>OZ243947.1:1442500-2796826 GCA_965214375.1 Cellvibrionaceae bacterium | reverse complement strand
CAAGAATAGACGCGCGATAGATACTTCAGCAGAGACGCCATAAACGATCAAAATAATTGATGGTGGGATCAACAGACCCAAAGTACCAGAACCTGCTAAGGTACCCAATGACATACTGTCATCATAACCACGTTGCTTAAGCTCTTTAGCAGTCATACGACCGATAGTAGCAGAGGTTGCCGCAGACGAACCGGATACGGCGGCAAAAATACCACAACCGATAATATTTACGTGCAACAAGCGCCCTGGTAAGTAAGCCAGCCACGGAGACAGGCCGTTGAACAAATCACGGGAGAGCCTCGTCCGGAACAGTATTTCACCCATCCAGACAAACAATGGCAATGCCGTTAATGTCCACGTTGCCGTATGCGACCATAATATCGCACTGGCATTGATTCCAATATTACCTGGATCGACAAAGTAAAGGCCAATTGCACCCACTAGAAATAAGGTCGCAGCCACCCACAAACCGCTGAGAAGAAAAGCAAACAGCGCGATTGTTAAAATAGTTGATAATAGATATAAATCTGACATGATATTTTCATTCCGCTACTTTGGATTCATCAAGATTGACTTCATCAGTCTCACTCTTCTCATTTCGACGATAGGCTGGATTTCGAGTTGACAATAATTCAATAAAATCATCAAACACAGCGATACCTAAAACTAGCAAACCAAACAATACGGGGAGCTGAACAGTCCAAATCAGGACTGGAATATACCCTTCGGATAAATCCTTGTATTCATAAGATTCGTAGACGGCGAAGCCGAAGTACCATATCAGGAATCCACTTATGGAAGTCATTAAGACCATACATAATAATTCAGAAAAGAAACGCGTACCCTCATCAAGGTGCGTTAGCAATAGAGATACCCGAATCAAACCACCATGACGAAAGGTGTAACCCAAACACAGCGAAAAAGACGCCGCTAGCATATAGCCCGAGAAATCTTCTGTTGAGGGAATAATGATACCGAACCAACGACCGACAATCTGAGTCAGGATTAATAACGTCATTGCTACTAAAGAAAAACCGCCAATTACAGCGGTTATATAATATAAACGATCAAGCTGTTTACGCATAATCAATCCAGTTTTTTACATATTAGAGTGGTGTGAGCATATTGCTCGAGGGTAGCACATCCCTGTGGCTACTTAGAATGGAAAACGCTAAAGTTATTACTTCAGTGCATTCAGTACTGATGTACCAACGTCGCCAGCTTCTTTGGCCCATTCCTGACCCATAGTTTCACCAATAGCTTGTAAACCAGACTTAAGATCAGCCGAAGGAGTCGCAACGTTCATGCCCTTCTCTTTCAAAGTCGCTGTTTTAGCTTCTGTTTCAGCAGCGGCCATGTCCCAACCACGAGTTTCAGCTTTTGCAGCAGCATCTAATACTGCCTTCTGGTTTGCTTCAGACAAACGGTTGAACGCTTTTGTATTTACAACAACCATGTTCTTAGGAATCCACGCTTGCACATCAGTATAGTGAGAAACGAAGTCCCAAGCCTGACTACTTACACCAGTACTTGGTGAAGTCACCATAGCGTCAATGATACCAGTACTGAACGCTTGTGGAATCTCAGGTGTTTGAACAGTGGTTGGAGATGCTTTTAACAATACGGCCAAACGTGAAGTTGTTGGGCTGTATGCACGCATTTTCATACCACCGAAGTTACCTACAGATGCAACGGCTTTCTTAGTATAAAAACCTTGTGGTGGCCAGGGCACAGCGTACAACAGGGTAACGCCATCTTTTGCAAGGCTAGCTTCAACGTGTGAACGAGTCGCAGCCCACAATTTTTTAGCCGTACCGAAGTCACTCGCCAAAAATGGGATGTTATCCGCTTTAAAGATAGCATCATCATTACCTTTCAGACCCATGAACAGTTCACCAATTTGCGCTTGACCGCCACGAACTGAACGATAGATTTCGCCATGCTTGAACAGCGAGGCACCTGAGTGAACGGTGATATCAACGTCACCGTTAGTTGCAGCTTTAACATCTTCAGCAAACGCGCGAACATTTTTAGTATGGTGAACACCATCGCCATAAGGCGTAGGCATCTGCCATTTTGCCGCACTCGCAACCATTGAATGACTTGCCATTACCAAAGCAGTAGCCGCTACAGCTAATTTACTTACACGATTCATAAAATACCTCCGATAAGTCCTTGGGGAAAAAATATTTATTGTAATTTTTTGTAGTTAACGCACATCGTCTGACTATATTGCAATCACTCTTATTGGTGTTTTTAGTCAATATAATCACAGTTCATATGACGCCTTACCGGAAAAAAATTAACAAAAACATCATAATATGTCAATAAATTATTTCGGAGGCACCGCTAAATGTAATAAGACGAGATAAAAACAAAAAACATAACGGATTGATTAATATAGATATTGCTAAAAAACCGCCGAATATCTAATCAGATCAATTAATGTGGTGGAACCCAATAATAATAGTAGACGTACTCATCATGAAACCATTAAATTTCAAAACTAAGATCCTCTTACTGACACTGGCCCCGATCATCATTGTTAGTTCTTTGACGATTATTATTGCGCTGTACCAAGCACAGGAGCTGGGCAGTAAAAACATTGAACGCTTTTCAGACAAGATATTTGAACTGCGGCGATCCGAATTAAAAAACTACACGAATATCGCAGTCACTACCTTAAAGCACATCACAGAAAACAAAGACATGAAATATAAAAAAGCTCAGGAAGAGGTTAAGAAGATCATTCGCGATATGGCGTTTGGCAAGGATGGTTACTTTTATGCATACAACGAATACACGACCATGGCACACCCTACCGTTCCCAGACTGGAAGGCAGTAATCAGTATGATTTAACCGACCCTAACGGCGTTAAAATCATTCAGGATCTGTACGATGTTGCCAAAAGCGGTGGTGGTATTACCAGCTATGTATGGCTAAAACCCTCACGTGAACGCGAGGTGGAAAAATTGGGCTATGCCGATTAGCTGGAAGGCTGGAATTGGTGGATTGGAACCGGCCTGTATGTCGACGATCTCGAAGATGTGGTATTAAACTTGGAGCAATCGGTTGCGGGTAACATCAATACTACAATGCAGTTGATTATTTCCCTGACGCTCGGGGCTGTGGTATTGCTCGGTCTTATTGCGGCGCGTGTGACATTGTCTGAAGGTCGACTAGCGGATGAAAAGCTCCAAGAACTCTCAAGAAAAAGTGTGGAATCACAAGAATCTGAGCGTAGTCGCGTAGCACGACAATTACAAAGCTTGGTGATGAAGGCTCTCAATCTGTCAAATTCAAACTTACGTTCGTTGGCAAAAAGTGACAAATTTAACGATTCAGATTCCAGAGAAAGTTTTATCATGGCAACTAAAGCGTTACACAGTGCCATGAAGGATATCCGTAATATCTCTGGCGAATTGAGACCTGCTATTCGGGATAAGATGGGTCTGAACGCCGCTATTCAAGAATTGGTTAACGAGCAAGTCACCCACCATCCACACATTAATGTTTCCTACAAAGCCAGTGAAATACCTGAGCGCCTGAACTCAGACATTGAAATTGTGCTTTTCCGTATTGTCCAGTCGGCTCTGACCAATGTTAACGAGCATTCTGGCGCCAATAACGTCAACATTCGTATAGGCACACAAGGCCGCAAGGTTCTGTTATCCATTCAGGATAACGGTGTTGGTTTTAATGTTAAGAAGGTGACAGGTAAGAGTAGTAAGGTGGGTATCGGCTTGATTGATATGCGTATCAGGGCAGAGTCACTGGGTGGAAGCTTCCAAGTCTTCTCTACCGCAAATATCGGCACTCACATCAAGGTTGAAATACCTCGCTAAACAGATAAGCAGGGTCTTTAAGACCCTGCTTCCTACCGCCTAAAAAAATCCATAGTTAGGATGGATTAACGATTTCTCCCAGCTTAGCAGTCAGCACAGTTACCATTGAAAAGTGGTAGACGGGCTTTGCTTTTGCGAGACCGACGATTTCCCAATAGCTTTGTAAATCTGGAAGTATCGAGGCAATATCATCGCTGTCAGACTCCAGAAACAGCTTCAGAGCAGCCACATGATGCCTTTCTATCGTTGTAATCAATATTCTTTTGTTTTTACGCTTCCATGTGTCATCAAGTGCAGTACGCTGGATCAATTCATATATCCAGAAGATATTGAGTTCTTCTCCAATACGGAAAAAGTGTTGTAATACAGTATCTGCATCTAAGCCGTAATCATTGGCAACACTTGCCAATGGTAGTACGTAATAACAATAATCAAGCGCATGAATAGCATGAGCTAACTCTTGATTAACGCCACGACTCACACTCAAACTGACTTGGTTATTAAACGTATTGTAATCCTGGGCTGACAAATACAACTGCATATTATCCTTAAGCGTTTGCAACACTGGTAGATAATGACCAATCTGCTCATTCACATCACCCTGAATACCCTGACGACGCAACCAACTGGTCGCTTTATCCAATGGGTAATGAATCGCAAGCTGCAACTCCAGAAGTGTTGCACTCTCGGTTTTGTACAGTAGATCATCAATAGCCTTATAGAGGCCATTGACGTTAAACATTTCTGCAGCAATCATATGTGCTTTGACAAGCTGTGTAATATTGCCTGCATCCTCTTCAATCGCGTAGTTGCAGAATGTTGCCCCCATGCGATTCGCAATATCATTGGTAAGATAACTCGCCAAAATTTCCTTACGCAAGGGGTGACGACTCACATATTCCTTATACTTATCCACCAATCCATCGGGGAAATACTTCAATAGCATTTCTTGGAAATAGCTATCTTCATGCAGTGTCGAATCGACTAACTTATTGAATAAGAGTGTTTTACTGTACGCTAATAAAGTGGCTATTTCAGGGCGCGTAAAGCCTTCCTGTGACGTCATGCGGGTATCAATCTGTTCTGCAGAAGGAATACAGGCTAGCTCTCGATCCAAAACCCCATCACGTTCCAATAAATTGATTAATTGTATAAAGTGATGAACAAAGTGTGGCGCTGTATAATTTGACTGGCTTAACATCTTACTTTGTCTGAAGTTATTATGCAGAACTAATGACTCCACGGAGTTCGACATGTCAGCCAGTAACTCGTTGCGCTGGTCATGGTTGATAAGGCCATCTTTCAGAACATCTTCCAGCAGGATTTTAATATTGACCTCATGATCTGAACAATCAACCCCACCCGCATTATCGACGGCATCCATATGAATTAGGCCACCGGACAAAGCATACTCTATCCTTGCTTTCTGAGTTAAGCCAAGATTACCACCTTCAGCAACAATACTTGAACTCAATTCTGTCGCATCAATCCTGACACGATCATTGGCCTTATCACTAACGTCCATATCTGTTTCGCTGGATGCTTTAACATAAGTACCAATACCACCATTCCAGAGCATATCAACTTCGGCGCACAGAATAGCTTGGATTAATGCATCAGGAGTAACAGGCACATTGACGCTGATATTCAAACGCTCGGCCGCTTCCTGAGATAATATAATCCGCTTTTGAGTACGCTCATAAATCGAACCGCCTGCCGACAAGGTTTGTTTGTCGTAATCCGCCCAAGAAGAATATGGAAGATCAAATAATCGCTTACGTTCCGCAAAACTAACGCTGGCATCCGGATTAGGATCCATAAAAATATGCTTATGATTGAAAGCAGCAATCAATTCAATATGAGGAGACAATAGCATGCCATTACCAAACACATCCCCCGACATATCACCAATGCCCACAACGGAAACAGGATCATTATCAATATCTTTCCCTACTTCAGCCAATAAACGTTTAGCTGATTGCCAGGCTCCCTTGGCGGTAATACCCATTTTTTTATGGTCATAACCATTTTTTCCACCGGAAGCAAAGGCATCACCCAACCAGTATCCATACTCGCTGGCAATCGAATTGGCAAAATCAGAAAAGGTGGCTGTTCCTTTATCAGCAGCAACAACCAGATAGCTATCCTCATCGTCATAGCGTTTTACATTGTCAGGAGTCACATTTTCACCATCTACACGGTTATCTGTGATATCCAAAATAGAGCGGATAAAAATTTCATAACACGCTTTAATGTAATTAAAATATTCGTCCTTGGAGGCATGGCTGAGGTCAGCTTTACAGATAAAGCCACCTTTTGCACCTACAGGCACAATCACAGAATTTTTAACCATCTGGGTTTTAACCAGCCCTAATACCTCTGTACGATAATCCTCATGGCGATCAGAGAAGCGAATACCTCCACGAGACACTTTTCCACCGCGCAGGTGAACACCTTCAACAATTGTGTTGTAAATAAATATCTCATAGGCCGGCACTGGCTTGGGGATGCCGTCAATATACTTCGGTTCAATTTTAAAACTAATTGCCGACACTCGATTTTGTGGTTTATCTGTTTTGTAAAAGTTAGTACGGGTTATCGCTTTTAATACGGAGAAGTATCGCCTGCAAATAAGGTCATCATCACGCCCCTGAATGGAATCAATACGTGTTTCTATCGTCCTCTCTATTTCAGCCAGATCTTCGCTTGTGTCAGCTTTACCAGGAGTAAACTTATTTTTGAAGTAGCTAACCAGAAGCTCGGTAACAGACTCATTTTTAATTAAGCACTTATACAGTGAATTGACGCCAAAATTAAATTGCAACTGCAATAAATAATGACTAAGCGCTCGTAGGACAGGGATATATTCCAGTGAAATATTAGGTTGCAATGCCAGCTGGTTAAGAATATCGTTTTCAGCATCGCCCGCTAACAATAATGATAAAAACTGCTCAATATCTGAACCAGGTAAGTTATCTACGGGAAGAGTGGATGATTCGATTTCAAACATCATGCTCCATTGCCCGTCACCTTTTTCATCCAAATGGCACTGGGCAATGGAAAGCCCCATATTTTCCAATATGGGGACTGCATGGGACAAAGTAAGCTTCGCTCCCTTGCCCTCAACATATAAGTTGAGTTTCTGGTTTAATTTATCTTGTAAAAAATTTGTTTTTGTAATTGTTAGGTGATCAACTGATTGATCAAAAATATGTTTCATGTTTGTTAAATTAAAACCTCTCTTAATTGAAGTAACTAATCATCACGCCCGCAGCAATTGCTGAACCAATAACACCCGCAACATTTGGACCCATTGCGTGCATCAGCAAGAAATTGTTGCTGTTTGCTTCCAAACCTACTTTATTCGAAACCCTTGCCGCCATAGGGACAGCCGATACACCTGCAGACCCTATCAAAGGGTTAATTTTTTGCGTTAAGAATAGATTCATAAATTTAGCCATCAATACACCGGCGGCAGTACCAATACCGAAAGCGAGTAAGCCTAACAATAGAATACCGATAGTTTCAAAATTTAAGAAGCTATAGGCGTTCAGTTTAGCACCAACCCCCAAACCTAAGAATATAGTCACAATATTAATGAGAGCATTTTGAACCGTGTCACTCAAACGATCAACAACTCCACACTCTTTCATCAAATTACCAAAACAAAACATACCCAACAGCGGTGCTGCACTAGGTAAGAATAGACCAACTAGAATCAATACCGCTAATGGGAAGAAGATTTTTTCCATCTTGGAAACGGGGCGCAATTGCACCATTTCAATTTTGCGCTCTTCTTCATTGGTAAAAGCCTTCATAATCGGCGGTTGAATCACTGGAACGAGCGCCATATACGAATATGCCGCAACGGCGATAGCACCCAGCAATTCAGGCGCTAACTTACTTGCGACAAAAATCGAGGTGGGGCCATCCGCACCACCAATAATACCAATCGCTGCGGCCTGCATCAGAGAAAAATCAACTACACCTGTCGCCGATAGCGCAATAGCACCAATAACCGTAGCAAAAATACCAAACTGTGCCGCAGCTCCAAGAAACAGCATTTTAGGGTTGGCCAGCAGAGGACCAAAATCCGTCATAGCACCAACGCCCATAAAAATTAACAATGGGAAAATACCACTGCCAATACCGATGTGAAAAACGTAGTAAAGTAAACCGCCAGCCGTTTCCATCTGCCCTTGCGCATCGTATACAGGAGCGTCATACATGCCCGCGCCCGGGATGTTAACCAATAATGTCCCTATCGCAATAGGCACTAGCAGAAGAGGTTCAAATTTACGGGCGATTGCCAAATATAAAAGTACTAATGCAACTATCATCATGGCACACTGCCCGCCAGTTATATTAGCAATACCAGAGTCGAGTAAAAGAGAGCTTAATTTTTCCATAACAAATGACTTAAAACATTCTCAATAAATGAATAGAATTGCTGCAAAACAAGTATTTGCAGCACGAATTATTCCTAATACGATACTAACGTATCGCCAACAGAAACCGTATCACCAGCAGAAACATGTATTGCACTAATACAACCCGATTGTTGCGCTTTAATTTCGGTTTCCATTTTCATCGCTTCCAATATGATAAGAACATCCCCTTCGTTAACTTGCTGTCCTTGACCGACATCAACCCGGTGTATTGTTCCGGCTAGAGGCGCTGTCACTGTCTGGCCAGCACTACTGGCCTCGGCAACTGCACTGCTAGAAGCATTAGTAGCCGCATTGTCAGAGGCAACCGAAGCACCGCCTGTCGTTAGCAGGACATCACCTGTGTTAACCATATCGCCCGATTTGGCGCTTATTTTCCCAACCACGCCAGAATATTGAGCTTTGATCTCAGTCTCCATCTTCATCGCTTCCAGGACCATCAACACATCACCTTGCTGTATAGATTGACCTTCCTTAACGAGGATATCAACAACCTTGCCCGCCAAGGGCGCAGTCACGGGTTCATCAGCACTTACCGCATGCACGGGTGCATTTGTGGCGGCTGTTTTTTGTGCAGATGTTTTTGATGTATGCTGTGTAGATTCTGGAGTGTGGAGCTTATTGATAAGAGCAGACATAGCCATGACTGCAAATACAAGTAGAGTTAGAAAGACAAAAACAGTCCCCATACCCAATAGCGTCAGCTCAATACTATCTGACCAATTAATTACCATATTTGTACCATCTAATGATGTTAATGTATTACGACTATCGGTGTAACTGATAGAAGAAGCCAGCAAATCCCTTTTAGGTAGACCAAAGGCCACCATTATAGCACCTTCGCTATTATAGTGAGTCGACTTGAGGGTTTTTCCGTTTAATTCAACAAGGTTGGCTTTGACTTAAGAATTACAATGGCCTATTGAATTGATTTATCGGCTTTTTGTCAATAAATTATCGCCAATTACTACAGTCTGACCTAAAAAACATAACTCATCATTTAAATAGCAAGAGTATTAGCGATTACTGTTAGACAAGCCCTGAGATTACACGATAAAATCGTTAAAAATGGTACAAAAACATGCAGGACTGTATATGTTAGTACGCTTCCTCGATTGGATAGGGCTACACGCCTCCAAATCCTTACCCGCTGGTTTAGTCATCGGTTTACTGTTTCCAGCAGCTGCCAATTCTCTCAATTCATTTCTAAGCGTATCACTTATCGTGCCATTAATGATTGGTTTAGCAAAAGTAGACTGGAAAGAAGCCTATTACCACCTCAAACGCTGGAAACTCATGGTATGGTTGATTCTTTGGATGTTGGTCGCCTGCCCTATCGTTATATGGCTATTTTTACTGATTATTCCTATCAATTCAGCACTCAGCACAGCGGCAGTTATTACTGCCGCTGCGCCACCACTGACTGCATGTATAGCCATTGCGATCTTTATGAAGCTTGATGCTGCAATTGTCGTGGTTGCAACAGTAGAAACCATGTTAATTGTCCCGCTTACGCTTCCACCAATCACCTTGGAACTGTCCGGTATCATTATTGAAAAATCGGCAATAGAATTAAGCCTGTTTCTTGCAGCCTTTATTTTTACCGCCTTTATAATTGCTCTAGTAACAAAAAAAACAATCGGTGAAAAACGACTTAAGAAATACTCTCATACACTCGATGGTATCGCCGTAATATTTATTTCCTGCTTTATTGTTGGCATTATGGATGGCGTGACCGCCATTATTTTAGAACGCCCGGTCTATGTTCTCATTACACTATTATTTAGCACTGGCTTCGTTATATTTACACAAATCATTAGTGCTGCCATTTTCTGGAAATTACCCCGAAAAACCTCTTTAGCCATTGCCATGATGTGCGGTAACTGTAATTTGGGATTGGTGTACTTACTACTGGTTGATCAAGCCAGTATCGATTTATTGTTATTCTTCTCTGTAGGGCAAATTCCAATGTACCTGCTGCCTGCACTACAAACTCCTATTTACCAGCGTTTGTTACGCTCCCAGTCTTCACCGTAACGAAGACTTTAGGTTTTGCGGATACGCTGGCGTTTTTTCCAACTAACTTCTTCACGCAAATAAACCGGGGCAGTTTCCTGCGGCTGAACTGTTTTTTCTTGGAGATACAAGTGTTGAGCCAAAAAAGCAATATCAATCGCCTCAGGGTAAACAGCCTGTTCTACGACAATAGACTGTTTCTGTAACGACGGGTAATGCCAACCAGAACCAACACCCACAAGATGCTGAACATTCCTAAACATATCGTGCTCAACCAGCTCATTCGGAGAGTCTATATATTCTTTAGATATAGACTCCATTTGCTGTGACTCTTGATTCAGCTGATATGCAGACCAATAAACTTCATTCATACGGGCATCAATCACAGACAGTACTGTATTAAAATCTTGCACTACGTGTTTACGAAATGCCGTTTGTGCCATAGCTTGTAGCGTAGAAACAGGAACTAATGGTAAATCAGCGCCATAAGCCAGACCTTGGGCTACACTCAACCCAATACGCAAGCCCGTAAATGATCCTGGGCCAATACCAACAGCAATTGCATCCAACGCAGAAATACTCGTTTTATAATCCGCAAGCAGGGATTGAACCATTGGCAACAAACGCTGTGTATGCTCACGCGGAGCCACAAGGACACGCTGTTGCGATATCGCCGGGGTGAGCAGAGCAACCGAGCAGGCATCGGCTGAGGTATCTATAGCCAATAAAGAAGGGAGTAAAGAGGAAAGGGGTTGAGAAGACATTGATCGCTTTTATTATCTGTAAAAGCAATCATTTTATCAAAAATGTGGGCAACCCGCTTCACTATTGATTAAACCACAATACGTGAGCGGGTTATGCCAACAAGAGATTATCTATTATCTACGCTAAATTTACCTGGACCAGTAGCGGCCAAAATTAATAAACCGCCCAACATACTCATTTCTTTCATGAATACAATACCGCCAAAATCATGGTAATTAAATGCATTAATCAGGGTAAACACGGCTAACGCTAATGCAGCCAAACGCGTCTGAAATCCAACCACTACACAGATACCGGCAACAACTTTAACAATATAACCCACCCAGACCACAATTGCGGGTAACGCAATAATTTTAGCGCCATTTGCAGAAAAATCTACAGGCACGTTACCTTGCACCAAACCAACAACAGCGATAGCGTAAATAAGACCCAGCAAAACACGACCTATAAGTAGAACCACATCATTATTTTCGACTTGATTTAACATTGTAACCCCCTATAAAAGTAAGCCCCATGTAGGGGCTTGTAATTCACTCAATTATTATTTCTTTTTGGCTGATTTCTCTTTGCTGCTGGCTTTTTCTTAGCAGCTGGTTTTTTCTTAGCAGCTGGCTTTGCTGCTGAAGCCGTTTTTTTAGCCGCTGTTTTTTTCTTGGCTTTTCTCTTTTTAGGCTTGGCCGTTGCCTTTTTCTCAGCAGCTGCAATTTTTGTTTTTGCCTTTTTCTCTGCTGCTTTCACTTTAGCCGCTGCTTTTTTAGCCGCTGCTTTTACTTTCTTAGCATTGGCCGCCGCACGCTTTTTCTTCCATTTGGCAACATAGGCTTTGGTTGCTTTATCTAAATCCTTATCTGTTTTAGCATCGATAGAAGCGCTGGTTGCTGCAACCGCTGCTTTGGCGGCATCTTCTACCTGTTTCACTGCAGCCATCGCTTTAGCTTTAAACAATGCCAATGCAGCGGACTTTCTCTTATCTTTCAATTGAGCTGCCTTAGCTGATGCTTTTTTAACAGCATTACCAGCAGAAACTGCTACACGCTTAGCCGCAGCAGTCTTGGCTTTTGCGGCTTTTTTACGAGCAGCGGCAGCTTGCTTACGAGCCTTAGCAAGTTCAGATTCTTGTTTTTTAATATCCGCTAACAGTTTTTTTAGTGTTGACTCTGCTTTTACTACAGCAGGCGCGACTACTTTTTTAGCAGCAGGTTTTTTCTTAGCTGCAGATTTTTTCTTTGCAGCGGGGCGCTTTCGAGTGGCTTTTTTAGCAGGGGCCATGATTTCTCTCCTCGGTATTATTATTAAAATTAAGAAAACAACATATTGACGAGCTGAATACTATTTTAAATTGCCCTGTTTTGCACGAAAAAAATACAAAAAAAAAGCATTTTTTTGTGATTTAACCGTAAAAAATACTTTTTAATGGACTTTTTTATTAAAAAATCTTATTTCAAAGATGAAAACAACTGTGTTTTTATTTGTTCAACAGAGCCAACACCATTTACTTTTACATACGCTGGTGCAGGTGCGTTAGCTTGTTCTTCAAGAGATTGATAAAAATTTACCAAGGGTTCTGTTTGTTGATGATAAACATCAAGGCGTTTACGTACGGTTTCTTCTTGGTCATCTTCACGCTGAATCAATGACTCACCCGTCACATCATCAACCCCTTCCTTTACCGGAGGATTATGCTCAATATGGTAAACACGACCGGAGTCAAGATGCACTCGACGACCACTTAAGCGTGCAACAATTTCTTCATCATCAACATGAATTTCAACAACATGATCAATAGCGACACCAGCATCTTTCAATGCTTCTGCCTGAGGAATGGTTCGCGGAAAACCATCAAACAAAAAGCCCTGAGAACAATCGGGCTGCTTAATTCGCTCTTTAATCAGTGCAATAATAATATCGTCCGCAACCAAACCACCGGAAGCCATCACATCTTTCACCTTTAAACCCAGCTCAGTACCCGCACCAACAGCCGCACGCAGCATGTCACCTGTAGATATCTGAGTAATACCAAATGCTTCGGTAATAAATTTCGCTTGTGTACCTTTGCCGGCACCTGGGGCACCTAATAATATTACTCGCACTGAGAAGCGCTCCTATCTTTTATAATAAGTAGTTGAATATGTTATCTTAGAACACATTCTAGCATTAATCAGATAATTTATTTATCGACTTTAGACTATTTTTTGCCATTTGCCAGAGAACGTCTAGTTCACTCTCATCCAGACTTGCCAAATCAACCTTCTCTGCTGCTGCATGGCTTTCAACACTGCGAAAAAGCTGCTCAAATTTATGGCTGGCGCGCCTGAGCGCCGTTTCGGCATCAACGTTTACATGCCGGGATAAATTGACAACGGTAAATAACAAGTCCCCCAACTCTTCCTCTATTGCCTGCTTATCGGCGGCCTCTTGCGCCTGTTTCAATTCATCAATTTCTTCCTGAATTTTATCGTAAACACCATTAATGTGCTGCCAATCAAAGCCTGATAATGCCGCACGTTTTTGTAATTTTATGGCTCGAACCAAGGCCGGAAAATTAAGCGGAATATCATCAAGAATGCTGTCATAGCCCTTACTCACACGCTCGCGTTTTTTAATGGCTTCCCAAGATACCTTAATACTGGCATCACTAGCAGCACGTTCTTCTGGCGCAACATCTGGCGTTATACGGCTGTCTAGCGTACCTTGAGGAAACACATGCGGGTGCCGGCGAATGAGCTTATGGACCACATCAGAAACAATCTCATTAAAGGTAAACTTTTTCTCTTCTCTACCCAACTGGCTGTAAAAAATTACCTGAAAGAGAAAGTCGCCAAGCTCTTCCTTAAGCTGCTGATAGTCTTCTTTTTCAATGGCATCCACCACTTCATAGGCCTCCTCTAACGTCGACGGTGCGATAGTTTGATAAGTTTGCACTTGATCCCAAGGGCAGCCGTATACAGGTTCACGCAATCGCTCCATCAGGGTAAGAAGATCTTCGATACTATAATCAGGCATAAGAGAGCGGTGTATTAGTTTTTTCTGCGAGCCGAGGCAATATTTGGTAGCTGATTTAAACGGCCAAGGATATGACTTAAATGCGTGTAATCACGAATATCAATCGTAATAATCATGGATACCGTATGCTGTCCTTTATCCGATAATGTCTGCAATGCCGTCACATTAATACGCGCATTATCCAATAAGGTCGTCACATCACGCAACAATCCCTGACGGTCATACGCTTCTAGGATAATATCGACCGTATACGTCTGTTGCGGCGCATCACCCCATTTTACCTGAATAATACGCTCAGGCTCATCGGTGGCAAGCTGTAAAATATTACGGCAATCTTTTCGATGGATAGAGACACCCCGACCCATAGTAATATACCCGGTAATCTCATCACCCGGTAGAGGGTTACAACAGTTGGCAATACTTGTCAGCAAACTACCTACGCCATCAATGTAAACATCATTATTGGCAGTGGCTGCCTTTTTATTAGAAAAATCTATTTCTTCCTGTTCGGGTACCTCTGGCTCAATCAGTTGTTGTGCAGCTCTTAAGACTTGCTCAACGGTAATATCGCCCGAACCAACACTAGCATAAAGGTCGTCCAGTTCCTTTTGTTTGAGTTCACGTAACAGAGCCTCAAAATCAAGGTCATTAATAGCAAGCCGCTTGATTTCTTTATCCAGTACCGCGCGACCTTCAGCAATATTATGATCTCGAGCCTGCTGACCAAACCAATTTCCGACTTTGGCACGAGCACGACTGGTATTAAGATAACCAAGGCTTTCCATCAACCAGTCGCGACTAGGCACTGACTGCTTACCCGTTAATACCTCAACTTGATCGCCCGTTTTTAACAAATAGTTAAGTGGAACAATACGCCCATTCACTTTTGCACCACGACAACGATGCCCAACTTCTGTATGAACACGATAGGCAAAATCCAGTGGTGTCGCACCATGCGGCAAATCAATGACATGGCCATCTGGTGTAAACAAATATACACGATCTTGCTCAACACTGGCTTTTAAATCATCCGATAATGTATCAACACCAAGCTCTTCATGCCAATCAAGCACCTGACGTAACCATTCAATTTTTTGTTCATAGCTATCTTTGGCTGAATCACTATCGGTACCTTTATAACGCCAATGAGAGCACACGCCATATTCAGCTTCTTCATGCATCGCATGAGTACGAATCTGTATTTCAATCACTCGACTATTAGGACCCGTCACTGCGGTATGTAATGAGCGATAACCATTCTCTTTAGGAGCAGCAATATAATCATCAAATTCATTGGGAATATTACGCCACAAGGTATGCACGATCCCCAATACTTCGTAACAATCTTTGGTGTTAGGCACCAAAATTCGGACCGCACGAATATCATACACTTCAGAGAACCGAATATTCTTCCTCTGCATTTTGCGCCAAATACTGTAAATATGCTTGGCACGACCGTATACCTCCGCATCGATATTATTTTTTTGCACCTGAGTTTCGATAATGGAAACAATATCGTCAATATATTCCTGACGATCCAGACGCTTCTCGTCCAAAAGCTTGGCAATGGATTTATACTCGTCCGACTTAAGATAACGGAATCCCAAATCCTCAAGTTCCCACTTGATGTGCCCGATACCCAGACGATGCGCCAAAGGAGCGTAGATATCAAAAACTTCACGCGCCACTTTACGCTTACGCTCATCACTAGAATCTTTTACCGCACGAATGGCACAGGTTCTCTCAGCCAACTTAATCAGAGCAACACGCACATCATCAACCATAGCCACCAGCATCTTGCGTACATTTTCTGTTTGTTCTGCCGATTGCTGACCCAACACCTGATCTTCCGAGTCATTACGCAGGTGGGAAATTGCCGCCATACCGAGCACACCTTCAATCAGCTTACTCACTTCATCGCCATAGCGTTGGGTAATATCTTTGAGAGGAATTTTGTTTTCGCGCACACCACGATAAACGATAGCAGCCACCAGTGCTTCTTGATCTAGCTGCAATTCGGCAAGAATAGCGGCCATTTCCAGCCCCGTCAGAAAACTACTTGAATACTCTGACCAACCATTGTCGCCATCAAACGTAGCATTATCTGACTGCTGAGACAGCTCTGCAGAAGATATCAGCTGTTGTTGGGCAAATTCATTATTGCCCGCGGTGGTCGCAATACGTTGTGCCCATCGAGAGATATCAACTTCACCGGTATCCGTTAAGGGATAATCTTCTCTGACTTTAACCATAATAACCTACTGACCCACAATAGCACCGTGTGAAATAGTGTTAACAAACACCATACTAAGCATTTCAATTACGCTGACCGAACACACCGGCTCCCACTTCCAGACGCGATAAACTATAGCTTTCATTAGCCAAAATACCAGCATTTCAGCCAAATATTGAAAAACCTCAAGGGACGTAGACCACACACTTGACCATAAGTTCCCAAGTTATTTTGCTCATTATTTCAGGATGAATATATAAGCGTTAACTAAAAACGCCCGATGATAAGTAGCGATCACCACGGTCACAAATAATGGCCACAATGATCGCAGTCTCTAGCTGCTGATTCAAATCGAGAGCGGCGGCAATTGACCCTCCGGATGAAACACCCGCGAAGATGCCCTCTTGTTGCGCCAATGCACGCATGGTTTCTTCAGCACGCTGTTGTGCCATATTGACCACCTGATCAACGCGTGCAGCATCAAATATGGAAGGAAGATATTCTAGTGGCCAACGGCGAATCCCGGGAATACTCGCACCCTCATCAGGTTGCAGACCAATAATCTGAATATCAGGATTTTTTTGTTTCAAATAGGCAGAAGTGCCCATAATAGTGCCGGTGGTTCCCATAGAGCTCACAAAATGAGTCACTTTACCGTTGGTTTGCTGCCATATTTCCGGCCCGGTACCATGAATATGTGCCATCGGGTTATCGTGATTACCAAATTGATCTAACACTTTACCTTTACCTTCAGCCTCCATTTGTTTGGCAAGATCACGAGCTCCCTCCATACTTTCTTCGGCACTAACTAATATCAATTGAGCTCCATAAGCCGTCATTGCAAGCTTACGTTCTGTTGTCGCATTGTCCGGCATAATCAAGATCATAGTGTAACCCTTGATCGCTGCCGCCATTGCCAAGGCAATACCGGTATTACCACTGGTCGCTTCGATGAGCGTATCACCGGGCTGAATTTCTCCCCGTTGTTCCGCCCGAGTGATCATTGACATCGCAGGGCGATCTTTGACTGATCCTGCAGGGTTATTCCCTTCCAGCTTGGCAAGCACCACATTACTGGTATTACCTGGCAAACGCTGCAAACGGACTAATGGTGTATTACCAACGTAAGATTCTATCGTAGGAAATTCGCCATTCGTTGTCATAACCACTGCTCCAGAAAAGGTAAGGCTGGCATTTTACCCTCGTTTCGCTTTCTATTAAACTGGCACCTTAAACGAACACTAAAGCACCAGCATCAGGACTGCCTCATGATCCCATTCAAAAGACACTTCTTCGCATTCCTGATATTTGTCTTCAGCAGCCTGTGCTTTAGCATGCTCACATACTATTTTGCATCAACAATATTCAATGATAGTGAAGACCTGAATCGTTTTTTCTGGCAAATTGTCGCAATTACCAGCATATTTAATTTACTATTTCTACTCATTTATACTATTTACCAACAATATAAAGCACGCCCTAACCGGATAAAAACAGAAAAGGCCCCACACAAAAAAGGCGATCACATTACACTACTGACGGTTGATGACAACCCTGCAAATCTGTTAATTATTGAACAACACTTGCAAGGTGAAAGCGTAGTAATCACTAAAGCAAATAATGGTGATGAAGCATTTACTGCATTTTTAGAGCATCAGCCCGATATCATACTCATGGATATAGAAATGGATGGCATGAATGGCATTGATGCCACAAAAAAATACGCAACTTTGAATCTTCCACAGAAAAAACGCAACGCACGCCGATTATTGCTACCAGTGCACACAATACTGACACCATGAAAGTGCACACTCTGTCACATGGATTTGATGCTTATCTCAGCAAGCCTATTAATGTAGACCAGTTAAAATCTATCGTGACACAGTGGAAACAATGGGGACAAGAAGACTTAAAAAGAACCCCGATACCCAACAAAGCTCATCAACTCCTAAACAGCAATACGCACAAGATTCGAAAAGTTGTTGATATAAAAATGTCTCTTGAGCGCAGTAATCATAACAAAAAACTCGCTAAAGATATGCTGGCATTACTCATCAACATGCTACAGGAAGAAGAAGAAAAAGTTACCGCACTTTACGAATCACAAGCATGGAAAAAGCTATACCAATTAAACCATAAACTCTATGGTGGAAGTGCTTATTGTGGAACACCAGAACTACAAGCAGCCAATCAAAAGCTGGAACGTTTATTACAACATCAGTGCCTATCTGAAACCGAAAAAACCATTATAAGCTCCGCGGAAAAAGTAGAGATAGAAAAAGCGGTTGAAATACTAAAGCAAAGAATATCTGATCTACTCCACTGGCATGAAGAACATGATATAGAAATCATCTTTAGCGATTAGTTTTGGGGGGGATTTTCCAACACATTATCAATATCGTTCAAGGGAAATCGGCTTACATAAAGAATATACCAAAAATGAACACAGTAATTAGCTAAAAATATTTTTACAAAGGTAAATACGCACCACTACTGCTGCAATAAAAACAACAATTGCACCACAAATGAATAGCCACGGCGGCGATATTTCCCACAATAAACTACTACCGATGGCACCTAACGCACCACCAACACCAAAAGTCATCGAACTATACAAGGCATTCCCCTGTCCTGCGTGACAACCTTTAAAGTATTGCCTGATTAGCTCAATACAGGCAGCATGAGCCGCACCAAAGCTTAACGCGTGAATTAGCTGAGAAACCAGAATCAGAGCCGGGCATTCAGGAAAAAATGCAAGCATTAACCAACGTAT
Organism: Cellvibrionaceae bacterium; assembly: GCA_965214375.1. Lineage (GTDB taxonomy): Bacteria > Pseudomonadota > Gammaproteobacteria > Pseudomonadales > Cellvibrionaceae > Endobugula. Next base: position 2,777,742 of record OZ243947.1, on the reverse strand, counting down.
TCCAGTCAACAACAAACTCCAGAAAAAAAGTTTTTCAACACCCAATTGTGACATGACACGATGCATTTTTAAAAACAAAACTACTTCAGCGAGAACACCTACCGCCCACAGTAAACCTATTGTCGTACGTGAATAATGATAGAGTTCAAGATATAAACTAAAAAATGTGTAATAAGCGCCAAAACTGAGCTGCAACAAAAAAGCGGCAATTAAAAAGGCAATGACCGAACGACGACGCAATAACTGCCACCAATGCCTTACGTCCGCGACAGCAGCAGGTTTGCCAGGATCTTTCACACTACAGCAGCTTAACCAGATTAACAGCAACAAAACCCATGCAATGGGTATTAAATACTGGATAGAAAAAAAATCAAACAATCCTCCAAGTATCACTACAGAAATAATAAAACCGATAGAACCCCATAAACGCACATGACTATAACGATCACTATTAGTTTTCAAGTATTGAATAGTGACCGTATCGAATTGAGAAATAACTGCATTCCAGAAAAAGCTATAAAGAAATGTCACCAATAATATTGGCGCTAATGTTTGCCAAAAAAACAAACCAGAAAAGAACACAAGTGCTAAAAAACTACCCGCCGTAATAATCTGTAGACGTTTGCCCGTATAGTCACATAACCAACCCCAGACATTGGGAGCGACGATCTTTGTTCCCATCAATACTGCATTCACCAACCCAATCGCATAGGCAGTAAAACCTATATCAGAGAGATACAAGCCAAAATAAGGGTTTAAAGCACCAACGAGAGCAAAATAAAAAAAGTAAAAGGCTGACAACCGCCAGTAGGGGATATAAGGAACAACGATCATGCCGAAGGAATAATGGGCACAGAATGTTCAACATTACCATTTTGAGCACGATGACGTAATAAGTGATCCATTAACACCAGTGCCATCATTGCTTCAGCAATCGGTGTTGCACGAATACCCACACAAGGATCATGACGCCCCTTGGTAGTCACTTCAATAGGGTTGCCATGAATATCAATACTGCGCCCACGAATACGCAAACTGGACGTCGGCTTCAACGCAAGGTGAGCAATTAAATCCTGCCCGGTAGAAATACCACCCAAGACACCCCCCGCATTATTCGACAAAAATCCCTCTGTCGTTATTTCATCACGGTGTTCAGTGCCTTTTTGGGTCACAGACTCAAAACCCGCACCAATTTCAACGCCTTTGACCGCATTAATACTCATTAAGCCATGAGCCAGATCGGCGTCCAAACGATCAAAAATAGGCTCTCCTAACCCGGGAATCATGCCTGTTGCCACGACAGAGATACGCGCACCTATAGAGTTACCCTTCAGTTGCTTCATATACTCTTCCATCTCTGATACCTTGGCAGCATCAGGACAAAAGAAAGGGTTATTTTCCACTTCATCCCAATCAAACTGTTCAACACTGATTGGTCCCAACTGCGAAAGATAACCACGCACCTGAATACCGCATTGCTCCCGTAAATATTTTTTGGCAATGGCGCCTGCAGCAACGCGCATAGCCGTTTCACGTGCTGACGAACGACCACCACCACGGTAATCACGTACACCGTATTTTTGGATATAGGTGTAATCTGCATGAGCCGGACGAAATTGATCTTTGATATTGCCGTAATCTTTGGAACGTTGGTCGACATTTTCAATCAACAGACCAATAGGGGTTCCCGTGGTTTTGCCCTCAAAAGTACCCGATAATATTTTGACTTGATCCGGTTCTTTACGCTGCGTTTCATAGCGACTTTTACCTGGACGACGACGATCCAAATCAATCTGCAAATCGGCCTCTGTTAATTCCAGACCCGGAGGACAACCATCAACAATAGCGCCCAATGCCAGACCATGGCTTTCACCAAAAGTAGTGACTGTAAATAATTTTCCGAAACTGTTACCTGACATATATGACTCATTATTAAATTTGGCGTATATGCTCACCGATATTGCTATCCAATATCGTGAGCCGCAGGGACGCGGCGACCGAGCATACATGGATGTATTTACGGCGTATCTTGGTAGTAATTATCGGTGAGCAAATACATCAATAAAATTAAAAAGCCGATTATACGGGATTTAAACAAACTCTGCGCGATACTGCTGTAATTCGCTTTTAGTGATCACAAACACGCCGTGCCCACCCGATTCAAATTCCAACCATAGGAAGGGTACTCTAGGGAAAGCACGTTCAAGATTGATCCAACTATTACCCACCTCAACAATCATTATTCCCTGCCCTGTTAAATAATGAGGCGCATCAACCAGTAAACGACGGGTGATATCCAAACCATCATCACCAGAACCCAGTGCAATCGCAGGTTCTGCCTGATACTCAGCGGGCATACTGGCAAGGTCGCTCTCATCCACATAAGGAGGATTGGCAATAATCAAATCGTAAGCCTTGCCCTGTAACGCAGCAAACAAGTCAGACTCTATGGTATGCACACGCCGATGTACGTGATGTCGAAAAATATTATCACGCGCAACCTGCAATGCCTCATAGGAAATATCAACAAGGTCTACAATTGTTCCGGGCAGCTGCAGCGCGGTGGCAATACCAATACACCCTCCTCCCGTGCACATATCCAAAACCGTAGCAGGAGGCACTCTCAACCAAGGATAAAATTGCTGTTGAATCAATTCGGCAATCGGAGAACGCGGTATCAATACAGAAGGATTAACCACAAAGGGGTATCCACAAAACCAGGCTTCACCCAATAGGTAGGCTAACGGTAGACGCTCATTGCTACGTCGCTCTGTCAGTTGCTGTATTTTTTGCCAGTGCTGGTCACTCAGAGGGGCTTGTAAAACGGATTCATCGCCAGCAAACGAAATGCCGGCAGTATTTAGGACCAGCCACAGCGCTTCATCCTGCGCATTATCTGTACCATGCCCAAAAAAGACATCCACTTCGGCCAGTTGTTTGGACGTTGCAGCAACCGCCTGTGCCACCGATACGCATGAAGTCATTAATTGGATGTCCTAAATTATTGCGTCAGCACTTCAAGCTGCATGTACACACGACGATTTCCTCTTCGCACACTGTATAGAGTGATATATTGCTGTTCATAGAGCTGATAGACAACCAGATGTTGAGAAGCATTGGTACCGTACAGATGTTTTATACCAAAATACTCATTAGCCCAACTATTACTTTCACCACACTGTCGACCTGAACACTCAAACAATACTTTCGCATCCGCAGGGAGCTGCTGGCGATAAAAAGAAAACACATCATGCGGTTGAAAATCTCTGGGGAACTCCAAGGTATAGCGCTCAAGCCTTCCCCTTGCACGCAAGGATTTGCTTGGCATCCAGCGGTTATTGCGTTTTTTATATTTGCCCAACGCAACAATATAGTGATTCGTGGTGATTGTTTCCTGCTGAAACACTGTCGCTTGCTGATGCGGGGTAAACGAAAACAGTCCATCAGCTAACTCTTTTGCTAGCAAATTCATTGACAGCGATAAACCGATTACGGCTATTACCCATATTCTTATATCGTACACAACCTTATACCCGCATAAAGCCTGTTATAGATTTCGCAACGTCATCGACGGCTTTTTCCATATGTAAATAATGCCCATCATCAAATACTTCAACCGTGATAGACAATGCTGTTATTACTTGTTCGCAATGGCGCCTAAATTTGGATGTCGATTCCTGACGTTTAATATAACCTTCTTCACCCAGTAATAGCAAAACTGGAACATGCTCCTCTGTAATTTTGGCAATATAGTTATTCATCATTTCTTCAGTGAGTGCCACCAAGGAAGATGCCCATAACTTGCCATCTGCATGCCAGTGGTATTGTTGATCGACCTCACGCAAACCACGAGTAGCCAGTATTTCAGCGGTTTGCGATGTCACTACACCATGACGGCTTTGACAACGTGCACGAATCGCGTCTTCGTAAGAAGCATACAATGATTGCTCCCGCTGTAAGCGAAAACGAATTTCATCGATACCCGCCTGCATACGTTCAGCCGCTTGTGCTGGCTCTACTGAAGGCGGCATCAGAGCATCCAATAAAATGACCTGTGAAATACGTTCAGGATAGAGACTGGCCGTAAGTACCGCCATCATTGCCCCACGAGAATGTCCCATTACCGCAAAACGCTGCCACCCCATAGCATCAGCAATCGCATATATTGCGGCGATTTCCGACCAGACAGGATAATCAGTAAAACCGGGTAAATGGTCAGAAGCACCATGACCCGCAAGATCGATGGCTAAACATTTAACGCCAGTCAAACGGGGAGCAAGCACACTAAAACTGGCCGCATTATCTAACCAACCATGCAGCGCAATAACGGGCAAATCGCCTGCCTCACCCCATAGCTGGGCAGCATAGGAAAAACCATTAAAGGTAAAACATCGTTCTGCTGGAACTGGCATTTAAAGAATTAAGAATAAACGGGTTGCTGAACGCTGGCGGGCTGATGTAACCAACGCAACTCACAACAGCCGTTGGCATAAATGTCTGTAGAAACATAGGCCAAAGAACCTGTACCCATGCGATAACGACCGGGCTCGAGACACGCGAGACCGTCTAGTAGCGTACCGACTAAAGGCTGGTGGCTAACAATAAGGACTGTTTGGTCTTTATGCGCCTCAAGCGCACCCAACACATCCAGAGGATTGCCGCCTGGAGGTAAAAAATCTTGTGTAATAACGTCTCTTTGGAACTGCAATGACAGCAATTGTGCCGTTTGTTGTGCGCGCACATAAGGGCTGGCCCAGATCACATCAACAGCCGCAAGATCGTCTGCATAGTCCGTCGCCATTTGCACGATATCTGCACGCCCGCTGTCAGTAAGTTGGCGCGCACTATCTGTCGCTGCATGGGGCTCTGCCTCACCATGACGCATGACAAATAATTTCACGATACTATCCTGTTTTTCATTGCCCTTTTATTGCCCTTCTATTTATTTTTTAATCTGGTTTTTCTTCATTAACAGGCCAGTCTGCAAAAGGAAACGGTTTATCGTCTGTATTAAACGTCAAAAAGCGTAATATCTGGTAAACGTAAGTCGACAAACCCTGACCAAAACGCTGTAAGCGTAGATCATTTTCACCCGTAATCAAAGTAAAAATAAACTGTATGACGATTAACACGACAAATATATAACTGGCGACAAAAGCAATGGCCGCAAATAACATCATAAAAACTCCGCGCAACCAATGATTGGCAGATAGTACATTGACTTGCCAATCATTGTTGTTATTTTCTGCGCCACTTTCAATCACTTCAGCATCCACAATCTTCGGATCACCACTCATGGTCTTTACCTCGTTATTTATTATGTTGCGCTAAAATCAACATCTGAAGTGTATTCACTCGACATCAGACGCTTAATAATACTATCTACAGATTGTTGGTCAAACATCAATGAATACAGCGCCGAAACCAGTGGCATATGAACCCCTAATTCTTCTGCTTTTTGCTTAACCAACCGTAGAGTGTTGATCCCTTCAACAACCTGCCCTATTTCTTCACGCGCCTGTTTGTAATTTTTGCCACAGCCCAGCGCATAACCAAATCGATAGTTGCGGCTCAAGTTGGAACTGCAGGTCAACATCAAATCACCCACACCAGCCAAACCGATTAAAGTCATCGGGTCAGCGCCCAAGCGATGCGAAAAACGTCCCATTTCAGCGAGTGCACGCGTCATCAACATAGCAATAGTATTGTGCCCAGATTGTCTGGCCTCAGCCATACCCACGATGATGGCATAAATATTTTTCAGCGCTCCTGCCAACTCAACACCATAACGATCATCATTACTGTATACACGAAATGTTGCAGAACAAAGTACCGATTGCACATGCTCTATCAACGCCGTATTCTCGCTTGCAATGACCGAACCGGTCAGTTGTTGAGCAATCATTTCCTTAGCGAAATTGGGACCACTCAGTACACCAATCGCACGGTCAGGCAATACCTCTTCCAATATCTGGCTCATCAACGTAAAGTCGTTTTTATCGACACCTTTTGTGGTACTGACAACCATCGCCTGTGGCTGCAACCATGGTTTTATCTGTTCGGATACATCACGAAATGAGGCGCTGGGCACAGAGATAAACACCAGTGTGGCATCGGCAAGAGCCTGTCCCAGATCAGCGGTCACCTGTAACCCAGCACTTAATGTAAAACCGGGTAAATAGCGGTCGTTCTCACGACATTGCTGTACTTGAAGCGCATATTCAGGGTTACGCATCCACTGATAAACCCCAAAACTGTTATGCGCGATTGTATTCGCTAGTGCAGTGCCAAAACTACCACCACCAAGCACCGCTATCTGAGGAGACGGGCTCATATTAGTGGCTCAATTCAAGCAATAACTTATTCAAGCGTTGCACGTACGCAGCAGGATCAGTTAACTGACCACCCTCGGCCAAATTTGCTTGATCAAAGAGCACATGCGCCAAGTCCGCAAAACGATCTTCATCTGCTTCCTGATCCAATTTTTTGACCAACGGATGTTCAGGGTTCAATTCAAAACTAGGCTTAGTTTCAGGCAATGCCTGCCCAGCCTGTTCCATCAACTTACGCATTTGAGCGCCCATATCATCTTCAGCAATCACCACACAGGCAGGAGAGTCTGTTAAGCGGTGAGTAAAACGCACTTCTTCCACCTGATCTTTGAGAGCTTCTTTGGTACGGTCAATCAAACCTTTCAGTTCTTCGTTGACTTTCTCCTGTGCTTTCTTCTCTTCTTCAGTATCAAGATCACCTAAATCCAAGGAACCACGTGAGACATCCTGAAGCGCCTTACCATCAAATTCACGCAAATGGCTCATCATCCATTCATCAATACGGTCGGACAACAATAATACCTCGATACCTTTCTTGCGGAACACCTCAAGATGCGGGCTATTTTTGGCCGTATTAAAGTTTTCTGCCGCCACATAATAAATTTTATCCTGACCTTCCTTCATGCGCTCGATATAGGCGTCCAACGACTGTGTTGGCTCAACCGTGTCATCATGAGTAGACGCAAAACGTAACAACTTGGCAATTTTCTCCTTATTGGCAAAGTCTTCACCAACACCTTCTTTGATGACCTGACCAAACTCTTTCCAGAAACCCGCATAATCTTCCGGTTTTTTCTTAGCCATTTTTTCCAATATATCCAGAACGCGTTTAACCAGTGCTGAACGCATAGCATCGATATTCGGGTCTTTTTGCAGAATTTCGCGCGACACATTGAGAGATAAATCATTAGAATCAACGATTCCTTTTACAAAGCGCAGGTACAACGGCAGAAACTGCTCAGCATCATCCATAATGAATGTGCGCTGTACATACAATTTCAAACCACGTGACGCATCGCGATTATAAAGATCAAAAGGGGCGTTTTTCGGGATATACAGCAGGCTAGTGTAATCTAACTTACCTTCTACACGGTTATGGCTCCACGTTAAGGAATCTTGATAGTCATGTGAAACATGCTTGTAAAACTCTTGATACTCCTCATCTTTAATGTCTGAGCGTGAGCGCGTCCATAGGGCTGTCGCCGTATTAATGGTTTCATCTTCTGGGGCCTTTGGCTCTTCACCCTCTTCTGGTTCACCATGCTGCTCTTTTTGCATTATGACGGGTATCGAGATATGGTCAGAATACTTTTTAATCACCGAGCGCAAGCGCCAGCCATCCGCAAACTCAAATGCATCTTCTTTCAGGTGTAGCACGATGGTCGTACCACGACCCGCTTTCTCAACCGCCGCGATGGTAAATTCCGCATCACCTTCACATTCCCAGTGAACACCTTCTTCAGCGTCAACACCCGCTTTACGAGTAAAGACTTCAACACGATCGGCCACAATAAACGACGAATAAAAACCGACACCAAACTGGCCAATTAACTGCGAATCTTTCTTCTGGTCACCAGACAGGCCTTCCAAAAACTGTGCCGTACCTGATTTTGCAATAGTCCCAAGGTTAGTAACCACTTCTTCACGTGTCATACCAATACCATTATCGCTCATGGTGACTGTTTTTGCGTCTTTATCGAACTCCACGCGAATCGCTAATTCTGGATCACTTTCATACAGGCTACTATTATCCAAAGCGGCAAAACGTAGTTTGTCGGCTGCATCAGACGCATTGGAGATAAGTTCGCGCAGGAAGATTTCCTTATTGGAGTATAAGGAGTGAATCATCAAATGTAATAGTTGCTTGGCTTCTGTCTGAAAGCCTAAGGTTTCTTTTTCGGCAGTTGCAGTGGCTGTCACGGAAAGCTCCTTGGTAGATCGGTTAATTTAAACAATGCTGAAATATATGGGGTAATTTATTATGATTTCAAGTACTGATAGAATATAGTGATTCTATAAAAACCAATATACATATGCGCAGTTTTCCACCCATATGGCGTCGTTTTACCGCTATTATTTACGATTCTTTATTACTCATGGCCGTCAGCATGGCTTACGGTGGCGTTAGTCTACTGATTTACCAACAACTCACAGGGACAGAAGATCTGGTATCGGGCTTAGGATTTCAAGTGGGATGGCTACTGATTATTGTGCTATTTTTTTGTTTTTTCTGGCAACGCGCAGGGCAGACACTGGGCATGCAGGCATGGCGCTTACGTGTTGTGAAAAAAAACTTAACCACCCTTCCGGATACAAAAGATTGTCTCATTCGATTGATGTTAGCACCACTCGGTTTACTGTTTTTCTTTACTGCTTGTTTCAGAGAAGACAAACAATGCCTACACGATATTATCAGTGGTACTCGATTGATTTTAATCGCTAAAGAAAAATAATATTAACGCGTTCTTTGGATTAAAAACCAACCAAAAAACAAACAAAATACTATGGGCAAGAGAACGGCCAACAAAGGCGGCAAACCATATAATAAACTGGCAGGCCCCAAAAGTTTTTGCAACAATTGGAAAACAATACCCACCACAACACCAGTAAAAATACGATACCCCATGGTCACCTGACGCAAAGGCCCAAAAATAAACGATACGGCTACCAACACTAAACTGATAATAACCAACGGCTGTAATACTTTGCCCCAATATGCCAGCCAATATTTATCGCTTTCAAGATTTTGTCTCTCAAGATATTGAGCGTAATTGTACAATTTACTTATAGCCAAATTATCCGTATCCTGCACAAGGATAGTTAATAAACCTGGCGTTAACTCGGTTTCCCAAGCGCGGACAAGATAATCATTGGTGTATAAACGGTTACCTTCAAAATGGGTTTCTTTAACATTTTCTTCCTGCCAAATACCATCAATATAAATGGCTGATTCTGCAAAGCTACTTTTTAACAAGCGATAATTATCATCATAGTGATAACGTGTAACACCGTACAAACGACCATTGGCCTGTACACTGTTAACATGCATAAAAACGTCCCCTTCCCTATTCCATAAACCTTCAGGGGAATTCAGAACAGTATCCTTACCTTGCAACAATAATGAACGGCGATTTTCTGCATACTGATCAGCAACCGGAATAACGTATTCTGCCAACAACAACATCACCAGAATAAACCACAGCACAGGCTTGATAACCATCCAAGTAATATTAAGCAAACTGATACCCGCGGATCGCATCACGACTAATTCGCTGGTCGCTGCCAAACCACCCAAACCAATCAAACCACCGACCAACGCAGCAAATGGCATATACTTGTAAACACTCGAAGGAATATATAAACCAACGTAGACCAACGCATCAATAACGGTATAGTTGTCATTTAGTTCGCCCAACTCTTCAATCAGTTGCGCAAGCAAATCAAGCGCGCTAATCACCATGAGTACAATAAGTACAGAGACAACGGTTTTCTGAGACACATAGGCATTGAGTATTCGGTGTGACACTAGCATGACCCCACAGCAACGACTGACGATTTCATGTGTGACAATTTACGGCGCAATGCTTTTTTATCAACAGTAATCACGATGGCTAACAGTATAAAAATGCTATGAATACCCCATAAGCCTGTAGCCGGGTTTAAGGAACCTTCTTCGATACTACCGCGAGCAGCATTAAGCAACACTAAATAAATCAAATACAATAATATTGCCGGAAAAAGCATAACATAGCGGCCTCGGCGTGGATTGGTATGGCTAAGAACGACGCCAATCACCGTAACAATAAGAATCAGTAAAGGCGAAGCCAGCCGCCACTGTAATGCCGCTTGATATTCAAGATTGTCTGAACCTATTAAATCCATAGTCGGCAATCGATTCGCATGATTTCTAGTAACAACAATGTCTTTCTTGGCATCGACATGTTGTGCATATTGTTCAAACTCGGTAATTCGATAGTTCACCTGACCTGGCCGCCCTTGGTGGCGCACACCATGTTGCAATATGATATAACGCTCACCATACTGCTGATCATTTAAGTAACTTGCCTCACGCGAACGTATAATTTCCAATGGCTTATTTTTCCCCACACCTGTATTGGCTAAAAAGAAAGCGGTTAAGGTTTCACGATTATCCGATATCTTTTCGGTGTAACTCACCGAACGGCGATCACCCGAAAGTTGAAAACGTGCGGGCTGCATCGTTTCAAAATCATTACGCGCCTGTTGTTCTGCCAATATTTCTTCTGCTTTTTGCAAACTCATAGGCGTAAGCCATAAACTCAAACAGGCAACGATCACGGCAATCAATATCGCCGGCACATAGGTCATAGCAATTAAACGACGACGACTCAAGCCACAAGAAAACATCACGGTCATTTCACTATCAGTATACAAGCGGCCATAAGCCATAAGAATGGAGATAAAGAAGCCCAAAGGCAATATCAGCTCAAGAAACCCAGGCAGACGATAAAACATGATACCTAGTAATACACTGGCATCCAGCTTCCCTGTTGCAGCCTCTGCTAAATATTTAATAAAGCGACCGCTCATGATAATCACTAATAACACCGCGGTCACGGCAAAAGTACTTTGTAGTACTTCTTTGGCTAAATAACGTAAAATAATCATTGTGTTATTTTCTCATTTTTCTGCCATAGCGAATAGCCCCGTGTGGTAGGCTATAATAAATATCTTGCTTAATACTGCGAACATGACTACAGGACATCCCATGAATTTTGCGACGAAACCTTTAAAAATGCATGAAATAAAAAGCGATTGTATCGTTCTTGGTGTTTACTCACCTGATGTTTTACCTGAAAATCTTAGAGAATTGCAAAAACGCAGCCATCTATCAATAGATCATCTATTTGAAACTGGAGGATTTGAAGGGAAAGTAGGACAAACGCTACTGGTACACCAGCCCTGTGATGGCATTCAACAAATCTTACTCGTTGGATTTGGCAAAAAGACAAATAATACAGAGGGTATCAGTCAAGAATCATTCTTCCGTAGTATTAGGGTATTAGCCGACACGTTGAGCAAAAAACCAACAAAAAAAATTGATATTGCATTAGAAGATATCAACGTTGAGGGTCTCAGCGAGGCCGATAAAGCCCGTTACTGCGCAGAAAGAATCAGCGCCGCCTATTACCGTTTCACGCATTGTAAAAGCAATAAAGTAAAAACGACCAACCCCACGATTCATTATCGTGGAAATAATTCAAAGGCGGTGAAAACGGGTTTAGCAACAGGAGCCGCCGTGGGTGAAGGGGTCAAAATCTCACGCGAACTAGGCAATTTGCCCGGCAATATATGTACACCGCGTTATCTCGCTAATCAAGCGAAAAAACTGGCACGAAACAGTCAAAAAATCTCGACAAAAATCATTTCAGAGAAACAAATGTCCGAGTTGGGCATGCACTCTCTACTGTCTGTTTCAGCAGGCAGCGACGAACCAGCACAACTCATTATTATGGAATACAAAGGCGCGGCCAAATCACAAAAGCCTCACGTTCTGGTCGGCAAAGGTATCACCTTCGATACTGGCGGTATCAGCCTGAAACCGGGAGCAGGCATGGATGAAATGAAATTTGATATGTGCGGTGCAGCCAGTGTATTTGGCGCAATGCATACACTAGCCACATTAGAGCCTGCAATTAACGTTGTTGGCGTTGTCGCTGCCGCAGAAAATATGCCTAGCGGTAGCGCTACAAAGCCCGGTGATATTGTCACCGCCATGTCAGGAAAAACAATAGAAGTACTCAATACAGATGCTGAAGGTCGCTTGGTACTGTGCGATGCCTTAACTTATGTTGAACGCTATCAACCTCAATCAGTCGTCGATATTGCCACATTAACTGGCGCTTGTGTCATCGCTCTGGGATCACATGCCACAGGCTTGTACAGTAACAGCGATACACTGGCTCAGGAATTGCTGAATGCAGGCCAAAAAACCAATGACCGTGCTTGGCAGATGCCATTATGGGATGAATACAAAAAACAACTGAAGAGTAATTTTGCTGACCTTGCCAATATTGGCGGCCGCGAAGCAGGCAGTGTCACAGCGGCTTGTTTCTTATCCCATTTTGCAGAGAAATATGATTGGGCACATTTGGATATTGCCGGTACCGCATGGCTATCTGGTGCCAAGAAAGGAGCCACGGGCCGACCGGTGCCACTATTGACGGAATATTTATTATCCAAGGTGGGAAAAGGCTAACCGGATAACAGCAACATGACAGAAATTGATTTTTATATACTGTCTGAAAATCATACCCAAGCACGAGACCACTTTGCTTGCCGTTTGGCAGAAAAGGCGATCAACCTTGGTCGCCATGTGGTTATTCGTGTGGATGATCAGACCCACGCGGAGTCTGTCAGTGAGTATTTATGGTCATTTAAACAAGAGAGCTTCCTCCCACACCAGATAAGCTCCACAACCGCTGAAACGGATAATCACTTGTGCAATATTGTGATTGACTGGCAAGGAAACATTGAGCCGCATCACGACGTATTTATTAATCTGGGTGGAATCGTTCCCAAAGAGTTTAGCCGCTTTAAAAAACTCTCTGAAATTGTGGTGCAAGATGAAGGTGTCTTAACAATAACGCGAGCAAACTTTCAATTTTACCGCGAACGCAGTTATCCGTTAAAATCACACCATATAAAGTTATAATAAATGGTTAGAGACAGTCAGGTACCACGTCATGTCTGATAATCAGGATAGAATACAACAGAGAAAACAGAGTCTCCTGTCTGAGCTGGAGTCTATTAAAGACCTCCTGCACGATGAAACGGCAAACAATATCCCCATCCTCAAAGACGCTATCATCGAAGACCCTGCTGAACCGCAAACTCAATATCCAGAACCCGATAATACGGAAATCACCGAAGAACAAGGCTTTAAAATCAATTTGGATGAGCTGGATAAAGAAGATGAAGACATCGTGGAAGAGCCCGCACCAACGCCGGGCGTATTACCTGGACAACAATCACTATTTGGGGAAAAAGCAAAAGGCAGCGATAAAAAGTCTTTGCAGGACAATCCTTTTTTACCGCCACATATCCGACAACGTCTTGGCAAAGATGGCAATCAGAATCCATCGACGCCATCAGAAAACCCGCTGGAATCGCCTCTGTTGAGCCCGTCATACACAGAACAGCTCATTGAACAACTGGTCGCTGAACATCTGCCCAAAATTGAAGCCGAACTGCGCCAACGTTTGAAAGCGGTGGTTAAACTCCACCACGAGCGCATGAAAAAATAATATAACCATCGCCTTTCAACTTCTGGCGGCGTTAGCCGCTCTCACTCGCCCAATCACATAGCGGATCTATGCTCATGGGTCTCGCTTGATTGCTGCCTACCCAGCAGTTGAAATCCATTGGTTATAAAAGCATTTTATCCGGTATAATCGCGCTTTTCGCCTGCATATTCACCGATGCAATAGTCATCGATAAAACAGGCCTGTTGTAAAAATTACTTAGCGCGCATTAATACTATGGATAAAACCTACCAACCCCAAGCCATTGAACAATCCTGGTACCAAACCTGGGAAAACGCTGGTTACTTTAAACCCTCTTATAACAGTGACGACAGCTACTGCATCATGATTCCGCCACCCAATGTGACGGGCAGCCTGCATATGGGGCACGGTTTTCAGGAAGCGATTATGGATGCGCTGATTCGTCACCAGCGCATGAAAGGTAAAAATACGCTATGGCAGGTCGGTACCGACCACGCGGGTATTGCTACACAAATGGTGGTAGAACGTTTACTGGATGCGGAAGGTGTATCACGCCATGACTTGGGCCGCGAGAAATTTATTGAACGTGTCTGGGAATGGAAACACGAATCAGGCGGTAATATCACCCGCCAGCTTCGCCGTTTAGGTGCCAGCCCTGACTGGAGCCGTGAGCGCTTCACCATGGACGATGGCTTTTATCAAGCCGTGCAGGAAGTGTTTATTCGCCTCTATGAAGATGATTTGATTTACCGTGGTAAACGTCTGGTGAACTGGGACCCGAAACTGCATACCGCTATTTCCGATTTGGAAGTGGTCAGCGAAGAAGAAAAAGGCTTTTTATGGCATTTCCGCTATCCCCTTACTAATAAAGAGGCAAGTGGCGAGGGCTATTTGGTGGTTGCCACCACTCGCCCGGAAACTATGTTAGGTGATAGCGCTGTTGCCGTTCACCCGGAAGATGAGCGCTATAAACACTTAATTGGACAAACCATTACTCTGCCTTTGGTGGGCCGTGAAATTCCGATTATTGGTGATGATTACGTCGACCGCGAATTTGGTACTGGCTGTGTAAAAATCACCCCCGCCCATGATTTTAATGACTATGAAATGGGGCAGCGTCATAGCTTGCCTATGCACAATATTTTCGATGATGATGCCAATATCAACAACGACGCACCCGAAGCTTATCGTGGTATGGAGCGCTTCGCGGCACGTAAACAAATTGTTGCTGATTTAGATGCACTGGGCTTACTGGATAAAATTGATTACCACACCTTAAAAGTGCCTCGCGGTGATCGTTCCGGTGTAGTGATTGAACCGTATCTCACCAACCAATGGTATGTACGTACACAACCGCTAGCCGATGAAGCGATTAAAGCCGTTGAAGGCGGTGATATTAATTTCGTGCCCAAGCAGTATGAAAATATGTACTTCTCGTGGATGCGTGATATTCAGGATTGGTGTATCTCTCGCCAACTATGGTGGGGGCACCGTATCCCTGCATGGTATGACGACAACGGTAAAGTTTATGTTGGCCGTAGCGAAGAAGAAGTGCGCAGCAAGCATGGTCTTGGTGAAGAGATTACCCTTAAGCAAGACGACGATGTTCTGGATACCTGGTTCTCTTCCGGCTTGTGGACGTTTGGCACGCTGGGTTGGCCGGAAGAAACCACTGAGCTTAAAGCCTTCCACCCCACCGATGTGCTAGTCACCGGCTTCGATATTATTTTCTTCTGGGTGGCACGTATGATTATGCTGACCCTCTACTTCCGCAAAGAAGTGCCCTTCCATACCGTGTATGTGCATGGCTTGGTGCGTGATAGCCAAGGGCAGAAGATGTCGAAGTCTAAAGGGAATGTGCTTGACCCCATTGATCTTATCGACGGCATTGATTTAGAAACCCTTGTAAAGAAACGCACGCACGGCTTAATGAACCCGAAACAAGCCAGTAAGATTGAAAAAGCCACACGCAAAGAATTTGCCGATGGCATTAACCCTTATGGTACTGATGCGCTGCGCTATACCTATTACTCACTGGCTTCAACCGGGCGTGATATTAATTTTGACGTAGGTCGTATTGAAGGCTTCCGCAACTTCTGTAACAAAATTTGGAATGCCTCGCAGTACGTGCTGATGAATTGTGAAGGGCAGGATTGTGCCCAAAATAATGGAGCGCAAGATGAAGCCTATGAACTTTCACTCGCCGACCGCTGGATTATATCCAAACTTCAACAAGTGGAAACAGCCGTTGAAGAAGGCCTACAAAACTACCGTTTAGACTTGGCCTCACAAGCACTGTACGACTTTATTTGGAACGAATACTGTAGCTGGTACTTGGAACTTTCCAAGCCCGTACTTAAAAATGACAACGCCAGCGTAGAACAACAACGTGGCACCCGCCGCACACTGGTTCGTGTACTCGAAACCACCCTACGTTTAGCACACCCATTAATGCCGTTTATTACCGAAGAAATTTGGCAAAAGGTTGCGCCATTAGCAGGTAAAGAAGGCAAGACCGATTCACCAAAAACAAGCATGTTAGCCCCCTACCCGGAAGCCGATGACAGTAAAATTGATGAACAAGCCATTGCTGATATTGAATGGGTGAAGAACGTTATTATCGGCGTGCGTACCATTCGCGGCGAACTGCAAATTTCACCATCGACCAAACTACCATTATATTTTGCTAACGGTAGCGAGCAAGACAAGCAACGCTTGGACGACAACCTAGCCTTCTTAAAAACCCTTGCAGGTTTAGAAAGCACCACATGGTTAAACGCAGGTGACGAAGGGCCCATGGCATCCACCGCGCTTGTAGGTGAAATGGAAATACTCGTACCCATGGCAGGCTTTATTGATAAAGACGCCGAAATCTCGCGCCTCAACAAAGAAATTGAAAAACTCACCAAAGAAGCCGCACGCATTCAAGGCAAACTCGGTAACGCCAACTTTGTGGATAAAGCCCCCGAAGCCGTTGTTAACAAAGAAAAAGAAAAACTCGCGGATTATGAAAGTGCGTTAGAAAAGCTGAAGGGACAAGCTGAAAAAATCGCTGCTATTTAGTGGTAATAGCTCAAAACTGATCTGACAGTTACCCGTTTTTCACAAGGCGCTCGCCGCTTTGGGCCAAAAAAAGCCATTTGATTGACAATAGCAGTCATTTGACATACATTGAAAATATCACTGTTTACCAAGAGAGACTAATCATGGCAGCCAATGACACTGTACAAGCAAGGGTTTCACCCCAATTAAAGGCCGATGCAGAGGCAGTCTTTTCTTCTATGGGGCTAAAAACCTCAGACGCTATTCGCCTGTTCCTGCAACAATCTGTGAATACGGGCGGTTTACCCTTCCAGCCTAAAGCCAAAACCCCTAACGCTGAAACACGCGCCGCGATGAAAGAAGCAGAAAATGGCGAAGGTACACGCTATAACTCAGTCGATGCATTATTCGATGATCTGAATGACTAATGTACAGGCTATTTGTTACCAACAAAGGCAAGCGCGACCTTAAAAAATGCCAACGCCAGCAAAAGGCCATGGCAAAGCTAAAAATTATCCTCGAACTGTTACTCGCTGGCGGACCATTACCCAACAAAAACAAAGACCATCCACTTATCGGCAACTATGTTGACCATAGAGAATGCCATATCGAACCCGATTGGCTGCTGATTTACCGCATTAACGAAGACGAAAAACTGCTTGAGCTAGTGCGTACGGGCAGTCATTCAGAATTATTTAGCTAGGGCACCTCTTTTTTAACTCTCTCGTGGCAGTGCCCGCAACCGTACCCGTTAGCTGGGCAATTTCACGAACATGATAAACATGCTGTACTAGACAACATATGCATAATTAAACGAATCAACACGTCTTTTTGTTTCGGGTCTGATTCCGCAACCAATAATGTTAGTGCTTCCAAGCCAGTATCGTTAATAATTGGCTGATTGTTGTTAGCCATCAAACGACCATTGCGATGAAGAAAATCCACAAATAAAAACGCACCGCTGCGTTTATTACCATCACTAAAGGGCTGGTTTTTAACGACAAAATACAAAAGGTGCGAAGCTTTACTCTCAACGGTTGGATAAGCAGGATCACCAAATACCGTTTGATCCAAATTCCCTAAAATTGCCGCAAGACTATCGGTTGCACGCAAATGCGCAAATAGTTCTGTAGCCTCACCCCGCTCAAGCAAATTTCTTTTCAGCTGACATAAGTTGTTCATTGCCTGTTTTGAACTAGGCAAGATGCCACCACACTCACCAACAGGGTCATCCAACAAGCCCTCATCATAGCGTTGTAACCATAAAAAAGTTTGCGTATAGCGGCTTACAATATCAACTAAGCCACTACCCGCTTCAGCGGTTAACTCGGGAGATTTAGCAGTTTTTTTAATAAGCGCTATGGCTTGTTGCAACTCTTCTGCATTGTGATCGAAGCGCTGCTGATTAATAGCATAACCTTGAACAAGATAATCTTTTAAACGCTGGGTTGCCCAAATGCGGAATTGGGTTGCGTTTGTAGAATTAACTCGATAACCCAAAGAAATAATCGCATCTAAATTATAGCACTTTATGCCTCTGGTTTGAGTTTTGCCCTTTACTGCTCCATGGCGAGTGGTGTGTTCCATAATGGAACATACCAGTTCTTCTTCCAACTCTCCGCTTTTAAAAATATTACCAAGATGCTTAGTGACAGCAGCACGTTTTGTACCAAATAAATTGGCTATTTCTGCCTGCGTCATCCATAAAGTTTCTCGGGTAACATCCAACTTTACCTCAACCTGACGTTGCTCATTTTGATAAATTAAAATCTGATCCTTCATAGCCACATTCCCTGTGCTTTAAAACCCATAAAACTGTATATCAATACAGTATTAAAATGGATACAATAAAGGTTTTAGTTAGAACCGGACATTAATTCAAATTACTCTGAACCCTTGATTGCGTCTTAACTTATTAATCCTTCAATCGCATTCTCCCCATCCACAAACACTCGATAATCACCAGGCTCAATAGTGTGCCACGTTTCGTTAATGGTAAGCGGTTCGGTTGCGATGACACTCACAACATCGCTTGCTTGAGTGACGCTATAAAAATCGACGGATACGTCGTCATCGGCGAGCTGTGCCGTACCGAAAGGTGCACGGCGGGTTATCCAACTCAGCTTGTTGGAACAAAAGGCAAAGAGTGCATCGCCGTTACTGAGTACAATATTTGCGATACCTAATTGATGTATGTGCAAACAGCACCGATGAATAAAAGGCACCCACTCTGCTACGGTGGGGCAAGACGGAAAGTTGTTTTCCAGCTCACCCATTAACCAACAAAAAATGTGCTCGCTATCGGTGGTCCCTATGGGCTTAAATCGTGAAAGTTCGACTTGTTGATAATCATTCACTTGGCCGTTATGGGCAAACGTCCATTGCTTACCCCATAGCTCACGCTGAAAAGGGTGGGTATTGGCAAGTGATACCTCACCCACGTTAGCCTGGCGGATATGGGAAACAACAATATGGCTTTTTATGGAATAATTTTTTATAAAATCCGCAATCACCGATTGTGAAGCCGGTAGCGAATCTTTAAATTCACGCACCCCACAAGCCTCATAAAACACCAAGCCCCAACCATCAGAGTGAGGGCCAGTAGCACCACCCCGCTTCAGCAAACCCGTAAAACTAAAACAAATATCTGTGGGCACATTGGCACTCATTGCTAGAAGTTCACACAAAACAAAGGCCTCTTGCTATACTTTGATAAATGACATGTTCTATGTGTAGAGTGTAACAATTCATGAGCCAATGTCATCCCTGTTACCCACTATAGTAATAATTGGTTTTTCCAACAGCTCTCGCATAAACACCGATGGCGATTCATACTCTTTAAGCCATTCCTCGCGACTAAAGCATTTAGGGTTAATTTCACGCCCTAATACTTGCTGACTATCATACAAAGCATGAACCACGTCAGCAAATGCAACATCACCAATCACGCAAATATCAATATCACTACCTGCTGTTGCCTTACCACTCGCCATAGAGCCATACACAAAGGCCGCATCAATCTGCTCAGAAAGCAGCAATAGCGCCTCAAATAATACATCCGCCAAACCAAACGTTTTGCGCACGATACTCGCCAACTCTTCAAATATCGGACACTGCACATTCGCCTGATACGTTTGCTGATTTCCTCTTTGACTGGCAAGCAATACCCCGGCACCCGCCAACTTTTTTAACTCTCTCGTCGCAGTACCCGCAACCTTACCCGTTAGCCGCCCAATCTCCCTAACATGATAAGCCTGCTCAGGGTGCAGCAACAAAAGACCCAGTATACGCCGCCGATACGTTTTAAATAGAATGTCGGAAAGACTGGTTTCCATGGTTTGCACTCACCTAAAATGTAGCTTTTAAAGCAACAATTGTAGCTTTTTTGCAACATTGTCAATTCTTCTGAATTGTGGTGGAAGCGTTTTTGGTTAATGACATAACCCTGAATAAGGTAATTAAACGCCGGGTTCCCACGTGCAGAATTTGGTACCTTAATTTCACTCTATAACCTATAGAAATGAGTAGTATGGTGCCTAATATGAATAGGTATTTAAGGTCTTGTGTGAGTTCCATTGGTGAGTAAATACTATTTAGAGATATCTATCACAACCTCAATTAGAACTCTCAAACAAAGATGGTTGTTTTTTTTAGGATAACATTTTTATCCAGCAGTTTAGCAGCTTTAGATAAAGCACTACTTATATCTTGGTATTCTCTATTTGTAAGAAATACTCCCTCTCGTGTTTCGTTGTGTACAACGTTTGAATTTCTATTGATTCTAAATTTTGCGCTTACAAGAGGATAAACTTCAACATCAATCACGGCACTATGCGCAGTAATAAAAGGAACAATATTTATCTGGTTAGAAAGAACTACCTTTAACTCCGGGTAGGATATATCAGATGTAACTCTTGTAAACAAAGTATTGCTGTTGATCAAATGTTTTTTAATGTGGTGACCAACACTCTCAGCCGTTCTAAATATTTGTTGCTTCTCGTGCATTCCTGTAAACAACATGTACCAATGTGCAAAGAGGGGGTTGCTTTCAGATAAGGACAAGGCCAGTTGAAAATAATCCATTGTTCCTGAGGCCAGAAGGGATAACGAAGCTGAAATTATCACAGCAATCTCAACATCGCTAAGACCTTTCTGCTTATATACGTTATCGAGTAAAACTTTAAAGTTTTCTATCCCATCTTCTCTGACCCCAGTAAAGCCAGAGTATGCATCCAATAACTCCTTATTACCATTTGTCAAGATTTTCCATTCAGAGCCAGTAATATTTCCTATTTTTTTATAGGATGAAATAAAATTTTGTACATTTTCAGGGAGGTCATTTTTCACATCAAGATTAGAGGCCTTTTTGTTCTTTTTACTCAAATTACGAAGAATGGCAGTTCAAAAGTTTAGCAATTCAATAACCCTACTTTCATCTTCTTCGATATTAAGAAGAGATCTCGTAGCCTCCCAATTCTTGACGATAATGGGTATCTGATCTACAGAATAGCCACTGTTAACAGCACGAATTATGGTTGCTGATAGTTTTGAAAGATATGCTTGGATTGGTAGCCCATTCTCGCGATTCATTGATCGATCAAATTGTAAATGTGCTTCTGCAATAATGACCCCCATTAAAATATCCGTATCAACAATTGAGGAACTTCTTTTGATTTGTTGCTCTTTAGAGAATGCACTGAGCGATATAACTCGGAAAAATGCAGTAAAAGGTGTGTATTTTTTTACATATGTATCAATATAAGCAAGGGTCTCTAAATATATTTTGTCATTAACCACCCAAAGAGGGTATGTGTTCAGGGTTTTATCATCCCAAATTAGAATAATTTCATCTGGATTTATTGAAGAAGCCACATCAAATATTTTTGATTTTGGACAGGAAATAGCCTCACTATCTAAATATCCATTTATAGCGTCATTGATACCTTCTCTATTTATAATTAAATAAAGCATCTAGCTAACCCTCGCTAATAGGAAACAATTCGTTGATTGGTGGTCTTGCGGGCTTTGGCTATAGATATATAAAAGCCTGCTCAAAGTAAGCAGGTAAATTTTCAGTATGATAGACATTTATAGAGGTTTTTGCCCTAGTACAAGCAGTGAATGCCATTTTCTTCTGCGAAGAACCAAATTTTTTCACAGTATCTGCTGACAAAAAGTGAGATGCTCTAAACTCCATACCCTTAGTAGAATGAACAGTACCCACAATAATTCGCCTCATTATATCAAATTCAGAATAGTTATTTTCTATTTGATAAACACATTTGTCAGCAAGATTAGAATTTTGGAACATCATTCTGACACTTTCTAGATCCTGTTTTTTGGGAAATAAAATACCAATCTGCTCGTCCGGATAAGCAAGTAACTGAGTTTCTATGACAGGGATCATTTGATTAACCTGCTCTGTAAGCGATGTGCATGTATGCAATTTCACACTGGAGGACATCTCATCTTCATTGTACTGGCTGGTTGACTCCATACACCCATCCTGATCAACTTGGTTTAATATACCGTCAGCTAGACGGCAGATCGCTATTCCGTTACGGTAATGAAATTTTAAATCACACACTTGTGAAAAACTTTCTCTAATAGCTTTTATTGTATCATCTGAAACATGTATGCGCTGTTTTGAATCTCCAACGGCAGATATATATTTCGCAAATTTACGAATCGTTTGAATCTCCTGAGGAGTATAATCTTGAACCTCATCAATAAGAATAAAGTCAACAATGCTAGAATTATCTACAGTTTCGGAAATTTTTTCTAACCCCCTATGAATATTCTTTCTTGTATCTTCAAAGCTACTGCCTTCCTCTACTCTAACTCCGTTTTCATGAAGTATCTGTCTAGCCCAACTAAAGTAAGTTTTAGCATTATCAGGAGCAACATCATAATTAGATGCTCCGGAAGATAAAAACTGTTTAAGAACTCGAGTAAAAGTAACTATAGAATAATTTTTATGTCCTGATTTACCCAAAAAACTTGCTCTAAGTAGCAATAAATTTGTTTTCCCTGAGCCAGGAGGACCTACCACTAAACAATCACTTTCAATGGGAAGATCAATGACTGCACGCTGATCATTATCAAGATCACCACTTTGTAACCACCATGTCATATCCATGATTGTCTTCCTGTATTATTGATTCAATGCTTTCGTACATAGCTCTCTCATACCCTTGGTATAACTTATCTTTATTGTAAATACCCTTAAAAATAACGCCTTTCTGGATGATTGATTTCTTATTGTTTTGAGTAGAAAACCCAACACTGATAGCCTCACTTATTGCGCTAACAATCTCCAATTTAGCAACTATAGTAAATTTGTTTTTAATGCCAATTTCTGGATTTGAGTTAATAGCTAGAGTAACTTCGTTATCATTATTAGAAGTGACTTCTATTTTTAAAAGTAGGCCATTGTCGACCACAATCAGCCTTGCAGAGCTTTTCAAGACATCAATCACTCTATGTTTTAATTCATTTTTAATTTCTTCATCACCAATACTCGCTGTATTTGCCTCTGTTTTTATTTTAGCCCATTGTATTCTTCTAGATACTCTAGCCTTTGCAGTAGTTGGTTCATCTGTTTGATAAAAGCTTTCCCAGTTAAGCATAGCTAATCGCTGTTCCGGGCTCTTCAATAGACAACACTGAGCTAAATGAATTAAATCTCGGTCGACAGCACTCGATTCTACAACTGGATTTGTATCCCTCACTGCAACAACAAGACGACCATAAGGCTCACACTCGTCTTTAAATATTGGAATCTGCATGATCATATCATGCAAAACGGCTCCAATTTGATAGAAGGTCAACGCCATCCACCCTTCAGGAGTATCTTCTTCATTTCTTAGAAGGTATTCTGGAGAGCTATACTGCAATGTTCCTATAAAATGAGAAATGCCATCAGAATCAGTCAAGGCTGCACCTTGAACTAGTTTGACCACACCTAAATCCATTAAAGTTAATTTCTTGTCCTCTTGGTTAATCATTATATTTTCAGGTTTGATATCTCGATGGACATAACCTAAATCGTCAAGATGTCTAGCAGCATCTGCTAACTGCGAAACATAATGCCAAATATCTTCTTGGTTTATATCTCTCAGGCAAGCTTTTAAATTCTTTCCATCAATAAAGTCCATAACGATATAATGATTTTTTGTGGTCGGGCAGATACCACCATTGATTATCTTAACTAGGCTGTTGTGTGGTTTATTTTTAAGACCAATTTCTCTTTTTATTCTTTCGAACTGAGTCTCATCACCATATTTAGCGATGAGTTCATCATCAAATATTTTTACAGCATATCGAACACCACCGCTTTGGGCTGAAAATACAGCCGCAGATTTGCCATGGTCAAGTAATTCAATATTTGAAAATCACTGACTAGTTTCCCTACAAGGGACTTTTCCAATTCCTTCGCTTTTACCTTATCCAAAATTCATCCTCGGTACATTGGTAGTTTACGCCCGCTTTGGGTCGCAAACTGGCTTATACAAATAATTTACTCATAGAGGTTGACTATAGAGAGGGAATAAATCATTTTTTTCATTTCGCCTCACTTCCAATAATTGAGACCACACAATGAAAAACTTATGTATTTATTTTTATGATCAAAATGAGGTCTTGTTAGCAGGCAAATATAAGGGATGATTTTTATGATTCCAAGGAATGATTTTCAAATAACTGAAAAGAAAACGTTTACATCTGCATTATTATTATTTTTGTCGCGAAATTCATCATAAACACATAGATTCTGAGAAATTCAATCCTATTTTTTAGAAGGATGCATCTCTCATTTAGTTTTTACAAGCTGGCAATCAGTATCTGAACAATTGTTTCAGTAGTCATGGTGGGGGAGTCACAGCTGTTGACAACCACACCATAGGATTGCCCCTGAGCTGTTCAATGCGAGGATGTAGGTTTGATTTAAAGGCATCCATTTTCGTACTCTATGGTCGAAATTGGATGGTGAAAATAACTCACTAATGAGGCACCTTATGGCAACACATAAGCGAAATGATAATATGACCGAGGTAACGGAAAAATGGGTTAATATACGCTTTAACGGCACAGTAGAACCCAAATAGGCTATAATAGTACTTATGAATAAATCACTATCTCAACGCAACCCTTATCTTAAAAAACCGGGTAAATCGTATAGTATTACCAGTGTTGCCTCCTCTACTGCGGTAGAAACCGGTAAGCCAATTGCTGAATACGTTAAGCGTTCTTCTCGCTCATCTGCACAACCTGCTCAAACACGTACATCATAGGCTTATAATTACCTGCATGCCCTGCGTGAATGGCTTCAATATAATCTTCTTTATTCTCTACTAGATACGCAAAATCCAAAGGGGGTTTACTGGCTTGTACCGCCATAATAATGGAAAGTAAACGCCCCAAGCGCCCATTGCCTTCACGAAAAGGGTGGATGATAATAAATTCCACATGGCAAACCGCCAAAGCTTCAATCAATGCTGTATCACCCATATGTTCGCAAGGGGTGTAACGTGATAAATACTGTTGTTCAAAATCACCCATGAGCTTGGGAATAAGATGTGAAGCAGCAAAGATAAAGCCGTCTTTTTCCATATTTACTGAGCGATAGGCTCCTGCCCACTCGTAGACTGAACCCAGCCAACGTTGGTGCCAATGGCATAAATCTTGGCTAGTAAGCACTTGATCTATCTCAATAACATCAAAGAGTTCTGCTTGAGCTTTCTCCAATAAATCGTATTCAGTCTCATCGATCTAATCAACACTAGTGATCCCTAGTTTATTGAGTAAAACCGTATTATTGGAACCGGGTTGGTATTGGGCTTCGGTGCTTCCTGAGGTGTCGTAACGGTTTGTCATAGCGTTCTTTGATCATATTCACATATGGAATCTACAACTGCTCGATATACGCAGTACATAATGTCTCGGTGAGGATTTTTAATATCTCTACACGCTCTGCCAACCATTGCAGTTCTTCTACGGTAATTTCATATTTATCGGAGTAACGCGCTTCGATATAGGCTTTTTTAAGGAGTTGAAACGTACGGCGGCTGAGTTTGGTATTTTGTGGGAAGACGATTTTCAATTCTTCTGCTTGTTGGGTGGCAAAGCTATAGAGTGCCTTGATATTGTGAGTCTGGGGGCGGTAGTTGGTGTAGACCAATAAGATACAGGAAAGGTAGCGTTCTACCGTTTGATGTAATAGAAAAGCCGCTTCATTTAAAAATTTATTTTCCAAGCTAACTTGAAAAAGTTCAAAGAAGCGATTGGCACTTTCGAACCATTCATCAAAATGTTGTTATGCAATTTTTTTGGCTTCTTCAGGGTTTAGTGGGCCGGGTTGTAATAGCTCGGTATGGTTGTAGTTATATAACTAAATGCCTTCGTCACGAATATCGGTAAAAAAGTAGTGGCCTTTCTTTAGCTCGCGATTAATTTCACGCAGGGTACACACCACGACATTAACGGGTGACTGTGTTTTAAGGCTGGCGCGCTCTTCTACTGTGTGCCAAATTTTATACTCATCGGCCAGTGTTGGTTCATTCAATATCACCAGCACATCGTAATCACTTAAAAAGCCACTTTTGGGGTCATCTACCCATGTGCCTTTGGCATAACTCCCAAATAACACCACCATTAAAATGCGGCTACACACTTTTTCATCTACGGTGGCGGCATTCACGACTTGATCAAACTCGTCTTGAATAATATGCAGCAAGGTGCCAATATGGCCTTGCTTGCGTTCCGGTAGATGGTTGAGGGTGTTTTTCATAGGCGCCCATTATGCCATAGAAATAAAAGGGGTATCGGCATACCGCGTACTACACCCGCCTCGGTAATGTAACAATACAACCTTTATTCGAATCATATTTTGAGCCGAATAACGCCTCCTATTCGGCTCACAGGCAACGACAATGTAAGACTACCCCCTCACCCCCTAATACATCTCACCCGAAAAGAGCGACCTTTGAGTTTACCTGATTCGAGTTTTCTCAGCGCATCAGATGAGGCTTTGCGGCTGACGGCAACATAGGCGCAGTGGTCGAAGATATGAATTTTTTCTACTTGCTTACCCTCAATGCCGTTTTTGCCAGTCAGTGCGCCTAGGATGTCGCCCGGCCTGACTTTTTGTTTTTTACCGCCATCTATTTTCAGGGTAGTCATTGGGGGTTTGTAGCTGGGTTGGCTCAGTGTATCGCTAGGTGGCAGTTCTGTGAATGTGAAGGTTTTGTTTAAAAACTCTTCTAATGATTGCAGTTTAAAATGCTCCTTCTCAGTCACTAAGGTATGCGCCACACCATTGCTACCTGCGCGCCCGGTGCGTCCGATGCGGTGGGTGTGTACCTCCAGCTCGCGGGCGATTTGTACGTTAATCACGGCGTCGAGTTCGTCAATATCCAAACCGCGTGCGGCAACATCGGTTTCCACTAATACGGAGGCGCTTTTATTGGCAAAACGTACCAGTATTTAGTCACGTTGTTTTTGTTCTAAATCACCGTGTAATGCCAGTGCAATAAAGCCGGCATCACGCAGTGCATCGGCAATGTCTTGGGTCTCACGTTTAGTGTTACAAAACATAACCGTGGAGTTAGGGCGGTGTTGTAGCAATAGTTTTTGAATCGCTGGAATACGGTCATTATTATCCCCGAGTTTATAAAACAGTTGCTGGATGCTGTTATCGTCATGGGTAGATTCCACTTTCACCATCACAGGCTCGGTTAACATCCGCTGGGCAATGGCTTGTATTTGCTCTGGATAGGTGGCACTGAATAAGAGGTTTTGGCGTTGCTGTGGCAGGTAAGCGACGATGTCATCCAGCGTGTCTTGAAAGCCCATATCCAGCATGCGGTCGGCTTCGTCGAGCACGAAGGTATTCACATACTCTACATTCAGATTGCCTTTGCGCAGGTGTTCTTCAATACGCCCCGGCGTACCCACAAGAATATGTGCCCCGTGTTCCAAGGATTTAATTTGCGGGCCAAAGGGCATGCCACCACAGAGTGTGAGCACTTTAATATTGTGAACGCCGCGCGCGAGTTTACGAATGTCTTTCGCGACTTGGTCAGCCAGTTCGCGGGTTGGGCACAGCACCAGCGACTGCACACGGTAACGCGCCACCTCAAGATGATGTAATAGCCCCAAACCAAAGGCGGCCGTCTTACCGGAGCCGGTTTGCGCCTGCGCGATAATATCTTTTTTATCGAGTATCACGGGCAAGCTTTGAGCTTGAATCGGTGTCATTTGGGTATAACCCCGATAATCTAGGTTATTCATTAAGTCGGCGTTCAGATCGAGGGAAGAAAAGTCGGTTTGTGTGCTCAAAGGAATATCCTAGTAAGGGCAAGAAATGCGGGCGCATTATAGCATTATGGGGAAAGATAACTCACAAGCCACAATAAAATAATGTAACATCAATGCATCCAAACCAGACATTTCATCCGTCTTTAGTGATACAACATTTAAATTAGGAGAACCCTTATGAACCGATTAGCGATTATTCCCAATATTTTGTTAGCCACTAGTATTTTATGCATGAGTCATCTAGCATTTGCGGCAAGTGATGATCCAAAGCCAAAACCCACTGAAACCACAAAAGTCTGTAAAGATGGTGAAGTGTGGGATAAGGATAAGAAAAAATGTGTACCCATGAAAGATAGCCGTTTAAGTGATGAGCAAATTTTTAAATCTGCACGTGAGCTGGCTTACGCAGACCGTCATCAGGATGCAATTGCCTTACTCAATAAAGCGAGCAATACTCAAGACCCAAGAATTTTAAACTATCTGGGCTTATCTCACCGTAAAGCAGGCGATTTCGACAAGGCAATAAATTATTACACTCAGGCCCTCACAATTGACCCGAATTACAATTTAGCGCGCTCGTATATGGGTCAAGGCTATCTGACTATAGGCGAGACTTATCGTGCGTATGAGCAGCTTCAAGAAATAGAAAAGCGTGGCGGCAATTCAACATGGGCTTATCGTTCTCTGGAAAGCGCTATTCGTGGCGAAAACACATACTACTAAATACTATTCGATAAACGTGCAAAACCCATTGCCCGGCAGAAGTCTGCAAAGGACTCTCTGTCGGGTTTTTGGTAATTAAGTTCCACAACAGAATCAATCAGGTCGATATCCACTACAATCGTTGCCAACTGCTTCGCGATTGCGATTTGTTCGGTATATTCTTCAAGACGCTGGGCAATACCCGCAGCGCCACGAATAGACTGCCGAGGGACATCGTGCACACTGGTCATTACATTATCCAAAGAATGGTAAACACCCAACAATTGTTGTGCGGTTTTTTTGCCAATACCCGGCACACCGGGAATATCATCAATACTATCACCTACTAGGGCCAAGTAATCGGCTACTTGATGTGGGTGTACGCCCATCTTTTCAAATATATCTTTTTGGTAAGCTTTTTGGTCTTTCGCATAGTCCCAGAGAAAGTCTTGCTCTCGTTGTAATAATTGCCCCAAGTCTTTATCACGCGTAAGTATGGCAATGGGTGTTTTGCTGCGTTTGCATTGCTGGTACAAACTACCTAGCAAGTCGTCTGCTTCATAGCGCTCACTAGCAAAAGCGGGGACACCTAATATTTCAGTGATTTGGCGACAAGCGTTTAACTGAAATGCCAATGCCTCATCCGGCAAAGCGCGGCTGGATTTATACGCCGGGTAAATATCATTACGAAAGCATTGCTCCATACTCTCATCAAAACAGGCGGCAATACGTGTAGGTTGGTGCTGTTTTAACAGGCGCAATAAAAATGTGATATAGCCATAAACTGCGGCTGTCGGCCATTGCTCTTCTGCACTAAACCAATGATCTGGCAGGGAAAAGTAGTATTGAAAAATATAGATTGACGCATCAATTAAAAAAACAGGTGTTGTCATATATTGTCAAAACACAGAAGAAACCGTTCTCAAAAGAGCAAACAACGTTATCTGTAACATCGCTTAACTTATCGAGTTTATTGCATAATTATACGATCTTTTGACGATCAATTTCACTACATCCAATTCCTCATTATGACGCGGCGAGAAAACCATCACTAAACCTTTAGGAAGTCTACCTTGCGTCACCAAATAATGGTCTTCGCCCCACCCTTTTGTTGCCACTTCTATTGCATCTTCCTCTGGCAATTGTAAATGCATACTGCCATTGTCTGGGTGTGGATGTATATGCGCAAACTCGCGCCCAATCATAAACGCCTGATGATTACATTCAACATCGTCATGCATGACTAACGCGCGTGAACCCGGCACAGAAATACCGCTATCCTGATTTCAGACATTGGCCAATGAAAAGCACCATTGATGAAGCTGCTCTATCACATCATCTGGGCCATGCTGGTTTAATTGCGAATGAGGCAAGTGACGGGTTTTCTTGGGCTTCTCACCTGTACGTACGGGTAAATTCAATGTGCTATTCATACGGCTCTCCTGATATTACCATCAACTTTCAACTCATAGTATTGCCATTTTTATCAAAACGCTAAGCTACCAAAAGAGATTACTTTAAGTAACTGGTATATTATATATAGCAATTACAAAAGTATAGTGATAATCTTGTTTTTAACACAAGCTACCAACAAACAGGCATACGCTAAATTGGTCAGTAGCTTGTTGATACCCCTCATATAGTTAAAGGTAAAATCATGAAGTCTAGTATTGCTGTTTTGTTATGCTCTTTATTACTGCCCCATATCGCTTTTGCCGTCGATGTTGAAACTCGTTCTTTAAATCAACTATACGCAGAGGCGCAAAAGGAAGGCGGTAATTTTGTACTACGAGCTGGCGGAGATAAGCCAGACCAAGTTGACTATTATCTTGATAAATTTAAAACACGCTTTCCAAACATCAATGTGACTCATAGCGTGGATGTCAGCATTAATCATGCTCCACGCTATGATAATGCCCGTGCTGCAGGTGGAGAAAAAAATGTCCCTGATGTGATTCAATTCCAAACCTTGCATGATTTTCACTACTACATGCAGAACGATTTACTGCTTGCCTATAAAACCAAACATGGGGATAAGGTTTGCCCGGATCAAAAAGATCCTCATGGACGTTGGACGGGTCTTTACGGTGTGACCTTCAGCAATTACACCAACCCTGAGGTGTTGGGTAATGTTGAAACACCTCGTGATGCCATGGATTATCTTAATCCTGCACTTCAAGGAAAAGTCATTTTAACTTATCCGCATGATGATGATGCCGTACTGTATCAATTTTGAAACCTAAAAGAAGCTTACGGCTGGGAGTACTTGGAAAAACTGGTGGCAACGGAACCTACCTGGGTGCGTGGTACCGCGTGGCCTTATGTTGCGATTAACAAGGGCTGGTATGGTGCCAGTTTTACCACATTCTGGGCGTTTGAACCATTCCCTGGGCAAAAAACACAATTCCAGTTACCCGAGAAAGATTATTTTTTAACATGGTTTCAAACAGCGGCTATCCCTACTCAGGCTAAAAATAAAGCGTCCGCAAAACTCTATTTGAATTTGATGTTATCAGAGGAATTTCAAGGGACGTGGTTGCAGTTTCCCGTGCGTAAGGATATTGCAGCACCTGGTGGTTACCAATCCGTGCTGAATCACAATACATCGCCCGGTGATTTTCATCGTTGGATGTTAAAGTGTGATATTGTTGAGAGTTTTCGTATGCAGATGTTACAACTGATTGGCCCTGTTCATGGCCCCACACCGGTTGATATTGATTATAGCGTTAAGCCATAATAATTAATCTTATACAAACATGGGCCCTGTCGCATTTTTAACAGGGCTTTATTGAGCAAAAAAATTTAGCTATTGTCTTTCTGATATTTTGTATTAGCACGCCTAACTGCTGCTGAATTATTTTTATACCAATTTTCAAGAGCATCAAATATTGGCTCCAGTGTTTTAACAAGGGGGGTAGCTTCATATTCAACACGTGGCGGAATCGCTTCATATTGAATGCGCTTAACTAGACCATCACGCTCAAGCTCACGTAACTGTTGTGCTAACATTTTTTGAGAAACACCTTCAACACGTCGATGCAATTGATTAAAGCGCATACGCTCATCTTTCAATTGCCACAAAATTTCGGGTTTCCATTTTCCGGCAAACACCAATAAGGTTTGTGCAATGGGGCAGGAAGGTACTTTTTTTTCTTTACTCATGATGCTGCATTACCTAGCGTATTGATGTAGTTACCAAAAAGTAAGTACTTAATATATGATAGTAGGCAGGTATTCGTCAAACGGGTAATGGGTGTGTCTCACTGTACGTTCGCAAACCCTGCAAGGCTTTTTTTGCAGTTGCTGGCGGTTTGGTTTGCATCTCTTGATAGGCCAGATCTAAACACTGCAGAAAATGCTCAGACGGGGGACGCCCAGAAAAATCATCCAAACTGGGAGAAAACGAAAGTGCGACCAGCTCACACATCGCCTTCTCTAATCCTTGGGGTCTAGCTTCCACCTGTTCAAAGCGCAGTTGCTCTTTCGGGGTTCTGCCACAAGGAGAGTACCAGTAACCAAAGTCATCGAGTGCCCTGCGACGGTCACCGGCCAAACAATAGTGCGATATTTCATGCAACAAACTGCGTGGGTAATTGTCTCTACAATAAATCGTCGCTTTCACATCTTCGGTTGCCGCAGAGTAAAAGGTTTCTTCTGCACCGCCGGATATCTGAAGAAAAGGAAAAATCGTGTGAAATGCAGCCATCAAATATTGGCAATAACGATCATCTCGGCACATTCTATGCATTGTTTTATGTACTATCATGAACGGTATATTCCAAACACCAAAAAATGTAAAAAAGTGATTGTACTTCAAGCAACATCAATATACATTAGGCTAAAACAGAGTGTGGAGGGTCTATGAAACCGGATAATGTGGTTGATCTTTTTTCAGGTAAGACTCTGAATACGCTGCAAGGTGAGCGTATTGTCCGACTTTCTCCAGAGCTTGATGGACTGGAGATGCTTTATTCCAATGATGCCAGTGATGGCCGTCTGTTCAGTCTTCAAGTGCTCTGCTGGGGTCTAAAGGCAACAGGAGAGGTTGTTGGTCTGGTTCCTTGGCTCAATCAATTAATGGCTTGTCCCGACATTTGTGATCCACTCAACGGTCGCTGGGAAGGCTACTATGACCCAGGCATTGATGAAATTTTTGAAGAACCTCCTATCCATAAAGTGGTTGAGCTGGAAACGGCTGCTGAATACTACGAATATCAGTCTGAAGAGCCAGACGATATTATTCAGGAAATTCCCGACACTATTGGTACCCACGCCATTCTTTCCGACGATGGTTTTCACAGCCTGACCCTGTCTGAAGTCATTAGCTGGCGCTTGCACAATGATGGGCGAATGGAAGGTATGCTGGCCGACCATGACAAGGTCGAATCAACGCCTATTTTACCGGGCGATGACTGTCTTTATGCGGCTAATGAAAATGAGAAATTTAAATATTTTTTCCAGCATCATATTGCCAACAAAATTAAATCCCGCGATCCGGAAGCGATTGCGGCAATATCCATGCTGGTGCAAGACGAATCCAGCTAGTTATCCGTCTTAGACTTTTTAATAAAATACCGGTAAGTGTCCTGCTGTTCTTGGCTACTGAGTAGTTCATGACCAAGAAACTGGCAAAATTTAGGAATATCACGGCTGGTCGATGGATCGGTGGCAATGACACGAATAATGCTTCCACTATCAACATCGCGCACCTTCTTGTGCAACAACATAACAGGTTCAGGGCACAATAAACCACGGGTATCTAGGGTACAATCATATTTATCAGTCATAGTTGGCAATTCTAACGAATTTTTCTGATTTTCTCCTGAATTTCTTTCATTATTTAAAGAGAGTTCACTACACTTTAAGAAGTACTTTTACCGTTAGAAAGAACAGGTATTATGAGTATTATTAGCAGTATCGACCCACAAGCTCTCACACTGACCAAACGACTACTACCCGATATGGACACTGTAATCAGGTAAGTCCCTCAACAGGGTACCCCCTCTGGACTCGATGAAGTCTGGATTAGTATTGATGTAGAGCAAATACAATGTGTTATCCAATCATTACTTAATCTGAGTAAACAATGGCAAAAATCACCTGATCCTACTGATCAAGACGAACGTGACAAAATTCTTGCCTATTTGCTAAAGCAATGGATACATATTGGAGAAGAAGCCGAACACAAAAAAAATCTGGGGCATTGGAGCCGTCATCTACACTAATTCGTTGGTGGTTGATATTGCTCGCGCGGCATAATATTGATCGATTCGGTTGCTGTATCAAAAACAATCAATACCTCTCTTGACCGTATTTGCTGCAATACTTGTTCAACTTTGTCTGATAATGCGATTTCATGGAGGCCATAATCCGTACCTTCACGCGTGATAAATTCCTCTATCAAACCGTTGAGAGCGTCTCGACTTAAGCGTTCATAAGGAATTATCATACTCAAGCTCTTGAATTTAGCGCATAATAGGTTTTGTATAACACGTATCACCATAAAGAATAACGGAAAACTCATGGCAAAAGAACTCTTAATTATCACTCTGCTGAGCGAAGACAAACCCGGTATCGTCAACCGCATTGCTGATGTTATCTCTCAGCACCAAGGCAACTGGCTCGAAAGTCGTATGTCACAGCTGGCGGGGAAATTTGCAGGCATACTCAAAATCAGTATTGATCAAGCGCAAAAACAAGCACTAGTCACCGCATTAACAGCGCTTGAAAACACAGGTATTCAGTTACTGATCGACCATGTCAGCGAAGATCACCCTACGCCAACTGGCATGTCTTTTAGCTTTGAATTGGTGGGTGCTGATCGTATCGGTATTATTAATGAAATCTCTCAAGCTTTTTCAGATAAAGGCATGAATATCGATGAGATGGAAACAGAATGCTCTAGTATGCCTTGGTCAGGCGAACCACTATTTCAAGCCAGTGGTTTACTCTCTGCTCCCGCAGATATTAATACCGATCAATTACTACAACAACTAGATACGATTGAGGAGAGTCTGGGAATTGATATTACCTTAACAACAACCCTATAGGGTTAGTTAATGCTACTTTCCTGATACTCATTCAGCGCCAATTTTCTAGCATTAACGTAATCCTTAATTACGGAGCGGTTTTGCGCATAAAGATGGACGTATTCAAACGCTTGCAGCGCATCGTCTGTGTGTTTTAGTGCGTCCAGAGAGACCGCGAGCCCCAGCCATAAACGTGGATCTTTATGGTCAATACTCAGCAATTGACGATACCAATACACTGACCGCTGGTAATTACCCACCTTGTGATACAAGCTCGCCAGTAAGGTATAGTAGGCTTTATTTTCCAAAAATTCTGGGCGGTATGCTATCAACATATTTAAAGCACCTTGACTATCACCACGCACCATCATGATTTTAGCGGCTTTCTCGGCAAACTGATAAGCATCTAGCGCTTTATTTTCGTAAATCATATTTTCTGCTGCAGCCACGATGCCGCGAGTCAAATAGATTTTGAGTAATAAATCATTAGACTCACCCCAAAACCCAGAAAGTCGCGTAAAGTTTTTTAGCATCGTAATAGCAGCGTCATAGCTGCCCTATTGATACAACTCATATGCCGCTAAAGCAACGCGATTATCTGCCTTAAAAATGGCATCGTCATTGTGCATTTGCGTTCCCTAGGGGCTCACTGCTTTATAGACGTCACTGCTTTGATCACTCGCTTTAGCGGTTGTGACATGATCAACAAAAACAGAATCATCCACAAGGTAATCTGAAAAGCGTGAAATAATAATAGACACATCCATATACTTTTCACCCGCCTGATAGGCTCGGGTAATCAACTCGGGGACTTTATATGCTTCTTTTTTCTTAATAACTTTTTCAGCCAAATATACATAGCGATCAACGATTTTCTTAATTCCGGCTAACGCTTCGGGATGGTCTGGATGCACTGACAAGACTTTTTCATAACGTGCAAAGGCGTTATGCACCGGTGGATACATAAGGCGATCGCGTTTAAACAATCTATCCGCTGAAGCCAACACTCGATCAATATTAATTTTTGCTTTTACGGGTGTTTTCACTTCCTCCAAAACAATACCGGATTTTTGCACAACATCATCGACCATCACATGAGCATCAATAAATTTAACAATATCATCCGGAACCGCAACACCCATTTCCAAATCGTCAACACCAACAGACACCGCAGTCTCTGGCTGTAAATGCTCGACGACATTATCGGCTAAAAGATCTCCAAGAGCGGGTGCGGCGTGAAACGCTTCCAGATTAATGACATCTGGCTGTTGCATAAAACGATATTGATCCCAAGCCAACAATCCCACAGAAGCCAACAGAAAACTAAAGAGTATATTGGTTCTGCGTAGCTGTTTTTTACGCTTTTTTTCTTCAACCAATTCTTCAGACAAATAAATATAGCCATCAATGACCTTTGAAGAATCAATCATTTTGGCATCAAGTCCTAACGATTCCAGATCAGAACGCATCATATTCATACATTATCTCCCATGTTTACTATTGGCAGTAAATATCATGGATTACACATTAATAATCACTATCCATAATTGTAGTAAAAGGATTACATTTCTCTAGAAATACACTGTAAAAACACGGTTTTTCAACGATTTTTTTTAAATTATGTGATTTTTTTGACGCTTTATTAGGGATTCTATCTGAAGTCATATTTTTATATAATCTGTAACATTTTTTTGGCTCGGTAACTATTCACTATGCAGACAA
The DNA here is from genome assembly GCA_965214375.1 of Cellvibrionaceae bacterium. Lineage (GTDB taxonomy): Bacteria > Pseudomonadota > Gammaproteobacteria > Pseudomonadales > Cellvibrionaceae > Endobugula. The sequence continues at coordinate 2,741,334 of OZ243947.1, read as the reverse complement.
AAACCACAGCACCTACTTGTCATATTGTTCTCTTTGAACCAGAGATACCCCCCAATACGGGCAATATTATCCGCCTTGCGGCAAACACGGCCTGTCAGCTGCATATTATTGAACCGACGGGGTTTGAGCTTGATGATAAACGTCTACGTCGCGCGGGACTGGACTATGGAGAGTGGCAAGATATGCAAATCCACAAAAATTGGCAGGCATTCAAAACACATTCGGAGCCAGAGCGAATGTTTGCCATTAGCACCAAAGGCACGCGTTATTATCACCAGGTCGATTTTCGGGCGGGAGATTTTTTAATTTTTGGCCCAGAAACACGCGGCCTGCCTGATGAAGTACTGTACGATATCGCGATGACAGAACAGATTCGTATCCCCATGGTTGCCAACAGCCGCAGCATGAACTTATCTAACGCTGTTGCGGTTATGGTATACGAGGCTTGGCGACAACAGCAGTTTAGCGAAGGACTTTAAATGAAAACAGCACCTATCGGTTTATTTTATGGCAGTTCAACCTGCTATACAGAAATGGCTGGCGAAAAAATTCAACAACAATTCAATAATGGCGTCGTCGATATGTTTAATATTGCCGACACTCCATTAACAACACTCTGTAAGTATCAACAGTTAATCCTAGGGATTCCCACTTGGGACTTCGGCGAACTACAGGAAGACTGGGAGGATATTTGGGAAGAATTGGAGACGATTGACCTGTCTCAAACAACCGTTGCACTCTACGGACTTGGTGATCAAGTGGGCTATCCAGATTGGTTTCTTGACGCCATGGGTTATCTCTATCATAAAGTGATTGGGCGTGGCGCAACAGTCATTGGCTACTGGCCTAATGAAGGTTACCAGTTTTCACAATCTCAGGCATTAACTGAAGATAAAACACAATTTTTTGGTCTGGCTCTGGACGACGAAAATGATTTTGATAAAACGGATGAACGTATTACACAGTGGTGTGATGAACTGAAAAAACACTTTAACCTCACGCAATAGCACCGCCTAACCATGAGCCATAATATCGACTGGAACCCAGAAGGAAAATTAATTTCTCGTATATACGATGATATTTATTTCTCTAGCGAGAACGGTCTACAGGAAAGCCAGGATGTTTTTCTCAAACAAAACCAGCTTCAGGAACGTTTTCAAAACCTTGAGGTTAATGCGCATTTTATTATTGCTGAAACCGGTTTTGGTACCGGTTTAAATTTTTTAGCGACGTGCATGCTTTGGCAAGAAACAGCGCCTGCCAGCGCACACTTACACTTTATCTCTGTCGAAAAATTTCCTTTACCTGTCGAGACTATCAACCACGCTTTGCAACCATGGCCAATACTCGATAATTGGCGTTCACAATTGATTCAGTATTACCCCGCCACAGTAGCGGGTGTCCATGCCATTCATTTTTCCCATAATATTCATCTTACACTCATTATTGACGATGCTTGCAATGGCCTAAAAACATTGCAGGCAAACCCTTTTCACAATACGCCAACTTCACAAGAGGCACGTCAATGGTCAGGTGTGGACGCGTGGTTTCTTGATGGTTTTGCGCCCGCTAAGAACCCGGATATGTGGACACAAGAGTTATTCCATAGGATGGCGACATTGAGCCACTCACAAACTACAGTAGCAACATTCACTGCCGCTGGATGTGTGAAGCGTGGTCTGACTACCGCCGGGTTTACCGTCAAAAAAATATCCGGTTATGGACGCAAAAGAGAAATGATTGTCGCACATCGTGACAACACCAGAACAACGGATACAACGTCAACACAGGCGTATATTAAGAGTAAAACCGGTATCCTGCCGTGGGCATTACAACAAGATTATCGGCCATTACATCGTCAAGCGTCAGTCGCAGTGATTGGTGGCGGACTTGCGGGTTGCCACACCGCAAACAGCTTGGCCCAAAAAGGTTATCGGGTGACTGTTTTTGAAAAACATCAGATTGCGTCAGGCGCATCGGGTAATGCACAGGGTATTGTCTATGCCAAGCTCTCACCCAACATGGAACCGCAAGGTGCATTTAACTTATACAGTTTATTGTACGCACAACGTATCTACCGTGACTATTGGCAAAAACACTCAGGCACAAGTGGTCAACAATGCGGTGTTTTACAATTAGGCATGAATGCAAAGACCGTCGCCATGCAACAAAAAGTCGCTGCATTTTTTAAGGATCACCCGCAATTAGTTGCATACCTTTCGGCGCAAGAGGCCAGCGATATCGCAGGAACAACCATCCGTTTTCCTGCATTACATTTTCCTGCTTCAGGTTGGGTGGTGCCCGCTAATGTATGCCAGTGGCTCATTAAGGAAACCCCTATTTGTGTTAGACAACAGACGCACATTAACGCTCTACAGTTACACCATGGCCAGTGGCAACTGCAAACCAACCATGGTGACGTGGAAGACTTTCAAGCCGTCGTAATCTGTAATGCCTATGACGCCAAACAATTACTGCCCGACAATCATTTACCCATCAAAAAAATTCGTGGCCAAGTCACGCACTATCCGACAAATAACTCACCATCACATCAAGATTTACAGCTTGCTATATGTGGTGAGGGGTATATGGCACCGGCTACCCTATCGACTACCCAGCCTGCGGAAAATTTTCACTGTCTCGGAGCCAGTTTTAACCTAAACGATAATAGCACCGAACTCCATATTACTGATCATATCGACAATCTTAGTAAAGTCACAACACAGGTTCCTGACATTGTATCCGACCACAATCCGAGCCCGGCAGTACTCCAGCAATTAACGGGGAGAGTCAGTTTTCGCTGTACCACACCGGATTATCTACCTATTGTGGGAGGGGTCGCTATTGATCACCGTATTACTGAAAAATTTTCAATCTTGCAGCATAATGCACAACAAATACCCAATGTGTGTGGTGATTATTACCCGAACCTGTTTCTGAATATCGGACACGGCTCAAGGGGTCTTAGCTATACACCACTGTGTGCTGAAATCATTACTAGCCTTATCAGTGGGTCACCCCCCCCTCTGCCCCAAGCACTGATACAGCGCTTGAATCCAGCGCGTTTTCTTATTCGCGATTTAATTCGCAACGAGTGATTTTTGACTATACTGTAGCTATTAAAAACCACTCTTTTTACAGGTTCAGGGTATTGCCATGCTAATGTCACGTCCACGCACCAACTCTACAGCTATCGAAATTTCGAATGTCCATAACTACTATGAGCGTCTGGTTACAGAAACTATTCTAGCCACCAACAAACGAGCCGCTGAAGATACGGAGTTTGTGGCGGATGTTTCCTGTGTCGCATTAAATCATCTACCACCACGCTATATTCGTCACGATGTTGACATGGTATTTTTTATGTCTCTTGCTGAACGCGAAGAAACCAGCCGAAAAGTACAAGATGCTGTTAATGACGCTGTAAAATTTGTACTTAAACATGAGCAAGAAAAACAAGCCGTGGACCCCGATACCGAACACTAGTGGAGTCGCAGCCATGGCTTGCGGTACACTGCTCTCATGATGGTTATCGCACGACACCCTATCGCCTGTTTTTTCTTCCTCGTTGCCGTTTCAGTCAACACGCAGGCTCGCAGTATCCCACTGATTGACTTCACCATTCTGGCTACCGAAAATCATAACCCACAAAGCTTTACTCAAGGGTGGGTAAAAGAAGACGATACCTTTTATGAAAGTAGTGGCCTGTATGGTCGCTCGTTTATCCAACGTTACAATCAGCACTCTACAGAAACACGACAGCTTCCGAAGCGTTATTTTGCTGAAGGTCTGACCTTGTGGAACAATAAGCTGTATTTACTCACTTGGCGTGAAAAAACCTTGCTGGTTATTAATAAACACTCACTGGCGACAGAAAAAACTCTGCCCTATAAAGGAGAAGGTTGGGGCCTAACACATAACGGAAAATACCTGATTAAAAGCAACGGTACTGCACAGCTCACACTACATGAACCCGGTAGTTTTACACGGGTAAAAACCTTGAAAATCCCACATGTTAAACAACTTAATGAGTTGGAGTACACCAAAGGTATCTTATGGGCTAACGATTGGAAAACTGACAAAATTTATGCCATTAATATGGAAAAGGCCTGTATTATTGGCGTTATTAATTTAACCACGCTCCGGAAAAATACTGTGCATCCAGATGCACGTAATGTATTAAATGGTATTGCCTATGACAGCACTCATAATGCATTATGGGTAACGGGAAAATACTGGCCCAAGCGCTATTTATTAAGCAACGTTCTACTGAACACTCACTCGCAAGACTGTTAATCATGACTGTATCAACTCAACTACAAAACCTATTGAATAAAGCGGATTAGCTCAATGCACAATGCCCTGAGAATAAGGAGGTACTGTATTCACACCGGATGCTTGAGCGGCTAAAAGCCTTTATGCCACAAGCCAGTGAAGTACTCAGTATCGCCGTCTATTGTCAACACAAACAGCGCTGGACTATTCCCAGAAGTGACTACCCCATGGATAGAAAAGGCTATAAACGCTGGCGCACCGATCTTGGCCGCTTTCATGCAAAAACCACGGCATAGTTAATGCGTAACGCAGGTTACAGTGAGGAAGAAATCGCACGTGCTGAATAACTGTTACAAAAGAAAGGCTTGAAACGCGACCCAGAAAAACAGGCGCTCGAAGATGTGATATGTCTGGTTTTTTTAGAGCACTATCTGGAAGATTTCGCGAACAAACATAGTGAAGAAAAACTGATCGATATTATTCAGAAAACATGGAATAACATGTCGGAAACAGGCCATGAAGCCGCATTACAATTGCCACTTAAACAGAATCTTGGCGCCTTAATTCACAAAGCTCTGCAACCTTCATAAATACTTATAAAAGCTTCAGATAACACCTTGACTCTAAAAGCAAACAGGTGTTTTATATTTTCTCTCACTGTTTGAAGTTTACTACTCGTAATAAGCAGTCGTTTTCTTTCCGAAAAAAAGGAGATCGATATGTTAACTTATTTTGGTAAGGGTTCAACACTTTTCATAAAGGATTTATTTCTTAGTGCATTGCTTAACGTTAATGATTCACTGCACGCAACCCCTATTGATCACTCCAACCCTGATTGGATTAATTGTGCAAATGAAGGACTAAGCTGCTCGCCTCCCGTTCCGGCATTAGTTCGCTATGGTGCTATTGGCACTTATGCTACCCAACAAGCTACTGGCTCTATCGCCTGTACTAACACGACATTTGGTGATCCAGTTCCATGTATTTATAAGTCATGTGATTATTTGTTAAGTGACATCACCGATAGTGATGGTGATGGTATAGTGGATCGCTCGGACGTCTACCCTAACGATGCTACCGAAAGTGCAGATACCGATGGAGATGGTCTCGGAAATAACGCTGATCCCTTTCCTAATGACCCAAGTAATACAGGTGACTGGATTGAATGCGCCGTTGAAAATAACACCTGTATAGTGCCCGATACCGCAATGGTTCGTTATGGTGCGAATGGTCAATATTTTTACCAAGAAACAAACGATTCTGTTTCATGTTCTAATGAGATATTTGGCGATCCAATTTTTTTGACATTTAAACACTGCGATTACTATATAAAAGATAATACACCTCCAGTTCCTCTAATAGCCGCAATACCAACTTTAAGTTACACCCCCGTCAAAGGTATTACCTTAAATTGGACAGATGAAGCCGATGCTACTTTTTATCGTGTATTAGAAAACCCTGATGGCTCATCTGGGTTTACGCAAGTAGGTGGTGATATCCCACAAGGTATGGGCACTAACACACAGGTTATTGCCTTATATAAACGCGTGAATGCGCGTTATATTTTACAAACCTGTAATGAGATTGGCTGTATTGATGCCAATGAGGTGAGTGTATCCAGTACTTTACTCACCAATAGTATTGGCTATGTTAAAGCGAGTAATACAGATTCAGGTGATGCATTTAGCTATTCTGTGAGCCTTAGTGGCGATGGTAATACTTTAGCGATAGGAGCTCGCTATGAAGACAGTAGCTCAACGGGAATTAATGGTGATCAAACCAATAACAGTTCTAATGATGCTGGTGCAGTGTACGTATTTAGTCGCAGCAGCAACAATATTCGGAGTCAACAGGCTTATATTAAAGCCAGCAACACGGGTAGCGGTGATAATTTTGGCTACTCCGTAAATTTAGATAATAACGGTAGTACCTTAGCCGTAGGAGCCATCGGAGAAGATAGTCATTCAACAGGCATTGATGGGTATCACACCAATAACAGTGCTAATGAATCAGGAGCTGTCTATATATTTAGCCGTAGTGGCAATATATGGAGTCAACAAAGCTATATTAAAGCTAGCAATACAGACGCTGGTGATAATTTTGGCTGGTCTATTAGTCTTAGCGCCGATGGTAACACCATGGGGGTAAGTGCAATCGCAGAAGATAGTAATGCTACAGGTATGAATGGAAATCAGACGAACAATAGTATGAACAACTCTGGAGCGGCCTACGTGTTTGTCCGTAGCGGTAACACATGGGCAATTGGTGCTATATCTGAAGCTAGTAATGCCAAGGGTATTGGAGGCGATCAAACCAACAACAATGCTAGTGCATCTGGCGCGGTATATTTGTACTAAGGTTATTGACTTCAAGAAAAAATGCGTGTTTTATAGGTAATATACTCTTTGGGGATTTTAGCGCCAACGATAAGATATTGACGACAACTATAAAAAAAAGGATCTCAATATGTCTATTCTTTCAACTAAGCACTCTACATTTATAGCTAAGACTCTGTTATTCACCTTATGCTCTAGCCTTAGCACCCTACTTCATGCACAGCCTGTAGACCATACCAGCGCTAATTGGGTGAATTGTGCAGGTGAGTGGCAATCCTGTTCAGTACCTGTGCCAGCGCTGGTGCGTTATGGTGCTAACGGTACTTATTTAACACAACCAGTTACTGATTCTGTCTCTTGCAACAACAGTAGTTTTGGTGGTGGGTGACCCTGTACCTGTTGTGTATAAGTCCTGTGATTATTTATTAAGCGATACCGTTGATACTGATGGTGATGGTGTAGCTGATCGCTTCGATGCCTATCCCGCTGATACCTCGGAAAGTATAGACACAGATGGTGATGGCTTAGGTGATTATTTTGACCCCTTTCCCAACGATGCCAATAACAGTGGTAACTGGATTTCTTGTGCAAGAGAGGGAGCCACTTGTAACGTGCTAGCTACAGCCATGACACGTTACGGAGCCAGTGGGCAATATCATTATGAACAAGTATCAGGCTCTATTGCCTGTACTAACTCGGCCTTTGGTGGTGATCCGGTTCCTTTTATACACAAATTCTGTAGCTATCTATTAAGTTCAAATGATAGTGACGGCGATGGTGTAGCGGATAATTTGGATGCTTTTCCTAACGACCCATTAGAAAGTGATGATACCGATGGCGATGGTTTGGGTGATAACTTCGACCCTTTCCCGAACGATGCTGAGAATAATAATGCTTGGGTTTATTGTGCAGATGAAAATCAAACCTGTACCGTACCCAATACTGCGGTTGTACGCTATGGCGCAAATGACCAGTTTGCTTATCAGACAATAAGCGACTCTACTGTATGCTCCAACGAAATATTTGGTGACCCCATTTTCTTGGTATTTAAAGCGTGCGCTTATCTCGTGGGTAATGAAGTCACTCCACCAGCACCTACAACAGCGGCCATACCAACCTTAAGTTATACCCCTGTCAAAGGTATTACCTTAAATTGGACAGATGAAGCCGATGCTACTTTTTATCGTGTATTAGAAAACCCTGATGGCTCATCTGGGTTTACCCAAGTGGGTGGTGATATCCCACAAGGTACGGGCACTAACACAAAGGTTGTTGCCTTATATAAACGCGTGAATGCGCGTTATATTTTACAAACCTGTAATGAGAGTGGCTGTATTGATGCCAATGAGGTGAGTGTATCCAGTATTTTGCTCACAAATAGTATTGGCTATTTCAAGGCCAGTCATCCTGATACCTTTGATGTTTTTGGTTGGTCCTTTAGCTTAAGCAATGATGGTAATACCTTGGCAATAGGCGCTCGTAACGAAGATAGTAATGCTACTGGCATTAACGGTGACCAAACGGATAACAGCTCTAATGATGCTGGTGCAGTTTATGTATTTAGTCGCAGTAGTAACAACGTTTGGGACCAACAAGCCTGTCTTAAGGCCAGTAACACCGGAACTGGTGATCGCTTTGGCAGTGCGGTAAGCCTCAGTGATAATGGCAATACCTTAGCAGTAGGCGCCAGTTCTGAAGACAGCAATGCCACTGGAATTAATGGTAACCAAGCAAACAACAGTAAGTCTACTTCAGGGGCAGTTTATCTCTTTATCCGTAGTAATAATACATGGAACCAACAAGCCTACATTAAGGCCAGCAATACTGATATCCAAGATATATTTGGTACATTGGTTAACCTTAGTGGCGATGGCAATACATTAGCGGTAAGCGCACCTTTTGAACAAAGTAATGCAACTGGCATTGATGGTGACCAAACTAATAATGGTGCTAATCGCTCAGGTGCGGTCTATGTATTTGGCCGTAGTGATAATACATGGAGCCAACAAGCATATGTTAAAGCCAGTAATGCCGAGGCTGAAGATTTCTTTGGTATTTCTATAAACCTTACTACCGATGGCAATACCTTGGCTATAGGTGCCCCTTTTGAAGATAGTAACACCACTGGTATTGATGGTGATCAAGCCAATAATGATGCGAATAACTCGGGGGCTGTCTATGTATTTAATCGCAGTGGTAACATCTGTAGTCAACAAGCCTATATTAAGTCTAGTAATACCGAAGCTCATGATTTATTTGGTGACTCTGTACACCTTAGTGGCGATGGTAATAACTTGGTAATAGGAGCTTCAAGCGAAGATAGCAATACTACAGGTATCGATGGTGATCAAACTAATAACAATGCTGGTGGTTCAGGTGCAGTTCATATCTTTGGCCGTAGCAGTAGCCTATGGAACCAAGAAAATTATATTAAGAGTAGTAATACTGACGCGAATGACTGCTTTGGCCGCTTCGTGATGTTCAGTGCTGATGGCAATACCTTGGCAGTAGGTTCTCATGGTGAAAGCAGCAACACCACTGGTATTAATGGCGATCAAACCAACAACAATGCTGGTGCATCTGGTGCGGTATATCTGTATTAAATTATTTTGACGCCTTGATTCACGAGGCGTTAAAACAGGCATAAACATCGTAGCTTTTTAAACATTCTATAGGTATGATGTGCGCCCTATGTTATCTAGCAATCAACTTTCTCAGCTTAATCAACTCAAAGAGGATATTCGCGCCAAAAGAGATTTGGCTTGCGGTGTCGTGCGTGCAACTTCTGGTCGTTATGGATTTATTAACCTTGACGATGGTCGTGAGGTGTATTTATCACCTGAACAAATGGAACGAGTGTTACCAGGTGACAAAGTAGAAGTAGAAGTTATTCAAAACGATCGAGATCAGTCTGAAGCAACGTTACAAAAACTTATCAGTTCTTCCACCAAATTTTTATGTGGGCAATATCGTGTACGTGGCAAAGGTCACTTTATTGCTGCAGAAGATAATCAGTTAAACCGCTGGATATTTATACCTCCCAAGGGGCGCGGCAAAGCTCAGGACGGTGATTATATTACCGCCAAACTCACCCAACACCCCTATAAAGATGGTCGTGCCCAAGCGATTATTACGAAAAATATTGGTAATGGTAATACTGATCATATTGAGCGCCTTTATAGTGTTGCAAAATTTCAATTACATGACCACTTTAACAAAGACACCTTTGACGAAGCAGAAGCTCTATTTAACCAAGAAAATTTATCGAATAATCACCTTCAAGACTTACGTGAGCTACGCTTAATCACCATTGATTCAGCAGGCACACGCGATATGGACGATGCACTTGCCATTACTTCAAAAGAAGATGGATGGCATCTTTCAGTAGCTATTGCAGGTCCGGGGTTTGAAATAACAAACAATAGTACTATCGATAAAACTGCTAGAAAACGTGGGCAGTCGGTGTATTTTGCGGATAAAAGTATCCCCATGTTACCGGAAAAACTAGCAACGGATCGTTATTCCTTACAATGTGATAAGGAACGTGTCGCTCTAGTATTCAGTTGTGAGATTTCTCACAAAGGTGAATGTAGCAACATCAAGTTTACCCCGGCTATTGTAAAGTCAGATGCAAAACTCAGCTATACACAAGTAGCCGCTATACTTAACGATACACCCTACAATGCACCTGAACATCTTTCCGATGCATCCGCGTTTACAGAAGAGTTACAACAACTACAAGCTTGCAGTAAGGCTTTGTATGAGTACCGCGAAACTCACTTTGTTGTTCATGAACATAAACCTGATTTTTCTCTGATTCTTAACGAAAAAGGCAAACTGGAATCCATTCAAAAAATGGAACGCAATTGTGCCCATACGATTGTTGAAGAATGTATGCTGCTAACAAATCGCTGTGCAGGTAATTTTTTAGCTCAGCATAACACCGGAATTTTTATTCATCACAAAGGCTTCCGTCAGGAACGTCGTGATAATATCGAGGCATTACTCAGTGAAAAAACTGGAGCAGATATAGTTAATACTGCTGAACTGCAAGGCTACCTAAAAACGATTAAAACCTTACAGCAAAATACAGACTATCAGCCTTTACTGGCTATTCAACAGCGTTTTTTAGAGCCTAGCGTACTTAACCATCAACCAAGCCCTCACTTTGGCCTTGGTTTTGAACACTATGCAACAATTACTTCACCTATTCGACGCTATCAAGATTTGTATAACCAGCGTGCTATTTACCGTATTCTTTGTGGAGAATCTTCGGATACCCTACAAGAAAAAGAAATAGAACAATTGCAAGACAGTTTGAATAACGGCCGCCATGCCGTTACTTATATGAATCAAAAATTGATTTGTGACTATCTGCAATCAAAGATGGGGCAAACGTTTACGGGCACTATTTCGTTGTTAACCAACCAAGGAGTGGGTGTTCGTCTGAATGATACTGGCATTGAGGGTTTTATACCTGCCACAAAAGATGACAAGATATCATTTAATAATCAGCGTATGGAACTGACTTGGAATAAAAGGGACATCATGCTTGAGCAAACCGTTGACGTCACACTCAACAGCATCGACACCTCTCGAGAAAAACCTGTGTTTTCATGGACAGAAGATACAATCAAGGTGACATCTTAACGGGGATAAGTACCTCATTACGACGCAAGGCAGGAATAGTATATGGCGGGTTATAACCCGCAACCTTGGCCGTACCAGTACTTATTAAGTTTTTTTTATTTATCCACTCTTGCAATAATACCCGATGTTTCTGGATATTTTGCGGCTGTAAACGACCCGAAAACCGGATCACAGCCACCTGATAATCACTTAACTCTTCTAACACCACCGTCCTGTCTTTGGGAGAGGGAGCATCTTCCAGTGAAAAGTTCTGGGGCAATACAAATGACATTGTGTGTATCTCTGACTCGGTCTGAGTCATAAACACAGGAGCGGTCATATCAATCTTTTGGGACTGTTGATTACCTCCGGAAATATAAGCAAATAATTTTCGAAATGGCCCTGATCTTTCCTGCGAGGATTCCATGGAGGTGGTCACCAAAGTTAGACGCTGATAATGGCGAATTTCAAACTGACCTTCTTGTTCTAACAGCTGATAAGGCGCTATTTCAACATCACTATTACCGAACACACCGCACCCAGACAACAAGAACAAACATAATAGGGGTAATAAGATTTTTTCCAGACGCATAATTTTTCAGCCTATTTTTATATGTATAAAAGATGATACGTAACAAAAAAAATAAAAGATGATATTGAGTCAATATTTATCAACAAGGAAACATCAGCGATCAAAAACAACGGTTTTGTTATCATTGAGTAACACCCGATGCTCGGCATGCCATTTAACGGCACGATTGAGCACCATGGCTTCAATATCCTGACCTATTTCGACGAGTTCTTCAGGCGTATTAACATGTCTGACACGTTCAACCGCCTGCTCAATAATTGGTCCCTCATCAAGCTCAGCGGTAACGTAATGAGCGGTTGCTCCAATCAATTTAACACCACGATCATAGGCCTGATGATACGGTCTGGCGCCTTTAAAACCGGGCAGAAATGAATGATGAATATTAATCGCTTTACCTTTTAAACGCTGGCACATGTCGTCGGACAAAATTCGCATATAACGAGCTAGCACTAAAAAATCGGCTTGAGTATCGGTCAGCAACCTTTCCATATGTTGCTCTTGCTCCACCTGATTATCCTTACTAACTGGCAAGTAATGAAAAGGAATACCATACCATTCGCATAAGGATCGGGATACTTCATGATTGGAAACTACCGCAACAATATCAACCGGTAAAGCGCCGCGTTTCCAACTATTGAGCAAATGGCTCAAACAATGCTGCCATTGCGATACGGCAATTAACACCTTGGGTTTCACTGCTTTATCGTGCAATTCCCAATCCATAGCATAACGTTCTGCCAGAGGCTGAAAACCCGTTTTCACTTTGTCCAAATCCTTGGGTACCTCACAGGACTCAAAGACGGTACGCATAAAAAAACGCGACGTAGACACATCCTCAAATTGAGAAGACTCACGAAGATTAAACCCTTGTAGGGCAAATAGATTAGCGACCGCCGCGACAATACCCGGCTGGTCAGTGCAGCTAAATTTCAGCACGATAGCGTTTGTTTGAGACATATGTATTTTTTACATGCAGAACAATGGGGAGGGATACTCTATCACACAACTCTTATTAAGCCACTTTAATATGCCACGGTTCAAAACGAACATCTAAGGTATTGCCGTGGTCATAGCGTATTGCGATATATCCAAGGTCTTGCATACGCTTAAATTCATCGGTCTTCGCAAAATCATCGGTGAAGTTTCTAGCCCCCCACCCTTTACGGCCCACATCAAAATCACCCACACCATGGTAGGAATATCCCGGTGGTGCCAGAGAACGTGAGGCACGTGAAAGATTCCCCTTCACACGAATTGCTTTTGCCAAAAACAAATGCAAATGTTTTACATTAGAACGCACGCCCGAGGTCAATATCAAACCTTCACCGATGTTGCCACGTATCTTTTCGTAATACGCCAAGGACTGATCTTTAAACAGATAATGACCACTAGCAGGTACTTTAAATACACTGGATTTTTTAATGGATGATGTCAGCGATTCATTGACTTTATTGCCATAAAAACCATAGTCTGGGGCATTAAAAGTAAATACCTTTTCAATAAAAGCCGTTTCTGCCGCCGTGAACGCTCCAATCTGAGAAAAGCGCTTGGCAAAAATCAACGCATCATCAAAATTTATAATATTAAAATTGCCATAACCCACGGTTTTTTGTAAACGACCCAAACGTGCTGTCACAGCATGCAATAAGCGTTCTTCCTGAGCAGTCACAAAAATATCATCCTCGTAATCTTTGGCAAAATCGATACTCTTCAATACCGCTTGCTTGACCGTGGATGATGTAACCGTTGTTACGGTGGTCTCTGTATTATCCGTTTGCTGAACTTGATTTTCATCGGAGGAGTCCGGTAGCGAGGCTAACGATTTCTCAGGCACTTGTGAAGGCAATAACACCACACGGTTTTCATGATCATTAACCGGATCCACATAAGGGATAGCGGCAACCGCTTCCTCAATAGGGGACGTCAGTTGCCGTGAACGAGGAAATAAGCCCGCCGCTGTGCACGCCAATAAACCTGTTAACACCTGTCTACGCTGCATAAATAACGCTCTATTGCTGAATATTTTTTATTCGACATAGTTATTTTAGCAATAATTCAGCCAAAAATAGAAAAAATTAACAACATTAAAAAGTAATACGCTACTTAACGTAAGAACCAACAGTCCCTGTCAGCTCCTATGTAAAAAAAGAGAAACGACTAGCTCCACGCTCCTACAATGACAGTTTCAACATCGTCTCGTACATGTTGCGGAATAGTCACTTCACCTTCTGGTGGGTTAAACGTTGCCATCGCCTGAACCAGTTGCTCCACATTAGTATTTAACAATACATCACCGCTGCGTGTTACAAACTGCTCAACAGTGTTGTTTTGTGTATACCAATTGTCAATTACCAACTCATCATCGGTTTGATCAATATTAATGGTCAGGTCATTACCTGTACGCGTAAACCCGAAATCATTAATAGTAATACCAGCACCAAAGTCCACTTGGTCAGTCGATGTAATATCGGTTGCTGACTCGATAATATGGTCGGTATCACTGCCAATATCGAATAGGTATGTATCACTGCCGACACCACCATCCAATGTATCGTTACCTTCGCCACCATCAAGTAAATCGTTACCATAACGACCTCGGATGACATCATCTCCCTCTAAACCTAACAGATGGTTTTCAGAATCACTGCCGGTAATAATATTATTTAATGTATTACCAGTACCAATAGTCATGCCAAGAATACCAGCATCATAAATTTCCAGATTTTCGATATGATCACTCAAGGTGTAACTCATACGTGAATGAACAGTATCAATACCTTGATCCGCATATTCGATTACCTGATCATTAGCACTACTGACATAAAAGCGGTCATGACCATCGCCACCGTAAAGCTCATCATTACCAGCCAAACCATTTAAACTATTATCTTGGTCGTTACCTACCAATACATTATCCAGATTATTACCTGTTGCCTCTATCGCAGTACTTGTTAGTTCAAGGTTTTCAACATAGTCACTTAATGTGTAATTAACGCTAGAATAAACACTATCAACACCCTCAGCCACAAATTCAGTCACTTGATCCAACGCGCTATCTACATAGTAGACATCATCGCCATAAGAGCCTATTAAGGTATCATTACCCATACCACCATCAAGTGTGTCATTACCTTCAGCGCCTGCTAGGAAATTATTCCGGGTATTACCCATAATAATATTATCCTGATCATTACCTGTCGCATGTATTGCTGCCCAATGCTCTAACAAGGTAAGCGCTTCAACATTATCACTTAAGGTGTAATTGCTAGAAGAGTACACGGTATCAATTCCTTGATCGGACGACTCACCAACTAGATCATTAATATGATCGACGTAGTAAACATCATCACCAAGACCACCATTCAGCGTGTCGATACCTTGACCACCATCGAGAGAATCATTGCCTTCACTACCGGCTATGATGTCATTAACTTCACCACCGTCAAGATAATCCGACCCCTCTCTGCCCATCAAAATATCGTCACCACTACCCCCTTCAATCGTGTCGTTTCCAAGGCCACCGTCTAGGCGGTCATTGCCCTGCTCTCCAAACAAGAGGTCATCACCTGCAAGGCCGCCCAAGCTATCATTGCCTATACCACCATAAACACTATCGTTACCATTACCTCCTTGGACATTATCATTACCCCCTTCTCCAGACACCAGAGCGCCATCATCAATCCACCACGCCAGTATCGTATTATCTAGCTCATTACCGATACCGACCGATGCTTCGCCTTTTACATGCAATTCTTCAATATGCGCTGCAAGAGTATGATCTACGAGCGCATGGACTGCGTCATAGCCTTCACCCGCGTTTTCGATAATCGTATCGTTGTCGTCATAGATATTGTAGGTATCATTACCAATACCACCATTGAGCAGGTTAGCTCCCTCACCCCCGTACAACACATCATTCCCTTCACCGCCATCAATTGTGTCATCACCGGTACCACCGGCTAGAATATTATCGCCAGCACTACCGATAATAGTATTGTCTAAATCATTACCAATACCAACGAAGGCATCACCGTCCAATTCTAGTGATTCGACATGGTTGGCTAGGTAATACTGATGCAAACTGGAAACAACCGTGTCTTCACCTTCATCAGCATATTCAAGGATGAGATGATCACTGTCTTCAATATAATAGCGATCATTACCCACACCACCGCTCAGGGTATCATTACCCAAACCATCTAGTAGCGTGTCGTCACCTTCATCACCGGATATGATGTCATTACCTGCACCACCGTCCAGATAATCCGATCCATCTCTACCTATCAAGGTATCGTCACCACTACCACCCTCAATCGTGTCGTTTCCAAGGCCACCGTCTAGGCGGTCATTACCCTGATCTCCAAACAAGAGGTCATCACCTACAAGGCCGACCAAGTTATCATTACCTATACCACCATAAACACTATCGTTACCATTACCTCCTTGGACATTATCATTACCCTCTTCTCCGGACACCAGAGCGCCATCATCAATCCACCACGCCAGTATCGTATTATCCAACTCATTACCGATACCGACCGATGCTTCGCCTTTTACATGCAATTCTTCAACATGCGCTGCAAGGGTATGATCTACACGCGCATGGACTGCGTCATAGCCTTCACCCGCATTTTCGATAATCGTATCGTTGTGGTCATAGATATTGTAGATATCATTACCAATACCACCATTGAGCAGGTTAGCACCTTCACCCCCGTACAAGAAATCATTCCCTTCACCGCCATTAATCGTATCATTACCAGCACCACCACCAAGAATATTATCTCCGACACTACCGGTAATGGTATTGTCTAAATCATTACCAACACCAACAAAGGCAGAGCCCTCCAGTTCCAATGATTCCATATGATCCAACAAATAGTACTGATGTAAACTGGAGACAACCGTATCTTCACCTTCATTGGCATACTCAGTAATGTGATTATCACCTGTAGTCACATAGTAGCGGTCATTACCTGTACCACCATACAACTCATCATTACCTTCACTGTCCAGCAGCGTATCGTTACCAGCACCACCTGTCAGCAAGTCGGTACCCTCATCACCCGACAGATGATCATTACCCGCATCACCATAAAGGAAATCGTCGCCCTGACCACCGGATAGACTATCGTTACCATCTTCACCGACAATCAAATCACTATCATTACCACCAGTGACCGTGTCATTATCACTACCTGCGCTGATTGTGTTATTACCCGCATGCGCAGTGATATCATCATCACCTGTACCACCGTCGATACGGTCATCACCACCATGAGCAATAATACTGTCATTGCCTAGGCCACCAGAGAGAGTATCGTTACCGGCACCATCTTGTAGCGTATCGTTACCTTCACCACCCAGTCGGTGATTATTACCTTCGGTATCGGTCAGAACATCATCTCCATTTTGACCATCCAACACATCGTCACCGGCATTACCATCTAGGAGATCATCGTCACTACCACCATAAAGTGCATCGCTACCCGATTGACCGTAAAGCTCATCATCACCAGTATCACCGTAAATCTCATCCTGTTCACTACCTGCAAATACGGTATCGTTACCCGCACCGGCATTGACCGTATCACTACCGGATTGAGCATAGACAGTGTCATTACCCCCACCGGCATTGACCTCATCATCGCCCGCATAGGTTTCAATGTGCTCGGCGTAATCGGCACCTTGAATGACATCATCATCCAATGTACCTTCAACAAAGGCATTTAACTGCGCATCGATGGCGGCTAACAATTGAATCCGATTCCAAGCACCATCATCAAACTGGATAGACTGCAAACTCAACGAGCCGTTACAGGAATCATCAAATAGACCGTTAGTATTAAAACTTGCGATAATGAGTTGATCAATGCCTTCGGCAAAACTAATCACTAGTTGATCATTTTCTTGAGTAAAACGGATATCGGCTTGTGTATACCCCTGAAGCGATAAATGATATTCGGCAGAACCTGCCACTAGCGTATCGACGCCATCACCCTCGGCGAAGACTATTGAGTTAAGACCTGCACCACCAATGATTCGGTCATTGCCTAAACCACCACGCAGCTCATCATCACCGTCACCACCCGCGAGAGTATCATTACCCGAACGACCGATTAAAGTATCGTTGCCAGAACCACCATCAATCACATCACTACCAGAACCGCCATCCAGCTGGTCGGCACCGCCACCACCGGCAAGACCATCATTACCGTCTTCACCATAAAGACGGTCATCGCCTTCTTCACCGGCGATAATGTCGTTATCATTACCACCAAACACAAGGTCATTACCTGCACCTGCCAGAATGGTATCGTTACCAGCAAGGCTTCGAATATAATCTGCATTTTGAGAAGCGCGTAATAAATCATGATCGTCAGTACCTGCCTGTAGAGCGGTACCTTCAACAGCACCCGCTTCTATCTCAGCATTAGCAAACGCCACATCACCCGCCACACCGGTGGTACCATCGGTACGGGTAAAGGTTGCGCCTTGATTGACAATGGCATTGGTCACCGCGCGCGATTTTTCGATGTTATCTTGACCCTCATCAGTATCACCATATAGTGTTTCCAGTGACTCGGGATTCAGGTTTAAAGAAGAAATACCCGCTTCAGTTAAGCTTTGTAACTCATCGGCTTCACTCACACCGTTTTGGTTACAGTCTTGCCACACTTGGAATTCCCCAAAGCGATCATCATTGACATCGAGTACACCATCGCCATTGCTATCGAACGCTTGCAAACCTTCAAGGTCAGTCAACGCTCCTGCCAAATCCGCGGTAAAGTAAATCTCCGAGCCATGATCAATAGTGCCATTGCCATTGCGATCCAAGACCAACATGCCATCATTGGCATCGACCCAGCCCGTGGACTCTAACTGGCCATCACTATTAATATCGAATTGCATATTGGCAGTAAAGCCAAGTCCATCGTCGTTTAAGTCGAAGGTAATGGGGTGGGTAAATTGATCCCAGTCTTTGTAGACATAACCATCACCCCGGTAGATAACCGACCCAAAAACGCTAACGGCACTAAGATTAGAGCTAATTTCATAACCTGTAGCTGGATTTGTCAAATAAATACTAGCCCAATCATCGTTGGCTTGCGGCCTAGATTCATATTTATGGGTAGTTTCTAACCGAGCAACCAGACCGCTATTACCGTAAGCATAAAAATCACTACGATATGTTGAATAGCCATTACGTACTCTATATGTATCGTACCAATGTGAAGAAATGACTGAAAAATTGAGTAGTCCCCTGTTGTAATATGGATTAGTGCCTATATGAACAACCCGCTGAACCTCATCCACATTGGTCAAATTAACCGTGACTTTGCTCGTCACAGGGGTCGACTTACCATCAGTGACTTCGACAGTGAGTTCGACCGAGCCATGGTGTGAGTTACGCTCGTAACTGAGTATGCCTGCGTTGTTAACAACAATCTCACCATTGTCTGTTAGTTCATAGGCATTAGTGTCTCCACCACCCACAAACTTTTGCCCCACTAACTTATAGGTGAGTGTTGGGTCATCCTCATCAACAAATAATTCACGAACGTTATAAACTTCATTGCCATCGTAAACTTTATCACCGTTAATAGAACCACGTTCACTACCGTAGGATGAGAACTCTCTGATACTGATTCCCGGTTGCACCCCTATGGAGCGCGTCGGGCTGTTATAACCACTGGGGTCTAGTGTAAAGCTTTCTTCATACACATTGCCTTCACCGGGGTTATTCATATCCACTTCAGGAGAGTCTTTGACTAGGCGAATCCGTAAATCGTATAAACCTTCGCTATTGGTTTCTGTACCGAGTAGCTCTGGTTTGTCGACACGTATTTCACCTGTGTTTTCATCAATGGCAAAAATCGCTTGTGGATTTTCTGGCAAGAAATATTTGTATTGTGTAAAACTTGCCGGCGTATTTGGATCATTGGCATCATCCGGGTCGATCACATCACTAAAAATCATTAAGGGCTGTGAAAAATCGGCCCCAGTTTCAATGGCGTACTGCTGTTGTAATACCACATCAGTAGCCACTTCGTTAAGGTAATTGACCTGCACATCAAAAGTTTTGACAAGGAATTTACCCGTCGCTTCACCATCAACATATTGCACTACCCGTATATCAATTGGCAGCTTGCCGTCTTGAGTGGCTTCGTGATCAAAACTGGCATAACCGAGGGCATACACTTCACCCGTAACACTATCAATATCAAAACGACCTTGGGCGTTATCCGTTAAACTATAGGTATAACTCACGCCACTGTTATCGGTCTCTTGCGCCTGTACCTGCCCTAATAATACACGCTCATCTGAATCAAGAGTGTCTGTGCTGTTCTCATCAATGGTGAAAATCACATTAGTATTATCCACTGCTAACTCAAGGTCATTATCTTCGAGAATGGTAATATTGGTATTGATGGTGCGCAACACACCACTGGCGTTGTGCGTTAGTGTTATGGTGAAGTTATCAATACCTGCAGTATCCGCATTCGGTGTATAGGTGACTAGACCATCTTCACCGAGTGCAACGGTACCCAAAGTAGAATCGGTACTCAGTGTGTAGTCACTTAATGGGGTATCTGGGTCAAAGAACTCTATATCGCCCACTACCGATGAACCCTCTGTGGTTAATAGCTTAAGTTCACTGACAGTCGTAGGCTCGATATCAATATCATCCACAAGATCAACCACGGTGAAGTTCAAGGTGGTTTCTGTACGCAAGCCAGTGGAGTCTCCAACTGCAACGACGGCTGTTACCGCAAGATCGCCGCCACTAAATTTCTCGGGTGCTTCATAACGGTAACTACCATCAGCATTGAGTTCCAAACTACCAAAAACGGGTGGATTGATAATATGGTAAGTGAGCGTATCACCTTCGTTTTGATCCGTTGCCTGAATGTGGCCAGTCACTGCTGCGCCTTCTTCCAGGGTTTGCGTACCCGCTTCCGGGTTGGTAATAATGGGCGCGTATTCAATACGCTCATCCAGTGCACGCAAGTCGCCAGTTTGCCAGAGTTGATCCAGCGAGCTGCTGACTTCTTCAGGAATCTCATCCACCAACTCGGGTTCATCAAAGGCCGCCATGGTGTCTATCAATGTATTGAGATTGTCGATAGACATGGCATCGGTCTCGGTACGTAAACCTGAGATCGGTGCTTTAGTGGCAAATACCTCATTCAAGGTATCGAGTACATCACCAGAGATATCGGCATTGACTCTAAAACGCGCGTAGTCGACAACACGCACTTGGTTCTCGGTACCGATGACACTGATAATCAGATCATTGCCTTCTTGTTTAAACCATAAACGTTCGGTGCGATAGCCAGAGAAAACGAGTTCATCAATGGCCTCACGATCTGGCGCTTCGATAACGACATCCGAGCCAAAGTCGCCACTGAAGATATAGAAATCATCACCATCACCACCGTACAATACATCATCACCGCCTTGCAGAGTATCGTTACCTGCGCCCCCGGCAAGGTAATCATCGCCGGCTTCACCAGCAATGACATCATCGCCTTTATCACCATAAAGGGCATCGCGGCTACTGCCACCAAACAATTGGTCGTTGCCCGCACCACCACGCAACTCATCTTCGCCCTGCTCACCGTAGAGGGTATCGTTACCTGAACCCCCATGGAGCACATCCTGATCAGCCCCTCCCTGAAGCTCATCATCACCTTCACCGCCATCGAGGGTATCGTTATTTAAGCCACCGTAAAGCTGATCGTTATCATCCAGACCATAAAGGTTATCATCGGCACGACCACCATAAAGTTGGTCATCTCCGGATTCACCAAAGAGCTTGTCCTGACCATGTTCACCGAGAAGAGTATCCTGACCTTCACCACCGGTGAGGGTATCGGCACCTATGCCACCTGACACTTGGTCATCGCCTGCGCCACCTTCCAAACGGTTATTGCTATCGTTACCGGTAATGTCATCATCAAAACGTGAACCCGCGACATTTTCAACACTGTCAAAGGTATCACCTTCCGCAGTACTACCCGTTGAGGCTTGACTACCATCCAGCGCTACCGTAACACCGCTATCAGCATCTTAATAGGCCACTTCATCGACACCTTCACCACCAATAAAGTGGTAAGCGCCTTCACCACCAAAGAGGCTATCATTACCCTCACCACCGTCGAGGGTATCATTACCACCGCGACCTGTAAGTACATCGTTATGCGCCAAGCCTTCAAGATGATTATCAGTATCATCGCCTGAAATCCAATCTAGGTATGGGGTTGCTGTACCAGTAAAGTCTTGGAACTGAATATCGACAGAACCACCATCAACAAAATCAAAAAACTCAACACGTGTGCTGGTATCCTGGAACCAATCTTTGATTAATAAGGTGTCACTGGTGTCGATAATATTGATACGCAGGTCGTGTTCACCTTCACGCGAAATACTGAGATCACCCGGGTTAATATCCGGACCAAAACGTATAACACCATCACCATAAATACCGGAATTAACATCACCATCTTCTGAAATGGTTAAACTACCGTCACCCCGGTTAAAGTGGTAAAAATCATCACCATCGCCACCTATTACCGTATCGTTACCACGGCCCGCAATAAGGATATTATTTTCGGCATCGCCAACTAACTGGTCGTTGTGGCTTGAGCCAATCAAATGTTCTACTTGATCGACACGATCACCTGCTGCATCGCCCAAGGTACCTTGACCTGTAGTCAAGTTAATCTCAACACCACTTGTGGCATTTTCATAACTAAGGGTATCGCTGCCGTCACCACCGATAATCATATCGGCACCGGCACCGGCATCAATAAAGTCGTCATCGGCACCGGCACTGATAATATCGTTGCCCGCACCAGAACGAATGGTATCTTGACCTGCGGCGGAGGTAATCCAATCACCTTGGCTTGACCCAACAAAAAGGTCATCACCACCATCACCACCTAACCACAAGTTAATCGCCTGAGGATTAATGGCCTCTTCACCAAACACACGAATCGTTTCTAAGCGCGCACCATCGGCCGTAAACCAATCTTTAAGGCGCACATGGTCTTTAATATCATCAAAGGCAAAACGGCCATTGGCATATTCTTCTGTTGCCAGTAATAAATCGTTACCGTCACGTTGTACGCGAATAGTATCCAAGCTGACACTTTGTTTAAATTCCAGCACATCATTACTAGAGCCATCTTGAAAATTACTGTTGGCCGTATAGAGTCGATACACCGCACCATTTTGTAATACATAGCCGTGTTTTAAACGCAGATTGTGTTCATCCCAAATATCCTCAAAAATGTAGCCATTAATAAAGCTTGGCTTTTTCAGATCAGGGTCTACATTGGTAATTTCTTGTAATGCGATAGAGGCACCGCTATCCTGAATCGTATCCTGACCATCACCGACACCAAAGATATAGGTATCACTGCCAGCACCGCCATCAAGCTCATCATTACCCTCACCCCCGGAGAGGATATCGCTACCGCTACCACCGTAAAGAGCATCGTTACCTAAATCACCGGTGACAATATCCGTACCGCTGCCGCCATGCAGGTTGTCGTTACCATTGGCACCCACCACCAAGTCATTACCGGAATCACCGGAAATGGCATCGTGACCTAAACCACCAATACCAATATCATTACCCCCTAAAGCACTGATAATATCATCACCATCGCCACCGTGGATAAAGTCATTACCGTTGGTACCGATCAACACATTATCGTTATCATCACCGATAAAGAAGCGATCGATATTGGCCAAGTCAATTAACTGGCCATCACTAAAACGTAAACGCTCTACACGTGTTTGGGTGTTAGTCCATTGTTGAATGGTCAGACTATCGTTGGTTAATTCACCGTGCTCATCATAAAAACGGATAATCAGATCTTAATTATTGCTACCGCCTTTACGGATATTGACATCAGCAATAGAAATGCCTGCACCAAAAGAAATCGTATCTGAACCGGAGTGGTCATAAATCGTATCCTGACCATCACCGCGACGAAAGATATAGGTATCGTTACCCGCACCCCCTTGCAAATTATCGTTACCGCTATCTCCGGCAAGCATATCGTTGCCACCTTCTGCGGTTAATACATCATTACCCGAACCAAATTCTAGCCAGTCAGAGCCTGAACCCCCGATTAAACGGTCATTACCGGCATCACCAAACAGGGCATTGTTCTCGGCACTGATGGCATCGAGGGTATCGTTACCAGCACCACCAAAGAGCCAGTCAGCATTATTGCCCCCGGTAATACTGTCATTACCTTCACCACCGAAAACATCGTTACCTAAGTTACCCGCAGCAATGACATCGTCACCTGTTGTACCATGAATGACCGCAGAGGAATGCACATCGTTTAGTTGAGTATTCAGCTCCGCTTGATTGGTAAATTGAATCTCAGTTTTAGTCGAACCATCGACGACATCATCAATCAGGACCTGTGAGCCATCCGCACGTTGGACATCAACAATACGATCATTGTTTTCAAAACGCAGGTCCGTATCGGCGTAGTTAGGTGTTTGGGCGCTAATGCCTGCGGCGGAATCAGCAGCAACGGCTTCTGCATCAATATAATATTGCCACCCACCTTCATAATCCGTGTGATAACGACGACCCAATTGCATTTCACGGGCCTGCTCCAGCGTCATAATCCAGCCTGCGGCAAAGGCCGAGTTGGGTTCCAGTGCAATTAATGAATTGATTTCTTCTTTATTTTCTTGATAGAAGCTATAGTCCAATGCTGTGGTTAATGGCGTCACAATATCTTGCAAGGATGAGGACGTGTAATTACCGGAAGCGACTAGCTCATCAATACCCCGATAGACCACCCGCTTGGCGTAGATATTACCGCCGGCAATATCCAGTGACTGCATGGTGCGAATCACACCTTGAGTGAGCATAACAAAGGCATCGCCTGAAGAAAATTCCTGACGACCACTATGACGACCCGCAGGGTGATAAACTAGTTTATCGCTATAGTGCCCGTAAGTACCTCCATAAATAGTACCAGTGTTAAGAATCTCACCACCGATAGCATCCGTCATTTGATTCAAAATATCGCTGACAGAATTAGCCATATCATTCGCTAATTGAAGTTGGCCTTTACCTCGCACCCAAAAATTTGTAGCAACAAAATCGCCTAAAAATGGGTCATAAAAGACATCAGCTGTTGCCTCTGGTGTCGGTGGCTTACTACCAAATAAATCACCCTGGGCGCCGCCGAAAATACTGCCAAGTGCTGCGCCGATAATTGCACCAATTACAGTACCCACCGGACCAAAAGTAGAACCAATCTTAGCTCCCGCTTTAGCACCATATGTTGCGCCAAAGCTTGAGCCAATCGCGCCTTCTTTGGTTTCAATTTCATAGACTTGCTGACCTAATTTGGTACCCAAGTAAGCATACAATGAACTTTCAGCAAACTCGCTGAAGTTGATTTCACTGACACCTGCAAAAATATCCGCACCGGTGGCGATATTAGTGATCACTTGCTTAATTACTGCGGTACCTGCTGCAGTGACAAACTCTGCCAGCGGCCCTTCTTCAATACCCAACGATGACACTAGCTCCGCCGCCAACAATGAGGCCGCCTGTCCTTGTAATTGCTGCCCAGCATTGACTTGGGGCTGCGCTACAATAGACTGGCCGCCACCAAAGCTGGTGAAGTTCGTCAACAGAATATCACCACCAGGAATACCCGAACCCGGAGAACTACCAACCGAACCAAACCCAAAGTAACTTGCTGCACGATTCGTGAGTAATGCCGCTTGATCTTCAGTTAAACCGGTTTCTTCTGCAATCTTATTCGCAATAGAACCCGTAATAAATTGCGAACTTAACTGATTAAGATCTGGCAACCCTACCTGACCAAAATCAAGACTATTATTAGTAATATAACCAAAGACTTCACGCACATAACTATCAACAATAACTGACGCAACCCCATAGCTATTACTGTCCCGATCGATACCTATCGCATCCATGATTTCTTCAGTTGCTTCACGGGTAATACCTTCAACCACCAGCTCCTCACCACGCTCCAGCAACTGCTGATTGATGGTGGTAAAGTCTAGCTGGTTATCGCCACCCGAAAGATAGTCCAATACTTCATTCACATAACGTGCACCATAAGTTTGAACAAACTCAGCCGCGGAGCCATTTAAACCAATCTCGTTAACGGCTTGACCAACCAATAAATTACTTACTGCTGGAATGTGTCGTCTTAAGTTTGCATTGGCTTGTGCAAAATCAATATTGCCATCAGTAAACAACGATGTAAGCTCATTGGTATAAGCACCTACCGTATTACGAATAATTGTGGCTGCTGAACCACTTACCCCCAAACTTGAAACAATCTCATCGGTAAACAAACCTTTCACTTCACGTTACAAAATTGAGGTTGCAGTGAACAATGCTTGTGAATTTAGCTGCGCAAAATCAACCTGATTGTTAACAGCATAGGCTACTGTGGAAGATACATAAGCTTCAACTAATGGCTTAATCTCATCGGCATAGCGGCCATCAATATTATTGTTAATACGCTCACTAATCAGCGTAGGAACATCCTGGGCATAGTAGTCAGAAATAAGTTCAACGACAGTAGTCTCATCATTAAAGAGTGCCGCAAGATCCGGATGCATAATCGCGGTTAAACGCGCACGATCATCATCAGTTAGTGCCGCTAAATTAATACCACCGGGCACTTAAGTATTAAGCACTTCGTTGACATAATGCAGAATTAAGCTTTTAGCAACATCGGTTTCTTGTGCATCTAACTGACCTTCACCAATCAGCTCATCAAAAATTTTATCGGTCATCTTAGTTGGCAAATCGTTGTTATAAAAATCAACGGCTCGCTC
Source organism: Cellvibrionaceae bacterium (assembly GCA_965214375.1). Lineage (GTDB taxonomy): Bacteria > Pseudomonadota > Gammaproteobacteria > Pseudomonadales > Cellvibrionaceae > Endobugula. The sequence continues at coordinate 2,714,634 of OZ243947.1, read as the reverse complement.
TGCTATCTGTTCTGTAATTTTTGAGAAATCCAATTCACTGGCACCACGACCAACAGAAGCGATTTTGTCTAATAAACCTGATAAATCTGCATCCAAATTCCCCAGGTCAATATCCGGTAAGCCGCCATTTAACGCATCCAACAAACTACTGTTTAAAGCTCCCGTAAAACGACTAATATCATCAAGGGCATCCAGTACAGCTTCATGAATGGAACCCGCTGAAGTAAAGAGAGATGAAGTATTTCCAAGCTTATCACCAATTGCAGAAAAAAAACCACCTAACGATTGTGTGGAAAACTGATCACCTGATTCAAGGAAACCACCAAAAGTCGAGCCAAAGCCTTGCCCAATCTCAAACAAATCAAAGTGGGTACCAAAACTTAAATCCGCAAGAGATGAATCACCTGAAAAATCAATATCAACAAGTTTACCATCTTCTTTACGAATAGTTAAATCACCCGCTTCAATCGTTTCACTACCATCGGTATGTAATGTTGACGTTGTACCCCCGGTTTTAATTTCACCATCATCAGTGTTTTGTAGTATTTTAATTTCGGGTTTTTTATCTACACTATCGTTGTCATTATCATCAACAATCACTTGTACTGTCGTTCGATTAAGGTCAACACTATCATCAATAAATGCACTCACATAATCACGTGTTTCATCACCATAGGAATCGATAAGAATATTTAAAAAATCTTGGACAACAATATCTTGAGTGTCATCAGTTGTTGGAATCTTATCAATCTCACCATCACGATAAATATGTAAATAATCCAGTGTTACGCCACCCAAACTTTGTGGGCTCGCCGTCATTACAAACGACGCATAAACAGGCTGTGAAGTATTATTAAGATAACTCTCGGGGATTTGCACACGTGCTCGAAGGGTTTGGCTACCATCACCATTATCAACGATACTGGCACTATCGTTGGGCGCTTCGTTATAGCCTTCATATTGCTCCAAAACAATACCAAAGTCACCATTAGTGAAATTGTCGATAGTGATAATACCGTTATCACTAAGATCACTATCTTCATAAATCGTAATGGTTAAGGTAGTGCCATCCAGCTGGTATAGATGGTTATTAAAATCATACCAGGCACTAACTTCATTGCCATCTTCATCGATGCGTGTTTCTCGAAACTTTTCTCCATCTAAATGATTTTGATCAACAATAACACCATCGTGGTGGTTATTATCATTATCGGTAATAGATGCAACACCTGTAAAATTAATAAAGGTATAATTATCAGCACCTTTCAATTCAACTAAGCGGTTAACCTCACCTTCACCGCTGATTTGATAAACATCATTACCAGAACCACCTTCGAGGTAATCGTTACCTTCTCCGCCAATAAGAGTATCATTGCCGACACCGCCATAGAGTGAGTCATCATCATCACTACCTGCCAATATTTCAACAGTACCCGAACCAAACATAGTAACAGGATGGTGACTAATATTATCACTCAATGCACTGGCAAGATCATAAGACATAACTTGCACCGTACTATCGTTGCCATTTTGGAAAGTTACAAACTGTTGACCGATTTCCAAGTCTTGATAAACCTGCAAAATATTAACATCAACCAAGTCAGATGTAGCTTCTGTATCGTAGCGTTTATATTTTAATAATGCTGACAAATAATCAGCACGACTTTCAATATATTCTCCTGACAGGCTTTCAAGGTCATATTGACCAATAGTGTTCTTTGCTTGATAAAGGCCATAATCTCCTTCAACAACAAATGCATTGGCATTAACCAAGGCATAGCGATATGCAATAGAATTTTGTGCTTCTGAAAATAAAGCAGCAGAATCAAGAGAGTCTAATCTTGTAAAAGATAACGATAAATGGTTATGATCTTGGATATATGAAAAAACACTCTGTGCCTGACTTAAAAAATTATTACTATTAACAGCAACATCACCCAAATCAAAAAGTTCTGATAAAGTTTCAACAAGCTTATAACGTCTTTGCTCGGCAACAAAGGCAATAGCGGACTCTGCATTTCCACCTTCAATTACTTTTAACAATAACGGATTCCAGTTATCATCTATGACTCCATAAAAAATAGCACTAGCGGAAAAATCCCATAAATTTGATAAGGAATCAATTCGAGGTAAAAAAGCACGATCAGCAATATCAAACTCTACCGTTAGCTCCCCACGGAGAAGTCCTAAAACTCCTAACGCACCTATACTTAATGCATTGTCATCAGCTTTCTCTGCGGCATAATTAAATGCATCAACTGCAAACAAAACATTTCGTAAATCTTCTAGGGTATCAAATTGATTAGCATTACCTGCACTTAAGAGACGCTCCGTTTCATCTGTACCAAACATGGAAAATAAAACACTGCCAGACCAACCTGCATTAGCATCTATAGCCGAATCACCCACAGGTGATTCAGAGAACAAAATACCACCTGCTATAGATGCATCACTAGACGCCAGCTGCATCATAGATGGAAGAATGCCACCCCCCCTGTATAATATCTTCAACGACAACCTGCCTTGCAATTGCATCGGATACCTCTTGCATTTGATCAACCACATCAGCTGCTTCCCCTGCACCATAATGTAATTCCAATTGTCTTGAGGTATATTCTCTGATTAAGGTTGAAAATACAGTCTCTCCGCGATTAACCAAAATAGCTCCATCAAACCACAAGAGTGCTTTTTTTGTTTCATCCATATCTGCACTATCTACTCGGTCTTCTATTTTTGCCTTTTCAAGTATTTCTGAGACTTTCTCATAAACAATTGCCCACTTTAAATTCTGGGATTCAACTATATCAATCACACCTAGCAATTGATCTATTTCGTTTGGTAAGAATTGATAAGACATTTATATTTCTCCCTTAAAAACTTCAATTAATGTATTAATATCAAAAAACATCTTTTTCCAGTTTTTCAATAAATGTTCATAAAAACGCATCTCAATAGTAAGGCCATCGCCATAATCCATACGAAAGTTGCATGTTCTATTTTCTGGAGCGGAATACTTTACACCACCCCAAGAACAACCAATTCGATATGGATTTCCTTGAAAATCAATAAATTCATCACCTTGTGTGATAAAGTGCCAATGCAACTTTTCTTCTTCGTAGCGAATCAGCGCCGGGTAGTCTAAACTCATACTTGTTTTTAAAAACTCGCCCTTACTATCTAGATCAATTACTTCTTTCGCCATTATTTGAGAAAAATTCTCTGCATTAATTCTAAAAATAATACGAATCACATAACGACTCTAAGGCCAAAAAGATTTTCCTGGAGTCATTGTCGGTGATAACAAAAAAACATCAACAAAAACTCTGTGACTACGTTGACCCATATAATCCATAGGGATTCGTAGAACATTTTCACCATACTCCACCTGCCAAACACTTCCTGCCGGATATTTTTCAGTAGGTTTTATCTGAGAATAAACCGCCTTTTTTAAGTCCCTTTGCATAACCTCATGTTCTATATCACCACCTTCATCCGAACAAGAGATACTCAACATGAGCATTAGAAAAAGCGCTATTTTTTTATAATCACTGCTCATTCACCCAGCCAGATTCACGCTTACCTGTTTCAGGGTTAATGCGCATCATCTTAAATGGCGTCTCTTTAAAATTCGTATTCATTAAATCTGTTAGCATCTTCTCTTTTTTCTTATTGGCTTCATTAGTAAATGGGGCGATGAGTTCAACCAACCATAAGGTACCACCTTCTGTTTTAGTGATGCCGTTTTCCGCACTGATCTCAGCACCATTACCCCAATCCATCGGCACTATCTTGCCGCCGCTTTGTATTTTATTCTCAGCTTCTTCGCTCAGGTAAGCCCACAAAGCAATACCGACAGGGCGTTGATTTTCATCACGGTAAATTTTGTATTGCTCCCACAGCACCGGCGGCATAACCATCCATTCCAGATCGGATAGCGTGAGATATTTATGGCCTGAAGACTGACCCATTAACCACACCATATCGCCAATAATGCTGCTCACGGTTCTAATCGGCGTTACTGTTGCCTTAGGCTTAGACTCTTCTGCTTTTTCCTTCGCTTTATCTATTGCCTTATTCACTTTTGCTGTTTTACTTTCCAATTTTTTTTATTCGCTTTTGCCATAATGGCTCTCCTTTTTTCTAAAATTAATGTAATACTGATTTTTATTTATTAGCGATTAACGTTCTCGGGCACTTTCGCTCTTGTAGCGCAGCAAAGGGCCCATGACATATTCAATGACTCGTCTTTTTCCGGTTTTAATTTCTGCGGTAGCCACCATACCCGGCGCAATCAGAATGTCTTTACCATTGACCGCAATGGTATTCTTTGTCAATTGAACCAAGGCCGAATAGATCAAACCTTGATTTTCAGTTTGAATCGCATCATATGAAATATTGGTTATTTGTCCTTCTATCGTTCCATACTTGGTGTAAGGAAACGCTTCGAGCTTAACGGCAACAATATGCGCTTGATCAACAAAACCAATATCTTTATTGGCAATAAAGGCTTCCACTTCCAATTGATTATCCTGAGGAATAATGCGCATAATTTCTTGCGCTGATGTCACCACACCACAAATCGTATGAATAGACAATTGCTGCACGCTCCCATCAATCGGAGAGGTTAATGTTTGTAAACGATTTCTTTGGTTGGCTGTGGTTAATTCCTGACTGGTTTTTTGCAACTCACTGGAGGCGGTATTGAGATCGGATAACCACTGGCCTTGTGTTTGTGCGCGCAGCGTGATCTTTTCCTGCTTAACGCTTTCTAATGACGCTTGCAGTTTACTGTTATTACTTTTTTGAACCGCGAGGTCTTTGACCTGTTCAATACGCTCCTGCTCCAACTCCAGCCATTGCACTCTGGGAGCCATTTTCTTTTTAAGCATGGTTTTAATCGCATTGGTACGCTCGGTTATAAGCGGGATAGTTTCCTGAAGTTGAGCAATACGATTACTATGCGCACTCATCTATGCTTGGTATTCTTTATACTTTTCGACTAATGCTTGTTTTTGAGAAAGATAGATGAGCCACTGCTGATCTAATTGTTGTTGATGCAGAAAGATATCGTTGTTATGAATATCAATAGTCTTATGCGTGTTATCGACTAACAGACGGTTTGTAAAATATTGATTCTTACCGTCGTCACTGACTGAATCATTGAGCAATGCAACCAAGGTTTCTAATCTGGCCTTATCCAGTTGCAAGCGCGTGCTTTCGGTTTTCAGTTGTTCCTGATCAGCAGCGGTTAAGGTATGATCCAGTGCCACTCAGGGTTGCCCTTGCTTGACGGTTTGGCCTTCTTTCACAAAAATATCCTTGACGACACCGGCCTCTAGAGGCTGAATAACTTTTGCCCGATCACTGGGAATCACTTTACCTTGGGCAACCGCCACTATATCGATCTTGCCCACCATCGCCCAAATAACCGCGAACACAAAGACAAACATAATCACCCACAGGATGATTCGGCCTAGAGGGGCTGGCGGTGTCTGATGCACTTCCAGTGCTGCAGGTAAAAATTCTTGTTCAGGATCAGGTGTTGCACCCAGTATATACTGTAGAGTTTTATTAATGATGGCTCTCCCTCAGGAAGACTGGCAGAGAAATCTTTCTGAATTCTGCGGTTGTCTTCGTGGTAACGGCCACCGGATTGGTGAGAATGTAGTTTTGCGTAATAGCCTTGGTGTTGTAACAATGAACTATGGCTACCCTCTTCAACCACCTCGCCTTGGTGCATCACTAAAATTCTGTCGGCATCTCTAACGGTGCTGAGGCGGTGAGCAATAATTATGACTGTGCGCCCCTTACAGATATACCGCATGTTTTGCTGGATAATATGTTCTGATTCGTAATCCAGCGCACTGGTGGCTTCATCAAGAATAAAAATTTTAGGATTGGTAATTAAGGCGCGGGCGATGGCAATACGCTGGCGTTGACCACCTGACAAGTTGCTGCCACGTTCACTTAATACCGTGTCATAGCCTTCACTTAATTCGAGAATAAAATCATGGGCACCGGACATTTTGGCGGCCTGCGTGATTTTTTCCATCGGTATAGAGGGGTCACTCAGCGCAATGTTTTCTCTCACACTTTTGCTAAATAAATAATTCTCTTGTAGCACAACACCGATATTGCGACGCAGCCATGCAGGCTCAACCATGGCCAAATCGACGCCATCCACTAATACACGGCCTGACTGCGGCACATACAGTCTTTGTACCAGTTTGGTGAGCGTACTTTTTCCAGAGCCCGATTGACCTACAATGCCAATAATTTCACCCGCATTCACATCCACACTGAGATTTTTTAAAATCTCTCTGCCTTCTGGCTGATAGCGGAAGGTGACCTTGTCAAATTTGATGGCTCCTTGAAGCTCAGGCAAAGAACCTCGACCCGGGTTAAAGGCCGGTTATGGTTGTGTATTGAGAATATCGCCCAAGCGCTCAACCGCAATTCGTGCTTGTTGAAAGTCTTGCCATAATTGAGACAAGCGCAAGATAGGTGCACTGATACGGCCCGCCAACATATTAAAAGCAATTAACTGACCGACACTAAGATGCCCTTCAATAACGAGCCTGGCGCCTATCCATAGGATTAATAAGGTCGTCAACTTACTGATAAATGACGTACTTTGACTGGCAATATTGCCAAGGTTGGTGGTTTTAAAACCCGCCTGCACATAGGCGGCAAGTTGTTCTTCCCAGCGGCGTTGGCTTTGTGGCTCTATGGCGCCCGCTTTTAAGGTTTCAACGCCATTGATCGATTCCACAAGAAACGCTTGATTCTGTGCCCCTCGCTGGAATTGCTCATCCAGATACTTGCGCAACGTCGGTGTGACAAATACCGCAATCAGTACATATAATGGAACTGACCCGGCAACAACTAGGGTTAATATCGGGCTGTAAAACCACATGACGGCAAAAAAGACCAAAGTGAAAAACAGGTCAATCACCAGCGTTAAACCTGAACCCGTAATAAAATTACGGATCGTATCGAGCTCTTTAACGCGTGCCGCGATATTACCAACCTGACGCATTTGAAAATACCCTAAGGGCAATCTCATCAGGTGATGAAATAACTTGGCGCCCAGTTCAACATCAATGCGATTAGTGGTATGAGAAAATACATAGGTTCTCAAGCCCGTTAACAGCACCTCGAAAAATGATACCGCTAACAAACCAATAGCCAATACATCCAGAGTGGTCAACCCTATATGCACTAAGACTTTATCCATCACCACCTGAAAAAACAGGGGCGTAATCAACGTAAACAGCTGTATAAAAAAGGAGGCAACCAGTACTTCAATCAGAAAACGTTTGTATTTAACCATTGCCGGGATAAACCAGCTGATATCAAACTTACGAATCTCATCCATGATACCGTTGCGTCGAGTGAGCAAGATAAGATTGCCGCTCCAAATATCTTGAAACTCTTCATGACTTAAGGCTTTAGGCTGACCTTCATCCGGCTGCTGAATCAAAATTTTGCTGGGGCTAACCTGGCCGATAATAAAATAGCGGCCGTCAACGTGTTTCCAATACAAGGCAGGCTGGTTGTTTCAAGGCGAGAAAGGTGACTTTCCATCTCGCGTGCCTTGAGCCCAATAGACTTAGCTGCTCGCAAAATATCATTCGTTGAGAACGATTTATCGCTTTGACCAAACTGGTGCTGGAGGCCTTCCGGGTTCGCGGGCATTTCAAATAAACGCGCCAACATTACCAAACAGGTGAGCCCCGTATCGATAGTATTACTGCTGTTTTCCTTAACGTCCAAAACTGACACCACCACTTCGCGTTTACGTTGAGACGTCATCATACAAGCAAAAAACAGCAAAAATCAATATAATTGGTAAAAAAATACCAAATAATTTAATTTTTGTTGAAAAAGTATTATGTCTAGTCGATCATATATCCTCCCCTACGGTGAAAAATCGTTAACAAATGGAGCTCTTACCCTAATGGAAAACAAAATTATAGGTTCAAAAAAAAACAAATACTCTTTATCCATCACAATTTTCCCGGGCAATACCGCTATTTAACACAATACTACGCCAAACAAGCCGATTGGCAAGTGTATGCGGTAGGGGAAAAAAGCTGTATTAAACGACAGCTTCATTTGGTACCTGAAAACATTACTATTCTGGGGTACGACCTTAAAAAGTCTCAGAAGGATTCCATCAGCCCTCGTTTACAACATTTTGCCAATCACGTAGATCGTGCCGCTGCCATAGAAAAGTTATTGATACGTCAACGCGCTAAAGGACTTAACCCGGATGTTATTCTGGCCCATCCCGGATGGGGAGAAGTATTGTATTTGCAAGAAATATTCCCTCATGCCAAGCTTATTTGCTATTTTGAATTTTTCTTTAGCACGCTAAAAAACAATATAAACTTTGATCCGGAATTTCCGTCAACTTACCAAAAACAGGTGAGTTTTCGTATGTCGAACACCGCCTGTCTATTGGCGTTGGATAGCTGTGATGTAGGTGTATCACCCACCTATTGGCAAAGGAGCAGCCAACCACAAGCGTTTCATACAAAAATAAAAGTCATCCATGATGGCATAGATACTACTACTGTTAAGCCGACAAAAGCCTCTCAAATAAACTTTAAGCAAAGCTCACAAGGCGATATTACCTTATCCAACAACGATGAAATCATTAGCTACTCAGTCAGAAATCTGGAGCCATCCAGAGGCTTTCATCGCTTTATGCGCGCCTTAACCAAATTACAAAAAATAAGGCCTCAAGCATGGTTTGTGATCGTTGGGGGAGACGAACAAAGCTATTCAAGTCGGCCTGAATCTGGCACATGGAAAGAAGCGATGCTATCTGAAGTGAAAGACCAATTGGATATGTCGAGAATTCTCTTTACCGGGAAAATACCCTACCCAACACTGCTAGATTTATTTTCGTTAACCAGCCTTCATGTATATTGGACAACATCGTTTGTTTTATCTTGGTCACTAATGGAAGCCATGGGCTGTAAAGCACCGATACTGGCATCTTCTACACCGCCCGTTAAAGAGGTCATTGATGATGGGGAAAATGGTATATTATTTGATTTTTTTGATGAGCAAGCACTGATCGACAAGTTCACACACCTACTCGCGTCAAAAACGTTACGCACCGCTATTGGAAACACGGCTCGGGAAACGATTAAAACAGAATATGATTATGCTACCGTCTGCCTGCCTCAACATATTAAGCTGATTGAAGGGGTATAATAGCGCCATTAAAAAGACTAAAAGCCATTATTTTCTATGAACTATTATCCTCACCGCTTCTGCATTGCCCCGATGATGGATTGGAGCGACAAACACTGCCGTTATCTGTGGCGCTTAATGTCCAAAGAAACCCGGCTGTATACTGAAATGGTGACAACGGGAGCCTTACTTCATGGCGATAAGCAACGTTTTCTGGATTACAATCCGGAAGAACATCCACTGGCACTACAACTCGGGGGCAGTGAACCAGCAGCGTTGGCGGATTCTGCCAAGCTGGCTCAGGATTGGGGCTATGATGAAGTCAATCTTAACTGTGGTTGTCCGAGTGACCGGGTACAAAATGGTATGATCGGCGCCTGCCTGATGGCCCATCCGCAGCAAGTGGCCGATATGTATAGCACCATGCAGGAAGCCGTGGATATTGAAGTCACCATCAAACACCGCATTGGTATTGATGATATGGAAGATTACGATGGCCTATGTCAATTTATCGAACCCATTGCTGCACGCGGTTGCAAAACGTTTATTATTCATGCGCGCAAAGCGTGGTTACAAGGCTTAAGCCCTAAAGAAAACCGCGAAATTCCGCCATTAGATTACGCGCTGGTGTATCGCATTAAACAAGAATACCCAATGCTGAATATTATTATCAACGGCGGCATTACCACGTTAAAAGAAACACAAAAACACCTGCAGCAGGTTGATGGAGTAATGATTGGTCGAAAAGCCTATAGTAATCCATTTTTGCTGGCGGATATTGATGAATGGCTGTTTGGTCATTCAGCAAATACCGACAGTCGTAAAGCGATTGCTGAACAGTATATACACTACTGCCGTCAAGAAATGGAAAAAGGGACACGCCTGCACCATTTAAGCCGCCATATGTTGGGGCTATTTCAAGCACAAAAAGGCGCACGTCGCTTTCGTCGCCATATTAGCGAAAATGCCTATAAAGAGAGGGCGACTATTGACGTACTGATAGATGCACTTCAACATATTACCTAAATCCATAGTGATTAAGGAATAGTCACTTTTAAGTATATAACAACCAACTGACACAGATTTTCTATGAGTACTTCCGTATTAGACCAGTTAAAGACCATGACCGATGTTGTTGCCGACACCGGTGACATTGAAGCCATTCGTCAGTATCAACCACTAGATGCTACGACAAACCCTTCACTGCTGTATAAAGCCGCACAAATGCCACAGTACGATAATCTGGTTCATTCTGCTTTAGCATGGGGGCAACAACAATCCACTCAAACTGATGAAATTATTAATCTGGCGGCTGATAAACTGGCAGTGTTAATTGGCTGTGAAATGCTCTCTATTATTCCCGGAAAAATTTCTACCGAAGTGGATGCCCGTTTGTCCTTTGATACTCAAGCCACAGTGACTAAGGCGCGACAGCTAATCGCCCTCTACCAAGATGAAGGTATTGATAAAAGCCGTATTTTGATAAAAATTGCCTCAACGTGGGAAGGTATTAAAGCGGCTGAAATTCTTGAGCAGGAAGGCATTCATTGTAATCTCACCTTATTATTCAGTTTTGCTCAAGCCGTTGCTTGTGGTAATGCCAAGGTTTTTTTAATCTCTCCTTTTGTCGGCCGTATTCTTGATTGGTACAAAGCCAATACCGATAAGAAAGACTACACCGCTGCCGAAGATCCCGGAGTGATTTCGGTGACGGATATTTATAATTACTACAAGCAACATGCTATTAATACCGTCGTCATGGGTGCCAGCTTTCGCAATACCGGTGAGATTAAAGCACTAGCAGGTTGTGATCGTTTAACCATTAGCCCGGCTTTATTAGAAGAACTCAATCAGGATACCTCAACACTCGCAAGGGCACTTACCCCAACAGCAGCCAGTGCCGAGGAGAAAGTTATTACAGAAGCAGAATTCAGGTATGAGCTAAATGCCGACGCCATGGCAACCGAAAAGCTGGCCGACGGTATACGCCAGTTTGTAAAAGATCAGGTCAATCTGGAAAACCTATTACATGAGCGTATGGCACCATGATAGACACCTTAAAAAAACTCTTGGATCAACTGGATAACGCCCAGAATCCTTATCAGGAACTATCGAAAGAACAACGGCAACGAGCAACAGCAGCGTTACTCATTGAAGTTGCTACGATTGACCAACATCTGGATGACTCTGAACTGGATACCTTACAATCGTTGTTAGCGCAGCGATTTTCTTTACCTGCTGAAGAAATTCATCAATTGGTAGACGATGCCAAGCGGGCATCCAGAGAAGCCACCTCATTGTATGAATTTACACAACAAATCAATCAGCTATGCAGCCATGAAGAAAAATATCAGTTAATGTTTGAGCTGTGGTCTGTCGCTTATGCAGACAGTGTATTGGATAAACACGAAGAACATATTATGCGTCGTATTGCCGATTTGATTCATGTCAGCCATAGTGACTTTATTAAGGCCAAACATCAAGCCAAGTCTGAAAGTACGTAAAACGGTTAGGCCTGACTGAGCGTTTTCACCAAATCTTTAAAGGTTTCATGATTACTTTTATTCAGGCCCATTAGTACACAATGTGCTTCAAGCACTTTCTCTTTAACAACACACTCTTCGTATTCGCAGGCATCAAGGCTGGAAAACGTCTCTGTTTGGCAATAGTGTTGAGGTGGGGTATCAATCACCTGACACACATCGTCAATACCCATAGAAGAAAGCAAGCGCAAAATATTGTTGTCATTAATAATCACAACGGGTTTTATCCCTTTCACATCATCACTTTTAAGTGCAATTTTGGCAATTAACCCTAGCGTCGTACTATCAAGACCTTCTGCTTCGCTCAAGTCAAAAACAATCGTACGGAAATCATTTTTTTGAAACAAATGTTCTATATAATCATCAAAAGGCACACACAATGTTAACCGCACATCGCCGACCATTTTAATCATATCAATACCATCGTGGTCAGCAACTAATATTTGCCCTGAAGAAGAACCTAACATGAATCAATAACTATTTTTAATCGAAAGCATCGCCACATCATCCGGTAGCTCAAACTTCTCAACTGTTGCATTGCTTATCTCAAGAGCCGCTTCTATCTTATCGAGCTGTCCTTGAGTTTCTGTGACTAATTGTAGCAAATCCTGCTCTTTATCCGTTAATTGTTTTGATGGCATTAATTCCAATATACCATCAGAAAATAACATCACAGAGGAAGAGGTGTCATCTAACTGCACTTGATTCACTTCCCACCGAGCATCCTTGAATAAACCCATCGGTCTGCCAGAACCTTGTAAATACTTGGCATCACCTTTGGCGCTATAAACAACAGGCAAAGGCAAATGACCGGCAACGATATACACTAGCGTATTGGTTTGTGTATCCAGCAGCCCCACTATCATAGTCAGATGATTATTAAGCCCCATATCCATCAGCTCTTCATTAATCATATCCAGTAACTCTTTCAGAGCCTCTTGCTCGGAATCGAAGTCAACCAATACGTTTTTAAGACGCACTAAATGCTCAACAAGGTTTTTTAACCAGATAGTGACAAATGCAGGTGCCGAACCATGACCAGAAATATCTGCGAGGTAAAAGGCATAATAACGTTGCTTGATAAACGCATAATCAATGCAGTCACCACTGAGATACAAAGAGGGAATGAGCCTATGTTCACACACATAATTACCGGCATAAAAGGGCGTCGCAGGCAGCATAGATTGCTGCACAAAGCGCCCTGCCAACTGATCTTGCTCCAACACAGCAATATGCTGTTTCAAGCGTGAATTGGCTTCTTCCAGCTCAACGCGGTAACGCTGATTTTCAACTAACAACCGGGTGCGCTCAAGACTTTTTTGTACCGCATGAACCAGCACTGCCATATCCACAATGGGTTTGATCAAATAATCGGATGCCCCTAAACGCAGGGCATACACCACATCACCCATCACACCCGCACCGGATATCACAATCACAGGCATGCTGGGCAAAATATCATGAATTTGCTTGAGTAATACCAAGCCATCTTTATGTGGCATACTCAGGTCAGTGACCACCAGATCTGGTTCCACCTCTTGAAAAAGTTCAAATCCTGTATCCACATCAGGGGCATCATAAACGGTAAAGCCACTATCTTCGAGATAGGCAACCAGGCTCTGCCGGACTCCTGCCTCATCATCAACGACCAATAGTGTATAGCTGGAATTTTCCATGTGGTGACCAAGGTGATTAGTGGTGCCACCCTACTCCTTTATACACGCCCTCGCAAGACGTATTTCAATAAATAGCGTGCAAACTAAAAAATATCAACTGCGCTTAAAAGACAGTTTCGTAAAAAATTTGTCAATCTGGTGAGAATATCAACAATGAATTTACAATACTCTGAAAAACGCGACTTTATTCGCATGAAAATCAACACACCGGCAGAAGTCCATGTTGAACAGGATGGCACCGTCACTCAAGGCGTCTGCAATGATTTAAGTGGCAGCGGTATGTTATTGACGGTTAAGGACTCGTTACCGGTTGAAATTGAATTGCTCGTTACCGTTGGTTCAGACCAAGACAAGGGACCCAGCTTGCGCGCACGCTGCACTATCGCCCGCTCACAACAAGCGGCAGACAATCAGTGTCTTCTAGGCTTGGAAATGCAGGAAATCATTGACGAACACGACTTGCAAGTCGCTTAGCCTTACCGGCCATTATAGTCACCTATAGGCCTTGCAAAGTCACCCCAGCTTTGCAAGGCTTCTTTTCTATCTCCAAGACAAAATCGACGCTCTTGGCATACAATTAACCCCCACCATGAGTCAATGCTGTATTGCTTTATGGATTAAAAACAGTATGATTCTTTAACACTGACGTGTTTACACACGTCGTAATGATTATACGGAAGGTAAAATATTGAAACAAAAGGGAATTCAACAACTCCCCTTAAAACCTTCCCGTGGATATACGTCACATCGACGTGTTTAATCACGTCGCCATGACGTCTAATATAATGTTAAATTTACAGGAGAAAATGTGAAAGTTATTCTAATTACAATTTTATTATTAAAATTAAGTGCTTGTGGGTCCACCGCATATAAGAAAATGGGTTATACAGGAGGCTACAAAGATACAGCTCTTCCTGATGGAACTATTCAATTAAAATTTAGAGATAATGGATTTACATCTATGGAGCAAGTCAAAATATTCTGGGAACGCAGAGCAAATGAATTATGCCCCTCTGGTTATAATATTCTTTCAGCTGAAGATAAAAGCTTTGGTTCTTATACGCAGTATATTAAGGCTAATCACCCAGTAATAGAAGGTATTATTAAGTGTAAATAAATTTAACAAGCGACTGTGATTAAACTCAAGCCTAAAGCGCAATTTATTTAAGCCATATCCACTCCTGATTATCTCTGATCCTGGCATTTAAAATCGTCATCATCTTGCGCATACACGCTGTTAGCGCTACTTTTTTATGCTTTCCTTGTGCAACCAACTTATTTTAAAACTGTTTCATTGTTGGATTGTGTTGAATAGCGGACATCATTGCCATATAAAGCACCGTTCTAATCGGTGAACGCCCGCCTCGTATACGTCGTTTTTTTGTTATTGACCCGCTTTCATGATGAACGGCGCAAAGCCACAAAGTGATGCAATTTTACGGTGGCTGAGTTTGCCTAACTCAGGGAGTTCACCGAGCAGGGTATACGCAACACCCGTACCGATGCCAGTAGCCGATAATAAAATTTCTTTCGCTTGTTGCCATTGCTCTATTTTAGCCACTTCTTTTTCAAGTTGTTGGTCAATCCATGCTAGCTCCTTGTCCAGCATTTTTATCATACGACGATGCGAGGCAGCTAAGTACGATTGAGCTTTGTGTTGTCGATTCATCTCCTGAGTGCGGCTTTCCATGAATTGTCGCTTACGCGCATTTAAATCTCTGACTTTCCTAATATTTTTAGTGGGTAAGACCCTGACTTCTGGCTGCATGACAACACCACATTGTGCAATGAGACGCGCATCTATTTTATCGGTTTTTGCTAATATGCCTTGTGCACGGGCAAACTGTCGCACTTTTACTGGGGTAACAATAATAATAGGCAACTCATGTTCTGCGCAGGCTTCTGCAACAGTACGCTCATAACCACCTGTTGCTTCTACTAAAACACGCGTGAGTTTATAGCGTTTGATTTTTCGTAGGAGCTGCTTAATACCGACGGCATTATTTTCCACTTGGAAATATTCATCGGTTTCATAAATGCAAATGTCCAGCATAGATTTACCGACATAGATAACAATATGACGTTGTAACTGCTTCTTCTGTGACTTAGGAGTTGTATTCATGACTCACCCTGGCTACATTCGAGCTCGAGGCTCTTTCGACTGTTCGAGTTAATATTTGAAATTGGTATAACGCCCACGCTTGTTAACGGGCTTGAGAGATCAGCGCCTGGCGTCTATCGGGCTGTTATACCAAAACCTGCGGCTACAGGTTGAGTCTCACTTTATCGAATAATAATGTGATGTAAAACTGGTAAAATACATCATACAAGGTCATCAAGTCGGACAGTTTTTACTATTTTACTTTGAATTAAATTCTTATCAGCTGTTACTAGCTAAGCATTTTGAATTATCGACGTTGCAGCAATAATTCTATCAACTGGGTCTTTATTAATTTCTTCTCCAAAATTTACAGAAAGTTCAGCAATTTATGGTGAAATCTGAATAACGGCAATATTTCTCGTTTGCAAATACAAATTAATAAAATTTGAAGCAGAGGTATCAATATTTATACGCCCCTTTTTTATTAACATCGCAATTTCCCAAACAGAAATATCACTTATAATTAGCGCATTAAATTTATCCGATTTATTTATTGCATTTAGCGCTTTTTTTGATATTTGGCTTTTTTCTAACGCGTCCCAAATAATGGCACAGGTGTCTAGCAAAATCATTAATTCGCCTCCCAACTTGAATCAGTTGGGCTAATTACATCATCTATTCTTGTATTTTCAGCCAATTGTTCTAATTGCTGTTTTGCTTGTTGTTTTTGTTTTACCGGCGGTGTTATTGTTGCTAATAGTTTTCCATTAGTCGTTACAATTAGTTGTTCGCCAGCATTTGCTTTTTCTAAATATTTCAATAAGTTAGCCCTAAAATCGCTAATATTTACGGTTTGCATAATAATTTAACCTCGCTCTTGTACATAAACATTGTACAACATGCAAAAAAAGGCACAAAAAGGCAATATAGTTCACACCCTTCGGGTGTCGGATAGGTTTTTCATCGCTTCTTTGTGGGGGCGCCAATTTCTATGTGGGAAGCCTTCAGGGAGTTGGCTTCAAATTTTCTTCCGTTGTAGGAAAAATAGCGGCTGAATTAATCATAGATGGTAAGACGAGCTTACCAATTGGTAGCCTATCTCCAGCCAGGTTTGATAAACTGTAAGCATTGAAGTATTGACTGCAATATCGTGGTTTGTATTTGCTAGGGCTTGGTTTTTATGTGGGTGTTATGTGCCTAGGAGGTATCGTGAATAAAGTGCTAATATTACATTCAACCACCGATGGGCACACGGTAAAAATATGTCATAGGATTCAATCTGTACTGGAAAATTCTGGTCATACTGTGCACTTGTCTCCTATAGCATCAGCGTGTTCTAGTGATTTGGAAACATTTGATAAAATAATCATCGGTGCGAGTATTCGATATGGAAAACATAAGAAAGAAGTTGTTGGTTTTGTCTCTAATACTAAAAGTATTCTGGATAAAAAGATAAGCGCTTTTTTTTCTGTTAATTTGGTGGCAAGAAAATCAAATAAGAATACACCTGAGACTAACCCTTATTTAAAGAAATATTTATCTGAAGTATCTTGGAAGCCTGACAAGTCAGCAGTATTTGCGGGTAAAATTGATTATAAGAAATACGGTATTCTAGATCGCACAATGATCCGTATCATTATGCTAATGACCAATGGACCTACAGATCCCAATGCCGTGGTTGAGTTTACAGACTGGGATAAAGTGGATAATTTTGGGAGATCAATAAGTGAATTCAAAAAGGACAAATAGAAAGATTATCAATCGTGGAATATTTATAATTTTGACCCAATTTAAAAATCATCTTTTATCTCTTTACCAAAATCATCTTCTACAATACCGTCGCTAATTAAAAACTGTCGGCGCTGTAAGTATGCATCGCGGATAAAGATATACTTGTCGCCACTAAGCAGTTTTTCGGCATCTAAAAGAGTGGCTCGCGTGTCAATAATACCCATAATATCTATTTTATCTGCCGTTGAGCTTTGCTCCAAATACTGGGTAGGGTTTGAATAATAATCAACCGGAAAAGCAGCAACACCATCCCGCAAGGTTGATGGCCCCAAAAACGGCAATACCAAATAAGGCCCGGATTCCACTCCCCATATGGCTAGCGTTTGCCCAAAATCTTCGCCATCTTTCTCTTCAAGCCCCAGTTCTGAAGCGGGATCAAACAGCCCGGCCAAACCGATGGTAGAGTTCATTAGAAAACGACCCGTATAATGAGAGGCATCAGACCCTTTACCTTGCAACAGAGCATTGAGAATATTGCGCACTTCGAGCAAATTAGCGAAAAAATCGTTAAAGCGGTTTTCTATAAAACCGGGGGTAATATAGCGATAGCCCTGTGCAATAGGCTTGAGTAGCACGGTATCCAAGCCATCATTAAAAGCAAACATTGCCCGGTTAAAACCCTCGAAAGGATCACGGTTATCTTCTTTTTTAGGCTCAGGCTTAGCCGCTTTCTGATTAGAGGGCGAACTGGCACAGGCGGTTAGTACCAGCAATGCACTAATTAGCAATAATTTTATAGTGTTATTCACTCTGAATCCTTTATTAATACAGAACAATTAGCTATTTCAAACACACTGTAAATACATCCATGTACGCTCTTTTCCGGCGTCCATGCCTCCAAAGGTTGTCAATAGCTAATTGTTCTGTCTCTCGTAAAATGTAGCAGGCTAAATATTAGCACAATTCCCATTGTTTATTGAGCCGTTTGACTGAAACGGGCATTTGAGTCTTGATGGTTTGTGCAAACAGGGAGATTCTGAGCTCTTCAAGCATCCAGCGATAGGTTTGTAATTCAGGCGATAGCAGGTAATGTACCTTGCCTTGTTCACTGAGTTTGGCTTCAAAACGTTGCCATAAGGGTTCCAATTCGGCAATCCAAGCCCGGTCTTTATTAACCTGCATCTGGACTTTCTCCAGACGGTGTTGTATTGCTTTGAGGTAGCGCGGGTATTGCTGTAACCATGTTTCAGGGGTTTCAAATAACATGCCGGGGTAGAATAAATGTTGTAGCTGCTGCCCTATATCGCTCGCGGCATAAGACATCATTAAGGGGTTTTTGGCCTGTTTCAAGCTTTTCTTAATCACCACCACTGCGGCTAGAGATTCGCTCAGTAAAGCGGCCAGCTTTTCTGCTTTTGCAACAATCTCGGCACGCCCTGCTTCCACGGCGGCAAGATAGGCTTGTTTATCACGCACCAGTGTTTCTGAGTGTAGTGGTTCACTAAAACAGGCTTGCTTGATTGCCGTACAAATAATATCGTCAAGCACCTTGTCTGTGGAACCAATGTCCACCACCGCCAGCCCCAAGTCACGTCCTTTTAATAGGTTCTTTTTCAGATATTTCACGGTTTCATGCAACTGTAAAAAAGCCAAACGGACAACGCCCTGTAAGCTATCAACCAATGCCTCATTGGGGTTATCGTATAACTGTAAATTTACATGGGTTGCCTGATCTTGCAATCCCGGGTAGACAAGAATTGAGAGTCCCTGACGCTGCAGTTGCCAACGCTCGGGCCGTTCACCAAAGTTCCATTCCTGCAGATTGGTTTGCTCAAAGTCATTACCGCTGTCTTGAATATGTTCTTGCACATGGTTGCGATAGCGTTTGCGTAATACCGATAACTGGCGATGACTATCCAATAGTGTTTGATGTTCATCACGCACACACAGGTTCATGCGGTAATAATCATCCATAGGAATATCATTCCATAGCGCTTCTGGGATAGTAATATTTTTTTGCCGCAACAATTGCTCTGATAGCCGCTGAGTTAATGGCTGAGTTTTATCCTTTAAATACGGCAGGGCTTTATCAACCGCATCGGGTACCGGCACAAAATGTTTACGCCATTGCTTGGGCAAGCCCTTAATCATAGCAATACATTTTTCGCGCAATAAGCCTGGCACCAGCCATTCCAGTTCGGTTTCATTAAGCAAGTGTAAAACCCCCACAGGCACTTGCAGTGAGACACCATCATGCGCATGCCCGGGTTCAAAGTGATAGGTCACGGTCAAGGTTAAACCACTTAAGGTTAATTGGTTGGGAAATTGGGCTTCCGTGATATTCCCCGCATCGTGTTGCATTAAATACTCACGCTTAACAAATAAGTATTGCGGCTGTTCCTTTTCTATCTCTTTACGCCATTGTTCAAAGCTTTGCAGGTTGGTGATATTTTCTGGCACTCGGGCATGGTAAAAATCAAACAGGACCTGTTCATCCACCACAATGTCACGTCGCCGTGATTTAGCTTCAAGATCGTGAAGTTCTTTAAGCAGTTGCTGTTGATGTTGAAAAAATAATGGCGTTTTCTTTTTAATGCGCCCGTGCTCACCGTACAAGCCTTCGACTAAACCCGTACGAATAAATAATTCGCGGGATAATGACGGATTGATCTTGCCATAACTGACACGTTGTTTGTCAATCAGCACCACACCGTATAAGGAAATTTTTTCAAAAGCCATCACCTGCCCAGACTTCGCGGCATAGTAGGGTTCTAAATGATGACGTTTGTCAAGGTGAGCAGTATTTTGCAACACCCATTCAGGCTGAATATGCGCGATGTGGTGTGCGTATAGCTTGGACGTTTCCAGTAACTGACCCGCCACGACCCATTTGGGTTTCTTTTTAAATTGAGAGGAGCCAGGAAAGATCGAAAAACGGCGATTACGTGTACCGAGGTATTCGCCTACGTTATTTTTTTCTTCCGACAAGTGTCCGATATTACCTAAAAAGCCTGATAACAATGCACAGTGTATCGCTTCGTAAGACGCTGCTTGTGTATTTTGTTTGATATCGACACGCCTCATAGCTTGGCACAGTTGTTTATGGATATCACGCCATTCACGCATTCTTAACGGCGACACATAGTGTTTCTTACACCATTTTTGCAATTGATTACCAGAGAGTGTCTGACGCTGTTCTTCATACGCATTCCACAATGTATTGAACGCTATAAAATCCGATTTTTCGTGCCACCATTGACGATGCTTTTCGTCCGCGGCCTGTTGTTTATTCGCAGGACGTTCACGCGGATCCTGGACAGATAAGGCACTAATCATTACAGCGACTTCACGCATACAACCGAGCTGCTTTGCCGCCACCAACATACGCGACAAGCGCGGGTCAACCGGCAAACGGGCCAACTGTCGCCCCAAAGGTAATAATTTACCTTTGGCATTAACCGCTTGCAGCTCTTGCAGTAATTTATAACCGTCGTTAATTAAACGGTGGTCTGGCACATCGACAAAGGGAAAGTGTTTCACATCGCCCAGCTTTAATTGCGCCATTTGCAAGATAACTGCGGCTAAATTAGTGCGTAAAATTTCTGGGTCGGTAAATGCTGGGCGTTGGTTAAAATCCTCTTCGCTGTATAAGCGAATACATACCCCCTCACTGACACGGCCACAACGCCCTTTGCGTTGGTTGGCACTGGCTTGTGATATTTTTTCAATGGGAAGGCGCTGTACTTTGGTACGAAAACTGTAACGACGAACACGCGCCAGCCCCGTATCAATCACATAACGGATACCGGGAACCGTCAATGCCGTTTCTGCCACATTGGTCGCTAAAAAAATACGCTGACCTTTATGGGGATGAAAGATTTTATTTTGCTCGCTGACACTTAAACGCGCATACAAGGGCAAAATGTCTGTATGGGGAATTTGCGCGCGACGCAGCATTAATGCCGCTTCAAGGATATCTCGCTCGCCACTAAAAAAAACCAGAATATCGCCAGAGGTATCGTCTTGGCGAATTTCATCAATCGCCGCTAACACGCCGCTATTGATATCAACCCCACCTTCTTCATCATCAAATAAGGGGCGATAGATAACGTCAACAGGATAAGTGCGTCCCGACACTTCAATCACCGGGGCATTGTTAAAATGGCGCGAAAAATTTTCAACATCGATGGTGGCAGAGGTCACAATCAATTTTAAGCCGGGACGTTTGGGCAACAATTGTTTTAAGTAACCCAATAAAAAATCGATATTAAGACTGCGCTCGTGGGCTTCATCAATAATAATGGTGTCATATTTTTTGAGCAGAGGATCCTGTTGAATTTCTGCCAGCAAAATACCGTCGGTCATTAACTTAATAGCCGTTTTATCAGACACCTGATCTGTAAACCGCACCTGATAACCGACAAGTTCACCCAAGGCGGTATTTAATTCTTCAGCAATACGATTGGCAACGGTACGCGCGGCAATACGACGCGGCTGTGTATGGCCGATCATGCCATTAACACCGCGCCCTATTGATAAGCAAATTTTAGGAAGTTGGGTCGTTTTACCCGAACCCGTTTCACCCGCCAGAACAACGACTTGATGTTTTTTTATCGTCGCCGCAATGTGCTCACGCTTTTCACTGATGGGCAGATTGTCAGGAAAAGTAATATTACTCTTTACCGAGGAAGCCACCCGACTGATGCGCCCATAACTGCGCATAAATACCATTGCGTGCAATCAATTCGTTGTGATTACCTTGTTCTACAATATCTCCCTTGTCCATCACGATCAAACGGTCCATAGCCGCAATCGTGGACAGGCGATGAGCAATCGCAATCACAGTTTTACCTTCCATTAACTGATACAAACTCTGCTGAATCGCGGCTTCCACTTCAGAATCTAATGCCGACGTCGCTTCATCCAATAACAGAATCGGCGCGTCTTTTAATAGTACACGCGCAATAGCAATACGCTGACGCTGACCACCCGAGAGTTTAACGCCGCGCTCGCCCACTTGCGCGTCGTAAGCCTTGCGCCCTTGGCTATCTTCCAGCTCGGCAATAAAGTCGTCAGCTTGCGCTTCTTTAGCGGCTGCAAACATCTCCTCTTCCGAGGCATCTTCTTTTCCGTAAAGAATATTATCGCGAATAGAGCGATGTAATAACGAGGTATCCTGAGTCACAACGCCAATAGCGGCACGCAAGCTGTATTGTTGTCGCTGGCTAATGTCTTGCCCATCAATACGAATAACGCCTTGTTCTACATCATAAAAGCGCAGCAACAAATTCACCAGTGTTGATTTTCCCGCGCCAGAACAACCAACAAGACCGACTTTTTCACCGGGCTTGATGAGTAAAGATAAATCATCAATCACACCACTGCCTTTACCATAGTGAAAACCAATATGAGAAAACTCAATTTTTCCGTGGGTGACGACTAAAGACTTGGCATTATCTATATCCTGCACCTGACGCGGTAAAGCCAGAGTGTTTATACCATCTTGAACCGTACCAATATTTTCAAATAATGCCGACACTTCCCACATCATCCATTGCGACATACCGTTTAATCGTAGAATCAAACTGATTGCAACAGTAATTGCGCCAGCGCTGACGGCATTATGCATCCATAAGTAGATAGACAATGCGACCGTTGAAAAAAACAACAGCGCATTCAAGCTCCACACCGTTAATTGTAACTGTGTCACTAAACGCATCTGTGGGTGTACGGTATCCAGAAATAACTGCATACTGTCTTTGGCATAATCCAATTCGCGACGATCATGGGAAAATAATTTCACGGTTTGAATATTGGTATAACTATCCACAATCCGCCCAGTCATAGTTGAACGCGCATCAGCCTGAATCGCAGAGATTTGTCGCAAACGCGGAACAAAATAGGCCAAGGATGATAAATAAGCCAACAACCAAATAATCAATGGCATGATCAAACGCAAGTCAGTATCGGCAATTAAAAATAACATGCCAACAAAATATACCGACACAAACAGTAAAACATCCAACACCTTCATGATGGACTCTCTAACCGCCAGCGCCGTTTGCAGTACTTTAGTCGCTAATCGACCAGCAAACTCATTCTGATAAAATGCAAAACTCTGTGACAGCAGATAACGATGCGCCTGCCAACGGATAATCATGGGGTAATTACCCAATAACGTTTGATGAATCACCAGCGAGTGTAATAGCACCGTGACGGGTAACGCCACCAGCAGCACGAAACTCATCCACCATAGGGTACCCGCCTCTTCCGATAAAAATGTTTGCGGGTCTTTGGTCGACAACCAATTCACCAAGCGACCCAAGAAGCCGAACAGTGAAACTTCGATAATGGCTAACAAACCTGTTAACAAAGCCATCAACAATAGCCAGGGAGCAACTCCACGAGTATAGTGCCAGCAAAACGCTAACAGCCCTGTCGGCGGGCAGCGAGGGTGTTCGGGAGGAAAGGGTGTAATAAGGTTTTCAAAAAAGCGATACATGATAGACGAAGTCTACCACAGATAAACGATGTTACTCCTTTTTCTCATCGTCAAAATCACTGACATCATCATCCAAACTATCTGGTGAAAAGTCATCCAGCGAAAACTCCGGATCATCTTCGTCCAAATTAACATCATCGTCGTCATCCATTCCCATGGTGATATCAGTCTCGTCTTCGTCCTCGTCAGCAGCTTGGCTGTTTTCTTCTGCATCACTGGCAGCCGGGATCGCTTCCGACGGTACTTCAGCTTCTGGCGCTGTCTCGTCTTCAATATCATCCACCGCCATTTCATCCATCGGTGGTTCAGAAAACCCGTCCTCTTGGCTGTCTTCCTCTTCTGTGGCGGCTGTGGGTTCATCCGGCTTTTTCTTAAATAATTTACGGTAGATAACCACAATAATGGCAATAATCAATAAATTAACCACTGCAATCACCGCGTAGAGAATATAGTCCATCATGGCACTCTCTTGTGCTACATCCTGCGTTTGCTCTGGCTCACCCTCTTCTACGCCTTCATCGTTAACAACGTCTTCAACCACGGGCACATTATCAGGCACAAAAGGTTCGCTCACAGATTTTTCTTCCTCTTGCGCTTGCTGTTGCGGTTCTTGCACCAGAGATGATGCATTATTTGATAGCACAACCGGGTCCAAATCGGCGTTAATCGATTGCGCTGCTTGATCAACTACTTGCGGCAACAAGGTTAATTGATGGTCACCTTCTTGCTCCAGTGTAATTGCAATCTGCCATTTGCCATCTGCAGTCGCATCAAGTAATAGTGGTTTCTGTGTCCCATCGGGGTTTGTTAATACGGCTTCAACACGTGATTGTGCGACGTTGATGGAACGTACTTGAGGAATGACTTGTACCAAAAACTCTGAGCGCCCGTCTTTACCGATGGCATCAACGTCAACTTTTAATGGCTTACGAACGGAAATCGTGTGGGAAAATTTACGGTTAAAGCTTTTACCGTCCACCATAAATTCAACAGCATATTCACCCTCTTGAGAGAAACGTTCTATCTTGGCCGGATACAAGCCGTCAACAGGCACCAGATTTTTAGAAATACGCTGAGTATCATAATTGGCACCCGGTGATATGACGCTCATATCGATGTCGAGAAGTCCCAAAAATTCGACACGAGTGACGATGTTGCCCTCTTCCTGAAAAGCAACCGATGTTTCTACCACATCGTTAACCATGATATTACGCGGCATAGGTGCTACCAGTAACTTCAGGTCACTGACCACCGTAATACGGCTTTGTGGCTCTACTTCGGCATCAACACGCCACTCGCCTTCAAGCGGTTGCTGTACCGTGATCAGGTCATAAGCCTCGGTGTGGTACCAATTCACATACTGATCGGTTTTATCCTTACTGTAGGCTGTGCCAGCAGGGCTCATTATTTTGGCTTCAGCAGAGCCCTGCTTGCGAAAAATCAGTGCGGTAAATTCTTCAATGCTGGAATCAACAATAAAGGTTTCACCATCACAAGGAGCCTGTTCAGCAGGCACAGCCTGATCAAAAACACTCAACAGTACCGCCATCAGTTCATCTGCTGTTTTGGCGATTGCTGTTTTACCATCAGTTTCCAAAGCCAGTTTATCGAGTAGCTGCTTATCCGCATTATCGGATAGCGCAATCGTATGCAGCGTGAAACCCGCCTGTTGATATAGAGGCAGCACATCATCAATAATTCGTTGCCGTTCCCCGGCATTGGCCTCAGGATTACGGCTAATATCAACCATACCATCGGTCAGTAAAATCACATGTTTTTGGTAAGCATCGTCAACGGTGTGAGCATCATAAGCAGCGCGCTCCAGAGCAGCGCCAATATTGGTAAATTGTGCAATGGAATTAATGTTAGAGGCTGCCGTAGATGCTTTTTGACTCCATTTTTGGTCTACGTTTTGATGCGCCACCAACACGTTCACTTTCTTGCCAAAGCTCCAGACACCCGCCTTGCTGTCTTTAGGCAATAATTTGACCAACATATCCACTGCGGGACGACGCAAATTCAAAGGGTCGTTCTTTTTCATACTACCCGAAATATCAATCACCATACGCACATCTGAAGGCTTAATCGCTGCAGGAGTGTTGTCGGAGGCAATAGCTGGCCATGCCCCTATCAGGAAGATCGGTAGCAATAGCAAAAAAACGTTGTTAAAAGGTGGTAACAAACGACAAAACGGCATCAGCCTTGCACCTTAAAAAATCTAGTGGGATTACTTTAGGTATAGCAGCAAATAGCTATTTCGCCATAACCAGAAGTCAGGAGATACAGGGGGGAATGCGGTTGTGGCGGTTACCTTTGGGTACTCTGACCGATGCTTTATTGTTAATAGTTTTAGGGGGGGGTGAAACATCAGAACCAGATTTACGCATAAAAGAAAACCACAAGCTCAGTACAGAATAAACAGATACACAAAAGAGCCATACCAAGAATAAAATGCTGGCCGCAGGCTCAGCACCCTCGACACCTTCAAATAACAATTGTAAAGCAGCAATTATCCAAGCGGGCGCCCAATATTGACTCTCACCAATCGCTGGCGTCAGAAACAGCACCAATGCGGTTAAAACCAATACTCTTCTAAGATAACGCCAGCCAAGACCACGGAACAAGCGCCACGCTAAAAAAACGAGACCTAAGGACGCCACAAAGTAAATTGCCCATGCAATACTGTATTCCTGAAACTGGATCATAAGAGGGGGATTATTTTCCTAAAAAATGTATTGTAACCTGATTTGCCGGCTTATCGAAATGTGTTTTTGCCTGACAAGAAAGCAGGTTAAAGCTTGGTATTTTTTTCACGTATGGCCGCACCTTCCTGCTGCAGGTCAACAATAGTTGGCGGCATTTGCAAATAATATCCCTGATCCGTAATCGCTTGTAATACATCGGTACTCTTTGACTGCGCCAGTTTTTTATCTTCTGTAATCAATAACGTCATCGCCAGTTCTAGTTGGCCTATTGTTTTCTTCAATGCATCCGGAACAGACGCAAGGTCATCCTGTTTATCGACATAGAGGTACATACCTTCTTTTTTTGAACAACGATAGATACTACACAAGCGCTTCATGATAACTCCTCTGACGGTGACGCAAGCAGGTCTAGCAATCTACTACCAACAACCTCCTCGCGCCAGTCACATAATGATTCTGGCAAATAAATTAATTCTGAAGAGGTCGCCAAACGCGCCAAAAATTCATAGTCTTTTTTGCGCACCAACAATTCCACGGGTAGATGTATTGCCTCAGCTACGCTCGCGGTTTGAGCCTTTAATTGTTTAACAATATGGCGCTGCTGAATGGATAATGGTCTGGGTAGAGCATGAGGATAGTTTTCTACCTCTAACCCTTGTTGAATAACATCCAATAATGCACCTGACATCTCCTGCTGCGCCTTAACGGTAAATTCTTTGGTGTTGTTGAGATGTTGAGTTGCAACAGGCAGCTTAAACGCCAGATCATATAAGGTGGTGTCTTTTAAAATACGCCCTCGTGGTACGTCCTTTTCACGCGCCTGTCGTTCACGCCAACTACACAACCGTTGCAAAACACTCAGCTGGCGAGGCGTCAACTTCCAGGCAGATTTTACCCGTTTATAGTAATCTCGCGCATGATTAGTATGACGCAATTTATCAACCAACGCCTGACTATCCGCCTGAACCCACCTCAGTCTTTTTTGTGATTCAAGGTGGTTTATTAAGGTATGGTAGACATCCAGCAAATGCAGTACATCTAATGCTGCATACTGTAGTTGGGCGTCACGTAATGGCCGTTGTAACCAGTCAGAACGCGTTTCATGCTTGGGAATATCGATATCTTTAATCGCTTTCACAAGATTAGCATAGCCAATGGAGAGACCATAACCAGCAAACGCAGCAGCAACTTGCGTATCAAATAATGACTGCGGCAAAACACCCAACGCGTATTGAAATACTTCTAGGTCTTCTGAACAGGAATGAATCACCTTAACAACGGCAGGATTCTCAAACAAGTTAGCCAGTGGTTGAGTGTTAGTGAGTGACAAGGGATCAACCAAAAACACGCGGTCGCCACAAGCAAGCTGTAATAAACCCAAATGAGGATAATACGTACGGCTGCGCACAAACTCCGTATCGACTGCAATCGCTGGCTGCTTTGCAAGATGCTCGCACACCTCAGCCAATGCAGCATCTTTATCAACCCACTGGTACAGATTCTTCATTGCCCACCCCCACAGAAGATCATGTGTGGCTAAGAGATCATACGGCGACTGGAAAAGGCCTGGCTCAGTGTCCCGCCGTCAATATATTCCAATTCACCCCCCAAAGGTACACCGTGAGCAATACGTGATACCGGGATGTGTTGTTGACGCGCATAATCTGCAATATAGTGGGCAGTTGCTTCACCTTCGACCGTAGGATTTGTCGCCAGAATAATCTCTTCAAATGGCTTATGAGAGTCGGAGGTCAAACGCTCAAACAATTGTGGCAAACCCAATTCAATAGGGCCAACACCATCCAGTGGAGATAAACGTCCGTTGAGCACGAAATATTTTCCTTGGTAGGAGCCAGATTGTTCAATGGCAACAACATCGGCAGGTGTTTCCACAATACATAACTGGGAATCCAAACGTTTGGGATCGGCACAAATAAAACACACCTCTTGCTCCGACAAAATCTGGCATTGCTGACAACGCCCAACGCCCTCAATGGCCTGATCCAAGGAGGACACCAAACGGCGCGCACCGTCGGGATCACGTTCCAGCAGGTGTAAAGCCATTCTCTGAGCGGATTTACGTCCAACACCTGGCAAACAACACAGCGCGTGAATCAGTTCATCAACAAGAGGACTAAACATAAAAAAACGTAACTTTAAAGAAAGTCATTAGAATGGCATTTTAAAACCGGGGGGCATTTGCAAGCCACCCGTTAACTCCGTCACCATATCTTTATTGGCTTGTTCTACTTTGTGCACAGCATCGTTAACGGCGGCGGCAAGCAAATCTTCCAGAATTTCTTTATCTTCCGATAGTAATTCCGGGTCAATAGAAACATTAAGTACATCATGACGCCCTGTCATTGTGACTTTTACCATGCCAGCTCCGGCCTCACCACAAACACTCTTATCGGCCAACTCTTCCTGCATTTTTTGCATATTGTCTTGCATGGCTTGCGCCTGCTTCATTAAATCACCAAGACCTTTCATGGTTAGCTCACCTCATCAATAGGCATAATGGAATTTTCAATAATGGTTGCATCAAAATCTTTACGCAACTGCTGAATTAAAGGATCAGCTTCGATAGCAATTTCTGCCTCTTGTTGCTGACGTTGTTGCTCACGGATTAGATATTGTGCGGGTGTTTCAGCAGTTACCTGCCCTACGCGTATCTTGGCGGTAACCACACAAGAAAAATACTCACTCAATAGTTCGCTCAACCGCTGTTGATGATTTTCATCGTACAAGGTACTTTGTTGCTCATCCAGTACGAAAGTAAACTCACTCTCCCCTTCAGGCGTTAACTCACAAGCTAACAATTGGCAATTAGCGACCGTACTTTGCAATAAACCGGACGTCGATAGCGAAGGGTACATAGGTACCCACATCTCGGGCGTCATGGATGCCAGCGCAATCGTGCTCCCGGCTTGAGGGGTAATAGCCGCTGGTTGACTTAGCGGAGTGTTACTCGGCTTTTTTACCGCATCTTCTACAGGTGCAGCCTCCTCGTCAGGTACTGTATTGTCAGAGACTTGAGCAACCACTTCAACTTCAGGGACTTCAACTCCAGAGACTTCAGCAACAACAGGCTCAGGAACAGCACCCAAATCCGGTTTTACTTCAGGTGCAGATAAGGGTTTCTCCGGTAAGTGCGCGACACCTTGAGGTTTAAAGGCCAACATACGCAGCAATACCATTTCAAAACCACTGCGTGGATCCGGGTTCAAGGGTAAATCACGTCTTCCCAGCAAGGCGGTCTGATAATACAGTTGTAAATCTTCAGCCGTGATTGCCTGCGAATACTCATATATTGTTTCACGATCACCCTGGCTATTATCAACCGCTTCAGGCAGTACTTGTGCAATAGCAATACGGTGCAATACCGCGAGCAGCTCTGCCAACGCGGCAGGATAATCTGGGGCATGTTCTGCAAGCTCTGCGACCGCATTGAGTACCTGCTGGGAGTCTTCACTAATCAGACCCGCCATCACTTTATACACCAGTGACTGGTCAATCGTGCCCAACATAGTACGCACATCAACATCACTGATTTTACCTTCACCAAAGGCAATCGCCTGATCGGTCAAACTTAAGGCATCACGCATACTACCATCGGCAGCACGCGCCAATTGCCACAGGCCCGCTTCTTCATAAGGTGTTTTTTCTTCACCCAACACAAACTGCAGATGGCTAACAATACGCTCGGGGCTCATGTTTTTCAGATTAAACTGCAGGCAACGCGACAAAATAGTCACCGGTAATTTTTGCGGGTCTGTGGTTGCCAGTAGAAATGTGACATGCGGAGGTGGTTCTTCAAGTGTTTTCAGCAGGGCATTAAAGCTGCTATTGGATAGCATATGCACTTCATCAATGAGGTAAACCTTATAACGCCCTCTTGTCGGGGCATACTGGACATTTTCCAGTAACTCACGGGTATCTTCCACTTTGGTACGCGAAGCCGCATCCACTTCAATAAGGTCAACAAAGCGCCCCTCATTAATTTCTATACAGGCAGTACAATCGTTACAGGGAGCCGAGCTGACGCCAGCTTCACAGTTAAGGCATTTGGCGAGAATACGAGCAATCGTGGTTTTACCCACTCCACGCGTTCCGGTAAACAAATACGCATGGTGAAGGCGGTCATGATCCAAGGCATTAATTAACGCTTGGAGTACATGCTCTTGCCCTACCATTTCGCGAAAAGTACGTGGTCGCCACTTGCGGGCGAGAACCTGATAGCTCATATCAATAATCTACGTCATTTAACCATCGAGCGATTATAACGGATATAAAGCCAAAGAACCTTAACTGCCAGCCGAAAAAAGCCTGACGACAATCGCACGTTATATTAAAAAACGTTAGCGAGGCAGTTAGTGCAAGGCAAAAAATCACGAAATGAAGGAGTTTATTGTAATAAATGATTGAATTGAGGGGGTTTTTAACGCCGCAAAGACAACGCAGCTAGTTTTTTAAAGGGTGGAGTCCTCAGCCAGCCACACCCCGGCACATAAGGTCACTGCTACCGTTGCTCCCTTCCGGGCCTGGCGGGGTTCACAGTTACTTATTGCGAGAGGACCGACTGAGTTCTCCATAACAGCTTGCCTTATCGACAAGCGGGCGGGGATTATACGGCTTCAGGCAGATTTTTCCAATGGAAACACTTACCTATACACTATTGAAACCTGTGTGACTTTATCTATAATCTCAATATACTCACTAAAAATGACTATAAATGATTGTTTTATGAACTTTTTCACCCTTTTGCACGTTATTGCTGCCTATCTTGCACTTAGCCTGATGGCAGCCAACAGCCACAGTGAAATATATCGTTATCTCGATCCACAAGGCAGTCTGATATTTACGGATAAACCCAAACATGCCGGCTATATACGCCTGCATAAGACACATGGTAGCTGGACAGTACGTCCCAGTTATTCATGGAAACGGAATCAGCGCAAGTTTTCTTCAGCGATTGAACGCATTGCCGCACAACACAACCTTTCACATCACTTGCTACATGCCATTATCACCGTGGAGTCTGCCTATAATCCGGATGCTATTTACAGAGCAGGCGCTCAAGGATTAATGCAATTGATGCCCGGAACCGCAAGCCGTTACGGTGTATCAGACCCTTACAATCCTTATCAAAATATTGCAGGAGGCACACAGTACCTTAGCGATTTGCTAGAGATGTTCAAAAACAATATGACATTGGCGCTGGCGGCCTACAATGCGGGGGAAAATGCAGTAAAGAAGTACAACAACCGTATTCCGCCCTATAAGGAAACACAAAACTATGTGCGCAAAGTGCTTAACCACTATCGCAAATACGCGCGCGAAAGTAGTTAAGCCGTTCTTTTAAGCTGTAGAAAATCCCACAATTTGTTAGCCATTAACTTTATACGGCGGAATCTGGGTTCTTGGTATTTGCCACTATCATGATGCGTTACACGATTACGGCCAAAAGCGCGAAATTCCTTTTGAATCTCGACAGGGAGATGATTAGTATATTTAACGGTCAGTTTTAACAAGTCGTGATCCTGTGTCATCATCGCTTGTTCCAACATCGCAAATAACACACTGCGATGCTCGCTGACATGAAAAGGATGACCAGTAACTTCCTCATATTTCTTGGCAATAGCGAGAAAATCACCATCGAATTGAGCATCTATCTGCTCTAAAAACGTATTCCACATTTGACGATTCATAATATACCACCTACTACTTATTATTATCAGACTTCGATAGTTACCTACATAGTAGCTCATTCTCAACAAGAACCAAGTCTTTGCATCCAAAAAAAATCGTGAATCACATCACACAATAAGCTAATGATATAAAAATAGCAATAATGCTAACAAAGCTATATATCACGGCTAAACTACTATATGATGCGCGCGTTCACTCAATTATGCCTGAAATACAATTATGCACTTGTTCGTTGATAATTTAACCAATGTCGATTTTAGCTATTTGGATCCCAAAAGAGGGATGTTGGGCGAAACGTGGCTGGCGAGCATTAGTCTTGAAGGTGCATTGGATGCACAAGGCATGGTATGTGATTTTGGTATCGTCAAAAAAACGGTGCGCAACTGGCTTGATGCGACCATTGACCATTGTTTAATTGTAGCTAATAACCCACAATATCTCGATATTCATCAGCAGCAGGAAAACACCTCGCTACAATGGCGTTATGCTGGTCGATATCTGCAGTGTGAATCACCCGCTGCGGCCATTACGGTTATTGATGGTGATGAGGTCACGCCCGACATGGTCAGTCGCTGGTGTGTTGAACAATTACGGGAACTGTTACCGGATACCATTGATCGCATCACGCTGACATTTACACCAGAAAATATTCCACATGACTACTACCACTACAGTCACGGCTTAAAAAAGCATGATGGCAATTGCCAGCGTATTGCTCACGGGCACCGCTCAACCATTGAAATTATTCGTGACGATGAACGCGACCACGAACTGGAGAGACAGTGGTGCCAATTATGGGAAGATATCTATATCGGCACTGAATCAGACCTGATAGAAACACGCCATATTGACGGCAAGCCGTATTACCATTTTGCCTACCGTGCGCGGCAGGGAGATTTTTCTCTGACGATGCCGGTAGAAGACTGTTATCTGATTCAAACCGACAGTACGGTAGAATTTATCGCCCAACATATTGCGAATACCCTCAAAGCGCAAAATCCAATCAACGATTTTATTGTTCAGGCTTATGAGGGTATTGGCAAAGGGGCGACCGCTTACTCAGGTACGTAGCTCGCGACTATTTACTCGCATGATACGCTTTTGATACGGCATAACTGTCTTCGAACCAGTTCCAGCTTTTCACTTTATCTACTTCGACATGAACCCGCACGGCCCAGCTAAACTTGCCACTATCAACTCCAGATTTATTAGCGATCGCACTCATGGTGCCCATAAATACCGCTTGATTGCCATTGGAGAAGCTATAGTCGGTTGTCCAACTCGTCACTTTTAAACCTGCACCAAATTTTGGCATAAATTCATTGAGTACGGTTTTTTTGCTTTTCCACGAGCCAATCCATGGTAAACGTTGATCGCCTTCGTTATGCCACACAAAGTCATCTGCCATTAGTGACTTAAGTGCTTTCATATCACCGGATCCTGCGGCATTCAGAAAGGCTTGTGCCACCGCAATCGTTTTGTCTGACTGTGTATCCGCATTAACTGTATTGATATTCAAGACCAGTAATACCATCATTAATGGCGTCATTATTATCTTTTTCATATTTTTTATCTCGTTTAAAAGTGATTAAAATTTGCCGCTATTTACCAAATCTTGCTCTGCAGGCACGGGTTCCGAAGCATCCCAATGCTCAATAATTTTTCCCGATTCAACACGAAATATCTCTGTCTGAGCATATTCCTGTCCCTATTTATCAACACGGCAGAGCGTAGCAACGAAGTTACCGCAACCGATCAACAATACTATTTCTCGATACCATAAAGTCCGGTTTTCAGCTTTTAGTATTTCTGTAACCGCAGCCAAACCATCAGGTACTTCGGTGTTATGTTGTATATAATCTTCATGGATATACTCAGGTGCTTTGTCCACATTACCTTCTGGCATAAGTACATACTGAATCATCGCACCGACCAAGGCTTTGTTGGCCTGTGTTTTATCAATATCGGTAATCTCTGTTGCCCCGTCGACTTGTGTACGACCAGATATTGTTTCACCGGTGTACTCGGCAATCACATCCCAATGTTCAATAATTTTGTCATTGGCATCTGTATCAAAGAAATCCATGGTTACCCACTCAGATTCGCCATTATTGAGGCTCTGATACACATGGACAAAAACATATTGGCCGTCTTCAAATCCACGCACTACCTCAATATGGCGTATCGGGTTTCTTTCCAGGAAGGGTTCAAAGAATGCAATAAATCCCTCTTTGCCATCACGCACACCAGTTGAGTGTTGTGTGTAACGATCCCCGGTATACTTTTCGACGGCTTGCCGTGCCTTTCCATCCCGGATAACTTCCATATATAGTGATATGGCATTTTGTAATTTTTTAATCATAAGCGCCTCGCTATGATTCACCAATACATTCTCCAGAAAGTATCCGGAGTGTTATTCCAACTTATTTAGCACTGAGTTGTCGTAGAGCACCAGCCCAATCTTCAACATGATAAGTCTGTGTCACTTTACCGGTGTTAACCGTATGAATATCTATCGTTAGAATATCGAAAGACTTCCCTTTACCATCAACACCAAACAGTGGTCCCTTAGGTGTTCCTGTTGCGCGACTACGTACAACCACTTTATTACCATCAATAATGACTTCTTCAATCGCCCAGTTTAAATCCGGAATCAATTGACTAAAGCCTTTGAGCTGTTTCACAAACTTCTCTTTAATTTTTGTTTTACCGGAATAATCACCAATGCTCTTCCAGCCTGAATCAACAGATTCTAAAAAAGCCTGTGCGTGGGTTTCTGAACCCGGGTTACTTAAAAATGCATAAAAAGGTTGGATGTCAGTCTTTTTAGCATCCGCCAACACGTCAAAGGATGATAATGTCGCAATAACGATAGTAAACAACGATGTAAGGTTCATGTTTGTCTCCAGTTGGGTAAGTTAATCGTTGTCAGGCACTATAAACTTTACATATAGATATTAATATGTATATTAATATTATTTAATAATTACGAATTTCGGAACAATGATTAATTATCTACGCCATATGGCCGTATTTGCAAAAGTGGTTGATAAAGGCAGTTTTCTTGGTGCCGCCAAAGAACTGGACCTAGTCCCCTCTCGAGTCAGCCAAACGATATCTGATCTTGAGCAGTATACGGGTGTGACCTTACTCTATCGTACGACTCGCAAGCTGACGCTAACCCATGAGGGCAAACATTTTTATGTCCATCCCGCCAATATGCTCAGAGATGCAGAAGCTGGGCTAAACGGGCTTAATGCGTTGTCACAAAAACCGGTTGGCACTTTAAAAATCACACTCCCAGCACTATTGGAATCATCACCGGTTTCATCTGCTATCGCAGATTTTGTCAAACAATATCCCGGCGTGAGCATCTCGTTGAATTACACTGATCAGATCGTTGATATGTTTGATAGTGGTCTGGATTTGCGTCTTCGTGTCGGCGCCTATGGCATAGATGATAGTGCTATGATGTCGCGTAAAATTGGTGATATTCGGCGTATTCTTGTTGCCCATAAAACCTATATTAAACAGCAACCCAAATTACAACACCCGTCAGAGCTTGAAGAATGGGAATGGGTACATTTTCAAATGCGCCCTAACAATAGTATCGAATTTATCGCGCCGTCTCATCAAACCATTATTATTCCAGAGAACTTTTGTATCAGTGTGAATAGTGCCAATGCCCTAAAACACTTTGTCAGTCACCATATGGGAGTGAATGTTCTACCAGAAAATTTAGTAGAAGAAGAGATCGACGCAGGAAAAATCGTACACCTACTACCGGAATGGGAAGTTAAACCCTTAGAATGCTATGCCATATGGCCAGATCGATCTCGCCGTGAAAA
Organism: Cellvibrionaceae bacterium; assembly: GCA_965214375.1. Lineage (GTDB taxonomy): Bacteria > Pseudomonadota > Gammaproteobacteria > Pseudomonadales > Cellvibrionaceae > Endobugula. Next base: position 2,678,612 of record OZ243947.1, on the reverse strand, counting down.
CCTGACAATGAAACTGGTACGGTATTTGGTAGAAAAAGCGTTATAGATGGGTTATTTACTTGATCAATTTATGGCCTGACAATGTCAAGACCACGGGCTTTCCATGCCCGATAATCACCTCGAAGATGGTAAATTTTTTCAGGTTTTAATACTGGATTTTTTTCAAGGTAATCGACCACAAAACCAACCCTTACACCCGTATGGCAATAACAAATAATATTTTTATCTTTATACTGCCCAAGATTTATTTTACCGCGCAAAATGTCTCGATGAGGAATATTGATAGCACCGGGAATATACCCTGTATTAAATTCTCTCACGGTGCGAACGTCGATAACGACGGTATCGTCACGTTGTGAGAAAGTTGCATACTCATCCTGCTCAATCATTTTTGGCTCTATATTGACAACGGCATTGCTTAACAGGCTGTAAAGAAGCGCATAAAAAATAGTGACGATTAACAAACACTTTCTTATTAACATTACTCTATTTTACCCGATGGCTTTTTAAATGGTATCGTTAAACACCATGACAACTTACCGGGGCTGCGATTTTGATATGCATGCAGACCAATTTTCATTTTCTGATGATTATCTTGTGGTTGGTCAATATAGGTTTTGCACATCTTGTCCCAAACAGATAAGAAAAATCCATAGTTGCTGTCAGTTTCTTTGATCATTGCAGAATGATGCACGCGGTGAAAATCCGGTGTAACAACAATGGTACGCAAAACACTATCCAACCATTTAGGCAAGCGTACATTGGCATGATTAAACATCGCCGAAGCATTCAGTAGAATTTCAAAAATAACAACGGCGATGGTTACAGGACCTAATAATAGGATCACCCCACATTTATAGATCATTGAAATCATCGCTTCTAACGGATGAAAACGGATACCCGTGGTGACATCAATATCACGATCGGCATGATGCACTTTGTGTAAACGCCACAAACAAGGAATGCTATGGAAGGCAACATGTTGAATATAAATCGCAAAGTCCAACAGTATAATGCCAAGAATGATTTCAACGAATAATGGCAATGGCAGGGGTGACAAGGAAAGCAAACCCCCAATTATGCGTTAACGCATAATCAGCCGCAATAACCGCTGTGATCGGAACCAATAATTTTAACGCAATGGTATTAACAATCACTAACGATAAATTTGTGGTCCAGCGTTGGGATCGTGTTTGTACACGCTCACGCTTGGGGAGCAGATGCTCTAGAAACGCCATTATGAGCAATACCGCAAGAAATGCCGATAAGCGTAATTGAGTATCCTCTAACATCGACCCATCTCTGCTTAAATTGATAAATGTTTATACGCCAAAAAGCACTACATTGAGCAATAATAGACCAAAGATTACACGAAGAGTTCGATCAATAAACGCTATCGTATTATTCAGGACGCATATGCGGAAAGAGTAAAACATCTCTAATGGACGGCGAATCCGTTAACATCATCACCAAACGGTCAATACCAATACCCTCTCCTGCCGTTGGCGGCAAACCGTATTCCAACGCGCGCACATAATCAGCATCAAAATGCATAGCCTCATCATCGCCCGCATCTTTTTCAGCCACTTGCTGCTGGAAACGTTCGGCTTGATCTTCGGAGTCATTCAGCTCGGAAAAACCATTAGCAATTTCACGACCACCGACAAAAAATTCAAAGCGATCAGTGACACATGGATTACTGTCACTACGACGCGCCAATGGAGACACTTCTGTAGGATATTCGGTAATAAACGTAGGATGAATCAAACGGTGTTCTACGGTTTTCTCAAAAATTTCGATCTGGACTTTACCAAATCCCCAACTGTCTTTTAAGGGAATCCCCAAGCCTTCTGCAATCTTGCGCGCACCGGCTTCATCAGCCAGCACTTCGGCAGTAACATCCGAGTTAAATTGCAGAATCGAATCAAAGACACTTAAACGTGTAAAGGGTTGCGCAAAGTCGTAAATCACTTCTTCAGTCACCTCACCCTCAGCATTTTTCGTGGTGTTTCTCACGTCTGTCGAACCTAGTACTTCCTGCGCCAGCTTACGTAGCATATCTTCGGTAAGATCCATCAGATCATTGTAATCCGCATAGGCCTGATAGAATTCAAGCATGGTGAATTCAGGGTTATGACGCGTGGATAAACCCTCATTACGAAAGTTGCGATTAATTTCATACACACGCTCAAAACCGCCAACTACCAAGCGCTTAAGATACAGCTCCGGTGCAATACGCAAATACATGTCCATATCCAACGCATTGTGGTGGGTAACAAACGGGCGAGCTGTCGCACCACCGGGAATGGTTTGTAACATCGGCGTTTCGACTTCCAGAAACTGATTACTGTTAAGGTAATGACGAATAAAGCTGATAACCTGAGAACGAATCTTAAAGGTATCACGCACTTCAGGATTAACCATTAAATCGACATAGCGTTGACGATAACGCATTTCTTGATCAGCCAAACCGTGATATTTATCCGGCAGGGGGCGAAGTGATTTGGTTAATAGCTGAAAATCTTCCAGATTCACATATAAGTCACCTTTACCAGACTTATGCAGAGCGCCACTAACACTGACAATATCACCCATATCCCATAAGCCGCTGGTGTCTTTCAACTTTTTTTGAGCATCTTTACTGGCATACAATTGAATACGGCCACTGCCATCTTGCAGCACCATAAACGGGCCACGCTTCGCCATCACACGACCCGCAACGGAGACTTGATGGTCTAAAGCTTCAAGCGCTTCTTTGGTTTTTTCACCGTAAGCGGCCTGCAAATCTGCAGCCTGATCTTCACGGGTCACCTGGTTAGGAAACGCCACGCCCTGCTCACGAATAGCAGCTATTTTTTCACGGCGTTCAGCGATTAATTTATTTTCGTCTTGTTGTTCGTTACTCATAATTGTATGGCTTTAATCAATTAAACGGTTGTTCATCTTTGATACTACGTACTTTTTCCCTGTAGATTGTTGCTACCAAAGCACGCCGTGAATACATCCATGTAGGCTCGGCGCCGCATCCCTGCGGCTTACGGCTTTGGCCAGCTAACAATCTAAGGGCATTACATATTGTCATAGAAAGAACTTATGTATTACAAGCAAACCGTTTTAGGCATGGATGCCGGAAACGAGCTACATGGACGTATTTATGCGTGTTTGCGTTAATACATAAGTTCTGTCAATTAGCGATTACAATCCTGCTTTTAAACTCGCTTCAATAAATTGATCGAGATCACCATCCAATACTGCCTGACAGTTACTGGTTTGTACACTGGTGCGTAAATCCTTAATACGCTGGTCGTCCAACACATAGGAGCGAATCTGGCTACCCCAACCAATGTCTGCCTTGCTGTCTTCCAGTGCCTGTTTGTCAGCATTGCGTTTGAGCATTTCCTGCTCGTACAAACGTGCGCGCAGCATTTTCCAAGCGGCGTCACGGTTTTGGTGCTGGGAACGCTGGCTTTGGCACTGTACCACAATCCCGCTAGGTTCGTGGGTTAAACGTACCGCAGAATCGGTCTTGTTCACATGCTGACCACCCGCACCCGAAGCACGGTAAGTGTCTTCGCGCACTTGGTATTTGTCGACATCAATTTCAAAATTGTCGTCAATTTCCGGAGAGACAAACACGGAACAAAAAGACGTGTGGCGACGATTACCCGAGTCAAATGGGGATTTTCGCACTAAGCGATGAACGCCGGTTTCCGTTCGCAACCAGCCAAAAGCATAGTCGCCCTGAAAACGGATGGTGGCACTTTTGATGCCCGCCACATCCCCTGCTGAGGCTTCTTCCAGTGTGGTTTTAAAACCTCTGGATTCTCCCCAACGCAGATACATACGCAGTACCATTTCCGCCCAGTCTTGAGCTTCGGTACCACCAGAGCCCGACTGAATATCAAGATAGGCGTTATTTTCATCGGTTTCACCAGAGAACATCCGGCGAAATTCCAGTGTTTCCAGTTTGGCAGTGAGGTCATCGATCTCACCTTGCACATCGGTTAGCAGGTCTGCGTCGCCCTCTGCGACGGCCATCTCAAGTAACTCATGCGCATCAGCAACACCACTATCCAGTGTTTCAATGGTCTCAACGACCGCTTCCAAGGAGGAACGCTCTTTACCCAGCTTCTGTGCACGTTCCGGGTCATTCCATACATCCGGCTCTGCCAGCTCTAGTTCTACTTCGGCGAGCTGCTCTTTTTTAGTGGCATAGTCAAAGATACCCCCTAAGAACATCGGTACGTTCCTGCAAGGATTTAAGGGCAGTTACAAAAGGGTTGATTTCCATAGAACTCACAAATCGTTTGTCTAACAAATTGGGCGGGGATTGTACATGAGCGCCTGAGTTGACACCAGAATTCGCTGCAAGTGTTTCATCCTACAAGAGCCAGATAGGGCTCCATTTTGTTTCTGTTTACCAAAAAAAGGCTCCCAGTAATTATCCGGCAGGTGTTTTTTGGGTAGCTGGCGGTAAATCTTGCGGGTATATTGCAACGATTCATTAGCCCACTGATAGACATCATCCTGATGTAACGCACTGGGTACAGGAAGGCTCGCAAGACGTGCGCCCAACGTTCTCCAGCTACCTTTAAAACCACAATGGAGTATCTCTTTATCCCATAGTCTATGAAGGTTGAGCCATTTTCCATTAAAAATAAGTTTACGGCGATTTCCACCATGATCGTCGGCATAAGATACATGCATTGGCTGATGCACGTCACCGACAAAATTTGCCAGCAATAACAAATCCTCATCTCGCTGGCGCTGATTAAGACCATGGGAATATAAACGTTTATGGTAATAAGGAATGGCTGTCACCACACAAAGGGGTTTTGAATTTCCAGAGGCATTTTTGATACAAGGAGATGACTGCACCAATTCAGCACGCCTATCAACATTGATATAGTGCAATACACCAAGACCGGTATATTTTTTCTCGCGACGAATATAATCAGCCCAAATACAGCTATCGGCAAAAGTACGATACCCCATCCGGTTTGCTGCCGCTGCCAGTGACTTTCTGACAATAGATGTCGACTGGTGCCAGGTAACATCACAAATTACCTGATGTCCCAGAAGACTCCAGGCACTGGCGTGAAAAGAAACATTCAGCAAAAAACACAAAATAACAATACGCATTTTTATTCTCATAAACTATGATTGAGTAAAATCATAACATAGTGAACTTTTATTACGTTATAGAGTCTCACACAGTACATCAATCATACTTTCGTTGAGTTACCTTTATCATTGGAGAAAAAATATGAGTAAAGTTAAAACATCACTTGCAGTAACCAGTGCTATTGCCGCTGGCATTTTCATGGCAACGGCACAAGACGCTGTCGCTGGCCCCAAATTCAAGGCTGAAAAATGTTACGGTGTTTCTAAAGCAGGTAAAAACGATTGCGCTGCTGGCCCCGGCACCAGTTGTGCTGGCACATCCACCAAAGATGCTCAAGGTAACGCATGGATGTTCGTACCTAAAGGTTCTTGTGAGCGCTTAGTTGGCGGCTCTTTGGAGCAAACAGATGCCAACTTACCTAGCTAAGTTATAAATAGCAATAAAGGAGGCCAACACAACGTTGGCCTTTTTTATAAAGACTGATTGTTTTTATACCATGAATAACTTTTGTAACAGAATGCTTTCCGGAATTGGTGTCGGTTTGAAACCTCAACACTATCAAGAAATTCTGGATACCACACCCGATTTGGGATGGTTCGAAGTGCATCCTGAAAATTATATGGGTGATGGCGGTTTACCAAATAAATACTTAACCGCTATTAGAGAACGTTACCCACTATCCATGCATGGCGTTGGTCTGTCACTTGGCAGCTCTGATGGTGTCAGCGATGAACACCTGCAACAGCTAAAGACAGTCGTTGATCGTTATCAACCACAACATCTATCTGAACACTTATCGTGGAGTCATTGGAATAAAACTTTTTTAAATGACCTACTACCACTACCTTATAATGCGGCATCACTCACTACTGTCATTAACAACATCCACAAAGTTCAAGACAGATTACAACGTCGTATTATCATTGAAAATACGTCGGCTTATCTCGCTTTTAATACCAGTCATATGACAGAAACAGAATTTTTACGGTCTGTTGTCGAGGCTACTGGGTGTGGTTTATTACTGGACTTTAATAATGTTTATGTCTCCGCTACTAACCAAGGATAATCTGCTGCAACCTATATTGATGATTATCCTCTACATGCTGTCGGTGAAATCCACCTTGCCGGCCACGCCCAAGAAGTACTGGATGATGAAACCGTCCTGATTGATGATTGGATCAGAGGTTGTAGACGCTGTTTGGGATTTGTTTGGCTATACGCTGAGTAAAACAACCCATGATATTCCGAATCTTATTTAGTGGGATACCAATATTCCCGAGCTTTCTGTATTACTTCAGGAGGCGCAAAAAGCAGCTGAGTTTATGCGGCCAACGATGGCAAAAGTAGCCAGAGCATGAATGATCATCACGACACCCCCTCTTTTAATGACTGGCAAAAAGATTTCTGTCGGTCATTACTGGGTGAACTCACAGCCGAACTACAACAAACGTTTTACCAAAATACGTCTGAGAAGAGTGTTAGTATCTATCAAAACAATGTTTTTTACTCCTTAAGTAATGCTTTAGGGGACTTATATCCGGTCATAAAAAAACTGGTTGGCGATGATTTTTTTACCGGAACCGCCACTTATTACATTAGAAGTAGCCCACCGCAACAAGCGGCTATGGTACATTTTGGGAAAGACTTTCCGGATTTTTTACGTCAGTTTGAACACACACAAACCATGCCATACCTCGCGGATGTCGCAGAGTTAGAACTTGCATGGCATCAGGCTTATCATGCTGCTGATACCACGTCCCTGACACCTGAAGATTTTAGTTCGCTGGATGCTGAAGCGTTATCGAACACAAGTCTAACCTTTCACCCATCGTTACAGTTAGTAGATTCGAATTACCCAATATTGACGATATGGCAAGCCAATCAAGAAGGTGGAAACAACACACAAAATATTGACTTAAATGAACCTCAGCGAGTTTTAGTGGTCAGACCTGTGTACGATGTATTACTGTTTAGTATTGATGAGCCCGTTAGCTATTTTATCCAATGTTTGAAAGATGAAAACAGTATTCAAAACGCTATTGAAGAAACGTTACAATGCTTTCATAATTTTGACATTAGCCAGGCTATTCAATTTTTAATTCAAGAATGTCTGGTAGTACAACGAGTGACCCATAATAATTAAAATTCTGGAGCAGAATAATGAAAGAACAACTGTGTAAAATCTTGGCGCCTATCGAAACATAATCTCTACTATCCCTGAATGGTTTGTTAACATTGCCATGCGTTTGGTTATTTTTAAAGTATTCTGGTGATCCGCACAAACTAAAATTAGCGGACTCACGATTGGCGGCCAGCATTTTGCTTTCTGGAATGTGACTGACAGCACCTTTTTATTATTTGATTTTGAATAAGGGTTACCGCTTATACCCAGTGAATTAGCCGCTTATCTGGCGACTTTTGGCGAGTTCTTTTTGGCGCTAATGATTCTGTTTGTCCTATTAACCCGATTTGCAGCTCTAGGCTTGATGATTATGACTCTAGTCATCCAATTTTTGGTTTACCCGGATGCGTGGTGGCCAACACATGTGTATTGGGTACTGGCTCTACTCTATGTCATGCGTAATGGCGGCGGTTTAGTTTCGTTAGATAATGTATTACTGAAAAAATAGTAATAATTATCTTAGGGGGCAAAGGGGGACATCGTCACCCTTTTTTATTAACTGAACATTATGGCTGGCAACTTACCAATAAACGCACAGCATTGATCTCCAAACGACAATGGTTTTGAAGTGCTGAAATAACTACATCGGCTTGTTGTTTTTGAGCGTCAATATCTGACTGTACAATCATCGAGTTATATTGCTGCAACTGTAGCAATCTTGATTGTTCTTGTTGGTAGTACTCTTGGGCATTGTTTAGTGATTGATCGAGCACTGCGTGCAATTGATTATCGGCAAGTGCTTTGGCCTGTTCGGCCAGCATTTGAATGTCTTGTTGATAATCTTTAACCACCGCCTTGCAGATTTTTTTAGAAGCATGTTGTATCACTTGCTTTAAATAACTTTGCGGCAATGTATCGTGCAAATTATTTTGACTATTTTTGATGACAACAATACGCACCAGTGACTCCGATAAAAATGTACTGGCCGTCTGGGCACAGGCATCCGTAATGACTACATTAAAAATGGCTTCGTAGCATAACGTTCCCGGCTTTAGTTTTTTGTTAGGGAAAAGGGCAACCGTTGCAACACCAAGATCTGATTGTACAATCATCTCTGTTAAACCCTGCATTAACGGATGATCCCACGTCACAAACTGTACATCTTCTCTGGCAATTGCAGTGTCACGATCAAAAGTCAGTTCACTACCTTCTTGTGCAATTCCCGGCACCATCGGCACTAGCATTTGATATGATGGAATAAGGCTATACCGTGAAGCATCCAACGATTCAAAATGAAGATTGAGCAATTCGGTTGCTTGAGTCAACACATTTTTTGCCGAGTGTAACGCTTCAAAATCTTGCACTTGTTGTAACAATATTGATGCCTGAGGCTGCCGGCAACTATTGATTTCTAACAAACGGTCACGACCATTATGCAATTGTTCTAATAACGTTTTATTTTCTTGTCGGACTACTTTCGCAACCTCTTCCGGTGTTTCACAATATTGTTGGTAATACTGCTGATGCATGATCCCTGCTGCCGGGTTTGCTTGTTCGACCGCCTCTAAAATATGGTGGTACCAATTCAGACGCTGACGGCTTTCTTCATTACTGATGCATACATGAATATTGATGGTATTTTTTTGTCCGATACGGTCCAAGCGACCAATACGTTGTTCTAAAAAATCCGGGTGCTCTGGCAAATCCCAACAAATTAAATGATGACAGAATTGAAAATTTCTTCCTTCGCTGCCGATTTCTGAACACAGTAATAAAGGAGCGCCTTCTTCCTGATCGGCAAAATACGCCGCAGCACGATCACGTTCGATTAATGACATATCTTCATGAAAAACCGGACAATCAATACCTGTTGTGCGGTATAAACTCTCTCTCAATGCCAACACATCGTCTTTATAGTGAGCAATTAACAGAATTTTTTCACGACTATGCTGCTTGACAAAAGCAGCCAGCCATTGGTCGCGCGATTGTTGATCATCGTCCAAAGAATGGACAGTCAAGCATCGCTTGGGAAATCCTTGGACAGCACTGCGTGTATTACGGAACACAATACGCCCGGTACCATGACAATCAAGAAGAAAGTCAACCAACTTGTGGGCACTCTTACCTTGCCATTGTAATAAACTATCTTCAGGAATATCGGCTAGCGCTTGTGTCAACGTTTGCAAGAGATCATGCGAAATGATTGCCTGTGGATTTTCTACCAACTTAGCTAATTCTTCCGCCATATTTTCATATGACTGGTACTGACGTTGAAAGGCGTCAAAGTCATGAAAACGAGAAGCATCCAATAATGTAAGACGCGCAAAATGTTGTTCCAGCCCCATCCTCTCAGGTGTTGCCGACAGCAATAAGACATGGCGTGTCTGACGACCTACTATTTTTAACCTGTCACCACAAGGGTTGGCATTAACTAAATCAAAATGATGAGCCTCATCGACAATCATCATATCCCAAGACGTTTCTGTCTCTATCTGCTCATCTTGCAAGAGCGCGTGAGGCACAATAAATACGCGCGCCTCATCAAGGTTGGTATCTTCGCAATATAACACTGCGTGGATATTAAAACACCGAACTAACTCAACAAACCACTGGACTTGCAAAGCCTCGGGCACAACAATCAATACACGCGCAACTTTGTCTTGTAATAACATGCGCTGCAGTATCAAACCGGCTTCAATGGTTTTACCCAGTCCTACTTCATCGGCCAATAAAATGCGTGTTGCGGCCAACGCAGTCGCCGTATTGGCCACATACAATTGGTGAGGCGTTAAGGTAATACGCGCACCTTGTAAGCCAAACACTCCCGAGGACAACCACTGATGATAAGCACGTACAATGTCGGCACGGAGATCAAACCATTGCGGCTTATCCAACTGGCCTGCCAACAAGCGTTTAACGGGGTGATTTAATGCTAATGCCGACGATAAACGGGTTTCAGGTACCGCTTCACCATCGTCTGTGAGATAGATCAACAGGCCATTGATGTCTTCAACCTGAGCAACCACATAAGAGCGGCCTTCTTCAACGTCAATCGTATCACCGACACTAAAGGCCACACGCTTGAGTGGAGCGTTATCGCGGGAATAGCAACGACTCTCACCGGTTGCGGTAAAATCCACGGTAAGGGTACGTGCATCGCAGGCACTGATCATACCCAAGCCAAGAGAGGAGTCAGTATCCACTATCCAGCGTTGACCAATTTGAGGAGAATTCATACAAACCTATCTAACGATGAACTTTAAAGGGCGCGCATCATACCCTAAATTCATCGACTTTTCATCTTTATCAGTCAGTGATAAAAAAGTTACTTATGATAAAATTATGTTATATAAAGTATCTATTATAGATCGTTCATTACTAAAGAAGTGACTATGAAACGTCGTGATTTTTTGATCTCTGGTGGCATTCTTGGTGCCGCTATTGGTTCGGGTTATTTACTCAATGCCGGACTCACAACACTGTCACAGGCAAGCACCCAAACCCTAACTCTTCAACGCGCCCGTTTCCGACTAAGGGATCAGGTGACAGAAAACCTTGTGAGCTTATCACCTGATGCGCCGCCGCCTGTGCTCAGGGGTAAGCAAGGTCAAACCATGTCTCTGAATGTCGTGAATACGCTTGATGAATACACGGCGATGCATTGGCACGGTATCCGCCTGAAAAATTCGATGGATGGCGTACCCTACCTGACACAAACACCTATTCCCGATGGTGGTTCATTTCTTTATCAGTTCTCGCTACCCGATGCCGGAACCTATTGGTACCATCCTCACTGTATGACCATGTCGCAAATGGCAAATGGCTTAACCGGGATGTTGATTGTCGATGAAATAAATGACCCCGGATTCAATAGTGACCACGCGATTAATCTGCGAGACTTTCACCTCAACGACGATGACACTTTGCGCAAACCCTACTCATTAGGCGGGGCCGCACGTGCTGGGACATTAGGCAACGTCATGACCGCCAATTGGTTACAAGCACCCGCGTATGACCATGACAGTGGTAGCTTGGTAAGATTACGCCTCGCCAACAGTGATACCACACGCATTTATAAACTGTTTTTGTCACATCACGAAGCCCAGATCATGGCTTGGGACGGCCACCCTATCGACCAAGCAATTGACTTACCCACAAAAGAAAACCCGTTATTATTAGGTCCCGGGCAACGCGTAGATATTGCGCTAAAAATGCCAAGCCTTGAAGGCCAGAGCGTTGACATCATTAACCTAGCAGGTAGCCGACAAAAGAGACTGGCCAGTCTACGTGCAATTGGGCAAGACCAGAAACGGTCACTAGTAGAACTTAAGCCACTACCCCGCAACCCACTACCGGAACCTGATCTCGGCACAGCACAACAACATGAATTCGTTTTTGGCTGGTCCCCGGATGGAAAAGCACCTAATAACGGGTTTTGTGGTTCAATGGGGGCAACCTTCTGGTCAATAAACCGTACTCCATGGCCGGGAGACGACGCCATAAATACTGGCCCACTGGCGGTACTTGAACGCGGACAAAGCTACATTTTACGGTTCCGCAATGAATCACCCAACATTCATCCGATCCATCTTCACGGCTTGGTCTTTAAACCATTGCGCTCCAACAAACGTAAAATTGCGGCCAACTGGACAGACACTGCACTATTGTTAAAAAATGAAACGATTGATGTGGCACTGGTAGCAGATAACCCAGGAGACTGGGCCTTTCATTGCCATGTTATCGAACATCAGAAAACTGGCTTGGCGGGTTTTATTCGCGTCACGTAAGTACAGCACGCTTTCATAATAACTCGGTTTTTTCCTTACCACACCGTTCACATTTGAAACGTGTAACTAACTTGCCTTGCTTAACATCAAATTGTTGTTTGGTCACCACTTGCCATTTACAAAAACCACTGCGTCATAAGGTCTTACCCTTATGCTTTTGCCATGCGGTTTTTTTCTTGAAAGGAAGCACTTTACCCATAACAATTATTCACTATGCTTTAACCTGTAAAGTGGTTATTTTTTAGCAAACCGAATTTTATCGTCTGCAACTACGACACGAATCGTATCACCAGCAACAAATTTACCCGCCAATAAATATTGTGACAACGGGTTTTCTATTAACTGCTGAATCGTACGTTTTAACGGACGCGCGCCATAGACCGGATCAAAACCAGCTTCGGATAACTTATCCATAACCTCATCAGTCAGTTGCAACGATAAATTCATATCGGATAATCGTGTTTTTAATGCGGCCAATTGAATATCGGCAATACCGCGAATATGTTTTTGACCCAAGGGATGAAAGACCACCGCCTCATCGACACGGTTAATAAATTCTGGTCGAAAGTGCTGACTAACAACGTCCATCACCGCATCTTTCATGGCATCATATTGCTTTTGATTAAAGTCATCTGACTCTTTTTCGACATCGGTTGTTAGTTCAAAACTGACACGATCAAAGGCTTTATTGTGAGCAATATCCTGAATCGCATCAGACCCTAGATTGGACGTCATCACAATGACGGTATTACGAAAATCAACGGTACGACCCTGACTATCGGTAAGACGACCGTCTTCTAACACCTGCAATAAAATATTAAAGACATCTGGATGCGCTTTTTCAATTTCGTCCAGCAACAACACAGAATAAGGGCGACGGCGAATAGCTTCTGTTAAATAGCCGCCCTCTTCGTGACCGACATATCCCGGCGGCGCTCCAATTAAACGGGCAACCGAGTGTTTCTCCATAAATTCGGACATATCCAAACGCACCATAGCCTCGCCACTGTCGAATAAAAACTCTGCCAATGTTTTACACAGTTCAGTTTTACCCACACCGGTTGGACCCAAAAACAAGAACGATCCATTAGGTCGATTAGGGTCAGACAAACCCGCACGCGAACGACGTACGGCATTGGCAACGGCAACCACTGCTTGCTCCTGACCGATAACACGGTTGTGCAATACATCCTCCATACGCAATAGCTTTTCACGCTCACCTTGCAACATTTTAGACACCGGGATACCGGTCCATTTAGAAACCACTTCCGCAATTTCTTCATCAGTCACTTTATTGCGCAACAGTGTCATTTCCATCATTTCTGCCTGACTGGCCATATCCAGTTGTTTTTCCAACTCGGGAATAACACCATACTGCAATTCAGAAACACGCCCAAGATCGCCTGCACGTCGTGCAGAATCCATATCTAAACGTACTTGTTCCAGTGTACTTTTAATTTCCTGTGTACCATGTAATGCGGCTTTTTCAGCATTCCAGACTTCTTCTAAATCTTTATAAGAACCTTCTACTTCGGTAATGGTTTTATCAATTTCTGATAAGCGTTCTTGCGATGCCTGATCTTCATCTTTTTTAACGGCTTCACGTTCAATTTTCAACTGGATTAAACGGCGCTCAAGACGATCCATGGATTCGGGTTTAGAATCGATTTCCATGCGAATACGACTAGCGGCCTCATCAATGAGATCAATCGCTTTATCTGGCAACTGACGATCTGCAATATAACGCTGCGATAGTTTAGCCGCAGCAATAATCGCCGTATCGGTAATATCGACACCATGATGAACTTCATAGCGCTCTTTTAAGCCACGCAGAATCGCAATGGTATCGGCCTCAGAAGGCTCATCAACCAACACCTTTTGAAAGCGTCGTTCCAACGCAGAATCCTTTTCAATGTACTGGCGATACTCATCCAACGTCGTAGCACCCACACAGTGTAATTCGCCACGAGCCAATGCAGGCTTGAGCATATTTCCTGCGTCCAACGCACCGTCAGCTTTACCTGCGCCAACCATGGTATGTAATTCATCAATAAAAATGATGATTCGCCCTTCCTGTTTGGCAAGCTCGTTTAATACTCCTTTTAAGCGTTCTTCAAATTCACCACGGAATTTGGCACCCGCCAATAATGAACCCAAATCCAGAGACAATACACGCTTATCTTTTAAGCCTTCGGGCACCTCACCATTGACGATACGTTGTGCCAATCCTTCAATAATGGCGGTTTTACCGACACCCGGCTCACCAATCAGTACCGGATTATTTTTAGTACGACGTTGTAACACCTGTATCGTCCGACGAATTTCATCGTCACGACCAATCACCGGATCAAGCTTACCGGCCTCAGCACGACTGATAAGATCAATCGTATATTTTTCGAGAGCCTGACGATTCTCCTCAGCATCGGGGTTGTATACCGTCTCACCACCACGTACGGTATCAATGGCTTGTTGAAGACGCGGTAAATCACCATGCTGTACGAGTAATTTGCCCAACGCCGTATTGCCGTCTTCCATGGTGACCAGAACAATATTTTCACTGGAAATATAAGCATCGCCATTATCCTGAGCTTTTTTATCCGCAAGATTCAATAGACGTCCCAAATCCGGAGACATCTGAATGTCACCGTTAGGCTGTTGAATACGCGGCAGTTCATCCAGCTGTTTGGCAACTTCATTGCGCAATTGAGTCACATTGAAACCTGCCTGAGCTAATAAAGGCCGAATAGAACCCCCCTGCTGATCCAGCATGGCTGAAAACAGATGTAATGCGTCCAAACGGCTGTGATCTCTGCCCAAGGCAATAGACTGCGCTTCGGAAAGTGCCATTTGCAGCTGATTAGTCAGACGATCAATACGCATTTTGTAGCCTCTATTCAATTCGGTTATTAGTAATATAAGGTGAACCGCAGTGAATTCAAGTCATAATGACTGTGTCATTCTTGCTTACTGCTACTTAACAACTAGACTGATACTAGCGTTAAGGTTTCTTTATTAGCATGTTATTGCTCCCCATTAAAGATATTGAGGTTTCAGAATGTTAGATAACATCAAGCTACGCACCAAACTGTTGGCGGGTAACGGATTAGTATTGTCTTTACTGCTGATTATTTCAGTCATTGTCTTAATCGCTATCAATTCGTTATTTGGAAATTTTAAGTGGGTCAATCATACGCACAAGGTATTGGCCAAGGCTTCCGCCATCGAAGCTGCTGCGGTTGATATGGAAACCGGTATGCGAGGGTATTTATTGGCTGGGAAAGAAGATTTTCTTGAACCTTATAATAGCGGCAAACAACGCTTTGGTCGTCTGATTGACGAACTATCAGAAACTGTCAGTGATAATCCACCGCAAGTTGAATTGTTGGCAGAAACCCGTAAAACGATTGAGCAATGGCAACAGGAAATCACAGAGCCGTATATTGCACTACGCAGAAACGTCGGTGACACTAAAACCATGGACGATATTGCCACTATGGTCGGAGAAGCCAGAGGTAAAGTCTTTTTCGACAACTTCCGTGGTCAACTAGCCACTTTTAAAGGAAAAGAAGCCGCACTGATGGAGCAACGCATTACCGCTTTAGACTCAACATCAACCATGGTCATTAACACTACTGTATTCGGTACGCTCATCACTATTATATTGGGTTTAGCAGTAGCGCTATTTTTAACCAAACATATTATGCGGCAGTTAGGTGGTGAGCCCAATTACATTGCCAAAAATGTGGCCGAAGGAGATTTAAATACCACCATTTCATCCGACCAACCGATGGAGGGTGTGTTTGCCGAATTACATAATATGGTTGAAAGCTTGCAAGAAAAGGCGCAGGTTGCCAAACGTATTGCCGATGGTGATTTAACCACAAAAGTACACTTGGCATCGGGTAGAGATATTCTGGGTCAGGCATTATTTGGCATGGTAGAAAATCTTAATAACCTGCTAAGACAAATCCAAACATCCAGTTATTCAATTACAGACAGTAGCCGCAAACTTTCTGATACCAGTCAATCCGTTGCAGAAGGTTCCAGCCAACAAGCCACCAGTCTGGAAAGCATCTCCGCCTCACTGCTGGAGCTGACATCACAAACCAATGAAAATGCTGAAAACGCCAAGGAGGCCAGACAACTAACCAGTACCGCGCAATCCGCGGCCGAAAAAGGTAGTCAACAAATGAGCAGCATGATGCAGGCAATGGAGGAAATTAACAGCTCTGGGCAAAATATAGAAACATTCATCAAAACCATTGACGAGATTGCAGCCCAAACTAACCTGTTGGCACTAAACGCGGCTATCGAGGCTGCAAGAGCCGGAGAACAGGGTCGTGGTTTTGCAGTCTTCGCTGATGAGGTCCGTAGTTTAGCTGCCCGCAGCGCAGCGGCAGCACAAGAGACATCCGAATTAATTAGTCGCTCTGCAGAAAAAACAGAAAACGGTATCTCTATCGCCACACAAACAACAGAATCACTGGAAAATATTTTCAGCAATGTGGCTAAAGCATAGAAATTGGTGACACAAATTGCCAATGCCTGTCATGAACAAGCAAAAGGTTCTGAGCATATTAACGAAAGTGTCGCCACCATTGATGCCGTCACCAAAACCAATCATGAAGCAACCAATGACAGCGCTATAACATCCAAAAAACTGGCACAACAAGCCGAAGTACTGGATCAGATCCTACAACAATTTTCAACCGAAGAGGGCTCCGAGGTTAACGGCCAAAAACCATAAACGCGACGAGTCTACAGTAAATTGCGGCCTTTGTTGGCTGCGATGCGTAAACGCAATGCATTTAGTTTGATAAAACCTTCTGCATCCTTTTGGTCGTATGCGCCCGCGTCATCTTCAAATGTCGCAATATTTTCATCAAATAGACTATGCTGAGAACGACGACCTGAGACACTGACAGAACCCTTATAGAGCTTCACGCGCACATCACCATTAACCGTTTGCTGCGACTCATCAATCATAGTTTGCAGCATCTTAAGTTCAGGGCTCCACCAATAGCCGTTATAAACCAGCTCAGCGTATTTAGGCATAAGTTCGTCTTTCAAATGAGCAACATCACGATCAAGGGTCAATGACTCAATAGCTCGGTGCGCCTTTAACATGATGGTACCTCCCGGGGTTTCATAACAACCACGAGACTTCATCCCCACGTAACGGTTTTCAACAATATCCAAACGACCCACGCCGTTGGCACCACCCATTTTATTTAAGGTTTCTAATACGGTTGCTGGCGACATTGCTTCACCATTAATAGCAACAATATCCCCTTTCTCATAGGTTAATTCGAGATAGGTCGGCTCATCCGGCGCACTTTCCGGAGACACGCTCCAACGCCACATATCCTCTTCAGCTTCCGCCCAAGGGTCTTCCAAAATACCGCCCTCATAGGAAATGTGCAGCAGGTTAGCATCCATAGAATACGGGGATTTTTTCTTGCTACTGGAGTAATCAACCGGAATATTGTGCTCGTCACAATAGGCCATCAACGTTTCACGAGAGCTTAAATTCCATTCACGCCATGGTGCAATCACCTGTACACCAGGCTTTAAAGCATAGGCACCGAGTTCAAAACGTACCTGGTCATTACCTTTACCCGTGGCGCCGTGTGAAATCGCATCGGCTCCAGTTTCATTGGCAATCTCAATCATACGCTTGGCAATTAATGGGCGCGCAATGGATGTGCCCAACAAATACTCCCCTTCATAAATCGCATTAGCACGAAACATAGGGAACACATAATCACGCACAAATTCTTCGCGCAAATCATCAATATAAATTTCTTTTACGCCCAACGCTTGAGCCTTGGCACGTGCCGGTTCAACTTCTTCACCCTGCCCCAAATCGGCAGTAAAGGTCACAACTTCACATTGGTAAGTCTCTTGCAACCATTTGACAATCACTGAGGTATCCAAACCACCAGAATAAGCAAGTACGACTTTATTAACAGACGATGACGACATGGTTTATCCGGAGAAGGTTAAATCGGGCGCGAATTGTACCAGAAAACGTTGCCGGATGAGAGGTTTATTGTGTAGGCATTTCTTTACTTAAACGCACCGTCACTCGACGATTTTTAGCCCGGCCCTTCAAGGTTTGGTTGGTAGCGATTTGATAACGCTCACCATGCCAACGGGCAATAATTTGCGCGTCATCAATGCCCCTCTTACGCAAATAATTCACAACCTTTTTAGCACGCTGTTCTGACTTTAACAAATTTTCAGCACGCACCCCCTGACTATCGGTGTGGCCATCAATATAAACCACTTTAACCTCTGGATCTTCCTTCATATAAAGCGCGACTTTATCCAGATAGCTCATGGCTTTTTTCGTCAAATCTTCATCACCCTCGTTATAACGCAAAGAACGCTTTTCAATCTGGTCAAAGTTAACCGGTAATAGCGTTGCCAGACAGGATAAATATTCACGATAGGTTTGACGAAAGCTGATACTGGGAATCACTACCTGTAACGAACGTGTATCACCATACCAAGGTTGACGAATAACATGTAAATCCATGCCTTTTTCCAATTCAGCCAACATACGCTCAGATAACTTACGTCCGATTTTGATCGGCGTCGAACCATAACCCACATTAACAGAAGATAAGGGTTCTACCGCTTTGTGGCTAAGCCATAGTGGCGGCTGTGAGACCAGATTTGCTTTTCCGGCTTTTAGACGTGTCGTTTGTGACTGCAACAGAAAGCGCGTTTTCAACCCGGCTCGTTGCTCAAAAACAGCGGCACCAAAACCATGAATATTATGGATAATTTCACAGCCAAACTTGGAACCCGTATAATCCCAACTGGCAGAATCAATGGGCGTGGCATAACGAATAGAAACGGCTTTTGCAGACACTGACAAGGGAAGAGACGCCGCCCACAATAGGCAAACCCCAAGCCTCAATGCAGTCTGTATATTTGTGATTCGCAAAAACATAAGCAACATACTCATATTATCGACGCCAAGCCCCTGTGCTTTAACGGCATTTTTCTGTAGGATGCGGCTTTTGACCGCTACTTATTAACTATAGTCCCTCTATGGGATTTAAGGAAACGATGTGCCTGCAACAGACTATCGCTCACTGTTGAGTGAACGTTTTCGTGGTTTTTTACCTGTTGTTATTGATGTTGAAACAGGGGGGTTTAACGCACAAACAGATGCCTTGCTCGAAGTCTCTGCAGCCACGTTGACAATGGATGAGGAAGGGATTCTGAGTGTCGAACGAATCTATGCATATCATTTAGAGCCGTTTCAGGGTGCCCATATTGAGCAATCTGCACTGGATTTTACAGGTATTGATATTGAGGATCCCCAAAGAGAAGCGATAGCCGAAAATGAAGCCTTGGATGCCCTATTTCGTACTGTTCGTAAGGCCATTAAACGTGAGGGGTGCTCAAGAGCCATTATGGTGGCACACAATGCACACTTTGATCTGGGGTTTATTAATGCTGCCGCAGAACGCTGCAATATTAAACGTCATCCATTTCATCCTTTTTCCTGCATAGATACAGCCACATTATCGGGGTTGGCGTTTGGACACACGGTGTTGGCTCAGGCCTGCCAGCTAGCAAAGATTGAATTTAGCAATAAGGAAGCTCACGCGGCTGCTTATGATACACAAAAAACAGCCGAGTTATTTTGCCTGATCGTCAATCGTTGGCAAGAGTTAGGAGGGTGGCCCCTCATCAACGTATAGCTACCCCATTACACCAAACAAAGACTCACTATCCAAGCCCTGCTGTTCCATGATATCACGCAAGCGCTTAAGAGCTTCGACCTGAATCTGACGTACACGCTCACGCGTCAGACCAATCTCGCGCCCCACTTCTTCAAGGGTGCTGATTTCATGACCACGCAAGCCAAAACGACGGCACAATACTTCGCGTTGTTTCTCTGTCAAATCCGTTAACCACGTATCGATGTGATCACTTAAATCACTATCTTGTAACAACGAAATCGGATCTGACACATGTTGATCAGGAATAGTATCGTATAAGGTTTTATCGCCCTGAGTACCAATTTGCACATCAATGGAGTTGACGCGCTCATTGAGACCGAGCATTTTTTCGACATCAGCAACGGGTTTATCGAGCAAATGAGCAATTTCTTCCGCCGAAGGCTCATGATCCAGCTTTTGTGACAACTCGCGGGCAGCACGCAAATAAACGTTTAACTCTTTAACCACATGAATCGGCAAACGGATAGTACGCGTCTGATTCATAATCGCGCGCTCGATTGTTTGACGAATCCACCATGTCGCATACGTCGAAAAACGGAATCCGCGTTCGGGATCAAACTTTTCAACGGCTCTAATTAGACCCAAATTACCTTCTTCAATGAGGTCCAATAATGCCAGTCCACGGTTCACATAACGACGAGAAATTTTAACCACCAGACGTAGATTGCTCTCAATCATACGCTGTCTGGCAGCAATATCGCCTTTAAGTGCCTTGCGTGCAAAAAACACTTCTTCCTCAGCAGACAACAGAGGGGAAAAACCAATCTCATTTAAGTATATTTGCGTTGCATCTAGCGTTTTTGTATAACCTGCATCCTCTGTAATGGAAGAGGCAATACTACTCGTTGAAGGTGCTTTAGTATCATCCAGCTCAAGGGAAATATCACCTATATCGGCGGGATTAACATTAATATCTACATTTGAAGGGGTAATTTCTGCAGTTGCCATTTCGGTACTCCTACTATACCTACAGTCAACATAAATGATTTTATGTTGCTAGTTTTGCCTGAAAACACTGACTGCGACGTGTGTCTAACAAGATACTTCACCGAATTGTCACAAACAGCACCCAGATAACTCTGACCCAATATGGATAGCGAGGTAACCAAAAACTACTGTTGTTAGAATACCGCTGGTTACTGCTAATAGAGTTATCGGACATTATCATTTTTTATTTAGCTTTTTCTTTTGGGTAACAAACGCAATGGGTCTATCGGCTTACCATTGCGTCTGATTTCAAAATGTAATTTCACACTGTCTGTGCGTGAACCACTTGAACCAATATTAGCGATGTACTGTCCAGCTTTAACATACTGTCCTTCTTTAACACTGATTTTACTATTGTGAGCATAGGCACTGAGGTAAACGTCGTTATGCTTAATAATAATCAGCTTTCCATAACCTCTAAGGCCGCTGCCCGCGTAAACCACACTTCCCGAAGCAGCTGCATGTACAGAATCCCCCTTTTTACCCTTGATATCAATCCCTTTATTTGTTGCATTTTTAACCGAAAAGTTAGTAAGCACTTCACCCTTGGCTGGCCATCGCCAAATGACGTTACCGACACCCATTTTACTTGTGGTTACTTTCGCTTTTGAAGATGATTTCTTTTTTGAACGGGGGGGTGCTTTAACCGATGCCGCTGTGGATAAAACTGGCTTGCGTGAAACATTCGGCTGAGAAACAGGTTTGTGACTCCGGGATGTGGTGTCAGATGCCGTTGCAGTAGTACGCGCCGTGGCTGGCTTAGCGACACTCTTCTCCCCTTTGTCCTTGCTATTAACACTAAGTTTTAAGACTTGTCCGGGATGGATCAAAAAGTCACTTCCAATATTATTCCGCTCGGCCAATTCGCGGTAATACAGACCATAACGCCAGGCAATGGAATATAATGTTTCACCACTTTTAACCGTATGGCTGTGCCCCAATTCAACCTTAGTCGCAGACTGTCGATTCAGATCAGATGTGGGTGCCGGACTCTGTGAAAACAAACATGCCGTCAGCCACAAGCTGGCGATCAGAATAATGAACACCGATTTGCAACATTTTATAATATGTAAAAAACTTGTGGATAACATGATATTTTTTTGTGTCTTACCTGTTATTCTTTTTTGTACTTAAAGCGACGGATTTATGCAAAAACACTCTAAAATTCTTCTAAAAAAACGGCAAATATGAAAAATCACCGTCTCGCTTACGATGAAATAGTCTGATTTTCCGATTGTCGGTTCAGAGTGTTTCCCATACGTTCCAAAACAACCACCGCTGTAAACCCTAGGACTAAAGCAATAATTGCGACGATTAATTGATCAGGCTGATCATAAATCAACTGATATTGCGCCGGTAAAACATTCTGCTGCACCAGCGGTACTAACTCGCCATGACGGTTAATGGTTGTCTCCAACACCTGTTTCCATGGCCATAATATGTTTAAAGAACCCAATAAGAAACCAGTGAGTAAGCTCAGCATGGCCGCATAGTATTTGCGTAACAGAAAACTTAGCAAATGACTGAATACAATGAGGCCCAACATACAGCCCAACGCAAAAATACCCAACATAACAAGGTCAAGCCGTGTCAACGCATCAATCACCGTACTATACATACCCATTAGTAATAAAATGAAGCTACCCGATATACCCGGCAAAATCATGGCACAAATCGCAATAAAACCGGCAACAAACATCATCCAACCAGTATCCGGAAGTTGTGCAGGGCGAGCAAGCGATATACTTGCGGCCATTGCAATCCCCATAATAAGCATAAGCACAACACTTATATTCCATGTCGGTATTTGGCGCATCAGAAAGCCTACCGACGAACAGACTAGCCCAAAAAAGAATGACCACACGAGAATCGGTTGAGCATCCAATAAATGACTGATAATAGTTGCCAAACTTAACGCACTCAGGATGATCCCAAGAAATAACGTCAACAAAAAATTGCCATCAATACGCTGCCAAAACACCGCAAAGCCTTGTTGATAAAGCACCAGCAAACATAACGGTTTTAATGTCTTTAAAGCATTTAATAAACGTTCATAGATACCGGTAATAACGGCAATAGTGCCTCCAGAAACACCAGGGACAACATCGGCAGCTCCCATGGCGACGCCTTTAAGAAAAACTATCAATAGCGTTAACATACTTAACGTGTCACTCCCTGCAAAAGTGGTACAAATTTTACTGGCTCCAGCGTCTGCTCAAAAAACTCATCGGAATCACCTGGACGCACAATCAAAGTCAGCACTTGTTCTTTCTCACCCACCGGTATCACTAACACACCATCAGGCGCCAATTGTTGCTTTAAACTTTCCGGAACACTAGCAGGAGCGGCCGCACTGAGAATAGCATTGTATGGTGCTTTTTTAGGCCACCCTAAACCACCATCCGCATAATGAAAATGTACGTTATACAGGCCCAACTTACGCAATATCTGTTTGGCTTTCTGTTGTAGCGGCTGAATACGCTCAACACTGTGCAATA
This sequence comes from Cellvibrionaceae bacterium, assembly GCA_965214375.1. GTDB lineage: Bacteria > Pseudomonadota > Gammaproteobacteria > Pseudomonadales > Cellvibrionaceae > Endobugula. The sequence goes on along the minus strand of OZ243947.1, from coordinate 2,655,330 downwards.
CTTTTACCAGCGGCGAGAGTACCGCAGTTTGATATCCTGAGCCCGTACCGATTTCCAGCACTTGATCTAACGAACGCGTTGCACCTAGCAGAATTTCTGTCATGCGAGCCACAATATAAGGTTGAGATAAGGTCTGGCCATGCCCTATTGGTAAGGCAGTATCCTCATAGGCACGATGAGCAAGTGCTTCATCCAGAAACAGGTGACGAGGGGTTTCACTGACAATCTTTAATACTTGCAGATTAGTCACGCCTTGTCCCTGAAGTCGCTCAATAAGGCGATCCCGAGTGCGCTGGGAGGTCATACCAACGCCTTTAATTTGTAATGAATTTAACGGTGTCATTCGTTTTATAATACGTCTTATTTAACATCTAAAGGCGGCTAATATACCATACTTTAGGGCGCTCTCAGCTCGACTAGTTCGGCTAATACTGCGGTTGCAAAAGCACCGCAAGGCAAGACAAAGCGCAATAAAAAATTATTGCCCTGCCACCCACAATCAATCTGCTCAGGAGACAACATTAATGGTCTTCGCTCCTGCTGCAATCCCTGATACTCTAAACGTTCGCACCAGATAGGAAATTGCTGTTGTACGGATACTTCAATAGTATGTGCGGCTTCCGAGCTCGGTAAACGTCCACGCCCCCACAAAGGGCCTGTCGACACCCCGTCTTCGTTAATCACATCTCCGGCCAACGGTTGGCGCCAACATTGCTGACGAATACGTTCAGCCAGCACCTGATTAAATATCCATGAGCGCGCGGCAGATAGCACCATACTTTTCTGTCGCCGTTGGGGAGCAACACCATCGACAAACCATGCTTGTGCCAACTGTAGATTATTTGCATCACGGCCAAAACGTTGAGGGCCAAAATAATTCGGCACCCCCTGCTGCAGGATAGAGACTGCCCGATCGAGAAAATGGGTTTTATCGTTTTCAGTAAGACATGCCTCTTGCGAGTCATACACATTGCTTAACACAATCGCAAAATTATTAGCGGCATGGTTTCCCGGACGTAATTTTTTACAATGACGTGTACTTTGCAGTACTGTCACGCCCTCAATAACCGGAAAATTATCAGCGCTAATACGCCGATGGGGATCATAGATAGAGAACCATTGTCGGGTAATTGCATGACGATCTTTACGTCCACAAAAACCAATATCATTGTCGTTCATGTGATCATGCTGCGCCATTTGGCTGGCAACCCAATGGGTATTTTGTGAGGTTTTCTGAAGAAAAAAGCAGGCGTGTTCACCTTCGCCAGAAAAAGAGAAGCCGAGAATTTCATCAACCCGAAAATCTTCCGGATGCCTACGAAAATCGGCCGAATAATTCAGCGATGGGTAAGCACAAGGAAAAGTAACAGAAAAACCGGGATTAATCGCCGAAGTCATCGAATTGCAGCAACACGACGGCCTGTGCTGCGATACCTTCTTCACGGCCAACCATACCTAAACGTTCAGTGGTTGTGGCTTTCACATTGATAAATTCTTTATGTGTCTGCAAATCCGACGCGATATTCGTACGCATACCCTCAATGTAGGGCAACATCTTTGGGGCTTGGGCAATAATCGTCATATCTGCATTAATAATATGGTAGCTACGTGAACGTACTTTGGAGTAGACCATGCGTAGAAGATCACGGCTATTGGCATTTTTGTACGCAGGATCAGTATCGGGAAAGTGCTTGCCAATATCCCCCAAACCACAGGCACCTAACAACGCATCGGATAATGCGTGCAATAATACGTCACCATCGGAGTGTGCAATAATGCCCTTATCATAGGGAACCATAACACCACCGACCACAATCTTGTCTTTGTTTTGTTGACCATCATCAAAGGCATGTACATCAAAACCCTGCCCAATGCGTATATCCATATTCTTATCTCTTTGTATTCTCTATACGTTGATATTGAATGCACTTATGAGCGCTGTCGTTTTAGGATTGCCTCTGCCAACCACAAATCATCAGCGTGCGTAACCTTAATATTATCGCGGCGACCCTCGACCATTTTAACGCAATAACCCTGTTTCTCAACTGCTGACGCTTCATCCGTCACCGTCACATCGCCCTGACAGTGTGACAACGCATGGTGTAATAGCTCAAAACGAAACATTTGCGGCGTTTGTGCCTGCCAGATATACGAACGATCCAGGGTATGGGATACCTGTCTATCTTCAGTGACCTGTTTTAGAGTATCACTGGCAGGAACACCCAATACTCCTCCAACATTATCCGCTCCAAGCTCCATAATTTGCCGTTGTATGGTTTCCACCGTAATACAGGGCCGAGCCGCATCATGTACTAGCACCCATGTAGAAGGCCCCACTAATGGCTGCAAATAATCTAACCCGGCAAGTACGGAATCTGCACGCTGATCCCCACCAATCACCGTATGCACTTTAGGGTGGGAAGCCAGAGTTAATGTCGGCCAATATTGATCTTCAGGGTTGAGAGCAACCACAACGCCTTCAACCTGAGCCACAGATAGCAACGTCGTTAACGCGGTTTCAAGAATAGTAGCTCCCGCCAGTGGCAAGTATTGTTTGGGACGATCCGCCGCCATACGTTGACCAATACCCGCAGCGGTAACAATAAACCAAAAGGGTGCAATATTAGCGGTCATCTTTATCAATAATCATAAAAAACGTTTCGTCTTTTTTGACCATCCCCATCTCTTCACGTGCTCGCTCTTCAACCACCTCCGAACCAGCTTTTAAGGCTTGAATTTCAATGGCCAATGCTTTGTTGCGTTCACGCAAGCGCTGATTCTCTGCCTGCTGTTGTTCAATGTGTTGTTGCAACGCCGCATTGTGTGCAACACTGCCTTCACCTATCCATAAGCGATACTGCAATAACAGCAGCACAATAACCAGCGTCGCAATCAGCCACTTCATTCGTCAAAATAATCAGGCCTTAAACTCGGCTCTGCCACGATAAGGCACAGATTCACCCAGCTCAGACTCAATAACCAATAAGCGGTTGTATTTAGCAACACGATCAGAACGACATAATGACCCAGTTTTAATCTGACCTGCAACTGTCGCCACGGCCAAATCAGCAATCGTCGTATCTTCGGTTTCACCGGAACGATGAGAAATGACCGTCGTATAACCAGCATCTTTTGCCATTTTGATCGCATCCAGTGTTTCAGACAAAGAACCAATCTGGTTAAATTTAATTAAGATAGAGTTACCGATATTTTTATCGATGCCTTCTTTTAAGATTTTGGTATTAGTCACAAACAAATCATCACCCACTAACTGAACTTTATCACCCAGTTTTTCGGTTTGATATTTCCAACCATCCCAATCGGATTCATCCTGACCATCTTCAATAGAAATAATCGGATACTGCTCACACAACTCTGCCAGGTAATCGCTAAAACCTTCGGAAGAAAACACTTTACCTTCTCCTTTAAGATTATATTGACCATCTTCATAAAATTCAGACGACGCACAATCCAGCGCCAGCGTGACATCGGTACCCAAAGCATAACCTGCATTCTCAACCGCTTGTTTAATCGCCGCGATCGCATCGGCATTGGATGCCAGATTAGGCGCAAAACCGCCCTCATCACCAACCGCAGTATTCAAGCCCTGCGACGATAGTACTTTTTTCAAGGCATGGAAAATTTCAGCACCAACCTGTAATGCTTCGGCAAAAGTTTTCGCGGCCACAGGCTGCACCATAAACTCTTGAATATCAACATTGTTATCGGCATGCTCACCACCGTTAATGATATTCATCATCGGTACCGGCATGGTATATTGACCTGGAGTACCATTCACCTCAGCAATATGCGCATACAAAGGCACACCTTTAGACACAGCGGCTGCTTTTGCGGCTGCCAGCGATACCGCCAAAATGGCATTTGCACCCAAATTGGCTTTATTCTCGGTACCATCAGCGTCGATCATGGCATTATCCAAGGCGCGCTGGTCAGTCGCATCCATACCAACCAATAAGGGCTTAATAGTTTTATTAATATTGTCTACGGCTTTTAAAACACCTTTACCCAAATAACGACTCTTATCACCATCGCGCAATTCAAGTGCCTCACGTGAACCCGTTGACGCACCGGAAGGCGCACACGCAGAACCGTTCGCTCCACATTCCAGAATCACATCAGCGGATACCGTGGGATTACCACGGGAATCCAATACTTCAATGGCTTTTACCTCTACAATCTTACTCACTGGTTTTTCTCCGTCAGTTTTCGAAAAAACATTTCTATTAAAAATGAATACTCTTGCTTGAAGGTATTCACCGATAGTTGTTATCCAAGATAGTGAGCGGCAGAGATGCCGCGCCCGAGCCTACATGGATGTATTTACGGCGTATCTTGGAAACAATCTATCAGTGAATACATTTCCAATGTCTATTCAATTATTAGCTCTGGTAATGATTTTACCAAATCATCGACCGCTTTCATTTGCGCTAAAAATGGTTCCAGCTGATCTAATGGCAAAGCACTGGGACCATCACATTTTGCCTGATCAGGGTTAGGGTGAGCTTCCAAAAACAACCCGGCCAAACCTACCGCCATGCCCACACGTCCAAGTTCGACGACTTGATGGCGACGCCCACCGGAAGCCGCACCCATAGGGTCACGACATTGTAGTGCATGTGTCACGTCAAAGATTAACGGCACACCACCACTCACCTCTTTCATGGTTCGAAAACCCAGTGTATCCACGACCAGATTATCATATCCAAAACAACTGCCACGCTCACACAACATGAGCTGATCATTACCGCATTCACGAAACTTTTCAACAATATTACCCATCTGCGTGGCACTTAAAAACTGTGGTTTTTTAATATTGATAACCGCGCCAGTGGCAGCCATTGCCGACACCAAATCGGTCTGGCGAGCCAAAAACGCAGGCAGTTGAATAATGTCACACACATCGGCAACGGGCTGCGTCTGCTCAAGTTCATGCACATCAGTAATTACCGGAACATTAAACGTTTGTTTAATTTCTTCAAAAATCTTTAAACCTTCATCCATTCCGGGACCACGGTAAGAGTGTACGGAAGAACGGTTGGCCTTATCAAACGACGCTTTAAAAATATAGGGAATCCCCAAACGCTGAGTAACATCAACGTAGCATTCCGCTACCTGCATCGCCAAGTCACGTGATTCCAACACATTCATACCGCCTAGCAGCACAAAGGGTTGATCATTAGCAAGCGTCAAAGAAGCAACAGCAAGTGATTTAACCGGTGTATTCATATAGATTACCAATAGATTATTGCTTGGCGTTGGCGTTATCCAGCGCAGCACTCACAAAGCTGATAAATAATGGATGCCCATCACGTGGATTAGAGGTAAATTCCGGGTGGAACTGGCAAGCCACAAACCACGGGTGGTCTGCAATCTCAACCACCTCAACCAGACTGTCATCAGAAGACCAGCCACTCACACTAAGGCCTGCCTGCCTTAATTGATCAAGGTAATTATTATTAAATTCATAGCGATGGCGATGACGTTCGACAATCGTTTGTGATCCGTAGATTGTCGCCACTTTGGAGTTTTCAACCAAATGACAATCCTGCGCACCCAAACGCATAGTGCCACCCAAATCGGACTCTTCCGAACGTTGCTCCACATCACCTTCAGCCGTTGTCCACTCAGTAATCAAGCCAATCACTGGATTGGCCGTCTGGCTCGCAAATTCCGTACTGTTAGCATCCGCAAGGCCCAGTACATTACGGGCAAACTCAATCACCGCCGATTGCATACCCAAACAAATGCCCAAATAAGGAATATGGTTTTCACGCGCATAGCGTACCGCGGCCAATTTACCTTCCAACCCACGGTTACCAAAGCCTCCCGGAACCAGAATCGCATTGGCGTCTTGTAAAATATCGACACCATCTGTCTCGATATCTTCCGCATTAATATAAAGCACATTCACTTTAGTAGAGGTGTGAATACCCGCATGAATCAGTGCTTCATTTAACGACTTATAAGCATCCAGTAACTCCATATACTTGCCCACCATGGCAATAGTCACTTCGTGCTGAGGGTGTAATTTACCCTCTACAACACGGTCCCATTCAGACAGGTCAGCTGGATGCGCATCGTTAATCGCAAATTTTTCCAGAACAATACTATCCAACCCTTGCTCCGATAATAGGCGGGGAATGGAATAAATCGTTTTGGCGTCAGCCAAAGGGACAACAGCGCGCTCTTCAACATTAGTAAACAAGGCAATTTTACGGCGTGAATCATCATCCACGGCCACTTCAGAACGACACAGTAATACATCTGGCTGCAAACCAATAGAACGCAATTCTTTCACTGAGTGCTGGGTGGGCTTAGTTTTGGTTTCACCAGCAGTCGCAATATAAGGGACCAGTGTCAGGTGAATTAACAGGGCACGCTGCGAGCCAAATTCGACCTTTAACTGACGCACTGCCTCCAAAAAAGGCTGCGATTCAATATCACCGACGGTGCCGCCAATTTCAACAATGGCAATATCATGGCCCTCGGCACCTGCAAGCACACGGCGTTTAATTTCATCGGTAATATGAGGGATGACCTGCACGGTACCACCAAGGTAATCACCTCTGCGTTCTTTGCGCAGTACCGTCTCATAGACACGACCTGTGGTGAAGTTATTTCGTTTAGACATTTTAGAATGAATAAAACGCTCATAATGCCCAAGATCCAGATCGGTCTCGGCACCATCTTCAGTCACAAACACCTCACCGTGCTGGAACGGACTCATGGTTCCGGGATCAACGTTAATATAAGGATCAAGCTTAAGAATCGTGACATTGAGGCCTCTGGCCTCCAACACTGCAGCCAGTGACGCCGATGCAATACCCTTACCCAACGAGGAAACCACGCCACCTGTAACGAAAATATAACGGGTCATAAACTACCTTAATAACAGCGGCCTTACAGACAGCTGCAAACCGAAAAACAGATAAAATAATGAAGGATTGTCGCTGCACAAATACGCTCTTACACAACGCTCCAAGATGGGACGCCAGACTACCAGAAAGGGCAGCATTTTGCCATCCGCAAAAACACCTGAAACTGGAAATTGTCTTATTTCGGCCTACGCTTTAAATGAGATAGGCGCGTTTTTAGGCGTCAACACCGGGAGTGGGTACAATTGAGTATTAACCTGTTAATTGCCATTGCTATCAATGCTGCCATTTTACTGGTGCTTTCATGGGCATTGGGTCTGCATATTATCGGCAAGTTACACGCAGAAAAGCAGGCATTGGAAGACGCTCTAGGCAATGCCTCATCATCCGATGATACGGATCATAGTGAGCTATATGCCATGATTGAGCAGATGCAACAGGAAATACAGGAAAAAGAGTCCATTATTGAAGAGTTGATCGGCGAGGGTGATGATGAACAAAATGCAGTCATGATTACCGCCCTTCAAGAAGACCTTAAAATCAGTCGTGAGACTCTTAAAAGTATGGAGAAAGAGCTAGAGTCAGAGCAAAGCCTCGGATAACATATCGCCTATCTTGAAAAAGCAGAACGCCGACTTCGTGACGAAAATAAGAGTATGCGCACCTCCAGCATGCAACTGGCAGAAAAACTGGACACTCGTAACCAGCAAATCAATCATTTAAAAGATACCAATGCCAAGCTCAAACAAACCATTAAAACCCTATCTACAGCCAGTAAAGAGCAAATGGAAATTATCAGAAAGCTGCAAAAGCAGGTCGATAGAGCCGAAGAGCTGGAAAATTATCAGCGTGATATGATACTCAAACTGGAGCAGGAATTAGAAAACGCCAAAGCCACCACAGAGGATGATCTGGATGACCCGAAAGTTGAAGCCATTGAGCAGGAATTGGAGGAGCTGCGTGACAAATTAAAACGCACATTGATAGAAAAAGACTTTATTGAAAGCCACCTTCTGGAACTGGATGACTCACTGGAAAAAGCCAAAGAAACCGAAAAAGCCTTACAGCGTGCACAAGAAGAAATTGCCGCCCTAGAGAAACAACACCCTGAGTTTACACCACAGATAGAGGATCAGGCCGAGCCTGAAGCGACTGCCTCAGTAACCAATATGGCTATGCATGAAATGGAAGAAATTGATGTAGAGAATATGTTGTTTGATCCATTGTCATCGTTTTGGAATACACTCGACAACGTCTATGAACTCACTCTGCAAGAAGCAAGTGATACCCAAGTACCCAATGAGGGCATGTGGGCAAGCCTAACCATAGGCGATAATGAATATGCGTTATTGCTTAACATTGATCAGGCATTAGCAGAAAAAATATCTTCGTCTATAGTTAAAGAAGACACAGAAAATCCGCAACTTGACTGCCTTGAGCAATTGGGTCGGGTTATGGCACAGCCGTTAGCCGATGACATGGTTAACAATCAGGTTCAAGCAGCAGAAGACATGGAACCCGCAGCAGCCATCGCCCATATTAAGACGCATGAAGCCATTACAGAATGTTTAGCGGTCACTGAAGATAAGTACATATATGCGGTACTCACTTCACTGAGACAGGAAAAACCAGCAACGCAACCCGAGTAATGACAGAGGCAATAGCAGAGACAATAGAAGGTTATGAGAGTTCTCATTGTTGATGACAGTCGTGCGACACAAACCATCATACATCGCAGGATCGAAAAATTAGGCTACCCCGATATCGAGTTTCAAAAAGCCGATAACGGCGAAACTGCTCTAAATATTATTCGCGAATGGGAACCCAATCTGGTTATCTCTGACTGGCATATGCCACAAATGACAGGGATTGAATTGCTCTCTGCTGTTGAACGAGAAATGCTGGGCATCGATCTAGGCTTTATCACCGCCGAAACCTCCGAAGAACGCTTAAAAGAAGCCAGAGATCATGGTGCACGTTTTATTATTCAAAAACCTTTTGACAAGAAAACGTTGGAGCACGCATTAAAGCCAATCATGGAATCCTACTTTCATCCGGAGCCAGAAAAACAGGATGATACAAACGGTAGTAACGCCAAAACCCATATTATTCTGCCACACCTCGATAAACTGCAAACACAATTTAAGACCTTAGCCACAAGTCGTGTTACGTTAACAAAAGCACCGCCGATTATCATGGAAAAAAAACATTTCCCTTACCTGATCGGTTTATACGGCAACAAGGACAAACCCTCTGTACACGCCATTGCCATTGCCGATATTCGTTCTATAGGCATATTGGGTCGAATCACTGGCGAGATTTCTCAAACACGGATTCAACAAACCATTGCCACTCATAAGGTTTCACAAGAAGTGCTTAATAACGGACATAATGCACTACAGCATATTGAAAGCACCCTCTACAACATGGAAATAGAAGAATCACTGATCTTACGCGATGCACGGTTGTTAAAAACACCAGCAGATCATATCCAAAAATTGCTGGACAGCAATAGGGATCATCGCCTTGATATGTGGATTAATATTTCCGGCCACCACCCAGGGTGCCTAACCATTATTGTTTCCTAATTGTTCTAGCAACAGGCCTTATCGTTACAACCATTTCGACAAATAATATAAAGTTGTCGTCATATACAACAGCACATGGTAACCTAGTCAATAGAATATTGATATCCATTTTAATAAGACTCACAAAATAGGGGCTACTTTACTATGCGAAGAATATATTGTTTTTTTAGTCATGATTTCCTGCGCTCTACTACTATCCGGATGTGTGGTTTTGAGCAAAACAGCTGACCTTCTTAATGTTGTTAAAACTTATGGAGAAGAAGATTTAGTCAAGAAACCTGATTGGACATTAGTGAAAACCAATCATGAGGGCAATGGCTCGGTTCAGATAATAGCCTATACAAACTCAGCGAATGCTGCAGCAAAAGTTGCCGCTCAACACGGTAACAACTTCCGTTCAACTGCCCTCCTGTTTCCTGATGAAAAAAACTTTATTGTGGCAACGACCGTCGTCGGCAGCAAGTCGGCAACCATCATTTTAAATGATATTGACGGTGTACGTAATCAAATCTACGTACTCAATACGGACACTAAAGACGGTAAATTTATCATCAAGTCTTTATTCAACAACAAGACAGGGGAAGCGGTTCACTATAAGCGTACATCCACCCCAACGAGCAAACCCTAAGAATTTAACACCGTAAATAAACAAAAAACCCCGCAGACTAAATAATCTGCGGGGTTTTAAGGGTTCTGCATATCAAACCGGAATATCCACTTTAACGACGGTGCCTATATCTTTACTGGAAAAAACGCTGAAATGACCGCCCAAAGACTCGGCTCGCACCCTCATATCCGCAAAGCCGACACCCAGCTTGGCGCTATCTTTTATATTAAACCACATACCATCATCCTGTAGCGCCAAATGCAAGGTGTTATGGGTTTGACGCAGACGAATACTGGCAATTTTAGCACCCGAATGGTTAACAAGATTATTAAGGCCTTCTTGGATAATACGATAAATAGCGGTTTCAATTTCTTCTTCAAAACGCCGACTACTTTCCAATTTTTTGTACACAATTTTTACATTGCTCTCTTGAGAGACTTTGGAAACCAACATCTGAATAGCCACATAAAGTCCATCGTTATCAAGAACCTCCGGACGCAGATCTCCTGAAATTTTGTTCACCTGCTTAATCGTTTTATTAAGGATGCTGGCTACCATAGAGCAGTCTTTAAGAATCGCTTAGCTATCGGCATGTATCTCCTTCCCTTTTGTAAGACTGCCCAATTTAGTTCTGGCAACGACTAATGCTCGGCCTATCTTTTTTTGTAAATCACGCGCAACACGGCTACGCTCTTCTTCTTGACTAACAACCACTTTTCTTGAAAGCTGTTGCAAACGTTCATCTGCAAGCTTGCCTTCAGACAAGGTAAAGCGTGCCCCAACAGCTCCGACTAGAAGGGTAAAACCTACAGAAAAAGCAGCAATAATTTGTAAGGTTGATGCCAGACTTTTTCCAACCTCCTCATCAACATTTGTCATAGCCTCTGCAAGGTCGTCGACATAAAGTCCCGTACCAATCATCCATTTCCAGTCATCGTAACCGAGACTATAGCCAATTTTTCCGACGTCACGACCTTTAGACGGTTTATCCCAAATATACTCCGTATAGCCGCCATCATTTTGCGCTTTTGAGACTAACGATCGAATCAAGAAAAAACCATCGGAATCTTTTAGGTCCCACAAATTTTTTCCTTCCAACTGGGGCTTTTTAGGATGCGCCAAATTAATACCGTCATAATCATAAACAAAAAAATAACCATCCTCACCAAAAGACATATCCTTATAAATTTTTTTGGCTAATCGTTGTGCTTCCGAATTGCTCAACGATTGATCTTCACGCACATGCTTAACCGCAGACAACGCTAATTCGGTATAGTTTTTCAACTCTACACGCCGTAAATCAAAGATGGTTTCGGAAAAAGTTGCAATATTTTGACGACCCAGTTTATGAGCTTGGTTAAACGATAACAATGTTAGGGAAATACTGATGATCATCAGTGGTACAACCACCAAAATCAAAACTTTAGTCTTAAAATGAAGTTGTTTCATGAGCTTTTATCTTCTTTTCATTATTATTATTGGAAGTACATATAACCACGACAAGGCTAGCATCCTGCATAACCTAGAAAAAACCCGGCATAATACGTAAAAATACAGTAAGGGAGAAAGTACGTATTATTACGGATACTCATAGGTATAGACTATTCACCCATACATATTGCAAACAATAATAATTATCATTAATATTTGCATACTGCCACCAGTAAAATTAGAGGGCTGACCTTATGTCGTTAGCACATTTGTTTGATCACACAGAAGAACAGACCTCACTACAACAACAGTATGCCACGTTGATAAAAAACAAACCGGCTCTTCGTCAACGTGATGCGGCAGAGAAACTCAATATCAGTGAATCAGAGTCGGTTCACGAACAATTAGGTGTAACCAGCATTAAACTGCGCCCGGCATTTAAAGACATTCTTAATGACTTGCCGGCTTTAGGATACATTATGAATTTGACGCGCAATGCATTCGCCGTACATGAACGCAAAGGATGCTATCAAAATATCAATTTCAACGGCCCTATGGTCTTAGTCATCTCAGATGATAAAAAAATTGATCTACGTCTGTTTTTAATGCATTGGGCACATGTGTATGCTGTTCGACAACCCACCAACAGTGGCGAGCGTTACAGTCTGCAATTTTTTAATCATGCCGGAGTTGCCATTCAAAAAATTTTCCTGCAACCAGATAGCGATATTTATCAATTCGAACAATTGATAGAAAAATACCACGATAAAAATCGGCATACTGCTATTGATATCCACACCGAAACAGAAGAAAACGTCGATAACAGCGATAATGACGTGGATATCGAATCATTCACCAATGACTGGAAAAACATGAAAGATGTCCACGAATTTTTTGGTCTGTTACGAAAATATGGCATGAGTAGCCAGCAAGCATTTCATCTGAGAGTCACAGACTATGCTGAACAATTTTCAGCTTCACACTTACAAGCCATACTTGAAGACGCGGCTTCCGGGGATATTACGATGATGTGTTTTGTTGGTAACAAAGTTAGCATTCAAATTTTTTCCGGCAATATTAACAGGGTTAAACGATTGGAGGAGTGGCTGAACATTTTAGACCCTGAATTTAACCTGCACCTAATGACAACAGGTATTGATGATGCATGGCTGGTGAGGAAACCTACGTTTGATGGCATTGTCACTTCATTAGAGCTTTACGATACAAACGGAAATCAAATAGTGCAATTTTTTGGTAAGGGCATTGAAGGTTACAGAGAACACCCGGACTGGAAACAATTGGCTGAGTCTGCATTAGCTCGCCAACATTGACCCGTTATTTTAATAAACAATCATAAGGTATCGTAACGCATGAAAACCTGTTTACTTATCCTGACTATCGCTATCGGTTTTGTCTCATCCAGTCTTTACGCTAACGATGCACAAGCATTGCGTATTGCCAGTGTTGGTGGTTCAGTGACAGAAATCATTTATCGACTAGGCAAAAAAGATAATATTGTCGGTGTTGATAGCACCAGCGTATACCCTGTAGAAGCCAAAAAAAATCATCCTTCATTAGGTTACGTTCGTAATTTATCTGCTGAAGGCACGTTATCGCTGACACCTACACTGTTAATTGGCGAGGCAGACGCAGGGCCACCACAAGTGATTCGACAAATTCGTAACGCAGGCGTTGAAACAGTCATTATTACAGAAGACGATACACTCATCGCCATTGAGAATAAAATCAAAACTATTGCTCGCTTAATTCATGCCGAAGAACAAGGGCAAACATTAATTCATGAGATTGCCACTGACCTCAAAGCCTTGCAATATGCACAAGCACGTATGACCACATCCCCACGGGTATTGTTTTTACTCAGCCTATCAAATGGATCACCTATTGCCGCTGGCAGCGACACGTCTGCACATACGGCAATTACTGAGGCCGGTGGCACCAATGTGGCAAGTCAATTTACACGCTGGCAAAAACTGTCTCCTGAAGCTGCCTTTGGGTTAAATCCGGATGTTATCGTTGTCATGAATCGCGGCACACAGGATGTGTTGGATCAACTGCAAAAATTGCCACACTTTAAAACCAGTCATGCGATGAAAAACCAACACGTTTACACCATTGACGGCAGCTATTTACTTGGCTTTGGGCCAAGAACACCTCAAGCGATTGTAGAGCTTGGAACGATGATACACGACCATTTCCCATTACCTGAGGGCTACACCTTTCGTTATGATAATCAAGCCGGAAAACAAACCTCGGGACACAGCCACTAAACCTACTGTTTATTCATGTTAAACGCACACATTACCGGAGAAAAACAACGACGATTTTTACAGCGTCTTGCGCTTCCCACAAATGCCATCATATTGATTATCATCACGATAATGGGCATCACTACGGGTGCGTTTGCCATGTCGTTACAAGATATTTTTCAAAATGATCCCGCCGCCATCACGGTGTTAACTGACATTCGCATTCCACGAGTCATCCTATCCATTTTTGTGGGCGCTGCATTAGGCGTATGCGGTGCAGCCATGCAAGCATTATTTCGTAATCCTCTGGCGGACTCTGGTTTGATTGGTGTTTCTAGCGGTGGAGCTCTGGGTGCTGTGGTGATGATTGTATTAGGTAATAGTCTGTTTTCTGATTTCAGCGAAAGCCTTGGTATTTACATGCTACCATTTGCCGCCATGCTGGGGTGCCTTGGTGTTTGTGCATTAATTTATCGTTTAAGTAATATTGGCCCACAATTTACCATTATCACACTGCTGCTGGCCGGTATCGCTGTTAACGCTATTATTGGTTCTATCATCGGCGTGTTGACACTGATGAGTACTGATAGCGAATTGCGCGAGCTCACCTTTTGGACGATGGGGAACCTCGGTGGTAATCATTGGGCGCTCACACTACCTGTATTGGTATTTATCAGCATCAGCATTGTGGGTATTGTACGTTTAGCAACACCGTTAAATCTATATTTGCTAGGTGAACAACAGGCACAACATTTGGGCGTTTCCGTCAAACACTTAAAAAAACAAGTGTTTTTTTTCACCGCCTTGGGAATCGGCGCTGCAGTGTCTATTAGCGGTATGATTGGTTTTGTCGGTTTTATTGTGCCGCATCTGATACGGCTGCTCATTGGCCCGGATCACCGCTTTTTACTACCCAATAGCATGCTGTTGGGCGCCAGCTTGCTAACGGGCGCTGATATTATTGCGCGCACGGTTATCATCCCCGCAGAGCTGCCAATTGGACTCATGACCAGTGCACTAGGTGGACCATTCTTTCTTCTTGCCCTATACCGATTGGCAAAAAATTAACCAGAATATTGAGGGTGGCGGCATGTCCATGATGATTGAAAATCTCGGCGTCGATATAGAACACAAGACATTACTGGCTGATATCAATCTGACACTTAAACCTGACCAACTAACGATACTTATCGGACCCAATGGGGCCGGGAAGTCAACATTATTAAACGCCTGCGCAGGCGATATAACCCCCTCTCAAGGTACTATTACGCTCAATAACAAGCCTCTTGAGCACTATTCCCAAAAGGAACTGTCACTGCATCGTGCGGTTATGACGCAGTCTTATCATATGACATTCAGCTTTACCGTAAGAGAAATTATAACGATGGGATGCTATGTATATGAAGATCAGATCAGTATTCAGGATAAACAGGAGATTATTCAAGCCGTCATGGCATTTATGGACATTACCAAGCTTGCGGACCGCTCATTTCATCAGCTATCCGGTGGCGAACAGCAACGTACCCAACTTGCCCGGGTACTGGCACAACTTTGGCACCCCTACGTACAAGAACAGCCGCGCTATCTATTTCTTGATGAACCTACCTCAAGCTTGGATATTTTTCATCAATATCAAACACTTAAACTAGCCAAGCAACTCACCAAACGTCATATTGGTGTATTGGCTGTGGTGCATGACTTGTCGCTGGCAGCCAGCTTTGCCGATAGCGTGGTGTTATTATCACAAGGTAAAAAATTAGCGGAAGGTGCCGCAGAAGACGTGTTACAGAAAGACTATTTACGGGCACCGTACAACATCAGCGGCTATCACTTCCAACAATCCGAACACTGCTTTCCATCGGTATTACTGGAAAAATAACCGTATCAATCATTAGCCACAAATCCCTTGCAAATCACCCTGCATTTCTGTAGTATCGCCGCGCTATGAAATAACATCATTTTTTTAGGTAAAGAAACGTCGATATGCAAGTTCTCAGCTCACTAAAATCCGCTAAAAAACGCCACCCGGACTGCCAAGTGGTCAAACGTCGTGGCCGTCTGTACGTTATCTGTAAAAGCAATCCACGCTTCAAGGCTCGCCAAGGCGTAGCCAAGCAAAAGAGATAACATTTACTGAACAGAAAATAGTCTTTTGGACTGTTCTGTATCGAATCTATAAAACCCCGAAGGCGAAACCCTTCGGGGTTTTTAGTTTTTTAGCGGAATAGCTCACTGGCCGCCATACCAAGCGCTTATTTCGAAAGCGTAATCTTTATGGGCTCAATAGCTTGTGACGCTTCTACTTCCAGACCCAGTTTGGCAAGTCGACTAGATAACGCCTGATTATAGTCATAAAATCAAGAACGGATAATATAGCTAGATGACAATCTTTCTTGTATGTAATGTTGGTTTTCAAGCGTATTTGCTTTTTGTTTGGCATGCAGTAACTCTTTACCACTACGTTCATCTATAACCGAGCCAGGCATACGAATAATGATGTTTTCGATGATTTTCGTTAGCGAATTCAGTTCAGCAATTAAATGATTAAAATTATTCTGCAAGCCTTCATCATTATTATCAAAAGCGACACGGGCAACAGTTTCTAATAATGCCGAATTCTTTTCTGCTTCATATACATCTACTTCAACTTTTTTTAACAGCTGAAGACATTTAATAATAAATGTCGCCTGAGCACGTCTTTTCTGATCTCGAAGCAGAAAAACAGCCGCCAATATTCTAATACCCATATGTGCATTGTAAATAGCTACTGTTTTTTTGACGCTATCAAACTGTGCAAACGCATCCTTCTGCCACGCTTGAAGATTATCTTTCCCTACGGGGAGACTAATTTCATAACCTGCGTTTTTGGCATAATCCTGCAAAACACTGTGTATATAATTATCAAAGACATATGTAAACTGTTCAGTAGATCGGTTATTTTCTGGCCCATTTTGACGGATCTTTTTAATAGTATTTTTCAGCAAATCAATCAATTGACCTTCATTATATTGAGATATTTTATCCATCAAAGAAAATCTCCATACACTATTAGTTAAAAACCATTTGTTACAAAAATGATCTAACGTGGCATGTTGAACGATAGATTTTTTCAATGTAGTTAATGATTGACCTATCGGCTTAAGCTTTACTTTTGATGTATCTATCCCTATCAAACGATAGTAATTCAGTGTCGATAGTTGAGATTTTTTCTCATAATCCTTAAACAAATGAATGGCCGGTTTTTCCAGGACAAAAACACCCTTTGCCTTTATTTGACGAGCCTGCTCTATGCGTTCTGCATCAGGCGGATGAGTACTCCACGTCGACGAATATATACGGGAAGTTTCTACTTCTATATGTTGATGAACATCTTCGTTTGTTGTTTTATACAGCAAAGTAATTAATGCGGGAATGTTATCAACAGATTCTTCTCCCTCTTCATCATTCAACTGATTCAAAGCCATTGTGTAATCAATATAAGCTTGATGCAAACACTTGGTCGTTTTTTCACAGCAGTCACTTCCCGAAAACAGTATTTCATATTTATCTGCGTTAAATTCCATCTGACGAGATAACAGCAGTGTTAACTTTTCTGAAAGATAGAGCAAGCTTTCCAATAGGCTATTAATATAAGACAGGAAGGTTTGGGCAATTAACAATATGATAGCAAGTAACAGATCATCCCGTTCTTCATTCACTGTTTCAACCCAAGCCTCTACTTTTTCTTGGCTATTAATACAATTGTCAAACCAAGCATTAATGTGATGAATGATAATATAACAACGCATAGAAACATACTGAGAAAAGTGTCCAAACTCATGCGCAAGAACCCCAGCCAACTCACGTGTGTTCATGCATTCAATTAAGGGAAAACCCACGGTAAGCTCTAATTTATTAGACAAGATATTCGGCAAATAGGCACTGGCATTGACCTCCATGGAAAAATGGATTTTATGCGGTCTCCGAGATCCTACATGGTCACAAATAGCATGGACAAATTCAATGAATGTAGGGGCATTTTGAGGCGTTATCGTTAATGTTGGGTGCCGCTGTATTTTCTGTCTGAGCACAATAGGCGCCAACATAAAGATTACTAACAGCACACCTATCACCAAAGGAACATAATATTTGATTAAATCAAGTAGTAGGGTTTGTATATAAATATCATAATGATTTATTGCATGGTAGTAAGTGGCATAAGCGACACCAGCGACCAAAACACAATAGACGACAGGCAGCAACAAAATTAAGATGCTGACAAGTAACAGAGCGAATGTATAGCTTAGGACCAATGCGGGCTTATCAAAATTACCAATAATTGATTGATCAATCATTGAAGGAGTGGTTATTGATGGATGTTTCCGATATTGATTTGGCACTACGTTTTATTCCCTGAGTAAAAGTCAACATTTAACACTTTATGTAATTTTATAGGTATTTAATGAACAATCACAAGCCAAAAACCAAAGGTATATATACCTTAAGCGATGGTTCGTGTTATCAGGTTAACAACGTTTAACGTCCACTTTTGCATTAATATTGATAATGATTCTCAATTAGAATAGACTCGCGATTCTATTACACTCTACTTTTCATGACGAATAGCCGATAAGTTTATTTTTAGCCCTTCGGTATTAAAGGTGCTTTATGTCTACTAACGAACCATTATCCACGCAAGCAAGATCTATTAATACCAACACAGAAGACAAGATGGTAGAGAACACTACGCACAATGTTGGGCAATTTGACCTCAGCCAATTACAGACATTATTAGACACGGGCGGCCCAGTTATTACTATACTTCTGGCAATGTCACTTATCGCTGCCACCGTGTTTATTGTAAAGTGTGTGCAATTTTATTGGCTGGGCATCTCTCGTCACAAAACAATCCAATATGCATTGGAATACTGGCATGCCAATGACGCCTCAAACACGTTGAAAGTACTGAAAAAAACACGCAACCCCATCGCACGTGTTTTGGAAATGGCTGTGACGTTAAAAAGTAAGCACGCTGACGATAGTATTGCCCGCGAGGAAACCATGCGCATTGCCAAACGTCAACTTGCTAGCACACGTTCCTATTTAAAAATACTGGAAGTCATTGCGACACTCAGCCCACTACTCGGTTTATTGGGTACAGTATTGGGGATGATTGTGGCATTTCAAAACCTGCAAAATGCAGGTTCTACTATTGATCCGGCACTCCTGTCTGGCGGCATTTGGGAAGCGTTACTCACCACGGCATCCGGGCTTATTGTCGCTATTCCGACAGTTATTGCACTTAACTGGCTGGAACAACGTGTTGAGCGATTCAAGCTCATTATGGAAGATACTATGACTCAGGTCTTTACTCGCGATGCTCACAAGCAAGTGGCTACCAATACTCCAGAAGAGACTGAAACTCCAACTTTACATAATGTAGCGGTGAGCAATTAATAGATCAAGATGAGTGTCAACAATGAAAATCACCGAAAGCTCTCGCCAACGCTCATTAATTAGTTTAACGCCGCTAATCGATGTGGTTTTTATTTTATTGGTTTTCTTTATGTTGGCATCCAGTTTTGTAGAGTGGAAATTTATTGAACTAGGTGTAGGAGAAACAGAATCACTGCCTGTTAATCTCACCACACAAAGTTTAATTACCGTTGATTTCAATGGGCAATATAAATTAAATGAAAAAAACTTATCGCTTGATGCCATCGTTAATGACGTTACAGAACAACTTCGTCACCAACTCGAACATCCTGTACTGATTAAACCCGTTGACAATTTGCCATTGCAACAGCTCGTTACTGTACTGGATGCCATCGGCGAGGTTGCCGGATCTAATATTTCTCTGGTCAAAGAAGAGCAATAAAAGCCCGTGGATATTATTGAACCTGCAAAAAAACGCGAATTTGAAACTGTATTACCACTGGTCAATATTGTATTTTTATTACTGATCTTTTTTATGTTAGCTGGCGCGTTTACAAAGCCAGACATGTTTAATATTACTGTTCCAAATGCGACAGTAGATAACAATGTAAATCGCGATACTTTCATTATCCTGATGAATGCTAAGGGCCATTTTGCTATCGAGACAACACCCTATACACAACAAGCGCTATTAACACTGATAAAAAAACAACTCGAGGAAAACAATAACGACATTAAGTTACAACTAAAAGCAGATGCACAGGTAAAATCACAAGACCTTATAACCGTAATGGAAGCCTTAGGAAATACTGGCCTAACGTCGATCCAATTATTAACTGTTATTGGCACACATCATCAATCAACGTTATGAATTTACCTTCAACTTTACCTTACCAAACTAGCAAGCAGATATACCTCTGGGTTACAGCATTTCTTATTTCTATTTTGCTACATTTACTTTTTTTTATTCACTATCAGCCGCCAGTGGCTGCAAATAGTGCAACAGACAAGGGGAAGAAAGGTATTGAGATTGGCCTTAAAAAAATTTATCAACCACCTGCCCCGCCAAAGCCCAAACCTGCACCCCAAACACCCAAATCGGTTATTAAAAAGCAACCACAACCGGCGGTGAAGAAAAAACCTAAACCTGTCGTCATAACAACACCCAAAGTAGACCCCACACCAATCTTTACTGAAACGACAACCGCAACAACAGAGGTCACTCAACAGACACCCGCAACACCGGCACCGCCCTCCACCTTTGGTGACGGGAACCCTGATATTAAAGCTGCGTATAAAATATCTTTAGCCGCATGGCTTGAACGTTATCAAAGTTATCCCAGCGTAGCTAAAAGACGGGGGCAACAAGGCCGAGTAGAAATAGAGTTTACAATTGATCAAGACGGCAATGTCTTATCCCAAAAAATTATAACCCCCTCACCCTTTAACGCATTGAATAAAGCTACGTTAAAAATGCTTAAACGGGCCAATCCATTACCACCTGTACCAAGAGAGTTGAGACAAGGCAGAAGTACTTTTACCTATACCGTGCCTGTTGCTTTTTTGTTGAAGTAATGACGATTTTCTCTTTAAAACATAAAAAATACCATTAACAGAGATAGCAAATATCCAAGCGCATAGCTCCGAACACCGTATCCATGGTACGACTTTGTATCTTTTTGAATCCCACCTGTTTCATATTATTTGCAATAAAACCATCATCGAACGATACGTCATTACCACTGATAGATGCCAAAAAACGCCCACAAATATGTTTCTCCGGAGATGTTCTTGCGTGACTAAGGGCTTCGTGATAACTGACAAAAACACCGCTGGGCTTTAATGATTGCTTAATCTTCGATAAGACATAAACAATATCTTTAGCATAATATAATGACATGGATGCCCAGATAATATCGTAATCTTCGCCCAGTGCATCCACATTATAATCACCACAGATAACAGATATTCCCGACTGACTGGTTATCTGTTTTTCAATCACTGCTGCACACTTTGGTAGATCAAAGAGAACAACATCCATATGAGGCCATCGATTAATCAATGCGTTAGCTAATGCATCAGAGCCGGCACCTAAGTCCAATAATTTCGCAGGTTGGTCACATAACGACAATTGACTCAATAAGTCCAATATTAATGGATTGTTAATACTCTGTTGGAAAGACGATAAACTGCTAATGCTATGGCTCCAGAAACTCTCACTGGATAACCGAGAGGAAAAATGTTCTGACCGACCGGTTCTAAGAATATCCTTAATGGTCTCTTTATCGGCATGCCTGATATTGCCGAGATGAATTAATATATCTCGCATCGATTTTTCAGAATCACAAATAACGTAAGGTAAAACCTCTTCTTTTAGCGGATAATGATTCTGCTGCTTCAATAACAGCCCAAGGCTGCATAATGCATCCAGCAATCATGCAGTTTGTTTAGATTCCAGTGACAAAGAAACCGCCACTTCCTGCGCTGTTTTAGGTTGAATGATTTGATCAAAAACCATAAGGTCAAAAGCCACGTCGACAATTTGCCAACGTATAGGACCAAATAAGTACTCGACTAACTGCTTCGGGGTACTATCGACCACAACAGATGATTCAAACAGTTCCATAATTAGAAACGTGTCTTCAAATTAATACCAAAAGACATTGATAGTGCATCTTCAACAACCGCCGCACCATGAACGGTGACTGCTCGACTAATCACTTCCTCATCGGTAATATTTTTAGCCCAAAATGATAAGGTCGTTGTATCAAAACGATAACCTAACTCAGCATTGAAAACCTCAAACGCTGGCGGTTGCAGAGTATTGGCACTGTCGAAAAAATAACGTCCTGATCCATTCACTGATAAATCTGCAAAAATACCTTTTTTACCACCGTAACTGACTCCAGCCGAATAACTTGACTCCGGAGTATAAGGCAATTCATTTCCAGATAAATCTTGAGTAAGGCCTAATTGTGTCCTTGTAAAAGAGACCGATTCAGAGCGTTGAATACCAGCATTTAAATAAGCAGACCATACAGATGTTGCTTGATAATCGACTGCAAATTCAACACCGTAGGTATGAGTTTTTCCTGCATTCGAAATACTTTGCGCCAAAAATGGTAACGTATCGACGATTTGTTTATCATTAGTTTCACTGTGGAAGAGAATTAAACTCGTGTTTGTTCGATGGTTAGCACTCGCATGCTTCCAACCTAATTCAAATAAGTCACTATATTCGGGCTTAAAGGTAAAACTTGCCGCACTATTTGCGGCATTATAATTATAACCACCCGGTAAATAACCCTCTGAATAGGCCAAAAATACCAAATTATTTTTATTCGCCTGATAACTGAGTGATGCTTTAGGCAAAAATTCTGATTCATTAATTTTTGCACTATAGCTAGAGGAATTAATACCTTGCGTATATTGTTGACTACCCGACTGATCAATATTTTCTAAACGCCCCCCTAATGATACTTTCCACTGAGGTGTCACTCCATATTCAAACTGACCAAACATTGCAAAACCTTGTTGATCTCTTGTGGTTAATCGAGTAGCAGCATTCGCTGTCGTCATAAAGCGAATATCCGATGCTTCATCATACAGATAAACCCCACTTAACCATTTCAGCCTGGCCTGTTCATTATTGGAAGAAACACGAAACTCTTGTGATAAACTATCGTTATTAAGATCTAAATCGGTCTGAAAAGCAGCGAATGCATTCGCATCGGCATCAATTAAAAACTGCCTTTCATAATCAGTAAACCCCGTGATAGCAACAACATCAAACTGATCGAAAAGATGATTCAACGTCAGTGAATGTACAGTGATTTGGTCATCATCATAACCATCACTAAAGTTAGTATTAGTGGTAAAACGTTCTGTGGCATTAGCACCCGTAGCAAACCGAAAGCGATTTCTGCCCATGTCATTATTATCCATCACGCTCTTAATACTTACTTCAGTATTATCACCTGCAAAATAAGTAAAGCCTGTGGACAAACTGATTTGATCAACCTCACCTCCATTATTCTCGCCATCGGTGCTATTGAAATACACACCTTGCTCTTTATGACCATGAAGGGCAAAAGAAGCAGCGAGATTTTCACTTAACGAATCTGAAGCACTGACTGCAATAGTATTTATCGGTGCATTACCATCAGCACCATCAGAAAAACCAGAGGAAATTTCGGCAGAACCCGAAAAATCCCACGTAGGATCAGCAGAATTAATTTTTATCGCTCCCGCTTCAGTATTACGCCCATAGAGTACACCTTGAGGGCATTTAATAATTTCTATGGCTTCTATATTGAATAATGCTGGCAACTGATTACCACCATAAGGTAAAGCAACACCATTAATAAAATACCCTACCGGATCTTGTAAGCCATTATCTAAGCTGCTGATGCCTCGAATAGATACGCGCGTTTGTACAGACGAATTTTCCAAACTTATCTTGGATGTACGTTGTGCTGCCATCGTAATATCACTGTGAGTATTACTGATATCATCACCACGAATAACGGTGGTACTAACAGGCACATCAACTACGTTTTCTTCCCATTGTCGGGCATTCACCGTAACGGTATCTAACACGCTAGGTTCATCATTAGCTAAAGTGGACGTAGGTAGAGAAGAGATTATCGCCAAGGTCAATAATTAAATCGGAAATGGAATAGTGTTCACATCAATCACTCAAATAGTTACTTATAAAATCTCATAGTAAACAATAGAAGGATGCTTAACTGTCATTTGATGAATACAGTTGTGTCGAATAATGAACAAAACATATCAATAACACAGCGAAAAGTAATAACACAAATAATAAATAAGGCATAAAAAAACTCACCTTATGTAGAATCACCCCGATGACTGGCCCTGCAGCCAGCCCAAACCCCTGCCCCATGCCATTAATACCTGCGGCTTTTGCTTGAGAATTTTCTGAAACACTTAAACTTAATGCAGCAAGATTCCCTGGCAACAAAAGCCCCAAACCAAAACCAAATAGTGCAATCGAAAAAATAAAGATAGGGAGATTAAATGCAATACTGGCCAAAATCATGGTACATAATGCAAACAAGGCACCAGATATCAGTAACGCTTTGGGTGATAATGATAATTTACGTACAACAAATCCTTGGGTGATAATCATCACAATCATCGTCAACATTATTGTCATACCACTTCTACGGATAACCATATCAGAAGACAATTGAAATTTATCTTGCAAAGTTAAAGCAACAACATGCTGTAATAAACTAAAAATAGTTAAACCGATAAACGTAATAAACAGAAAAATCCATATGCGAGTGTATGGTAATGAATGAGGAATTGATTGACGATGAGATGTTGTCGTTGTCTGACTTTCTGGCAACTTTATTGCCACTAAGACAGAGGTCAGTGTGAGCAGTACCGTAATGACTATATACGCTTCTATCAAATATTCACTACCAGAAATCATTGAGGCTATGCCACCCAGAATAGCCCCAATGCCGAAGGCAGCCCCCATCAAGCCCATGCCCTTTGCACGACTATCTGCCTGAGTAATATCTGCGATATATGATTGTCCTGCAGGCTTAATACCCCCAGTGAATAAGGAATTAATAATGCGTATAGATAATAATAAAGTGAATGCCAATTGAACGGTTAACGCATCGTCTAAACGTGCATAAATGATAACGGCACTGATGACATTAAATACGGTGGTCGCCATAATGCCCAACAGAATAACCTTACGCCGCCCCCAAAGCTCGCAACACCACCCCCAAACAGGAGACACCAAAGTAATCACTAATGCAGACAACCCCAAAATAAGGCTGGTATTGGTATCAGAAAAATCTAGCTGCCTGCCAACGATGGGTAACGTAATGACAAAAAATGAATAAGCCAAACCATTGGCCATTAAAGTCACCATTAAGGTGAGCGGCGATAGAGAAAATAACATGGCGATATTCGTTTACATTACACGATAGAAGAGTATCTCACGATAAAACCACCCACTATCATTTGGTGAACACAAGGCTGATATTATATGAACACATTGTTGATATGCTTTTCTTCCCAACACACATGCAACTGTTTATTTTAGCCCTTCTTTATGTTCCATAGGGGAACATCCATAGCGCTGTTTAAATGCCTGTGCAAAGTGACTGGCACTGCTAAAACCACACTGAAATGCGACATCAGTAATAGTAACAGAAGTATTCAAGCACTGTTTTGCTCGTTCCAAACGATAATTACGTAGCCAGCTATACACTGTTGCACCATACACTTTTTTAAAGCAGCGATTTAATTTCGCATGACTCATCTGCGCTTGCGCCGCTAGCTCATGTAAGGAAGGAGGCGTCAATAAATTGCTGACTAGCTTATCTGCAACAGATTGCAGTTTTTTACACTCTTCTGCGGGGACATTATGTGCAAGCGATAACGGTTTTACTGGCGGATAATTGGGGGCCATCCATTGTGCTAATAAGTCCACAGCCTGACTTTCAGCGTTTAAACGATCACTGGGAGTATTGAGTGGGTTTTCAATCAAATAACCCAGCTCAGCACTCATATTCGCTTGGTGGCCAAGGCGAGTCATGATGGTACTGCCTAGGCTTTCAAAGTCCGCATCATCAGAGAAAGCCTCCTGTAAACGGCTAGCCATATACTTCACAACAATCATCATATTCACCTGACCAGCGACCGTCGTTCTATATAACGCTTCATCTTGCGTTTGTATTAGCCATACATCACCAGGGCGTACAATACACCGTTGATCACTACCAGAGAGATGAAAAGTGCTATTACCCCTCTAACCCAAAGACCAGTAATGTGGTCTGCTCTTTATGAGAGATACGTGCATGATAATCTTGTTTGAATAAACAACGACTATGGGTAAAACTAATATCTTTGGAAATATTACCAATAGCCAAGGTGGTTTCTTCACGAGATTCTGGCAAGTGTATGGTCTGACACCTGTGCTTAGCCCCTAACTGCCTTGCCGGCCTAGATACGGTTATTGATGTGATACCCGAAACACCAGCATTTTGCCCAGCAATGACTGTATCCATAAAGACCACCCAAAAAAGCAAATGATAATCATTATCAAATATACCTTTGTCTGGCACTATAACGCAAGAGTATACGCAAATAAAAATTCGGAAGTGGTAATCATCGAAATTGTATAGGTAGGGATATAGTCTCTAATAGCTATTGATCTTTAATCACCACCCATCCAATACGGCTGTTTAGAACAATGCTCAAATAAAAAATCAATGAATGCGCGTGCTTTTTGCGATAAAAAGCGATTATTGGGGTACACCGCATTAATACTCAATGTCGGTAATGAATACTCCGGTAACACTCGAACGAGTGTAGATTCACACAACGCATCATAGACCAGGAATGTCGGCAGATAACTGATTCCATAACCTCTTATTGCCATCTCTTTAAGATAATCCGCATTATTAGATTCTATTTTATTAAGCGTGGTAATACTGATTTTTTTATCTTGGCTATCGTACAGTTGTATTGTCGTTTGAGCCGATAGGTTATAACGAAGAAAGGCATGACCCTCTACATCCTGCGGATATAATGGCTTACCATGTTGTTTTATATACTCCGGGCTGGCAACCAAACTATGCCCTACTGCATTGATTTTCTTCGCACGCAGTCTGGAATCTTTTAAATCACTAATACGTATAGCAAGTTCATAACCCTCTTCTATAATATCAACCTGACGATCAGTCAGATCGATATTAATTGTTAAATCCGGGTGAATAGAACAAAAATCATCGATCACTTTGCCAAGATAAATTAAACCAAATGAAAGCGGAGCAGACATGGTTAACTTGCCTTCTAACTTCTCCGGTTTTCCGCTAATTTCAGCATTGAGGTGTGACACATCATCAACAATTTTTTTTGCTTTTTGATAGTAAGTTTCTCCTGTGTCCGTTAAACGCCATTTTCGTGTTGTTCTAATGAGCAACGGGGCTTTGAGTGACTCTTCTAATTCGCTCAATCGTCGACTCACCGCCGACTTCGCCAAATTCAATTGCTCCGAGGCCTTACTAATACCACCCGCTTCGACAATGCGAATAAACAAGGCCATATCTTCTAGCTGACCCATGCGATATACCTTTTATTTAGCCGCTTCATTGTTAGTAATAACCGCGTGCATTCTTTGTTGTAGCATTGCTTACCACTCTTCTCTTTTCTCACGAATCTTACCGACATAGGTTTCGTTTTCGTGTATCGGGGTAGATGGGTCATAATGCTGTGCGGCATAAAGCATCATCTCTCTATCCAGCTTATTGAAATCATCGATCATTTGGTTGGCTTGCTCTGAAGAATAGCCCAGCGCTTCGATCGATGACCTGCCCATACGCAATGAACTATCATAGGTGTCACGAATAATATCTCGGCAACCCGCATGCCAAAGATCATACACATGGTCGCGACTCGTGGCCCGTGCCACAATATGCAATTGCGGGTAATGCTGTTTTAAATATTTAACCAATTGTGTAATTTGTTCTTTTGCGTCAATGGCTATCACCAATAATTTGGCCTTTTCCACACCGGCTGCATGCAACAAATCAGGACGCGTGGCATCACCAAAGTAAGCATGAAAACCAAATAACTTGATAAACTCAAGATGCTTCGAACTAAAATCAATCACCGTAGGCGATATATCCAACCCTAGCAAAATTCGATGAACAATTCCGCCCACTCTTCCATGGCCAGCAATAATCACCGGGCTTGCATGGTCGACCTCATCCATCTCTTGCGTTTGTGAAGAGGCATACCTAGGCACAATGACCTTTTCGTAAACAATAAAAAGTGCGGGCGTTAACAACATGGGTAACGCAACCACTAATAATAATTTATCCGCCAAGTCAGATTGAATCACACCATTAAGCACAGCAGTACAAAACCAAACTCACCTGCCTGAGCCAAGCCCAAGGTAAACAGCCAACGGTCGGCGCCCTTCACTTTAAATATAACCGCCAATAGATAAAGGATGGTGGCTTTTAATGCAATTAAACCAATAGTCAGCGCAACAATATCCGTAAGGTTATCTGACAATAAACCAAAGTTAATCCCCGCACCAACGGTGATAAAAAATAGCCCCTACAATAAACCTTTAAACGGGGCAATATTACTTTCCAACTCATGGCGGTACTCGCTATTGGCCAACACCACCCCCGCCAGAAAAGTGCCCAAAGCGGGCGACAAACCCACTAACGACATAAGTAAGGCAATACCTATCACAATCATCAATGTCGTTGCCACAAACAGCTCTCTAAGATGAGCAGCAGCGATAAATTTAAAAATCGGCGTTGTTAAATAATTGCCTGCAAACACCACAAAGGCAATCGCACCAATCGTAATGAGTGTTGCAGCCCATGCGGGTAGGCCTTCAACCAGATTAATACTATGATGATTATCATCCGCTGACGTCGCAATAGCGTCAGTCAACTCTGGCAATGCCAATAATGGAATCAAGGCCAGCATCGTGATTACCGCAATATCCTGGAACAATAAGACAGAAAAACTTGAACGGCCACCATCACTTTTTAGCAGGCCTTTTTCATCCAGTGTTTGCAGAAAGATAGCGGTTGAAGACAGCGCCATAATCAAACCGACCGCAAGCGCAATAGTCCAGCCCTGCCCTCATAGCATGGCAATGCCCATCACCGCCAACGTGGTTAATACCACCTGGCCTCCGCCAATCCCTAGTAGTTGAAATCGCATGGACCAGAGTGTTTTTGGTTCCAACTCCAAGCCCACTAGGAACAACATCATCACCACGCCAAATTCAGCGAAATGCTGAATAGCAATCACATCAATATGGAGTAGTGATAATACCGGGGCAATGACAATACCCGCTAACAGATACCCCAGCACCGAACCCAAGCCCAAACTCGTGGCAATAGGGACTGCAAGCACGCCAGACACAAAAAAGAGAAACGCTAAAAATAAAATATCTGTCATATCGATGGCCTATTGTTCAATCATGATTATTAAGTGGTTGATTGAGCTTATTATGTCAATAAAGCGTGTAAATTCATAATTACTCTATGAGATTGGATAGGGGTGTAAAGCTTAAGTAAACGGGTGTGCGGTCAATATTTTTCATCGTGCCCGGTCATGCATCAAATGGCGCCGCGATGGTATTGCCTGAGATATCCTCAAGTTCCGGATCAATGACGATAGTATAAGTAGATGATTGCCAAGGAGCATGCGGTGTATATGAGTTACCTGATGTGAACGGTGCACCAGCATCAACATTAGGACCAACACCTTGTTTGATGCGACCAGGATCAAGTAATAAGGTCACACGCGTTTGCGGCTTATTCCACAACTCGGTATGTAAATTCAGGAAGGGGCTATTGACCCGTCGCCCTTGAGCATCAGTGAGCAATACCTTACCGCGAATCTGGCCTCTGGCCATGGGCTCTGAAAACTGAAGATAGATGCGTAGAATATTTTCAGGGATTATCGCGGTATTGGGATAAACATGTAACAGCACTGGTTGAGAGCTTTTTTCATGATCAACAACCACACTTGTTTGAAAAAATTTTTGCCCAGCCAACGGAATCGATAATTGATAAACACCACCTTTAACAAGAGGAAACATCGGCGTAATGGCTAAACGGTTATCACTCAGCGTTTCAAGTGTTATCGGCATACTTGGTGCAGGCAAGTTTTTCTCTAGTTGTAGATAAACACGTGATGGATCGTGTAATAGCACACGCTGTGCAGTCGAGCTAATACCACTGACGATAATCACCTTTCCGGATGCTTGAACATCAATGGATAATTCAGAAAAAACAGAGGCAGAAAACAGTATTAAGGTGGCAAACGGTATTGCTTGCCACCTAATGAGGAAAAACCTCTTCATTACCAACCCCATTATTAATAGCGAATAGGCGGAGCCGATTTATAACCAAACGGATCCGGACCATTCGCCCAGTTCATTTCCACCACGTGATCGGCTCTATCAAAAAAGAAAGGCAACGGCACCAAATGAAGTTGTATATTACCGACTTCTTCAGGACTACGGCGAATGGTAATCGCCCAATGTTCATCGGCGGTATCAAGGTGTAAGGTGCCACTCATTGGCATGGGGTACTGCGTCACACCGGCGACAGAGAAGACTGGTTTTATGCCCTTGCCGTGCGGCATCACTTGCGCAGACGCAATGGCATCCAATGGCATTTGCACCGCACTTCGATTGGTATTGGTGACCAACACGTTTTACTCTTATCCCAACTGTTCACATATTCAATAATATCAATGGGTGTATTACCAAAGCCCATTTCACCAATCATCTCACCACGCACACGAGCACCGTCTTTTAGCGCATCCAAAGGAATGCGTACAATAGGAGTACAGGCATACACCGCCACCAACATAGGCTTGCCGTTTAACTCGGTAATCGTTTGCGTAATGATAGGGGCGCGGGTTTCATACTGTGCATGCACCGCATGCCAAATTTCAATAGATGAGGTACTTACCTTGTCGGTAAACGGGTATTGCATACGTCTCATTTTAGAGCTGAATTCCTAATTGGAAATACCAGCCACAAATAATTCACCTTTGTAAAAATCAATATCCGTGATAGCAAGGTTATTTAATGGCTGATCAAACTCTAACGTTTCTTTAGTGGGCACCGGACCCACACTTTGTGAGCTGTGTTTTGCCGCAGCAAGGTTTAGGATTTCCAGCTTTCCCTGGTTCACTTTTAAAATGACCACCTGTGCATCAGGCCATCGCCCACGGTGTACCGACAGAAAAATTTGTTTTGTGGGCTGGTGTACGACCATATCATTAATCGTAATATCCTCTTTAGCTGCACCCAATAAGGCGGCAATCTTATGATCGATATTATCAATCATGGTACGACCTTCAAAAGTTTGTGCACGGCCCAGCTTGTAGTCTAACTGGCTATTAAAGTGAGTATTGTTCAATGCATATGCATGTACTATCCCCGCTTTAGAATCCCCAATAAATAATACATTGGCATCATCAAAGGCCAGTGCACCCGCAGACTGCAACGTTATTTTTTTTGCATTAGCACTCGCATTTTGCAAAACTGCAAAACAAGTAAATAACAATACACGTATCAAAAGTGATTTATTAAAAATAGTCATCCGCTTTTCCTAACATTGTTATGAAATATAGAGATCGGAATCCTAATGACATAGCAACAAAAGAAAAAGCTCTAATTCTAGAAAACAGAGGGGCCTAAACAAGAACAATCACTTTAATTAACGGTTATACCCTCACATCATGCAAGAAAAGGTAACGCTCACCATCAAACCAACACCTTCATGGCCGTGATTTAACGATAACCGTGCGTTATGTAACTCACAAATAGCCCGCACGATTGACAAGCCAAGACCAACACCCTGCCCTTGCCGCGCACCTTCACCTTGATACAGTGGCTCTAGAACGGATTCGCGTTCTGCGAGCGGTATACCGGAGCCTTGGTCTGTTAACACAAGGCTATGGCTATTGATAGTAAGAAAAATTGTCTGTCCGACAGGACCATAACGCAAGGCATTCTTAATCAGATTTGCGATCAACTGTATCAATAAGTCGGCGTCTCCTATCACATAGCCATCACCTGTGACATCCAAGACTAAGGTTTGACCACCATCTTCAACGACAGGGCCAAAAGTTTCTTCAATTTTTTTGCCAATCTCCGATAATTTGATTGAGGTAAAAGAAGCGCGCTGCACACCACTTTCTATTTGAGTCAATCGTAACAGAGCATTAAATGTGCCCGTAATATGGTCGATTTGTTCTAGCGCCGCACTTAAGTCTTCAGCAGATACTGAGTGATTGTGCTCAACACGTTGATGCAATAGGGTTTCCAATTTTGCTCGCAAACGTGCCAACGGTGTTCGCAAATCATGTGCAATATTTGATGATTGCACACGCATATGTGTCATCTCATTCTCTAAACGCTAGGTGGTGTCATTGATTCGTTCAGCCAATATACTTAAATCGTCGTTCGGCCCATTGAGTTTAATCCGAGTCTTAAAATTACCTTGCGCGATTAATGCTAAGCCTTGATTAATAATATTAAATCGTGCTTGCGCGCGCCGCGCTACCCAAAGTCCAAACATGATAGCGGATGCGAGTGTACCGAGTAATGCAAGCTGTATACCGCCCTCAAGGATATCGCGTAGCTCTTCTTGACGCTCAGTATTCTCACCGAGAACGATTTGACCATAGGGCGTTGTTTGCGCTAAAAAACGAAATTGATCTCCGCGAACAGCGGTGCTAATAGAATGGTCTACTGTTTGAAAACCTTCGGGCACTCTCTCAGTTGCTATCACCGCGGTTTGCCCATTTTTAGGTAGAGGTAAATGCTTACCGATCGCTACTACGCTTATTGCCGCCTCCATTCGACTTTTTAAGCGTTCATCAACAACACGATACATGTCTTTTTTCACCAACCAGAAAGTAACCCCTCCTGCGATTATCGTAATTGCCACAAAAACCACTAACAACCCCAGTACTTGCCTGACCGCTGACAACTGCATTAATGCTTTAGGTGAAGTCAAAGACATAGCCAACACCGCGAATGTTTTGAATAAGTGTATCGCCAAAAGGTTTTTCAATCTTGGTACGCAACCGACTAATATGCGTCTCCACAACACTAGTGGTTGGGTCAAAGTGCATATCCCATACACGCTCCAGTAACATTGTGCGTGTTTGTACTTGCCCCCTTGAGCGCAAAAAAACGTCTAACAATCAAAATTCTTTGGGATTTAAGTCAATGCACTGGCCTTGACGAGTACAGTTACGCTTATGAAGATTGAGCACAATATCACCTACAGCGAGTACAGAGGTGTCTTCCTCAGAACGCTCTTGTTGCCTGCGAGCCATCACTTCTATACGTGCGAGCAATTCACTAAATGCAAACGGTTTAAGCAAATAATCGTCTCCACCTGCACGCAACCCTTCGACACGATCCTCCACATCACCCAATGCCGTTAAGAACATTGCCGGGGTGGTAATATTAGCTTGACGTAACGTTTTCAGTACAGATAAACCATCTACACTCGGCACCATCCGATCAAGCACCAAGATATCATAGGGCTGATTCATTGCAGCCATGAGGGCTTGCTTACCATCAACAAAGCGCTCAAACCTATAACCCGCTGCTTGTAGTCCGTTCTCGATCCACGGACCTAGCGTTTTATCATCTTCAAGTAGCAGTAAACGCATAGACACACTCTATTGTTGCCGGATCATCATTCACGAAGGCAGAATAACGCCACAAAGACAAGGGACAGAGACATAAGCCTACTGTGTCACTTGGCTCATCGTTTGCTCTAAATCTTCAAAATAAGGATTCCATGTTAAGCGAGCATGTAGTTTTCCATCCTCGACATAGTCGAAACTAGAATACCAAAGATTATCCGACGTTGGGCATTCTTTTTCAGCCTGTTCAGCTTGACCATTATCGCAGATCCGTTGACTACCATTTTCACCGTAAAACATATTGTCGGGAGAAAACAAAATGCCCATATGAGAAAAGGTACTGACTCTTTGCTCTGGCAATGCTGATGATAAAGAAACAATACGAGAATCACCTTGCAAGGTTTCTTCCCCAGAACAACCGACTACGTGGATGAATAAATCTAGCTTGAAATAGTTATGCGACTTTAGCAGAGTTAATCACACTGTCATGTTCACTAATGGCAATTAATACAGGCTTATCGTAGGTTTGTGTAGATAAGACATCATTCACCCTTGTTACAGACTTCGAAAACAATACCGCACCATTCGTCGCCAGTGTCGCATAACGAGTATAGTTGTTTTCATGTGGATCAATATCCAACCAATCCATAAAATAATGAACGAAAGGGGACAAAAAATATAAAGAATCTTTGGGAACAAATGCGGGCGAAAACAACAGTAACCCTTGAATACTGTCATTGTCAGCGGCATAAGCGGTTACCAAATTCGCACCCGTAGAAACACCACCCAACCAAACTTCATCGACTTGCGTTGATAATAACATTGAGTGATGAGCAACAATGTCCTGCCAATCATCAAATGTCGGCAACAGCAAATCGGCTGGTTGTGTTCCATGACCAGGAAGTAAAACCGTTCTCACCAAGAATCCGCGTTCAGACAAGGCATGAGCAATATCCCTCAGGTAAAATGGGGAGTCACCCAAACCGTGAACAAGCAACACCCCTTTACGGGTAGCATTCTGTCCTGTAGGTGCAATCTCATACGGCGTATTAGCATCAATTTCGATATCGTTTTGATCGGTTAGAAACACCCTATTTTCTTGCAGCCATTGCCGCGTATCGTTGATATAGTCTTTAAAAGACGCTTGCTTATAGTATGGCAATATTGCAGATGATTGAAATAACGGAGTATCAGGCGGCTGAAACCAACATGCGCTTAATAAACTCACACAGATCAACAGGGGGATTACTAGCATGTTTTTTTTGAATGTCATAGCGCCTGCTCAAGTGACTTACTTATCTACATCATTTTTAACGCCTTCATGAGAAAGATCACCCGAAAGCTCTGCCTGAATTTCTGCTAAACTTTCTTTCTCTGTGGCAACAATATGACCGGTGACGGCGTCCACTTCAACTTCATAGGCTTGCTTGCCTGATCTCACAAACACATCCCACTGAACATCCGGTTTATCAAAACGGATACCTAATACTTCCACATCGATTTCATTGAGTGCTTCTTTAATGGCGGCGTCTTGGCTAATTATTTTCTGATCCGCAATCACGTGGGCAGCCACACTTGAACTCATCACGACCAAAGCACACAAAAGTATTTTTTTCATAAATTGTCTCCGCTTGCATTAACGATTGTAAACTTATGAATGCAGTATAACGATAAGGCTTCTGTTTGTACTTTACAGTTTTGTAAGGTTGGCATTTGCTTAGATACTGAATAAGCACATTTTATCTAAAAAACTCTACAGAGAAACAAAAAACCCGAAGGCATTAACCTTCGGGGTAATGGCGAATTATAAATTTAGCCAAGATGAAAAATTTAAATTCTCAGCAATTAAAAATCATATTATTACGTTTCCCATACAGGAGGATTTCCAATGCTTTCAACAAGATAGTCGATAAACACTCTAACCTTAGGGGTCAACACGTTAGATTTGGGATAGACAAGCCAAATTGCCGCTTGATCATCTCCCTGGTAATCCTCAAGCACATGCACAAGGGTACCCTCTTTTAATTCATAATAAACATTCCAAATTGAACTCATACTAATACCAACACCAGCTTTTGCCGCGATACGCATACTCGCTCCATCATCGCAAGTAACGCGGTGTTTTCCATCAGTGGGTGGCAATAAGCATTCCCCCTGATTAATCGTGGATTTTAGTTTTCTAGGCTTCGCGCTTTCAAACACTAAAAGCTGATGATTTTTAAGATCTTCAGGTGTCTGAGGTGCCCCATGCTTCGCTAAATAAGTAGGCGATGCACATAAAATCCTCATGTCTTTGGCTAATCTTCTACCCATAAGGCTACTGTCTTCAACCGCATAATTACGTAACGCCAAATCAAATCCACTTTCTATAAGATTGACTTTGGTATCTGATAATTTCAATTCGATATTGATATCCGGATATTTCTCTAAAAATGCAGGTAACAGGGGCGCAATATATAACTGAGAAAATGTACTGGAAGCAGCAAATCGAATCGTTCCACTAATATTAGGATTACCATGCCCAAGTGCTGCAAAAG
The DNA here is from genome assembly GCA_965214375.1 of Cellvibrionaceae bacterium. Lineage (GTDB taxonomy): Bacteria > Pseudomonadota > Gammaproteobacteria > Pseudomonadales > Cellvibrionaceae > Endobugula. The sequence goes on along the minus strand of OZ243947.1, from coordinate 2,619,381 downwards.
CAGCATCTTCCTGAGCAATAATCTCTCTTGCATAAGGTAAAAATTCAGCTCCCTCTATAGATAGTCTTACTTTTCGAGTGGATCGATGAAATAAGTCTGCTCCTATCTGGACTTCCAACTTAGATAAGCGAGCACTTGCTACCGAAGAAGCAAGTCCGAGCCTACGCCCAGCTGCACTGATATTTAGCGTATCGGCCGCCATAACAAAAAGCCTACTGCCATCTGTATCCATTGATTATCCCTAAAATACGAATTCTGAATACAAAAATAACCTATTTATCCTGAAGATGTGAATGTTAACGATTTGAGAGGTCAGGTTAATAAGGTCAATTTTGATGATGACGGTATTATCTTTGTCCATTCCCATTCAGAAGTAAACCAGTTCGAGACCAACAGGAATTGGCAAGCACAATATGATAAAGAAATCATCTCAGTACTACAGAAAACTATTGGTACTGAAGAGGTCATTGTATTTGATCACACACTAAGAACCGACAGCCCAAATGCTGAACGTAAACCCGCGCGAGATGTTCATAATGACTATAGCCCTCAAGGTGCTCAGCAGCGTTTAATCGACTTAGTTGGCAATGAACGAGCAGCCAAATTTCAAGATGGTCACTTTGGTTTTGTTAATGTATGGCGACCTGTCGAACACATGCTTACGACATCCCCCCTCGGTTTCATCCATCCACAGTCGATGCAAGCAGAAGACTGGATGACCATCGAGCTGATTTATTCTGACCGCAAAGGGCAAATATTAGGTGTTGCTAATAATCCTGATCACGAATGGTTTTATCAATCCAATATGCAGCCTAGTGAAATCATTATTTTTAATATTTATGACAATCAAGGGCGGCCACACTTAGCCCATAGTGCCTTGGATATCGTTGACAAATCCGCTTCAACGCTACCAAGGAAAAGCATAGAAACACGAACATTAGTTCGATATACATAATTAATTAAGAGAAAGCAACATGAACAATGCCATTAACGATATGAAAAAACTCAGCCCATTACACCGTGCGCGCGCTTTAGAGTTGCCCTCACGCGAGGCTATACTGAGTCGTAAACCTTCCGTACAGGAGTTTTGGAACACCAATAAATATCTGCTAACTGAAGCTTGGAAAGAGTGGCAAGAAAACGAAAAACACGCTCTTTTTATACCTAACGATTCATTGTTAGATGCCAAACTACGCAATGCTGTGACGCAAGCATGGGAAGACCCAACAAAAGAACTCGCAGTGCAGGATCTCTGGGAAGAAGTCTCTACGGATGTATTTCAATGCCAATTTTTTGATCCGCAACACCTGACAGAATTACGCAATTATCTGAATACAATAGCAGATGCACACATTCCGCTGCGCCCACCTTATGGTATTGCGCTTAACCGACGAGGCGCAATGCTTGATCAACGTTCAGAGGGCTTTCTTGCTGCACCGAATTTTCAGCGGTTTTATCGCGAATTGATGGATAAATACATGCGCCCCATTAGTCGCTTATTATTTCCAGAAGTGATGGGCTATGACACCCAGACCTTTGGCTTCTCAATTAATTATAAGCTGGGCATGGATACATCCCTCCAGCCCCATAATGATGCCTCTGCTGCCACATTAAACATTAACCTCAATATGCCCGATGAAACATTTACGGGGTCTGAAGTGGACTTTTATGATGACAAGTTAGGTAAGACGAATAGACTGACTTTTAAACCCGGCATGGCAATGTTACATCGAGGTAATGTGCCACATGCTGCACAACCGATCACCAGCGGTGAGCGCTCTAATATGGTGTTGTGGTTATACGGCGATGGTGGACAAATACCATTCCAGAACGTAAGCCACCGCACGATTGACGCAAAAGAACGTTGGACTATACCCGCGACCACCTATGACACGGTGGCTCCGTTTTAGTGATAGCACCACACTTACCCACTGTACTCTATTGTTGTATGAACGCAATAAAGAAAACCAGCGAAACTGGAATGACTTAGGGATGTTACATAGTAGAACCATTATTCCGAGATCAAGAAACAATAACATCAGGCTTGTTATCGTTTAAAAAATCGAGGAAACAGAGACACCTGCCATACTTTTAAAGGTACGTGAAAAGTGGGCTGCATCAGAAAAACCACCCATCAACGCAGCCTCTGTCACATTAGACCCGGACAAGACTAACCTGAGGGAGAATATCATTTTAACCCACAACTGAAACTTACCTATTGGCATCCCTGTTTTCTCTTTAAACAACTGCATAAGATAAGGCCTGGATAGTTTAAAAATATCCATAAGTTCTTCGAGAGATATTTTTCTCGACGGATTTTCTTTAATCAACTTCATGATATCAATAACACGCATATCTAATACACTATTACTTTTATCAAAGGATAAGTTGCCCAATGATTCGTCAATCATTTTTTCGACTATTTGGGCATCAGGCCTTTCACTATAAATTTTTGACAATAGATGTATCACTTCGTCTTCATTTTCTAAACTGTAATAGACATCCTCCGCTTTATGTCGCATGCTTTTTTTGCCCATAGAATGGCAGAAGTTCGGCTCCATCCATAAAAAAGCCATAATACCTTTACCATATGTAACATTATGTCTATCAATCAAGTTAGGGGGACAAAATACACTGCGGGCCTGATAAGATTTATTACCAGAATATGAAAAAAATTCAAAATAGCGCTCTAAATTAATACTGAGTGCAGCTACCGGGATACCATGATAAGTATTCGGCGGTAATCGCCCCATATAAAGCACCTTATCTTGCCAAAAATAAAAAATAGATTTTGGCTGACCGTCAGAATATGTAATCCAATTGTCAGACATTTTTATCAACACCCATCAAATCGTATTTCGTTAGTACGGAGAAACCATAAGGATATTTAACTTGATACTCGCTTTAATATTTATATCTAATACTTCATTACTTACACCAGGAAGCGTTTGTTGTAAACTAATACCAAAGTTATTATTATGAAAATCCATTTTTAAATCAGCTATTGGATATTGATCTACAGTTAAATTATTGAAGTCATGATGATTAACTATCTGTCTAGCCACATCTGGACCTAATGAATCTGCTCGTTTATAAGACCAATACGCATGTCTATAGGCGTCTACAGCATTATTAGCTTCACCCACTACATCTGGAAAAGCGTCTTGAGCATGCCCGGAAGCTTGTGAACCATGCCAAAGACGAGCTAAGCATTCTAAGCCTGAACAAGGACGATGACTACCTTCAGGAAGATACTCCTTAACAACACTATCTCTTTGCGCTTCTTTCAGGCCTTTGTCAACCTCATTAAACAAATACTGTATCGCTGCCGTCTGTGCACCATTTGAGAACTTACCACCACCCAATCGAGAAGCCGTCCCACCAAACAATGCAGCCGCAATCGCACCGCCAAAACGGTGACTCCCAAGGGCACCCGCTATTTTCCCAGAAAACCGCTTAGTGAAGAATGAACTCGCAAAACCTTGTCCAAACTTACCACCTTGAATCACCGCAACCGTACCACCAACACCACCATGAGCAATGGCAGCAGCCGTTCGACTAAGCTCTAAGCCTGTGGTATATCTTGAAGCTTACGCCGTAAAATAAGCTATCGCACCACTCCTAAGTGCCAAGCGTGCATCACCCGTTACTGCATAAGTAGAAGCCGTAGCAAAAGCCGCACACCCTACGGGACCGCCAAAGGCACAAGCAGCAATATTTGCCAAGGTATTTAAATGCTTATTCTTAGCCAACGCTCTTAAGGAATCACCTACGGTAGCTTGCCACACCCGGCTATACGCCTTTTCGACCGAGCGCCCTATTCGCTTTATCGCTCTGCCCAACTTTTTAAAGAAATACCCTGATGGATCGGTGTACTTCATCGGATTATTCATCACATAACTATAACGGTTATAGCTTTGTGAGAGACTGCCCGCTTGAATATGCGGATCAGCACTGATAAAGCGCGCCAGCGTTGCGTCGTACATACGTCCATTCATGTGAATCAAATCCACTTCCTGCACACTTTCATGCCCGGTATAGCCTTTATTGGTAAACGGTAATTGAGGGAGATAGAGTGGATCATTCAAACTGGCATTGGCTCGCCAAGGTAAGCTTCTTAATTTACCCCAGGAATCAAAGCTTCTTCTGTCCACAACATTGGCGTAGGCATCGGTCACTAAATCGATACTACCCAAGGTATCTTTATGGAGATATCTTGTTTGAGTACCTTCAGTGCTAGACACAATATGCTCAGCGACTAATTGACCGCCCGCATAGATATAATGTTTTTGATCGATACCGCCGCTGTTTTTACTTAAGCGCTCGTACAGGCTACCTACATAAAGCGTGGTATCACTTTGATGGTTAACCTTCATAGAACGCGCACGGTTTGGTCCATAGCTGAAAGTAGCGGAGCGACCATGGTGGGTAATGTGGGTTGGCTTGTTAAAACTACTCCATTGAATGGTACGGCCATCGCCACTGGTCATATTGCCGTTGGCATCATAAGAATAATTTTTTCCACCGGCTTGAGTGACTGCATGTAGCCCAGCAATACCTGCACCATAAGGATAATTTCCCACATCCGATTTATAGGTGATATTGCCAAACGCATCGTAACTTAAACGTTGGGTCGTATTCAGGTCGGCCACATGACTGTAAAGATGACTATTCACATGGGTGGCTGTTAAACGATCTAGACGATCATAGTCATAGGTCTCATGAATATCATTGACCAAATCATCACGCAGAGTAACGTTTTGATAGGCATCATATTGGTATTCCAAATGACGGATAGGATCTACCACTAATAAGCTGGAGTGAATACTTTGCAGCTGCCCGGTGGCCTGGTTATAGGCGTAGTCATTCACAATGCCGTTACCATACACCTCTGCACTAATTCTTCCTGAAGCATACACATCCACTGCACGCCAGTAAGTAATGGTATTCGTACTCGATTCGTTTGCATAATCACTATAGACCTGTGAAGAATGATCCAAGGTGGTAACAAACTGGAAACTATGATCAGAGGCTGCTAACTTTTGCTCTGCCAACACCACGAGTTGTTCCGCAATAGCCTCGTAGCTTTGGGTTTGGGTATTGATCAAACTCGTGACTGTTTGCAATTCATCAATGGTGTTATTTAAGTGGCCTAAAAATTCTGGCGAGAGATTTTGCCCTTGAGCCACTGTAGCCGATAACTGTGTTTGATGTTGGGTCAAATGACTTTGCAAACCAGTACTAATGGAACCACTGCCGGTTAACGATTGGTAATAGGCAATTTGCGATTGGTAGTACTGCCCCAGAGTACGCAGTTCATTGGCCTTGACTAAATAATCATCCGCCAAGGTCGTGGCTTCATCAATTAATGGCTGTAAAGCACTATAGTCATGTGCTTCCGCATGAGCGCGCAAACCCGTAATTGCTTCAAGGAAGCCGTTGGCATTATATTGATTTTCGGTATAGAAATTTTGAGTACCGGGGTAGGTGATACGCTTCACTCGGCCTAAGCTGTCATAACTGCACTCTTTCGTGAACGTGCCTTGCCCGGTAATCGTGGTAGTGGTACTGACAGAACGCCCCAAACTATCGTAACTGTAGTCTTTAGCAAGACCATGACCACTCTCTTGTAATAACTTACCGATACTGCCTTGCGGCGCAGTATTATCACCATAAACCCAATAACTGGTGCCTTCTGGTATGGTGCGACTGATCATTCTGCCCAAAATGTCATACTGCGTCGTCGTTGTTTGGTTTTTGGCATCGGTCTGGCTGGTTAACTGGCTAAAAGCATTATAGTGATAAGACCATTGCCCCATATCAGGATCATCCATACCAATTTTGCGGCCAAACTCATCATAGCTTAGTGTAATAATCGTTGCCGTATCATTCGCTACTTGAGTCGTCAGCAAATTACCATCACTATTATAGGTGTATTCTGTATAGGTACCTTCCTCTTCTTCAATTCGCACCTTCTGACCAATGGCATTGGTAATAGTGGTTTTAGCGCGTTGTTCTGGGCCAGAGCGAACAGTAGTGCTTAAACCATTGTACTCGGTGGTGATTTCATTCATAGAACCGTGGGGACCGGGTTCGGTGGCACGAATCACACGCCCTAGTGCATCATATTCACTGGGCGCCCAATAGATATGATCACCGGAATAGTACACGGCTTACACGACTAACGTGAGCAAGGTGGCCGTATTCAATATCACTATAAACCAAGCGCTCATCAAAGCCCTGTTTAATTTTGCGAACCTCACGACCCAGTGCATCGTATTGAACAATAGCGGGTTGTGAGCCACTGGTTTGAGTCACGCTACAAGTGTAAGCAAAATTAGCTAAACCACCACAATAACCACTCGACGCAAAGTGACGATGAATGGTTGTCCATGTTGTATAAGGAGTACCAACGGCTCGATCTTCACGCACCTTGCGACCAAAACCATCATAAGTCCATGCAGTGGTAATCCCATTAGGGCCAGTGGTAGACGCTAACCAACCTTCGGGGGTATAATTAAACGTTTCACATTGATTTAAGGCATTACAACTTTGTGTCGGTTTACCGATAGAATTATAACTCGTTGTACTTACGCGATCAGTTTCACCATCAGCAGAAACACGCACTTCCGTTTTTTGACCGTAGCCGTCATACGTATAAGCCGTTGTCGTCAGTGGCAAACCTGTTTGTGTGCTAAGAATACGTTCAGTCGTTAATAAGCCCGTTATACTATCGTAAGTAAAATCAGAAGAACGAATTTCATCGGCACTGTAAAGACTTTGGTGAGTGACTGTCGTATCAGTCAAGCGGCCTAATAACCAATTGCTGGCATCGTTGGTATACGTACTGTCCGTTATTTTAGTAAAGGTCTGATTATTACCACTGGTAGCAAGGGTAACACGACCAATATTACCGTAGTTATCAATATTACTATGGGTAGTTGTTACCGTTGTCACTGGGGTAGCACTTCCAAGCTCGTAACTTTTTTGTACCGACTCTTGTAAATTAACGTTATAAATACCGTTACTAAACGTTCTTACCGAAGTAGAAACTGCCTCATTAATGATTTGGCCATTCTATTTTTCAATCACTCGTTCCTGACTGTGAGCGCTACCAAAAGGAAAGCCTGATTGGTCTGAAATAATTTCCTTGGTTTTGCCTATATTGGGATAGATTTCTGTAACTTTTGCATAACCGTAAGAACCGCGGCCTTGAACATGAGACTTTAAGCCCTCGTATTGATATTGCACAGTCGTAGTGCCACCAATACCATTACTCGTTTCAACCTGAATGACGACGTATTGGGGGTATTGTAAATCACGGACAGGTAATTGAGCACCAGAACCTTTGGTGTAAACTGATCGGTCAGTTAAGAGCTTGTAACTTAATTCCGTTGTATTGCCACCGTTTGAGTCAGATACAGATTGAAGATGATTAAGAGAACTAGCTAATGATAAAGAAATATACGTACCATTTTCAGCAAAGCCTACGATATCTGATAAACCATCACCGTTAACATCAACCACCATGCGTATATATTTATCTGTTCTCCACCCTGTATTGTGTCCATATCTAGTACTCCACATACTTTGATTATCGAACTCATGGTTTTCTTGAACGTCAGTATAATTAAAGCTGTTTTCATTAAGACATTGATCTTGATCCTTACACACTTTTAGCGATTTAATTGAGAAACTTTTCGTAATGTCACTTCTAACCTCATAAACAGGTGAATAGTCTTTTATTTTTGAAAAATTAGCGAATGTAAGTATCTTGTTAACACGGTTGTATAACCGAATTCTCTCTCCATTAAAATAGTTAATTTTAGTATCAGGCCGAGCTTCGTATTGAATAGTAACATCCCCCCCCCCCCGCATAACTAACCCTATTCAAATACTGTGTATTTTGATCAATAAAATAATCATAGGTAATTGGGTTTAATCCAGGGGTATCATTAATCTCACGAATAGACCAAGAACTCGTCCCTTGCGGAAAATCCAAGGAGGCATTACCGGAACCACCAAAGGTCATCACCTGCCCCGCTTTGGTTTTAACAACCCAATGGTGTGGGTTATTGACAGAACCACCAACAGAAATAATTTGCGAGTAACTATCAATCTCCGTTTTATATTCCGCACCCACACCACCATTCACGCTACTGACAGGAATTAAACGCTGCCCATCTAAGCAGTAACGATCATTGCCATCAAAATTAATCCCCCCTACGGCTCCATCTTAAGCAATAGTCCGTGGACAACGATGAATGGCTGATAAACCACCTAAGTTCCATCCCACGCCCAACACCACACTACCACTACCACTACCACTGGAGTAATTCAATGATAACTCTGGCTGCATTCCTCCACGACCTGGTGCAAAATCAATAGAAACAGAATAACTGGCAACACCGTTGGCCACATTAAACTCTGCAGGTATTGAACCAACAACGGTATTATTGGCGTGTAGGAAACTAGAAAAAATCATCAACAGAAATATATTAATGATTACCCACAATATGGAGGCTTGTCTATTAAGCATGGTACTACCTTTATATTTTTAAAATTTATATATTGTTATTATTTTTTGCATCGTTAATATGATTTTTAATCGTTTGCAAACGAATGTTAATTTCTGAGTTTGCAGTATTTTTCTGTGGCTCCAACACATCAGAAGGCGCACTAAATCCCTGCGTACTGAGCTGCTCATCAATTCTCAATAATCGCTTATCTAATTGTTGAATTTTTTGATGTAGCAACTGTGCATCACTTGGTTTTTTTTCAGGTTCATTGACTAACTGCTGCAACTTTTTAGCCGGCGCGGGAATTTTCTCAGGAGCTATTTTTTTAATCGAAGAGTTTTTAGATGGCATTTGATGATTAGCCGTAAAGGTTTCGGAGGGTATTACAGAGACTGGATGAGAAGATTGCCAAATAGCATATGCCAGTAACGCCATAATAAAAAAAATCGCACAAACCCTAAAATATTGATTAGTGAACATAATACTTTCACCCATTACACAGACACTAAAAAAATCGAGAACTATACTAGAGGCAAGTTAAGATATTGTATTGACCAAATGTAGGATTTTTAGTTGCAAGATAAACACAATGCAGAAAAATGTGACATGCATCACGCAACCATTAAAGCCATATATTTTTCAATTAAGTGCATATAAAAACCCCCGAAGACGTTAACCTTCGGAGGTTTATTAACGATTAGATCGCAAGGGAATGATTACATCATGTCGCCCATTGGCTTGTAATACATGGTTTTTATTAAACATTTGAAATGGGGAACACCAAGATACCCCACTTTATACCCTACTCTTAACACTGCTGTAATTTTGACCAGCATGGTGTATATTAGAGGTAATATAGACCCCATACATAGAGGCACAATATGGCGACTGTTAAACGAAACTACAATATGACCGAAACCACTGATCGCTGGGTAAAGCTCAGAGGTAATGGCGAACTATACGCAAGTGAGAGTGAATATATCCGCGCCCTAGTCATTAAAGATATAGAACAACATGGTGAAGCAGAAGCACTACGTGCGGCACTTATTCACGCTGAGCAGAGTGGTATTAGCGATATGACACCCAGCGATATCAAACAAGCCGTATTGAAGAGAAAAAATCTACTGTGAATGGTTATCGCCTTACCGTTGCTGCTCAAGTAGATTTAGATAAATTACTCGATCAAGGCATTGATGACTATGGTGTTGAAGCAGCAATAGAATACTACAACAATTTAGAGCAACGTTTTGAGGTTTTGGTAGAACAGCCCTATTTATGTCCAGCAGTAAACGACATTCGTGTTGGTTATCGACGCAGTGTTTGCGGGGCTCATTCAATTTATTATCGAATAGACAATGAAGAAATGATTATCGCACGTGTCTTGAATAAACAAGACCCGTTAAAACAATTATCCGATGAACTAAACATATAAAAATGATAAACATAACAACCGAAGGCTCTCACCTTCGGGTTTTGATTTTAAATGGAGAATACCAAGATACTATACTTTGTAACTCACATTAAACCACTACAAGTTTTACATCAATATTATTTCGTGTAGCATTTGAATAGGGACATACAATATGTGCTTTCTCGACTAATGATTGCGCATCTGATCCACCCATTCCCTCTAAATAAATACTAAGTGTCACTTCAAGAGCAAAGCCTGTTGGTATAGGTCCGATACCTACTTCTGCTGCAACACTAACAGAACTGGGTAGCATAATACCTTGCTTTTCCGCAACAAACTTCATTGCACCTAAAAAACACGCTGAATAACCCGCCGCAAATAACTGCTCTGGATTTGTTCCCGAACCACCAGGACCACCCAGTGCTTTAGGGGTAGAAAGCTCAACAGAAAGTGCCTTATCGCTCGATTCAGAATGCCCTTCACGGCCACCTGTTGACGTTACATTAGCGGTATACAAAATTTCTTCTGGTTTCATCAATATCACTCCTCTTAAATAATAGATTAATTGGGAATTATGTACCTGAGTCTTTATGCTAGTCCTTAAATCAATTCTTTTGATCATGGTGGTAATATTCTATAACGTCACCTATAACGTAAAACTTTAATCTTCCACCATCGCAAGGGTCTACTATTTTAAGGTTGACCTTAAATCTATCGCCTATATAAGCAGCCCCATCTTTAAGGGCGATAGATGCAAGATTACTATTCTAAATATCAATACTTTTAATCTCTCCATCGTATTTAAATGACCATGTTTTGCTATCAAAATCTAAGGTTGGCTTATAAGTTTCTATAACTGCGGTTATTACATTTTCTATTTCGTTTTTTTTTGTTCAAATCGTCACTAAAAATACCATCATATATTTGCTCTGCATCACTTTTATTGATAGATGTTTTTTTATCACCACCTGAAAAACTAACAGATTCTATTCCATCTATTTTTGCTGCTGGCTTCACAATACCTGCCAAATTTTTTTGGATATTTTTATTTGCTAACAACTTATATGCCTCTTCTGGCATTACATAACTTTCTTCGCTCCCAGTAAAATTTATGAACACGTTGTTATCACCTTTTATTTGTGTTTTCTGGACGCTTTTAACCTCGACTTTCTTCTTCTTAAAAAGTACAAAACCTACAACAGAAGGGATACCTATCCCTCCTAATAATCCTATCCATTCTAGTATTGTTTTTGCGTCTTGAATTTCTTGTTGCGCTATAAGTTGCCTCGCAGCGTCAATAAAGGTTGTTACTACCTCGAAACTGATCGTGACACAATTTGCTTTTAAATCGGCGTTTATCAAAAGGTTGGATTTAACTTTGTCGCCGTTTACTTCTAGGTTTGCGCTAGATAGTAAGCCGCCTAGATTTTGAAGAGCTGGCGCAAGTATAGAAACATCTATTTTATGGTCTTTTAAAAGATCGCCATCGTAAGTTAGCTCTATCGTTTCTGAGGACATGAGAAATCAGCCTGTGATTGATTTATAAGTAACACGATTGTCAAACATTCCCTTAGCCATAGCATCAAGTCTATCCATAGTATGCGTTTTTACGTTGCCATCGTTTAATCTAAAAGTGAATTCGTTTCAATAACGGTCTAAGTGTTTGAACGACATCTTGTGATAAACACCATTAAACCCACGATTTAGAACAGACCAAACACTCTAAATGCCGTTAGTGTGCGCCATACCCCTTACGAACTCACCAACGCTATGACATACGGTTTCATATGCGTAATCCGCTGCCAAGCCAATGTACGATCTAAAATCATCAGTATATAAAACTGAACCAGTAGTTACGTTATTGTATACCGCGCCATGTAAAACTTCACGAGTTGAATTAGGAATTTTGAAAGCTGATACGCTACCATCACGCTCACGAATACCCATAACGCCTTGCTTGCCAACAGCTCCACGGCATTTATTTTGTTTATTTTTAGCATGTTTGTTTTTCTCTTTACCACCGATATACGTTTCATCAATCTCGACGATACCACCTAGCATTGGGTCGCCAGAACTCATGGCCTCACGCAGCTTGTGTAACATACCCCATGCAGATTTTTGAGTTATTCCGATCTCTTTAGATAACTGCAAGCTAGATACACCTTTACGAGCTGTTACAAGGCTATACATGGAGTACAGCCACTTATGGGCTTTTATGTGCGAACGGTGCATAACGGTATTTGTTCTTACTGTAAAGTTAAGACCACAAGACCTGCATTTATAAAAATGAGCGCGTTTTAAATTGGTTATCTCATGCTTACCGCATGCTGGGCAAATAACACCGCCATTCCAACGTTTAGATTCAAACCATTAAAGAGCTTTGTCTTCATTTGGGAACATTTCCATGAATTGAAAAACGCTGATAGTATCTTTACGCATGATTATAGCCTCGTACTTATAGTGCTATGTTATCAACTTATCTATGAATACTCAAGTATATAATTCCCGATTAATGAATTGTCTATTGACGCTACATATTTTGGAGCAAAGAGTGATATAAATTATTACAATTTATCTTATATTAATTGCAGTTCGTATTTTATGGTCGACCGTTTAGCCTCTTTCTTCGAGCAGTTTTCACTCAAAGCAAGGACTTTTCAGTCTGGAACGCTCTGTGGACGAAATACCATTGACGTCTCAGAGCCATGGGGGCAATTACACCTTATTCGTCGAGGCACTGTAGATGTATGGCACAAGAGCAAAAAGATATTAGTTATTGATGAGCCTAGTCTTTTATTTTACCCTAAGCCTTTGCCCCGTCATTTTATCACTCATCAGCAAGAAGGTGCCGAATTCCTCTGCGCACACGTTTCTTTTGAAGGGGGCGATACCAATCCGATAGTGAATGCATTACCCAGTTATATTTATTTCCCTCTTGCTTCACTCCCTCATTGTAGCGATGTATTAAGTTTTCTCTTCGACGAAACAGAAGCCAACTACTGTGGACGTGATGCATTACTTGACCGACTCTTTGAAATTTTATTAATTCAATTATTAAGAGAGTTGATGGAAAATGGAAATATAAAAATCGGCATGTTAGTGAGGCTTGCAGACTCTAAACTACGGCGCGCAATTGCAGCCATCCATAAAAGCCCTGAAATAGAATGGACGGTTGACCGATTGGCAGATGAAGCAGGAATGTCGCACAGTGTTTTCTCTAACACTTTTCGAGAGATAATGGGAACAACTCCCGCAAAGTATCTTCAACACTGGCGTATAGGATTAGTAAAACAATACCTTAAACGTGGGCAAGCGCTAAAAATAATCACAGAAGATGTCGGCTATAAAAGTGAAGCTACCCTTTCACGAGCGTTTAAAACAGAATGTGGGTTGTCTCCTCGAGAATTGTTTGTATACAAAAACTAATCTATAACTGTAGACAAAAAACCCCATAAGCAAAAAATTATGGGGTTTTTGTTTTTATAGGCTGGCTAACCGGCTGTTACATCAGGTCACCCATTGGCTTGTAATGCATTGTTTTTATTAAAAATTTAAAATGGGCAAGACCAAGATACCCCACCTTATACCCCACAATTCACATTGCTGTAAATTTCACCAACACGGTATATGTTAGAGGGAATATATACTCTATTAATAGAGGCATAATATGGCAATGCTTCTAAGTAAATATTAATTAACTTAATAACAACCAAGAGTTTCTCTTATATTCATTTCTTGATCACGCGCTATTCCACCAAGAAGATCAACAATTAAACAACGCTGCTGTTGAGTAATTTCAGCATCATTTTTCAAGTCAGCTAACCAACTTGCATAATGATCCACCGTATTAACCATACGCAAACCTCCATCTTCTGCAATATCCATTAATAATACCGCCGATTTTTCTGTGGTAAACTTTGACCAAACAACATTGTCTGTTTTTAAAATTTTCTCCCCTTTGGAAAAATTTCCAAAGTACTGACCAATCTGATGGGCTAAAATGCTTTGAGTGTCGCGATTATTTCCCGGGTATAAATATTGTGCCATTGGGGCAATCAAAAAGTCATTAAACACAAAGGCAAGTCCAATACTGTGTGCAGCACAAGCAAAATCTTTCAAGTCCACCCATAAAAAATTACCTACGTCATCCCAATCAAAACGATAAACATAAACATCGTACCCTAAACTAGCGTAGGTCTTTGCAGGTTCATATACCCCTTTAATTAACCATAAACGACTAGCATATTTCACTGCTTTTTCGTAAAAAAAGGGATCATCAAAACTAGGAAATAAACCTAAATAATAACTTACAGTGCGAGGGTCTGTTGCAAGAAAAGATCGCATTTCATCACGATTACCACCAATAATAATTGCTGGCTTTTCACGTTTATTATTTAGCATTTTAATGCGCGATTCTTTCATAACAGTCACATTATCTTCAATTCCATATTGAAGTACATCACCAATCTCAAACTCAGCACTAAATGCTGCTGCAGAAAAGGGGATGGTTGCGTTAAGGATGTCTTGTGGTGATAACTGTCGTAAATGTTTAAGTGACGGAACTTTATAAGATGTATAATTATTCAGTAAACGCCCAGAGTGATTAAGCACATTAGAAGACCCATGCATAGCTTCATCTACGGTGCTTCTATAAAAAAAGCCAGAGATCATAATCGCACGCTGGAAAAGTGACTGTGCTTGAGGCGCAGCCATCAACAAATCTATATTGGCAGCACCTGCACTTTCGCCCATCAAGGTAATATTATTCGTATCACCATTAAACTGCGGAATATTTTTTTGCACCCACTCTAATCCGGCAATCATATCTAACAAACCTAAATTTGCAGTTGCGTCTGGATTGGCAATAATATCTGGATGTGCGAACCAACCCAGTAATCCGAGTCGATATTGAATAGCGACAACAACAACTTGCTACTGTTGTGCAAACTTGGAGGCATCAATATAATCGGCGCCACCCATTAAATTGGCACCGCCGTGTATCCATACAAATACAGGTAAAGGTTGTTTAGTGGCTTTTTTGGGCGCGTAAACGTCCAGATATAAACAGTCTTCACTACCTACTAATTCGGGATAGCGTTGATAACGATAAGATTCTTTTTCTTGAACACATTTCTCACATGACACCAGCATTTCTCGAACATCATCCCAAGACGAAACCGACTGCGGAGGCAGCCAACGATTATTACCGCCTGTGTTTGCCGCAAATGGAATACCTTTCCAGACAGCAATATTATCCGACACTGAATACCCTATTATTTGACCAGCTTCGATGGTTTTAAGCGTTTCTGGATCACTAATTTTAATGCTTTTATCAAAACATCCAACAATAAAGAAACATATACTTAAGCTTATAAAAAATCGCATATTTAACAGCAACCTTTATTTTGTGAAAACCATAATTCCTTATATACATCACAATATTTGATTAATGATTGATGTGATCCATGATAAATAATTTCCCCCTTATTCAACACAATAATTTGATCAGCATTGACGACACTATGTAAACGATGAGCAATCATGATGACTGTACGCCCAACCACTAATTGATTGAGCGCCTGCTGAATAGCTTGTTGTGATTGAATATCAACTGAAGCAGTTGGCTCATCGAGCAATAGTACTGGCGCATTCTTTCACAATGCTCGAGCAATAGATAAACGTTGACGCTCTCCTCCTGAGAGATGCATGCCGCCTTCACCTACTCGAGTGTAATAGCCTTCAGTTAGTGCTTTAATAAAAGAGTGGCAATTAGCCGTTTTACATGCTTCAACAACATCAATGTCAGTAGCATTACGTCGGCCAATCCTCACGTTTTCTAGCACTGTACCATCGCAGAGCTGAACATTCTGGAAAACCATACTGACATACTCATAGAGTTGTTCACTACCAATGGATTGTAGTGTTTTACCAACCAACATAATATATCCAGATTTCGGATCATAAAATCGTAATAATAGGCTCATAATACTACTATTACCTGATCCCGATGGACCAACAATGGCAGTGATGGTATTTTGCGGCACAGAAAAAGAAATATTATTTAATACATTATCCGATAAACTTTCATCACTATAATTAAAATAGACATTTTCAAAAAAAATATCATAGCGGTCGGGCTTGCAAAAATTTTTCGGTTCAATTAAAAGTGGCTGATTAAAAAATGTATTTGTTTTTATCTCACTACGGACGGCATAATTTAATATTGTTAACTGCTCAGAGACTTCCATTAACGGACTTAATACTTGAAATATAATAAAAAATAAAAATAACCATAACATATGATTATTAGCATCAACATTAATTGCACACGCCGCCAGTAATAAAACAATACCTAGCTCTACAATAAAACGGTAACCAACCACAGGTCCGGCACCCCACGCCTCAACAGCCAAACTCGCTTTTTTTATCTCAATAAACCGACGAAAAAGATGCTCTGACCAAACATCAGCCTTATTATATAAACGCAAAGTTTTTAATCCACTAATAAACTCCACTAACAAAACAGCCGCATCTGCAAACAGTGATTGCTTATATTCACTCGTACGAATAAAAAATTGTTTACCAAAAACAAGCAAACCGAATGCAAACGGAATAACAACAAAAAAGTTGATAGCCAACCGCCAATCGACTAACGCCACGCATAGCAATATAATCGTCGGAGCAAAAATAGCAGACAACAAATCAACAAACACATGAGTAAAAATAGATTCTACTCATTTTATATCATCTGTCAGTAATTCTGCAAGTTCACCAGATCGATATTGATACACGTTACAGATTTTCAATTGACGAATATGGTCGATTAATTTTTTTCTATAATTTTTCATAATATAGTAGCCGCCCAAAAAACTTTGACGCTGAGCCATAAAAGAAAAAACAAATGAATAAAAAAAAGCTAATACAACACCAAAAAAAATCATTGAATAACGACTATCATTATTAATAGTCAACATCAACCAAAAGAAAAAAACCAACATAGGAAACACATCAACACATCGCTCTACTGTCCAAAAAAAAATACCTTGATAAAACTGCCACGGAGAAACCCCACTGACTTTTATCACCCTGTAGACATTATGTAGAACGCTAGCGGCCTCTCCAACCGATACTCTATTCATGCAAGTCACCCTTATTACTAACATCTATATTGGCTATAGACCATTGCTCGCCTTGTTGCTGGCACTGCCAACTGGCTTGGTAAAAATGATTGCGCGCAAGCAATTCATCGTGTGTGCCACTATCTGCAATAGTCCCATCAAGTATAATAATTATTTGATCTACTGACTCAACACCATAAAGATTATGACTGATACACAGAGTAGTTTTATCAGGATAATTATTTCTAAGCGATCGAAAAAAATTCGCTTGTGTAACATTATCTAAGGAAGAGGTCACTTCATCTAAAATCAATAGCGGTGTATCAGCTAATAGTGCGCGAGCAATCGTAATACGTTGTTTTTCACCACCCGACAAACGTACTCCCTGTTCATCAATAAGCGTATTCACGCCTTTCTCTAACGTTTGAATACATTCATCAAGCTGCGCCGTTTGTAATGCGAGTGTTATCTGCTGTGTAGTTGCTTGAGGATTACCCAAAATAATATTGTCGAGAATACTCCCTTTAAATAAAAAGACATCTTGGCTCACCAATGCTATCAATGTACTTTTCTGTGCGTAATTCAGCTCCCATAAAGCAACATTATTAAGATTAATATCACCAGAGTCAGGCAACAACAAGCCTGTTAACAAGTGTGCAATGGTTGATTTTCCTGCACCTGAGGAGCCCACTACTATGTTGTTACTGCCTGCATCAAGAGATAAGTGAACATCGTGCAACACTAGCTTCTCACGATAACTGAAATTAACATGATGAAAACTAATTGCTATCGGCTCATTAATATCAGTGTGTTTTATGGAGTCAACAGAATTTAACGCGAGTATAGGGCTAATATGACGAACACTGGAAAGTATTTGATTAATCTCCATAAAAAATCGACTGATTCTCAACAGCGGTTTCAACATACCCGTGCCCAGAACAACCACCATAACAATCTCAGTCAGGGCAATTTGATTATCAGCATAAAACCATATACTTAAAGGTAAAAAAAAACAGATTAGCACTTAGTAAACTATTACACAGAGACCAACCTGGAATCGTTCGTTTAGTTAAACGATCAATAAAGAAATAATAGTCGTTTACACTCCGTTTAATTTTATCGAACTGATTTGCATCTTGACGAAATACTTTCATGACCGGGATATTGCGTACATACTCCACTGTTACACTATCCAAAGCATTGACTGCTTGGTGATATTCGTCATATTGATGATGCATATTGCGCATAAAGAGTGACGCCACCAATAATGCTGGCGGTGCCGTTACTACAGTCGCCAACGCTAGACGCCAATCAACATCAAATAGCCATAAGGTCATTAATAAAGGACTGAAAATCGCGGCTAACACTTCTACTGTATGATGAGCGATAAACGTTTCTATTGCTTCAACATCTTGCAACACTGCACGCTTTAATTCACCAGAATGACGTCGTTGTAACCAAAGCAAAGGAGCCCAAGCTAACTTGGCAACTAGCGATGTACGCGTCTGAAATAAAATGCTATATGCTGCTCTATGGCTAATATAATAAGCAAGGCCATAAAAGAGCGTTTTGAATACCAAAGCAAGTGAAACATACGCAGCAAGCATGAACAAAAAGTCAGCTGACTCGTGATGAAGATAGAGCAAGGCCTCAATTGCCTGAAAAATAAAAACATAAATTGAAAGCTCACACAAAACAGCAATCAGTGTAAATAGTAATACACACCACAAACTGGCACTTTCTGGCAATATCAATAGATACAAATCATGCCAAGCTTTGTCTTTATTTAGACCTTTAGTTTTACTGCTCTACATTGATGAGATGTTCCACTACTAATGAGCAACACAGTGTAAGCTGAGAGCAACACAGATACTCCCCTGATCGGTCAAATACAGCCCCAATGCGCAAAATTTATAACCATAAGAAAAATATCCATCGGGGGTAATTAATACTGATTGGGGTAGCAAGATATGTGCACCTTATACATACTTACGGCTCGATCAACCAAGGTATAGAGTATGAGAGAAACTATTGTCGGCAGTATATTGATTAGTGCGCTATTATTTTCACAAACAACCTATAGCGATCCATTTCCTATCACTGTCATTGATGACCGCAACAAAGCGGTAACGTTTGATAAAGCACCGCAATCAGTCGCATCAGTTTCTGTCTTTGGTGCCGACTTACTCTCTGCCTTAGGCAAAACAGCCTCAGGGCTGTCCACACTAAATCACCAACAATCAGCCTTCCTTGGCAATCAAACTCAATCAATGGTGGATTTAGGTGCAGTGCATGAAACCAATATGGAACTACTCACACAATTAAACCCGGACTTAACCATAGGCATACGAACCTATACCGAACCTTTCGCCAAAAAATTTGAAGAAATAGGAAAATTCCTCGCTTACGATATGTTTACCTATGAAGATTCGAACCGTGCGATTATATCGGCAGGAACGGCACTTGGAGAAGCAGAAAAAGCCTCGGAACTGAATGCGCGCTTCGCGGCTGATTTAGAAAAATATCAACAACAATCACCAGGCAAGCTCAGTGTTGTTTTTTTATGGCACTGGGCTGACGTGATTTATGGTTTTTACAATCACAACTTTACAGTTACGATTATGTCAGCTCTTAATGCGAATAATAGCTTAGGTGACAGCCCCAACCCCGAAATAAAAAAAATTGATTCTGCGCCTGTTTCAATGGAAAAGTTATTAAAACTGAATCCAGATGTCATTATCTCTTTTAAAGGTGAGCAAGGCCCCGTGACTAATCATCCAGTGTGGGAAAAATTAACCGCCGTTAAAAACAAGCGCGCATCTCGAGTTAATGATCAATACGTAATGTCACATGGCCCCATTGCGAGAGATATGGTGCTTAGGGAACTGGCGTACTTGTTCTACCCCACTACATTTCCCCAGCCGAAAGACATACCCACCAAGGCACAAGCGAAGCTAATGACGTTTACTGATAATTAATCCCGATTGGTGTCATGGTATGAATAAAATAGCTTGGCTCATTGCGTTATGCATCCTTAGTTTGGTGATTTCCAGTGTGCTGTCGCTAATAATAGGCGACTTTACTGTGCCTTTAGCAGACATACTGCAAGCACTCTTATACGGTAAGGATACCACTCATCAATTTATTATTAAGGAATTGCGACTACCTCGCCTACTGATCGCTATATTATTCGGGGCCGCATTGGGCATGGCAGGTGCCATCATACAGTCAATTACGCGCAACCCACTGAGCTCTCCCAGCTTGATGGGCGTATCATCTGGTGCAGCATTTGCTATTGTTCTAAGCTTCATAGTATTCGATTGTTCTACGTCGACACGCTTAATGGTAGGAACCTTCGGTGGCTTATTCGCAGGTATTATCTGCTTCTCAATTTCTTGGAAAACACATTGAAGCCCGTTACATCTTACGCTGGCAGGCATCAGTACCTCTTTAATTTTTAGCGCAGGAATCACTGCATTGATGGTAACCACCAGTGCTGATGCTGGAGGCTTATATTACTGGTTGGCAGGCAGTTTAAACCACCGTATCTGGCAACACGTACACCAGCTCTACCCCTATGTGTTTCTTGGTCTACTCATAGTGGTTAGTTGTGCGCGTCCACTCAATATATTAATGCTTGATGATACGACCAGCCGATCACCGGGGTTATCTATACATTGGTGGCGACTGCTATTGGGCATGGTTGCCGTTTTACTAACAGCAGCCACTGTTGCCGTTGCAGGCCCTATCGCATTTGTTGGCTTGATGTCGCCGCATATTGTGCGTTTCTATTAGCAACACAAGAGTAATGATCATCAAGTATTACTGCCTTTGTCAGCATTAGTTGGCGCTGCTTTGGTTAGCTGTGCGGATGTATTTGCCAAAGTATATTCCATACCTGTGGGCATATTGTGCATATTGGTTGGCGGGCCGCTTTTTATCTACCTAATAAAAAAACAAACTTCATAATGCCACTCAATCGAAGAAAAAGCCTAATGCTATCGAGTAACAAACCCTTGCACTGGAGATTTATCGGTATAAGCGCAGGGTTATTTATTGGTCTGATTATATTAATCATCGCCTCGCTATTAATGGGCTCGGTTTCGCTACCTGCATCAACCGTCTATCAAGAACTACTTGCGCCCAGATATACCACTAGCGACTATGCGGTGCTATGGAATCTACGTCTACCCAGAACACTATTAGCAGCTATTGTTGGCATCCATTTCGCTCTATCCGGGCTAATCTTACAATCAGTCGTGCGTAACCCTCTGGCCGATCCCAGCGTTATGGGCGTGTCTGGCGGGGCCAGTATGGCTGTTGTTATTTTCTTAATTGGTGCAGATATTATCAGTGGTTTATTAATTGATGGAAGCACGGCAACCCTCTCGTTGTCATGGCTACCCTTTGCGGCTCTGATAGGCGGCTTATTAACTGCCATAGTAGTACTAAGGCTGTCTTGGCAAGGTGGTATTGACCCCATTAAGTTGGCACTTAACGGTGTTGCTGTGGGCGCTATTCTCACTGCTACGGTGATGTGGATTGTAGTTGCCTTAGGTGGTAATCGCACCGAAACCACCATACTCTGGTTGGCGGGCAGTCTCTATGGAAGAGATTTTTCTCACCTAATAAACGTGTTACCTTGGACCGTCATTAGCTTATTAGCACTTATCATAACCTTACCTTCACTTTCGTTAATGCGCTTTGACGATAATGTCTCCCAATCGCTAGGTTTGCACATTCACCGTTGGCGGGTTATTGCCATTAGTATTGCAGTAGCACTAGCGGCGAGTGCTACTGCAGTGGTGGGTCCAATCGGCTTTGTCGGATTGATTGTGCCACACATGGTACGTCTACTTGTCGGAAGTCATATCGGCCAACTGACGGTGATTAGTCTACTCAGTGGTGCCTGCCTGACATTGGGGGCAGACATTCTCAGTCGCATGCTGATATCCCCCTTGGAGTTACCCGCAGGAGTGCTCACTACACTGATAGGAATTCCCCTATTACTTGTTGTATTACAACGCCACACCGGAAAATATTTATGACTGTAACACCAACCCACTTAACGCTAACCACCCGTGATCTAGTGTTGGCTTATGATGATCGCCCCGTTATTCAGTCGTGCTCTATTAACATTACCTTGGGGCAGACGACTTGTCTCATTGGGCCTAATGGTTGTGGAAAATCCACCGTGCTTAAAGGCTTGGCAGGCTTAATCAAACCCACATCAGGGCAAGTTCAGCTTAACCACAAAAATTTAGATACGTGGTCAAGAAAAACATTAGCAAAACAACTATCACTATTACCTCAAAACGCAATTGCACCCGAAAATATTTCTGTCGAACAATTAGTTAACCATGGTCGCTACCCTCATCAAGGCTTGTTAGGGAAACAAACACAAGCAGATGTTGATGCTGTCGAATGGGCGCTTGACGTCACGAGTATGCAGCACCTACGTGATCGTCTGTTTAGCAGTTTATCGGGCGGTGAAAAGCAACGTGGCTGGATTGCATTGGCGCTTGCACAGCAATCCAATATTTTGTTATTAGACGAGCCTACAACCTATCTTGATATGGGTCACCAACAGGATATTCTTGCTTTACTGGCACAATTGAATCAAGACCACAAACTCACCATTGTTATGGTATTACATGATATCAATCAAGCCAGTGAATATGCTGATCGAATTCTCGCTATGCACTCTGGTAAAATTATCGCCGATGGTACTCCAGAAAATATAATTTCAACATCACTGGTTGATAAACTTTTCAATTTATCGGTGGAAATTATTCAACGCTGTCACAATGACAAGCACTACCCTTATTGTCTGACATGACGCATCAACCAACCTCAAATAAAAAACAAATAACCCTACAATTTATAAGCATAATTTTTATAAAATTAATCCGCTAGGGGGCAAAAAATAACGCTTTAGGGTAGTACCAAAATAATCTCACACACCACAATAGGCCGGATTAAAATAGATAAATAGGAGCATTAATACTATGCTGAAATCTAACCGGCTTACTCGTAATAAATTAAATTACAAGCAATTACTTTCATTATCCATACAAGGTATTTTGTTGACTTGCAGCTTGTCTCCAGTAGTCACTTATGCTGATTCTGTAACCACTCAAGTGCTTCCTAAGATAGTGGTTAATGCAGAAAAACGAGAAAGTGATTTACAAGCGGTACCTTCAAGTATTACAGCCAAAACCGAACAAGATATTGAAGATAGCAATATCACTTCAGTCACAGAATTATCTCAATACACACCTAATTTGCATATCTTTACCTGGGGGGGACGTCGGGATACCAATATTTTTGTACGTGGTATTGGACCAGGTTTATTTACTGATCCTACGGTGGGATTTTATGTTGATGGTGTTAACTACACCAATAACGGTGCTTTTGATATGGACTTGCTTGATATTGAGCGTATTGAAGTGTTGCGTGGCCCACAAGGCACGTTATACGGAGGTAACTCACTTGCCGGAGTTGTTAATATCACTACGAAAAAACCAAGTAATGAAACAGAGGGAAAATTTTCGTTAACTGCTGATGATTTGTCACGTAAGCGATTAGCGGCAAATATTAATACTCCATTAAAAAAAGATGAACTCTTTTTTGGGTTTTCTTTTTCTGGAGTTAAAAATGATGGATATATTGATAACATTAGTCAGAGCTTTGAAGATTTCGGACAAAGAGATGATATTACTGCCAAAACCAAATTACGTTGGACACCCAACGATCAACTGGAAACTATATTTGTAGTTGATTATGAAAATTTTGATGGTGATTCTTATGCTTTCGGACCTACTGCTCAAATACGTACGAATCCAGATGAGATTAATCACGACTTTAGAGGTGTGGATGATCGCGATAGTATAGGTACGTCACTTACCGTTAATTGGAAAGGTAACATTGATTTTACTTCAATTACTAGCTGGCGTGATTGGGAGAATATTAACTCTGCCGATCAGGATGGAACTTCTACTGCAGCAAGCACCTTTCATAGCTTTTCTGATGAAAAACAGGAACAGTTTAGTCAGGAATTGCGATGGTCAGCAAATAATTCTAATTTAAGTTGGTTAGGCGGGTTATATGCCTATGACAGCGATTTTGAAACCAATAGCGTTAATACTTTCGCTGGTGGAGCCACCTCCCCGAGTGATGCGACCAGAGATAACAGCGGTTACGCCTTATTTGGTCAAGTAGACTTTTTCATCGGAGATCAACTGACTTGAACCACAGGGCTAAGGAATGACGAAGAGAAACGCGCGGCAACGGTGAACAACTCCAGTGGCAACTTTAGTGGCAGCAAAAACTTCAACGAATTACTGCCAAAGTTAGCTCTATCCTACACAAAAGAAAATGATAATTTGATTTATGGTTCTGTCAGTCGAGGTTACCGTGCAGGTGGTTTTGACGTGCTATACCCTAACCTAAATAGACCTACTTATGAATCTGAGACAAGTACTAATTATGAATTAGGATTTAAAACGCGACTATTGGATGATCGCTTAGAACTTAATAATGCTCTTTTTTGGATTGATATTAAAGACCAGCAAGTTCAGCAATTAGCCCCTAATACTACTACCATTATTACTGAGAATGCTGCAAAAAGTAATAGACGAGGCTTTGAGATTGAAACTCGCTTCAGACCATCTAACGGCTGGCTCTTAGCATTATCAGGGGCTTACACTGACACCAAGTTTAAAGATTATCAGCGCCTTAATTTTAACATTTGCTACAGAAGACTACACAGGAAATCGTCTACCTAACGCTCCCAGATTTACATCAAATTTATCTGTACAAAACCGCCAACCATTGGGTGATGGACTAACTAGGTTTACTCAAATTGATAACAATTATGTGGGCTCATACTTCTTTAATGCACCCAATACATTAAAGCAGGAATCCTACAGCCTAGTGAATTTTAAAACGGGCGTGGAAGCAAAAGACTGGAGTCTTGATTTATGGGCTAAAAATGCATTGGATGAATACTACTCCTCCATTGAGTTCAACTTTACGGGGACCAACGCTGCCGAAGCTGGCGACCCGAGATCGATAGGCGTAACATTTAATAGCAAATTTTAAGACTACTCTTAGAGCCCTCAATGGGCTCTATTACACTGGCGGTATTTGTAAATCAATCAGCATATCCTGCCGCGCCTGATTTGGTAATACACCGAGTTGTTTACGAAATGCATTACTAAAGTGACTGACGTTACTGTAACCCAATAACATGGCTGTTTCTGTTACATTGTTTGCCTTTAGCAATCTCATTGCTTTACGCATCCGCTCCTCTTGAAAACTAGCATATATACTAGCGCCAAAAAGTTCTTTAAAACCTATCTTCAATTTACATTGATTAAAACCAACAGTTTTAGAAATGTCTGCGATAGTTGGAGGGGCACTTAAATCTGATAAAAGATAATCTTTTGCTGCCAATAATTGTTTTTTTCATGCAATGAAAGCTTAATTGAAAAAGGTTTTTGTTGATGCGATTGCAAATGCCAATACATATAACCAAGGAGGGTAGCATGTAGTAACAACTTTTTATCCGAACCTTGTTTGATCAGCTCAGTTAACTGCTGTGCCGCCATAACCAACCGTTGGCAAGGCTTGCCCAGCCTGACAAAGAAATCCATTTTTTTATCCGCATTGATACCTGCCAACTGCTCACCTGCTAATTGGCATAGCACCTCAGGAGTAATCATAATCTCTAGGTTATAAAAATTCTGATTTCGAGAAAGATAAAATGCCTCCCCATCAGCAAAGCCCATATTAATATCACCCGGATTCAGTTCAAGATTAACATCCTTTATACGTGCCTCAAACCTGCCATCCAATAAATAGTTAAAATGAATATACTCACTACCACCAGAAAAACATGCTTCCGTTTCAACATTATCTTCCATAGAAGAATTAAACACAGAAACAATTAGTCCAGGTTGCACTTCATGATAATAATAATCTGAAGCATAAAACTCTTGTTCAACCAGATCGTCGATACTGGTTTTTGGAAATTCACAAACTGAAGACATAATGATTTTTCACTAACATCACTAAAAAGATATATTTATGAGCAAAATAAGTTCAACATGGCGTCATATTACGCATCTTTCATATAAATGCAAATGAAAATCAATATCATTTGTAATGTTTAATAAACAATTGAAACAGTACAAAATAAAAACCCCGAAGGCTTCCACCTTCGGGGATTTGAGTTTTATTGGTTGGCTAACCAGCTATTACATCATACCGCCCATGCCACCCATACCACCCATGCCGCCCATATCAGGCATTGCAGGGCCAGCGCCACCTTCTTCAGGCGCATCGGCAACCATAGCTTCAGTAGTAATCATCAAGCCAGCGATAGAACCTGCGGCTTGTAGTGCGGTACGTGTTACTTTGGCGGGGTCAAGAATACCCATGTCCAACATATCACCGTACTCACCAGAGCCTGCATTAAAGCCGAAGTTACCTTCGCCTTTCTTAACTTGGTCGGCAACTACAGAAGCTTCATCACCCGCGTTATAAACGATTTGGCGCAGAGGCGCTTCCATCGCACGCAGTGCAATCGCAACACCCGCGGTTTGCTCGTCGTTCTTACCTTTCAGGTCAGCAATCGCCGCAGCAGCACGGATCAAGGCAGTACCACCACCAGGAACCACACCTTCTTCAACCGCAGCACGAGTCGCGTGAAGTGCATCTTCAACACGTGCTTTCTTCTCTTTCATCTCTACTTCAGTCGCAGCACCGACTTTAATCACCGCAACACCGCCAGCCAATTTAGCCACACGCTCTTGAAATTTTTCTTTGTCGTAATCAGAAGACGTTTCTTCGATTTGCGCACGAATTTGCGCAACACGTGCTTGAATCGCTTCCGCATTACCCGCACCGTCAACAATCACACTGTTTTCTTTACTCATGGTCACGCGCTTGGCCGTACCCAAGTGTTCCAGAGTGGTGCTTTCCAGATCCAGACCGATTTCTTCAGAAATCACTGTCGCGCCCGTCAATACCGCAATGTCTTCCAACATCGCTTTACGACGATCACCAAAACCGGGTGCTTTACACGCCGCCACTTTAACAATACCGCGAATGTTGTTTACCACCAACGTTGCCAGGGCTTCGCCTTCAACATCTTCCGCAACAATCACCAATGGCTTACCCGCTTTAGCAACGCCTTCCAATACCGGCAGCAATTCACGGATGTTAGAAATTTTCTTGTCAACCAACAGGATAAATGGTGTTTCAGATTCCACCATCATGTTGTCTTGATTCGTCACAAAGTATGGAGACAGGTAACCGCGGTCAAACTGCATACCTTCTACCACGTCCAGTTCGTTATCGAAGCTGTTACCTTCTTCAACAGTGATCACACCTTCTTTACCAACTTTTTCCATCGCTTCTGCAATGATAGAACCCACTTGTTCATCACTGTTCGCAGAAATAGTCCCGACTTGAGCAATCGACTTGCCATCAGTACATGGCTGAGAAATTGATTTAACGTGCTCAACCGCAGCAACGATCGCCTGATCAATACCGCGCTTAAGATCCATTGGGTTCATACCCGCGGCAACCGATTTTAAACCTTCGTTAACAATCGCTTGCGCCAGAACAGTCGCCGTAGTCGTACCGTCACCGGCATCGTCAGAGGCTTTAGAAGCGACTTCTTTTACCATCTGTGCGCCCATATTTTCGAACTTGTCTGCCAGTTCGATTTCTTTCGCGACAGAAACACCGTCTTTAGTCACGTTAGGTGCACCAAATGATTTATCCAAAACGACATTACGACCTTTAGGACCCAAGGTGGTTTTTACTGCGTCTGCCAATACGTTTACGCCGAATAACATTTTCTGACGAGCGCTATCGCCAAATTGTACGTCTTTAGCTGCCATGATTTTTTACCTTATAAAATATGTTTTACTCAAAATGTGAATAGGTTGTTACTGTTGTGAAACGTTACGATTCAACAATTACTCAACAATCGCTTTAATATCGGATTCGCTTAGAATCACCAATTCTTCACCATCAACGTCGATAGTGTCGCTACCCGCGTATTTACCAAATACCACCGTGTCACCCACCTTAACGTCAACTGGGCGTACATCACCGTTATCCAGAATACGGCCATTACCTACAGCGATCACTTCACCTTGATTCGGCTTTTCTTTAGCAGAACCAGGAAGTACGATGCCGCCAGCAGAAGTCGCTTCTTCTTCTTGGCGACGAACAACAACACGGTCATGAAGAGGACGAATGTTCATTTTTAGTTCTCCAAAATAGTCATTTAATTATGATTAGCCCTGTTTTTGATCAAAAAACAAACAAAAACAGCGTTAAATCAGAAACTGATTTAGTTCGCACAGATAAATGGGGCCGTAACAACTCCTTTTCAAGCCTGCTTATTATTTTTTTATGCTTTAGTCCAAACGGCGCTCATGCTTAGGGTCATCATGGCGCTGAAAGTCTCCCTCGATAATATCTTCCTGCCTATGAGGCCCTTGTCCTCTATGGTAACCCCCCGCTTGAAAATGAGAATATGCTTGCGCACGCCCATTCAACACGTGGCGACTAATAGAACCCAACACCCACGTACGAATACCTGGCGTTAAACAAGCAAAACCAATCGCATCGGTCACAAAACCCGGTGTTAGCAATAAAGCACCCCCTACCGCAAAAAACAAACCGTCAGCCATTTCACGGGCAGGCACCTCGCCCGCATCCACCTTCATGCGCGCTTTCAATACCGTCATTGCTCCCTGATAACGCAGCAGAGAAATACCAATAAACGCGGTTAACACGACAAGGCCAATCGTCGGTATCGCACCAATCGCACCACCGACTTCAAGTAACAACCACATTTCGACAATGGGCGTCACAACAAACAGCATAAAGAGGGTCTTCAAGAGTTTCTCCAGTGTTGAGCTACAACAGATATGGTGATGGTATGGTTGAATTACAAGCAATTGAATTAATAAAGGTGAATCATATCTCATCCTATTTATTTGTAATTAATCCCGAAATAAACCATAATGAAACCATATTGAAACCGCTTTATGAGTTGCCGACGATGACATCTATTACGATTAAAAATATTCCTGAAGGCTTGTATCAAAATCTAAAAACAGCGGCAGCAATTAATCGTCGCAGTATTAATAGCGAATTGATTGTTTGCCTAGAAAAGACACTAAGCCCCTGTAAAATTTCTGCCGAGGAGCGTATCCTTGAGGCTAGAGGCATACGTAACCGCCTTGAGAAAATGGCAGTGACTGCCGAGGATATACATAACGCCAAACAGGATGGCCGCCGATGATTGTTGTTGATACCAATACGATTGCTGACTTATACCTACCCACCGCGTACACCCCCGCTGTTGAACAACTTATGATAAAAGAACCCGAATGGGCTGCTCCCACATTATGGCGCAGTGAGTTACGTAATATTCTCGCGGTCTATCTCAGAAAGAACCTGCTGGATTTAACCACTGCTTGCGCTATTCAAGAACAAGCCGAAAGCCTGTTACAGAATCACGAATACGAAAGCAATTCCAACCAGATACTGGCACTGACGCAGAAATCTGGCTGCTCGGCTTATGACTGTGAAGTCGTGGCACTGGCACAATTTTTACAAGTGCCATTAGTCACTGCGGATAAGCAATTGTTAAAAGTATTTCCAAATATTTGCATCAGTGCAAAAGAACTTGTGACGAAAGGTCGGTAAGTGTATGAAAGACCGTAAGGCGCAGGGATGCGGCGCCGAACCTACAAGGACGTATTTACGGCGTGTCTTGAATACACTTACCGACCTTTCTTTAGGAGCCCAATATCTTATCATGCCGATAGGCAATCACCGCCAAAATAATCGCCGGAATACCTAATAGTGCCGCGTAGATAAAGAAATGGGTATAACTGGAGGCATCGACAATCACGCCACTAAAGCCACTAATAAATTTACCCGGCAATGTCATTAGCGAGCTGAACAAGGCATATTGGGTTGCCGTGTAAGCGCGGTTGGTTAAGCTAGACAGGTAGGCAATAAACGCCGAGTTAGAAAAACCACCACTAAAATTATCAGCACTAATAACCCATGTTAACCACTGCGGGTCGGCACCTATCTGCGATAATTGCGCAAACAATAAGTTAGTTAAGGCTACCATGGCAGCGCCAGCAATCAGCGGACGAAAAATGCCATAACGCACTACCAACAAACCACCGACAAAAGCCCCTAACAGGGTCATACCAAAGCCATAAATTTGCACAATTTGTGCAATTTGAATTTTGGTAAAGCCCATATCCAAATAAAAAGGGTTCGCCATAATCCCCATAGTGATATCACTAATACGGTATAAGCCAATCAAACACAGTACCAATATGGCAAAGCGCCCATTACGGCGGAAAAAATCGACAAAAGGCGCTACCACAAATTCTTTACACCACTGCACACAGCGCATCCAATAGGTATCGCCCGATACATTAATTTCACGGTTGCTTAAATCCGGCTCTTTAATAATTAATACGGTGATGACACCAATGCTCATCAGCACAGCCATGGACAAATAAGCCTCCGCCCAACTCCATGAAGCGGCAATAAAAAAGGCACCACCACCCGCAACTAATAGAGCAACACGATAACCAAAAATATAAGACGCCGACATCGCCCCCTGATACTCGGGAATCGCCGCTTCAATACGATAGGCATCCAAAGCAACATCCTGCGTTGCTGAGGAAAATGCCACACCTACAGAGACCAACGCCAAGGCCAATAATGGCTGAGCGGGGTCAATGTTAGACATCATCAATAAGCCCAAGGCAATACAGCACTGTGGCAGTAGCATCCAACTACGGCGCTGCCCCAGCCAAACGGTTAACACGGGAATGGCAATACGGTCCACAATCGGCGCCCAAAATACTTTGATCGAATAAGTAATGCCCACCCAACCAAAAAAACCAATGGTACTGCGGCTAACGTTCATATCCGACAGCCATGCTGATAGCGTCGAAAACACCAATAACAACGGCAAACCCGCCGCAAAGCCCAAAAAGAACATGCCAATCACACGCGGATGCTTATACACCATTATCGCTTCGCGCCAACTGTTAACACCCTGCGAGGTCATGTCGATAAATCCTGTAAGGTTTGCTGAAAATACCCCCAATCAAACGCCTCACCGGGGTCGGTTTTACGCTCGGGGGCAATATCACTGTGACCGGTAATACGCTCAGCGGTAATAGCCGGGTAATGCTGCATGATGCTCTGCGTGACTTGAGCCAAGGCGGTATATTGCGCTTTGGAATAGGGGATAGTGTCCGCACCTTCCAACTCAATACCAATCGAATAATCATTACATTCCGGTTGCCCCTGAAAGCTGGAGCGCCCCGCATGCCAAGCGCGTTTATTAAAATCAACAAACTGCACTACCTCACCCTCGCGAGTAATCAACAAATGCGCAGACACCTCTAGCCCGCGCAAGGTGTCAAAATACGGGTGTGCACTGTGATCCAAGGTATTGGTAAAAAACTGCTCGATATGGATTGTGCCAGCACTCCCCTCTCCAAATTGCACGGGCGGCAGGCTGATATTATGAATCACCAACAAGGAAATCTCTGCGCCTGCCGGGCGCTCGTTAACATTCGGCGATGGCACACGACGGGCACTGGACAACCAGCCTTCAGTTATTGTTAGCAGCGGTGGCATATATGAAAAAAAACTCTATGTTATGGCAACCAAGGTTGTCTCGCAGTATGATGGCTGACATCAAGATACGCAACCGCCTCACTATTTTCTATCACCAACAGCGAAGTATAAAAGGATGAAACCACAGGAACCCGACCACAACCCAGACAATAACCCCAACAAAAAAGCCGGTACCACCATGATGATTTTGGCATGGGTAGTCGCGCTGGCGCTGTTGATCAGCTTTTTTGGTGACTGGGAAAAAAACAACTACAACCCCAACCGCAACCCGCAAAGCCAACAATTACAAGACACCAACACCGTGGTATTACAACGCAATCGCTACAACCATTATGTGGTCAACGGCGATATCAACCAGCAAAAAGTCACCTTCTTGCTGGACACCGGGGCTACCGATGTCTCCGTGCCAGAAAGTATTGCCAATGAAATCGGGCTTAAACGCGGTGTACCACAACAAGTAGGCACCGCCAATGGAACCATTACGGTTTACCGCACCCGCCTGAACACACTGCGCATTGGCGATATTGTGC
The DNA here is from genome assembly GCA_965214375.1 of Cellvibrionaceae bacterium. Taxonomy (GTDB): domain Bacteria; phylum Pseudomonadota; class Gammaproteobacteria; order Pseudomonadales; family Cellvibrionaceae; genus Endobugula. The sequence goes on along the minus strand of OZ243947.1, from coordinate 2,587,091 downwards.
TCTACAACGTCGCCGCCAGCATTAACCAGCATATGGAAGGCGTGGGTGTATTACTGGGCATGAGCGCGCTAAAAGATATTGAATTTACCCAACGGGGAGAGCAGTTGACGTTGAAACAGTATCGCTAAAAGACTAAACAGTACATACAAATGTAACAACAAGGAGTGTTATAATTTTTACATGGGACACACAAAAACCGCCTTAATCTCAAAAAACATGGCATTGACTTCGAGGATGTCTGCAACATGTTTGCTGCCCCTATGTTAACCATGCCAGATAATCGCATCGATTATGGTGAAGAACGCTGGCTAGGTATCGGCTTGGTAAAATCCGTATTAACCGTTGTTGCTTACACCGAATATCAAGATACCCTTAGTATTATCTCTGCTAGGAAGGACACCAAAAACGAGAGAAAGAATTATGAACAAATCTTCAAAAACTAACTGGAAAAAGCTGGAAGATATGCCAGATACCGATATTGATACCAGTGACATTGCCGAGCTGGATGAGAGTTTCTTTAAAAATGCCAAGCTCACTATTCCCGGAAAACAATCAGTGACCATCCGCTTAGATACAGATGTACTTGAATGGTTTAAATCTCAGGGGCAGGGTTACCAAACACGAATTAATAAATTATTGCGCACATATATGGAAAGCCAGCAATAAACGTAGGGTTTGTGGTAGAATTTCGCGCTTTCAACAAAACACTTCACGCTATGAATAACTCACTATTACACGCCGATATTGTTCGCTCTGTGGCTACTGCGCTTGCAGAGGATGTGGGCAGCGGTGATATTACCGCAGAGTTAATTCCAGCCGAGCAACAAGCAACAGCCACGATTATTACCCGTGAAGACTGTGTACTGGCCGGGCAAGCGTGGGTAGATGAAGTGTTTGCGCAGTTGGATAACAGCGTGGTGATTGACTGGCAAGCGCAAGACGGTGACACAGTCAGTGCCAACAGTGTGTTGTTTACCTTGCAAGGCAGTGCCAGAAGTTTGTTAACCGGTGAACGTGCCGCACTGAATTTTTTGCAGTTGCTTTCTGCAACGGCAACCATTAGCCAACACTACGCCGATAAAGTGGCACATACACAGGTTAAATTACTCGATACCCGCAAAACCCTTCCCGGACTGCGCACGGCACAAAAATATGCTGTCACCTGTGGCGCTTGCCATAACCATCGCATTGGCTTGTACGATGCCTGTTTAATTAAAGAAAATCATATTGCCGCTTGTGGTGGTATCACCGCAGCGGTTATCGCCGCAAAACATAATCACCCCGGCAAACCCGTCGAAGTAGAAACCGAAAACCTCGAAGAATTTCATGAAGCACTAAACGCGGGTGCGGATATTATTATGCTGGATAATTTTTCACTCGAGGATATGCGCACCGCCGTGAATTTCAATCGGGACAATGGCAACAAAGCCAAGCTCGAAGCCTCCGGTGGCATCACACAAGACACACTGGTCCGCATTGCCGAAACCGGCGTGGATTATATCTCTATCGGCGCACTGACCAAAGATTGTAAAGCCATTGATTTATCCCTGCGGATGGATTAACGGTTAAAATAAATACCTAGCACCTAAACCCCAACCTTTTAGTTGAGCATCAACTGCACCACCTGTTTGCACAGTGTAAGTTGGATAGTTAACGTCACCTTCCATTTCTACATAATCCAAATTAACAATAAAATTATCCGTAAACTTATAATGCACTCCTGCACCAACACTGAATGAATCAAAATCAGCATAATCAACAATGTTAAAGCCAACAATATCAAACTCTGTATTAACAAATACCATACCCATTAAGCCATAAACCCCTAACCTTCCCGTTGATGCCGCCCTTGCATAAATACCATAGATATTCTTTATACCGGTTCGCACATCAAAAACAACGCCTTGCGTTGTAGAAGCAGGACTCTCATCTAGGTCATCATCATAATAATGAAACTCTAAAGAGTAGTTATCCTTTGCATACCCGACTTTTAACCGGGTTAAATTCAAATCATAGTTTTGCTTACTATTTGCAAAATTAATATGGAAATCCATCTCGGTTTGATCCACACCAACATACCATTCAGCAAAACTATAGCTAGAGAAAAAGCACAGACCTATACATATCTTCAATATCAACATATTATTAATGACTTTACTCATTTATTTACTCCTTTTTTATTCCATAAAAACTTTCAAAACCTGACACACTAAAACCATTCATGCGGCGATTACCCGCGACAAGCACTGGCACCCCTCTGCCACCTAGCGTATCATACGCGCGTTTAGCTTTGGCATTCTTTTCAATATCGTACTCAACAAAGTGAATTTTATTCTCGACAAAATACTTTTTCGCCATTTTACAATAACCACACCATGTTGTGGAATACATCACTATTTTTTGCTTTTTAGAAGACGCATAACCCGAAAAATTTTTATTCAAGGTTTCATAACTAATAGAATCATAACTACTTAAACGCCCTTTGGTTTTTAATACCTGCGAACCCGCCTGCGGCTTATCGCTATAATGCACACGCCCCTGATCATCAACCCACTTATACACCTAAGCAAAAGCAGGAGAAACCGATAACAACAACATGGTAAATAAGAAGGTATTTTTTAGAAACAACATCACTGTTATCTATCCATTTTTTTATTTTTATTTCAAGTCACCTTGACACTTTGATTACCGCTGATCAAAAAACAGTTTTTAATCTGGCTCCAATTATTTTCTTTAGTTATTTGGTTAAATATCAACGTACCTGACCTTTGATTGGGTTAAAGATCAACGTACCTGACCCTTTGATTAAAAAAGTAAAACAGCGGCCCAACAAACGGTATTAGAACAAGTAAGATCATCGGTATTTTTAGCAATAATACCTATTTACTTTTCCAAATTTTAATCAACAAAAACAAGGATATTAATTCGGAAATAACAATATAAAAGACAATATTATTCATTATTTTCTTGCTTAGCAAACTTCTAACTTGGTTCTTCTTTGTGCTCTTCGGGTTTGTATTTAGCTAATGATATCAATGCAGCAACACCAGAACCTATCAGCATTCCATAGGCACCACCTACTGCTGCACCGCTTTTACCTCCAGCTTGCAAAGTAATGAGTTCATAAAATTCATAACCCCACAATATTGCGACAACTACAATTACAAAGGTTAAGCCAGCATTCATAAAAAAGACTTTAAATAATTTAGATGGTCTATGCGGAGAAAATACACCTGCTAATAGAAAGACGATTGCAAAAAAAGTTAGTGCTACAACATTTAAAATCATATTACATCCCCTATTAATTATTCGGCATCAAACAGGAGTTTGTTTCATTTTCGCGACAGTCTCGCATGCAACTTAAAGCCACTCTGCTAAAGAATGTTGTCCCCACTATGTTAGTACGAGAACCCAATGCAGAGCCAAAAGAACCAAGTGTGCGCAAAGTCCTTGATGCACCTTCTGTGGCTATCGCACTGGTCGGATCAAAGGCACAACTTAATCGGCAAGATAGCGAATTAGCGCCATCAATATAACCTTTTTTGGCCTTTGGCTTAGAAGACTTCCCAAGAGAGCTGACCGTATTTGATTGACTATATCGACTGCTACCATTACCTAACCCATACACTCCACTCAATCCATCAGGATCAAAATAGATTAAAGGGTTATTTGCAACATAAGCATACGTATTCGGGCCATCATCTAACCCTATCGGATCACTCTGGGTAAAGCGGCCTAAGCTTGGATCAAGATAACGGCTCCATACATAGTGCAATTCACGCTCAGCATCATAGTATTGACCAATCGTTCTTCAATTGTTTTCAACAATTTCTGTGGTGATTTCTGCTTCCCCAAACGCACTGTAATTGGCATACCACACGACATTCTGATTTTGATCGGTTAGGGTTTGCGGCGTCCCCAAGTGATCGTTTGCATAGTAATAGAGACTACCATTTCTAAACTGCGCCAAGGGTTGGTTATTAAGATAAATATACTCCACAATCGGTTGGCCGTTGTGGTATTCACCCACCAGTTGACCTTGAGGATTGTAGGTGTACTGTGTGGTGCTACTGCCTTGGGTTTTGGTGGTGCGTTGGCCTAAGGCGTTATAGCGGTATACCGTTGTGGCGCTGTTCTTAGTGAGCGAGAGCGGACGGTTTGCCGCGTTATAGCCGAAGCTAGTGGTACTAAGAACTTGGGTAATGTGCGTGGTGTTACCACGGTTATCTTGGGCGTAGGTGTTGGTACTGCTGGTGTTTTGAATATCCAGCAGGATATTACTGCCATGTTGATAGCCGTAATCATCGCTATCACTGCCATGATTTTCGGTTAAGCGGTTGCCTACGGCATCGTAAGTCCATGCGAGGTTGTGTGCTTGAGTGATACTGCTGTCCAAGCGCTCTAATGGATCATAGCCAAAGTCTTGCGTATTGCTTGGCTGTTGTATGTGATCAATTTGCGTAATGTTAATGTTTTGATCATAGGTATAACTGCGATCCAGTCAGGTAGTGGTATCGGTCGTGGTTTGCCAACTATTGAGACGGTAATCTTAATCGTAGGTGATTTGGGTGATGGCGTTATTGCCATAGGTCAGTTCGGTAATACCCCCAAATGGTAGGTATTGAATGTTACTGGCAACGGTTTGTGGGATGGTGCCGTTAATAGTGGTATCAATGCTGACGTTATTGACTCTGCCCACGCTATCGTACTGATAGGTGGTGGCATAGCTAAAGCTGCCATCCGGTAAAAAAGTTTGGATTTGGATAAGCTTATCAGCCGTGTCGTAGAGGTAGTCTGTCCAGTATGTAGGTCTAGTGTTGGTATTGCCTGTGTCTTTACCCATCGTTCTAATATGGCTAGTCAGATTGCCTTTGTGATCATACAAGTGCACCGTTTGCCCGCTCTGGTCACTAATGCGGAATAAACGCCCTTGCGCATTAGTGGTGTGAGTTTGATTATTCGCCTCAAGGGTGGCGGTATCGTATTCATAGGTAATGTTTTCCTGTGGGGCACCGGGGTATGCTAATTGCGTTAAGCGGTTGAGCGCATCATAGGTGTATTGCGTGACAATACCGCGGCTATCGATACTGGCAATACGGTTACCCGCATTATCGTAAGCATGGCGGGTGTCTCCGGTATCGGGGCTGACTTCTCTGATGAGATTATCAAAAGCATCGTACGCGTAAGTGGTGGTATTGCCATTGGCATCGGTGACGCTAGTTAAACGGTCTTGATCGTCGTAGGTAAACTGTGTGGTGCCACTGTTGGCGTCGGTGATCTGTGTCAGTCTATCTAAAGCATCGTATTGATTTTGCGTGGCGTAGTTACGCGGGTTAATGGTTTGTACCGCGTTGTCGTTCACATCGTAGTCGATTTGGGTGAGTTGGCTATCGGCACCAATGACTTCCATCACTCGGCTTAGCTCATCAAAAGCTTGGGTCATACGGTAGTTGATGGTGCTGTTGTTATCGCTAATCGTTTGCGAGGTACGGTTACCGGCATTATCCAAGGTGTAATCAATACGCTCACCCGCATTATTGCTCACCGCAATCAGGCGGTTACTGGTGTCGTAGTGATAGTTAAGCTGGGTATTATCCGGGCGTGTGATTTGCGTGAGGTTACCCACATTATCTATCGTACGTGTAAGTCGTGGTACTGTTTAGCGCTGATGTGCTTGGGTGCTCAAAGGTACTGCTAGTTAACCAACCACGCACATGGTAGGTGAGTTGTGTGGTGGTACCATTGGCATCAATTAGGGTTTGTGGCTGACCACGGCCATTATGGTTGGTGAGCTGTGTGGTATTACCGACGGCATCGGTAATGCTATTGCGGTATTGCGTGGTGGCATCATAGGCATAGGTGGTAATGTCATTCACATCCGTGCGCGGGCCATCCACTGTGAGTACTTGACCGACAGTATTATAGGTATAGCTCGTTAAACGGCTTTATAAATTGGTGACGGGTAAGCCTGCACTATTACCGGTCGTGCTTTGTGACGGTTCATTCGGAAAGGCGTCGCTGTCATCCGTGATGTCATCATCGTCACTATCTAGGATGGATAGATCAATGTTCAGATAAGCACAACTTTTAAGGACATTCTCAATAGGGTCACCGAATACACTGTTGGTACAGCTAATGGTCTCGGTGGCGGTTTGATAGGCATACTGGTTATTGGCTCCGTAGCGCACAATCGTTTGACTTGGCAATGTACAGGTGGCCCATTCCTCAGCACATTACACCCAGTCACCGCTGGACTGGTTGTCTGGGTCGTTCGGGAATGGGTCTTGGTTATCTCCGACACCATCGCCATCGCTGTCTTGCGTTTCATGGATATCTGAGGGGAAGGCATCGAAACGGTCAACGACACTATCGCCGTCGTAATCGGTTTGGTCACTGAGGATATAGTCACAATCTTTGAGGGTCGTCGGGTCTGGGTCTCCACCAAACAGGTGGGCAGCACCGCCAATATCGGTGGTCACGTGTTGGTAGTGGTAACGTTGGTTGGCCCCATAGCGGACCAGTGTCGGTGCCGGCACCTGACAGCGATGCCATTGGTAAGCGCAGTTAACCCAGTGGGGGCTATGTCATGCATTAGTGGCATCGTTAGGGAACGGGTCGCTGTTATCGCCCATCCCGTCACCGTCACTATCGGCGTGTTCGGCAGGGTCAGCGGGAAAGGCATCCAAGGCATCGACTGTACCATCATTGTCGCTATCCAAGGTATCACTTAGACGGTATTCACAGGCTTTAACTACGCACCAAATCGGGTCGTCAAAGGTGGCATTGTCACAGGCAATACTCTCGGTCACGGCTTGCATCACATACTGGTCATTAGCGCCATAGCGCACTTCACCGGGAGCCGGCAGAGTACACACGGCCCCTTCTACCGCACAGGGCTGCCAATCGGCGGCGAAGGTACCCGTCGCAGAGAAGGCGCTGCTCACAACACCCACTGTTATCAAGAGTGTTTTTAGGGTGGTTTTGATTGACGTGTTCATCGTGGGGTCACCTCCTGTGAGAGTAAACGGCCTTGTGCATCGTAGTTAAATACCGTTTCATGTTCGGGTTCAATGACCCGCGTGCGCAAGTTAAAGGTCGGATGCCATTCGGTAGCAATAGTTCTAGCTTGTGGTGTACCCGACGCTTCTATGCGCGAGGTTTCTAAACCACGGTCGTTGTAAAGGTAAGTGGTGACATTGCCCTGCCAATCGGTTTTGGAGGCCATCAAACCATTGGCATCGTAGGTATAGGCTTGGTTCGCGGCGGCACAGTTGGCAGAGGCATGGCCTTCCAACTGTGTCATTTTGTATTCGCCATTAAACTGCGTGAAGTGATAGGTGTTTTGTTTACCTAAGCTATTGGTAACAGTGCGAGTGCCATCGGTATGGTATTCAATTTCAGTGCGTTCAATACCGGAGTTTAGTGTGACTACTTCGGAGCTGGTTGCTCTGCCCTCGTTATCGTATGTTACAGAGGAAATACGGTTGTCATTCTCATCGATGATGCCAGTGACGTAATGTGGGAAGTTACTGTCTTAGTACAGAAAGGTACGCGTGGTATTATCGGCGTAGGTGATTTGAGTAAGGTTATCAATAGTACCCGAGGTATCCCACAGATAATGAATTTCAGAACTATCGGGCAGTATAGCTTGAACCACATTGCCATCCACCAAATCCAACACTAGCGTTTCATTTAAACGCGTAATAGTTATGGTGTTGTCGTTATTGGAATACGAGAGCGTATGGGCAATACCAGAGGGGTACTGGATGGATAATAACTGGCCGGAAGTGTTATAGGTTTCGATCGTGTTATTTGCCAACATTAATTCATAGTGTAGTTGCGCCCCCTTAAACACTAAACGTTAACGACGTTGCGAAGGTGCAATGATACTACTACTACTTGTTACAGGAAAATTTATAACAGCTCCATCTTCTCGCAAAGATTCTATATAACCTGACGCTATATTTAAAGACTGTATGTAATGGTATGTCCATGCAATATTAGACACATCGCCATTGTAAAAAATGTCGAGTTTTAATGGATTAATATTTGTATTTGAGAACTCAGTGAACACAAAAAATTTATTGCCCGTAGCTATATTAATCGGATTACAGGTATTGTGCTTCTGATAACCGTTATTAATAGCCAGGGCCAAGGTTGTTGGCTCTGAAGTTGGACAGAAAAACTCTACACCCGCAAGAATTATAGAGCTTACCCCCTCTGAACACTCCTCGTGATAAAATGTCGGTGGAGGGGTACCATCATTTGCAACCCAGCATGCATAAACTATTGTTGGAAGATTAATAACAGCATAATAGATATCTCTAACAGCCCAAGTAAAGGTATGGTTCGGATTACTATTGTTCGCAGCCAAACAACCAGACTGACTATAACCACGACCAGACCAGCCAGCAGCTGAATAAGACAACCCCGAATAACTCGCCCAAAAGATAATAGCTAGAACAAATGTACGAAAAGGCTTTAACACAGGTATAACTCCCTTTATGGAAGATTATTTCTTATTGTCGTGATTTCCGACGCGCACGTTAACGGGTTTTTAAACTCTGTGCAAAAATTAACCACCCGGTAAAGGCTGAATTTGTTGTGAGATATCTCTTACAAGGCAATAATTCCAAAAACACTATTAACTTTTGGCTATATTAACGTATGGATATTAAAAAGCAAGTCTTAACTGGAGGTTATTTTAATATGCAGTGAAGCTAGCTTCTCTAAACTATTGTTTTATCTGGTTATTCGCACTTCTTCACGAATAACACGACGCAGCTTATCTTCCAAAGGCTCGCCTTGTCTCTCTACGTGATGACGCAAGGCTTCATTGATTAATGATTGATAGTTGCCGCCACTTTGTACTTGGTCTTTAAACCACTGAATAATATCGGGGTCGAGGCGAATAGTAATGCGTTCTTTTGCCGTACTAATAACAGCTCCACGCTGGCCCTGACTAAAATCATAATTGTCTCTCATCATTGTTCACCTTCGTATTGCTTGCGCTCTTTTCGGTTAGCTTTACGTGCTGAAATAATACGTATGGTGTCGCCTTCTATTTGCACATGAACAACCACCAACAATTGTAAACACAAGTCCATACCCAAAGTAATCAGCCTTTTTTCATCATAATGACCAAAATCTATCGATGTAATAGCATTATCATCGTAGAACACACCAACAGCATCAGCATCAGCAAAATCCACCCTATGCTTTAGCAAGTTGGAGCGGCATTTGTTTTCATCCCATTTGAAATCCATATCAAAATAGCATGCCAATTGTGCATACAGCACAAAGAATATTTAGTTATATGTCAGAGGGGGGCTCTATAACTCCCTAATCATTATCTAAATCTTCGTAAATATGGTTTTGGGCATACTGATACATACCTTCGCCAAATAAACGTTTGATCACGGCTAATACTCGGCTATCTTCGTCGTAGCGGTCATTAAGCTGGCAGGCTTTGGCATATTTACTGAGGTAGTAAGGGGAGGCAAAGCGGTGGGAAACCTGTCTCATCCATTCAATGTCTGTATCGCTCATATTTTCCGTGACTTCGGCACGGCCAAAATGCAAATGTTCGCGACGCTGTGTCAGTAGTAGAATATCATTGGTTATTTCTGTTTCTGGTTTGCGTGCAAACATCCCTGTGAGTTCTAAATCCAGCTTAAAGTGTTCTTTGCGAATAATATTATAGTCTCGCCAGATAAGTGTTAGCACCACTGCCGCTATCAAAATAATGGGCAATAAATACCAGGCAGGACGGCGCAAAGATACAATTTCTTTTTTATCTTGTTTTGTATCGCTACTATCAATCACTCCCAATAAAAATGCAGTAGGCAGTAAAAAATACGCATAATGCAAAGGAAACTCTAGCATGGCATGCGTGAAGATTGCACCGATCATTACCAATATAAACCAGCCTTCGATCGTACAACAATCGCGAAAGGCTTTGATGATGATCCAGAGAATACCCAACACCATAACACCACCCAATACGGGGCCGTTATAGAGTAGTAAATCTAGCAAGAGATTATGCGCTTGACGAAAATGCACGGCTGATTCCACAGGGCTATTCACTAGCGCTTGCGCCACACCAATTTGATTCCAGCCATAACCCCATAATGGCCCTTGCCAAATAGCTAACAGTGACTCATACCAAATAACTAGACGCATATTGCCTGATGTAGCAATTTCACGAAGAGATCCGGCACCCTCTTGAACTGATAACCACTGTTTAATTTCTGGCAGCAAAAACCATAAACCTAGATAACACATTAATATCCAAAGAATATCACCATAATGGGTACGCAATGATAACCGCGACTTAAATAAGGCACAGAACACGCAAGTGAAAATACCCACCAACATGGTGGTGCGAGATTGTGCTAGGACAAGACCAATAATAATAAAGAAGCCCCAACCATAAAAGACTTTGCGGCTAAAATGCCGCCTTTCAAATAAATACCAGCCCGAAAAAAAGCATAACACCAATACCGACGCAAAATTATTCGGTTGTCGTAAATTACCAAAAGGGTGACCTTCGGTAACCATTAAAAAACCACGAAAGGTATACAGACTGTAATACTGAACCAGTGCAAACCACACCTGCAAAAAACCTAACACAAAGAATACACTGGCGAAGTAAAAGAATACTCGATCACGCTGCTGTACGTATTGCCATTTCTGCCCACAAACCACCGCAATAGCCGCTGCTAATAAATATAAACTAGCCTATAGAGCATCACCCGCAAAAAATACAAGACCAAACAGCCACTGGAAGAGCGGAACACAACTGACAAGCAAAAGACACAAGACTAAACGGCTATATTGCCAAGAAGGAACACAGACCACTCCCAACAACACCATAAGCAATAAAGCGATAAAAACTAAAGATTCATGGAAAAATGTTGTCCAAGGAGAAAAGAAAAGCGATAACACATAGGCCAACAACAAACACACCATCGTTAGCAGTAAGGTATAACGTTTTATCAAAGCCATAAAATTCATACAGTGATTGTAACGGAGAATGATTTAACAGGCATAAAAAAAGCACCCGAAGGTGCTTTCTCAAAGAAAAATACACTTAGTTAACACAAATCTAATGGCGTACATGATTCAGTCCAAGTAATCTCTGCAGTAACAGCACCACCTACAACTCTAGGCACACCTGTCAATATATAAACTGCTGTTGCATTGGCTGCAATAGCAGGGGCACCCAGAGCCGCGGCTACTGCATCAGCAATACCTAATAACTGAGAGCTATCTGTCGGAGCAGTCACATGAATAGCAAAGCCCTCTCCAGCAACTGCAGGGCTAGCGAGGTTATTGTCTAAGCTGACACCAATTATACCCGTAGCTGCGGGCACGTCATTAGGAATACCATTACGCCCGGGGACACAGCTAGCACCAGCGGCATTCACGCCTTCAGAATGAACACATGACGTAACAGCAGCCTTAACACCAGCAGCTTGTGTAGCCAAACCGGAGAATTCAGATTTTTGTAGGTAGCTTTGGTATGCAGGCACACCTACAGCTGCCAAAATACCGACAATCGCGACTACGATCATCAGCTCGATCAATGTAAAACCTTTTTGGTTCTTTTTCATTTTCATACCATTACCCTCTATTTGGTTAGGAAAAAATTTATTGTTGTGCAAATATTAATACAGCTACTGTGCCAATTGTGAAAAAACTTTTAAATCAGTGACTTAGTACACACAATAAAACTTATGTGTATTTTGGTGACAGATAAAGCTGACTTTTTTTGTCACTAAGTGCCACTGAATATGATGAGCATCACAAAATGTCAACTTTACTTATTCGACCAAAGTCTTAGAGCGTTTTAACGACGTATGAAAGCAAAAGAACGCGTGTGAGATTGATTTATACCGCTGGCTACTACAAAATGCCTTTTATGAATACATCGACTGACAATACCCTGGCCTTTAGTGGCCTTGCCCGACGTTTGGTGCAAGACGAGATATTTACGCCGGAAGAAACGCAGGATTATTTGCTGTCCAGCAAGCGTAGCGGCTTAAATCTAGTAAGCTATTTGGTGCGAGAGTCGATCATGGACGCCCTGCAGGTTGCCCTGCTGTCGGCCGATGAATTTGGCACACCAGTCTATGATTTGGATGCCCATAACTTTGATATTGCACTTAAAGAACTGATCGACCCCAAACTGATTAATAAATACCAAGCTTTACCCTTGCATAAACGCGGTAACCGTATTTTTTTAGGGATGACCGACCCCGGTAATATTAAGGCATTAGATGATATTAAATTCCATACGGGTCTTACCACCGATACGGTACTGGTAGAAGCTGACAAGCTAGAAAGTGCTATTGAAAAGTTTTTATCTTCTCAAGAAGAAGATATAGAAGACAGCCTTGGCGGGCTGGACGAGGAAGGGCTGGATGACCTCGATATTGAAAACCCGGACGAGCCCAAAGAAGAAGACGATGCCGCTGGTGCTGATGAAGCGCCGATTGTTAAGTTTATTAATAAAATTTTGTTGGAAGCCATTCGTCAGGGAGCATCGGATATTCACTTTGAACCCTATGAAAAAAGCTACCGTATTCGCTTTCGTACCGATGGTATTTTAACCGAAGTACAAAAACCCCCTTCTAACCTGGCGACGCGTTTAGCGGCACGTTTAAAATTGATGTCGCAAATGGATATTGCTGAGCGGCGCCGCCCACAGGATGGTCGTATTAAGCTAAAAATCTCACGCCCAAAATCGATTGATTTTCGGGTAAATACCCTGCCTACCTTGTTTGGCGAAAAGATTGTAATGCGGATACTGGATTCCAGCTCGGCACAGATGGGCATTGATGCGCTGGGCTATGAAGACGAACAAAAACAAATGTATATGGAGGCTTTAAAGCAGCCGCAAGGTATGATTTTGGTCACTGGGCCTACGGGTAGTGGTAAAACCGTCTCCTTGTATACGGGGTTAAATATTCTCAATACCGCCGAGCGCAATATTTCGACTGCGGAAGACCCGGTGGAAATTAACCTGGAAGGCATTAACCAAGTACAGATGAATAATAAAGTGGGGCTGACCTTTGCTGAAGCCTTGCGCTCCTTCCTGCGTCAGGACCCGGATATTGTGATGGTGGGGGAGATTCGTGACCTAGAAACCGCCGAAATTGGTATTAAAGCCGCCCAAACCGGCCACTTGGTACTCTCTACCCTGAATACCAATAGTGCCGCTGAAACGCTAACGCGCTTATTAAATATGGGCTTGCCCACCTTTAATGTGGCGACCACCGTGAGCCTGATTATTGCGCAACGGCTGGCACGGCGATTATGCAGCCATTGCCGCGCCCCCATGGACGAGCTGCCGGAAGAAGTCTTGCGGCAGGAAGGCCTGACCGAAGAAAATCTGGGTATTCCTAAAGACCAATGGCAACTTTATCAAGCAGGTAGTTGTGCTAAATGTAACCGCGGTTATAAAGGCCGTGTGGGGGTTTATGAGGTCGTACGCATTACCCCGAAAATTTCGCACCTGATTATGGAAGGTGGTAACTCGCTGGCTATTGCCAAACAGGCCAAAGAAGAAGGGTTTAATAATTTACGCCTTTCTGCCCTGCGTAAAGTGACGATGGGATTAATTAGCTTGGCAGAAGCGAATCGCATAACAACAGATTAATAATAAATAACAGGTTGTAAAGGTAGGTTATGGCTGCACCCGAGAGTACGGTGTTTATTTATAAAGGCACCGACCGTAAAGGTAAAAAAGTGGAAGGGGAAATCACTGGCACCTCACAGGCGCTGGTAAAGGCACAGTTATTGAAGCAAGGTATTCGCCCTAAAGTCGTGCGTAAAAAACCCAAACCGCTGTTTGGCGGTGGTGGCAAGGCGATTACACCGCTGGACATTGCCGTATTTACACGCCAGATGGCGACGATGATTAAAGCGGGCTTACCCTTGGTACAAAGTTTTGATATTGTCAGTGACGGGGTAGATAACCCCACTATGAAAACCTTAATTAGCGGTATTCGTGGCGATGTGGCCTCAGGTACGGGCTTTGCCAACTCGTTGCGCAATCAACCTAAATACTTTGATGACCTATTTTGCAACTTAGTAGAGGCCGGTGAACAATCCGGTGCCTTAGAAGCGCTATTAGATAGAATTGCTACTTATAAAGAAAAAACCGAGCAGTTAAAAGCCAAGATAAAAAAAGCCCTGACCTACCCTATTGCGGTCGTTGTCGTGGCCTTTATCGTCACTCTGGTATTGTTAATTAAAGTGGTGCCACAGTTTGCCGACACCTTTAGTAGCTTTGGTGCCGAGTTACCGGCATTTACTCAATTTGTACTTAACTTGTCAGAACTGGCTCAAGAATATTGGCATATTATTATTGGCTCGGTGATTGTCGGTGTGTTTTTATTTAAACGACTGTATGCCAGTTCTGCAGGCTTGCGTAAACGTATTGATAAGCTGTTACTCAAATTACCCATTGTGGGCACGATTGTGTATAACTCTATCTTAGCGAGTTATGCGCGTACTCTCTCAACCACCTTTGCTGCGGGTGTGCCCTTAATTGATGCTTTATATTCTGTTTCTGGCGCCACGGGGAATATTATTTATCAGGAAGGGGTATTACGTATTCGCGATGAGGTAGCAACGGGTATTCAACTGAATACGTCCATGCGCTCTACCGGGCTGTTTCCGGGGATGATGCTGCAAATGACCGCCATTGGTGAGGAATCCGGCGCCCTGGAAAGTATGCTGTATAAATCAGCCACTTTTCATGAAGAGCAAGTGGATAATACCGTTGATAATTTAACCTCGCTATTAGAGCCGATTATTATGTCAGTATTAGGTGTTTTAGTCGGCGGTTTGCTGATTGCTATGTATCTGCCTATCTTCCAACTTGGCGGTTCGATATAACCCTTATGCTGGCAGATATGCAGGCTTTTTTTGACCTACTGACCGCAACACCCGCCATACATTACCCAGCCGTATTGGTATTGGGCTTGTTGGTGGGCAGTTTTTTAAATGTGGTGATTTTGCGCACCCCCAAAATGATGGAGCAACAATTTCGGGCGGAGTGCTGCGACTTTTTGGCGATCGATAATCGCGATACCTCACCCACCTTGTCGTTATACCACCCCAATTCCACCTGCCCACAGTGCCAACAGCCGATTAAGCCGTGGAACAATATTCCCGTGATTAGTTACTTGTTCTTGAAGGGCGTGTGTGCCGATTGTGATTACCGTATTAACCCGCGCTACCCAGTGATTGAGGCCATAACGGGCTTGTTGAGTGTGCTTACCATTGTGATTGTGGGCTTTACGCCTGCGGCACTGGTGTCGCTGCTGTTATTATGGACATTGATTGCTTTAACGGTGATTGATATCGATACCCAGTTATTGCCCGACAGCCTGACCCTGCCGTTATTGTGGCTGGGTTTGATCGCCAATAGCAACGGTATGTATACCGATTTGAGCAGTGCGGTATGGGGTGCAGTGGCGGGTTATATGTCGCTATGGAGTGTGTACTGGCTGTTTAAACTGGCGACGGGCAAGGAAGGTATGGGCTTTGGTGATTTTAAATTACTGGCTGCGTTGGGTGCCTGGATGGGCTGGGAGATGCTGCCGCTGATTATTTTACTGTCGTCGTTTGTGGGGGCGGTTATTGGTATTGCCGGCATATTGATTGCGGGCAAAGATAAAAATATCCCGATTCCTTTTGGCCCCTATCTGGCGATTGCTGGCTGGATTGCTTTTTTGTGGGGCGATGTGATTATTGATCAATACCTGTATTGTTTAGGCGTTGCTTGATGCCCTATATTATTGGTGTTACAGGCGGCATTGGTAGTGGCAAGTCTGCCGCGACCGACCAGTTTACGGCCTTGGGCATTACGGTTGTGGATGCCGATCAGGTGGCGCGGGAGGTAGTTCATAAAGGGGAGCCTGCACTGGCGGCTATTGCCGAATATTTTGGGGATGGTGTGTTGCTGGATTCTGGCGAACTTGACCGCACCGCCCTGCGCAAGCATATTTTTACCGCGTCAGGCAATAATACCGAGGCCAAAATATTGCTGGAGACCTTGCTACACCCACTGATTCGTGAGCGTATTCACGCACAACTGGCGGCGGTCACTTCGCCCTATGGTGTACTGGTATCGCCGCTGTTATTTGAAACCGGGCAAGATCAATTGGTTGACCGCACGCTGGTGATTGATAGCCATGCAGAGCAACAGCAGCAACGCGCCAGCCAACGTGATAATGTCAGCCCCGAGGCGATCGCGGCCATTATGGAAAATCAGTTAACACGCGCCGAGCGCAATGCCAAAGCCGATGAGATTATTGCCAACCATGGCTCACTTGAGGCCTTGCAACAAGCGGTGACTGATTATCATCAACGCCTGTTGTATACCCTGCCGGAACTGCATACATGATTACCAAGATAAAGTGCCCACAGTGCGAGAAAGTCATTCAGTGGAGCGAAGACTACCCCTACCGCCCTTTCTGCTGCAAGCGCTGACAGTTGATTGATTTAGGCGAATGGGCGGAAGAGAATTATTCGATTCCGGCAGAGAATCAGTCAAATGACGAAGAGTTTTAGTCATGATTGTTATTTACGAGGGAGCTATGTAAGTTCCTTCGCTCGAAAACTAACCACTGTTTAATAGTAAGCTTCGCTGATATTGCCTTCCAATACCGTTGGAGGCAGGGATGCCGGAAACGAGCTACATGGACGTATTTATGTGTGTCTTGAAAGGCAATATCAGCGAAGCTTATTTTAATAACTGGTTAATAATTTCTTGATTCGCTTCGGGGAATGCGTAGTCTTTTAAGTCTGCAATAGGCACCCATGCGATAGGTTGGGACTCTTTACCGCAAGCCTCTCCGTCGTAGCAAGTACTTACCCACACATCAAGCGTAACGTGTTTGTCGCCGTAGTCGTGGTGTTTGACCAATAAGGGTTCAGCGGTTTCGATGGTGATGCCAACTTCTTCTTGAAACTCGCGTATCAGAGCATCGAGAACGGTTTCGCCCTCTTCGACTTTACCCCCGAGAAATTCCCACAGCCCGCCCTGATGTTGGTGATCGGCACGTTTGGCAATGAGTATTTCGCCCTGTGAGTTTTTTAACACGCCGACGGCGACATGCACTTTTTTAACCATAATCTTTAGGTACGGTATTCAGCGTTAATGGTGACGTATTCGTGCGATAAATCGGTGGTCCATAGGGTTTCATTGGCGTCACCTCTTGCCAGGCACACTCGCAGGGTAATATCGCTGCGATTCATCACTTCTTGCCCGGCGGCTTCGGTGTAACTGGCGGCACGACCGCCGTTTTCAACGATGAGCACGTCGTCGAGATAAACGCGAATTTGATTGGCATCCAGCCCTTCGACACCTGCACGCCCAATGGCCATCACGATACGCCCCCAGTTAGGGTCAGAGGCAAACAGGGCGGTTTTAACCAGCGGTGAATGGGCAATGGTATAGGCAATGGACAGGCACTCGTTGGGGTTGTTGCCTTGTTCCACCTTGATAGTAAGAAATTTAGTGGCGCCTTCGCCGTCACGCACGATGGCTTGCGCGAGTTCGCAGTAGACATCGATTACCGCTTGTTCCAGTTTTTGATATAGCGGGTGATGGATATCGTCCACGTGAATGGATGAGTCAACACTTGCCATCAGGATACAGCTATCATTAGTGGAGGTATCCCCATCAATGGTAATCCGGTTAAAAGAGCGGTTGGCGGCTTTACGCGAGAGTTCATCCAATAATGGCTGGCTCACGCTGGCATTGGTCGCAATAAAGGCCAGCATGGTTGCCATATCGGGTTTGATCATGCCGGCACCTTTGGCAATACCGTTAACAACCATGGTTTCGCCGTCGTGTTCAATCGTGCGGCTGGCGCCTTTGGGGCGGGTATCGGTGGTCATAATACCGCGCGCTGCCAGCTCCCAGTGATTTTCATTGAGACCGTCTCTGAGTGGGGGAATGGCTGCCACGATTTTTTCCATCGGCAGATATTCGCCAATCACACCCGTTGAAAAAGGTAATACTTGCTGCGGTAATACGTCATTCGTATCTGCAATACTCTGGCAAGTTGCCAAGGCATCCTGTATGCCCTGCTCGCCAGTACAGGCGTTGGCATTGCCGGAATTAATGACTAAGTAGCGAATGGTTGACTGTTGCAGGTGATCGCGACACACCATAACAGGCGCTGCACAAAACGCATTTTGCGTAAACACACCTGCGGTGTTGGCTTTGGGTGGTAAGGCAATCAGCACCATATCCAACTGCTGATCTTTTTTAATACCCGCACTGACCGCATTTAGCTGAATGCCTTTGATGGCTGGCAGTATAGGGAATCTGTAGTTATCCATATTAATCATCAAACTTGGTTTATTTTTAATATTATTCCCCAAGGTAATGTACTCCAATACACGCATAAATACGTCCTTGTAGATCATTTCCGGAATCCCTGCCTCCAATGGTCTTGGAGTACATTACCTCGGTGAATTTATACTTTTATACCGCTGCGCTTATAGCTTGCAATTTGTCATTAAATTGGCTGAAACAGTGCCATTCAAGACCTTCGGAGGCATGGATGCCGACGCAGAGCTTACAGGGATGTACTTGCAGCGTGTCTTGAAGGGCACTTTTCAGACAATATGCTTATGTATTTTGAGCCTGTTTTTAACGCAGCAATGGCAAATCTTCCGCTCCTGCTCACGCCCCTTAATGCATCCATGTAGGCAACGCAGGTAGTTTTTCTATAGTTTACCGCAACATTGCTTATACTTCTTCCCCGACCCACACGGACACGGTTCATTACGCCCGACCTTGGGCGCTTCGCGTTTAAAGGGTTGCTCGTTCGGTGCTTGTTGTCCTCCTGCGGATGACGGTGATGAAGGTGCTAATGCCGAGGTTTGTTCGTGCTGGAGCTTCATGTCACTTTCCAGTTGTGCACGACGTTCGGCTTCCATTTGCGCCATCATTTCTGGGGAGACGGGTTCAACACGCGCCATGATGCGTATGGTTTCGCGTTTAATCGTATCTAGCAAACGTTGGAAAAGTTCGAAGGATTCGCGTTTGTATTCCTGCTTGGGGTTGCGTTGTGCATAGGCGCGTAAGCCGATTCCCTGACGCAAGTGATCCATATTCAACAGGTGTTCTTTCCACTGCATATCCAAGACTTGCAGCATGACTTGTTTTTCAATATCCAGTAACAGGTCGCCAAGTCGTTCGCACTTTTGGTCGTATTTGTTTTGTACCGCGTCCAGAATTTTTTCACGCAGGGTTTCTGCGTGCAGATTACTATCTTCTTCTAGCCAATCGCTGATGGGCAGTTGGGCGTCGTACTCGCTATCGAGATATTGTTCGAGACCTTCGATGTCCCATTGCTCTTCGATACTTTGCGGCGGAATAAAACCACTGATCGCATCGCTGACCACGTCGTAGCGAACATTGGAGATCACATCACGAATGGAGTTTTGTTCCAATAGGTCATTGCGCTGGTTGTAAATGACTTGGCGCTGGTCGTTGGCGACATCGTCAAATTCCAGTAATTGTTTACGAATATCAAAGTTGCGGCCTTCTACTTTGCGCTGGGCTTTTTCGATGGAGTTGGTCACCATGCGATGTTCGATGGCTTCGCCTTTTTCCATACCGATGGCCTGCATGAAATTACGCACGCGGTCAGAGGCGAAGATACGCATTAAGTTATCTTCCATGGAAAGATAAAAACGTGATAGCCCCGGATCGCCCTGACGACCCGCACGACCACGTAGCTGGTTGTCAATACGACGTGATTCGTGACGCTCAGTACCCAGAATATGTAAACCGCCCGCAGCCATGACGGTGTCGTGACGTTTTTGCCAGGCGTCTTTGGCTTTTTTGACTTCAGCTTCGGAAGGATTATTTAAACCCGCCAGTTCCACTTCGAGGTTACCACCGAGCACAATATCGGTACCACGACCTGCCATATTAGTCGCGATGGTGACTGCACCCGGGCGGCCAGCTTGGGCAACAATTTCGGCTTCTTTTTCGTGAAATTTGGCGTTCAGTACATTGTGTTCAATCTTGTCTTTTTTGAGACGCTGCGACAGCGCTTCTGACGATTCTACCGAGGCGGTACCCACCAGAATGGGGGCTTGTTGCTCACGGTATTTTTTAATGTCGACGACAATGGCATCGTATTTTTCTTCTATCGATAAATAGACAAGGTCGTTTAGATCCGCACGCTGAATCTCTCTGTTGGTAGGAATGACCACAACGTCCAGATTGTAAATTTGACGAAATTCAAACGCTTCGGTATCCGCGGTACCGGTCATGCCCGATAGGGTCGGGTACAAGCGGAAATAATTCTGGAAGGTGGTGGATGCCAGTGTTTGCGATTCGTCTTGAATGGTCAACCCTTCTTTAGCTTCGATCGCCTGATGCAGGCCTTCCGACAAACGACGCCCCGGCATGGTACGGCCAGTATGTTCATCAATCAGTAGTACTTCACCTTCTTGTACGATGTAGTCCACATCTTTTTGGAACATGGCGCGTGCTTTTAAGGCGGAGTGCAAATGGTGTAACAGACTGAGGTTACTGGCTGCGTATAAGCTTTCATCGTTTCCCAGCAGACCCGCTTTGATCAGCAGGGTTTCGATATGCTGGTGCCCTTGTTCGGTCAGTTCAACATGACGTTGCTTTTCATCGTACACATAATCGCTGTCGTCTTCGGGGGCTTTTGCAGGCGCACCGCCGAGTTTTTGTTCGATGGTACTGACTTCTGAAGTACCTACCTTGCCCTTGAGCTTGGGAATGATTTTATTCATTTTACGGTAGAGTTCGGCATTGTTGTCGACCTGACCGGAAATAATCAAGGGGGTACGCGCTTCATCAATGAGGATGGAGTCAACCTCATCGACAATGGCAAAACTTAAGGGACGTTGTACGCGCTCTTCTTTGGTGAAGGCCATATTATCGCGCAGGTAATCGAAACCAAATTCGTTGTTGGTACCGTAGGTAATATCAGCCTCATAGGCGGCTTTTTTTTCTGGAAACTCCTGCATGGCGTATACCGTACCGACGGTCATGCCGAGAAACTCATAGATGGGTGCCATCCATGCGGCATCACGTTTAGCCAAATAATCGTTGACGGTAACGATATGCACACTGCCGGATAACGCGTGTAAATAAGCCGGCAAGGTAGCGACCAGTGTTTTACCTTCACCGGTACGCATTTCAGCAATACGCCCTTCATGCAGAGTCATTCCCCCGATCAGTTGGACGTCGAAATGACGCAGCCCCAGAGTACGACGTGATGCTTCACGCACAACGGCAAAGGCTTCGGGCAAGAGTGATGGTAAGGTTTCGCCGTCTGACAGGCTCTGTTTAAATTCTTCTGTTTTGGCTTTTAAGGCATCGTCATCCAATGCCTGCAGACCTTCTTCCAGTGCATTAATTTGAGTAACCACTTTACCCATGCGTTTGAGTTCACGCTTGTTTGTGGACCCAAAGATGGTCTGTATTATTTTGTTAAACATATGTGTTCCGCATGATGTATTCTGGAGAGAAACGCCCAAAAGCTGCCAAGTAAACCTGATGACAGCGCCTTATGCAAGTGATTATTGTGTGATGAGAATGGTCTTATCGGTGAGTACGATTGATGTAGGTAGCCGGGTCAACCGGGCGGCCATATTTATAAACTTCAAAGTGAACGTGTGGGCCAGTCGAACGACCCGTGCTGCCCATTAGCGCGATGATTTGGCCTTTTTTAACCACATCACCGACTTTAACCAGATTCTCTTTATTGTGTGCGTAAAGTGTCTGGAAACCATTACCGTGGCTGATTCTGACCATACCGCCATAGCCACTACGGCTTTCAGAAACGACCACAACACCTGAAGCAACCGCGATAATTTCAGAACCCATCTTGCCGGCGAAATCAACGCCGCTGTGCCAAGCTACTTTACCGGTGAATGGATCGGTACGACGACCGTAACGCGATGACATCCAGCCTTTTAGTACCGGACGCCCAGCGACAAAGACATCTTTCTGTACGCTGCGGTTGGTCATTAGCGCTTCGAGCGTGTCCAGTTGTTGTTCGCGATCGCTGATTTGGTCTGCCAACTGATTGATAATATCAACAAACTTAGGCGGCTGATGTGCATCACCAATGGTGTCGACTTCAGGACCTCCGACCGCCGGCGCTTGGTTGAAATCGAATTCACCGTTGTCGATACTGGCCATTGCCGTTAGGCGCTCACCGAGGGCATCCAGTCTGACCAGACGCGCTTGCAATTCAGCCATACGTAAGGTGATTGCGGCAATTCGTTCTTCAGAGCTTTGTTTGATATCGGCGACTTCTTGCTGCTGTTCATGCAGCATATTCATCCAGGCACGACTGGCCTCTTTGGTGAGTACGCCGTTAGTATCTTCTGAAGGGGATTTTTGTGCGACATAAGTGCCAATACCGAGTGGAATACCCAGAAAACACAGAGAGAGTACTGCACGAGCCCAGCCCCCCAACGTGAACTGTCGAGTACGACCATTTCGACTACTGACAAAGATAATTTTCACAATTACACACTACATTCTTTCATATCAGCCTAATGCCGTTTATCTGAGATAATACTGGCACCGTTCTTTCATTATAGGTAAAACTACCCACCTCGTAATAATACTTAGCGACCAGTTCAGCCTTGGCTTTAATCTTTTGTTATAAGGGCGTTAGATTAGCTCGCTTATTTATATAAATCAATAGCTATGCAGGGTTCTTTTTTATACGATTTTCTTATTAAAAAACCTCAAATTGATTAAATTTTAATCAAAAAGGTATAACAAAACGTCAATAAGTTAATGTTAGGCCGACAGGATAGGCTTCGCATAGGAAATGGGTGATGTCGTTTCGTCTTCAAATGTGACCACTTCCCAAGCATCTGTCTGTAAAATCAGCTTTCTCAGTGACTTATTGTTTAAACCGTGACCGGATTTATGCGCACGATATTCACCAATCAGGCTATTACCCAACAAGTACAAATCACCAATGGCATCGAGTACTTTGTGTTTAACGAATTCGTCTTCATAGCGCAGGCCGTCTTCATTTAGCACGCGATATTCATCAACGACAATGGCGTTATCCATGCTGCCGCCTTTTGCCAAACCGATAGCACGCAAATTCTCAATGTCATGCATAAAGCCAAAGGTTCTGGCACGGCTGATTTCTCTTACAAAAGAGGTACTGGAAAAGTCCATTTCCGCTTCCATGGAACAGGCGCGGATGGCCGGATGGTCAAAATCGATACTGAAGCTGACTTTAAAACCGTCGAACGGTAAAAAAGTCGCCTTTTTATCGCCATCGGTGATGGTGATTTCCTTTTTGATACGAATGAATTTTTTAAGTGCAGACTGCTCTTGAATACCTGCAGACTGAATCAAAAAGATAAAAGGCCCAGCACTACCATCCATAATAGGAATTTCAGCACCGTCAATGTCAACGATAGCATTATCAATACCCAAACCTGCCATAGCCGATAATAGATGTTCAACGGTGGATACTCTGGCGTCGCCGAGAATTAATGAGGTTGATAACATGGTGTCACCCACATTTTCCGCTTTTGCAGGAATTTCAACAACCGGATCGAGATCGACACGACGAAAAACGATGCCATGATCCGCAGGTGCGGGTTTAAGACGCAGATAAACTTTATCACCAGTATGCAGACCTACTCCGGTGGCCTGAATTTCATTTTTAAGTGTACGCTGACGAAGCATTGAAATAACAATCCCAAACTATTCTATTTATTGTGTCAATAAAGAGAAAAACGAGTAAACGAATGGAGTATAGACCATATATCGCGAAAGGCGGCTAGTATACCAGCCTGCTATTCAACACGCTATGTTTTCTCTTGGTAACTTTTGTTATGTATTGCTGTTCGTGTTATGCCTGTTGACGCAGGTAAGCCCGCAATAACGCACGCCCGTATAATAGAGGGGACAAACGTACAATACTGCGGGTTTGACTGGTGAACAGGCAATAAGTTCCCGTTAATCTGCCTGATTTCTTAAAAAAGCCGGAATATCGAGATATTCAAAGTCTGTATCTGACACGGGTAATTCATCAGTGCCTGTTTTAGGCGCTGACTTACGCATCACTGTCGGCTTGTCCAGATCACTGTAGTCCGTTGCCACTGGCTTTGGCTTGCGGGTATTATTCACCACCACACGCGCTTCCGGCACTTTCTTTTGTACGGCTTCAGACTGTAAACCCGTAGCGACTACCGTCACACGCAGTTCATCACTTAAATCTGGATCAATCACAGTACCGACAACCACGGTCGCATCGGGTGAAGCAAACTCTTCAACCGTTTCACCGACTTCGTTAAAGTCACCCAAGGACAAGTCCAGACCCGCGGTAATATTCACCAAAATACCCCGCGCGCCCTGCAGATTGACGCCTTCCAGTAATGGACTGCGAATCGCGGCTTCAGAGGCTTCACGTGCACGGCCTTCTCCGGTTGCCGAACCGCTACCCATCATTGCCATACCCATTTCAGACATCACGGTACGTACATCGGCAAAATCGACGTTAATCATACCCGGGCGCATAATCAGATCAGCGATGCCTTGAACCGCACCTTGCAATACATCATTGGCCGCTTTGAAGGCGTTAATCAAACTCGCATCAGCACCCAGCACTGCGAGTAAGCGCTCGTTGGGAATAGTAATTAATGAATCAACATGTTGTTGTAATTCATAAATACCGTCGTCGGCAATTTGCATACGTTTACGACCTTCAAAAGGGAACGGTTTGGTGACCACAGCAACGGTCAATATACCCATCTCTCTGGCGACTTCGGCCACAACGGGGGCTGCACCTGTTCCGGTACCACCACCCATACCGGCGGTAATAAAGACCATGTCGGCACCTTCAAGTACTTCGGCGATACGCTCTTTATCTTCGAGCGCCGCTTGACGGCCGATTTCGGGATTGGCACCCGCGCCCAAACCTTTGGTCATGGTGCCACCCAATTGTAAGGCGGTTCGTGCATCAATATCACGTAGGGCTTGTGCATCGGTATTGGCACACACAAACTCTACACCCTCGACATTAGCGTCCATCATGTGACGCACAGCGTTACCGCCGCCGCCACCAACACCAATGACTTTAATGACCGCGTTTTGCGGTACGCTATCGACTAGTTCAAACATCGTTTTTCCCCCTCTTTCTTTTTAGAAACTGTGATTTAACAAATAATCTTTACTATTAAACTGTTTTCACATCAAAACTTACGCTATTAAAAACGTTTGTGAGGCAGCCAGTGCAAGGCAAAAACAGACGAAAAATCGGATTTTATAAATCATAAATGAGCATTTTGAGTCTGTTTTTAACGCCGCAATGGCAACGCAACTAGTTTTTAACCCCCTTGAAACCAGCGCTTAATCTTCGCTAACAAATCACCCGAGTTCTCACGGTGAGTGACGACACCATCTTCAATTTGTTTTTTGGCGTAGTGCAATAAACCCACGCCGGTGGCATATATCGGGTTGTTGACAATATCTTTTAAGCCACTGATATTTTGTGGTGATCCCAGACGTACCGGCATATGGAAAATTTCTTCTGCCAGCTCAACGACGCCTTCCATTTTTGACGTACCGCCCGTCAATACAATACCGGCAGCCACCAGATCTTCGTAACCACTGCGACGCAGTTCTGCCTGTAGCAAGGTGAACAATTCGTCGTAACGTGGCTCAACCACTTCTGCCAGTGATTGACGTGACAAGCTGCGTGGTGAACGGTCACCCACACTGGGCACTTGGATGGTTTCATCGGCACCCGTGAGTTTTGCCAACGCGCAGGCATATTTAATTTTGATATCTTCCGCATGCAAGGTAGGTGTACGCAATGCCATGGCAATATCATTGGTGACCTGATCACCCGCAATCGGAATCACGCCGGTATGACGAATCGCGCCTTCAACAAAAATGGCGATATCGGTAGTGCCACCGCCAATATCTACCATGCAGACGCCGAGTTCTTTTTCATCTTCAGTCAATACGGAATAACTGGATGCTAGTTGTTCTAAAATAATATCGTCGACGTCTAAGCCGCAGCGACGAATACATTTTTCAATATTTTGTGCTGCATTCACGGCGCAGGTAATTAAATGTACTTTAGCTTCAAGACGAACACCTGACATACCCAGAGGTTCTTTGACGCCTTCCTGGTCATCGATGACATATTCCTGCGGCAAAATATGTAACACTTGCTGGTCTGCCGGAATAGCGACGGCTTGTGCCGCATCAATCACGCGATCAATATCGGGACTTAATACTTCACGATCTTTAATCGCAACAATACCGTGTGAATTCAGGCTGCTGATATGACTGCCTGCAATACCCGCATAGACCGAATGAATTTCACAGCCCGCCATTAACTCTGCTTCTTCGATAGCACGTTGAATGGATTGCACCGTTGATTCAATGTTAACAACCACCCCTTTTTTCAAACCAGTGGAACGGTGTGAGCCAATGCCAATAATTTCCAGTTCACCACTGGCATTAATTTCTCCTACAATCGCGACAACCTTGGAAGTTCCTATATCCAAGCCAACAATTAAATTATTATCGTCTTGTTGTGCCATAATTAACCTCGTGTTTCTATTGCTGTCGTTTTAATATCTTGGTGCTGCGTCCAACGAATGGCTATTCCATTTTCGTAACGCGCATCAATTGTTTCAATGTCTGCACTCGCTGAAATATTTTGCTGTTGCAGCAGTGCCGTTAGGCGGCTGATCCGATGTAAGATTTCGTTTTTACCCAAAACGACTTGCCAACCATTATTGAGTTGCAACATCCAAGCGCCACGCTTATCTTTTTTTAACGTTGTGACTTTAAAACCGTGCGGGCGTAGCTGTGCCGCAATCAATGAATATTTTTGCATCATTGCTGCCGCCTCGGCATCGTCACCATCCAGTTCTGCAAGATCGCGCAGCTTTTCAAGCTCTGAGGTCATAATGAGATCACCACGGTTATTCACAAAACCTTTGTCTCCCCAGCGAGCGATAGGAACTTGTTCGGACACAGTTAACAATAAGCGGTCTGGCCATTGTCGTGACAAACTGATTTTTTCTACCCATGGATACGCTTCAATTTTTTCCTGAACCTGATTGATATCTTCACCCACAAAGCTTTGACCAATAATGTCTTTGATCAACACGTTAAGCGACTCTTTTGTGATGTAATTAAAATCGCCATCAATAGCAATGCTTGCAATAGGTTTTTGCAGTAATGATTGCGCCATATTACCGAGATAATAAACACCAACCGATAAGCAACCAATCACAACACCAGAAACAGATAACCACCGCAGTGTGCGTAATAGCACCTGTCCTTTCACTGCCAGTGAACGGGTTTTTGTTGTGCGATTATTTTTTCGTTTGTTCTTTTTCATGTTATTTATTGAGGGCTTTCATTTTTTGCTGTTATTAAAATCTCACCCACTAATTGCTGAAACGAATAACCCGATGCTTTTGCGGCCATGGGCACCAGACTGTGGTCTGTCATACCTGGCACGGTGTTCACTTCTAATACATTAAAATTATCTTGATCATCCATCATGATATCGACACGACCCCAACCACTACATTGCAAACTATTAAAGGCATCTAACGCAAGCTGCTGTAATGCGTTTTCTTCTTTTTCACCCAGACCGCAAGGGCAGAGGTAACTTGTATCGTCGGCCAGATATTTGGCATCGTAGTCGTAAAATACGTGATCCGTTTCTAATTTGATAACTGGTAACGCCTGACCATTTAACACGGCAACCGTATATTCACCGCCCGATAATAATTGCTCGGCAAATACCGATGTGTCATAACGACTGGCTGCAAGAAAGGCTTGTTGCAATTCATCCGCTGTTGTCGCAATTGACATACCAATGCTAGATCCTGCATGCGCGGGTTTAACCATAACTTCACCACAATGTGCAATCATTTGTTGAAAATCAGACTTTTCATTCAGCATGACAAATGTTGCTGTGGGTATTTGAAGGCGCTCCCACAATTGTTTACTCAATACTTTATCCATGGCTAATACTGAAGCACGCATATCACTGCCGGTGTAAGGAATATTCATGAGTTCCAACGCGGCCTGAATACGTCCGTCTTCACCGATACCTCCGTGTAATGCAATAAAGGCGGTATCAATATTTGCCGCCTGTATCTGTGCGACGGGTTGTTCTTGAATATCCACGGGCACAACATCAACACCCAAGTCTTGCAAGGACTCAAGTATTGCCTGACCACTTTTCAGCGATATCTCCCGCTCGGCAGAAGCACCACCAAACAGTACACCGACACGCCCATATTGTTTTACATCATTTATTGCCATCTTCCGCTTTACACTCGTTGAGTTATTGCAACTTACGTTTTGCCAATTCAGAGGCCAGCGCCCCTACGTTACCTGCACCCTGCGTCATCACGATATCGCCAGGCTGTACCACTTCGGCAATGATGGCGGGAACACCCTCAATACCTTCCACAAAAATAGGATCTACTTTGCCGCGATTGCGAATACTACGGCTAAGACTGCGGCCATCAGCACCTGGAATCGGTTCTTCTCCGGCTGTATAGACATCCAACAGTATCAACACATCGACTTTTGAAAGTACGTCGATAAAGTCTTCATACAAATCACGCGTACGCGTATAGCGGTGTGGTTGATAAATCATCACCAAACGTTTTTCCGGCCAACCATCACGTACCGCACTAATCGTGGCATCCACTTCTCTAGGGTGATGACCATAATCATCAATTAACATGGCACTGCCATCGCCGATCGGATAGTCGCCATAAATTTGAAAACGACGGCCAACGCCATCGAAGTTTTTTAGCCCTTTCGTGATGGCTGTAGTTGGTACTTTTTCATCCACGGCAATAGCAATCGCTGCCAGTGCATTGAGGACATTGTGACGACCTGGAATATTCAGCTGAATATTCAGAGGCTGATCTTGCAGATGATTGGGTGCCGTTACGGAAAAGGTGGTTTGCATTTTCGTTTGCTGCACATCAAAGGCACGGTAATCATTATGCTCTTCAAAACCATAGGTGATCACTTGACGGGAAATATCGGGTAATAGTTCCTGAATCACTGGATCATCGCCACAAACCACCACCACACCATAAAATGGCAAATTGTGAATAAATTCCATAAACGTTTTTTTCAAACGCGAAAAATCACCTTCGTAAGTGTCCATGTGATCCGCATCAATATTAGTAATGACTGCCACCATCGGTTGTAGGTGTAAGAACGAGGCATCACTTTCGTCAGCTTCGGCGACTAAATAGTGACTAGTACCGAGTTTGGCATTGGTGCCCGCGCTGTGTACAAGGCCTCCGATAACAAAGGTAGGGTCAATGTCTCCGGCAACCAGAACAGCCGTAATTAAACTGGTGGTAGTTGTCTTACCGTGAGTACCTGCAACGGCAATACCGTGACGATAACGCATCAGTTCTGCCAGCATTTCTGCACGGCGAACAATAGGAATACGATGTTCACGGGCACTGACAATTTCAGGATTATTGCTATCTACTGCGCTGGAGCTGACAATCACATCAGCACCGATAACATTACTCATCTGATGACCAATAAAAATCTCTGCACCCATACGCTGTAAGCGATCTACTGTTGCAGACTCTCGCAGGTCGGAACCAGACATGGTGTAACCCTGATTCAGTAATACTTCAGCGATGCCACTCATACCGGCACCACCAATACCAATGAAATGAATACGCTTGATCCGGCGCATTTCCGGAATACAAAAACTAGCCGAATTAGACTGCATGACCAAGTTCCTCACAATAGTTAGCCGCTTGGGTAACCGCATCCGGTAGCGCCATTTTTTTTACTTTTTCATTCATTTTTTGCAAACGTTTTTTATCATGACTTAATTCAATTAATATCTGTGAAAGCGTTTCGGGCGTTAACTCTTTCTGCTCAATCATTAAGGCGGCATCACTCTCGACCAACCATTTGGCATTGTAATATTGGTGATTATCAATCGCTGATGGTAATGGGATAAAAATGGCCGGAACACCCGCAACAGCCACTTCACTGACAGTGAGAGCTCCCGCTCTACAGACCAATAAATCTGCCCAACGATAGGCATCTGCCATATCGTTAATAAATTCTTCCGTGCGGGCATCAAACTGGCACTGTTGATACGCGTCGATCACAGTCTGTTTTTTACCCCTGCCTGTTTGATGCCAAACTTCTGGTTGACAGTCAGGCTCCATTTTTGCGACCGCAAAGGGAACAACATCGTTAATGGCTTTTGCACCCAGACTGCCGCCAATCACTAACACTCGCAAGCGTTGCGATACAGGCTCAAGACGATAGGCTTTTTGCAAATCAACAATGGTTTGGCGCACCGGATTACCAATATGAATTGCCTTGGGCAAACTATGCGGGAAAGCCTCTAATGTGACTTGCGCTAGTCGAGCTAACAGTTTATTGGTTGAACCCGCCACAGAATTTTGCTCGTGAATTAATAGCGGTTTACGTAGCACACGTGCGGCAATACCACCCGGTGCGGCAACAAAACCACCAAAGCCAACCACCACGACAGGCTTGACTGCACGAATTACCTTTATTGCTTGCATAATTGATTGCAACAAAAGAAAAGGAGCACATAATTTTTGCCAACTACTTTTTCCACGAAAGCCTTTGACTATTAGTGTGTGCAAGGTAATATTTTCATCTGGCACAATACGCGCTTCCATTCCTGCTGGCGTGCCCAGCCAGTGAACCTCTGCACCACGCTGTATCAATTCTTTAGCCACCGCTATTGCCGGGAAAATATGCCCACCAGTACCGCCTGCCATAAACAGATAGCGCTTACTCATCGGACACCTCCCGTTCAATAAGCGCCATTTCCATGTCATATTCAATGCGCAATACTAGTGCCACCAATACACACATCACTATCAAGCTACTACCACCATAACTAATAAACGGCAAAGTAAGCCCTTTAGTTGGCAGAAAACCTGAAGCCACACCAACATTGATAATCACTTGCGAAGCCATAAGTACTGCAACACCAAATACCGCCAAGGCACTAAAAATGTCGTATTTTTCCATGGCTTTTTTAGCAATAGAAAATATCTTGGCAATTAATAACGCAAACAATGCGAGCAGCACTACTACACCAATAAAACCATATTCTTCTGCATAGATAGCCAATACAAAATCAGTATGTGCTTCCGGAAGGTATAATAGTTTTTGAATACTATTGCCTATACCCAAACCAAACCATTCACCACGACCGAAAGCAATTAATGATTGTGTTAATTGGTAACCGCTATCAAACTGTTCTTTCCACGGATCAAGAAAAGTGACCAACCGCTTCATCCGATAGGGCGTGAATAAAGCCAGACCTGCTAGCATAGCAACCCCTGCCATGAGTAACAAAATACATTGCCACAGTTTTGCGCCCGCAAGAAATAACATACCACCAACGGTTAGTGCCAACACCACCGCACCACCAAAATCTGGTTCAAGCAGCAGCAACCACATCAACAGCACTAACATCAACAACGGTTTAAACAATTCTTTCCATTGTGTTTGTAAAAAGTATTGGCTGTTTGCTAGATAACTGGCAAAGAAAATAATGCTACAAAGCTTGACCACTTCAGAGACTTGGATAGTAATAGGACCGAACTGTAACCAACGCTGGCTACCGTTAACTTTTTTACCGACACCGGGAATTAAAACAACAAACAGCAAAACACAAGCCACAAAAAATAAAACCCAACCGTATTGCCGCCAAAAACTGGTGGGAATATTCAACATAATCGCACTGGCAATCACGGCCAGCAATAAGTAAACACTGTGGCGCTTTACAAAATACCAAGGATCACCATAATTAACCGATGCATAATCAATTGATGCAGAGGCCACCATCACCAAACCGATGGACATAATCACAAGCACCAAAGCAATCAGCGGCACGTTTAATGACACACGCGTATGGTAGCGAGCGGCAAATGGTGAAGACGCAAACGAAATCATGCCGCCAACTCCTGTACTGCTGCGGCAAATTGTTGACCGCGTTCTGCAAAACCCGAAAACATATCAAAGCTGGCACAAGCAGGAGACAAAAGGACAATATTACCTTGCTGTGCATTGTCTTTTGCAACGCCAACAGCTTCTTGAATGGAAGCGACATGAGTCATGGGCACGATACCTGACATGACTTTTTCAATTTTTGGTGCATCCCTACCTATCAAAATTAATAGCCGCACATGTTTTTTGAGTGCATTTTTTAGCGGTGAAAAGTCAGCATCTTTACTTTGACCTCCCGCGATTAAAATAATATTAGGCGAGGAGGCTGAGGCAAACCCTTGCAAGGCAGCCAATGTGGCACCCACATTGGTTGCCTTGGAATCGTTGATATAACTGACTTGATTAATATCGGCAATAAATTCACAACGATGAGGCAGCCCCTTAAAACTGACTAACGCTTGCAACACTGCGTTGGGATCAATACCTGCTGCCGTTGTGAGCGCTAATGCCGCCAGTGCATTGATGACATTATGCATACCTTTGACGGTTAACTGGTCTGCGGCAAGCATAGGGGTAAATTGATAGGTCAGAAAATATCTATTGTCTTCTACTTGCAAACCAAAACCACGAATATCTGGGGTATCGTTACCAAAACTCCATAAGGTGACGTCATTCCCTAGTGGAGGATGGGTCAGCATATCTTGACGATTAACCACAACATGTTGCGCATTATGATAAATACGCTGTTTAGCTCGGTGATAATCACCATAGGAAGCGTAGCGATCCATGTGGTCTTCAGAAAGATTTAATATTGTTGCTGCTATCGGTTGTAATGAGAACGTTGTTTCGAGTTGAAAACTGGAAAGTTCCAATACATAAAAATCAATGTGATTATCGTCAAGCAACTCAAGCACTGGCTTGCCTAAATTACCTCCGACTGCAACACGATAGCCTGCCGCTTTCACCATATCACCAACAAGACTGGTGACTGTTGATTTGGCATTGGAACCCGTAATCGCAATCACTGGTTTGCTGGCATGACGTGCAAATAGTTCAATATCGCCAATAATAGAGACTCCTGCTTGTTGCGCTTTTCGTAATGCAGGAGTTTGCAAACTCATTCCGGGGCTGATAATAATTTCACTAGCTTCGGCGAGAAAATCTTCATCCAAATCACCGGTAATCACTTTTACATCAGGAAATTCATTTTCAAACTGTGACAAGTTTGGCGGTGTTTGTCGCGAGTCCATCACAGCAAACAGCATGCCCTGCTCTTGCAAAAAGCGTGCAGCCGAAAGCCCGGTCACCCCCAGACCAACAATAATCGTAAAATGGCTGCTTGCAATAATGCTCATCGAGATACCAATTTTTTATTTATCTCATTCTTATTAACGTAATTTTAATGTTGCCAAACCAAATAACACCAACATCAATGTGATGATCCAAAAACGCACAATGACACGCGGTTCCGGCCACCCTTTTAACTCAAAGTGATGATGAATAGGCGCCATACGAAAAATTCGTTTACCCGTTAGCTTATACGAAGCGACTTGCATCATGACCGAGACCGTTTCCATGACAAACACGCCCCCCATAATAAACAGCACAATTTCGTGACGAACAATCACTGCTATGACGCCCAGTGCTGCCCCCAGTGCAAGCGCACCCACATCACCCATAAATATCTGCGCCGGGTAGGTGTTAAACCATAAAAACCCTAGGCCTGCGCCACCTAGTGCTGCGGCAAACACTAACAACTCACCTGCGCCAGCAATATACGGAATATGCAAATAGCGTGCGAATTCAACATGCCCCGAGAGGTAGGCAATAACACCCAAGGCACCACCAACCATGACACTGGGCATAATGGCTAAACCATCTAGGCCATCGGTTAGATTGACCGCATTACTACTACCGACAATCACAAAGTACGTCAACACGATATAAAGCAAGCCCATATCAATACTGACATTTTTAAAAAACGGAATAATTAATGCGGTTTCTGCCGGACTCATTGCTGTTTGATAGAGATAAATAGCGGCACCCAAACCGGCAACAGACTGCCAAAAATACTTCCATCTTGCGGGCAATCCACGAGTATTTTTCTCAACCACTTTTTTGTAGTCATCAACAAAGCCAACAGCACCAAAAATAAATGTCACGATTAACACTACCCACACATAACGATTACTTAAATCTGACCATAATAAAGCACTGATAAAAATAGCCGCTAAAATCAAGGTTCCCCCCATTGTTGGCGTACCACTTTTACTTAAGTGTGATTCAGGACCATCGTCGCGCACTGTTTGCCCAATTTGTAAAATATTTAAACGCGATATCATCCAAGGACCTAAAATAAAACTAATCATTAAAGCCGTTAGCACTCCCAGAATACCACGCATTGTTAAATACTGGAAAACAAAGAAACCGCCATAATATTGTTGTAAGTATTCCGCCAGCCAAACCAGCATGATCAACTCCTATTGCTTAATTTTTTTAAGGCGCTCACTACTCTATCCATGTGTGAACTGCGTGAACCTTTAATAAGTAAAACCGTGCTGCTATCAGCTACCCCTTTAATAGCAGCAATCAATTCTTCCTGTGTTGCAAAGTGAGCGGCTCCATCACCAAAAGTGGAAACAGCCAGATGCGACAATTCACCAACAGCCATTAGACCGTCAATGTGTTTATGCTTTGCATACTCACCCACTTGTTGATGCGCACGGGACGCCAAGTCACCCAACTCGCCCATATCACCGAGAACCAATATTTTTTTTGCTTGCATGGCCGATAGCACATCAATTGCTGCATGCATGGAACCAGGGTTAGCGTTATAGCTGTCATCAATAATGATGGCGTTTGCAACACCCTCAAGGCGCTGTAAACGACCAGTAACCCCATGAAAACGTTGCAAACCACTCACAATATTTCCGGCACGAACACCCAGAGCATAAGCACAACTTGCAGCCGCTAATGCATTAGCCACATTGTGTTCGCCCAACACACGTAGCTGTATCTCATGTAGCTCATCATTGATATGCAACTGAAAAACGGGGCAACCCACATGATCACAGGCGACGGCCGAGGCACGCACATGGGCAGATTGGTGCTGGTTGTTCGCAGCGTTGCAGGAGAACGCGATCATGTTTCTGTGATTATTTTTTTGCAGCCATTGTCCGGCATATTTATCATCAATATTAATCACAGCAACACCACCATCGACAAGGCCATCGTAAATTTCACCTTTGGCATTAGCAATATTGTCAACAGAGCCAAAACCTTCTACATGTGCGGGCATCACATTATTCACGAGTGCTACATGAGGGCTAGCAATATGTGTTAAGTAGTCAATTTCACCCAGCGCACTGGCACCCATTTCTATCACTGCATATCGATGTTGTTGTGTCAGTGACAACAACGACAGAGGCACGCCAATATGGTTGTTTAAATTACCCTTGGTAGCAAAAACGCTATCAGGTGCCGCATCTTGTAAAATACTGGCAAGCATTTCTTTTACCGTCGTTTTACCACCGCTACCCGTAATAGCCACCAGCTTGCCAGAAAAATGTTGTCGTTGTTGTTTGGCAATATCACCTAAAGCAACGGTTGTGTCTGACACTAACCACTGTGGCAAATTGATCTCATTGTCTTTTTGACTAACGACCAATGCACAGGCACCTGCATCATCGGCAGTTGCCAAAAAGTTGTGCGCATCATAATTATCACCTTGAAGCGCAACGAATAAGTCGCCCGAATTAATAGCACGCGTATCGGTGGATACTGAATAGAAATTTGCGTCGCCATTAATAACGTCGCCCTTAAAATTTTTCTGCATCTCGAGCAAAGATAAAGGTTTGATCATATCTCAGCCTCCATTTTTCTTAAGGCGAGACGCGCTACTTTCTGGTCAATAAATATATTTTTGGTATTACCAATTAACTGATAATCTTCGTGTCCTTTGCCTGCAATCAGTATAATATCGCCCGGCAAAGACGACTCAAGGGCGTGCCAAATAGCCTGTTCACGATCAGGGATGACACGATAATTATCGTCATGAAAGCCGCGGCAAATATCTTCAATAATTGCCGCCGGGTCTTCATGGCGAGGGTTATCACTGGTGACAATAATGTTATCGGCATAATGTTCTGCAATAGCCGCCATGGAGGGCCGCTTGTCTTTATCTCTATCACCACCGCAACCAAACACACAAATTACCTTGCCATGATTAATGGCCTGTAAAGATTGCAATGCATTTTTTAACGCGTCAGGGGTATGTGCATAATCAACCACTACCTGACGATTAATCGTATTTTCAATTGCTTCCATACGGCCGCAAACCGGCATTAAACGAGTCACATTGGCAATTGCCAAACGCATTTGATCTTCATTATCCGGATCTTGCGCGTAAAGCGCTGACAATATCGCCAATAGATTACTAAGATTAAACTCGCCCACTAAGTGAGTCTCTAAGGCGTATTCTTTAGAGCCAACGAACAGACGGGCCGTGGTTATCCCCGACGTAAACACTACGTTTTGCAAGTAAACATCTGCTGATTTTTTTACACTGTAAGTAATACTATTCTTATTGCCACGCAAGGAATCATAAAGCTGCTGACCAAATTCATCGTCAATATTAATCACTGCATGCGTTACCGAAGGCATCGCAAACAACTTTGCTTTAGCGTGACCATACGCTTCCATGGTGCCGTGATAGTCCAGATGATCGTGGGTCAAATTAGTAAAAATCGCAACATCAAAAGACATGGCTTGCACACGATTTTGTTCCAAGCCATGCGAAGACACTTCCATAATTAATTGCTGACTACCCTGACTTAATAATTCTGCACATATACGTTGCACGCGAATGGGGTCGGGTGTTGTCATACCCGTATTATTTAACTCGCTTATTTCAGCCGTGCGATATACGCCATACCCCATAGTACCGACAACACCACACTGCTCACCCGATAATGCCATCAGTTGCGCATACAGTTGTGATATTGTGGTTTTACCGTTGGTTCCTGTAACAGCAATGACCGGAAGAGAAGACGTCGGATGGTTATAAAAATCACCCGCTATTTTACTGAGTTGTTTTTCTAAATCTGGCACGAATACGACGGGCACGGATTGTTGATGGCTAACGTCATATTGATTGTTAGATGCTTCTTGTAAAACCAACACAGCACCATTAGCAACCGCAGATGCTATATGGCGAGAGCCATGTGTTTGTACCCCCTGAACGGCAACAAAAACATAGCCTTGTTGAACCTCACGACTATCAATGGTCAGGCCGCTTATTGCGGTATCCAACAATGCCGCAGATAAAGGCACGCCAGGCAGAATATCGGCCAAGGTTTTTAACGTGGTTTCAGTTGGATGCGCCATCACGTTAACGGCCTCGTTAATTTCACCTGTGGAACCTGCAACAGTTGCAAACTGCGCTCAATCACTTTAGCGAAAACCGGGGCAGCCACTTCACCCCCGAAATATTTTCCACGACTCGGCTCATGCACCACAACAACCGCTGCCAGCCGAGGATTTTCTGCGGGGGCAAAACCCGCAAACAATGAAATATAACGGCTGTCGGCATACCCCTGTTCGCCAACTTTGTGAATAGTGCCCGTTTTACCTGCAACGCCATAGGTGGATAAATTGGCACGAGTTGCGGTACCCCCTGGCTCAACGACTGTTTTTAACATAGCAACCATTTTTTGAGCGATGTCCTTATCAACCACTGTTTGCACCGCAGGTAGTGTTTCTTGTTTGGTAATCGATAGTGGTTTTTTTTCACCATGATTAGCGATCACCGAATAAGCTTGCGCCAATTGCAAAGCATTCAAACTTAGACCATAACCAAAGGAAAAGTTGGCTTGAACGATAGGCTGCCAACGCGAATAATTTGGTAAGACTCCCAAGGATTCTCCAGGAAAACCCAGGCCTGTACTTTGACCAAGACCCAAGCGGAAAAACATATCACGAACTTGATTGGGTTCAAGATCAAGACTGATTTTGGTTAAGCCTACCTGACTGGATTTAGTAATAATTTTAGTGACATCCATCACACCATAATTGACGGGATCAAGGAGTGTTTTTCTGCCCACTTTATAAAAACCGGGATTGGTATCTATTTTAGTATCCGGTGCATAACGCCCGGTTTCCATCGCCGCCATAATCGTTAATGGCTTCATGGTAGAACCCGGTTCAAACTGATCGGTAAGAGCACGGTTACGCAAGGCATTCAAATCCATGTTGCTGCGATCGTTGGGGTTAAACGATGGTTGGTTAACCATCGCCAGCACTTCGCCTGTTTGCGTATCCAAAAGCACCATGGAAGCGGACTTGGCGCCATGAATTTTGACGGCTTTTTTTAACTCTCTGTACGCAAGGTGTTGTAATCGCAAATCAATACTCAGTGCGACATCTTTTCCTGGCTTGGCTTTTTCTATCAGCGACACATCCTTAATTACACGCCCCGCCAAATCTTTAAGTACTTGCTTTTTGCCATAGATGCCCGTTAACCATTGATCATAAGCAAGCTCCAAACCTTCCTGACCTTTACCATCGATATTGGTAAAACCCACTAAGTGTGCCGCCGCTTCACCGGCAGGATAAAAGCGCTGAAATTCCTGACGCTGGTAAACGCCCGGAATATTCAACGCTGTCACCTTTTCCGCTTCGGCGGGCGTTAGACGACGGCGTAGATACATAAATTCTTTTTGGTGATAACGACTTACTTTTTCTTGTAAGTCTGCAACAGGAATCGTCAGCGCTTGAGCCAGCAATGGCAGTTGATCGGTTTCCAAGAGTTGTTTTGGGTTAGCCCACAAAGAAACGACAGGGGTACTAACCGCCAGAGGTTCACCATAACGGTCGGTGATCAAACCACGATGAACGGGAATAACTTCAGTGCGCAAAGTACGCGCCAGACCTTGGCTTTGTAAAAACTCAAAACCTCTATGCACATCAGGCAATACTTGCAACTTAACCAAATGCCATACCAACGCCGCCATCAGTAGCATCAACACGAGTGTAATGCCGTGAAAGCGCCAACGATAAATTTTGGCCGAACGTGCTTTGTTATACGCTGCATTCGTCATTGCTATTTATCACCCAACCTGACCATCACCGTTTGTTTTACCTCAGGCACCTGCATCATCAACTGTTCGACGGCAACCGATTCAATACGGTCAAATGATGCCCAGGCACTTTCCTCCAGAATGTATTGACTCCATTGCACTTGTAATACTTGTTGGACCTCTCGTAATGCTTGCAACTCATTAAACTTGGCACGCCCATCATGCACCTGATAAATCACTCCCAGAGCCGATACCAATACCAGCCCCCACAGAACAATCACCATGGAAAACTGCCGACGCACTATTATTTTTCTATCATCTTTCAACATCAGCATCCGCCCTGACAATACTCAGACCAATTTCTCTGCAACCCGCATCACTGCACTACGAGCGCGCGGATTATGTTGCAATTCATCTTGACTTGCTTTTATTGCCTTACCGATTTTTCGCAGCCGACGATTCAGGGCATCCTCTGTTACCGGCAAACCTGGCGGCAGTTCATCACCCAAAAC
Source organism: Cellvibrionaceae bacterium (assembly GCA_965214375.1). GTDB lineage: Bacteria > Pseudomonadota > Gammaproteobacteria > Pseudomonadales > Cellvibrionaceae > Endobugula. Next base: position 2,547,465 of record OZ243947.1, on the reverse strand, counting down.
CTGCTTGCGGATAAATTGCTTTACCCGACGATCTTCCAGCGAATGAAAACTGATCACGACCAGACGTCCCCCGACGGATAGTGCGTCTAATGCTTGCTGCAATACATCATCCAGTTCTTGTAATTCATTATTAATAAAAATTCTTATCGCCTGAAAAACGCGTGTTGCCGGATGCTTACCCTTTTCCCATGCCGGATTTGCTGCTGATACCACATCAGCCAAATGCGCCGTTGTAACGATCGGTTTGCGTTCACGCTCTGCAATCACTGCACGCGCTATCCGCTTGGCGTAGCGCTCTTCTCCATATTCTTTACATACCCGGGACAACTCTTCATGAGAACACCGGGCAAGCCATTCGGCTGCCGTTTGCCCTTGGGTGGTATTCATGCGCATATCCAAAGGACCATCTTGCATAAAACTGAAGCCGCGATGCGCCTCGTCCAGTTGCGGCGATGACACACCCAGATCCAGTAATACGCCATCCACTTTGCCACCTAATGCCATATCGGCAAGCCAGTGCTGCATAGAACAAAACGAACCGTGTTTAATTAAGAAACGCTCATCATGTCCAAAACGACGTTCGGCCTCCTCGATCGCACTCATATCTTTATCAATACCGATCAACCTGCCGCGGCTCGATAAGCGCGCCAGTATTTCCGCACTGTGGCCGCCCCGCCCAAAGGTACCATCAACATAAATACCTTCTGTATCGACGACTAATGCATCCACCGCCTCTTTAGGTAACACACTAATATGTGCTGGTTTATCCATTTATAACGCCAGGTTTTGCATACCTTCGGGCATGGCTTCATCATCTACAGGCTCGTCAACGTACGTGGAGAATTTCTCTTCACACCATAATTCCATGCTTTTGCCTTGACCGACCAATAACAACTTTTTTTCCATACCTGCATATTCACGCAGGGTCGGGGGCAGCAACACACGACCGTTGCCATCCAGCTCAAGTGGCGAGGCGTGCCCCATCAACAGTAATTTAGCTCGGCGGGATACTTTGTTAAAACTGGGAAAAGCTTCAACTTTGGGAAGAATTTCCTGCCATTGTGGCTCGGGAAAGACATGCAGACAGCGATTTTCGGTATGTGCAGTCACCACAATACGGCCGCTACAGGTCTCCTGCAACAGATCGCGAATGCGTGCCGGGATCGCTATGCGCCCCTTAGCATCCATATTGATGGAATGACTTCCGTAAAACATTTTTTCCACTATCCCCCACAAAACTATTTAATAAAGCAGAAAAAACCATTTATTACCACTTTTTACCACATTGCTACACTATATGTCGCAAAAGCGCAAAGTCAACCAAAAATGCACCGAAAAAGTGAGTAAATGTCGGTAAAATTCACGAATTTGCCCGCAAACCGCAAGAATAAAAAAGAAATAAACACTAGATAACAAGAAGATAAAATCTAAACTTAAAGTAATTTATTAAGTGTGAGACTTTTTAATTATTTTGTGATGAAGTTTTGAGAAGAAATGGCAATAACTGGAGTCAGCCGATAAGCCGGGTTCTGTCGAGGACAATCATTCATCTACGGTATTTGTCACCAAATACCTTTAGCGATCTACCCGAATCCAGTGCGGGTCACACCAATGGATTCCTATTTGATCTTGCTCCGAGTGGGGTTTACCTTGCCACAGACTGTTGCCAGCTGCGCGGTGCGCTCTTACCGCACCCTTTCACCCTTACCACAATTGGTAGACCAATCGTGGCGGTATACTTTCTGCTGCACTTTCCGTAGGCTCGCGCCTCCCAGACGTTATCTGGCACTCTACCCTATGGAGCCCGGACTTTCCTCTTGAGATTTAACACTCAAGCGATTGTCTGGCCAACTCCAGTAAACAAGATAACGTCCAAAGAAGGTAAAAACAAGCTTTTTATTGCGCGATTGCCCATTGATACAAGTCACGTTTTTTCAAGCCGGTAAATTCTGCAACAATACCTGCGGCTTGCTGGGTGGGTAAGTTTTTTTGCAACAAACGCATTAAAGACTGCGCCTCTTCTGTAATAGCAACGTCTTCACTGTTGGATTGATACCCCTTCAACATGAACACGAACTCCCCACGTTGCTGATTTTTATCGGCTGACACAATATCCAGCAAAGAAGCCAGAGAGCCTTCAAGAACGGTTTCATAGTTTTTGGTTAGCTCACGCGCCAACACTGCCTGACGCTGCGGCCCCATGACATCATGGCAGTCTTTAAGGGAGTCCAACAAGCGGTGGGGAGACTCATAAAAAATAATGGTGCGAGTATCACGACTCAATGCTTCAAACACTTTACGGCGTGCAACCGATTTTGCGGGCAGAAAACCTTCGAAGATAAAGCGGTTAGAGGGTAGACCTGAAACCGACAGAGCTGCAATTAATGCACACGCACCCGGAATAGCGACCACCTTAATACCTTTCTGGCGCGCAAGGTTGACCAACTCATAACCTGGATCTGAGATTAATGGTGTGCCCGCATCCGAAATCAACGCCACCGACTGCCCCGCCAACAACTTATCCCGAAGATAGCGATTTCGTTTATCATCACTATAATCATGGTAAGCAATTAATGGGGTTTCAATGCAGAAATGTTTCATTAATCTTGCACTGTGGCGTGTATCTTCGGCCGCAATAACATCTACCATTTGAAGTACCTCTACTGCTCGGGGTACCATATCGCCCAGATTGCCAATCGGTGTTGCAACAACGTATAACACACCATTATTCAAAGTAACGTCACAGGTATTTGACATAGACATTCTGCCCCAGGCTATAGAGATCATTCATGTTAGCAAAACGTATTGTACACAAGATTATGCACTTTCATTTACTGATGGCTGCACTACTGGTATTAAGTAGCTGTTCAACCACAGAGCAGTCAACAATATCCAGTACGGTATTCACCGATGACTCTCTGGATGGCCTTCTGGCAGATGCCGCACAAGCGGAGCGTTTAACGTCTCCTCAAAGAGAGCAACGATTAATTGCCATCTCTGAAAATCTTGCTAGGCAATACGCCAACTGGGAAGCTGCTCAGCAACAACTGGAAAAAATTGAACCCGTCGATTTAAATGATGAAGACTACCTGCGCTTTACACTGATTGCGAGTGAGGTGTATCTACAAACACTCACATTAGCCAACGCCAAAACACTGGCTTTTTCCGAGCGCACTAATTTACTTCTTGACCGACTCACGATAAGGCAACAAAAGCAGCTCCATCGTATACGTGCAGAAATCTATCAACAATTGGGGGATATCACCTCTAGCCTGAATGAATACATTGCCGTGGGGACATTGCTGTCTGATATTACGGAATCACAACAGAACAACAATGATATCTGGCAACAGCTGTCCGGGTTACCATTGGAAGAGCTGGAAACGTTAGTCACTAATGAAGCTGACCGTGTTCTTCAAGGGTGGCTTGATCTGGCAGTCAGCAGTAAACAAGCGCAAGGTAGTATCGAAGCACAACAACATGCCATTGCCAATTGGAGTGTCTCCAATCCGCAACACCCTGCTAGCCAGCAATTACCGGAAGAGCTTCAGTCTCTTACCAATATTGTGCAGAACAAACCCAAGCATATTGCCTTGTTATTACCACTGCAAGGAAGACTGACAAAAGCCGGACATGCTATTCGAGATGGCTTTATGGCTGCCTATTACAATAGCAAAGATCAACACTACGATAGTCCATCTATCCGTTTTTATGACACCAGTAAAAATGACATCCAGTCGATTTATGATCAAGCAGTCACTAATGGGGCCAATCTGGTCATAGGGCCACTTGTAAAAAGTCGTGTGGAAACCTTACAACAAAAAGTATCAAAACCGGTTCCGATACTGGCACTTAATTATCTGGAAGACGTCAACAACAGCCTACAGCAACCGTTTTATCAATTTGGCCTTTCGTTGGAAGATGAAGCCTTACAGGTAGCTGACCGCGCATGGCGAGAGGGCCATCGTAATGCGTTGGTACTCTCTAGCAGTGCGAATTGGAGCACACGTGCAGCCAGCGCGTTTACCGAGCGCTGGCAACAATACGGTGGAAAAATTATTGCGACAACACAATTTAATAAAAATGATAATTTTTCAACGTCCATTGAGCAGATGCTGAATATTACTCAAAGTAAACAACGTGCATCGGCACTGAAAAAGTTATTTGGCCGACCGTTGGAATTTGAGCCACGCCGCCGCAGAGATATTGATATGATATTTTTGCTGGCGCGCTCAAAGGAAGGGCGCCAGATCAAGCCGACATTAAACTTCCACTATGCGGGCGATGTCCCTGTGTACGCAACCAGCCAGATTTACTCGAGCTTTGACATCAAAGATAAAAATGTTGATCTAAATGGTATTCGCTTAACCACACTACCATGGATTATTAACAACAGCATCCAGGAAAAAGAACTTATCAAGGATAATATTACGATTACTCCCGGGTACGAACGTTTATATGCTTTGGGAGCTGACAGCTTTCTGTTGTACCCCAGACTGTTACAATTACAAAGTCTGGGTAACTATGAACTTTATGGTTCCACCGGCCAACTCAGCATGAACAACAAGCGTATTCAACGTAAACAGGTTTGGGCAACCATTTCTAAAGGTGAAATTAAAGCGCTGCGTACGCTGATGCTATCCAGTGAGCAGGCTTTGTAATATACTGCCCCTCAGACAAAACAACGAAAAGGACTTCTACAATGACAAGCACGACTGAATTAGGCAATCAAGCCGAGTTAATTGCTAAAAAATATCTGCAACAACAAGGCTTACACTTTGTCACCGCAAATTATCACTGCCGTCGAGGTGAAATTGACCTGATTATGCAAGATGGTAATCAGCTAGTATTTATTGAAGTAAAATACCGCAGTAAGAGTGATTTCGGCCGCGGTTTTGATAGCGTTTCTGAGACCAAATGGCAGAGGATCATTTTCATTGCACGCCACTTTCTTAATCGCCACGGTATCGCTGAAAAAGTCAGTAGTCGCTTTGACGTTGTCAGTATTGATGCGGATACAACCATCGATGCTTTAACAGATGATCACATCACATGGATAAAAAATGCTTTTTACTAAACACAGTTGTTAACCCATGTTTGAAGAACGCGTATATCAAATTTTCCAGTCCAGTGTTGAAGCAAAAATTCAATCTAGCGAACAGTTGCTTCCACATATTGTTCAAGCCAGTGAAAAAGTCGTCAACTGCCTGTTAAATAATGGCAAAATTCTGGTTTGTGGTAATGGTCCCTCTGCCGCTCTGGCACAACTTTTTACCAATAATTTCATTCATCGGTACGAACGTGAAAGACCCAGCTTGCCCGCTATTGCACTTGGATGTGATTTGACGAATGTAACGTCTATTGCTTACGAAAGCAGTTTTAATGAAATCTTTGCCAAAGAGGTGCGAGCCTTGGGTAGCGAGGGTGACCTACTGGTTATTATCTCATCCAGCGGTAATCCCACTAATCTGGTACAGGCCATGCAGGCAGCTCATGAACGCGGCATGAATGTATTAACGCTCAGTGGACGCAGTGGAGGAAACCTTTCTGCACTATTGGATGTCAATGATAAGGAAATTCTTGTGCCTCTGGACTCGCGCTCACGCATCCATGAAGTACATTTATTGATTCTTTTTTGCTTGTGCGATTTAATTGACGAACAACTTTTCGGTCCATCAAGCGAATAATTTTTGAAACACTATGGATATCCTATGAAATCACAATACCTATCCCGCTTGCTGTTGTTACTTGTTTTCACCCTAACCTCCTGTACAACCATTGTAGACAGTACGACTAGCGAGCCCATTGAACCCGACCCCGGTAAACGCTCGTTTGGTACCTACTTGGATGATCAACAACTGGAAGTGATTGCTGGCGTTAACATTAGAAAAGCAGATCCTGCGCTTAAAGAAGCGAATATCACGGTTACCAGCTTTAACAATATTTTATTGTTAACAGGGCAAGTGACCGATCCGGCATTAAAACAGCTAGCCGAACAAACTGCTGCTACCGTCAATACCGTACGCAAGGTCTATAACGAGATTCAGGTAAAAGGAAATATTGCCCTATTAGTAAAAACCAATGACACTTGGCTAACCGCTAAAGTCAAAGCCGTTTTTATTGCTGATGACATCATTAACAGCAGTAAAATAAAAATTGAGGTTGAAGATGGCGTGCTTTATCTAATGGGCATCATGACCAATAGTGAAGCAGATTATGTGACGGGCGTTGCCAGCAATATTGGCGGGGTTCAGGAAGTGGTTAAAGTCTTTGAATATGTGAACTCTGATTCTTAATCATAAGTTATTTAACCACTTTTAATCTTGGGCGGTGTTTGAGACCGGTTTGAGAGGGCTCCGGCGGATCAGGCAAGTCATCCGGCTCTGGCTCAAAGATCATACCTTGTTGGTGCTCTTTGGCGTAAATCCCCATCACCGCTTTATACGGAACGTCAATAGCTGTCGGAACTCCACCAAATCGGGCACTGAAGCTGAGGCATTTTCCATCCATTACAAGCTGGCTAACGGCGGTAGGAGAGATATTCAACACGATTTGGCCATCAGGGTTCACATGATCCTGAGGCACTGACACCTGTTCATGCATGGCATTGACCAGCAAATAAGGTGTACATTGATTATCAATTATCCAGTCGTATAAGGCACGCACTAAGTAAGGGCGGCTGGAGGTCATGGACATAGATAATATTCCCGTCAACTATTAAGTATCCTATTAACCTTAGCAGAAATGGCTCAGGCTTGCATTTCTCTTTCCTGTTCCGTCAGGCTTTCCTGAAAGGCCTCACGCTCGAACAGGCGTTCCATATACTCATGTAGCGGTTTGGTCTGCCGGGTATTAGGCAGTTTTATGCCAAAAGACTTCAGGCGCCACAGCACAGGGGCTAGACAACAATCAACCAGAGTAAATTCATCACTCATAAAGAATGGCTTTTCAGAGAATATAGGCGCAATGGCAACCAGACTGTCTTTTAGGGCTTTAGCCGCTTGGGCAACCGCTTCGTCGTCGTCATTGGCCGCCAACATATCCACCAAAGGCGACCAGTCCTTTTCAATACGATACATCCACAAACGGCTTTGGGCACGGGTCACCGGATAAACTGGCAAAAGTGGCGGATGAGGGAATCTTTCGTCCAGATATTCCATCATCACTTTCGACTCATACAATACCAGATCACGATCAAGCAGCACTGGCAATCTTTGGTAAGGCGACAACTCCTGAACTTCTTCGGTAAGATTGTCCGGGTCGATATCTTCCAAATCGTAGGTTACACCCTTTTCTGCCAACACAATTCTGACTCGATGACTGTAATGATCCTGAGCATCAGAAAAATACGTCATTGATGAGCGTTTAGTGACAACACCCATTGATTCACCTCAATATTTATTTAATCAAAAACAAGAACGGGTCTGTAATTACAGACCCGCGGTATTCTAACATAAAACGATAGGGCTGAGTGTGCCTGTAAAATTCTGTAAGGGATTTTAGTAGATACCTTTCCAATATTCACGGTTCAACAGGCAGGTAAACACCAGTAAAACCACCAAAAAGAGCAAGACAAATTTACCCATCTTCTTACGCTGTTCCGCAACAGGCTCACCCAGATACTCGATAAAATTTACCAAATCATAAATGGCCTGATCAAATTCCTCTGCGCTCATCACCCCCGTTTCAGTGCCTTCAATGAGGGCGCCACAGCCCTCATCGATAACAATCTCACCCAGAGAAGTACGTTTAGCTTTACCATCAGAGCTTAGCATTGGTCCCGGGCCACACTCCAATACGCCTTGCAGTTCCGCCATAACGTGGGGCATACCCACATTGGCAAATACGCGATTATTGACACCAAATGGACGTGAAGGATCTTTATAAAAGTTACGCAAATACGTATATAGCCACTCAGGTGAACGCACACGTGCCACTAAGGTTAAATCAGGTGGCACGACACCAAACCAGGCCTTGGAATCTTCTGAGCGCATGGAAATATTCATTAATTCACCAATCTTTTGATCAGAGAACACGAGATTATTCATCATGACATCATGGGGAATCTCTAGATCATCAGCCACTCGCTCATAACGTGAGAACTTTGCCGAGTGACATCCCATGCAGTAGTTTATAAACCATTTGGCGCCACTTTGTAACGAGGGCTTATTGTTTACATCGGCTTTATACTTATCACAAGGAATCGAGCCACAATCAAAAGCACCACCCGCAGCTACTGCCTTAATTGGCAATACCGTCATCAGAACAAAAAATAACACGCCCAACCAGACCAATCCGGGCGACAAGCCTTTAGGTTGTGTTCGTGTAGGTTCTGGCAATACCGTATCTTTTGCGGTCAATACAGGTAATGCTGCTGTTAATACTGCTAATGAAATACCAAAAAAATGAACAAAGAAAGGGACGTTCATTTCTCTGGCGTTATAGGAAATCAATAATATGCCTGCCGCCAATACACCACAGATAATCCAATTAAGAACAGACTTTACTCTGGGACTGTGTGGATTGGTCCAGATGGGCATGGTGATAAAGAAGACAAAGTAAAACAGGGTACCAATCTGTGACAGTACCGTACGACCATCTGTTGGCGACTTCACACCCAAATAGCCCAAAATTACAAAAATAGCCGCAAACAATAACAGCATGATTTTTGGTAGCCAGCCTTTGTAGCGAATAGACCTTACAGGGCTCTTATCCAACCAAGGCAACACAAATAAAATGGCAATTGCTGACCCCATGGCAATAAAACCCAAAAATTTCGCCGTAAATACCCCCCCCAAATCAATCGTTACCGCACGCAAAATGGCATAGAACGGGGTGAAGTACCAAACAGGCGCAATATGCTCAGGCGTCTTTAGATTATTGGCCTCTTCAAAGTTGGCATATTCCAGAAAGAAGCCGCCCATTTCTGGCATAAAGAACATAATGAAGCAGAAGACAAACAGGAATACGGTGATACCCACCAAATCATGTACGGTGTAGTACGGATGGAAAGGTACGCCATCAAGCGGCACGCCATTTTCATCTTTATGTTCTTTGATATTGACCCCATCGGGATTATTGGAACCCACTTCGTGCAAGGCCAAAATATGCAAAACCACCAGGGCCAAAATAACAATGGGCAAGGCAATAACATGCAAAGAGAAAAAGCGATTCAGTGTAATCCCTGAAATCAGGTAGTCCCCGCGTATCCACTGCACCAAATCTTCACCGATATAGGGAATAGCGCCAAACAACGATACGATGACTTGCGCACCCCAATAAGACATCTGCCCCCAAGGCAATACGTAGCCCATAAAGGCCTCAGCCATCAGCGCCAAATAAATGGTCATACCGAAAATCCATACGAGCTCACGTGGGGCCTTGTATGAACCATAGAGCAAACCGCGAAACATATGCAGGTAAACAACGACAAAAAATGCAGAAGCACCGGTCGAATGCATATAGCGAATTAACCAGCCCCACTCAACATCACGCATAATATATTCAACAGACGCGAAGGCCTCTTCAGCAGAAGGGACATAACTCATCACCAACCAAATGCCTGTTAGCAACTGGTTAACCAATACCAGGATTGATAATACGCCGAAAAAATACCAACAATTAAAGTTTTTCGGGGCATAGTACTTGCCCATGTGCGTGTCCCAAGCACGCTTTATCGGTAAACGGTGATCAATCCAATCAACGAGACTGACTAAACTATTCATCAGGCTGCACCTCCATCTTCACCAATCACGACGACCGTATCGTTGACATAAGAGTGAGGAGGAACTTCCATATTGAGTGGAGCAGGCACCCCTTTATAAACACGGCCTGCCAGATCAAATTTGGAACCGTGACAAGGGCAAAAGAATCCACCCTGCCATTCGTCACCACCCAAGTCCGCAACACCGACTTCAGGGATAAACTTGGGGGCACAACCAAGATGAGTACATATCCCCAGCACAATCATAAATTCAGGTTTGATGGAGCGTCCGACAGTATCTTTCACATAATCGGGCTGGATAGACTTATCCGATGCCGGATCGCTGACAAAAGCCTCGACTTGTTTCAGGCTTTCAAGCGCTTCTGGCGTACGTCGGAGAATATAAACGGGCTTGCCACGCCACTCTTCGGTAATCATCTGGCCGGGCTCGATCTTGGCCAGATTGACTTTTACGGGAGCACCCGCCGCTTTTGCTTTGGCACTGGGGTTCCAGGAACCCACGAAAGGTACTGCTGCACCCACTACGCCAACCGCACCAACAGCAGACGTTGCCGCAGTTAAAAAACGGCGCCGGCTTTGGTTGACTACTACAACATCGGTCATAACGCAATTCTCCCCTCGCTTGTGAATTGCTAGACGACATTACGTACATTAATCCAAAAACTCATGGTGGTTATCTTTGGAGTTATGCAAAATGTCTACGTTTTGTATGTATGTTTATTGTTATCTTTACTTATTGTTATTCTGAAAGACATCTCATGGTAATGAAATTAAGCCATGCTGACAAGAACAGAAACCCCTATAAAGGCATTTCCTCTGCGTAACGTTTGCTGAAATTTCAATCAAATGGATTATTTTTGATCATTCCTGTATATACTCTTATCCAACAACAGCGCGACCGACGCGGGGAGATGTCGTATTTTTAAGCCAAACACTCAAGCCTACCTATTACTATCCATTGCATCACTTTCTTGGGCTGCAAACGCCATTGTCGGTCGCTGGTTAAAGGATCATGTCGATGCAGGTGATATCAACTTGGCCCGCTGGGTCATTGCACTGGCGTTCTTACTTCCTCTAGGCTGGCAAACATTACACAAACAACGCAAACTGATATTTGAACACCTCCGCCTTATTGTATTACTCGGTATATTTGGTATCACTCTCTTCCAAACGTTGATGTACGAAGCCCTACAGACGACTACCGCCGTTAATGCCGTATTACTGTTATCTACATGCCCGGTATTTATTGTCATTGGCAACACGCTGTATTATAGAGAAGCCTTGGGTTTGTTGACCGTCTGTGGTGTGTGCCTTTCCCTGTGTGGCGCTATCGTATTAATCAGCCATGGCGATATCGCCACATTACTACAGTTAAATTTTTACACGGGTGATTTATTAATGCTGATTGCCTGCCTGACCTGGGCAATTTACTCCATTGCACTGAACAAAAAACCCGCAGGTTTATCACAATTAAGTCTGCTACTGAGCACCACGATTGTGGGAGTCATCGTGTTGATTATCTGGTCATTATTCAGTGATCGACAACACCCCATCAGTAGTTGGAGCACGGATGTCTTTGGTGCCTTGGTATTTTTGGGGGTCTTTTCTTCAGTCGTGGCTTTTCTTTGCTGGAACCGTGGCGTTGAACTTATCGGCTCCAATAATGCCGGCGTTTTTCTGCACCTGATCCCACTTTTTACGGCCTTACTCTCTTATGCCTTATTGGGCGAAGGTTTGTCTGTTTACCATCTGGTAGGTGCCGTATTGATCTTCAGCGGTATTGCGGTCTTTTCCAAACTGGGCAACAGACAAAATACAGACAAAAAAAATGCCCGATAAACATATCGGGCATTTTGTGTAACCTGCAATAGATTAACGTTTTGAGAACTGTGGCTTTTTACGTGCTTTACGCAGACCGACTTTCTTACGCTCAACCTCACGCGCATCCCGGGTAACATAACCCGCTTCACGCAATGGTTTACGGTTTTCTTCGTCATATTGCATCAGAGCACGTGTTAAACCATGACGGATTGCACCTGCCTGACCAAAACTACCACCGCCTTTTACGGTTGCCTTGATATCAAACTGTTCTGACACTTCTAATAGCTCAAGTGGCTGACGTACGATCATACGCGCAACCTCACGACCAAAGTATTCTTCGATCGCACGACCATTAACGGTAATCGCACCCGTACCTTTGGTAATAAATACTCGCGCTGTCGATGTCTTACGACGGCCAGTACCATAATATTGTGTAGATGACATAGTAGACTCCCGATTATAGTGTCAGTTCTTGCGGTTGCTGCGCAGCATGTGGATGCTCGGTACCCGCGTAAACTTTTAGTTTTTTGAACATCGCACGACCTAGAGGGCCTTTCGGCAACATGCCTTTAACGGCTGTTTCAATCGTACGCTCGGGAGCTTTTTGAATGAGCTTCTCAAAGCTTATGGACTTGATACCACCTACATAGCCGGTATGACGGTGGTATATCTTGTCTTTTGCTTTATTGCCCGTAACACGAACTTTTTCAGCATTAACGACAACGATATAGTCACCTGTATCGATATGAGGGGTATACTCTGGTTTATGCTTACCGCGCAGGCGGGTGGCAATTTCTGCAGCCATACGGCCCAGCGTTTTGCCTTCAGCATCAATCACATACCAGTCACGCTTAACGGTGGCTGGATTGGCACTTATAGTCTTCATGTTGTATCTGCCTAAAATTAGAGAGTTATACCAAAACAGGGCCTCAACGCGAGAGCCCAAAATTAGAACCCAAAAAAAGGTAGCGAAAATTATATAGGGTTAAGATGCTAGAGTCAATAAAAAAAGGAGGGTTATTCTAAGGTTTATGCGGTCTAGCAAGATATTCGTGGCTTTGCATTTCAAGCAGACGACTCACCGTACGCTCAAACTCAAACGCAAGACGCGTACCACTGTAGAGTTCATGGAGTGGTTTTTCAGCAGACACGATCAATTTGACACTGCGATCATAGAACTCATCGACTAGATTGATAAAGCGACGCGCCTGACTTTCATATTGGGCTGTCATTTCTGGCACATTGGATAACACCACAGCATGAAATTCCTTGGCCAACTCAATATAGTCATTTTGTGAGCGCGGGCCATCACACAAAGCATCGAACTCAAACCACACCACATCTTCTGCATGGTAACGCGAAGAAATCTGCCTGCCCTCAACGTCCAGCGATAGCTGCTCGGCAATCTCTTCCTTATCCGGTACCAGACTATAGAAACGCTGATAGAGGCTTTTATCGGCATCATCGCCTAGAGGAGAGTAATATAGCTGTGCCTGTTCCAAACTACGTAAGCGATAGTCGGTACCGCCATCAACATTCACGACTTCCGTATGCTCGTTTAATAACGCAATAGCCGGCAAAAAACGCGCACGCTGCAAACCATCCTTATACAGACCATCTGGCACAATATTGGACGTAGTGACTAAGGTCACACCTCTGCGAAACAAACCATCCAGTAACGTCGCCAAAATCATGGCATCAGTAATATCAGAAACAAAGAACTCGTCGAAGCAGATAACCTGCGCGTCGTTAGCAATGCGTTCAGCTACCGTTTCCAACGGGTTCTTTTCATTATGTAATGTTTTCAGCTCTTGATGCACTCGCTTCATAAAGCGGTGAAAATGTGAACGCATTTTACGGTCAAAAGGCAGGCTTTCATAAAAGTTATCCATCAGGTAAGTTTTACCGCGCCCTACTCCGCCCCAAAAATATAGGCCTTTGACGGGCTTTATTTCAGGCTTTTTTAACAGTGACACCAGCTTATTTGCCAGCGAAGGAGTAGCATGCTGGTGCTCAACCAACGAGTCATATAGTTGCTGTAGCTTGCTAACGGCCATTTTTTGGGCCGCGTCAGGCATAAAATCCGGCCTGTCCAAATCTTCATGATAACGTTGTATAGGAGTAAGATTCATAAGATAAGCACTATCCACGTGTTAATCGGGTATTATACGCTGATAATTGAGGTAGCACTTAATTGAGCTACGCATAGAATATGAGTATCATCATCCTATTGTTTTGTTAAGGAGAGAACTGTGTTTTCACTATCTACGTTGCTGATTGTCGCCACCCTTTCTTTAATCGCAGGCTCGTTAATTACGCTGTTACTGACACGCACCATGTCGTCCAGCGAGCAAAAAGCACGCGCCCTTGAAGGCCGCTTACAAGAAGCAGAAGCAACACTATCCAACTATCAGCAAGAAGTCACTGAGCATTTTGCAGAAACCGCCAAGCTGGTCAACAATCTCACACAGAATTATAAGGAAGTTCATGAACACCTTGCCAGTGATGCCTTAAAACTCGCGAATATTGATATCAGTCGTCAGATGTTAAGCAATGGCGTCAATGAAACCACCGGCGAAATGAATGTGAGTGAAGAAGATTTTCAGCCACCCAAAGATTGGGCACCGAGTGATGGCACACTCAGAGAAGATTATGGTCTGGATGCTCAAGATGCAGTGGCATCCGCAACAGTACATGCCATGCATGAAGCACCCACTAAAAATTAACCCACTTTCTAAAACCATGCGTAAGCTGATTAATTTTTTAGGATGGCCGATACTTACAGGATTCATTGCTGGCGTGATCATTGTGTTAAGCCAGCCGCATTTTCGTTACGCCATTGGTGAACACCTAAGCACGCTGTTTATTGCCCCCAAACACGGAACATCCTCTTATGCCGACGCGGTGAATCAGGCCGCACCCGCTGTGGTGAATATTTTTTCACGTAAGCGCGTCGACACCCCCAGAAACCCACTGTTTGACGATCCGCTATTTCGGCATTTTTTCAACAGTGCCGATGTCCCACAACAACAGCGCATGTCTGCGGCTCTGGGTTCGGGTGTTATCATCAATCAAGAAGGTTATTTATTGACCAACGACCACGTCATTGATGGTGCCGAAGAAATTATTATTTCACTGTATGATGGTCGCGAGGTAAAAGCAGAATTTATTGGCTCAGACCCCGAAACAGATCTTGCGGTTTTACGCATTCCTATTGAAAATCTAGCCTCCATTACGTTGGGAGAACCTCAAAAAGCCCGTATAGGCGATATTGTACTGGCAATTGGTCATCCATTCAGCGTGGGGCAAACCGTGACACAAGGAATTATTTCTGCCACAGGTCGACACGGCTTAGGCATTAATGTTTATGAGAATTTTTTGCAAACCGATGCCGCTATTAACCCCGGCAATTCGGGCGGTGCGCTCATTGATACTAAAGGACGTTTACTGGGCATTAATACGGCTATATTAAATAATAAAACCTCGGGATCTGGTGTCGGCATTGGCTTTGCTATTCCGGCAGATATTGCCGTTACCATCATGAATGATATTATTAGTTCAGGACGTGCCATTCGTGGCTGGCTAGGTATTGAAGCCCGCACTCTCAATGAAAATATCATCAAAACTTATCATCTGGAAAACAGTAGTGGCATTATGATCACCAGCGTCTACCCTGAGGGACCTGCTGATATTGCCGGCATTCTCCCGGGGGACATTGTCACCCATATCAACAAGCAACCCATCATTAATGGTCGCGATGGTATGAATCTGATCGCACGAACCAAACCTAATGATAATGTCATGGTTTCCGTCACACGCGGAGAAGAGAAACTGGAACTGAGCGCCATTGTCGGCACACGTCCCAAATCAATATAAGCAAATATTGATCTAATAAAATTTATTCATTATCCTTGCTACCGCTTTACACATTAGCGGACACTTCTGTGGTTTAGCGTCAATAGATCATGTGGAATTATCTTAACAGGGAGAAGATCAATGAAGAAAACCTTATTATCACTGGGTAGCTTAACGTTTGGTTTAGTATTAATAGCAACCGCACCCATCACCAGTGCAGCACCTCACTATAGCAACCATTATCACTTTAACCCCTATTCCCGATCACCCTTGAGAAGCATTTATATTCTCAAGAGAAAGGTGAAAAAAAATACCCAAAACATTACTGCCAATGCAGCAGAAATTACGGCGCTGAGCGATTCAGTTGCCGCTAATGAAACCGAAATTCTTGCCAATCTTGATGCTATAGGAGCATTGGACTTACGCGTTAGTGCCTTGGAAAATGCAACCCCAAACAACACGACAACAACCAGTGTAGATTGTGCTTCAGACTCTATTACTGACGCGATTAATAACGCACCCGCTAGTGGCTCATTACAGGTAGAAATTACTGGCAAATGTACTGAAAATGTCGTGATTAAACGTGATGACACCATACTACAAGGTATTGGAGGAGCTTCTATTAGCTACGCAGGAACCGTTACGGGTAATGACTATATTGAGCCTATTAATAGCGTTGTAACGGTAATCGGAGCCAACAATATTATTATCAAAGAATTGACACTGGATTCAAGTACCACTGCCGGTTTGCGAGTAAACAATGGTGCCTCAGTGCTCTTAAAAGACAGTACTTTGTAAAATAATAACGACGGCATCTGGGCTAGCAATAATGCATCCTTACAAATGGATGGCAATATTGTGCAAAACAATAACCGCTATGGTGTATTGCTAACGACGGGAGCCTCGCTTGATATGATAAATAGTGCGATTCAACATAATAGTCGCTATGGATTATTGGTAGTTGATGGCGCAATTGCTGAAGTTCGTGATAACAATACTATTTCCACCAACTCAAGTGGACATAGTGCTCTAGGCCTATTTCGCAATGCCACCGCGCGTGTAAGAGGTGTGAGCAATACAATTAACAATACACCGGGTAACGATGCCATAGAAGCGTACTACGGTTCACAGTTCCGTAGTGATCTGGGCACATTGACGGTTAACGGTGAAATTGAAACTGCCTACTTATCACAGGTAGAGCTGAGAGATAGTATTATTAATGGCCGCATACAAGTCTTTCCTAAAGGCGTATTCCGTTCTCGCCCCAATAGTGATGTGACCGTTAATGGCAATATCCAAATTAGTGCGACAGGCTTTGCGCAATTTACTCCTGCTGCTGGCACCACAAAGGTCCATGGTGACATTACCTGCTTCGGTTACAATGCCGCCCTACTCGGCACCACTCCCACAGATGTGACAGTGACTGGCAATATTGATCCGACACTTAGTTGTAATCAATAAGCTGTGCCATCGTTTTTATTGAACACAAAAAAGCCCGGTTTATCCGGGCTTTTTTTATGGAAAGATTTATTTGTTATTCCTTGTTATCAATTCGATATTCCGCCGAACGCGCATGCGCCTCTAACGATTCACCTCTTGCAAGCACAGAGGCCACCTTGCCCAGTTCAATCGCACTTTCAGGTGAGCAGTAAATAATAGAACTGCGTTTCTGAAAATCATAAACGCCCAGTGGTGATGAAAAGCGTGCGGTACCCGATGTTGGCAATACATGATTGGGGCCAGCACAGTAATCTCCCAACGCCTCCGATGTGTAACGCCCCATAAAAATAGCACCAGCGTGACGAATACCGTCAAGATACGCGTCAGGATTTTCAACCGATAATTCCAAATGTTCGGGGGCAATCCGATTGATCAGCTCGATCATTTGTTGCTGACTCGTGGCCTGAATCAAAGCGCCACGATGTTTTAATGACTGCGTAACAATCTCTGCCCGCTCTAAATCCGGAAGCAACTTTTCAATACTGGCGAGCACGTCGGCAATAAACGTTTCATCTGTGGCAATCAAAATAGCTTGTGCCTGTTCATCGTGTTCAGCCTGTGAAAACAGATCCATCGCCACCCAATCCGGGTTGGTTTTACCATCGCAAACCACCAGAATTTCAGACGGACCGGCAATCATATCAATAGCCACCTCACCAAACACTGCTCGTTTGGCGGTTGCCACATAGATATTGCCCGGCCCAACAATTTTATCCACTTTGGGAATTGTCTGTGTACCATAAGCCAGCGCTGCAACAGCTTGTGCACCGCCGATCGTATAGACTTGATCAACATCAGCCAATGCCGCCGCTGCCAACACCATGGGGTTTAACTCTCCTGTTGGCGCAGGAACCACCATAATCACTTCTGCAACACCAGCCACTTTAGCCGGGATGGCATTCATTAATACCGAGGAGGGATAAGACGCTTTGCCACCAGGAACATAAATACCGACACGATCCATCGGCGTAATTTTCTGCCCTAGGGTCGTACCATCATCTTCTGTGTACTGCCATGACTGTTGTAACTGATGTTTATGATAAGAGGTAATACGTGCGACTGCCGTGTTTAATGCCTGCCGTTGCTCCAGGGATATTTGTTCAAGCGCTTGCTGTAATTGTGCTTTGGAAATACACAAATCATCAATACCCTCGACATTGCGGCGGTCAAACTGATTGGTATAACTCACCAATGCCGGATCACCGTGATCTTTAACGGCGGCGAGAATGCTCGTCACTGCCTCGGCAACGGTAGAATCCGATACGGTTGACCACGCCAACAATTGATTCAGTTGCTGGTCAAACGGTTCATCTTGTGTATGCAGTTGCCTGATGATCATGGAATCACTTATCCCGCGGAAACCGCGGTTGCAATGGCATCAATAACTGGTTGCATTGTTAAATGTTTCATTTTTAAAGACGCTTTATTGGCAATCAGCCGAGAACTGATGGTAGCAATTTCCACACGCGGCTCCAATCCATTGGCTCGCAGAGTATTGCCTGTGTCGACAATATCAACAATTTCATCTGCCAAATCCATGAGTGGTGCAAGCTCCATAGCACCATACAGCTTAATAATATCCGCTTGTCGTCCCTGACTGGCATAGAACTTTCTAGCGATATTAACGTATTTGGTAGCAACTTTAAGGCGACCCGGTTTTTCAGGAGCGTCTTTAATCGCTGCGGTCATTAACTTGCAACAGGCGATCTTCAAATCAACCAGTGAATACAAACCCTCACCACCATGTTCCATCAAGGTATCTTTACCAGAAACCCCCATATCTGCTGCACCAAATTGAACATAGGTGGGGACATCACTCCCTCTTAATATCAACATACGAACATTGGGCTGATTAGTGGCAAACGCCAGCTTGCGGCTGCTCTTTATATCCTCTTCAGGGACGATATTGGCCGCCGCCAACAACGGCAGTGTTTCTTCCAGAATACGGCCTTTAGTCAGTGCAATCGTTAATCGAGACATAACGCTCTCTAAATATTACTTAATGGTCACTTTACGCCGGAACCCGACGAATATTAACACCAAGCAGCTGCAGTTTTTCTTCGATACATTCGTAACCACGATCGATATGATAAATACGATCAACCAATGTTTCACCCTCTGCAACCAAACCGGCAATCACCAAACTGGCAGAAGCACGCAAGTCTGTTGCCATAACGGGCGCCGCTTTTAAAATATCAACACCGGTAACAATAGCGGTATTGCCCTCAAGCTTGATATTGGCACCCATACGATTAAGTTCATGAATTTGAATCAAACGATTTTCAAAAATTGTTTCAATAACCTTTCCTGTACCCTCGGCGACCGCATTCATTGCCGTAAATTGTGCCTGCATATCTGTTGGGAACGCCGGATACGGCGCCGTTTTCAAGCTGACGGCTTTCGGGCGACGCCCTTGCATGTCCAATTCGATCCAATCTTCACCAGTCGTAATTTCTGCACCGGCTTCTTTTAATTTCGATAATACCGCTTCTAATATATCTGCACGGGTATCTTTTAATTTGACACGACCGCGGGTGGCAGCAGCGGCAGCCAAGAAAGTCCCTGTTTCTATACGGTCGGGCATCACGTGATAAGCACACCCATGCAATGTTTCAACGCCTTCAATCGTTAAGGTTTCTGTCCCTATTCCCTCAATGTTTGCTCCCATTGCCACTAGGCATTTTGCTAGATCGACGACTTCAGGCTCTCGGGCTGCATTCTGTAATACGGTTTTCCCCTCGGCGAGTACGGATGCCATTAACAAATTTTCAGTGCCGCCAACAGTAACCGTTTCCATTGCAATGTGCGCGCCTTTCAAACGCCCTTCAGAGGTCGCACGAATATAACCATCTTCTACATTTATGGTGGCGCCCATTGCCTCCAAACCACTAAGATGAATATCAACAGGGCGGCTACCAATCGCGCAGCCCCCCGGGAAAGACACATTCGCTTTACCATAACGTGCCAACATAGGCCCCAATACCAAAATGGAGGCCCGCATGGTTTTAACTAATTCGTAAGGCGCCGTGTA
The DNA here is from genome assembly GCA_965214375.1 of Cellvibrionaceae bacterium. Taxonomy (GTDB): domain Bacteria; phylum Pseudomonadota; class Gammaproteobacteria; order Pseudomonadales; family Cellvibrionaceae; genus Endobugula. Next base: position 2,527,534 of record OZ243947.1, on the reverse strand, counting down.
CTCCGAGATAGTATTCGCATCAATCTCAACACTCATTTTTTCATTGAGTGTGACAGAGAGTCCCATACTGCGCAGCAAGGCCAGCATAGTGGTAATGTCGTTTAAATGCGGGAGATTACCAATATGTATGGGAGTTTGAGCCAGAATTGTGGCCGCCAAAATCGGCAACGCTGAGTTTTTCGAGCCAGAAATACGAATTTCGCCATTCAGAGGGCCACCGCCCTTAATAATCAATTTATCCATTATTATTGCTCTGCTGGTGTTAGCGTTTTCATATGAACAGCATGAATCGCTCCACTGGCGATATGCTCGGAAAGGATGCCGTAGACTTTTTGTTGTCTTTTAAGCGTATTCAGACCTGCAAAGGCTTCACTAACAATATTCAAACCGACGTGACTGCCTTCGACAACCACCTCTACAACGGCATCATCAAACGCGCTTTCAATAATAGATTTAATTTCTGTCGCTTCCATAAGATTTAAAACACACTTCAAAATTGGTGCGACAGTGTAATAAAAAAACACGGGGGATGCACGGTTAATAACGATGGAAAAGGACTATTGTACGCCTTTTTCCCATTCTGCAATGGTCTTATCAATATCACCGTTATTCTTTTCGACTGCAGCGGCAAACTGGCCACGGAAAGTCTGACCAAAATTAATGCCATTGAGCACCAAATTGATCATTTTCCACTGTCCCTGACGGTTTTTCGCCATGCTGTAGGACACTGTCGTCACCCCAGATGCTGCCGTAATTTTTTGCACTACCGTTGCACGGCGGCTGTCACCAATCGGTTGTTTTGGCGGCAAGACGGCAATCGTCAGATCCTGAAAGACTGATATACCTTGGCCATAGGTATTTACCAAACCTTTTTTTAATGATTCCGCAAAACGGGCGATCTGCTCAGTTGAGGCTTGCGCAGCATACTGCCCCATAACACCCTTGGCGATATAGTTAAATGCAACAACCGGATCTAGCACCTCTGATAAGGCCGTAATAAATTGGTTCGGCTCTTTTACAGGGTCAATACCAGTTTTTAGTAGAGCCATCACTTTGTTGGTTGTTTCTTCAACCACCTTATGGGGCTGTTGAGCCACGTCTGCATAAGCCGCCACAGGCAAGTACACCATAAAATATAGAAACAAACATAACTGCTTGACCATTCGCCAAATTCCTCATTAACCATCTTTTGGGCATTATATACAAAAATAAACTGAATAGTTGCTGACATTTTCAAAACCTGCCGTTAACATCTGCAACCTTTTAATCCACTTGGAAACCATTATGACGACGATATTGCCGTGGCTAGCTGTACTGGCAGGTTTCATCGTGCTGATATGGAGCGCAGAGCGCTTTATCGAAGGTAGTGCGGCTATCGCCAATAATGCCGGCGTACCGAAATTATTAATCGGCCTCACCATCGTGGCATTTGGCACTTCCGCTCCAGAAGTCGTGGTTTCCATCAGCTCATCACTCAAGGCAGCAGGCGAACTGGCAATTGGTAATGCGATAGGCTCTAACATTGCCAATGTTGGTCTGGTTCTCGGTGTAACGGCTCTACTCGCTCCCATACCCGTCAAAAGTCATATTTTGAAACAGGAAGTACCCATTATGTTAGGTGTCATGGGTATTGCCGGGTGGTTTTTCTTTGACGGCAACCTGTTGCGCCATGAAGGCATCATTCTCGTTTTACTGATTATCCCTTTAATGTTCTGGCTAGCCTATAGCAAAAAACAACACCCTGAAGAAGAAGACGATTTTGAGGAGATGAAAACTTGGCTAGCAGCCCTCTGGTTTGTGATCGGCTTGTCGCTGTTAATTGTCAGCGCCGAAATACTCGTTTGGGGAGCCACAAGTATTGCTCTGGATTTAGGCATTAGCCAACTTGTAATAGGACTAACGGTTGTTGCTATTGGCACTAGCCTGCCTGAATTGGCGGCATCGGTAATCAGTGCCTTAAAAGGGCATCACGATATCGCTCTGGGGAATATTATTGGCTCCAATATATTTAATCTGTTACTCGTTGCGGGAATTCCAGGCATTATTGCGCCATTAACCATCGGCAATGAAGTCTTTGACCGTGATTACCTGTTTATGTTTGGTATTACGCTTGTTCTGTGTGTGCTTATGTTGCGAGGTTTTATTGCGGATACGACCGCAACGCTGGGACGCTGGTCAGGCTTTTTACTTTTAGCCCTGTATGCGGGATACTACGCGCTTCTTTTCTAACACACTATTACCTTCTATGACCTCCAATAGCAAACCTAACTATATTGCCGTTGCACAGCGCACAATCAGGATGGAACTGGAAGCAGTCTCAGCGTTGGAAACACGCATTAACGATGATTTTGTTGCTGCATGTGAAATCATTCAACAATGCAAAGGGCGCGTTATTGTCACAGGCATGGGTAAATCCGGCCATATTGGTAATAAAATTGCCTCCACACTTGCCAGCACCGGAACGCCCGCTTTTTTTGTTCACCCTGGAGAAGCCAGCCATGGCGATCTAGGAATGATTACTCACGAAGATGTCGTACTTGCCATTTCTAACTCTGGCAATTCTTCAGAAGTCTTAACATTACTGCCGACACTGAAACATCTTGAGGTGCCTCTGATCAGCATGACGGGTAACGCACGCTCCACGCTGGCCGAGGCGGCAAATGCTAACCTGGATATCAGTGTTGCCTGTGAAGCTTGTCCTCTGGATTTAGCTCCCACATCAAGTAGCACAGTGACTCTGGTGATGGGTGATGCACTGGCTGTCGCACTACTGGAAGCCAAAGGATTTACTGCGGAAGATTTTGCTTTTTCTCACCCGGGTGGGACATTGGGTAAACGTCTGTTGCTGAAAGTGAATGATCTCATGCACTCCGATAGCGAACTACCCAGTGTTGACGCCAACACAACATTGGGACAGGCATTGCTAGAGATGACGGAGAAAGGACTGGGTATGACTACCGTACAAAGTGCCGAGGGGCAACTCATTGGCATATTTACTGATGGTGATTTACGGCGCTCATTTGAACAACAAGTTGATGTACAAACCGTCACGATAGATAAACTCATGAATACAAACCCAACAACGATTCATCAAAATCGTCTGGCTGCTGAGGCATTGGGAACGATGCGTAATAACAGCATTACTGCACTGGTGGCTATTGATGATGATAAAAATACTGTTGGAGTTATTCACATGCACGATCTGTTAAAAGCAGGCATTTTATAATAATGTTTGAACAAATAAACCCGGATATTATCGCTCTGGCAAAAAATATTCGCCTGCTTGTGCTGGATGTCGATGGCGTATTAAGTGATGGCAAACTCTATTTCAGCAATAGTGGCGATGAAATTAAAGCCTTTCATTCACTGGACGGGCACGGCATCAAAGTATTGCAGAAATACGGCATACAGGTTGCCATCATTACTGGTAGAACCAGTGGTATTGTGCAAAAACGTGCACAGGATCTTGGTATTAGCCTATTAATGCAGGGTAGAGAAGATAAACGGATGGCACTTAACGAGCTCTTAAAGAAAAACCAAGTCGAGCTAGAGCACATCGCTTATATGGGTGATGACCTGCCTGATCTAGCCGCAATACGCTGTGTTGGTCTAGGCATGACCCCTGCCAACGCCCATACCATTGTCAAGCAACATAGCCAGTGGCATAGCCAATACAACGGTGGTGAAGGTGCCGTTCGTGAAGCCTGTGATTTTATCCTGTACGCTCATGGGCTACTGGATCAGTCAATAGCGCCTTACCTGTAAAACACACTTATTATGAGCAAGTGGCACTATTTTTCAGTCATCATTCTCAGCCTGATTTTGATCATCGTGATCTGGAAGTCTCCTGCTCATTTACTGATCGATGATTTCGTCGAAACATCCCCGACGGTGAAACACCATCCCGATGCCTATCTGATTAATACCACAACAACCCAATACAATGAACAGGGAAACCTCAGCCATATTCTTAAAGCGGTGCGTATTGATTACTTTACTGCACAAGACACACCAGAAAAGGGCTATAATGTCATGGCAAAACCGGATATCCAATTTTATGACAACGGTGATTTGCCCGCCCCCACATGGCATATATCTGCCTCCAAAGGACATAGCGACCTGAAGGGTGATGAGATACAACTCACGCATGATGTGATTCTCTCGCAAGAGAATATCGACGGTCAAATCACACAAATTTTTGCAGAAGACTTGTTGATAAAAGCCAATGAGCAATACGCTATTACCCATAAACCTGTTATGATTAAAAGCCCGTCAGGGATAACAACGGCTGACGGGTTGGAAGTCTCACTCAATACTGAAATTGTTAAATTGCTGACAAACGTCAAAACGCGTTACAAAAAACCATGATGAGTCTTGTTTACATACAATCACTGTTATTATTTGTTGCACTGCTGTTGCCTACTACCGCGGTATCGCTCCCGGAAGATAAAGATCAACCGATTAATATCAGTGCAGATTCTGCACAACAGAATCAGAAAAAGGGTTTTACGACTTACTCAGGTGATGTCATCATCATTCAGGGAAGTGTTCGTATTACGGGTGAAACAGTGACTATTTATGAAAAAAATGGTGAGGTCAGTAAGGTAATCGCCAATGGTCAACCGGCACATTTCAGACAAAAACCTGACAAAGACAACGATTTCGTGATCGCACATGGCAACAATATGGATTATAAAGTCGCAAAAGAGAAGCTGACCATCAAAGGTGATGCCCGCTTGAAACAGGATGGTAGAGTCACTACCAGTAACCTGATTGTCTACGATATGAAAGCGGCACAGGTGAATGCCGGCAACGATGGTGGCCGTGTTAACATGGTCATTCCTGCCGCTAACAAATAACAGATTATCCATGTCGCAGTTACAAGCACTAAATCTCGCAAAGAGTTATAAGAAACGTGCAGTGGTTATCGACGTTTCTATTACTGTGGATGGTGGACAAATCGTCGGCCTACTAGGCCCTAACGGTGCTGGTAAAACGACGTGTTTCTATATGATCGCCGGCTTAGTCGGTGCCGATCAGGGGCAAATCCTGATTAACAATCAGGACATTAGTCACTTACCAATGCATGGCAGAGCAAAAGCAGGCATTGGCTACTTGCCTCAGGAAGCATCGGTATTTCGTAAACTCTCCGTTGCTGATAATATTCTCGCCATACTGGAAACACGTAAAGAATTAAGCCGTCAGCAACGGCTGAAAAAACTGGATATATTATTACAAGAATTTCATATTACTCATATCCAAGACTCATCAGGTATAGCTCTCTCTGGCGGCGAGCGTCGCCGTGTCGAAATTGCACGCGCACTGGCAACAGAGCCAAAATTTGTACTGCTGGATGAGCCTTTCGCGGGAGTTGACCCCATTTCCGTCAATGATATCAAACAAATCATTACACACCTGCAGCAGCGGGGAATTGGCGTTTTGATCACTGATCACAATGTCCGCGAAACACTCGCCATCTGTGATAATGCCTATATTGTGAGCGAAGGCCATATTATTGCCGAAGGTAATTCACAAAAGGTTCTTGAAAATCAGAAAGTTAAAGATGTCTATTTAGGTGAAAGTTTCTCTCTTGAATAGGGCAAACAAATAGGCATACCTCTTGCTTATACCACCATGACTAACTAAAATTATGGCGTACGCATTACTCAATCCTGAATGGGATATACCAGCCATATGAAACAATCGTTACAACTCAAAATGGGTCAAAGTCTTACGATGACCCCGCAGTTACAGCAGGCTATTCGGCTACTGCAACTCTCTACTCTGGATTTACAGAATGAAATTCAGGAAGCTCTGGATACCAACCCTATGTTGGAAATATCAGAGGAAAGCAGTTCAGAGGAAAAACCACAAGACACTGAGCAAAATAATGCCAATCAAATGGCGGAATGCCCTGATTTGAATCAGGACGAGCCCAAGACCAACGAACCTCAAGAAACGGCAAACACACAAACCGACAGCGAATGGAATCAAGATATTCCCGAAGATTTACCTGTTGATACCAGCTGGGATGATGTTTATCAAAATGTTTCTCACACCAGAAGTGCCGCAGTCGCTTCTGACGAAACCTACGAAACTCAAAATACCACTATAGAAAGTCTCCATGACCACTTGAGGTGGCAACTCAATCTCACGCCTTTTTCGGAGCGGGATCATTCCATTGCACTCACCTTGATTGACGATATTAAACCGTGCGGAATGTTATCGTCAGAGATTGAAGAATCTTACCAATCGCTCAGTGACTCTATCGATGATTTGGAACTGGACGAAGTGCTTGCGGTGTTACACCGATTACAACAGTTTGATCCGCCGGGCGTTGCCAGCCAAAATTTAAGTGACTGTTTGTGCATACAAATAAAGCAACTACAACATCATTCCGACACTCCCATCTTTGGACTCAGCACTGCCTTGCGCATTGCCACAGAACATTTGTCACTTCTGGCAGGCCGTGAATACAAAACACTTATGCGCAAGCTCAAAGTAAAAGAGGGCGAATTAAAAGCGGCTATTCAAATCATTCAAAGCACCAACCCGCGCCCAGGAGAGGATATTGGCAACCATAACGCAGAGTACGTTGTACCTGACGTTTTTGTGACCAAAAAAAATAATCGCTGGGTGGTGGAACTAAACCCCGATATTGCCCCAAAAATACGAATTAATGACCAGTACGCCAATCTTATTAAACGTGCAGACACCAGTAGTGATAACACCTTCTTAAAAGATAACCTGCAAGAAGCCAAATGGTTTTTAAAAAGCTTGCAAAGTCGTAATGAAACCTTGTTAAAAGTCGCTTCGGCCATTGTAGAAAAACAACGTGGCTTTTTGGATTTTGGTGAAGAAGCAATGAAACCACTGGTTCTACATGATATTGCGGAAATTGTAGAGATGCACGAGTCGACTATATCCAGAGTCACCACAAACAAGTATATGCATACACCCAAAGGAATATTAGAATTGAAATATTTCTTTTCAAGTCATGTGAGCACTGATGGTGGAGGCGAATGTTCCTCAACCGCTATCAGGGCCATCATTAAAAAATTGATCTCCGCCGAAAATACGGCAAAACCACTCAGCGACAATAAAATCACTGCACTTTTAGGGGAGCAGGGGATTAAAGTTGCACGGCGCACCATAGCCAAGTATCGCGAATCGATGTCGATACCGCCATCCAATGAACGTAAGCAATTATTATAGAGATACTGCAACATGAATATTAGCGAGTTATTATCACCTTCTTTTGTGCTCTGCCAACACCACGCGAGCAGTAAGAAACGTATATTTGAAGAAATTGCTGAGCATATTGGCCAGCAACAATCACAATTAGATAGCAATGCACTATTTAGCGCACTCATTGCACGTGAAAAACTGGGCTCTACAGGTATCGGGGGTGGTATTGCCATCCCGCATTGCCGCGTTAAGCAGTGTGAAGATGCCAGTGCCATGTTAATCACATTGAATGAAACCATTGACTTTGATGCGATTGACAACAAACCTGTGGATATTATTTTTGTACTCTTGGTACCCGAAGATGCCAATGATAAACATTTAAAAACATTATCAAGTATCGCTGAGTTATTCTCTGATAATGTAGTATTAGAAAAAGTTCGCAATGCAAAAAACAATGAAGAATTACTTAACGCCATTGTTTACTAGTTAAAACATCAACCATCAAAAACGGTTAACAAATATATAATCATTAAGGGGGACATATGCAACTGGTTGTCGTTAGTGGTCGCTCCGGATCAGGTAAAAGTACTGTGCTCCATGTTCTGGAAGATATTGGTTTCACCTGTATTGATAATCTTCCTGCCTCTTTACTATCCACATTAGCCAAACACAACTTATCATTAGACGATGCGCGCTATGCTGTCAGTATTGATGCACGCAACCACAAAAATGACCTAAAACAATTGCCCGAAATCATTCTTAACTCTCCCATTAGCGACATTGATAGCCAAATTATTTTTCTAGATGCTGACAGCGATACACTTATCAGGCGTTTTAGCGAAACTCGACGCAAACACCCGTTAAGTGATAATAATACAGACCTTAAAGAAGCCATCGAAAAAGAAAGGATACTATTAAAACCTATTTTTGATATTGCCGACATCGCTATTGATACCACAGATATGAAATATCATGGTCTTAGAGATTTTGTGAAACAGCGTTTTATGGCGATAGATAACGATAATACTGCGATATTATTTCAATCTTTTGGCTTTAAATATGGAATACCCAAAGATGCAGATCTTGTTTTTGATGTGCGCTGTTTACCCAACCCCCATTGGCAGAGTCGCCTCAGACCATTAACAGGAAGAGATTCAGAGGTTAAGGAATTTTTAGAAAAGCAACCACAAGTGTCCGAGATGTATCTCGACATTAAACATTTTTTAGATAAGTGGTTACCCCAATACAAAGAAAATAATCGTAGTTATATCACTATTGCGATAGGCTGTACCGGTGGGCAACACCGTTCTGTTTATCTCAGTGAAAAACTGACAGACCACTTTACAAAAGCGGAAAATAATATTCAATGCAGACACAGAGAGCTGTCCTAATATGCCCAGCAAACCATTACTGATTATCAACAAACTGGGATTGCATGCGCGAGCATCTGCCAAGCTGACTCAGACCGCCAGTCGTTTTTCATGCGATATCGAATTATTAGCTAATGGCAAGAAGGTTGACTGTAAAAGTGTTATGTCATTAATGTTACTAGCTGCTAGCCAGGGAACACCGATAGAAATCTTTACGCAGGGTGAAGATGAAAGAGAAGCGTTACATGCTATCGAAGAACTGATTAACAATCGTTTTGATGAAGCCGAGTAAATCATAAAAGCCATGCAGAGCATAAAAGAAGAAAAACTCGAAAAAACACAAATTCAAATTAGCCAATTATCCAGTCTGCTGGATGATACTGGCGAAATGCGTTCCATAAAACGCATGCTTAATGGATTAAAACCTAATGATATAGCGCATCTTTTGGAATCGTCTCCACCGCCTTCAAGGAAAGTGTTGTGGTCAATGGTTGAGGACAACTCAAGAGGTGAAGTACTACAGGAAATATCTGATGAATTAACCGGTGAAATCCTGAAAACGATGAACACTCAAGAGGTGGCGGAAATTACTGCCGATCTTGATACGGATAATGTCGCCGACATCTTACAACAACTTCCTGATCGTATCATTCAAGAAGTTCTTGAAGCCATGTCTGAACAAAATCGTCTGCGAGTAGAAAGCGTGCTGTCTTATGAGGAAGATACGGCGGGCGGCTTAATGAATACCGATATTATTACGGTACGCCCACGATTCACATTGGATGTAGTGATTCGTTACCTGCGCAGGCACGATGAAATCCCGGCATCGACTGACCAGTTATTTGTCGTCAACCAGCATAATGTGTTCCTCGGGACACTATCAATGAGCAAACTACTGACATCGGATCCTACTATTAGTGTCCGTGAAATTATGCGTACCGATACCGAAGCCTTACCTGTTGAGATGGAAGATAGTAAAGTAGCGCATCTATTCGAGCAAAATGACTGGGTGTCGGCGGCAGTGATTGATGAAGAAAATAAAATTGTTGGGCGTATTACCATTGATGATGTTGTAGACGTGATTATTGAAGATGCCGACCACTCATTAATGAGCCTGTCGGGGCTTGGTGAAGATGAAGATACGTTTGCGCCGTTACAAAAAACGACACCAAGGCGTGCTATCTGGCTGGGAGTTAATTTACTCACAGCCATTATTGCTTCATCAGTGATCAATCTATTTCAAGACACTATTGATAAAGTCGTTGCCCTTGCGGTATTGATGCCTATTGTCGCCAGTATGGGTGGTGTTGCAGGCAGTCAAACACTGACCGTTGTCATTCGCGGTATGGCCTTGGGCAAAATAGGATCCGCCAACCAACGCTGGCTATTAACTCGTGAAGTTCTCTCCGGGTTTTTAAATGGCTTACTGTGGGCCATAGTATTGGCAGGGATTACTGCGTGGTGGTTTAATGACATCCTTATCGCCTATATTATTGCTATTGCAACAGTCATCAATTCAATTACCGCTGCTATTGGCGGTACATTATTGCCCACACTACTTAAAAAGGCAGGTATTGACCCGGCACTGGCAGGCGGTGTCGCACTGACCACAATTACTGACGTCGTGGGATTTTTATCTTTTCTTGGCCTCGCCACTTTATTTTATGCATAAAGGAATAAGTTAATGAATGAAGAATGGAATAATGAGCACGGCAGTGACCAGCCCAGCAGGAAGGCGCAAAAAAAACGCGTACAAGAATACAGAACCATTGCTGAAAAAATCATACAGTTTAACCACAGCCAGTTAAGCGCTATAGAGATATCGAGCAGTTTATTTGAAGCCATCATTACTGCACAAAAGTTAAAATTTGGCAATGCTCTGCGCCGCCAGCTGTCTTATATTAGCAAATTAATCCAAAAAGATAATAATCATGACGCCATCAAAAAAGCGTTGCGCGAAACAGAGCGGCACGATATCAATTATCAAAAACTATCAACAGCAGCGGAAAAGTGGCGTGACCAATTCATCTTGCATCAAGATAAAAATACTATTAGCCAATTTATTCAACAACACCCTCAAACCAATCGTCAGCAACTTAACCAACACATCAGAAATGCGCAACAAGAACATAAAAAAAATACTGATGAAAAAAAGAATAATAAATATTACAAACAGCTATTTAATTTTATCCGCAGCACCATTACAGAGACAAATTAATTATCAGACGATTGCGCTGCAGGAACATTTTCATCGTCGATTTTATTGTCAAAAACTTTCACAAACTTCACCTCAGGATTACTCCAACTTCCTTGAACAGAATAGGTAAGACTAGAAAATTTATCTACTTGTTTTTTAAACAACTTGCTCGCAATATAGACTCCGATAGCGGTCGGAAGCCCACCGGCAACAGCAGCCGCAAAGGTTAGATTTTCGCCCGTGGGTAACGTGGTAACCAATACTGCGTCGATGGTTTCATCGGGATAATACAACTTTCCTGACATCGTAAAATCACTAGAAGGAGACTTCACATATAAAGGTTCCTGAAAGTATACCCAACCCTGATCAAATAAAAAGCGGACACTTAACTCATCAAAAGTCACGCCTTTTTTATATAAATCAGAAAAATTTAGCCGCAACCTGCGCAACCAAGTATCGACATTAAACAAGCCAAACAAACGCAATATATCGGTAGATGCTGCTTCGTTATTCTGTAAAAACAAGCCTTCTTCCATTGCCAGTTTAATATCACCAGACAATCTTTCCATGGCAAAAAAGGCGGGTGAACCCGACCAAGATACATCAATATCAAACGCTGTTTTCTCACTTTTAATGACACTGGAATAACCCAAACTCTGTAATAGCTGTTGTATTCCACCACCCTGAAAACGGCCTTTAACATCAGTATGAAGACTATCATTTCCAGATGTATCCAATTTACGGTACCAGCGTAACACTGCACCGCTTTCACCATTGAGCGCAGAGAGCTCAAATTCACTAAGATTAGAAACAATATTACTGAGCTCTACTCCATTTTTGAGCGGGTTAAGCTGAAACTGCCAACGTCCGAGCGGAGAATCCTTGTACACCAATTGGTTAATTAATACGCTTGCAGACCTGAAAAAAGAAAAATCGATATAGGCTAATGGGTCGACTGTATTACCTGCTAGTTCAGCCTGCTTATCACGTTCAGGAATGTTGAGGTAATCAAGCACGACTTTTATTGTCTGCGCAGTGGTTTTATCAACACTGACATTGCCCGACACCAATGGGCTTTTAATATTGGCATGCCATAACTGGCCTTGATATTTTCCCGAAACCAATACATCGTTGAGCACGGCGTTTTGCACAACAACATTTTTGGCACGAACATCATAAATAATGTTAAATGGAAAGGTATCGTTTGGCGATGCTGAAACCGGATACTTTTTAAATAACTGTAACCATGGTTCAATATCAATATCCGTAAAGTCAGCACCCACAAAAAAATCTCCATCGGGCAAATGGCCTTTAGCGACACTGGGCCTATTCACCGATAAAGAGCCAGAAACCCCCGTATCACGCTGCTTAATCTGAGCCAGCATGGATTTCCCTAATGCAAAAAAATACTGCGTTTCCGTTTCTTTAAAATCAACGGTTAGATTTAATGGTCTTTCCGTAGAGGCCTGTTTAAAAAAGGGACGCGGCGCATCAATGGTGACTCCGGACAAATCAGAAGTAATATCTAGCTTTGGCATATAACGTTTATTATTTCCACTAAGTAATAAACGCATACTAAAATCATACTCTGTTTTACCAGACACAATCGGTAACGGTTCTTGTAGAAATGATTGTGAAACGACATCGACATCTACTGCACCTTGGCCTGTCAACAGTAAAAATTGATCATCCTCTTTTACAATAGTAGATGCATTTAGACTTACATTATCACCAAAAAGATTGAAGTTAATATTATTGGCAAAAAAACCCTCTTTTTGAGAAAACGATAATTCCCCTGCTACGCCATCAAAGACAAGGGCAGAATCACCAATAGCAATAGAATTGTTCAAAAAGCCAATTTGAAATGTTTGTTGAGGCACATGGTGTTTATCCTCACTCGCAAACACCGGAATATTGACATTGACATCAAGCTGCAAACGTCCTGAACCAGACCATCTCTTAAATGTACCGCCTGTTTTTTCCGCTAACCAAGTTTCATTAAAAAAACGTAGCGCAACTGGCAATTCAATTTCATTTGATAAGGCCACATTGATATCACCCTGTTGATTAACAGGCCAGGTAATAGACACATCATTTAACAGGGCATCCAGTGTTTGAACATGCGACAACACGCCCTCTACAGATCGATTATCAATAATGATTTGTGCCTGTACCTCTTCTAATACTGGCCACTGCGGTGAATATTCTATAACGCCATCATTAACATTTAAAAATAGCTGAATATTACGTAAGTTTTCTGCCCCTGAAAATTGTCCACGATAAATAAAACCTGCATCACTCACTTTAGCAGTACGGACACTATGGTTTATCCAATGTCTAAGGTTTTTAGACACCTTATTCGGTAAGAACTGCTGATAATGCTCTGAACCACTATCCTGTAAACCGACATGAAGCGTAAAATCACTTTTGCGGCTATCCGCTATCCATGGTGCATTCAAATAAAAATAACCATAAGCTTGACCATAGTCAGATGTCGCTGAAAAACGATTACTCTTAATGTGAATATTATTATTCTCTGGTTCAAACTCCCATGACAACTGCCCATCAACAGCACCTAAAATAATCGGTCTATCGTAGGTAGCTTGAGGAAAAATAGCAGCGTTGTCTGATGTGATATTGATATAACCAGAATGGATTTGTGTCTGTAAATGACCATTGATGCCATACATACTGGGAATATTGTCATAAGCACCAACGGAAATATTGCTAACATCCGCCGACAACAATGACTGAGTCCAATCATGATGATCAATATCAACAACGATGTTCTTTAGGTATCCTCTGGGTGACATCCGTGTTAACACTTTATTAAACTTAGCTAATCTATCAACATCTGTTACGACACTAGAGACAATACTAGCAGAGGGTTGTAAACTGATTTCATCAACCCATACCGTTGCCATATTATTGTTATATCGATATAACAATTGATTAATCACCGGATTACCATTAAGCGTTACCTGCTGAAGACCAACAGACACATCGCCCTTATAGTCAATATCTCCTTGAATAATTGCTGACAACGCAACATCGGGTAATTTATTTTCGTTTACATATGCAGACAGCGGTATTTTGTGTGAAAAAATTTCCCCATAAAATCCTATAGACTCCTGATCATTAAGATCAACCCAAAAAGAACCATCGAGCTTAACTGAATGATTTGTTGTATCGAAATGTAGTAATTCTTCCTTGGATAGCATACTTTTCAAAACCGCATGCAGGGGAAACTGATGAAGTGTTATAAAGCCCTGTGAATAGGCAGAGATATTATTAGAGGCAATCTGTCGCTCCATAACGACACTAGCAATCTTTTTTTCTTCAACTTCAACATCTGCTGTTAGTCGATGAAAGCCTTTAGCATTTTCAATAATGATATCTGGCACAACCAGCGGCATCACGTCACCATTAGCAAAATACAACTCCGAGGTTACATGCTTAAAGTGCACTTGAGGTGTAATATCAAAAATGAGCAAAGGACTTTGCAATTCCCACGAAGATCCATTTTCAGCGCTCAAAGGCAAACCCAAAATACTCCAGTAACCGGCGGCATCCTGATCTACTCTGAAATAAACGGTTGAAAAATCAATATTTCTCCACACCCATTGCAAGTTTGTCAGGCTACCGAGTATGTCCAATGTCAAATCGGCGCCATCCACCATCAATAGTGTATTATCAGTGTCATCTTTAACCGTAACATTATGCACAATGATATGGGGGCGTAAGCCATACCAACGCGCATCAATTTCACCAATGATGACGGTATAACCTAACTGACGTTCAAGAAAGTTTTCTATCGTTGGACGCAAGGTATCAACATAGGGAGTCAGTAGTCGCGCCACTTGTACAAAAATGGCAAGAAGAATCAGCGCTACTGCCAAATAACGACCAAAAGAATAAATATGTTTTGTCATAATATGACGCACATTCACAATCCCAAAAACACTTTTGATCAGCTACTATATCATTATCAAACTGAACAAGAGCTGATATCAAGGCAGCCTATAACATCTTTTTATCGTTCTAATTACAATAACGGTTACCGGCCATAAAAAAGCGGTAATGAGTGCCGAAACCAAAAATTCAGGCGTTTCAATGTCTCGCCCTAAAAAACCACTCGCCCAATTGGAAAACAACTGATACATTCCGACCAGTACAAACACCCAACCAGCCTGCTGCCAGAGGGCATAGCTACGTATGCGTTGATATACTAAATGTGATATGTAGGCAGCGACGACTAATCCCAAAGAATTAAAGCCCAAAGGTGCAAGCTCAACAATATCCAGCAACAAACCACAAACCCACGCCGAAAACACACCAAAATATTGTGGTGAATACGTTGCCCAATAGACAACGATCAGTGCCATAAATTCAGGACGCCAAGCCCGCCACTCCAAAGGCAAGGGGAATACAGACAAGACCAGAATAAGGAGTATGGATAGAGCCATTAACCAGCGCATATTATTGCTCCTGAGCCGCTATCGATGTTTCGGAAAACACCAATAACACATGGCGGCTTCGGTTCAATTGCGCTGTCGGTGTCGCATAAACCTTCACAAAAGATTTGCCCGGGTCGTGAATGACTGAACGCACCGTTGCCACCGGATACCCTACCGGGAAACGTCCTCCCAAACCAGAACTGACCAATAAGTCCCCTTCTGTAATATCCATAGTGCTGGACACATAGCGCAATCGTAAACGATATAAATCACCCACACCTTCAACAACCGTACGCACACCATTCCGATTAATCTGTACCGGTATTGCGTGTGATGCATCGGTAATAAATAAGACTTCGGCGCTATTATAAGTGGTCATGACTACTTGACCCATCAGACCATAAGCATCTAAAACGGCCTGCCCGACATAGACACCGTCTTGCTCACCTTTATTGATTAATACTTTATGAACCTTGGGATCAGGAGAAATCCCCGCCAACTCCGCAACTAATACCTGATCACGAAGCAATTCTGATGCATTCATTAAGGTACGCAAACGATCATTTTCACTCGCTAAGGCACCCATTTTTTGCAACTGCGCACGTTGCGTACGCACCAATTCTGTCAGCGATTTATTTTGCTCCAACAGCTGTTTTCGCGAGGAAATATTAACACTAAACCACAGGCCAATATCGCTGGGAATATCCGTTAACACGTAGAAGGGGGTCGCAAAAGAATTAATATAAAAACGCACCGGCTTAAGCACATCGGTGTAACGACCCAAACCGAGTAAAACCAAGGAAATCAACAACAATAAAATCATTCTGGAGAAATGGGAGGGTTCTTTAGCAAATAATGGTTTGATAAGCGACCCCTCCAAAACTCAAAAGGTATGGCATTGATAGCAAAAACCTAGAATTCCAGGAAATCCATTGAACGATCGTCCATCCATTCCATGGCAATACCTCCACCTCTGGCAACACAGGTCAAGGGGTCATCAGCAATCACTACTGGCAGACCTGTTTCTTCCGCCAGCAACAAATCAATATCTCTTAACAATGCACCACCACCCGTTAATACCATACCGCTTTCAGCAATATCAGAAGCCAGCTCAGGGGGTGATTGCTCTAGAGCACTTTTGACGGCCTGAACAATACCCGCCAAGGGTTCTTGTAAGGCTTCTAGCACTTCACCACTGCTTAAGGTAAAACTGCGCGGCACACCTTCCGCCAGATTGCGACCACGCACATCAATATCACGCGACTCACTACCCACATAGGCACAGCCCACTTCCTGCTTGATACGCTCTGCCGTCGCATCACCAATCACACTACCGTAATTACGACGGACATAATTCACAATAGCCTCATCAAAACGGTCACCACCAATACGCACAGAATCTGAATACACCACACCATTGAGGGAAATCACCGCAATTTCAGTGGTACCACCACCAATATCCACCACCATGGATCCACTGGCATCAGACACACGAAGCCCCGCACCAATGGCTGCTGCACGCGGCTCTTCAATCAACATCACATCACGCGCACCTGCACCTAATGCTGACTCTTTAATCGCACGCTTTTCAACTTCTGTAGACAAACAAGGCACACACACCAACACTCGCGGACTGGGCTGAAACCAACTGTTTTCGTGCACTTTACGCATAAAATGCTGGAGCATTTTCTCAGTGACCTGAAAATCAGCAATAACGCCATCTTTTAATGGGCGAATAGCATTGATATTTCCTGGCGTACGTCCCAACATGCGCTTGGCTTCAACACCCACTGCCTCCACCTTTTTTTGGCCATTATGAGTACGAATCGCGACAACGGAAGGTTCATTAAGAATAATGCCCTTTTCACGCACATAAATCAGGGTGTTTGCGGTTCCCAAATCAATCGATAGGTCATTGGAAAACAGGCCTCTCAGGCGCTTCATTTTAAACATGTATTTGTCTTACCTACACTAGGAGTTCTTATCGTTTGTTTAGAGATCTAAAGAGCGAATAGCCTCAACCATATTAACTGTGTGACTGTAACAATGACAGACACTTTCGGCAAGACCACAAGGCCATAAGTCTGTGATTTATTAGCTGTTTTAGGTCATTTACGGGAATTTACGCAGCGAACCACACAGAAAGCCCCATAAAACAGTCAAATAGGCTAGAATAGCCCCCCACTTGAACGTAAACATCATTCAATCTGGAGATTACTTTGAACCAAGACGATATCGCCGCTCTGGGACATCTGGCACGCATCAATATCAGTCAAGATATGGTGGATGACGTCACCGACAACATCAACAGCATCATTGAACTGGTTGACCAATTACAACAGGCAAATACTGAGGGGGTCGCCCCCATGTCACACCCGCAAGACACCTCTCAACGACTGCGATCAGATGACATCAGCGAAGACAATCAACGTGATCACTTACAATCTGTCGCACCCGCAACCGAGAATGGCTTGTATCTGGTTCCCAAAGTCATTGAATAATTATCCTGCAGAACACGACCAACCGAATTGCATCATACATATGACTGAAGGAAGCATACGCTAATGCATCATCATACTCTTACCGAGCTCATTAATTGCTTACGCAACAAAGAATTTTCCAGTCAGGAACTCACCCGACATTATCTGGAACGTATTAAAACTCTGGATTCACAATACAACAGCTATATCAGTGTGAATGAAGAACAGGCTATTGCTGCCGCTCAACAAGCCGATCAACGACTAGCTGCAGGTGATAGCCCCGACTTGTGTGGTATTCCAATTGCCCATAAAGACCTGTTTTGTACCGAGAATGTGCGCACCAGTTGTGGCTCTAAAATGCTGGATAATTTTATCCCGCCCTATAACGCCACCATCGTTGAAAACCTGGCTACATCAGGTGCGGTTACCTTGGGTAAAACCAATATGGATGAATTTGCCATGGGGTCATCCAATGAGAATAGTTTTTATGGCAGCGTTAAAAATCCTTGGCAGACCGATTGTGTTCCCGGAGGCTCATCAGGCGGTTCGGCCGCCGCTGTCGCCGCACAACTCGCAGTGGCAACGACAGGCAGCGATACTGGCGGTTCGATTCGTCAACCTGCCAGCTTTTGTGGCGTCACTGGATTAAAACCAACCTATGGACGAGTTTCCCGTTGGGGTATGGTGGCTTATGCCTCCAGCCTCGATCAGGCAGGACCCATCACCCGTACTGCGGAAGATGCCGCCATTATGCTACATTCAATGGCAAGCTTCGATACTAAAGACTCGACGTCTGTCGATACAAGCGTTCCTGATTACCGAGCAACATTAAATAATTCCATTGAAGGTCTACGTATTGGTGTTCCGGAAGAATATTTTCAGGATGGCTTGGATAACAATGTTGCCACACTGATTCAAGAGGCATTGGCGGAATACGAAAAACTAGGGGCAACATTGCACACAATCTCCCTGCCCAATACCAAACTAGCGGTTCCCGCGTATTATGTGATTGCACCTGCGGAAGCCTCCGCCAACCTGTCGAGGTTTGATGGGGTACGTTATGGTTATCGTTGTGAAACCCCACACGATTTAATGGATCTGTACAAACGTTCTCGTGAAGAAGGTTTTGGCGAAGAAGTGAAACGTCGTATTTTGGTGGGTACTTATGCATTATCGGCTGGATATTACGACGCCTACTATCGTAAGGCACAGCAGGTGCGCCGTTTGATACAGCAAGATTTTGTAGAAGCGTTTAATACTGTCGATATTATTGCGGGACCCGTTGCCCCTACTCCGGCGTTTGCTATTGGCTCAAAAAGCAAAGACCCTGTTTCGATGTATCTGGAAGATATTTATACACTGCCAACCAATCTGGCCGGACTTTGTGGGGCATCTATCCCTTGCGGCATGGCGCACAATAAACCGGTAGGTTTACAGTTAACCGGCAATTATTTTGATGAAGCGCGCTTACTGAATGCGGCTCATCAGTTCCAATTGCACACAGACCATCACAAAAAATCTGCATTGGGAGGCCAATAAGTATGGAATGGGAAACCGTTATCGGCCTTGAAGTTCACGTACAATTGGCCACTAAAACCAAAATTTTTTCCGGTGCCAGCACACAGTTTGGTGCCGCACATAATACACAAGCCTGCGCTATTGACCTTGCTATGCCAGGCACGTTACCCGTTGCCAATGAACAGGCTTTTCGTTATGCCGTCATGTTTGGCCTCGCCATTAATGCAAACATTGGTCAACGCTCGGTATTTGAGCGTAAAAACTATTTTTACCCTGACCTACCCAAAGGTTATCAAACCACACAACTCGACGAGCCTATTGTGGGTTCCGGTCATGTGGATATCACACTAAACGATGGCTCAACCAAATCTATCCGCATTCACCATGCTCATCTGGAAGAAGATGCCGGTAAATCATTGCACGAAGGTGACTTTGGCGCGATGAACAATGTCTCCGGCATTGATTTGAATCGCGCAGGTACACCATTAATTGAAATTGTTTCCGAACCGGATATGCGCTCGGCAGAAGAAGCCGTTGCTTACGCAAAAAAATTGCATTCGATTGTAACCTCTCTGGGCATTTGCGATGGAGAAATGTCGCAGGGTTCCATGCGTTTTGATGTCAATATTTCTGTGCGCCTACAAGGTGATGAAACCTTGGGCACTCGTACTGAAACCAAGAACCTAAACTCGTTTAAGTTTATGGAAGAAGCGATCGCGATGGAAGTTGAACGTCAGATTGATGTCCTTGAGGACGGTGGCACAATCACACAGGAAACACGCCTGTATAACGGTGATACCAAAACCGCTCGCTCTATGCGCAGCAAGGAAGAAGCTAACGATTACCGTTACTTCCCCTGCCCGGATTTATTACCGATTATTCTTGATGACGAGTATATCGATAATATTCGCCAAGGTTTACCGGAATTGCCGGATGCTCGTTGTGCGCGTTTTATTGCCGATTACTCTCTATCTGAATACGATGCAGGGGTATTAAGTGATGACACAATCATTGCGCATTATTTCGAAAAAACGGTCGCACAATGTGGTGACGCTAAACTGGCCGCCAACTGGGTGATGGGGGAACTCAGCGCTCATTTGAATGCCGCAGAGAAAAGCATAAACGATAGTCCGGTATCGCCAGAGCAATTAGGGCAACTGATTACACGCATCAAAGATAACACTATCTCCAGCAAAATAGCGAAACAAGTGTTTGAAGCTTTGTGGACACAAGAATGTGGTGCAGGCGTTAGTCCGGACACAATTATCGAAGCTCAAGGCCTCAAACAAGTATCTGATAGCGGCGCACTGGAAAGCATGGTAGACGAAGTCATTGCCAACAGCAGCGCTCAAGTTGACAACTATCGTAATGCCGACCCAGATAAGCGACCCAAAATGCTAGGGTATTTTGTTGGGCAAGTCATGAAATCTTCTAAAGGACAAGCCAACCCTAAAATGATTAACGACATTTTATTGAAAAAGTTAAATAAAATTATTTCTTAAATAAGAGATACATTGAACGAGAACGACTATGGTATTAAAAAAAGAAAAGGAAAAAATATTAGGGGAAGTCTTTGACGAAGAGCGCATTCGTACCTTTCTTGAATTTGGCCCACCGCAAGAAGGCGAGCAAAGCTATCACCTGCTGGAAAAAGCGTATCGCGGTATGATTGCAGAAAATTTTGCGACCTTTGTTCAACTTTTTGTTGAAGCCGGGCATGACATTAATATTAAGAATAATCATGGCAATACTTTTTTACAGACCATCAAAAAACACAAACAATCTGAAGCATATATTAGCGCATTAGAAAAAGCAGGTGCCGTATAAATGAGCATTGTTGATCTACCCGCAAACAGTATTAGCAGTGGCTTTCGATACCTTAGCAAAGGCATGGGGTTCTTATTGCAATCAGGAATGAAACGCTTTGTACTGGTACCATTGGCGGCTAACTGTATTGTGTTTATTGCTTTAACGCTTTATATGATCAGCAGCTTTACGGCTCTACAAGCATGGTTTACTGGATTATTACCTGATTGGCAATGGCTGGCTTATGTGGTTGCTTTTATCACCGGCTTATTTATTTTTTTAATTATGCTGATTTATGGTTATAGCTTTACCATCCTAACAAATATTATCGCAGCGCCTTTTTATGGTCGCCTTGCAGAAAAAATAGAGCAACGCTTAACGGGAGCGCATATTCCCGAAGAATCTATTGCCAGTTTAATCATGCGTACACTACAACGCGAAATGGTCAAACTGTGGTATTTTGTGAGTCGTGGTTTGTTGGTAATGATTGGCTTATTCTTTCTATCATTTATCCCTTTAATCAATCTACTGGTACCTGTGATTGCATTATTGTGGGCTACGTGGGTAATGGCTCTGCAATATATTGATTACCCAGCTGACAACAATCAACTGCCTTTTGTTTCACTACGAAACCGCTTGAAAGATCAACGTCTTTCTTCTATTAGTTTCGGTGGCACAGTGATGTTCTGCAGTATGATTCCTGTGATTAATATTTTTATTATGCCTATCTCGGTTGCTGGCGGCACATTATTCTGGATTAATGAACTCAGACAAGACTTGGTAGCACAAGATAGTATCAACTAATTATCGTCATCGTCTCCCATCACGATATCTTTACCAGCCTGTTTTGCACGAATAAGGCATTTCTCAGCAGATGCTAATTGATCGTTAATAAGACTACCAATATTATTAGAAACTCCGGCACTGAATGTGATCACTATCGTTCCGTTTTCATCTTCATAAGGGGTCTGTGCTAATAACACTCTTACGCTGTCGATTAATGTAATCGCCTTATCATTATTGAGACCTGCAATTAGCACGTAAAACTCTTTACCGGATGAACGTGCAACCAAGAAGCGTGAAAATGCTTGCTCAAGAAGCTTAGAGAAATGACGCAGCAGTTTATCGCCGACCTCAGCGCCATACGTTTCATTAACTGCTTTAAAGCTATCAATACTGACTACTGCAAATGCCAAAGGCGCATGACTTTCAAATGCACTTACATAAACAGCTTCGCTTTGTTGGAAAAAATAACTACGGCTATACAAACCCGAAAGATAATCTCGATTAGCCGAATCTCGAATTTGTTCGATTAAATCCAGTGAATCAATATTATGGTTAATACGGCAATAAAACTCTTCAGGGTTAAACGGCGTGACTAAAAAATCATTGGCTCCGGTTTTAATGAACTTGACTGACACATCACTTTTACCGTCGCCCGAAAGCCCAATAATAATCAAATCAAATTTTTCATATTGACAGCGCAAATTCTTAACCAATTCAAAGCCATCCATATTAGGCATATTATAATCAGTAATCAGCAACTTAATATCCGGATTATTTAGAATGACTTTAATAGCATCAATACCATCGACCGCTTCCAAAATAGTAAATTTATGTCGCGATAACAAGGTCACAATCTGTTTACGCATAATATTGGAATCCTCGACTACCAATACTTTTATAAACTGGTTGCGATACAAACGATTAACCGCATTAACGGCATAACGATAGGAATAACGACCTTCTTTATTTACATAGTCAACAATACCCTTGGAGAGGAGTTGCTCCCTGCGCTGATCATCACAAGAGCCTGTTAATACAATGGTAGGCATACCCTGCTCAAGGGTATAATCAACGACTTCACCCGAAGGCGCATCAGGCAGATTCAAATCAACTAGCGCGGCAAAAATCTCTTTCCCCCACTGCTCGTAATGCTGTTTGGCTTCCACAAAACTAGCCGCTAATAGAACCTCAAACTCCAATTCCTGGCGAGCGATATGAAGAAGCACCTTCATTACAATGGCACTATCTTCAACGATAAGCACTTTTTTCATAGGTGGACACTGCAAATAGTCAGTAATTATCTACAGTGTAGTTGAAATATGGCAAAACAGAAGCCCTACTGTAAGGCATTCAACCATCTTGAGGAGCAGATAATTTATATCCCATACCCCACACAGTGGTAATATATTCTTGTTCTGGCAAGTACTTTTCGATCTTTTTTCTGAGTCTGCCAATATTCACTTTGACTAACTTATTGCCTCCATGCCAATAATCATGACCCCAAACTTCTTTAAGAAGATGCTCCCAAGATAAGGTTTTACCCTCATTCAGTGACATATAACTCAACAATTTATATTCTATAGGCGTTAATGAAATCGTTTGACGGGATATCTCTACTTTCTTTTCCGAGAAATCAATATGAATATCGCCAATGGTTAGCTGTGCATTATCACCATTTTTTGCGTTTGCCCAGCGCAATATTTTTTTCGGAATGTCTTATTTTAAGGTAGAGTTTTTTAATATACCCATTTAAAAGTCCAATTCAAGTGTATTACCGTACTTTGGCAACGACCTATTAAGCAACCTTTTAAATTCATTGTCATTCGATGCGGCATCCATTAGAACCATCACTTTTGATAAGTGTTCTTTGAGTTCAGGGACACCATGCTCTTCTGTGCAAAACTGATGGTGTTTATTCTTCCGATAAACTTTTTCTGTTCTAGGCTTGACTTCTTTTAATTTACTTTTGATGTCCGGAGCCAATCTAGAATAAATAATGTCATTTACCCAGTGCCCGACAAAGGAGGGCCTTTTAAGAGCTATATAACTCGGATAACCTTTAACTTTTAGTAACTTCTCCCAGAATTGGTCAGGGAACGTTTTTGACCATCTATTCGCTTCGTCTTTGAGAAATTTATCAAGGATTTTTTGTAAAGCATCCTTTTCTCTTGTCGCTTGATATCCTGTTGCTTCATCAATTAAAGCTATAATACCGACCTTTGCTACAGATCGTATGATAGCTTCTGCATGCTCAGCATATTTATTTTGTGTTTTTGTTAGCCTTTCTGCTTTTCTCGCTTGAATAAGCGCATCGCATATATCTATCAGTATCGTCGCATCATATCCATACGTCGAAGGTGCTGAACCTCCTTTGCCTAACCTATCAAATTCAAAAGGGTTATTTAGTACGTTGATTGCAGTTTCGGGAATGTAATCTGTTAATCTGCTATTGACTAAATTGCTTAAAGCTAACCCGGACGATGTGCTTGAAAAACCTAGAGTTTTTTGCATTCCTCGCCCAGAAATGACCCGGGCTTCATTTTCCAATACATAGCAAGGAACATGATATTCTCCTAGCTTTAAGACTGTAGATTCTGATCCGGCAAGTGCCTTTAATTTTTTACTCATGCTATACCCACAAAGCTCTACAAAGGGTATTTTCAAATAAATTCAGTGGGTCAGTTTTTCGATGATTAAATCGATAAGTAAATTCATCTAGGTATTTGTGCAGGTGCTTTACATTTACTTTATGATATTGACCGATAATTCCACGTTTCACTAAAGCCCAGAAACCCTCAATGGTGTTAGTGTGAATTTCACCATTAGCGTATTCGTAAGAATGATTGATTTGCATATGCTCCATAAATTTTTTCACACTGTTATAACCGCGGTATTCATCTGTCATCAATGTGGTTTCTGATATATCAACATTTCCGAGTATAAACCGATTAAGTGTTTTTGCATCCATCTTAGACCGCTTACTTATAACTTTGGTGACAACCTTTCCTCCACGCTCCACAGCACCAACTACAGGAGTTTTCTTAGTTCCTCGTCCACGTTTAGCCCCAGAGCCATTATTATGGTCATCATCTTTTTTTGCTTGTTTGCGAGGCTTGCCGCCAACATAAGTTTCATCCATCTCTACAATTCCTTTTAACAATTCACCTTGATAAGTCATTGCTTCTCGAATTTTCATCGTAATACGCCAAGCGGTATTTTTGTTAACTTCCAAGTCTCTTGCTAACCGTCGAGCAGATAACCCTTTTTTGGCGTTCAGCATAAGAGATATGGCTAAAAACCATTTTTGTAGTGGCAAATGGGTTTGATGAAAAATTGTTCCAACTGTGACACTAAAAGAAGTATTACAGTTATTACAATGATAGCGCTGCTTCTCTTTTAGAGGAGACTGGTTAGTAGAATTACAATAAGGGCACCTCGGGACGCCATTCCATCTAACGGATTCAAGGTAAGATATGCAGGATTCTTGGGTGGGGAATTTATTAAAAATCTGTATAATATTCATAAGGCTAGTTCCGGTAGTTTATGTTAAGAGCGACAACTCGTAACAATATTGTAACTAGCCTTTTTTATTTGTCAAGAATGTCTCTACCTTAAAATAGGGCATTCCGATTTTTTTAATACGAAGAATTAACTCATTATTATTAAAAGGCTTTGTCATATAATCATCCGCACCAAGCTCCAAGCCTTTAATGACATCTTCACTCTGCGCTTTAGCGCTCAGAATCAATACTGGCACATTCTTAGCCGACTGACGTATATAATTACAGACACTAAAGCCATCCATTTGCGGCAACATAATATCCAGAACCAACATATCCGGCGTATTGCCTTCTAAATAGCGCAGGGCACTTTCACCGTTGTACTCAACATCTACAAGCATACCTTCTTGCTCAATTAAATACTTCAACACTCCGGCCAACTCGACCTCATCTTCGACAACTAATATTTTTGGCTTTTGAGTCATAACAGATTTTTATTTAGGCAATGTAAAAGACAGTGTTGCACCCAAGCCCGGCACGGTACCAACATAAAATTTTCCAGAATGCTTTTCGACAATATGTTGCACAATAGATAGACCAATACCTGACCCACTCTCATACAGTTCATTATGGCTATTACCATTATTACCGGAAAACACACTCATTAAATCTCTATCATCAATACCATCACCATTATCTATGACTGATATGACAAAATAATGTTCATTTTCTTTAATGGTAATTAATATTGTACCTTGGTAGTCAACATGCTTACTCGCATTATGAACAAGATTAATCATTACCTGATGAATCCATTTTTTGTCTGCACTAACTGCATTCAATAACCTCGGGTAATTACAACGAATATTTTGCTATTTTTTATTGAGCGTAGACTCAACCTCAAGAATAACCTGTTGAACCATTTGCCGAAGATCAAAACTTTCAGGATGAATTGAGATAAATGATTGCTCAAGCTTAATTTGAGCAAGGATATCCTCTGTGATTTTAAGCAAGCGCAACGCACTGGAATTAATCGTTTTAATAAATCCGTGATGAGTTGACGTAATGCTTGACCTTAATTCATCAATCAAAATATCTGAAGAGCTAATAATCATTGTCAGCGGCGTTTTAATTTCATGCGAAAGTGTCGACATCAACTTATCTTTTGTTCTTATTTTAGCACTGAGGCTCTCAATATGAACATCTTTATCCGAAGTAAGATCTGACAAAAAACCGCCCATCAATGAAGCCATAACCATCGACAAAATCGTCACGAACAATATTTGATCAAAAAATTCTGAATTCTGGTTAAAAACATCACCTAAAAAATATAATAAAATACAATACAAGGTAAAAAAGACACTATAGCGTCGACTATATTGGTAGTGGCATAAAACGATGAAAAAACAGACAGAAATCAATAACGTTGGCTGATCTAAAAAAATCAAACCATAAACACTAACAAAACAATCAAAAACATAATTTTTATTAATGATTATTCTTACTTTTTTATGAGCCTTTGAAAGTAGATATATAATAAAAATATAAAGGAAATAGAATGCACACAACACCTCACCATGCGGAGCATCATTAAAAAGAAATATTAATAAACAAAGACCAAGAAAAATCCGGACGCTAAAAACAATAATTGAAATATTATGATGCAACATAAATTAACAATTTCAATGAGAATGGCAGACCCCTAGACCAATTGCCTTCCTAACCACCAACATTCAGCAATAAAGATAATACAAGCAGATTATAGTTTAAAAAACGAGACCCTGTACAAATAAAGAGGGCATTCTTCTAGCTTAAGGGTCTCAAAAGCCCTCAAAAGAGGGCTTAACGGATGATTCGCATATTAAAATCGGACACGTAAACCTTCAACATAGCCTGTTTGAGTGGTATCTTGATCATCACCACCCACTTCCAAAAACAGCTTAACATTTTTATGGAAAGCATTGGTCACATTGGCATACCATGTATCAATATCGGCACTTGTATCAAATGCAGTAGAGCTGTAAGCAATGGCAGCTGTTACGTCCGAACTCAACTTAATTTTAGCTGAAACATCAACCTGATAACCATTATATTATGTAACAGTCTTATCATTACTACTACTTGAACTTAAAGCAACACCAATAGTAGTATTGCCCGCCTTACCCTTCAGACTAACACCTATAGAACTCACTGATGCAGAGTTAGAGTCTTTCTTATAGTTCTGGTAACCTAAACCTAACTTAAGACCTGAAAATTTACTTTTCAAGAATACTTCAACAGAATCTTCATCCTGAACGGTACCACTATCACCCTCAGCGAGATCTGTTGAAAAATACAACTTGGAATTGCCAATTTTTACATCACCAAAGATAACATCAGACCGATCAGTACCGCCATCGGGAACACGTTGACACATAGTATCTGGCGCCATTTCATAATCAACTTTAACACCAAACTTATCAGTTACGTAATCTGTTTCACCAATTGCAAGACGAACATTGTCAAACTTCATACCTAAATAACCATCATCCAAACCATTTTTTGGATCACCTGTATCAGCTTCGCTTTGATTCTCAACTTCCAGCACACCAAAAGCATGGACACCACCGCCGAATTTGTAATCTACGTGAAACTTTAACTCTAGATCGTCAAATTCAAAATTAACATTATTATTTTGTCCTGTTTTACGGCGAAGTTGAACTTGATAATCACCTTTTGCGTCTACACGTAAACCATCCTTTTCATATAACTTTATTGCAGATGCTTAAGTAGATATTAAAGATCCCACTGAGAGCAATGTAAGTAGACTGGATTTTTTCATGGTTTTCACCTAATTATTATTAAATTCAAAAAAGAGGATATAGAACTGCAAAAATGTGGAAATTACCTAGACGTAAATGTTTCTTTATTGTTACCTTTTGTTTTTTACTCTTATTGTTAAAAATAACAAGCCATAGAAAAATTATTAATGATAATAAAATGTTTCTTTCGAAAATCGATTAAAAATAGGATGTCACGCTGTTAATCATCATCAATTTTTTATGATCTTATACTTTTTCGACAGCGGCTATAATCTATAGCTTTATATTGTGTGTCGTTCTATGTAAAAAATAAATCCATAGTACTGATTTTAAGTGGCAGTTCTGACATATTATCAAATGTTAAATGGGCTCCGGCATCAATAAGTTTTTGCGCATCTGTATCGCCAGAGTAACCAAGCACTGTCATACCCGTTGCACAACCGCCCTTCACCCCCAGCGGGCTATCTTCAACCACAACACACTTAGCCGGATCAAAAACACCCATACTGTGAGCGGCATGCAAATAAACATCTGGATAAGGCTTTCCCCTCTCCACTTCAGAGGTGCTATAAATGTTTTCTACAAACAATGGCAGGAGATCCGTTTTCTCTAAAGTAATCTGCATTTTTTCGTAAGTACCGCTGGATGCAATACAATATGGAATAGAAATCCCTCTTATTGCCTGATGTATAACCTTAACTGGCATCACTTTATCACTCAATGTACGATTAATAACATCGTTACATTTTTCTTTTAAGTCACAAAGATTCTCTTTCCCTGTCATAAACTCTATAGTTTCTACTAATTCATCGATGGAGCGACCGAGAAACTTTTGGTACATATCCTCGAGTGTTAACGAAAGCTGACATTCTGTATTTAACAAACCCATCAGTGCTTGTTGAGTAATTTTTTCACTATCAACAAGAACACCGTCACAATCAAATATTACCAATTTAAAATGGTTCATTGATCACACTTCACGTCATTAGGCTGCATGATAAAAAGCTGTACTGGTATCCAGCATACGATTAGAAAACCCCCACTCATTGTCATACCAAGCCATAACTTTAACGAAGTTACCGTCTACTTTTGTATGGTTCATATCAAAACAGCATGATGCTGAATTATGAATAAATCTGCTGACACTAACGGTTTTTCATTACACATAAGGATGCCTTTAAGGGTAGTCTTCGCGGCCAATAACATGGTGTCATTGACTTCTTCTATCGTCTTTGGTTTATCCGTGGTAAAAGTAAAATCAACCAGTGACACATTAATTGTTGGCACACGAATAGCCATACCGTCGAGCTTTCCATTCATCTCTGGCAGCACCAAGCCCACCGCAGAGGCTGCACCAGTTTTGGTAGGCATCATGGATTGAGTTGCAGAACGTGCTCTATAAGGATCTGAATGATACACATCCGTTAACTGTTGATCATTAGTGTAAGAGTGTATGGTTGTCATTTGTCCTTTCACAATACCCATTACATCATGAAACACTTTTGCCATCGGCGCCAGACAATTGGTAGTACAGGAAGCATTGGAAATAATTGTATGCGTCTGACTGAGAACGTGGTGATTAACACCAAACACAACGGTAGCATCAGCATCCGGCGAAGGGGCAGAGAGAATGACTTTTTTAGCGCCCGCTTTGATATGTGCCATCGCGGCCTCTCGACGAGTAAATCGTCCCGTACATTCAAGCACAATATCAATCCCCAGCAATTCCCAAGGCAATAGTGTGGGATACTTCTCGGAGAAAACCTGAATACAATCATCATTAACAAATAGATGGCCATTATCCATAGTAACATAACCCGGAAAACGCCCATGTACTGTGTCATATTCTGTCAGGTGCGCGTTAATTGTTGTATCACCCAAATCATTAATCGCCACAATGGAAATATCATTGTACTTTCCAGACTCATAAAACGACCGCATAATATTTCTACCAATGCGTCCATAACCATTAATTACAATTTTTATTGTCACTGTTTTTCTCTCATCTTTTAGTCATTAGTATGATTAGCGCTATTCCCCTACTTATACTCGAGCATACATATCTTCGTAACGAACAATGTCATCTTCACCCAAATAATGTCCACACTGAATTTCTACAATCTCGACATCATCATCTGTCATATTTTCCAAACGATGTTTTGCTCCTAAAGGAATAAAAATATACTGCCCGGCTTGGTAGAAATAGACTTCATCTCCCACAGAAATTTTTGCATTACCTTTGGTAACCACCCAATGCTCTGCACGATGATTATGGCTTTGCAATGATAATCTTCCGCTAGGATTAACCACTATACGTTTAATTTTGTAAGCTTCGCCCTCGTCAAGGACATAGAAGCTTCCCCAAGGCCTGCGCTCTTTATAGATGCTCATTTTCACCTCCTAATGATGTGGTTAACGACTGTATGTGCTGTGCCTTCTTGGCGACATTCTGCCAATTTCTCTCATTGATATCCTCTTTAGTAACAACCCATGAACCACCGACAAATCTAACGTTACTACACGACAAATATTCATTAACATTATCCGTATTCACCCCTCCCGTTGGACAAAATGACACTCTAGGAAATGGACCAGATAATGCCTTTAATGCAGGAATGCCGCCATTGATCCCAGCAGGAAAAAATTTTAATAGTTCATATCCCATAGCGGCCAAATTCATTACCTCTGTTGCTGTCGCGGCACCCGGCAATAACGGCAAATCCTGATTAAAGGCAGAAGATTCTAGTGATTCGCTATAACCCGGAGACACTAAGAACTGTGCACCGGCAGATCGTGCAGATTCAACATGAGTCGCATTCAACACCGTGCCCGCAGCAACAATTGCACCGTCGACAGCAGCCATTTTTTCCATCACTGCTAATGCTTAGGCAGTACGCATAGTGACTTCTAAAATAGGCATGCCGTGATCAATTATCACTTTTGCCAAATCTGTTGCGGTAGAGGCATCATCAACAACCAAAACAGGAATAACACTGAACCCCCGCCCCTGTTGAATTATTTTTTCAGAAGACTGTTTTGCTGTAATCATACGAGTTCTCTATCAGTTAATAATCATGGTTAAAGAATACGCAAGCACCGTGATCAGCGGCACCCACTGTTTGCCGAAAACCAGCAAACAATTCACGGCCACATCCCGATTGATAAGCAGAAAGTTCCGCCACTTCGGGAGAACGTTGTACAAAGTCTTTTTCTTCAACAGAGAAAATTCCTTTTTCGACGTCAATATGGATCATATCGCCGTTACGGACTTGGCTAATTGCACCGCCTGTTTTGGCTTCCGGTGATACGTGAATCGCTGACAAAATTTTTCCTGATGCACCTGACATCCGGCCATCGGTCACCAAAGCGACTCTAAGGCCTTTACTCTGCAAAGCAGACAGTATCGGTGTTAAACCATGTAACTCTGGCATACCATTCGCCTGCGGCCCTTGAAACCTCACTACACAAACACAGTCGTGCGCTATCTCATCGTTGCGAAAGGCATCTTGTAAATCATGAAACACTTGTGCGGGTGCACGGATAAAAAACTGCTCTGAACTTAAGGCTGATGTTTTAACAATGCAACGACCAAGATTACCGTTAAGAACAACCAACCCAACTGTTGATGAAAACGGCTGATCGGCACTCACCAACACATCGGTATTACTACTTTTATGAATGGATGCAGACCATGTTAATCCGCCCTGATCTATATTGGGAGCTTTGCAGTAATCCTGCAAATCACTGCCGACAACGGTATGCACATCATTATGTAACAAACCCACCTGTAATAACTCATTGATAAACACAGACATACCACCCGCTTGCTGGAAGGTATTAACATCTGCCCAGCCGTTTGGATAAACGCGGCTGATTAATGGTGTCACGGACGATAAATCTGAAAAGTCTTGTAAATCTAGAACGATTCCTGCTGCTTTTGCCATGGCAATCAAGTGAATAACGAGATTGGTATAACCTCCTGAAGCCAATAAACCAACCAAACCATTAACAAAATTTTTCTCGCACAGAATTTTATATTATGGTGTAAAATCCGACTCCCCATGAGTAATCTGTAATAATCTTTTAACGCCATGACAAGTCAATGCGTCACGTAGTGGCGTATCGGGGTTAATAAAACTGGAACCTGGCAGGTGTAAGCCCATAATTTCCATAAGCAATTGATTAGTATTAGCAGTTCCATAAAAAGTACACGTCCCGGGGCCGTGATAAGAACCCATTTCTGCATCTAACAGTTGAATCTTATTCGCATCACCTGTGGCATATTGACGGCACACCAACGATTTTTCTTCGTTGGGAATACCAGAAGGCATTGGCCCGGCGGGTAGCATCAACACCGGAAGATGGCCAAAAGTGGCTGCCGCTATCGTCATACCAGGAATGATGTTATCGCAAACTCCCAGAAAAATAGCGGCATCAAAACACTGGTGTGACAACGCAACAGCAGCAGACATGGCAATGACGTCGCGCGAGAATAAAGATAACTCCATTCCTGCTTGTCCTTGAGTGACACCATCACACATAGCAGGCACACCACCGGCAACTTGTGCTGTTGCACCTAAATTATTTGCGGCCTGCTTAATCGTATCGGGAAAATACTGGAAGGGTTGATGTGCCGACAACATATCGTTATACGCCGTTACAATACAAATATTTTTAGACTTTCCAGAAATATAACGATGCTTTTCTTCAGTACTAGATGCTGCACAAGCATGTGCCACATTGCCGCAGCTTAAATGTGGTCGATTAACGCCATTATCAAACGCATACTGCATTCTTTCAACATAGCCTTGCCTTGTGTGACGGCTACGCTCAATGATGCGTTGTGTTACACTCTGAATGACTGGATGTATATCTGGCATGGTTTTTTAATCGCAATAGTAAACATTCATGGGCACAGCGGATAACAGATAACTAATAGGCAAATCCAATACAGGACGAGCCATTGCCTCATTGAGCACCGTTCTTTTTGCCGCTCCTCTGATTAACAAATAGTGATGTTGCGCCGCAGCAATGCTGATAGATTCAAACTAACGCGCCTTTCGCTTTTATTCTCAATATCAGCAATGATCAATGCGGGACTTTCCTGTTTGTTGAGCGCAAGAATCAAGTTTTTCATGGCCGGAAATAATGATGCCGTATGGCCATCCTCACCCATACCAACGATACAAATATCAATAGGCATAAGATGAGAGATTTTTTCATTGAATAACGTCACCGCTTCCTCAATAGGAAAATTGCTATCAAACAATGAAACCATTTCAGCTTCTGCTGTACTATTGGATTGCAATTCTTTTTTTAATAGGGCTTCATTCGATAGTAAACTATCCAGCGGTACCCAGCGTTCATCGTTTAAAATAAACCTGACTCTTGAACAATCTAGAGGTTGTTGACTCAAACAATTAAAGAACAATGTTGGTGTTTTTCCGCCAGGTATAGATACCGTAATTATTTCTTTAGTCTGCATTAATTGTTTAATATCACTACACACTCGATATGCCAAAGCGGAAGCCTGCAAATCGGCGGTTAGAAAATCAAAAAACCTCATCGTATGTCTCTCCATGTACGCCCGTGTTGTTGCATTAATTGCTCAGATTCTTTCGGACCTTGACTCATCGCAGTGTGCGGCTTAGGCGTCTCTGCAGATACTCGCCAAGCGGATATAATCGGATCAATCCGTTTCCATGCCGCTTCAACTTCATCGCCCCTCATAAATAAGGTCTGATCGCCACGCACAACATCAAGCAATAAACGTTCATAAGCATCTGGCATCTTCATCGACATTTCTTTTGCCGATGTCGTATCGAGCCATGTTGGACGCAAACGCAACCCTCCTAAACCAGGCTCTTTCGTCATGATTTCGATATCAACACGTTCATCTGGCTGCAGTCGAATGACTAAAGCGTTTGGTTGTAACGGTGTAGACGATTCACCAAAAATTGAATGGGGAGCAGGTTTAAAAACAAAAGCAATTTCAGCCATATTCGCCTGAAGTCGCTTGCCTGTCCTTAAATAAAAAGGAGTTCCTGACCAACGCCAGTTATCGATATATGCACAGATAGCGACATAACTTTCTGTCATACTTTGTTGATCATTAACATCTGACATATAAGAGGAAACCGTTTGGTCAGATACGTACTGACCCCTAACGGTATGACTAAGGACATCAATGCCGCTTAATGGTTGTAAACTACGTAACACCTTGAGCTTTTCATCACGGACACTATCAGCAGAATACTTATAGGGCGCCTCCATGGCACTTAAACACAGCAATTGTAATAAATGGTTTTGCACCATATCGCGCATAGCACCAGCCTGATTGTAATATTCACCACGCCCCTGTACACCCAGAGTTTCAGCCGCAGTAATCTGTACATGGTCGATATATTGTGAGTTCCAAAGAGGCTCAAACATGGCATTCGCAAAGCGCAATGTCATTAAGTTTTGAACGGTCTCTTTACCTAGATAATGATCAATACGATAGATATGTTGCTCATAAAATGCGCTCACTAATAAGTTATTCAACGCTATAGCCGAGCTAGTATCGTGCCCTAGTGGCTTTTCTACCACTAGTCGAGCGCCGTTATTTAAATCATATTTTTTCAACCCTTCGATAATATATGCAAACAATGATGGCGCCACAGAAAGATAATAAATAATGACACGATTTTTTCATTATCGTGATAAGTTGCTTTCAAAGCAGCCCATTCACTGTCTTCCGTAATATCTATTTTTTGATAGAACAACAGCGATAAAAAACTATTTAAAAATGGTTCTGATTGTTTTTCATAATCATTCGCATCTTGTAATACATTTTTCATCAAATCACGAAATGAAGTGGTATCGAAGTCAGATCGGGAACACCCAATAATTCTGGCAGATTCTGGAATCTGCCCATCGATAAAACGTGAAAATAACGCTTGTATTAACTTGCGCTTTGCTAGATCGCCAGTAGCGCCAAAGACGAAATAGTCAAAGGTTTTTACAGGGATAATTTTATACGTCATTTTTCTAGCAGCTATGAATTAGGAATAAGTGATACACCACTTTCATCAAAACTAATCGCCACATCAGCCCCCTTATTGATGGGCTTATCAATACGATAATCGACAACAAACAACTCCCCAATCGGACAATCCAGCAGATATTCCATATGCCCACCCAAATATGTTGCTTTGGTTACATTACCTTTTAAGGTGGCAGGTATACCATTACCTTCTTCGATGTTTATCGAACGCGGGTGTACCGATAACTTTATGTCACCTTCTACGGAATTACGGTGGGGCAATCTCAACTGTAAACCATCAATATCAACGGTAGCCTTATCGTTATCAATCGCGGTGATATTT
The DNA here is from genome assembly GCA_965214375.1 of Cellvibrionaceae bacterium. Lineage (GTDB taxonomy): Bacteria > Pseudomonadota > Gammaproteobacteria > Pseudomonadales > Cellvibrionaceae > Endobugula. Next base: position 2,492,064 of record OZ243947.1, on the reverse strand, counting down.
CCAGGAACAATATTAGAATTTCCAATAAAGTCTGCCAGAAACTCACTATTAGGGAATGCGCACAGCTCTTTTGGCGAGCCCTGCTGTGCAATAACGCCATCTTTGAGCACAATGATACTATCGGAAATTGCCAGAGATTCTTACTGATCATGCGTCACGTAAACCGATGTCAAACCCAAACGTTGCTGCAGTTCTCGAATATCCTCCCTGACACGACGACGTAATTTTGCATCTAAATTGGATAGAGGTTCATCAAAGAGTAAAACATCCGGATCAATCACCACCGAGCGAGCAATAGAGACTCGTTGTTGCTGTCCACCTGACAAGGCATTAGGATAACGATCACCGTATTCTTTTAAACCCACCAATTCCAAACCATTCTCAGCAGCATCTTTAACTTCGGCCTTTGTTTTTCCCGAGGCTTTTAATCCATAACCGACATTTTCCAGAACTGTCATATGGGGAAATAAAGCGTAAGATTGAAAAACCATTGCCACACTGCGATGCGATGCAGACACTTTGCTCACATCACGGCCTCCAATATAAATTTTTCCTGAAGAAGGCATTTCCAATCCGGCAATCATCCGCAATGTTGTTGTTTTGCCACAACCTGATGGACCTAATAGTGTTACCAGATTACCGGGCTCGACTTTAAAAGAAATATTATCAACTGCTTTAAAATCGTCATAATATTTACTGACATTTTCAAAAATGATAGGAACAACTGTTTTATCACTCATGTTTCACCTACTTAATTTTTACATTCCTTAATGTATGACTAGTCCGTACGGTAAAGCTTACGCTTACCGACAACCAACTGAATAAAAAGTATGGCGAGGATCATCACCACAATAAGAACAGAAGAATACGCAATTGCAGGACCGTATTCGGCACCTTCAACCAAGCCAATAATATACGTCGTTGCCAAATTGTATTCCGCACTAACCAAAAATATGACCGCGCTAATACTGGTAATCGCTCTAATAAAACTGTAAATCAATGCCGCAATAATGGCAGGGCGCAGTAACGGTATAATAACGGTGCGAATATAGGTTAAACGACTAGCACCTAATGTGAGAGCGGCCTCATCCATGTTTTTATCTAACTGTGCCATAGCTGCAACACTCGCACGAATACCGACGGGCATATTTCTAAACATGAACGACAGGATAATAATGATGCCCGTAAAGGTTAACTCAATTGGCGGCTGATTAAACGCAATTACATAAGCAATACCAATAACAATACCGGGAATGGCAAAACTCAGCATAGTGCCAAATTCAAAAATTGATTTGCCAGAAAAGTTCTGTCGCGACAATAAATAACCAATCAGCATTCCAACCAAAGCTGTCAATGGTGCAGCGAGAACAGCCAGCACCATTGTGTCTGTAAACGAATCCCAAGCAAAACCATTGAGAATAACGCCACTATCCGCAAAAGTGATCCCGAAACTATCAACATAGTGTTGCAAGGTAAAACTGTTATCGATGCCCCAATTAACAAAGAAACCACCCAACAACACCATAGAATAAACCACCAAGGTAAAGCCACCCCAAACAAGTACGAAAAATAAGCTGGCAAAATAAACTCTTTTAGGCAATTTGGCATGAATACCGGTATCACCTTTACCCGTTATGGTTGCATACGATTTTTTCCCAATCCATTTATTTGGAATAAGGCATGCACTCAAGGTAAAAAACAATAATACAATGGCTAGGCTTGCCGCTTTACCCGTATCTACGGTTGCACCAGCAACTGCAAAGTAAATTTCTGTCGACAATACCGGGTAATCACCACCTAAAATAATCGGATTACCGAGATCGGCCATACTTTCAATAAAACCGATAAGAAAAGCATTGGCGATACCGGTTCTCATTAATGGAAACGTTACTGTAGTGAATGTTTTCCAGCGGCTTGCATTGAGCGTTTCAGAGGCCTCTTCCATTGAAGGGCTGATACCTTCAACAACACCGATCATGACCAAAAAAGCAATTGGGGTATAAGACAATGTTTGTGCCAACCAAATTCCTGGAAGACCATATAGCCACGACCCCAATTCCGCATCAAATAAATCACTTAAAAACACCGTAATAGTGCCCGAGCTTTCCAGCAACAAAACAAGAGCCAAACTAATAACAAACGGCGGTGTAATAATAGGAAGAACCGTAATTAATCGAATAAGTTTTTTCGCACGAAAACCTGTTCTAGTAACAATTAATGCAAATGCCAAACCAAGAATAGTCGTACTAGCACCCGTTAAAATTGCTAACCAGAAAGTTGTCCATGCAGAACCACAAAAACCATCACTATAAAGACAAGATAAACTCCAAAGATTGGGACTAAAGAGTCGATCAAAAAACAATGGAACTGCATAAAGGCCTGTATCGGAATTTTGAAAGGCTTTATTTAATATGCTGAGAACCGGAAAAAAAACAAATACTAAAACCAGGGCAATAACTAAACCTAGCGAACCAGTAATAAAGGCATCACCACGAATAAAACCTCTAACAGCAAAACCTGTCGTTAGATAAAACAAGAAAGCGGCAATGACTAACAAGCCACCATAACCTAGACCAGGTTGCCCATCAGCAACACCAAACCAGTCATCTAAAAATTCATACGCCCAACCAAAACCATCATAAATAAATCCCTGAGCAATGATATAAAATAAACCAACAGCACCACTTACAATTAATATCGTTGATATAAAGTCTCGTTCCGCAACCGTCGGAGACATTGTTGCAGCAGAATTATTCGCATGATTAATATGAAAGGTATTTGTATTAATGAGAAAGATCAAAGGCGCCAATAAAGGCAACAACAAAAAAAGTAACCAATACCGATGATAGAACGCTCCATGCAACACTGCCGGAACAGCGCTGTCTTCTAGACCAAAGAGGTTGGACACCCAAATGAAACGCCAAAACCCTTCTTCTTGCGCATACCAAGGCAAAAAGAAAAATCCTACTAAACCAATAATCAGCCACAACCACACCGACTGTTTCATAAACATACCTGCAAAAAAATAGACATTGAATTTTAATCAGCGACTGCCGTTTAGAAAACCTTTTATTATCTGACAATGAAGAATGACACGTCCTTGTGCCTTTTTTACCCTATCGAGCAATCGGAAAAATATCTTTATTCCATTTTTCAATAACTGATTTTTTAAAGCTTTTTGTACCCAACTTAGGATCAGGGTTTAATAATTTGACAGATGCTACATCCGGTGAACCTGCAGGAACTTTGGATTCGACATTGGCATGAAATTGTCGACCGCCACCCGCTTCTAACGCTTGTTGTGTAACATGCTCATATAGGAATTGAGCAAAGGCTTCCGCAGTGGCTCGGTTTTTACTACCGATGACAATACCAATAGGACCCACCTCAAATAAAGTGCCTTCTACAGGCGCGACACCAATGATAGGGAAGCCCTTGTGAGCCTGATTGGCAATATCGTGCATAAAACCAATACAAATAGGCAATTCACCACGACCGACCATCTTACATGGCGCGGACCCCGATTTAGTATACTGCGCAATATTTTTATGATTCGCAATAATACGTTTCCAGCCTTCTTCCTCAGACCCAAATGCCGTTAGCATACTACTCAGGTATTTATAACTGGTACCCGAGGTATTCGCATTAGCAACACCAATAGTACCTTTATATTCAGACTTTGCTAAATCCGCCCAACCCGCTGGTGGCGTCAAGCCTTTCTTCTTAAGTATTTCAGAGTTATAAGCAAGCCCCAAAATACCCATATACATTGCACCTAGACGACCACCACTATCTTTGACCAACTTACCTGCCCAAGGATGAACACCATCTGCCCTATAGTCATATGTGGCAAATAAGTTATCTTCCAGAGCGCCACGGTAAGGGCCATCAGTTCCGCCAAAAACAACGTCAATTCTGGTTTTATAGGTCTTATTTAAACAGGCTTCGAGTTCATCGCCTTTCAAACCTTTACATTTACGCTGTGCTGCTTTTTTAGAACTACCTAATTCACTATTTAAACGAGTAATAGATTCACTGGTACTTAAACGAATCATTGATGCTTTAAAAGGCTTGCCCGTTTTTTCTGTTACTGCTTTATTGAAGGCAGCAATCACACTTTCTCACATTGCGGCATCCAAACTACATTGTGTTGTTAACTTCCCAGACACTGAGCTCAAATAATCCATGTCTGCATAAGTTAAGGGGGCAAGTAAAATACAGCTACCCGCTAAAATTTTGGTCATTTTTTTGAAATTCATTATTATTCTCTCCATTTTTATTAATGGTTATAAAGTGAATAAATTTATAAATCCTGAAAGACCTATAAACAAAGCCAAAAATCATGTTGAATAAATGGCGCACTCTCCAAGAGCGTTATTATTATAGATGCCCTAGGATATGCAGCGAGAATAACCCAAATAGGCATCTCGAAATATGTAAGCCGCTAATTTGTATCAATATTGTTACCACTATGATACGGTTTGTTATAACTGCTGTATGCACATGATAATTTATAATAATAATACCAGCGAATATATGGAGGCAAAATTGCAGCCAGAAAACGATTTTTTAGTCTTAAAAGGTGTAAATAAGACTTTCTATAGTACGGCGCAACAACAGACAAAAGCGATTGATGATTTTAATGTCTCTATTAAAAGAGGAGAATTTCTGACGCTTTTAGGCCCCTCTGGGTGTGGTATAACCACTATACTGAGAATACTGGCAGGTCTTGATAAGGCCGATAGCGGTGATATTCTTTTAGATGGCAAAAGCATTAATGACATTCCTACCAATCAGCGCAACATGCCGCTTATTTTTCAAAGCTACGCATTATTTCCTCACCTCACTGTCTTTGAAAATATTGCTTATGGACTCACCATACTTAACAAATCAGCTCAACTCATCAAAAATGATGTAGAAATGATCTTACATGTTGTCAACCTTGCCGGCTTGGAAAATCGTTATCCCAATGAATTATCCGGAGGACAGCAACAACGCACTGCAATTGCAAGAGCACTTATATTGAAACCATCTATTATTCTTTTTGATGAACCACTGTCGAGCCTAGATATGAAACTGCGAGCCCAAACAAGGCTTGAAATAAAACAAATTCAACAAACACTGGGAATCACCGCTGTTTACGTTACTCATGATCAGGAAGAAGCCTTGAGCATAGCAGACAGAATCGTTGTAATGGATAATGGCAACATCGTTCAAACCGGATCACCGACTGAAATTTACAATAATCCTAACAATGTTTTTGTTGCCGAATTGATCGGGGATAGCAACTTTATCGAAGCAATGATTATTAAAATATCGTCGACCTATGTGAGCGTGAGTTATCTCGGACAACGAGTAGACCTTCCTTTACAAAAACATCATGACCAGTTTACAGTTAATGAAAAAGTGTATCTGGCCATAAAACCTGAAGCAGTTATTATTTGTGACACCGCAAGCTTATCAGGAATAATTTCCAAAATTTCGTTTCTAGGGCATAACATTCAATATGAAATTGAATTAGGGAACAGTTTTATTTCAGCGAGAGCACCCAACACGCTACCCAATAAAAAAATTTTACAAGAAGGAAATATTGTATCTATTGATCTACCTAAAGACTTTTTACATATATTAAAGATTTGATCCACTATTTACGTTAAAAGCTCTTCTGGCGGTTGTTCACACGCAATCTTTTTACCCAGCAGTTCTTCAATAGCAGGTAAAGCAAAAGCATCATGCTCACAAGCAAAACTAATGGAAACACCCTGCTTACCCGCTCGACCCGTACGACCGATACGGTGCACATAATCTTCAGGCTCTTCGGGAAGTGTGTAGTTAACCACATGACTGATGCCATCAATATGAATACCGCGACCAGCCACATCCGTCGCCACCAGTACTTTAATACGTCCAGATTTAAATCTATCCAGCGTCTTCATACGCTTTTGTTGAGCGACCTCACCGGACAACAACCCTACCGCAAAACCCTGCCGTGAAAGACGTTCATACAAACGACGACATTCGTCACGACGATTGGCAAAAACAATCAAACTATCGACATCATCTTGGCTGACAAGATTGGTTAACAACTGATACTTTTCATCCGTGGCAACCAAATAGACATGCTGTTCGACAGTATCCGTCGCCACACTTTCAGGCTCTATCTCAACAGAGACAGGATCCACTGTCCATTGGTCGGCTAAGCGCTCTACGTCACCCGTAAAGGTCGCGGAGAAGAAGAGAGTCTGACGATTTTCCTTGCGTGGTGTTAAGCGCACAATACGACGCACCTGTGGAATAAAGCCCATATCCAACATACGATCAGCCTCATCTAACACCAGTATTTCCACTTGATCAAGATACACATCTTTATTGCTGGCGAAGTCTAGTAATCTGCCGGGGGTTGCCACCAGAATATCTACTAATTTATCGCGAATGGCTTTTTGTTGCTTGCCAGAATCCATACCACCCACTAGTGTATGAATACTCAGGCCAGTGTATTTTGCTAACGCATGCGCATCATCAGCAATCTGAACGACCAATTCCCGGGTAGGGGCAATAATCAGAGCTCGTGCTTCCCCCGCATAACGCTCACACTCTAAGGGGTTTTCCAATAAATCATTCATCAGTGCGATCAAAAATGCAGCCGTTTTACCGGTGCCGGTTTGCGCCTTACCTAAAAGATCATGCCCGTTAAGCGTATTGGGTAGCGATTGCGCCTGAATGGGTGAACAATATTGAAAACCCAAATCAGCAATAGCATGCATGAGTTTTTCATTAAGCCCCAAATCATGAAAACGGGTTTTACCCTTTTGTTCAGGAACATCAAATTCACTCACATCCCATGCCGTTTGTTTTTTTGCTTTACGTCTAATCATTATTCCTGCATTTCCAAAGTCGTTTCAGCGTTAGCATTTTCTGGTAGTAATGCGCTAGAAGGGGCATTAATCACTTCTTTAAGATAACGCAATGCTAACGTGCGCCCTTGATGAGTTGAATGGATAATTGAAAGAATGATTAATGCTGTGATGATTAAAAAGAACACTGCCATTTTAGCAAAAATAGCCGCCAGAGAAACACCGATCATAAACACAATCGCGACAGAGGCCTTAGCGTTGTTAAACATAGCGCTGCGACATTGCATTATTTGCTCTTCGGTGGTGATCTTCTCTTCTGCAAACGTTTGGCACAATAGCGCATAATTTTTTTCACGCCGAATAGCCCGGGTATTAAACAAACGGTTAAACATAATATGCTCTCTTAATGATAGTACTCACTATACCGAACAAATCGGGCATGATGAATCTCTTGGCAATTGTAACTCTTGCCATTGATGATGTTTGGCATCGAATATTAATAAACGACCCGTTAAACTATTACCGATATTAACAATCAACTTAATCACTTCCAAGGCCTGTAAACTGCCAATAACACCCACGACAGGTGACAGCACTCCGGATTCCGCACACGACAGATTATCATCAATCTGATCGCTGTAGAGGCATTGATAACAGGGTGTTTGGGGATCACGAAAATCGAACACACTTAACTGGCCTTCAAAACGAATGGCCGCACCAGAAACCAGCGGCTTTTTGGCATGATAACCTGCCTTGTTCAACGCAAATCGTGTGGCAAAATTATCGGTGCAATCTGCAACGATATCGACAGTCTCAAGGTGTACTTGCCACTCATCACTATCCACCTTTTCCTCAATAGTATCAACCGTCACTGAAGGGTTGATCTGCTGCACTGACAGCATAGCTGATTTCGCCTTATTAAGACCGATATGCTGCTGTGTATGCGCAATTTGCCGTTGCAAATTGGATGCATCAACCTCATCAAAATCGACCAACGTTAGATGACCCACCCCCGAAGCGGCAAGATATAATGCCACGGGGCAACCCAAGCCGCCCAAACCAACAATCATTACGTGAGCCTGACACAATGATTCTTGCCCCGCCACGTCAATATCGGCCAATAAAATATGGCGACTATAACGCAGTAACTCATCATCGGTCATCATCGGTTATTACCACTATTTCTAGCGCCCGTTACTCGCGGATGCCCGGCTATATCATTCATCGTAAAGCATTCTATATAACCATGCTGTTGCAGAATACCTGTGACCTCCTGCGCTTGTTGATATCCATGTTCAAATAACAAATATCCCTGAGGTTTCAAGGCATGTTTTGCCTGTTGCGTAATGATTTCAATATCCGCCAAACCGTGATTCCCAGCAACCAAGGCACTGCGAGGTTCAAACTTAACATCGCCTTGCTGCAAATGTGGATCCATTGCATCAATGTAAGGCGGGTTACTGACAATCATATCCACATCACCAATATTGATAGACGCCAACCAATCACTGCAAGACACGGTAACATTGTTTGCCTCGCATAAGTGGCAATTTTTTTTAGCAAGACGACAGCCGTCTGCACTTTTATCAACCGCCATAATGTGCCAATGTGGTTTTTCACTGGCCAACGCGAGTGCAATGGCGCCTGTCCCCGCACCCAAATCAATCACCGTACGCACGTGTTGGGTATCATCTTGATGATAAAAAGACAGTGCAGTTTCAACGAGCAATTCGGTTTCTGGTCGGGGAATTAAGGTACTGGCATCTACCGACAAGCATAAATCCCAAAAATATTTATAACCGAGAATATAAGCGATCGGCTCACCCGATTGGCGACGCTCAAGGAGCATTAAAAAGTTGTTTTTATGCGCGGGGTTTAATACCTGTTCAGGCCAAGTATATAAATAGCTACGATCTTTTTGTAGCACGTACGCTAATAGCAATTCAACATCCAGACGGGCACTATCCGAGACAGATTCTAGGTCTTTTGTACGGGTCAAACACTCGGCAATCGTCAATTCACTCATCAATCATCATTAGGCAGATAGTGCCGCCAGTTGGTCGGCCTGAAATTCATTCACTAATGGCTGTACAATTTCATCCAACTCGCCTTCCATGACTTCTTGTAATTTATACAAGGTTAAATTAATGCGGTGATCTGTCACACGACCTTGCGGAAAATTATACGTGCGAATGCGCTCGGAGCGGTCGCCGCTGCCGACCAAGTTTTTACGTTCATCAGCAAGTTCTTTGGCGGTAACTTCGTCTTGGGCACTTTGCAGGCGCGATGCCAATAATGACAAGGCACGGGCTTTATTTTTATGTTGTGAGCGCTCATCCTGACATTCCACCACCACTCCGGTAGGGATATGTGTAATACGGATGGCTGAATCGGTTTTATTGACATGCTGACCACCGGCACCACTGGCACGAAAAGTGTCAATACGCAGGTCAGCTTTGTTAATATCAACAGCCGCCTGTTCATCCGCTTCGGGCATAATGGCCACGGTACAGGCCGAGGTATGTACCCGACCTTGCGATTCAGTCTCAGGCACACGTTGTACACGGTGTGCGCCTGATTCAAACTTTAGTTGTGAATAGACACCTTGCCCGACAATCCGGGTAATCAATTCTTTATAGCCTCCATGATCACCTGCATTTTCACTAATGACTTCAACACGCCAACCGCGCTTTTCTGCATATTTGCTGTACATACGAAAAAGGTCGCCAGAAAATATTGCCGCCTCATCACCACCCGTGCCTGCACGAATTTCCAGAAAGACATTTTTTTCATCATTAGGGTCTTTTGGCAACAAGAGTTTTTGCAACTCCAATTCAAGCGGCTCTTGTGCTTGTTCCGCTGCTTTCAGTTCCTCCTGACCCATTGCACGCATATCAGCATCACTGTCTTTAAGCAGCGACTTTGCTTCTTCAATATCATCAATAATGTGTTTGTAAGCACTGTAGCATTTCACCACAGGTTCTAACTCGGCATATTCCTTTGATAGATCACGAAAACGATTCTGGTCCGCTATGGTATCGGCATCACTTAATAATGCAGCCACCTCAATATAACGCTCCTGTAAATTATCCAGCTTTTCCAGAATAGAGGACTTCATCATAGTGTATTCACTTCTTATGTATTTGTTGCTATAGGTAATCAGGGCTGTTTTTTGACCGCTAATGCTTCTACGGCAAACAGTTTCTTGGTTAGATTCAAGAGCTCTTCATCACCATTAGAGCTGGCTTGTTTAAGTTGATTGGTCGGGGCATGTAACATTTTGTTTGTCAGGCTATTCGCCATCACACGAACAACGTCTTCGGGAGATACGCCATTATTCAAATCACTGAGCGCCTTTTGTAAGACTTCATCACGCAGCGTTTCTGCATATTGGCGATAGGTTTTAATCGCGGATACCGAATGGCTAACTCGAGACTCTTGAAGAAACTCATTGATCGCTGATTGGATAATGTCTCGTGCTTGTGCAGCGGCATTTTCACGTGATTGTTTATTCTCATCAATCACCATGCGTAAATCATCCACCGTATACAAGTAGACGTCATCAAGCTCCCCAACCTCAGCTTCAATATCACGAGGCACCGCAATATCGACCATAAAGATGGGCTGACGACGGCGCTGCTTTAATGCAGACTCAACCGCCCCTTTACCCAATATTGGTAGTTGGCTGGCCGTTGAAGAAATCACAATATCGGCATACACCAATTGATCAGGAATATCAGACAACAACACTGCGGTTGCTGCAAACTCAGCCGCCAACGGTTGAGCATTACTCAATGTTCTATTGGCAAATATCATACGACCAATGCCCTGTTGCTTAAGATGACGCGCGGCCAAATCTATCGTCTCACCCGCACCAATCAACAAGGCGGTGTTCTTTTGCAGGTCTGAAAATATCTGTTGTGCCAAGCCGACAGACGCATAGGCAACAGACACCGGGTTCTCTCCAATAGCCGTATGCGTTCTTACCTGCTTGGCGACACTGAATACCTTTTGGAAGACACCATGTAATTCACGCGCCAGTGTATCGGCGGCTTGTGCAACCGCATAGCAGGATTTCATCTGCCCCAAAATTTGCGGCTCACCCAGAATGAGAGAGTCAAGACCACTGGCAACAGACATCATATGCATAATGGCTTGTTCCGAGCGGTAGAAGTAGCTGCATGTCGACAACAGGTCATGACGTAAGCAGTGATGATCTGCCAACCACTGTAATAATTGCTGTTTAGCGCGCTCTTCTGTCACACCATCGGCAAAGACGGTGTACAGCTCAGTGCGATTGCAGGTGGATATAATGGCCGATTCTGTCGCCTGAGTGTCTATAATCAGAGACTGCAAAGCCGCTTCTATAGACTCTGGCGCAAAGGCAACACGTTCACGCACATCAATCGGTGCGCTATCGTGATTAATACCCAATACAAACAGTGAAATCATGGTTCGGTGACATAAAACTCGTGTGTAACGTGTATTGTAGCATGACCCACCAGCAGACGAATAACTTGGCTTGTGGCAATAAGGGGTTTACACTTTCCCTATGAACTATCAAAGATTATTGCACCTGTTCGGTTTTAGCCTGATATTTTTGGCAGGTTGCGCCACACAACTCGAAAACAAGGCTAACGACACAGCCACAAAAACGCTGGCTGAGACTGCCACACCTGCCATTCACTATCGTAACTTTTCTATCGATACACTCTATTCATTACTGGTCGCAGAGGTAGCTGCATCAAGGCAACAATTTGATGTGACCATTGAGAATTATCTTGAGCAGGCCTATCACACCAACGATAAAGCCGTGATTGCCCAGGCAGCCAGAATTACCCAGTACTTTCGTCGCCATAAAGAAACGCTGGACATGGGTGAACTCTGGTTACAGCATGAACCCAACAACCGCGAGGCCATTGTACTGGTTGCCAATGCGTATCTGGGATTACAACAACCACTAAAAGCACTGGATTATACTGAACAACTGCTAACTACCGCACAGCTATCGGAAGATGCCGGCGCTTTTTTCGAAACGATTGCCAACTACAGCAAACAGACAGACAGCGATACTCGTCAAACACTGATCACACGCTTTCAAGCACATGCTCAAGAATATCCAACACTCGCAGGCATTAAAGTGGGTCTGAGCATACTCTATCAGTACCAACAATCACTTGATGACGCCTTCAGCTGGATTTACGCGGCACTTCAGCAAGAACCTGATCGTAACAGCGCCATTACTCAAGAAATATTATTGCTGCAGCAAGACAATAAAACACCCTTGGCATTAAACAAACTACAGTCATTATTGCAAAAAGATCCTGAAAATAATCGCTTACGGCTTACTTATGCACGCCTGCTCACCAGTAAAGATACGGAAAAAGCCTACCAACAGTTTACCCGCTTATCTGAAGAGTCGCCTAAACAATTGGATTTCAAATTTTCACGGGCATTGCTTGCCATTGAAACCGATAGAGCAAATATTGCCAAACCTTTATTTGAAGAACTGCTGTTTGCGGGTTATCAACCGGATAACACCCGTTTCTATTTAGGCCATACCGAAGAACAATTGAACAACCTCAACACTGCACTTGAGTTATACCTTGCCGTCATTGGCGGTGACAATTACTTACCTGCACGCCATCGTGCAGGCAGAATATTGATACAACAAAACAAGCTCATTGAAGCACGACAACTGTTTATGCTTTTACGAATACAATTTCCAACAAGACGAGAACAAATTTATAGTACAGAGACGAATCTGTGGATCGATAATCAGGCCTATGATGCTGCTCTCGACGTATTAAATGAAGGGTTGAAAATCTTCCCCGATAGCAATGAACTACGTTATAACCGCTCAACGGTTCACGAACGCCAGAACAAACTGGCATTGATGGAAAGTGATTTACGGCATATATTGACGCTTGATCCCGACAATGTGCACGCTCTGAATAGCTTGGGGTATTACCTCACCATTCGCACCCAGCGTTATCAGGAAGCCTATGAGCTAATCGTAAAAGCCTTGAAATTACGCCCCGAAGATGCTGCGGTTATTGATAGCATGGGATGGGTCAAGGTTAAATTGGGCCGCTATAAGGAAGCGATCGCACATTTGAAAAAAGCCTTCAGTTTGTATCCTGACCCGGAAGTTGCGGCGCATTTGGGAGAAGCGCTATGGCTGGATGGCAAACAGCAAGAAGCCAAAGACATTCTTAAAAAAAATCTTGATCAGAATCCCGGTGCCCCAGAAATACTGGAAACACTGAAACGCCTAAATATCACTCTATAACTCGGATATCCATATCATGAGACTGATTCAGGTGCGAACCTGTTACCTAATGTTGCTTACCTCTCTATTACTGAGTGCCTGTGCAGTACAACCACCCACTACCAACCAGACTCGCTCAGTCACAACGGACAATCGCTATTTTCCAGTAGCATGGAAAATAGTTGGCAAAATAGGAATACGCACACCGGATAACAGTGGTAGCCTGAATGTTGTTTGGCAACAGGAAGACAAGCGCTATCTTATCCAAACCAGTGCGGCACTGGGCCAGGGAAAAGCTATATTACAAGGCACTTCCGAGCAACTACAGATTAAACGACCAGGCAAATCAACCGTGTACTCCAATAACCCACAACACCTACTCAAAGAAACCTTGGGCTGGTCATTACCCTTAGAGCAGCTTGCAGACTGGGTATTAGGTGCCCCTAATCCCGAAACGGAAGCACATCAAACATATGCGCCTGATGGCAGACTATTGCAAATGCAACAAGCTGGCTGGTCTTTAACATATTCGCGCTATAGGGAAACAGGGCAATGGTTATTACCGCATAAAGTTATTGCTAAGCAGGAAGATAATCGTTTAACACTGATTATCAAAGAATGGCAGTTTGACACACCATGACAACCTCTTTAACACTATTATCCCCCGCAAAACTGAATCTATTCCTGCATATTACCGGAAGACGCACGGACGGTTACCACAATTTACAAACCGTTTTTCAACTGTTGGATTATGGTGACAATCTGAGCTTCCACCCTCGCCACGATAATACAATCACCCTTTCTCCCGAACTGGCTGGTGTTGTCGACCAAGACAACTTGATCATCAAAGCTGCACATTTACTACAAAAACACACACAGTGTACTCAGGGGGTTGATATTCACTGCGAAAAACATCTTCCTATGCGAGGAGGTTTAGGCGGTGGCAGCTCTAATGCTGCGACCACACTGGTGGCACTCAATCATTTATGGGACACATCACTCACAGCTCCACAACTGGCTGAATTGGGTCTGCAATTAGGTGCCGATGTACCGGTCTTTATCTATGGTCATTCTGCTTGGGCAGAAGGTGTTGGCGAGCAACTACACGCCTTGGAGTTGCCGGACAACTGGTTTCTGGTCATAAAACCCCAATGCCACATTAATACTGCCGAAATATTTTCACATGAAGAATTGACAAGAGACACTGCCGCCATTACAGTAGCGGCCTTCTTTGAGCAGGGTGGAAAAAACGACTGTGAACCTGTCGTTTGTCAATGCTATCCTGAAGTTGCAGCAGCGATTGCTTGGCTCAATCAACATAGTGCTGCTCAACTCACAGGAACAGGTGCCTGTATATTTGCCCGGTTTGCTGACTTGACACAAGCAGAAGCCGTTCGCCAGCAAGTACCGGAGCAATGGGAGTGTTTTGTTGCCAAAGGCATTAATCGCTCACCCATGCAAACCCTTCTCTGCGATTGAAGCAACTACTGGGGTGTAGCCAAGTGGTAAGGCAGCGGGTTTTGATCCCGCCATGCGAAGGTTCGAGTCCTTCCACCCCAGCCATATTCCAAACTGGATGAGAACATAAAGGTAGATCGCTTGTGACCGATTTTATGGTATTTACCGGCAATGCCAACCCCGAGTTAGCACAGAGTATCGTTGATAAGCTGGGCATGTCTATGGGCAAGGCACATGTCAGTCAGTTCTCTGATGGCGAAATCGCTGTTGAAATTCAGGAAAATGTCCGCGGGCGCGATGTGTTTGTGGTTCAACCTACCTGTTCTCCCACACATAAAAATTTAATGGAACTACTCATTCTCGTTGATGCACTACGCCGTGCTTCAGCAGGTCGTGTAACCGCAGTGGTTCCCTATTTTGGCTATGCTCGTCAAGATCGCCGGGTGCGCTCGGCTCGTGTGCCCATTACCGCCAAGCTGGTCGCCGATATGATGGTGGGTGTAGGTATTGACCGAGTACTGACCGTTGACTTGCACGCAGAACAAATTCAGGGTTTCTTTGATGTCCCTGTTGATAATATTTATGGCGCTCCGCTGCTACTGGACGACATTCGTCGTCAAAACTACGCAAACCTTGTTGTGGTTTCTCCAGATATCGGTGGTGTTGTACGCGCACGTGCGGTGGCAAAAGAATTAAATATTGATCTGGCGATTATTGATAAGCGTCGCCCTAAAGCCAATGTTGCCGAAGTGATGAACCTGATTGGTGAGGTCGAAGGCCGTACCTGCTTACTCGTTGACGATATGGTCGATACTGCAGGCACGCTCTGTAATGCCGCCAATACATTAAAAGAACGCGGCGCTAAAAAGGTTGTTGCCTACGCAACGCACCCCGTACTGTCAGGCAAAGCCATTAGTAATTTAACGAATTCTGTAATGGATGAGCTGGTTGTCACCAATTCCATTCCTCTATCCGAAGAAGCCACAGCGTGTGATCGTATTCGCCAATTGCCATTACATAATATGTTATCAGAGGCTATACGCCGTCTGAATAACGAAGAATCCTTGAGTGCGATGTTTAATCACTAAGCATAGTTAACAACATCGTCCTCTGGACATTCTGCTTTTCATTGCTATTCATTAACAATCAATTGCAGTTTTAACACTCGATACCTTTTGGTCGCAGAAAGGTATTGGATAATCTAAACACAATGAGGACATCACAATGTCGAACGAAGACTTTGTACTTGATGCCCAGAGTCGAGAAGTAACAGGGAAAGGTGCGAGCCGCCGCCTGCGTCGCGAATCTGGATTAGTACCCGCCATTATTTATGGCGGCAGTAAAAAACCCCAAATGATTACGGTGGAACATAAAGAGCTCATCAAACATTTGGAAAATGAAGCATTCTATTCTCACATTATTACTGTGAACGTAGATGGCTCTGGTCAAGACGTGATTTTAAAAGATCTACAGCGTCACCCAGCCAAAGCGCAGATCATACACGCCGACTTTTTGCGCGTTTCTAAGACCCAGAAATTTAACACGCGTGTCCCATTGCACTTCATTAATGAAGACACGGCTCCAGGCGTTAAAATGCAAGGTGGGAAGGTCTCGCACAATACAACGGAACTGGAAATCAGCTGCTTACCTGCTGACTTACCAGAGTACATCGAAGTGGATCTGGCTGAGGTAGAAATTGGTCAAATTATCCATATTTCAGACCTGAACTTGCCAAAAGGTGTTGAATCTGTCGCGTTGGCGCACGGTGCCGACCACGATCTGGCCGTTGCTTCTATTAACAAGCCAAAAGGCAGTGTAGAAGAAGACGATAGTGCCGCTGAAAGTGATGCTGAAGAGGGTGGCGAGGAATAAATCCTCAGCCACCGGGTATACGGGCTTGCCCCGTATACCTTCCCTTCAAAGCCCTTTCTTATTTCTGTGAATACCCCTACCCGAATGATTGTTGGTTTAGGCAACCCCGGCAACGAGTACATCAATACTCGTCACAATGCTGGTGCTGATTTTGTGACTGAATTGGCCCAACAATACGACACCACACTAACCGCTGATAGCAAATTTTTTGGCTACGCGGGACAAGCCATTATCGGCAATTTACCCACGCGACTGTTTATTCCTGCCACATTTATGAATGTCAGTGGTAAAGCCGTTGCTGCTATCGCCAATTTTTACAAAATCACACCTGAAGCGATATTAATTGCCCACGATGAGCTGGATATTCCTCCTGGTGAAGCACGATTGAAAATCGGTGGTGGTCATGGAGGCCACAATGGCTTAAGGGATATCATAAAATGCCTAGGCAACAACAAAGATTTTGCTCGCCTGCGTATCGGCATCGACCACCCAGGCAATGCCAAACTTGTGAGCAATTATGTCTTGAAAAAAGCCCCCCCTGCTGAATTCCAAAAAATCGAAGACAGTATTTATCAAGCGACCAAAGTGATGCCTTTAGTGGTTGCAGGTAAATGGAATGAAGCTATGAAAACACTTCATACCAAATAATTCAATGTGTTAAACATTATTAATTTCTAAGCATATTGCCTGAAAAATACTTGACCAAATTTTGTAAACCGATAGCATACGCTGCTTAATTTTTTATCATGCATCACTTACAAATAGAGATTTTTCGCTCAGGCAAGGCAAAATCGCACACAACGAGGGAATTTATAGATAATAAATGACCGAGTGAGTACTTTTTTAACGTAGCATCAGCGAAAAAGATCATTTGTGTTTTAAAAGTAGGATATGTTTATGGGTTTTAACTGCGGCATCGTTGGCCTCCCCAACGTCGGTAAATCAACACTTTTCAATGCACTTACCAAAGCCGGTATTGGCGCAGAGAACTTTCCATTTTGCACCATTGAACCCAATGCCGGTGTTGTTGCGGTACCCGACCCAAGGCTGGACAAGCTGAGTGAGTTGGTCAAGCCCGAGAAAACCATTGCCACCACTATGGAATTTGTCGATATTGCCGGGCTAGTTGCTGGCGCCTCCAAGGGCGAGGGGTTGGGCAATCAATTTTTGGCTAATATTAGGGAAACCGACGCTATTGCGCATGTGGTTCGCTGTTTTGACGACGAGAATGTAGTACATGTTGATGGCAAGATCGACCCGGCGGGTGATATTGATGTGATCAATACGGAATTGGCTCTAGCCGACCTTGATACTGTCGAAAAAGCCCTGCAACGCTATACCCGGGCGGCCAAAGGTCAGGACAAAGAAGCAGTGTCTATGAAAGCACTGTTGGAAAATATACTGCCACACTTGAATCAAGCCCAGCCGTTGCGTTCTTTTACATTATCAGATGATGAACTTAAACAACTCAAGCCACTCAGCCTGCTAACACTCAAGCCCACCATGTATATTGCCAATGTTGACGAAGACGGCTTCGACAATAATCCATACTTAGATACGGTTAAGGATATCGCCAGCAAAGAAGGCGCAGTGGTTGTCAGTATTTGCAATAAGCTGGAAGCTGAAATCTCCGAATTGGATGATGATGAACGTGATGAATTTCTGGAGGATATGGGCATGGACGAACCAGGCCTCAACCGAGTTATCCGTGCCGGTTATGAGTTATTGAGACTACACACCTACTTTACCGCTGGAGTCAAAGAGGTGCGCGCGTGGACAATTCCCGTCGACGCCAGTGCTCCTCAAGCTGCTGGTAAAATTCATACTGACTTTGAAAAAGGCTTTATTCGCGCAGAAGTCACCAGTTACAGTGATTTTGTAAAATACGGTGGCGAGGCTGGCGCCAAGGAACAGGGAAAATGGCGCCTTGAGGGCAAAGAGTATATTGTTTGTGATGGTGATGTTATCCATTTTCGCTTTAATGTATAAAACGTAAAAAACTCTAGGAAAAATTAGGAAACTGGCAAGCCTTGTCTATAATGGATAATAGTATCAACACCATTATCCATTGGCAGGTCCCCTATGTTTTGGCAAAACTCTAAAGAACTGAATGATTTACGCCTTGAAAATGAATCACTTAAAGCGGAAAAAAAGCAGCAAGAAAGCACTATTAATGCCCAGCTGGAAAAGATTGCGGATTTTCAGGCGCAACTTGAACAACTCAGCGGGGTTCAATGTCCAACACTGGATGAATCCAATTTAATTGACAGTTACGGTGGCATTCTCGAGATCAGAGACGGTTTGCTGTCATCCGCCACCAATATGAAAGATGCCGCGACCGAGCTGAAAAGCTCCACTCTAACCTATGACCAGGTACAGACCGCACTGCATAAGACTCACGAAGATTTATCATTTATTAGTGAAAGCGCCAAAAAAAGCCATGATAGCGTCACTAATCTGAAAGGGGCGGCCGGAGAAATCACCAAGTTTGCTGAAATTATTAACACCATTTCAGAACAAACCAATTTGTTGGCTCTCAATGCCGCCATCGAAGCTGCCCGTGCGGGTGAAGCTGGTCGTGGTTTCGCCGTCGTTGCCGATGAAGTACGTGCACTGGCCCAGCGTGCTGGCGAAGCCAGTGGTGAAATTGCTGAACTGGTAAAAAAAATTGATCAGGATACACAGACCACCGATGAAAATATTCGTTGCACACACTCCCGCTGTGAAGAATTACAAGCAAATTCCGAGGAATCTCTGTCAGATATTGAGAGCGTACTTTCAATGTCTGAATCCATGCATAAAACTATTCTGAATGAAACAGAAGCCAGCTTTGTCCAAACGGTAAAGATGGATCATTTTTGTATCAAGGCACAGGTATACAAACATTGCCACGACAGTGCAGATGGTTTTGAAGTGTGCAGCCATCATGATTGCCGCTTAGGAGAATGGATATATGAAGGCGAAGGCAAGGAAAAACTGTCACACGAACCTGAATACTACTATTTGGAAAAAGCCCACCAGAAATTTCATGAACATGCTCAAGCTGCGGTAGAGATGGCAAAAACCGATGACCACAACGGTATTCAAAAATCTATTGTCAAAATGGAAAAAGCCAGCGTGGATGTCTTGAATTATTTGGACAAACTCACAGGAAAGATGCAAAAGCACTGAGCCTGCCCATAAAAAGTATGAACCATATCGGCTATAAGCCTTGACAGTATTATAAGCTGTCAGGATAATACGCGCCCTCAATGGCTACGTAGCTCAGCTGGTTAGAGCACAGCATTCATAATGCTGGGGTCACTGGTTCAAGTCCAGTCGTAGCTACCACTTTGCCCAGGTGGTGAAATTGGTAGACACGCTAGCTTCAGGTGCTAGTGGCCGCAAGGCCGTGGAGGTTCAAGTCCTCTCCTGGGCACCAATACGTTATGTGGTTACATCACCTGCCAACAGTCGCTTAATTTCGGGAATACACGAACCACAACCCGTACCCACCTGCGTTGTCATACCAATTGCTTCTACTGTTTTACAATTCTGAGTTTGTATGGCGTCTTTAATCGTCTACTCCCCCACCTGCTTGCACGCGCATATTTGCTTACCTATTAGTAATGCCGCGGTTGCCTCTCCACTGAGGCTAGATCGCTGAACCTCACTATCCAACGGTTGTTGGAACAGCCCATCCAGCCACGCAAAATGATGGCTATTAACCGTGGGAGCAACAATATAAGCCGCAAGCAAATCGTTATTATTCACTTTTGCTGCACGATAGCTATCGGTGGCAGGACTGTCGAAAGTAAGGACGTTACCCTGTGCAGTAAAAGGCGCCCATTGCTTTATCGTATCGACCAAAGAAAGAGAATCGTGACCCACTGCTAAATAATACAGATAACCGCCATCAATTTTACGTTGGCTCCAGTAATCGATATCCTGAATCGGCAACGGTTCACGAGCAATGACCAACGCTTCATGACAATAGTGCCACGGCTTAATTGCAATAGGAGTGCATTTCAATTCGGGCTGGCCGGAAAGCGGATCAATATTGGGCGCAATTAACGGGCCTACACGCCCCTCACTCGAATTCACTGCTGTCCAGTGCATAGGCATAAAACACTGGCCTGGCTTTAACTGAGGGCTAATATTCACTCTTGCTTTGGCTCTACCTCGATGATTGTACAACTCGGCAATATTACTCTCCGCCAGTTGAAAACAGCGAGCATCTTGTGGATGAACGATTACATAAGGTTCAGGCTTGTGGGCGCTCAATCTGGAAACCAATCCTGTGCGCGTCATGGTATGCCAATGGTCTCTAATACGCCCTGTATTTAGCACCAAAGGAAAATCGGGACTGGTGTTTGCCATTGGCACACGATAGTTCACTGGTACAATATTGGCTTTACCTGTGGCGGTATAAAACCGTCCCTCTGCGAAAAACCGTTTTTGAGTGGTCTTGGCATCAACCGTCTTCAAGGGCCATTGCTGTGGCATTAACTGGTCGTATTCGGTATCACTCAGTGTTGCCAGAGGACTAATATCCAAATCACGTAGACCGTTATTACGAAACCCCGTCATAGATGCATATTCTCGAAACACACCTACTCCCCAGTACCCTTTAAACCCCAATAAATAGCGTCCAGAACTAAAGCGCAAACTGGCCAGAAGTAAAACGCACGCTACATCAAGCACTAAAAAGTGGACAAATTGTTACCATAAAAGGCGCTAAAAATAACTTATAATACGTGCCGACAACCCACTCAAGCAATAGAGGTGACTCATGACAGAGTCTATTACAGGTTATATTTGCCTGATCGTATTCGCACTGGCTTATATATTAGTCATTGGCGAGGAGTACTTACAACTACGCAAATCAAAACCTGTGTTGCTCTCTGCCGGTATTATCTGGATACTCATCGCTATTGCCTACGAGGGCGATACCCATGTTGTGGAAGATGCTCTACGCCATAACTTGCTGGAATACGCTGAATTACTATTATTCCTTTTAGTCGCTATGACGTATATCTCAGCACTGGAAGAACGCCGCCTATTTGACTGGTTACGGGTTTGGCTGGTCGCCAAAGGCTTGAATTTTAAGCAACTATTATGGGTCACCGGTATTCTGGCCTTTTTTATCTCACCCATTGCGGACAACCTAACCACTGCACTGGTGATGTGTGCCGTTATTCTTGCGGTTGCGGGAAACAACACCCACTTTATAAGCATTGGTTGTGTCAATATTGTTGTTGCCGCTAATGCAGGCGGTGCTTTCAGCCCATTTGGGGATATCACGACACTGATGGTCTGGCAAAAAGGCATTGTACAATTTGAACAATTCTTTGCGTTGTTTTTACCCTCGGTGGTTAATTTTATTATCCCCGCCTTCATCATGCAGTTTTTCATTAAAGAAGGAAATCCTCAATCGAGCGATAAAGCGGTAGAACTCAAACGCGGCACCAAGCGCATTACCGTATTATTTTTAGCAACCGTGGCAACCGCCATTACCTGCCATAGCGTATTACACCTACCCCCTGTCTTTGGCATGATGCTGGGCTTGGCTTATCTACAGTTCTTTGGCTACTACCTGAAACGCACTCTACCGCGTTCTCTGAATAATAAACGTTATCGTTATGCGAATAACCCTGAAAAACTCTTAGAGTTAGATCATATTAGGCCTTTTGATGTATTCGGACATGTGCAACGCGCTGAATGGGATACTTTAATGTTCTTTTACGGTGTGGTAATGAGTGTGGGAGGCTTAGGCTTTTTGGGTTATTTAGGTCTGGCTTCAGAACTGATGTATACCCAATGGAATCCTCTGTACGCCAATGTTGCCGTTGGTATTCTGTCGGCCATTGTCGACAACATCCCGGTTATGTTTGCTGTATTAACGATGTTGCCTGATATGGAGCTTGGACAATGGCTGCTAGTGACACTAACCGCAGGAGTCGGCGGCAGCCTGTTGTCGATAGGCTCCGCTGCTGGTGTTGCTCTGATGGGACAAGCATCAGGCAAGTACACTTTCTTCGGACATCTGAAATGGACACCCGTTATTGCACTGGGATATATCGCCAGTATTATTTGCCACTTATGGTTTAATGCACATTTGTTCCCATAAAAAATCTCTAGCAATTGTGCGTTTTGTATTAGCGCATCGATAAGATTGAACTATGCTAAAAAGACATCCAGTCATAAGTATTTGAGGGTCTTTTCGTGGATTTGAATCATCTAATTTCCAACGCACAAAATATGCCAAATATCCCCAAAGTGGTTCAAGAGCTTATCCAAAGCTTTGGTGATGAGAATGTTAACAGCGATACAATTGCAGAGAAGCTCAGTAAAGATCAGGCAATGACCGCTAAAGTATTGCGTATGGCCAACTCGTCCAGATATGGTGGGCATCGTAATGTAGGTTCGGTCAAAGATGCCGTGGTACTACTGGGCTTCAATGCAATACGTACCATGGTTCTGGCTTCAGGACTGACCAGCTCTTTTCCTACACCAGAAGGTTTTGATATTCGCGGTTTTTGGATGAAGAGTTTTACCGTTGGTAGCATTAGCAAATGGGTTGCACGACATGCACCCGATATTGATGTTGAAATTGCCTTTACCTGCGGCATGATTCATGACATTGGCGGTTTATTAACCCATATTTTGGTACACGAGGAGGCACAAGCGATTGATGAGGTCGTTGCCAAAGGTGCAAATCGTGTCGAAATGGAAGAGTGCCGTCTAGGATTTAACTTCGCAGAAGCAGGTGCAAAACTCGCCTGCCGCTGGAAATTTCCAGAGGATATTGTTGAAGGTATTCGTCACCAATTAAACCCGGTGGTAGCAACAGAAGACGGGGAAGAACTCAAGACCCTAGCAGGGGTTTTATCGATTGCCAGATACCTGTATGAATACAAAGAGGACGATCAGGAAACTCTGGTGGGTAACTTCCCAACTGACATGGCCAAGGCATTGGGAATGGATATGGTGAGCCTGATTAAGGACATTGATGAATTAACCATCATAGATGAAGGCATTGAAGAGCTACTGGATTAAGTAGCTCTTCAAGATTATTTATCCCGCCCCTACGCGTAATACTTTTAAACCATTGGTGCCACCTTGCAAGTTATCGTGGTCACCTTTGGTAATAATCACTAAATCACCATCGTCTACGACACCGCGCTGCTTCAGCTCATCGATCGCTCTCAAGTTGGTTGCATGCGAAGTCACATCATGACTGTCAAAGGGAATAGACTCTACCCCCAAAAACAGTTCGACTCTTGCCTGTGTTTTGGGCACACGAGAAAACGCATAAATCGGTAAAAACGAGTTAATTCTGGACATTAACAAGGTGGTGGAACCCGATTCGGTAAACGCCACAATGGCTTTTACTCCCTCGAGATGGTTGGCCGTGTACATTGCTGCCAAACCAATGGATTCATCAATTGCTTTAAATTGCTTGTCCAGACGGTGTGTAGAATGACGCACACTGGGATCAATCTCAGCACCGCCAATCGCACGAATCATGGCTTTAACAGTTTCCACCGGAAACTGACCAGCAGCGGTTTCACCAGATAACATAACGGCATCGGTACCGTCCAGCACAGCATTCGCCACATCGAACACTTCAGCTCGAGTCGGTAATGGACTGTTAATCATAGACTCCATCATTTGCGTAGCCGTAATGACACACTTATTCAGGCTGCGCGCTCGAGTAATAATCTTTTTCTGGACAACGACTAATTCAGCATCTCCAATTTCAACACCCAAATCACCACGAGCCACCATCACGGCATCGGATGCGCGAATCATCGAATCCAGATTTTCATCACTGGCAACGACTTCGGCACGCTCAATCTTTGCCACAATACCTGCATTGCCACCGGCATCCGCCAAAAAACGACGCGCCTGAATAATATCTTCTGCAGTCCGTGGAAAAGACACCGCTAAATAATCCACATCGATGTCAGCCGCCAATTGAATATCACGCATATCTTTTTCAGTCAGTGCTGGCGCAGACAAACCACCACCCTGCAAATTGATGCCTTTATTATTCGACAAAATACCGGCAACCTGCACACGGCAGTGAAGCTTATTACCTTCAATTACTGTTACTTTCAGTACAATTCGGCCATCATCCAACAACAGCACATCACCGACAGAGCAATCCTGCGGCAAATTTTTATAATCAATGCCAACGGCTTTTTGGTGGCCTTCTTCTTTGCCCATATCACCATCAAGAATAAAATCATCACCTACCGACAGTGCAACAGGACCATTTGCAAAACGAGAAATACGAATTTTGGGACCTTGCAAATCACCCAGTACCGCCACATGCCGATGATGTTTTTGTGCCAGTGAACGCACTTTTTCTGCACGCATCTTGTGATCTTCGGCAGCACCATGAGAAAAGTTCATACGCACGACATTAACGCCAGCAATGATTAATTCTTCAAGCACATTTACCTCGTCTGTTGACGGGCCTAACGTTGCGACAATTTTGGTACGCCTTTGCATAAATACGATCTCTCACTGAATAAAAATGATATTGAACAGTATAAACAATGTCTATGACAATGCTAAGGACACCTATGAAGTGTAGTCTACATTAAAGCACTGTATTTATCCTCCCAAAGGGTTATTTTTCATTTAAAAACCTCTATAATTGCGCTTTCATTTTTTGCCGGACAATTAGAGGGTCACACTTGAATCTGCAACACGCTTCTAACGAAGAGCTTCAACAATGGGAAGCCGAATTATCCAATCAATACAACGTCTACTGCGAACAGGCTATTTCACTGGATCTAACCCGGGGTAAACCTTCTAGCGAACAACTCACTCTTTCTAATACACTTGATGGTATTTTAAGCGGTAATTACTTAACAGCAGAGGGCGTGGATGTACGCAATTACGGCGGCCTTGAAGGGATCAAAGAAGCCCGCCAGTTGGGCGCTGATATGCTAGGTGTTTCTATGTCAGGTGTTCTTGCTCAAGGTAACAGTAGTCTGACACTCATGTTTTATGCCATGCTAACAGCCAAAGAGTTTGGCTTACAGGGTAAAGGTAGTGCATGGAAAGAATCAACGGATGCCATTAAGTTTATCTGTCCGGTTCCAGGTTATGATCGCCATTACACCGTCTGCGAAAAACTCGGCATTGAAATGATTACCGTACCCATGACCGCTACTGGACCCTGTATGGATACCATTGAGCAAATGGTCAAACAGGATAGCGCGATTAAAGGCATGTGGTGTGTCCCTAAGTATTCCAATCCAACAGGCATTATTTACAGCGATGACACCGTTGAGCGTATTGCAAAATTGGGGACAATCGCAGGAACAGGTTTTACCGTATTCTGGGATAACGCCTATTCAGTACACTATCTTAATGAGTTCCAACCGCTGGCAAATATCATGGAAGCCTGCCGTCAATATGCGACAGAAAATTCTGTTGTGCAATTTACCTCCACATCAAAAATTACCCATGCAGGATCGGGCATTGCTTTTATCGCTTCATCTTCCGACAACATTCAAGCTATTAAAGAGACGTTGGGCGTACTAACCATAGGGCCTGACAAAGTGAATCAACTACGGCATATGAAATTAATACCGGATTATGACGTACTGTTACAACATATGGAAAAACACGCCGCGATTTTAAAACCACGCTTTGATTGCGTACTACAACAGCTAGAGAATGCATTCGGCGATAATGATATGGGTCAATGGCAAAGTGTGGCTGGGGGTTATTTTATTTCTTTTGATACTCAACCCGGCCTTGCACAAACAATCGTACAACTGGCCGCTGGAGCGGGGGTTAAATTAACGCCTGCCGGAGCCACTTTTCCCTATGGCAAAGATCCCAATGACAGCAATATCCGTATTGCACCTTCGGTTCCTTCATTGGAAGAGGTTGATCAAGCAATGGAAATATTTGTTACGTGTGTCAAACTGGCTTCTGTAAGAAAAGTTCTCCAACAATAAATAATTTTTTGTCGTCTGACTCATCACAAAAGATTTTTAATTGATTGTTTGTGATGCAGTTAACTTGTTCTCATTGACAAGCACCTTAGCAAAATTTACTCTCGACACATCCAAATATTCCAGCTATCAGGAATGACGTATTGGGAAACACAGGGATGCTGCTCTTTTCTTAAAAGAATCTCTCACACTTTACTATTTTTACAACACCATTGCTGGTCACTAGCTCATGCAAAAACGTCATCGTGCGTCATTATTGTTAGTGAGCAGTCAGGAAAAATCAGGAGGATAATCCTGTTGGTGAACAAGAAACTTAAAAATACTGTATTAGACATAATATTTTATAGAGGACAAGACCATGTTAACAGAGACCGAAGACATACAAAAAGAATTGACTCAAGACAATCACGAAGACACTAATGAACAAGCATTCATAATGCAGACACCCGTCAACCTATTTCAGGTCAACATTATTGGTGGTGCCAGCATTATTACTTTTTCTGCCGTCGCTGTTCTTGCTTTGCTACCCGCATGGGTAATCGCATTAATTGTGGGTGGTGCGGCACTGCTATTATCCATTGTAGGCGCCACTGTATTTTACGCATACACTGTGATTATTGAAACCCAATACGCGAACAACCCTGCAAGAGCAGCCGCTACTTATGGCTTTCCCACCTACGCGGCGTTAAAAGCCTCATGGCCGTGGTATGTTCAAGCGGTTGCTTGTTAAAAAAACCAACAGGAAGAGAATCTCTCTCTTCCTGTTTTTACGTTTATGATATCCAAGCACTGATTTTTGAACCCGATAAAAAACGCAAACCGAATAACCAAGTAATACTATAAAAATTAAGAAAAATACGTGCTCACACTCTTAAAATCATCTTGCAATGGGCAATGAATAGCGATATTTGTGAGATTTACTGGGTGAACAAATTCCAAATCTGTTGCTGCCAGCAACAAACGCCGACAAGCAAACATCTGTACAAAGAAGTTATTATGTTTACTTTTACCATATTTTGGATCACCAATAATAGGATGACTAATGTGTTTCATATGTCTGCGCAATTGATGCTTTCTTCCCGTTTTTGGATTAAGTTCAACCAATGAATAGCGTGATGTAGGATATTTATCAATACAAACGGGCAATTCCATTTTAGCGAGACAACGAAATTCTGTAATAGATTCTTTTGCTTCTACTTGGGAGAGTGTCTTTTTATGTTGTTTAAAATCGGCAATGGATTTTAACGGGTGATCAATAACACAAGACTCAAATAGATAACCTCTAACAACTGCCTGATATATTTTATTAACCTCCCCCGCCTCAAATTGTTCACACATGGAACGAGCAATCTCTGCACTCAACGCAAATAACAATACTCCCGACGTCGGCTTATCAAGGCGATGCACGGGGTAGACCCATTGCCCTAGCTGATCACGCAAAAGATGCATGGCATTTTTATTATCATGGGGATCAATATGGCTTCGATGCACCAATAAACCCGACGGCTTATGAATAGCCACTAAATCATTATCTTGATAAATAATCTCAAGCGTCAACGATATGACCTAGTGCATCTTCAATGGTCTTAAATTGAAATTGAAAACCGGCATCCTGCAAAACATTAGGAGTAACACGCTGGCCCTGTGTTAATAACTGTGCTGCCTCACCGAACAATAATGTTAAAACAACAGTGGGCATAGGCAGTATGTGAGGACGAGCAAGCGCCTTAGCAAAAGTTTGGGTAAACGTTTCATACCTCACGGGCTCAGGAGCAGTCGCATTAACGGGCCCTTCAATAGATGCATTATCCAATATAAAAAGAATCAGTCCGACCATATCGTTAATATGAATCCAAGAAAACCACTGCTTTCCCGAACCCACATTGCCACCTAACCCCATTGAGAAAGGTCGCCACATTTTTTGCAAAGCGCCTGCATATTTGTCTAGCACAACACCCGTACGCAATAAACAAACACGCATTCCCAACGCTTTAGCTTTAACCGCTTCAAACTCCCATTCATTACAGAGAGTCGCTGGAAAACAATGGTGTGGCTTAGCATGTTCGTCCAATGGCTGACTCTCCGGGTGATTGCCATAGTAACCAATAGCGGAACCACTAATCAGCACCTTGGGTTTTACGGTTTTTTCTGCCAACCACTTAACCAAATGGCGAGTAACATCAATACGACTGCCGCGTAAATGTTGTTTGCGGCGTTGCGTCCAGCGTTTATCCATAATTGCTTCACCCGCTAGATTAATCACCGCATCAATGGACCAAGAAATTTCATGAAAGTAACGCACGCACGTGACTTGATCACCAAATAACTCACGCGCTTTTTCAATAGAACGACACTGTAAGGTAATCGTGTAACGACGTAACAGTAATGCTTTGATCAGATGGGAGCCAATAAAACCCGTACCACCAGTAATAAGAATATTCATTGCGAAACTCCGACCAATAAGCCGCGCTTTATTAAATATTGCCGAACATGTTCCAAACGTTTACGATTCGCAAAAACATCAAAATTTCCTACACGTGAAGCGGAACGGATAGCAATTTTTCCTTCATTCAGCCTCAGATGAAACTCAACATCGTCCACAAAACGAAAAATCTGACTACGTGACTCTGCATGAATATACTCGTTATTTTTTTCAATAATGATTATATCTTTGCGAGATTCTAGAAATTCCAACAAACTCTGCCACACTTCTTGACCGGGCGCTGATAAAAAATAATGGGCTATATAATGCTTTTCGGAATAGGTATCACTGGAAACACAATTCATAGAACCTGAACAAGCAGGTAAGCGATTATTATGGATACACGTCATAGCATAAGTAATCTGAAGTCCACAGAAACAGAAGATCAATAACAAAGCGAATATAGATTTCACTACGTCAAAAAACGCAGGGCGATACCCGCAAAAATGTCTGGCTTCTCTGCGTGCAACCAGTGATTAGTATTATTCATCACTTTTACGCCAGCATTGGGAAACAGGTTTAAAATCATATCACGGTGTTCAGGCAGGATATAGGGTGATAATTCTCCCTTAATAAATAAGACTTTACCTTGAAAAGGTGGAAAATCGCCGGTGTTTGCATCAATCAAGTCTTCGTAAGCGTTGATTAAACCCTCGAGATTGACACGCCAGAACCATCCATTCTCATTTTTCTCAAGGTTTTTTAACAAAAAACTGCGAGTCGACAGCTCATCTACGTAGGGGCGCATGGCCTGATCGGCATCCATCCGGGTATTAATGGTTTTCAGGTCAACGGCCCGAAAAGCGGCAAACACGTCATCATGACGACGGGTATAGGCCACGGGGGCAATATCGGCAACAATCAGGCTGGCAACCTTATCCGGTTCACGTAGGGCGATTTCCATCGCCACTTTACCGCCTAACGAATGTCCAAGAAAATGGGCTTGTTCGACGTTGTTGTCAGTCATCCACGCCACCACATCCTCAGCCATTGACGACAGATTAATGGGGGTTGTATGAGAAGAACGTCCGTGATTAGGCAGATCAAGGCTGTAAACCGTAAACTGTTCCGATAGCTGCCGGGTAACCACCCCAAGATTTTCCAAAGATCCAAATAACCCATGAAGGGCAATAACCGGAATACCTGCTTCAGCACCTAATTGACGATGATAAAGAGACGTAATCACAAACACTCAATAGACGTTTAGTTATCGCTGCTTGGCGTATTGCCGGGCTTGGAAGCAAAATCCCGCGCGGGCAATGCCGCTATTTTATCCTGAGACTTGATATCAGAGACTTTGACTTGACCTTCCTTTTCCACCTCATCAATACGAATAATCGACTGCATAGGAATATAAGAGCGCTTAACACCCGCAAACTCGGCCTTTAATTTTTCTTCGCCGGGGTCAACAATCACTTGCGTACGCTCACCGAAGACAAATTCTTCAACTTCGATAAACCCATACATCTCGCTCTGGTAAATCTCACGCGCATAGACCTCGAAAATTTCACCTTCGTTGTAAAAAATGACCTTATAAATCGACTTGGCAGACATAAGCTTCTCTAACTCAATAACGATGAATGGTATATGGAGGCAGTTGTTATAATTACAAGTATAGTCAACAGTTAAACCCACCGCTTTTACTGGCTTCTACCTGATATAAGCTCTATAATTGCCGCGTTTTTGGCTAATTATCACCCACTTGGTAAGCGCAGTTATGACTGAAACAACACAGAAGAAGCTCTATATCAAAACCCATGGCTGTCAGATGAATGAGTATGATTCGTCACGCATGAAAGACTTACTGGGAGAAAGTCATGATATGGTTGCGACAGACGATCCTGCCGAGGCGGATGTTCTGTTAGTGAACACTTGCTCTATCCGTGAGAAAGCGCAGGAAAAACTGTTTCACGAACTGGGGCGCTGGAAAAAATACAAAGACAAGAATCCCGATGTCGTGATCGGCGTGGGTGGCTGTGTCGCGAGTCAGGAAGGCGATGCCATCGCCAAACGTGCGCCTTATGTCGATCTGGTGTTTGGACCACAAACATTGCACCGCCTGCCAGAAATGATGGAAACGCCGCGCAATAACGGCGCCGTGGTCGTCGACATTTCCTTCCCCGAAATTGAAAAATTCGATAACTTACCACAACCAGAAGCGGATGGTGTGTCGGCATTTGTCTCCGTCATGGAAGGCTGCTCCAAATACTGTACATTTTGTGTCGTGCCCTATACCCGTGGTGAAGAGGTCAGCCGCCCGGCCACCGATGTATTGGTAGAAGTCGCACACCTAGCACAACAAGGCGTACGTGAAATTAATCTGCTGGGACAAAATGTCAACGCTTATCGTGGCGAAACCGAAGATGGCAATGTAGTTGATCTAGCGGAATTAATTGGCTATGTCGCCGCGATCGACGGTATTGATCGTATCCGCTACACCACCTCCCACCCGGTGGAATTTTCACAAAGCTTAATTAACGCGTATGAAAATATTCCCGAACTGGTGAGCCATCTTCACCTACCCGTGCAAAGTGGATCGGACCGCATCCTTATGGCGATGAAACGTGGTCATACCGCATTGGAGTACAAATCAAAACTACGTGCACTCAAGAAAATACGGCCTAACATCAGCTTTTCTTCAGACTTTATTATTGGCTTTCCGGGAGAAACCAATCAGGATTTCGAAAAAACCATGAATTTGATTCAATCCATGGATTTCGATATGTCATTTAGCTTTATCTATAGCGCACGCCCCGGCACCCCGGCAGCTGACTTAGCCGATGACACCCCGGAAGCAGTGAAAAAACAACGCCTGAAAATCCTACAAGATCGTATCACCCAACAAGCCATGTCGATTAGCCGCAAAATGGTCGGTAATATTGAGCGTGTACTGGTAAGCGGCTACTCTAAAAAAGATCCCGGCCAGTTATCCGGACGTACCGAAAATAATCGTGTCGTCAATTTTCGCTGTGATGATGCCGAACTGATCGGCCACTTTGCCGACATTCATATTATGGAAGCATTACCAAACTCACTGCGTGGCGAACTATTAGGTAGTGAATTAGATGGCTGGCATTATCAAACGGCAGCCAAAGCCTCTTATGGGCATTAAATCATACAACCATGCACAACTGGCAAATAGAGAGACACGACCCCGTTGAGTACAACTACAAAATATAACCCCCAAACACTGAACTTGGACAACGCTAGCTCACAAGAGCTATCCATCTTGTGCGGCCAATTTGACAGCCATATTCAACAAATCGAACAACTTTTGGCGGTGCGTATTATTCACCGTGGCAACCAGTTTTCCATTGAAGGACGCAGTGAAGCCATAGACGCGTCACAACATATCTTGCAAAGCCTATTTACGGATTTGCGCCATGGCACCGACATTACACCCGACCATGTAAATCTGACGATTCAAGAATTCCACCATGAAAATGGTCATGCCGTTGATGACGCTCTGGAAGAGAAGCTAACGATTATCCGCACCAAAAAATCGTCCATCAAACCCCGAGGTCGCAATCAACAAGGTTATGTGCGTTCGGTACTGACCCATGATATCAATTTTGGTATTGGCCCGGCTGGAACGGGTAAAACCTATCTTGCAGTTGCCTGCGCGGTACAAGCGCTCATTAACGATGAAATCGAACGTATTCTATTAGTTCGTCCTGCGGTAGAAGCGGGAGAGAAACTGGGTTTTTTACCCGGTGACTTATCACAAAAAGTCGACCCTTATTTGCGTCCACTCTATGATGCACTATATCAAATGCTGGGCTTTGAAACCGTCGAAAAACTAATCGAACGCAATGTGATTGAAGTCACACCATTGGCTTATATGCGCGGGCGCACACTCAATAATGCCTTTATTATTTTAGATGAAAGCCAGAATACAACGCGCGAACAAATGAAAATGTTTTTAACGCGCATCGGTTTTGGTTCAACGGCAGTTATCAACGGTGACCCGACACAAATTGACCTACCACGCGGTCAAGCATCCGGCCTTAAACATGCCCGAGAAGTACTGGAAGGTGTTGACGGCATTAGCTTTACCCGCTTTACGTCCAAAGATGTTGTGCGTCATCCCTTGGTACAACGTATCGTGGATGCCTATGACAAATTTGACCAGTCCCCCAGAGATTAAACCGAGTGATCACGGTTGACTTACAGGTTGCCTGCGAAGGGTTTAATCTCCCACAAGAAGCACAGTTTCAACAGTGGGTTAAACATACGTTAAAAGACTTTGGCGAAGACGCTGAACTGACTATTCGTATTGTTGACGAACAAGAAAGCCAAGCACTTAACTATGAATATCGTCAAAAAGACAAACCCACCAATGTGCTTTCCTTCCCTGCCGAGGTTCCTGATTTTATTGATTCTAGCCTATTAGGGGATTTAGTCATTTGTGCCCCAATTGTGATTGCCGAAGCCCAACAGCAAAACAAAACCGAAGACGCCCATTGGGCACATATGTTGATTCACGGTGTATTACACTTATTAGACTATGATCATATGAATGATCAAGAAGCCGAAGAAATGGAAGCGTTGGAAATACAATTACTGACAGGTTTAGACTTTCCTTCTCCCTACTAAAAATAATAGTGCAACTTTATTCCAGCCATAAACAACGGCGCCTACAGGCACAGTGATATCGTACTTATAAAATTTTTGCCTCATTTACACCGAGCCTATACTAAAGTTTTATAAGCAGGTGACAATGAATAGTTGACATACTTATACAAATGCACGATAAATAATCAACAACCATTAATCGTGGAGAGTAGCTATGGACGAGAAAAATTGTGAATGCGAATGTGACTGTGAAAATGCCTAGTGCTGCCAGGAAAAAGCCTGTGAATGTTGCAGTGATAAGTGCTGCTGCTAAATTAACTACGAATACACCCGCACAAAACACAATCTAATTTTTTAGGCATCCAAAAAATGACTACCACTTCTCTTTGTGGACAAGCTGGCCCAGCTGCTCACGAGGCAGCCAGACGTATTTTTCTACTTACGGCTTATCCGAAAATTCTGACACATAACCCAAGCATAAATACGCAATGATTTCTTTATCATTGGGAATCGCTAAAGCATCTCTCAACACATGATCGTGCAAAATACTGACCCAACCCAAACCAATATTCTCTGCTCGTGCAGCCAACCAAATATTTCGAATGGCGCAAACGGTACTGTACAAATCCATCTCAGGCTTAATGGTGCGACCAATCACTGTAGGACCATTTCGATTGCGGTCACAAGTGACGCAAATTCCTAATGGCGCTTCTAGCATTCCCTCTAATTTAAAACTGAGGTATTGTGCTTTTTGTTCTTCAGAAAATTGCTGAGCAGATTCAATACGCGCAAGCTCATAACCTTGCTTAATAGTTTTTTTAGTTTCTTCTTGAGTAATTAGTACAAAATCCCAAGGCTGCATAAAACCAACGCTGGGGGCATGGTGACCAGCCGTTAATATATGCTGTAATACATCTTCGGAAATAGGCGTGGAAAGAAACTCTTTTCTCACATCACGTCGCGAGAAAATGACTTTCTAAAGCGCATCCCTTTCTGCTTGATTGATCTGCATACTGTATCGCCAAAAACATTCATTATACTATGTAAAAAATAAGTACGGTATTTTTCAATTCCTGATGGGTGATAATAAATTTTATTTATTAAACGAATTAGGGTTAAAACTTATTTACGATTTGTGAATAAACCCTAACTCCCCGCAAACATTAGTTTTATACCAGTTATTACTTTCAACCAATATTTCTATTGCACCTCTTTCCCTTACTGAACAAATTACAGGACCATTTGCATATTTTCTTACATTTGAAGGAGGATCATACACAAGAGCTACGGACACACTGCTAGTAATAATTTTTTTATCAGAATAATTTTCTGTTTTACCTACAAAGAAAGTAAGCAAAAAGCCAACAATCGTGCATTAACCAGCCAGAACAAGTATAAATGTTACTATTGGATTTTCTTGGTTCAATATAATTTCATCCGTTTCGGCTATTATTGCTCTAATACTATGTACCGCAATTAATTTATAGTTCTATAGAAATATTACTATTTTTGGTTATCCATATTCATAGCATTATTAAATGCCCACAGGCCAATCTCGCTCTAGATGTGCTGCAAAATCTTCAAAAATAAGAGGATGAAAGGTACACTTTAAAGACAAAGACTCCACCCTTGAATACTGATCTAGTATCTCAAAGTAATAACCTATTGTATTATATTCGTAAAATACCAGCGGATATACTCATTATGGCGAATATCAATATTTCTTTTCATGGTGTTTTCGGGAAGAAGTATTTTCATAGAATCAACATGAGTTTTTTCACATGTAGCCTCGATACCTAACATACCCGACTGCCATAACCATGAAAAAGCTTCTTGATTACTTATAGCTTCTGGAAATCTCTCTGCAAGCACCTCAGGCTTACATGGTATTTTCAGCCCTTTTAAATTAGATACAACTTCTTCTAAATCTCGAAACCTCCTATAAGATTCACTCTTTCGATCTCTAGCTGTTCCTTCTACATAATCTGTTACTGCAGCGCGTATATGGCTCCCGCTAACTTTAATACCTCCAACACCTTTTAAAATGTCATCCTTAGTACGACCAGTTCTTTCGGAACATATTTTTACCGCTGTTCGTGCAATAAGCTGTACTTCTATAGGCCGATAGTTTGTATGTCTTAGCACATATGAAAAAGAATCTTCATTAAAAGCGATTCGGGTATAGTCATTATGCACCATTGGCTCAAATAGAGACGCCCAGCCTACTCCTTGGCGAGCTGATTGAAGGCGTCCCACTCTTTTAAACTCCCACTTTATTCTATTTTCAATAAATACTTTTAAACTATCTTTATTCCATTTCACATGTTCAACATATTGTCGAACTTTTTGAGTAAGATTTACCTGTGAATTGTGAGCAAACCGATGCCAAGGAACAGATATGATAATATCTAAAAGTTGAGTTTCATCAGGCTGAAACTCCTGTTGAAAAACATTTACCAACTCACTAACCACTTCTTGAGCTAAACTATTTTCCTCCAGATCAGAAAATGGGGTTTCAATAGGCTCAATTGCAATAAGAGGCACAATATCCTCTCCATCTACATCTCTCAGACATTTTTGTACGGCTATTTAAAGCCGATCTCCAAACACCTCGTTGATTCCACCTTGTATACTAGCAACATCTTCTTTGTTATTGTCTATTAGCTTTAATAATGAAAGCGCAGCTGGAAGTTGTTTCCAGATTGACTTCCCTGCGGCTGCTGTCTTAGCAACTACCTGAATTTGTTGCCAGTGTGAACCTCTAGCTTTTTCACCATAATGCTTTGTGAGAGCAGATAGTACAATTGACGCTCTTCTTTATATCTCATTCTTCCCAATAGCTTTTAAATATCTTTTGAAACGTTTCTCATCCAGCTCTGCATATGCTTCAACAATCTGATCTGAATCGAGATCAGATTCGCTAACGTACCACAGCTTCTTATTATCCGGATTTTCCTCTTCTAATACACGAGCAAGAGACTTCGTCGCATGAAAGATGAATGCTGTTTTTCCAACCCCCCATCTACCGGTCACTATCTGTGCCCCATTCGACATATTATCCACATAGCAATCAAGAACTAATGGATCCACCGCAGCATTTTCATTTCCAAATATTTTTCTTCTTTCTCTAGCCATTTAACCTCCCATTTATTTCTAATATTTATTTATGTACATTTGATGATTTAAACAAATATGCTAATCAAGAAAACCAAAAGGAAAACACATAAAAAAACCTCCAAGCCATAGGAAAAATGAGTTATTTTTTATAGCAATATTATTAATTTTTTACGGATGGTCGAACTTCTCATTTATTATTATCAGAAATTCATTGACACTATGTCCCCCACCTTTAATAAGAGTCAACACTTTCATAGAAAAAAAATTTATCATTAATTTTTTGCTTGCAATGTTTTTTGTCGCGCTTTTCAACAACCCTGGCGACTCAGCAAGTCATCATTGGTGATAGTATAATTTTCGGGGTAATGTGCTTTGATGTAGAATTTTTTCAACAACTGGAGAACGTGAGGTTGTGTTACGAAAAGATAGCTTGTAATTCTTCGGCTTGTTTAATCGCCAAACTTATAGAGTTCTTATATTACCTAGTACTACATAAAACCAATCGGTCATTATAAACGTAGAAGGACAGTAATAAACACTCTAGAATGTAACCATGAAACTCCGCTTATTTTATGACGCCACCTGCCCTTTATGTGCTAGAGAAATTAGCCAATTACAAGCGCTTGATCATAAACAGCATATTGAATTTCAAAATATTTATGCCGAGGATTTTGCCGAGCGCTTCCCTCACATTGATCCGGTGGCGGCTAATGAGGTGATCCACGGCGAATTGGAAGATGGGCGTATTATTACCGGGCTAGATGTCACCTATTATTCGTGGCATTTAGTGGGTAAAAACCGTTGGCTGGCGATTTTACGCTGGCCGTTAATTCGCATTTTAGCCGATGCTGCTTACCGGATATTTGCTAAACACCGTTATACCATTTCCTATTGGTTTACCGGTCAAAAGCGCTATTGTGATGATGACTGCAAGATAGGCAAATAAAATCACGATAAATCGGGTACAATAGGTGCTTTTGAACTCCGCCCTGTTAGTTGTTTTTAGCCCATGTCTCTTATCCGCTTTGATGAAGTCAATCTTGAATTTGGCACTCAAAAAATCCTGACTC
Organism: Cellvibrionaceae bacterium; assembly: GCA_965214375.1. GTDB lineage: Bacteria > Pseudomonadota > Gammaproteobacteria > Pseudomonadales > Cellvibrionaceae > Endobugula. The sequence goes on along the minus strand of OZ243947.1, from coordinate 2,454,403 downwards.
AAGCCAGCTTTTCACTAGAACCCAATGAACGCGTATGTCTAATTGGCCGTAATGGTGCAGGCAAATCAACCATGCTGCGCCTAATTATGGGGGAGCAATACGCCGATAGCGGGGAGATTCAATATAAAAAGCATCTGCGCATTAGCAAGCTATACCAACAGCTCCCAAAAGACCTGCATCGCAAAGTGGAAGATGTTGTTCTTGAGGGGTTGGCAGACCAGCAAGCCTTGTTTGATCAGTATAACGAGCTGTCACAGCAAGACTTAGATAATGACGGCTTATTACTATTACAAGATATTCAACAGCAAATCGAAGCCAGTGGCGGCTGGAACCTTGAGCAGAAAGTCGAAACCATTATGACGCAACTGGGCTTGCCTGCTGAGAAGCGCCTCGACGAGCTATCGGGTGGCTGGCAGCGTCGTGTTGCTTTAGGCAAAGCGCTAGTCTCTCAACCCGAAGTACTACTATTGGATGAACCCACTAACCACCTAGATATCAGCACTATTGAATGGTTGGAAAATATGGTACGCGGCTATCAGGGCAGTGTCATATTTATCACTCACGACCGCTCGTTCTTACAAAAGCTGGCAACGCGGATTGTAGAGATTGATCGCGGGCAACTGATTAGCTGGCCCGGCACCTATCAAAATTATCTAGAACTCAAAGAAAAAGCCATTGAGGAAGAAGATACGCACAATAAGCTCTTTGATAAGAAACTGGCTGAAGAAGAAGTCTGGATTCGTCAAGGTATTAAAGCGCGCCGTACGCGCAATGAAGGCCGAGTCCGCGCGCTACACGCCATGCGTGAAGAATATGGCAAACGTATTAAACGTCAGGGAAAAGCCAAATTTGATATCGGCGAGTCGGCAAGGTCTGGTCGCAAAGTGGTTGAAGCCTACAACGTTTGCCATGGCTTTGGCGAAGACACACTCATCGATAATTTTAAGTTAAAAATTATGCGCGGCGATCGTATTGGCCTGATTGGTAATAACGGTGTCGGCAAAAGTACGTTATTAAAAATTTTGTTGGGGGAACTCACCCCCCAACAAGGCAATATCAAACTGGGCACTAGTTTACAGATTGGCTACTTCGACCAGATTCACCGTGAATTAGAACTGGAACAAAGCGTGGCACATAATGTAGGCGATGGTAAAGATTACATTAAAATCAATGGTAAAGAACGCCACATTATCGGCTATATGAAAAACTTTTTATTTAGCCCCGAGCGCGCCATGACACCCGTTAAAGCGCTTTCTGGTGGTGAGCGTAACCGCGTCTTACTCGCCAAATTATTCAGCCGCGAAACCAATATGCTGATTCTTGACGAACCCACCAATGATCTTGACGTAGAAATGCTGGAAGTGCTGGAGGAGCAACTGATCAATTACAAAGGCACGTTAATTGTGGTGAGTCATGACCGTGACTTTCTCGATAATGTCGTCACCAGCACACTAGTATTTGAGGATAACGGTAAGGTTGAATCCTACGTCGGCGGCTACAGCGATTGGGTGAAATTTGGCAAAGCGTTACGTGATAAAGAAAGCCCTAACAGCAAAGAAAAAAATAATACATCACAAACAGCAACTGAGCTGGACAAGGCCAAACCGAAAAAACTGAGCTATAAACTGCAACGCGAGCTAGATATGCTGCCGGAAAAAATTGAACAATTGGAAGCGGATATTGCCAAGCTGGAAGCCATGACGACCGCAGCGGATTTTTACCAGAAAGAATATAACCATACTCAGCCCGTTCTGGATGAACTGTCTCATAAACATCAAGAACTCGAGCAAGCCCTGGAACGCTGGAGCGCCCTGGAATCTTAAGCATTGAACTTTAGCAGAGGATATACTTCTACAGTATGACTGTTACTTGAATGTATTTTAGCTATAATCCATAAAATAATTTTATCAAGCCTATAACAGGTCACACCTAAAATGCTTTTAAAACAGGAAATTATGCGATGGCATCTGATTCCGAAAGCAGTTTTTGCGGCTCCCTACTTGAGTCTAATAGCCAGTTCCTCAGTCTCTTACTTGATAATATACCTCAGGAAATCGTGGTTATTAACACATGTGGAGAGATACAATTCATCAATAAGAGCTGGATATCTTTTGGCGAAGAGAACAACGGTTCCAAGCAAAATTGGCTAGGAGTTAATTATTTAGAAGAGTGCCAACGCGCTGTCTCAAGAGGTGACCGATTTGCTGCCAGCGCAAAAAACGGGATCGATAAAGTAATCAGCGGTAAAACGATTTCATTTTCTTTTGAATACCCCTGCCACACCTCCGAAGATTCAAGATGGTTTACAATGCATGTTGCACCCATCAACATAGATACCTGTCAATACTTCATTATCTCTCACTACGATATTACTCAACGTAAAAAAGCCGAAGAAGAGGTGCTCAATTTATCAAAACTTGATCCATTAACATGTATCCCAAATCGACGCAGCCTTAATGAATTTCTTGAGACTGAATGGCGACGTTGCGCTCGCGACAATACATTATTGGCCTATGCCTTGATCGATATCGATTATTTCAAACTGATTAATGACACCTACGGACATCAAACAGGGGATCAATACCTCTCTACAATTGCACAACAATTACCATCTGTATGCAGCCGGCCTTCTGATATTTGTGGGCGCTATGGAGGAGAAGAATTTGCCATTATCTGGAGCGGTATTTCATCAGAAAAAGCTCAACAAATGTGCACAACACTCGTAGAAAAAATTGATGCTCTACAAATACCCAACTCACGCGCCCCTATCTATAAACACCTGACTATCAGTAGCGGGCTGGCAACCATGACCCCAAAACCCGAGATAAAACCGCAGACGATTATTACACTTGCTGACAGTCAGCTATATCAAGCAAAACAAGAAGGGCGTAATCGTGTTGTTACTAAATCTTACACGGTATTCAACAATGAGATTACTCCATACAACCATTACGAATTGATGCCCCTATAAATCAGGTTCGATATGCATCCAAAGATAGGCTTTTATACGTCTTGGGATTAGAACCTCTCATTTTGTATCTGGATGCCATTATGACATTACCCGTCGCTTTTACTCTGTTATGTGTATTGGCATCGTCTCTTCACGCTAACACCGCAGATCATTTGCTGATCGACCGTTTGGATTGGCAAATGAAAAAAGCCACGCCCGACATACAGGTATTTTCTGCGAAGGTCCCTGATTCCGCTCATCGAGCAGTGCTTTCAACCACCATAGTCAATACAGACAGTAACACGGTTGCACGACTTATCCGTGATACTAGTACCCGTACCCAGTGGGTCTACCGTTGCCAATCTTCTTACCGTTACCAACAGATCAGTAAAAATGAAGAATATATATACACTGTCAGCACGCTGCCATTCCCCTTAAATAAACGCGATATATTGGCACATATTCATTGGCAACAACATCCTGAAACACGCGTCATCACAGCAACGGCAATAGCAACACAAGGCTTATTGGGTGAGAAGACCGATATTACGCGCATTAAAAACGCAAAAATGATATGGCAATTACTTCCCACCAATAAGGGCCAGACACTCATACGCAGCTTTGTCCATGTAGACCCTTCAGGCGCGATTCCCGGCTGGTTGAGTAACTATTTGGTATCTAGGGCGCCCTTTGAAACCATGCTGGGATTACGCCGCATTCTGGGTGAAAATGATAGCGTTAGCGACGACAGCGAAGCCGACTAACTGGCTATTGACCCGCCTATTGTTATCCCATAAGATGGTCTGCCGTAACGACGAAACAGACTTCAATGAACGAAGAACCTCCAAGTAGTCACCAGGATAAATCCTGGCTCGACAAAGTATTAAACGCCTTTTCTGGCGAACCTCAATCTCAAGAAGAACTCCTCGATATCATCCGTGATGCCGCTGCCAACCGTTTGGTTGATCAAGAGGCGCTGGAAATTATTCAGGGCGCACTGGAAGTTTCCGGTCAACAAGTCCGCGAAATTATGGTGCCACGCACACGCATGGTCACCATTAATATTGATGAATCCACAGAGACATTGTTAGACAAAGTTATTGAATCCGGCCACTCACGCTTTCCGGTGATTGGTGAAAATATTGATGATGTTCGCGGCATACTACTGGCAAAAGATTTACTCCCTCTGATTCTCAAAGGTCATGAAAATTTCAAACTGGATTCTGTGATTCGTCCAGCCAATATTATTCCTGAAAGCAAACGTTTGAATGTGCTATTACGCGAATTCCGTGAAAACCGTTATCATATGGCGTTGGTTATTGATGAATACGGCGGCATCTCCGGCCTTATTACCATTGAAGATATTCTGGAAGAAATTGTGGGTGAAATTACGGATGAAACTGATGATGAAGCACAAGATGCCTTCATTCGCAAAGTGTCGGATAACGATTATATTATCAAAGCTCTCACACCCATTGAAAACTTTAATGATCAATTCAATGCCAAACTCGATGATGAAGAGTTTGATACCATTGGCGGTTTATTAATGAAATCGTTTGGGCATTTGCCACAACGCAACGAAACAACAGAGCTTGCGGGCTTTAAGTTTCGTGTCCTCTATTCTGACAACAGGCAAGTTCACTTATTGCGTCTTTCCACCGGATAATTAGGCAGCCCTTTCTTGCGCATCATGAAAAAAATAATCAGTTATCAACATTGGTGGGCACTGTTTACAACATTCATCGCTGGCGCAAGCATGCCTTTGAGTTTGTCCCCTTTCGATTATTGGTCTATTGCCATTCTCAGTGTGGCAATCTTTGCGTACGGCATCAATCAGCAGAGCACGAGAAAAGGCTGTTTACTGCACGCCTTTATTTTTGGTCTGGGTTACTACACCGCAGGTATTCACTGGATTTACATCAGCATTAATACCTTCGGTTCAGCGCCCATACCTTTAGCAGTATTACTTATGGCAATTTTTATCGCCTTTATGGCATTGTTATTCGCATTGCCTTTTTATTGTTTACACCTCATCAAACCACAACACCGTTTATTATTGGGCTTTCCATTAATCTGGTTTTTTAATGAATGGCTGCGCACTTGGGTATTAACAGGCTTTCCATGGTTATTTATTGGCTATGCTCATACTGACACAATACTTGCAGGATGGGCGCCTATTGGCGGTGTCTTATTGGTGGGTATATGGAGTGTTTTTTGTAGCTGTGCATTGATCCATATTTTACGCAAAGAGATCACCCTAAACACCAAGGGCATTACCATCGTTGCGGTTGCAATCCTGTGGTTATCGGGCTATCTGCTACAACACCAATCATGGACAACCGTCTCGGAAAAAACGATTACTGTTGGCATGGTGCAACCCAATATTCCACAGGATTTACGCTGGGCAGAACCTTACCAAACCATTATTCCTGAACGCTTACGTTTGCTCAGTGACAACCTGTGGGACAATGATTGGGTTATTTGGCCTGAGGGCATTATTCATAACACATACCACCGTTCGCTACCCTTTATTGAGGAAACCGAAGCAATCGCAAAAAACAAAGACAGTACGGTGATTAGCGGTGTATTGTATGACGAATATGATGATGCATCATTAAGCACAAAATATTTCAATAGCGTTATCGTTATCGACAAAAATGCTAATAGCCAAAATGGGCATCAACAGGCGATTTATCATAAACGTCGCTTGGTACCTTTTGGAGAATATGTACCACTGGAAGACTGGATTCGAGGCTTAATTACATTCTTCGATTTACCGTTCTCAGTGATTTCGTCTGGACAGCGTGAGCCAGCTCTATTACAAGCCAACGGGTATCGCATTGGCAATGCTATTTGTTATGAAATTGCCTATCCAACATTGGTGGCAGAGCAAGCACGTGATGCTGATGTATTACTTACCATCAGTAATGACGCCTGGTTTGGCGATTCAATTGGACCTTACCAACACTTACAAATAGCACGTATGCGTGCACAGGAAACCGGTCGCTATATTATACGCGCCACTAATAATGGTATTAGTGCGATTATTAATACGCATGGGCAGGTAATCGCAGAAAGCGAACAGTTCACAGCCACGACACTGACCGGAACCGTTTACCCCACTCAAGGGCTAACACCCTTTGTTCAATGGCAACACTATCCGACATTAATCATGTGCGCTCTGCTACTTTTCATCTTGCGTTCACCACTCAAAAAATCCAGACGACAGATATAAGTACATAAAGCGCGATGATTTAACGTTTGAATCGGTACGCTAACAAGCCCAGATATTCATGTAATGCCAAGCGGCTGGCATACAAAGACGCCGCTTGGGGAAACCAATTTCTCCACCACTCCCTCAAAATAGCTTCACCCAGTTGCCCTGTTGGATAAGGAATATGATCAACATCTGCTTGTGAAAACGAATAAACCGATCTGCGCAGATGGTAGCCATGCGTCACCAAAACCACTTTTTTAATACCGATTTTATCAAGTAACTCGCGCGTGTATTGGGCATTTTCCCACGTGTTGCGGCTGCGCCCTTCTTCCAAGACCTTATCGACACCCAATTCATCTCGAAGAAAACGTGCACCCAATGCGGCTTCTGATAATACCTCGCCATAGACAGAGCCACCGGAAACAATCACTGGTAGTCTCCACTTTTTAGCGAGATAGCCTGCATAGCGTAATCGCTCCAGCCCAGCCCCACTGAGTGTATCGCCATTGTATTCGTTGGCAGCCGGACGTCGCCCTGCGCCTAACACCACAATGCCATCTACACCCTCAGGTTTGAGTGCAGGCGTCTGTGCCACATAGGGAGACGTCAGATGTCGATACAGATAATGATTAGCAGCAGGTGTCGACAGCCACCACAGACTGATAATGGCACTCAAGGTCAGAAAGCGGGATAACCAGCGAAACCTCCTGCGTATCAGGAACGCCAATAGCAATAACAACAGTTGCACACCCGGTGGCAACATTAATGATTTCAGCATGTAGATAAACATCAACAAGCTACCCCGCTATTTTTCGATTTTTTCTACACTTAACAGTGCTTAAACGGCACTTAGCCTCTATAATTGCTCCTTTGGATTTCAGCACCACTAAAACAAGGCAATCAGTACCAATGGAAGAACAATACCATCCATCCACGATAGAAACCAATGCACAGTCTTACTGGCAGAAAAATCGCTGTTTTGAAGTCACCGAAGACAAAGATAGAGAAAAATTTTATTGTCTAGCCATGTTCCCTTACCCCAGCGGCAAACTGCATATGGGGCATGTGCGCAACTACACTATTACTGATGTCATTTCGCGTTATCAGCGTATGCTAGGTAAGCATGTATTACACCCCATGGGCTGGGATGCTTTTGGTCTGCCCGCCGAAAATGCCGCGATTGCGAATAATACCGCACCCGCCAAATGGACCTATCAAAATATTGATTATATGAAACAACAGCTGAACGCGCTGGGTTTTGGCTTTGACTGGAAGCGTGAACTGGCGACTTGTCAGGCGGACTACTACAAGTGGGAACAATGGTTTTTTACCCGTTTGTACGAGAAAGGGCTGGTATACAAAAAAATGGCAACAGTGAACTGGGACCCAGTTGACCAAACCGTACTTGCCAATGAGCAGGTCATTGACGGCAAAGGCTGGCGCTCTGGTGCTGTTGTTGAGCGTAAAGAAATTCCGCAGTGGTTTATTAAAATCACCGAGTATGCGGAAGAATTACTGGCTTCACTGGACCAACTGCCGCACTGGCCCGAGCAGGTGAAAACCATGCAGCGCAACTGGATTGGTAAATCTAAAGGGGTTGAAATCACCTTTGATTTAGCAGAAACCGTTGGCGATACCCAAAACCTCACCGCCTATACCACACGTCCGGATACGTTAATGGGCGTGACTTATGTCAGTATCGCTGCAGAACACCCCATCTCCGTGGCATTAGCGGAGAATAACCCCGAATTGGCAGTGTTTATTCAAGAATGTAAAAAACAATCCGTGTCTGAAGCCGATATGTCTGCCATTAAAAAAGCCGGGCTGGATACGGGCTTAAAAGCCATACACCCTATCACGGGTGACACCGTGGCCATTTGGGTCGCCAACTATGTACTGATGGATTATGGCTCGGGAGCTGTAATGGCGGTGCCAGCACACGATGAACGCGACTATGAGTTTGCTAAAGAATACAATTTGCCGATTACACAGGTGATTGCGCCTACAGACGAAAACACCATGTGTGACCTCGAACAGCAAGCCTTTATTGATAAAGGTATTTGCATTAACTCGGGGGAATTTGATGGGTTGAATTTTAAAGAAGCCTTCAGCGCGATTGCCAATAAACTACAATCTATTAGCAAAGGTAAAGTGACTACCAATTTCCGCTTACGTGACTGGGGCGTGTCACGCCAACGCTATTGGGGCACCCCCATCCCGATGTTTAATTTACCCGAAGGTGGTGAGATTCCTGTCCCACTAGAGAAGCTGCCCGTATTACTACCCGAAGACGTGGTCATGGACGGTGTTCAGTCACCCATCAAAGATGACCCGGAATGGCGCAAGGCCGAGCTTAACGGTCAAGCCGTTGAACACGAAACAGATACCTTTGATACGTTTATGGAATCCTCTTGGTATTACGCCCGTTATACCTGTGCCGATCTTGAAAGCGCCATGCTCGACAGCGATAAGGCTAATTACTGGCTCCCTGTCGATCAATATGTGGGCGGTATCGAACATGCTATTTTGCATTTGCTCTATGCACGTTTCTTCCATAAATTAATGCGCGATGAAGGCTTAGTGAGTTGTGATGAGCCTTTTGAACGCCTGTTATGTCAGGGTATGGTGTTGGCAGAAACCTACTACCGCAAAAATGATGATGGCAGCACTGACTGGTTTAACACCGCTGATGTGGAGCTGGAAAAAGACGATAAAGGCAAACCCGTTTCTGCCAAACTTATCGTCAGCGGTGAATCCGTGAGTATTGGTGGAGTCACCAAAATGTCCAAATCCAAAAACAACGGTGTCGACCCACAAACGGCCGTTGATCAATACGGTGCCGATACCGTACGCTTGTTTACCATGTTTGCCGCACCACCGACCCAGACATTGGAGTGGAACGATGCCGGCGTTGAAGGTGCCAGCCGCTTTTTAAAACGCTTATGGAAAACGGTCTATACACACACTCAGGCTGGCACACCGGGAACGTTTACTGTTGATACATTAAAACCACAACAAAAGGACTTACGCCGTAAAACACATGAGACCATCGCAAAAGTCAGTGACGATTATGGCGTGCGCCAACAATTCAATACCGCCATTGCAGCAGTGATGGAACTACTGAACGAAGTCAACAAGTTGGCTGACCGTAACACCCCGGAAACACTGGCGGTAGAACGTGAAGCACTGGCAGTGGCTCTATTACTGTTAGGGCCTGTTGCACCGCATATTGCACATGCCTTGTGGAATGAATTGGGGCATAATAACAGCATTATTGACCAACCATGGCCGACTGTAGACAAAGCGGCACTGGTTAAATCCAGCATGACAATTGTTATTCAAGTCAATGGCAAGGTCAGAGCCAAGATGGATATTCCTGCCAATACCGAACAAGCAGACGTTGAATCTCTGGCACTGACAGACGAGAATGTTAAGCGCTTTATCGAAGGCAGTACTGTACGCAAGGTGATTGTCGTACCGAACAAGCTGGTTAATATTGTTGCTAATTAATTATTATTCATTGAGATTTTTATGGTAAAAACATCATCACTGCTCATTCTATTTTTAAGCGTATTCGTACTTAGCGCATGTAGTGGCTGGCATCTTCGCGGTAGCGATAGCGATGTTGATGTGCAACAAAAAATCTATCTGGAAGGCGAATCGGGACAAGTTTATACACGTTTACAACGCGCTCTAGAGAAAAAAGCAGCGCTAACCGATATCGCCAGCGCCAATATCCAACTGGTACTAGGCAAAGAGTATTCTGATCGTCGCACTATCACTATTGATAATAATGCCAATACCCGCCAGTACCAATTAACACTCGCGGTAACGTATGAGTTATTGGATAATACTGGTAAACCGTTAACCGAAAAAACAACCGCCGAAATTACACGCTATTACACCTTTAACCAAAATGCGATTAACACCTCAGATAAGGAAGAGCAATCACTACGTAGAGACATGGTGCGACAGTTAGCACGGCAAATTCTACAGCGCGTCGGTTTCCTATCCAAGACTATTTCTGCCAACCAATAATCGGGCAAGCATGGGAAAAATACGTAACGACCAGCTAAACCAAAGCCTGAAAGCAAAACTGGCTCCGGTTTATCTGATTAGTGGTGACGAAACATTATTGGTTCAAGAAGCTTGTGATAAAGTTCGGCAAGCCGCTCGACAATCTGGGTTTACTGAACGCGAGCGCTACCATATTGATAAACAATTCGATTGGTCACAGTTATTGCTATCCGGCAATAGTCTTTCATTATTCAATGATAAAAAGATTATTGAGTGTCGTTTCGAAAGTAGCAAACCGGGTACTGATGGCAGCAAAGCGATTAGTGAATACCTAGAAAGTCCCAGCGACGATAACATACTCATATTAGTGATGCCCAAGTTGGACGGCGGTACACAACGAGCCAAGTGGGTAAAGCTCATTGAAAAAATCGGCTACTGGATCCCAATCTGGCCCATCAATGCCGTACAACTACCACGCTGGTTAGGACAAAGACTCAAACAAGCCGGGCTCAACGCCGACAGCCAAACCATTGAATTACTAGCCAACCGTATTGAAGGCAATTTACTGGCTGCCCATCAAGAAATTCAAAAACTGAAATTACTGGCGAACAGCGAATGGCTGCCTCCAGAACTGGTGGCTAATACAGTTGCTGACAGTGCGCGCTATGATGTTTTTGGCCTAGTGGATAAAGCCTTGATGGGTAATGCACGTGATGCCGTAAAAACCTTACATGGCCTCAAAGCTGAGGGTAATGAGCCGATTAGCGTACTGTGGGCCGTCACGCGTGAAATCAGAACGTTACTTGGCATTCAACATGCCAGCAGCCAAGGACAAAATATCAATTGGGCTATCAAGGAAGCTGGCGTTTGGGAAAAGCGTCAACCTCTCGTTCAAGGTGCTCTAAGGCGACTAAGCACCAAACAACTAATACACATGTTACGGCAAGCAAATGGCATTGATAAGGCGGTTAAAGGGCTGCGTAAAAGCGATCCATGGAATGAGCTCACTGAGCTGATTATTAATCTGACAGGCACACAAAGTATCAGCCCCGGAAATCAACGTTTATCTTTACAAGCTTTATCTTAGCGCTATAGTTAAGAGGTAGGTAAAGCCGCTATGATGAAGTTAAAAACGAAACAACAAATCCGCAGAGAACTGGAAGCTGAGGTTAACCACTTTTTACAAACAGGTGGCGCTATTCAGCAAGTCGCACAAGGAGAAAGTGGCAAAGAGCTAGGCTCAAACCTCAACCAAGCCATTCCTCTTAGCCCAGAAAAACAAAGCCGCACGTTGCTGACCGAAGAGATACAAGCTCTGGATAAACGAAAACACTCCAAAGAAAAACCACAGCAGCCACAAACACCCAAAGCACGCAAAAAGATTATTTATGACGACTTTGGCGAACCACTTCGGGAAGTGTGGGAATAAGTATTATTTAACGCGAAAGCGTAAATTTTTTCGCGATAACTGATCAATAGAGCTGCACCCCATTAAACGCATATCACGTTCAAGTTCAGCACGCATCAAACTCAATGCACGTTCTACTCCGCGCTGGCCAGCAATCGCTAATGGATACAAATAAAAACGACCGACCCCAACTGCTTTTGCGCCTAACGATAGGGCTTTTAACACGTGCGTACCACGCTGCACACCGCTATCAAATAACACATCAATACGATCACCGACAGCATCTACAATTTCAGCAAGTTGATCAAAGGAACTGCGCGAACCATCCAATTGTCGCCCACCGTGGTTAGAAATCACAATACCGGTACAACCGATATCAGCCGCACGACGAGCATCCTCAACGCTCATCACACCTTTCAAACAGAACTGCCCATCCCACTCTTTTACCATTTGCTCCACATCGTTCCAGTCCATAGAAGGGTCAAGCATATTGGTAAAATAATCACCGATAGAACTGGCACTATTGCTCATATCGATATGCGCTTCTAACTGCGGCAAGGAAAAAGGCTCGTGCAACAAATAATTAATGCCCCACATAGGCTTCAGTGCAAACTGCAACATGCCACCCAATGTTAAGCGGAAAGGAATAGAAAAACCCGTACGTAAATCACGCTCACGATTACCGCCCGTAATGGAATCCACGGTTAACATCATCACCTGCACACCGGCCTCTTTAGCACGCTGCATCATAGCGCGATTGAGACCGCGATCTTTATGAAAATAAAACTGATACACTTGCGGCGTATTGACTTCACGAGCAATGTCTTCAAGACTGACCGTACCCAGTGATGAGACACCAAACATCGTACCAAATGACTCTGCTGCTTTTGCCACAGCACGTTCACCTTGATAGTGAAACAAACGCTGTAAGGCACAGGGGGAACAATAGACAGGTAATTCTAATTTTTGTCCCATAACAGATACCGACAAATCGACATCTTCAACTCCGGCTAAGACATTAGGAACAAGATCACAATCGTCAAACGCATGACTATTGCGCCGATACGTAATTTCATCATCAGCGCCACCATCAATGTAATTAAAAATAGGGCCAGGAAGACGTTTTTGGGCTAACTGACGAAAGTCATGAAAATTATAGCAATCATTTAACTTCATATATCCACTCTAGAGATAACTCTCAATCATTAATACTATTTGTCTAAGTGATGCTCAATCGCATAACGCACCAAACCCGATGTGGTATTAATATCTAACTTTTGTTTAATATTGCGCTTGTGTGTTTCTACCGTACGCACGCTAATATCCAGTTCGGACGCTATTTTTTTATCGTTATATGCATGAGAAATCAAACGCAACACTAACTGTTCACGGGTCGTCAATATATCGCCTACCCCCGTGGTATTTTCTTGTGCAAGAATTTGTGCAATTTCGTGGCTAAAGTATTTTTTCCCCTGATAAACTAACTCAATCGCATGAATCATATCTTCACCGGAAATATCTTTTAGCAAATAACCATCCGCACCTGCACGCATCACATTAAGAATATATTCCTTATCATCGTGCATACTTAATATAATAACGCGCACGTCTGGATGACGATCTCGCACTATTTCCAAGGCGTCCATACCATTAATTTTTGGCATACTAATATCCATCATCACAATGTCAGGAGACATTATTTTTAATTGTTCCAAAAGCTGTTCGCCATTTTCTGCCTGAGCAATAATATCCAGACCTTCATGCATTTTAAGATGTGCTGCCACCCCCTCTCTAAACATGGGGTGATCATCGACAAGTATTAATTTGATCATAATATTTATTATATTTTTTATGTAAATAGTGGATAATTTAGTTATATTTTAAAGCACTTTTGGGGATTTTTGCTTCAATAAATGTGCCTCGTGAATTTGATTTTACCGAAAAAACGCCTTTATGATAACTCAAACGTTCGTGCATATTTCTTAAACCAATACCGACCGTCGGCAATTTGCTACGACTTAAGACATCGACATCAAAACCAACACCATTATCGATAATTGATAACACCATCCAGCGCCCCTTCACACCAATAGAAATATTGACTTCAGTTGCCTGAGAGTGCCGTTCAATATTGGTCAACGCTTCTTGAGCAACACGGTATAATGTTGTTTTCACCTCTAGAGACAGTAAATTTTTTACCGCCACCTTCTCAAGATTCACGGTAATACCGGTACGTTTGGAAAAGTTATTCGCCAGCGATTCAATACCCGCAGACAAACCATGATCATCGAGTATTCGTGGATGTAAATCACGTGATATACGACGCAAATCCATCAACGTTTGCGCAATTCTATCACGCGTTTGCTGTAAATCTTCTTCCGCACTCTCATTTTTAGCGAGCTTAAGTGAAGCAGTTTCGATCGAAAATTTAGCTCCGGCAATCAATTGGCTAATACCATCGTGCAACTCACGGGAAACTCGGCGACGCTCTTCTTCCTGAGCGGTCAAAATCCGCGTGGTTAATTCTTGTAATTTTTCATCGGCCAGCTTCCGCTCACTAAACTGCAATAACAATCCGGTCACAAATACGACAATAACAGCAATAATACCGATCGCAAGAATGACATAAGACGCATTTAGAATTTTGTGATCAATAGATGATTGTATTCCCGACACCTGATCATCAATATCATCAATGTAAACACCGGTTCCTAAAATCCAATCCCATTTATCCAGCATAACAGAATAAGCCATTTTAGTACCTACTTCTCCCAGTGATGGCTTTTCCCACTCATACTGCAAAAAACCACCGCCTTTTTGTGCATTAAAAATGAGTTCCTGAATCAAAAATGTTCCCGTTTCATCTTGTAACTGCCACCAATTTTCCCCAATACGGAATGGTTGCTTGGGATGGACCACACTCGTACCATCGCGGGTATATGCAAAAAAGTAGCCATCTTCTTTATAACTTAAATGGGTCAAAATATTTTGTGCCAACACCTTAGCAATGGAAGGGTGTATATCATCTCTACTATATAAATGATCAATGGAAGATACGGCTAAGCGAGTATAGTTATTCAACTCTTCCTGACGACGCTCTACTACACTACTGCGATAAGTTTGAGCCGTTTCACTGGCAAGCTTGTCAAATTGATACTGTGTTGCCCAAATAATCAATAACATGGCAATAAGCAACGGTAATATTGCCAGAATCTGGATTTTTTGCGTTAAATTCATGATCGCCACATACTCGCTTTTTTTGTTATCATGGGTTTATCTACGTAATAACCCGTAGAGCCACTTCGGTAAGGATACGGATTTTTTTCAACATACTATCGCCACATAATAGTGCTGTTGTCTTATTATTCTTTAATAACAGCTAACAATAATCAATAAAAAGGTTAACATCATGAACACTCTCTTAAAAGCAGCAACTTGTGCTGCCGCTCTGGTATTTTCAGCAAATACTTTAGCAGCAGATATCACACTGAAACTCGCACATTCTTGGCCAAAAGGATTCCCTTTGTTTGCCACTTCTGTCGATAAATACGCAGAATTGGTTAAAGAAATGTCTGATGGCAAAATTGAAATTAAAGTCGATAGCCGCAACAAGCATAAGGCCGCATTCGGTATTTTTGACTTCGTAAAGAATGGTCAATACGATATCGGGCAATCGGCCTCTTACTACTATGGTGGTAAAGAGCCTGACACTTTATTCTTCACTACCATGCCTTTTGGTATGACGGCGGCTGAACAAACCGCGTGGTTTTATGAAGGTGGCGGCCTCGATCTGGCCAATGAAGTCTATGCCAAACACGGTATGGAAGTCATGCTGGCACTAAACACCGGACAACAAATGGGCGGTTGGTTCCGCAAAGAAATCAAAAGCGTTAAGGACCTGAAAGGTCTTAAAATGCGTATTCCCGGGTTCGGCGGTAAAGTGATGGCCGGTGTGGGCGCAGTCCCTACCAACATCCCCCCTGGTGAACTTTATCAAGCACTTGAGCGTGGCACGATTGACGCATTGGAGTGGGTAGGCCCTTCTCTTGATCTACGTATGGGTTTCCATAAAGTCGCCCCTTACTACTACACCGGTTGGCACGAGCCTGCGACTTCATTGATGTTTTTCTTCAATAAGAAAAAAATGGATTCACTACCAACATGGGCTCAATCCATTCTGCGCAACGCAGCCAAGTTGACATCGTATAACGCGACCACTGAAACCTTCAACGCCTCTGTAGAGAACTGGGCATCAATGACTGCAGAGTATCCTAACATTAAGGTGAAAGATTTCCCTGCTGATGTAATTGCTGCCTTGAAAAAATCCAATGATGATTTGATTGCCAAAGAAGCAGCGCGCAGCCCGCTGGCTAAGAAGATCATCGATTCACAAGCCGCGTATCTGAAAAAGGCACGTGCATGGACCAGTATTGGCGATCAGGCTTACCTGAATAACATTGCCAAATAAGCTGCATCCATTTATTATCATTTAAGACGCTAGTATGACACTATCAGGGGGCTGCAAGGCCCCCGTTTTATATCACCGAAGTACCTGGAAAAATCATGCTCATAACCATCGAAAAACGCATTAATCAATTAATGGACTGGACTGGTATTGTTGCCTCAAGCTTATTGATACTACTTGTCTTGGTCATTGTTTTTAATGTCAGCAATCGTTATTTTTTACAATTAAGCGGTATTGGCGTTGGCGCTGAAGAATTGGCATGGCATTTTTACTCTGCCTGTTTTTTATTAGGCATTCCCTATGCATTACGCACCGCATCTCATGTGCGTGTCGATTTGATTTTTGAACAACTTTCCGACAAAAAACAAGCGATTATTGATCTAGTTGGCTGTTGTATTTTTTTAATCCCTTTTTGTATTGTCGTCGTGTGGAGCGGTTGGTCATTTACGACTGAGGCTTGGAGTCTGGGATCACGCCCGGATGGCATTGGCGCATTATTACACCAATTGGTCACGACCGGTATTGGCGAAAAAAGTCAGGATCCTGGTGGTTTATTAAATCGCTGTATGATTAAAGGCGTTATCCCGCTGTCTTTTTTTCTGTTATTGCTAGCTACCTTTTCTTTTATGATTCATAAAATTAATGTGCTTCGCGGAATTGAAGAAAATACCGAGTCGCAAGGACACTGCGATACTTATCTCAAAGCGGGCATAGATAAGGAGATACCATCATGATTGGTGTCGCTATTTTTGTTACAGCACTCGTAATGCTGTTATTTGGTTTTCCCGTTGCCTTTACCTTTGCGGGTATCGGTATTATTTTTGTTTTCCTGTTTGCTGACGCCAGCCAATTGGCACAAATCCCCTTCCGTATTTATTCCAATATGGGAGATGCTGGTGAAGGCATTGTCTTAATGGCAATCCCCCTGTTTATTTTTATGGGCTTGATTTTGCAACACACTAAATTGGCTGAACAATTGCTGGAATCCATGGGCAAACTGTTTGGTTCGGTACGTGGTGGCATTGCCATTTCAACCGTGATTGTCGGTGCATTATTAGCGGCATCTACCGGTGTTGTCGGCGCTAGCGTAGTGGCTATGGGGCTGATTTCACTGCCCGTTATGCTGCGCTATGGCTACAGTAAAAAACTGGCAACAGGCACTATTAGTGCGGCGGGCACATTAGGGCAAATTATCCCACCATCGATTGTGTTAATTATTTTAGGCGATGTGTTGAATGTACCCGTGGGAGACTTATTCAGAGCCGCATTATTTCCCGGCCTGATTTTAGTCGGCTGTTATATCGCCTATATCGCGATTTTTTGCTTGATCAAACCAGAAGCGGCGCCCCCCATACCTGTTGAGGATGATATTGATCAAACCAAAGTCATTATTGATGCGCTGGTTGCCGCAGTTCCGCCATTGTTATTAATCTTAGTCGTATTAGGTTCTATTTTTACTGGCTTTGCTACACCCACAGAGTCTTCGGCACTCGGTTGTATCGGCGCCATGATACTCGCATTGTTGTATAAGAAATTTTCACTACAGATGATATGGGACAGTTCCAACGAGACGGTAAAAATTACCGCCATGGTATTTGCCGTATTACTGGGAGCCTCCGTTTTCTCTATGGGCTTTGCCTACACGGGTGGCGAGGAAGAAATTGAACATTTACTGCTCAATATTCCGGGTGAAAAGTGGGGCTTTTTGATCTTTACGATGATTCTCATCATGGTATTGGGCTTTTTCCTAGACTATATTGAGATTTCCTATATCGTTTTACCGCTGATTTATGTGGTTATCGAAGAATTGGGAATCAATATGATCTGGTTTGCCATTTTGGTTGCCATGAATTTACAAACCTCTTTCCTAACACCACCCTTTGGTTTTGCCTTGTTTTATTTAAAAGGCGTGGCACCCGACTCTGTAAAAACCACCAACATTTATCGGGGTGTAATACCCTTTATTTTGATTCAGTTTAGTGTTGTACTGGCCATCCTATTTTTCCCAGAATGGTTTGGTTTAACATCAGAAGCCGCCAAGTTGTGGTAATCCTTCAGCAAATATCATTTGATTGGTGATAATATTCGCCAAAAAACGATATTTGCTGAAAATCTGTACTAACAAAACCCTTTTAACATTGTATTCTTTTGTTATCATTGGAACGCGTGAATTTCTGTATCTTCATTTAGTGTCGCAAAGGAAAACTGTATGACCATAAACTGGGCGGACGCATTTTTATTAATGCTATTGGGCATGGGAACCGTGTTTGTATTCTTGCTGGTTCTGGTTGTGTCAATGCGGTGCCTATCTTTAATCACCCACTATTTTTTCCCAGAGTCCTTCTTGGAAGTTGATGCTTCTGGAGATGGCGAACCTCATGAAGAGATCGTGGCGGCTGTTGCGGCTGCGCATTATTTGCACCACCAACATCAACACCCCAATGAAGTAATAGCGGCTATTGCAGCAGCACATTACCATCATCAGATAAAAAATAGGTAGCCACCATGAAAAGCAAGAAGAACCCTGTCAAGATTACCGATGTCGTTCTTAGAGATGCCCATCAATCCCTATTCGCAACGCGCTTACGTATTGATGATATGTTGCCCATTGCCGAAAAGCTGGATCAAATTGGCTTCTGGTCTCTAGAGAGCTGGGGTGGTGCAACATTCGATTCCTGTATTCGCTATCTGGGCGAAGACCCTTGGGAACGTATTCGCGAACTCAAAAAAGTGATGCCCAATACGCCCCAACAAATGTTGCTGCGAGGTCAAAATCTCTTAGGCTACCGCCATTATGCTGATGATGTTGTCGAAGCGTTTGTTGAACGCTCGGTAACCAATGGCGTCGACGTTTTCCGTGTCTTTGATGCTATGAACGACCCCCGTAATATGGTGACTGCTCTAAAAGCAGTTAAAAAGCAGGGCGCTCATGCGCAAGGTACAATATCCTACACCACTAGCCCGGTACACGATGAAGCCAGTTGGATTGACCTGGCTAAACAAATTGAAGATATGGGCGCGCACTCACTCGCCATTAAAGATATGGCTGGCATCCTGACACCTTATGCGGCATTTGAGTTGGTTAGCAAACTCAAGAAAACATTGGATATTCCTATCGCACTGCACGCACATGCCACTGCTGGCCTGTCATCAATGACCATACTCAAAGCCATTGAAGCCGGCATTGATCACGTTGATACTGCTATTTCGTCCATGTCGATGACTTATGGGCACTCACCGACAGAATCATTGGTCGCAACGCTGGAGGGTTCTGATCGTGACCCAGGGCTCGACTTGTCAGCACTGGAAGATATTGCCGCCTATTTTAGAGACGTTCGTAAGAAGTACGCCAAATTTGAAGGGGCTCTAAAAGGTGTTGATGCTCGCATATTAACCGCGCAGGTTCCCGGTGGGATGCTGACCAATATGGAAAATCAATTAAAAGAGCAAGGCGCCGAAGACAAGTTTGATGCCGTTTTGGAAGAAATACCCAGAGTACGTGAAGATTTGGGCTATATTCCTTTGGTCACACCGACCTCTCAAATTGTCGGGACGCAAGCGGTGATTAACATACTGTCTGGCGAACGTTATAAATCTATATCCAAAGAAACTCAGGGTATTTTAAAAGGCGAGTACGGTGCTGCACCTGCCCCCTTTAATGATGAACTGCAACAGCGTGTACTTGATGGTTCCGAAGCCATGACTTGCCGCCCTGCCGACTTGCTAGAAGCCGAAATGGACAAGCTGGCCGATGACCTTGAAGATCATCTTGATGATAATCACGTACATGAAACTGAAGACGTATTAACTTACGCTCTGTTCCCACAGGTAGGCTTACACTTCCTGCAAAACCGTAACAACCCTGATGCATTTGAACCTGCACCAACAGCAGAGAAGGCGTCAGCAAAACGCCCTGAAACAACGTCTGAAGGGAGCGGTAATTACAATATCACTATTAACGGTAAAACCTATACAGCTACGGTTAATGATGCCGACGGCAGTGTCTCCGTGAACGTTAACGGCAACCATTATACCGCAGCAATCGATAACGCTTCGGCGGGTGCAGCCGCCAGTAATACTGGAAATGCTCCGGCACCAACAGCCAGCGCAGAAAAAACAGCGATTACGGCACCCTTGGCGGGCAATATTGTTAATGTATTGGTTGAACCTAACACGTCTGTTAAACAAGGGGACACACTCTTGATATTGGAAGCCATGAAGATGGAAACAGAAGTAAAAGCACCCCGTGATGGTGTCGTTGGCGAAGTCAACGTCAAAAAAGGGGATGTGGTCGCAACCGGTGAAACGTTACTCACGCTCTAAAAGGCGAGAACTTAGACGACGCCATGCCACCAGGCTATGGCGTAACTAAACAGGCTTAGCGCTGTCAGGATAATCAGTGTGGCACCTAACAATAACAAAGGTCGAAAAGGCTTTCTTTCGACTTGGTGGTTGGGGCGACTAAGATAGCTGTCGACGCGAGCCTGATCTTCAGCACTGAGTTTATTCTCTTTCATCATGAAAGAGATTATAACTCAATAAACCCCATATCCATCAATGCCTGAATCTGATCTGCTACACTTTCTACGGAGACGGAATCTCCATAAATATGTAACGATTCATTCAGTGCTGCACGTGATTGATCGGTAATATTCCCTTCACGATCAATATAGAGACCTGACACACCCCCTGTATCGGTAGTTGTCACATGGACATAACTGGCGGCTTCCAGTGCGGATGAAACAGAACCTGTAATCAAGTCGCCCAGTTTTAACGTGCCGCTACTCTGGGTGAATTCAGGCGCTAATTCACTTGCATTTTCACTACGACCGATACCCGTAATATCTGCCAATTGGAAAGTAATAGTACCTTCAGCGATATGATCAACCTCGGCAGGCGCGGTATTATTATCACGCCAGATGAAACTGTCATCAGCATCAACATACGGTGTAGTCATAGTGGCAAACGGTGCAGCAACAATCACATCCGTATCAGCAGGGACTTCACCAACAACATATGACCACACTTGAGCATCAACAGGGGTGCCTATTGCTATAGGAGTCTCGGCAGAGGTCTGCTCCAGCAACCACGCATTATTCTCCAACAAAGCCACATCTATTTTTGCCATCTGTAACGAATGAATGCTGACAAACCCCATAATCTCTGCGGCAGAAACCGCTAACTGCACAAACCCGCATTCAGGACTAATAACCGTATCGCCATCAAAAATATTATCACGTGTACTTAACAGCGCTTTTTCTCCGGATGCACGCAATACCACTACATCACCTTGTAGCGTGTCCACCTGCGCCATCACATCACTGTTACTACCTGCTGCCACACTTTCCGTCGCCATCACAGAATCTCTCTATTTGCTTTTCTCATAGCATATTAGTAACACAGCTTGAGAGCAATAGCAGTGAATTGCAGAGAAGTGGAAGTTTTTCCCGATAAAGTGGAAGTATTTAACCGTTTAAAAGAACTGGCTAACAATACTGCCTAAGGTCTTGGGGGTAAGATTAGAACGACTAGCGGCAACTAATTGTGCGGTAATATCGCTGGAAAGTTCATGACAGGCCTGTTCCTGTGCCTGATTTAAAGCGTCGGCAGTCGCTTCATCAATAGATTCTGAACTCTCTATGGTATGCTTGTTATCAGATTCTTTCACCGCCATCACCTCTGCACTCGCGTCGTTAACCTCGGATTCTTCCTGACGTTGAAGCACTTGCAACTCGACACGTGCCTGCCTCTCCATTTGCGTTGCTTTTGCTGCCACCAGTCTATCCTGAGAAGAGGGTTCTGCCGGGGCTAATGCCGCACGACGAATTATTTGCGCTTTATCAATGGTTAACTGCGGGTTGCCGTTTACTGGACTGGTATTGATAGACACTTCACCTGCCACCGCATAGTAAACACCATCCGGGCCACGCTGATACTCATAGCTTGGCGCTCCAGCATAACGGCCTCCGACCGCGGCATGTGCCTGCTCATGATTACGCACCTCTCTATCCAGTGTAGCCAATTTTTGAATAATTGCCTGCTGGGCAAAATGGGGAGAGGACGGAGAGACACCAATCATCGCTACCCCTCAAGCTTGGGTGTCAATTAAGGCACCGAGGGCCTCGTCAGCCATTTTGACAACCTTGGCCGAAGCATCAAAGATATGTTGTTGTTGGGATATTTTTACCAGTGGCGCCACGATGTCGGTATTGGCCTGAGCACGCTCAACGGTGCCCGAACGCACCAAATCATTCGCCGATTCGACAATGTTTCGTTGGCTATTCAACAGCCCGGCAGCACCCTGATAAAAGGCGTTGCCCATATTGGCAGATGAATGAATCATAATCACTACACTCAAATCACTGAAGGAATAGTGTAATGAATATCTGAGTAAAAAACACACAAAAAGAAAAAACTTTAAGACTGTGTGTTTGTAAAAAGTGCTCTAAACCAACAGTTTACCTATATTCAGATAGTTTTCAGCATGGATATCAGAGGTGTTATTCATAAAAGGAATATAAGCCATACAGAGAGCCATATTGCTTATGCTGCTAAACAAATACCTAGCATTGCTTTATAAGAGTGCCACTTAAGCGGTATCACGTAAATGCGCTGTGAATCAGGCAAGTCTCTCACATCATAAATCCCTCGCACAACCTTAGGTACTGAAATAATAAATTCGTGACCTAATTGCTTACGAGCATTACCCGATAATGTATTAGCCACCTAACCCGCGGCATCAATTAACATTTGTTCGGAAGTATCTGTTTCACCAATCGTTAAAACCAAATGCTTAAGCAACATTTCTGGTGCGGTAAAATAACAACAACCTTAATAAGCACCTGAGATAGAAATCACCCCAGTATAATCTCCAGGGATTTTATCTCCCTTCTCTAAAAGGAAAGAACAACCTACATTAATAGACTTATCAGAGGTATGGTTAAAGTAGTTCACAATACCATCGATAAAGATTTGTAATTTACTCTCTATCATTATTTATTTCTCTAAAGCAATAATTTTTTGGGCAATCAATCAGCAATAACAATTTGTAAAGCTTCCATAATTTGCTCTTCGGTAAAGGGTTTATTAACAAACCCTTTTGCCCCCTTTTCCAAAGCTTCCATACCGGTTTCTTCGTCAGACAACGCCGAAACCACTAATATTTTTACCTTGGGGTCAAGTTCCATCAACTTTTCAATACATGAGATACCATCTAAATTTGGCATCGTTAAATCCATAGTCACAACATCAGGCTGCTGTTGCTGAAATAATTCAACGGCTTCCAGACCATCAGAAGCTTCCGCAACCAGTGTAAATTCTTCGTTACCTCGCTCTCGAATAATTTTTCTTCTAATGAGACTTGAGTCATCCACAACCATAAGTTTTAACATCAAACAGACCTCTTTCTTACTTATTTTATAACGCGACAGTGGTAGCTTTCTCTATGGCTAATTTGGATTCATTACTTTTAATAAATATTTTAAAAGCAACCCCCTTTCCTGGTTTAGTTGATATCGACAACTCGCCACCGAGAGATTCTACTGCTTCTGACACTGCAGACATTCCTGCGCCTCTACCTGCATCCATATCTGCACTATTACTGGTTGAGATTTCCGGAGACATAATTAATTTAGAGGCTGCTTTTTTGGTAATTCTATTGGCAACTTCTTGATTAACAATACCCGCCTGCATTGCCTTTTGAATCACTTTTTCGATATCAATACCTGCGCCATCATCTTTAAAGATATACACAAATCCATTATCTTCAGACCGGGCTAAAGTAATCGATATTTTACCTATAGAATTCTTATTAAGCTCAATACGACGATTAATAGATTCAATACCATGTACTAGTGAATTTCGAATAAGCTGTATGGAAATCGTATTAATGTGCGGCTCCATCTCAGGAGTAACATATGGATAATCTAAACCAGAAAGAATGACACTCACTTTTTTATTCTGGCGTTTAGCCACGTCGTTAGCGAAGTTGTATAAATGCGACCAATCAATTATGTTATTGCCATCTTGTTTTTGAGAGGCAACTGGCGACCTATTAGCAAACAATTTATCATACATTTATTTTACAAGATCGGTATAGCTAATTAACTGATTTAATTTAACCGCCAACCCCAAAAAATCATTACCTGAAATATCACTTGATTCTTTTATTTCAATGACACGTCTTTCAAAATCATGGCAAAGTTCTGACACAACAGCCAAGGATAAGGCAGAACTCTCACCTTTCACCGAGTGAATTAGCGACATAATATCATTCGCTTTATTTCGATACTCAATAGACGTTTTTGCCGATGCCTTTAACACCTCATTAATTTTAGCGAATTTTCTGTAAGAATTTTTAACAAACAAAGGCAGCATATTAGCATCGGTATTTAAGATAACCGTCAACAATTCCATTTGCTGCTCATTTTTTTTCGCTGCTTTTTCTAATTCTTGACTTAAGCGAACCTCTTCGGAAATATCGTTAACTGCAGTCAATATTTTACTAATACCTTCATTATCAACAATACGTGAGAATTTAAAACGCAAATGCTTATTAACATAACGCCCGGTTGTTTCCTTAACCTGAACAGATACTTTCTTGAGAGGATTCAAATCACCTAATAGCTGCTGCTTTTTATTAGGGTCAAACAACAAATTGAAGAAGCGTTTTACCTTGCGCGCATCGTTATCAGAAACCAAGTTTTCAATATAGGATACAAAGCTTCGACCAGAAATATTTTTGTCTCAAAAATATTAACCATCTCTTTTGAAGATTGAGAAACCATGGATAAATTTTTATCAATCAAAAACAGTCCTTGGTCAACAGTATCCAAAATTTGCTGAGTTTCGCGGGAAGGTTGCTTTGCCTTTAAATCACTCACGCGGATTTGCCCCAAGAACTGCTGCGCAATAAAAGCAAAAATCAATAATGCAGCAATAATACCCATAATCTGTATCTGACGACTATTTTCAGCTGCTTGCAAGGCGGAGGATTCAACATCAAGCGTTAAAACCGTCATTTCATCTTGTAGTGCGTTGGCTCTAAATTGTGAATAATCCACACTCTCAAAGAGTGCTGTACGCACATCGCGTTCAAAGACACCTTTGACATCACTCTGGTTTTCTAAACGAATTAATATACCTAACAAAGGCTTCCATAACTCTAGTAATGAATCAATAGTTGCTTGTACTTCTGGCGTATCTAATCCGGCTAGAGAGACCTCCTCTTCCAGCTCATCAATGATTGAACTATTGGCCTTGAATGCCAATAATGCACTATCATAAAACTCTGCACTTTTTCCCATTCTACGAAATATTGGTTGAAAATTTTCATTAAGATTGTAGGCATTAGCGCCCTCAAAAAGATATTTAATGGCAGTTTCTAAAACAATTTCCTGAGAGGATGCAATGACCAACGCTTCTTTACTGATAGGTAGTGCTTGTGCTTGATCACTCATTGCTTGAGTTAATACAAGCAACTGTGATTCATTTTCAAGAACATAGCTTGTTGCTTCTTTTAACAAGCTAAAAATACCCAAACTTTGTACGTCATCTGTGGCATCAATGCCGATAAGCTGCATATTCTCTTCTAACGTGTCTAACCTTTGCTTAAAGGGCTTCCATAAATTGAGCGCTTTTTGTGGCGCAACATTACCCTCTAAGGTGACAATTTTTTTAATAGTAAAATTTTCCGAACTGGTACCGGAAACAGTACCGCCAGAAAAAAAAGCATTGAGTGTATCGTCAAATAACTGGCTGGCTTCACGTAATTCCTGATAGGGAACAAGATAATTACCATCAACCTGATATTGCTCCAGAGTATCTAATAGTGACTTAGCAATACGCTGTGACAACATGCGCTGTCGACTAGCAATATTTACTTTTTCTGCATTGGCTTCCGTTTCAAAAGACGTGTAAAAATTTAGACCCAAAATACCCAAAATGAGCATTAAGAAGCCAATAATACCAATGATAATAGCGCGATATTTACGGGTATCGAAGTTGGAAAACATGAGGCCTCCTATGGAAAAGCATAAAGACATCCAAGGGAGCCGTATATCATCACAAAAATATAACAGGTTTGTTACAAAGCATTAGCTTGTCATAATGAAAGTAATTATTGCCAGCCAGATCACAAATATTGAAAATTTAAGGCTTGCGAAGAATCCACTCATCAACTGCATAGGTGGCGGGCAAACCTTGCGGCTCACGATACTGCTCATAAGCACTAATAAAGTCGGCAAAATGTTGCTTACCCATTAAACCTTGGAAAGCACCTTGCTGAACAACATTCGCACCAATATCCCTAATAGAACGAAGCAAGTTATAAACGGTATCGTAATAGTCTACTAAGTTATACTGTTTGTGATGCATTAAAGAAAAACAATGATTCTCTAAAGCCGTCTGCCAACAAGCGGTTGCCTTAAAGTCATTCACATGATGAAAGCGATCAACCTTCTCCCACGAGGTACGTAACTCGTGTAAAGTATTCGCATCCAAAGAGGTCAAACAAAAATAACCGCCTGGCTTTAACACCCGCCAAATAGACGTTAACAATTGCGGCAAATCATCTATCCACTGCAACGCGAAATTAGAAAAAACCATATCGACAGCGTTATCTTGCAACTGTAAATATTCTGCATCACTACATAGCCACTGCGTATTATTGGCTTGCTGATAACGCTCGGCAGCGATGTCTAACATTCCCTGCGCAATATCAACACCAAAATAGTCTTCAGGCTGCAACCACTCATTCAAAAAGGGGTAAAGATAACCGGTACCGCAACCAATATCTGCAACAGTGGATATTGACTCAATACCGTTAATACTATTTTTCATCGCCGATAATAAATGATGACCCGCCTGTTGCTGTACTTTAGCCACAGCATCATAGCGCGATGCCGAGCGACTAAATGATTCTGCAATCGCTTGTTTGTATTCTGTGATGAGTTCTGTCACGACAGCAGGCCAACCTCATCTAAAAAACTGTCCAGATGGGCACTAATACGCTCTACCGGATAAGGCAACATATGCCCGGCTTCTGCAACCACAACACACTGATGCCGGGAATCTTCTGCACACCATTGCTGTGAAATAGCGGCTACAGCATGCGCAGGAACGAGAGCATCATTCTCACCCAGCAGCATCAAAACCGGGCATTGAATAACTTGGAATCTGGAAACCAGTGAAACACTGGCCAATAAATGTAAACCGGTCATTAGCGCATCTTCATGGGTCACATGGGCAGATTTCAACAACTGCCGTTGCAAGCGCGATTGTTGGTCTCCCTTAATCAGCAAACCGAAAAATTGCTTGATCGTCTTCTGAGGTTCCTGGTGAAAACCACGCTGAAATTCATTAAACACCTCAGATGGCATGGCCTGCTGCCATTGATCATTCGCAACAAATTGCACATTGCTGGATAGCGTAATCACGGCGTTGACAGCACCAGGAAATAATTGCGCCATCTTTATAGCGAGCATGCCGCCAAGCGACCAACCACAAAGCACGTAATGCGCAGGCAATTGTTGTTGCAGATGCTCACACGTTGTCTCAATTGACTCGTGATACACCACTTCAGGGATAATGACTTCCGTGTACGCTGACAAATAATCACCCAACGCTTCTAGACAAACCGCAGGCGCCGCCCAACCATTTAATAACACTACGGGAACAGATAATGCCTGACTCATGCTGTGAACTCGTTCAACGCCGCGGGTGTAGTATTGGCTGTTTTCTGAGGCATAGGATACAATCTAGCTATAACTCTATTATTAGTTAACTCCGCTAGGGAATTTAAGTTAACAATTATGATACCGAAGGAATGGTATAAACACCACTATTTGTGCTGTCTTTGTCATGAGTCCTCTGCTCAACAACTATGTTTGGCTTGTGAAGAAGATTTTTTGCTAGAACCACTACACCGCTGTCACTGTTGCGGTCTACCGCTAGAAGACGATGCCGACTTCTGTGGTCAGTGCCTGAAACCTCCCCCTTATTGTGATCAGACGTTTAGTCCTTTTATTTATACCAACCCCTTATCCGAGTTGATTTTGCAATTTAAAGAAAAAGGAAACACGATCGCGGGTGAAGCAATAACACAGATATTCAGCAAGAAAATCATCAAATGGTACCAACAACGGCGGCTAGAATTTCCGGAATTGTTGGTACCCACACCGCTTCATTGGCGTAAATATTGGAAGCGCGGGTTTAATCACGCCGATGTACTGTGTCAACGTATTAGCAAAGATCTTCAAATCAGAACATTTCAACACAGTAAACGTCAGCACAATCAACAACATGACCAAAAAAACTAGTCGCGACGACAACGTCTCAATATGATGAAAAACACCTTCGTGGCGACAAAAAGCATTCACAACCAGCATGTTGCGATAATCGACGATGTGATGACAACTGGTGCCACAGCCAATGCCATAGCGTATGCACTCAAACAAGCAGGCGCACAAAGAGTGACGGTATGGGTACTCGCCCGGACTCCGGACAAGATGCACTACTGAGGAATCGCAACTTTCCAGGAAATACCCGCGCCATTACATAACGACAGGGTGTCAAACAAACTCTGCCGTATACTGATATACGCAGGAATTTTACAATGAGCTTGTGCGCGATAGCTGATCGTTTTTTTGCATGCCTCAAACGAACCTTGCGAACTCCCATTTGCCGCCACAATGCGCTGGTGATAATGGTTGGACCAGCTCATCAGACTCTTAACCGTATTCACTGTAGGGAAATACTGACAATCTACGAGGGACTGAGACTGAAGTTGAGCAATCGCTGCAGCATTGATTTTGCTCTGTTGTAAGTTCTTAATACTGGACAAACTTTTGGAAACAATACCCGACGATGGATGGAACGTTGTGGCCGCACCTGTCGAAGATTTTGCATCGGAAGTATTGGCCTGTACAGTTGACTGCGGCGTCACCGTCCACTCAGATGCTGGCTGCTCTACAACGATTGGCGGTTTTTCTGGGGTAGAGATATCTTTACCACTAGTCTTTTGTACCGCTATATAGAGACCCGTTATCGCTGTAATCAACGTACCCAGTGCAGTGATAATACCGGGCAATGATGTCCAAAAAACTGATGATTGCTGTGCCATAAGTAATTCCCTGTCAATGATTATGCCGTGAAGGATAAAGTCCTTGTATAACAGTGTCAATTTCGACACCGATACATTAAGATAGGCTTATGTCACTACTTAGCCAACATCAAAATACCGTCACCAATTATATGTACCTTGGACTACTGCCATTTTTTGCTGGCGCGTTAGGGCCATGGGTATTAGCGGAGCATGAATGGTGGTTTACACAGATGTTTCTATGGTACTCGGCGATTATTTATAGTTTTTTGGCAGGAACCATTTGGGCAACTGCATTGTTTGGACATAATGAAGAGAATAAAACGTTTATTGGCCGCCATATTCATGCAGCTATTATCTTTTCACTCATACCCTTATTGAGTGTTTTACTGCCTGCTGCTTTTCACACCGGCATAATGTTGGTCGGCTTTTTGGCTTTGCTATTCTGGGAAAAATTGTTTTTAAAACCACTCTACCCACAATGGTATCAAGAGCTGCGTCACCGTATTACGTTTATCGCCGTAGCATGCCATATGCTGGTTATTTGGAATATTATCCGGCAATAAATACCCACCAAGAAAATAAATCACGCTCTTGTGGTTCGCTTTATACCCACAACAAGCTGCGATATGGCAGCATTTCCGCTCAAATAATCACGGCATATTATTTGCTAAAAAAGATACGTTACATGTTTTAACGTTTATCTCAGGAAATCAATCATGTCTTCTACCGAAGAATCTAAAGTCATGGCATTTGAATTATTTAAACCGACAGAAGAGCAGGTTGCTCCACCCAGTGTGGGAGTGCAAGCATTTACTGCACTAGCCAACAAGGATGGAATAAAAATGTCAGAAGGTGCAAGCTGGAGTGAAAGCATTATGGAAGGCTCAAGAACAGCCATGATGACAAGGCATCGTTCGGGCAGCATTACCGAAACACATTCCGATCCTGGTAATAAACCCCACCGGGCCTATCAGTATTCGGCAACAACAGGAGAAGTGTATCGCTCGCCATCGAAAGTCGATATGCGTGGCAAACTTAGCTAAATGTGCTCATGATTAACTGACTTCACCACCATGCGCCTGTTGATCCGCATGATAGGAAGAACGTACTAACGGACCGCACGCGGCGCGATCAAAGCCCATTTCATCGGCTAAATCCTTATACTCTTGGAACTCTTCTGGTGTCACATAACGTTTAACTGGCAAGTGGTCTCTAGACGGTGAGAGATATTGGCCAATGGTGAGAATACCAATGTTGTGCTCACGCATATCGCGCATGACATCAAAGATTTCTTCCTTGGTTTCACCTAAACCAACCATTAAACCTGACTTAGTCAGCACATCGGGACGACGTGCTTTATATTCCTTCAACAACTTTAGTGACCATTTGTAGTTGGCACCCGGGCGTGCCTCACGATACAGGCGCGGCACCGTTTCGAGATTGTGATTAAATACATCGGGGGCATCTTTGGCAAGAATGTCTAAAGCGATATCCATACGACCACGAAAATCCGGTGTGAGCACCTCTACTTCAAGACTAGGTAAACGTTGACGCGATTCACGAATACAGTCAGCAAAATGCTGTGCGCCACCATCGCGAAGATCATCGCGATCCACAGAGGTAATCACCACATATTTAAGGCGCATTTCCTCGATCGCTTCGGCTAAATTAATCGGCTCTTTCGGGTCTAGGTCATTGGGCTTACCGTGGCCAACGTCACAGAAAGGACAGCGGCGGGTACAGATATCGCCCATAATCATAAAGGTGGCGGTACCTCCAGAAAAACATTCGCCCATATTCGGACAAGCCGCTTCCTCGCAAACACTGGACAAACCATTTTTACGCAGTACTTGTTTAATACGTTCGACTTCTGGATTCTCGTACGCTCTCACACGAATCCAATCTGGCTTGGTAACTGCGGCATCAGTGGCAATTACTTTTACTGGTATACGCTCTACTTTATCGGCATCACGCAGCTTCTCACCCTTTTTACGGCGCACTGTACGTTTGACAGGCTGTACAGCATTGTCAAACGTTGTCAGGTCAGTAGCAATAATTTCAGTCATAGTTATCTCAAATAAACAGCAATTTCAAACGACATCAGGCTGATTGTAAAACATCCAGATTTTCAGAATACACTACGGTTGTCACATTCAGTTTTTGTAAAAATAGCTTGACCAATTCCTGCCAACACTGATCGATGGAAATATATTGGTCGCTTTCATCGACCAATTGTGTCATCGCCAAGCCTTGATAACCACAAGGGTTAATCCACTGAAAGGGTTCCAGATTCATATCAACATTGATACTTATCCCGTGTAAACTGCAACCACGCCGTATACGCATGCCCAAAGACGCTATTTTAGCATCATTTTGCGCTTTTTTTACGTAAACACCGGGAGCGTCAGATTTAGAATAGGCAGTGATACCGTATAATGCCAACCACTCTGTCACCAAACCTTCCAACAAGTTGATAATATCCCTCATACCCAATGTATGACGACGTAGATTAATCAAGGGATACAATATCAGTTGACCGGGGCCATGGTAGGTCACCTGCCCGCCACGATCGGACTGGACAATGGGAATATCAGTATGCTGCAAAATATGTTCGGGCTTGCCGGACTGCCCTTGAGTATACACGGGTTCGTGTTCAACTAACCATAATTCATCGCCAGTGGTATCGTCACGTTCATCAGTGAAACGTAACATCGCTCGCCAAACACTTTCATAAGGCTGGCAACCCAGTTGTCGAATACGTAAAGGAATATCAGTCACTGTTCTATTACCAACAGTATCACAGCACAATTTTAGTGGCCGGGTTTTCACGCAGTGCGTTATGGTACGCCTGTAATTGTTCAACACCCGTTGCCGTAATCAATACGGTAATAGAGGTAAATCGGCCTTTACTGCTGGCTTTTGTCGTCACTTTATTTTTGTCAAAACCGGGAGCAAACTGTTCGGTGACGTTCAGTACAAAATCAAAAAAATCTTGTCCACTATCGCCCATGATTTTTACGGGATAATCTTGACAGGGAAACTCTATTTTTGGTGGTTCCCCATTATTAGAAGATGCCTGATTCATTTATTGGGTTTGAAAAAAACGATTAAAAAACAACTGTAAACTATCAAACACTCGAGTAAAAAAACCCGCTTTTTCAACAGCATTTTCAGCAACTACCGCAATATTTAATAATTCCTCTTTTTCTAAAGTAATCGTGACATTACCGAGTTCTTGGCCTTGCTGTACTGGTGCCTCTATCGTTTGATCAACGTGCACTTCTGCCTGAATACTTTTTTCACTACCGCGAGGCACTGTCAGGTAAACATCTGTTGGCAATACCAAGTTGACGCTCTCAGTCTGACCTTTCCAGACACGCGCGGCGTTCACGCTATCACCTCGACTATAGAGCTTGTGAGTGTGATAGTAACGAAAGCCATAAGACAATAACTTTTGCGACTCTGATGCACGAGCTGATTCTGAGCGGGTACCCATGACAACAGAAATAAGACGCATATCGTTTTTCATAGATGAGGCTGCTAGTCCATAACCTGCTTCTTCTGTGTGACCCGTTTTTATACCATCAACGGTTTTATCTGTGAAAAGCAGTTTGTTACGATTAGGCTGATTAATGCCGTTGTATGAAAAATATTTTTCTGCGTACAAGTTGTAGTGTGTAGGAAAATCACGAATAAGTGCCTGCCCCAAAATCGCCAGATCGCGCGCTGTGGTTAAATGCCCATCGTCTGGCCAACCTGTTGCGTTTTTGAATACCGTATTTTTCATACCCAATAATGCGGCCTGTTGGTTCATCACATCAGCAAACGCTTCTTCACTGCCAGCAATATGCTCAGCCAGTGCAATACTGGCATCATTACCAGACTGGATAATCACTCCGCGTAGAAGATCTTTCACGTATACCCGAGTACCTTCACGCACAAACATTTTTGAACCGCCTTTTTTCCAAGCTTTTACACTGATTTCAACCAGATCGTTAGGGCTAATCGCACCACGATCTATCTCGGAAGAGACAATATAACTGGTCATCATTTTCGTCATGCTGGCCGGTGGTAAAGACTTATCCGCATTTTTCTCAACAAGCACACGCCCCGTGTTGTAGTCCATTAGGATATAAGCCGAGGAAGCAAGTTGCGGTGGTGCAGGAATGATGACTGGTCGAGCAGAAACGGCTGTTGCCATAACGAAAAGCAAGGCGCCAAGAATCAATTCAAGTCGGAAGTGGGATCGCATCATAGGTTTGACTTTCATTAGTTGAATAACTACGCACTATTTTAGCACAGGCATTGGCGAGGAAATACCCTGCTCCGCCAGCATTTGCCGAGTTTGCAGTAAGGCCTGTTCAGTTTTAATCGGTCCGACACGTACCCGGTGCCAATTTCTCACTTTATCGAATACGATATTCACTGGGACTTTCAGGAACTGTTGTAGCTTTGCCCGTAATTCAACGGCTTTTTGCTGTTTCCGAAATGCTGCCACCTGCAGTATGGTATCTGTTGTTGCAGGTTCTATTACGACAGGCTGAGTCACAACAACCGGAGCGGCAACAGGTGCGCTCTTAACCACAGCAGGTGATTTTGTCGGCGTAATATCGACGCATTCAACAGGTGCTGTGCCCTGCTTTTCAAAACCCAATTTACTGGCCGCAGCATAACTTAAATCAATAATTCTGCCTTCATGAAAGGGGCCACGATCATTCACTCTTACGATAATACTACGGCCGTTGCTGAGGTTAGTGACACGCACATAACTGGGGATAGGCAATGTCTTATGGGCGGCAGTCATGGCCCACATATCGTAGACTTCACCGTTCGATGTGCGACGACCATGAAACTTAGTGCCGTACCAAGAGGCATCACCCCGTTCTTTATAACCCTGACTCTGGGGTAGCAGGTGGTAGGTTTTACCAAACACAGTGTAAGGAGATTGATTCCCTGCACGAGTACGCGTTACTGGCTTCGGTACCGGCTCTTTAATTGCTGACAAATCACGAGTTTCGGTCGGGGCACTATCCTGCCGGCTGGTGGATTCAATTTTGACGGGAGAAGAGTCAGGCACATGGCTGCAGGCAGACAACCCCATAACAACAATAACAAAGAACCACTTCAACATGTGAACTAACCTGCTTTTGCCTGCGCAATCTCTTGGCTTAATTGCCACACCGCCATGGCATATAAACGGCTGTGATTGTAGCGAGTAATGACATAAAAGTTATGCAAACCCAACCAAAATTCAGCGCCGCTTTTTCCCTCTAAACGCATGATATTTGCTGGCTGGTCTGCCAAGGTTACCACTGGCTTGTAACCCTTAGCCTGTAGTTGTTGCACGGTGTGCTTGGGTTTTAATGAATCATTTAACAACGACTGATCATATTCATTAGCAATTCGCGAACGCACTGTCACAGGTTCATCTGGCTTCCATCCATGCTCTTTAAAATAATTCGCCACACTGCCAATCGCATCGACCGGATTATTCCAGATATCCGCAAAGCCATCATTGGTATAATCCACCGCATAAGCACGGTAGCTGGAAGGAATAAACTGACCATAACCCATGGCGCCCGCATACGAACCTAACAAGCTTAATGGATCTTGTTTTTGTTCTCGCGCCAATAAAAAGAACTGCTTTAGTTCTTTGCGAAAAAATTTTGCTCTGCGTGGATAGTCAAAACCCAACGTACTCAAGGCATCCATAACCCGGAAACGGCCTTTATTCCTTCCATAACGTGTTTCCACACCAATAATAGCAACAATGATTTCTGCAGGGACACCAAATTCTTTTTCTGCACGCGCTAGTGTTTCTTCATTGGCTCGCCAAAATTCAATACCTTTTTCAATACGTGATTTAGTCAGGAATATATTACGATAACGCGCCCATGTGAGTGTTTTTTCAGCGGGGCGGGAAATAGCATCCAGAATACTTTGCTTTTTTTCGGCTTGTGCCAACCATGCCTGCATTTGCTCACGAGAGAATTGATGTTCAACAACCATTTCATCAACAAACTGCTCAACATCATCGCGCTCGGCATAATCTCCAGCAAGTACAACATTTGTCCACAAGACACTTGCCGCCACTGTCATTAAAAGCACTTTCATAGATATTCCCCAAGTCAACTACCAAGATTATTTATTGACAATCAGTCGCTGTTCCGTACTTACTGCCATCAATAGACCGAAGCCTAGCATAAGTGTTACCAATGATGTACCACCAAGGCTCACCAAAGGTAATGGTACACCAACCACAGGCAATAAGCCTGCGACCATGCCCACATTCACAAAAACATAAATAAAAAATGTTAATGTAATACTACCTGCTAACAAGCGGCGAAAACTATCCTGAGCTCTAACTGCAATAAACAGGCCTCGTATAACGATCAGAGAGTACAAGGCTAATAACAACACAACACCGATAAAACCAAACTCTTCCGCCAATACCGCAATAATAAAATCAGTATGGCTTTCCGGCAAAAAGTTCAAGTGTGATTGCGTGCCTTCCAACCAGCCCTTACCCGAAGTCCCGCCTGAACCAATGGCAGTTTTTGACTGAATAATATTCCAGCCAGCACCTTTAGGGTCAGAATCTGGATCAAACAGGGTCAACACCCGCTGTCGCTGATAATCATGTAAGACATAATGCCACATAGGCCAAATACTTAAAGCCGCTAAAGTAAAAGCAGATATCATATAACGCCAACTAATCCCCGCATAAAACAGTACAATCAATCCTGATGTTGCCACCAGAATAGAGGTTCCCAAATCCGGCTGCCGAATAATCAGTACAGTAGGTAAAGCAACCAGAACTAATGACCAAAAAATATGTTTAAACCGAGGAGGCAATGTTTTACTGGCAAGATAAGCCGCAATAGCAATCGGCATGGCTAATTTCATGACTTCAGATGGTTGAAAACGGAACCCGCCAACACTTAGCCAACGCTGTGCTCCTTTAGCGCCGACCCCGAAAAAGATCACGGCAATCAAAAGAGCCACCCCTCCCAGATACAGCAATGCTGACCAACGCGCAATAAACGACAGGCGTATTTGTGCAATGGCAAACATGCCTATATAAGCCAATAACAAAAAAATACCCTGCCTGCGCACTACGCGCATATTGCCCTCACTCGCACTATACAAAATCCATAAACCGCTAATCGTTAAGACAATCAGCAAACAGAGCAATACCGGATCAATATGAATCATTTGCCATAAACTACGACGTTGGCGCAGATCGCGACTCGCCTCAGGCATACGACGCTGAAAATCATAATGGCGTACTGATGACTTCATGGTTTTCTCTCAAGCGTTTGACCCAACAGGTAGGCATCAAACATTTTTCTGGCCACTGGCGCGGCCGCAGAAGAGCCTGCCTCACCATTCTCGACAATAACCGCTACTGCAATCTGTGGGTCTTCAAAAGGAGCAAAACCGACAAATAACGCATGATCACGATGGCGCTCTTTCAATGCCTCAGAATCGTATTCTTCACCTTGCTTAATACCTACCACTTGTGAAGTACCGGTTTTTCCACCCATTTTGTATTTGGCTCCCACCGCAATGCGACGCGCCGTACCATTAGGTGCATGCACTACATCGTGCATCGCTTTGTGAATGTCATTCCAATGACGCTCACTGACATTACCCATGGTCGACATCACTTCCGGCTGAATCAACTCATCGCCCAACCTCTTCACCAAATGCGGGCGATAGCGCTTACCTTTATTTGCCAGCGTTGTCACCATAACCGCAAGCTGTAGTGGAGTTGCCAGTGCATCACCCTGACCAATACCGACATTTAAGGTATCACCAGGAAACCAAGGTAATCTACGCACGCGCTGTTTCCATTCACGGGATGGCCATAAACCACTACGCTCATTGGGAATATCAATATCCGTACGTTTGCCTAAACCAAAACGAAGACCATACTGATAAATATTATCAATACCCATACGAAATGCGGTGTCATAGAAAAACGTATCCGACGACTGCACAATCGCTTTGTGGACATTAACCCGACCGTGACCCTCTCGCTTCCAATCACGATAAAGCCGTTCATCATTTTCCAATTGGTAATAGCCAGGATCAAAAATGGTATGCTTACGAGTGATAGTACGTGTATCAAGAGCGGCAAGACCCAATGTCGGTTTAACCGTTGAGGCAGGTGGATAACTGCCCTGAATAGAACGGTCAAATAACGGCAGATCGAGATTATTGGTTAACGCATTGTAATCCTTATGACTGATACCCGTCACAAACAAATTCGTATCATAAGTCGGGGTACTTAACATCGTTAGGATGCCACCTGTTTTTGTGTCAATTGCCACGACCGAACCACGACGACCTTTCATCGCCGCATACGCCGTCTCTTGGAGCTGGCTATCAATGTGTAAATGTAAATCCTTACCAGGAACTGGTGCCTCACGTTGCAAGGTTCTCAACACACGCATACGCGCATTAATTTCAACATTTTGAAAACCGGTTTCTCCAAACAGGCTACGCTCGTAATATTTTTCCAAGCCTATTTTACCGATGGTCTGTAACCCTTTGTAACGCTCCTGCTGCAACTCGGTAAAACGATTCCATTCACGATCATTAATCTTGCCAACATAACCGACCGTGTGTGCAAACAACATGGGTTCCGGATAGCTACGCACCAACTGTGCCTCAACATCCACACCGGGAAGGCGATACTCATTTACGGCAATGCGTGCAATTTCTTCTTCAGATAAACGGTGCTTTAGCGGCATGGGCTGATAAGGTCGGCGGCCACTGCGTAAGGCCTTTTTAAAGCCCCTTATATGATCATCATTGATTTCAATCAAATCTTTTAATTGGGTAATGGTTGTATCAATATCCGAAATATTTTCAGGCGTCAGCACTAATACATAACTGGGACGATTTTCAGCCAGCAAAGTGCCATTTTTGTCGTAAATTAAACCGCGCTTAGGATGTAAAGTTTGTACCAGAATGCGATTCTTATCAGATTGCGTGGCGTAATCTTGATAATTGACCACTTGCAGGCTGTGATAACGATAAATCAAAATACCCAACATCAGCAGTACAATAAATAAGGTGACAACAACACGCCCCAAAAAAATATTGGCTTCGCGATGATGGTCTTTAAAATGCTCTAAATCACGCATACTGAATGATGTTATCTTATTAGAGGTTTTTTACGCACAGCAGACGCTACTTGTGGTAAGGATGGTTCTGCAATAGTGTCCAACTGCGGTATAACTGTTCTGTTAATAATACCCTGACTAAAGGATGAGGCAAAGTCAACGGTGATAAAGACCAACTCTGCTGTGCACGTTGCACACATGCTGCAGCCAAACCATCCGGGCCACCAATCAACAAGGCAATATTATCGCCCTGTAGTTGCCATTGCGACATTTGCCCAGACAACTGTGTTGTGCTCCAAGGTTTACCCTTAACATCCAGCGCAATCACATAATCACGTGCATGAATAGACGCCAACATTTGATCGCCCTCTTTGCGCATCGCCTTGGCGACATCTTGCCCTTTACTGCGATGACCCAGTGCGATTTCAACAAATTCAAATGACCATTCACGAGGCAGGCGTTTATGATAATCGGCAATACCCTCAGTAACCCAAGCTGGCATTTTGGTGCCCACCGCAATCGCCCGAATACGCATATTAGTCTTCCGGCTGCTCCGCCATCGGTGTCCATAGTTTTTCAAGATCGTAGAACTGACGGGTTTGCGGCAGCATAACATGAACCACAACCGTGCCGTAATCGACTAGCACCCAATCAGCGGAATCTAAGCCCTCAATACCAATAGGTTGCAAACCCTGTTGTTTTAACTCATCGACCACATTGCCAGCAAGCGATTTAACATGGCGGTTGGATGTGCCCGTGGCAATAATCAGATTATCCATCACGTCACTCAGGTCGGTGACGTCCAACGTTACGATATTTTGCGCTTTTAATGATTCCAGTGCGTCAAGCGCCTGAGCATTTACATCAATTGTCATGTTTTTTCCTATTGAGTTTTCTGTTCACTCTGGTGTTGATACCAGTGATTTTGTGTAATGCATTGTTGTACACAGAGAGGGATATCCGCAGCCACGGCACCCGCCATCAATTGCTGTCGCACCTGTGTTGAAGAAATGGGTAACATATGTTTCGACAAACGCATGATTCCACCCGATGGCTGTTCTTGTACAATGGCAAAATTGTCGCGGTGCATTAGCCACTCTTGTAACAAGGGATTCGTAATAGCAGGCATTTGTGGTCGAGCCATTATTAATAGGTGAGCCAGCTCACGCAACTCCTGCCAACAATGCCAAGACGTTAAACCCGCATAAGCGTCTTCACCTAAAATAAACACTAAACTGACATGATCACCACGCTCTTCACGTAAAGACCGCAAAGTATCAACCGTGTAAGATAGCTGTTCCCGTCGCAACTCACGATCATCAACAGCCAATCCAGAGTAATCACCTACCGCTAGGGATAACAGTTGCAGACGTTGCTCAGCCGTTAAAACCGGCGCATCTCGGTGTGCTGGACGATAACAGGGAATAAGGCGGACTTCATCAAGCGGCAAGGCACTTAACGCGTCTTGAGCCATCTGCAAGTGACCGTTATGCACCGGATCGAAAGTCCCGCCCAAAATACCGAGACTAGACCGCTTACTGACGGATATGGCCATCACCTAGAACAATCCACTTTTGTGATGTTAATCCTTCCAAACCGACTGGGCCACGGGCATGAATCTTATCCGTTGAAATGCCAATCTCCGCTCCCAAACCGTATGCAAAGCCATCAGCAAAACGTGTGGAGGCATTAACAATCACCGAACTGGAATCGACCAAGGCAAGAAACTGACGTGCGCGGGTGTAGTTTTCAGTGACTATCGCTTCTGTATGACCCGAACTGTACTGATCAATGTGAGCAATTGCCATATGTAGATCGTCGACGATTCTAATAGACAAGACAGGCGCCAGATATTCTGTTGCCCAATCGTCGCCTGTTGCCGGCCTCATGGTTTCAAATAATGCACACATCGCTTCACAACCTCGTAACTCGACGCCCTTTTGCTGATAGGCCTCTACCAGACGTGGTAATATCTCAGGTGCGATGTCTTTGGCAACTAGCAGAGTTTCCATGGTATTACACACACCATAACGGTGTGTTTTAGCATTGATAGCAATAGCAAAGGCCTTCTCAAGGTCTGCCTGATCATCAATATAAACATGGCAAATACCATCTAAATGCTTAATCACCGACACTCTAGCATCACGACTGATACGCTCTATCAAGCCACGCCCACCACGAGGCACAACCACATCAACGTACTCATTCATGGTAATCAACTCGGCCACGGCCTCACGATCCGTCGTTTCAACTACCTGAACCGCATGTGCCAATAAACCCACCGCTATCAATCCCTGTTGAATACATTGAGCAATCGCTTTATTGGAATGCAACGCCTCTTTACCACCACGCAAAATGGTCGCATTACCGGCTTTCAAACAAAGACTGGCCGCATCAATGGTGACATTGGGACGGGACTCATAAATAATGCCAATAACACCCAGCGGCACTCGCATTTTGCCTACCTGGATACCGGAAGGGCGATAATTCAAATCGGTAATTTCACCGCAAGGATCAGGTAACGCAGCGACCTGATGCAAACCTTCGATCATGGCATCAATACGCTTATCATCTAGATGTAATCGATCCAACAACGCGCTATCAAGACCATTTTTCTCGCCAACGGCAACATCCGTAGCATTGGCGGTTAGCAACGTATCACGTTGTTCATTTAACGCAGCCGCAATCGCCAGCAAGGCTTGGTTTTTCAGGCCGGTATCCGCCATCGAAATGTCACGAGACGCCTTTCTGGCTTGTTGTCCCAGTTGTTGCATGTATTCTTTGGTATTCATTGGCTTTTTAACATATCCGATGTGTAGATAGGCCGCATTATACGCTAATTGACGGGCTGTTTGGGGCATAAGTAAGCGATATTGAAACCGCTTTGATACTTCAGGGTTGATTAAGGTTGCCATCGTTATTCTGGACCTGAAAATACCCATTGGAGATAACAATCATGAAACAAATATCGAGCTTGTACCGTCACCTAACTGGATTAAGCCTTGTGACTTGCACCCTATTGACGGGTTCATATGCATGGTCAGAATCACATATTGACTATGCTAAAGTCACTCATGTTGCCCCTATCTATGAAACCGTAAGCATCCGGGAACCGCATAAAGAGTGTCACCTAGAAGAGCGTGTAGTACACCGCAAAAGCCATCGATCAGCGACACCAAAGATTATCGGCGCACTGATTGGCGGCGCCATTGGCAATGAACTAGGGCACAACAAGAGTAACAAACGCGTGGGAGCGGTTGCAGGTGCCATACTAGGTGGATCTATTGCCAGCGATCTGAATCGCAAAACACATCATAAGCACCACACAACAACAGAAAGAGTCTGCCATGTGAGCCATAATATGCGCTACAAGAAACAAGTCACGGGTTATGACGTCAGCTACCAATACCGTGGTCGCCGTTATTCTAGGGTGATGGACACCCATACCGGTGAACGTATTCGCGTAGCGGTTGATGTTAGCGCGGTAGATTACTAATATAAGCCTACTTACGGTTTATTGGGCAATCTTATGTACACACGCGTACTGACAAGCACCATTGGGGTTATTTTTAGCCTTTCCAGTACTCTGTTGCAAGCACAATCCTTGTCTGCTTCAGAAGCAGCATCTAAAGCTCAGGAATTCACTGGCGGCAGAGTGCTGAAAGTCAAACCACCCCGGGGCAACAGTACGGATTATCTTGTACGCGTCTTGTTACCTGAAGGGAGAGTACGGCAGATTATGGTTGATGGTGATAGTGGTGAAACCCGTTTTCGCAAGAAGACAGGCCGTCCCCTCAACAACCCGCTACCGAATGAGTCTCCAGAACTGATGCGAGGTTTTAACCATGCGCCTGCTTCTCGTTGAAGACGAAAACACTTTACGCCAAAACCTGTGCAGCCATCTCACGACTCAAGGGTACCGTGTTGACAGTGCCACCGATGGTCGTGAAGGTTTGTATCTTGGCGAAGAACACCCTTATGATATTGCCATTATTGATATTGGCTTGCCTGAAATTACGGGTATTGAGATCATCAAACAATTGCGCTCACAACATATTAATTACCCCGTATTAATTTTAACGGCCAGAGGAAATTGGCAAGATAAAGTTGCTGGTCTGGAAGCCGGTGCAGACGATTATCTCGTCAAGCCTTTTCATAATGAAGAATTATTGGCACGACTCAACGCTCTGGCAAGACGCTCAAAAGGGCATGCATCACCTACCATTCATTTTGATCCCTTACGCATCAATACTGCCAGTAAAGCCGTGAGCGTTAATGAACTCGACATTACGTTAACCCAATACGAATACAATACACTAGAGTATTTGGCGCTCAATAACGAACGCGTGGTCTCCAAAACGGAATTAACCGAACACCTGTATGATCAGGACTTTGATTTAGATAGCAATGTGATTGAAGTATTGGTTGGAAGATTGCGCAAAAAACTAGATCCGGACGGGAACATTAAACCAATCAAAACACTACGTGGGCAAGGTTATAGCCTGAATCTAACAAAAACTTTATGACTTCCACCAATAACACCTCGGATAAAAAAGCTTTCCGTCTTACACTATTCAACAGGCGCTCATTAGTCGGACGTTTTTTTATTGGATCTTTGTGTTTTTTACCGTTATTTATTATCCTCAGCGGTACATTATTACTGAACAGCTTTACACATAGTCAAATTAATGCTGAAAAACAGCAACTGCAAACGCACATCTATCTGCTTTTAGGGCTTACCGAAATAGAAAAGGGGACGCTCACTATTCCAGAAAACTTGCCCGAACCACGCTTTAACCAACAAAACTCAGGGCTTTACGCCACCATACTCAACCATAAACATCAATTACTCTGGCGATCTGAATCGGCAATATTACTACCTGAAAAGATTTTCTTATCACAACAACGCTTTAGTCTTGATCAACTGGATTTTTTCAGCATTAATCTTATAGAACGTCATCTCAATGCCTTAAGCTATGATATTGAGTGGATTGACGATAATGATAACAGCTACCCACTGCGCTTTATTGTTATGAAAGACAGCGCAACAATTGATGCAGAAATCAATAGTTATAGCAAACGCTTATGGCAATGGCTAGGATTAATGAGCATTGCATTATTACTCTTACAAGCATTAATTATGTACTGGGGGTTAAAGCCGTTAAAACGCCTTTCGAACCAACTACAAAAACTGCAACAGAATTCAATAAGCACGCTAGAAAACAACTATCCGCACGAGATTCAACCCGCCATTGATAACTTAAACACTATTCTCAAACAGGAAAAACAACAGCGCGAACGTTATCGCAACAGCTTGTCTGATCTTGCTCACAGTTTGAAAACACCGCTGGCAGTGATTAACAGCCAGCTATCAGAAAAACAACAACAGGATAATATCATTGACCAACAACTTCACCGCATTAATCAAATTATCACACATCAATTACAGCGCGCAGTCATTCGCTCAAAAAAAGATAGCATCAATCAACGAGGAGCCGTTTCGGTACATGCATGCGTCAATCGATTAGTTCAGGTTATGAGGAAGGTATACACAGAAAAAAATATAATTTTCAATAACCTCACTCTCGAAGACCATATATTTATTGGCGATGAGGCCGACCTATTGGAAGTGCTCGGCAATATTGTAGATAATGCATGTAAATACGGTCGTGGTCAGATTACTATTGACTCGGAAAAAACTGAAAATG
The DNA here is from genome assembly GCA_965214375.1 of Cellvibrionaceae bacterium. GTDB lineage: Bacteria > Pseudomonadota > Gammaproteobacteria > Pseudomonadales > Cellvibrionaceae > Endobugula. The sequence continues at coordinate 2,410,402 of OZ243947.1, read as the reverse complement.
AACTAGTCATCCGTATCAGTGATAACGGTGATGGCATTGCTGATAGTATAAAACACTCGTTACTAGAACGCGGCGCGCGGGCAGATACTGCTCAAATCGGACAAGGTATTGGTCTTAGCGTGGCTGTAGATATTATTAGCAGTTATGGAGGGAGTATTACCATTAGCAATGGCGGACAAAAACCACATCTTAATGGCGCACTATTCATCATAACACTCCCCCAATAAGCCTGTATGGCGCGCAAAGCAACAAAAATAAAAATAGTTATCAATAAAACTGAAAATAGGGTTTTTATTGAGCATAGTTTGTGGAAAGATAAAGAATCAGAATAATAAACCTAAATAATTTTATAGATAATTAAGAATTATGAATAATAATTTAATTGATCAGGATTATACTCATATAACTCACCCCGTTGAAAAAACGATCATTAGATTTTTGTTTAAAATATTATATAAAGTTAGGGCTATACAATTATCCTTTGATAGTGAGGAAATAGTAGAAAAAAGTAAATTAAGGTTTGCCCCACCAAGATTATGGAGTTGGTTTTCTATTTTGAAAAACCCTCGACTTCGTCTTCCGGAAGCTTTTGTTGATGGTAAGTTTCACATCTATGACGGTGATATTCTAAACCTCATTCTCTCTTTCAATAAAAATAACAGCTTTTTTCTCAAAAGCAGCATTAGAGCTAAGCTATCTCACATATATAAACAGCAAATTAAGCCATTCACTCTTAGAGAAACTAAGAAGCACTATAATGAAGACCATAAAATTTACAAAAAAATAATTGGAGAAAGCCTCATCTATTCATGTGCTTTTTTTGACAAAGAAAATTATAGTTTGGAGCTGGCACAGAAAAACAAGATATATACCACTTTGAGTAGGCTAGGAGATTTGGATAACGATAGCTATATATTAGATATAGGCTGTGGCTGGGTGATCTCTATTTTTGAAACTATAGAAAAAACAAGTGCAAAGTATGACGGCATATCAATAGCTAAAAATCAAATAGATTATGCAAATGAAAAAAGAAGCCTGCTTCTGGAATCTCAAAAATAAAGGGTGAATTTTTTATGCAATGATTACAAAAAATTTAGAAATAATGAATCTTAAATATATAGTCACGTTGTTAGCATAGGAATGCTTGAACATGTCGGGAAGTTTCAATATGAATTTTTTTTCTTCGAAGTAAGTAGCTTGCTAAAGGAAACGGGAACAGCTGTTATACATACGATTGTAAGGCCTGATACCGGAATAACTAATGATTGGATAGATGAATATATTTTTCCTGTAGGATACATTCCTAGATGCTCAGAAGTCATAAAAGGAATCGAAGATAATGGCATGAAGCTTCAAGGCTGCTTCATACATAATGGAGAAAACTATAAAAGAACTCTAGAGGAATGGCTGAAAAATCTAGAAATAGAAAACGATTTTTTTATACAATCAACTAAAAAAAATATAAAAAGCATAAATCCTGAAATTGCAAGTAAAGAGTTAGATTATCAATGCCGACGTGCTTATAGGATGTGGTATTTTTATCTATCCTCAATTAGAACTATCTTTGATCGAAGCGGAGGGGGGGTATGATGTGTGCCAGTTTGTCATTAAAAAACCTGAATTAGAAAAATAACATAGAGAATATATTTGATGCCGAGCCTCCCATAGCAGTCAGTAAAAACCCTATAGCAATATTAACTGCAAAAGACAAGCACCTATCCTCTCTTGACATCATGCTTCCAGCAATAGGCTCTGGCCCTTGAGAATAAGCTAAGTTATCATATTTGAAAAATATATTCTGAATTCTTTTAATAAGGTTTACACCTGCTAGGAGCAGGGATGTAACCATTATTAAAATCATGCTAATTAATGTGGGAATAAAAATTGTTCCTTTAATAAATAACTGGCCAGGCATTGTAAAATGATAGAAGTTAATTTTATCCCCATTTACAGATTCTATAAATGCATATGGCATTATGGCTGCTTCAATGCTTAGCCAGTTAAAAGTTTATGGGGGATTGTCTATCGACAATGGATATAAAGAATTTGAGACAATCTGCGAAATTAGAAATAATGTAGATGCTGCAAAAATATCGCGAATTGAAAATCTAAAACTATCTAGATAATTTTTTTTGGAAAAAGCACTAGATATTTTGTTCAAGTGTATAATTGATAATGATATCAAGTCGGTCAGAACATTTGTCGTGGCAAGTATCAGAATGTTAAATATTTGTGCTGGGGCATCTTTACTAACAGCAAAAGAAACTAAATGCCCGGCTCGTTCACTCTCTAAAATATCAATAGGTTTGGCCAAAAAAAACCATAATGAAGCTGTAAACTATATAGTAAGACAAGAACTGCCAAAAACATCGTACTTTATGTTGAGAGAAGTAGGTATCATTCAGATTAATCGTTGTAACATATCTACCATCATACGCTTTAATATCATTGATGGATGCGCCTGAAAATTTTAATAATACGATCTTTAAAACGTCTAAGGAAGATATGAAGGATTCAGAAATCTCTAACTTTAATTTAATTCCATTAAACAGAATTTTATAGACCCTTGCCCAGTTAGTCACAAAAAACACAAACATAACAAACAAGATTACTATAGACCCTAACGGAATACCGCCTTGATATATGACACTCATAATTCTTAGTTATCTATAAAATCTTCATCCTAATATTCGCTTTAGCAACATTTCTATAGACCTCTTTATGGTCAACATGGGTATATATTTGCGTGGTGCTAATACTCTGGTGGCCGAGTAACTTTTGGACATAGGTAATATCCACTCCGGAGCTTAGCAGATGAGTTGCCGTTGAGTGTCGATACATATGCGGGGTGGCCTTGCGGTTTAGCTTGGATTTTTCACTTAACTTTTTAATCCAGATACGCACAGTTTGTGTGGTCGCGGGTCTGCCATTGCTGTTTATCAAAAAAACATTGTGGTCGGGAGAAGCTATTTGTCTCAGATGTATATAGGTATTAATCAAATTTTGTATACTGGCATCGGTAATAAATACCCGCCTCTCACGTTGCCCATTTCCCCGAATATGAATGTAACGGTCTTTAAGGTGAATATCATCCAAACGAATGCCCACCAATTCACTCACTCGCACGCCCGTTGTAAATAGCAACTCCAAACTGACCAAGCTGGTAATATCATTAAGTCTACCCTTATGCACCACACCAAAATCATCAAGCAAATATTCTGTCGTTTTGGAAAGCCCCACAACAGCTCTGATGGCCGAAAGCATTTTATTCAGTTCTCGTGAACTAAGGTTTCGAGGCAAACGCTGTGGGAGACGAATCTTTAAGTCCAACCGATAAAATGGAGAGACCTCTATCAATTCTTCATTTTCAAGCCACTTAAATAGTGTTTTTAGGCATGCCAGCCGTCTTTTAACGGTTGCCTTTGATAAGCCATCATCAAACAGTGCATTAACATATTCACGAATTCTATGGCGATCATATTCAGCTATCGGGGTCTTTCTTACAGTGATAATTTGAAACTTTGTGAGGTCACGTTCATAGGCTTTGATGGTATGAGAGGATAAATTTTTTGTACAACGGCAATAGATTAAAAATTGATCGCACGCATCGTTTATTAACATTATTAGCCACCAATCAAGGGAAAGGCGACATCATAATGATTGGCGCGAAATTCAACAACAATTATTCCATCAAAGTTCTAGACTAACCGTATCTGCGGCTGCACTATGTCATCAAAGCTTTCCCCTAAAAAACCAAGAATACTATCGGCGATTGGCTTTAGCTGTTTATCAATATAATGCTGATAATCAATTGGGCTGTAATGGTATTGCTCTGGTTCCGGGCCATTAACCGTTATCCAGTAATGAATCGGGTCACCTTTTGCCAAGGTTTCTTTTGCATATTGCTCATAGACACGTGCCGCTTTAACATGCGGCGGATTACTTTTTTGATAGCCTGATACTGGCCGGCGCAAACGCTTACGATATAACAACTCACGATCTTTTTGACCTACCAACAAATCATTGACCGTATTTCTAATAAACTGGTGATAGGGTTGTTTTAAAAATACCTTTTCATACAACTGTTGTTGAAATTCTTTAGCAACAGCCGTCCAATCTGCTCTGACCGTCTCCAATCCTTTAAACACCATTTCCATTTCACCGTTATTTTCCACCATACCCGCATAACGTTTTTTACTGCCCTGCTCAGAGCCACGAATCGTTGGCATTAAAAAATGTTGGTAATGCGTTTCAAATTCAATTTCTAGAGCGCTTTCAATAGAAAATTCTTGCTGTAATTTTTGTCGCCACCATTGATTCAAATCTTCCGCCAACTCACTACCAATCGTCTGACATTCCTGTTGTGCATTAATGGGAGTAAACGTAGGTCCCAACCAAACAAAAATAGAATCCGTATCGCCATAGATAACCTGATGTCCTTGTTGCTCAATCCATTGTCGTGATTGTTGAATAATGTCATGCCCACGCAAAGTAATTGAACTACACACACGGGGATCAAAAAAACGGCATACACGAGACCCCAGTACACCGTAAAAAGAATTCATAATAATTCTAATCGCCTGTGATAATGGTTGATTATTATCGGCTTTGGCTTTTTCACGTTGCTGACAAAGATAATCAATAAGATCGGGCAAAATAGACCCTTCGCGCGCAAACGCGGCCTCATTAAATCCGGAAACTATCTCCTCTGGCCGTAATTGTTCATGCAACACTCGCCAAAAAGCATAAGGGTCAATTAAGAACGTCCGAATAATACTGGGGTATAGGCTTTTAAAATCCAACACCAAAACATGCTGATATAAACCCGGTCGCGATTGCATCACATAACCACCCGGACTCACCACATCCGACTCCAGCTCGCCCACATTGGGGGCCACATAGCCCTTACGATGCAAGTGTGGCAAGTATGCATATTCAAAACTGGCAACCGAGCCACCCATTCTATCCATCGGCAAACCGGTTAAACGCGAACGCTCAATGGCAAAATCCAGTAGGCATGTTTTCTCAAAAATATCCCACACTAATTTACAATCCTGTAAATTGTATGCTGCCAATGCTATTTTATCCTTAACAAACAAATCCGTAATGGCTTCTGCGCGATTATCGTGGCTAATTAACTTGCCTTATCCCAGCAACTGTTGTGCGACAAACTCCAGACGAAAACTGTCAAAATAATAAAAAGCAGTCCGCAGCAGTTCGATACCATCTAATACCACACGACCATGAACCTTAATATAATAGCGACTGCCATCTTCTCGCCAATGAGGCACCTGTCGATCTCGTCCAAGCGCAAAAGGAATATCATAGCGCTCGCACAAGTTTTTCAACACCCAACAATCAAACTGTATAACATGCCAGCCAATCAACACATCTGGGTCTTCTTTTTCCAACCAGGAAAAAAATTGCTGCAAACAAGCCTTGGCATCATTACACCAAACCACATCAACTGTATTGCTGTCTGACAGTGGGTTTCCCACCATAAACACACAAGCATGTTCTGATGAATACACCGCTATAGAGTAAAGCGCTTTAGCATCCATGTACGTTTCAAGATCAAAAGACACCATAAACAATTGCGGCTGATAATCACAAGGCTTGATTGTAGTCAGTTGTGCTTGCTGAAAATGAGGACTGTGACGAACCAAAAACGAGTGAGGGAAGGCCGCATTACTGGTAATAAACCGCTCCATTAAAAAACGTTCTGTCATACGGATCTCCGCTTCCCACAAAGGGATTCCCTGAACGTCTAAAGAGTCACACAGCTGTCGTAATTGACGTTGCTGTGAGCAGTATACTGCGGCCACAGGTTCATTATGAAAATTTTTTAAATCACGGGTTTTGATGACAATATGACTATAGGGTGAGAGTAGACCCTGTATACGTTCAACATCCTGCTGTCGAACAAAAAAGATTGCCTTTTGCGAAGGGATAAGCAGTTTAATCGGACCTTGATCGGTGGCCAACCATAGCTCAATCAAAATGCCATGACTCGTATCACGCCAATGGCGACTGAGAATAAAACCGCACAGTAAATCCTGCATTATCAGGGTCTGTTGACGCTAGCCTTGGGCAAGCAACTCGCGAATATCAATAATTGCTGCGTGAGCACGAGAGAGGTAAGACGCCATCACCAACGAGTGATTTGCTAACATGCCAAAACCACTGCCATTAAGAATCATTAAACTGTATACGGTTTGTTGTGTCGCTTCGAGCTCACGAATAATTTGTCGCAAACTAACCAATGCATTTTTTTTACGTAACACATCGACAAAATCTACTTCAGCCGCTTTTAAAAAATGAATCAATGCCCAGGCACTACCGCGCGCTTCATAAAAGACATTATCAATATCAAGCCATGGTGTTTTTATCACCATATCGTTAGGTGCTGGCGTAGACTGGGCAGCATTTTCTTCACCCGCAAGATCAGTATTAATACGGCGCTGCCCAACACTAGCACTTAAACGCTGCGACAAACTGCCCAAACGCGTCTCGACGGTTGCCAGCCAATAGTTTAAATTATCCGCTCGCGCATAAAACTGAGCATCCGCCTGCCCAACATCCACCAAACGTTGCTGATAACTTTCCAAACCTTCAATGGCTTCACGATACACAGACTCGCTAGAAGGCAATATCCAACTATCATTATCAAAGTTAAATTTGGGTTCAGCAAACACAAGGTCAGTGTCTTCTGTTGATTGCGATTGGGAACGACTGAACGCTTCACGCAAAGCCTTGCTAAGATCACGCACCTGAATTAACACGCCGTATTCCCAGCTAGGAATATTATCCAGCCAAACCCCCGGGGGCAGAATATCGTTGCTCAAATAACCACCAGGCTTGCTAAGCAAGGTGTCAGCAACACGAACAAGCGTGGTAGTGGTGGTAACACCAATAGCGGGTTGAGTCGCTGATAAGCGCACATCAAAAACATCCGGTTCACGACTCCAGTACATTCCCACAATGACGCAAACCACCAAGTAAGCAGACAATGCCCATACCACCACTTTGGCGCTAATCGGGCTTCTGGAAAAGCCGTCTTTCCAGTCTGCAAACGCTTCTTGAGCACGATAATAAAACCGGGAAGCTTTGTCTGTAAACGTCATAAAAAATGCTCATCGCCATAGGAGTGTAGCATTATCTTACCGCGAAAGCGGACATCATCCAATAATATGTTCGAGAGAAGGTTTACCCAGCCAATCACCCTGCCCACCTTGCACACCTAAATTCAACAATGCTTGCCATTGTTCCTCGGTTTCAATACCTTCTGCTAGCACAACAATATCGCAACTTTGAGCAATGGCGACCAGCGAACGAATAAAAAACTGGTTGTCCGGCTCTTCAACGCCCCGGATAAATTGTCGATCTATTTTGAGAAAGTCAACGGGCAAACGTTGCAAATAGGCAAACTCGGCAGAGCCTCGACCACAATGATGCAGTGACAAGTTAGCATCACACTCTTTGACCAACTCGGCAAAATGACGTACGGATTTGGGGGCAATCGACAAGCCATTAGCAGGCAGTTCAAACGTTAAACGTGAAGCAATATGCCTGTTATCGTTTAGCAGAACTTGTACGTTCCTCATAAACATATCATCTTCCAATGAAGCTAATGAACAATTCACACAAATATTTTCTGGCAGGGACTGCAAGCCTGACACCAGATGAGACACCACAAGATGATCTATCGCAGGCAATAGATGAAAGCGTGTTGCCATTGGCATAAAATGACCCGCCGAATACTCATTGTCATCCACCCGGATGCGTATCATCACTTCATTAAATAATAATGACTTTTCCTTGTGAATCATTTGCCATACGGGCTGGTAATGAAAAACAAAGCTTTCATTATCAGTAGCAGATTTAATAATACCGGACCATTCACCAGCAGAGAGTGTTTGCTCCTCTTTACTCACTTTATGCCAACACGTACCACTGACACCTTCGTTTTGCGCCTGACTTAAAGCCGCATCTGCTAACGCCATATAATTGGATGCAGACTGTATTCTGGGAATATATAAAGCACCGATATAAATTTCAGGCACCTCATCACTTTGCCATTCAAAACTCTGTAAACTGGAATACAGTCGCTCCAACAAGGTCTGACTATCGGCTTCGTTTAACGCTGGCACAAAAGCCGCAAAATCAGCGCCAGAATGATGAGACAATAGGCAACCGCTATACACATTCAACAACAGCCCCAGCTCACCAGCAATTAATTTTAAATATTGATCTCCGCGTTCACGGCCTTGTTGTTGGTTCAATTGTTGGAGATCTGCTACCCGAATCAAATATAAGGCGCCGGAAGCCGCAGCGCGATCTTCTGTAATCGCCGCCGCCAGACATTTATCAAAATATTGCCTATTTGCCAGGCCGGTCACCGAGTCTGTATTGAGCTGTTCGTATAAACGTTCGTTCACCTCAATATGATAATTAAACATCACTTTAACTTTGGCGACCATCCGATTCATGGCAGAAACGACACTGCGCAACTCAGGGATATCGGGCACATCTTCCTGAACCGGAAATTCTTTACGGCAAATAGCATCTGCCTGCTGTTCAACCTTACGCAAAGGATTGAGCACAATACGCAAACCAAAACCCAACAAGGTATAACAAACAACAATGGTGACCAGAAAGAGCCAAAACTGCTCTTTAAATGAACGCCACAAATACTGATAAGCAAAACCCGGATGGCTGACAACCTCTACCTGACCCAACTGATACCAGCCAGAGCTCACCTGAGCCGCACCCGAAGGTTCCGGTAACGGTAACCACTGAATAAACCAGTGAGGCACCTCATCATTGGACAAAGGCAATTCTCGCTTAAGCTTAACCTTACCCTGAATATCACGATAAAGAATACGACGGTAGTAACCACGATCAAAAAGGGCATCTACCATCAACTGAATCTGTATATCATCCTTATCCAGTGCGGCTTGTGACATACTAAAACCCAGCGAGTTTGCCGCATCCTGAGCATGCACTTTCAATTGCTCATAAATATTCAAGCGTGCGTTATGCAAGGTAATCACAAGATTAATACATAGCAACGCCAACACCATTAATGTGACAACAATAATCAAACGGCGGTGTAACGACATAGAGATAGTTCCTAACCCAGACAAAAGGTATAATTTCACGCTTTCTTTAACTATAGCAAAGACGGCAACAATCACACTTTGCCCGGGAACAAAAAACAGCGGCCTTGGTCATACCTAAACAGACTGGATATAAATACGACCCTGATATGAAATCTGCCCTAGAACAATATGCCAACGTCTTACGCTATATTTTACTGCTGGCGTTGTCTGTCACGAGCCTGTCAGTTGCCCCCCAAAACACCAGCAACAATCTCAATGAACTATTGTCTGCCGGTACCAAAGAGTTTTTAACGGTTGATGAGGCCTATCAGTTAACCCTACGTGAAACCGAAAACACAGTGATCGCCGAATGGGTGATTGCTGATAACTACTTTTTATACGGTGAGCAATTTCATATTACTGTCGATGGGCATCCCATTAACTTCGAAAAACCAGATGGCAACATTGCCTACGACCAATTTTTTGAAAAGGATGTTGAGAAACATTATATCTATATTGCGACAACCATTGATAACGCGCAATTTCCATCAACAGATAATCTCGAAATAGCCGTACGCTATCAAGGCTGTGCCGATGCCGGGCTTTGCTATCCTCCAGAAACCAAATATTTTGAACTATCCGACGCAGGCATCAACGCCATTGCCACACCACAGCCTCCCGCCACCCATCAAAAAGCGGAGACAGCTACATCGTGGAAAACACTACTGTTTATGTTATGTATCGCCATTATCGGCGGCATGATTTTGAACTTAATGCCCTGCGTATTCCCGGTTCTTTCGATCAAAGCATTGTCGCTGGCTAACCAACGGGACAAGGCATCACGCACCTCTCATGGTTGGGCGTATACACTGGGATGCATACTGACATTTATTCTTATGGCAGTACTACTCTTACTGGCTCGTAACGCCGGAGACGCTGTCGGCTGGGGATTCCAGCTACAATTTCCCGCCGTTATTACATTCTTAGCGCTGCTGTTTTTTATTATGGGACTTAGCCTCTCCGGAGTCGTAGAATTTGGCGGGCGCCTTATGAATGCAGGCCAACAACTGACGGAAGGCTCTCAAAAGCAACATTCATTTTTCACAGGGGCACTAGCCGCTATTGTTGCCAGCCCCTGCACTGCGCCTTTTATGGCAACAGCACTGGGTTATGCATTCACACAACCCGCCTTTATTTCACTGGCCATTTTTGGCGGGCTGGGGTTTGGCATGGCATTACCTTTTTTACTATTAAGTTATTTGCCACAACTGCATAAAAACCTCCCAGCCCCAGGCGCATGGATGGAAACCTTCAAACAATGCCTAGCATTTCCACTCTACCTTACCAGTGTCTGGCTATTGTGGGTCTTAGGTCAACAAGTCGGCAATTTCGCGGTTGCGCTAGTCTTAGTCGTTGCGGTCACACTGGCATTCCTGTTTTGGATAAAAAGTAAAAAGCCTCAATGGACTCCAATATTATATGTTTCTGCACTGTTACTACTTATCAGCATCCTCTGGCACAACCAGCAACAACTCGCCCAACAAAGCAACGCCAAAGATTCATTCTGGAAACCTTATTCTGCGCAAACACTCAATGCTTTGCGCACCCAAGGAGAACCTATCTTCGTTAACCTAACCGCAGACTGGTGCATCACGTGTAAATTTAATGAAAAAGTCGTCTTTACTACTGCCACTTTGCAGACCATGCAAGATAAAGGCATTCATTTATTAGAGGGTGACTGGACTAACTACAACGCTGAAATTAACACATTACTGGATCAGTATGGCCGTGGAGGTGTTCCCCTGTACCTGCTTTTTCCGGCAAAACCCAACGCAGAAGGCATTATTCTTCCACAAATCCTCAACCCCACAGAATTCAAAAAACAAATAAATGGCATTTAAAAGATTTTTTCGACTTTTAGCTGCACAATAACCGCAAATTTTTGAATTTTACTTAAAAAACCACAAAAAAAGGCGTCATTATCAGCGATATGCCGCGAAATCAACAAAACACAACCCTACACAATTGAACATTGTTGCCTTATAGTCGCTAAATTCTCTTAAAATCGTCGAAATAGTCGCGATTTGAATTAAAACAAAGGTTTTCGTAGACAATACCTTATTTTTGGTTCACACTTTGCGCCAATTTATCGGCATGCGGTAAGAGCAGCATGCAAAAACAGACACATTGGTTCAGAAGAGTATTGGTTATGGCAACGATCCTGGTCCTACATGGCCCCAATTTAAATCTATTGGGTACTCGCGAGCCTGAAGTCTATGGCACAACCACACTGGAAGAAATCAATCTCACCCTCAGCGAGAAAGCACGTACACATGGGCACCATCTCATGTGCCTGCAAAGCAATGCAGAGTATGAGTTGATTGACCGTATCCACGATGCAAACCAAGAAGGGGTCAACTTTATACTCTTTAATCCTGCAGCCTTTACGCATACCAGCATCGCCCTACGTGACGCACTGGCAGGTGTCAACATTCCCTTTATTGAGGTGCACCTCTCCAATATCCATCAGCGAGAAGAGTTCAGACAACACTCTTTTTTATCCGACTTGGCTGAAGGTGTGATATGTGGCTTCGGGGCGGCCAGTTATGAACTGGCTCTGGATGCCGCGATGAGCAGACTGCAACACTGACATTCATTTAACAACTTACATTTACTCAACAAAAGCATACTACGAGAGACTATTTAATGGATATCCGCAAGATCAAAAAACTGATTGAACTACTTGAAGAATCCGACATCGGTGAACTGGAAATCAAAGAAGGTGAAGAGTCTGTACGCATCAGCCGCGGCACACAAACCGTTGCTGTTGCAGGCGCACCCGTTGTCGCCGCTCCCATGCCAGCGGCAGCACCTGCACCGGCGGCAGCACCCGCTGCTCCAGCAGCAGACAGCGCACCCACAGAGCAGACACCGACAGGCCATATCATCAAATCCCCCATGGTAGGCACTTTTTATCGCTCGCCCAGCCCCGGCTCACCGTCTTTCATAGAAGTCGGCCAACATGTCAAACAAGGTGATATTATCTGTATTATTGAAGCCATGAAAATGATGAACCAAATCGAAGCCGACAAAACCGGTGTTATCGAGGCCATCTTGGTCGATGATGCTGAGGCCGTAGAATTTGACCAACCTCTTGTTACCATTGCTTAACAGGCGCTAACCGCATATTACAAAGAGGAAAAGGTTCATGATTAAAAAAATGGTTATCGCTAACCGTGGCGAAATCGCTTTACGGGTATTGCGTGCTTGTAAAGAACTGGACATTAAAACTGTTGCCATTCACTCCAAAATCGACCGCGATCTTAAACACGTTCGCCTAGCAGATGAAGCCGTGTGTATTGGCCCCAACCCATCCTCAGAAAGTTATCTGAATATCCCCGCCATTATCAGTGCAATGGAAATCAGTGATGCTGAAGCCGTTCATCCGGGTTATGGCTTTCTGGCAGAAAATGCCGACTTTGCCGAGCAGGTGCAAAAAAGCGGATTTATTTTTATTGGCCCTGATGCTGATGTTATTCGCCTAATGGGTGACAAGGTCTCCGCCATTGACGCCATGAAAAAAGCCGGCGTGCCAACCGTGCCCGGTTCTGACGGCCCATTACCTGAAGACAAAGAAGAATGTCTGCGCATTGCCAAGCGTATTGGCTACCCGGTGATTATTAAAGCCGCCGCGGGTGGCGGTGGTCGTGGAATGCGTGTTGTCCATACCGAATCTGCGCTCATTAATTCTATTCACGTCACCAAATCTGAAGCGGGCGCCGCCTTCGGAGATGACACAGTGTATATGGAAAAATTCCTGCAAAACCCGCGTCACGTTGAAGTGCAGATTCTGTCAGATGGACAAGGCAACACCATTCATATGGGTGATCGTGACTGCTCATTGCAACGTCGACACCAAAAAGTCATTGAAGAAGCACCGGCACCACATATTGAGGCCAGCGCACGCGAAGAAGTGTATGCGGCTTGCATCAAGGCTTGTAATGATATTGCTTACCGTGGCGCAGGCACCTTTGAATTTCTTTATGAAGATGGCGGGTTCTACTTTATCGAAATGAATACCCGTATTCAGGTAGAGCACCCGGTTTCAGAAATGGTCACTGGCGTCGACCTGATTAAAGAACAAATTCGCGTTTGCTGCGGAGAAAAACTCTCTATCAAACAAGAAAATATCCAGATTACCGGCCACTCTTTTGAATGCCGTATTAATGCTGAAGATCCAAAAACCTTTATGCCTTGTCCAGGTCTGGTCGAAACTTATCACCCTCCCGGCGGCTTAGGTGTGCGCGTAGATTCTCACTTGTACTCCGGCTATAAAGTGCCGCCCAACTACGATTCGATGATCGCCAAAGTGATTACTTACGGTGAAAATCGCGATATCGCATTACGCCGCATGCGCAATGCACTGGATGAAATGGTGGTTCATGGCATTCGTACCAATATTGAATTACAACAAGACCTGGTACGCGATAACGCTTTTGCCGAAGGTGGCGTTAACATCCATTATCTGGAAAAGAAACTTGGCCTATAAGCTTCTGGAAAAACCCATGATCCTCTGGACCAAATAATGCCTTGGTTACAACGGTTAACCGACACTCACCGTGACAACGCTCCTGCCATTGAAGATGCTTTGCTTGAGGCAGGGGCAGTCTCTGTGACCCTTACGGAACATATCCCTCCCGGCAACACCGAAAAGCCCATACTCGAGCCTAAACTTGGCGAAACTCTACTGTGGGAAAAAACACAGGTTATCGGATTTTTTGATGCGGGCTGTAATACCAACACTATTGACCAACAACTATCGCCTCATCTCAGCGAACAATGCGCCAGCCGCTGGGAACAACTCGAAGACAAAGACTGGGAAAGAGAATGGATGCAAAATTATCAGCCCATTCAATGTGCTGAATCGCTATGGATATGCCCCAGCTGGATCACACCCCCTGACCCAAACGCGATCAATGTGATGCTCGACCCAGGACTGGCATTTGGTACTGGCACACACCCGACAACTTTTTTATGCATGCAATGGCTGGCAGAGCAACCGCTACAGCAGCAAGAGGTTATAGATTACGGTTGCGGTTCGGGCATTCTGGGCGTGACAGCATTACTGCTTGGAGCCAAACAAGCAACAGGCATTGATATTGATCCACAAGCCTTACTCGCCAGCCATGAAAACACGCAGCGCAATGGCCTCAACCCCGCTCTCTTTCCGGTATTCCTACCGGAATCAGCTCCACCCGCGACGATGGATATTGTGGTGGCCAACATTCTTGCCGCACCTCTTGTCGACCTTGCCGAGCACATTCTTGCACTACTCAAACCCGGTGGTAAACTGTGTTTATCTGGCATTCTGGTCGAACAGGCACAAGACGTGATTAACGCCTACTCTCATAATATTGATTTCAACCCCACAACAACAAAGGAAGAATGGGTCAGACTGGATGGCATTCGTCATGTCAGCGACCGCTGATATTACCACTCGCTGCCCTCAATGCGGAACCGCCTTTCGCGCCTCCATCAGCGTATTCAATATCGCCAATGGCACAGTGAGATGCGGCTCGTGTTTATGGGTATTTAACGCTTACGAATACGACATTGAAAAACCACAGGAGGTGGATGAAAGCTGGGCTGAAGAATTATTAGAAGAAGAAATGGAAAGCGAACCACCCACCAAGGATGAAACGGTTACCGACAACGATACCGATAATACAACAATCGAAGATAACAATGAGTCTTCAGAGGATTGCCCTATCGAAGAGTATGATTTACCCGACGATATTGATCTGGAGAGCATTGAATTAAATACGCTGGTGTTTACCGAAGATCACTCTCAGGAAAAACGCTGGCCGTGGATGGTTGGTGCATTCTGCGCAATGTTATTACTCACCATGCAATTTGGATGGTTGCGCTTTGACACACTAAGCCAACACGAACCTTATCGACAATATTACGAAACGGCTTGTCATTACCTGCCGTGTACCGTGCCTGTACGCTCGGATATTCAAAAAATAATTGCCTCTCACTTAGTTGTCAGAAGCCACCCAGAAAAAGCCAAGGCGCTGTTAATCGACGCCATTATTATTAATGATGCAGACTTCGAGCAACACTTCCCGGCATTGCACCTGATTTTTCGTAATATTCACAATGACATCGTGTCTAGCCGCTATTTTCAACCCCACGAATATTTACGGGGCGACTTGATAGATGCGACGATCATACCCGCAAGACAAGCAGTGCAACTTTCTCTGGCTATTGTTGACCCCGGCGAAAACGCCATTAACTATCAGTTGGAAATTGCCAAGGCGATGAACACGTCAAAAACCGCCAATTAACTGACAAAAAATTGACCAATTTTTGCTTTTTCTACTTTCATCCACTACCTTCTGACGGTATTATAGGCACCATTTTGTAAACTACCCGATAAATTATAAGGTTGCACCTGAACGCTATGGTTACAAGAGGGTTTACGATAGGTTCCTGGGAAATCAAACACCCCACGATTCTTGCACCGATGGCAGGCGTCACTGACGAACCTTTTCGAAACCTGTGTTTGCAACTGGGTGCTGGAATGGCCGTATCAGAAATGGTGACGTCTGAAACACGCTTGTGGAACAGCCGCAAAAGTCGACACAGACTACATCATTCATCTAATAAGGCTGACCTCGACACACCAAGGTCAGTACAGCTGGCAGGCAACGACCCTGAAGCCATGGCAACAGCAGCGCGTGCCAACGTTGCCATGGGAGCAAACATTATTGATATCAATATGGGATGCCCCGCTAAAAAAGTGTGCAAACAAGCCGCCGGCTCCGCGTTATTAAGAGATGAGCCACTGGTAAAGAATATTTTAACCGCTGTTGTTACTGCCGTAGACGTTCCGGTCACCTTAAAAATACGCACTGGCTGGAGCGAACAAGAACGCAATGGCGTTACTATTGCTCGCATAGCAGAAGATTGCGGCATTGCAGCATTAGCGTTTCACGGACGTACACGCGCGTGTGCATTTAAAGGTGACGCAGAATACGATACTATTGCGCGCATCGTGGACAGTATATCCATCCCCGTCTTTGCCAATGGTGACATTACCTCACCGGAAAAAGCAAAGCACGTTTTGGATTACACTCAAGCAACCGCCGTCATGATTGGTCGTGCAGCTCAAGGTAACCCATGGATTTTTCAGCAGATCAATCATTACTTAAAAACAGGAAAGACATTGAGCAAACCGACATCTACAACGGTTGCCAACGTACTCTCGGAACACTTACAACAATTGCATCGTCTATATGGCGACTTAATGGGTACACGTATCGCCAGAAAACACGTTGGCTGGTATGTAAAACAACAACGTAATACGCTTAACCAAGAAAATAATAAGCATCATGACGCATTCAGAAAACAGTTTAATCGTATCGAAGATGCGCAAGAACAACGTGATGCTATCAACCATTTTTTTATTAACACACCTTTCACTCAAGAAGAATTAAAAGAGGAAATAGCCGCATGAGCACTGCTGACAATACAGTCTTGGAATCCATTTTTACCAACAAAGAGGATTCAGTAAGCACACCTACCGAAGAACAATCTCAGAACCAGTCTCTACGCGCTTGTGTCGAAACCACGATGGACAATTACTTCCGTCATTTAGATGGTCAGCCAGTCACTGACGTTTACAATATGGTACTCGCTGAAATTGAAGCCCCATTGCTGGAAGTCGTCATGAAATACACCCGTCAAAACCAGACCAAAGCATCTGAAATCCTTGGCCTGAATCGCGGCACTCTGCGCAAAAAATTAAAGCAGTACGGCCTGCTATAATCATTTTTAGAGTATCTGGGGATGTGCGTTAGCGTACATCCCTTTTTTCGTTTTTAGACATTCATTTTTACACACTACAAGAACCACAGGATATCCCCCCTATGCCTCACGTCCCCCAACATGACCTTGTTCCCGTTAAACGTGCACTGATTAGTGTTTCTGACAAAACCGGCATTTTTGAATTTGCTCAATCCCTGCAACAGCAAGGCATAGAAATACTCTCCACCGGTGGGACTTACCGTTTACTACAAGACAACGACGTGAATGCCATTGAGGTCTCGGATTACACCGGCTTCCCGGAAATGATGGATGGTCGCGTTAAAACGCTACACCCCAAAATTCATGGCGGCATTCTGGCGCGTCGCAATATTGATGCCGACGTGATGGCCGAGCACGACATTAACGGTATTGATATGGTGGTGGTTAATCTGTACCCCTTTGAACAAACCGTGGCAAAAGCCGATTGCTCTTTGGAAGATGCGATTGAAAACATCGATATTGGCGGCCCTACCATGGTTCGTGCTGCGGCTAAAAACCACAACTTCGTCAACATTGTGGTTAATGCATCCGACTACCGCCATATTATTGAAGAAATGCAAAACAATAATGGCTGCACCCATTACAACACCCGCTTTGATTTAGCGATTAAAGCCTACGAACACACCGCAAAATACGACGGCATGATTGCCAACTATTTTGGTCGCATGGTACCTGGTGGCAACGAACATTTTCCACGCACATTCAATACACAATTCGTGAAAGCAAAAGATATGCGCTATGGCGAAAACCCACATCAAAACAGTGCTTTTTATATTGAAGAGAACCGCGCTTTACAACAACCAGAAGCCAGTATTGCCACGGCAAAACAATTGCAAGGTAAAGCACTATCGTACAACAATATTGCCGATACCGATGCCGCATTAGAAACCGTTAAACTGTTTGAAGAACCCGCCTGCGTTATCGTTAAACACGCCAACCCCTGCGGTGTGGCAACCGACAACAATTTATTAAACGCGTATAAAAAAGCGTTTGCTACCGACCCGGAATCGGCTTTCGGTGGCATTATTGCGTTTAACCGCGAGCTGGATAGCACTACCGCCCAAGCGATTATTGATAAACAATTTGTCGAAGTCATTATTGCGCCCGTGGTCGCTGATGGCGTTAGCGAGATTATTGCTTCGAAAAAAAATGTACGCCTGCTCGTTTGCGGCCAATGGGATAACACTGCGCCAGCGTTGGATTACAAACGCGTTAACGGCGGCTTATTGGTACAAGATCGTGACCTTGGCATGATTACCGCCAACGACTTACAAGTTGTCACCAAGCGCCAACCCACAGAAGATGAAATTCGCGATATGCTGTTTACCTGGAAAGTCGCCAAAATGGTAAAATCCAACGCTATCGTATACGCTAAAGACGGCCGCACTATCGGCGTTGGCGCCGGGCAAATGAGCCGCGTCAACTCGGCACGTATTGCGGCCATTAAAGCCGAGCACGCGGGTCTTGAAGTGCAAGGCTCTGTCATGGCGAGTGATGCTTTCTTCCCCTTCCGTGATGGTATGGATAACGCCGCACAAGTGGGCGTTAGCTGCGTGATTCAACCGGGCGGCTCTATTCGTGACGACGAAGTGATTGCCGCAGCGGATGAACACGGCATGGCGATGGTGTTTACTGGCATGAGACATTTTAGACATTAATATTTTTATGGATTCTGCTCACCGAATAGTGCTATCTAAGACACGCATAGATACATCCATGTAGCTCGTTTCCGGCATCCCTGCCTCCAGCGGTCTTAGATAGCACTATTACGGTAAGCCAACAAACAAATTCTTAAATACAATCAATGATTGTATAAAGGATGTTGGTGATATTGTTACTCAGGATCGTAAGCGGCATGGACGCCGCGCACGAGCCTACAGGGACGTATTTATGGCGTATCCTGAGAACAATATCAGCAAACATCCACACTATAAAATTTAGCAAGAAACAATTTAGCAGGAATTCTAAACATGAAAATTTTAGTGATTGGTTCAGGTGGTCGTGAGCATGCCTTGGCTTGGAAAGCGGCGCAGGGTGCAGGTGTTGAGAAGGTGTTTGTAGCACCGGGTAATGCAGGCACAGCAACCGATAATAAACTCGAAAATGTGGCCATCGATGTGATGGACTTTGAAGCCTTAGCTAACTTTGCCCAAAGCAATGATATCGGCTTAACTATTGTTGGCCCGGAAGCACCGCTAGTCGATGGCGTTGTCGAGTATTTGCAAGCACGTGATTTACAATGCTTTGGCCCGAGCAAAGGCGCCGCCCAATTGGAAGGCTCCAAATCATTTACCAAAGATTTTTTAGCACGACACAATATTCCGACCGCTGAATACGACACCTTTACCGACGTTGATGCTGCACTGGCATATTTACAAGAAAAAGGCGCACCTATTGTCGTTAAGGCCGACGGCCTGGCTGCGGGTAAAGGCGTTATCGTTGCAGAAACATTAGAACAAGCCGAAGATGCCGTCAAAGATATGCTCTCTGGCAATGCCTTTGGAGATGCCGGCTGCAAAGTTGTGATCGAAGAATTCTTAGAAGGCGAAGAAGCCAGCTTTATTGTCATGGTGGATGGTAAACATTCACTTGCCATGGCCACTAGCCAAGACCACAAACGCGTGGGTAACGGAGATACGGGGCCCAACACGGGCGGCATGGGCGCTTACTCCCCAGCGCCAGTCGTCACTCCTGAAGTCAACCAGCGCATTATGGATGAAGTCATTCACCCCACCGTGGCGGGCATGGCCGCGGAAGGCAACGACTACACAGGGTTTTTGTATGCGGGTCTGATGATTACCGCCGATGGCACCCCCAAGGTAATTGAATACAACTGCCGCTTGGGCGACCCGGAAACGCAACCGATTATGTTGCGCCTGCAATCCGATCTGCCAGAACTCTGCTTAAAAGCTCTGGAAGGCCAATTAGAAAACTGCACCACGGCATGGGATTCACGACCGGCGGTCGGTGTCGTACTGGCCGCGGGTGGCTATCCTGCCAGCTATCGCAAAGGCGATATCATTAGTGGCTTGAATCAAGGCAACCATGAAGCCAAAGTCTTTCATGCTGGCACTAAACTGGATGGCGATAACATCACCACTAATGGTGGTCGTGTACTCTGCGCAACCGCGATGGGCGCCACCGTCACTGAAGCACAAGCAAGCGCTTATGAACTAGTTAAACAAATTTCATGGGATGATGTCTATTACCGGGATGATATTGCCTATCGTGCCATTGCGCGTGAAGAAGCTGCAGAATAATAAGTCTACAATGCAGCATCTGTAACAACAGTGAAAAACACTCTTTCAATCAATTTGCATTAGGCTTCTTCAACGATCTCAAAACCGTGCGTAACATCAACACCTGCAGCTTCCATCATGATGGAGGCTGAACAGTATTTAGTGGCTGATAGCTCCACAGCCTTTTCTACCTGCTTTTCTTTCAGGTTTTTACCCGACACAACAAACTGCAAGTGAATTTTCGTAAATGGTGAAGGAACGCCCTCTGCACGCTCTGCGTTTAACTCAGCACGGCAATCTGTTACCTGCTGGCGGCTCTTTTTAAGAATACTCAACACATCAAAGCTGGCACAGCCACCCATTCCGAGCAACAACATTTCCATTGGGCGAACCCCCATATTACGGCCGCCGTGGTCGGCTGGCCCATCCATAACCACGCTATTACCACTACCAGATTCGCCCAAAAACATGACGTTATCCACCCATTTGACAGTTGCTTTCATATTTGCCTCTTAAAACACTCACATTTTCAATAAATTACTGATATTATCCATGAAAAAACTGCGGCAGCATACTAAAAACACGCAGATTCAACAAAGGAGCATCAACGTGGTAGCGCCATTAACACCGCATATAGACAACGTCGACATTTTTCTGAATTATTGCCACAAACGCAATCATTATGCAAAAAGCACTATTATTCATGCAGGGACAAAAAGTGACGGCCTATATTATATTGTTAAAGGGTCGGTGACTGTGCTGGTTGAGAACGATGATGGCCATGAAATTATCGTCGCCTACCTCAATGAAGGCGATTTTTTTGGTGAAATGGGACTATTCGACAAACAAATGGATGAACGTAGCGCTTGGGTACGCACCAAAACTCCCTGTGAAATCGCTGAAATAAGCTATAGCAAATTCCACGAGCTATGCGAAGAACATCCTGCATTTATGTTTGCGCTCTGCTCACAAATGGCGCATCGTTTACGCAACACCACCCAAAAAGTCAGTGACCTTGCCTTTCTTGATGTCACTGGTCGCGTTGCTCGGGCATTACTTGACCTCACCAAAGAACCTGATGCGATGACCCACCCCGATGGCATGCAAATCAAGATTACACGTCAGGAAATTGGGCGTATCGTAGGCTGCTCACGGGAAATGGTCGGGCGCGTACTGAAAACTCTGGAAAGTGAAGGCTTGGTTTCCGTATCTGGAAAAACCATGGTCGTTTACGGAACACGGTAATATTATTTTTATTTACATCAATTAACCTTTCGGAAGCTGTCACCAACAAGGAGATCATTATGGAATTCAGCCTTATTTTTACAATTGCTGCGGCGATTATCGGTATTGTCTTACTGAGCAATATTGTCCGCATTGTCCCTCAAAACGAAGCCTATATTGTGGAAAGACTGGGAAAATATTCCTCCACACTGGAAGCGGGCTTTCATATACTGGTACCTTTTATTGATAAAGTGACTTACAAGCACTCCTTAAAAGAGTACGCCATTGATGTACCTTCGCAACAGGCCATTACTAAAGACAATGTCTCTTTAGGTATTGATGGCGTATTGTATATGAGAATCATGGACCCTAAAGCGGCATCTTACGGTGTAGAAAACCTGATTTTTGCGATTACCCAATTGGCACAAACCAGCATGCGTGCCGAGATCGGTAAATTGACCCTCGACCAAACCTTTGAGTCACGTGAAAATATTAATGGCGAAATTACGACGGCCATTGATGCAGCTTCAAATGCTTGGGGCACCAAAGTACTGCGCTATGAAGTCAAAGACATTTCACCGCCACAATCCATTCTTGATGAGATGGAAAAACAAATGTCGGCAGAGCGTGAGCGCCGTGTGGCAGTCACCACCTCTGAAGGTTATAAAACCGCACAAATTAATGAAGCGGAAGGAGATAAACAAGCCAAAATTCTTCGCGCTCAAGGTGATGCTGAGGCCGTAGAAATTGAAGCACGCGCCCGTGCCGAAGCCATTAAAACCATTGCCGAAGCGATTAAGGGCGGCGGCGAAACTGCGGTTGCCCAGCAGTTATCAGAACAATATATTGCCGCTTTTGAAAAACTGGCTAAAGAAGGCACCGTCGCTTTAATTCCAACCGACGGCAGCGATATTTCCGGCTCAGTTGCGAAAGCCTTCACTGCTTTCGATACCTTAAAAAATAAAGTGACTACTCCAGGAGCATAACCATGTTTGAGGAACTAAGTCCTTTTCTATTTTATATTGTATTGGGCGTCATACTCATTACTGCCGAAGTCCTCATCTTCGGCATGAGTGTATTCTGGTTTCTATTTATTGGTATTGGCGCCATTGTTGCCGCCATTGCTGCATGGCTTATTCCCGATATCAGTTGGTTAATAGCAACTGGCACCTTCGTGATTGCCTCAGCCACTATTGCTGGGCTGCTTTATGTACCATTAAAACGCTGGCAACAAAAACCCGGCGCCATGCCCAGTAGTAGTGATGCTATTGGTCAAACTGTGGATGTACTCACTGAAATTACTGCTGACAAAGCAGGTAGCGTTAACTGGTCAGGCGCAACATGGAGTGCAAAACTTGCCAGCGATAGTGAGCCACTCAAAGAAGGGGAAACCGCTGAAATTACTAAAGCCAGCGGTATAGTGCTTTTTGTACGAAAAGTGTAAACCTTTTATGCAAGTATTATTCTGTGTGAAAATCAACTAAAAAATAGTACTTGCAACGCTTCACCCGGATCATCCGCACGCATAAAGGCTTCACCCACTAAAAAGCTATTGACGTTGTTTGTGCGCATGGCTTCAACATTCTCTTTAATGTGAATACCACTTTCTGTCACAACAATGCGTTGATTATCAATACTATCAAGCAATGCGTACGTCGTGTTTAGTGTTGTCTCAAAAGTATGTAAGTTACGATTATTAATGCCAATTAATCGATTGGGCAATTCTAAAGCCAGCTCCAGTTCTTTGGCATCATGCACTTCGACCAACACATCCATACCCAATTCAATAGCCAATGTATTGAGCGCATGTAATTTTTCTTTACTGAGTGCCGCCACAATTAGCAGTATACAGTCAGCACCCATCGCACGTGCTTCGTAGACCTGATATTCGTCAACAATAAAATCTTTACGAATCACAGGTAAAGATACCGCTGCACGAGCATCTATCAAGTATTGATCCGCGCCCTGAAAAAAATCGACATCCGTTAGGATAGACAAACAGGCTGCACCCGCCGCTTCATAGCTTTTTGCAATGTCTACCGGGTGAAAAGGATCACGCATCACGCCCTTGCTGGGAGAGGCTTTTTTAATCTCAGCGATAACCGCAGAATGCCCCTGTTGTAATTTATTTTCCATCGCTGACACAAAGCCACGGCAGGGTGTTTGTACCGCAGCACGTTGCGTTAATTCGGCAACTGAAACCACCTGAGAATGCTCAGCAATTTCTTCAAATTTACGATCAATAATTTTTTTAAGAATGGTTGGCGTTGAATCGACCACGTCAATTATTCCTGCTCACTGATTAACTGTCTTATGATGCACCGATGGTTTTACAACAATCTGAAAAAGCCGCCAGTTCTTGTATTTTGGATTTTGCCAAACCACTACCAACGGCATCTTCCGCCATACGCACACCTTCTTCCAAACTGGCGGCAATACCGGACACATATACTGCCGCACCCGCATTAAGCGCGATAATATCTGCTGCTTTTTTTGCCGCTTCTGTTGAACGCTTACTCAGCGCATTTTGAATCAGAGATAATGATTCACTGGCTGAACTAACGGCCAGACCATCCAAAGAGGCTGATGCTAAACCAACATCGGCAGGGCTGATGCTATATTCGCTTACTTCACCATTTTTTAACTCTGCAATATGGCTACTGCCAGCCAAAGTGAGTTCATCTAAACCATCAGAGGCGTGCACGACCATGACATGCTCACTACCGAGTTTTTGTAACACTTCGGCCATTGGACGACATAACGCCGCATCGAATACACCAATTACCTGACGCTTGACACCTGCCGGGTTAGTCATGGGACCCAACATATTGAACACGGTACGCATAGCAAGCTCTTTACGTGGCCCGATAGCATGCATCATAGCACTATGATGTGCTGGTGCAAACATGAAACCAACACCCACTTCTTCCACACAACGAGCCACTTGTTCTGGTGTAATATCTAGATGTACACCCGCAGCCTCAAGCACATCGGCACTGCCGGTTGAGCTGGAAACCGAACGGTTACCATGCTTGGCGACATGACCACCACAAGCAGCCACAACAAATGCCGAAGCAGTAGAAACATTCAATAAATTCGCACCATCTCCTCCGGTGCCACAGGTATCCACAAGGTTATTTGCCGTAACCGCAACTGGAGTTGCCAACTCACGCATGACGTGTGCAGCGCCGGTAATTTCATCAACAGTTTCGCCTTTCATACGTAAAGCCACAAGAAAACCACCAATTTGTGCGGGTGTTGCTTCACCAGTCATTATCTGACGCATCACTGTAGCCATATCATCTTGCGACAAATCCATTTGCGCAACAACCGTATTGAGGGCCTGTTGAATATTCATTATATTCCCCTTTTATTTTTCAGCCTTATAGCACTGTAAAAAATTATTTAATAATTGATGGCCATGTTCTGTAAAAATAGATTCTGGATGAAACTGCACACCTTCCACATCCAGTGTTTTATGTTTTACGCCCATAATTTCGTCAATACTACCATCGTAGTTCTGTGTCCAGGCAGTCACTTCCAAACAATCAGGCAGTGACGCTTTATCAATCACCAACGAATGATAGCGTGTAGCGTTAAAGGGACTGGGCAGATTACTAAAAACACCCGTATTGTTATGATAAACGGGTGATATTTTTCCGTGCATCACTTGTGATGCACGCACAATTTTGCCGCCAAAAGCTTGGCCAATACTTTGATGCCCCAGACAAATGCCCAACAGTGGTTTTTTACCCGCAAAAGCGGTAACGGCCTCCAGAGAAATACCCGCTTCATTAGGTGTACAAGGACCTGGAGAAATCACGACATACTCGGGATTTTTTTCCGCGATATCTGCAACATTAACTTCGTCGTTACGCACAACGTGAACATCGGCATTTAACTCACCAAAATACTGTACAACGTTGTAGGTAAACGAGTCGTAGTTGTCTACCATAATTAACATAATGTAAACCTTCTTTAATCCAATGGGCGACCGACTAACCAATCTACCAACAACCGCTCACCCACTTTCCATACGGCATAAAATATCACGCTAACAAAAGCACTACCGACCAATAAAAATAATTGTGTCGCTGCACCTTCTTGCAAAGCCAACCAACCAAAATTATTAATGAGCTCTACATTAGATCTAAACAAAAAAAATAAATTTACTGAAAAGTAGCCAAAACCTAAGAAGCTCACCGTCATCATACATAAAATAGTCACTGGCGAACCCATTAGATAATTCATCACTTTTTGTCGCATGGTGATGTCCTCTTGTATAACGTCAATTATACAGACAAGCCTTTCTTTAATAATTTTTGATAGAGTTTTTCATGCTCTGCGCGACTATCGCCACCGTTAAACGTCAGCGCCCCAGATGAAAACGTAGTACCAAATGTTTTTGCTAAAGTAATCGTTTGTGCCAGACCCGAAAAAAATTCTTTTTCAGACAAACTGGCCAATGGATGAATAAACGCGGACCAAACACTACCTTGCGCAATAGCATAACGAGCATCTAATGCAGAATCAAAGTTAGACTGCATAATACGGTATAAGTGCTCTTTATCAAACTGCTTGGCTTCAGCAACTTCAACGATAATACGCATCCTATCGGCATCTTCATCAGTAATGACATAAATCAGCGTATCGTCGTAACGCAGTTGCCAGAAACCGGGTTTACTTTGTGCATTTTTATCAAAGCGCTTAACCAATTCATCCAGTTTGTTGTTGGTCATACCACTATCAGTCGCGGCTTCTTCAGCGACTGATAGTGGCATCCAAAATAATACTGCCAATAGCACCAGTGTACTCAATCCATGTTTAATACAATTATTCATCATCACACTCCGTTTTTTAAAGTACTTTATCCGTTGCTTTGAACAATGCACGAGCCTTGTTCATGGTTTCTTTCCACTCCAGAGCAGGAATAGAATCTGCGACGACACCCGCCCCTGCCTGCACATACATTTTTCCATCTTTAATCACTGCAGTACGAATGGCAATTGCCGTATCCATGTTACCATTCCAAGCAAGATAACCTACCGCTCCCCCATAAACCCCACGCTTTTCTGTTTCCAGTTCATCAATAATTTCCATGGCACGAATTTTAGGCGCGCCCGACAAAGTGCCCGCAGGTAATGCTGCACGCAAAACATCCATTGCATTAACGCCGTCTTTCACTTCGCCATCGACATTGGACGTAATATGCATGACGTGTGAGTAACGTTCAACCACCATTTTTTCTGACAGTTTCACCGTGCCAGTTTTGGCAACACGTCCGACATCATTACGCCCAAGATCAATCAACATCAGATGCTCGGCAATCTCTTTAGGATCTGCCAGTAGCTCTGCCTCCAACGCTTTATCTTCTTCCGGGTTATAACCACGACGACGGGTGCCGGCAATTGGACGTACGGTAACGCAATCGTCTTCTAAGCGCGCAAGAATTTCTGGGCTGGAACCGACAATCTGATGATCACCCAAATCGACAAAGTACATATAGGGCGAAGGGTTTAAACAACGTAAAGCACGGTAAAGATTGAGTGGCTCTGCGTCATAAGACATCGACAAACGCTGGGATAACACCACCTGCATGGTGTCTCCTGCAAGAACATATTCCTTGACACGGTCGACTGCCTGTTCAAAGGCTTCTTCACCCATATGTGAGACAAATTGTTGTTCTGCCTGTTCTTGCGCCTGTAAATTCATCGGCGGCAACTCGGGTACAGGTTGATGTAACTGTTGTACCAGTTCATCCAAACGCAATTCGGCAATACCTAGTGCGTCACTGTGATTGCTTGGGTTTGCCATAACAATGAGGTTAATGGTGCCTTCAAGGTTATCAAATACCAGCACTTCGTCAGACACCATCAACACGATATCCGGAGTGCCTAAGGTATCTTCATTCACGCTAGCTTTTAATTTGGGTTCAACATAACGTACGCAATCATAGGCAAAATAGCCAACCAAACCACCATGAAAACGCGGCAAACCTTCAAAATCCGGAGAAAGATAGCGATGTTGAAACACCTCAACAAATTGAAGCGGATCAGCATGCTGGAGGTTTTCGACCACGTCACCGTTATGCTCAACAACAATATGCTCCCCCGTGGCTTTCAAGACCGTCTGACACGGCAAACCCAAAATGGAATAACGGCCCCATTTTTCCCCGCCCTGCACAGACTCAAGCAGATAGGAGTAATCCCCTTTTGCCAGTTTAAGGTAAGCAGATAATGGGGTTTCTAAATCCGCCAAGACTTTACGCATCACAGGAATACGGTTGTAACCTTCGTCAGCGAGTTGTATAAATTCTTCGGGTTTCATGCTACTTATTGTTGTTTCATTGTGTTATTGATGACGGTCAATAGACCAGCGAGCGAGCTAACCACCCGATCCGGGCTTTCAGCACTGATCGCTCGTCCGTGATTATAACCATAATCGACGGCAATCACGGGAATATTTGCCGCCTGTGCTGCATGAATATCATTGACCGAGTCTCCCACCATGACACTATCTTCAGGTGCCACCTTCATGCGCTCACAACAATATCGTAATGGTAACGGTGAAGGCTTTCTTTCTGGCAAATCATCTCCTCCAACCACCATGGAGAAAAAACGATCAATGGCAAGTGATTGCAAGATGGGTAAAACACACTCACTCGGCTTATTGGTCACGATGGCCATCTAAATACCTTGTTGCGCCAATTGCTGTAAACCGGGCAAAACGCCCGGATATAGGCGCTTATATTGGGCACATCCCGTCAAATAATACTGTTTGAATAGCGTTAACGCCTTATTCACAGGTACCCGGATCATCGGGTAAGTGGGCATCAATCAATGCGCGTTTTACCAACATCACCGCGCCATTACCCACCCAGTGGCGGACTTTTTCTTCACCAGCAGGCGCAACATTCAATTCCACAAGCATCTTATCAATGGCAATGGCCAGATCAGGCACACTATCAACCAAGGTGCCATCCAGATCAAATCTCACCAACAGTGGTTTTTGTTGCATCATGAGAGCATCAGGCAGATAGCTGTTCTCTCATGGCATAAATGGTGGCTTTATAATCCGATGAACCGAAGATAGCAGAGCCCGCAACAAAGGTGTCTGCTCCCGCTGCTGCAATTTCGGCAATATTATTCACCGTCACACCACCATCAATCTCAAGACGAGTATCAGTACCCAACGCATCTATGGCTGCTCGGGCTTCACGCAGTTTATCCAGCGTATAAGGAATGAATTTTTGCCCGCCAAATCCAGGGTTAACCGACATCAACAACAACATATCCAGCTGAGGAAAAACATGTTTGATGGTCTCCAGCGTTGTCCCTGGGTTAAGCACCAAACCCGCTTTACAGCCTTTTTGCTGAATAAGTTGTAATGAACGATCTATATGACGTGACGCCTCTGGATGAAACGTAATATAAGTCGCACCCGCATCAGCAAACATAGCTATTAAATCATCAACGGGGTCAACCATTAGATGCACATCAATAGGCGCCGTTACACCATAATTGCGTAATGCCGAGCACACCATTGGCCCAATGGTTAAATTAGGCACGTAGTGGTTATCCATCACATCAAAATGAACAATATCAGCACCAGCGGCCAATACGGCATCCACTTCCTGACCTAAACGAGCAAAATCAGCCGACAATATCGAAGGCGCAATAGCAAACGGTTGCATAAGGTATCCTGTCAAGAAAAAGAGGCGCCATTGTAATTCATTACGCATCAACAAACCATGCACAAGCCAGTAGTCTACACTGATAGTTATGAAGACAATGATTGATAAAATAAATCTCTGCTCGCTGATACTATGGGCTTTTCTTAGCCTAGCATTATCGTGCTCTAGTTGGGCTCAAGAGCCTAAGGACGTTGACACTAGCACAAAAACCAAAGAAGAAAACGCTGAGCAAACTGTCATCGAAAAAGAGCAGACGGCAAAGACCCCGCAAAGACAACATGGTCGTATTGATCGACCTATTGCAACCACAACCCTTGATAAGGAAATAAAAGAACTGGCTTCACATTTTTCGTCAAAAAGCATACGCTGGATTGATAATAACCCGCCATTTTTTGCCATTTGGCAAGCAGATCGTTCAGGCAAAGCCAAAGGCGCCCTGTTGATATTACACGCACAAGGAGAGCACCCGTCATGGCCACAAACAACAAAACCGTTACACGACTCTCTACCGGATTATGGCTGGGCAACCTTGGCTATTAGCCTACCAGCGGTGCCCCGTGATGCTATCCCCGCACGCACACTGCCAGCAAAAGTGCACCCTTCTGCAATTACAGACAAAACATCACAAGACACGAAAGCTACAAAAGAGGCCTCACCAGAAACAACAGCAACACCGGAGGAACCATCGCCCAAACCGGAAAAGGTTGTTGATAATTCACCAAAACATAATGAATTCAGCAAAAAAATTGAGACTCGCCTAACCGCAGCATTAAAATTTTTACATGATCAGGGGCAATTTAATATTGCTATTTTGGGGAATGGCGACAATGCGATTTATGCTGAGAAATTTATGCAAAGTATTACCCCTGACATTACCGAAAAAAAGCTAAAAGACCGATTTGAAAAACCCATTAGAGCGCTACTTATCTTTAATGGTAGCCAAACACTCAAACACGAGAAAGAACCCTATACTGAGTGGTTCAAAGATCCGGATATTCCAGTGTTTGATTTGTTCAGCGCCCATCAAAAGCAATATCAACAATATGCTCGCCATCGTCAAATCATTGCCAAACGAAAAAGAGTGACACGTTATGCCATGGTTCGCATACCTGAAATGTCTCACGAAACCTCATGGAGAGAGAACCGCTTATCCCGCCGCATACGCAGCTTTTTGGATGCAGAAGTTAAAGGTATTGAAGTGGATAATGCATCACTGAAAAAAAATAACTAACTAGCATTATAAAATAAGCCATTCTTTTACAATGCCGCCAATTGCCGTGAGCAATAAAACTGACCCCAAGATACGATAAAAACGCACAGTATCAGAAGACATCAGGTAAGCATGCACACGCAGGCCAATCACATGCCCTATACCTGCACAGGGCAATAACCACAAATGATGCCGCAGTTGCAAATCAACATTATAATAAATAAACGAAGCCATTTTGATACACACCAAAATAAACCACAGCACAAACAAAGTATCACGCAACTTTTCTTTAACAACATGACGAGCAAACACCGCCACAATAAGGGGCGCGCCAATTAAGGATGTACCACTGATATATCCTCCAAGCACCAAAAAAATGCCATCGACATATGTATTCTGACTGACAAAAGGTTTATTCAACATATATGAAAGCGCATAAAACAGAACAATAATGAAAATAATCGCACTTAAAATATGAGAGGGTAAGGTGACCAAGCCCAAAACACCAATCAGTTTTGGAATAATCATAATAGTCATTGCTTTACGCAAATATCGCCAATCCACACTGGAACTGGTCTTCTGCTTTTTTATAAGACGATGGTTTTGATACACCGCAAGAGAGGAAAAAAACAACAAATGCACAGCAATAACAGGCAAAAAGAGTAAGGGGTCATTTTCGACAAGCAGCAAAAATGGCAAAGCAAAAACAGCGCCGCCAAAACCAAAACCGGAACGAACAACGCCACTCCAAACAAATAGCAAACCAACAATACAATATTGGTACCAAAGAAATTCAGCCATACTCAGTTAATCAAATAGCCGGATGACAACACCTTGTCAGCGGCATCTTCTTGCAATTGCAAACGCCATTGTTTTAGCTTTCTTACAATCGCCTTGGGCTTCAAAATTAATGGATTAGAATTGGGATATCCTTTTTTTGCTTCAAGCCCTCGCACAATATCACGTGCACGGTAAAACGCATCAACAAACGTACTGGACTGAGACAAGGCAT
Organism: Cellvibrionaceae bacterium; assembly: GCA_965214375.1. Lineage (GTDB taxonomy): Bacteria > Pseudomonadota > Gammaproteobacteria > Pseudomonadales > Cellvibrionaceae > Endobugula. Next base: position 2,379,051 of record OZ243947.1, on the reverse strand, counting down.
CTTTAAAAAAAGCTTCGCCGAAATATGTCATTTGAGCACGCTCATGGCACCCAAATGCCACCTTATCTGGCTATGCCGCCGTAATAATCATACTGTAGGAATCTTTAAGCGGCCGGACAAAACCACCGGAATAATAAGACGAGACAACTATGACCTTGTGTCGCACGGGCAATGATTTAAGAATTTTACCTACTTTTTCTGCACTGATATCACCGAGTGACACCCCCGGTTGAGCCAGCGAAAAATAAAAGTCGGCAGAACCATGGCTCGTCATATACAGAAATAAAATATCATTTTCAGGATCCATTTTTTCAGCAACCATTTGCAAGGTTGTTGCAATACTGGTTGAGGTTGCTAGTAGATATTTTTCATGATTGATCCGAGTGTTCGCCAAAACAATAGACTTCCCACTCACCCCATAGTTTGTTTCAAACTGCTGCCGAACAAATTCGACTTCACGTCGAAAAACACCTTGACTACCATCACCTGCAATCGCCACAAAGTACATATCTATTTTTTCAGGGTTTTGATTATCCAATTCATTAATTTGGTCATTTAACTTTTGTGTTTGCTGATAAAGGGCATGCTCTGCCAATTGCGCGGGCATAACCGCAATTCGTGGATCAGAAGCTTCTATCAGTTCTCCTTGCTGCCAAACCCCGGAGAAAATTTCCATATCATCCAGAGCCTGACGATAAACCACTTCACCTTTACCATGCTTGAGTCCGTAACGAAATTGCCCAGTATAATTATCTCCAAACTCATTACTCAATGAACCTTTACCGTGAAATAGCCCGCGATTAAATTGTCCTTCATAGGCCATGCCATTCACGCTCTTATATACGCCTTTGCCATGATACAAGCCATCACAAACTCACCGGCATAGGATTCGTTTTCACTCGTGTATAAACCCTCACCGTGAAATCTCCAATTGAGAAATTTCCCTTCATAGCGCTGACTGCCATCTATCCATACTCCATCGCCCGACAATTGTCCTTTGGAAAATTGACCACTGTAAATAATTTTGTTGTCTTTTTCAGGAGTATTCGCGTTGAGTTTTTGTACCGATGTGTTTGATGCTTTATCACTCGGAGCTATTCGATATCGGGTAAAAACACCTTCACCATCAAACAAACCCTGCTCAAATGCACCGACATAGATCTCGCCAGACTGGCGGGTCAATTCACCATGCCCACTGTAAAAGCCGCCCTTAAATTCCCCTTTATAAACATCGCCATTTTTTGATTCCATCACACCGTAGCCTTCAGGCACCGCAAATTTAACCTGACCGATGTATTGGTTTCCATCCGCATAAACGATACGGCCTTAGCCTTTCGCTACACCCTGTTGAAATTCACCCTCATACAGAAAACCCGCGGTATGAAGGACGCCTTCTCCATGAAAACTACCCTGCTCGAAATTACCCTCGTAATAACTGTTATCTAGCCAGACTAGACGACCATTGCCATGAAACTGGGCTTTTTGCATTTCACCATCATAAACGCCACCATCAGGGAGAACCGCAATAGGCGAGGGAATTTGGTGTGCAATATACTGCTTATACTCAAAAAGCAATGCGCCAACAACAAAACCACAAACAAGAATAAATGCGTATTTGATCAAGACCCGATTTTCCTTGGTTATATTTCAGATTCAGAGATAAGAGTAATAGAGCATTTACCTTAACTCAAGTGTAATATGCCGCCGCAATCACGGCAGCGATATACTGCCGATAAAGACTGAATTTTACGATGACGCTGGCTGCTGAGTAACACCTCCCGACAATCACAACGGTAAGAGTAACGTTGCACCTTCCTTACAGGAATACCTTCAAGGTCATAATTGGCTCTCACTAGAGGCTCGGCACCAAAAGCGGCCATAACGGCACGCCACTCTTTACCATGAGGTCGTACGTTTGAAAAACCGTGCAAACAATCGACAATATAATGCGCCACCTCATGGGGTATGGTATTACACCAAATATCGTCAGGGTATGTGGCAAACAACCATGGATTGAAGCGTAAAACACGCTCAAAATCTTGAGCACCACGGCCAAAGGTTACCTTATACATCCCCGCCACTTTACCTTTGAGATCAAAACGAATATCGATCATATCGAAGCAACACTGATAAAGCCCTTCTGCCATCAAAAGGTAGCGATCAACTTCAGCAATAATTTCTTGCTGTTTACGGGTATCAATAGGGGCAATTAGCATCAGCCAGCCATGATCACACAAAATAATGCTTGGGAATACGTCCTTTATCGGTAAAACAAATACCTTCGTTTTCCAGTAAAGCACGCTGTTTTGAGGCCCCTTGAAAGCCAGCCAGCTTGCCTTGTGCGTTCACAATACGGAACCAAGGCAAATGCGAGCCATGTGGCAAACGTCGCAATAGTTGACAGGTATGACGCGGCCCACTCAGTTCCGCCAACTCGGCCAAACGACCATAACTGCAGACATTCCCCGACGGAATGTGTGAAAGCACCAAACAAAAGCGCTCGTAAGCCCCCTCAGGGGCCTGTGCTAACGACATAAGCGATAATACACTCGAATCAATAGTAAGATGGCTAGCAAGATAGCATACACTAAGGGTAAAAAAACATCTGCCTTTACCAGCCACCAATAGTGCACAATCACTAAAACAGCCGCAATATAGACACTTTGATGCAAAGTAATCCAGCGCTTGCCCAAACCACGCTGCAATGCCGAAAACGACGTAATCGCTAAAACCAGCAGGATAAAAAAAGCCACAAAACCAACCGTGATGTAGGGGCGATCAATGATATCTTCGAGAACACCTTGCCAGTCAAAGAAATGGTCGAACAACACATAGACCCATAAGTGCATACACACATAGAAAAAACTACAAAGCCCCAACAAACGACGAAAACGAATAAGTACATTTCAACGGAACAACCGCCTCAAGGGTGTAATAGCCAGTGTCGCCAACAGAAAATAGAGCGCCCAATTACCCGTGATGTGAGTAAAGACCTCAATCGGATTAACACCCAAACTACCATTAATCATCGCATAAAAAAGAAAGCTGATATGACCAATACAAAATAGAATGATAAGGGATTGAATAGTAGGAATCGTTTTCACAATCAATAAAATATCATTACCCCAAAAAAAGAACTCAATAGAACTTTCTTAAATCCATTCCAGCATAAAGGCTCGCCACTTCTTTTTCGTAACCATTAAACATCAGAGTATTTTGCTTAAATAGTTTTCCAATCACACGTTCTTTACGCTGGCTCCAGCGGGGATGATTCACTCTGGGGTTCACATTGGAATAAAAACCATACTCATTCGGTGCCGACATATTCCAACTGGTCTCGGGCTGGGTCTCACTAAAACGAATGCTAACAATGGATTTAATAATTTTAAAACCATACTTCCATGGCACGACCAAACGCAGAGGAGCACCATTTTGATTAGGCAGCGGCTTGCCATAAAGACCCGTTGCAATCATAGTCAGGGGATGCATTGCTTCATCCATTCTTAGCCCCTCACGATACTGCCACTCAAGAATTTTACGACGCTGTCCCGGCAACGGATTTTCTTTATCATAAATGGTTTCAAAAGCGACATATTTGGCTTTACTATTCGGCTCAAACCGTTTGAGCAAATCTGCCAATGAAAACCCAACCCAGGGAATCACCATGGACCATGATTCCACGCATCGAAAACGGTAAATACGCTCTTCAAAAGCGTGTGGCTGCAAAATGTCTTCTAAAGTATAAACACCCGGCTTGGCACACTCACCAGCAATTTCAACACTCCAAGGGTCTGTTTTTAGTGCATCAGCATTGCGTTTTGGGTCATCTTTAGCCGCGCACCTAGCTCATAACAATTATTGTAGCTGGTAATATCCTCATAACTGTGTGGATCCGCCTCGGACACAATATAGGTTTGCGGTAAACTGGCATATTTCTCTTGCAGGCTTGTCAACGAAGCCCATGCAAGGTGAGGGAAATAAGCGGCTGTCGACAATGCCATACTGGCCTTGATAAAACGTCGTCGCTGCTGGAATAAGGCTTCATCGGTCACCTGATTTTCAGAAAGATTGATCTTGGGATTTTTCTTTAACAATTGGATATATTCAGAGTTGCTCATGATTTATCGCTTCTAATTCAGTAGAAATTAAGGTCAGCACCAACACTTTAGAGGTATTACTATAAAAATAGTTCACACCGGCCGGGATTAGCAACTATATTGAAAGCAGGATTTAAAACAAAGGGGAAATAGCGTACAATCCGGCACCTGATTTTCACCCCCTTTATGCTGTCGCCACAGACATTTAACTAATCGCTACGCACGGTAAATAATCTCACATGAAGCAGAATTCAAAGCCACTCTATATTCAATACGCGGGTCCTATGTTGCTGGAAACCCCCTTACTTAATAAAGGCAGTGCTTTCACTAAAGAAGAACGCGTCAGCTTTAATTTGACCGGCCTGCTGCCCGATATTACCGAAACGATTGAAGAACAAACTGCACGCGCACTGGAACAGTTGAGGTCTTTTACCACCAATATTGATAAACATATTTATTTGCGCAATATTCAGGACACCAATGAAACACTGTACTTTCGTCTGGTAACTGAAAACCTGAATGAAATCATGCCGTTGATCTATACACCCACTGTCGGTGAAGCCTGCCAGCAATTCTCGCGCATCTACCGTCGTCACCGGGGTTTATTTATTTCTTATAATGATCGCAACAACATTGATGACATGCTGCAAAATGCGACAAAACGCAACATTAAGGTCATCGTTGTCACCGATGGCGAACGCATTTTGGGGTTAGGTGACCTCGGTATTGGTGGTATGGGCATTCCTATTGGCAAACTGGCTTTATATTCCGCCTGTGGAGGCATTAGCCCGGCTTACACGCTGCCCATTACATTGGATGTTGGCACCAACAACCAGAACTTGATTGATGACCCTATGTATATGGGCGTCAAACATCCACGGGTGACTGGTCAGGAATACGATGACTTTATTGACATGTTTATGCTCGCACTACAAAAACGTTGGCCAGATGCGTTGGTACAGTTTGAAGACTTTGCGGGTCACCATGCCAACCGTCTATTGGATCGCTACCGCGATCGTACCTGTAGTTTTAATGACGATATTCAGGGTACCGCTGCGGTCACAGTCGGCACACTGTTAGCTGCCTGTAAAGAAAAAGGCGAGCCGTTGAAAGACCAGATTGTCACTTTCTGTGGTGCAGGCTCTGCTGGCTGTGGTATTGCCGAACAAATTGTGGCACAAATGGTCTCTGAAGGCTTAAGTGATCAACAAGCACGCAAACGTATCTTTATGATTAATAGTCGCGGACTGGTAATCGGTAGTATGAGCGGCCTGAAAGATTTTCAATTACGCCTTTGTCAATCCGATGAACGCCTGAATGAATGGGGTATCGGTGGCGAAACGGCAAATCTAGCGGAAACAGTCGCTCACTCAAAATCAACGGTGATTGTCGGTGTATCAACGGTGGCAGGCTTGTTTACTCAAGAGATTATCGAGCAAATGCAAACCAACACGCCACGCCCTATCGTATTGCCACTATCGAATCCAACATCAAAAGTGGAAGCACTGCCAGAAGACATGATTAAATGGACAAAAGGCAAAGCCATTGTGGCCACAGGCAGCCCGTTCGCCCCCGTACAATATAAGGGCAAGAGTTATCCAATCTCACAATGTAATAACAGTTATATTTTCCCGGGTATTGGGTTAGGTGTTGTTGCCAGCCGAGCCAGTCGTGTTACCGATAATATGCTGATGGCATCCAGCTACGCGTTAGCAGAGTATGCAGCGATGCATAATAGCGAATCTGATGAGTTGTTACCGGACTTGAATGATATTCGCATAGTCAGCAAATACATTGCGAAAATGGTGTATAAACAAGCTATTGAAGATGGTGTAGCACTGGAAGTGGACGATGAATATATTGAAAACGCTATTGAATGCAACTTCTGGGACCCTGCCTACCGGCCCTATAAATGCACGGCATTCTAAAAAACACTGATGCTTTTTGATGGGATTGTCAGACTGTACGGGCAGGATGCTCTGGATACATTACAACAATCACATGTACTGGTTATTGGTATCGGTGGTGTAGGCTCATGGGTTGCCGAAGCACTGGCACGATCAGGTGTTGGCAACATCAGCCTAATGGACATGGATGATATTTGTATTACCAATACCAATCGTCAGATACATACATTGAAAACCACTATTGGTCGTTCCAAAGTTGTCATGATGGGAGAACGGCTACAAGATATTAATCCAGATATTACGGTGGATAGTATCGAAGATTTTCTCGATAAAAAAAATCTGGAAGAATATATAAGCTCTCAATACTCATTGGTGGTTGATGCTATTGATAGCGCTATTGTTAAAACCGCGTTGATCAACCATTGTAAACGCAACAAAATACCTGTCATCACCATTGGTTCAGCGGGCGGCAAAACAGACCCCACAAAGATTATGGTTGGTGATTTAAGCAAAACTAAAAATGATCCGCTGCTGGCGAAAGTAAGGAACAATTTGCGCCGGCTGTATGGTTTTAGCCGTAATCCGAAGCGGGTTTTCTCTGTCAGTGCCATTTATTCTACACAACAAATGACTTACCCTGACAATCAAGTGGGCACTTGCCAATCGAAACAACTGATGGAAGCCGGTTCAAAATTAGACTGTAGCGGTGGATTTGGCGCCAGCAGCATGGTAACTGGCAGTTTTGGATTCATTGCCGCTAGCGAATGCATCAAGAAAATATTACGCGGTGATAAATAAATAAGGATTTTGTTCGCAGACGAGGCAAAAGCGCACGCAATGAAAGAGTTTATAAATAATAAATGACTGAATGAGTACGCTGATAACGACGTATGCGGGCAAAATACTATTTATTTCTTATAAAAAAGCCGCCAAAGTCAATCAACTAAGGCGGCAACCAAACGGCTATAGGAGGTCAAATAAAGTAGATAGCCAATCGCACTCTATTAGTGTCGTAGCGGATGAAGATTCTACGAATTAGGCTGATGCTCTTAAATCATCTGAAGGCAGATGAACTAATTGCTTTAATTTACGCACAGCGGCCTTGAACAACGCTACAAATGCAGCACTGCGTAATTCTTCAGCTTGACGCACAACTGCGATGGCTTCTGCATTTTTATATTGAGTTACTAAAGTCATGGTGTATTCCCTATTAAAAACGAAACTGTCTGATAAAATGTGCAACACTTGTCTTTTTTGCTGTTTACGGATGCTATAGTATTCCTCCGCTGATCAAAAAACAAACGACAAAATTTCACTTAATAGATGAATTAAATTCATCATTGGATAACCATTATTAAACGTTTACCTCCACTCAATGCATTGCGCAGTTTCGAGTCTGCCGCACGTAACGGTAGCTTCTATAAAGCTGCCGAAGAACTGTTTGTCACCCCTTCAGCAATCAGCCATCAAATAAAATCACTGGAAAATTTTGTCGGTGTCGAACTCTTCGAACGTCAGAAACGTCAAGTAGAAATTACTGCCGCAGGCAAACAATATCTGACCTACATTAAAAAAGCGTTGCGGGAAATTGATAAAGGCACTCAAGAACTGATTGCATCACACAACACGGGTGAACTCAGCATCAGTGTCATACCCGCATTTCTCAATCATTGGTTGCTGCCAAGAATTAATGATTTTTATGTCGTCAACCCGGATATTGATCTAGACATTAATGCCTCGACCAATGCTGTCGATTTTGTACATACCGATATTGATATCGCGGTTTACTTTGGTGTGGGCGATTGGGAAGGCGTCGAGAGCCATTTCTTACGCAGTTCTGAACGTGTACCTGTGTGCAGTCCACAACTGCTAGAAAAATCACCGATCGAAAAACCGGAAGATTTGTTACAACACAAGTTATTGATGGTCAAAAAACACAAAGAAGAATGGGGCGCATGGTTTGCAGCGGCAAACACTGAATATACCCCGTCAAAACGCCCTATTTCTTTTTCCAGCAGTTCACTGGCAGTCACTGCGGCGCTCAAAGGAGTTGGTATTGCGCTCGCTGACGTGAGTCTGGCTGCAGACAATATTAAAAAAGGCGATCTAGTCAGCCCTATTGATATTCGCCTCACTCTACAAAAAGCGTTCTACTTGGTGTATCAGAAAAACCGTAAAATGACATTTGCCATGCAGGCATTTAAGGAATGGCTGATAGCAGAGATGTCAAAAGAAAACCTGTAAGCTATTTGGTCGATAAACGTCGATCCAGTGCATTCAGGCGGTCAGGGGTGCCTATATCGTGCCACACACCCTCATAATACTGTCCTTGTAACTGTTGGCGTTCAATGAAATAGTGGAACACTTCTCGCAGAGGGAAAATTTGTCTCACCTCGGGATATGCACGAATAACATCTGGATGAAAGCAGGCAATACCTGAAAAGGTATATGTTTGTCCGACACACTGATCGGCCTTAAGCAGATAACCCTGCTGATCCAACGCAAAATCGCCCGCTGTATTGTGCGTGGGATTATCGACCAACAACAAACGTCCCAAACAACCGGGTAAGAATGGCTGTATCAAGGCCGCAAAATCCAACTCTGTCCAAACATCTCCATTAACCAGTAAAAAAGGTTCATCACCGAGTAAAGGTAAGGCTTGGTACAAGGCGCCGCCTGTTTCCAGCGGCTCGGGTTCTTCTGAATAGTGAATGGATAAGTTCCATTGCGAGCCATCGCACAACGCTGCCTTTATTTTTTCACCGAGATAAGCGATATTAATAATCACCTCGCGAATGCCCAACTGTGACAGCTTTTCCAAGTGATAGGTGATTAATGGCTTACCCCCTACCCACAACAATGGCTTCGGCAACTCATTGGTCAAGGGGCGCATACGCTCTCCCCGCCCCGCGGCTAAAATCATCGCTTTCATGGGCTTTCTCCTGCTCGGCGCTAATCCTTATACCAAGGCTGTGCTTCTGCCAAAGGCAGTAAAACACACTTAAACCATTCAGCAAACGCTTTCGTTTGTGGATACTGTTCAGCAACCTCAAGGGTATAGCGCATAACGAGCGGTAAGTCCTTAAGGTAGCGATTTTTATGATCGCGTAACCACAAACGTGCAAAAATCCCCAATACCTTAATATGCCGCTGCAAGCCCATGGTATCAAACCATGTCAGGAATTTATCGGTAGGTGCCGTAGGTAACACTCCGGCTTCATAAGCCATACGACCATAACTCAAGGCCCAACGCTTAACATCTTCAGAAGGCCAGCGTATATAACAATCGCGCAACAAAGAGACTAAATCATAGGTCATTGGCCCCCAGACCGCATCTTGAAAATCAATAACACCTGGCAACTGGGCACCACGATAGATTAAGTTACGGGAATGATAATCGCGATGTACCAACACTCTGGGCTGTTGTAGCGCTTGCTCGACCAGAAAATCAAAACAGTCTGTTAATTGGGTTTTTTCGACCTCGGATAAGGAATAACCCAACAATTGCTCAACAAACCATTCCTCAAACAACCGCATTTCATTGAGCAACAATTCTTCGTTGTATTCACCCACTGGCACGCTGAAGTGGGATATCTGCTGTAAACGCAGTAATATCAACAACGCTTGGTTGTAAAGCGCATCGACGGTTTCAAGAGATAACTGATCATACAAATCTCCCCCTTGAAAACATTCAATTAGTAAAAAATTGCGGCTTTCATCACAGGCAAAAATATCGGGTACAGGAATATCATGGTGCTTGAAGCCTTGCGCAAGTGCCGCAAAATGAGCGGCGGACTCACTGACACCTTCAGTTAAAGGTGCCATAACAGCTAAGAGAGGGACACCTGCATCCACACGAAAATATTGCCGGAATCCGGCATCACCACTGATAGCACTGAGCGATAAGGCACCTTGCGGTGAAACACCACGACTCTGCAATATATCCAGAACCCATGTTTGTAACTGCCTACTATCCGGCATTAGCTTCTACCTTATTGAGAATGAATTGTTATTTTAACCACCACCAAACCGCAATTTTACAGTAGAATTGCATCTTTTGATGATATCCAGATATTACGTTATATGATTTCTTTTATTTCGCGCAACGATTTATCTCGTATGCTGCCTTATATCGTGCCTCGCACATTATGCATACTGGCAAGCTGCATACCGGTATTCAGTGCCGCCGATATCAAACAACCTCTGGATTGGGTACCTTACGAGCAATTAACCGAGCAGCAACGTCAACGACTGACTCCAGGTAGCTGCGGAGCTTATATTTCTCCTATTGCAAACGACAACGTCGATCTAGATATTACACAATTACCTCTGGAAACCTCATCTAACAGCAGTCACATTACCGAGATCGAAGGTAAACGGAAAGTCACATTGATTGGGGATGTTCTTATTAAACAAGGCTACCGACAACTCTCATCTAACCAAGCGATGTATGATGAAAGTAACCGTACCATTACGATTGATGGCGAACTTACATTAAGAGATACGGACTTACTGCTGTTGGCAAATAAAGGGGTTGCCTCGCAAACCAAGGATATGGTGGTGATTGATGATGCGACCTATGTTATCCACTCCGCACATATCCGAGGAACTGGAGAAAAATTATCGAAAGAGCAACAGGTGCTAAAAATTCAAAAGGGCTCGCTCACCTACTGTGAGCCAGGTAATGATAGTTGGGATCTAAAAGGTAGCAAAATTGTTATTGATACCGAAAGCAATCAAGGATATGCGACCAATGTGCGTATTACTGTCAAAGATATTCCTGTATTTTACTGGCCTTATTTGCGCTTCCCCGTCGGCGACGAAAGACAAAGTGGTTTCTTATTTCCCAGTATCGCTTCCAGTAATGGCGGCACTAACATTTCCATTCCCTACTATTTCAATCTGGCACCAAATTACGACCTGATACTGACCCCCCATTTGATAGAAGCACACGGTGCATTGCTGGAAGCCGAAGCACGCCATTTAAGTCAGCAATTTGATACAGAAGTCATCATTACCCATCTGAGCAATGACACAGATCAACTGACTGAAAGCAACCAGAGTCTCATTGATAATGGCTCCTTAACCTTGGCAGAAGCAACACGTAATCGCGGCAATGATCGCTGGTTGACCAGTCTGAACCAAACAGGCGGCAAAAATCAACGATGGTCTACATTAATTAACTACAGCCAAGTCAGTGATAATGACTATCTGGATGATTTTGATAACGTCACTCTGGGTGACTCAACAGAAATCAGTCTGAAACAACAAATCAATGTCGCTTATGCATTTGATCACTGGAAGCTAGCAATTGATAATACACGTTATCAGGTATTAGATAACAATATTACACGCCCTTACAAACAATTACCTGAAATTACGCTAAATGGTTTGTATAACTGGTATGACTGGGAATTACGCATGGATAACGAATGGACACGCTTTGCGCATAGTGATAGTGATCATGCGGGAAATACTCGACTTATTGGTAATCGTGCTCGTTTAAAATACTCATTACAACTTAATAATGAGGCAGAATATGGCTTCTTTAATCCACGCGTCCAATTTAAGCATCTAAGTTATAGTTTGGATCAGGATCGACTGGCAATAACTGCAAATAATTCTCCCAGTATAACCGTACCACAGGCAGTGATTGACACCGGGCTGTTCTTCGAACGTTCTGGTAATCGTATTCTACAAACCTTTGAGCCACGCTTGTTTTATTTTTATAGCGCATTTGAAGATCAGTCTAATATTACAGGTGATAATACTGCAGTTAATTTTGACACCTCAGACTTAACCTTCAGCTATAGCCAACTGTTTAATGATACTCGCTTTTCAGGTGGTGACCGAATCGACGATGCCAACCAATTATCCATAGGGCTAACAACAAGATTCATTAATCAGCAGTCGGGTAGAGAATTATTTAGCGCGAGTCTGGGAAAAGCACTTTACCTTGATGATAGAAAGGTGACCCTAACTGGCACACCAGATACTAGCAACAGCTCTGTTATTGCAGGGCAAATTAATGCCAGCGTTAACAACCATCTATCCATCAACAATAGTTTTCTTTATGATGATAATGGCAACCAAGTAGATGAAAACAATCTTACATTACGTTATCGCGATGGTAGTACCTTGTTTAACACAGGTTATCGCTTTTTGCGCAACACAGGAGGGAATGATACTGAACAAGCCGAGATATCAGCCATACTGCCATTTTCTAAAAGTCAGTGGAACTTTATTGCCCACTACAATTATGATATGACTAATAATCGTGAACTGAAACAGCTCCTAGGGGTCGAATACAGCAGCTGTTGTTATCGGGCTAGATTTGCTTATAAACGCTTTCTGGGTGACGGTCAAACATCTAGCAATATAAGCAACTTGAATTACGATGAAGGTATCATCCTTGAATTCCAGTTATTGGGACTTGCCGGCACGGGCAAACGGTGGGATAAAGTATTAGATGATTCCATAGATGGGTATGAACAATGGAAAGCCTCATATCGTTAGTTTTAACTATAATTATCGCTTGTAATTAAATTATGTTCTTAATCAATTTATTTTTTAAAAAATCAATCCTACAATATTTCTTGTTGGCAACTTTAGTATTGGCGAGCCATAATGCTCTAGCCTATAAGAAAATCGATGAAGTCGTTACTGTCGTTGGTGATGACGTCATTTTTAAAAGCGAGCTACAACATAAAAAAAATCTAATTACACGCTCTCTAACCAGCAGGGGACAAAAGGCCAGCAAAGCAAGCATTGAAAATCGTGCTTTAGAGTTATTGATTCTTGAAAAGATACAACTTGACCTTGCCACAAAAGCGAACATTGTTATCAATGAAGAAGAGCTCAATCAATCACTACGCAACGCCGAAAAAAATATTCGCCAACAGGGAGTTTCTATTTCAGAGTACCTAAAAAATCAAAAAATCACCCAAGAAAATTTTGCCCAACAAATTCGCAATAGTCTTCTTATTGATCGACTCCAAAATGCCGTTGTCAACCAACGCATTCGTATTACTGAAAAAGAAATTGATACCTTTCTCAAATCTACAGAAGGTAAAAACTGGATCGAGCCGAAATTTCATATTGGACATATTTTTTTGCCAACGACCATTAAAAATAAAAAACGTATTCGCAAACAAGCACAAAGAATTTACACATTACTGCAAAACCCAGAAACCAATTTTGGCAAAATAGCACAAAAATATTCTAAAGGACCCAATGCTGGCAAGGGTGGAGATATGGGCATCTTAAAAAAAGAAGACATGCCCGAACTATTTTCTAGACAAGTGACATCATTACAACGCGGAGATATAACCCCCCCCTTTAGCAGTGATGCAGGAATTCATATTTTAAAAGTCCTTGATCGTCGTGGAGCACAACCTGTTGTGGTTACTCAATATGAGACACGACATATACTCGTTAAAGTCACCGAACTTTTCACTGAAGAAGAAGCGAAAAATAAAATTCAAAGTTTATATTCACGCACCACATCTGGAGAAGATTTTAATGCACTAGCCAAAGAATTTTCTGAGGACATTGGCTCCAAACTGGATGGCGGATACTTGGATTGGTCTATACCCGGAAAATTTGTTAAAGAATTCGAAATCGCCATGCAAAAAACACCTTCAGGCAAAGTGAGCAAACCCTTTCGCTCACAGTTTGGCTGGCATATATTAAAAGTAGAAAACAGTCGCAAAAAAGATATTTTTGATGATGTCAAACGTAATCAAGCGGCTAACTTTTTACGTCGACAGCGCTTTCATGACGAATTAAACATTTGGCTGCAGGAGTTGCGAGAAAACACTTATGTGGAAATACTCATTTGATTAAGCGGCTTCTTTATACCGCTGGCGAACCGGCTGGAATTGGACCTGATCTTGCTATTTTATATGCCGCTAGAAAATTTAAAACCAATATGGCTCCTCATGAGTTTGTCGTCATTAGCGATCCAGAATTATTATTAGAGAGAGCGGAAATACTCAAACAAGAAATCTATCTACGTGAAATTAATCTTAACAATCCACCTCAGACTTTACGAACAAAAGAATTAGCTTTTATCCCGGAAAAAATGGCAACACCCGTTACACCGGGAGCGCCTGACAGCCGCAATGCCCGCAACATATTAAACACCTTAGATAAAGCCATTACTGCATGTCAGCAACGACAAGCACATGCCATGGTAACAGGTCCGATTCAAAAAAGCCTCATCAATGAGGGTGGTATTGCTTTTAGTGGTCACACGGAGTATCTGGCAGAACAAACACATACCAAGCAGGTGGTCATGTTATTGGCAACATCCGGTTTACGGGTTGCACTGGCAACCACACACCTGCCTCTTAAAGATGTGCCCGAGGCAATTCAAAAGGAATCATTAAAAAACACACTGATAATTTTACATACCGATTTACAAGAAAAGTTCTCCATAAAGCACCCCAACATACTGGTTTGCGGACTTAATCCTCATGCAGGTGAAAATGGTCATCTGGGTACAGAAGAAATTGATACAATTATTCCGGCATTGGAAGAATTAAACACTGAAGGCATAATCTGTCATGGGCCGCTACCCGCAGACACGTTATTTACCGCCAAACACCTCGAGCATGCTGATGCCGTTCTGGCCATGTACCATGATCAAGGACTACCCGTCCTTAAATATAAGGGCTTTGGTGCGGCTGCCAATATTACCTTGGGACTCCCCATTATCCGTACCTCTGTCGACCATGGAACAGCCCTTGATTTGGCAGGTACGGGACACATTGATATGGGTAGCTTAACGACCGCAATTGATTATGCCATGGACATGTCTAACGGAAAAACAGGATGAGCAAATCACACCCCACTGAACATAAAGCACGTAAACGCTTTGGGCAAAATTTCTTAACCAATCAGGATATTATCAGGCGTATTGTCACGAGCATTAGCGCTAGGCCTGATGATCGCATAATAGAAATCGGTCCCGGCAAAGGGGCCATTACTCAACAGTTAATTGAATTATGTCCGCAACTACAGGTGATAGAACTGGACAGAGATCTTATTCCCGTTTTAATCGCACAATTTTCAAAATACCCTCACTTCAAAATCCATCAGGAAGATGCTCTGAAATTTGATTTTGCATCACTTATGGCCGACGACAAACCATTACGCATCGTCGGCAATTTGCCTTACAACATCTCTACACCATTAATTTTCCACTTACTGCAACATCAATCCGGTATAGAAGATATGTTATTTATGTTGCAAAAAGAAGTCGTGCAAAGACTCACTGCGCAAGCAGGTGAAAAACATTATGGCCGTCTAGGCATCATGGTGCAGTATTACTGCCGTGTAGAACATCTTTTCGATGTACATCCGGAAAGCTTTAGCCCACAAACCAAAGTAGAATCAGCGATTGTCAGATTGGAGCCTCACAAAGAATTACCTCATATTGCCAAAGATGTTGATTTTTTCTCACATATCGTTAACCTGTGTTTCCAGCAACGTAGAAAAACGCTACGAAATACGTTAAAACAAATAATCAACACATATACCATCGCAACGCTCGATATTGACACCAATTTGCGCCCGGAAAATCTTTCCATCGCGAACTTCGTTAATCTCAGCAACCATTTATATAACTTAAACCATGACTGATGAATTTAATATAAAAGTGACCGTTAAGACATCTTATCTTGATAAACAGTCGCAACCAGAAAAACAACGCTTTGCTTTTTCTTATACTATCAACATCGAGAATTGTAGTACGGTTAGCACACAACTCCTGAGTCGACATTGGATTATTACCGATGCCAAAGAAAAAGTGCAGGAAGTCATCGGCGAGGGTGTTGTAGGCGAACAGCCTTATATTCCACCAGGTGAAAAATATAGTTACAGCAGTCATGCATTACTCGAAACTAACGTAGGTACTATGGAAGGCAGCTATACTATGCGTGCTGATAATGGCGTATTATTTGAAGTGCCTATACCCACTGTTTCACTGGCAAGACCTCAAGCACTACACTGACTATTTCAAAGAGGGTTTATGGCTACCTATGCAATTGGTGATCTTCATGGCTGCTTAACGCCCTTTAAAAAACTGTTAAAAAAAATTGCCTTTGATCCACAACAAGATACCCTGTGGCTCACAGGCGACCTCGTAAACCGCGGCCCTGAATCATTGCAAACCCTGCGTTATATCTACTCATTACGTGAGCGTATTATTGTCGTACTCGGCAATCATGATTTACATCTATTGGCCATTAATGCGGGCTTTAGAAAACCCTCTCATGCAGATACGCTCGATGAGATATTAGGCGCACCAGATAAAAATGAGCTATTATTCTGGCTTTCTCAGCAGCCATTATTACATTATGATCCACGCTTGAACTACACGATGGTTCACGCTGGCATTCCTCCACAATGGTCACTCAAAAAAGCCAAAAAACGCGCACAAGAAGTTGAAGCGATATTACGCAGTGAACGTAAGGACACTTTCTTCCTCACCATGTATGGCAACAAACCGGCTCGCTGGAAAAAAGAGATGACAGATACTGAACGCTGGCGCGTCATTACTAACTATTTCACAAGAATGCGATTTTGTAATGCGGAGGGAAAGCTCGAACTTGAGAGCAAATCAAGTATTCACGACGCTCCCGATGGCTATGCACCCTGGTTTGAACATTACCAACGTAAAACATCGGATGACGCCATTATTTTTGGTCACTGGGCAGCACTTGAAGGCAAGGCATATGACGAAAATGTCTATGCACTGGATACCGGCTGTGTTTGGGGTGGTTGTTTGACCGCCATGCGTTTAGAAGATAAACAATACTTTTCCGTAAAAAATGCAACGCAATAAAAAATGGCTTCAAAATGACGATAACGGATCATGGCCCACTGCGTATTACCTTCAGTATCAAGGATATTAACCTGACCGGAAAATTGCACCAGTTTTCTAGTTGGCAAATGATAAAGTAAGCGAATAGGTTTAACAAACCAGTTAACAATAGCGATTGTTGATTTTACGACAAAGCATACATAATCAGGATTAACAATTTTTTTAACGCAACGAGAATTTTTGGCCCTGTCTACCCTTAAGGCATAGACCTTACCATTGACTAACGATAGAAACTTAACACGCAAACGTTGTCCGCTTATTAACGTATCCCAGCTTTGCTCAATAGCGCTATAAAAACCGGCATCTATCACCAAATCTGGCATAATATCGATACTAAAATAAATTTTTTGCGCAGTAGTATTTTTTGATACGTTACGTCGACTTGTTCGCCATTATCCTTTTTGCCAACATCGGCAGAACGTACTTCACCAGACCTGAAATCAAATTGCTGGACCGACGGGCGTTTGACATCAGAGCTTAGCGTTAATTTTTTTTCAACGATCAGATCTCAATTTTTATTAACATAACTGACCAGCATATTCCCCGACACATCAAAAGAATAATATTCACAATACACCCAATCACCCTGTTCATTGTACGCACTACCAATGACACTGACATTGTCAGACAGTGAACAGACCTCGGTCGCCTCTTCAGGCAAATAGTTAATATTTTCAGCACTTAACATATTGGGAAAAAATAGTGCATATACCACAAACCCACAGTACGATAAAAAATATAATTGACGCAAATAAATCATCATTTTTTAACCACAGTCAATTGATCGAAGGCTTAGAAAAAAACATTAATGTTGGAAAAACCAGCAACCAAATTATGCCAATAAACACTAAGCTGAAGACGATGGGCTGCCCTATATCAACCTTTACATTCATTAGTGCACCGGCATAATAACTGGAAGGGCCGGAAATCGCGGCACAAATAGCCGCCAACAATAAACGCGCGCGCAACCACGCCAAACTAAAACGAATCACTGTTGCGAACAACACCCAGATACATAACAACCATATAGGTGGGAATGTTATGCCGTCCTGCCTCACCAGAATGCCAGCACCAAAATATAGCGATTCCAGTAGCAAGCCACAAAATAAGACACATAAAATCCAGCTTAATTCCCGGGACACGGAAATCTCGGAAAACCTGACAACCCAAAGACAATGTACCAACACAATCGTTAATGTTGTCGCAACAGCCCAAGCATCACCCAGCAATACACAAGCAAACCAACCAGCTTGGAATAATAAAAAATTACTAATGCGTAACATTAGGCAGAAGTTGGCAACGTGGTTTAGCCATTAACATTTGTATGGTGCTAATGGAGCGTTCTCTAAAACCACCTTCACAGTAGGCCAGATAAAATTCCCACATCCGAATAAAGACATCATCAAAACCTTGTGCTTTGACATGCTCAAGCCGATCCAGAAAACGCTCGCGCCAGTGCTGTAACGTTTTAGCATAATCCAGAGTGATATCATCTAACCCTACGATCTGCATATTCGTATTTTCTGTAATATTGCTCGCTAAAACATCAACACAAGGGAGTTCGCCTCCCGGGAAAATATAGCGCTGAATAAAGTCAGCGCTCTTTAGTGTTTGATGATAACGTTGATCTGGCAAGGTAATAGCCTGAATCAACATTAACCCATTGTCTTTCAGCAAACGGCTGCACATAGTAAAGTAACTATTGTAATACTGATGCCCAACGGCTTCTATCATTTCGATAGATACCAACTTATCAAACTGCCCTTCAAGATCACGATAATCATCCAGTAAAACCGTAATGCGATCCTGTAAACCCTGTGCTGCAACCTGTTTGCACGCATAGGTATATTGCTCTTTCGAAATAGTTGTTGTGGTCACACGGCAGCCATAATGTTTAGCCACATAAATTGCCATACCACCCCATCCAGTACCTATTTCTAGCAGGTGATCACTGGCATTGAGCTGTAAACGCTGACAAATATGGTCCAACTTATATGCTGCTGCTTGTTCCAAGGAAGCTTGCTTATCAGGATAAATTGCTGCCGAGTACATCATGCTGGAATCAAGAAATAATTTAAAAAAGTCATTACCCAAATCATAGTGAGCCGAAATATTTAAACGTGCATTCGCTTTATTGTTGGCACGAAATACACGATGTAACACACCAGAAAAATATTGATTGAATAATGACAGTAAATTATCCGCTTGATGCATATCCGCAAAATTAGCCGCAAAGACACGAACTGCAGCCACCAAGTCCGATGTTGACCAAGCTCCACGCATATAGGATTCACCTGCGCCCACTAAACCATTGGCAACAATATCACGATAAGCAATAGTATTATGAATGGTGACCGTCGCAGATAATGTTGCCTCTGTTGAAGGTTGACCAAATTCATAACATTGGCCTTTATCTTCCACTCGCAAATAACCTGTCGTTAACTGCGACAACCACTGTATCACTAATTTTTTAGCCCAACGGCCAAGGATAGAAGTGTTTTCGGATGTTTTAAAATTCAGCTTAACCTTATCAACACTGGCTGCTTTCATTATTATCTCCTGGTAAAAATTTAACGCTACTTGTTTTTTCATTATTATTTATTGTGGATGTCGGATGATCCAAGAAAGAAATACCTTTGAACCACAATTTTACGGCTTGCCAATAAATCGCCGCAAACACTTTTACGGTCATCAGTGGATACCGCAACACAAACTTTCGCATAGACGATGCGGTCATTTCATGTCGCTTCATTGTCAACGTGGCATCAAAAACCGCTTTTTCTTTATCGCTATTCGTTTTCGAGAACACATCAAAGTGTATCAACAAGTTTTTATTGGGTTGCTTCCCTCGCCAATGATAAACCAGATTCATTGGTTGAAACGGTGATACATGCATCGCTTTATCAAACGCCACTGTCGTGTGTTGTGGTTGTTTACGCATATCAAGCACATAATGACAGCGCTCCCCCCAAGGAGTATTGGTCACTTCTGCCACCACTGCCTGCAAATTATCACCCGATTCATCAAAGCAGTAATAACACACAATCGGGTTAATCAAATAGCCAAAATAACGTAGGTTGGCCAACATACAAATGCGGCCTTGCGGACGAAAATCCAGCTCACTCTCTACTTGATCCGCAACCGCATCATACAATGAACGATTCTCATCCCCATCGAAAAAATCTTTACGCTTGAACCAACTGACAGAGAAGCCCTTGTTTGACCACAAACAGGTTTTGGAAAAGACATCGTCCAGCTCATCAAGATCAAGATAAACCATGAAAACACGGTAAATAAAACCATGATATTTAGGCGTGTAACGACGATGACGCACAAAGCCTTCGTAAATTGCACTGTTTGTCATCGTTATAAATTGACCCCAAAATGCTTAGCAACACGCACCGCACTCTTAACGCCATCCTCATGAAAACCATTAAACCAATAAGCACCACAATACCACGTATTATTGACGCCATGAATGTCTTTCCAGCGCGACTGCGCGGCCAATGCCTCCAGAGTAAACACCGGATGGGAATAATGATAACAACCCAGTATTTTTTTATCATCAATAGCCTCTGTATGGTTTAATGTCACACAGAATGTCGCAAGCGCTTGTAGTGATTGCAATATATTCATGTTGTATGTCAACACAGGCAATTTTTCATCGGCATTGTCATCTGCAACTATACGGTAATTCCAACTTGACCATGTCATGCGCTTTGATGGCAAGAGTGTTTCATCGGTATGCAGCACCACCTCATTTTTGCGATAAGCAATATCACCCAACACCTCCTGCTCTTGGCGGTTTGGGTCAGATAACAATGCTAACGCCTCATCACTATGAGTAGCAATCACTATCTGATCAAATACTTCTGTATCTCCCGCCTTTGTTCTTATAACGACTTTTCCTTCATTACGCTGTATGGATTCTACCCCGGCATTCAAACGCACCGCCTGTTTATAAGAGGCTGTTAATGGCTCAATGTATTGTTGTGAACCACCTTGAATGACATGCCACTGTGGTCGATCATTGACACTGAGCAAGCCATGATTTTTAAAAAATCGTACAAAGAATTGCAGCGGAAAATCTTTCATTGCCGCCGTGCTCGAGGACCATATGGCGGCCCCCATTGGCATTAAATACTTATCCATAAACACGGAAGAATACTTAAAACGGTGTAAATATTGACCCAAGGTAATTGATAAAAATTCACCACCTTGTTCAATATGCGACAGCGACTCGCGGTTAAAGCGCAAAATATCTTGCAGCATACGCCAATGTGAACGTTTAAACAGATTACCCCGCTGTGCAAACAGAGTATTTAAGGATTTACCACTGTATTCCAGACCGGTTTTCTCACAAGTCACACTAAAGCCCATGGAGGCAGGCTGATAAGCAACACCAATGTCTGCTAACAGCTTTTTAAATTTGGGGTATGTCCCATCATTAAACACGATAAAGCCGGTATCAATTGCATATTCTTTACCCGCGTATTCAATGGCTTTGGTCGCGGTATGCCCGCCCAGACGATCTGCTTTTTCATAAACCACAACATCATGCTTTTTAGCCAGCAAATAAGCGGCTGTCATACCGGATATACCGGTTCCTATAATGGCAACTCTCATAATTGATTACGACTCGACTTAGGGCCAATAATTCCATACCACAACGAAGGAAACCAAGATATGACTCTAATCAGCCATCCAAGACGTCGCGGAAACTCAATTAAACGTTTACGTTTTTTCATACCACTGATAATGCGTTTGGCGGCAACCTCTGCGGTCATCAGGAAAGGCATGGGGAAATCATTCTCGTCCGTCATCGTTGTTTTTATAAAACCGGGGCGAACAATACTGACATCATAATGACGCTGCGGCAGATCAATACATAATGAATGTAGAAAATAATCAGCTGCAGCTTTAGAAGCACCATAGGCTTGCGCTCGAGGGAATGCAATCATCATCGACATACTACTCACACCGACCACATAAGCCCGTTGTTGTGATTTATCCAAAAACGGTCTGGCAATCGCCATGGTATTGACCAAACCAAAAAAATTAGCACCAAAAACGTACTGATACATTTCATCGGAAAACAGCAAGTTATCGTCATAACCCACAACACCCGCCGACATAATCAATATATCGATAGAATCCGTAATTTCACTTAACTTGTCTTTGATTAACGGGCGAGTAGTGCTGTCTGATATATCCGCAGGTAGTGCAACAATACGTTTAGGCGAATGAGCCACTAAAGAGGCTAACTGTTCCTGATTTCGGGCACTCGCAATAACAAAATTACCTTGATCCGCCAGTTGTAAAGCCAACTCGTAACCGATACCAGAACTCGCCCCCGTGATCCATATGGTTTTATCACGCAATTCTATATAGCTCATCGCCATCATCCTTATTCATTGACTAGACGCTTCTTTAACCAACGTACACCACCGCCTAACACTGGCACATGTTCATATAACATACTGCCCATATCATAAAAGTCTTCATGCGCTCCTATCAGGCTGCGATCTTTATTGAAGCGTAAATAGCTGGCCCCGGTGAGCTCGAGACTTTCCCCCTGATTTAACTGCGGATGCTGATAATGCATTACCCACTTAAACCAGGCACTTTCTTCTGCGAGCGTTTCTCCCACAAACTCAAAACGGCAAGCAATAAGGCCAGCACAGACTTGATAAAAGTAATCCGTTAACTCAGGCAAGCCATGAATTTCATGTACAGGGTCACAGAAATAAATATCCGGACTATAAAAATCACCCAGCATATTGAGGTCATATTGATCAAAATGACCGTAATATTCACGAAATTTGTCTAATAGCGCTGTTTGCATGGTGTACTCCACAGTTTCTTATAACCGTTCTTACGAAAGCACCTAATACATAGATCAAAAAAAACACTAACAGTCATCCAACATACGCCATGTGGCGTAGAAATATAAGAATTCACGCGGACACTAGGTATGCTAAGATCATCAGTAACACAATCATCAAGAGCTTCCTCATCGATGCAGGAACCGCAAAATACCATAGAGGTATGGAACAATCACCTTATTAACGTCAGTGAGCACCATGATCGTGGTTCCTTTGAGTCTCTTTTTATGCACTTTGCCCCCTTGTTGAAAAGTTACTTTTTAGCCAAATTCCCTTCTCAACAATCTCAGCAGATGATAGAAGAACTGATTCAGGAAGTGATGATCAAGGTCTGGAACAAGGCCAAAAGCTACGATCCTCTCAAGGCGGCTGCCAGCACTTGGATATTTACGCTGGCGCGTAACACCTATATCGATATGATTCGCCGTCAGAAAAAGCACCATAACACCTACTCCATAGAGACAGAGGATATCTGGGAAGACTTCACTGAAAATGGGCCCTATACGTCCTTAACACAACACCGTGACGCATCAAATATTGGCGCATCTTTAGACAAACTACCCATAGAGCAGGCCAATATTATCCGTAAAGTCTATATGGAAGCAAAATCTCACCAAGAAGTGGCTGCCGAACTAAAACTACCACTGGGAACGGTTAAGTCTCGAGTCAGGCTTGCCCAAAAGAAACTAAAAGCGATACTTACATCACAATGAAATACAGTCCTCAACATCATCCTGAAGAAACCCTCTTAGCCGAATTTGCGGCAGGAGTACTCCCGCCCGCACAAGCCATTGCGGTGAGCGCACACCTGCACTACTGCCCTGCGTCTCGCCAAAAGGTGCGCGATCTGGAAGCACTCGGCGGCGCTCTATTAGAACGCGAAAAGACATCCCAGCCTGAACTTGATCAAGCTTTCACTAAACTATTACAGTGTATTTATGAGCATACCGATGTGGCATCTGAAGCGCATAATGAACCTCATCATAAGGTGAATGCTAAACATGCAGACCTCCCCAAAGCTCTGCAGAAATTGCTATCTCAACAAACCGTAAATTGGAAGCGCGTAACGAGTACACTAAAGACTGCTCCACTCGTTACAGGGCAAGAAGAGTATTGCGTTTCACTACAAAAGATTGCCGCCGGAGGGCGTGTACCACATCATGACCATGGCGGTAGAGAGATCACTGTTGTGCTCAGGGGCAGCTTCTCAGACGAAGATGGCGTTTATCAGCCTGGCGATTTTATTGAACGACAAGATGGTGATGCGCATCGCCCAATGGCTTCCAGCAACGAAGATTGCTTGTGCCTGTCAGTGGAAGAAGCGCCCGTTAAATTAACAGGCATACTGGGCTGGCTCATCAACCCCTTTATTCGTATTCAGCCCGGGTGAGTCAAGCCGACTTATAACCATTAGGGTTATTAAACTGCCAACGCCACGTATCTTCAACCATGGCATCTAAATCGTATTCGGTTTGCCAACCCAACTCTTTTAATGCCAAACGGGCATCGGCGTAGTATTCAGCTAAATCACCCTGACGTCGTGGCGCTATCTGATAAGGAACAGATTTACCGCTGGCTTTTTCAAAAGCAGCAACCACTTGCAATACGCTATAACCTTTTCCGGCACCCAGATTATAAGCACGACACCCATGACGGCCACCTTGCATAGCCTGTACTGCCTTGACGTGTCCACGAGCAAGATCAACCACATGCATATAATCACGCACCCCGGTACCATCTACCGTATCGTAATCGTCACCAAATATCTGCAGTGTAGGCAAGCGTCCAACCGCGACTTGTGCCACATACGGTAATAAATTATTGGGAATACCTTGAGGGTCTTCTCCGATTAAGCCGCTGCTATGGGCACCTATAGGATTAAAATAACGTAACAGGCTAATATTCCATTGGCTCTGAGGCTTGGCAGCCGCATCACGTAAAATGTCTTCCACCATCAATTTGGTACGACCGTAGACATTACATGCTGCTGTAGGCAGTGTTTCTACATAAGGGATAGGCGCTTCGGCGCCGTAGACTGTTGCCGAGGAACTAAACACCAGCGCATGACACCCGCATTCTTCCATCACTGCCATCAGAGCAATAGAGCCGCCAACATTGACGTCGTAGTAATGCAAAGGAATCTGCGATGACTCACCGACCGCTTTAAGACCGGCAAAATGGATAACCGCATCAATCGAATGATTCGAGAACACGGCCCGAAGCTGGTCACGATCCCGGATATCACCCTGCACAAAGTCCACAGGCTGACCCGTAATGGATTGGACACGCGTCAAGGACTCTACATGGCTATTGGCAAGACTATCAAAAACTATAACCTCAAAACCAGCCTGTAATAGCTCGACGCAGGTATGGCTACCAATATAGCCTGCTCCACCCGTTACCAAAACTTTCACACCTAACCTCTTATCATACGTTTGGTGCGCATATGGTATATCGTTAAGCCCAACAACACCAACCCAGTGCCCCATAATATTCGCTCAGTGAGCACTTCATCAGCCAACCACTGCCCTAACAACAATGCAAATACAGGGCTAATCATACCCACTGTGGAAACCACATAAGCTGACAGCCGGTGTAACAAAAAATAATACAGAGCAAAACCGATCAGGGAACCAAACACCCCCAGATAGAGTATTGAAAAGCCACCTTGCATAGTCACATTGATCGGCAAGGTACCATCCGTAAACCACCACACCAGTGCCAACGGAGGCACTGAAAAACATAGACCTCCGGTGGTTTTCTGCAATACAGGAATGTCCACCTGAAAGGACTGTAACCAGATACCACTGATTGAAAACAGCACCACAGAAGCGACCATTGCTATCACACCATAGGCGCCATTAGCACCCATCACCAACAACTGATCGGCAAACACCAATAGCAAGCCACCTGTGGCAATTAACAACGCAAATACACGCCTTAGTGTAAACACCTGCTTCCCCAAAAACAGATAAGAGAACACGCCCATTAAAAACGGAGTGGTACTAAAAATAACGGAGATCAAACCCGAAGAGATCGTTAACGAAGCCCAATACACCAACAAAAAATTGGGGGCAATACCCAAGGCAGCAACGAGATAGTAGCGCATCGCATGACGATAACCCCACAACGGTTGCTTTCTTACCACAAGAATCAACAAGGCGAATATCGCAGACAACAGTATGCGCCAGAAAATGGCTCCAGCAAATGAGACATCGTTAGCGCTCCATTTGATTGCCAGTGGTGTTGTCGACCAAATAGCAATCAAGGCCGCATACGCGACAACATTGATCATATTTTTTCCCCAAAAAAAAAGCCGCAGGTTTTACGCTGCGGCTTTTGTATTCAGTAAACAGGTTACCTCACAATAATCTCACAGCATCAAACACATACGCGTGCGCAGGGACAATCACCGCCCAGCGTGCTCGTTTCAGTAGTAATGCAGAGTTTTGTGATAACATGAAAAAATTCTCTTTTAAGACAAACGGAGTGTGGGGGATTTCCACAAAAAATGCAAGCATGAAAACTTACCTTGTCGGTGGCGCAGTGCGCGACACACTGCTGGGCTACCCTTATCAGGAAAAAGATTGGGTGGTTGTTGGCAGCTCACCTGAAGCCATGGCCAGACAAGGCTATACACCCGTTGGCAAGGACTTCCCAGTCTTTATTCATCCAAACACAGGCGAAGAATATGCATTGGCGCGTACCGAACGCAAAGTCGCACCGGGTTATAAAGGGTTTACTTTCCACACTGACCCCTCCGTTTCGCTAGAACAAGATCTTAAACGCCGCGACCTCACCATCAATGCGATGGCAATGGACGATGATGGCAATCTTATTGACCCATACCACGGACAAAAAGATCTTACAGAAAAACGCTTGCGCCACGTTTCACCTGCTTTTAGTGAAGACCCCGTACGGATTTTGCGTGTTGCCCGTTTTGCAGCTCGCTATCATCAGCTAGGATTTACTATCGCAACAGAAACCCTGACACTAATGCAAACGATGGTCGCTGCCGGCGAGACACAACACATTGTTGCTGAACGAATGTGGCAGGAATGCTTTAAAGCACTGAGTGAAAGAAACCCCGAAATATTTTTTGATGTACTACAAAAATGTGCAGCACTAAACGATATATTACCCGCAATAACAGTCAAGCATATCCAAACATCACGACAATATTTGCTGGCCGCGACGGCAACTCATCCGTTACCCTTAATTCGTTATGCTGCATGGTGCTATCCCATGAGTGCTGCAGACATTGATAAGACGTGTGAACATTTAGCAACGCCCAAGGCGTATCATAAACTTGCACGCATGGCACAACAACAGTATCCATTCATTAGCACACCTGATACATGGACGGCGGATGCCTTTGCCACCTTATTTTTACAGACCGATGCGATGCGAAAAAATGAACGCTTTGAGAAATTACTTCTTGTCTGCGAAGCGATCTATGCCGTAGAAAATCAAGGGGATTTTTTACAAAAAGAAATACTTAAAGAGGCACTCAGTATTTTCGATAGTATTGAACCGCAAACCTTGATACAACAAGGTTACCAAGGAAAAGCATTGGGCGAGGCGATTCAAACCGCCCGCGCAGAAAAACTACACCAATGGTTATGCAAACACGCTAAGAATGAGAGCTGGCAGAAAAATCACGACTAATCGTTTTCGCTGCCAACGCACCAGAAGCCAGCGCACTGACCACACTGGGAAAGGCCGGATTACAAATATCACCTGCGGCGTAAACACCGGGAATAGTCGTACGTCCCTCGGCATCAACAAGAACAAATGCCTTCGCATCACACTGTAATTCTGCACCGAATACTTGAGAAAGCTCACGACTATTCGGCTGGTAACCGGCTAAGACATGCAAACGATCCACATCCAGATGCACAGGTGTTGGTATGGAAAAACGTAATGACACACCACCCGGTATGATATCCACACTGTTCATCCTGACAGATTGATATAAGGTAAACAGTGGATGAGAGATAACCTCATCAAGGAATTTTTTCTGTGCGGATGGCTGCGATCGTGCTAATAAAAAAACGTCACAATTATTTTTTAATAATCGCAAGGCATTTTCAAACGCATTATCACCCGCACCGATAATGGCAACACGCTGATTAGCAATAGATTCCATCTCCAAAAACGCATAGGGGCCTTCCACAATCACTTGATGTTTATCCTTGACACTCTCAGCAGACACTGGAAGTATCTCCGAACCCAAAAAACGCGTACCCGTTGCCACAAGCACAGCACCGCAACACAGGCTGACTTCTACTCCCGCATCATTCAGGTAAGTGATAACGATCTCATTGTTATCCCTATCGATGCGGTGAATAGAAACACCACAGCGACATTCAATATCTTCATCAAGAATGTGCTGAAAAAAATGCTCTCCAACTTGTACGCCCGTCATGTTTTGCTGGCCGAGCACCCATTCGTTGTGCAAAAAATTGAAGCGCTGCATACCACCCGGCTGTGATTCTTTTTCAAGGATCAGTGGCTGAAGCCCAAGATGCTTTAACCAGAGCGCAGCAGACATACCAGCAGGACCTGCACCAACAACCACCACAGTGGCATTATTTTGAAGGGTGTTTACAGACGTCGTCATAGCACTAGACTAACAGGCGCTGAAGAAATTAACTGATCGCGCCACACAAAATCCACCGCCTGTAATTGTCGATCACCCGAAAATTCTTTCCATAATTGTTGAAACTTTTTCTGCGTCGTTGGATGTACGTACAGCGGCAATAATTCAGCCAACGGCCACAACACATACGCCTGCTGCAAAATATCCTGATGCGGCAAATGATTATCCACATCATCACCATAAAGTAACAAATCAATATCCACAGCAACGTCGTTTGTTGAACGATCGCGACCACATTGCTGCTCAATATATTTGAGTGACTGACACACTGTTGCGCGAGCCTCTGATGTCGTAAAGCTGGCGACAAGATTATAATATTGATCGTTTACTGGCGTTTGCTGTCTTGCTGTACTCTCATAGACAGAAGACAGCGATAAATGGCCAAATTGTTGCTCCAAGCAATCCAATGCCTGAGAAATATGAACCGTACGCTGATAATTACTACCGATACTGACAACGACTTCAGGCATCAACATTCACCACGCTCAATTTCAATACCCACACGTCCGACATTAGGTATAACATCCTTTTTGTAAACTCCCAAACGCAATTCACTGACAGCAAAGGTTTCCAGAATCATCGACGCCACATTGTCAGCCAGCGTTTCTAATAAGGTAAATTGGCCTTCACAAATCATCGTCGTCACCGCTTCACAAACCGCTGAGTAATCCACGGTATGACGTAAATCATCATCACGTACCGCCAACTGGAAGCCCGTGATTAAATCCATATCAATGAATAACGTTTGCCGAACCACTCGCTCCCATGGGTAGAGACCGACTATCGTTTCTATCTGCAAATCACGAATAATGACCTTATCCATTAATTGCCACCTTAACCATTCACCGTCTGCAGGGTTGCAAGATTCCAACGCGATCTCACCGTAATTGACAAGTCATCTTCCTGCCCTGCCTGTAAACGCTGGCAACCAGCATAAGCGATCATGGCTCCATTATCAGTACAAAACTCATGGCGGGCATAAAACACACCTGCACTAATCTTTCCACGCGCCTCTTCCAGACGCTGACGCAAGCGGGTATTAGCAGATACACCCCCTGCGATTACTAAAGTGGTTAAATTTTCCTGCTCCAATGCACGGCGACATTTGATGACCAGCGTATCAACAACCGCTTCTTGAAAGGCATGCGCGATATCGGCACAGGTCTGATCGTCGGGCAAGCCATCATCCAAGGCATGCGCGGTGACCGTATTTAAGGTATAGGTTTTTAAACCACTAAAACTGAAGTCCAAACCTGGACGGTCCGTCATTGGCCTAGGAAAGGTAAAACGCCCTGCTTCACCCTTTTCAGCCAGCTTGGCGATATGAGGACCGCCGGGGTAATCCAAATCCAACATTTTTGCCGCTTTATCAAACGCTTCACCGGCAGCATCATCGAGTGACTCACCCAACAAACGGTACTCTCCAATGGCATCCACACGCACTAATTGGGTATGACCACCCGATACCAACAAGGCAATAAAAGGAAACGATGGCGGATTTGCCTCCAACATCGGGGCCAGTAAATGTCCTTCCATATGATGAACACCAATCGCAGGCACCCCCAATGACAACGCCAGAGCACGCCCGGTACAAGCACCTACCATTAAAGCACCCACCAGACCGGGGCCTTGAGTATAGGCGATAGCACCGATATCTTGTTTAGACAGGCCACAGTCAGACAGCAATTCATCTACTAGTGGCAGTAACTTGCGAATATGATCGCGCGACGCCAACTCCGGCACCACCCCGCCATATTCACCGTGGAGTGCAACTTGTGAGTATAAATGATGCCCCAACAAGCCCTTTCCGCTATCGTACAAAGCCACACCGGTTTCATCACATGAGGTTTCGATTCCTATAACTATCACTATAAATCTCTGATTATTTTATGTTTTATCATATTTGGAAGCGCATTATATCTTTGTGTGCGCGATTGTATTGATATTCCAAACACGCATAAACACATCCCTGTAGCTCGTTTCCGGCATCCCTGCCTCCAACGGTTTGTAATAGCAATAAAACTGCGCCAACGAATAAAAGGCGGACATGATACCAGAGAGTAAAAAATCACACAGTAACCCTTGTTATCACACGTCTTACTGTGTAGAATTTGCGCCTCTTACGAGTACCAGCTATATCTTTTACGTGGTTAACTGGTTAAATGATTAACGATAACACTTAGGGTAACGTATGCCTTCTGTAAAGATCAAAGAAAACGAGCCGTTTGATATCGCTCTGCGTCGTTTCAAGCGCTCTTGCGAAAAAGCGGGTATTGTGGCTGAAGTTCGTCGTCGCGAACACTATGAGAAGCCAACCACGGTTCGCAAACGTCAATCGGCTGCAGCGGTTAAGCGCCACGCTAAAAAAGTACAACGCGAATCACGCAAGTTTCAACGCCTGTACTAAAACCAACCTTTGCCAAGCGTCTCTTGCTTGGCTTTGAGGTCTACCATGGCAAAAAGCGAGCTACAAAAACGTATTCACGAAGCAATGAAGCTCGCGATGAAAGCGAAGGATAAGCCACGTCTTGCCACTATCCGCCTGATTCAAGCCGAATTTAAGCGCATCGAAGTCGACGAGCGTATTGAACTAGACGATGCTCGCGTTCTCGCGGTACTGGATAAAATGGTCAAACAACGCCGCGACTCTATAAAGCAGTACCTAGATGCCAACCGCCAAGAGCTGGCCGATCAGGAAGAATTTGAAATCGGTGTGATCTCCGAGTTTTTACCCCAACCTCTAACCGACGATGAAATCCTTGCCCTGATTGATGACGCCATTGCCTCTACGGGTGCAGCTAGCATGCAGGATATGGGCAAAGTCATGGGTATTCTTAAACCACAACTTCAAGGCCGTGCCGATATGGGCGCCGCCAGCAAGTTGATTAAAAGCAAACTAAGCTAATTTCCCACCCCTGTTACAAACCGTTACATCCTGAAGCATTAGCGCAAAGATTGTTACTGTCTTAAACCATACACTGTGCCTGTCTTTTAACAAAACAGGAGAACACCTAATGAAACGCCCCCATAAAATTGCATTGATTGCTTTACTGTCTTTTGGCCTTGTCGGTGGCGCCGTCGCTTACGGCAAACATAAAATGCATGAACACGAAGGACATATAGCCCATGTAGTAGAACATATCAGCGATAAGCTTGATCTTAACGATACACAAGAGCAAGCGTTGGATGATCTCAAAAACGAAATCATTGCCGGCAAAGAGAAGATGCACAGCACCAAGCAAGCAATCCGCAAAGAAATAATGGTATTGGTAACGGCAGATACCTTTGATCAGGAAAGAGCGTTGGCGTTCGTCAATAAACGACCCGCCATTATTGAAGAGTCTGCTCCTGCCATTATTGCGGCACTGGGCAGCTTTATGGATTCTTTAGATGCTGAACAAAAAGCCAAAATTGCCAAGTTTATCGAACGAAAAGCGGCCAGACATTCACATCACCACGATTAATTATGACATCGCTTTTGCACGGACAAGATAACGTCCGTGCAAAGGTATTGGTAAGCCCCGAAAAGCTTGTTAGACTCAGCGTATGATTAACGCCTTACTGATTGACGACGACGAAAAGCTGGCATCACTGCTAACGGAGTATTGTGCTCAATATGGTATTGACGTGGATGCTGCCCACCTTCCTTCTATCGGTTTAAAAAAACTGCAAGACGGTGCCGTCGATGTCATTATCCTTGATGTTATGCTGCCTGAAATGGATGGCTTTGAAGTCTGCCGCACTATTCGTGCAGCGAGTGAAATACCGATTATTATGCTAACCGCACGCGGAGAAGTGACCGATCGGATTGTCGGACTTGAGCTTGGCGCCGATGATTATCTTCCCAAACCGTTTGAACCCAGAGAACTGGTAGCACGCTTAAGCCGACTGGTCAAACGCAACATATCAACGCCGACAGTCAATAATCTTCTGTTGTTTGACAATATGGCAATTGATACGGCACAACGGCAGGTCAGCGTTTACAAAAAAGTCATTACGCTAACAACAATGGAATACCAATTACTCTTGTTATTTGCACAATCGCCCGGCAAAGACTTTAGCCGCGACGATATTTTAAACGCACTTAAAGGCACTGATACCGAATTATTTTCTCGCTCTGTGGATATTCTTGTTAGTCGCTTGCGCAACAAATTAAAACCGTTAACGGTGATTAAAACGATTCATGGCTCTGGCTATGCCTTTGTGGGTCAACGCCAATGAAACATCTCCTAAACACGGTCTTGCACTCGCTGGCGGCACGCCTGTTATTGTTATTTATTGGGATTACTGGGTGCCTTACGCTACTAACAACAGGCTCTTTAATGTATGGCTTTTCATCACAGTGGAAAAACAATATCCGTCCACATTTATTTCATTACTTAAGTTATGTCAGTCAAGAGATTGGGGTTCCCCCCGATCTTGATGCAGCCAAAAAACTATCCAATGAACTGCCAATCAATATTTATATTAACGGCAAAGGCATGCATTTCACGTCAACGGGGAAGCCATTGGATGTTGATGATCTAGAGTTTCACGAAGACGATCACCACAAACAGCACCGCCGCTTTAAACTGCAACACAAACCTGATTCACACCTGCTGCCACGAGGCCGTATTAGCTTTGGCGAGCACCATGAACGCACTATTCTGCGACATCGGATCGGGGAGTACCACATTTATTACGAACTCTCTCACCAAAAGCGCCGTGACCAGCGCCTGGATGTGTTACAAAAAACGCTCATCATACTGATGGTGATTTTTGTGATCAGTTATTGGTTATTACGGCGCCAACTAAAACCGATCAAGGATATTGATAACGGGGTTAGTGCCATGAGAGCCGGCGAACTGGATTATCGCATACCCGTATACAAGCCCGATGATTTGGGGGAACTCAGTCAGAATATCAATACCATGGCAAAAGAAATTAACGATATGCTGGATGCCAAACGGCAGCTATTACTTGCCGTCAGTCACGAACTGCGTTCGCCCTTAACGCGAGCCAAACTGGCACTGCAAATGATGGCGACATCCAAGCACCAAGCAGCGGTAACGCAAGATATTGAGGAAATGGAGAGCTTGATCAACGAAATTCTTGAGGCCGAACGCATCAATAATCCTCATGCCACACTGCATATTACGGAAGTGGATGTCCCCACATTAATCCAACACGTCACGGCATCAT
Organism: Cellvibrionaceae bacterium; assembly: GCA_965214375.1. GTDB lineage: Bacteria > Pseudomonadota > Gammaproteobacteria > Pseudomonadales > Cellvibrionaceae > Endobugula. The sequence goes on along the minus strand of OZ243947.1, from coordinate 2,345,431 downwards.
TTGATCAAGACCACGTTATCGTTGAGCCACTCGACACACTGCCTATCGCCCACTGGGATGAAACTCGCATTCGTCTGCTACTGCGCAATATCATCAGCAACGCCATTCGTTACAGTGAACCAGCAACACATCGGCCATCGATCACCGTCAATGAACAACAGGGCAATATCATCATCACCGTCACAGATCACGGCTGTGGCATTTCTGAAGCTGACCTCGATAAAGTCACCGAACCTTTTTATAGAGCAGACCCTTCACGAACTCGCGCCACTGGCGGCTTTGGCTTGGGTCTTTATCTGTGCAAACTTATTGTTGAAGCACATCACGGACAATTGACGATTAGCAGTACCGTGGAACAAGGTACCCGTGTCACCGCAGCATTGCCGATTAATGCTATTCAGCCACAACACTAACAGGTAAACTCTGTTTTTATGGCTGGAACCATCCCACAAACGTTTATTGATGATTTGTTAGAGCGCGTCGACATTGTCGAAGTGATAGACAGTCGTGTCAAACTCAAAAAAACGGGCAAGAATTACTCTGCCTGCTGCCCATTTCATGAGGAAAAAACCCCGTCTTTTACCGTTAGCCCGGACAAACAGTTCTATTACTGTTTTGGCTGCGGCGCCAGCGGTAATTCCGTGGGCTTTATTATGGATTACGAACGCCTCAGCTTCCCTGAAGCGATTGATCAACTCGCTAAAACTGCAGGTGTGGACGTTCCGCGCGAGCAACACAAAGATCCGCAAAAACGCGCTCATGAGGCGGACAAAGAAAAAGCCCGCAAAACCCTTTATGAATTGATGGAAACGGCCAATAGCTACTATCAACAGCAATTGCGCCAACACCCGGAAAAAGCCAAGGCCGTTAACTATCTCAAAGGTCGCGGCCTCAGCGGCCATATCGCCAAAGATTTTGGCATCGGTTATGCGCCACCTGGATGGGATAATCTACATAAACAACTCGCCACCTCCAATGAAGCACAAGACTTGTTACTGGAAGGCTGCATGTTGATCCGCAACGAAGATAAAGACAGCCTTTATGACCGCTTTCGCGACCGCATTATGTTCCCTATCCGCGATACTCGCGGACGCGTGATTGGCTTTGGTGGCCGCGTACTAACCGATGAGAAACCCAAATACCTGAACTCACCGGAAACCCCGATTTTCCACAAGGGTAAAGAGCTCTACGGGCTCTATGAAGCACGACAAGCCTACCGTCAACTACCTCGCTTATTGGTCGTAGAGGGCTATATGGATGTGGTGGCACTGGCACAGTTTACTATCCGTTACGGCGTGGCGACTCTGGGCACAGCCTGTGGTGAAGACCACTTAAATCGGGCATTTCGTTTCACCAACGAAGTAGTTTTCTGTTTTGATGGCGATGAAGCTGGTCGCAAAGCCACACGCCGCGCCATGGAAAACAGCCTGCCCACTATGCAAGATGGTCGTCAGATTAAATTTCTCTATCTTCCGGAGGGCGAAGACCCTGACACATTGGTACGCCAAATTGGCGCCGAGAAGTTTACCCGGCTGATTGAGGGCGCACCCCCACTGGAGCAATTTTTGTTCGAGGAGATGAGCCGCGATATCAATATCGATACCATGGAAGGACGTGCACGCCTGTGCAAGATGACGATACCTTTGCTGGACCAGCTGCCCAAAGGCGTCTACCGTGAACTGATGTTTCAACAACTCGCCAACCGTACACAACTGAGCCGAGATGCTCTGAACAATTTATTAGAAGAAACCGATAGTAAGCACATACAAACCCCGGAAACCAAACATAAAAAGGAAAAGCCTAGATATACACCACCAAAGACCACAAGCGTCAGCACACCCGCACCCCCAGTCGTTGACCAACAACGACTGCAAGAACGCGCCATCACGCTGTTATTGTTTCAACCCGGCATGTCGCAACACATTCCGACTATTGATGAACTGCGCCATAATGCGCAGGGAAATATCGCTTTATTGGTCAAACTGATTGACTTACTGCAACACCGTCCAGAATTCAGCAGTGGGCAAATTCTAGGGCATTGGCAAGGCAGTCACGGGGCAGAAGAGTCCGACAAACTCAAAGAAATGCTCGCCAAAGCCTCTCTATTTCAGCGTGCACGCGAACTGAAAAACGATGAAGAAACGGGTATTTTCGACCCTCAACAGGAATTTATTGATACCCTCAATACCCTGATATCACACCAACAGACCATCAATTACAACAGCATTATTGAGCAATTAAACCATAAACCTGCAAACACGTGGTCTGATGCTGAACGCCAACTCTATCGCAAAGCCATCAACGCGCGCGCCAAGCTTTAACAATCTTGTAAAAAAACACCAATAAGGTGTTGATTTATCCACTTTTACCCCCCTTTTTGGTAGCACAAAAAATGATAAATCAATTATAATAGCCGGTTTATCCCAAAACACCTTACAAATACTGGATCAGCCCTTTGAACCCCTGACAATATGCCTTGATATCGACCAGCACCTCAACAGTCTCAGGTCGATCGGTTTATTGCTGGTAACACTGTGGACATTCCCGGTATTTCAATGCATCCAGGAGATTGCATGTCAGAAAATAAGCAACAATCCCGTATTAAGGAATTGATCGCACGAGGCAAGGAGCAAGGCTACCTTACCTACGCTGACGTCAACGACCATCTGCCCGAAGACATTTCTGATCCGGATCAGGTCGAAGATATTATTCAGATGATCAACGACATGGGCATCCGTGTTTTTGAAAAAGCCCCAGACGCTGAAGAAATTCTGATGACCGATGGCGATGCCTCTGCCGATGAAATTGCCGCTGCTGAAGCTGCCGCCGCATTGGCCGCAGTAGAAACCGAAGCCGGACGCACCACTGACCCTGTCCGCATGTATATGCGTGAAATGGGCACCGTGGAACTGTTGACCCGCGAAGGCGAGATTGCCATTGCCAAACGTATCGAAGAAGGTACACGCGAGCTAATGCACGCACTGGCCTACTGGCCGAACGCCGTCAAAGGGTTCATAGAAGAATACGAACTTATCGCCAAAGAAGAACGCCGCATTCCCGATGTGATTGCTGGCTGGCTTGACCCTGCCGATGACGTGCCTTCTGCCGGCCCATCTCCCGGTGCCAGCGACAATAATTCAGACGATGATTCGGATGAGGACGAAGCCGACACGGGGCTGGATCCAGAAGAAGTCAATACACGCTTTAAAGAGCTTAAGAAACAACTCACCAAAACTGAAAAAGTCTTGCAAAAACACGGCCGTGACAGCAAACACGCCGAAAAAGAACTGGCAGCACTGGGCGATATTATCAAGTTTTTCAAACTGCCTCCGCGCCAATTTGACCCTATGTATCGCAAGGCACGTGATACGCTGGTTAGTATTCGTCGTGAAGAAAAAAATATTATGATGCTGTGTGTAAGAGCATCGAGAATGCCACGCAAAACCTTTATCAAAGAGTTTCCGGGTAACGAAACCAATGAGAAGTGGATTCCGGAGATTATTAAGAAAAAGCGGGATTATTCAGACAAACTCAAGGAAGTTGAAGAAGAAATTCTACGCTCACAACGTAAACTGATTTACATTCAGGATACCGTTGGCCTTGAGTTATCCGTGATCAAAGAAATTAACCGCCGCATGTCGATTGGCGAAGCCCGAGCACGCCGCGCCAAAAAAGAAATGGTTGAAGCCAACCTGCGCCTGGTCATTTCTATTGCGAAAAAATACACTAACCGTGGCTTACAATTCCTTGACCTGATTCAGGAGGGTAACATTGGCCTGATGAAAGCCGTGGATAAATTTGAATACCGTCGTGGTTACAAATTTTCAACCTATGCAACATGGTGGATTCGTCAGGCGATTACTCGCTCCATTGCTGACCAAGCACGCACCATTCGTATTCCAGTACATATGATTGAAACCATCAACAAACTCAATCGTATCTCACGCCAAATGCTTCAAGAAATGGGGCGCGAACCCACACCGGAAGAACTGGGCGAACGCATGGAAATGCCGGAAGACAAAGTACGCAAAGTGTTAAAAATTGCCAAAGAACCTATCTCAATGGAAACGCCGATTGGTGACGATGAAGATTCACATCTGGGCGATTTTATCGAAGACAACACGATTGTTTCACCCGTCGAATCTGCCACGGATACGGGCTTAACAGAGTCCACCCGCGAAGTTCTTGCTGGCCTGACTGCCAGAGAAGCCAAAGTACTGCGCATGCGTTTTGGTATTGATATGAATACCGACCACACATTGGAAGAAGTCGGTAAACAGTTTGATGTAACCCGTGAACGTATTCGTCAGATTGAAGCTAAGGCATTACGCAAATTACGTCACCCAAGCCGCTCAGATCACCTAAGAAGCTTCTTGGACGAATAACAAAATACAGGTATCATACGCGCCTCTTTTGTATAGCCAACGCATAGAGGCGTTTTTATTTCGGGAAAAACAACCCGTAAAAATAAAGACAATTAATCATCGGTTGAACGCCGATGTTTTTCGCAAGGGCAAGGCGCTCCGCAGAAAATTGAAGGAATGTACACAAAGTACATGACTAAAATTTTTGAGGATGCAACGCAGCCATTGAGGAAAAGAGCAAGTTCAAGGGCCCGTAGCTCAGTTGGTTAGAGCATCCGACTCATAATCGGCAGGTCGACAGTTCAAGTCTGTCCGGGCCCACCATTCAAATTAAGCATTAACGGTAATAATAATCACGATTAATACCGTGAAAAAATCCTGACTTTAAACAACACTTTTTAAAATAACCTCCGCGATCCACAAGGACAAAGGTCATTTCTACCGAGCTTTTCAATGAGCTCTTTATCTCCATGAACAACCCTGTCACCCCTCATCACTTGGGTTTCAGAAGGGTAGCCTTTACGCCGTTTACTTATTACCTCGAAAGGAAGCATTATTTTCATATTGAGTATTCATAATATTTCTCCTTAATAAATATACCCTCTTTAAAACGGTTGTAGGCCGCCACGAACATTTGCACTTTTCGCCATTTGGTTCTAGACACTTTTAAGGGCATTTAAATCCCCATTTCAGGCAGAGTTAAATACCCATTTACCCATTACTTTTTGCCGAGCCTATCCAAGCGCTCTATAGCCTGCTGATACTCCTTTTTACCCATCTCGCTACCCACAAATTTCCTGCCCAGTTTCTTGGCCGCTATCGGGGTACTGCCACTGCCTGTGAATGGGTCGAGCACCAGATCACCCGGATTGCTGCTTGCGGTAATAATATGCTCCATGATGGCCAACGGCTTTTCGCAGGGGTGTTTGCCGGGGTACGGTTGCACCACTTTAAAGCCCCACACGTCCGTATAGGGTACCTGCTTGGTCACCGCAAATTTGCGGCCATGTTTCCCTGCCTGTTCATGTATTGCCAGATACTCTGCTCTGAGCGTGTTATAGGGCTTTAGTGCTGTCGATAATTTGCGCAGTATGCGGTAGTTTTCACGGCTCGGAAAATCAAACTGCGAACGTCCGAACCAATGGCCGGACATTTGTGTATTGGTGGCCTCATTGACCTGTTTACTACTAATGCCTGCCCCTTTGATGGATTCGGCTAGATGACGGCGTATTGGCTCATACACAAACGGTTTTGGCTTGCGGCTCTCGGCAAAGATAATACGCTCGGTTTGGGGGAAATACTTGATTAAAGACTCTTTACAACACCCCAAGTGCCTACCCGTGGGCTTGCGCCAGATAATGTGATTTAACACTTTAAAGTGTCGATTGATTAACTGCTCGGTCTCGGCAGCCAGATAAGGGCTGCAAAACAGGTACAGGCTACCACTGGGTTTGAGTACTCGCTGGCATTCCTGTACCACAATCTCCAACCATGCAAAAAAAGCCTCTTGCGTATCCCACTGTCTGTCCCAGGCATCTGTTTTCACTTTATAGTAGGGAGGGTCAGTGGCAATTAAATCCACACTGTTATCTTTGAGCTTTTTTAACAACACCAAACAATCATCATTGACCAGCTTGATATGTTTCCTGCGATACACCGTCACGAACACGCCTTTCATTTTTTGAGTTAGGCGCTCGCTGGCACTCCATGATATTAATGTGTTTACATTTCCTGCATTTAATTTCTATAGTTGCGCGACCCGATACACGGGCTAATAGCGCACCACAACGCCGACATCGGAAGCACTGCATGGTGAACCTACCGTTAACTTCTGCTAGGATTCCCCTACCTGTACAGGTGGGAGAGCCTTGGTTGATTCACAGTGCTTCGTACTGTGGGTTGATGACTACGCAATAGTGACCGCTATTGCGTGGTCGCTCTCTTTTTCTTTCACGACCATTACACCACGTTTAATCATCAAAACTGCATTAAAGGGCTTTACTGAATATAGGGAGGGGAAGCAAGGGAATGGACGTTTTGAGGTTGCCGTTATAACCGGCTTATTCTATCCACAAAATCATTAAAGGTCGCTTGAACGGCTTGCTGCATTTCGGGTGTCAATTCTGACATGCGTTCACACCCGTGTATTGGGATGTTTGCGCAATATCCTTCCAGCCAGCAGCTTAATTCAATATCCAAAAACTGACTGACACCATACATCTCAAATTCATTTTTCGGAACGTAACCCTTTTCCAAACGCTGGTAGCGATAGTAGCTGATATTCACACCGCAGTGCTTCATTTTTTTCCAAGCTTTATGCGCGGATGTGTAGCCCAGCTTCTTACGTTGGGCTTTTAAACGCTGTCCGGCGGCTTTGCGCAATAAAGTTTGTGCTATTTTCACGGTATTCATACAATAATTATGGGTTGAATAAAACGCCACCTATAGATTATTGTTTTATAGCAAATTGGTTTTTATAACGCACCCTAAAAAGTTTTAAACCCACTTAAAAAATACGATGAAACAGGTGTCAAATTTTAAGTGGGTTTAAAAGATGTATTGTGCGACATTTTTATACCGTCAAAATCACTGCTATATTGCTGCCTCGAATAACAAACAACAACCCAGGATTTTTTCATGCAAACAAAAACCAGAGGTACCCATACTATAAGTGAAGCACAAAACATCAAAGCTGCCAGCACAGCAGTGGTGATAATCAATCCCAATGGAAAAATTATCACCCGACTTAGAATCAACGACCCAGATCACAAAGAGCTACTGACGTCAGGTGTGGCAACATTATTCCAAAAGCTATCCTTGCATAAAAACCCAATTGTTAAAAAACCATTAACGTGCGAACGCTAATGTCGAGCCGATGGCAATCGCAATAATAATGTGGTGGTACTCACTTGCTGGCCGAGGGTATGCGTAGCGGTTTTAATCACATACTCGCCTGCATGCCGATGGTTGACTAAATCAATATGGCGTTCCGCAGCATAGGTAACACTTAACGGACGCTCACACGTTAATTCCACACCACCCCGTTTTAATTGCGACCACTTGGCTTTCACGGTATCCACTGCGTGTTGATGGCTGGTCAATATGGATCGCATGGTATAAACCGTCTCACCGCCACCCACAGAGACACTGTGTTTTTGGCTATCATCTGCCCCTTGCCAGTAGGCTTTTACCGCTCCGTATTCATTGCGGCCAGCTATTCGTGCATTAATGTAAGTCCCTTCGACTTTGGCATCTAATGGCAATCGGGTGAGCGATTTTCCACTGGCGGTTTGGTTGGCATCTTCCAGCAACAGACACAAGCGTTTACCGGTAGGTTTGCACACAGCACTGAGTTCAGAGGCTTTAGCGGTCAATAAATCAATATCTGATTGTGAGCGTTGATCGATATGCGCGTAGTGTTTCTTGGCCAGTGCCGGGGCAATAATAGGTTGATAACCGTGGCGTTGTGCAATCGTTGTGAGCAATGTCTCCAGGGTAATATCATCGTAGCTGGCATTGTGTGGGGCTTTTAAACTGCCCAGCATATCGGCCGCTTTACCGTGTAAACTGAGTGTGCCTTCGTAATCATCGGTTTCAATCTCATCAATGGTATATAAGCCTGCCCACGTCAGTTGCGGTTGCTGGTGTTGCATTGTGCCTAACCACAATTCCATCTCGGCATTAATCGCTGGTAATGCAATGATCTGGTCACGATCATCCAACACAATTTCGGCCGTATCTGAATCCAGTCCGGCATTATCCACTACCGTAATGGATTCCAAACGATCAGCAAATAAGGCGGTTTTATCCTGACCATTAATCACCACTTTAAACGCGCTTTTATCCATGGGCTAATCCCATAATTGCAGTGTAGAACTAACTTCTACTGCAACGATATCTGGCAAGATAATGGTGACATCTTCCGGTAATACCGTCCCCATGGCCGCCAAACCTTTGTTAGCGGCAAGCACTTCATTAACGGCCTGATCCAGGGGGACGTGTGGATAATGACGCGCACAAATCGCATCGACCATATCGCCATCAACGGTGTTATACACGGCCATCGTCGCCATACTCTTTAAGAGTTAATGAAAAAGTAATGGTCTCCGGTGTCCCGTCTGCCATTAAATCGGTATCGATAAACTCCAAACGGGTAATCACCCATTGCCCTAAATAATCGGCCTTGACGGTATCGTTACTGGCGAGTAAATGGAGCGGTTCGCCTTTATCGGCCATTGCTTCCATGTGTTGCGGATGTTGCAATTGTTGGACGATTTGCACATGAATAACCCCGGTCAGTGAAACTTCTTTTAAACCCGCACCATGAAATTGCAAAGCGGGCTTGCGATTCATACGATCACGCTGTTGCCAGCGATATTCCATAGAACGGCGAATCTCATTGTATTCAGCCGTGGATAAGGAAAACGGAAAATCCCCAATAATCATTTGTACCGACATCACTTAGCCCTCATGTAACCGACCTTGGTGACGGCGTTCGGCTTGTCGGTTTGCTTTATCAACAGCGCGGGTCGCCATGCGTGTTAATGTTTCCTCTGACATACTCGGAGAGGCATAAATATTGATGGTCGGGTTTGAGTAAAACGACTTGGTTTTAGCACTGTTATTCGTTTGTCTTAAAGGGGTATAGGGCTGACTACCTGTCCCTGTTTTTTTATCATTGCTTGCCATAAACGGTTTGATGTCTGCACGGTAATAGGCATCATTGGCAGGTAGCTGTTTAATATTTTGTGTCGCTTCTACCGCAACTTTGTTTTCTTCTCCACCCCACAAACCAGTCATAAAGCCTTTTAATTTTTTAAGGCCACGCAACAATAGACCAAAGGGACTATATTTCATCACCATATCGTAAACAAACAGTAATGGCTCGCGCATGCTTTGCCACAGGTCAGCAAAAAACGCTTTGATTGGCTCCCAATGTTTGATAATCAAATAGGCACCACCGGCAATGGCAGTAATCAATAAACCAATAGGGTTTGCCAGTAATGCACGGCCTAACCATAAAATGGCTTTACCAACAAAAGGCAGCACCGCACGGCCGACCCACATCAGTACACTGCCCAACCCTTTCAGCAAGCGAGATAACCAGCCTGCACTTTTGGTCGCCGTGTTCATAGGGACAAACAGTTTGCCCATACCCAAACGCCACATTGCCCACAAGGTCACACTACTGGCAATCAGCGCAATGAGCGGTGCCAGTACGGCAGTTAAGGCAATCACCGAAGCCACAGTGACCATAATCCACTTGGTGAAGGTGGGGTTCTCTTTAATCCATGCGCTCATAGATTGTAAAATCGGTTTAATATCCTTTAACAATTCTTTTAGCACTGGCAATAATGTGTCGATAGCTTCATCGCGTAACTCGGCGATATCATCGGCCAGATTTTTCCAGCCCAATGTCGGGTCAAGTTCCACACGGCGTTTTAAATCCTGATCAACCGCACCACTGGCCGATAGCACGGTTTTTTTCAGGGCTTCGTAGTCTTTCAGGTTCGCCATCATCGGGGTTAGAAATTGCTGTACCTGTAAATCCCCAAACAATTCCCCAATACGAAAGGCATCACCCTGGGTCAATTGCTGAATTCTACCGAGCATAAATTCCAACGGGTTCAGTCCTTTTTGTGTCGCAGCTTTTAATTCCCGCTCCAGATTAATACCATAAATATCTGCCGCCCGCTTAATGGTTTCCGGTGATGTGACCTTGGCTAAAAAGTTGCGCATGTTATTGGCTGGCTCGGCCGGGTCTGCGGCACCACGCAAGGCAATTTGTAATGCCGAGCCAAGTGTGGCGACACCCTCGGCACCTTCCAGTCCCAAGCGTTTGGCCTGCGCCGTTAGTGACGGAAAGTACTGCGCCATATCCCGCAATTCAAAGCGTCCCAGTTTGCCTGATTCGGTGAGCATATCCATGGCTCGCCCCAATTCTTGCGTAGGAATACTCCAGTTATCAATCAAGGCAAATGCCGTGCGAGCCACTTCCTGCACTTCGGCTTCGGCGGCAGTGGCCGTTTTACCAATGGCGGGTAAACTGCCCAGTGTTTTTTCCAAGTCCAGACCCGATGCAATTAACACCTTGGCACCTTCGCCAAGCATCTTGCGACTTTGATAAGTCACATCGGTTAATTCGGACAAGGTATTTTTAAGCTGCGTCACTTCTTTATCTGACATCCCTGCGGTCACTGCCACATCCGCGAGCAGGGCTTTATATTCTCCAGCCGCACCCAATGCACGGCCACCGAGCCATGCTGCACCTAAACCACCAGCACCGACTAATGATGCTTTACCGGCAACCCCTCTGGCACCCTCGGATAGTTTGCGCATCCGTTGCATCGTGGCATTGTGTTGTTTTAATGCCCGTTCTTGCTGGCGCAGGCTTTTGGTGGTGCGATCAATATCCCTGTCCAGCTTTTTTTGATGACGGCTTAACAATGAAGTACTGCGACCAGTTGACTTGAGCGAGCGTTTTAATTGTTCAAGCTGTACGGTTTCTTGTTGGTATTGTTTTTTCAGTTGCGCCGCTTGCTGTTTGGCGCGGTCAAATTCTGCGGTGAGTTTTTTCGTGGGTTTTTGTGCGCTCTTATAAGCCATTGCCAGTTGCTTGACCTTTTGTTGCTGGGCGGTCAGTGCCTGACGGATGGTGTGGCTTTGTTTTTCCAAACGAGTAAATGCCGCAATCTCGGCACGATCACTTTTTAAGTGTGCCAGTTGCTTTTGTGTGGCCGTGAGCGTTTTATCCAGCTTACTACTTGCCCCGACAATATGTTTTGCAGGGGCGGTAAACTCATCAACCAGTTTTAAGATGGCGGCGGTTTCAATCGTCATTCGGCGCTCGTGCTATCGCTTGTTGGTGCCAACGGTAGAGTGTCAATAAATCCCAGCCATCCATTTGCGAAGGCTGGGTATGTAAAATGGCAGCACAGTCTGCCATCCAGTTTTCAATATCGTCAGGTAAGACCTTGTCCAGTTCGCCGCCTATTTGCTCGGCGGTATCACGAAAAAAGACGTGACTTCTTTCCCCACCATCATCAAATCGTAAGGGTCTAACTGGCGAAACTCCGGCTCGGTAATTTGCGATAAACGCGGCACCACTTCGGCCAGGGCATCCACATCCATGCGGACAATATCGGTGAGTGTGACACCACGCAGACTACCTGCATCCGGTTTGCGCAAAGTCACTTTATCAATAGTCTCATCCCCCCGTTTAATGAACTGGGATAGTGGTACCGTTTTGGTTTTGGTGGCTGACATGAATCGTTCCTCTTACAGTAAAATAAAATAACGGTTTAACAGTGATTTAAACGCTGTGTGATCAGGCTTTTAAACGCTTGTTAATGTCCGCTGAAATATCCTTGCCATTAATGCGAACAAGGCGGCGTTCATAATCCAGATATAACACCTCTTTGCCTTCGATTTTCAGTTGGTATTCGTAGGCCACAATCTTAAAGGTGTTTTCTGCATTGGCATCATCTGCCCACTCTGCCAGTTCGGTTTCTTTCCACAGACCGGAGATTTCAGCTTCTAAGGTTTTGTGTTCATTACCACCGACAACACCAATAACTGCAAACAATGCTGCATATGCTGTTCTTGATATAGCCGCTCCATTACATTCTAAAAAACCATCAGGAGCAGTATCGCCTGCAAAAGGACAGAAGAACCCAACAAAAGGATCAATAGCATTTAATGGTTCATATAGCCCATCCGCCTGTTCTTGAGTTAATCGTTCAGCAACCAATCCATCAACTTGTACTTGAGTATAAGCATCTATGCCGATACCTGCCTGCAATGCTTCAATTCTCAGCTTTAACCAATTGGTTCGATTTGCAAGTTGTTTTGCTTGGAGATTATCAATACCGTTAGGCCCACCCAAAACAGGATCTGTTTCTTCAAGCTGATAAATTCCTTCTTCATATTCAGGTTGTTCTGGAAGATTAGCCATTATTCTATTCCTCTTCTAAACTTGCCAATTTATATTGATCCACGTTATCAACCGCCACTTCTTCTAATAATTTCGCGTATAGCGAGTGAGAGGTAGAGATGGTTTTATCTATCATTTCTTGATACTGCTTCATTCTTACAGCTCCGCATCAGCGGTATAATGGAACGAATAAACTTTACCCGCTGAATGATGTGAATTTTTATTTACAACAAATCCTTTACTACTTGCAATTATTCCTGTTGCCCCATGGGAGTCCGAGCCTACCGACTCTTGCCTTATGCTCCCGGCAGAACCGGTAGCAGGAGAATATAAAATAACTACAGGCGCACTACGCATTTCTGAAAAACGTTCAGAATATTGCTGCTGAGCACCGGATGAACTGGCTCCATACATTATTTTTCCAGAATTATCTGGCGTTCCAGGAAATACATTTGAAATATAGCTTTTTCTATAATATCTCTCACAAGCCGAATGCTCTTCTGCCAATGTTTTAAATTCAAAATCCGTTGCAACGCTTCCTCTTTCAAGTTGTACTTGGGCAATATCAAAAGTACCTGATTGATTACCCAGGGAATTAGTACGAGCCTCAAAGGCCGAGCCCGCATCAAACCAAAACCTAACATCCAATGAACTGTTATCATGAGAACCTATTGTCTTTCCTGAAATCGAAGGTAAAATTGTTGTAACAGTAAACTTATGCCAAGCAGTCGTTAGGCTATGTGTTGTAGAGGCAATACCACTCACTGTTGACGACGGGCTTCCTCCTGTACCAAATTTTTGTAAAAAAGAAGTTACGATATTTTTATTATCATCAGCTTTAGCCCAAAAAGATAAAGTTATCGTTTCTCCTGAGCAAGTTCTAACATCTTCTATTTTTTGAATTTTAATCACATGATTGGAGCTGCCCGGAACACTGGAAACAATAGTACGACTTAAATATCTCGGGTGATTAGGAACATCAGTTTGACCCACTACAAAAAACTCTCGACTCACTGTTTTTGAAGAGCCAAAATTTTCATTCAGCCATCTGTCATCACTACCATAACCTGTGGCTGTTTGGCTTATACCCCGTTGCCATATATCAAAATTTCCATTAATAATGGCATTTTTATTTCTTTGATTAACAACATTAACAAAGCGTTCATCTGATTGTACTTTTGTGTAAGCATCAATACTGTTAAGTTCGTTTTGTAGGGATTCTATTTCTTGCTTTAACCACTCTGTACGATTATCTAATTGTTTGGCTTGAAGGTTATCAATGCCATCTGGCCCTGCCATAACAGGGTCGTGTTCTTCAATTTGGTAGATTCCTTCTTCATATAAAGGTTCTTCTGGCAGGTTAGCCATTATACCGCTCCTCTTGTATATTCACCGTTCCGTCGCAAGGTGTTGTTGTGTAAATGCAAAGCATCTTTGTAATGAATTTCTGCCAAATGAGATCTTACCGGTGCCGTTTGTGCGAGCAATCTTCTTATTTGAGCAGCTTGTTGAATAGAGATTGGCGTACCTAGATATACTCTATACATGAAACCATTGGTTTCAGTGCTTTGATAACGATGCTCACCGTTGTGGCGTATTTTGCCGTCGTGTAAATTAGGGTGTGCTCTTTCAATAATAACAACCTCCCCGTAGCCCGCTGCTCTTAAGACACGACGAATACTACCTACAGTGCCTTTTTTCACATGAATTTCATAACTTTCTTTGATCGATTGTCTTTTTTGATCTTCCGACCAATTGGAATCCCAATCATCAACCGAAAACGTCCATGATAACCACGGTAAAAATTCAGCAGGGCAAGTTTCCCAATCCCACAACGATGGAATAGGTACAGGCAGCTCAGTTGCGGTTCCGGCAACCGTTTCTATATCGCGCTCTAGCGGTGTTGCATTTAACGGTAACAAACTAGCCATGAACACCACCAATAACAACATTAATGGATGTACAATATGCACTTTGATAGGGCGTTAATTCTATTTTGCTGGCGGGTTCATGTAGCTCGACATCATAAACGCCCGGCTGTTTTAACGCGCTATAAAGCCCGGCAATAGTGGGCGGAGAACCGATACCTTTAGATGCCTCGACATAATTATTAACAGCATCCAGGGCAGCATTCAGCGCAACACTATCGTCTGGCCCTGGCGATAAAATCAAAGACGAATCAATGGTGTAATTAACAACTTCTGCTGAACGCACCCTTGGAAAATCATTGAGCGGTCGTACATCTTCAGAGCTTAGGGCATTGTTGACTTCGTTAAGAATCTCTTCTGACGCAGAGCCGTCACCTTCTGTTGTTAATACCGTTACCGCGACATCACCAGGGATAGGATTTGTTAAGCCCGCATCATCTTCAGGAACAATGACTAATGCGCCTTCAGGCAATACTGCTTGCTGTTCTGACGTTAATGTAAGGTAAGTAAATTTGGGGGATGTGATGTCTACCGCTTTAATTTTTGCTGATGCACTTAAGGCATGAAATTCATAAGCTCCTCTGGAACCCGCGGTACTCAAACCTTCCAATGCAATCTGTGTTCTATAGCGTAGACTCGTATCGGTTTCGTAAACGGCTTCCGTCGGCGGATTTGTCGTAGGGTCAGCAGGCGCAATAAGAAGACGTTGAACACCAAAGCGCGCCGCTTCGTGCTCCAGATCTGAACCCGTCGCAAAAGCGATCATGGTTGCTTGTGCGGCATTATTTATTTTTTGAGTTAACAGCATTTCCCGATAGGCAAATATCTGTAACTGTTTAACCAATGGGTCCGATTCCAAATCGAGGTAATGAAGACCTGCATCGTCGGAAACAGGGATTTTAAAATACCTTTCACCGTTTTCAGAGGTAAAAACTTCGGCTTTTTTTAAGTCAGTTTGATAGTCATTATCAAATAATAAAGGCTGTAAACCATTTAACTGATCTCGAATTTTAGAAAAAGTGCTTTCATAATCTAGCGCTTCAACTAAATCAGGTGCAGGTAGGAGGGAGAGATCAATTTTGGTGGTCATACGGGACGAATCCTTGTAATTACTATTTATTCCGTTATTTTTTTAGCTGTTACGCAATGAAGATTTTGGCGACATCTACATCATGGCAGCTCATGTTGATTTTTATTAGACCACAACCAAATTTCTGTTTCAACAACCCACGTCACATTTTTATTTAGTTTTTTATTAAGATCAGCTTTTGAATAAAGAACTTAATTTAGCCGCCTTACCACCGAATCCTCTACCAGTAACCTTGGGTTGTTCATTTGGCATTTTTTTTAATGCTTTACATCCTGCCTTAAGGGTATCTTTAACACTTTAACCTTGTTGCGATGGCGGCGGATGTGTTTTTTCTGGAGCAGGGGTTTTAAACATTCCCTCCGCTTCGAGCTGATCTAAAATCGGACCTGCCATTGCACTCAGGGCATAGTCCGCGCGGCTCATTCCAGTAGCCGAATCTTGATGTCCTCCCGCAGCCTCTTGTTGCTTGGCGTGCTGTCTACTTACATGCCCTGCTGCTCTACCTTTGGCCGCATGTGCTGTCGCTCTGCGCTGCTCGGCACGATGACTAATAGGGCCTGACGACGTATGCGCCAACAAATCTCTTGCACTACGGTATGTTCCTCCACCACCGCTACTACTCATCATGTACCTCTACAACTAATTAAACAATTAATCTATAAAGGCAATTTTCGCGCCAACAACGTTATTTAAAAAACTTCCTTATAAATCAAAGAGATTATTTTAAATAAAAAATGGAAACACTAAAGATCCGAATTTTCGGGTAAAAATCAACCCGGAAATATTCGCGGTATAATGTATCCAGAGAAGAAGTATTGCTCGTCTTAGCTAATAAATAACTTAATCATTGGGAGCACCATGATGGATATACTGGCACTCACTTTCTACGGCATTATTTGTGGCGCATTGGCATATATAAGTCCAACCATGAAAAACACTCTGATACGTTTGGCAATAGGTGTAGGAACAGGCTTAATAGCGGCAAGTGCCTTGCCGCTGGTTCGCGCGGTGGTATGAAAACGATAAATTTTTAAATGTTAATTCTTCACTACCGTTACTGAACACTTCGCCTGTTCAACTACTTTAGCGGCACAGGAACCCAATAAAACCTGCCGCTTGGACTTGGCATGACAGGGAATAATAATCAAATCAGCTTTTAACTGATTAGCCTGCTCTACCACTTTTTCAGCTGGTTCACCTTCTGCAATAATGGGTAAAACCTTAACATCTTCAGGAATAGTGTCTGCTACATATTTTTTCAGTTCTTTGGCCACTTGTTTAACCGCTTTTTGCATAGCACTTTTTGGAAAAAACGTAGCAACTAACGGCATACCAAACCCTGGTATTACCGTTAGCACATGCAAGCTGGCTCCATGTTTACGAGCTTCACTCACAGCTACTTTAACAGCCTTATCCGCGAGTTTAGTTTCCTGCAAATCAATTGGCATTAATATTTTTTTAAACATGAACTTACACTCCAGTGGTTTAGTTATCACGCCTGCGTTTTTGTAACCAACCAACAAAAAACAGCAATAATAGTGCTGGAATGAACATTAAATGCTTAGGTGGTCGATCCGTTTCTACTTGTAGATGTCTAATCTCCCAATCAAAATATAGGCCCGCATCTTGAGCGGCGCTACCAAACACAACGTTATCTGACCAGACTTTACCGTCTTCCTCACGTATCTCCAGACCAGCATCCGTTAAACGCAGCTGTGCTGAATCACCTTCGCCAATGGGCAGTAAAATAGTTTTTTCAACAAACTTACCATCGAGATTTTCACCAGCAACTTCCATACGCAAGTTACCTCCGGCAGGAATCGTATCTATTGTTTTTACAATTTGATTAGCAGGTAAATATTCCAGCGGCTCATAAATCATATCCCACCAAAAGCCAGGCCGGAATAATGTAAACGTAATCAATAATAAAATGGCAGATTCCCATTTATAACTACGTGTTAACCAATAACCTTGCGTTGCTGCTGCAAAAAGTAACATCGCTATAGTAGCGCTGATAATGACCACTAGTAATTCAAAGACACTACCAATATCAATCAATAATAACTGCGTATTAAAAATAAACATAAACGGCAAAATGCCGGTACGAATGTCGTACATAAAACCCTGAATGCCCGTTTCAATCGGATCACTTTTGGCAATTGCCGCTGCTGCAAAAGCGGCCAGACCGACGGGTGGAGTATCATCTGCGAGAATGCCAAAATAAAATACAAACATATGCACAGCAATCAGCGGCACAATTAAACCATTACTGGCACCGAGTGCGACCACCACGGGCGCCATTAAACTCGATACGACAATATAGTTCGCCGTTGTCGGTAGCCCCATACCCAATATGATACAAATTACGGCCGTAAAGATAAGCGCAAGCATTACATTACCACCGGAAATCAGTTCGACGAATTCAATCATGACCTGACCAATACCCGTTAAGGTAATGGTGCCTACAACGATACCTGCCGCCGCTGTCGCTACACCAATACCAATCATATTGCGCGCCCCCGTGACCATACCATCAATACAATCGTTACAACCGCGCATTAATTGCCCAGCCATCTCCTGCTGACGGAAATAAGCCTGCAAGGGGTGCTGAGTTAACACAATAAAAATCATAAACATGGTGGCCCAAAAAGCGGAAAGCCCGGGAGAAAAACGCTCGACAACCAAACACCACATCAGAACTACAATAGGCAATAAAAAATACAAACCGACTTTTACCGTCGGCCCCACTTCAGGTAACGACATGACCGGCGCATTCGGATCATCCATTTCCAGTTGTGGAAATTTTGCTGAGAACCAAATCAAACCAACATAGGCTGCTAATACCGCCACACCAACAATATAAATCGCTGTCGAAGGTGCTAATACTTTTATCCAACCGATACCGTAATAAACCAGCAAACCAATCATACACACGCCATAAACCACTGCTGCAAAGGTCATCAGTTTTTGCGCAAGTGTGGTATTCACCGGACGCGTTAATCCTTGCATGTTGGCTTTTAAGGCTTCCAAGTGAACAATATAAAATAGGGCAATATAAGAAATAACCGCAGGTAAAATAGCGTGCTTGATAACTTCAATATAACTCACGCCGACATACTCAATCATTAAGAATGCCGCCGCCCCCATCACAGGTGGTGTAAGCTGCCCATTAGTGGAACCAGCGACTTCAATGGCACCCGCTTTTTTACCGGGAAAGCCGACACGTTTCATTAAAGGAATCGTAAAGGTACCCGTCGTTGATACGTTAGCAATAGAAGAACCAGAAATAAGTCCGGTGGCCGCAGAAGCAACAACAGCCGCTTTAGCTGGGCCACCTTTTAAATGACCCAACAAGGCAAACGCCATTTTAATAAAATAATTACCCGCTCCCGCCTTCTCAAGCATCGCACCAAATAACACAAATAAAAACACAAAACTACTGGACACACCTAATGCCACACCAAAAATACCTTCCGTCGTTAACCACTGATGCGACATCACTTTTGACAAACTTTGCCCTTTATGAGCAATAACATCTGGCATATAAGGGCCACCAAACGTATAGGTAAGAAACACAATAGCAACAATCATTAATGGTGGACCTAACGCCCGACGAGTCGCTTCGAGCAGTAACAACATACCGCTGATACCAATGAACAGATCCATTGTAGTGGGCGCACCTGAACGATCAGAAAGCGCTTCATAAAAAATAAATAAATACGCGGCACTGAAAGCACCAACGGCCGCAAAGACCCAATCAATAATAGGAATAAATTTACGCGGCGAATGCTTAAAGGCCGGATAAGCGGTATAAGCGAGAAACAGAGCAAAAGCCAGGTGAATAGCCCTGACTTCGGTATCATTGAAAACGCCAAAGCCCAGTACAAACGGTAAAGGAGATGCTACCCATAGTTGAAACAGGGACCAAGCAAGCGCAATACTAAAAAGTAGTTGACCTGCAACACCCAGTGGCTGTCGTGCACCACTATCTGTTTGCGCAACCATCTCTTGCAATTCTTGCTCACTGACATCTTCTTCGCTATTTTTTTTATTGATATCTTCTTCGCTCACAACAACCTCCCTAGCCGGGGCTTATATAGATAAAGAAACGGGTGACAAAGTCACCCGTGTTGTTTATATATTATAATTTTGCTTCTTTATAATAGCGCTTAGCACCGTCGTGAACGGGTGCAGACAAACCATCTTTGACCATTTCCTCTTTTTTCAAATTGGCAAAGGCTGGATGCAATTTTTTAAAGCTGTCAAAGTTTTCAAAAACCGCTTTAACCACCTGATAAACCACGTCGGCTGGTGTATTCGTGGAAGAGACAAATGTCGCACCCACACCAAAGGTTTTAACATCATCAGGGTTACCGCGATACATGCCACCAGGAATCGTTGCAGTACGGTAGTAGTCATTATCCTTCACCAGCTTATCAACTGCTGGGCCTGTCACAGACACTAATACCGTATCACAAGTGGTAGTGGCTTCTTTAATAGAACCCGATGGGTGACCTACGGTAAATACCATGGCATCAATTTTGTTATCACAAAGTGCTTTGGATTGCTCCGCAGACTTCAGCTCTGATGCGAGAGAAAAGTCAGACTTTTTCCAACCCAAAGCATTCATTAGCACTTCCATCGTGCCGCGCTGACCAGAACCCGGGTTGCCAATATTCACACGTTTACCTTTCAAATCAGCAAACGTTTTAATACCAGCATCCGCGCGAGCAACAACGGTGAATGGCTCCGGGTGAACCGAGAATACTGCACGCAGGTTTTTATTCGCACCCTTGTCTTTAAATTTACTCGTGCCGTTATAAGCATGATACTGCCAATCAGATTGAGCTACTCCCATATCCAGCTCACCAGCACGAATGGTATTCAGGTTATAAACCGAACCACCTGTGGACTCAACTGAACAACGAATACCGTGGGTCTTACGACTCTTATTGAACAAACGGCAAATAGCTCCACCTGTTGGATAATAAACACCGGTTACTCCCCCGGTACCAATAGTGATAAATGAATCTTTGGCATCAACGGTTGCAGCGCCGCCAAACATCACACCAAATAATGCTGCTGCAGTTGCTATCTTTGTCTTGCTAAACATAATTATGTCCTCCAATAAATTGGCTTGTTTGTATTACATTAAGTACCTCTTGTTACTTCTTAACACCTCTACTGCATAACTTCTTTGTGCACAAAAAGAATTTATACATTAATCGAAAACAAACTGCGTCTTCGACATCAAGGAAGTTTACTATTCTCCCTTGAATTCTGCCTGCCTTTTTTCAATAAAAGCATTAACTGCCTCTAAATGATCGTGAGTGTTATGACACAACCCCTGAAGAAAACCACACTCATCAAGAAAATCCGATAAATTATTCTCCTGCCCGGATTGCCCGGCATCTTGTGCCAGTTTAATTAAGCGCTTGGTATAGCGCAATGCCTGCGGTGGTTTTTCTGCATAATTTTTTGCATACTTGATAGCCGCAGCTAATAAATCTTCACTTTCGACCACTTCAAGTACAATACCTAAAATCTGTGCTTCGTCAGCATCAATCACGCGCCCACTAAACGTTAGCTCTGCCGCACGTTGATAACCGACAATACGCTGTAAAAACCAAGCCCCACCATCACCCGGGACAATACCCAAGTTAATGAAAGTTTCCCCCATTTTGGCATTTTTTGCAGCTATACGAAGGTCGCACATGCACGCCAAATCAAAGCCAGCACCAATAGCTGCCCCGTTAATCGCAGCAATAACAGGCACTTCAAGACTGTCTATTGCCAAAGGGATTCGCTGAATACCTTCACGGTAATTTTTTTGCACTGTAGCCACATCACCACCAAAGGTTTCTTTACGGTCACGCATATCTTTAATATTTCCGCCAGCAGAAAATGCTCTACCTTCACCGATAATAATTAATACAGAAACTTGCGGGGTCTGGTTAACCCACGCCACTGTATTTACAATATCGTCAACAAGGTGAGTACCCGTAAGAATATTACGCACATCATCACGATTCAGTGTCAATATTGCGATGCGGTTCTCAAATGTGAGTTTGGCATCAACAAGTTGCGGCATAGTGCTCATTGCTGACTTTCCTCACCACTTTTTAAAATGATACGTGCGTCCAAAACACAATAATCATGTTCGCGAGCCAACACCGGGTTTAAATCCAGCTCTTCAATACTCGGGTGATTCATGCATAATGATGACACTGACAACATTAATTTCACCAATGCTTGTGTATTGATACCTACTTTACCACGCACGCCAGAGAGCAATGAAGAACCGGCAATATCGTTTAACATCTCTTCGGCATCACACTCATTAATTGGCAATGAACGGAAAACAACATCCTGCAATACTTCAACAAAGATACCTCCCAAACCAAACATCATTACCGGACCATATTGTTTATCATTAGTAACACCAACAATTACTTCAACGGACGATGCCACATCCGCCATAGGAACAAGCAGAACACCATAAATATCCGCATCTGAGTCATACTGTTTAGCGTTTTTAATTAACGTCTGGTACGCATTTAGCAAACCGGAGTTATTAATATTTAGTAATACACATCCAGCATCAGTTTTATGTAAAATATCTTTGGAAATAATTTTTACTACCCAGTGTTGTTGCGGCAAATGCGGCAGCAATGTTTTTAATTCTTCAACATCACGAGCAACAACCGGTTTAATCACATCAGCCTGATATTCTGCTAAGGCAGCCATGGCTTCATGCTCATAAAGGCAATCACGATTTTCAAAAAGTGCCTGGGCAATTAAATGTTGAACATTATCTGAATAAGACAAGGTATCCGAATTGATCGGCATTGATATCAGACGATGTTGAGCCTGACTATAATCAGCAACACTGGCCAGACAGCGTACTGCCACATCAATAGATTGAAGTACCGGAATTGCCGCTTTTTTTAGCATTGCCAACGGCTCTGTTTGCATTGGCTGATAAAGGCTTTGTAGAAAAATCGCTTTCCCAGACTGGGCAACAAGTTGTGGCAACATTTGCGCACAGGCAATTTCTTTTTCCAATAATGAATCACTAAAACGTGAGGCATAACCACCAAACAAACCAACAATTAGCAAAGCATCAACACTGGGGTCTTGCAATAAAATTTCTGCACACTGTGCAAATACATAGGGATTATTATCAGTACCTCCGGCAACATCAACTGGGTTTCCCAATGCGGCTCCAGCAGGTAATATTTTTTGCAACGCAGTCTGTGTCGCTTCTGACAGTGTTGGCATAAATAAACCCGCACTATCCAGACTATCCGCTGCAATCGCTGCATGACCACCACCATCAGCAAGCACAGCAACACGATTATTTTTCAACGGTAGCAAGGGAGACAATAATGACAGTGTCTCCGCTATCGGTAAAATTTCATCTGCACGCTCAACCAGTGTCACTCCTGCCTGACGAAAAACATCCTGCGCCATTTTATAATTACCCGCTAAAGCGCCTGTATGTGACTGTGCTGTTTTCTGGCCGATAACCGTGCGTCCGGATTTATAAATAACAATCGGCTTTTCAAGGCACACCTGAGAGGCTGCCTGCAAAAAGTGTCGGCCATTCTTTAAGCCTTCGATATAGCCAACAATGACCCGTGTACTCGCATCATTACGAAAATATTCCAAGTATTCATGAAACTGAAGATCAGCCTCATTACCGACACCAATATATGTAGAAAAACCCAAATGTTTATTATTGCTCGCCTCAGTTACCAGAGATAAGGCCATATTACCTGACTGCGATAACAAGCCAATCGAACCGGCTTGTAAATCGCGATACCCCACTAGGTTTGCACCACAATGTGCATTAAAAATACCTGAGGTATTAGGGCCAACAATACGTAAGCCAGATGCACGCGCTGCCTGCAGCATTTGTGTTTCCAGCTGTGCTCCGGAAAGCCCTGTCTCGGAAAATCCTGTTGCTAACACTACAGCACCTTTAATGCCTTTAGCGCCACAACGATTAATAATATCCGGTAGTGTATGAGAGGGGGTACAGATTAATGCCAGGTCTGGTGTCTCGGGTAACTGTTCAACAGACGCAAAACAATCAACATTACATATTTTGGTTTCTTTGGGATGTACCGGATAGATAGCACCCTGGTATTGGTTTTCCTGCAAATAGCGAATCGCCATATTACCACGCTTTGCCGTGTTATTAGATGCACCAATAATGGCAATCGAGGCAGGCGACAAAATAGATTGTAGCGGGCTGTTTATCGCTTTATTCATACTGTCACTGTCCCCCCTTAAATACTGGCATACGTTTTTCTTTAAACGCATTCACACCCTCCTGCCAGTCCTCAGTGGTCGCACAAAAAGTCATTCCTTCAAGCTCACAACGCAATGCCGTTTCATACTCTCGGTCATTGGCAACATTTAATTGTTCTTTGGCAAGCGCCATGGAAACAGGAGCACCTTGAGATAATTTTTTACAAAACAAAGTGACTTTTTCATCAAACTCGCTATCTTCAATACAACAGTTAGCCAGACCAATACGTTCTGCTTCTTTGCCATTAATTTTGTCACCAAAGAAAATCAATTCACGCGATTTCGCCAAACCTACCAAACGCGGTAAAGTATGAGTGACACCACCACCTAAAAAAGTACCAATACTGATTTCTGGAAAACCAATTTGGGCAGATGCTTTGATCAATAAAAAATCTGCGGCCAGTGCTATCTCGGCACCTGCACCCAAGGCATAACCATTCACAGCCGCAACGACCGGCTTTGACAGTTTTTGAATCGTTAAACACAATTGCTGCTCACCTTGTAGGTATTGCCGATGTTGACAGGGTGTGCGCTGCTTACTGGCGTGCTCTTTCATATCAGCACCGACACAAAAGGCACGACCTTCTCCAGTAATGACAATGACACGAATCGTCTTATCACCATCCAGTTCTAACAAAAGATTTTTTAATTCGGTGTATAAATCTTCGGTCACTGCATTTAAACGCTGCGGGCGATTAAAACGAATTTCAGCAATGCCTTCACTTTTTGTTAGCCGTAGATTGGCAAGCTTCATATTCATACGTCCACCTGCATTTCATTAATCAGGCGTTCGTAATGTCGTAATGAACGTAATGCAGAATCACCCAGACGCTGAGCCAGAAGTGATAGCAAGACCTCAATCAAGACCAGCGACGACCCCATATTATTACTAAAAAAAGTACCGCTGGTCGGAGTCACAAAAGTATGCGCCGCACATTCTGCCAATGGTGATGAATAGCTGTCAGTAATCGCAATAATAGTAATACCCTGCTCTTGCGCCAACTGCGCGGCAATAATGGTATTGCGTGTATAAGGTTTGCAGCCAATGGCAAATAACACATCACACATCACACATCACCTTGAGATAACTGGGAAATACCATGAACCACACCATGCTCGGCAAAACTCAGTGTGGACACATTTTTACGAATCAACCCCAGACCATAAGACAGATAAGCTGCTATTGGGTAAGACTGACGCAAACCATGGGTACGCACCCGATCTGCCTGCAGTAATAATTCAACAACAGCGTCCAACGTCTCGGCTGTCATATTAGCGAGCATGGTTTTAATATTGGTATTTCTTCGCTGGCAATTTTAGCGGCGAGATCCAAGCCATGATGTTCACTTTGATAATGCAATAATTCATCAGCTCGCTCACTGTAAAACGAACCCGTATTAGCCGTATAACGGCGAAAAATATCCTGAAACTCGGAAAAACCCGCAAAACCCAACGCTTTTGCCAAACGAGTCAACGTTGAAGGATTAACGCCAAAATGATCAGCAAGATGAGAAATAGAATAAAGTGACGCCTGATTGGGTCCAGAAATCATCGCAGATAACACACGCAAAGCACTGGGGCCAAGCCTCAGAGGTGAGTTGCCGGATTTGATATCTGCCAGTAATGACGCCAATGCTTCTAATGATTGTGGCGCATCACCTGTTGGCTGTTGATGTTCTTGTGTTGTCATACAGCATCTGCCCAGAGTAGTACTAAACAGTTAATCCAACCCGGATGCAAATATACTATGCCTGAAAAACAACAAATGCAATCGATATTTGCATAAATCACTAATAATAATCACCATAGACTTCCACATAAAACTCAATGATCTATTAACAAATCATGCTTATAATAAGCACTCAATAATGTAGGTGAAGCACCATGTCTATTAATGAATTCCTTAACAAACTAAGCTCGACACCAGAAGCCATCGAATTTGCTGAAATAATGGCCGTTATCGCAGAACATTACGACTACACAACCACACAATTTACTAACGGCCAGGGTGAAGACCTTGTGACCAATGAAGCAGGAACCAATGAAGGCTCTTGTAAATTATTTGCCTTTGCCAAAGCACAAGGACTTGGAGAGCAAGATACATTGTATTGTTTTGGCGCTTACTATCGTGATGATGTCCTTAAAAACCCCGAAGGAAACGATCACGCCAACATCCGTAATTTTATAAAATATGGCTGGGAAGGCATTACGTTTGACGGGCCTGCATTAGCGACAAAAAACTAAAATCTTTGGCGCTTTTTGTCACATAGATTTCACTGTTTCTTAACAAAACAGTCATTTAAAAAATCCATCATTGCCAAAACCTATTGTGATGGGCGTAAAGATGACGATAAAACAGCATTACCGTACTGTCTGGCTTTCCGATATTCATCTGGGATGTCAGGATTGCAAAGCTGAGCACCTCCTCGACTTTCTTGAAAACTCCAAAATAGACACTCTTTTTCTTGTGGTCGATATCGTTGACCTATGGACAATGAGCAGGCAATTTCGCTGGCCAACCTCCCACAACCAATTATTACATAAAATCTTATCACTCTCTGAAATCAACGATGATGGGCACATAACCAAGGTTATTTATTTACCCGGCAACCATGATGAACCTGCACAAAAATACGACCAAATGAGTTTTGGTCATGTAGAAATCCATCGTGAGTATATTCACACCACAGCCGATGGCAAAAAATTATTGCTACTTCACGGTGACCAATTTGATCAGGAAGTGTGTTTTGGTAAAGCACAAGCTTGGATAGGAGATAAAGGTTATGAATTTTTATTATTCATTAACCGCTGGGTCAACTTTATCCGTTCTAAACATGGCTATCCTTACTGGTTACTCGCAGGTTATATCAAAGCGCATATTCCCGGTGCCAATGACGCTATCGCCCGCTTCCGCAATGCAGCTATCGATCGCGCTCGAAAAGAAGGTCTGGATATTATTATCTGCGGTCATATTCATCACCCGGAAATAACGACGGTAAAAGGGGTAACTTATTATAACGACGGCGACTGGGTCGAGAATTGCTCATTATTGACAGAAGATCAGGATGGCAATATCAATTTGGTGTATTGGGCAAAAGTTCGCCCGCTAATAACGGGCAAGCCTCTCAAGCTTTTACCAAAAGACGTTGGCTTTATCAATAAAAAGGCGGCTTAGCCATGTCTGACATACATGCTCTGGCACACAAACGGTTAGCTCGATTAAAATCATTAGCCACTTTATCACTGGCACGTGAGGCATTTAAGCGACATTTAATACCCTCAGCTACGCAAGCAAAACCTAGACGTATTTCACGCCCTGAGAGTCGCAAAAAACTCGCTTGGGCTATTGTACAGTGTGAATTATTAGGCAGCACTAAAGACGGCAAAGAAATGTACCTGTACGAGTTTCAGGGTAAGACGCCATTATTGTCGCCAATACTAAAAGAAATAGGTCGCTTACGTGAAATTGCTTTCCGCGCTGTTGGTGAAGGCAGTAACAAACGTCGCGATATCGACAAATATGATCGTCATTATTTTCATCTCATTCTATGGGATAAAAACGATCAGGAAATTGTTGGTGCTTATCGCTTCGGTAATGCCAAGCGTTTAACCGAAAATAATAATCAGCTCTATAGTGCCACATTGTTTAACTACAGCAAGGAAATGCAACCCTATTTTGAACAAGGTTTAGAGCTAGGACGTAGCTTTGTGCAACCTAAATATTGGGGAAAACGCAGCTTGGATTATTTATGATTTGGTAATGACCGATATGCAATTGATCAAAGAGAAAAAACGCCAGCGTTATATGAGCGCATAATTCCTCAACAAACCGTATAATGCGAGTATGAACTCCTCTGACCCGCATTCATTTCAACAACTGCAGGAATACTGCCGCTCTATTTCTACGCGACCATTTAAAGCTCGTGGCAGCGCTGTAAAGCGTTGCAAGAAGTGTATGATGGCTGACTTCGCCTGCTTTTGCCAATGGCGCAAACCACCAAAATGCGACGTGGAATTTATTTTATTACTGCACCGTAATGAGATACACAAGCCCACCAATACCGGGCGTTTAATTGCCGATATTTTCTCTAAAAATACACCGGCTTTTTTATGGGATAGAACCGAGCCTTCACAGGAGTTAACTCATATACTCAATGATCAATCACGACAGACACTATTACTGTTTCCATCAGAAGATGCTACACCACTCACTGAATACCAAGCATCCACAAATAGGAAAAGTCCCCTGCGTATTGTTTTACTAGATGGCACTTGGAAACAGAAATCAAAAATGGCGCGACTCAGCCCATGGCTACAACATGTACCCAAGGTCACGATTAACCCTGAAAACCTACCGTCCATTAATTTTATTCGTGCAGCACCACAAGAAAATCAGCTATCAACGGCTCAGGCTGCTGCTGGCGCAATGGCAGAGGTAGGGGAACAGAAATCAGCAGAAATATTGCATCATTATTTTTCAGTGTTTAACCAACACTCAAAAGCGACACGAAAAAACATTGCGCCAGAGGGCAGTGAATCGCATATTTTTCTGGAAAATCTTTGATACCAGTTTACGCTAAAAGTGGTTTGTATAAAAACTGTTTCTAGTGGATAGATATTTTTTTCTTAGACGCGGAAAAATCGCACACAGCGAGGGAGTTTATAACTAATAAATGACCGAACGCGTACGATTTTAACGAAGTATAAGAACAAAAGATCATTCACTATTGATCGAGATCGTCCATATCCACCTGCCCGGACATACGCCTTCTCACATGCGACCACGACATGCCTAACGATAGAATTGCCGAGACAATAACCAAAACGATATAGATAAATACCGTACTACCCACAGCCATCAGATTATAGTAAATCGCCACCCAGGCAATACAACCAAAAAATAGTACTGCCAATATAATACCTATCGGCCCTAGAGAGCGTAGTGTTGCTCTTAAGAAGATCACCCAGCCAATCAATAACACAATACCTACCAGCACCAATACTGGCAGGGCTAAAAAGTCACTACCTATCCAGTGTACAAAGGAATAACCGGAAGGATTGTAGCTTAGGAATACAAGTACCAGAGCAAAGGCAAGACGAAGCAAAAAACCGGAAAACTGAAATGATGATGCAGGCATAGTTAACTCTCTTTTCTAACACATTCTTGTTATAGTTGTCTTTTGCCCATTGTTACTAAAAGTTGCACCTATGACAAGAGCTGAGTTAGAAGAAAAAGCCAAAGACAACTACGACGAACTCACACCAGATACCATTATTGCTGCCGTTGAAAGCGTAGGGCTATATAGTGATGCACGTATACTGGCACTTAATAGCTACGAAAACCGTGTTTATCAGGTAGGTATTGAAAGTCAACAACCCATTATTGCCAAATTTTACCGCCCCATGCGCTGGAGCGATGAACAAATCTTAGAAGAACACCAATTTACCCAAACGCTCAAAGATTTGGATATCCCGGTAGTACCGCCTCTAATGTTCAAGCATCAAACGCTGTTTCAATACGGTGGTTTTCGCTTTGCTTTATATCCCCGTGTTGGCGGACAAGCACCCGCACTGGACAATAAGCATCACCTAGAAATTATCGGACGTTTTATCGGCCGCATTCACAATCTCGGCAAACAAAACACATTTACCTATCGTCCAACAATAACGATTGATAGCTATGCTCATCAAAGTCGCACCTTTCTTCTTGAGAACAATTTTATTCCCACCGATTTATGTGCGGCTTATGAAACCATTGCACGCGATGTTATTGGGCATATAGAGCAAAAATTTCACGATATTCCCTACCAAAATATCCGCCTGCATGGTGATTGTCACAGCGGCAACCTACTATGGCGCGATGAACGTGCCCACTTTGTTGACTTTGATGATGCTCGCAACGGCCCGGCTATTCAGGACTTATGGATGATGCTCTCAGGTGATGATAACAACCGACAAGGCCAACTTGCTGATATTCTGGCAGGGTATAGCGAATTTTGTGATTTTAATGCGATTGAACTGGGACTGATTGAAAGTTTACGTGCTCTACGCCTCATGCATTATAGCGCGTGGCTGGCACGTCGTTGGAATGATCCTG
This sequence comes from Cellvibrionaceae bacterium, assembly GCA_965214375.1. Taxonomy (GTDB): domain Bacteria; phylum Pseudomonadota; class Gammaproteobacteria; order Pseudomonadales; family Cellvibrionaceae; genus Endobugula. The sequence goes on along the minus strand of OZ243947.1, from coordinate 2,315,703 downwards.
CCTTTCCACGTAATTTCACTTGGTTTAACAACGAACGTTACTGGGCAGAACATATTCTGGCGCTCAGAGAGCAGTTAGCTGCAATGCAAGAACCACCGCTGCGCTGGTTATAAGGGTATTTTCGTGTAAGAATAGCCGCTTGAAAAAAGAATGAACCCTACGTTGTAGACTGTTAAATATGAATGTAAAAAGTATTGATCCTGTTTGGGATATGTTACGTCAAACTTCTGCAAAGCATGCTGAACAAGAGCCGATTCTTGCCAGTTTTTTGCATGCGACCATCTTAAACCATGAAACATTGGAAGATGCGTTGAGCTTTCACCTAGCCAACAAACTCGACAGCCCAACAGCTTCAGCATTGTTAATTCGTGAAATTATTGAAGAGGCACTGACAGCATCGGAACAGATTGGTACCGCAGCACGTGCGGATATGATTGCCACTTACGAACGCGACTCCGCCTGTGACTGCCTGTCGACTCCGTTTTTGTTCTACAAAGGCTTTCAAGCTTTACAATCTTGGCGTGTCGCTCATTGGTTATGGCAAAACAACCGCCGCCCGTTCGCTTCATTTTTACAGAATCGTATTGCGACGGTATTCAGTGTAGACATACACCCTGCCGCTAACATTGGTAAAGGCATTATGCTCGACCATGCCACAGGGATTGTCATTGGTGAAACGGCCGTGATTGACGACAATGTTTCCATTATGCAATCAGTGACACTAGGCGGTACAGGTAAAGAATCAGATGATCGCCACCCTAAAATTCGTCAAGGTGTTCTCATTGGTGCCGGCTCAAAAATACTTGGTAATATTGCAGTGGGAGAAGGCGCACATATCAGTTCGGGCAGCGTGGTTCTTGAAGCTGTGCCTGCACACAAGGTGGTTGCCGGTGTTCCTGCAAAGATCATTGGCGATGTCATTACTTCACAACCAGCCTTGGAAATGTGTCAGGAGTTACGCTGTAAAAGCGACCAATAAAAAAGCCAGAGAGATTCTCTGGCTTTGTGTGTTACTAATAAATGCTTACCTGTAAATAACGATTCCCGGGAAGATAATCACCAAAGCAATCATCAGGAAGAGAACCAGAACAAACGGTAAGGAACCGACAATGACGTCGTTCAATGATCCGTTATCTGTCCTGATGCCCTGAATCACGTAAAGATTCAATCCGATAGGTGGTGTAATCAATGCAGTTTCAATCAACAGCATTAACAAAATACCAAACCAAACCGGATCGTAACCCGCGCCATCAATAATAATCGGTGCAATGATCGGAATGGTCGTTACCATCAAAGTCAGCGTCTCCATAAAGAAACCTAACACGACATAAAAAACAACCACAGCTAATAAGGTCTCTGTCGAGGTTAAACCTAGACTTGCGACATAATTAGTTAAGGTTTGGGATAAACCAATATTCGCCAACACATAATTTAAAAAGTGCGCCGCAAGAATAATCAGAATCACCATCGATGTGGTACGCATGGTGCCTTCCAAAGCACTAGCCATGACTTCCCAGGTCAGTGTTCTATTTAATACGGCCAGAATCATTGCACACAATACCCCTAATGCAGCAGACTCTGTTGCGGTTGCCCACCCCAAATAAATGGAAAAAATCACTACCGCAAAAATAAACAAGGGAACCAATAGATGCTTCAGGCTACCAATACGATCGTCCCACGAGGCTTCAATCTTGTCGCCACCCCATTCTTTCTTTAACAAACAAGCAATCAGAATGGTCAGAATAAATAGACCAGCCAACATCAATCCCGGAATAATTCCCGCAAGATACAATTTAGGAATAGAAGTGTCGGTCAACACACCATAAATAATCATATTCAAAGAAGGTGGGATCAAAATACCCAAGGTACCACCGACTGCCAACGTGCCTAAAAATAATGGCCGATTATAATTACGCTGGTCTATCTGTGGCTCGGCCACCGTACCAATCGTCGCGGCTGTCGCCACACTGGAACCCGATGTCGCTGCAAATAACGCACTGGCACCAATATTGGAATGCATCAAACCACCTGGTAACCAGGTTAACCAATGACTCATGGCAGTATACATTTTCTCGGCAATGCCGCTGCGCAACATGATTTCACCCAGAAGAATGAACAGGGGAATAGCCACTAACAGAAAGCCTGTCGACGTATCCCAAAAACCACCGCTACCCGATATGTAAAGAGGCAGAAAACCATCAAAAAACAGGAAATCCAAAGAAAGACCCAGAATACCCAATGCTGCAGCAACCGGAACCGCTAATAGTAATAAACCGATGAGTAGTAGTAATGATACTAATAACATAATTCACTCACTCCTTACTGCTTTTGAGAGTTTCATTTTTATTGTCTATCTCTTCCGTAAGCTCTTCATTTAATGTTCTTTCGCCCACTATACGGGTGATTTCTGAAAATTGTCCCGTCAATAAAAGATACGTCGCCGTCAGTAAAAAAATCGCCGCCGTAACAAAAAATACAATATAACCGCACAACCAGATAAGTTGCGGGATCCACAAAGGTGTACTCAGTGTCGTATTGGATGTCGACTCAAAACGCAGCGAATCTGCAAAAACGTCATGTCCCGCATGCACTAAAAATGCGGCGAGAATGGTCAACGAAAATATGGATAACCAATCTAACAAAGGACGTATGTGTGGAGGCAATACGTTGTAAAAAGCGTCAACTCGGATATTCGCTTTTTTAACCAGCGCGTAAGGAAGTGAAAACGCGATACTTATCGCCAGTGCATATCCAGAGTATTCATTAATCCCCTGAAAACTATACCCTGCTAACTTACGCAAAAAAATCTCTGCGAAGATCAGAAAAGCACAAGCTAGAAGCACGAGGCCACCTATTCTTGCCATGATCCGAGAGATATGTTCAATTACAGATAACAGTCGGTACATAATCAATTCCGCCTTATAAAAAATTGGCGCTACTATTGTAGCGCCCCAATGTACTTCATCGGAAACTTTTTTTATTTAGCAGTAATGCCGACCAATTGGCCAATAGAATTATTCCAAGACGTTGTACAGTCTGCACCACAACGCTGTGACCATTTAGGCACAATCACTTCACGCATGATTTTATCAAGACGCTTACGATCTGCATCGCTGACTTTAACCAGCTTCATAGAGGCTTTAACACCACCATCACAAGCTTGTCCAGTGTTACAGGCAATACCGCGCTCAGTCTCGCTAGCAGCTTGTTCCCAAGCTTTGTTTTCCCAAGCAGAGATTTTCTCTTCCATAAATGCACGTACTTTTGGATCAAACTTATTCCAAGCGTTTAAATTCACGCCATGCATTACCATCGCCCAACCCACAGGCAATTCATACAAGTAATTTGTCACTTCGTGCCACTTAGCCAAGTTACCAGACAGCGCACCAGTGATTGCACAGTCAACCAGACCACGCTGCAATGATGGAACTACTTCACCAAAGGAGATATTCAAGGCAACACCACCGACGGCTTCAACAAATTCAGACAATGATTTAGAGAAAGTACGAACTTTCTTGCCTTTCAGGTCATCAAGACCATTAATCGGTGTTTTACAGTAAATCATTTGTGCATGGAAAGGATACAGTGCTAACAACTTAATGCCGTACTTGTCTTCATACAATTTATTCAGTGCAGGCTTATAAACATCCGCAACATTACGAGCGGTGTTGATATCACTGCTGAAGCCCGCCAAGTCTACCGCTTCGTTTTCTGGATCATCACCAGCAACGTAACCCAAAATAGTAGAACCAAATTGAATGGCGCCTTTACTCATCAAACGGAATACTTCACCGCCTGTGATGCCCATTTCAGTGAAAGACTTAACATCTGTCTGAATCGCATTACCAGCATCCGCTGGCACTTGCTCAGCCCAGAAAGGAAACTCACGCTCTTTATACACAGAAAGGTTTTGCCATGTACCCACAAATTTTACTTTGGTTTCTGGCAAGTCTGCTGCGGTGCAAGTAATAGCAACACTACAACCAACAGCTATTTTAGTAGCAGTTGTCATCAGTTTATTCATCATAAGATCACCTATATAGTCGTTGTTTGGTTAATTTATTAAAATTAGTTTGGTTCAATATTCTTATAGTTCAAGTTTTTTTATCGTGATAGATTTAAAATTTTTATCTTTCTCCTGTTTATTTGTTAGTTTTTTTATAATCCCAATTTTTTGCGTTGATACTCAGGCCAGTATCAACACAATTCATCACAACGCCAACTGCGCGTTTAATAAGTCTGTAATCAGCATATATCCCGGCTTGTGCGTAATGCACAACGGAATTTGTGCCTGTTCAATCGCTAATTGAGGTGTGACTCCACACGCCCAAAAAACAGGAATTTCGTTTTTTTTAATGTCAACCGTGTCACCAAAATCTGGCTGACTCAGATCTTTAATACCGATAGCTTCAGGATCACCAAAGTGAATCGGGGCGCCATGTACAGCACGATAATGCGATGTAACCTGAATCGCCTTAATGGCATCCTCTACTGAAAAAGGGCGCATACTCACGATCGTATTACCGGCAAAAGGGCCTGAGCTTTCCGTAGGAATATTGGTTTTATACATCGGCACATTGGTACCTGCATTGATATGACGCACAGAAAGTCCCGCTTCAATCAATGCCGCTTCAAATGAGAAAGAACAACCCAGAGCAAATGTCACTAAATCGTCTCGCCAAATATCATTTAAATCATTTAGTTCGCGATCAAGCTGACCATTTTCGTACACATAATACGTCGGCAAATCGGTACGAATATCAATGTCATTACCGAGGTCACTTAAGTTAAATTCACCCGGCTCGGAAACTGATATTAACGGGCACGGCTTAGGGTTCTTTACACAAAATTTCAAAAAATCAGACGCCCACTTCTTCGGCAATATCACAATATTTGTCTGAACATGTCCAGAAGCTAAGCCAGAAGTCTGTTGTGTAAACTGCCCCGTACGAATTAACGCACGCGCTTGACTGGCTTCAGCCAAATAGCTATCGGTGTTTAGAACAGGCACCGTTTGTTCTGACCAAAATTGCATATTCATAGGGCATTCACTTATCGGAATAAATGTCGTTTAAATCATGGTATGAAAAACCACAAAATAAGTAAAACTAATTAATTTTATTGAAACATATAAAATTAATTTACTTTAATGTGATATTGTTTAGGGTAATACTCTTAAAGTGTAGAAGAAAAAAAACAGTATCAAATGAAATTAATACAGTAATTTTTTTCAGGATTTACAGCGAGTTATGTTATGAATATTAAAAATTTGGAAGCATTTTTAGCGATTGTTCAGTTGGGTAGCTTTAAGGCAGCCAGTGAAAAATTACACACAACTCAACCCGCTATTTCCGCCCGAATTTCAAAATTAGAAGCAGAAATTGGCTCTGAAATTTTTGATCGTAGTGATAAAAAAGCTCACCTTACTCCAAAAGGTTATAAGCTTTTACCCTATGCCGAAAAAGTGGTCGCCGTATTACAGGAAATGCGTTTTGCCGTCAGCAATAAAGAAGATTATTCCGGCACAGTGAGATTGGGGTCATCTGAAACTATTGTGCATATTTGGGTACCGGAATTTATTCATACGCTGCACGAAGAATATCCCAACTTAACCATTGAGTTAGTCGTGGATACCACCATTAATTTAAGTGAAAAATTATCAAAACGAGAAATTGATCTCGCGTTTTTAATGGGACCACTATCAAGACCGGATCAAGAAAGCCAGTTCCTCTGTAAATATCCCTTATCTTGGGTCGCCAGCCCAAAACTCGGATTAGCCGATCAAGAATTATCATTAGACGAATTGGCAAAACACCAAATCATCACCTACCAACGACAAACACGACCTTATGTTGAAGTGAGAGAAATGTTTAATATGGTGGATTTACCGATGGTAAAAATTAATGGCCTCAGTTCTATGGCGACGATTATCCGTATGGCCATTGACGGCATTGGTATTAGCACACTTCCGCCCGCGGCTATTCAACATGAACTGGCAACAGGGCGCTTAATTGAACTAAAAACCGAACGCACGCTAGGAGATCTGGTCTTTATTGTGGCTCACAACAATGATGCGCTGGTAAACGATCTAGCTGATATTGCACAGAAATTAGGGAAAGTGCATTCAACTTAGACACCATCGCATCGTTAGGCAAAAGTGAGCACATCGTCAATACGCGCTCTCTGCAACAAACACATCAATAAACGGTCAATTCCTAACGCCACACCGGCACAGGAAGGGAAATGCCCTCCCTTTAAGGCCTCTACCAGTTTCTGGTCACAAGGATATTCGGGCAGATTATTCTGTTGACGGTAATCCATATCTGCGCCAAAACGCTGTTGTTGCTCTTCGCCATCAAACAGCTCCCAATAACCATTGGCTAACTCCACACCGTTCACATAGACCTCAAAACGGCGTGCGACGGGAATACCATCTGCCGTGTGTTCAATGCGTGCCAACGCTGCTTGTGATTGCGGATATTGTTCAATAACAACAATACCTTGCGACAATGTCGGTTCAATACAATGAGTAAACACAATATCCAGCCACGTATTTTTATCTGCTGAATCGAAAGCAATATCAAGCTGCGACTGCGCATAACCTCTCAGCTCACTCACACTGGCTGTATGGGGGTTAATACACGTGCGGTCATAAAATAAATCAGCGTAGCTGAGTGTCGTCAAGGGCATCTCAGGTAACACGTGCTGAAGCAGCTGCACTACTTCACCCCCCAATTGCACCTCATCCCAAGCAACACGATACCACTCCAACAACGTAAATTCAGGATGATGACGAGCGCCCCGCTCTTCTTCGCGGAAGGCTTTCCCCAAGTAATAGCAATCCGCCTGATAAGTCGCTAAAAAACGCTTGAGAAAAAATTCCGGTGAGGTTTGCAAATAACGCGCAGAAGCACCTGACACCACCATACTGTTAATAAAGGGATCAACCGTGGCATAAGGACTCAGCAGGGGTACATCAACTTCAAGCACCTGCCGCATTTGAAAGAATTCACGCACAGCGTGGTAGAGGGCAGCACGGGCTTTGACCGCCTCAAGAGAAGCAGAAGGCTTCCAACTCATGATAACCTAGTCAATAGAGATTTTCTTTCTAGGCAAGGCAAAAGTGCGCACAGCGAAGGAGCTTATATAAAATAAGTGACTAAGCGAGCACACTTTTAACGAAGCATAGGAAGAAAATACCATTGACTAGCCTTTGGCGCGACTTAGATACTCACCCGTACGCGTATCTACACGAATCACTTCACCTTCCGAAAGAAACAGAGGTACTTTTACAACAGCGCCTGTTGATAGCGTTGCAGGCTTGGTTCCACCTTGAGCTGTGTCACCCTTTAAACCGGGGTCAGTTTCGGTAATTTCCAATTCAACATGATTGGGCGGGGTTACTGCTAAGGGTGAACCGTTGTAAAGGGTCACGACGACCACATCTTGCTCTTTGAGCCACTTGTAGTTATCGCCCACCGCTTTGGCATCCGCTTGAAATTGCTCGTAACTATTTGGATCCATAAAATGCCAGAATTCACCATCGGTATAGAGATATTCCATATCCGTATCCATAACATCAGCGCCCTCGAGACTTTCACCCGACTTAAAAGTACGCTCCCAAACACGCCCAGTATTCAGATTACGTAGTTTAACGCGATTAAATGCCTGACCTTTACCCGGTTTAACATACTCATTATCCAAAATAGAACAGGGATCACCATCCAGCATTACCTTTAGGCCGCTGCGGAATTCATTGGTAGAATAGTTCGCCATTGTTTCATCAATTTATACAGTCGTAAAAAGCGTAATGATACAACGAACCCGTCCTTCATGGCAGCAGTGCCTACAAACAATTGTTACTGACCCTGCAGAATTAATCGATATTTTGGAGATTGACGCAAAATATCTACCCGCGGCCATTGAATCCAGCAAGCTGTTCCCTCTAAAGGTTCCCAGACCGTTTCTGGAACGCATCGAAAAAGGCAATATTGACGACCCTTTATTGCGTCAAATTTTGCCTTTACAAGAAGAGCAAGAGATCGCCCATGGTTATTCCACCGACCCGGTAGGAGAGCAAACCGGGCAAGCCGCAGGCATTATTCATAAGTACCACGGCCGAGTATTGTTAATGGTCACCGGCCATTGTGCTATTAATTGCCGTTATTGTTTCCGCCGCCACTATCCCTATGCAGAGAATCGTCAATCACGTACAGAGTGGAAGAGCACACTGGAAAACCTTGCCAATGACGCCGATATCAGCGAAATCATCTACTCTGGCGGCGACCCCCTAGCCTCCAGTGATTCGTTTCTGACATGGCTAACAGAACAAATTGCAGCGATACCGCATATTAAGCGCCTGCGGATTCATACGCGCCTTCCTATTGTGGTTCCAAAACGTATTAATGATGATTGCCTACACTGGATGACCCACCATCGCCTACAGACAGTCATGGTATTACATATCAATCACCCCAATGAGCTACATGATTCACTCTTATTAGAGAATATACAGCGAATAAAAAATGCCGGTATTACCCTGCTAAATCAAGCGGTTCTTCTGCAAGGAGTGAATAACGACAGCCACACCTTGATGACACTTAGTGAAAAGCTATTTGAGGCAGGCATTCTGCCCTATTACCTACATGTGCTGGATAAAGTACAGGGAGCCACACATTTTGACCTTGATACCGATACCGCGATGCAACTGCATCAAACCTTACAACACCGCCTACCAGGGTACTTGGTACCAAAGCTGGTTCGGGAAGAAGCCGGAAAGCCATCAAAAACGCCATTATAAGAGTGGCTCAAAAGTGACAAGACCCCGTATAAACGGTTATTATGCATAGCTTAGGCCAATAAAAATCAACGACACCGTTCTATGAATGCCGGTATTACTTCATTTCGACTGATTATCGTACATGACTCCCCCCAGGAGGCACAACGTCTGAGCAGCATGTTCCACAATGCTGGCAAACCCTGCCGAGCACAACATATTAACGCAGAGGCCAATCTCAATAAAATACTGGAAGAACAAAGCTGGGATTTGCTGATTACTTATGACAATAACGAGATGCTACCAACCAATCACGTTATTCGCGGTATTAGAAAGTTTGAACATGATATCCCTGTCATCTTATTAGCCGAAGAACGTGATACTCTCACCATCGTCAATGGTATGAAGCTAGGTGTTTGCGATGTAGTTCAGGTGGACGATGATCAGCATTTGTTGCTCATTGTAGGGCGTGAACTGGAAAATCGTCATCACCGCAAACAAACTCGCATTACACAAAGAAAGTGTAAAGAACTTGAACGCCGCAACAAAGCGTTGCTGGACAGCTCCCGCGATGGTATTGCCTATCTTCAGGATGGTATGTATTTGTACGCCAATGACTCCTTTGCTGAAATACTGGGACAGGAAAACCGTGAAGATGTCGAGTTTATGTCGCTGATTGACAATGTAGTCACCGATGATCATCAACGTATCAAAAAAGTGCTAAAAGACTTTGCGTTACAGAAAGAAGATAAACATAGTCAACAGGTAGATTTCACCGTTATTCTTCAGGATGGATCCAATAAGCCCATTAGTGCCGAACTGTTTCTCGGTGAGCACGAAGGTGAATCCTGCACACAAATCCTAGTACAAGCTAAATTGGAAAACCATAAACTGATTGAAGCAGAACTACAAAACATTAAAGATCACGATCCTTTAACGGGTCTTTATAATCGCAACTATCTGATCGAAGAAATCGAAAAATCTCTCAGCTACTCTATTAAGCATGAAATATCAAAATCGTTTATTTTAATTGATATTGATCGCTTCTCGAAACAAGTCAAACAACAGCTAAGCATTACCGAAACGGACAAACTATTACAGATGGTTGCCCGCATGATCAGTGACGCCTTTTCTGATGAGCTCGTTATTGCACGTATTTCAGATCATACTTTTGCTATTGTATTAAATGAAAATGATCCCGAGAAACTATTGGAAAAAAGCAATAGTATCTGTAAAAAAATGGAAGAAAAACTATTTGAATTTGGCAACAAAACCTTGCAATTTACTTTGAGCATTGGCATTTGCCTAATTAATGAATCGATACCGGATTCGCAAACACTCATACATAATGCACTAAAGGCAATAGACACTCTACGCAAAAGTAACGATGGCAATGGCGCCAACATTTTCCAAAAGCAAGCTGAAAAAGGTAGCATTATGGCCAGCAGCTTTAAAAAAGCGCTGGAAAACGATGAATTCACACTACTGTTTCAACCTATTTTAAGCTTACGCGGCGACGAAACTGAACGTTATGAAGTCTTACTACGCATGACGATTGAAGATCAATCAATATCGCCATCAAAATTCTTAAAAACGGCTTCTGATGTAAATCTTAGTAAAAAAATTGACCGCTGGGTTATTTTAGAATCACTAAAATTATTACAAAGAAGCACAAAAGACGGTAAAAAAATACAACACTTCATCAATCTAACAAGCGAAAGCCTATGTGACGAAACGTTATTACCCTGGCTTAAAGTCGCCATTGATGCCGCCAAAATAGATGCCACATCCATTGTTTTCAAGCCAAGGAGGCCGAGGTTAATCAACATTTAACTGCTGCGCAAAAGTTTTCATAAAGCGCTAAAGCATCCAATGTTGCATTTTGTATAAGTAACTATAGTGGCAATACCATTGGTTCAGAATCGGTTCTTGATTATGTAGATGCTGATTATATTAAAGTGGATGGCGCACTTTCTTCAGAAGCTCAGGAAAATAGTAAAAATATTGATATCCTTGAAAATATTATCAAAAAACTGCATGACGATAATCGAGTTTCGATCATTCCATTTATTGAAAAAGCCAGCGTTCTTTCAACCTTGTGGCAATTTGGCGTACACTGTATTCAGGGAAACTATCTACACCCACCCAGTGCAGACATGGATTATGAATTCACGTCTGAAGATTAAATCAGTTATTGATTGCGTCCCTATCTCTAAAACCAACCAGGTACAGTATCGAATCAAGCCCTAACTGTGAAATAGATTGCTTAGCAGATGCTTGTACCAAGGGTTTAGCACGAAAGGCAATGCCAAGGCCCGCGACACTTAACATCGGCAAGTCATTCGCCCCATCACCCACGGCAACCACCTGCTCAAGACTTAAATTCTCTTTTTCTGCTAGCTGTTGTAACAACTCAGCTTTTTTATCACCATTAACAATATCACCTGTGACTTCACCTGTAATTTTACCTGCAACGATATCCAGTTGATTCGCATACACATAATCAATACCCAGCTTGTTTTGCAAATAATGGCCAAAGTAATCAAAACCACCCGATAAAATAGCAGTTTTATAACCCAGCTCTTTCAAATAAAAAATTAATTTTTCGGCACCTTCTGTTAACACCAAACGTTGTGCCACTTTTTGCAAAACGGATTCATCCAAACCTTTTAATAGCGCCATACGACGACGAAAACTTTCATTAAAGTCAATATGTCCCTGCATGGCAGATTCTGTAATGGCTGCCACCTGCTCACCAACACCCGCTTCTTTGGCGAGCTCATCAATAACTTCAGCATCGATCAAGGTCGAATCCATATCAAAACAGACCAAACGACGATTGCGCCGGTAAAGATTATCTTCTTGAACAGCAATATCAGCATCCATGGAAGCAGCAAGCTGCATAAAGGCTTTACGGAGTTCTGAAAGATTGGCGACCTCACCACGCGCTGAAAATTCTATGCACGCTTTGGTTTGCTGATCAACCGAATCCAAAGGAATACGCCCAGAAAGACGGGTAATATGATCAAAGTTCAGTCCATACTGGGTGCCAACAGCCGTTACCGCCGCTAATTGCTCAGCTGTAATCTTGCGGGCAAGTAGCGTAACGATATGTCTAGCTTTACCCTGTTGTTGGACCCAATCGTGATAGCTGTCTTCTGCGATGGGGGCAAAGTCTACTTTAATGCCTTCTTGTTCTGCGTAAAGTGTAATATCACTAAAGAGGCTTTCATGTTGTTCCGCTTGTGGAAGTTCAACCAGAAACCCCAAATTCAACTGATTGTGAATAACCGCCTGCCCTATATCGAGCACATTGACTTGATAATTTGCCATGATGTGACTGATAGAGGAGGTAATTCCGGGCTTATCCGCGCCCGAGATAGAAATAAGAATAATGTCTTTCACAACAAACAACCGATTTTTCCAACAGTGAGATGGTTCGCTATTATAGCGGCAATGATTGCGCTAAAATAGCTTTCAATAAATGATATTCACGATTTGTTTTTAACCACGTTTTAATAGTTTTTATAATAGGCACTTATGCTGCTTGCACTGCACCGACCTAAACTACTTGCCATCCTGACTGCTGTTATTATCAGTACTGGTGTCATATTGATCTCACAAATTAATGACCAGAATGAAAAAACCTCGCACCTATTTGATCAACATGGGAAAAGCCTAGCTACACATATTGCTGAAAGCATATCGCAGCATATTGTCGACAACGACATTATCAGCATACAAGCAACACTACAACGTGTCGCACAGCAAGTGACTGCCGAATCTATTATCGTCTATGATATTAACCATTCTATTTTGGCGCAATTTGCAAGCAACACCCCCATAAAGGCAACGCAACTTAAACATTACACTGCACAAATTATTACTGGCGAACGCACATCAGGTTCAGTATCGGTGTCTCTTGACGCAAACCAAGCTGGAGTACTTTCTGTCTGGCTATTGGTTCCTACGTTGATATTATTGTTGCTCACACCTATGCTCGGGGCACAATCTTTTACACTAAAAAAACCAAATGACAATTCATCCCCGAAAGAAACACCAATCACGAACACGATGAATCATTTGAATGGTTATTTTGTCTTTATCAAAATTATTAACTGGGATATTTTATTTCAACAGTTAAATGCAGAGTCCAGAATCGCACACCTCGGGCAATTGGAAGCCATGATTCTTAAGGTGTGTGAACTCTATCGCAGTCAACTTATTGCCAATACCGACGATGGCTTTATTATTGCCGCCAGAGACAATCATCAGGAGAGTGCTCTTCATGCTTTTTACAGTGCACAGCTGATATTACAACTCAATACCAACAACCCAGATGCAATGTTGGAACTAAAACTTGCTATTCAAAAAATGGAAAGTGGCACACCTTTCCATCACTCACTAGAAGATGCACAAAAATTACTGTCGGCAAAGTCTTCTCAAGGCGAGCTGTTTATTCACAGAGAAATCACCCAGACAACACACTTCAACTCATATGCTGAGCTTGATGACGACAACGAATATAATCTCATCGCGGTTAAAGAACTGACGCAAACCTATAAGGAATTATTGGATAAACAAGTACAGCAATTACAAATAAAAAAACAATCCACATAAACCCGAAGAGAGTGTCATGACACTATTTCTCTGTGTAATATCCACTTTATTCAGAAAGCTATTACCTAGAAAAGGCAAGCTATTATTTAATGCCACAATAGCATCAATATTGAATTGCTTGATATCGCCCACCTGAATACTTTTAAGCTTGACTACGCGCGCCTCCGAACTGCCATTAGCCGTATTCATTTTTGCTCTTTGACCGTTCTTATAATCGATACCCAAAGACGTGGCAGTTTCAACATTCATTGCGACCAGAGTGGCCCCGGTATCAACAACCAGCTTCACCGGCTTGTCATGAATCAAACCATTAACCCAATAGTGGCCGCCTTCACCGATAGGAATACGCACATTCTTGAGCGCTAATGGCTTATACTCCGCTCCCGCCTGACGCGACATAAAAACCGTTCGCAGCTCACCCTCAACACGCAATTTAACATGATCGGAGTGCACTTCTTCTAGGGTCACACCGTCTTTACTTTCACCACGATTGAGCACGCGCTGCTTACATTTAACAACAAGCACGGCCGCTTTTTGTAAAAAAACGCCTTTAAGCTCAATGGCATCTGCTACTGCCAACATTGAGAAACAATAAAGCAATACACCGGATACAATTACATTTTTCATCATCGTTGATCGCATCCATGCACACCTCTTTAGGTCACTGTTATTATTAGTAGTAAACAAATACCCGCAAAAACACCTGCAAGCACGTCATCCAACATAATTCCCAAACCACCATGAACATGCTTATCAAGACAATTAATCGGCCATGGCTTTAGAATATCAAATACCCTGAATAAGATAAAACCATACAACACATTCAGCCATGAAACATCTGTTGCCAACAAAGGCAGCAAAGTAATCCAAAGCCCGACAAACTCATCCCAAACAATGGCGGGATGATCATGCACTTGTAAATACTTGGCCGTGATATCACATACATATATGCCAACAAAAAAAGCAATAACAACCAGCGAAACATAATACCAAAAGGGCAAATACATCAATACCAAAAACAACGGCAGCGCCGCCAGAGTGCCCACCGTACCCGGAGCCTTGGGCGATAGACCACTACCAAAACCCAGAGCCAACAGATAGGCTGGATGCTTTATAAAACACGATAAGCTAGGAGACAAAATGCTGATACCCTTTATGGTTTGTCATGTCTGCCACGTCACATTTTTGGCCTTCACGCAAACACTCAACCCCCGGTTTACTTTCAATCGCGGCCACATAACCAATCTCAATTGCATTCAATTTATCCGATTGACATAATTGAGTCACGTCAAAGATACGGTTCTGACTAACGGTAAACAGCAACTGATAATCATCTCCACCACTTAACGCCCATTCAAGACATTGATCCCGATCATATTGTTCATTGCCAATCAGTGCTGCAGACATGGGTAGAGCATCCAGATCCAGCTTCAACACAATCTGACTAGCCACGGCAATATGGCTCGCATCTGCCAATAAACCATCAGAAATATCAATCGCTGCATTTGCCACTCGAGACAAGTGCAACCCCGTTTCGATCTGGGGTAACGGTTGATAAAAACGCTGCCATAAGTACTCTTTCTGCAGCGGGTCTGAAAAACGGCCACCTTGAATCAGAGATAACGCGGCCGCTCCGTCACCGAGCGGACCAGTAACAAACACGCTATCGCCAACTTGTGCCGCTGATCGCGTTAATGCCGCACCACTATCTACTTCACCATGTACTTGTATGGTAACGGTTAAAGGACCTCGTGTGGTATCGCCACCAATTAAATCCACATCATATCGTCTGGCGATAGTAAATAACCCGTCGCTAAATGCAGACAACCAGGTGTCATTCACTTCGGGAATCGTCAAACCCAATGTAAACCACAATGGCTTTGCCCCCATTGCCGCAAGATCACTCAAGCTGGTACATAACGCACGTGTCGCAATATCGTAGGGGGCCGCATCGTTCGGGAAGTGAGTGCCCGCAACCAAGCTATCCATTGACATCACCAACTGCTTGCCTTCAGAAGGACTGACAATCGCACAATCATCACCGATACCACACACAACGGTGGAATGGCGGGACTGCCGTGTAAAGCAGTTCTTTATAATTTCAAATTCATTGAGCGGCATAGTCGTTAACCATGCGTTTATTTATCGGCTTTTATCTCAAGCGCGCGCTGTTTTAAAGCAACCTGATCCAAGACGCCATTAATAAATCGATAACTATCGGTGGCACCAAATTTTTTCGCCAGAGATACCGCCTCATTAATCACGACTTTATACGGAACATCCATTCGATACAAAAATTCATATGACGCGAGTCGCAATAGTGCCTTAGTAATCGCATCAACTTCGTCAAGATCACGACCTTCGAGGTATGGCGCATAAGTATTATCCAGCTCGGTAGCTTTAGCCGGCACCTCATGCACCAACTCATGAAAATACTCGGTATCAGTATGAGTCATATCATTATCGGTGCGAAATTCTGCTTCTATTTCATTAAGGGAAGCGCCCGTCATTTGCCATTGATAGAGTGCCTGCATACCAAAATGTCTGGCTTTGCGACGTGTTGCCGGAGATACTTTCATGATTATACTTTTACTAAATGATTAAATTTATTTTTCACACTGGGATGTTTTTACAAACTCGCTTTCCAATGCAGCAATTCGGTTAATGCAAAAACGGCTTCGACACCCTTATTGGCCGTAGAATCATCTGCGCGTTTTTGTGCATCTTCAAGCGAAGATACGCCAATCACTTCATTGATAATCGGCTTATGAAAACGCTCACTTACACGCCCAAAACCATCAACTACATTTTGCAAGACACTATCATCATGTGTGGTATCACCTTTCAGCACCACACCAAACGCAATCACCGCATCAAGTGACTCATCGCTTTCAAAAAGACAACGCGCAGCATAAGGCAACTCCAACGAACCCGGTAAAATATGTGTGCGGATATTATCGGCTTTAACATCCGCAGCCATTAACCCCTCGACAGCACGATCAACCATGGCTCCTACATACTGCGGATGCCACATTGCCGAAATAATGGCAACACGCGCATGGGGTATTTTATGAAATTGATCAACTGGCTTAGGTAAAAATCCGGCCATATTCGCCACCTATATTCTATCTACTATTCAGGACTAGAAATTACATCAACCACTTCAAGGCCAAAACCGGACAAAGCCGAAAACCTTAACGGTGCCGACATCAAACGCATTTTTTGCACTCCCAGATCACACAAAATTTGTGCCCCTGTACCCACTTGTCGATACGCAGTATCCTGAGAGACTGCTGGCTTAGTACCTGACAGCATGGTTTCAATACGATGTTCAATATCGCCACTGGTTTCTTCATAACACATGAGCACAACAACACCCCGCTCCTCTTTTTCGACCAGAGCGACCGCATCATTAAATGTCCATGATTTAAAATCAGCATTATCTTTTTCAATCGCCAGTAAATCACGCGCTGTATCCAACAAATGCACACGCACTAAAACAGGTTCATCACTGGCAACACTGCCTTTGGTTAACGCAAAATGTACATCACCTAGCACGGTGTCACGATAGGTATACAATGAAAAATCACCGTGACGTGTTGTTACCTTACGACGATTAATACACTCCACGGTTTTTTCTGTTACTGAACGGTAATGGATTAAATCGGCAATAGTGCCAATTTTTAAATTGTGCTCCTTGGCAAAATTTTCGAGATCACCACGACGCGCCATAGTACCATCTTCATTCATAATTTCGACAATCGCTGCTGCCGGTTCATAACCTGCGATCCCGGCTAGATCACAGCCCGCTTCGGTATGACCTGCACGACTGAGAACTCCACCAGGCTGAGCCATCAACGGAAAGATATGTCCCGGTTGTACAATACTGCGATCATCCGCATTACGCGCCACCGCCGCACGAATGGTTTTGGCGCGATCAGCAGCAGAAATACCCGTAGTAACACCCTCAGCGGATTCGATGGACAAGGTGAAGTTTGTGGAATGCTGGGCACGATTATCATGCACCATTAACGGTAAATTTAATTTTCGACAACGCTCTTCTGTGAGTGTCAGACACACCAGACCACGCGCATGCGTCGCCATAAAATTAATATCTTCCGGGCGCACCTGCTCGGCAGCCATGACTAAATCACCTTCATTTTCGCGATCTTCGTCATCCATTAAAATGACCATCTTGCCAAGGCGAATATCTTCGATTAACTCTTCAACAGTATTTAATTGCATATTATGCATAGCTTTTATTTATGTTTTTCATGCCGCCGCAGAGATCACTATGGCAAACACGCATAAATACATCCCTGTAGCTCGCTTCCGGCATCCGTGCCTCCAACGGTTTGCAATAGTAATCCCTGCGACGCCCTAATAACTCACAATCAATTGTTACTCTCAGCCGCTTTATCACCCAATAATAAACGCTCAAGGTAACGCGCGATAACATCAACTTCCAGATTAATGTGAGTACCCGGTTGATAGCTATCCATTACGGTATGTTCCAAGGTATGAGGCACGATGTTAACATCAAACTCACAACCGTTAACGCTATTGACCGTCAGGCTGGTGCCATCGATTGTAATCGATCCTTTGTGAGCAATATATTTTGCCATTGTTTTGGGGACACGCATCACAAAACGTTCCGAACGCGCATCGGGGTGACGACTCACAACCTCACCAATACCATCAACATGCCCACTAACGATGTGCCCCCCCAAACGGCTCTCGGGAGTTAACGCACGTTCCAGATTCACAGGTGTACCTGCTTGCCAGTGGCGAATTGTCGTTAAATCCAGCGATTCAACAGACACATCGGCACAATAGCTGTTATCCGTTTTTTCTATCACGGTTAAACACACGCCATTGGTCGAGATGGAGTCACCCAGCTGTACTTCACCCATGGGTAAATTCCCTGTATCAACGGTCAAACGCACATCCCCTTCAAGGGGCTCAATAGCATTAATCTTACCGAGAGATTCAATAATTCCTGTAAACATAATCACCTTTCACAATAAAGTTGATACTTACTCAACGCAAAATTTAACGAAGGGTGCCTCTAAAAATAGTAATTTTTTCGTGAGAGCCAGAAAGCACCGCACACAGAACCGCAGTTTACACGAAGTAAATGAGGATTCGAGTACGGAGCTGACGCCGATATCACTAAAAAAGTGCATTTTTAGAGGCAACCTTAAATGTTATACGAATATCATCGCCTATCTGACGAATATCCTTAACAACAAGAGGTCTCTTTTCGGTCATTGTGTGTAATGGCAATGCAAATAATGGCCGAGCAGCGCTACCCATTAATACCGGCGCTTGATAAAGTACGACTTCATCGAGCAAACCTACTTGCAAAAAACTACCTGCAAGCGTTGCTCCGGCTTCGAGCAGCACTTCATTGCACTCATATTTTTTTGCCAATACCTGTAACACTTCATCAAGATTTAATCCGCAACTCGATGTTGCAACACGCTCAATAATGACTGACGCTTGCTGTTCTGACAATAGGCCTTCAAGTTCTTCATTAGCAGCATGCTCTGCCGCAAAGAGAATAACGGTACCCGGCGACGCAAAAACTGCCGCCCCAGACGAAATCGTTAAGTCAGTATCCAACACGACTCGCCACGGTAGTAATGCAACCACATCACTCTTATTCGGCAAATCGAGCACTTCTGCACGAAGGTTTAAACGACTATTGTCCTGCCGGATAGAACCAATACCAGTGATGACCGCACAACTTTGTGCTCGCAAACGCTGCACATCACCTCTGGCGGCACTACCCGTAATCCACTGGCTATCGCCATTTTCCATGGCCGTACGACCATCCAGACTGGCGGCCAACTTACAAGTCACCCATGGCCGCTGCTGTTGCATGCGTTTAATAAAGCCGCGATTGATGTTGTGCGCCTGCTCTTGTAACAAGGGGCCATCAACCGTAACACCTGCCTCACGCAACAAGGCCAAACCCGCTCCTGAGACTTGCGGATTCGGATCCTCCACAGCATAAACCATACGACCAATATTAGCTTCCATCAGAGCAACAGCACATGAGCCCGTTCTACCTTGATGCGAACAGGGCTCCAACGTGACATACACCGTAGCACCAACAACCGACTGCCTCTTATTTTCTGCCATTTGCAAAGCATTGATTTCGGCATGGGGCTCGCCCGCACGGTAATGCGAGCCTTCAGCCATCATCTCACCAGCAGCAGAAACGATAACGCACCCCACTCTGGGATTAGGCCGGGTGGTATAACGACCTTGCTCCGCCAGTTGCAGCGCACGAGACATATACTGATGATCAGCAGCAGAAAAAGTCACTGTTTTGATGGCTTGCTTTCCAAGCGATCTAATTCTTCACGAAATTCGTTAATGTCGGTGAAACGACGATACACCGAAGCAAAACGCACATAGGCGACTTCGTCCAACTGACGCAACTGCTCCATCACTTTTTCGCCAATGACTAATGCCGCTATTTCACGCTCACCCGTACTTTGCAAATAATGTTTAATCTGGTTAATGGAAGATTCTATCGCTTCAGAACTGACGGGGCGTTTTTCAAGTGCACGCAGTAAACCTGCACGCAACTTAGCCTCATCAAAAGGCTCACGAGAGTTATCCTGTTTAACGACTCGAGGCATCAAGAGTTCTGCCATCTCATAAGTGGTAAAGCGCTCTTTGCACGACAAACACTCACGACGGCGGCGAATCTGATCACCATCGGCAACCAGACGTGAGTCAATGACTTTGGTATCGTCTGCAGTACAAAAAGGGCAATGCATGTATTTTCCAGCGAGTTGTTAACCGTAAACAGGGTATTTGTGGCAAACAGCCAACACCTTCTCTTTCACTTCCGCGATCACTTGCTCGGAGTTGCCATTTTCCAGTGATTCCAACACATCACACATCCAATGAGCCAGTTCGATACTTTCATCTTCACCGAAACCACGCGTCGTAATGGCTGGTGTACCCACACGCAAACCGGAGGTCACAAACGGTGAACGCGGGTCATTCGGTACCGAGTTTTTATTCACGGTAATATTGGCTGCACCCAGTGCGGCATCAGCATCTTTACCCGAGTATTCTTTACCGATCAGATCAACCAGCATCAAATGATTCTCAGTGCCATTGGAGACAATTTTCAAACCGCGCTCAATAAAGGTTTTGGCCATCGCCTTTGCATTAACAACCACCTGTTGCTGGTAGGTTTTAAAGTCATCACTCATGGCTTCTTTAAAGCTCACCGCTTTTGCAGCAATCACCTGCATTAAGGGGCCACCCTGACCACCAGGAAATACGGCAGAGTTTAACTTTTTCTCAATCTCTTCATTCGCCTTGGCAAGAATAATACCGCCACGAGGTCCACGTAAGGTTTTGTGCGTTGTCGAGGTGGTCACATCGGCAATACCCACCGGGCTGGGATAAACACCCGCAGCGACCAGACCAGCCACATGCGCCATATCTACCAGTAAGTAAGCGCCCACTTTGTCAGCAATATCACGAAAACGCTGCCAATCCATAATTTGAGAGTACGCAGAAAATCCGGCGATAATCATTCTGGGCTTATGCTCAAGTGCCAAGCGCTCAACCTCATCATAATCGACTTCGCCCGTTTCAGCGTTCAATCCATATTGAACGGCGTTATAGGTTTTGCCCGAAAAATTCACAGACGCACCATGTGTTAAATGGCCGCCATGCGCCAAGCTAAAACCTAAAATGGTATCACCTGGAGCACATAAGGCTTGAAACACCGCCGCGTTGGCTTGAGAACCGGAATGTGGCTGCACATTAGCATAGTCCGCACCGAACAAGGCTTTGGCACGCTCAATCGCCAATGCTTCAGCCTGATCAACATATTCACAGCCACCGTAGTAACGCTTGCCGGGGTAACCCTCTGCATACTTGTTGGTCAGTTTGGTGCCTTGCGCCACCATCACCATTGGGCTGGTGTAGTTTTCTGAGGCAATCAGTTCAATATGCTCTTCCTGACGGCGCTCTTCAGATTGAATAGACGCCCATAATTCAGGGTCAAAGTTTTCAATAGTCTGTGATTTATCAAACATAGGAGTATTAATACCTGTGATTCAAGAGGATGTAAAACGTGGTTAACACATGCTTGGGATGTACGCGAAGGAGAAAACGACCACCCATAAAAAAGGCACTATTTTACACGATAAAGTAGATAAAACCCACTGATTAATCCGTTACCCACAAAAAAGGGGCTGGCCAAGCCACCCCCTTTTTCAGAGACTCTATTGCAACAGCCTAATTAAAACTGATCAAACCCGGAATCTAATCTGACAGAAACACCTTCCGGCAAAAAGGCTTCAATAGCCAAGCGGGATGTACTACTACCACCGGTATTTGTTGCCGTGACATCAGAGAAGAAACTGGTGAATAGAAAATCATCGTCAATAGGGCCATCATTAGGTCCGCCCGGCCCCTCAGGAATCAACGTCGTATCTATCAACAAAATGCCCGTGGTGTTACTGAAGGATAACCAGTCCGGCAAAGGATCTTCTATTGACCAATTCACCGCTGTACCGCCACTATTAAATTGATTAAGATCGACCGTAATAAGCTCTTCCGGCGGGAAGAAAATACCTCTGCCTTCATCATTGAGAATCGGCGGATCCACTTGATCACTAACTGTGACATTAACCACCACTTCATCCGTATTACCCGCATCATCCGTTGACAAAATGGTGGCGCTAAACGTACCCGATTCAGTACTGATACCGGCAATTTCAGCTTGGGTTGCATTAATGGCGGTGAGCACAACACCCGCAGGCAAAGCACCACTGGTAATGCTATAAGTCACCTGAGTTTCGATAGATACAGGAGACAGGGTAATCGTATCAATCGGACTTTGTAAGAAGTCATTGAGGGAGACGATATCCGTCGCATCACCAGGAGAGGCCAATACATCCAAGGGTTCAATCGAACCTGCACCGAAGGTCACCGAAAGCATCTGCTTAGGACTTGGTGTGACACACTGTTCTGCCGTTGTGACTGATGCTCCACTGACAAAATTGACCTCAGCCCACAAGCAAGTTTCAGCATTACTGGGAATAAATAGCGGATTGGTTGTGCCATTAACAGCAACCGTGGTATCCACTTGGCTGGGACGCCAGCCAATACTAGCTTCAGTGCGCCCAAATACCGTGGCTGTACCATTATCAGGCCCCAATACGGTAACCTCAACACTGCCTGCATTCATACTGACATCGCAGTTCCACCAAGAAAAATGACTGACCGTACCACTTAAAGCCAAACCAGTGGGTGAATCAATAGACGCTACCACCGTACCCGTGCCCTCTTGCTCCCAGATGCCCGTATCCTCATCCAATGACCACAATGGAATAGTATTACCCACGGCGATATTGGTACCGTCCTGATAAGTGAAGTTATAGATCGGAATCAGAATATCCGCCGTCGCACCATCGGCCAGATTAATGGGTTGGCCATTGGCGGTAAACTCAAACTCAACCGTACCCAAGCTGATAATCGGCGTTTCCGTGGCAGAGCCTTCCAGCACACCCGTAAATTCACCTGGGAATTCAGCCAATGTAGCAGGCTGAGAGACATCAACCGGAGTGATCGTTAGCTGAATATCGCCAACAACAGGGTTGCCATCAGCATCCACAAAATCGGCAGTGGTAAAACTCACCGAAGCGCCATTATCACCTTCTTCCGAGAACGAACCTGCACCGGAGATAGTAATAGTATCGCCGCGAGGCATTAGCGTAATATCAAGGTCAACATTATTATCTTCTGCTGCCGAGCGGAAAGGAATAACCTGCACCGCAAAACCATTGGCATTGGTACGAACCGAATAATTGACATCAGCATCAATGCTTAAGGTAGCGGTTTCATTAACAACAGCCGATAAATCATCACGCAGCAAACCATCAACATAAAATTCCAAACCCACACCGGAAACCAGAGACGCATCGAGCGTTCTCACACGCACATTCACTTGCGACGTTGGAATCACTGGTTCAACCGTAATCGCGACCGTATCGGTATTGCCTTCAGCATCGGTCACCAACAAACTAAACTCCAGGACCTCGGCGACGGATAATTCTGGCGCAGCAAATGATGCCGCCGCCATATCCGCATTACTCAATACCACACTGGTACCTGCTGTTTGTTGCCACAAGTATTCTGTAATATCGTTGTCAGGGTCACTACTTGCCGAACCATACAACGTCACCGATGTTTCTTCATTCACGGTTTGATCATCACCCGCATCAGCGACTGGTGGCAGAGAAACAACAATGCCCGGATTAACAGTCACCGTCACTGTATCGCGATCTCTGGCGCGCAAGTTATCTCTGACGCGCAAGACATAGGTTAAGGCTGTTGCTTCGGTAACATCAGGAGCCACAAAAGTCGGCGTTGCCGTTCTACGACCACGCAAACGCACAAGGGGGCCGCCAATTTGGCGCCAACGATAGCGCGTAATCATACCATCAGCATCACTACTGGCAGAACCATCCAAGTTAACGGTATCCTTACCATTCACTTCCTGATCAATACCCGCATCAGCAACAGGCGCCTGATTCGGGCAGTGATTATGCCACCACAAATAACGTGTCCAAAAATAGTGGGCCGCATAATTACCTTGATGCGAATGACATTCCTGATGACCACCAAAAAAATAATTCCACCAAGCGTATCGGTTTGAATTCTGGGCATTCGCATGTGTTGCAGCGAATATTCCTAACAACATACAACAAGTAATAATGAGTTTTTTTGCATTGTGTTCTCCACAAAAAATAGTGAAAATAAAAATGCTATAACAGTAAAAAGCTTATTTATATTATTTTTATTGTTGGCAACCTTGATAGAAACAAGGCGCGCGGCAGAATAACAAAAAAACGATAACTGTCAACGCAAACGCAATTATGGGTGCCACAAGGTTTTTTAAGGCGACAACCAACTATCATTTTTATGCGCTGCGCCTCATTTTATGCGTTTTAATTCTTACTTAATTATCGATATAAGAAGTTTTTTTCTCATTTATAGGCGATATTCAGCCCACATCAAAAAAACCACAAAAACCGCTTGATTTATCCACCCCATTGTATGTTATGTTGATCGCATCCAGTCAGACTACTGTCTGATCTGCTGTTAGATATACCGTAGTTTATTAACCTATTTATTAAAATCATAGTGATTAATCCCGGAGGATTGACTTATGTTAAAACAAGTAAATAAAGTTGCCCTAGCGTCTGCACTGACGCTAATCTTTGTTGCCAGTGATGTATATTCTGCAACTGAGTGGAATGTATCTTTGTGGAGTAAACGACGTGCATTTACAGAGCATGTGGAAAAGTTAGCCGAACTGGTTGCTGCAAAAACCAACGGCGAATTCAAATTAAATATTTCTTACGGTGGTCTATCCAAAAACAAGGAGAATCTTGACGGCATTGCTATCGGCGCATTCGAAATGGCGCAGTTTTGTTCATTCTATCACGCAGATAAAAATCCTACTATTACTGTCACCGAACTTCCTTTTGCAAAAGATGTTTCCTTAAAACGCTTAGCTGAAATTTCTCAAGCGGTGTACAAAAACCCCATTGTTGCCAAAGACTTGGCTCGCTGGAACGCCACGCTTCTGATGCCTTCGCCACTACCTCAATATAATTTGATCGGCGTAGGTGACACACCTGCCACACTGAGCGACTTCAAAGGCAAACGCCTTCGCGGTCCGGGTGGCATCGCTGGCGTTATGAAACAACTCGGAGCGGTGAAAACTGGTGTTGCAGCTAACGAAGTTCGTCAAGCTCTGGACTCAAATGTAATTGATACCGTCGCTTTCGCACAACATGCGCATCTGGCATTCGGTTCTATTCAAGCAGGCAAGTGGGCAACAACCAACTTGAATCTGGGCACGGCCAACTGCCCGGTTGTCGTTAATACTGATGCATTAAATGCATTAAAGCCTGCTTATAGAGAAGCGCTATTAGGGTCTGTTGATGATTCACTGGATTACTACGTCTCCAACTATGAAGATAAAGTGGTCGGCAAATACAACAACACGATCAAAGACAAAGGGATCCAGTCTGTTACCTTTACGCCCGCACAAACCGCTGAATTGAATAAACTGGCAGCGTCTGTGCGTGAAGGCTGGATTAAAAAATACGCCAGCAAATTTGACTCCAAGGCTTTATACAATTTCACCGAAGCCTTATTCAACGAGTAATTTTTCTCAACGCAAATAATTACTTGTTGACCCCTGCACTCTAATCTACCCCGAACAGAGTGCAGGTCTTTTTAACCGATTTTTTAGAACGAGGCTGTGTTATGGCTGGCGCATCCACTATTCATGAAGACGACTCACTCTTAAGCCGTATTGATCGCACGGTTTTTACATTGGAATCTTTTCTCAACCTGATAGGCGGCTTGGTTATTTTTGCCATCGTTTTATTAGCTGTGGTAAATATTTTGGGTCGCACACTATTTGACCTACCTGTTGATGGCTATATTGATTGGACCGAACAAGCCATGGCCTTTTTTGCTTTTCTGGGGATTGCCTACTGCCAACGCATGGGCGGACACATCCGAATGGATATTGTTGTCGGCTCTTTACGAGGCCGCGTGCTCTGGGTATTTGAGTTTTTTTCTACCTTATTAATGTTTGTCATTACCACACTACTGGTGCATGGCAGTTATGGGCATTTTTTAAGGGCTTGGACCAATGGCGACAGCTCTTTCGATATTGAATTACCCACTTGGCCGGCGAAACTGGTGGTGCCCATTGCCTTATCAGTGCTCTCGTTGCGCTTATTACTACAAATGTGGGGTTATATCCGCGCACTTAAACAGGGGGGTGATCGGCCTGTTGCGGTTCCGCTGATTGAAGACATTGCCACACAAGCAGCTCATGAAGCACGCACCGTATCGGGTGCCAATAACGGAGATCAACCATGAACCTATTTGCAGCCATGGCGACCGTATCGACCATTGATATGGGCTTATGGGTCACTGGCTTTATGCTGTTGATGGTGATCATCGGTGTACGCGTTGCCTTTGCCGCAGCGGTGGCCGGATTTTTGGGATTGGTCTGGTACTTCTCTGCCAAAATCGGTTTTGAAAAAGGTTTCTGGGTAGCGTTAAAAATGGCAGGCACCATTCCTCACTCGAAAGTCTCCACTTCGGCACTGTCTTTGATTCCTGTTTTTATTCTGATTGGCTTTTTGGCCTACTACGCCGGCTTAACACGAGCACTATTTGAAGCTGCCAAACGCTGGGTTGGCTGGTTACCCGGTGGCATGGCGCTGGCCACGGTATTCTCAACCGCCGGGTTTGCCGCAGTATCTGGCGCGTCTGTCGCCACGTCTGCCGTTTTTGCTAGGATTGCCATTCCAGAGATGTTAAAACTAGGTTACAACAAATGTTTTGCTGCTGGAGTTGTGTCCGCCTCCGGCACGCTGGCATCGTTGATTCCTCCTTCGGCAATTCTGGTGATTTATGCCATTATTGTCGAGCAGGATGTGGGGGCTTTGCTGATGGCAGGTTTTCTACCCGGTGCCGTGTCGGCTCTCATTTACGCCTCTCTAGTTATTGGTATGGCGATGTACAAAAAAGAATATGGACCCACGATTTCGGGCTTTAGCTGGAAAGAACGATTGGAGTCACTGCCTCCGACCCTACCCATTTTCTTTGTGGTGTTTATTATTATCTTTAGTGTATATGGCGGCTGGGGCACACCGACAGAAGCTGGCGCACTGGGTGCCTTCGTGGTGTTCTGTATGGCGGTTTATAAAGGCATGAAATGGGAAAACATGCGCGGCGCTTTGATGGAAGCGGGCAAATTGACCGTGATGATTTTCACCATCATTTGGGGAGTATTACTGTACGTCCGCTTCCTCGGCTTCGCAGACCTGCCCACCGCCTTTTCGGACTGGATTGCCAACCTCGAACAAAACCCGATGATCACCCTATTGATGATATTGTTGGCCTATGCCGTACTGGGCATGTTTATGGATGCGATTGGCATGTTATTACTCACGCTGCCCGTCGTATTCCCGGCAGTCATTGCTCTGAACGGCGGCCTCGATGTCAATGCTGCCGACTCAGCGTTTGGTGTTTCCGCAACAGGGTGTGCGATTTGGTTTGGGATTATCG
This sequence comes from Cellvibrionaceae bacterium, assembly GCA_965214375.1. GTDB lineage: Bacteria > Pseudomonadota > Gammaproteobacteria > Pseudomonadales > Cellvibrionaceae > Endobugula. The sequence continues at coordinate 2,288,159 of OZ243947.1, read as the reverse complement.
TCGTGAAAATGGCAGAATTTTGTCTGATTACCCCGCCGATAGGACTTAACTGCTTTGTTGTTGCTGGAGTACGCCCCGAACTCACGGTGCAAGATGTCTTCAAAGGTGTCACACCATTTTTTATTGCGGATATCGTGACCATCGGTGTACTCATTGCCTTTCCAAGTATCGTCCTCTGGCTGCCGGGGATTATGGGGATGGTGTAATCACAAAAAGATACGCGCTTTTTTATACCCAGCTATTGTGTTAACAAACAAGTTTCGCTAACGTGCTCTCCGATCCCATTATTCAATAATAAGGCAGGCTTTATGGCTCAATATGTTTACACGATGAACCGTGTCGGCAAAGTCGTCCCCCCCAAACGTGAAATCCTAAAAGACATCTCTCTATCCTTTTTCCCCGGGGCCAAGATTGGCGTATTAGGTCTCAATGGTTCTGGTAAATCAACGCTGCTAAAAATTATGGCGGGTATTGATCAGGACTATAACGGTGCAGCTCGTCCTATGCCAGATATCAAAGTCGGTTATCTGGCACAGGAACCGGAACTGGATGAAAGCAAAGACGTACGTGGTAATGTAGATGATGGGGTGCGCGAGGCACTGGATGCACTTGCCGGACTGGATAAGGTCTATGCGGCCTATGCCGAACCTGATGCCGATTTTGATGAGCTTGCCAAACAACAGGGCAAGTATGAAGATATTATTCAGGCGTGGGATGCACACAATCTGGATAATAAATTGGAGCAAGCGGCAGACTCTTTACGCCTGCCTCCTTGGGATGCTGAGATCAGCAAACTCTCAGGGGGTGAAAAACGTCGTGTTGCCTTGTGCCGCTTGCTGTTATCACGCCCTGATATGCTGTTGTTAGACGAACCGACTAACCATTTGGACGCCGCATCTGTCTTCTGGCTAGAACGCTTTCTGCAAGACTTTAACGGCACCGTGGTGGCAATTACGCACGACCGTTATTTCCTGGATAATGCCGCTGGCTGGATTTTGGAGCTCGACCGTGGTCACGGCATTCCTTATGAAGGTAACTACACTACGTGGCTGGAAACTAAGGAAGCGCGGTTGGCAAAAGAAGCACGTACCGAAGCCGCCCACCAAAAAGCTCTAAAAGCCGAGCTGGAATGGGTACGCCAAAACCCCAAAGGTCGTCAGGCGAAGAACAAGGCGCGCTTACAACGTTTTGATGAACTGCAATCGCAGGAATTCCAAACCTGCAATGAAACTAACGAGATTTACATTCCACCGGGTGACCGTTTGGGGGATAAGGTCATTGACTTTCATAATGTCTGTAAAAGTTATGATGACCGCTTATTAATTGATGACTTAAGTTTTACCATCCCCAAAGGGGCGATTGTCGGTATTGTCGGCGGTAATGGTGCGGGTAAAACTACGTTATTCCGGATGATTAGCGGTTCAGAAACCCCCGATAGTGGTAACATCGTGATTGGTGAAACCGTGCAAACCGCCTACGTTGAACAGGGTCGTGAAAATCTTAATGATGATATGAATGTCTGGGAAGCCGTATCGGGTGGCGCCGATATGCTGACCATTGGTAACTACGAAGTTAGCTCACGCTCGTATGTAGGCCGCTTTAACTTTAAAGGCTCCGACCAGCAAAAACGTGTGGGGGATTTATCCGGTGGTGAGCGTGGTCGTCTGCATCTGGCCAATACCCTTAAGCAAGGTGCTAATGTACTCTTGCTTGACGAACCCTCCAATGATCTGGATGTGGAAACTCTGCGTGCGCTGGAAGATGCCTTGTTGAACTTCCCGGGCTGCGCCTTGGTGATTTCGCACGATCGCTGGTTCCTCGACCGTATTGCCACACATATTATGGCTTATGAAGGCGAGAGTGAGGTGGTGTTCTTTGAAGGTAACTACACGGAATATCATGAAGACCTGCTTAAACGCAAAGGCGATAAAGCACAGCCACAACGGATGAAGTACAAGCCAATTAAAACGTAATCACCACCAATAAATGGCACTCAACGTGGCGCTTGGGGCGGAATAGTCTATACTCAGAACAAGGATCGTTTATGTCGAGATATGTTTCCGCTTCAAGGGCTCACTATGAATACCAATCTGGCTGATCAAGAACAACGTCGCTTTACCCGCGTCCCTTTTGTTAACGGGGTAACGCTAACCAGTAATGGGCAATCCTGGCAAGGCACCGTGGTCGACATTTCATTTAACGGCGTACTAATCAATTGTAAAGAATTCTCTGAAGAGACCAGTAGTATTATTGGTGAAATCAACTTTGAAAGTAACCTAACGATTACCGCTGAATTAAAGCTGGTTCATCATAACGCTAACTTATACGGCTTTTGTTTTGAAGATATTGATACAGATAGCGTTGGCCACTTACGCCGATTATTAACCTTAAATATGGGCAGTGAGTCTACCTGTGAGCGCGAGCTGATTGCCCTATTCAGGTACCATCAATAAAGGCACCACACTGAAACTTACGGTGCCTTCCAGCTTTTCATCGCGAGCAAAGAAAAAACGACCCCCTGATAACTCAGAACAACCGCACCTTCACCCACCGTTTCAATAAACACACCATTGCGCATTTTACTCTGCGCCTTGTATTTGCTGCCGTTCAAAATGACAAAACCACTACGATTATCGGTGGCATAAACATGTGCTCCATACTGGGTAGCAGGAATGGCTTTTTGCAAACTGACAGACAAATCGTAGATGGAAGGAATACCTTCATCTGCTGAAGTTGCAACCGTGTTGAGTTGTTGTTGACGCTGTTCTTGTGCAACCGGCTTCTGTTGAACAACCACTGCTTGATTGTCTTGTTGTAAATACAATGCTAATACTTTAGGGTCGATTGTGGTTGTGCTTGCATTGCCCTCATTGGTGGCACTCTCATTGGCAGCAGTGTCTTTAGTTATGCTTGTTGCAGCAAAAATCTCTTCTAATACAACAAGTTTTTTTCCAACACAACCGCAGGTTTTCTACTTTTATCGGGGGCACTGTTTGCGCCGGAAGCAACGGCGCTTCCAGTTTTTTCTCGGGAAGATTGAAAACAAACCATACGGCTGCCAACACGAATAATACTGCCCCTACCAATACTAACAGTGGCACCGGTATTTGACTTTTCTTTTGTACCACGACATCTGGTACAAATTCAAAAAGCGGTTGTGGGTTATCAGTACCACTCGCATCTCGACGTTTTTTATCCGATTTTTTTAACGATTCAAGAATATAAGACATACGCTTTACCCACACATCGGTTTCAAGCGTGATGGCAATACCAACCATCTCGTGCAATTTTAGCAAGGTTTGTATACCGGCCTTGCCATCTTCTTTCAAGCCTTGTTGACGCTGAAAAATTTCTACTCGCTTTTGCAAGCGTGAATTATACCGCCCCTCTGATAACAAACGGCTCTGATCATCCAATTGAGCAAATAAACCTGACAGCCAATCCACTTGGTCTTGGGCAGAGTCTTTATAAATAAAACGCTCAAAACCTACGGGCACCTGCCACACATAGATAAACTCACCCGTCCAATATTCACCTAACTCGACCAAGGGTATTTGATGACGGATCAACGCATTCGTTTCTTGATCCCGAGACAACACGGTTCCATAAATGTCTTTTACCGCGACCAGTGGTAGAAAATAAAACGCGCCGTCCTTAATCAAGCGCATTATAGACGGGCGGTTAATCTGTTTAAAACCCAACCAACCCGTCACACTTTCTGTATCACAGCGCCAATCAACATTGGCAAGATCACGACAATGATTAATATTTTTTTGCTTTGTCATTAAGTCTTCAAAGAACAACTTCCATGCTTTTTCTTCAGAAGACATCAAAAAGTCCGGCAATGTCAGCGGTGTATCGTCAACCACTTCCTGTACTAATTGCGGGGCCTTTTCGATAACGTCCTTTTGTATGTGAGAATCAAGCACCACGTCCGGAACCACCAACACCGTCGGTTTCGGAGACATAAGCGTATTGACTGATTGCCACCAGTTAATATTGGCATAGTGATTCGCTGCCGCCAGCGAAAAAATCACACACGCTACCACAAAAAACCAGAGGTAAAATCGATTGGTAGTCGATGACTTATTGTTATCGTGGCCATTAACTTCTTCATACGCTTTATTCAAAATACGCTGGCTGATTGCACTGGCTCCGCCTGAATAAGCGCCCAATAAAGCACGATCACAAATCACATTGACAACGCGAGGAATTCCTTGAGTCAAAGAAAATAGCTGCTTTATTCTTGCGGTGGAAAATAGCTTATGCTTCTGTTGATAACCTGCCATCGTCAAACGGTTCTGGACGTAATAACGTAGTTCATCAACCGATAGCGGCTTGATGTGATAGCGGGCCGTAATACGCTGAGACAATTGTAACAACTCGGCACGAGCCAACAGGTCATTCAACTCTGGCTGTCCCACTAAAATAATTTTTAGCAGTTTTTGAGTATCGGTTTCTAAATTGGTCAGTAGACGAATCAGCTCCAGTGTTTTTTGATACATCTGCTGGGCTTCATCAATCAATAACACGGTATTGATACCCTGCTGGTGATTTTGCAATAAACGCTGGTAAATACTATCAATTAAAATACGTAAGGAGGCATCGTCAGAAAAAGGAATTTCCAGTTCGCGACAGATCGCCTGCAACAGCTCAATATCATCCAGACAGGGATTTAAAATAAACGCAATTTGCGTATTATGCGGCAGCTGATTTAAAAAAACGGCGGCAAACCGTTGTCTTGCCAGTACCGATTTCACCCGTCAACAAGACAAAACCGGCATCACTTTCAATAGCGTGATAGAGGTGCGCCAAGGACTCCTGATGCCTTTCTGTCATCAGAAGATAGTCTGGGTTGGGCGCTATCGAAAATGGCGCTTCTTTAAGCCCGAAGTAAGAATAGTACATAACGTTATTATCATATTGCTTCCAGTGCCTGCGCAAGATTTTTTACGGCAATCACTTCCAAACCGTCAATCGGCTGTCTGGGAACATTGGCCTGTGGCACAATGGCTTTTTTAAAGCCATGTTTGGCTGCCTCACGTAGGCGTTCCTGACCACCGGGTACCGGACGAATTTCACCCGATAAGCCGACCTCACCAAAGACCATCAGTTGTGGTGATAACACTCTGTCACGAAAGCTGGACACAATGGCCAGCAGCAAAGCCAGATCCGCACTGGGTTCCATGATCTTCACACCACCAACCACATTCACGAAGACATCCTGGTCGCCCACCATTAACCCTCCATGACGATGTAATACGGCGAGCAACATGTTTAAACGGTTTTGATCCAAACCGACCGCAACACGCCGCGGGTTACCGCCATGACTATCATCAACTAGCGCCTGTATTTCTACCAATAACGGGCGCGTCCCTTCCCACACCACCATGACCACCGAGCCTGGTGCGACTTCTTCAGCACGCTGCAAAAAAATCGCCGACGGGTTAGTCACTTCCTTTAGACCCTGTTCGGTCATCGCAAAAATACCTAACTCATTCACGGCACCAAAACGATTTTTATTACCGCGCAAGGTACGGTAACGAGAGTCATTGTCACCTTCAATTAAAATGGAACAATCAATCATATGCTCCAATACTTTAGGACCCGCCAAACTACCGTCTTTGGTCACATGCCCCACCAATATCAAAATGGTTCCGGACTGCTTGGCATAACGGGTTAGCCATGCCGCACTCTCACGCACTTGTGACACACTACCCGGGGCTGATTGGACCTCACTCATATGCATCACCTGAATGGAATCTACCACCATAATTTTGGGCTTGACCTCAGCTGCTGTCAGGCATAATTGCTCCACATCGGTTTCCGATAACAAATTGAGTTTTTGGGTCTGCAAACCCAAACGCTGGGCACGCAGTGCTACCTGTTGCAATGATTCTTCACCCGTCACATATAAGGTGGTTTGTTGTTCTGCTAGATGACATAACACCTGTAACAATAAGGTAGACTTACCCGCACCGGGATGCCCTCCCATCAAAACAACAGAGCCCGGGACTAAACCACCGCCCAGTACACGATCAAACTCATCGGAACCTGTCGCAATACGTGGAGTATCCGCTAAATCAATATCGGCCAGTGATTGCACTTTATTTTCTGTGGCACCCGCATAGCCTTGCCGTGAACCCGACAAACGGGTGACATTGGTTTTTGTCGACCCTAAACGCACCTCACGCAAACTGTTCCATGCCCCACACGTCACACACTGACCTTGCCATTTGGTGAAGTCTTCTCCACACTCGCTACAAACGTAAGCCGTTTTTACTTTTGACATTACCGTTTAACCTTTCTCTTTCTAACCGTTTTTTTCGCACTTTCTGATTTTTTAGCGGGGCTTTTTTTCGTACTGACTTTCTTGGCTTTTACTTTAGTTGTCGCTTTAAGATTGACTTTTTTTGTTTTTTTAGTAACACCCAAGCCAGCAAAATCACCTCGACGCAACTTATCACGTACACTTTCTTTTGCGGGTGGCTTTGTGCCGCCTTGCTCATCAATCAAATCAAAGTCGACTTTGCGCTCATCGAGATTGACTGCAGCAACTTGTACCAGCAACTCATCACCCAAACAAAATTTTCGATGAGTACGCTCTCCAACCAAGCGGTGATGCGCTTCCTCATAATGATAATCATCTGAAGGCAAGGCTGTGATATGAACAAGGCCCTCGACATAGACATCTAAAAGCTCAACAAAGACGCCAAAGTTAGTGACTGCGGTAATCACCCCCGGGAAAGTATCTCCCAAATGGTTTTGCAAATATTCACATTTTAACCAGTCAACCACATCGCGCGTGGCATCATCGGCACGACGCTCGCACAGTGAGGTATGCTCGCCAAGGCGCAGCATATCTTGTATGTCATAGGGGTAGATGGCTTTTTTAGCCATCACTTTGGCGCCTTTAACCCGCTGCACCTGTTTGGATTCTTTGCGACTGCGAATAATATGCCGGATAGCGCGGTGCGTAAGCAGGTCGGGATAACGACGAATGGGAGAGGTAAAATGTGTATAGGCCGGATAAGCCAACCCAAAATGTCCTTCATTATCGGGTTGATACATCGCTTGGCTCAGACTACGCAACATCACGGTCTGAATGACCTTAGCATCGGGACGTGACGCAATAGTATCGACTAATCGTTGATAGTCTCCGGGAGCTGGCTGTGCATTTCCCGACAAGGTCAATCCCAGCTCACCTAAAAATGCCCGTAAATTTTCCAGCTTCTGCTCCTTAGGACCCTGATGCACACGATACAGGCCATCAAGCGCATGCTTTTCCAAAAAACGCGCCGCACAGACATTGGCACACAACATACATTCTTCAATGACCTTGTGAGCATCATTGCGCACCACCGGTACAATACGAGAAATTTTACGTTGCTCATCGAATAGTATACGTGTTTCAGTCGTATCAAAGTCAATGGATCCGCGCTGTTCACGCAACCCCCGCAACACCTTATAGAGTTGGTATAAGTGATCGATATCACTGACAACCTGCGCATATTTATCTCTTAAAGCACGACCTTCATCACTCAGCTCGGAGGCAATCATTTTGCCGACTTTGGTGTAGGTCAAGCGTGCATGCGAATAAATCAACCCCTCATAGAACTGATACCCACTAATACGACCAGAGGCACTGATCGTCATTTCACACACCATAGCCAAACGATCAACACGAGGATTTAAAGAGCACAAACCATTGGATAATGCTTCCGGCAGCATGGGCAACACAAAATCTGGAAAATACACTGACGTACTACGATGTTCGGCTTCTTTGTCCAGAGCACTGGCAACCGTGACATAATGAGACACATCGGCAATAGCCACATATAAACGCCAACCACCACTTTTACGTGGCTCACAGTAAACCGCATCATCAAAGTCACGCGCATCTTCGCCATCAATAGTGACAAAATGCAGATTACGCAAATCCACACGATGCTTTTTATCGACTGGGTCAACGTCAGCAGGCAGGATGGCAGCTTCCTCTTTTACTGCCTGAGGCCACACATGTGGCAGGTCGTGTGCACGAATCGCCACATCAATTTCCATACCGGGCGCCATGTGGTCACCCAGCACTTCAACAATGCGCCCCAAGGCGGGTGTTTGGCGCGAAGGATATTGGGTAATTTCTACCATGACAAATTGATCATCCGCCGCCAGACCCACGTCTTCCATCGGGATTAATACATCATGTGTCATGCGCAGATTATCCGGTCGCACACAACCAACACCACTCTCATTGTAAAAACGTCCTACAACCTGACGTGTATTACGGGCAATCACCTCAACGATATTACCTTCGCGCTTACCACGAAAACTGGATGTCGCTAAACGCACTAAAACTTCATCACCATCAAACACTTTACGCATTTGGCGATAAGCCAGATAAATCTCATCACCACCTTCTGCGGGGATCAAGAAGCCATAACCATCGCGATGCCCCTGCACTCGACCACGAATCAGATCGAGCTTATCGACACGGGCATAGGCGCGTTTACGATTGCGATAAATCTGTCCATCACGCTCCATGGCATTCAGACGACGACGCAATGCTTCTTCTTGTTCGGGGTTATCAATCTCCAACTCAAAAGCGATCTGATCGCGTTCCAAAGGGCCAACGGCACTATCGAGAACACTGAGAATATATTCACGGCTGGGAATGGGATTATCGTATTTTTCAGCTTCCTGCCGGGCACGGGGGTCTTTTAGTTTTTTCGCCATCTGCAATACTGCACTATATTGTGGTAAAGCAGACTATACCGTAATGGTTGGGGGGTGTAAAAAGCAGGGCGCAGAAAGGGAGCGCAAAACACTCCCAAGACAACCCTTACTAGACGATTAACCCGCTGCCGGCTGGGCAAAGGGATTAATGGTGGTGGTATCTTCACCCGCTGGGCGTATCTGCGGGATACGCTCTAGCAGGTCAAGCACCTGCGCTTTTTGTGTTGGCGAAACATCGATCATTAGCAACAATGACCCTGATTCGATATCATCATGAAAACGCCGAATTTTGTAGTTTTCTGTTGAAACTCCCACCAAGCCGCCAACCCAAGTACCAAAAAGAGAGAACAGCACAATAATAAGCAACGACTGGATCGCGACATTCATTATCTGGCCGCCTGAGACAAACAAGGCGAAAAACCCTGCCATTAACACGCCCACTAAAAAGCACAGCAATACACCACGCTCACCGGAACGAATAATATCCAGCTCGTGAAGAGGTGTTGTACCATGAAGATGATGCTTGAAGACATTCGCTTTATCTTTTCCCAACACATGAAAGTTCCAATCAGTCACGCCATTTTCATGTAAACAGTCGGAAGCAAATTCGGCGGCATCTGCAATTTTTGTCAGGTAATACAATCTTTTCATTGTTATTTCCTCCCCAGAATAATAATGTCATTCACTGATACCCCAAAAACGTGAAAAAGGTTTCATGATTTTAAGATTGAAACCGAATATAAATAAGCTTTGAAAGCAAACAAATTCATAAGTAGAATACTTGTCTCGCAATCTTATGAATCACAAAGAATTTTATTCAACAACAACACACTATATTACCTATCATTAATTTGGATGCATCCCGGCATCAAGCCGAGGAAATTTTACCGATTATTGATGCACTACAGCAGGGTGGCATTGAAGCGATAGAAATCACTTTACGTAATTCGTTGGCGATAGATGCGATTGCTATTGCCAAAGCGACATTCCCCAATATCAAAATATGCGCCGGGTCGCTTACCACGATTGACCAGATCGAACAACTAGAAGGCAAGGGCATCGATTTTATTATTTTGCCGGGCATCAATGAACAGCAGTTATTTTACTGTCAAGAGAAAAACATTGATATCCTTCCCGGTGTTATGTCACCGTCATATATCTTACTCGGCATGCAACACGGTTTGCGTTACTGTAAATTTTTTCCGGCGGCGGTCAGTGGTGGCGCAGCCATGCTCAAATCTATCTCTGCACCGTTCCCGGAATTTTATTTTTGCGCAACTGGCGGAATCAACTATAATAACGTGAGTGATTTTTTAGCGATGAAAAACGTGTTTTGCATCCCTAGCTCAGCCATTGCCACTGAAAAAAATATTTCTCAAAAAAACTGGCAAGCTATTAGCGAACAAGCCCAAGCGTTTACATCGCTCACCACCTTATAAATACTATTGAGGCATTGAGATCCCACTTATGAATACGAACTCTCCACTTTACAAGTTTTTCAACATGGAAGCTGCAGGCGGTATTTTGTTGTTTGCTGCTGCAGTGCTCGCCATGATTTGTGCGAATACTGCACTTGTTAGTTATTACGAACTATTACTGGATACTCCCGTTGAAATTCGGGCGGGCTCGTTAGGCATTGACAAACCTTTGCTGCTGTGGATTAACGACGGACTGATGGCTATTTTCTTTTTCCTTGTCGGCTTGGAGCTTAAACGTGAATTAATCGAAGGTGAACTTTCAGATAAGCGCAATATCATTCTACCTGCCGTGGGGGCTATTGGCGGCATGCTCTTCCCCGCCTTAATTTATCTGGCATTAAATATCAATGATGACGTTGCCGTTAAAGGCTGGGCCATTCCTGCTGCCACGGATATTGCTTTTGCCTTGGGAGTGTTAACCTTATTAGGCTCCAGAGTACCGGTCACGATCAAGGTATTTTTAACATCACTGGCTATTTTCGATGATGTTGGGGCAATTGTTATTATCGCGCTTTTCTATACATCAAAAATTTCTGTTACCGCACTAATCATCAGTGCGGTATGTATTATTATTTTGTCCTTTTTAAACCGTCACCAAGTTGTCAGCAAATCACCGTATATTATTATTGGCATTATTATGTGGGCCGCCACCTTAAAGTCTGGTGTTCATGCCACATTAGCAGGTGTGGTATTAGCGATGTTTATTCCCATGCGCGACAACAACAATCCAGATATTTCACCCGTCAAAGATCTCGAACACAGCTTGCATAATCTGGTTGCTTTTTTTGTATTGCCTGTCTTCGCCTTTGCTAACGCCGGACTTAACCTGAGTAATGTCGGTCCTGAACAGGTCATGCACGGCGTTCCTGCGGGTATCGCACTGGGATTATTCTTCGGGAAACAAATTGGTATTGTTGGATTATGCTGGCTCACCATTAAATTAAAACTTGCACAATTGCCTCAAGGTATGAATTGGCTCAGTCTCTATGGCACGTCTGCGATTTGTGGAATTGGCTTTACCATGAGCCTATTCATTGGCTCACTCGCCTTTGAAGAAACGGGCGTTGATCTTTTCTTCGATGAACGCCTTGGCATTATTTTAGGGTCACTGGCTTCAGGGGTTGTGGGTTATTTCATATTGAAAACCAGCTTACATAAAACCAACAACACAGAGTAGCCAGCAACCATTTAACCATTGGCGGCATAAGTATCCATTGTTTTTGCCCAATCAACATCCTTAGCAGATATGCCGCCAACATCATGCGTTGTTAACTGTACTCGCACCTTGTTGTACACATTGAACCATTCTGGATGATGGTTAACCTTGTCAGCATACATGGCACATCGAGTCATAAAACCAAAGGCCGCATTAAAATCATCAAACAAAAATTCTTTTGTCAGCTTTTCGTTCTGAATAAACCACCCACCGCTGGTTATATTCAATGATTCAACTAGTTGATTAATTTTTTCCGCGGTATATTTTTCAGTATTCATAACATGTAATACCCAGTAGTAATGTTAATGCTATTAGCACACAATATGTCAAAAAACGCAACAATACCTTGCAAATATCTCATTTTACGCAACATTAACACTTCCTTATAATATAGCCACTGTTAAGCACCACACTTGAGGTATCTCATGCCTGTTTATCGTTCCAAAACAAGCACTGGCGGTCGCAATATGGCGGGGGCTCGTGCATTATGGCGTGCCACCGGCATGAAAGACGACGACTTTCAAAAACCGATTATTGCCGTTGTTAACTCTTTTACCCAATTTGTACCCGGGCATGTTCACCTGAAAGATTTGGGGCAATTGGTCGCCCGCGAAATTGAAGCCGCGGGTGGTGTTGCCAAAGAATTTAATACCATTGCCGTCGATGACGGTATTGCCATGGGTCATGACGGCATGCTTTACAGCTTGCCTTCGCGCGATATTATTTCGGATTCCACCGAGTATATGGTTAATGCCCATTGTGCCGATGCCATGGTGTGTATCTCTAACTGCGACAAGATCACCCCCGGGATGCTAAACGCCGCCATGCGGTTAAATATTCCGGCCATTTTTGTCTCTGGCGGCCCCATGGAAGCGGGTAAAACCAAACTGGCCGAACACAAGCTGGACTTGGTTGATGCTATGGTGATTGCGGCCGATGACTCCGTTGATGATGAAACCGTCGCTGAATATGAACGTAGCGCGTGCCCGACTTGCGGCTCCTGTTCGGGGATGTTTACTGCTAACTCAATGAATTGTTTAACGGAAGCATTGGGCCTGAGTTTGCCTGGCAATGGCACCACGCTGGCAACACATGCCGACCGTGAGAAGCTGTTTAAACGCGCCGGACGCCGGATTGTGGAGATTGCGCGTCGTTATTACGAGCATGATGAAGAGCGCTATTTGCCACGCAATATTGCCACTTATAATGCGTTCCGTAACGCTATGTGTCTGGATATTGCCATGGGTGGTTCGACCAATACCATTTTGCATTTTTTGGCGGCTGCGCAAGAAGCAGGGGTCGATTTCACTATGCAAGATATTGATGCGCTCAGTCATAAGGTACCGCAATTGTGTAAGGTTGCACCGAATACGCAGAAATATCATATTGAAGATGTTCACCGTGCAGGCGGCATTATGTCGATTTTGGGCGAGCTGGATCGCGCAGGTTTGCTGGATACCAGCATCCCAACGGTTCATAGCGACACCATGAAAGACGCGCTGGATGAGTGGGATATTATGCGTAACCCCTCTGAAGAGGTGATGCATTTCTTTAAGGCAGGCCCTGCGGGTATCCCGACACAAACCGCATTTAGCCAAAATACACGCTGGCCGACACTGGATGCCGATCGCGAAAATGGCTGTATTCGTTCGTTGGAGCATTGCTTCAATACCGAGGGTGGTTTGGCGGTGTTATACGGCAATATCGCTGAGAATGGCTGTGTGGTTAAAACGGCCGGAGTTGATGAAGATATTCTGGTATTTGAAGGTTCTGCTCATGTCGTGGAATCACAAGACGAAGCGGTGGCAAATATTCTGGATGATAAGGTCAAAGCGGGTGATATTGTGGTGGTACGCTATGAAGGCCCCAAAGGCGGCCCCGGCATGCAGGAAATGCTCTACCCCACCAGTTATATTAAATCCAAAGGGTTGGGCAAGCTGTGCGCGTTGCTAACTGATGGTCGTTTCTCGGGAGGAACGTCCGGCTTATCCATCGGCCATGTTTCGCCAGAAGCTGCCGCTGGTGGCGCCATTGGTCTGGTGACGCATGGCGACAAAATCAAGATCGACATTCCTAACCGTACTATTAATATGCTAGTTTCAGATGAAGAGCTGGCGGCGCGTCGTCTCGAACAGGATAAACTTGGCTGGAAACCCGTCAAAGAACGTCCACGTAAGGTCTCTGCGGCGTTAAAAGCGTACGCCATGTTGGCAACCAGTGCCGACAAAGGTGCTGTGCGTGATTTATCTAAACTGGAAAGTTAACACATCAAAACCGGGGTTGTATGAGCGGCTTGAAAAACACTGCCGAAACTAACCATGCTACGGTGACGTTTTTTACCAACGATCACCATAACTTTCCCGATACAGACCAATCGACATGGGTGACGTTTGCGACCAACACATCACAACTGATACAAAACATTTTATCCGTTGCTAGTAAACAAATTTCACTCATTGAACTGCTGCAAGTCCTGGCAAAAAAGCGCTCGAATTTTGCCAAACAACAACCCGGTATTGCTCCAGAAAAGATTAAGAAATTTGGTCAGTGGCGAGATGGTGTTTACACACTCAGTAGCCAACAAGTATCTGATTCCATGGAACGGAGAATAGCGCTTAACGATGCGTTAAAGAAAGCAGGAAAAAAACCGCTTAGTTATGCACTCAATGCAACGGTTAGTCATACGGCTTACAGCAAAGAAAAACCTTTGTTTGGCAGCATAATGCAAAATCTTGCCTTATGTGAAACTCAAGATGCTTCACAATTAGTCATCACAAAAGAAGTCGATCAATTTATACGGCAGGCGGTTAATCAAATCGTCAAGAAAAAATTTACCATATCACCCGATTCTTTCTTTGATATAAATAAATATGAAAAATATACGCTGATCGACAAAGACAACATAACAGAACCTTTAACTAGCTTTTTCGTGTTGAGCAAACCAGATCCTACCTTTTTTGTGATTATTGAACACCCGCAACCCCATATCGTTTATTCACTATTAACCTCAAAGGTCAACGAACTTTTTATTAGGCTTATGGATTGCAAGGAAAACAAAACGTTATTTATTGAAAAACTGGGAGAATTCCTTTGGTATTGCCATCACTTAATGCCTTTTGAACGCGGCAGTGCCTCTATTTTTTTAATACTGACTGCCGCATTATTACAATACGCAGAAATACCGCTGCAACGCTACCCAGATAACCGTCTGGACATTGATGCTATATCGTTAACAAAGCGGCTTTTTACTCAAAAATTTATTCGCGTATTCCATCAAGAATAAGCTTACTCTTCTTCAACCACCCAACCATCGTATGTCAGCACGGCAGGATACTGATTTTCAAGATCGCTTTTCTCTATATCCACTGCATTGGCAACATATTCAGCATTGTGCAACACATCTTTAAACAAAACTTCATGTTGTTCAGGAACAAGATACCAGAAGCTCATCTCATGATGCCCTTCCTTTACCTCATCAAAAACAGCAATCATGTCCGGGTATAAGTGTCTGTCATAGTTTAAGGCATAGAGGAACGTCCAATGACCACCATCAACACATAAATAATTAATGAAGCCTTCAAAGTGCATATGAGTACGCGCGGTATACCATGTACGTATGAAATCCCAAATCGTCGCACCCACACCAATAATAATTCCCAGCACCATGAGTACTCCACCGATGGGAGCGCCTAAGACAGTAAACTCTGCCATAATGCCTGCACTAATGAGATAAACCGCAATACAACCCGCCAAAGCAAGACCTGCACAAAAGGCTGCTGCATAATCCAACGTTGCACCCCATGAGTCACCGGTTGCTGCATCCTCTCGTGCCGCATACCAGGCAGAGGCAAGCGCACAAACACCGGCGATGACACCCAGAGCCTCACTGGCGATAGTCATCAGTTGGCAACCTCTAAAGCGCTGAACAGTGGATAAGGCTTTAAAAAACGCCGCGGCTGAATTTGATGCAAGGCTGATATTACCCAGATTAATCCAGCGAGCAATCGTCTCATCTTCACCATGGTAAATAGACGCCATCAATAATGCCAGATTAACAACCCCCATAATAAGACACCAATTACGGCTGGCCTGAAAGTTACTTTCAACCCAATCACCAATTTCTGCATGGGTTTTTGGCGGGCCGTTTAACATGCCTTTAAGCTCCGCCAATTGCGCGTCATTTAGATTGCCACGACGCTGAATGAATCGGGTATATATACCGACAAAACCCGCTGCCAATGCTGGTTGCTTCATCGCTCTACCCAACAACTTGGGACCAATTGCATTCATTAGGGCCACAGAAAAGGAAGCAGGCCCCGGCATAGTAGGCACCATTGATGCTGCCAACATTAATGCATCGCAAGCCGCAAGAGTCGTACCAAAATCAAGCTCGGCCCGATTCTCTTCCTGTGAATCGCTATCAACGATCTCAAGCAGAGTATCAAGCCAATGATCCCTAATATACTTTTTTTGTGGGGAGCGCATTAACAACGTAAACGATTCACCCACCAACATGGAAAGCTGATCGAATTGCGTTGACGTCACCAGATATAGATAACGACGGTAATAACCAATAATTTCAATTAACTCTTCAACTTCCCACCACTGACGCAAATATAATGCATTATCGATAACTTTTTGTTGTCTTTTTTGTATCATGCGATGCTTAGGGGCATCAATAAAATCACGTGTGGCGAGGGTTTCCAATGTTGCCATATTGGTTTGTAATGTTTTTATTTCATCAGATACAACCTGCCCAGACTCTTTAGGGTACTTCACCATTAAGTCTACTAATGTCTTTGAGGCCGAGATATAGGAAACCGCTTCAATATTGCCTTGCATGGATATTTCGAAATCATCTAGCGCGGTTGATAACTGAAAATTTAATCTTTTTAATGCATCGACATAAAATTGTGCCCGACTCCGAATAGCACGCAGCTGTTGTTTTTGTGCCTGCAAACGATAGGTCATTACTTCGCATTTAAATTCTTCCGTAATGGGCGTCGAGGTAATAGAGGCATTAACTCTTACAGGTAACTGCCAGCTTTGGTAAGCCAAATCATTGATATTATCTTTCAAATAATCTCTGGCACTGATATGCCCTGGGTAGGTAACATCACCCCGAGCCAAACGATATATCGTTGGTAACAACCAGAGGTTATTATCATAAGCAATCATGGCTGCCAGAATATTGGTTTCTGATTCTTTCGTGATTCGCGCTAGTCCGGGAACAGTATTTTGATCATTACGTTCATCGAAGGGAATAGTGGCCAGATCAATCACCACATGGTCCTTACCCGCAATTACAGCGCTGAGATTGAAACCAGTTACTACGATGATAACGGCGTATTAACGTTTGTTATTGAGCTGCCCGTAGCAGAAAACTTTAACCGTTATTTATATGCGGTACAGATCACCGACACCAGCGAACAAGTGGTAATCACTGCGCCCACGCCCAAAATTGCATTGGCAACAGGTGTTGGCGGCATGTTGACTTTAAAAGCAGCGGTCACAGGTGAAGCCGGAGAGGTCATCTTTAAAGCCAGTGATTACATTACTGAATCGGAAATGACCGACACATGGTTGCCGCCGATTTATGCTGCAATAGACGGACGATTAACAAAAACACAAGCCGATGGATTTTATATGCCTATTGGTGATCGCGGGACAAAAGGCATGGTGTTTGGTGGTCGTCTCTCGGTTAATACCGATGATGCAACAGGCAACACGATAGATGTTGAACCGTTTGAGTGTGTCGGTAAAAACGGAAACGTGATTAAAACATCCGTTGTGCATTCAAAAATTATTGACCAGCCTTTAGTTGATGGCGCTTCGGGTGGCGGTGCAAAAGCTGGCATAACGTCAATCGCTGCTAACAATACTTTTCATGTGTACGCAATGTTAAAAAATGACGGTCAAGTCAATGTGGGTATTGATACAACCGATGCAACCGCTACATCGTTGCTATCGGTTATGACCGATTATATTGATGCGCAGTTGCTAGGTTCTCTTTTGTATGACGCTACAGGCATAAGAGGATTTTTTCAGGAAGGCAATGTTTGCACTTTTAAAAATGCGCGGCTTGGTGGTGTCATTCCATCGGTTACGGGTGCAGGCGTGCAAGTTAATTGTTACGTGCCAACGCATGTTAATGCCGAGGGTATTTTTCATTTTCACTCGGCATGGACAGGCGTACTGGCTTTAAGGCTGACCGAATGGGATAGCGGCAATCAATATGTTGCCGATACTGGCGACTATGATATGCGAATAGCACCAAGTAGTGCGTTTTGCAGCATCCATAAAAATATTTTTGTTGGCGATGGTGAGGTTGCAAGAATTAGAGCAACGGCTCAAGCGTCCGCACCCACCGCGACAAATTTTAATGTTATGGGTTGGATAAATCACAGAATAGTTAAATTATGATGGAAACTGAAAGCATTTACTTTGTAAGATACGATGACGGAAAAATTGTAGGTTGGTCGCCAATCAAACAAGCGTTTACCGATCAGGAACCCACGTTAAAAACAGATCAAGAGTTTTTAACATTTGAGCTTAACAAAAAGAAAGAAGAAAAATTATTGGCTCTAAGTGATAAGTGCAAAACGCTTATCAAATAGGGTTTTATTTCTTCTGCTTTAGGTAGCGAGCACACATACCCATCAAAAGAAACCGACCAACTAAATTTAATCGGTTTGGTGGGAATGGGAATAGATTTTGCATATTCCTGTATGGATGACAAGAGTGCGTGGTCTAAAAAAATACACACAGCCAATCAACTCAAACAAGTGGTCATGGATGGTGCTATCTATAAAAATACTGTTTTAACAGAACTGGAATCGAAGCGAGTTACTGTTGGTAATGCTAGATCATTGAGCGGTATTAACAAAGTATCTGATACTTTTAGTGTGGAGGCGTAACACATGATTAAGGTAGCGTTTTACAAAGGCAAAGGAAATTTTATTGATTGGTGTATCCGCTTTTGGACACGCTCTATTTATTCTCATGTTGAATTAATTTACATTCCCGATGAATGCACAATGGTTAGCCTATTATCATCAAGCCAGCGTGACGTTGGGGTTCGATATAAAAAGATTCCTTTAGAATATTTCAAAAAAGAAAATTGGACATTGATTGATGTGCCAAAAAATATTGACGCTTATTTTGTACGGCAATTTTTTTTAGAAAAATATGGTTCCAAATACGATTTTAAAGGCATTCTTTTATCACAGTTTTTGCCATTAAAACGCCATAGCAAAAACAAATATTTTTGTTCAGAATTTTGTGCCGAGGCATTAGGTTTTAGTCAACCGCACACTTACAGTCCGCAGGGTTTATACACTGCATTACAACAAAGAGGGTAACTCATTATGGATTTAAACTTTGGTATTAACGGCGACATTTCCGCGCAAGCGGCAAGGCTGATCACAGTCAATTCCAGCACCCCGATTGGCATACTGGGGATTGCTGCCAATAGTCACGGCTTACATGCCTGTAACAATACCGAAGACGCTTTGACCTTCTTGGATGGTAAAGGCGGCAATGATGAGCTGATTAACGGCTTAAAGGGTATTGCATTATCAGGCGTTAATTGCCCCATCATCGTCAACCTGTGCGACGAAGCCGAGGTGGTAGACGCAGTGGACTTGTTTAAAAAGTCCGAAGGTTTAACAGGCATTAATTTACAGGGCGGCTTAATGATTGCCCCTGTGATCAGTGCCGAATTAACCGTGGCAACCAAAATGGATGCCGTAGCCGATGCCACTCAATGCACCGCGATTCCCGATAATTTCAGTGATGATGAAGCGGGTGTGAATAACTGGGTGCAGAACTTTGGCACCAAGTCATCGTTACTGGTACATGTCATGTACACCGCCGATGGTGTCAGTGTGGCTTGTTCCGCGCTCTATGCGGGTGCTATCGCCTACTGGGATGCCAAACCCTTCGGCTGGGCAAAGTCTCACTCTAACCGCGCTGTAAAAGGTGTGAGCGGTAGTGATCGCCCCATTGAGTATTTGGACGGTAGCGATTGCGAAGCCCGAAGAATGCGCCAAAAAGGGGTTGCCACCATTTTACGTGATGTGGGCTGGCGTACTTATGGTTTTGAAACCACGCACATTGACCCAATCTGGCAGAGCCTTGACCGTGTGCGCACCTTCCAGCGAATGGTTCAGCTAGTGAGGCTGGCACAAAATACAAAGCATTTATTGATGGTGCAGGAAAGGCACAAGAAAAATTAGGATTAACATTCACCGATAGCTTAGGCAATATGTTGCCAATGGTAGATATTCTTAATCTCATCAAAGATAAGTATGGTGCTTTTAATCTTACTGAAAATCCGGAACTAAAAGAAGCCTTTGGCAGTAGCGAGGCGGTAGCTTTAATCTCTTTGCTTATCAATAAAACTGACATACTAACGAGTTCACAGGATAACCTTAACAAAGCTATGAATCAAGGAATTTCTAAAGCTGCGTTAATGGCAAAAGCCGCAGATCGTGGACAAGGTTTTGAAAAACTGGGGAACGATTTTAGTTATATTGGTTACACGATTGGCAAAACGTTAGCTCCCGCTGTTGAAACCTTAGCATGGGGAGTCGGTGGATTGGCTCAAGGTATCGCATGGTTAGATTCAACATTCCCCACTTTAACGCCTGTTGTGTTTGGCACAGCGGTGGCGCTTGCTTCTCTATACGCTATCACTAAAACCGTAAAACTTGCCAAGTTAGCCTTACGCTTTGCCAACCTGTCACTGAGCAAGTCTTATGTGCAAGCTATTCCCAAAGTATCACTATTTGCTAAAGCGATAAAATTTAGCGGCATTGCTTCGGCGATGACAGCGGCCAAAACCACATTATTAGCGGGTGGCTTTTCAGGCTTGGCAAATGTTGCTTTACCCATGATCACCTCAGCCTTTAATGTGTTGCGCGTTGCCATACTGACTAACCCTATCGGCTTGTTGGCAACAGGTGTGGTCACAGCGGGGTTATTAATTTATAAATATTGGCAACCAATAAAGCCTTTATTTAGCGGTATGTTTGATGGCTTTATGGAATCCATGGCACCTGTTAAGGCAACATTAAGCCCATTCTTTACACTGCTATCGCCAATCGGTTCGGCTTTATCTTTTGTTGCAAACAAACTGGGGAAAGTATCTCACTGGTTCGGTCAGTTGCTAACGCCTGTTGATATGGCCGAGGAAAAACTACAGGGTTTTACCTCCGCTGGAAAGTTAGCGGGTCAAGCCATTGCAGGGGCGTTTAAAGTGGCTTTTTGGCCGATGATGCAAGCGGCCAAACTGGTCGGCTGGATTGGTTCAAAGCTGGGATTAATCAGTGATGACTCTACAACTGTTACAACTGTTACAACTCTAACAACAGGAAAACAACCTGCTTTTGGTAGTGAAGTCGGTAGCAATATCGTTGCCTTCAAACCACAAAATAGCGCCTTAACACCTGTAGCGACAAATACACTACCAGCACAACTTCCCGCAAGCAATGATGACGTTATTAACCAGCAAGTTAAACAAGCCGTTATTGCAGCTAAACAACATGAAAAACAGCAGGCGCAACAAATTAATAAGCCTGCAACAGTGACACAGCAAAACACAATCCATGTGGTTGTTAATAATCCTGCAAGCGACTTGGATGTTGACCGCGCTATAACTCAAGCCATGGCAAAACAAGGGTCAACAATGCTAGTAGATGAGGTGATCTAATGTTGGCGCAATTAGAAGATTTTATTTTTGAGAGTGGTGATGTCAATTTGGATAACATCAAAAGTGAAACCGAATACGACTACGCTACCAGTAAAACGATTGATGACTTTGAACACTGGCACTCAACGGGTAAGTTTTCTACTTATTTAACGTTAGGTGGAAAGCTGATAAAAAAATCCAACAGCTCATTGGATAGACTGGAAGCGATTGCCGAGCGTAAAGAGGCTGTCACCTTAGCGTTTGAAAACGGCCAAGCGCGGTCTGTAGTGATCAAGCGTATTAATACTGACCGTTCCAGCTTTATTAAAAATGGAGCGTTTTTAGTCCAAGATTTTGAAGTGACGCTGGGGGTTGTCTATGGCAACTTTAAAGGTAACTAAGCCCGATTTACGACTAGATCAAGTTGTCTTTAGTCACTATGGCGATTTAGGCATGTTTGATGCGGTAGCCGAGGCTAACCCACACTTAACGGGCGTTATTTTATCCGTAGGCGATGAAATCACCTTGCCCACCACAACCACCGTCGAGGTGGAAGAAACGCTATGGTAAACAATGTCGTATCACTGGCACACTACCGCATTGTGGTTAATGGCGAAGACGTGACCGCCGCTATTAAGCCGCTCTTTATTCGCTTAACCATTAGCGATAATGACAAGGACGAAGCCGACGAGCTAACGATCACTGTTAGCGCCAAGTTTTCACGGCCAGCCTATAAAGACGAAATCAAGGTGTTTTTAAGCAATGATAAAGACACGCCGCCACAGTTCCTTGGTTTATTTCTTGTCCAAAAAACCACCATCAAGAATAAGCGCCAATTAACGATTATCGCCAATGGCGCTGATTACAGTGGAGAACTAAAAGAACGCCGACACGTCAATTATGAAAACACCACGCTCGGCGCGGTTGCCTCAGATATTGCCGCCCGTCACGGCTTGGCCGTGCGTACTAATATATCCCAGCCTGTCACCCGCTTTGAGCAGATTAACGAATCCGATCTACACTTTTTAAACCGCCTTGCTAAAGAGCATAACGCGATCTTTAATATTAAAAATAACATCCTGTACTTTACTAAAGGGAGCCAAGAAGTGCCAAAGGTCACAATAAGCGGCGGCCAGTGTGACGACTTGGAAATCACCCACTCCAACCAAACGCTATATAAAAGCGCTAAAGCCTCATACCAAAACACCAAGTTAAATAAGGTCGTTAGTGTCATTGTCGGTGAAGGCACACCCCAGCTATACAAGCAAGGCCATTTTCAAAACGACGACGAAGCCAGAACCTATGCCGCCAACGCTCTCGCCAGAGCCAACAAAGGACTGATTAACGGCACCTTAACCAAGACAGGCCAAGTGCTGTTTGCTGGCAGTGAATTAACATTGGATGGTGAAGAATGCACCGTTAAGAAAGTGAGACATACGGTGGAAAATTTGACAGGCTGGAAGCTATCAGCCGAGTTTGATAACAAAGATTAAATGGTCTTTAAAAGCCGTTTAACCCCTCTTTAAAGCCTCTTTTGTACTGAACAAAATATAGCCAAACAGGTGTTGTTTATGCTGTTAAAAAATACAGCGTATTTGTCCATTTTTGCAAATCGTTTAAAATGTCCTAATAAATCGCTCAAACCCTTGTAATTACTGGTCTAGAGCTAAAAACCCAAATTTATTAAACTGTACATTTCTAACACTTATTTACAGAGTCAGCTGCTGCTGACGATGAAACAACTCTTTGTGTATGCATACACAAAACTCCCTTTGATGCCTTTTTGTACTTTTATTTTTTTGATATAACTTAAACAGCATATGGGATTTCAAAACGGAAAACAAGCGTGTCATTTCTCATGTTTTGAGACGCGCCTATGAATTATTTAAAAGAAAAACAGTGTAGGCAAATTTTGGCGCAAAAATCATCGCAAAAAATTTTATGAAGAAGATAACCGCGTTAAAAAAATTAATATAGCTGCATTGATAAACGTAGTTTTTTGCGACACTATTCTTTTGATGGCAAATATTTTATCAGGGGCGGCGGTACAAGCTTTAGCATTAAACCTCTAGCATAATGCCAAAAGGCTGACAAAAACAATAAAGCACCACCAATAGCAATACCCGTTATAGCAATACCTTGACCGACAAAACCATAGGTTTCTAACACGTCTGCAATAGCATACAGAACATAGATTAATGACGAAATCATAAAAACGCGGCGATCAATCAACAAAGAAATAACGGTAATAACCACATAAAACAACAAGACTGCCAACATATTATTTAACTTATCATCGCCTTCCAAAATACCCAACCAATAAAATAATGGATGAATCAGTAACGGCGCAGATAAAAGATGCAACCAAAAAGCGACGTCTGATCGATAATTAATACGCGCTCTATCAGACGCATCCCAATACATTGCAATAATAAACGTTAATATTCCACAAGCAAAAACCACTTGCAGAATCCACTCAATTTTTTCGGGGAAATAAGTAGCAAACAATGCCACAAAAAAACCACACACGGATGCCACACACGCTGCGACGGTAACCGGAACTGAAAATCTTTTCCAATGTATATAACTCGCTAACACAGTTACTCCTATCACTAACAATAACATAGGCTGCACGTTTTCATTGTTAAGATTGATCTCAAAAATCGTACTCAAAAACGCAAACACACCGCCCACAAAAGAGGCCAATAAAGCAATTGCAGGCAATGCCATTTTGCGTTTTAACACAAAAAACTCCGCCAATCCCCACGAGAGAATACAGAAGACGCCCAAAGAGAGGGTGTCAATAAATTGATTTAATGCCCAGAGAGATGAGAACAACAATAAACCAATAGCCATCACAACAAAAATGTCATTAAAGCCAGAAATTAACTTGAAGTTTTCTTCGTTTGTTAGGGGAGCCTGTCTGTTTGCAGACATTGCCGCTCGAAACTGCTCCACCGCCGGGGCGGTAAAAATACCGTTATCAACGGCTTGATTAAGGTCGTCATCCGTATACATCGTTATTTCTCTAAAACACAAAACGCATAATTATAAGGATTATTGCCCGATGCCAAAAATTTTTCACGCGAGATTTCTTGCCACACCGTTTCATCTACTTCCGGGAAAAAAGCATCGCCTTCAAGATCAGCGTCAACACGCGTAAGGTAGAGTCTATCGGCCTGAGGCAACGTGGCTTGATACAATTCGGCACCGCCAATCATCATGACCTCATCAACACCATCAAGAAGCACCTGCGCCTCTGCAACCTGCATGCCCTCGTCAATAGAGTTGACCACGCGTACACCGTCGTGCAGCCAATCGGTTTGGCGTGTGACCACAATATTCAAACGACTTGGCAAAGGGCGACCAATAGACTCAAAGGTTTTACGCCCCATAATAATGGGCTTACCCATGGTAATACGTTTAAAATATTGTAAATCTTCCGGCAAGTGCCATAACAGCTTGTTGTCTTTACCGATGGCGCGGTTATTGGCCATGGCAACGATGATGGAGAGTTTTACTTCTGACATAATATAACCTTGTTTAAAGGTGGCTATTTTATCATAATTTAATTATGAAACTTCTCTCTCGCTTTGGGCAAAAATTTTTAAAAACATCCGGTATTGCTGAATTGATGCACGATCTGGGTGAGGCTATCAGCCAGAATGACCCTGAGACCTGCATGCTCGGTGGCGGCAACCCCGCTGTTATCCCTGAAGTGAACGCCGTATTCCGCCAAGAGATGCAGCATATTCTCGATAACCAACAGTTTGACCATGCCTCAGGTTATTACAGCTCTCCCCAGGGGAACGCACCATTTATTGAAGCGCTGGTCGATTTTCTTAATGATGAATATTCATGGGCGATTAGCACCAAGAATATCGTATTAACCAACGGCAGCCAAAACAGCTTTTTTTACCTGTTTAATACTCTGGCAGGACAAATGGAAGACGGCTCGACCCGAAAGATTCTGCTCCCTTTATCACCCGAATATATGGGGTACCGCGACTTGGGACTAGACGACAATATACTGGCC
This sequence comes from Cellvibrionaceae bacterium, assembly GCA_965214375.1. Lineage (GTDB taxonomy): Bacteria > Pseudomonadota > Gammaproteobacteria > Pseudomonadales > Cellvibrionaceae > Endobugula. Next base: position 2,263,005 of record OZ243947.1, on the reverse strand, counting down.
TCACAAGCGCCGACTATCGACTATCTCGACAAACAACAATTTAAATATCATATTGATTTTGATGCACTAACCGTGAATGACGACATTGCCGCTATCGCGGTGTCCCGCCCCACCAACCCAACAGGCAATGTGATTACCGACAAAGAACTGGCCCATCTGGATATGCTGGCCCAACAACACAACATTCCCTTAATTATTGATAACGCCTATGGCGCCCCCTTCCCTAACGCGCTGTATACCGATGCCACATTGCACTGGCATGAGAATATTATTTTAGGTTTGTCGCTCTCAAAATTGGGGCTACCGGGCCTGCGTACAGGCATTATTATCGCCAATGAAACCATCGCCTCATTGATTGCCACGATAAATGGCACCCTGTGCCTGTCACCCAATAATATGGGCGCCAGCCTGATGACACGCTTGCTCACCTCGGGTGATATCCGCCATTTACGCAGCCAGATAATACAACTTTACTATCAACAAAAAATGCAAACCGCATTAGCCATCGCTCAAGAAATTTTTAGTGACGTACCGGTATACATTCATAAACCGGAAGGCGCCTTCTTTTTATGGCTTTGGTGTAAAGGGCTGCCGATTTCTTCAAGAGAATTGTATCAACGTTTAAAAGCGAGAAAAGTACTGGTCATTCCTGGTGAAGCATTCTTTTTTGATCTACCGCAAGACTGGACGCATCAACGTGAGTGCATTCGTATTAATTATGCCTCATCACAAGAACAACTACGCCGTGGCTTAACCATTATTTATGAAGAATTACACAAGCTCCTCTGACGCACTACTACGCCGACGTTTTATTGTACTCATGGCGATGTTAATGTCATTAGTCGCGCTATCCATTGACATTATGCTACCTGCGTTGGGTTATATCGGTAACGACCTTCAGGTTGATCACCCCAACGATGTGCAGTTAATTATCTCGTGTATTTTTATTGGTATGGGTTGTGGCAATCTAGTCTTTGGCCCGCTCTCAGATTCCTACGGCCGCAAACTGGCTATTTATTGCGGTGCGGGTATTTTTTTTATCGGCTGCCTGTTTTCTATTTTTGCTCAACATCTGGAACTGATGTTATTTGGCAGAATGATACAAGGTATTGGAGCAGCCTCATGCCGTGTCATTACTGTTGCCATGGTTCGTGATCGCTTCTCCGGCGTTAGCATGGCGAAAGTGATGTCGAGCATTATGCTTGTGTTTATTCTTGTGCCTGCATTAGCGCCGAGTGTTGGGCAACTTATTCTGACCATCAGTCATTGGCGAGTGATTTTTATATTAATGCTGGTGTTTGGTATCGCTGCGACTATTTGGCTATATGTTGACATTGAAGAAACCTTGCCAAAAGAAAAGCGGCTACCATTTAGAATACACACCATTGTTAACGGCATAAAAGAAACCGCAAGCAATGCGGTTGCGCGCAACTACACGATTATCTCAACGTTAACCTTTGGGGGATTTATTGGTTTTCTCGCCTCATCGCAACAAGTGCTGCAAGAACAATATGCATTGGGAGAATACTTTGCTATTGCTTTTGGCATACTGGCATTAGTACTGGGTGGCACATCCTTTGTGAATGCCAAACTGGTAGAGAGCGTCGGCATGATTACCCTGAGTAAAATCGCACTCATCATCATGAGCCTAATCTCTTGTGCCTTTTTACTCTATAGCTTGATAGAAGATGGGCACCCGGTATTGATCGCACTCATGCTGTATTTAGCGATTATCTTTTCATGCTTTGGCATTTTATTTGGCAATGTCAATGCCATAGCACTGCAACCTTTAGGCCATATCGCGGGTGTAGCGAATGCCGTGATGAGCTCGGTGCAAACCTTTTTCTCTGCTATTATTGGCGGCACCATCGCCTACCTTTATAACGACTCCGTCATACCGATGGTTGCCGGCTTTTTTGTGGTAAGTGCATTAGCAATAGCACTAATGGTTGTCACCCGAGACAACGTCACCAAGGCGACACACGAATAGACCTCGCTCGCTTTATGCCTGCGTTTTTTATCGTATTATAATTCTGTTAAGATGATTAGTATTAATTAATATTGAGGATATCGAAGCCTAACAGTGATATTGTATGACTGAAATAGTGCCCTTCAAGACACGCATAAATACATCCATGTAGCTCGTTTCCGGCATCCTTGCCTCCAACGGTCTTGAAGGGCACTATTTCAGTCAAAATATTTACGCTTTTAAAATATTCAATAGCAAAGGTGGAAGTGAATATGCAGTTAATCTCAGAAAGCAAATCATTTAACGGCTGGCTGAAACGTTATCAGCACAGCTCCACAACAACAAACTGTGATATGACTTTTAGTATTTACCTGCCACCGCAAGCAGAAACGCAAGCCGTTCCGGTGTTATATTGGTTATCCGGTTTAACCTGCACCGATGAAAACTTTATGAAAAAAGCGGGCGCGCAACGCGTCGCTTCAGAATTGGGTTTAGCCATTGTCTGCCCCGATACCAGCCCACGCAATACGGGCATCCCCGGCGAAGATGACCATGACGATATTGGCACTGGCGCAGGCTTCTACATAAATGCCACGCAAGCACCGTGGAATCAACACTACCATATGTATGATTATATTGTGGATGAATTACCACAAATCATTAAAGCCAACTTTCCTGTGAAGGAAAAATGCAGTGTCAGCGGGCATTCCATGGGCGGACATGGCGCACTCACTATTGCACTAAAAAATCCACATAAATATGTGTCTGTCTCTGCACTGGCACCCGTCTGTAATCCCACCGACTCCCCTTGGGCAGCACGCATTTTCAGACCCTACCTAGGCGATGACGAAACCACTTGGGCACAATACGACGCCACACTGCTTGTTGCCAATACCGAAGAAAAAATACCATTATGTATTGACCAAGGCGAAGCCGACGAATTTTTAACAGAAAGACTGAAACCCGCCAACCTACAAAAATCCTGCGAACAAGCCAACTACCCATTAACCCTACGCAGCCACCACGGCTACGACCATAGCTATTATTTTGTTGCGAGCTTTATTGAAGACCATTTGCGTTATCACCATAAAGCGTTAAGTGGAGAGAACGAAGCGGTTTATTATTAAAAATATAAGGAATCCTTGATAATATAAAAAAAAAGGATTCCCTAGAATAATGATATAGAGGAATTATTTACTCTATATTTAGCTGTTATCTGTGAGTAAAAATGAGAGATATAATTTAGATGAAAAATACGACAACCAAAACATTATCTCCTGAAGAATATGCACAAGAATTTGAGGGAAACGAGTTAGAAGCATTTAATCAGGCTGTCGATATTCGTAAATTTGAAATCGAGCTTTACTGGAAAAGGGCTACTTATTTTTGGACATTTATCGGTGCTACCTTTGCTGCGCTATTAGCAGTACAAGCGTCCGACTCACTTTTAAGAACCGATCTTTCAGTTTTTCTCTCTTGTATAGGTTTAGTGTTTTCATTTAGTTGGATATGTGTAAATAAAGGAAGTAAGTAATGGCAGGAAAACTGGGAAAAACATGTTGATATATTAGAGGCCAAAATCACTGGCCCTCTCTATAAAATCGAGTTGAAGCGAAATGATAATATGAATAGGCGTCAAAGAGCTTCCAATTTTTTTACGGGACCATCGGAAGTATCAGTGTCAAAAGTTAATATACTCATCAGTATATATGTGTTCTTGTTATGGATTTTCTTTCTTATTTAATAACTGCCATAATTTAGCAAATCAGCCGATATTAATTGGTACTATGTGAGCTCCATTATCCTGTCAGTATTTGTATGTATTTCATTTATTTGGCAAGGCAAATCATATAAAGATGGGCTTTATCATATCGCGCAAAAAAGACAGTCTAGAATCAAACCAGCTAACAATTCAATGCATCCGACCGCTAACGCGTCGGCTGATTGAAACGTTAAATTAAGGAGAAAATTTGCTCTTCTTAAATAAGAAAGTAAATTGGAAATATGGGCATATTCTTGCTTTTTTGGGTACTATTGCTGCAATTGTAGCAAGTATAATCACTGTTATAGATTATTTAGAGAAACCAAAATTAAAATTGAAGGTTGATGTTTATTATTCAGATGTAATTTGGCCTCAATTACTAGAGGGTTATTTTAATAACTTCTCTGACTTAAAAAACGAAAATGTTTTAAAAGAGTACCTGTTTGGACCCGCATCAGATATAACAGAAAATGAAACGTATATAATTAAAAGAATCTCCAAGTTTCCTAAAGAAGAACACATGAATATAGTACCCTTTAGGCTTTTTTGGGTTCAAACTTAATGGACAATAAAGATAAAAAATACAGGCACAAATAAAGTCTCCCCCTTTCACTATAGAGGTTCCCCGAGGTTATTATTTTGAAATTTTAGGAAAAGATAATAAAAAAATACCCATATAAATATAATTCAGGAATCCCTATCGATGAACTTCTTGCCCCAGACGACATTACAATTTATGTATGGAGTGGGTCACGATATAGAGAAGATAAAGATGAGTCATATGTAAAAATTGCTCACTATGGCGTTACTATCGATTATGCTGAGCATAATTTTATCAGTGAATCTAGTCATAATAATACTCACTCAGATTATTATTTATATCTAAAATTACTTGTTTTTCTGTCTTGCTCGCTACTTATTATTAGTGCTTTTTCAAAGTGGTATAGTATAAAAATACAGAAAACTAACAAGCGACTATGACTGAACTGAAATACAAAATATAACGGATAGAAGTTGTGCGACGTATCATACATACGTATTAGGATATCATCGCCTTAATGTTTGAACGCTTCCACTCTACCTCTTCCCGGCTTATCCTGACTCAAACGCTCAATCTCATACACCAGAGCAGACTGAATACATTCTATTAAGCTTTGCAAACCTTGGTAGGCTGAAGGGGTTGCCTCATGATCTTTAAGCAAGGCCACGGTTTCTGAAATATAAGCCAGACCTTCTTCACAACGCCCTAAAGTATCGCTCGTCATGCCTTCTATTAGAGGGTTAGCAGAACGTTCAAATTTGATCATAATTTCTTCCTTTTTAGCCAAAAATGATGCATATAGTGTTCATAATAGCGCCTCAAAACACTAAAAGCTACTTATAGAGTGTAGATTCATAGTATTCAAGATGAATAATTGGAGTCATGAAAATCAATGAAAAGAAAGCACAAAAACAACTCGGTGAGGTTATTCGGGATAAGCGTAAAGCACTTGGCTATTCTCAAGAGGATTTTGCTTCAGAATGTGGCGTGCATCGTACTTATATGGGTGCCGTAGAGCGAGGCGAACGTAATATCTCATTGATGAATATTATTCGTATCTCTAATCGCTTCGGTATATTGCCTTCTGAATTATTAGCTGAAAGTAAGATTTAACAACCTTATAAAACCCAACTCTCTTTCACATCAAGCACCCTTTTTCACTAAACCACCTATATCAAACACTCGCTCACCACTCTTTTTTACTCGACGTCGAACCTCTAAGCATCGGTATTGAACAAAAAAGACTCGTTAACGCATAAATTTTGTTCAACAGCGGAGTAAATTACCTCATCATCCATATAAAAAGAGTCGGCGACGCACCTTTTTAGTGCATTAATGAGTATTAAAGATAGGCTGGCGATGTAAAAAGAGTGGTTAATAATCAACTTGGGTAGAATATTAACCGTTATTTATAGCGTACATACAATGCAGCGGTAACGAACTTCATTTGGAATCACGATGAGGCTGTTTCGAATCTCGAAAAATACGGTGTTCCTTATTAAAGCAATCAGTAACCATTCGCCTTGGACAGGACATTATTACTTACTTCAAAGAAATGGCGGAAGAAACTGGCGCCCTTTATCAAACATGAATAAATTTATATCTAAGAGATTGTGCCGCACAAAACAAAAAAATTGATATCACTTGGCACGAAAAGTCTTAAATAAACAGTCAGCTACATATATCTTGTGTAAGCTTCTGAATATAGATTATATTTCCTACTCATCTCCGAAAAATGTAGCAGATCAAATTAAAAACTATGCCATTAACTAAATGTTAAACAGCTCTGTTATATTGAGATGTAAACTCTAATCATAAATAATAACTAGAGACCTATCATGGATGTAACAAAGAAACATTTAAACGATTGTAGTGGTTTAATAGATTCTACCAATTGATAGGTGGTAAAATCCACATATTAAGAGGTAAAGCATTAAATGAATACAAGACGATATTTTAGTCCTGAATTTCAAGCTGCTTCAAGACACGCTTCGGTAAGGGCTCGTTCATAGCCACCCTTGCTACATACGAGTCCGAAGCTCCTTCGACTTTTTCGTTGCTTATTTTGTGCTATACGCTACGCTAACGAAAAACTTACAATTACACATTTGCCACTAACCGACACGTTATAAATCATAAGGAAATAAAGTGCGATATATGTTAATTAAACTTCTAACATTTAGTCCTTTCGTAAACTCTCTAAGCAATCGAGCTATTCCTCCCAACTACAGTCAATATATTTCAGGTCTTTGGGCAAAAGTATATGACGATAACGGAAACATATACTTTTATAATCATTATTTTCCTAACGGGCAATTACATAGCTATGGCTATACTGATCCAAATGATCCTAAAAGTTACTTTTTTGCCGATGGAAGCTGGGAAATAAAAGGTAACAGTAGCTGCATAACTATAAACTACAGTAGTGATAATAGCTTTGACCAAGGTTCTTATTGGTGTGACACCATAGTGGAAATAAAAACTAAAATATTCATATATAAATCATCTGATAAAAATGTAACAATGCATAGAGTATCTAACGGAAAAATAAAATGAACACAGCTGAAAAGTGGGCTGCCTCTCACTTCAAAACTATAAAAGATGAAAACGAGAAAATAATTTGGGTTTCACGACCAAAATTTTCTCCATTCTTATTAAAGTCTATCCCGGTAATTGTATTCGGATTGATATGGGCCATAGCATCCAATATGTTTTTCTTTCAAAAAATCTATGGTAGTAGCTATGTACACCTTGTTTGGTTTATTTATATGGGGCCAACGTGGCTATCTATTGTACATCCCCTGAAACAAACATTAGTTTACCAAAATATATTTTATGCATGCACCAACAAAAGAATTTTAATTAGAGGTGGTTTTTGGGGAATAAGTTATGAATCAATTGATCTTCGTAATATAATTGATATTCAGGTTAATATTGACTTCATTGAATCGAAATTCAACGTAGGCACACTTACTATCTAAGATGGTAGATTCAGGTCTATTTCAAATGAATTAAAATACTTCTCTAATCCATACGAAGCATTTAAAGTTATTGGAAAAGCTTCAAATGAAACAAAGAAGCTAACAAATCAATAAACCATTTCCCTTAAGAATTAGACGAAAAAAATACTACTGATTATTGATCATTTACATATATTTTAAGATACATTATTACGATGAAAACATACACGCTATCCGCGATTACAGCGGGTAAAACATGGGTCGGCTTGGGCATTGCCGGCAATCAAGCTGAACACCTTGATCAAGCAGGTGAAGCCGAGGACTTCAAAGACATTGTTACACAAGACAATGCACCTAAAGGCATCTTTCCATGGTTTATTCCCAACTCAGATTCTTTCCTAGCAATTAACCCTCTTTCTGATGCCTTTATTGTTTTAAACGGTAATGATCCTCTACAACCAGAGCCAGAGGTGTCTTTAATCGTAAAAATTCAGCCCTCAGCAGAGCAAGGTAAGCTTATCGAGGCTGTAGACGTTGTTGGCTTTAGCATCTTTAACGATTGCTCAAGGCGCATTACCGCACCCAAAATCAGCATAAAGAAAAACTGGGGCGAAGCTTCACAAGGTATGGCCGATTTGGTTATTGGTGTTAACGACTTCGAGACAAGTAGAGGCAGTATCGAAAACTATCGCATCGCCTGCTACTTAAAACGTGACGATCACATTCTCCAGTACGGCAAAAACACGGCAGTATCAGACTATTGTTATGTTAATACTACCCTTACGGATTGGATTGTTGAACAACTCAACACCCAAACAAACACTGGCCCACTAGAACCTGTCGGAGAGATGATTGCCAAGGTTAACCCTGAGTATGCAGTGATCGCTATAGGAGCCACGTGTTATTCGGATTTTGGCAACAGCAACGATCGTTTTCTACGTGAGGGGGACGAGATTTACGTGGCGCTATACCATCAAGAGTCACTTGACGAATCTACTCTTGAAAAGCAATTGAAAGAAGGGAAAACCGAGTCGAATGAGGACTGCCTTTTTCTGCACCAGAAGGCCGTTGTTAGCCTGTAGGTGTCTATTTAAAATCTTAATGCTTTGAAACACCCGCATTGCTGATCATTTTACTATCCTGAGCCGAACCCGCACCACTTTGGTGCGCCATCGAGCATTAAACATAGCCTGGTGGCGTCAAATTTCTTATAGGCCAAATATATAGTATAGGTGTAACAGTATTTTTTAACTATTCATTGGTATTGTGCGTAGGCGGTTAAAAACTAACCGTTTTAAGTTGTGGCGATCTCGTGTTTCGGGTCGTAAAACCAAACATCGTCAATTACGCAACTCTAATGTTATTCGTGGCTATTGTCCTACACAGTATAAACACAGATGATGAGAACCATTAATCGCCGTCAAACATAGCAAGAAAATTCAACCTATTGTTGCCGCAGTAAGCAATATAGTATTGACTTTACACCACTTAAAAACAAAAATCGCTAATGACAACAGTATGCATATAAGGAGACAGCATTGGCTATACAAATTATTTTAGCGTTATTTTTAGGCGTCATTATTTTACTGTTATCTCTCATTAAACTGTGGAACCCCAGTGAAAATTGCATGCAACACGAATTAAGATTACCGTTTGGCATCTCCTTTAAGGGCTGTAGTATCTGGGGTGTCGTACTGATGATTGTTGTGTTTATTTTTTATATTGGCTTTGAAGCCGCGAATAAAGATGCCGCAGACTCCGCCCCCTTACGTTCCAGTGCTTCATTTTCTGTCATCCCCAGTGCTTATGCCGAGGAAGGGTTTTGTGTCGAAAATTCACGAGGTTGGGTTTATATGGGGGATAAAACGTATAACGACCAATGGTGGTTTACCAAAGAAGAGGGCGATGTCGGTGAAGCTGATGGCCCTGTTGATGGCGAGCTTGTTATGACGGCGAATTCAGATCGTTACCTCAGAGAGGAGGCCTTTCAGTCATTAACAGATACTACCTTGGGAAAAATTCTTGGCATATACACACCTCAGGTGGTTTGTATCATCCAAGCAGGTAGTCAGGTACAGGTCTCTGAATTTAAGCAGACAGGCCGTGATCGAGCATGGGCTAAAGCGGTGATTAAATCGCCACCGGCGCTTTAATATGCGGATGCGGATCGTAGCCTGTAATTTCAAAATCTTCGCACTGATAGTCGTAAATCGAATCCGGTTTACGCAGAATGTTTAACTGCGGTAATTCACGTGGCTCGCGTGCGAGTTGTGTTTTGACTTGTTCCAAATGATTGGCGTAAATATGTGAGTCACCCGTGGTGACAATAATCTCACCCACATCAAGATCGCATTGTTGCGCCAGCATATGGACGAGTAATGCCAAGCTTGCGGTATTGTAGGGTAACCCCAGAAACGAGTCAGAGCTACGAATATATAGTTGCGCAGACAGTTGGTTATTCGCCACATAAAACTGATATAACAAATGACACGGAGGTAAGGCCATACGCCCTTGCTTGACGTTGTCTTGCGGGCTAATGGTTTCATCGGGCAGATATTCCACATTCCAACCATGAAATAGAATACGGCGGCTATCGGGGTTGTTTTTCAAACACTGTACAACGTAATCAATCTGGTTAATTTCTTTGCCCTCTTTGGTGGACCAAGCGGTCCATTGTTTGCCATAAACCGGGCCAAGATCACCCGTTTCTGTAGCCCATTCATCCCAAATACTGACACCGTTTTCTTTAAGCCATGCGGTGTTAGTGTCACCCTTTAAAAACCAGATCAGTTCATTCGCAATACTTTTAAAGTGCAGTTTTTTGGTCGTTAATAGAGGAAAACCTTCTTGCAGATTATGGCGATATTGACGACCAAACACAGACAATGTTCCCGTGCCCGTGCGATCACCTTTTTGCACACCGGCGTTTAAAATATCGTCCAGTAAATCCAGATATTGCTTCATAATACTTGCTCTTAACTGATTCTATTTTATTTTTTCTGTTCGTTATGGCGTAAATAGGTCTGTACCAACACAACCACGCCGATAATAATCATGGGGATCGTGAGTGTCTGACCACGCGTCATCCAGCCAAATAATAATGCATTTTGTAGGTGGCTGTCGGGTTCGCGCACAAACTCAATGGCAAAACGGAAGATGCCGTAGAAAATTAAAAAGACCGAACCCACCGCTAAACGTGGGCGTGGTTGACGCGAAAACCAGAAAACAATGGCAAACAACACTACCCCTTCAAGAAAAGCCTGATAAAGCTGCGAGGGGTGACGCATTAACAGCTCAGTGTCTTTGGGGAATACCATCCCCCAAGAAGACTCTGTCACTCTACCCCAGAGCTCTTGACCGATAAAATTACCGAGCCGCCCAAAACCCAAGCCCAACGGGACTAGCGGCGCAATAAAATCGAGAGTGGCCGCAAACGAGGTATGCACGCGACGACAATACAGAAAGAGTGCCAAAATCACCCCTAGAAAGCCACCGTGAAACGACATACCACCTTCCCATACACGGAATAACCATAAAGGATCATGCATCCAGGCATCGAAGTTATAGAAAATCACATAACCACAACGACCGCCCAATACCACACCCAGCGCACCATAAACGATTAAATCTTCTACTTGAGACGGCTGTATGGAGGAATCGGCTCGCTGCGCTCGCTTGAGAGCGATCAGCCAGGCAGAGGCAAACGCCAATAGATACATAATGCCATACCAGTGAATCTTTAGCGGACCAATGGCAACGGCAACGGGGTCGATATCGGGATATACAAGCATGAATAAACAGCCAATAGATGATTTTTGTTTGGCAGGCATCATACCATTTTTGCTAGAATTCGGAACCTTTGACGAGCAGCAAAGTCTCAATGGCATTATGTGTTTGATTTTATTCTCTTTTGACGATTCTTCCGAAACTCCTCTGATTGTTGCCGCCAATCGTGATGAATTCTTTAAACGCCCCAGCGCCAGCGCTCACTTCTGGGAGGAGGCACCCGCGGTGTTTGCTGGCAGGGATTTGGTGGCTCACGGTACTTGGATGGGGGTGACGCAATCAGGGCGTTTTGCAGCGGTCACGAATGTGCGCGAACCGGACATTGTGGTTGACAATGCGCTCTCGCGTGGAGATTTAACGCGTCATTTTCTAACCGGAAATTTACACGCCGAGGAATATTTACACTCCATTGAGCCCGAAAAGATGCGTTATAGCGGCTTTAATTTGCTGGTGGGTGAAATATCCAACCACCGCTGCGAGCTGTTTTACAGCAGCAATCGCCGTGCAGGCATTCATCGTCTCGATAACGGCGTTTACGGGCTGAGCAACCATCTTCTGGATAGCCCTTGGCCCAAGGTGAAAGCCGGTAAAGACTTTTTACAATCTTGCCTGTCTCCCGCTGATACACAAACATTGCATCAGCAATTGCGCAGTCACCTGGAAAACCCGGCGTTAGCAGAGGATGGCCACCTGCCCAGCACCGGTGTCAGTTACGAAAGAGAGAAAGCCCTTTCAGCCGCATTTATTACACTGCCCGACTATGGTACTCGCACCTCAACTGTGATCACAATTGATAAACAACATATCAGCTTTAGCGAAAAACATTATGTTGACGCGGGTTCAGAGGTGGATTTTTTTACTTTCCCGCTGGTATAACGGCCGATAAGTGTTGTTGGCCTAACTTATCTTCAACGCCTCGGGACGATCTTTAACACCAATCCGTCGAATGGTTGCCTCAACATATTGCGTCACAGTATCTGCATCAGCCAGTTTCATCACGCTGTTAAGCAGCTCTTCTGCTTGATCTAACGTAATGGCACGAATCACTGACTTTACTTTTGGTAGGTTGGTGGAGCTCATCGATAATACATCGTAACCCATTGCCATTAACAAAATAGCGGCACCGGGGTCACCCGCCAACTCACCACAAATACTCACGGGTGTTCCCTGACTATGGGCAGCTTTAACAATATCCTGTAAGGCTTGCAAAACCGCCGGATGGTAAGAATTATAAAGGTCTGCCACTTGTGGGTTATTGCGGTCTACCGCCAACAAATATTGCGTTAAATCGTTGCTACCCACAGACAAAAAATCGGCGCGCGCAGCGAGTTCTTTGGCTTGATAAACGGCCGCGGGGACTTCGATCATAACACCCACTGGAGGCAACTCCACGTCACGTTCTTCTTCCAATAACTCAACATGCGCTCGATGAATTAACGCCTGCGCAGCTTCAAGTTCGGCGGTATGACTGATCATCGGCAACATAATACGCAGATTATTTAAACCTTCCGAGGCTTTCATCATGGCGCGCACTTGTGCCATAAAAATTTCCGGGTGATCGAGTGTCACACGAATACCACGCCAACCAAGAAATGGATTCGCTTCATCAATCGGAAAATAGCTCAGGGCCTTATCACCACCAACATCGAGCGTACGCATTGTCACTGGATGTGGCGCAAAAGCTTCCAATTGCTCGCGATAAATTTTGCGCTGTTCTTCCTCAACCGGGAAACGATCGCGCAATAAAAAAGGCACTTCGGTACGGTATAAACCCACACCTTCAGCACCACGCTCAATGGAACGCACGACATCGGCCATCAAGCCGGTATTGACCCACAGCGGTACGCGATGATGATCCAGTGTTTCACAGGGTAAGGCGCGTAGGGCTTCGTACTTTTTAGAAATTTCTTTTTCTTCGCGCACCAACACTTCAAATTCACGCAGTGCGTCTTCACCCGGATTGAGGTAAACATTACCACGATAGCCATCGACGATAATTTGTTTACCTTCTATTTGGGTAAACGGTAAATCGACCGCACCCATGACCGTAGGGATACCCATGGCGCGCGCCAAGATAGCAAGGTGTGAGCTGCCTGAACCTTTCACCGACACCAAACCCAGTAATTTTTCTTTGGGCACATCGCCCAGTACCGATGGCGTCAGCTCATCACCCACAAGAATCGCATTATTGGGGTAAACCAGCTCGGTGGTTTTTGACTTTTGCAAATAGGCTAACACCCGACGACCCAAATCACGCACGTCTGCGGCACGCTCACGCAAGTAAGGGTCATGCATACTGGCAAACGTATTCGCGTGTTGGAGAATAACTTGACTCCAAGCATACGGAGCAACTTCACCATGTTGAATATGATCGGTGACTTCGCGCGCGAGAGAAGTATCATCCAACATCGCAAGATACGCATCAAACAAACCTTGCTCTTCGGTGTTTAAACGATCCTTGAGCTTACCACCCAAGGCTTTAACATCGTCACGTACAGCACTTAGCGAATTAAAGAAGAAGGTAATTTCGGCATCGGTATCTTCACATTTTTGATACGCCACACTATCAAGATCCGCCTCCGGAGAGAACACCACCACCTCACCAATGGCCGCACCCGTCGAACCGGCCACACCTTTAAAGCGAACATCAACAGAACCTTCATCAATGTCATCACTGTGTACCGCCTCGGTGTGGGCAATAATGCCTGAAAGCTGTGCCGATAGTGTGACCAAAAACGCTTCTTCGGTATCATCGAAGCGACGTCTATCAGACTGCTGTACGGTTAACACACCCAGAACTTCACGCTGATGCACAATAGGCACACCAAGAAACGAGGTAAAACGTTCTTCACCAGTTTCGGGGAAATAGCGATATCGGGAATGGCCTTCGGCATTTTCAAGATTGATCGGTTCACCCCGTTTGGCAACGTATCCTACCAAACCTTCCTTGATACTCATTTTGACTTTGCCAACCGCATCTACCAGCAGACCTTGTGTAGCACGCAAGACTAGATCGCCTTCTTCATCTCTCAGATAAATTGAACACACCTGAGTCTGCATCACGGTACGTATACGCTGGACAATAATCTCCATAGCCGCCTGCAAGCTAGGCGCTGTGTTAACTTCCTGAGTAATGACTAGTAAGGAATCCAGCATAAAAAAATCGTTACCTGTTATTCACTAAACGCGCTTCCAACTGACTATGTGCAGCCGACAATTCTTTTAATGCGCGACGATAAACATCGCGCTTAAATTCAACAACCTGATTCACCGGATACCAATAACTGACCCAGCGCCAATGGTCAAATTCCACAATATGGTTATTAGAGAGTGACACCGCCTGATCGTCAGCCAGTAGTTGCAACAAAAACCATTTTTGTTTTTGACCAATGCAAACGGGAGTTTGATTTTCACGAATATATTGTTTGGGCAGACGATAACGTAACCAACCGGGTGTCACCGCAAGTACCTCAACCTGGTCGGATGATAGACCCACTTCTTCTTTAAGTTCACGGTACATCGCCTGTTCGGGTGTTTCATTATGATCGATTCCTCCCTGCGGAAATTGCCACGCATCTGCACCACCGACTCGGCGAGCCCATAGCACTTGGCCGCTGGCATTGCAGACAACAATTCCCACATTTGCACGATAGCCTTTTGAATCAATCAAATCCCAACCCTCTCACAAGATAGCCACTAAGAGTAAATCACGTTTATAATCAATGCATTAAACCCTTACTTTAACACAGAATTTACAATAAGGTTGCTGTTAAAAACCCGGCAAGGTATGCTGCGCCGCCTAATTCAACAAAGCATGACACGATGACCACTATGAGACTAACCATCTTTGATTTGGATAACACACTACTCCATGGCGATAGCGATTATGCGTGGGGCAACTTTTTAGTCGACAAGGGCGTGGTTGATGGCGACTATTATCAACGGGAAAACGACCGCTTTTACGAGGAATATAAAAATAAAACACTGGATGTTTTTGAATATCAGCGTTTTGCACTCAAGCCGCTCACATCTATGACAATAAGCGAACGGGAATCTCTGCATCAGGAGTTTATGACTCAGGTGGTGCAAGGCATGCAACAACCTAAAGCTCAGGCATTAGTTGCGCAACATAAACAGCAGGGAGATACGCTGCTGGTGATTACCGCGACCAATTATTTTATTACGGCTCCCATTGTGAGAGCACTGGGGATTGATCACCTACTGGCAACTGACCCGGAAATCATTGACGATCAATTTACGGGTGAAGTGAAAGGGATTCCCTGTTTTCAGGAAGGCAAAATTGAACGTTTACAACAGTGGCTGAGTGAACAAGACGCCTCTTTTTCTCATACCACTTTTTATAGCGACTCCATTAATGATGCACCGTTGTTGGAGTATGCTGACACATCTATCGCTGTTGACCCCGACGAACGCCTGAGCCAAATTGCAAAAGAAAAGCATTGGCAGATTATCAGTCTGCGCAGCTAATCGGTAAACCTGACGGGTACCGTGATTATTCAGCAGTTTCTGCTTCGTAGTCGTCAGCGCTTAACGCTTCGTCTAACTCAGCAATATCAGATGGGCGCACTTTGAAAAACCAACCATCATCATAAGGTGAACTATTCACGGTTTCAGGTTCGTCTTCCAATTGCTCATTGACCGCAATCACTTCACCGGACACTGGCGAGTAAATATCCGATGCCGCCTTGACCGATTCAACAACACCGGCCTGATCACCCGCGGTGACTTCTGTACCAACTTCTGGCGACTCAACATAAACAACATCTCCCAAGCTTGCCTGAGCATGGTCGGTAATGCCTACGGTTACCGAGCCATCTTCTTCAACACGCGCCCATTCGTGAGATCTCAAATACTTTAATTCACTGCGAATTTCACTCATAGTTATTTCCTGGTTTTTCTAATTCTGGTTTGTTAATCAAGCTTTTGTTTAACCATCGACCAATGATTGCCCGTGACGTACAAAACACGTTTTAGTACGTTTAACAGGCACCAGTTTGTTACGAATTTCAACATGGTAAACATAATTATGCTGGTCACTTAATGAACCAACAGACGCCGGAATCCGTGCCATGGCGATACTATATCCCAAAGTAGGGGAAAATGTCCCGCTAGTAATTTCACCATCAACAATACCACCGTTAGCATCTGTAATTTGTACGCGTTGATGAGCTCTTAGCACCCCTTTTTCATGCAGGCATAACCCTATCAACTGCTGTCTTTGTGGTGATTGTTTTTCAGCTAATACCGCCGCTTTACCAATATACTCTCGCGCTTGTGGCTCCCACGCAATCGTCCAGCCCATATTGGCAGCCAAAGGTGAAACACTATCATCCATCTCATTACCATACAGGTTCATACCCGCTTCCAGACGCAGGGTGTCTCGTGCACCCAGACCGCAGGCCATCGCACCTGCATCAATATACTCTTGCCACAGTGCCTCTACCTGATCGTTCGGCACAATAATTTCCAACCCCTCTTCTCCGGTGTAACCCGTACGCGCATAAAACGTGCCTTGATATTCAACCCCCTGAAAGACCGCAAGCGTCGCCACTTGCGTTTGTAAATCTGCAGCGGCCACCTGATTAAAAACACGGATTGCCTGCGGACCTTGAAGTGCAATCATCGCCATATCATCACGCTCTTGCAGCGTCACGGTAAATGGCTCTGCTTGCTGATTCATCCATGCCAAATCTTTCTCACGCGTGCCACAATTCACTACAACACGGTACCAAGAACCGCCGGCATCAATATCATCCATCAAATAAACAATCAGATCATCAATAACACCGCCCTGTTCGTTCAGCATACCGCTGTACAATGCTTTACCCGGCGTACCATCAAGACGGGCAACATCATTCGCGAGCAAGGCTTGTAAATACGCTTTTGCATCATTACCAGAGACATCAATCACCGTCATATGTGATACATCAAACACACCCGCTGACTGCCTAACGGCATGATGCTCTTCAATTTGCGATCCATAATTAACGGGCATATCCCAACCTGAAAAATCGACAAGGCGGGCGCCATGAGATTGGTGCCAGTTAAACAACGCAGTTTTCTTACCCATTAAGGACTCTCTTGTGCAGTAATTTCAGGTGGACATGTTACCGTTTATTGGCTGTTTCTAACAACGTGTTAATCGCAAAATACTGAGCTTGCGCATGCTGATAATTGACAGGTATCGGGTGATACTCTGGACCTATTTTCAACACCAAACTCGGGAAACCCTGAACACCCGCTCGCAGCCGTAATTCATCATCTTGTTGTAATTGTTGTTGCAATTGCGGCTCTACCGTATCACTGACAATATCCTGAGCAAACTTTGTCGCATCCAAACCGATGGACTGCGCACAGGCTGTTAATACTGGAATATCAGAAGGGTTTTTGGCTTGCACGTAATACGCTTGTTGTACGGCAAGAATCATGGCATCTTCACAACCTTCATCTTGCCGGAGTGCCGCCAGTATTGCCCGACAAGAAGGATAGGTCGAGCGACGCGGCTAACACACGTCCCAAAAGTCTTCATCGAACACTGTTTCAGGTATCACCTCTTGTATGCGCGTCCAGTTAGCACGTATATAACGTTGCATTGCTGTCGGCATAGGCTGATTAGTATCAGGTGCCAAGCCACCCAATATATATTGAACCGTTAACGCTGGATGCTGTTGTTGCAAATGCGCTTTTGTCTGCTGCCACACTGGACGAAAGCCCCAACACCAAGCACACATAGGATCATGGATGTAAAAAAGTGTTTTCATATTGTTAAGAAAATAGCTTTAATTTTTTTAAGGCTAAACGAGTACTAACACCCACCCGCTCAATAGACTTGGCCAGCTCACCCACTGCGTCATTGCGGTGAGTATACTCAAACTGACTTGAAAAACGGCCTTGGCTAAAATTGTTAGCGGTTTGTGTCAACGTATTCACTGGCACTACAAAATAGAGATTAACCCATACCGCAAGAAGAGCCATCAATACAATCACAGCCGACATAAAATAATAGGATTTTTTTGCAGCTCAATATTATAGGAATACGCTTCATGATCGTCTTGCTGCACCACCACCTTCCAATTCAAACCCACTGCTTTTACGACAAAAATATATTTTTTGCCTTCAACATCAACCACCCTGAGGGTTTTACCATTCACATTGTTAAGTGCCGGATGACGACTAAAGTCTTGCAGTTTTGCGGTTAAATCACGCACATTACCATGTGCGACTAGACGATTTTTATTATCAACCAAAAATGCCAAACCCGTTTCACCAATACGCTGGCTAATGACAAAATCGGTAATATGTTTTAGGCCTGCACATTGGGTTAAAACACCCACTAGATCAGGGTTGTTAATCGGCAGCGCAAAACAGTACAACGGTATCGGTTTTGCGGTGCCAATTAAGACTTGCTGACCTACGGGAGCGCCGGCAATCACTTGTTGGATATATTCACGCTCACTATAATTACGTAATGCTTTATCATCACTACGCGCTACTGCATCACCATTAGTATCGGTGATAAAAAAAACCGAAGCCGACTCCGAGGTCTCAAGAGCAGCAAGCAACAATGGCGCCTGCTGTTTGGCATCCATGGCTTTAACGCTGGCAACATTTGTGATCATCGCAGAACTCTGCAGACTTTGATCCAGCCAGTTATCGACTTTACCCGCAATCAATTGTGCAGTGGTTAGTAGGTTATGCTCAATCACGACAGATTGATTTTTTTGAATAGTGCTGAGTGGGTACCACAAGCCCAGACAAAAGATAAAAGCCACCGACAACAGGAACATGAAAACTTTGACCGGGGTCTTTATTGTTAGCATGAAATTGCCCTCATTCATGAGCAACATTACATAAAAAGTGGTGTAACGACTATGTATTATAGAAAAAATGCCGAAAAATAGTTTTCGGCATTTCTCAAATCTTGCAAATTATTGCATTGTTATTATTTTTTAGCGCGTTTTCGCTCGTTTTCTGTCAACAGCTTCTTACGCAAACGAATATGATTGGGCGTGACTTCAACCAGCTCATCATCTTCAATAAACTCCAATGCCTGCTCAAGAGTATGCTTAATAGGTGGTGTAAGTGTCAATGCTTCATCGGTACCTGAAGCACGCACATTGGTTAGCTGTTTACCCTTGGTCGGATTAACCACCAGGTCATTATAGCGCGAATGAATACCCATAATCTGGCCTTCATAGACGTCGACGCCATGCCCTAAAAACAGGCGGCCACGGTCTTGCAAATTATACAGGGCATAACTCAACGTTTGCCCTTGTACCATAGAGACTAAGACGCCATTTTGACGGCTGCTCACCTCACCAATCTTCACCGGGCCATAATGATCAAAGATACTGGTCATAATGCCAGAACCTGACGTCAGCGTCATAAACAGACCACGGAAACCAATTAAGCCTCGCGAAGGCACAATAAACTCTAATTTAACGCGGCCTTTACCATCGGGTTCCATATTAGTCATTTCCGCCTTGCGCAAACCCAACTCTTCCATAATAGAACCTTGATGCTCTTCCTCTACATCAATCACCACCTGCTCAAACGGTTCCTGAATCACACCGTCAATCTCACGCTGAACGACTTCAGGGCGAGACACACCCAATTCAAACCCCTCTCGACGCATGGTTTCGATTAATACCGACAAGTGCAGCTCACCGCGCCCGGAGACTTTAAATTTGTCAGCGCTATCTCCCGGCTCAACACGTAGCGCCACGTTATGAATCAACTCTTGATCCAGACGCTCTTTGATATTGCGGGAAGTGACAAATTTACCATCTTGCCCGGCAAAGGGAGAGTCATTCACCATAAAGGTCATACTAACCGTCGGTTCATCCACGCTTAAAGCGGGCAACGATTCAACATTGTCAGGATCACACAAGGTATCGGAAATACTTAAGCCATCAATACCCGTAATACACACAATATCACCTGCCTTGGCTTCTTCAACGTCAATACGCTCCAATCCGAGATAACCTTTGACATTGAGCACCTTACCTTTACGCTCATCACCATTAGAGGATTTCACCATAACCTGCTGATTGGCTTTCAACTTGCCACGGGTAATACGACCAACACCAATCACCCCCACATAACTGTCGTAATCCAGTGCCGAAATTTGCATCTGGAACGGCGCATCAGGGTTAACGTCGGGGACAGGTACTTTTTCAGTAATCATTTCGAAGAGCGGCGTCATGTCATCCGCAAGCTCATCCGCATCCAAACCCGCGATACCGTTTAATGCGGAGGCATAAATAATTGGGAAATCCAACTGCTCATCCGTGGCCCCCAAACGGTCAAACAGATCAAACACCTGATCCACTACCCAATCAGGGCGTGCACCCGGGCGATCGACCTTGTTCACCACTACAATCGGCTTCAAACCACGCTCAAAGGCTTTAGACGTCACAAAACGGGTCTGTGGCATAGGGCCATCCACCGCATCGACGAGCAATAATACAGAATCGACCATCGACAATACGCGCTCTACTTCACCACCAAAATCGGCGTGCCCCGGCGTATCGACAATATTGATATGGTAATCATTCCACTCAATCGCGGTATTTTTGGCAAGAATGGTTATACCACGCTCTTTTTCCTGATCGTTAGAATCCATCACACGTTCAGCACCCTGATCTTTACGATCCAAGGTACCAGACTGGCTGAGAAGTTTATCAACAAGGGTGGTTTTACCATGATCAACGTGCGCGATAATGGCAATATTGCGAAGATTTTCAATCACGAGGGACTTCCGGGCAAAACTGCAGATGGTTAAAGAAGGCGCGGATTATACCGATGATTGGTGGCAGGTGATAGTTTTTAAGGCGCTTTTTATACAACAGAATATCGACTTAAAAACCGAAAATATTCCCATGCTGGCGACGAACGGGCTTACCCTTGAAGTCTTTTTGCTCAAGATACTCCACGCGAGCAATCACGCCTTCAGCAGAGGCCACGAAACAATTGACATAAAACCGCTGGGTACCGGTTTGTCGACTGTCATCACGATAGAGCTCCACTTCATAGAACATCTTGAATCGTCCCGACGCTGCATCATAACGGCTGGATAAGTCATCAACGGCGAAAGCATTCAACATGGCACCATGGTCATTTTTAACCCGCTGATTACACATAGACTCGGCATCAGTAATATTCTCAACCGGGTCGGCAGGTGGGGCACTGACTTCAATCGTCCCTGTTGCCATGAGGGTTGCAATGGTCGAAATCGCAATCAATACAATCAACACCACAAATAAATAGATAAGCTGTGACTTGATAGGATTGGACGACTTAGACTTAACCTTAGGCATAACCTTCACACTGAATACACGTTAAACACAATACACTGGCTTATATTCAAGTGTAGTGAAAAAACGCTAATGTGCTGAAAATTTACGTAAGATGTGGAAAAACAACGCCCGAAGAACGCCAGTGTTTGTCGACCAGTTCGCCAACAAGATTAGCGCGCACCAAATGTGCCGCGTAGTAAGTATGTAGGCAGCGAATACGCCCAAAATCGGCTATCCCTCCTATGCCTCGTTGTTCAAATACCTTGGAAAAACCCAGTGTCTCTACACGCAAGCGCTCTGCGTCAGAAATATAAGACTGACGCAGACGAATATAGGCCTGATGATCGTCCACCAGCCGCGCCTGGTAATCTTCACTCTCATCAACGCGTGTTTGCAGTTGCGCAATAAACCCGCCAGCTTCTAGTTGATCTAGCGCATAACTCAAACGTTTATCGACTAACCAGAACAAGGTCGGGAATGGCTTATCATCGACTAGAGGCGCGACACGAATAACCACGGGGTTCGTTTCTCGGTCTCTCACCGCAATCTCTTGCAAGCCTCTGGGCTTGCGCCCCAATAGTTGACCCACGGCTTGATAATCACTTTCAGAGATATTCATTAATACCACTCTTCTATTACACTCAACACGGCCCACCGACACGGAGGCCAAAAACCAAAAAACGCACCAAAATAA
Organism: Cellvibrionaceae bacterium; assembly: GCA_965214375.1. Classification (GTDB taxonomy): domain Bacteria; phylum Pseudomonadota; class Gammaproteobacteria; order Pseudomonadales; family Cellvibrionaceae; genus Endobugula. Next base: position 2,240,974 of record OZ243947.1, on the reverse strand, counting down.
TGCAAAACAAATCTAAAAATCACAAAACAGTGCAAAAATATAGTCAATTGCACTATTATGGTCGCCTAAGTGCCTGTGATTACAGCTTTTTGCACTTATATAAAAGCTGGTACCTTTATTGCAGACACCTTATCCGTTCATTGTGCACAGCGGGATATTAACACCTTCGCTATGCATAGAAACCTATCTCTATACAATTAATCGTTATTCTTATTAGAACAACAAGCAAACATTGCCATTTTGGAGGAATTATCAATGTCGGCGAAAACTTTAGGCCTTATTTCAGAGAGCGAAGCCAGGTGGGTTGACCTGCGCTTTACAGATACCAAAGGTAAAGAACAGCATGTCACCATCCCTTCTAGTGAAGTCGACGAAGGCTTTTTCGAAGACGGTAAGATGTTTGATGGTTCATCCATCGCAGGCTGGAAAGGCATTAACGAATCAGACATGATTTTAATGCCCGATGACGACACATCGCTACTTGACCCGTTTTCAGATGAACAAACCGTTATTTTGCGCTGTAACATTGTTGAGCCTTCAACGGGCGAAGGTTATAACCGCGATCCACGCTCAATTGCCCTGCGTGCGGAAGAGTATCTGAAAGCCTCCGGCTTGGGTGATACCGCTTTCTTCGGCCCAGAACCAGAATTTTTCGTTTTCGACGATGTGAAGTGGGGAGCGGACATGTCTAGTGCTTTCTACAAAATCAGCTCTGAAGAAGCCGCTTGGTCATCCAGTGAATCGTTCACCGATGGCAATATGGGTCACCGCCCAGGCGTTAAGGGTGGTTATTTCCCCGTTCCTCCTGTGGATTCATTACACGATATTCGTGGCGCGATGTGTAACGCCATGGAAGCGATGGGTTTGGATATTGAGGTGCATCACCACGAAGTGGGTACTGCAGGTCAGTGCGAGATCGGCGTCGGTGCTAACACCCTCACGAAAAAAGCAGACGAAGTACAAATTCTGAAATACTGTGTACACAATGTAGCGCATGCTTATGGCAAATCTGCGACATTTATGCCTAAGCCGCTCGTGGGCGATAACGGTAGCGGTATGCACGTTCACCAATCGTTCACCAAAGATGGTGTTAACCAATTCGCCGGTGATGCCTACGCTGGCCTGAGTGAAACTGCGTTGTACTACGTTGGCGGTATTATCAAACACGCTAAAGCACTGAACGCTTTCTGTAACTCATCCACTAACTCTTACAAGCGTCTGGTTCCAGGTTTCGAAGCCCCGGTTATTTTGGCTTACTCTGCTCGCAACCGTTCGGCCTCTATTCGTATTCCTTACGTTTCCTCTCCAAAAGGTAAGCGTATTGAAACCCGCTTCCCGGATGCGACCGCTAACCCTTACTTGGCATTTGCAGCCTTGTTAATGGCGGGCCTGGATGGTGTTAAAAACCAAATTCACCCCGGCGATGCCGCTGATAAAGACTTGTACGATTTGCCTGCCGAAGAACTGGCCGAGTACCCAACGGTGTCTGCCACCTTTGAAGAGGCGCTGGCCGCACTGGATGCCGATCGTGAATTCTTGACCGCCGGCGGTGTGTTTGACGATGACATGATCGATGCTTATATCGAACTCAAGAGTGAGGAAGTTGAAAATCTCAACATGACGACTCACCCGGTTGAGTTCGAAATGTATTACAGCGTGTAATGACCGACACACTGTAGACTCTCGACCCCGCTCTGCGGGGTTTTTTATGCCCACGGAAGGACGGCAGACCAAAAACGCCCCAAAATAGGGCATAATAGGGCGGACACAGAAGTTAATTTTTTAAATTATTGATTTTAAAAACAAAAAATACTGGCGTACTTCTTGCTTCTGTAATTAACAATCCAACAAGAACACGTTTTTTGAATCAAAAAAGAACAAAGATATACCGTAATAATGACGACAAACCACTACAGACAAATTCTAGACAGCCTGACGACAGCGATTATTTTGGTGGATGCCAAATTAACGATTGTGGATATGAATGCTGCGGCAGAATCGTTATTGGAGATTAGCGCCAAACAGGTCGTAGGGGCGTCATTTAAACGCTACTTTCATGAATCATCCGAAGCATTGGAACAAATGTTAACCGGGCTGGATGAAGGTGCACAATATACCAAACGTAAAGCCTCGTGGCGCTTACACAGCGGCAACACGATTACGATTGATTACACCGTGACACCTTTGCCCGATCAGGGGCAGCTATTAATGGAACTGCAACCCTTGGATCGTTTACTACGTATTAGCCGCGAAGAAGATATGATGGCTTATCAAGAGACCACCAAAAACCTCTTGCGCGGCCTAGCGCATGAAGTCAAAAACCCATTAGGTGGCATTCGTGGCGCCGCACAACTATTGGACAAAGAACGGAGCGACCAAGATCTCAAAGAATATACGCATATTATTATCACTGAGTCCGACCGTCTGCGCAATTTAGTGGATCGTATGCTCGGCTCAAGACAGCTTCCAGAACTCCAACCCACCAATATTCACGAAGTGTTGGAAAGAGTATGGGCCATTATCAATGCAGAAAACCCTGACAAAGTGAATCTGCAACGCAATTATGACCCAAGTATTCCGGATGTTACTGCCGATATTGAAATGCTGATTCAAGCGATTTTGAATATTGTTCGCAATGCCATGCAGGCACTACTGAGCCAAGAAAATAATCAATCCCCTCAGATTACATTAAGGACTCGTATCAATCGCAAATTTACTATTGGGCGCACCTATCATCCATTGGTTATCAAAATCTGCGTGGAAGATAATGGCCCCGGTATCCCGACGACTATTCAGCAAGACATTTTCTATCCGATGATTTCCGGAAGAGCGGAAGGGAGCGGTTTGGGATTAGCTATTTCACAACAGCTCATTACACAACATAAAGGTTTGATTGAATGCACCAGTGAACCCGGTCAAACCATTTTTTCAGTTTATATTCCTTTGGACGTTACATCATGATTGAGCAAATGATAGAACTTTGGGTTGTTGACGATGATCACTCTATTCGCTGGGTGCTAAAAAAAGCACTCGAAAAAGAAGGGTTCTCGGTCACTGTATTTGATAATGGTGATAGCGCTTTACAGCAGTTACACAAAAAACAGCCTACGGCAATCTTGAGTGATGTGCGTATGCCGGGAATCGACGGACTGGATCTGTTACAGCGTTTACAAGCAAAACACCCACATATCCCGGTTATTATTATGACCGCACACTCCGATCTGGACAGTGCTGTATCAGCTTATCAGGGCGGGGCTTTTGAATATTTACCCAAACCATTTGATATTGATGAAGCCGTTACGGTGACGCGTAGAGCCATTGCACATTCGCAAGAGCTCAATCAACCACTCAAAAAACACGCTAACACGGGCGAAGAAAGTACCGATATTATTGGCGAAGCACCCGCCATGCAGGAAGTGTTTCGCGCTATCGGACGTTTGTCACAATCCAATATTACCGTGTTAATTCACGGCGAATCAGGCACCGGTAAAGAGCTGGTTGCCCATGCACTACACCGCCATAGTCCGCGCAAAAATAATGAATTTATCCCGCTCAATATGGCCGCGATTCCCAAGGACTTAATTGAGTCAGAATTGTTCGGGCATGAGAAAGGCGCGTTCACTGGCGCCACCACCACGAGACAGGGGCGCTTTGAACAAGCCGACGGCGGCACATTATTTCTTGATGAAATTGGCGATATGCCCGCCGACACGCAAACCCGCTTATTACGCGTTCTGGCCGACGGCGAGTTTTACCGCGTTGGTGGACATACTCCTATCAAGGTAGATGTACGCATTATTGCCGCTACGCACCAAAATCTCGAAAAACTGGTTGAGCAAAATCGTTTTCGTGAAGATTTGTTTCACCGGTTGAACGTGATTCGCATCCATATTCCCACACTATCTGACCGCCGCGCAGATATTCCAAAACTGTCGCAATACTTTTTTGAAAAAGCGGCGAAAGACCTTGAGGTAGAACCCAAAATTTTACTGCCAGAGACCGAACGCTATTTGGGTACTCTAGACTGGCCTGGTAACGTACGACAACTGGAAAATACCTGCCGCTGGATTACCGTAATGGCGTCAGGTCGCGAGATTCATACCGAAGACTTACCTCCGGAATTACTGGAACAAAAACCACAAGCCACCCCCTCTGATGATTGGGCTAAAAATTTACGCAACTGGACAGACAAGGCATTACATTCCGGACAAAAAAATATTCTTGATGATGTGGTTCCAGTGTTTGAAAAAACCTTGATTGAGGCCGCCTTACAACATACGTCGGGGCGCAAGCGCGATGCCTCTGCACTTCTTGGCTGGGGGCGCAATACCCTAACCCGTAAACTTAAGGAACTCGGGATGAGTAAAAACTCGAGGGATGATTAATACGTTTTAATAGTTCATGTGCCCACTCTGCGACTTGCTCTCGCAATGTCATGGGAAATAAATTCCCTTCTGTCGGCAAACGAATGACTTGCGTTAATTGTGGGTTCAAGGTTTTTTCAACATAGTCACTATTGGCCGGGTACACCAAGCCATCCTGCATTCCCTGCACCGCAATAACGTAAGTCTGTAAGCCTTGCCAACGCTCTGCTATTGCATCCATATTATTTTGGAGTGCAAAAATTTCCTGATTGGATTGCAGCAACTTGTCCGACAATATCCAGTTCACCGGAAACGTATTGGCTGCATAATTATACCAACGAGGTGACGACAAAGCGGGATCCAGAGCGCCGGCAAACAACAATAAGCCCTGAACTAATTCAGGATAATCCAAGGCTATTTGTGGTGCCAGTGACGCGCCCAAAGAATGCCCCATAATAACAATGGGTTGACCCTTACTATCTTGATGCAACTGTATTAACAGCGCCGAAATAATACGCGCTTGATCTTTAAAGCTGGTGACAACCGCACCGGAAGCGACTGTCGATTCACCCCAGCCCGGCCGATCGATAACCACTACACGATAATGTTGTCGCAGGTTGTCATCCAGTAGGTAACGCGCGTACTGTTGCCAGTCACCCGGGGTACCATGAATAATCACCAATGCTGGCTTATGTGGATCCCCGGCAACCGCATAATGCAAACGGTATTGCGGCCGTTCTATATAATGATGTTTTACATCCGGGTGTTGTTGCAAAACATCATCGACGTACTCCCACTCTTGCACAATAATATCCGGCGTAGAACAAGCGGTGAGTAATAATAAAACGATAAATGGCGCGTATTTGGTCAACATAACTGTCACTCAGATTTCCAGTGTAAAATCTGAGTTACAGACATTGCCGACCAACAGAAGTTCTACAAAATTATTGTGACTGCTCTTGTTTTTCTTGTAAGGCCTGTGCGTATAAGGCGTCAAAGTTGACCGGTGGTAGCATCACTGGCGGGAACGTTGCCTTAACCAGAGAATTATCAATCGCTTCTCTGGCATACGGAAATAACACCTGCGGACAAACGGTATTCAATAACTGCCCCATATCAGAATTATCAAAACCTTGTATAAAAAACAGACCCGCCTGTTGCACTTCAACCAAAAAGACGGTTTTGTCTTCCAACGTCGCCGTCACGTTCAGTTTTAACACTACCTCATAAATAGTCTCATTGACTTGAGAAATTTCTGTCGATAAATCCTGATTGATAGCCGGTTGTTTTTCAATTAAAAACGCTTCGGTACCCATGGGGGTTTCCAACGATAAATCTTTCAAGTAGGTTCTTTGAATCAAAAATTGTTGTTCAGGTGCGGTTTGTTCTTCACTCATTATTTTTTCCTATTAATCTTCCGAAATTGAATTAAGTAAGTTATCCAGCTCGCCAGTACGCTCTAACTCATGGAGTTCATCACAGCCGCCGATATGCTGCTTGCCAATCCATATGTGGGGTACTGTATGACGGCCGCTTTTTCGCATCATTTCTGCACGCAGTTCAAGATCACCATCGACAGGGATTTCTTGGTAGGATAATGCTTTACTATCTAACAGCATTTTTGCACGAATGCAGTACGGACAAAAACGTGTGGTATATAGGGTTATTTCAGCCATGATTACAGAATCCTATTTTACCAGCGGCAGATTTTCCTGCTGCCACTCGTTGATGCCTCCACGCAAACGCACCACATCAAAACTTTGAGCTTTCAAGGTTTTGACAACCTCACCGGCATGCTGTCCCATTTTATCGACCACAATGATTTTTTTTTTGCGGTGCTTTTCCAGCTTTTTTAAGCTATCTGACACTTTGCCGTGTGGAATATGGATAGAATCGACAATATGCCCGACCTCATACTCTTTGGCGTCACGCACATCCAGCAACACAGACTGTTCTTTATTGACGGCCTGAATGACCTCCTGACAAGATAGCTTGGCACCGCCGCGAGCAGATTCATGCCGCATAAACAAAAAAATCGACACGCCCAATGAAATCACCAGCACATATTGCTGCTCTAAAAACAGGAATAGATTTTCCACAATAGCGTCTCCTACACCGCTATCCCTCTCCACAGGGATGCAATCAACTCAAAATGGTGGGCAATTATACACAACTCTATGGTGTTAATCTCATCAAAACGGTAGACTAGCTCCCCATATAAAAAACAAACTGACCACAAACAAATTAAAATAGTGCCTATAGACCGTGTTAAGTATCTTTAAACCTCATATTGTTTTCTATCTGGCAATCATCGTCGGTAGTGTATCTTTGGCTTATGCCCAGTCTGAAGCCGACTATCAACAGCGTCTTGAAGAGATAAGAGCCTCGATCAGCAGCCTGCAAAACGAACTCAAAACAGCAAAAGACTCTAAAAGCCAGCTGCAGCAATCACTACAGCAGTCGGAAGAAGATATTTCGCGTTTAAGTAAAAAAGTCAAAGGGATCAAGGAGGCTCTAGATCGCGAAAAAAAGCACCTAAGCCAGCTTCAGACGCAAAGCGCTGAGCTCGGCAAAAAAAAACAGCAACAACAACAGCATATCGCCACCATCATTCGTCAGATTTACCGTATACAACAAAAAGGAAAATTTCAGCTCCTATTGAGCCAACAGAATCCCGAATCTCTGAATCGTCTGGTGACCTACCATGATTATATTGCACGGGATCAACAACAAAAAATCCAAGTGTATATCGAGACTATCAACACATTGGAAGCTCTACAGGAAACCATTGTGCAATCCAGTCAACAACTGGAACAACATCACGCACAACTTTCCAAACGCCAGCAACGTCTTAAGGCATCCCAAACCCAGCGCAGCGCGACCTTACAACAACTGAATAAACAACTCCGCTCTAAAAACCAGCAACTCAAACAGTTAAACCTTGATCGACAACACCTTCAGCGGTTGATTGATGAAGCCACACAGGCATTGGCTGATCTACCATTACCGTCAGGCACAACGGCATTTGCTGAGGTGAAAGGCCAGTTGCCGCCGCCCGCTCAAGGGAAATTGCTTTATCATTATGGCAGCAGTCACTTGAATGGCAAACTCAAACGCAATGGTATATTTATTCGCGGTAAGGCAGGGACAAACGTCATTTCCGTGCACCACGGGCGTGTGATATTCTCTGACTATCTACGCGGTCATGGGCTACTATTAATTATTGATCACGGTAATGGGTATATGAGTCTTTATGGTCACAACCAGACATTACTGAAAGCAACGGGTGAGTGGGTGAAGACCGGAGAGGTCGTTGCCACTGTCGGCAATAGTGGCGGCCAGGAATATACCGGCCTGTATTTCGAAATTCGCCACAATGGGCAACCGCAAAACCCTCATCGATGGCTACGCCGAGGATAGTCTCTATTTATGAAAGCATATTTTACCTTATTGATCACAGTATGTTGTCTATATAACTATAGCAGCTATGCACAAACCACAAAGACAGAAGCCGCAAACGATGCACTATTGACGGCTGAAGGTGAATTACCCTTAAAAGAACTACGGCTTTTTACCTTGATATTTGATCATATTCGTCGCGCCTATGTAGAACCCGTGAGCGATCAACAACTTCTCGAAAACGCAGTGCGTGGTATGCTAGGGGAAATGGATCCGCATTCCGACTTTTTGGATGCGGATTCATTTGATCAGGTACAGGAGACAACCGAAGGAAAATTCAGCGGCGTTGGTATAGAAATTGGTAGCGAATCCGGGCTAATTAAAATTATCTCACCGATTGATGATACACCAGCGCAAAAAGCGGGATTAAAAGCTGGCGATCTGATTACTCATATTGACAATGAATCTGTTCAAGGGCTTTCTCTTAACGAAGCCTCGCAAAAAATTCGTGGCCCTGCTGGCTCTACAATTATTTTTACGCTATTACGTCAAGGTGAAAACAAACCAATTGCTATTACCGTCATTCGCGGCACGATTAAAACCGCCAGTGTCAGACACAGACTAATAGAAGAGGCCATCGGTTATCTGCGCATCTCACAATTTCAAACAGAAACCGGGCAAGACTTTGTTAACGCAATAAGCTCTCTACGCAAACAACAAGCAAACCTGAAAGGCTTGATTATTGATTTGCGTAATAACCCTGGAGGCTTGTTACAAGCGTCAGTTGAAGTTGTCGACAGTTTGATTAATGAAGGGCTGGTGGTTTATACCAAAGGGCGACTGGAAAACAGTAACACCAGCTATAGTGCTCAGGCCGGTGACGACAGTAATGGTTTACCCATTGTTGTTCTGGTGAATTGCGGCTCGGCTTCCGCATCAGAAATCGTGGCCGGGGCACTACAAGATCACAAACGGGCTGTCATTATGGGCACCCGCACGTTTGGCAAAGGTTCAGTACAAACTATTTTACCTGTCGGAGACAACAAGGGTATTAAGCTGACAACCGCACGCTACTACACACCTAACGGACGCTCTATTCAGGCTGAGGGAATTACGCCCGACATTGTCGTTAAACCGGCAAAAATTACAGCAATTGAACCTCAATTAGCTATTACCGAAGCCAGTTTGGGCAACCACTTAAAAAACAAACAACACAAGGAAAACGTTGACACGTCGAATCCAGATAATAACAATGTCGCAACCAACGATAATCAATTATTTGAAGCCATTAATTTATTAAAAGGTCTGGCCATTTTAAGTGCCAATAAAGACTAAACAAAAAGACTATACTTCCGGGGGTTATATTGCGTATTGCTTTTCGCATTTTCGTTATTCTTTATCTGCTAACGGCCAATATTTTTGCGGTTGCTGACAACAGCCCATACAGTGATCTTATAGAAATTAATCCCGGCAGCAACCGCTACGAATTACCGCCGCTTAACGTTAACACCCCCGTCGCCGAAACCATTAAAAATAGCTATAAAATAGCCATTATTATGGATGATATTGGTTACAACTATCAGCAAGGCTTGGAAGCGATTCAGCTTCCTGGGGAATTGACCTATGCGATTATTCCTCACAGTCCCAAGGCACAATTTTTTGCCCATGAAGTCTATAAGCGCCAGAAAGAGGTCATGCTACATGCCCCTATGAGTACCGTGCATAACAAACCGCTTGGAAAATACGGTTTGACTGAGACCATGGAAGAAAATCGTTTTAAACAAGCACTGAATACGTCATTAAACTCGCTGCCCAATATTCGTGGCGTCAATAATCACATGGGCAGTTTGCTCACCCAAAAACATCAACCGATGACATGGGTAATGCAAGCTTTACAAAAGCGCTCACTGTATTTTATCGATAGCCGGACCACTGCTAGCAGCATCGCTTGGAAAGTGGCACAAGATTTTAATATCCCTTCATTACAACGTGATGTTTTTCTCGACAACACACCCCAAGAAGCGGATATTGATCAACAATTCAAACAATTAATTGCTATCGCCAGAAGGCGCGGCTACGCGATTGCCATCGGGCACCCCTACCCGGAAACGATCAATTACCTCGCAAAAATATTACCCACCTTGAAACAGCAGGACATTGAGTTGGTACCCGCCTCGGAACTGGTTAAAAATTACTCACCTAATTTGCTGACGCAAAAAGTGGACTTGCTTTTTGAAAAAAACGTGAGTAATGTCACAAAAAATAACATACAATAGCGTTATATTAGACTATAGTTGTAAATCAGATTATTTATCAATCCGTTTTTGTGGTTATTGGTTTAGAATATGGATATGAACATGGAAAAAAATAACAAACATACAAGCCCACGTGCTGGCGAATACAACGCCTTTTCAGTTCGAAGCAATCGTTACTTTGAACAGAAGTCCTACTGGTATTTCAGAACGCGTGAAGGCATGGATATTGGCCCCTTTGATTCAAATAAAGAGGCACAAGAAGGCGTCAACGGATTTATCGGCTTCTTAAAAGAAGCGCATGACGATGTCGTCGTCAAAATTAACAAATATGTCAGGCGACAACCCCGCCAAGAAGAAGCGGAAGTTACAGGTAGCAGAACTGATCGTATTTTCGAGCAAAGTCATTACTGGTATTTCAGAACACGTGAAGGCATGGATATCGGTCCCTTTGACAGCCGTGGCGAAGCGGCAATTGGCGTCAAAGGCTTTGTTAGTTTTCTGGAAGAATCCCAACCTGAAGTGGTTAGCCGAGTCACAAGTTATATCCGCGCCGTTTAACGCTAACGCCTGACGGTCACTCCCTGATCATGCATATAAGCTTTGGCCTCAGGCACACTGTACTCTCCAAAGTGAAACATACTCGCCGCTAGAACCGCATCAGCACCGCCTTGCTTTACACCATCGACCAGATGTTGCAACTGGCCCACGCCACCTGAAGCAATCACAGGTACGGGCACTGCGTCACTAATCGCTCTCGTTAAGGCAAGATCAAAACCATTTTTGGTGCCATCTCTATCCATACTGGTTAAGAGAATCTCACCCGCACCATAGGTGGCCATTCTGTCGGCCCACTGTACCGCATCAATACCTGTTGGCTTGCGCCCTCCGTGAGTAAAGATTTCCCAGCTCGCAGGCTCCCCATCTTCACTCACACGCTTAGCATCAATCGCCACTACAATACACTGAGCACCAAAACGATCCGATGCTTGTTTGACAAACTCAGGGTTAAACACTGCGGCAGAATTAATGCCCACCTTATCCGCACCAGCATTTAACATTGTGCGAATATCTTCAACCGTACGGATACCCCCCCCAACCGTTAACGGAATAAAGACCTCACTGGCAATTTTTTCTACCGTATGCACCGTGGTCTCACGGCCTTCATGGGTTGCCGTAATATCCAGAAACGTAATCTCGTCCGCACCTTGCTCGTTATAGCGCTTAGCCACCTCAACTGGATCACCCGCATCACGAATATCAACAAACTGAACCCCCTTAACAACACGACCACAATCAACATCAAGGCAGGGGATAATACGCTTGGCAAGAGACATAACAACTTCCGAAAATATAAATAAAAATTTAATCAGCGCATTATGCCTATTTCAAACACGCTGTAAATACATCCCTGCCTCCAACGGTTTGAAATAGGCATAATGCGCTGATTTTATATCTGTAATACTGTTACAACATCCAGCGATGAAAACGTTCAAGAAACTTCAATGCTGTTGGTGATACATGTGCACGTTTCCATTGTCCAGCGACATATTTATTCGCTTCACTCATGGTGGGATAAATATGAATAGTGCCTAAAATTTTATTTAAGCCAATATTGTGTTTCATCGCCGTAACAAACTCGGTAATTAACTCACCCGCATGCGCACCAACAATAGTACACCCTAAAATTCGATCACTGCCTTTAGCCGTAATGACTTTAACGTAACCCCGGGCTTCATTGTCTGCGATTGCACGGTCAAGATCATCAATATCGTAACGCGTCACTTCATAAGCAATGCCTTTTTGCTGCGCCTCAGTTTCATTTAAGCCCACACGACCCACTTCAGGGTCAGTGAAAGTAGCCCACGGGATAACACGATAGTCAACACGGTACTTTTTAAACTTACCAAACAAGGCATTAACACACGCATACCACGCCTGATGAGCTGCCGTATGGGTAAACTGATACGGTCCTGCCACATCACCACAAGCATAAATATTCGGGAAGCGAGTGCGCAGATAATCGTCAACGACTATCGTTCCCTGTGGTGCTAACTCGATACCTAATGATTCCAAACCAAAACCTTCGGTATTTGCCTTGCGACCTACCGCCACTAACACACGATCAAACTCCACTGTCATTTCACCACTGGCATTACGCAAATTGGCAACATAAGCCCCTTGTGTTTTTTCAAAGCTGACCACCTGTTGGTTCAACATGACACGCATGCCTTCACGTTGAAAGCAGTCCAACACATACTCGGACACGTCTTAATCTTCACGCGGCATAATCCGTGGGCCATATCTACCAGAGTGACCTCGACCCCCAAACGCTTAAAGGATTGCGCCAGTTCACAACCAATAGGGCCAGCCCCCATCACCATTAAACGTTTCGGGAATGTTTCCAGTGACCAGAGAGTATCCGAAGTTAGCGGGTCTACTTGATCCAAACCGGGAATCGGTGGCACAAAGGGGCGTGCACCCGTGGCAATAATAATATGTTTAGCCCTAAGCACCTTGCCATTCACCATCACACCATAAGGCGATACCAAGGTGGCATCTCCCTGAATGCATTCAACACCCAGCTTGGTATAACGCTCAACAGAATCATGTGGCTCAATATCTTTAATCACCTGATTAACGCGCTTGAAGACTTTGGATAAATGTACCTTACCTGCAGCGTCCTCAATCCCTAACTCATGGGCATGAGCAATCATATGGCGGGTTTTGGCTGAGCGTATCAATGCTTTACTTGGCACACACCCTGTATTCAAACAATCACCACCCATCTTATGTTTTTCAATCAAGATCACTTTCGCTTTTACGGCAGCGGCAATATAGGCACTGACCAACCCGGCACTACCGGCACCAATAACAATTAAATTCGCATCGTATTCGTCTGGCTTGGTGTAACCTTCATAAGCTTTACGCGCGCGGTATTTATTCATTATGGTACGGACAATAAAGGGAAAAATCGCCAATAACACAAACGCACCGACAATTGAGGGCGTTAATATGCCTGATGCACTTAACTCTTCAACATTACCCAGTTGAGCACCGGCATTCACATAGACAATGGTTCCGGCCAACATACCCACTTGGCTAACCCAGTAAAATGTCCATACCTTTATTTTGGTTAAACCAAACACCAGATTGATAACCACAAAAGGCACGGCAGGAATTAACCTTAAGGTGAATAAATAGAAGGCACCATCACGTTCAACACCGCGATTAATATCATCGCGGTAGCGACCCATTTTTTTACCGACAAAATCCGCCAGCAATGTACGCGACACCAAAAAAGATAAGGTTGCGCCAATAGTAATGGCGAAAGACACCAACACGACGCCTATCCATAAGCCAAACACTGCACCACCCAACAGGGTAATAATGGCAGCACCGGGCAAAGAGAGCGCAGCAATAGCCACATAAATTGCAAAATATAACCCAATTGCCTCAAGTGGATTTTCGGCATACCATTCTTTTAACAGACTCAACGAAAGATATTGTTGCCCATCAAAATGAAAAAAAGCTGCAATTGCAGCGACCACTAAAACCAAAACAAGCAATTTTCTAAATAGCATAGACCTTGTGTAACTAATTCCTAATATTTCATAACATAAGCGGATATGATTCGTGCTTAGAAGCAAAACACGACATGAAGTTCCTGACATTAACACAAAAATGTCACAATCGTTGATTATAATATGATTGAGTAATATTATCTTGAACAAGCGCAAAGTAACGAAAAATGACACTATGAAAAGCGACGCCAGCAACCTCAGTCTCCCCGAATATTACTTTAACCGCGAATTAAGTCATCTTGCATTTAATGCTCGAGTACTAGCACAATCATTAGATACCAGTCACCCGCTTCTGGAACGTCTACGCTTTTTACTGATTTTTAGCGCTAATCTGGACGAATTTTTTGAAATCCGTGTTGCGGGGTTACAACAACGCTTGCTACTGCAACGCGAAATGATTGATATTGATGGTATGCACCCACAGGAAGTATTGGATACCATCAGTGAACGCTGTCATCAATTGATTGAAGAACAATACAAAACCCTCAACAATGTTCTGTTACCGGCACTGAAAGAAAACAATATTCACTTCTTGTCCCGAGCCGAATGGACCGAAGAACAGGCCAAGTGGATTGAAAAATATGTCAAGCGCGAAGCACTTCCTGTGATGAGCCCGATCGGACTCGATCCCGCGCACCCCTTTCCACGACTCGTCAACAAAAGCCTTAATTTCATTGTATCGCTGGAAGGCAAGGATGCCTTTGGCCGTAACACGGGTTTGGCGATTATTCCCGCACCCCGGTCACTACCCCGTGTCATCGAACTACCACAAGAACTCTGTGACAACGGTAACTGCCTGGTGTTTTTGTCGTCAATGATTCATGCACATGCGCATAAATTGTTCCCGGGCATGAATGTCAAAGGCTGCTACCAATTCCGTATTACACGTAATGCCGACTTGAATGTTGATGAAGATGTAGAAGATCTTGCACGCGCTCTGAAAGGTGAATTGCACTCACGCCGTTTTGGTCGTGCTGTACGCCTTGAAATTGCTGACAACTGTCCGGATGAACTCACCAATTTCCTGTTACAGGAAGTCGGCCTTAATGAAAGTGAACTGTATTGTGTCAATGGGCCGGTTAACCTGCACCGCATGATGGACATGATGGATATTGTTGAAGACAAACATCTACTATATCCACCCATGACGCCAGCCATCCCCAAAGGTCTGGGGCCGAAAGATTCCATCTTCGAAACCATTGCCAAGAATGATCAACTACTGCTACACCCCTACCAATCGTTCTCGCCCGTGGTACAGTTTTTACAACAGGCGGCCAAAGATGCGGATGTGGTTGCGATAAAACAAACCTTGTACCGCACCGGGAATCATTCACCCATTGTAAACGCACTGATTGAAGCGGCTCGCAATGGTAAAGAAGTGACTGCCGTTGTTGAATTGCGCGCCCGTTTTGATGAAGAAGATAACCTTGAATTAGCCAGTCATCTGCAAGAAGCCGGCGCTCTGGTGGTTTACGGTGTGGTGGGTTATAAGACGCATGCCAAGATGAGCCTGATTGTTAGGCGCGAAAATAATACATTAACTCGCTATGTTCATCTCGGCACAGGGAATTACCACGCGGGTACCGCACGAACCTATAGCGATTATTCGCTATTGTCTGCAGATACCCAAATTGCCGAAGATGTTCACCGCATTTTTCACCAATTAACTGGCATGGGAAAAACCGAAAAAATTGTCAAAATTCTTAATGCGCCGTTTAACCTCAAAAATAAAATTCTGGCACTGATTGAACATGAAGCACAATCCGCTCAGGAAGGAAAAAGTGCGCATATCATTTTAAAAACCAATGGCCTGACAGAGCCCCACATTATTCAGGCACTGTACCGGGCATCTCAGGCGGGCGTAAAAATTGATTTGATTGTTCGCGGTATGTGCTGCCTAAGACCCGGCATTCCCGGTATATCTGACAATATTCGAGTACGCTCCATCGTTGGCCGTTTTCTAGAGCACACTCGCACCTATTACTTTAAAAACTCAATCCCTGCCGTCTATTGTTCCAGCGCTGATTTGATGGAACGCAATGTAAAACGGCGCGTGGAAACCGGCTTCCCCATCGAACAAGCCGCCCTTGAAAAACGTGTGATTAAAGAGCTGAAAATGTATCTGAGTGATAAGTGGCAAAGCTGGATACTGGATAGCGAAGGCAACTACACCAGAACACACGCCAACCCAGAAACGGCCGTACAACAGCGATTGTTAGAAGCAGTGGCACAGTAATTGGGCAATCAGGGCTTGTCTATTGCCGCAACAATCCTTATTATCTTGCCTCTTGATGATTAAGTTTAACTGGAGAATACATTATGAGCGACGCAATCACTCATGTTGCTGATGCGAGCTTTGAAGACGATGTCTTATCGGCAAAAGGCCCTGTGCTGGTTGATTTTTGGGCAGCTTGGTGTGGACCCTGTAAAATGATTGCTCCAGTGCTGGATCAACTGGCAGAAGAGTATAAAGGTCAACTGTCTATCTGCAAGATGGACGTCGATGCCAACAAGGATACGCCGGCTAAATTTGGTATTCGTGGCATCCCGACATTGATGATTTTTAAGGACGGTAATATGGAAGCACAAACCGTGGGCGCACTATCCAAGCAAGACTTGGAAAATTTCATCAAAACCAATCTGTAAATACCTGTTTGGGGCAGTTGTTACGGTGATAACGCCGTTAAGCTGCCCTAAAACCATAAAAACATCACATTAAACTTGCACAGTGATATAAATTCGCTATACTTTCGTATAGAAAGATGATCCTAGCTAACCACTTCTGACAAACACCGCATTCTTGTTGTTTCAAATCTTCACCTGTTTTTGATGAAAGACTGTTATGTGAATGTATTGCAATACGTCAACAAGTGGCCATAAATCAAATAATATTGAACACAAACAAACGGTGCTATTTCTGCATTTTCCGACATTTCTTATTTACTATCCCTAAAGTATTTCTATGAATTTAACCGACTTAAAAACCAAACCGATCGAAGAACTCATCAGTATTGCTAAAGAAATGGGGCTCGACAACGTTGCCCGTTCACGCAAGCAAGACATTATTTTTAACATCCTCAAGCGCCACGCCAAGAGTGGTGAAGATATTTACGGCGATGGGGTTCTGGAAATTCTGCAAGATGGTTTCGGGTTTTTGCGCTCGGCCGACAGTTCATATCTGGCAGGCCCCGACGATATTTATGTCTCTCCTAGTCAAATTCGCCGCTTTAACTTGCGTACGGGTGACAGCATTGCCGGAAAAATTCGCCCACCCAAGGAAGGCGAGCGTTATTTCGCCTTATTAAAAGTGGCAGAAATTAATTTTGATAAACCAGAAAATTCGCGCAACAAAATTCTATTTGAAAACCTAACACCGTTATTCCCGGATGATCGCTTGATGTTGGAAGCCGGTAACGGTTCTACCGAAGATTTAACGGGTCGAATCATTGATCTGGTATCACCGATTGGTAAAGGTCAGCGCGGTTTGATTGTTGCCCCCCCGAAAGCGGGTAAAACCATTATGATGCAAAATATTGCGCAGGCGATTACGCGCAATAATCCGGAATGCCATTTAATTGTTCTGTTAATTGATGAGCGTCCAGAAGAAGTCACCGAAATGCAACGCTCGGTACGCGGCGAAGTCGTCGCTTCTACCTTTGATGAACCACCATCGCGTCATGTACAAGTGGCAGAAATGGTTATCGAAAGAGCCAAACGTCTAGTTGAGCACAAAAAAGATGTCATTATTTTGCTGGACTCCATTACCCGTCTGGCACGCGCCTATAACACGGTTATTCCTTCATCGGGTAAAGTGTTAACGGGTGGTGTTGATGCCCACGCATTGGAGCGACCAAAACGCTTCTTTGGTGCTGCACGTAATATTGAGGAAGGCGGCAGTCTGTCCATTGTTGCTACGGCATTGATTGATACCGGTTCCAAAATGGATGAAGTTATCTACGAAGAATTTAAAGGTACCGGTAACTTGGAATTACATCTTGAACGCAAAGTCGCTGAAAAACGTGTTTACCCGGCTATCAATGTCCGCCGCTCTGGTACTCGCCGCGAAGAATTATTGATTAAAGAAGACGAACTACAACGCATATGGATTTTGCGTAAGTTACTCAACGATATGGAAGATGTCGCCGCCACGGAATTTTTAGTCGACAAGCTAAAAGATTTCAAAACCAATGATGAATTCTTCTTGTCGATGAAGCGCAAGTAACTCCTCGATCCAAACCTGATAGCCTCGACTAAAGTCGAGGCTACTTTTTTAACCACATCAACGCTCCCCGTCTGGCTTTCTGCCAATTACTGCTATGCTTAAGGTAACTCCTTTAGAATATGGTAAAACTGAAAATAGTCGTGAATCAAACAGAGAGAGCATTTATGCGCCACCCATCTGAAATACCGCTGGAATATCGCGTTAGCGAAACGCCTCCAGTGTACAATATGAATTTCATTAACAATGTCAGCGAAGGCGGTCTAAGCTTCCAATCTAGCAACTATATTGAGCCAGAAAAATGGCTACATATTTTTATTCCGATTGACAAACAATACTTTGAAGCCGATGCACAGGTGCGCTGGTGCAAACCTTGCACACAGGAAAAAATCACAAAAGCTATGATATTGGTGTCAGTTTTTGCGATGACCAACAAGCCTTTTCAGCGCGCATGGTTGAACAAGTCTGTCACATTGAGCGCTATAAAAACCACGTATTGGAAGAAGAAGGAAGACTATTAAGCAGCGACCAGGCCGCTGCTGAATGGATTGAACGGTATGCCGACAGATTCCCTGCTTTGGAACCATAAGATTATTTTTTCGCGCCCTGATTGGCAACGGCATTCATCATTGCCTTAATGGCTTCAGGATCACCTAAATATTCACTTTTTATCGGCTTAAGATCCGCATCCAATTCATACACCAGCGGTACTCCTGTCGGAATATTCAAGCCCAAAATAGTGTCGTTATCCATACAATTCAGATATTTCACCAGAGAACGCAAACTATTACCGTGAGCGGCAATAAGCACCTGTTGTCCAGAAAGAATTGCTGGACGAATGTTATCGTGCCAAAACGGCATCACACGATCAATAGTCAATGCCAGTGATTCACCTTTGGGCAGTATCGCCGGGTCAATACCCGCATAACGACGGTCATGTCCAGGAAAATATTCGCTGGACTCATCCACAAAGGGAGGTGGAATATCAAAGCTGCGGCGCCAAATTTTGACTTGTACTTCGCCATGCTTTTCTGCCGTTTCAGATTTATTTAAACCTGTCAGCGCGCCGTAATGACGCTCGTTCAAGCGCCAGCTTTTTTCAACGGGCAGGTACAGACGATCCATTTCTTCCATCACCAACGACAGGGTACGCAAGGCACGCTTAAGTACCGAACAATAAGCAATATCAAACTCGAATCCTGCCTCAGTTAACAACTGACCCGCTAAACGAGCTTGTTGCACGCCGGTATCGGTCAGATCAACATCTTCCCAACCCGTAAAACGATTTTCTAAATTCCAAACACTTTCGCCATGGCGAAGAAGAACCAACTTGTACATGGGCGCTCCAGTCAACTAAAATCAGCACGCGATTATACCAGAAAGCGCCTATATCGCGCGCGCAACATTACCAGAACGATAATCCGAAAAAGCCTGTTGCAATTCTGCTTCCGTATTCATCACAAACGGGCCTGAACGAGCGATGGGTTCATTAATCGGGGCTGCCGCAAACACCAAGGCACCAAAGGGTTTTTCTCCGGCTTGTAAGGATAACTGCTCACCTGAAGATAACAAC
The DNA here is from genome assembly GCA_965214375.1 of Cellvibrionaceae bacterium. Lineage (GTDB taxonomy): Bacteria > Pseudomonadota > Gammaproteobacteria > Pseudomonadales > Cellvibrionaceae > Endobugula. The sequence goes on along the minus strand of OZ243947.1, from coordinate 2,221,583 downwards.
ACCAACTGTTGCGGTTGAACAGCCTGCAAGCGATCACCGCTGGCAACCTGTAATTCACCCTGATATACATAGACCATGGCCGTATGTTGCTCCGGTATCAATGTACTCCAACGGCCGGTATTCAAGCGCACATCCAGTAATAGTGGATCAGTAATAATGCCGTTAACCGCCCGAGCCACTGTATCGCCGTGCGCATTGACGCTATTGCCAGCAATGACTCGTACTTTACCCTCCGGAAATACCTGCTTGGGAATATCCCGGGCAGCGACTTCCTGATAACGTGGCGCGCGCATTTTTTCTTGTGCCGGAAAATTAATCCAGAACTGAAAACCCCATAAATTTCCCTCGTGTTGCTCTGGAATTTCTGAATGAATAATGCCAGAACCCGCTGTCATCCACTGCACATCACCGGCACGAATAACACCTTCATTACCCGCACGATCCCGATGACGCATTTGCCCCTCCAACATATACGTTACTGTTTCAAAACCACGATGAGGATGCGGCGGAAAGCCGCCAATATACTCCGCCGCATCGTCACTACGCAGCTCATCAAGCAATAAAAACGGGTCAGCCTGAGGCAACAAGCGCGAACCAATACTACGAGCGATTTTGACGCCGTCACCATCACTGGTGGCATGGGCTTGAATCATCTTCTCTATACTACGTTCTTTAATCTTCATAACTCACCTCTTTTATTTGCCGTCAGTGCCTGACAAAAAATAACATTAACTCACCAACTCAATATCCAATAACCGATCAATCTGGCTTTTCGCTGCGGCTATCGTTGCCTGCGGATCACGCTTGGAACCTGAGGCATCAATAATCTGTATGGTGTCGATACCAATAAAACTACAGACCTGCTGTAGGTAAGCACTCACAAAATCAGCTGGGCTACCCACAGGAGTGCCTCCAGTCGATACAACGATATACGCCTCTTCAACACCTAATAAACCTTCCGGACCCTTGTCACCATAGACAAAGGTTTCACCGACACGGCACACCAAATCTATCCACGCCTTGAGTGCAGCAGGGACTGAGAAGTTATACATCGGCGCACCAATGCCTAAGCGACGAGCCTGTGTTAATTCAGCAATGAGGGTGTCGGAATCGGCCAACACCTCACGCTGATCATCGCTGCGCTCTTGTGGGCTCGTGTAATAAGCACCAATATGTTCCTGCGTCACCAAGGGCAATGCTGTTCTGTTGTAGCCCTGAACATCCCGCCAGTAAGCTACCACCACCCGTTAACCCTGATATGCTCAAGCAATTTACACATATTGTTGTCAGCGATAGCGCTCGCCACTTACCCACACGCAACGTTAGCTTATTAGGTATTAAACAAGTTTTGGCGGTCAGCACACTCTCACAAAAAATGAATGCTCTGGAAAATGCCATGGGAATTAGTCACTTGCCAGAGTATTTAGCCTCGCAAGCCATTGCTGCAGGCAAGCTGACCAACCTCAAGACCAGCACCAACACCGTACCTATTCCACTGTTTATGTACTGGCGCAAAGGCAATACAGGCAAAGCCAACCAATGGCTACGCCAACACATCATTGCCAGAAATGTTTTGCAGGATATCACCCACTAACGCAGGCGGACTTGTAAACCATTGAAGGTATCCCTCCTAACACCACCATCAATTATAAAAAAATATCAGATAGATTCAATTAATTAATTTTAATTATATGTAAATATCCCCTAAGGTAGCACCTAACAACAACCCCTCAAGAGGAATCTACCATGTTAGCGAATAAAGAAGGCCAGCACATCCCCAACGTGACGGTTCGTACCCGTCAAAATGATCAGTGGGTAGATGTAACAACCGATGAACTGTTTAAAGGTAAAACCGTTGTCGTTTTCGCGCTACCAGGTGCTTTTACACCAACGTGTTCATCAACACATTTACCACGTTATAACGAGCTGGCGCCAGTATTGAATGCCGAAGGCGTGGATAACATTCTCTGTTTATCGGTGAATGACACCTTTGTGATGAACTCATGGGCAGCTGATCAACACGCAAAACATATTACCTTTATCCCGGATGGTAATGGCGAATTTACCGATGGCATGGGCATGCTTGTGGGTAAGAACGACTTAGGCTTCGGCAATCGCTCATGGCGCTACTCCATGTTGGTCAAGGATCAGGTGATTGAAAAAAATGTTCATCGAACCCGACCAACCTGGCGACCCTTTTGAAGTCAGTGATGCCGATACTATGCTGAATTATATTAACCCCAATGCTTCTGCGCCTACGCGGGTGACGTTGTTTACTAAACCCGGCTGCCCGCACTGCCAAAGAGCAAAAAAAGCATTAACCGACAACCGATATCAATACGAAGAAATTGTGCTGGGCGACAAGGGGGTGACTTACAGTTCGTTGACGGCGGTTACTGGCGCTGGCACCGTACCACAGGTTTATATTGATGGCGAACATGTAGGTACTGCGGACGATTTGGAAAGATGGTTAGCCAACTAAACGGGATATTTTTTACCCCTTTTTTGAACGATAGGTGGGAGTTTTTTCTCCCACTGACTTTTATAATATTTATAAAAAGTTACTCTATGCGACAAACGTTTATGGATGTGTCATAAAACTCATCAATCACCACTTATATGGGGCACGTTTACACCTCTTTCATTCTACACATAGTTGGCTTAATTTTTGCCCTTTTGTATTTTTATTTTCTTAACATACACTGGAGCAATCTATGGGAGAAATCAAAAATAATAGTCGCTTGTTGCAACATACGGTGAGTTCTGCATCAAGAAAAGTCGCCACAATGCGCGAGTTTCCAGAGGCTTTTTCCAGAAAAAAAACCAGCGTCAAACCTGTCACATTTGAAGAAGCAAGCAGTACCGCAGAAAAAATGAGAACGGGACTGAAAGCCAAGCCACCCAGCACGCTTAACACTCAAAAACAATCGATGACCTTTGATGTGGAAGAAAAAATTTCTGGCGCACAATATTTTAAACGACAAATATCAGATAACGATCAAGAAGCAACGGTATCGGCTATAAAAAACCAGCCGCCAATGGGAGACATTTTTAACTCACCAGGGAATCATTCTGACAAACAAAAAGTGCTCAAAGATCATTTGTGGTTAAATTCCATTGTCGGCACAGAAAAAAGGAAAGAGGGAGTAAAAAGCGGCGGAGACGCAATGCTTGAAACGGCTGAATTATTTGGCAAGGCACAAAATAAACGCCTAGCCCTTGCAGCCTATAATTCCAAAGGTTATTGGCAAGGCCAAGGTTTTACCAAGACCGGCTTAGAACAAAGAGAAGATGGCGCTCCCGCCCCCTTCCCGGTAATGACTAAAAAACCGCGACCAACAATTATATAGCGATGCAGTAAATCGCCCTGTTAATGGTCATAATGTCTGATGGCTTGTTTGGCAAACCAGTTTTTTAACGGTTGAACATGGTTGACCATATTCAACCCGGTGTTACGCAACCAACGCAACCATAGTTGTCGTCCACCGAATAAACGTTTCAACGCTTCCATTAACAACATCACCTCAACATTATGCATCTTGCGTTTACGCTGATAACGACGCATTACCGATTCATCGCCTAATAACAAACCACGTTGCAATGCACGTGCGATCTCATTAGACAATGCCGATGCATCCAGCAAACCTAAATTCACGCCCTGCCCAGCCAAGGGATGTATAGTATGCGCAGCATCACCGATTAATACGATGTTATCTTTATGATAATCCAGAGCATGGCGCTGCCGTAATGGAAAGCAAAAACGCTGACTCACGGACACCACTTTTCCCAGACGATGTTCAAAAGCGCCACCCAACTGATGGCAAAAATCCTGATCATCCAGCGCCATCATACGATCTGCTTTTTCAGTCTCCAACGACCACACAATAGAACAATATCGTTCTGACGAATGTTGCAACGGCAAAAAAGCCAGCGGCCCACTACTTAAAAAATTTTGCCACGCCGTCCACTGATGCGAGGATTCAGATTCAACCGTTGCAACAATCGCTTTATGTTGATAATCCCACTCTCTGGTTGGCATATCGGCCAATGCACGCAATCTGGATTGACCACCATCAGCGGCAACCACCAACGATGTACGTAAACACACATCATTATCACAACCCAGTCGTGTGCTGCCGTCACGACTTTTCTCAATAGTGGTAACACGAGTACCACGAAAGATATCGACAAACGGTATGGTATCCAAATCCTGTAAAACGGCATGCAACACAACACTATTTTCAGCAATACTGCCAAGATGAGTTTGTTGTATCTCTTTGGCTGCAAAATGAATACTGGCGGTGCCCTCATTATCCCACACATGCATATCGGTATACTGACAAACACGTTGTTGTATCTGTTGCCACACTCCCATTTCTTGCAATAACGCTTGCGAACTGTGCGTTAATGCCACCACTCTAGGATCAAACTTCGGATCGCTTGCAGAAAATTCTGGAAGGTTCGGTGCCTGACCACCAGCAATTAGCGCGATACGTAAAGGATTTTTTTCAGTGTCTATGCGCTGGCTTAACAAGGCAGCAAAACTGGCACCCACCAAGCCTGCACCAATGATAATAATATCGTATACCGGATTATCTACTTGCATAATTAAAGCGAACCCATCATTTGTTGCACAAACACGTTCTTAATTGATGTATGTGCATTCAGGGTCATCAAACCCAATTGACGCACTAAAGAGTGTGCCATATTATCAGATGAAAACAATTTCACCATCGTGTGGGTGAGCGCAATAGTCAGGCTCTGATCCTGTTCACGTTGCGCGGTGTAACGCTGTAAAATTCTATATTGCCCAATGTCTTCACCACTTTTTTGTGCTGTCGATAGTACGTCAGCCAATACAGCACCATCGCGTAAAGAAAGATTAAATCCCTGACCGGCAACAGGGTGAAGAAAGTGCGCTGCATTACCGGCGACAATCACACGTGAACGCACCTGCTCGCAAGCAGTACATTGCGTCAACGGGTAGGCCTGCCTCGTTCCTATATCCGTAAACACACCCGCTCTAAAACCAAACATTTTTTGTAGCTGTTGTAGACATTGTGTATCGTCCATCGCCATGACATCATCAATGGCATGTTCCGGATGCGTCCACACTAAAGCCGCACGATGCGTATTGTCACAATCCGTCAACGGCAATAAGGCTATTGGCCCCTGTGCAGTAAAGCGCTCATAAGCAACACCGCGATGGGAATTGGCAAGCCCAATATTGGCAATCATAGCGGATTGCTGATACTCCTGTTTGTGGTACTCAACACCCATGGTTTTACACAGGTCTGAATCTGCGCCGTCTGCCACAATCACGACATCAGCCTCAAGTACGGCCTGCTCATCATGGTCCAGATGTAGTACGGCTGCCGTTTTTTTAAAGTCACAATGGGTAACGGCTGCAGGCGCCAAACACTCAATGGCGCTGTGCTGCATTTGATATAACAAGCATTGACCCAACCAACTGTTTTCAACCACATAACCCAGCGCATCAACATCGTATTCTTCAGCCGCCAACTGCGCACCCTGATAATGTCCACGATCAGAAATATGAATCGACCGAATCGGTGCTGCATGTTTTTCAATAAGGTGCCAACAACCCAACGCTTGCAATAACGTCACGCTACCTGCACTGATTGCGGTAGAGCGTGCATCAAAACTTGGCTGTAATACCGGCACAGACGGCAATGCACCATTCACTGACACAGGCAAAGCATGTTGCTCAATCAATACGACACGTACGGCAGGCAAACAACGCGCGAGAAACAGCGCAAAGCTGATACCCACCATACCACCACCAACGATGGCAATTGTTGTGCCGGTCTTACTCACACACTTCCCTGCATTAAGGTTTCGATATCATCAATCGTTTTGGGGACATCTTTTGATAAAATATCATAGCCCGTTTTGGTAATCAGTACATCGTCCTCAATGCGCACACCAATACCACGCCACTTTTTATCCACACTTGTATTGTCTTTGGCAATATAGATTCCCGGCTCTACCGTCATCACCATACCTGGCTCTAGCACACGCCACTCACCACCGACTTTATAATCACCCACATCGTGTACATCCATACCTAACCAGTGGCCAATGCGATGCATATAAAAGGGTTTATAGGCTTGATCTTTTATCAAGGCATCAACGTCGTCACCTTGCAACAAACCCAGATCGAATAACCCTTGTGTGATCACGCTAACAGACGCTTCATGCGGGTCATTCCAATGATTACCCGGCTTAATAGCCGCAATCGCGGCGTGTTGTGCATCCAGAACAATCTGATAAATGGCCCGTTGTTCTTTAGAAAATTTTCCATTGACTGGAAACGTGCGTGTAATATCGGAAGCATAACAAGAGAGCTCGCAACCCGCATCAATTAAGACCAACTCTCCCTCTTTCATCTGTTTATTATTATCAATGTAATGCAAAATACAGGCATTATCACCACTACCCACAATGGAGGTATACGCCGGTGAACGTGAACCCGATCGCATAAAATGATAATGTAATTGTGCTTCCAGTTCGTATTCGTACATACCCGGCTGACAAACTTGCATCGCTTGACGATGCGCCTCGGCAGACACTTCTGCCGCCTTACGCATCAAGCGAACTTCGGCAGCACTTTTAAATAAACGCAGATCATGTAACAGGTGATCGAGATTTAAAAACTCGCCCGGTGGCGCAGCACCCGAACGCACTTTTTCGCGGATATGATTGACCCAACTCATTACCTGCTGATCAAATTGATGGTCACGCCCCATGGAATAATAGACGCGCTCACGGCCCTCCAGTAAGCCCGGCAAGATTTCATTAATATCCGTTATAGGAAAAGCGTCGTCCGCACCATACTCTTTACAGGCACCTTGTTGACCCGCACGATAACCATCCCACGTTTCACGCTCTGGATCTTTTTCACGACAAAATACAATGGTTTCGCCATGTTCACGCCCCGGCAATAACACCAATACTGCTTCCGGTTCAAGGAAACCCGTCAGGTAATAAAAGTCGCTGTCTTGCCGATAGGCATAATGAGAATCTCGGTTGCGAACTTTCTCCAGCGCGGCGGGAATAATGGCAATACTATTCGGCTCAAAATGTGCCATTAATGATTGTCGACGACGCGCAAATTCCTGCTTGGTAATATCTGTAGTCATGAAACTCTCTAATGGAAGGTGGCATCTTCATCAACATGATGTTCTGCATAAAAGTTCATCGCAACAACACGAACATATTCAACAAGATCATAATAACCCGCCTCTTGCTCGTCTTCCTCTTCATCATCAGAAACGGCGGCCTGAACAATGGCTGCCATATCTCTTAACGCATCGGCGTTGTCCCTGGAAAACTCGGCATCCGGGCTAATACCGGCAGTCCCAAAACCACTTAAAAAACCATGGCACCACTGTGATAGAGCCTGAGTGCGCTGTTCCAAATCCGTATCATCATCAGGTAACAATAGCTGCAAATCATAATCCCCCGACGTGAGCTGTTTAACAGTAATCTCCATCAAATGTGAGATTTCATCATTGGCTTGCCCGTCAGGCACTTCTGTCACATCCAGAAATTCCCAAGCACTTTGTAACCATTGGTTCACCGTTAATTTGGCACCACCACATAATTTTCCACAAAGGAGCCCATGCAATTCTGCCGGGCTGTTTAAGGCACCGTAGGGAATTAACAAATCGCAAAAATCATCAAACCCCAGACAATGATTCTGCGCATCATAATCTTCAAACAAAGAACACCTCTCTTACGGTTCTATTTATTGCAAACATCATAGTAACGAATTTATCAATTTGATACACTGCCGCATCTCAAGGGAAACATAATGCTTAAAAAAACAGGCACAAACCAATCAACGAACGCCTAATCCCCATAAAAAGACAAGGATCGGACCTCTTAAACTTGCCGCTGGCGCGATAAACAACAATTATAACCGTTATTTTTCCAGCGGTGTTTATAAAACACGCTATCCGGATGTCAACGCTCACAAATTATTGTTTATTGAAAAACAGATTCAGAGATTATCACACAAAAACAAACAACCACTACAGCTTCTGGATTACGGTTGTGGCAGCGGGCGCTACTTATTGACCTTACTCAAACGTACCCGCGATATCCATTTTTCTGCCTATGATATTTCATCAATACCGCTAGAGATATTACACAAGCAGCTTCATGCTACTCAAAACAATGATCGCGTGACCATCTATCACGACATGGAACAGCTAGTGATCGATAGCAAACATACCTTCGACGTTTAACTACTGTTATTTGGTGTGCTGTCACATATACGCACAGAAAAAGAACGCCAAATACTACTGCATTATTTAAAAGTGTCGCTTAAAACTGAGACTGGCAGGTTAATCTTATCTGTCCCTAACCGTCACAGGCGCTTTAAAAAACGGCAACAAGAACAACAGAGCCACGAGATTACTTATTCGCGTAGCATTAATAACGAAGACATTTCTTTTTATTACTACCTTTATGACGCAAAGACATTAACAGAGACTATAGAGCGCGCTGGTTTGACTATAGAACATATGGTTGCAGAAAGTATTTTTCCTGAAAACTGGGTCACCCGTTATCGGTTGCTTGGCTGGCTAGATCGTCAACTCTGTAAAATTACCCCACCGCAATGGGGTTATGGCATTCTAGTGAGCTGTCGTGTCAATTGTAGTGCCGATACCAATAACTAAAACAATTATCAGGCATAGAACCATGATTCCTAGACACCCCGCTTTATTTCTACACATTGTGTTAGTGTTTTTGGCAACCATACTGCTTAACCCTCATGCGATCGCCGACACCTACTCCGAGCAACTAGACACCATTAGCGCCCGCAACAAGCTGATTGTCGGTGTCAAGGCTGACTATCCACCTTGGGGATTTTATGATGAAAAGGCAAATATTGTCGGACTAGAGCCAGCTTTGGCGCGCGAAATTGCCGACAAAATGGGGGTTGAACTGCAGCTCCAAAGAGTTGATGCGACAGATCGTATTGGTCAATTAGAATCCGGGGCTATTGATTTATTAATTGCCACCATAAGCGATACAGAACAACGACGCAAACAAACAGGCATTTTGGAACCCAGCTATTATTCAAGCGGTGCCACATTGCTGACACCACCCGACGGCTTTACACCTGATAGCTGGGCTGATCTGTATAGACAGCCGATTTGTTTAACACGCAATGCGTTTTTTAATCGTGATTTAATTGAAAATTTTTTGTTAGACCCTAAAATTTTTAACAATAAAATCAACAGCCTTGCGGCATTGGAATTTAGTAAATGTATAGGGTGGATTTACGATGACTCTGCCATTGCCGCCCTGCTCAAAGAGGACAAGTGGAAAAATTATCAATTACCTCTTAACACAATTATGTCTAACCCATGGGCCATTGCGGTTAAATCCACAGAAAAAAACACTGCCTTTGGTATATTAATCTCTGGCATTATTGCTGAATGGCATCGTTCAGGCAGATTATTAGAACTGGAAAAAAAATGGGGGCTTCGTAACAGCCAATATTTAATTGATCAAAACAAACGCTGGAATGCAAAAAATCCACAAGGTGTTTATATCTGTAAACGTTTGCGTGACCACTCATACCCTCTGGAATGTCTTGATCGCAACAGTATTGCACACAAAACCGCTAAAAAAGACACCTTTCTATCCAGCTTGGGAATCAACTTTCCACCCGAACACGACACATTTAGTCAAACATTATTACTTAAGGGGATTGGCCTCACCTTATTACTGAGCCTGAGCGCTATGATTGGCTCATTAGTTTGCGGCATTATTATCGGCCTAACACTCTACCGTCTACCTTCTGCATTTAGCTGGATCGCCGCACGACTCAATGATATTTTCCGTATGACACCGCCACTATTAAATTGATACATTATCTTTTTTGGCATAGGCGGACTGTTATCCTTACATTACGGCATAAATTTTAACGCCATTGTTGTTTCTATTATCGTATTCTCTCTGTATGCCGGATCCAGTAATGCTGTCTTATTGCATCAAGCGCTACAAGAAGAAGCCAACAATAATAATACCCGCAATGTTAAACTCATTTTTTCGCGTGCATTTCAACATGCTTATGAAGGCATTAATGCTAATTCAGTGAATATTGTTAAAGCAGTGGGACTTGCCAGCACCATTGCAGTACCTGAGCTGATTTCTGCTTCTAATAATATTATGACAGCATTTGGCAATAAATCTGAAATGATGACTTTCTTATTGGTGTTTTATTTCTTTATTGTTTATGCGTTTATTTTTTTACTGGATATTTTACGCAAACGTATTGTGCATACTCAGGCACACGGAGGTAAACAATGAACACTGAACTATTGAACCTTATTATCCACTGGACACCAACCTTTGACAGCGGTTTTGGATTGAACCTCTTAATTTCTTTAGTTGCCATGATCATGGGCACATTTATTGGCTGGGCTCTGGCTTGTGGACGCAATAGTCAGCGGGGGGCGCTCATCTCTAGCTGCTCAATGGCAACTGGCGTATTTCGCAATATTCCCAGCTTTGTGTTTATGTTTTATATTGCTTTTATTGTGCCTGTTGAGTTTGACTGGATGGGTGAACCCGTACGCTTTCCAAGCTGGATAAAAGCCTCTATTGCCTTAACTTTACCGGTTATCGGTTTCGCTTCAGATCAGTTTTTGCGGCTTATACGCGAACTAAAAAAGCAAAACTCAATTGCCTTACCCATGTTTTTAGTCTCATGGACACAATACTTTTTAATTATCATTATGGCTTCATCAACCGCATCAGTTATCGGTGTCAATGAAATTGTTGGCCGCGCCAAAACGGCTATCGCTATCAGCAGCGACCCCGCTATTATGCTGTGGGTGTATTTGTATGTCGCCCTATGGTTTTTATTATCTGCAGCCTTGATTAATGGCATATTGAAAAAAGCTAGCGTGTATTTACATCAAAAGCAATTACAAAAAACATAGTAAATATTTACTTAATACGTTTTCATACTTATCTGCTCATCCCCAATATACCGATCCACAATCTCGGGACCTAAAGAGCTACGCAATATACCAATGAGCTCTTAGTTAATGCGATCTCTTAACGGGTGATCAGTTTTTAAACCCCAACCATAGGGTTCAAATTTAAATGACTTGCTATGTACAGTAATCTTATCGCGCAACTTGGGTTTTTGTGATAGATAAACCAGCTGCACCCAATCACCCAACACCACATCTTTTTCACCGTCAACCACTTTAAGCAATGCATCTGCCCAAGTAGCGGTTAATGACATTGACGCCGGCTTTTTAGGTGAAGCACATAAATAATTTTGTGCCGTTGAGACCAGCAGAGTCGACACACCATAACGGTCAACATTGTACATTGAATAATTGGCTTTTTCACTGACACTTTGAGTTAAGGCGGCAGTGACCATACCAAACAGACTGGCAGACACACTGATGCCAAACACCAAAATCAATACAGAAAATAGCTGCATGGTCACCGATGAAAAACCAAACACGTCCTTACGGATACCACTAATATTTAACATGGAATAGAGGACAACATGCGTGACCATCTCAGGCTTGGATTTATCCTTCATAATAGGCATAGCCTGATAACTTTTTATATTTTTCAGTGCCAGCAAAATCTGTATTGATAACAAAAAAACAAACACACCTAACAAATAAAAAATATTGGTGGAATAAAACGCATTTTTCATGGTGTTAAATGCTTTTTTGAAATCAAAATTTGATTCTGCCGGACTCGACGCAAAGACCAAGCCAGAATTAAAATATTGATGACGCCTTCTTTTAATAGCAACAACATATCAGCAAGGCCAAGACAGACATAGTTATATTCAATATCCAATTTTTTTGCTATTGCTTCTCACAGATCAATAGCAATGCCCTCTAGGCGCAATTCCCTGGTAAAAGGGTCTGTGATTTCATACACAAAAGGGGGAGCATTACGTACAGCGACATTGAGCATCCCTTCCGTAATCCCTGAGCATTGTGCAAAATCTGGTTCGTTATTCGAGGTAGGCAATTTTTCACATTGAGCCGCAAACGCCGCACTGGCGCTCAACGACAACAGCAATACAAGGAGTCTCAGCATTATTCGCCCTGTTTTTTGGCAGATGCTTCTGCATCATTGGCTTTACTGGCTAATATACCCGGAATCAATTTTTCCGAAAAACCGGCAATGAGACACCATACAATAAATAACGATAAACCCTGAGCTGGCCGCGCCAAGGTCCCGACAGCCAACGAGGATTCAATCGATTGTGACGTACCCTGTGTATTTGCTGCAATTTGCTCTGCACTACGGCCAAGATCATTCATAAAACCCGCAACCTCATCCACACTATGGATAAATTCCGGAAAAAAAGCACCGCTGAGAAGACCTGACTGCATCAGATAAAACATAATCAAACCGGCACCCGCACCGACCATGGCGCGCGCAATAATATAACCGATTTGTCCCATCGCTCGAACCTGATCCAGTGTCGCTGCTTCAACGCGCGATTGAATAGAAATCAGCTGGCTAAAGGCTGCGCCTAATAGACCGGATATCGATGCGGTGAAAATATAATATAAACGCAGGTTATCAAATTCGTAACCGAATAAAACGCGCATAATGGTCGACGAGAAAAACAATACAAAGGCACATAAAAATACCAGAACAATTTTGCGACGCATTTGGCTTTCATTAAAGCGAATGACTCGTTTGGTTTCACTTTTCCACTGCAGATCAGAGACTAAACGGTGTAATAAGGTGCGCAGCTTTTCAGGTTTTTCTTCAGAGGCATGTCCCTGATAAAACTGCTGCAGATTGTCCGATAACTTATGCACTTCCGCCGAACGCCGCTCCCACTCGGTCGCTAACATCGTATCATCATAGTACTCAACCAGAGCCAGCTCGACTTGATTCGCCAGTGCCCAAGATACCTCACCGTCCAGCCGAGCAGATAATGCAGTTAACGCTTCTGATGCTTGGTGGCCGTTATTCACCAAATAGGCAATTTTAATTTGCAGATTACTGCAAAACTGATTGAGCATATATTGTTCACGACGGACCAGATAATGGATCGTATTCACACTGGCCATGGGTTCACCCTTGTTTTATTGTTAGTTTCACAGGACAAACTGTCGACACTGCAATGATTATAAAGCTTTATGAAAATTTTTTTACCAAAGGTTGAATTTTGCGCCAAATCATTAAGGTTTCACTGGAGAAAAAGCAGGCTCCAGAGACGCATATTGCACACCTCCCAAACGCGTGAGCGGTTTTAATTGATCCGCATCAATCACATAACGATCATCACGCTTCTCAGCAATGGTATCGCTCACATACAATTGCTGCACTTCAGCATATAACATTGCCTGTTGGTTGGGCCCAATTTCATGCACGTCGTAAAGCTTACAATGATAAGCCACGGTACAATCACGCAAACGCGGCAAAGGACAACCGGGGAAAGCTTCCAGAGCAAGATTACCCGCCTCAATCTCAGACTTACCATATTCCAGCACAGCGGCACTTTTATGAACCGCCGCGGCCAGATCACTACTGGCAATATGGACCACAAAATCACGACCGCTGAGCATATTGCGACGCGTATCTTTAATTTCACCATCCGGTTTTTTACTGATCGACATCAACAATAAGGGCGGATCTGAGCAAACGGCATTAAAGAAAGAAAACGGAGCCAAATTGTGGCTGCCATCATCATTTTCAGACAACACCCAAGCAATAGGGCGTGGCACAATAGTTTGAGTTAACAGATGGTAACGAGTTAAGGGGGCTTCTTCAGCAAAGGATATAATCATAATCAGGAAATAAGGCTATCGGTGAACTTTTGCATATATGATAATCTAAGACACCGATGAAAAACTATAACAAGTGGATTTTTTTATGTTGTATTACCTGATTGCTATCCTACTGGCGATTGCTGCCATCTCCTTTATGCTGGCACCGCGTGTACAAACTGCTGACAGTTTCTTTAAAGGCTTCTCTGACAATGGTGAGGCGCCTCAACTGTGGACACTGGTACTTTCACAAGTCACCACTTGGATATTTGCCCGCTCATTGATGACGGCCGCTATCCTCGGCTTTTACTATGGTACCGCCGGGGCTCTGGCGTATGCAGCCAATTATGTCAGCTTTTTAACGGGTGGCGCGATCATAGATCATTTACGCTTTAAACACGACAAAGGTAATATCCAAAGCTTTATGCGCGAGCAATTCGGTCGCATTGGCGATTACAGCTACAATCTGGTGATTGTTTTACGCCTGCTTAGCGAAGTCTTTTCTAACTTACTGGTCATTGGCATTATTTTCGGTGTTGCGGGTTCCGGGGAATATATTATCGCCATGGTATTGGTTGCGTGTGCCACCTTTGCCTACTCTATGAACGGCGGCCTGCGTGCATATTTACGCACCGATGTCTTTCAAGCTATTCTGGTTATCTTGGCATTATTGATGCTGCTTGGCATTATGCTGTTTCACCATGATTTTTCATGGGGCGATGTGGTGTTTTCTTCACCGGAACTTCATAGTACGGGGTGGGTATTACTGGCCGTTGCCTTCTTGCAAGTGTGGAGTTACCCACGGCATGATCCGGTGATGATGGATCGTGGCTTTTTGGCCGACAGAGAAACGACGCGTAAATCATTTAACTATGCGGCAATCATTTCTATTGTGTGTATTTTAATCTTTGCCGTACTGGGTGTTTTTGCGGGTGTTGTGAAGGCAGAGGGGGAAGATATGATTACCACACTGACGCGTTTATTTGGTGAACCCTGCATGATTATCTTTAACGTCGCTCTGGTTATTTCAGCCGTATCAACATTGGACTCCACCTTTTCCAGCGCCTCTAAATTGGTGGCTGTTGATATGAATATTATCGAGCCCACACTCCGTAATGGTCGCTGGGTGATGCTGGCATTTTTAATCGGCGGCGGTGTATTTTTACTGTTTGGTGGCAAGGATTTATACGCAGCCGTCGCGGTAAGCGGCACAGTCTCGATGTTTTTAGCGCCCGTTATTTTCTTTAATATTTGGGGTAAACAGCAAACTCATGCATGGGCACTCGTGGTCACATTTATCGTTGCACTGGCTGGCGGTGCACTTTATATGCTGGAAAGCTCCGCCTATACCGATCTTCTTGAACCTTTATTCGGTTATAGCCATAAATATTCCAAGCTGTTAATTATCTGCTTAACTATTTTAGCGGTTGGTTGGCATCACGTTTGCACTTGGAAAAAAATCTACACACACTCATGCACGCGGTTAATCTGGGCACACTATCTGGGCCGCTATTGATTTTTGGTGGCCCCTATTCCAACCTGCAAGCCGTAAAAGCACTAAAAAAGATTGCCGAAGAGCTACATATACCACCGCAACAATGCATTTGCACAGGCGCTATTGTTGCCTACTGCGCACAACCAAAAGAAACGGTCGCACTGATTCGTGAGTGGGGTGTACATTGCTTGATGGGCAATTGTGAAGAATCTTTCGCCACTAATGCGAGTGACTGCGGTTGCGGTTTTAGCACGGGCAGCCAATGCGAATTACTCTCCGCACAATGGTTTAACTATGCCAACACGCAGCTTGAAGAAAAACAACGCCATTGGTTTGCCACACTGCCGCGCGAAATACGGTTTGAATATTATGGCAAGCAATGCTTGGTGGTCCATGGCAGTGTTGCGTCAATCAACCAATTTATTTTTCAGTCCAGCGATGACAACACATTCCACAAAGAATTCGATTTAGCAAACGAACAAAAAAACCGACATTATTTTTGCATGTCACAGCGGCATTCCTTTTACCAAAAAAATAAACAATGCTATTTGGCATAATGCGGGCGCTATTGGCATGCCCGCGAATGATGGCACTCCGCGAACGTGGTATAGCCTGATTGAATATCAAAATAATATACTCTATTTTCAAAACTGCGAGCTACACTATTCATATAAAGAAACCCGTCAGAAAATGCAATGTGCCGATATAAGTTCAGATTATATCGGCACACTGAAATACGGCGTATGGCCTTCAGAAGAGGTGTTGCCTGAACATGAAAAATCACAATGTGGAATTAAGCTTCAACCCACACGCTTCGACTTAAAATTTAAGGCTAAATAATCACCACATTATTATCATGAAAGTTAATATTGGGCTGTATTATTTTTGAAGTTTTTAGCTTGTATGTATATTAAAACGTTTTAGATAATTATTAGGTGAAATACCCGTCCAACGCTTAAATGCGCGCTGAAAAGATCTGCTATCTGCATAACCTAAAAGGTAGGGCATGTTTTTAAAACACTCTCCTAATTGCTCAAGGTACGCGATTGCAATCTCTCGCCGAACTAAATCTATAATTTCCCGATAAGTCAAATCATATTCTTTAAGTTTGCGGTGGGACGTACGTAAACTGATATTAAAATGTTTAGCCAAATCCTCTGCTTAAAACCCACCACGCGCCAGACGTCCAGCAATAATACTACGCACCTCATCTAGAAAATCTGTTTTCAGATCAATATTATGTAGCATTGTTTCCGCACGAGACTGTAAAATTCCGTAAAGATAATCATTATGGGCATAATTTTTACATGCTAGTAGACTTTTGGGAAATGCTATGCAATTTTCATCTTGATTAAAATTCATTGGGCACTGAAACAAATTGTTATAATAATATTCATAAGACGGGGGCGAATATTGGAAACTGAGATAGGCTGGCCGAATATCTTCTTCAATAAAGATACGCACCCAATTAAAAAAAGCGGAAAAAACGCGCTCAATCTCATAATGATGAAAAAAACCCTCAAAAATTGAATAGGTCATCACAAAATTTTCTTCGGTTTCGTGGTAACTCAGGTCGATATGATCTGCAAGTATTTTGGTATAACGAATCTTATTACGAACAGCTACATTTAAATCAGGGCTAGCTAAAAATGTGAGACCCACAATACCCCGCTGACTCGGATCGGATTCTGCCCCCATACGCAAGCCGATCGCCTCGTGAGCTAACAACTCATCAGCCACACTCCACAATTTTAAATGACTGCGCACCGGAAAACGGGTTTCTGATTGTTGCAATTTTTCGTAATCAATGCCTGTTTTTTGCAACAATAAATCTTTATCAACACCATGATTGAGAATACGCCCAAACAACTCACGACTGGTTTCTACATCCATATACGGATCTGTTGGCATACTTTCTCCCAAGCAATTTGCCTTCTACAGCAAAGCCCTATAAACGAAATATCACTATAATAAAATATCACGAGTTCGGCTTGCAAATGCAATACTTGGAACAACACCTAACCCTATTGGGCTAGGTGTTTTTAATGCTTATGGATCGGCAAGATCTGGAAAACCTGCTCGATCATAGTTCCGAGCAATTTCCCATACAATACGCTGTAGATATTCTGCCAATGCCGGCGTTGGCTCTGGTGAAAGCTGATGCCCCGTATGACTCATCACATCCGGATCAACATGATGAATGACTGCTAAGTGCAACAAACCAAGTGCGTATGAACCCAAGCCATTCGGATGGATATCATCCGCGAAGAAATCACGAATATTGGTTACATCCGGTACCTGCCCTGCCTGAATATCATCATAAAGACGCATAATTAATAAGTTTCCGGGAATAATATATACGCGCGCGGCTTCGGGTAGGTTGGAAGCGCCATAGTCTGCCATTTGCTCCCACAATGGCTGGTAAGTATCCAGCTCTGCACGCCAAGCCGCTTCACCTTGTTCCAAGCCCGTCCAGGTACTGTACAACAACGTGTTAATACCATTGCCGTTATCGCCATTATTCCAGGCATGTTCTACCCAAGTGCGCATCCACGCCAAATGATCATTTTCCCAAGCACTACCGGGAGCGGTACCTTCACCCAAGATAAAAGGCACACCTTCGGTAATCACCAACAACTCCCAATCGGCAATGTCATGAAGAGCTTCCGGAGCGCCATGGCCAACATTATTATTCCAACGCCAGTGCATAGGCGAACCAGGAATAGTACTGCTACCTAGAATTTCATAGTAATTATGACTAGGGTCAACCTCTTCCCACATAAGAATAGAGTGGCCCGGCCAAGGTTGTGCAAACATGCCTGCATCTGTCAGACGGTGACCACTGTGAATTTGACGAACAGACATAGGCGATGGAACGCGGTCATTACCGGGGGCGGCGTCATTGTTATCGAGACGATAATCACAATGTTTATAAACACCGAATATCGGATCACCAAATACGGAATTAGTACATAGAATACTTCCCGAAACATTATCGATTTCAACGTAACTGCCACTGGCACCATAGCGTACTGTCGTGGTGTTTGGCACTTCACAGGTTTGACCTTCATTAGCACAAGCGACCCAATCGGCACTTCTGGTAGTATCATTTGGATAAAGATCAGAGTTATCACCAACACCATCGGAATCGGTGGTTTCTGTTGGGTCATTAGGAAAAGCATCTTCATTATCGGGCACACCGTCGCCATCGGTATCAACAACCGTATCACCTAGACGATAATCACAGTGCTTATAGACACCGAATATCGGATCGCCAAATATGGCATTAGTACAGGCAATACTGCCGGATACATTATGCATAGAACTATAGGTACCATTGGCGCCATAACGTACCGTGGCTGTACCCGGTACTTCACAAGTTTGACCTTCATAAGCACAGGCCACCCAGTCACTACTTCTCGTCGGATCATTCGGGTATGCATCTGCATTATCGCCAACACCCTCGCCATCCGAATCGGTGGTTTCTGTTGGGTCATTAGGGAAAGCATCTTGGTTATCGGGTACACCGTCACCATCACTATCAAGAGGGGATTCTGCACTCACCGTAATAGTAATCGTCGCGGGTGAAAAGTTGCCTTGATCATCCGTCGCCCAGTAAGTGATTTCATCCTGCCCGACAAAGTCAAAATCCGGATAGTAAAGAATATCGTTACCGAGAGCGTAAGCAATACCGTGCTTCGGTTGCGTAAAACCATCGACACGTAAAATGTCTGCCTCAGGATCGCTGTCATTATGCAGCAAGTCGGTAATCGATAATTTAGGTTCTAACGGCGTATTGGCAGTATCGTCAACCGCCTGTGGTGGTTGGCTGGCAAGATTAATAGCGCCCGCTTCAAAAGCGGCCGACCAATCGCCAATCCCTAGCTGGTCGTTAAATAATGCCAAAGACACTACTCGACCCAGTTTATGTTTTTGGTTAGTTGCCCTATCCGTGTAGTACTCTTCAACTATAATATAAGAGGTACCATCTGCCGCACGTCGATAACCTGTGGTTGCCGCAATACTTTGAGGAACGCGCGTGCGCTCATGCCCATAGCCATAGCCTTCCAAACCGTGTTCAAAATACTGCTGACCAATACTATACATTTTATAATCGTTACTACCGGGTACTAACCAGTAGTTACCAAACTCCTGCTCTTGCCATGACAAGTTGCCCACCAAGTCAAAACGATTCGGTACCAAATCACTTTCTGAAATCAAGGCATCGACGGTTAAATCCATATTCACATACGGTTGGTCGACATTCTCAAACTGAGGACTAATGAGAGTGTAGTTAATTCTGTCATCGGGAATATGTCCATGCCACTCACGCTCAAAGACAATACCGTGATTATAATTTTCAATTCTTGGTCTAATGACCGTCATATCATGTGTAAAGGTATGTAGCACCATCGCTTCATGAGAATAGCCGTGTGGCCCGGCACCTAACAAGTCAAAATCTTCGATAATGTAATGACCCGTATATTCAAAAAATGCTCCGGTTCTCACCTGCCATGCCGTAAAACCTTTCATGTGTGAATGCACATCATGGCCTTGTTGTGGGCCATTTTTCAAGAAATGCAAACCCATCTCTGCCGCAAAGGATTCGTTATCGGAAAACTGGGTAATAGGAATGGCTTGCACTCTGATCATAGTATCGGCGCTATCCGGATTAGTGACATCCTCAAGCCCGTGATAAATCGCTTCAGGGTGATCAAATAAATCAGGAGGTGTTAACAAATTATTGGTTGAACTTTCTGGTGCTGCAGGCCAGTGCATAAATAAATAACCTGTGCGAATAGAGGCTGCCACATTGTTGCGGCTTTTTACATTTCTACCTTGGAAGAAACAGCCCACACCAGTATTGCCGTTATCAAATAAGGGAATCGATTCAGAGTTTTTATTGGCAAGATTACGACCTTGCGCTTTGATCGCAATATTATTCGTCCAGGTACCAATTTCATTACCCGTTTCTGCGACAAAGCCGGCACCGAAACTATCGAAGCTAGCACTATTATGCAGTACCGCATTAGCATCGTGGTGCACATAACCCCAGCCGGGTGATCCAAACACCGCATTACCAATTAACAATACCGGGTTTTCAACATCGTTATAACCCGTACGATGAATGTGTAAAGAATAACGACCACGAACATTGGAGATTGGTGTAATCAGCTCGCCAAAATCGGGGGCCTCCATTGAAAGAAATGATTTATCTGTACGGCCTAGATGCCAAAAAGCAGCATGGCGCACATCCACATTATCGCTGTGCATAAACATGACATGACCGCGTTGATGTACAGGCGTAGTAGCACCGCTCTCACTGCTGACGGTGACACTACGGGTATAGTTAGCAACTGATAACTGTAAATCATTACGTGAGGTATTATGATCAAACTCAAGTGCGGTGTTCAGAGTAATGGTTCTATCATTGATAGAGGTAATGGTACGTACTTCGTCCTCAGTTTCCCACCAACGCACACAGGCACAATCATTGTCCCAATCGTAACCACCAAAAGAAGTTCCCGCAATAACGAGGGTATCACCTACTTGCCAACCGTCGGGGCTTTCCGCCATTTGTAATGTGGTATCACCCGCATTGATATTAACATCGACTTTTCCGTGTACACGTTTTTTCTGGCCATAAATTTCAATAGCACCGTGTGAAATAATACCGCGACTTAATAATGAAGCATCCCAAGTAGTATCAATATCACCATTGTTGGCAATAATAATATCCACAGAACCTGTGATCGGATTTTCTTGGGTACCGATTTCCCAGCGGCCATCTGCATCAACAATTAAGGTATCCACCACTAAACGTGAATTGACTTGTTGAGCAAAATTTAACTCTCCATCAATACGAATCCATTGAATGCGGATATCCGATAACCCGCTGTAAGTCACCGTGACATTTTCTGCAATCAGTACACGCGCATTATTACCCGGTACCACACCTGCCATCCACGTATTCGGGTAAGACCACAAACCATTTTGATGAGCGATATGTGTTGCATCTGCATGCGGCACCATATCGAAAAGTGCATTATGCTCGCCATGCATCGTTGTGCCCTCTTCATGCATATTATCATCGTCACCATGGTGGTGTTGCGCGATTGCGGGCAGGCTGTATGCCGTAAAAAATAAAATAGAAAGCAAGAAAAGAATTAACTTTTCACGAGAAAAAATATTCGATAAGTTCAGCGGGCACATAGATGCACCTCCGTATTTATAATTTAAGTGGTACAGGCAACAAGAGAGAAGCATTGTAGAGAAACAGAGAGGAAGAAAGACATGACAGAACATGACATTATAGGGCAGTTTGTGCCAACTTATCACGCATGTGAACTTGCTTTACTGAGACCAACACCGATAAACCTTATTAAAATATATCCCATAGCCTATCAAAATATAATAATCACTTGTAAAAGATGAGTAAAACATCACAATACTTTTTAATTTTTTGTGATATTTTTAAAATATAATAACTCTGCCTGCCAATCTATACTTACATATTATCCTATCAACCAAATTCATTAAAAAAGTGATAATTAATCATCTAAAAGATACTATTCTATGGACTTATTTATTTTTATCGCCCTTCTTACACTATTTATCTACATCGGTTATCGGGCATCGCAAAACAACCAAAACACTCGGAATGACTACCTGTTAACTGGACAAACAACACCGCCCCTGTTAGCAGCTCTATCCGCTGCAGCCTCAAAATATAGTGGTTACATGTTTGTTGGCCTTGTAGGATACATTTATTACCAGGGTTTATCCGCCATATGGATTTTATTAGGGTTCTTATTTGGCGACATACTGGCATTTTTTTCTCTTCATCAAAAGGTTAACGAGGAAACCAGACGCAATAAAACGAAAACATTCATCGGGTTAATTAGTTGTTGGAATGATAATAACTACATCGTACTACGAAAAATCCTCGGATTCATCGCTCTATTTTTTTTAATGATTTATGCTTCAGCCCAACTTTATGCTGGCGGCAAAAAACTTTACGCTGCATTTAATTGGCCTGTGACTTTAGGTGCAGTTGTTTGTGCCACAATCATCGTAGTGTACTGTCTAAAAGGAGGACTCAGAGCATCCATATGGACCGATGATGCACAAGCTATTGTTATGATTTTTGCACTTGCTATTCTAATGATAACAGCAATTCTAAAAAGTCATGGTACATCAGCATTCTTTGGCAATCTGCAAAATATTTCACCAGACTATATGCGTTTTGGACTTGAACGATTCGGCTCACTTGGTGCGTTACTATTATTCGCTCTTGGCTGGCTATTTAATGAGATTGGCACCTGTGGACAACCCCATATTATGGTTCGCTTTATGGCTTTAGACAAAACGCAAAACAGCCCAATAACAGGTGCCTACTATTTTTTGTGGAGTACTTTCTTTCTTTTGCTGGTAATGGGCTGCAGCCTTTCTGCACGACTTTTTGTAAGCGAAGGATCCTTGTCTGATGGTGAACTTGCACTTCCTATTTTGGCGCAATTATTACTGCCCAGCATTGCTGTCGGCATACTGATTGCCGGAATGTTTTCCGCAATTATATCAACGACCGACTCATTAATACTTAGCTGCTCTGCAATCATCAGTGAAGAATTTGCAATCAGCAAAAATCAAAAACAACATTATTTAGTAACGTTAATAACCATTATCAGTGCTTTATGTATTAGCCTGGTAGCTCCCGCAAAAGTATTCACATTGGTTATCTTTTCTTGGTCTGCATTGGCTTCCAGCATGGGGGCCACTAGTTATCATTCAGGCATTGGGACAACGCCCATCCCAAGTTGTTGCGATCTCGATGGTAATCATTGGTTTATTAACTGCTCTGGGTTGGCGTATAGCCGGCTTAAGCAATGCGATTTATGAAGCCTTCCCCGGCATTATGGCAGGCTTATTTATCTTTATCGTTACTAAACCGTTAGTCAGAAAAGTGGTCAAAGAAAACATCTAATACTATTAACTAGTTGCTATAGATGATTGTAATAATCGCCGTGCTTTTGTCGAAAAAATATATTACAAAAATACAACTTAACCCTAATAGGGTTTTTTTTAATCACAGTGAAATACGGATTTAACTCCAATACCACATTCACATCCTGATTTTCTAACAATGATTTATATAAGTCACGCTTATTTCTATCGATATGTGACTCGGGCATACTTATCACAATATCTTTATTACAATCTGGCGCTGGTAACGGAAAATATTGCTTCTGGACTAACACCTCGAATTGCCCCCCAGCATTATATCCATACTCTTTATTCACCTGATATTTACCGCCCTCAAGACGATACTGCATATGGTAATAATCTGCATAGATACCTTTATTAATTTTTATATTGGGATAGAAATCAGCAAAAATTTCTGTTTGAAAAAATAATACAAAAACTAAAAAAAGAAGAAAATGTGTTTGATTCATAAAAACATCCTTTTACTGCTTTAATGAGTTAAATTATTTTTTTACTAAAATATCCACACACTTAATGTGTTTTCACAACCACTGTTCCTGCCAATTTATCATGCCACCCTTGTTTACGCTTATCAAAAGCTACCCAAATAATACCCAAAAATAAAGGAATAATTGACACATAGTACCCCAGATAACGCACAAGATATTGTTTGACAGAAGGCTGCTCTCCTGTTTGCGCATCGACACTAGACACCTTAACTGCCATTTTTCCGGGTGTTGCCGATTTATAAATACAAAAGGCAATAACAATCAACGCTGGCAATATATAATTCCATAAAACATCCAATAAACTATTTGAGTTCGCGCCGGAGAGCCAGTAATCCACGCCATAAATAGCAGTGAGTATTGGCACCAAAATCAGCAACGCTAACACCGTATCAATCAGTGCCGCGCCGGTTCTAATCCAAAATCCGGCATAAACTTGATCATTGGTTGATTGCTATTGCTGCATGATTGAATACCCCGCTGATGCACCGCAGTATTGACAGCGGTACTTTTTATTATTTGTTATTATTAGCCGTGATTAGCGAAGCAAAGGTTAGCAATAATTGTAGCCACTAACAATACTATGACGGTAATTTGTACCAGCTGCCAACCCCAGATATTCAGCACTATACCTGAACAAAATGCGGCTACTGCCGCAAGTATACTGATAAGCAATTCAGACAGCCCCTGCACCTTGACACGCTCTTGCGGCTGATGACATTGCGTAATCGCTGTTGAACCAGAAAGATACAATAAATTCCAGCCCACACCCAACAAAAACAATGCCAGATAAAAATGAGTTAACTCAACATCCAGCAATGCAACACCACCACTGACAATGAGTATCAAAGCACCGACAATCGCAATGCGGCTTGTACCATAACGATCAATTAACTGACCTGAAAAGAATGCGGGTAAAAACATACCGAATACATGCCACCCAATCACCGATGTGGATTGCGTAATACTGAAACCACAAGCGACAATCGCTAATGGAGTCGCAACCATCACCAAAATCATCACCGCATGACCAACGGCAGCATTTAGCAAGGCAATACACAAGGCAGGCTGTTTGAATAATACGGATAATGGCCGCACGGTTCTTGCCTGCTTGTCTTTCGCAATACGATCCACAGGAAAAAAAGTATCACGATAGCCGTTAATAATCCCAACACACCAACAAGGGCATACGCATCTGCAAAGTCGTAAGGCATTAACAAGTCTTTACTCACGCCGCCAAAAAATGGCGCCAGTAATGCAGCCACAATACCACCGGAAAAAAACCAAGCCAAGGCACGACCACGCTTTTCGGATTTAACGCCATCAGTTGCGGCCAGGCGATAGTAAAATGCACTGGCTTGCGCGATGCCTAAAACAATATGCCCAAGACAAAACCAAACAAAGTGTTCGTTATAAATAGCATAAACCCAAATCCCGGCCCCCAGCATCATAAAAACCGCGCCAACAAAAAAACCCGCACGGCGGCCATAATGCTGCATATATAGAGACAATGGGTAAGTGGACATTAATCCACCGATGGTTAAGAGCGCAACCGGAAACGTTGCCCACGAAGAGGAGGGCGCCAACTGCATACCCGCAAGACTGGAAAAGGAAACACCAAAGATCATCGTGCACCAGAAAAAAATCTGGCACAAAAACAAGATCAGTAAACGGCTATTAAAAAGAGTCGCCGATGTTGATATCGCCATAGTGAGATTGCAGCAAACTTAACGCCACTAATGGCGCGGTTTCTGCCCGAAGAATACGTGAACCTAAAATCATACCCTGAAAGCCCCGCTGTGTCGCCTGCATAACTTCATTTTCGCTAAAACCACCTTCAGGGCCCACCACTAATGCGACAGAGCTGAATGTATTGTCCTGATTAATCTTTTCGCCACCATACTTGGACTTACCAGAGGGGTGCAAAATAATTTTTTTATTGGCTGTTACGACATCAAGCCATTGCGGAAATTTTTGCGGAGAGGATATCTCTGGCACCGATGTACGACCACATTGCTCACAAGCACTAATGACTACTTGCTGCCAATGTTGCCGTTTTTTTTCGAGACGATCGACAGGAATTTTGATATCCGTATATTCGCTCCAGAGAGGTGATATTTTGCTAACACCCAATTCTGTCGCTTTTTGTAGCAGCCAGTCCATCCGATCATTTTTAATCAAACAGACGCCCATCTCGGTTTGCAAGGGTGATTCGATATTACGCTCAACAAACTCACCCACGGCAACACAAACATTTTTCTTATCGACATAGGCTAGTGTGGCTTTAAACTCTCCCGCTTTATCATTGTGCGCCTCGCCATTAAACAAAACCACTTCGCGCCCGGCTTTCATACGCATCACCGTCACAATATGATGAGCGGCTTGTTTAGGCAGCTCAATTGTTTTATTTTCAGAGAGGGGATGGTTTATATAGAGGCGAGGGATATGCATAATTTAGTGAGTTGTATTTAAGCAGGTATCATTTACTCTACGCTCTTTAGATAAAATCTCATAGAAGCATATTTTTTTACTTTCTCGCAAATGGAAAGCATGGCCACCCATGTGAGCATTTTTAATCGAACCTGCATTCTCTAATAATGAGGGGCTTTTCGCAAGCTGATTAAATAAGTGTATTTTCAAACCAAGATGTTGTATAGACTCCACATATCTAAAATATAATGGCTCAGCTATCGAAAGAAGTATAACACCTGCACTATTCCTTAAATTATCAAAAAAAAATTTAAAGCCCGAAAATTTATTATCTTTTTCACTTTCGTAATCAATTTTTCTATCTGCATATTTTTGATAATTTAGCTGAGAAATATCACGAACGTAACGATCCCTTCTGTATACTTCATTAATTGTCATATTTGGCTTAAAAAATAACCTTATGACCCACGAAGGCGCTTGATTTTCAGTAGAAAAAAAACTGGCCTCGCCTTCAAGCTTATTCATTGTATTATAAACGCCGAGAAACTCCCTAGCAAAGGGAAGCAACATACTTAATTCATGCTTATTCAACTCTGGCAACTCACTGAAAGAAACACCATCAAGAATTGATAAGAAAAAAAGTGCGTCCAATGATTCAGAAATTGCTCCAGAAACAATTATTTTCCCAATAAGATCATCAGCCTGAGACAAATATCGACGCAGATGGCTAATATTATCTCTTAGTATTTTTTCTGCCCTACCTTTATCAACCTGCTGAAAATAAATACTTGCATTGACAATCCTTAAGCGATTACCGAATATAACAGCCTGCTTATAAGGTGGAAACGGCTCCGAAAGAATGGAGTGTGAAAGGTTTTTATAATCGCCAAAAGATAGCAGCTTTAAATAACGACTTAATAAAATTGTATGATCAGATAATAGCTTGAGATTATTTGATTTTTTTAAGAAAAAATACTCCAAACACTCATAATCACTAAATGAACATAGCTGCTCTTCATCAGGCAAGGGTAAAGCATTTTCGAACACATGATCAGGATAATCAAAATTTTCCTTGCCCTCGAAATATGCTTTTTCAACTCCTCTAATTGACTGTAGCTTTTTAGCACCCGCAACTAATGGGTCAGAACTTCTATCTACTAAAAAACCCATAAGATAAAGATAGGCCTGACTTTTATCATTATGAGAAGGTCGCGCCAAATTAGCATAAGCTTCTGCATCGGTGTTTAAGGGGTCATCAATGGATAGAAAAGGAATTGCCAAAAAAACGATAATAATTAGCGCAACACTTGGAAAGATTCTGACAACTTCATTTTATATAGAAATTAGTTACTATTAGCTACTAATAGTTAAACCCAAATTCTCAACAATGGTTTTAACTGGCTCAACCTTATTCATGGTATAGAAATGTAAACCAGGAACACCTTTTTCAATCAGGCTTTCACACAACTCTGTGACCATATCGGCACCAAATGCTTGCATGCTTTCCTGATCATCACCATAATCTTCCAATACTTTTTGTATCCAGCGCGGAATTTCTGCACCGCAAGCACTACTAAAGCGCAACAGATTTTGTAAATTAATGATAGGCATAATGCCCGGATAAATGGGCTGTGTAATACCCGCTTGCTCACATTGTGCTATAAAAAAGAAATACGCATCCAGATTAAAAAAGTATTGCGTGATCGCACTATTAGCGCCCGCATCAAACTTACCTTTTAAATACTGAATATCTTTGGAATAACTTTCTGCTTCCGGATGAATTTCAGGGTATGCCGCAACTTCCAAGTGAAAATGCTCACCAAAGCGCTCACGAATAAATGCCACCAATTCATTGGCATACACCATTTGCGACGCACCCCCCATACCTGAGGGCATATCACCACGCACAGCAACAATACGATCAACACCGGCTGCTTTATACTCCGCAATTAACTCAGCAATGGATTCTTCAGAATCACCACCGAATGACAGATGAGGTGCAGTAGCAATACCGTCAGACAAGAATTGCTTGACGAGACCTTTGGTATTATCACGGGTGGAACCACCAGCACCATAAGTCATGGAAAAAAATTCCGGCTTAAATTCATTAAACGCAGCACGTGTTGCAAACAGTTTTTCACGACCAGCTTCAGTTTTTGGCGGGAAAAATTCAAAACTTAAACGGAAGTTTTGTTCAGACATATTCTTATTCTCTAATGTTTGTTAGATATTTTAATAAATATCAGCTGAGAAGTGCCCTTCAAGACAAGCACAAGTACATCCCTGTAGCTCGTTTCCGGCATCCATGCCTCCAACGGTCTTGAATAGCACTATCTCAGCCAATTCAATCACAAACAGTATGCACAAGATAACAAGTACATATTTGATGCTTCGAACCTTTATCGGTAGTGGTTTCTCACCAACGCAAAAGCGTTAACGAGGCAGCTAGTACTAGGCAAAAACAAGAGAAAAAGCGCAGTGTATAAATAATACATGAGCATTTTACGCTTGTTTTTAACGACGTAATAGCAACGCAGTTAGCTTTTATTAGTACTTGTAAGCTTCAGGTTTGAAAGGCCCTTCCACTTCAACATTGATATAGTCTGCCTGATGCGATGTCAGCTTGGTAATCACGCCACCAAAGCCTTCCACCATATCGGCGGCAACTTCTTCGTCAAGTTTCTTCGGCAATACTTTCAAATACAGGTTATCTGATTTTTCTGCCGCTGGCAGGTCGGCAAATTTTCTTGCATATAAATACATTTGTGCCAGCACTTGGTTAGCAAAAGAACCATCCATAATACGTGATGGGTGACCGGTGGCATTACCCAGATTAACCAAACGACCTTCGGATAATAAAATCACATGATCTGCGGCATCGTCGCTACGCTGCACTTTATGTACCTGTGGCTTAACTTCTTCCCACTGCCAATTGTCACGCATATACGCAGTATCAATTTCATTATCGAAATGACCAATATTACACACGACCGCACCATTTTTCAGTGTTTGCAACATAAATTTGTCACACACATTATGGTTACCCGTGGTGGTCACAATCAAGTCAGTCGTGCCAAGTAAGTCTTTATTGATGCAATCCAAATTTTCCAAATTAATACCGTCGAGGTAAGGCGATACCACCTCGAAACCGTCCATACACGCTTGCATGGCACAGATGGGGTCAATCTCGGTCACTTTAACAATCATACCTTCTTGACGCAGAGAAGCAGCAGAGCCTTTACCCACATCACCGTAACCAATCACTAGCGCTTTTTTACCCGAAAGCAAGTGGTCGGTACCACGCTTGATGGCATCGTTAAGGCTGTGACGACAACCATATTTGTTATCATTTTTGGATTTTGTTACGGCATCGTTTACATTAATCGCTGGAACTTTTAGCTCACCTTTTTCAATCATTTCTTGTAAGCGGTGAACACCCGTGGTGGTTTCTTCAGAGATACCATGAATCGCCTCTAATAATTCCGGATACTGACTGTGGCACATTTCTGTCAAGTCACCACCATCGTCGAGAATCATATTGGCATCCCAGACTTGATCACTATCTTTTTCTGCCTTAATAGTTTGTTCAATACACCATAAGAACTCTTCTTCGGTTTCACCCTTCCAGGCAAAAACCGGAATACCGGCAGCGGCAATAGCGGCAGCAGCATGATCTTGTGTGGAGAAAATATTACAAGAAGACCAACGCACTTCTGCACCCAAGTCGACCAGAGTTTCAATCAGCACAGCGGTTTGAATCGTCATGTGAATACAACCCATAATCTTGGCACCGGCCAATGGTTGCTCTGCTTTATATTTTTTACGCAGGGCCATCAATGCAGGCATTTCGCCTTCAGCGATGGTAATTTCTTTACGGCCCCATTCGGCGTCTTTACGAAACTGATCAACATCAGCAGCAGCGACTTTGTAGTCATTAAAGTTTTCTACAATTTTTAATTCGGCACTCATTACTTATTCCTCTAAAAATCAAGGGAAATCAAGGGGTCAGAGTACTTGATTTCTGCCCCAATCATTACAGTTAATTTCTAAACCAAGAAATCAAGTACTCTGACCCCTTGATTTCTTGAATTGTTATACGTTTAAAGCGATGCTTTTAGTGCATCTGCTTTGTCAGTTTTTTCCCATGTGAAGTTTTCTTCTTCACGACCAAAGTGACCGTAGGCCGCTGTCGCTTGATAAATGGGTCGCTTAAGATCAAGCATTGCTACCAAGCCACCTGCGCGCAGGTCAAAGTGTTCACGCACGAGTGCAGAAATGTCTGCATCGGATATTTTTCCAGTGCCGAAAGTGTTAATAGAAATCGATGTTGGCTCAGAGACACCAATTGCATAAGACACTTGAATTTCACAACGATCCGCCAAGCCTGCTGCGACAATGTTTTTCGCCACATAACGACCTGCATACGCAGCAGAGCGATCCACTTTTGAAGGATCTTTACCAGAGAAGGCACCACCACCATGACGCGCCATACCGCCGTAGGTATCCACAATAATTTTACGACCCGTCAGACCGCAGTCACCCACAGGGCCACCAATCACAAAATTACCGGTTGGGTTAATGTGGTACAGGGTATCCGCGTGTAACCAATCGGCAGGTAGTACAGGTTTGATAATTTCTTCCATCACTGCTTCACGCAAATCACCTAGTGCAATACCATCATCGTGTTGTGTTGATAACACCACAGCATCAATCGCTACAGGCTTGCCATTGTCATAACGCAAGCCGATCTGACTTTTCGCATCTGGACGCAACCAGCTCAGGGTATTGTTTTTACGCACCTGCGCCTGACGCTCTACCAAACGGTGAGAATAATAAATAGGAGCAGGCATTAATACGTCGGTTTCATTGGTGGCATAACCAAACATCAACCCTTGGTCACCCGCGCCCTGATCTTTGTCTTGACCTTCATCAACACCCATCGCAATATCAGCAGATTGTTTACCAATGGCATTAATCACCGCACAAGAAGCACCATCAAAACCCACATCGCTAGAGTCATAACCAATGCCCAGTACCACGTCACGTACTAGGTCTTCCAAATCAATGTAGGTATTGGTACGTACTTCACCCGCCAATACCACCATACCGGTTTTTACCAGTGTCTCAACGGCCACACGAGAGTTGGGATCATCTTTGAGCATGGCATCAACAACCGCATCGGAAATTTGATCTGCCAGTTTGTCGGGATGACCTTCGGAAACGGACTCCGATGTAAACACGGAATATTCTGACATTACTTATTCTCCTGATTTTTTTTAAAACGTTAACATTTAATAAACTGCTGTAACTGTATTTGAAAACCGTTACGCAGTGCCAAATACTTGCTATGACCTTGCCGCAAACCTGCAGACTCGGCCCAGCGTTGTAACTCTTCGGGGTCAAACCCCAGCCATATATCTCTACAAGATGCTTTCGCCCAATCCTGCTCATGGCGACACAAATCGCACACCAACAACATACCCTGAGATTTCAAACACTGGGCAATATCAGCAAAGATATCTGCCGGTGACGGGGTATGATGCAGCACCATATTCATCACGACACAATCCGCTTGGTGCGCATAATCCAATAATGCCGCTGTATTACTGCAGACGAAGTCAATGTTGTTACAAAAAGCACACTGATGTTGCGCTTTATCTAACATAACTTCCGCATTGTCCAACGCAATGACATGTTCGAAGCGTTCGGATAATGGCTGTAAAAACTCGCCTGTCCCGGGCCCCACCTCAATCGCCAAGGTTCTGGATGGCAGAACCACCTTATCAAGCAACTCAATGACCGCACTCCCATAGACGGGGTAGTCGGCAATTAAATCTTGTTGCTCTTTAAATTGTTGCGCATTTTCCATAAAAAAACGTTGCGACAACTGCTCTCGAGACTGACGTACAGTCTGCAAACGCATACGCACATCCTGTCTCAGCAACATGGCATCTACCGTGCGGTACAGCTCTTGCTGCAAACCCGCAAGACTATCATGGGCTGCAGGCACGGCACGGCTATAGAAGATCGTATTGCCTTCGCGCCGCTTAGCGACCAAACCGGCTTCCGCCAGTACCTTTAAATGATGGCTCATACCGGATTGGCGGTAGTCAAACACCTCACACAGCTCTTGTACGGCGTAGGCATCCTGCGCCAGCACTCGCAATACTTCCAGACGAAAACTATCACCTGCCGCTTTATTAAAGGCAGAAATATCATCAAGCGTAGGCAATATTGCAATGGCAGTTTGGCTCATAGGAAGAGCACTATAACAGCATTGATCATCTATATCAAAATTTTTTGATATAGATTAAAAAGCGCTAAAAAATCATAAAAAGCCGCCAAATAGCTATTTACAGAACGGGACACTTGTCATAAAATAACTTACAGTTAATTACCTTAAGTTAGTCAAGATAGAATGGAGCCAAAACACAATGGAATATACAACCCCCAGTAACCCCCCTGATAGACCAGCACCCAGCAGATACACGGATTCATATCCAGTCTGTATTAGCCTTTGTGCAGGAATATTCCGCACGTTTAACAGAAGAGCCGGGAGTCACCGCACATGAAGCACGCGTCAATAAGGGATTATTTACCATTTTAAAAACGGTGAATGATGCCCTTAATTATGAAATTGAACGCTTGGAAAGCCAACAAGGACTGACGGTTGTTAACTAGTTAAGCGACAATCGCTAATAATTCAATCTCGAAGATAAGCGCTTGATACGGCCCGATGGCACCGCCAGCACCGTTGGCACCATAAGCCAGTTGATAAGGAATGTATAATTTCCATTTACTGCCAACAGGCATTAATTGTAATGCTTCGGTCCAACCGGCAATCAAACCACCCACCGGGAATTCTGTTGGCTCATTACGGCTGTATGAACCATCAAATTCAGTGCCGTCAATTAAGGTGCCGCGGTAGTGTGTGCGCACAGTTGCACTGGCTTCAGGCTTTTCGCCGTCACCTTCGGTGATAATTGCATATTGCAGACCAGATTCCGTCACCTGAACCTCTTCACGCGTGGCATTTTCTGCGAGGAAGGCCTCGCCTTCACCGGCCATTTGATCTGCTTTTTCAGCGTCTTGTTGTTGTATTTTTTCCTGAATCACTTTAAATGCCGCACTGATATCAGCATCGGATACCTGTAACTCATTGCCCTGAAAACTATCACGGATACCCGCAATAGCGGCATCGAAGGATACGCCCTCAAAAACAGATTTCAGTTGGTCGCCCATTTGTAAACCAATACCATAGGACGCATGTTGTTCTGTAGTCGTTAATTCAATCTCTGACATAATATTCTAAATGATTAATAATAATTCAGCGCGCATTAAACACTAAAGCGACCCACATCGCCATACCATTTTCGGGTACTTTCTTACCCACTCATCAGGCTTATGATAAAAAAATCATTGTTTTTTTAGTCGCTTATTAACACATTAATAGTGGCACAGGTTTTTCATGGCGGTTGTTTAACGTCGTTAAAAACAAAATTACATCTTAGCTGTGAGTCAAACCGAAAAAGACATCCATTTAAACGTCAGCAAGCTTAAAAAGGGCCAGCAATGGTCTATGAGCGCTATCGATAACGACACTCATACGATGGCGGGTACTGGCTCAAAGTACCATACCTTTTCAAAAAAAACCTTTGGCAGTAAAAAAGAAGCAGATACCTATTTTAAGTTTACCGGACTCCATGAAAATACCGGCGTTAGCCAACACTGGGGCACGCGTAGCGAACATAATATTTTTCGCTCACGCCGCGGGTCGATTGCCGGGCGTATAGACAATAAAGATGGCACCGTGGATACTTGGCGTTTTAGCTCCCATGCGACCAGTCGCTCACTGGGTAGCGATAGCCCACGTAGTGAGTATCTCCAAGCCAAAAAAGAATTAGAAACCCCAAGCTACACATCAAGTCGCTCTAATGAGACAAACACCAAGCCCATAAAAACCAATCCTGTACTCAGTGATTTTGGGCGTGTTACCCATGCTCGCAATGGCTTCACGTTAGAGCAAGCCACGTATGCCTCTGGCGTATCAGGCACAGGTTTATCGGATGAGGTTCTTCTGATGATAAAGAAAAGATTTACAATACCAGTATTAAAACAGATGAAGAAAGAGGTATAACACCCGACCCCAGACGCAACTATCACTCCGAACCCGCCGCGTTACACGGCCACAATCTTGTTCGTGAACAAAGAGGGTTTGACAGTTTGGAAGATAGCGATGAAATGGTCGGCATTATGGAAAGTAATCCCAATCAAATTTGTGGTGCTTGTGCAGAAACACTGGACCGACGCGTAGGTACAGACATTTTTGTAAGCGGTAACCCGGGGAAACGCTTCCCTAAAAACTCGACTCGTTTTGGTTTTCTTTCTCGCAGCAGTAAAAAAGGCAAAACCAAAGAACGGCAAGATAAAGTGTTTCGCAGCCAACCGACAGAAAGTTTTACGGCACTAGAGCAACAAAAAAACATTAATGAAGTACGCCATATTAATACTTATCAAGGTGATAAGCGTCGTTGGGATGCAACAGATACCTTCGGCAGCTCATCTGGCAGCTCGTCCAATATGGGGCGTCCTCGTGCCAATACTTTATCGTCATCTAGCGCATTGAGTAATAGCTCTTCTTCTATCGAGGCAAAGAAAAAGTCACGCTTTAAACAGCGTTTTAACAACGATTCATCAACCAATACGGTAGGTAGCGACACCTCGACCGAACCCAGAAAACGTAAAGTACCTAAAGTATTTGGACAACAAGGAAAAGCCAGTAAACGCCAACGTACCGAATAAAAACCTAAACACCCCAAATCGCGTAAAAAGGTCTAAAATAGGTGTAGACTAAACCCATGAACCAAGGCAAACCTATGACACTACTCGTGTGGCTACTGGCAATCCCTGCAATACTGTATCTATTGTTGGTATTACTGATGTATATCTATCAGGAAAAACTTATTTTCCCCGGCACAAAACTACCGGCCGATCACACGTTTACCTTTGACCAGACCTTTACTGAGTTAATGATTCCTGTCGAGGGTGGCGAGCTAAACGCCCTGCACTTTCACCAGAAAGACCCACAGGGTTTGGTTTTTTTTCTGCACGGAAATGCTGGCAACCTAGATACATGGACGACAAAAGTAAAATTCTACGAACAACATAACCTGGACTTATTTATTATCGACTATCGCGGTTATGGCAAAAGCACTGGAAACATTACCAGCGTTGAACAAATCCATAGTGATATCCGCGCCGCGTGGAATTTTATCGCACCACGTTATCAAGAAAACAATATTCCCATTACTATTTACGGCCGCTCACTCGGTAGCGGTTTAGCCACCAAGTTAGCGACAGAGGTACGCCATCAACAATTAATTTTGGTCTCGCCCTTTTCTAGCATGAAGTCGATGGTCAAACAGCATTACCCTTATGTACCTTCCAGCTTATTACGCTATCCCTTACCTACTAAAGATATTATTGAGCAAGTACCGGGCAAGGTGAGTTTTATTGTGGGCGATAAGGATGATTATATTCCATTGATTCACAGCGAAACGCTGCAAAAGCTCACGATACAACCCAGCGAAATTTTTACCGTGAACGGCGCCGACCACGGCGACATTCACGAATTTGATCAATACTGGGATATTTATAAGCGTCTATTACTTTAACACCATAATATAGTCTTGCTCTTTTTCATTATCAGTGCCTACGATAAAACCATCATCCGCATCACCGGTTAACAATTCCAACGCCTCAACCTTTTTACCTTTATCACCTATAAACAGAGCCGTTTTGGGCGCATAAGGTGACAAACCAAAGGTAATACTGCTGGCACTTTGGAAGGTTCCCGGGTTATATAGCACACCGGCAAACGGACCATAATCACCACCATCAAAGGCAGACGACACAAAAATTTTATTGTCGTTACTCACTTTCACATCAGAGATTAAACGAGTATCACCATCACCACCCCATGTTGGACGCGGCCAATTAAAATGACTTTCATCCAGTTTAAAATTGTTGTCATCATCATAACTAATACTATTACTACCATTAGTTAAATATGCCGCAAATAAATAGGCCGAGTGATCGCGCGAGCCACGACCAGCCCACACTAATTTTATCTTGCCACTATTACTGTTAATAAAAAAAGCCACCGACTCAATTTCTTCGGCACTGCTGGTCAAACCTTTTTGTGCCAAGTCCGGACTGCCAGCAATCACATTATCAATCTGGTTACTGCTATTCACCGTAAAGCGCCAAAATTTACCACTGGAATTTGAGGCAACAAATTGCTGCTGCGTACCCGTTTTACCGTTGGGAATAGCGGCCACACTTTCTAGGTCATTTAAACCACTGGGATAACTATTTTTCCATGGCAGTACAGTAACAGAGGCTTTATAGTTACTATCAAGATCAACACGCACGGTACGTATTTCATTATCGTGCTTATTATCAATTATCCCTAAAAAAATATATATAAACCCTGATCTTGCAGGATTCATTTTTGCCAG
Source organism: Cellvibrionaceae bacterium (assembly GCA_965214375.1). Classification (GTDB taxonomy): domain Bacteria; phylum Pseudomonadota; class Gammaproteobacteria; order Pseudomonadales; family Cellvibrionaceae; genus Endobugula. The sequence continues at coordinate 2,184,838 of OZ243947.1, read as the reverse complement.
CCCCGACAAACTGTAATCAATTTTTTGCCACGTGCCAATATTGTCTGCAAACACATCAACCGTCAATAAACCCCACAGGCATGATGCCAGTAATACGGTTTTTTTAATCAATCGGTAACGAGTTATTATCATTATTTTTTCCTCAAAGAATTAAGCGGGAAACAAAGACTAACGGTCTTAGCAACGATTCACTAGCACTGTGCGCCAAAACTGCGAAGTAAAATTCTATTTGTTGAAACGTATGCCATTAATGGCTTGCATTTGCTGCTCACTTATTAAATACTACGGTCGACTTCTGTGCCAGACATGCCCGGCATTCACAACAACAAGGAATAAAGGGAAACATGGCCAGTCACCATTAACAAGGAAAAGGAAATAATAATGACAACATTCAGTTTTGAAGGCCGCGGGGCCGAGTATTTTAAGATATGGATCGTTAACATCCTGTTAACGATTTTGACTCTGGGCTTGTACTATCCATGGGCAAAAGTCCGCAACCGCCGCTACTTTTACGGCAATACCACTCTTGAAGGACGTCACTTCGACTACCATGCCACAGGCAAGCATCTGTTTATCGGCTACCTGATTGCGATGGCAATTTTCCTACTATTTATTTTTGGGCAATATATTTCTCCTTATGCGCCGGCCATTATCCCTCTAGTGTTTGTCGTAGGTTTCCCGTGGATACTATGGCGTAGCATGATGTTTAATCTGCGCATGACCAGCTTTAGCAATGTACGATTCGGCTTTGCTGGCACACTGGGGCAATCCTATATCAATTTTATATTACTACCGATTGCCGTTTTTATACCCATGTTTGTGGTGTTGTTTGGCCCTGCTATTTTGTTACCTTACGTAGCGTAAACTAATCCAGACGCCAGCGGTGCCATTGGCGGCGGCATTGTCATTCTGGCATTTATTATTTCTATTCCTCTAGGTGTTTATCTATTCGCATTTATTAAAAAAAGACAATCCTCCTATGTGATTAATGGTAGCCGTTACGGTCAAGGGGAATTTCACTGCACTCTGGAAGCAAAAGCAATCGCCCCCAAAAGCAGCATCAATAATATCGGGTATATCAGGTATAACTCTTGAATAATTATCCTTCAAGAATTTTGCTAAAGAAGCAACATAAACCTCATCTTCAAATTCATCATCTTTTGCCGACAACAAACTATTTAACTTTAAGACAGAGGTTATATGACTTCCATCCATAATACGAAACTCTTGTTCCGCATTAGCTAAAATACTTAATTCCATAAGAAACATAATTCCTTGGCATAGCCTAGGATTCGCAGTATGGTGATGAAGAGCATCCTGCCATTGATAGTATTGCTCACCTCCTTTAGCCCAATGTTCGGCTGGCTCATCAGGTAAGCCTGCTACTCCAACAGCAATAGCCATCAAAATGTCAGACCCTGTCATTTTCTCTATAATGTTTTCGCCATCTACAGCAATGATACTATCGCTATAATTACTACTGGAAAGAGAGCAAATCAAATCCTGCTCTGAAAGAACATCACGACCGGCTTGAAGTTGATCTTTATTTGCACCAATAATTTTACTGAGCTTTTCAGCAGTTTGGGGGGGGTATTTTCGAGAATCCTTAACAACAAATCTTCAGGCAAATACGCATAAGACTTCAAATCATGTTTTTCTATAGTCACTCTAATATTTCCTTATTTCAAGAAATGGAAATTTATAAATTATTAATAATTAGACATAAAACATAGAAACCTAAGCAACTATGCTTTCACAAAAACCTACTGTCAACAAAACAAAAAAATAATTACAAATCCGTAGATTACCGCGCCAAAAATCATCATGTAATCTTTTACATTAAAAAATATTTACCAATAAAAAACCCGAGCTTGTGTTTTAAATACAAACTCGGGTTAAGGGCGTTTTATTTTTTTTATTTAATTGGCGGTAATATTTACCGTGGGCGTATGCGTGCCGCCATTTTCAGACCACACTCTAAAAGTGACGCTTTTACTGCCCGCGCTGGTGGCGCGTAGTGTCCAAGTGGCGCGGCGGGTGTCGCTGTCAATGATATTACCCATGCTGAATTCATCTTGGCTAAAGTCCATGGTGATGCCGTCTTCACGTGTGGTGGAGACTTCCACAAACTGTAAACCCGCAGAGATGCTACTGATTTCAATATGGGTGGCCGAGGCAATATATGAATCTGCACCCACTGTGGTGTTAACGGTAAAGTTGGCGCCCACCGATGGCGTGGTGGTACTGGCACTTGTGGTGACACTCATGCCCGGCGTTGGGTCACCTTTAATAATGGTGGCCGCAATTGCGGCAGGCAGGCCGGAGTTGGGCGCATCCCAATTAATAATTTTTAAACGGTAGGTACCCGCTGCAGGATTATTAATAATAAGATATTCCACATTATCTTCATAGGATTGCGAGGCCCATTCACCGCACTGGCCTTTGCTGTCTGGCGTGCAGTCGGCATTTCTGTCCACCCATAAATCCAGGTCGTATTCTACGGCGTCACTGGCACCGGAGCTGGCAGAGTCTTCGTCCCATGTCATTACCACCACTAAACGATCCGTACCCGAGGGGACATCAATATCGCGGTAACCCCAGTTACTATTGGTAATGGTACGCGCGGCCCAATGCCCCGACCAACCGTCAGAACCTGAACGTGCCCAGTGTGACATATAGGTAGACACCCGACCCAAACCATAAGTGTTGCGACCACCGCTGCTGTTATTTCTGGGCGTGTCATCATCGTCATGCAAAATACTGGATGCCATTAAATGCGCACGCATCAGGTGTGGTCTGTTTTCAAAAATGGAGTAGTGCTGCCTTACGGTAGCGGCAATACCAGTGACATGCGGCGGCGCCATACTGGTGCCCGTCATAGTACGGTAGCCATTGTTGGTACCCGCATTCACCGAGCGAATTGAAGTACCGGTAGCGACCACATTAGGCTTCATGCGACCGTCAGCGGTAGGGCCACGACTGCTGGGAACACCAGCAGCGTTGATGTCGCCAATGGTTTGAAAACCTTCTACCAATACATTGCCCAAAGCGAGGGCATTTTTAGCATCGGCCGGGCTGGGAATGGTGCTGGCGCCGGGGCCGCTATTGCCTGCTTAAATGACATAGAGCTGGCGGTGATCCCACGTATTGGCATCAAGCTTACGCGACAGAGTACCAGTGCCATTACCACCGAGTGCGGAGGTACCCAAACTGGCATTAATAATATGTGGGCGCCCGCTATCGCAGTTGCTAGCATTAGCCATAAAATCAAAACCATTATTCACCCACGATGAAGTTGGAAAGCTGTTGGCGCTATTAAGTACTTTGGCGGCACGAATTCTGCGGTCGCCACTATTGCCTACGACTGTCGCCACACCACGATTGCGCGAGTCCCCGGTGCCAGTACCAATAATGGTACCCAGCACATGAGTACCGTGGTCGTGCTGGTCATTCCATACACCGGCGGCATCGGTGGTGTAGTTGGCGCCACAACCGTTTTTATTCATATCCACATGTGTGGTTGCCGCGGAACCACCCAACATAAAGCCGCTGTCCATAATGCCCACGATGGTGCTACTGCCATCAAAGTTGGTGCCACCGCCGCCAGTGCGAATATAGTCAACGCCCATCACGGCCATGCTTTCATCGTGGTGGCCGTTACCGGGTTCGTCCAACTCTACAAATTTTACGTAATCCTGTTCGATTAACCACTGCATTTGTTTTGGGTTAAGTGCCGCATGGTAGGCGCCAATACGGCTATCAAAACGGCCGAGTTTAATATCCGCTTTTTGTAATAGCTCGTTACTTTGTTTTTGAAATTCAGCATCGAATATATTAATAAATACGGGCAAGGCTTCTACTTTACCCGCGTACTGTTTAGTGGCGCGTGTCAGGCCTTTACTGAGTTTTTGTTCTGGTAATGAATAACCAATCCAGTGCACATAATCCAGCTCGATTACTTCACGCAAGACGTCTTCATTGCGAGGAATTTTTACAGCATACATATCGCTGTGTACATCTAAAATCTGTAAACCGATTCTGGTAAGTTGTTTTTCCGTTTAAGGACTTAAGTATTCATCCAGATAAATAAAGCCGTAGGTATAGTAATATATGGATGGCTGTGTAACGGCTTTAAGTAGTCGCTCATCAATACCGGGGGCGGGCTGACAATTCAATGAAGAAAACCCCAGAGATAATTCGGCCTTGGGTTTTTGCGGCGCCTTACTTAACTCACTGGGCGTTTTCGGCGTTGCACGTTTTAAGCGTTCAGGTTTGACGTTAACGTCAACAAATTTTTCTAAATCCTCGAGGTAAGGCTCTGCACCTTTAGGCGGTGTAATGCGTTGCCCCGGTGCTAATGTTGGCTCCTGTTCAGCGCTGGCCTGCGAGCCGGATGCTTTGGGCAAGCGCCCGCTGGCACCTTGTTCCACCGCTTTCATGGCTGCCGCAAAAGGATGGTTATCACGCTGTGCACCTTGTGCTTTTACCGTTTGTGCAGGGTTAACGGTGTTAGGCTTATTGTGGTTATTGGGGGTTGGGTTATTGGCCGTTTGATTGCCCGGGTCTGAACACGCCGATAATGTTAGGGCAACGAGAGGCAATAAAAAAACGTTTTACGAAAAACATGGGGTAGTGATTTCATCGTATCATTCTCCTTATGAATCATTGAACATCATGATTGGTTGTTATTGTGACCTCTGGATTAAAAAATAAAACAGGGGAGGCAAATCCTACTCTCCTCTTTTTGGACTGAAAAGTTTACGCGTGTGAATGGCATATAAAGCAACGGGTTTTTTATCATAGTGTGACGAAGTACAAATTGCCCGGCACGACGTACAATAAAGGCGTGGCACGTCATTCACACGAAAGACGTATGATATGATGCATGCCCGAACCAATCATTCTTCGATATAAGAGAGTAGAGAGCAATTTATGGAGCTGGTAGTTTTTGATCTAGATGGTACCTTACTGAACAATCAAGCCAAAATATCTCCTTTCACTCGCGATACTCTGCAACGTATGACACAAAAAGGCATTGCATATACAGTGGCTACCGGGCGTACCTTCCACTCAGCCTCTACTATTATTGCCGGACACAATTTTGTGCTACCGCATATTTATAACAATGGTGTGTTGATCTGGCATCCAGACACGGAGCGTTTTTCGCTGGATAATTGTCTCAGTCTTGAGGTGGCACACACGGTGGTTAACAGTATTCACTGTGAGCATGCAACGCCGTTTATTTCAGCCACCAACGATGAGCAACAACATTTTGTTTTTCATCCCGAGTTACGCAATGAGGTTGAGAAAAACCTGCTCACCAATTTTAAAGAACGCAGAAATATTCACGTGTTACCTATCGCCGATATGCCAGACAATCTGCATATTACCAATATCAGTATGATTGGGCCGGCAATAGAAGTCGATGAAACCCAGCAATACATCAACACCCAGCAACACCTGGTGGCCTATTCCGGGCCAGCGGTTGAGGGGCAAAATTATAAATGGATAGATATTCACCATCGTCAGGCGAATAAAGGCAGTGCCATCCAGCAACTGTGTGAACAACTCAATAGCACGCGTGTTATCTGCTTTGGGGATAGTGATAACGATATTAGTATGTTTGCCGCCGCCGATGAAAGCTATGCCCCGGAAAATGCCAAAGAGGCAGTGAAAGCCGCCGCCAATGATGTAATTGGACACCACAATGAAGATAGTGTGGCCAAATTTTTACGACAGCGATTCGATTTATAACTGCAACGACAAAATCTGTTCAATTCACCATTATGATCTAAACTTACAGCAATAACTGATTGTGAGGGTATGGTTTTGTCCGTAGAACAGGATATTGCTGATGATTTGATGAGCAGCTTTGAAGAGCATTATGATGAGCTGCAATACTCTTTAAACCGTTTAAGTCACCACCCGGATAACGCAGAACTTATCAATGTAACCTTTCGCGCCATACATACCATTAAAGGGAATGCGGCAATTATGCAACTGCATGAATTGGTTGATTTTACGCATGCGATGGAAGAAACCATTGGCGCAATACGTAATGGGAATTTTGAACCTACCGGAAAAATTTGTGATTTACTGCTCACCGGTACAGATAAACTCAAAGACCTGCATCAGTATTATTTATACGACAGACCTTGCGAAGATATCGACCAAGAGATGTTTTCCACGCACTTTATTGGTATTTCAGAGGCTAACTCGCCGATAGAGGCAGAGACGCGAGCCAAGGCATTTTATAAAGCCATATACCCTGAGATAGAAGATCCTAACAATAATACAGATATTGATTGTGATGAGGAAAAAGCCTCGGATCATCGTATTTTTCTGGTTTGTACTGAGGAGCAGTTTTCTGATCTGGACTTTTTTAAAGACTTGGCGATGCAAGTCGATCGAAAAAGTTTTTTTTGGCAAGAACGCACAGAACGCTTGGTGTATTTGGGGGTAAAAATCTGCAGCTTATCAACATATATTCAGGTTGACATGGCGCAGTTGGTTGCCGCTATTTATATACATGATGTTGGCATGGCATTTTTGCCACATGAGCTCATTAACAAACAAGCTAAACTCAATGCCATGGAACTGAAACGACTGAAAAAACATGTCGGTTGGAGCCATAATATGCTGGTTCGTATACCTGACTGGCAGGATGCCGCTAGCATGGTATTACAACACCATGAACATGAAGACGGCTCAGGTTACCCCAATGGGTTACGCAGCGAGCAACTCTGTGACGGCGCGAAAATTATTGCTATTCTTGATGCCTTTTATGCAATGACCAATTTGCGTAGCGATCGTAATCACCGCCGTTCGGTATTGCGTGCTATCTCGGAAATTAATGCCTGCACCAGCACCCAGTTTAAAGAATACTGGGTGGAGGTATTTAATCAGGTGATTAGAAACGAAGTTAAAAACGGCGCTTTATAAGCACCACCAAACACCGGATTACGAATCAAACGGATGACGCAGAACAATAGTTTCGACGCGGTCAGGCCCGGTTGATACGATATCCACTGGCGCACCTACCAACGCTTCCAAACGTTTAATATAAGCCACGGCATTGGCCGGTAGAGCGTCGATTGATTGACAACCGAAGGTGCTTTCAGACCAGCCGGGCATGGTTTCAAATACCGGTACCACGCTGGCCCAACCATCGCTATCACACGGTACACTAATCGCTTCACCTTGAGCGTTTTTATAGCCCACACAGATACTGACTTCTTCCAGACCATCCAGTACATCCAGCTTTGTCAGGCATAAACCAGAAATGGAATTAATACGAATCGCATGTTTAACGGCAACGGCATCAAACCATCCGCAACGACGTTCACGACCCGTGGTTGCACCAAACTCATGGCCTTTTTCACCAAGGTGTCTACCGATCTCACAACCCAGCTCGGTTGGAAACGGGCCAGAACCCACACGTGTGGTGTAGGCTTTGGTAATACCTAATACATAATCAATATACATCGGCCCCATACCGGAACCAGTAGCCACACCGCCCGCGGTGGTATTGGATGAAGTGACATAAGGGTAAGTGCCGTGATCAATATCCAGTAACGACCCTTGAGCACCTTCAAATAAAATACTCTCTCCGGACTCTCGTGCCTGATGCAGGTTATCGGTCACATCCACAACCAGCGGTTTTAATTCGCGACCCCATGCCAAGGCATCCGCTAATACGTGGTCGTAATCTAATGGCTCAACACCGTAATACTTTTCCAGCGCAAAGTTGTGGTATTCCATAATTTCTTTCAACTTTTCCGCAAACGCTTGCTCGTCAAAAAGATCACCTAAACGCAAACCACGACGAGCCACTTTGTCTTCATAGGCGGGGCCAATGCCGCGCCCGGTAGTGCCAATTTTGGCATTGCCGCGTTTAATTTCACGCGCCTGATCCAGCGCCACATGATAGGGAAGAATTAATGGGCACGCCGGTGATAAACGCAAACGCTCACGTACAGGCACTCCACTTTCTTCAAGGCCAGCCATTTCTTTTAGTAAGGCGTCAGGCGCTAACACCACACCGTTGCCAATCATACAGTGCAAACCATCGCGCAAAATACCGGAAGGAATCAAATGTAAAACGGTTTTTTTGCCGTCAATCACCAGCGTATGCCCAGCGTTGTGACCACCCTGAAAACGCGCCACCAGTGAGACCTGATCGGTTAACAGATCGACAATTTTACCTTTACCTTCATCACCCCATTGGGTGCCTAGAACAACAACGTTTTTACCCATAATACTTTCTCAAAAAATCTCTATACGTTATAGATATTTACGGAGAGAGGAGACTTTGCTTTTTCGGATACGCCGTAAATACATCCCTGTAGGCTCGGTCGCGGCATCCATGCCGCTCACGATCCTCTAAAGCAAAGTCTCCTCTTTCCTCTTTAACTACAATGCTGTAACAATATATTCGCCATCAACCAAGACTAATTGGCGATCGCAATTGATCTCGGAAAATTTTGGCGCATCAGCAGAAACACCGCAGACCACTCGTTCACCTTGTGCACGCAATGCTTGCACAGCCTGCCATTGTGCCGTGTCTTCGCTGGCCGCCGCATAGATACCCAATACGGTTGTAGTCGGCGTTGCCAAATTAAAAATAGAGGTCAGGTTTAGCCCAAAACCAGTAGCCGGGCGGGCGCGACCAAAGGCCTCACCGATATGATCATAACGGCCTCCGTTGGCAACCATATCACCGAAGCCTTCCACGTAGGCGCCAAATACAATGCCTGTATGATAGTGATAACCACGCAACTCACTTAAATCAAAATACAGTTTTATGTGCGGGTAACGTTGTTTTATTACCTCGGCAATCACTGTCAATTCGTCAATAGCGACGCTGACTTCTGCAGGTGCATTTTCCAGTAATGATGGCGCTTGTTCTAATACACTGGCATCACCACTTAGCGACAAGAGCGCGATAAATAGGGCGCGGTTGTCGCTATCGGCGATCACCGTTTCCAGCCAGTGTTCAAGTTCGGCGGTATCTTTGGTTTGCAGTAAAGCAAACAGCTCGTGTTCTTGTTCAGGAGTGAGCTCTGCTGCCTCTATTAAGGCACGATAAATACCAACATGCCCAAGTTCTAAGGTAATGTTTTCAGCCTCAAGATCGGCAATATTTAACGATTCTAGCAACAGGGAAATGACTTCGATATCAGCCTCAAGACCCGCTTCACCAAATAGCTCCACCCCAACCTGTAGCGGAGTGCGAATCGCCAGTGGTGATTTGGGTTTGGCATGTACAACGTGGTCGGCATAGCATAGGCGGTTAACACCCTGCTTGCGAAAGCTGTGCGCATCCATACGCGCCGCTTGCGGCGTCATATCGGCACGCAGCCCCATAGTGCGGCCTGATAACTGGTCCGTCACCTTTAAGGTCAGCAGTTCAAGATCATGACCAACCCCACTAAACAGAGATTCAGTGAATTCCATCAAAGGAGGGATGACTAACTCATAGCCCCAATTGTTATAGGCATCCAGCAACTGGCGGCGCAGTTGTTCTAAAGACTGTGCTTGTGCAGGCAGAATTTCTTCAACACCATCGGGTAATAACCAGTGGTCGACATTTTTCATAGTGTTCTATTGTTTAATTTACCAAATACAGTAAGGCCACGCCCGTTAACATACTGACCAACCCCATAATGCGTAAATGACGGTTATCAATACTCGCTAACATGGCAACCATGTTGCGCCACTTGTGCGGATAAAGAAAAGGGATAATACCTTCGATAATCAATAACAGACAGATGGCGTTTAGTAGTGCTTCCCACATTGTAAGGGTCATCAATTTCTAAAAAATTGTTTTGCCGCTCCTGCGCGTCCATTCGCCCGCAACGGCATACGACCGCCACGGATGGCGCCCATTCACAAGTAACCGCAGAAAATGCAGGAGCATGTTTCTGCCAGTACGTCCTGTTTTGTACATCGCCGCTCCTGTACATCCTGTACTCGCGGCATACCGTACTTCCTGTACATAAAAAAACCGAGCTGTTGTACGGCTCGGTTTGTCTGATTTTACCACTTTTTAGAGGTGGATAGTAGGTTATTTATCGCTCTGCCCACCATTACTGTCCTTCAGGTAACGGAAGAAATCACTCGCTGGGTCTACCAGCATAATATCGCCCTTGTTCTGGAAGGTTTCTCTATACGCATTCAAGCTACGCACAAAACTGTAAAACTCGGGGTCTTTGGTATAGGCATCCGCATATAAGGCAGCCGCTTTTGCATCACCTTCACCGCGTAGTAGTTCCGCATCACGGTAAGCATTGGCTTCGATAACCGTGCGTTGACGATCGGCATCAGCACGAATAACTTCTGCCTGCTCCTTACCTTTCGAGCGATATTCACGGGCTTCTTTCTCACGTGCAGCACGCATACGGTTATATACCGAATTACGTACTTCGTCAGGGAGGTCAATACGTTTCACTCGAATATCAATCACTTCAATACCGAGCTGATCTCCTACCGTGGTATTGATGCTCTTGGTCAATGAAGACATAAGCTCATCACGCTCACCAGACACCACCTCATGCAACGTACGTTTACCAAACTCGTTACGGAGACCATCACTGATACGTACCGATAAACGACGTGAGGCAACATCAACAGAACCACCCGTTGAGGTGTAGTACAAAGCGGCGTCAGATACACGCCACTTGGCGAAGGAGTCTACTACCAGACGTTTGTTCTGCACGGTAAAGTAGTTCTCTGGAGCCGCATCAACCGTCAGAATACGCGCATCAAATATACGCACATCATCGGCAAAAGGCAGTTTAAAATTCAGGCCAACTTCAGGGTAAGCGTCTTGTAACTTACCAAAACGCAGCACCACACCCTTCGTGTATTCAGGCAGGATATAAACGGTATTGGCCAATAGGAACATAACCAGCGCTGCAACAATGAGCGTAAATGTATTTTTCGCGGACATTAGCGCACCCCCCGTCCAGTACGACTGGATTGCTGTTCACGGATCAAACGGTTACGAACTTGTTCGGTAATGTCGCGCAGATCATTTTCTGAAATATCACGACCACCGACGCCACCTGTCTGCTGTGTAATTTTATCTAACGGTAAATACATCAGATTGTTGCCGCCTTCTACATCAATGAGTACTTTTGAACTGTTTTGCATCACTGACTCAATTGCATCGAGATACAAGCGTTCACGTGTCACTGCCGGAGCTTTCTCATATTCCGTCAAAAGCTGATTAAAGCGTTCAGATTCACCTTCTGCTTTCGCAATCACCTGATCACGATAGGCGTTGGCTTCTTCAATAGTACGCTGTGCTTGACCGCGTGCTTCAGGAACGATACCGTTCGCATAGGATTGGGCTTCGTTTTTTAAGCGTTCACGGTCTTCTTTAGCCTGCACCACATCGTCAAAGGCATCTTTCACCGCCGCTGGCGGTTTACCTTCTTGGATGTTAACGCCGACAATATTAATACCTGTGGCGTATACATTCAGGTAACGTTGCAGACGCTCTTGCATTTCAGCGGCGATCTTGCCACGACCTTCAGACAACACCTGATTCAGTTCGGTAGAACCCACCACATGGCGCAGAGCACTGTCGGTGGCGTGCTGCAAACTGACTTCGGGAGAATTAACATTGAGCACAAAGTCTTTCAAATTAGCAATGTTATATTGAATAGTAACGGGCAGTTCTACGATACTCTCGTCTTCCGTCAACATCAGGCCACCAGTACGGTACTGACGTTCCTCAGTGACATTTTCAGGAAAACGCTTATCGATAAGCCAAGGATTCCAATGCAGCCCAGGACCTTCAATAGAGTGAAATTTACCCAAACGCAATACCACGGCTCTTTCTTTTTCATCTAGCTGATAAATACCTGCCACTAGATAAAGAACAGCGGCGACACATAATGCCACGACGAACATGGGGCCGGAAAAGCCGCCGCCATTACCGCCTTGGTTATTGCCGCCACCTTTGCCTCTAAAGAGGCCGTTAATTTTCTTTTGAAACTCTTTTAAGGCTTCATCCAGATCAGGAGGGCCGTCGTTTTTACGATTGCCACCCCAGGGGTCTTGGTTATTACCTCCCGGTTCATTCCAGGCCATAGATATCTCCAGTCATTGGTCATTAAAAATGGAAGTCAACGCACAGGTTTGCGCTGACTCCGTTTATTCTTCCCATGTTTCATGAGTATTCAGTATGGGGGCAGCACCTTGCCATTCCAAGGTATCCGCAGAAATACTTTCTGCACCCAGTATTTTTAGCAAATCAACTTGCCCAATCACAATATCTAAGCAACATTGACCGACATCGTTGTATGTTTCCTGCTCAACCGCACCGATGTCGTAAAGAGCTGAACGTAATTTCGCCAATACGGGGGTTACTGCTGCGGGTAACAACAAACCACCATTGATTATTTTTTGCCCAATACGTTCAGCAAGCGCCTCAAACAACAACTCAATACCCCGCCCTGTTTGCGCAGATAACCAAACAGCCACAGGCTTTCCCGCTTCGTTACGTTCGATTCTGGGTTCACGCTCATCCAATAAATCGATCTTATTATAGACTTTTAACTGCGATAAGGTGGCGGCACCAATTTCTTCCAGAACCTCTTCCACTTGTTCAATATTTCGCTGCCGTTCATCGGCAGCCGCATCAATAAGATGCAACAATAATGATGAATGGCTGGCCTCTTCCAACGTGGCTCTAAAGGCTTCAATCAAGCGGTGTGGCAAATGACTGATAAAACCTACCGTATCTGCCAATACGGCCTGCCCGACATTGGGCAGCTTGATCCGCCGCATGGTCGGATCCAAAGTGGCAAACAGTTGATCCTGCGCATAGACGCCCGCATCAGTAATGCGATTGAACAATGTTGACTTACCCGCATTGGTATACCCTATCAACGATACGGTTGGCGTTGACGCCCGCAAGCGAGAGCGTCGGCCTTGGTCACGTTGTTTACGGACTTTTTCCAACTTGCCTTCTATGGCCTTGATACGCACGCGCAACAAGCGGCGATCAGTTTCTAACTGAGTTTCACCGGGGCCACGTAATCCCATTCCGCCTTTTTGACGTTCCAAATGTGTCCAGCCACGAATCAACCGCGTCGACATATGACGCAATTGTGCCAATTCAACTTGCAATTTACCTTCGTGAGTCCGTGCGCGCTGAGCAAAAATATCCAGAATTAACCCAGTTCTATCCAGCACACGACACTTCAGCAATTGTTCCAGATTACGCTCTTGGCTGGGCGACAAGGTGTGATTGAAAATCACAATCTCTGCTTTATGCAGTGTCACCAGTTCGGCAAGATCTTCTACCTTACCGGAACCGACAAAGGTATTGGCATTAATAACCGCAAGTTGCCCGGTCACAAAAGTAATGGGGTCTCCACCGGCTGAAAACACGAGCTCTTCGAATTCTCGCGGATCATCACTAGTATGGGAATGTGGCAATTGCAGGTGAACGAGTATGGCCCGTTCACCCGAATCAGGGCGATCAAAAAACAACGATCAGTCTCAACAGGGCGTTACTCTTAGTCACCACCGCTTTCTTCGTTTGTCATCGGTACACGCACCGCACGTGCAGGCACAACGGTAGATATTGCATGTTTGTAGACCATTTGACTGACGGTATTTTTTAACAGAATGACAAATTGATCAAATGATTCAACCTGCCCCTGAAGCTTAATACCATTGACAAGGTAAATAGATACAGGGATTCGTTCTTTACGCAGAACATTTAAATAAGGGTCTTGTAGGCTTTGCCCTTTTGACATGGGATTCTCCTTATAATTATTAAAAAAATATCGGCTTTATCTTCACCAAGAAAGCGTGAAATACAACCAATAACAAGCGTTTTAAAAAAAATGAAATATGACCAAATATTTCTACATAAACTATATGGATCAATTCGACAGAAATTTCAAGACCTGATGCAGATTTTTATCGAAATTTGCTGCCAAAGTCGTAGTTTTCTCTTCGACAGTGAGAATGTGTAAAGATTCCCAACCTCTTAACCAAGTTAACTGCCGTTTCGCCAGTTGCCGAGTTGCTGCGACGCCTTTTTCAACCATCGCATCATAATCGTACTCACCCACCAAATATGTCCAGACCTGACGATAACCTACTGAGCGTATAGATGGCAAATCAAGATGCAGATCGCCGCGCTGAAACAGGTGTTCAACTTCTTGAACAAAACCATTATTCAACATGATTTGATAACGTTGTTTTATACGTTGATGCAGCCATCTACGATCATCGGGCATTAAGGAGAATTGGTGTAGTTGATATTGATCGGCAAAAGTATTTGATGACTGCCGTTGTTGTTCTCGCCGAAAAGCACTCATGGTTTTACCACTGATGCGATACACTGCCAAGGCACGCTCAATGCGTTGCGAATGATTAGGATGAATCTCTGCCGCAGAGTCGGGGTCAATCTGCATCAAATCTGAATGCAATGCAGGCCACCCCTTTTGCTGTGCTTCTTGCTCCAATTGCGCGCGCGTTGCCTCATCCGTTAGCGGCATATCTGCCAAACCTTGTAACAGAGCGTTAAAGTACATCATAGTGCCACCAACTAGCACAGGAATACGATGTTGCGCATGACTTTTTTCAATCTCTTTGCAAGCATCCTCACAAAATTCGGCAACAGAATAAGTCTCTGCTGGATCACGAATATTAATCAAGGCATGAGGGGCTTGCGCCAACTCTTTTGGGGTCGGTTTTACAGTACCAATATCCATACCGCGATAAATCAACGCTGAATCCACACTGATAATATCAATCGGTAAATGTTGTGCGAGCGCAATCGCCAGATCGGTTTTACCACTAGCGGTAGGCCCCATAAGAAACACAACCGGTGGCTTTGACGAGCTATGAATGGTCAATATATTAACCCTGTGTTCATTACTGCCCTCGCATAAACCACTTGTCGATATCGTTTAAAGAAAAATGCGCCCAGGTAGGGCGGCCATGGTTACATTGTCCACTGCGTTCGGTAGCTTCCATATCGCGTAATAGCGCATTCATTTCCGGAAGACTGAGTTGACGATTGGCGCGCACAGAACCATGGCACGCCATGGTGGATAACAGTTCATTGATATGTTCTTCAATGCGTCTTGTGGTTCCATATTGGATTAAATCGGATAACACATCGCGGACCAGTTGATCGATATTAGCATGGCGCAAGGAAACTGGAATGTGTCGAATCAATAGACTTTCAGGACCGGCACTCTCGAAAGCAAACCCGAGACGCTGAAACAATGCTTGATGCTCTTCGGCACAGGCCACTTCTTTTTCACTGACGGCCAACGTTTGTGGCACCAACAAGGGCTGTGATTGCACCGCATCTTTATGTACGGAGACTTTCATACGCTCGTAAACGATGCGTTCGTGTGCGGCGTGCATGTCGACAATAATCAGGCCTTCAGCATTTTCTGCCAGAATATAAATACCTTTCAGTTGAGCAATGGCATAACCCAGAGGTGGCACCTCTTCTTGCTCGGTGCTTATCTCGGGCGCAGGCGTATTCGTTGAGGCCGCATAAAAACCCAAGGCTTCTTCCACTCGCGCCGAGGACGGCTTGTCCACACCAGAAACGTAAGTACTAACAGATTGAGACGTTGCTTTTGCCAACGGCATAGATTGTTGTTGCGATAAGTTGGAAACCGTTGCCTCTGCTTGAGTGGGCGCCATGGTGGTTTCTACGGCGACTGCCGTGTCCGGCCTGACATCTGCTAAGGCATGATGCAAACTGCTATAGATAAAACTATGCACATCACGACTATCGCGAAAACGCACTTCGTGTTTAGTGGGATGCACATTGACATCGACGGTTGCGGGCTCAATTTCCAAATACAATACAAATGCCGGGTGGCGCCCGTGATATAACACGTCACTATAGGCCTGTTTAACGGCGTGACTGACCAATTTGTCTTTAATGGCGCGACCATTCACATAGAAATGCTGCAAGTCTGCTTGACTGCGTGACAATGTTGGCAACGCTACCCAACCCCAAAGACGTAAGCCGTGGCGTTCAATATCAACGACCAAGGCATTGTCCATAAATCCGGGACCACAAATTTGTGCCACACGGCGATTTTTTTCTGCCTCCGATGTCCCTGCACGCAAGCTGTGAATCACTCGCTGATTATGGCTAAGTTCAAACGTTACGCCAAAGTTAACCAGCGCCAAACGTTTAACCACTTCTTCGATACGATTAAATTCGGTTTTTTCCGTACGTAAAAATTTACGTCGCGCCGGGGTATTAAAAAATAAATCGTTAACACTGACAGTTGTACCTTTAGGGTGTGGAGCCGGTACCACTTCCGTGACCATATCACGACCCTCTGCTTTAGCGGACCAACCTTGGGCAACGTCCTGAGTATTACTGGTGAGTGTTAAACGCGATACCGAACTGACACTGGCCAGCGCTTCACCCCGAAAACCTAAGGTCGCTAACGCTTCCAAATCATCCAGTTCATAAATTTTACTGGTAGCATGACGACTCAGCGCTAACGGCAAATCATCCTGCGATATACCACTGCCATTATCGCGAATCCTTATTGATTTTATGCCGCCGTTTTCAACATCTATTTGTATACGCCTGGCACCGGCATCAAGGCTATTCTCGATCATTTCTTTGACGACAGACGCAGGACGCTCGACCACTTCACCAGCAGCAATCTGGTTAACAAGGCGTGGGGGTAATAGTTTAATTGCAGGCATATTTTTCAAGCTTGTTTATTCGGGTATGCATGTAAACGTTATCATTGGCGCCCTATTATACCAACTTATTGCCACAGGTTGACTCGTACAAAAAATAAACACTTTTTTCTTGCGCAGATGCAGGTCTTTCCTATACTACAGTCAAATGCCTTTTTTGGGAAACCTTTATGACCGCCTTACTCAAGCGCCTTCCATTTACCAAGCTGTTATTAATTACCTCTGTCGTTCCTATGACACTGCTAATTATCGTATTTGGCCTACTGGCAATGAAAATGCAACAGCAAAAAGATCACGCAAACTATGCAATAGACGCCGTATTACTGACCCAACTGCTTGATGATATTGCTCATAACCATGCCGTAGAGCTTGGTTTAACTGAAGGCTTTTTAGGTTCTAAAGGGGCTAAGTATAAAGATGAATTAGACGCACAGCGTATAAAATCCAATGAAGCCTATCGAAAACTGCAAAAGATACAAAAATCCGACTTAAAAGGGTTCGATTTAGATTATATTTTAAAAGTGACCGAGTCGCTCAGAACATCACTATCTGTAAAAGACGGCTTGCATAAAAAAATCGACACCTTGGCACCTAATAATAACGCATTTCATACTTATTCTGATATTAACGCTAAAGCATTGGATGCCATTAAAACTATTGCCGTTCATATCAAATACGGAGAGATGCTACACCACCTAGATGACTTGGTTAATATGTTATGGGTAAAAGAACACGCCGGCCAAGTGCGCGGCAAACTCAACGGTGTTTTTGCGGAAGGAAAAGTTTCACAGGATAATTATTACGCTATTATTGAGTACTTGCACCTTGAAGATAAGCACTTTCATAACTTTTATATGTTTTCTGATGAAAAAGAAAAAGCCGTTGCCGACAAATTTATTGATCAAAGTCATTGGAAAGAAGTGAAAGAAATCACCTCCTCTTTTGTGGGCAAGGGGTATAGCAATGCCATTACCGATCCAACTGGTGGAAAATGGTTTGCATTGACCACACTCCGGGTTAATGATATTAAAAAAATTATCACCGAACTGGAATACAACCTAACCCAAGAGGCAAATGAAAAGTTATCAGACGCCAATCAAAGCATCATCTTTTTTACTCTTGCGCTGCTTGCCACATTAGGCATACTGACCAGTTTAAATATATTCGTCTATAAACATTTAAACCAACATGTTCTCAGCATGAGAAAAGGTCTACAAAAAGTGACCGAACATCATGATCTGACATTGCGCTTAAACAAAAAAGGTAACGACGAATTTGTTTATATTAGTAATTATATCGATGAGCATTTGGATGAAATGCACGATGTTATCTGCAATTTTGTGGATGCGTCGGATAAAGTCATTAATGCGACTCATGATATCGGATCGTGCCTGAGCAAATCACAAGAGAGTGCTCAATCGCAAAACGAACAAGCCGATCAAATGGTCGTTGCCACATCACAACTCAGCACTAGTGCTCAGGAAATTGCTGAACGCATGGCGGGTATTAATGAAAGAATGCACAAAGCAGCCAAGTTCTCCATGACCAGTCGCAAAGAATCGGAAGTGGTACGCAATACGTTCTCTCAACTGTCTGAAGAAGTCGATACTAACCAACAGCATGTAGAAGCACTGGCTCAACACAGCCACACTATTTCTTCTATTATTGATACTATTTCTGGCATTGCCGAACAAACCAACTTATTAGCATTAAATGCTGCGATTGAAGCAGCGCGCGCGGGCGAGCAAGGGCGAGGTTTCGCGGTAGTTGCAGACGCGGTGCGCTCACTGGCGCAAAAAACTCAGGAATCAACAACCAGCATTCGCGATATGATCGAGAAGCTTGAACAAAGCAGTAATATTGCTCTGGAATCCATGCGCGCCAATCAAGAACGCATTTGCGATACTTCAGAACACATCAAAAAAAGCGATAAATCTGTTCTTAAAGCTCACAACTAAATTGAAAGCGTGCAATCCATTATCGAACACGTCACCACCACCACGGAAGAGCAGGCCAGCGTATTAAGTGATATTAATCAACGTATTGATGAGCTAAAAGAAAATACTGAAAAAACCTTTGTATCTATAGATGCTGCCAATAACAACAGTGTTGCTCTATCGCAAGATGCTAAAGAATTATACAATCGACTAAGAAGTTTTAAATGCTCTAGCGGTATCTGTGAAACCTAGTGATAAATCCTGAGTTTTTGTCCCACTCGAATAGTAGAAGACGACAACTGATTACGCCGACGCAAAACCGCTGAAGAGGTTTTATAGCGCAAAGCAATCTCGGACAATGTTTCACCTGACTTAACGGTATGTGTAATCACTTTCGGTGCCGATGCGACTTTCTTTTCTGCAACGGTTAACACTTGGCCTATACGAATACTATTATTCTTTAAACCATTAAGCTTTTTAAGCTTCGCCATGCTCACATGGTAACGTTGCGCAATCTCCGACAAACTATCACCACTGACGACTTTGTGGGTTATTGTTGTTGTCGTCGTGCTTGTTGTATTTGCGACGGCATTTGCGACGGCATTTACTTCGGTATCACGACCGCCATTTTTTTTCCATGCCAGATAGCTGTCCACTGGTGGCTGTCTTTCAAAATACTCAAACACACCCGTAGCGATAACCTTTGCCATTTTGGCACGATAACTCGCCGTGTTTAACTTTTTCTCTTCTTTGACATTAGAGATAAAACCGGTTTCCAATAAAATGGAAGGCACATCTGGAGATTTTAGTACCAGAAAACCGGCCTGCTCGACTTGTTTTTTATGGAGACGAGCAATGCTGCCCATCTGACTCAATACACTTTTACCCACATCTAAACTTGACGCAACCGTTGCCGTCATGGATAAATCGACCAATACACTACGTAGCACTTTATCTTTGTCTTCAAGACTAACATCACCGACACCGCCAATTAAATCGGCCTGGTTCTCCTTTTGAGCCAGAAAACGAGCTGTTTCACTGGTGGCGCCCCGCCGCGATAGAGCATAGACAGAGGCCCCATTCGCCCGCGGGTTCTTAAAGGCATCAGCATGTAAGGAAATAAATAGATCAGCGCGCAGTTCACGCGCTTTATCTCGACGTTTTCTCAATGGGATAAAATAATCACCTGTACGGGTTAAGACGCCACGATAGCCTTTTTTAGCAGTGATATTTTTTGCCAAACGTTTGGCAATATCCAATGCAATCACTTTTTCATACGTACCCGCAGGACCGATCGCCCCAGGATCCTCACCCCCATGACCCGCATCAACCACCACTAACACATCACGACGTGAAGAGGGTTGAGTATTTGCGACATCATTCGTGGTGGTATTTTCTGCTGTCGTATTATTTAAGGTATTGTTAACGGTCTTTTGTGTGTTGACTTTTTTATCGTAAAGATCAATCACCAAACGGTGGGGCTTACTTTTATTGGGTTTAAGAAAAAAGCTGCGCGGCTTCACAGGCTCAGCGAGATCAAACACTAGGCGCAAGATGGTGTTATCACGGACCGCCGAACGGATACGCTGAATGCCCGTATTCGCAATATCGACTTGTTTAAGTGAGACTTCATTGGTGGCATTGCTGATATCGACCACAATGCGGTGAGGGTTTTCAAGTTGAAATAATTGATAAGGCGCATCGCCACTCATATCCAACACGAGGCGCGTGTGGTCTGGCGCACGCCATAAACGCACGCCGTCCAGTGTCACGGCAAATGCACTTTGCCACAGACTGAAAACAACGATTGCTAATAATACCCGGCACATCTTATTCATACGTTATTGTTAGCTGGCGCCCCGTTACACCGCTAGTGTGGCATATTTGTGGCTCTAGCGATAGCTGCATATCAGGCACAGGCAAGAATCCCTGACCACGTTCAGCCCATTCCACCAAACACACGGCGTCTTCACCAAAGTAATCACGAATACCCATATACTCCAATTCTTCTGGATCACCCAATCGGTATAAATCAAAATGGTACACCAATGGCGTTAACTGATCATAAGCTTCCACCAGTGTATACGTTGGACTCTTAACCGCACCTGAATGTCCCAACGCTTGTAACATACCGCGTGTCATGGTGGTTTTACCTGCTCCCAGTGTGCCTTGCAAAAATACCGTCATACCCGG
Organism: Cellvibrionaceae bacterium; assembly: GCA_965214375.1. Classification (GTDB taxonomy): domain Bacteria; phylum Pseudomonadota; class Gammaproteobacteria; order Pseudomonadales; family Cellvibrionaceae; genus Endobugula. The sequence continues at coordinate 2,163,986 of OZ243947.1, read as the reverse complement.
ATTTAATTGCTGGGCAAGCTCTGCTCCTGTTTGCAAGGTGGCCGCCTCATCAGGTAAAAATCGTGTTTTTGTCTGTGCCATTACGCCAATAATTCCTGTATCTGCGGAATTAAATCCGTTGCTAGCAATCCGCGTTGCCCGGTTGCGTTAACCGCAATATCAGCCGCATGCGCATGTAAAGAGACACCCAGCACTGCCGCTGCATCAGCTGTCATGCCCTGCGCCATCAGAGCGCCCAGCAAGCCGCTTAATACGTCACCCATACCACCACTGGCCATACCGGCATTACCTTGGTCGCAGACCCAAACATCGCCGTTGCGACCGGTGACAACCGTTCCTGCGCCTTTTAATACCACAGCACCGCCGTACTGTTGCTGAATAGCCTGTGCTGCTTGAACACGGTCAGCTTGTACTTCAGCCGTACTAATACCCAATAATGTGGCTGCCTCGCCGGGGTGCGGCGTTAATATCCATTGGCGCTTGGCTTTGGCAATCGCAGACAATTGCGCAAATTCGGGTTTTGCCAACAGTTGTAATGCATCGGCATCAATTACCAGAGGATGCTCACTCATAAGCACATGGTAAAGCAGTTGTTCCGACCACGACGACTGCCCCAAACCCGGGCCCACAGCCACAACGGATACACGCGCCAATAAGGGCAATAATGCCTGCCCGCTATCTATTCCGGCAGCCATTAATTCAGGCTGTGCCGCCAATGCGGGCGCCACAAAGCAGGGACGTGTTGCAACACTGACCAGACCTGCACCACTGCGCAGCGCCATGTTACTGGCCATAATGACCGCACCGCCATAACCGTAATGTGTACCAGCATCTCCTCCTACAACCAACAAGTGTCCGCAGTCACCTTTATGGGCGTCAGACTCACGCGATGGGAGCAATGGCAACCATTGCTGATAGTCAATTACGCTGGCAACTGGCTCTACTGCATCATAAATATCGTCGGGTACATTCAGGTCAGAGAATACGCGTTCACCGCTATGCACACGCCCTTTACCCGTCAATAAACCGATGTTCTGACCAATAAAGCTAACCGTAAGCTGTGCACGTACCGCTTCGGAAGACACCGCACCAGTATCAACAGTAACACCCGAAGGAATATCCAGCGCTAATACCGGGAGCTGACTGCGATTGATTGCCGTCACTGCCCGTGCATAGTGATCACGTAATTCACCACGGCTACCCGTGCCCAGTAAAGCATCAACAATGACGGTGGTTTCAGGGTCATCATTGGCAAACACGTCCGGTCTATCTTCAGGATAGTGCTGACATTGCACTCCCTCCTGTACGGCATACTGCCATGCGGCACTCGACGCATTCTGTAATTTTTCAGGCGCTGATAAATACCAAAGCTTCACGACAAGGCCTCGCTGCTTGGCCAATGCTGCGACCACATAACCATCGCCACCATTATTACCCGCACCACAAAAAATATGCACGATATTAGCCTCAGGCCAACGCTTCAGCAAATTCTTAAACGCTACACGCCCAGCCCGCTTCATCAACACCTCAGCGGAAATATCAACGTGCTCTATTGCCTGACAGTCAAGGGCCGCGACTTGAGCCGCTGTATACAATGATGAATGAAAAGACATGAAAAAAACTCATAGACAACTTACAATGCGCAAATTATAAGCGAACTGCTTCGAGATAACACCGTGCAAACCGTTAAACATCACCACAATATTGTTGCCAGCGACCAGATGGTGCCGCATGAGACGCACCCGGCGATGCAATTATTGGCGGATGATATTCAGCATTGGGGTAAAGCCTACGGTTTTCAGCAGATCGGCATTACCGATATTGAATTGTCAGAACATCAACATTACCTACAGGAATGGTTGGACAATAATTATCACGGCACGATGGAGTGGATGAAGACTCATCAGGATCTACGTCATTATCCCGATATGTTGGTACCCGATGCCGTGCGCGTGATCTCTGCACGCATGAATTATCTCCCGGAAGATACCGAACACATCAAAATACTTAAACAAAAGGACAAAGCGTATATTTCACGTTATGCGCTGGGGCGGGACTACCACAAACTGATTCGTAAACGTTTGGCTCAGATCAGCCATAAAATCAAAACGCGCTATGATGAACTGGCTGACACTTACCAATGGCCCAACGAGGTGCAACAACGTCCGTTTGTAGATAGCGCCCCGGTATTAGAGAAAGCACTGGCCGAAAAAGCCGGGCTTGGCTGGATAGGAAAAAATACGTTGGTGTTAAACCAAGAAGCGGGCAGTTGGTTTTTTTTATGCGAAATTATTACAAACATTCCACTACCGGTTAACCCGATAAAAGCAAAAAACAAATGCGGCGATTGCAATGCTTGCCTGAGCGTTTGCCCTACGGATGCTTTTGTTGCGCCCTACAAACTCGATGCAAGACGTTGCATTTCTTACCTTACCATTGAATTAAAAGATAGTATTCCCGAGGTATTTCGCGAACCGATCGGCAACCGTGTTTTTGGTTGCGATGATTGTCAGGCCATCTGCCCTTGGAATAAATTTGCACAACACTCAAAGGAAAACGATTTTTCACCCCGCCATTCTTTGCAAGATAGCGATCTAATATCGTTGTTTTTATGGAGCGAAGAAGAGTATCTACGCAATACCGAAGGTTCAGCTATTCGCCGCATTGGCTATGAACGCTGGCTGCGAAATTTAGCAGTTGGACTTGGCAACGCCTCTAAGTCTGCAGCAACCGTAGCGGTACTAGAATCGCGTCGCGACTTTCCTTCTGCGATGGTTCAAGAGCATATTAACTGGGCCATAACGCAGCAAAAATCGTATAGAAAGAGTCGTAGAAAAATTAAACAATCAACCTCCCACCAAACCGACTAGAGACAAAAAATCTTATTTTAAGTTCATTAGTTACTAATCATTTTTTTATATTCATCTGATTAATTTTTTTAATGCGTCTAAATAGTTAAAGGCATCGTCTTTAATAACGTGAACATTGTTTACGTAACACTGTTTTGATAATTATTAATTAGAGAAAAGCTTATGAAAAAATCACTACCTTGCAAAAGCCTGTTATCTACCATTGTTTTAATCGGCGTACAAGCCTTAACCATGCCTAACGCACATGCAAGCTGGTATGGAAAAGTTTCAGTATTCAACAATGATTTGGACAGCACTGATCTTAACAGCACCAGGCGCGCTGTAAATTCTCAATTTGATGAAGACCTCGCCACCGGTTTAGCAATTGGTTATCAGTACGATAGCGGCCTGCGTTTTGAAGCAGAATATTTAACCACGGAAAATGACGCTGAAAGTATTGTTTTTAATGGTAATACTTTTAACAATATAGGCACCAATATTGTTGGAGGCATTGAAACTTCATCACTTTTTTTTAACGCAATACACCACTTTAATACTGGCGAACGGATTATGCCATATATTGGTGCAGGTCTTGGCTACACCAAGGTGGAAAGTGATTTAGCCTATAATCCAAACCTTAGCGCCAGCATTAGAGATGATGATAAGACATTCTCATACCAACTCTTGTTAGGCCTTGACGTAGCATTTACCGACAACTTGAAAAGCTTTGTCGAATATCGCTATGTTGATGCTGGAGATGTTGATTTAAGCCGTACTGGCGGCAGCCCAGGCGGCATACAAACGACCACACAAAATGGTAATATTACATTTGATAGTTTCGGTGTTGGATTACGTTACCATTTTTAAGCACATCGCTTAATTTGTTGCTATTTTTAACGGTACAAAGGCAATATTGTTTTTGTACTGTTAATTTTTAATACAGGTGGCTAGCCATAAACCACACTTTTAAAATAACATATTACCTTAGTGTTATTTCATGATAACTAGATACAAGGCAATCATAATGGAAACAGAAGCAGCGCATTACTCATGCATTAAAATTGCTTGTAAAAAATCGGCTCTGACACTATGCATTTGTTGGTGTGTTTTACCAGCAGCATACCGCTGAGCTGCAATCCCCATATGTAATATTTTGTCGGGGTTATTAACCAGCAATTCTACGGCTTCAGCAAAGGCATGCACATCATTAGCGGGAAAAATCAGAGAATTTTCATCGTTAGTGATATCAAGGATACCACTTTTGTCCGAACCAATAATACCTACGCCTTGACTAAAAGCATCAAAAATAATTCTTGGTTGCTCATGCTTTAAATTAGGCACTAAAACAACATCATACGATGACAAGGTTTGGAAAAATGGTTGGCCATATTCAACTGGCTCTAGATAGTTAGCCTCTACACAACCATAATCATTAGCAGCAAATGTGCGGCATTCTTGCTGTAGACCTCCAACCCCCATAATAGTTAGGCGACATGAAATTTTTTTCTGTTGTAACACCTTCACCAACTCAAAAATCAAATAGACTCCTTTCTCTTCAAGAAGCCGAGCAGGAAAAAAAAGGTTGAGTGGGCCAGAACGATTGGCAAAACGTTCTTGTAACGCAACAGCATCAACAAGATGGTCACGATCCACCCATGTTGCAGGATTAATCAAGGTTGCTACTTTTTCTTCCTTCAGGAATCTTTTGCGGTAATATGATTGCGTAAATATTCTTACATCCGCTTTACGTATACAGCGAGTCAACATAAATTTATGAACATAATGTTCAAAGATACGCCTTGGCGTTCGCTTATCTTCAGGCTCAAGCATCCAAAACGATGACTCAATCACAATGATTCACTTGAAACGAAGAAAAATACGAATGAAAAAAAGATAAAACGATAGTGGAAATGACCAACCTGGACCATCTGAATGAACTATTTCTGATTCTTTTGCCGCTTTGAAAACCACAAAAAAATTGGGGGAAAAAATTTTTAATGACCGAAGCCAAACCTCCATCTTTTTTTAAAGCAAAAATCTCCTTAATATTAGCATCGGTAATATCAACCAAGCCATCTGTCTCTTGAGAATATTCTATTGGACAACAAAGATTAAAATACGCACTATAATCGAGATGCAGCAATAAATCTTTTGCCCACAAAGGATCACAAAACAAACGGCCTGACTCATCTTTAATCAAGGGAATACGGCCAAAGAGGGTATACGTCTGCTCCAACATGGTTAGCACCGAATAAACACATCACGGTAGTGTCTAAGCTCTGCAATAGAGTCGCGAATATCATCCAGCGCCAAATGTGCACCCGATTTTTTAACGCCATCGAGCACCTCATGATTCCAACGGCGCGCCAATTCTTTAAGGCTGCTGACATCCAAATTGCGGTAATGAAAATAACGTTCCAATTCAGGCATATAATTAGCAAGAAAGCGGCGATCCTGACAAATGGAGTTACCCGCCATCGGTGATTTACCCGCTGGCACCCATTGCTGCAAAAAGTCGATCGTTTGTTGTTCCGCTTCTGCCTCGTTGATTACGCTTTGGCGAACACGCTCAGTCAGACCAGATTGACCATGCTGACGAGTATTCCACTCATCCATACCTGTCATGCGCTCATCTGGCTGGTGAATAGCCAACACCGGACCTTCTGCGAGAGTATTTAGATCACTATCTGTGACAATCGTGGCAATTTCGATAATGACATCGTCATTCGGGCGTAGGCCTGTCATTTCCAAATCAATCCAGATCAAATTATCGTCATGAATCATAACACATTCCAAAACAAGAGTAATTTTCAGGGTTTCCGTAGTATAGTGTTGCCGAAAACTGCATTTTAATCCAGCAATAGGGCTATGAGTAAACGAAAGCTAACACGAAAACAGGCATGGCGCATCAATAAAATTCAGGAAGAACGTGCCGAGCGTGCCGCCAAAAAAGCGGCCGCTATCGATTCGCTGGAACAAGAAGGGCAATTACAGCCGGAACAGGAAGGCTTGGTGATTGCACATTATGGCACACAGGTTGAAGTACAAACGCTGACGGATGAGCGTCACTGTAAGCGCTGCCATATGAGAGCCAATCTGGGCTCATTGGTGACGGGAGACCGTGTTATTTGGTGCGATGCCGACCCAATTGGTGTTGTGATGGCAGTTCTGCCCAGACGCTCAGAATTGTCTCGCCCCGACCCACACGGCGACATGAAAACGGTAGCCGCCAATATTGATACCATTCTGGTGACTATAGCGCCATTACCCAAACCTCATACGTTTTTGATTGATCGTTATCTGGTTGCCGCAGAGGCCATCAACATTAAACCCGTCATCGTGCTCAATAAAATTGACCTGATCAACAAAGACACTCAATCGGTTATTACAGACATTTCTGCTCTATATCGCTCGCTGAACTATGATGTTATTGAGGCATCGACGACAATTGGTAACGGCCTTGATGAGCTCAAACGGCACCTTAAAGGTAGAACCAGTGTGTTTGTTGGTCAGTCTGGCGTGGGCAAGTCGTCTCTGATTAACGCCCTCCTTCCCAATGAAAACCTGCGCATTGGCGCCTTGTCAGAGGCCACCCAAAAAGGTGCCCACACCACCACAACCGCGGAACTATTTCACTTTCCTCAACTTGATGGCGAAAGTGGTGGTCAATTAATTGACTCACCCGGTATTCGAGAGTTTGGTCTATGGCATATGAGTGAAGAGGACATTCTACAAGGCTTTGTGGAATTTCGGCCTTATATCGGACATTGCAAATTCAGGGACTGCCGCCACGAGCAGGAGCCTGGCTGCGCCATTTTGGCCGCTTATACCGCGGGCAATCTTGATCAACGACGAATCAACAGCTACCAATCGTTAAAAGAGGCCGCACAAAAACACCCAAATTGAACTATATTGGAGGTACTGCTGAATGTTTTAAGAGCATTATGACAACCAATTCACAACGTACTTCCAAGCGCCCTAGCCTAGCACTATGGCTAAAAAAACTGCCTCAAAGTCCATTGGCGATAGACTTCCATGTCGCCAAGCGTACCCGATGGTTATTGAATGACGACGACTGTAGTAACGATAAACTCGCCGACGCTATGAAACAGGATCCAGTCTTATGCCTGAAGCTGTTTCAATTTACCGACAAGCGTGTACAGAAAAAAGACGGCGAAATTCAAAGCTTGATGCATTTAATCAGCCTGACAGGACTTAACCTGATCGGTGATACGTTACAGAATGCAAAAACCACTGAAAAACATCCTGATGGTTTGCAAGAACTTCTATCTACGAGTCTATTTGCCGCGCAACTTTCGGGTGAATTAATGGGCGAAAAATTTCGTTGTAGTAAGCAACGTTTTTTCCTACCCGCATTGTTTTTTAATGCGCCACTGTGGCTAATCTGGTCAGCGGCGCCCAAAATTATGTCGCAAGGGCAATTACTGGCAAGCCGCAGAAATAAATCCTATATTCATTTAAGCGAAAAACATTTGGGATTCAGCCTTACAGAATTATTAAAACATTCAGGCAAATACATTCATTTACCGCACAGCACACAAAAAGCACTGGCCATCAATCCCAAGGAGGATATTAAGCTCTGGGCCAAGCTTCATCATTACAACAAAAAACAATTAAGTGCGCTTTTTAGCGACGACAAACAATTGTTACATTATTTTTTCAGTATTGAGATGGGTATTTATTTAATCAACCAATATGCATTAGCCATATATCTTGATTGGGGCGGAAAACATCGACAACGTTATGAAAAATTACTGTGCCGTTACTTAAAACTATCTCGATCAGCCTTTAGAAAACAGGTGAAAAACTCACACTAACGACTGATTTTCCTGAGCACTATAACGACACGTTAAAGGCATCTAACCGCTATATGGGTTTACACCGGGAAGACAGTGAGGCAGAAACACGCAACCATCATACACTGGCGCCATGGCTGAAAAAAATTCGCCAATGCGGCACAATTAATTCGGCGCTGAACACAACCTTACAAGCGCTAACGCAAGGATTAGGGGCTGAGCATTGTATTATTATGGAAGTTGCGGATAGGGATATTCACACACAAACCTGTTACGGCTTTCAAAAGTCATCCCCTATTAATCGATTGCACATAGACAGAAAAAAACCTCACAACCTGTTTAATCAGTTAATACGTCAACCAGCCTGCCTGAACTTATCACCTCCTGCCATCAAAAAAATGTCTGGCAAGATACCTGCAGAATTCACTCAACACTATGAATTACAACCCTGTGGGTTGCTGTCAGTATTTCATCATCACAAACCCAAGGCGTTAATTTATTGTGACCACCAGCATTGGGATAGCGAAAAATATAATAATTTTAAAAAAGTAGGGCAGTACTTATCGTTAACACTACAACAAATCCATTACCTGTAGAAACGTAACAAAATCTGCTATGATCGTTCTTTTTCTATTGACCATAGCCGCTGATGAAAACCACTCTTTTTATTGCCTTACAATACTTATTACCACAACACCTCCTATCACGACTAGCGGGGTGTATTGCAGAAACAGAAGTCAATGCCATTAAAGGGCCCTTTATTCGCTGGTTTATTAAAAAATATCGTGTCGATATGAGCATTGCCGCCAATCCCGACCCTGATAGTTACCGCAATTTTAATGACTTTTTTACACGCCCACTGAAAGATGGTGCACGCCCTATTGCTAAACCCTCAAAAGCGATTTGCTGTCCTGCGGATGGTTGTATCAGTCAAATTGGCGCTATCGATAATGGGTATCTATTTCAGGCCAAAGGACATAAATTTCATTTATTGGAATTATTAGGCGGCGACGAAGCAAGCAGCAAATTATTTCTTGAGGGGAATTTTGCCACGGTCTATTTATCACCTAAAGACTATCACCGTGTACATATGCCTCTGGCCGGAAAATTGACTAAAATGATTCACATCCCCGGTGATTTGTTTTCAGTTAATGACACCACAGCCAGCCATGTTCCGCGCCTTTTTGCTCGTAATGAGCGCGTCGTTTGTCTGTTCGATACTGCTGCAGGCCCAATGGCTGTTATTTTGGTAGGCGCTATGATTGTTGCCAGTATTGAAACGGTATGGGCAGGGCTAATTACACCGATAAAAAAACAAGTACGGACGATTGATTATACGACTCAGCCCAAGATATCCCTCAAAAAAGGGGAAGAATTAGGGCGCTTTAAGCTTGGCTCTACCGCTATTGTGTTATTCGGAAAAAATGCCATAGACTGGAAACAAGCGATCAAAAAAGACAGTGAAGTCATAATGGGAGAAGCGATCGGGAAAAAAAAATTGGGTTAAATCGAAGGCACGGCTAAAGAAAACCAAACAGTTTTTTCTTCTTATTGGCCTCAATGTGTTCGCAACGAATCTTGGTGACTTTAATCGGATAGTTGTAGGGTTCAATATCTCCAACAATATCTACCTTCATGTCATCAGCCATTAAATCCATATATTGATAATTATCCAGCGCTCGATTATTTTCATCGACCACAAGTAACACCTTAGGCTTTAAACGGCGCGCATAATTCTGCTCTGTTACAACAGCAATATAGTCATTACTTAGCTTAACCAGCGTCCCTGTAGGGTACATACCAATGGCTTTAATAAATTCAACAACAAGATCATCCTGAAAATGCGTTCCGCGAATTTTATATAAGCGCGATACCGCCTTGGAGGTCAACGCACAACATTTGTCCCCCTGAAGATAACTCACCTGATCATAATAACTGGCAACACCCAGAATTTTTGCCAACAAAAATATCTGATCTCCGTTAAGACCTTGCGGAAAACCATGTCCATCCAGACGCTCACAGTGCATTTTAATAATCTTGGTAACTTTAGGTGTTACTTCATCAAACTGTTTAGCAAGCATCAAGGTGCGCTCCATTAACGCTATACCCGCCTGACGGCTTGGCGCCACGCCATCAACATTATCTGGCTCTGGTTATCGTAAATCCACTTTAGAAAGACCAATATGCCTACCAAAGATCACCGCCCAACAGGCAATTCTTAACAAATAGTAGTAGAGCTGATATTTATCTTCTATTTTCCGCACCCGCACTAACCAAACAAACGCATCTGAATTACGAATAAGACTATCCATCATGCCATAAATCAACTCTGAAAAACGAGCGATCGCACACGCACCCTTACGAGAAAAAACAGCCATAAAGTTGTTCATTTCTGAAACAAGTTCTTCGTATAATGTTTGCACTTGTGCAATTCTTTATTTAAAGGAATAACTTGTGAATAGACATCACCATCGACTTTAAGCGGTTTTAGTTGGCCGCGAAAACCAGCCTCAGGCAGCGCTTCGGAGGCCAGAATAGTATTCTCTTCTGGGGCCAAACCTTTTTGGGGATCAACAAACAAGTAATTGCAATTGGCTTGTAAGCGCTTGATTTCATCTTTGTCACGCACATAAAAACCTTCATCAGCAAAGGCAAAAAAAGGGGTATGTTGCCATGGGCGATCCAACTTAAAAATGTACATGCCAATAGCAACCGAATCGATATTAATTTTGGTAAGCTGATTACTCACTGTGACACCCGACCATTAGCATTGATGATACGAAGCAGATAACTCTGCAACTTCTGTGAAAAAAGCAGCAACATTTTCCGGTGCTGCCTGCGGCGTAACACCGTGACCAAGATTAAATATATGGCCAGAACCGTTGCCGTACGCAGCCAAAATTGTTGCCACTTCCTGACGAATTCTTTTAGCATCTGTATATAAAATTGCCGGATCCATATTGCCTTGCAATGCGACCTTATCACCCACTAAGGCTCGCGCTTTGGCAATATCTGTGGTCCAATCAAGGCCTAGTGCCGCAGCCCCTGTAGAAGCCATTGATGACAACCATTGACCACCACCCTTGGTAAATAAGATCACTGGCACCGGGCGACCTTCATGCTCTTTTAATAATCCATCAATAATTTTTTGCATCGGTGCCAATGAGTATTGATGATAGCAAGTGTAGGATAGCGCCCCCCCCCAAGAATCAAAAATCTGCACTGCTTGCGCACCCGCTTTAATTTGTGCATTCAGGTAAGCGATTGTAGATTCCACCAATTTATCAATTAACAATTGAAACGCTGCTGGTTGTTGATACATCAATTGTTTGGTTTTTGCATAATCTTTACTGGAACCGCCTTCTACCATATAGGTTGCCAGAGTCCACGGGCTACCGGAAAAACCAATTAACGGCACGCGGCCATTGAGCTCACGACGAATAAGACTAACCGCGTTAGTAACATAGCTTAAATCTTTAGACATATCCACCACGGGTAAGGCGTCAATATCACCCGCATGACTGACCGTTTTTTTAAAACGCGGTCCTTCACCCGCTTCAAAATACAGGCCCAAACCCATAGCATCGGGAATAGTCAGAATATCAGAAAATAAAATCGCTGCATCAATTTCAGGGTAACGCTCCAATGGCTGCAATGTCACTTCACAAGCCAATTCCGGGTTCGTACACAAATCCATAAAATCGCCCGCTTTGGCTCGGGTAGCACGATACTCCGGGAGGTAGCGCCCGGCTTGACGCATCATCCATACTGGCGTCCTGTCCACAGGTTGACGCATTAGCGCACGCAAAAAACGGTCATTCTTTAGCTCAGACATAAAAGAATACAGCTCACTACACAGTTGATATTGATAATTCAGCTGCGTAGTGTAACCAAGATACGGCGTAAATACACACAAATAGAAAATTTTAAGCTTATCGCATAGGGTATTTGTTATACGTCCAAATAATCAAGAATCCCTTCTGCTGCTTGCCTACCCTCCCATATTGCAGTGACTACCAGGTCAGAACCGCGCACCATATCACCCCCGGCAAAAATCTTGGGGTTGGTAGTCTGAAACTTATAGGTTTGATTTTCGGGGGCAACAACTCCACCCCAGTGATTCACAGAAACATTGTGTTCGTCAAACCATTGCGCTGGGCTCGGATTAAAACCAAAAGCAACCAGTACCACATCAGCAGGTAGCACCTCTTCACTACCCGGAATAATTTCAGGGCGACGGCGCCCATTGTCGTCTGGCTCGCCCAAATGCGTCTTCACCAATTGAACTCCCTCGACCTTGCCATCACCTACAATGGCAACAGGTTGACGGTTAAATAAGAATTCCACACCTTCTTCTTTTGCATTGATGACTTCGCGCCGGGACCCAGGCATATTGTCTTCATCGCGACGATAGGCGCAACTGACATTGGTTGCCCCCTGGCGGATAGAGGTGCGATTACAGTCCATCGCTGTATCGCCTCCACCAATAACAACCACGCGCTTTCCTTTAACACCAATAAATTCAGACGGATCTTTTTCAAAACCCATATTGCGGTTTACATTAGCCACCAAAAACGGCAACGCATCATAAACACCCTCAAGATTTTCACCTTCAAAACCGCCCTTCATGGACGTATAAGTTCCCATACCCATAAAAACGGCGTCATACTCAGTCAGAAGCTCGTCAATCATTATATCTTTGCCGATTTCCATATTGAGACGAAACTCTATACCCATTTCAGTAAAGATTTCTCGACGGCGAACCATGACAGACTTTTCCAATTTAAACTCAGGGATGCCAAATGTCATCAGGCCGCCAATTTCTGGATACTTGTCAAACACTACAGGTTTCACACCGTTGCGTACAAGAATATCTGCACAACCCAAACCTGCAGGGCCGGCACCAATGACAGCCACTTGTTTATCTGTCCATACAACATTGGACATATCGGGCTTCCAACCCATGGCAAAGGCCGTGTCGGTAATATACTTTTCTGCATTACCAATGGTGACTGCACCAAAACCTTCATTCAAGGTACAAGCACCTTCACACAAGCGATCTTGCGGGCACACACGGCCACAGACTTCCGGCAAAGAATTGGTTTGATGACTTAATTCTGCCGCTTCGAAAATATTGCCTTCAGAGATTAATTTAAGCCAGTTGGGAATAAAATTATGTACTGGGCATTTCCATTCACAGTAGGGGTTGCCACAATCAAGGCAACGATGCGATTGTTCAGCCACTTTTTCTTCAGTAAAAGGTTGGTAAATTTCAACAAATTCACTGGCACGGGAAAAGATATCTTTCTTTTCTGGATCTTGACGACCAACATCCAAAAATTGAAAGTCGTTGTGCAAACGTTGTGTCATAACAGCCTCCTAAATACTGAATTACCATCAGGCAATTTTTTCCTGGGGTGCCAGCAAATGATGAACATCTGCATTTTTAGGCTTTACTAAAATAAATTGACTTCTCACTGCATCAAAGTTATTAAGTAAAAACTGGCCCCACTCACTGCCTGTTTCTGCCACAAACTCATCAATGGTGTGGCGCAAATGATCCGCATGTGCAGATAGCTCACTTACACCTAGACGATGAATATCAATCAATTCTGGATTAAAACGCACATCAAACTGGCCAGCACGATCCAATACATAAGCAAACCCGCCTGTCATACCCGCACCGAAATTAACACCGACATCACCCAAAACCGTCACCTGCCCTCCGGTCATATATTCACAACAGTGATCACCTGCGCCCTCAACGACAACATGAGCCCCGGAGTTACGCACAGCACAGCGCTCTCCTGCAAGACCCGCCGCAAATAGCTTGCCACCCGTGGCACCATACAGACAGGTATTACCAATAATGCTAGTTTCCTCGCTTTTGAATGTGGAATTTTTCGGGGGACAAATAACAATTTTTCCGCCCGCCATTCCTTTGCCGACGTAATCATTAGCATCACCTTCGAGGTGCAAATGTAAGCCGCCAGCATTCCATACACCAAAACTTTGTCCCGCAATGCCCGTTAACCTGAGCACAATTGGATTAGCATGCATGCCCTGATTACCATAGCGCCGGGCAATTTCACCGGAAATGCGTGCACCAATCGAACGATCACAATTGGTTAATACATACCTGAATTCACCACCTGTTTTAGCCTCAATCGTGGGCAATATATCGGCCACCATACGCGCGGCTAATTCACCTTTATCAAAGGGGCTATTTTGCGCAACTTGACAATATTGCGGCTTGCTCTTTATGAAATCATCCGTGTGGATAATCGGCGTTAAGTCCAGAGACGTTTGCTTGGTTGTCTTACCCTCAAGCAACTGCAATAAATCCACTCGACCAATCAATTCTTCCATCGTCCGCACACCTAAATGTGCCATCCATTGACGCGTTTCTTCGGCAATAAAACGAAAAAAGTTTTTCGCCATTTCCACTGTGCCCTGATAATGCTCGCTACGTAAATCAACACGCTGTGTTGCCACACCAGTAGCGCAGTTATTCAAATGACAGATACGCAGGTATTTACAACCCAATACCACCATAGGCCCCGTGCCAAAACCAAAACTTTCGGCACCAAGAATCGCGGCTTTGACAACATCCAGACCCGTTTTTAAACCACCATCGGTTTGCACACGCACTTTGTCGCGCAGATCATTGGCACACAAGGTTTGATGGGCTTCACTCAACCCCAACTCCCATGGTGAACCCGCATAGCGAATTGATGTTAAGGGGCTCGCCGCTGTCCCGCCATCGTGACCAGAAATCGTAATTAAATCCGCATACGCTTTAGCAACACCTGCCGCAATGGTACCCACCCCCGGTCGCGATACCAGCTTCACTGACACCAACGCATCGGGGTTAACTTGTTTCAAGTCGTAAATTAATTGCGCCAAGTCTTCAATAGAATAAATATCGTGGTGTGGCGGCGGCGAAATTAACGTGACACCGGGAACGGAGTAACGCAAACGCGCAATTAACTCATTGACTTTCCCCCCCGGCAATTGTCCACCTTCACCAGGCTTAGCGCCTTGAGCAACTTTGATTTGTAACACCTCTGCATTCACCAGATAATACGGCGTAACCCCAAAACGACCCGAGGCGACCTGCTTAATTTTAGAGGTGCGCACAGTGCCATAACGGGCGGGATCTTCACCGCCCTCACCACTATTGGAGCGACCACCCAAGGTATTCATCGCTTCAGCCAATGCCTCATGCGCTTCGGGTGACAACGCACCCAATGACATACCAGCAGAATCGAAACGTTTGACAATCTCGGCAACCGACTCAACCTGATCGACAGGAATCGGTTTACTATCTTCGCGAAACGATAACAAATCACGCAATGTTGCCACAGGGCGATGATTCACAAGATCAGCAACCGCTTGCCAATCATTATAATCACCAGTACGTACGGCCTTGTGCATCCCCTGAACCACATCAGGATTGTAGGCGTGATATTCTTGACCGTGAATATATTTCAGAACGCCGCCCGGAGAAATCGGCTTGCGCGCCTTCCAAGCATCAGCAGCCAATATTTTTTGATCGTGCTCAAGCTCATTAAAACCGGCACCCTGAATACGGCTAGGAGTTCCGGTAAAACAGACATCGACAACAGCGTGGTGTAAACCCACCGCTTCAAACAATTGCGAACCTCGGTAGGAGGCAATCGTAGAAATGCCCATTTTTGACAGGATTTTCAGCAGGCCTTTGTTGATGCCTTTGAGATATTGTTTGCTGGCCGCCAAAATGTCCATCTGCAATTCACTCGTGCCGACCATATCATTCAGCACTGAATAAGCCAGATAAGGGTATACCGCAGTGGCGCCATAACCGATTAAAGCAGCCATATGGTGAGAGTCACGCGCTGTCGCCGTCTCAACCACTAAATTCACATCACAACGCAGACAGTCATTCACCAAACGCTGATGTATCGCCCCCACACCCAACAGGGCGTGTATTGGTAATTTGCCGTGCTGAACATTATCATCCGATAAAATTAATACGGTCGTGCCTGCCGTTACTGCCGCTGCGGCATTATTCGTCAATTCGCTGATTGCCGCCTCTAATGACATGAGCTCAGGGTCGTAAATCAGACTCAATTCGCGTATGGGATAACGCAAACGATCACTACGCAAATACCCCATTAGAGTTGGAGTGAGTATAGGGGATTTCAAAATAATACGGTTGGCATGCTCTGCAACTTCGGAATACACCGATAATTCACGCCCCAGACACGTTTCCAACGACATCACAATCGCTTCACGCAAGGGGTCAATAGGCGGGTTAGTCACTTGTGCAAATTGCTGGCGAAAATAGTCATACAGCGATCGTTGTTTTTCCGACAACACAGCCATGGGCGTATCATCCCCCATTGAACCGACGGCTTCTTGTCCGGACTCTGCCAACGGACGCAACACCTGTGTGCGCTCTTCAACGGACACCTGGTAGAGTTTCATATGCACGTTTAACGTATCACCTGCACGCGACTCGAAAGGCTCCTCTTCAAGTACTAATCGTTGAGCATATTGCTCCATCCATTCACGGTAAGGCTTGGTGGTCTTTAACTGACTATCAATATCATCGGTATGGTAGAGTTTGCCAAGCTCAGTATCGACTGACAAAATTTGGCCGGGACCAAGACGTCCTTTGGCAACGACATTTTCAGGCTTGTAATCGTATACACCAATTTCTGACGCCACCGTAATGATATCGTCATTGGTAATGACCCAACGCGATGGACGCAAGCCATTGCGGTCAAGTGTGCACACTGCATAACGACCGTCGGTCAGCACCAACCCGGCAGGACCATCCCATGGCTCAATATGCATGGAGTTATATTCGTAAAAGGCCTTTAAATCTTCATCCATGCAAGAATTTTTCTGCCACGCCGGAGGAACCAGCATGCGAATAGCCCGATGCAAGTCCATGCCACCAACTTGCAATAGCTCAAGCATGTTATCAAAGCTGGAAGAATCCGAACCTGAGCGATTGACCATCGGCGCAAGAATTTCAGGGTTTGGTAACAAATCACAAACAAACTTTGACATGCGAGCAGTGGCCCAATTCCGGTTACCGGTAATCGTATTAATCTCACCGTTGTGAGCCAACATACGAAACGGTTGTGCTAATTGCCAACGCGGCATGGTGTTGGTGGAAAAGCGTTGGTGAAAAACACAAATAGCAGTTTCCAAACGGGAATCAGCCAACTCAGGAAAGTAGCGCGGCAAATCAATCGGCATCATCAAGCCTTTGTAGGACACCACTCTGGCACTTAGGCTAGCAACGTAAAACAGGTCTTCATTGCGTAATTGCTTATTAGCGTCACGGCGAGCAATTAATAATTTGGCGGCAAATTCTGCGTCGGTGAGCCCTTCGGGTTTATTAATAAACACCTGCTTAAAACGCGGCTCACAATCGGCAGCAATAGGCCCAAGGCAGTCGGCATTGGTGGGCACATCACGCCAAACCACTACCTCCAAACCCACATGATTCATGGCGACTTCAAATGTCGATTGGGCATAACGGGTTTTTTCGTCGTTATGCCCAAACATAATAGCCCCAACGCCATACTCGGGCGCCAACTCGATATCGTAATCATCGTTGAGCACGGTACGAAAAAATGCGTCCGGCTTCTGAATTAACAAGCCACAACCATCACCAGTTTTACCATCAGCGGCAATACCACCACGGTGAGTCATACAGGTTAATGACTCAATCGCCATATCCAACAGGCGATGACTGGTCTTGCCTTTTAAATGAGCAATTAAGCCAAAACCACAATTGTCTTTAAACTCGCCGGTATTATAGAGGCCTGCCTTCATAATTCAGTCTCTCTCACTGCTCGTTATTTATCCCATCCCATATTTCAGGGACGAGCTGGCACGCGCTAATTTTTCATTAGCGGTAATTATAATTTTAGACTCTCAAATGACACTTTTTGCGTAAAAGCGCTTAACTTGCTTACTGCCCTGACTTGACCAGAGTACAGGGTTGTTTCTGATAGTCCGGACCTCTTACAAACAGGGGACGGATAAAAAAGCCCCTATGCGAGGGGCTGTGAAAATTGAAATTAGATATTACCTTCTTGGACGCACTTTGGCAATGGAAGGGGTATAAAAAAGTTCAAAATGCACCAAAAAGGGGCTAATTTCTTCTAAAATCAATAATTTTGTTGCGAACTTCACCAATGCTTCTAGGCCATGGATTAGACTTTACCTGCTCTGACGGCAAGGCTTGAATGGCTGATCGCGCCTGCTGCACACTGTCATAAACACCCACCAACACCACATACCAAGGCTTGGAATTTCTCTCAAAACTCACAATGCGCAACACATCCTTGTTGGGTTGCTCAGCAACAAATTTTTCAATGCTGGCCAGCTGGCTGGCTGCGATAACTTGCAAGGTATATTTTTCATCGGGCCAACGTAACACCACCTTTTCATCAGCACTTGAGGATGACAATACTGGCGCGGGTTGAGCCTGCGAACTTATCGGAACCTGAGGCTTAACAACAGGCTCGGATATAGACGGTTCAATGACGGCGGGTTTATCGGCAATGGACTGCACAACAGGCGCTTGTGCAACGGGCTCTGCAACCGCCACTTCAGCCACCGTTTGTGGAATAGATAAAGCGTCAACAGGAGTATTGTCGACGACATCTTCAATAACAGGTTCTGTGGCAACCAATACGGGCTGTTCCACAGCAATGTGGTTCGGCACACTTTCAACCACAGAAGGCGACTCAGCAGGCACCTCAACCACATCTCGCACCTCCTCTTCAATCACCGGGGGGGCATCCATTTCATCATCACCACCGAGATACGCTAAAGACATAATCAATGCCGCCAACAATAAAACCAATAAAATCATATAGTTTATGGGCAGACCCAAAGAACGATGGTCTTCTGACTGATGCGCTAGCAAACGTTGACGCGCAGCATGATTAACGGATACCGCTATACCGCGTGTCTCATTCCAGATCAGCTGAACTGCATCAGCATCGAAAGCATCGACTCCCTGATAACCCACCGCAGACAATTTGAATGACAAATAATCTTCCAACTCTGCGACATTAAACGGGCAAAGCGTAATGTCGTAGACCAGCACTTCACCTTTATCAAGATAATCCAAGCGCTGCAATAGTGAACTGTCCCCCACCAGCAAGACATGCACATTGAAGGTTGATTGCGCTTGCAACAACGTAATAAAACATTGCAGCACCTCATCATTGAGATGATGCGCGTCATCGACAATAATAATTACTCGCTGTTGTGTACCTGTAGGTTGATATTGAGCCAGAACAGCAATAATGTCACTGACGCTAGCCGCGTCGGGAATAAACACACCAACTTGACGAGAAACACTCTGAAAAACATCCAGAGCCGTTGTCATCACTGATGACTGAACGAGACAGCAAAGCGCGGTATCATTAAGCTCTCTGATTGCCTGACGCACCAATGACGTCTTACCCACCCCTGCTTCAGCCAATACAGCGACCAAGTTGTTGCTAAACTGGCAAAAATGGCTAACTTCGTCGAGAACTGCACGCCGATCTCCCCCCATAAAGAAGGATTCTGTACGCTCCACAATATCTGCCACATTATCCGCAATATAATGTTCAGACTGTTCTTGAAAAGGATCAGCTGTAAAACCACTATCAGCTAACTGTGGCGACTGAGCAGAAACGCCAGACATAAGCAATTAACCTGTAATCATTAGAGTTAACAATGCCTTTGCACGAATAGATATTCACTCGTGCAAAGGCATTGAGCAATTTTCTATGGCTTGAGTGATTTGGTCAACGGTTGCTTCGGTGCTAATCGCCGCCTCACCAATGGCGTGCAACAGAATCAGCCGCAAGCGGCCATCAATCACTTTTTTATCCAGAGCCATTAAATCTAAAAATTGTGGCGGCGACATATTTGTTGGCAATGTCGTCGGCAAACCTGCTGCTGTTAGCAACGACTGTAGTCGTAATACCTCATCATGGGAAATATGTCCCAACAAGGCGGATAAATCCAGAGCAGCAACCATACCTGCAGCAACCGCTTCTCCATGCAACCAAACGCCGTAGCCTTGAGCCGTTTCAATGGCATGCCCAAAGGTATGACCCAAATTCAGGATAGAACGCAAACCACCCTCACGTTCATCTCGAGAAACCACATCCGCTTTATTTTGGCACGAACGTGCGATTGCTTCGGTAATCAGTTGTGGATCCAGCCTCAGCAGGCCTTCTATATTATTCTCTATCCAACAATAAAAGGGTTCGTCAGCTATCAACCCGTATTTAATCACCTCGGACAAACCTGCAGATAGCTCTTTAGCGGGCAATGTCTGCAAAACATCCGTATCAACAACCACACAGTTGGGTTGATGAAACGCGCCAATCATATTTTTTCCCAACGCATGATTAACACCAGTTTTACCACCAACAGACGAATCGACTTGTGATAACAAGGTAGTGGGCACCTGAATGAAATCAACGCCTCTCTGATAAGAGGCGGCTGCATAACCCGTAATATCTCCAACAACACCGCCCCCCAAAGCGACCAAAGTTGTTGTACGACTATGTCTATCCTCTAATAGGCGATCATAAATAGTATTTAATATTGTGAGATTTTTGTAAGGCTCTCCATCAGGCAAAATAACCGTACTCACCTGAAAATCACCTAAAAGAGCTAAGATGCGCTCAAGGTATAGCGGCGCAACACTTTCATTGGTCACAATACACACCTGACGCCCCGTAATATGCGACAATAAATACTGCGCGTCACCCAGTAATCCCGGACCGATATAGATGGGATAGCTACGCTGTTCACCCAGATCAACTTTAAGTGTTTGGTTTAACGACATACATATTCCTTAAAGACGGATAGCGCTTAGCAAAGACACGATTTCTTTGGTGATAACTTTTGACCCACGATCATCCGACAGAATCGTATGCGTTGCAACTTCTTTATAGAGCGGATCTCTTTCTTTTATCAATTCAATAATTTTTTTACGAGGATCGGCCACTTGCAATAAAGGACGCTTTTTATCTTTTGCAGTACGCTCGACCAGACTATCCGGATGTGATGTGAGATAAATAACGATATCGGCTTTCACTAACAACTCACGATTAGTTTTTTTTAAAACAATACCACCTCCAGTAGCCAACACAAAGGTGTCTTTTGCCATTAGCTCTTTCAGTGCATGGCTCTCACGATCACGGAAGCCTTCTTCACCTTCGACATCGAAAATCCAAGGAATATCTGCACCAGTTTTTTCCTCAACATACTGGTCACTATCGTAGAATGGCAATGAGAGTTGTGCGGCCAAAAGACGGCCGATAGTTGATTTGCCCGCCCCCATCGACCCTACTAGAACGATTTTCTGTAACAAAGAGAACTCCCTATAACAACGATGAAGCCTGATTATTTATCAAGAATACTATCAGTAAGGATACGGGGAGTAATAAAAATTAACAACTCGGAACGATCGTCAATATCAACATTATTCCTGAATATACGTCCCAGCAAAGGAATATCCCCTAGTATGGGAACTTTTGTCTCTGCTGTTGATTTACTCTGCTCGAAAATACCACCTAGAACAATAGTATCACCATCTCCCACTAAGGCTGTCGTTGTCAACTCTGTCACATTAATCGGTGATCCACTGGCGGTTACTGTTCCAGTATCCAAAGAATCGCGATTAATTTTTAACTCCATAATAATACGTCCATCTGGGGTAATCTGAGGAGTCACTTCAAGACTCAATACCGCATCTTGAAAGACAGTGCTCACACTATCACCATCACTGGAAGTAAATGGAACCTGTTGCCCACTTTCAATCTTCGCGGTTTGTTTATCTCCAGTCAATACACGTGGCTGAGAAATCACTTCACCATAACCCGAACTCTCCAGAGCAGCAATTTCTAAGTTAATGTTTAGATTACCTGGCAAAAAGTCAATACCAACACCCAATGTCGCTGCTTCTGTTTCCAAAGGACCAAGATTTGTTGTGATATCTCCACCCAAATCACGACCCACTGTTACATCAGTATCCTGGGTAGCAGAAAAAGAAAAGCCTAGCTGCTCACGGAAATCATCACTGGCAGAAACAATCCGCGCCTCAATCATTACTTGGCGCACAGGAATATCCACTTTTTCGATTAAAGACTTGATACCCTCAATGTTTTCCGCAATATCGGTTAGAATAATCGCATTGGTACGATAATCAACCACGGCTGTACCGCGCGAGGATAATACTGTTGTCAACGCTGACTCATCCGAAGCTGTTGCACCGCTTGTAGCTGAAGCGGCAGGGGCAGCACTACCTGTAATTAACTGCAAGATATCATCAGCTTTGGCATAACGTATAACGATAAATTCAGTGACTAAGGGCTCCAATTCTTGCAACTGTTTTCTGGACTCCAATTCTTGTCGTTCACGTTCGGCAATTTCAGTCGCCGGCGCCACCAGTAATATATTTCCGGCTTGTCTCTTATCCAAACCTTTTGACTTTAAAACCAAATCTAGGGCCTGATCCCAGGGAACACTATCCAAACGCAAGGTAATATTGCCTGAAACAGTATCACTAGCCACCAAATTTAAGTCCGTAAAATCAGCAATAATTTCCAGTACTTTACGTACTTCAATATCCTGAAAATTCAGAGAGAGTTTTTCTCCTGTATATTTAAAGCGCGTCTTTTGTTCTTCAATTTGTTCTTGAGTCAACGGTGAAACACTAATGACATAGGATTCATCCGCTTGATAAGCTAAGTATTCATATTGACCTTGCGCCTCAATAACAATATTAACTTTATCGCCATCTGCTCTGGTTTCGACAAACTGTACTGGTGTTGCAAAATCAATCACATCCAGTCGGCGCTGCAAAGCTTCAGAAACCGATGTTTTTGAAAGACTGACACTGATGCCCTTTATATTTTTTTCCACATCAACTGACACTTTTGGGTCAGACAATTTCAACATCACTTTACCGGCGCCACGTTCATCACGCCTGAAATCAACATCCAATACTGAATGGGACCTAGAAAAAGCTGCTACCGACGAAGCAGCAGAAACAGGGTCGACTTGTTTTTTACGACGAACAAAGGTGTTATCTGCAACCTGTGTATTATCAACAACAGCAACCAAATCATTTCCTTCAACGCTTGTTGTATAACCTGCAGGAAACGATAAATTTAGAATAAAACGCGTTCTTTCGTTAGCAGTAAGAACCACGGCACTTTTTAAGTTACCCAAACCCAAAGTATATTTTTTTTGAGGCAAGGCACTTTTTATTCCAGGAAAATCCAACACAATGCGTGCAGGTTTTTCAAGCGCATACCCTTTTGGGAAAACCGGCTGTTCTGAAAACGTTGCCCGAATTTCTACACGATCTCCCGGCAACTCGGAAAAGCGTATGTCTCGCAATTCAGTCACTGCGCCAAGGGACTGCGCAACAAAAACCATCCCAACGATTAACACCCGAAAAATCATAGACGCAACCTTTTTACAATTAGTCTTTTTGTTTTATTGATATTAAATTCGGCCTTTCCAACCATACAGAAACACCATTAGGCACAATTTCAACAACATCAATTTTTTGATCATCCACACTCACGATCTTTCCATGATTACGCCCCACATAATAACCTTCACGAACACGCTCAATAGACCCATCGGGATCACGTATTAAGGCCCACAACACATTCCTTCTTTTTATAGTGCCTACCATTGACAAGCTGGCAAAATCGTAATTTTCAAGACGCTGTTTTTGTCGATTAAGATCGGGTTTAACATTACTTTTAGCGGCAATTTCACGTTTTTGCACCACAGCTGGAGGCTCAAATGGGCTACGTAATTGTGCAGCATTATATATATAAGGCTTATAAGGTGCATACACTGGCGGTGCTTTCACTTTACCTGGCTGCTTGCGTTTCGCTTCATCAATAAAATCTTTGATATCCTGATGCGAAGACTTTTGGCAGGCCTGAACCAATAACGCTAACCCAACCAGCATAAAAAAGTGCATAAGCTTTTTCATCATTTTACGCGCCCCCCTCATCAAGGGAACGATAAGTTTTGGCGCTAATTTTCATTTTTAACAAGGCATTTTTATCGTCACTAATCTCAAAATCGTGCAGAGTAACGATCCTTGTCATCCCTGCAATACCACTGACAAAAGACCCTAAATTATGATAGGAACCCGTTACGATAATCTCTATTGGCAAAGTGACATAAAACTCACCTTTTTCTTCAGGCTTTAACTTTATACTAACAATATCAAGCCCATTGACACGCCCTTTCTCATCGATATCATCCAGCAATCCTGGCACCTGCGTCTTCTTGGGTAATTGCGCCACTAAAAATTCAAAGTCCTTCTCCATTTTAACCATCAGTCCACGCTGCTGGTCTAATGTAGCCGCCTGAAAAACCTTGGCTTGAAACGTACTTCTCAAATTTTGCTCATTAGCAACCTCCCGTTGCAACTTGGCCTGCATGGACTTGATATAGAAAAAGTAAGTCAATGCTAATACAGCCATAAAAGCGCAAACCCATACGGCTAAACGAGCCATAAAGGGCCAAACACCAACCCGCGACCAATCAATATCATTAATATCGAAATTATTAATCTGTTCAAAAGTATCTTGTAAAGACATGGACTTAACTCTCTATAATTTTGCCTTATTGCTTTTCACTTTGCACACGATTAAATTCAGGCGGAATAACAACCTCAACCTGCAATGAAAACTTATCCGCCACTACATTTTCTAAATTGGGCGAACTAAAAAACTTTGAACGATCAAGACTTCTCATCAAGGTTGATACGCGATTATTAGATTCTGAAATACCTTTAAGGCTATAGGTATCCTCTTTGCGTTGTAAGCTTGTAAAATACACACCATCAGGAATCACTTTCACAAGCTCATCGAAGTAGTGAACAATCAATGGACGTTTGTTCTGCAAACTCTGAATCACATCCATTTTAGCTTCAAGATCTGCGCGCTGTTTTTTGAGTTTTTCTATTTCCTTGACTTTATTATCCAACTCAGAGATTTCTTTTTTAAATAAGTCATTTCTTGCAAGCTGAGCACTCACTTGCGCATCGACATAACGAAACCATACAAACCCTATCAGCCCAGCAAGCACCACTAAAAGAATGAACACAGAAAAAAATTCACGTTTTTTCTCTTGTCTATATTCATCACGCCACGGTAGTAAGTTGATCATTGACATTAGCTAAAACCCCGCATTGCCAGACCTGTCGCAATCATTAAAACAGGCGCTGCCGTTAGTAACTCATCTTCATTAATTTTTGTATTCAAAGACATATTAATAAATGGGTTAGCTACAGTGACCAGTGTATCAAGACGCTCTTGTACCATAGCCGACAAGCCTTCAATACCAGCCACTCCTCCGGCAAGGATAATATGATCAACTTGGGTATAACTACCCGAAGAGTAAAAGAATTGTAACGATCGCATGACTTGCTGCAACACCATATCTTTAAAAGGCTCTAATAATTCTTCTTGATAATCATCTGGCAAGCCACCTTGAATTTTTGATAGCTCTGCCTCCGGTTGCGACAGTCCATAGCGACGCTGAATTTCTTCGGTCAGCGCGCTACCACCAAATAACTGTTCTCGTGTATAAATGGTTTGATTATTATGTAAGACACTTAAGGTGGTTACCGTTGCACCTATATCCATAATGGCCGTTAATTGCTCGCCATCAATTTCCCAGTCATCCAACATCAACGGAGCCACCCTCTCAACGGCGTAGGCTTCGATATCCACCACCTTGGGAGAAAATCCTGATTGCTCTAACACTTCAGTACGTGATTCAATGTTTTCACGGCGACATGACGCCAGCAACACTTGCATCTGGTCAGAATCTGCATCTTCTTGACCTTGTACTTCAAAATCAATAGCGACCTCATCCAGCGGGAAAGGAATGTATTGGTCTGCCTCTGCGGTAATTTGAGACTCAAGCGCATCATCACTTAAGCCTGCTGGCATATTGATTACCTTGGTAATCACCGCAGAACCCGCAACGGCAACCGCAGCATCTTTTACCTTGCTACGCGATGTATTGACTACTTGCCTGACTGTCTCCGCTACCGCATCAATATTATTGATATTTTTTTCAACAACAGCGCCCACGGGTAAATTTTTCATGGCAAAACTTTCAACACGATAGCCGTCGTTCTGCGATGATAACTCCACCAACTTAACGCTGGTAGAGCTAATATCCAGACCAATAATTTGTTTTGCTTTACGACTAAATAAGCCCATGGATTTATAGCCCACTATAATTTTTATTAAAAAACCGATTTTTTTTTATCTATATCGGTAACTTACACAAGGTTCATGGTATAGCACTTTAAGTTACCAGTGCAAGAACTGTGTCACGTATCAAGGCTCATTTTGCGCTAAAATGGCGTATAATGCGTACAATTTTCGCATTTTCTTTCAATTTATTCGTCAAATTATGAGATTCATGTTTTGAAAAAGGTTCTTTTTCGCATTATTGGATGGTCAACATTTGCAGGGCTAGTCTCGTTAACTGCAGTATTATCAGGGATTTACCTCTATCTCAACCCTTCTTTACCCGATGTTGAGGCATTAAAGCAAGTCGAATTGCAGATTCCATTGAGGGTTTTTTCTGCTGACGGCAAGCTCATTGGTGAATTTGGTGAAAAACGGCGCGATCCGATCACTTTTGACGAAGCCCCTGAAGCATTAATTGACGCCATCCTCTCAGCAGAAGATGATGGCTTTTACTCACACCAAGGTGTTGATATTAAAGGACTATTACGAGCCGCATCCGAACTTGCAATCAGTGGTTCAATACAATCTGGCGGTAGTACGATTACCATGCAGGTTGCGCGCAACTTCTTCTTAAGCCGCAAACAAACTTTTTCCCGGAAATTTAACGAAATACTACTCGCCATTAAAATTGAACAGGAACTCAGCAAACAGGACATTATGGCGCTGTACCTTAACAAGATTTTTTTGGGGAATCGTGCTTACGGGTTTAAAGCCGCGGCACAGGTCTATTATGGTAAACCGTTAAAAGCGCTCACTCTCGCACAATCTGCCATGATTGCCGGACTTCCCAAAGCCCCTTCCCGCTACAACCCTATTGCTAACCCAAGCCGCGCTCTGATTCGCCGCGACTGGATTCTTGGGCGCATGAAAACGCTGGGGAAAATTACAGAAGACGAATACCAGGCCGCTATTGCTGAACCGATTACAGCCACTTACCATGGACAAAATCTCGATCTCTACGCCCCTTATGTGGCTGAAATGGCACGTGAAGAAATTGTCTCGTTATTAGGAGAAAAAGCATATACGGGCGGCTATAAAATTACCACCACTGTCGATAGCCGTTTACAAGAAATGGGGCAGAAAGCCGTGATTAATGGCCTACTTTCCTACACCAAACGACATGGATATCGAGGGCCTGAAAACACACTGGATACCGCAAAAATCCCTCCCCTTAAAGACGCTAAATCCTCTTCCACGGAAGAATCGATGAGCGAGGTGAACCTGCTGCCATGGCTGGAAGCATTACAACAAATCCCGACTTATGGAGGACTCGCTCCAGCGGCAGTTATTGGTGTAAAGGACAAGTCTGTCACGGCTATTTTAGCCACTGCAGAAACGATCACTATTGATTGGAAAAACGGCCTCAACACACTTGGCAAATACGTCAATGAAAACTTTCATAGCCCTCACCCTAAAACCGCTAAAAAGGCCTTGAAAACCGGAGATATTATTCGCATCTATCAAGATCAGAAAAACCAATGGCACATCACTCAGATACCATTAATTCAAGGGTCTTTAACCGCACTGGACCCATCAAACGGCGCCATTAAAACCATCGTTGGTGGATTTGACTTTAACCAAACGTCTTTTAATCGTGCATCGCAAGCCAAACGTCTTCCCGGCTCTAATTTTAAGCCTTTTGTTTACAGTATCGGCCTTGAACACGGCCTAACCGCTGCGTCAGTGTTTAATGATGCACCGATTGTTATCGAAGACTCACAGCTGGAAAAAACATGGCGCCCAGAAAATTCCAGCGGAAAATTTTATGGTCCTACTCGCTTGCGTAAAGCGCTTTATCTCTCACGGAATCTGGTCTCTATCCGCCTATTAAGGAATATTGGTATCGACACCGTCATTAACAGCATTCCGCGTTTCGGCATCGACAAAGACAAACTTCCCCGGGATCTCTCTATTGCTCTTGGCACTTATGTCATGACACCCTTAGAAATTGCTGCAGGTTATAGTGTTTTTGCCAACAATGGCTATCGTGTTGAGCCATTCATTATCGACACTATCAGTGATAGCCAAGACAATATTGTTTATAAAGAAAGCCCTCTCACCGTTGTGCCTGATGCAGAGCGACCAGAAACACAACAAGCCAGCGTGCCATTAAATGCTGACAGCAAA
The DNA here is from genome assembly GCA_965214375.1 of Cellvibrionaceae bacterium. Taxonomy (GTDB): domain Bacteria; phylum Pseudomonadota; class Gammaproteobacteria; order Pseudomonadales; family Cellvibrionaceae; genus Endobugula. The sequence goes on along the minus strand of OZ243947.1, from coordinate 2,135,867 downwards.
GTGCCATCATTGACCCCGCTGTCTTTATCAATACCCATAAAAGACACCGAAGAACAACAAGTACGACCCGCACCACGAGTATTGGATGAACGCGTCAGCTTTATCATGAACTCTATCATGCGTGACGTTGTCCAACGCGGCACGGCCAAAAAAGCCAAAGTACTCGAACGTCAGGATATCGGCGGCAAAACGGGCACGACCAATGGCCCCACAGACGCTTGGTTCTCAGGCTACAATCAACACCTTGTCACAACGGCATGGGTAGGTTTTGATAACAACACCAATATTGGCAAACGTGAATACGGTGGTACCGCCGCACTCCCGATCTGGATAGATTTTATGCGTGAAGCATTAAAGGGCATTCCTGATACTATCCCGGTACAACCTGACGGCATTGTGACGGTTCGTATTAATCCAGAAACGGGAGATTTAACAGGGCCGGAGAACCCCAACGGTATTGATGAAATGTTCTTGGAAGAGAATGTGCCCACTGAAATTGCTGGCAATCTGACTACTGGCAGTGAGAATACCGTGACACCGGAAGAACTTTTTTAGACTCGAGACACAAAAAACCCGGCTAACGCCGGGTTTTTTGTCAATTCTTCAGCAGGCTTACTTACTAGTGCGGCCACCGAAACGCTTGTTAAAACGATCAATACGGCCACCAGTATCCGCCGTTTTTTGCTTACCCGTATAAAATGGATGGCAGTCAGAACAAACATCAACATGGATGTCTTTCGCTAATGTGGATGCTGTTTTAATATCTGAGCCACAACTACATGTTGCCGTCATTTCGCCATATTTGGGATGGATATCTGCTTTCATAATGTTAGTCTTCCGCTATCATGTTATCTTTGCACCGCCACTTGAGCACCTTACTAGGTAAAAAGGTCAGGCACGGTCGCCATAAACACACCGTTTCGCCAGAGCGATAATTCGGAGGGCGGTCATAGTACCAGAATTTATTGTTAACACAAGAACACATAGAATATTTTTCACACAACATGTCAACACCCTCACCCCAATTATTGTCTATTGCCATTGCCTCACCATTGCGACAGATATTCCACTACGCATTGCCAGCAACGATGACCCGACCAAAAGAAGGCACACGCGTTGCCGTACCTTTTGGAAATCAGAAAACCGTGATGGGCATTGTTATCGACAGCGACACAACACTACCCGTTAATATTACTCCCAAACCCATCCACGACATACTGGATAATGAACCGATTCTGACGCCGGAAATACTACAACTTTGCCAGTGGTGCGCACGCTACTACCATTACCCGCTCGGTGAAGCCTGTCATTTGGCATTGCCCGCCTTATTGCGCAAGCCATTGCCGATACCCACACCCGCGCATAAGGCATGGAGACTCAGCGCTAAAGGCCATCAGGTAGAGGCCAGTTTTTTTGGAAGAGCTAAAAAACAAGCACAAGCATGGAGAGCGATCAAAGAGGAGCAAGTACTCACTTACAAAAAGGGTAAAACACTGGGTATTAGCGCAACAATACTAAAAGCGCTACACGACAAAAACATCATTGAAAAAACGACGGCGGACATCACCGATACACCGGCCACGGTGGACAACACAACCACAATATTACCCAACTCACCACTGGCTGAAGAGGCGCTACCACTGAACCACGAACAGTCTGAAGCTCTTGAGCGCATTCATTACGACACATTTAATAGTTATTTATTAGAAGGGGTTACTGGCAGCGGCAAAACAGAGGTGTATTTACAAGCGATTACCAAGGTAATCACACAAGGAAAACAAGTATTAATATTAGTACCGGAAATTGGCCTTACACCACAGACATTCATGCGTTTTAAACAACGTTTTAATGTACCCATTGGCACACTACATTCCGGCATGAGCGAAAAACAACGACTACAGGCTTGGCAAGATGCCAAACAAGGCAACACTCCCATTGTCATTGGCACACGCTCCGCTATTTTTGCTCCTGTTCCTGACCTTGGTCTGATCATTGTAGATGAAGAACATGATCTGTCCTACAAGCAACAGGAAGGAATACGTTATTCTGCACGAGACCTTGCCGTTATTCGCGCCCAGAAAAAAGCGATTCCCATTATATTAGGCAGTGCCACCCCCGCATTAGAAACACTGCATAATGCACACAACAAACGCTTCATCCATTCACGCCTACGCCAACGAGCAACAAAAGTGGCGTTGCCAAACATTCAGTGTGTGGATTATCCGGGTGACGATATCGCCCCGGAAATCATTGCGTCTATTCAGACAACACTGGCAAACAAGCAACAAGTGCTGGTGTTTATTAATCGTCGCGGATATGCACCCACGCTACTCTGCCAACAATGCGGATGGATCAGTCAATGCTCACGCTGCGATAGTCGCATGACACTACACCGACAACGTCACCAGCGCTACTTACACTGCCATCAATGCGATAATAAACAGGCCACACCATCAAGTTGCCCGGATTGCCATAGCAAACAGCTCATGCCTCTTGGCACTGGAACACAACGCAGTGAAGAAAGCCTTAAACAACAGTTTTCACAAACACCTATTTTTCGTATTGACCGCGACAGCACCAGCCGCAAGGGATACCTGGAAGAGACTCTCAACACCATTAACAATGGTGAACCGTGTATTTTAATTGGCACACAAATGTTGGCTAAAGGGCATCATTTCAGCCGTGTTGCACTGGTCGTTGTATTGGAAATGGATAATGGATTCTTTAGCAGTGATTTTCGTGGCACTGAACGGATGGGACAACTCCTAACACAAGTCGCCGGCCGCGCGGGACGTGAACATAAACAGGGGACAGTGCTCATACAAACCCAGTTCTCACAACACCCACTACTGACACAATTAATTGACCAAGGCTACCACGTACTGGCAACACAATTACTGAGTGAACGACAATCATCACAAATGCCTCCTTACCAACATATGGCAATGATTCGCTGCCATGCACAACAAGCGGCAATTGCAGTACAATTTTTGCAACAGGCCTTAAGCATTATTCATCAGTGGCAAATACCGGGTATTCAATGCATCGGTCCTTTGCCCGCATTGATTGAAAAACGCAACAATCGCTATTACTACCAATTACAAATCAAATCCTTACAACGACACCAATTACATACCGTGTTGCATGAGTTATGTAACAGATTGGATCAACAGCGCGCGCCCAAAGGTCTACACTGGTTAATTGATGTCGACCCACAAGAAGCATAACGTGATAAAATTATTGGTATGACTCGAGATTTTGCTAAGAAAAGACCTGCCCGCTCAACTGCTGCTCGTTCGAGTAAAGCATCGAGCAAAACCAAATCACCAACAAAGAAAAAATCCGGCAATACCCGTAAAACTGCCAAGCCAACAAAGAAACCCTCTTGGTGGTTATGGTTGGCCGCCATTGTGGGGATCATACTGTTTGTTTTCTTCTTGAAAAAGCTTGCGTCAAGCACACACAATACTGCTACACCCGCAACCATAGAAAACAAAATAAGCACAGAAAAACCGGCAGCAGATACCCCTGCGATTGAATTAGATTTTTACCAGATACTTAAAGAACATAAAGTCACTGTTGACGCAGAACCGATACCGGATACTACTGAAAATGCAGCCGTTATTTACTGGCTACAGGCCGCATCCTTTAAGACACATGACGAAGCCAATAGCCTGAGAGCGCAACTCTTACTACTCAATTTGGAAGCGGTTATTGAACAGACGACCGATAAACAACAGCGCGACTGGTATCGAGTACTCGTCGGCCCTTATCAATCACGCTCAAAAATGGCTAAAGCTCGCAGCATTCTTGCTTCTATCGAAATTAAAAGCCTCGTTATCAAGCGTAAAATCGGCCAATAAATTCATAAAAACTGGCTTGCAATCGAATAATCTAACCCCATTTAAAGGCTTTACACACGAATTAAGGTGCACACTGTGGAACAATATCGCGGAACAACCATTGTCTCTGTACGCCGCAACGGTCAGGTAGTGATCGGTGGTGATGGGCAAGTTTCTATGGGCAATACCGTAATGAAGGGTAATGCCCGCAAGGTCAGACGGCTGCACAATGATGAAGTGATTGCCGGCTTTGCCGGAGGCACCGCTGATGCCTTCACACTGTTTGAACGCTTCGAGGCAAAATTACAGGCTTTTAATGGTCAACTAACACGCGCCGCGGTTGAACTCGCCAAAGACTGGCGCAGCGACCGAGCCCTGCGTAAACTGGAAGCACTTCTGGCGGTTGCCAACAAGGAAGCCTCGTTAATCATTACTGGCAACGGTGATGTGATTCAACCCGAAGATGATCTTATTGCGATTGGTTCTGGTGGTCCTTTTGCGCAATCTGCAGCAAAAGCCTTACTGGAAAACACTGAACTTGATGCGGAAGATATCGTCAAAAAATCACTCACTATTGCGGGTGATATTTGTGTATACACCAATCATAACCACACTATTGAAATTCTGGATTGTTGATTATGTCGGAAATGACTCCTAAAGAAATTGTTCACGAGCTTGATAAATACATTATCGGGCAAGCACAAGCCAAACGCGCCGTTGCGATTGCACTGCGCAACCGCTGGCGTCGCATGCAGCTGGAAGACAACTTGCGTAGCGAAGTGACACCCAAAAATATTTTGATGATTGGCCCTACCGGTGTTGGTAAAACTGAAATTGCCCGTCGCCTTGCCAAACTGGCAAATGCCCCGTTCATTAAGGTAGAGGCTACCAAATTTACCGAAGTCGGTTATGTCGGGCGTGAAGTTGATTCGATTATTCGCGACCTTGCTGATATGTCGATAAAAATGTATCGCGAACAGGAAATGAAAAAAGTCCGCCATCGTGCTGCCGATATTGCGGAAGAAAAAATCTTGGATGCCTTATTGCGCCCGGCACGCGACAACACAACGAATGAGAGTGATGCCAGTTCTGAAAACTCCAGCACACGCCAGTTATTCCTTAAAAAATTACGCGAAGGCGAACTGGATGAAAAAGAAATTGAAATTGAAGTAGCGGCTACCAAAGTCGGCGTAGAAATTATGGCGCCCCCGGGCCTGGAAGACATGACCACTCAATTACAAAACATGTTCTCTTCTCTCTCTTCGGACAAAACCAAAATGGTGAAGATGCCCATCAAAAAAGCCTATAAGCAATTATGCGATGAAGAAGCAGCCAACCTGATTAATGAAGATGAATTAAAAACCGCGGCTATTGAATCTGCCGAACAAAACGGTATTGTGTTTATTGATGAAATTGACAAAGTGGCCAAACGTAGCGAAGCTACGGGTGGTGATGTTTCTCGTGAAGGTGTACAACGTGATTTACTGCCATTAATTGAAGGCTGCACCGTCAGCACTAAATATGGCATGATTAAAACCGATCATATTTTATTTATTGCCTCCGGTGCATTTCACCTGACCAAACCATCTGATTTGATCCCCGAATTACAAGGGCGCCTGCCTATTCGTGTTGAACTGGAAGCGCTCAATCCAGAAGACTTTGAACGTATTCTTACCGAACCTAACGCCTCATTAACCAAACAACAGCAGGCGCTAATGAGCACTGAAGGTGTGACACTGGAATTCACCGATGATGGTATTCGTCGTATTGCTGAAACCGCTTGGGAAGTAAATGAAAGCACCGAAAATATTGGTGCGCGCCGCTTACATACGGTGATTGAGCGCTTATTGGAAGAAGTGTCTTTTGAAAGCGGCTCCAATGGTTCACAAACCATTACGATTGATGCCAACTATTTTGATCAGTCTCTCAAAGAGCTATCTCAGGATGAAGACTTAAGCCGTTTTATTTTGTAAATAATCGTGGCAAAATCATCGTTATTTTCACAAAGGGAAAAATAACGATGAAAACTCTTATTATTAGCATATTACTTGTCGCTTTATCTGCACAAGCTCACGCTGTTACCCGAGAGTTTTGTTTTCGCGCTTACTCTGCTGGCATAACCTCATTGGTGATTGACGACACCCCTACAGAAGTAGCCACTATTTCCGACTCGCATATTCTACAATCACCAAACTCTGGTGACGTGCACACAATAACCACTGGTGAGAAGACATTTTCCATCATCACTGATAATACAATGGGTTACGCTGCTGGCGGTATATACCTTCGCGTTAATTACGAAGATTTAGGTACACAACTGATAGGCACCTATGAACTTCCTGCTGATGGCTCTAGCACTGGTTTTGCTGGTGGCCCATTCCAAGCCCATTTACTTAACTCGCCTGATTGTATTAGGCCACAAGCACCCAGCACTTTATCTGGTAGGCCTTTTGTTTCCACTGTAGAAGCAGACCCCAGACAGATTCAAGCAGTCACCTTATTTAACTCTGGTTATGGACATAGTTATGCGCCCGATACGAGTTGTCGCTAACAAAAACACAGTTATGACATAGAAGATGGTGACTTAGTAGATTTAAGATTACCTGATACCGCCGCTGGCACCAGTTGGCGAGTATGGTCGTGGATATGGGAAGACAATATGCATGACCGCTCCATCGTTTATCAGAATGTAGACAACCCATGGTTATTTATAAAAGTGCATCATATATTTTCCTCACCACCAGTACTAAATACTGTGATTGCAGGCGGGCAAATTATTGGTACTGCTCGCAATACCGCTGATGAGAGTAGCTTTGGCAGTTCTGTAGAATTTATTGATTCAAACAGACAATTAAAAATGATGTCTATTTTCGAGCTATATGCCAACAGAGTGATCAACAACTCATCCCCCGGTCTTATCGTTAATGGTCAAATTGATCGCTCTATCGTTATTAGACCAGATGACTATCACTGGGCCGGAGTAGAACGCAGCAATACCCGTTTCAATGACAAACATCGGCCACACTTTGTTAACCAAGCACTACAACAGGCTAATAATATCAATACTTTACCAGACATTAGCCATATCCCTAGGAACGAACGCTGCTTAGGCCATACACCCACACGTGTAGCTGGCGTATTCCCAAAGGCTTTGGCAGATAACTATGTAATGCATGTATCAGCACTTGCCAATTATTTTCAACTACCCACAGGGGTAACGGCAAGAAGATGCAGTCAGCTAGGACTTAAAGCAATCGATAATGACAACCCCGATTATTGCAATGTACAAGAACATAGATCCACTGATATCGTCGATATTAGGTAATAACTAATTAGATAACAACCACATTAACATATGATTAAACCGTCTAAAATAAAGCTTCACAAACAATCTAAAACCTTAGAGCTCGCTTTTGGAAGTGAAAATTACTTATTGCCCGCAGAGTTTTTACGAGTTCACTCACCGTCTGCTGAGGTGCGTGGGCATGGGCCGGGACAGGAGGTATTAGTCAGCGGTAAAATTAATGTCGGCATCAACACAGTTAAACCCTCAGGTAATTACGGCTTGCAAATTATCTTTGATGACGGCCATAGTTCTGGAATATTTTCATGGCAATATTTACAAGAACTTAGCCAGAATAGAGAATCTTTTTGGCAAAGCTATTTGAAAAAGTTAGCGCAAGCACAGAAAAGCCGCGACCCTGAAACTACAATTATTGAATTTAAGTAGCACTTCGCATAAAAAATACTATTTATTGTCTATAGCTGCTCTCTCATATATCTCTGAAAACCACCATCATGCTTCAAAAGCTTACTAACATTACCACGCTGTGTTGCCACCTTCTGAAAATTATTATTATACTGGACACCCAATTCTTTAAGATTACTTGCCCGGTACTTACGACCTCGCTTTAAACGATGGTTTAGCTGATCATCATTAAGTGAACTCTTAGCCGTACTCGTATGATAAGTATTTTTGATAGCGTTATAGCCATAATTAACCACCTGCCCCGCAGAAATTAAGGCATTGCCACCAGGCACAAACCAAGCAAAAGATCTGGCAAAAGTTTCTATTTTATTATTTTTAATATCGGATGTAAGCTTATCTTCGTCCTGACGGTTTAATTGCTTAAAAATAGTTTGTTTTCTTTTTGGTCTTTGCTAAACAGATTGCAGCTCTTTAACCAACCTATCATGTTTAAATTTTCCTTTAGCAACATAACCCAATATACCCGGCAGTTTTGCTCCCAGCTTTTCAGGAATAACATTCGCTGCTGGCATAGCCCTTTTCAACTTATCAGAGAAAGCCATATTTTTCTCTTTTTGCATATGGCCTTTATATAGAGCCAAATCACTACTTAACTGTCGCCGCTGAGTTCCATTAATATTTCTCACAAAGGACTGCTTTCTTGACTGGGGTCGATCAAAATCCTCTCTAGTCGTTTGATGCTTCTGTCTTTCAGCGGAAACGACACTATTTAATTTCATAAGATATTGATTACGCTGATTTTCGCCATCAAAATTACCAAGTTCATTAGCCATATATTACGTCCAACTTATCTTTATACTATTCAATCAAAAATAAAAATTATAGATAGCAATATTTTTTATAAAACTTTTTAAATATAAAATATCTTATAGTGAAGCATAATATATTAACAAAAAAATATTTTCTATGAAAAAAAATATTATTGCCTGGGTCATAATTAACCCGCCCAATAAAGCACACTTTTTCTAGAATTTTTGGATAACCGCATTTAAAAAAATAAAAGCAACACTTACATGGCATACCTTTATCATCGAGGTAAATTTATTTTTTGAAAAATCTTTAATACACTTCCAACATCAGTAAAAGACCACGAATAAAGCACTCTGAAAAAAGACTGGGGTATGTTTGTCAAATGGGAACAAGCTAGGCTTAGCCTCTACCTCCGACTTGGCTTTATATTTAGCCTCATCACTAGATTTAGCAGTACTATTTTTTGCGCCTGTATGAGCACTGCTGACAACTGCCAAATTAACATCAAGATCAACGCCATTTAATGCTAATACGGACATACTAAAGACTAAAGTCTTGGCTAATCGCCTTAATATATCTGAAAGAACTGACCCAGCTTAAAAAAGTATTACTGGAATATGCTACTGCTTTATTTGGTGTTTCAAGGTATGATTAACACTTTTGGTATAGTAAATCTCAGGCGGTGCCAGATGTCTGCATATAATCAGGGTTCAAACCACTGGGTGCGCCTGTATCGCGCAACAGGGTATTCTATTGCTGGTCTGCGTTCGACCTTTAAATATGAACAAGCCTTTCGACTGGACATCTACCTTTCTTTTATTCTTATTACTCTCGCCATCTGGTTATCAAACACCCCTATTGAGTTGATTTTATTGATTGGCAGCTGGCTGCTAGTGATGATTGTTGCGTTATTAAACAGCGCTATAGAAGCCGCCATTGATCGCATTGGCACAGAACGTCACGAGCTTTCAGGACGTGCAAAAGACATTGGTTCGGCTGCAGTGATGTTATGTGTACTGCTATCTTTCTTTACATGGGTGACTATTGTATTTTTCTAACAGGTATTCATTATGAACAAAGAAACCACACATTTTGGTTTTGAAGAAGTCGCGGTTACAGAGAAAGCACAGCGAGTTGCCGGCGTATTTCACTCTGTTGCTGCCAAATATGACGTAATGAATGACTTGATGTCCGGTGGCATTCATCGCCTGTGGAAGCGTTTTACGATTGAAGTTTCTGCCGTACGCCCGGGGCATAAAGTTCTGGATATTGCAGGCGGGACAGGTGATCTTGCCTATCAATTCTCGCGACGTGTAGGTCAGCATGGATTGGTTATTCTCTCTGATATTAACTCATCCATGCTGAATGTTGGCCGCAATCGTCTGATTGATCGAGGAGTCGACAATAATGTGCAATATGCACAACTGGATGCACAACACATCCCCTTTGATGATAACAGCTTTGATTGCATTACCATCAGCTTTGGTTTGCGCAACGTCACAGACAAAGACCTTGCATTACGATCAATGCTGCGTGTATTAAAACCGGGAGGACGACTTTTGGTACTAGAGTTTTCCAAACCTGAGAATAAAACACTGGAAAAAGTGTACGATGAATACTCTTTTCGGCTACTGCCATTTATTGGCAAAGTGGTCACTCGCGATGCAGACAGCTATCGTTATCTCGCAGAATCTATTCGCATGCATCCAGATCAGGAAACCTTAAAATCCATGATGAAGGATGCCGGTTTTCATGACACTGAATACTATAATTTAACGGGTGGCATTGTTGCCTTACACAAAGGAATCAAACCCCTATGATATTTGATGCATCTACCATGAGCGGTCTTTGTCATGGCATTGAGGCCGTCATTAATACTACTCTGGAATTTGATCCTTCAACACGCAACAATATCAGTCAGATTAATGATATTTTGGCCGTCGACTGCCTTTTACCCAATGGTAGCACACTCACAATATATGCCACCGGCCAGGCACAGGGCATATGTTTACTCAGTTATTGCGAACAAGATGTGACCACCCGCATTAGTGGCTCACCTCTGGCATTGCTTGGCCTTATCAAGCAACCCGCCTCTCTGGCAAATAACGATGTGACGTTGTCCGGAAGTGCGGCACTATTACAAACTTGGCAGTCTTTATTACAAAATCTGGATATTGACTGGGAAGACGCTATTAGCCGTATTCTCGGTGATATTGCAGGCCCACTGACAAGCAAAGGTTTTAAACAGTCTGCACAGTGGGCAAAGGAACAATTTAACGAGCAGAAGCGTTTATTACGTGAATGTATCACTGAAGAAGCTGATATTTTTCCCAGTAAAGCAGAAACAGAATATCTCTCTGAAAAAGTCATCGATATTAAAGTAGATATAGATCGCTTAACGGCACAAGTCAATGCCCTGCGACAACAGCTCACTGAACAAGACCATAAAAAGTAACAGGTGCTATTTTGAAGATTGTGTTTCGTGCTTTACATATTCTCTGGATTTGTTGCCACTATCGCCTTGATCAATTAACCCGTCAAAAACTGCCTTTGCCCTTGCGCTGTTTGTTTGTCCTTTTTCCCGTCAGCACAAAGGAAAAAGATCGCGGCGTGCGCTTACGCTTGGCCTGCGAGGCTCTCGGTCCCATTTTTGTTAAATTTGGGCAGCTACTCTCAACGCGACCTGATTTAGTACCGACAGACATTGTCATAGAGCTGGATCAACTACAAGATAATGTAACCCCATTTTCGCCCACGGTATTTAAAACACAACTGGAATCATCTTTAGAACAATCGCTGGATGATGCCTTTGCTTCTTTTGATGAACAGCCTCTGGCTTCTGCATCCGTTGCACAAGTCCATGCAGCGACCTTAAAAGATGGCCGGGATGTTGTTATTAAAATTATTCGCCCCGGGATTGAAACCGTCATCAGCAAAGATATTGCTTTATTACATTGGATTGCACGCTGCCTAGAACGCTGGTTACCTTACGGTAAGCGTTTGCACCCGGTTGATATTGTTGAAGACTATCGTAATACTATTTTTGATGAACTTGATTTGCAACGTGAAGCGGCCAACGCTTCTCAATTAAGGCGTCACTTTCTAGATTCACCACTGCTTTATGTGCCGGAAATCATCTGGGAATACAGCAACAATACCGTATTAGTCATGGAAAGAATTTACGGCATTCCCGTAACAGACATTGATGCACTCAACGCACAAAAAACAGATATGAAATTACTCGCCGAGCGCGGTGTAGAAATCTTTTTCACACAAGTGTTCGAACATAACTTTTTTCATGCCGACATGCACCCCGGCAACATTTTTGTCTCACACAAACATCCACAGCAACCTCAATATATCTGTGTTGACATGGCTATCGTCGGCTCATTAAGCCGTGACGATCAGTATTATCTGGCACGTAATCTGTTAGCGATGTTTCGACGTGATTATCGTCAAGTGGCTGAACTACACATACAAAGCGGTTGGGTTCCCAAAGAAACTCGAATTAATGAATTTGAAGCCGCTGTACGCACAGTGTGTGAACCTATTTTTCAAAAACCGCTACAGGAAATTTCCTTTGGCAAGGTATTGATTACTTTATTTCAGACAGCACAACGCTTCAATATGGAAGTACAACCACAATTAGTGCTACTACAAAAAACTCTGCTCAATATCGAAGGACTGGGACGACAACTGTATCCAGAGCTGGATTTATGGGAAACGGCTCATCCGTTCTTGGAGCGCTGGTTACGCAATCGCTTCCATCCCAAAACACTGCTTAAAGAATTCAAACGCTACGCACCAGAATGGATGGAAAAATTCCCTGAAATTCCCGGCACTCTTTTTAATAATTTGGAACGTTTTCAAGAGCTGGGGGAAATAGCACCGCAAATCAAACAAGCTGCTGAAGACTATCATGCCGCCAAAGAGCGCCACAAACGCAAGACATTATTATCCATTTCTGCACTTGCGGCTGTCGGTGGAGGTGTTATTACACTCATACCTAATACCAGCTTGGAAATATTAAGCGATATTCATCCTGCTTCTATTGGGCTATTTGTACTGGCCGCTGGCCTATGGCTCTTCCGATAAAACACTATTTTCTGTGGAATAACGACGACCTAAAAACACCCCCACCTCAAACAACATCCACATAGGGACTGCTAATAACACCTGTGAAATCACATCAGGAGGCGTTAACAACATGCCTACAACAAAGCAACCCACAATAATATAGGGGCGTTTTTGTGCAAGACTATCAGCACTGACAAAACCTGTTTTAATCAATAATACGGTTGCCACAGAAATCTCAAACACCAAACCAAACGCCAAAAATAGCTTAGTGACAAACTCCAAATAGCTCGCCATATCTGTCATAACAGTGATACCTTCCGGAGCCATGGCAGTAAAAAAACCAAATACCAGCGGGAATACCAGATAATAGGCAAACGCAATACCCATATAAAAAAGAACAACACTGGACACTAGTAGCGGTAACACTAACCCTTGTTCATTTTTATAAAGCCCGGGGGCTAAAAAGGCCCACATTTGATACAACACAAATGGAATAGCAATGACAAAGGCCGTAAAAAATGTCAACTTAAATGGCGTTAAAAAAGGCGCTGCCACTTGCGTAGCAATCATCGAGCTGGTCTCTGGTAACAAGGCCTGTAACGGTGTTGCAACAAAAGTATAGATATCATTAGCAAAAGGGAATAAACACAAAAAAACCAGTACAACGGCAATCAGGGAATACAATAAACGATTACGCAACTCGATGAGATGAGCAACTAATGGGAGTTTATTAGCATCAGTATTTGTCATAGTACATTCGAAAAGACTATTCGTTAACCGTAGGGCCAGAAGGTTTTTCTATCTTTTCTGCCCGCTCTTCATGTAATTTCATCTTGGCGATATTGTCTAAAACAGATTCGTTATGAAGCTGTTGACGAATCTCGTCTGCACCAATATGTTTTTCAACTTCATCGCGGGCATCGCTAAATAATCGCTTTAAACGCCCCACTGTCATCATGACAGAACGCACAGCTTCAGGCATGCGCTCAGGGCCCACGACTAACAAAGAAACAACAGCAATCAACAATAGCTCAAAAAATCCCATTGTCTAATTATTTTGATGTAGAGGTTTTTTCTTCAGCAACAGATTTTTGAGACGACTGTTCTTCAGAAGTTATATGCTCTTCAGTATCGGACGACTTATCATCCGCCGGGGTCTCTTCATTCACCGCTTTTTTAAAATTTTTGAATGCACCACCAAGATCACCACCGATACCGCGTAGCTTTTTTGTGCCAAATAAAAGTACAACAATCAACAATATAATTAGCAGTTGCCAAATACTAATACCACCAATACCCATTATCGTCTCCGATCAGTTTTATGAATTATTCCGGGATGCCTTCTCTTCAATTCCCGATAAACCAAAACGACGCTCCATCTCACTGAGAACATCCTGTACGTCAATATTCAAATGAGACAGCATAACCATAGAGTGAAACCATAAATCAGCCGTTTCACCAATCAATGCCTGTTTGTTGTCCGCCGTAGGTGTTGTGCCTGCATCTTTGGCTGCCAATAGCGTCTCTGTGGCTTCTTCACCCACCTTTTCAAGAATTTTATTCAGACCTTTGGTATGTAATTGAGCCACATAAGAATTTTCTGCCGCAGCAGCTGTTTTACGTTCTTCCAACGTTGCAGCCAAAGCTGCCAGAATATCGCTCATTATCGTATCCGCGAAAAATATTACCGTTAAAATAAATATATCGGCGCTTATATTACCACTTTAACGCACTATGGCGCTTTATTTTTATTGATACCGCCAGAAAAGGAGGGGAGGTGAAATTGACTAAAAAGACTGGTGGGTAAAATCGTTAATATCCGGAGAATACACCTGTGACCACAAGCTATCTACCAATGACTGAACATCCGCCTTTTGAGAGAAATCTTGCGCCAGAATCCATTCAACAATCGCATCAGGGACATTAGGGTAAACAACCTGTTTACCCTCAAAGTGATCCAACCAGCGGCGCAGCACGGCACTATCCAGAGTATGCATTTCCATGCCTAAATTGAGCTTAACCAACGCCAAGGCATTCGATAGCTGTTCCATTTGGCCTTTCAGCGGTTTAACCAGCAATTTCTTACCTAAATGGATCGCTTCACTGGCCAACTCAAAACCGGCATTACTGATAACACCGTTACAATTAGCCAGATCGTTTTGCAAACCGTCCCGACTTAAAGGACGCAAGTGCAAATGCCCACGGTCTTCTGGTTCTGAAAAATGTGCATAAATATAAAATTGGCAATCACTAAAGGGGGCTAGCCAATCAATAACCTGATCAACCTGCTCAAAACCCAGATACACCAATATTTTATCCTTAATGGTTGTATCAACTGTCGCATGTGTATCCGCAATGGGCGGCAATATTGGCTGACCAAAATGGTGCCAATGCAAACCCAGGCGCTCTTGCGCCGGGGCAAAATACTGCATAAAGAGTTGAATAACCGGATTATTGCCCTTTTTGGGAATACCATGGTCAAACGCATTCTGGTGTCCAATAGCAATCGCTGGCTTATTCTGTCTCCTGGCAGCCCACGCGGTAATTGGCTCAAAATCAGTAATCACCAAATCATAGGCAGACAAATCAAGCGTTTTAATATCGTTATAAAGTTGGCGAAAGTGATTGTGTCTATAGGTTGCTATAGGCTTGATAGCCCCCGCTTCAGTCACAAATGTCATACCACTAAAACAACGAAAGCCTCCGAATACCTCCATATCAAACAGCTTGTCTCGCTCACGGCCAGTAAAAATATAATCAACGTCAAGATTATGTTTTTGAAACGCCGCATGCATAGCTCTAGCACGGGTTATATGGCCATTACCTGTTCCTTGAACACCCATTACAATTTTCATGATGACCTTTCAACTGAACCCATAACTGATTAAATAAATGACAATGCAAGCATGCCAACGCTATAACCTAGAAAAGCACCGGCGAGAATATCGGTAGGGAAATGTACACCCAACATCACACGAGAGATGCCAACCAGCATTGCCCATAGAAACACACTGATAAATAACACCGGAAAAAATGCCGAAAAGATAGACATCATCAAAAATGCGGCTGAAGTATGCCCTGAAGGAAAACTGAATTTATCCGCAGGCTCAATAACACTCATAAAATTGCTCAGTGCTTGCTGGGGTCGAGAACGCTTGAGATAATTTTTAAGGAAAAAATACCATGCTCGTTCTATGGCAACCCCCATCGCCATCACTTTAAGCAAGTCCCATTGCTGCAGCAAATAGGCTATCAGCGCAATAGCCGCGTAAAGATAACCATCTGCACTATGGGATACCCAACGACTAAGAACAATTATCTTTTGGCGATATTTGCGTTTGATACACCAATAAAACATCAAGTGATCAAAACCATTGATTGTACTGAGCAGTTTCATCGTGATAATCCCAGTTGCATTTCCTGTAGTCTAGAACAAGTATATGTCACTTTTGTGACACTTGTATCGCTAAAAAAACACGTACGGTTTATGTCTCCAGCAAAAATGTTACCGGGCCATCATTGATGAGCGATACTTTCATATCCGCACCAAACATACCTGTCTGTACCGAAAGATTAGCCTCTGGCTGCAAAGCTATGGCCTGCTCGACAAAACTCTCATATAGCTCTTTGGCTAATATCGGGGGCGCAGCGGCAGAAAACCCCGGGCGCAACCCCTTATGCGTCTCTGCCGCCAAGGTAAACTGGGAGACAATTAGCAGCCCACCAGAAATATCTTGAATACTGAGATTCATTTTTTGCTGCTCATCAGCAAACACCCGGTAGTGACTAACTTTATGCAATAACTTGTTCGCTTGGTCAGGAGTATCGCCTTTCTGGACACCCAAGAGCACAAGTAAGCCTTGGCCGATCTCACCAACGATTTTTTTATCAACCTCTACTGAAGCTTGTGTAACCCGCTGAATTAAAGCACGCATAAGATCACCCTTGAGCAAACATCACTATGTGATCAAGATCCAACTTAATGCCTATCGACTCACCAACCGCATGATTATGATGAGACGACGCAAAGCAATAAAGTGCTTGACGAGAATCCAGTTTTACACGATATAAAAAATGCGAGCCACGAAACTGTTTGCTAAGAATTTCAGCCGTAATGTCGCTATCATCATCATGTAATAAATCATCCGGACGCACTAAGATATTCACTGCCTGCCCTTCAACAAATTCATGCGGGCTATTGATATCCAATACTCCCAAGGGAGACTCCACCTGATGAGTAGACTTAACAATACCGTGCAAGAACTCTCCTTCACCCACAAAATCAGCGACAAAACGGCTGGCCGGTGAATGGTAAATATTGTAAGGAGTATCGTGCTGCAAAACCCTACCCTGCTGCATAACCGCAACTTGATCTGCCATTGAAAACGCTTCATTTTGATCATGAGTCACCAATATTACACTGACTTTTTCCTGCAGTAGAATTTCCCTGACCTCCGGCACCAATGTTTCACGTAACGACGCATCTAACCCGGAAAACGGCTCATCCAATAATAATAATGTTGGCCGTGGCGCCATAGCCCGAGCCAATGCAACACGCTGCTGTTGTCCGCCCGATAATACATGCGGATAACGATCTTCCATACCATCAAGACCGACAAGCTGTAATAGCTCATGTACACGCGACTTCTTGTCCGAATCACTATGACCAGATAAACCAAAGGCAATATTTTTCGAAATTGTCAGATGGGGAAACAACGCCAAATCCTGAAACACCATACCGATGTGGCGCTTATCTGGTGCTATTTTTACGGCACCTGAATTTAATACTTGACCAGCCATCGTTATGCTACCGCTCATAATCGGCTCAAAACCGGCAATCGCTCGCAATAAGGTCGACTTTCCGCAACCACTAGGACCCAACAAGCAGCCTATCTGTCCATTACCCAAATCCAGTGAAACATCATGCACAACTGCCACGTCATCGTATCCAACCGTGACATGGTTAAGGGATAAATGCAGACGTTCAACACACGAATCAGTCATTATGATTACCTGAAATAGATCGACTCAATAGTATGACTGGCAACAATCCTACCAGAACGATTAGCAACGATGCTGGCGCCGCATCAATTAGACGCTCATCTGATGCCAACTCATAGGCACGTACTGCCAGCGTATTAAAATCAAAAGGCCGTAAAATCAAGGTCGCTGGCAACTCCTTAAGCACATCGACAAAGACAATCAGCAACGCGGTTAACACCGAACTTTTCATCAATGGAATATGGATATCGCGCAACACCTGTAAAGGCTGACGGCCGGAAAGACGCGCCGCATTATCCAGACTAGGCTTGATCTTTTGCAAGCCACTATCAATAGCCCCCAACGATACTGCTAGAAAACGCACGGTATAAGCAAATAACAAGGCAAGCAAGGTGCCCGACAAAACCAAACCGATATCTAATCCCAACAGACGCTCAGCCCACGCAATCAACCGATGATCCAACCAAGAAAAAGGAATAATGACACCAATAGCAATAATAGTTCCCGGCAAAGCATAACCAAGACTGGCGGCATTGACCGAAGCTTGAATAATGGACTTAACGCTATAACGTTTGGCATAAGCCAAAAATAAAGCAAAAAACAGTGCAATAAATGCTGCTAACGAAGCCAGATAAAATGAATTCCAAGCCAGACGGCCAAAACCTTCATCAAGCACCGCCTCAAAAAACGACCAATATACTAGTAATAAACCCGGGATGAAAAACCCGAACACCAACGGCACCACACAAATAACCATTGCCAACAATGCTTGCTTGCCATGCAATCGTTGTTTAGGCGCGTGCTTACCTTTGGCCGTATGGTAGCTTACCTTTCTACGGGAATAACGTTCTAATACGATTAAGACGACCACAAATAACAACAAAACTGATGACAGTTGTGCGGCGGCGGCAGTATCACCATACCCATAAAAGGTTCGAAAAATACCACTGGTAAATGCAGTAACACCAAAGTACTGCACCGTACCAAAATCAGCCAAGGTCTCCATCAGCGCCAACGTTAAGCCAGCAATGATCGCTGGACGAGCCATAGGCAACAACAACAAACCGATAACACGGCGGCGACTACACCCCAAACTCAATCCTGCATCAATAATACTGGCAGGCTGCTCAAGCAAGGCGGTGCGAGACAACAAATAGACATAAGGGTAAAGCACCAAAGATAACATCACAATGGCACCCGGAAGAGAACGGATTTCAAAAAACCAATAATCGCCATACTCCCAACCCGTGATATAACGCAACACACTTTGTACAGGCCCGGGGGCATCTAAAAAACCAGTATAGGTATAAGCAATAATATAAGAAGGAAATGCCAAAGGTAATAACAAAGCCCAGCTCAACCAACGACTACCAGGAAAGATATAGGCGCTAGTTAACCACGCTGTTGGCACCCCCAGCAATAACACACCGACACTGACGCCCAGCAATAACCATAAGGAACTACTGACATAATCTGAAAGTACCGTTTGCCAAAGGTGTTGCCACAGTGAAAAAGAATCGGAAAAGACATGCGATACAATCACAAAAATAGGTAGCGCCCAGATCAACGCCAGACACAAAGAACTCGCGCCTAAATAACTATCAGGCAATAAGGCACGGGCTTTTTGTAATAGAGGGCTAACTAACTGCAAAATTTTGTATCCCAAAACTATATAGCAGTGTAGTTTATACCTAAACAAGACACGCTGTGAATACATTGCCCTCCACGGATGGAGGGTACATCGAAAACGCAGGAGCAGTTTTCGTGCTATACGCTCGGCGTCGGCTCCTGCCTCCGACGGTCTTGTTTAGGTATACACTACACCACCAGACAAATACAAAGTCTTGCATGGATAGAAGTTTTGCTCTCAGGCAAAGCTTACCGCGTCCTGCTCTCGCTCCTTACCTGCATCCATGCAGGCAAGACAAAAACGCACACAGTGAGGTAATTTATATGGAATAAATGACCGAACGAGTACGTTTTTAACGCAGCATGAGGACAAAAAATCATTCATGCAAATATTACTTCCAGCCGCCTCTATCCATTAATTGCACAGCCGCCCGATTCAATTCACCCAATTTACTGAGATTCACTGCATCTTGCTTAAACTCACCCCAAGACACCAGAGTAGGGGATGAGGCCACACCAGGAACAACCGGGAATTCATTATTAACAGCAGCGTACCAGTTTTGGGCTTTATCGGATGCAAGGAACTCTATTAACCGAATAGCATTCGCTTTATTGCTAGCATATTTTGTCACACCCGCACCACTGACATTAACATGCGTACCGCGGTCTTTTTGGTTAGGCCAAAACAAACCTACTTTTTCTGCCACTTCACGATCACTGGCGTTATCGCTATTAATAAGACGACCATAGTAATAGGTATTGGCAATAGTAATATCACAAACGCCCACAGCCACTGCTTTGAGCTGATCGGTATCTCCGCCTGATGGCGAACGCGCAAAGTTACCAACAACAGCCTTGACCCATTGCTCAGTGGCTTTAGCACCTGTTGCTTCCATCATTGAAGCAACCTGTGATTGATTATAAACACTGTTCGATGAGCGGAAACAAATACGGCCTTGCCACTTTTTATCCGCCAGTGCTTCATAGGTCGACAGCTCGGCTGGCTTCACCTTACTTTTTGCATAAAAAATCGGGCGCGCACGGTGCGATAAACCAAACCAGATATTATCATTATCACGCAAATTTTCAGGAATTCTTTTTTCAAGAACGTCACTTTCTGCAGGCTGTAAAACACCTGCTGCTTTAGCACGCTGTAAACGGCCTACATCCACAGTAATAAACACATCAGCAGGACTAGCTTTACCTTCAAGACGCAAACGAGTTAATAATGCGTCTGCTTTACCCGTAATAAGGTTCACCTTAATACCAGTTTCTTCAGTAAACGTTTTGAGTATGGGTTTGATCAAGGCTTCTTTTCGCGCTGAATAGACCGACACTTCACCAGCCGCAATGACCTGTCCAGAAAAGAACAAGGCAGAAAAGACGGTTCCAATCACAGCGACACCAATCAAACGATGAACTTTTTTATTCATAATCTTCTCTCTACAAACTAAAAAATAAAAATATAATGACTTAATTTTGCTTAAAACAATGGTAAATGACTCTTTTATTGGATTTAGATACACTTGAGCGATGGTATGATGCTGCTCACCCAAAACACCGAACGTCAACTCTTCATCCTTTTGTGAATGCATAAAGCTATTACCCAAACGATCCCAAACAGATAAAACAACACCAAAATTTTTATCGTGGTGCTTTTCATCGACCGAATGATGGATATGATGCTGCGCTGGAGAAAAAAACCACTTTTCTAAAAAACGTGGGTAGCGCAAAGCAATATGTGAATGACGAAGATTAGAACCCAAAATATTAAACACAAACGTAATAAAACTGGCACCCAACACAGTCACCAAATTGACGCGTTCGCCAAAAAAGAAAATAAAACTGGCAATCATTACCGCTTGCACCAACGCAGTTCGCAAACTAAAAACAATACCTTCGACCGGGTGAGTTCGCAATACAGTCAGCGGCGTTAGTGTTTCTGCAGAATGATGCACTTTATGAAAAGCCCACAATATCGGCCAACGATGCATTAGACGGTGAACATAGTACCGAGAAAAATCATCGACAATAAAAAACACCACCGTAAATAAAACACCGACAGAAATATCTGACCACGCATGCAAAAATTGTGGTCGTGTTGGCAACCACTCATGCAGACTATAAAACAGTGCGCTGGCAACTGTCAGTTGCGCTAATAAATAAGGCGATATCAACAATAGAAATAAACGATTAATCAATACTAATTGATAATCTAGGCGAGACGATCGAGACCACCAAACTGTCTTTGAAAAACAACGCGACAATGCCTGCCTAATTTGTAGCTTTTCAAAACACACCAACCACAAGACAGCAAAAAATAGCGCGATCAGCAAATAACCGACAAACAAACGCTTTTGCGGATTAAAAAAGAGATCCGGCAATTGCTGAAAATATTGAAAACAGACAGAGGCTTCGCCAAACATAGCACACTAAAAAATGTTAAGCCAAAAAACAAAAATCGCCAGCAGCCGAAGATGCCAGCGATTTTCCAAGGTACGATAAAACGTAATAAGAATGTTTAGTCATTCTCTACGCTTTTGCTAGAACCCAGTTTTTTGGATAAATCACCCAAACCAGAAAGCGCATCGTTAGCACGAGCTTTAACACCAAACTGCTCAACCATCAGTTTTTGCACTTTTAGCATGTGTAACATGTACTCTTCCATAGACTCGGAAGTTTCTTGAGTGTAGTTGCCTTTGCTATCGACACCTGCAACCTGAGTATTACCTAACAGCACTGGACTGAAACCAATCATACGGTTCATTTTTACAGCAGTGTCGCCTAGGTTTTTACGGCCTGTTTGCAACGCCAAAGAGAAGCCTTTCAACTCACCCCAATGCTTGGCATATTTGCGGAACAGTTTTGAAGCATCGCCATTGGCTTCTACGGTTGCCTTCAATTTTTGCAGATCTTTATAAACAGAACCTGCATATTTGAATACCGCTTCAGCTAATACTTTTTCCAGATTTTCTTCAACAACCGCTGCATAACCCGCCAGCTTGGACAACTCATCTTTACTTAAAGCTTCACCCTTAGCATCGGCGATTAACTGGCGACCATCAATGAAGGCTTTAGTAATTGTGTGCAGATAAGCAGTTTTGCCACTTCTATCAGAACCTGCTGCATAATAGGCGAGTGCAAATGACATTTCAGATTTCAGATCAACCTTACCATCACCATTGGCATCCGCCTTAGCAAATGCCTTTTCCTTCTGCTTAGTAATCGCATATACATCATCAGCAGACAACTTCAACGCATGTGCAGGCGCACCGAAGTAACCCCAACCTTCATCCCAAGAATGCTCTTTACCCGTGTAATGTGCACCTTTCTTATAAGGCTTATTATTTGGCTTTTTAGCCGCAGTGATATATTCATCCAGATATTTATCAACGATCTGGTTGTAGAACACGGCACCCATAGTAAATTTAGAGATTAATTGAGCATAGTCATAACCCGTCAAAGGATCATGGCCTTTCTCCGTCGAAGACGCTTTGTCGATCATAAACTTCAGTACTTCAGGGCCAGTCATATTGCCCGGCCAACCATTGATTGTACCTTTGAACGTGTTACCCGCTAGGTTTGTACCTTTAGACAACTCATCAACTTTAGTTTGCTTAACAACAAACTTACCTTTGGTTTTCGGGTCAATGATGTCACGACCTGCTTCTTTACCTTCATAGTAAGCCAGCATTTGTGCTTTCAATTCAGCATTGGCCTTACCATTACCTTTACCCGCCAACTTTTTCAAAGAATTATGGATAGTGTGACGTGCGATTTGACCACCGTAGCTAACGGACGTTTTCTTGTCGCCGCTGTATCCTTTGAGAGTAACAGGAAAATCGGCATAAACATCGTAGTTGCCATGGCCGGCAGCAACGGATACTGAGCTTACACCAGCCCAAACAATTGCAGAGATCAATTGAGACTTATTCATAGTTAAACCTATATGTGGAATTTAGTTATAAGAATTCGGCATTTATAATATTAAAATAACAGCAATTTAACATCACAAAAAAGAGAATACAAGTGATAACCATTTTCATTTATAGTTAATAAAACACTATATTTATTGTGGTTTTTGAAAGAAAAACACTCTTTTCTACTGTTTCTCTTTACAAAACAGTATATGCAAATGACAATTATTCTTATTTGTATGGATGAAACGTGTTTCAATGATTTCCAACAACAATCAACGATAAAGGGGCTGGCATCAGCGATGAATCACACTCTATTAAGAATATTATTCCTACTGACCTGCTGTCATTCCGCTCTAGCAGCAGAATATGAAATAAAAATGTTAGATCGAGGAGAGGGTGACCACCAGATGGTTTTTGAACCCGCCGTATTAAAAGTCAATGTTGGCGATGTTGTGACATTTATTCCGACAGGTAACGCACATGATTCTATTTCAATATTTTCACCAGAAGGTGCGAACCACTGGCATGGAAAACGTGATCAAAAAGTGAGCGTTACGATCAACAAAGAAGGAGTTTATATTTACAAATGCGCCCCACACTTTTATGTAGGCATGGTTGGCGTCATACAAGCCGGGGAAGCCAGCAATCTTGAGCAAGCCAAACAATTCGCCAACAAAATCAATCGACAATTTATCGCCAATAAAGATAGATTAATAAACTATTTAGACAAAATAGAACAATAAATGATCGCACAGGAAAATCTTTAGCCAGCTTTTCGCTAATTTTCAAAAGATAAGCCCTATAAATTATGTTGACATAATTTTTTGGGCTATAATATGAAAGGCGAGTGCAGTAATTACAGATTTGGGCGACAAGCGCTTGATAATTATCAAGGATAAAATTGTCGGCCCCGTCATATAATTATGTATTAAAGGTGTGTAGTACCTCCGGGCAACGCAGGCTTAAGTACCCGCCACTAATTTTCGATCAGTTCTGGAATTCCATAATAATAATCCAAAATTAAATGGCTTTGCGAATATGCATACAGCACTTGTGTGTTGTCTATGTTTTTCGTTATGCGTTGTGCAATGAGTCCAGGCAAACGGAAAAACAGATTTTAAAATTGTAACGTTGTTATTAGGTATGACAGTGAAAAAGAACGTAATGACTATCGGCAAGATTCTACTACTTGTCCTCACCACTCTTGCATTGAGCGCCTGTGATTACAAGCTGTTTGATCCCAAGGGCCCGGTTGCCGACGAACAAATGACACTCATTATCGTTACCACTCTGGTGATGCTGATCGTAGTCATTCCAGTCACTATCATGGGAGTCTGGTTTCCATGGCGGTATCGTAAAGATAATACCAAGCAAGAGTACAAGCCAGATTGGGAGCACTCCAATAAGATTGAAGCGATTGTCTGGACCATCCCCATACTGATTATTATTGTGCTGGGTGTGATTACCTACATCACCAGCTATTCCTTGGATCCACGTAAACCCATTGAATCTGATAAGCCCCCTGTCGTCGTACAAGTTGTTGCGATGGATTGGAAATGGTTATTCATTTATCCGGAGCATGAAATTGCCACCGTTAATGAACTTGCTATACCGATTGACACGCCTGTTGAGTTTTTAATCACCTCTGATACGGTGATGAATTCGTTCTTCATTCCAAATTTGGGATCGATGATATACGCCATGTCTGGCATGGAAAATCGTTTGCACCTTATGGCGACTGAAGAAGGCACGTACGAGGGCTATTCAGCAAATTACAGTGGCTTCGGCTTCTCAGGAATGAAATTTAAGACTCTTGCCGTCACTGACGAAGAGTATGAGCAATGGATTTCCAAGGTAAAAGCGTCCGAGAATCCACTTGATGATGCGACATTCGCTCAATTACGCGTCAAATCCCAGGATGTAAAACCTATCCATTATTCATCGGTTAATCCATTGTTATTTAGTGACATTATTGAAAGATTTACTGGAGCGTTAAATGGCGAGTAATTATACGCTGGTTACTGACCCGCATATTCTCTTTGGCAAACTGACATTCGACTCAGTCCCCTATACAGACCCGGTACTGGTCACCACGTTCAGTGTGGTTGTTATTGGTGGTATTGGTGTTTTGGGTGCTGTTACCTATTTTGGCAAGTGGAAATACTTATGGGATGAGTGGCTAACATCCGTCGACCATAAAAAAATTGGCATTATGTACATTATTGCCGCACTGATAATGCTCGTTCGAGGGTTTTCTGACGCTTTATTGATGCGCTCTCAGCAAGCGATGGCTGTTGCCAGCGAATCCGGTGCCGGATACTTGCCACCAGAACATTACGATCAGATTTTTACTGCACATGGCGTGATCATGATTTTCTTTGTCGCCATGCCGTTTATTGTCGGATTGATGAACATCGTCGTTCCGCTGCAAATCGGCGCACGTGATGTCGCTTTCCCCTTTTTAAACTCACTGAGCTTTTGGTTGTTTGTTGTCGGTGCAGTCCTCATTAACATTTCATTATTTCTGGGGGAATTCGCCGCAACCGGCTGGCTCGCCTACCCGCCGTTATCGGGACTGGAGTACAGCCCATGGGTAGGGGTAGATTACTGGCTATGGAGCTTGCAGATATCGGGTATTGGAACCCTGTTAACTGGTGTTAACTTTGTGGTCACCATTCTACGCATGCGCGCACCCGGTATGACGCTGATGAAAATGCCCGTATTCACTTGGACATCGTTCTGCGCCAACGTATTGATTGTAGTTTCCTTTCCCATTCTTACCGTCACTATCACACTGCTAACACTGGATCGTTATATTGGCACCCATTTCTTTACCGGTGAAATGGGCGGCAACCAAATGATGTACGTCAATCTGATTTGGGCTTGGGGTCACCCTGAAGTCTATATTTTGATTTTGCCTGCATTTGGTATTTTCTCTGAAGTAACCGCCACCTTCTCACGTAAACGCTTATTCGGTTACACCTCTTTAGTGTGGGCAACGGCCTGTATTATGTTGTTATCATTTGTGGTGTGGCTGCATCACTTCTTTACCATGGGAGCCGGTGCCAGCGTGAATGCCTTCTTTGGCATCGCCACGATGATTATTTCAATACCTACCGGAGTTAAGCTATTTAACTGGATTTTCACCATGTACAAAGGGCGCGTGGAATATAGTGCCTCTATGTGGTGGACCGTGGCTTTCTTCCTGACCTTTGCTATTGGCGGTATGACGGGTGTCATGCTGGCGATTCCCGCCGTCGACTTTGTCTTGCATAACAGTTTATTCCTGGTGGCTCACTTCCATAATGTGATTATTGGTGGTGCGTTATTTGGTTACTTTGCGGGTCTAACGTATTGGTTCCCGAAAGCGACTGGCTTCAAGCTGGACGAGAAACTCGGAAAAATCTCTTGCGCACTATGGACGGTCGGTTTCTTTATGGCCTTTATGCCACTGTATGTACTAGGCTTCATGGGAATGACACGTCGTTTGAATTATTACGATAACCCGGTGTGGAATGATTGGCTATTGGTTGCTGGTGTGGGCGCAATGATTGTATTAGCGGGCATCCTGACACAGTTTTATCAAATCTTCGCCAGTATTCGGGATCAGAAACAGAACCGCGATCTCACAGGTGATCCATGGTATGGTCGTACACTGGAGTGGGCAACGTCTTCACCACCACCGTTTTATAACTTTGCCAAGTTACCTGACGTGCGTGACCGAGATCACTTTCATGACGTGAAAAAATACGGCTTGGCTTATAAGCGTCCCGAAAAATATTCACGCATTCATATGCCGAAAAATACCTGGGCCGGGATTGTGATCAGTGGTTTTTCTCTGGTGATGGGTTTTGCCATGATCTGGCATATCTGGTGGATGGCTATTCTGGGCACGCTCGGCATGGTTGTTTCATGGATTATTTATGCCTTTGAAAAAGAAAAAGATTATTACGTCGAAATTGAAGAAGTAGAAGCGATTGAAAACAAACATCATGAAGATATTGCGCACGCTAATGATAAGCGCACTAAAGATGACGATCGCGATGAAGCAATAGCTATCAGTATTTGATTGACATAATCAAGTTTAACGGAAACGAATATAGAGTATCGACATGAGCGCAGAACTTTCCGCACCCCCGTCGGATTACACGGGTTACATTGAAGAGGAGCATCACCACGATTACGGCGGTGATACTGTGTTTGGTTTTTGGGTTTACATCCTAAGTGACTGTATTTTATTTGCCACATTGTTTGCAGTTTTTGCTGTACTGCAAAATAATTTTGCTGGGCAAATTGAATTTAAAGATCTCTTCGAACTTAATTACGTATTGGGTGAAACGGCATTACTACTATTGAGTAGTTTTACGTTTGGTATGGCGGTACTGTGTGCCAACAAAAAAGATATCCCCAATTTATTTTTGTGGTTAGGCATTACTTGGCTGCTAGGCTTAGGCTTTTTGATCATGGAGATCAACGAGTTTGTCCACTTTACTCATGAAGGTGGGGCAGCTTGGACCAGTGGTGCATGGTCGGCCTTTTACGGCCTTATTGGTACGCACGGATTACACGTATTTGCCGGTATGATTTGGCTGATTGTTCTCGTTAGCCTGATTCAAAAAGAAGGCCTAACGGAACAAAACAATGTACGTTTAATGTGTTTAAGTTTGTTTTGGCACTTTCTGGATATTATCTGGATTTGTGTATTTAGTGTTGTCTTTTTGATGGGGGTTCTCTAATGGCAGATCATGGCTCACATGAAGGACAACATCATGGTGGTGCCGCCCACGGTAGCGTTAAAGAATATGTTGTCGGTTTGATTTTATCTATTGTATTGACGGGTATTCCTTTCGGTATTGTCATGTTTGATTTAATGTCCGGCACACCCGCAGTTGCCATCATTTTGGTGTGCGCTGTTGGTCAGATGTTTGTGCAATTAATTTTCTTCTTACATATGAATGCCTCATCCGAACAACTGTGGAATACCACCTCTGCTGTCTTTGTCACGGTGTTGGTTGCCATTCTGATTGTTGGTTCTATCTGGATTATGGCGCACTTAAATCACAATATGTTAATGGGCCACTAAGCATGGACTTTACCGAAGACCAGTCGAAAAAGATTGCCTTTGGCACGATGTTAGCCGGTAGTTTATTTGTTGCTGGCCTGTCGTTGTTTTTGCTGCTTTCAGATGAAATACCACCTCGAGATCTTGGTGGTGAAGATGGAAAAATTGGTGGCGAGTTTACTTTACAGGGTTATCACGGTGATGTGTCGCTAAGTGATTATCGAGGTAAAGTTGTGATGCTTTATTTCGGTTTTATCAACTGCAAAGAGGTATGCCCAATATCTATGGGCGTTATTCGTAACACCTTACTGGAAATGGAAGCTGATGAACTTGACCAAACTCAGGTCATTTTGGTCAGTTTTGATCCCGATCGAGATACATTAAAAGACCTCGATGCATACAGCAAACAATATCATTCAAAAATTATTGGTGTCACTGGCTCTGATGAAGATTTGGAGAATATTATCGGAGAATATGGCGCTTATTTCAGACTGGCCAATATTGAAAAATCAGCGATTGAAGAGCTGGACTTTGATTACGCCTTTAGACATAGCTCACGTTATTACATTATCAATCAAGAAGGTGAAGTCATCGATGCTATGCGTCACAGCTCTACACCCAATGAATTGTTAGCACGAATTCGAACCTTGATTTAAATGGTGGAGAAATATTTTGTTTATTAAACCAACACGATTATCCGTTCTTTTCTCTGGTGTTTGCGCACTGATTCTAAGTATGGGTATTTCGCGTTACAGCTTGACCCCCATGATTCCGGAAATGTCAGCACAAGTCGACTTGGGAAAAAGTGGTGCTGGTATTTTAGCGGGCCTTAATTATTGGGGTTACTTAGCTGGTTTATTTATTGTCTGGCTGTTAAGTGATCTGCGTGTAAAAGATTTTATTTATCGCTATGGTCTATTTGTAGCCGCGTTTGCAACAGCAGTGATGGCTGCACACGAACATCCGGTTGTTTGGTATGCCAGCCGCTTCTTTACCGGTGTTGCGAGCGCGACAGGCTTTATGCTGGGTGCAGGCTTGATTCTCAACTGGCTACACCATAACGGCTATCGCCAAGAACTGGGACTTCATTTTTCTGGTCTAGGTTTAGGTATTATTG
The DNA here is from genome assembly GCA_965214375.1 of Cellvibrionaceae bacterium. Taxonomy (GTDB): domain Bacteria; phylum Pseudomonadota; class Gammaproteobacteria; order Pseudomonadales; family Cellvibrionaceae; genus Endobugula. Next base: position 2,106,700 of record OZ243947.1, on the reverse strand, counting down.
TGAGCGCGCTGGTGGTTGATGTTACCGGACTGGACTCATGGCTGGGATTGAACTGGCGCTTACAGTGGGTAGTGTTGGCTGCGGTTGGTTTTCTATTCTTTATCCCTGCGTTTTTCTTATTACCCATGCCGAAAGAAGACGAAATTGAAATGTCACGCATGGACGATCTGGGTAAAAAATCCAGACTGCCATCTACCAAGTGGTTATGGTTAATGTCCGCTGCTTACTTTTGTGCAGGCTTTAGCAACACACTGAATGTTACTTTTACCTCACTGATCACCGAACTACAACCTCTGGACGGGTTTGGCGAGCGCGTGTGGTTAATTGTGGGCGTTACGGCGGCGATTGCGCCATTTATATGGGATAGAGCTGCCCGCCGCTTTGGCCGCCTAAATTCTTTAAAAATTGCTTTCGGTGTAGGCGTAGTCAGCAACCTATTACTCGCGACAGGACACAGTTTGTATACCACGGCGTCGGCAGCCACTCTATTTGGTTTTGCCTTTATGGGTATTGTATCGCTAACATTGAGTACTGTTGGGCGCCTTTATGGATTAAAAGCTTCACAAGTAATGGCACAATTAACGTTGGGATATTGTATTGCACAGATATTATCACCAGTGATGTCTGGCTTTATCGCCGAAGCTACGGGTAGTTTCCGTTTACCGCTTTACATTGTGAGCGGCATTATGGTGGTTGGTATGGTTTGTCTTTTAATTCTCCGTAGCGAGCACGAAGAATTAAGACAGTTTCATCAAAGCCATAAAAAATAACGAAAAGACAATAACCCGAGAGCGTCGTTACCACGCACTCGATACTCTCGGGATAAATACCGTTGACTTGGTCAAACTAAACATTCTTATGAATACAAAAGAAACACTAAGACATTATCTATCGTTGACCAAACCCGGCATTATTATGGGCAACCTCATTGCCGCTGCCGCTGGTTTTTTTCTGGCTTCCAAAGGTCATGTTGATTGGTGGTTATTTTTGGCAACCCTGCTAAGTGTGACGCTGATTATTGCCTCGGCTTGCGCGTTTAATAATGTCATTGACCGTGACATTGATCGCCTAATGGAAAGAACCAGACATCGTGTGTTGGTAAAAGGGTTAATCCCGGTCAGTCATGCGCTGATATTTGCCAGTATTATGGGTATTGGCGGGCTGGCTTTCATGTACGTTACCACAAACGTTGTTGCCTTACTGATGGGAGCCATTGGCTTTATTGTCTATGTGGGTTTTTACAGTCTATATTTTAAGCGCCAATCTGTGCATGGAACCGCCGTAGGGAGCATCTCGGGTGCTTGCCCACCGGTAATGGGTTACTGTGCAGTATCTGGTGAATTTGATATTGGTGCGTTTATATTACTGGGCATTTTTTGTATCTGGCAGATGCCACATTCTTACGCCATTGCCATTTATCGTTTTAAGGATTACCGCCTTGCAAATATTCCTGTTCTGCCATTACGCAATGGATTGAAAGCTGCACGTAACCATATCGTCATTCACATTTTTATATTCACCCTGGTTTGCCTGTTACTCACCCAACAAAATTATGCGGGTATTGTGTATGCATCAGGCATGACGTTACTTGGTTTATACTGGGCTTATATCGCCATCAAAGAGTATCGTGAAGCCAATCAGCAAGCTTGGGGCAAAAAGTTATTTATTTTCTCAATCATTACCATCTGTTGTTTTAGCATGTTGATTTCTGTAGATTTTGTGGCAGAGGAGACCTTGTTAGCCGCCGTCTTATAAACTATTTGATACATTTAATGACAAAAAATATAAAAATAATTTATCGTCATCAATGCCTTAGCATAATTACCTTGCTACTCACCGCAGGATTTTTTAATAACGCGTACGCTGATAACATCAGCTTAACCGAACCTGCGTGTGAACCACATTTTGTCTTTAGTTGGCCCACACACAATGACTGTCTGCAAAAACCTCGTGGAGGCACGAGTAGAGGCCCGACAGTCACTCTGGACAAAACACCACACTCGGGCTGGTTGTCTTTGCAAGAGGATAACATTGATGATTTTGAAAAAGATCGTCGTGCCATTATCGCCATGGCTGGCCCCTATCGTACCAGTTTTGATTTTTTGGAAGTGGTTGGGTACACCGAGTCGTTTGCACCGGACCAACCCTATCAATCGTGGGGTACCGAGTATGTCTATATCGTTGACAACAGAGATGATTTTATTAGCCTGCAACATATCATGGTGATGTTTTTTGAAGAAACCGATGGCGCCATCATTGGTCCTATAGTCATGAAACATTGGCGTCAGGATTGGCAATATCAAAAACGCAAACTACTGACTTACGCAGGGAATAACACCTGGAAGACCACAAAGCTATCACGTAAACAACGACGAGGAACATGGTCGCAAGCCGTATATCAAGTCGATGATTCACCACGCTATGAATCATACGGTCGCTGGCAACACTATAATGGTTTTTCAACTTGGGTAAGCGCACCCACATGGAGACCCCTACCCCGTCGTGAGTACAGTGTGCGTAACGACTACCATGTTCTTGAAGGCATTAATCGCCACACGATTACACCCAATGGCTGGGTGCATGAGCAGGAAAATTATAAAGTGGTATTAAGCGATAAAGATTCAATGGTTAACCATCGGTATTTATCCAAAGAAATTGGTTTAAATCGTTACGAACGCATTCGTGATCACGATTTTAGTGCAGGTGATGATTACTGGAAAAATACTGGCGCTTTCTGGGGAGAGGTACGTCATTTCTGGAAATATCATATTTCCAACAATAAGCACATTGCTTTAAAAAAACGTATCAACGGTGTATCTATGTTTATGCCTTTGTTTGAGTACGCCAGCAATATCAAGACGGATAATTACAACCCAGAAGCAGCCAGAGAATTTATTCAAAAAACGATTAGCCGCTACATAATAGAGCCACAATAAAATAGTGCGCTACGATTTAGGCTTTTTGATAGAAAATAGTACGCGCGCGAGAATCTGGCTTTTATGAATCCAGCCCATCTTCTCGGAAGAGACACTACTGGTATTTTCTCCTGATAAATAAAACCCTCTTTTATCACATACTTCAGTAATCCGTTTAACGATACGAGAGTAAACCGGATGATCGACAACAACCAACTGATTTTTTCTGGGCTTAAAAAACAAACGGCTGGCGATCACATAATCACCAGCCGTTAGTGTCGGCAACATACTGTCACCTTCAACCCTAAAAATATATAGCATCTTACTCCACAGGAGCTAATTTAGGGTACACTGTTTCCTCAGATGGCAAGTAAGGGCATACCGCTCTAAACGTTTCTACACCTTTAGTTAACCAAAACGCTTCTGCAAACTGGTTAACAAGTGCCAGCAATTCAACCGCATGCTCACGACCAATATTTTGTTTCACTTTAGAACCCTGTAGCATAATACTATGCACCAACTCATGCACACCCGCTACCTGGTCTAACTGAGGCTGTTTAAAATAATCGCCCCAAGTGATACGAACTTCTTCTTTAACTAACGCTGCTTGTTCTTCTTTTTCACTAATCAAACGCACCAGTTGTGCCTGATCATTTAGGCTTAGCTCCCCCTTGGACTCCAGCTCAGCAATTAGATCTGTCATTCGGATAGCCGTCAGAGCCGCAATTTGTGCAGTAGAAGGATCATAAATTTTACAAGGAATATCACAGTGCGCAGAGACACTTGAAAAACCCACTTTTTTATCCAGTTTTGAAAATATTGAATGTAAAACCATTATCTTTTCTCCTCATCCTGATGATTCTTCTTAAAATGAACCGCTACGAAGGGTACAGAAAGTATGGAAATAATAAACAATACGATAGCGACATGATAAGGCTCGAGAAACCATAAACTATGATCATGGCCTGAGTGAGCTGATACACTGACACTAAACAGTGCCATTAAAAGAAATACTATATTTTTCAAGGCAAGACTCCTGTAGTATATTCATTAAACAAAGATTACAAGCCACCTTTGGTTAACTTATGTGGATTGAGAAGTTCAAGCAATTGTTCACGAGAAATGTCCGTTAATTCCTCTGCGACATCAATTACAGGACGTTTTTGTTTATACGCTTGTTTGGCAATTTCAGCCGCCTTAATATAACCGATAACTGGATTTAAAGCAGTAACTAAAATAGGGTTTTTATCCAATGGCGCAGAAATACTCTCTTCATTTACAATAAAACTAGCGATCGCTTTGTCAGCCAGTAACACACTGATATTAGCAAGCAACTGGATACTGGCGAGTAAATTATTACCAATCATCGGCAGCATAACGTTTAATTCAAAGTTACCTGATTGACCACCCACAGTAATCGCAGCATCATTACCAATCACTTGAGCCGCGACCATTGCTGCGGCCTCAGGAATTACCGGATTAACTTTTCCCGGCATAATAGAAGAACCTGGCTGCAGGGCTTCCAATGTAATTTCACCAAGGCCTGCCAGAGGGCCAGAATTCATCCAGCGTAAATCATTAGCAATTTTCATCATTGATACAGCAGTGGTTTTTAACTGTCCTGATAGGGCTACCGCAGTATCTTGCGAGCCAATCACTGCAAAAAAATTGTCTGCTGTCCTGAAATCAATTTCTGTTGCCGCTGTCAGCTTCTCGGCCACTTTTTGAGAAAATTCCGGATGTGCATTAATGCCCGTACCTACTGCTGTTCCACCCAATGCCAGAGCCTGCAAATGATCTTGTATAGACTTCAGATTATGAATATTTTTTTCAATCTGCTCACACCAACTCATTAACACTTGATCAAAACGAACGGGCATCGCATCCATCAAATGTGTACGGCCTGTTTTGCAATAACCGGCTAGTGCTTCTGCCTTGGTACGAATAATATCTGCAAGGTAATTAAGCGATGGCAACAAACGACCCTGCAATTCAAGCGCAGCACTAATATGAATAGTACTGGGAATCACATCATTACTGCTTTGACCAAAGTTTACATGGTCATTAGGGCTAATGGTTTCTCCCACTATTTGGCTAGCTAAGGTGGCGATCACTTCGTTAGCATTCATATTGGAGCTGGTACCTGAACCTGTTTGAAAAATATCAACAGGAAAATGATCCATCAAGCGCTCATCTTGCAGCAACTGCTCACAGGCTTTGACAATGCCTTCGGCCTGCTGTTCAGTAATGCATTCAAGCGCAACATTTGCACTGGCTGCCGCTTGCTTTAACACAATCAATGCGCGAATAAACGCTTCCGGCATAGACTGATGACTCACAGGGAAATTATTGATTGCACGTTGTGTTTGAGCACCATAAAGTGCATCCATGGGTACTTCAAGATCACCCATACTATCTTTTTCAATTCTGGTAGACATAGTATTTCTCTAGTAAAGTATGCTTAATGAAAATAGTGGCTCAGCACCCGAAACTTATGGCGCTGCTGTATAAAGTGTGTTGTAGAAATTTTTTTCATTTCCATCAGAGGTTTATAGCAATGATTCAAGCACAGTTGGCGCCATTGCGTTGGTAAAAATGAATCGCTATACACGTCTAATAATAAATCCAAAAGATCAGTATAGACCTTAATCTTTTTTGCAGAGTTCTGCTCTTCTGTACAAGCATCAACAGCGTCAAGATGTAAATGCAATATCATGGGGGAATCAGGAAAGCGAGCATGCCGAATGGCATCCTTCATCTGCAACATGTCGTCAACATCGATATCCGATTTATCAGCAACGATATTCAATTGTTTTTGTCACCCTGAAAAACGTTATAACGTTCTACTTATACCTATCATGATATGATTATGCTTTTCTAAGCGGCAACAATATCATCAGACTGCTTTATCAACAGGTTCACCCAACCAGTAATACGCTCATCCGTTAATTCAATTTGTTGATCTTCATCAATCGCCAAACCACAGAACTGACTTTTATCTTCATTGGCAGCTAAAGACTCTTCAAAATCGTAACCTTCTGTTGGCCATTCGCCAATCACTTTAGCGCCTGCCTTTAGAACACGCTCATTAAGCCAGCCCATGGCATCAACAAAATAGTCGCCATATCCACGCTGATCACCCAAACCATAGAGGGCAACGATCTTACCATGTAATTTGGTTTCCAGAATCTGCTCTTCAAACTCTTCCCAGTCTTGCTGGATGCCGCCAAAATCCCATGTAGGAATTCCCATAATGATGAAGTCAAAAGACTCAATAACCTCGGGACTGGCATCAGTCACATTAATCATTTCTACAGAGCAACCATGCTCAGCAAGCTCGGCAGAAATTTTATCGCCTATTTCCTCAGTATTTCCTGTGTCAGTTCCAAAAACCAACCCAACGTTAAGGTCTTGTAGTGCACCCATATAATACAATCCAAAAATAAAAAATAAAGTTGTACTTATTAAGAATAATAGCGGTTATTTTTACCTTGTCAATGATAATCATTTCTATTTGATAATGATTATCATTTATGGTATTCTTACCATTAGTATTTGCCTGCACGAGAAACCTCGCGTTAAAAAGTCCACTGGTAAAAAAATGAACTTCATGTGTTGCCGCCATCGCTTAGAACTAAGCGAAAATCCTGAAAAGGCCATTGCTGTTTGGTCGCGCTTGCTAATGCAGGCAAAGCTCAAATTTGCTAAAGGTAACTTTCGAGAAGCTGCTATCGCCTGTGGTAATGCGCTAGATTGCGCAGAAATAACATTTGAAGACAACCCGGTTTCAGGTGAAGTTAATCGTTACCTAAGAACCGCCGTTGAGCTTATTTATATTATACGCCGTGGCAACGATATTCTGAATACCGAAATGCTGCTAAACCACGTCGAAGAGACGCTTCAGGAGAACCTCTATCCGGCCGATGTTAAATTATTAACAAAACCTCTACAAGATGTCACTTATCTCCCCTTGGATCGTGTCAGCAACTGGATGCAAATACTGTGGGACGCAGATAAACAACTGTGCCGCCAACTCCATTAATCGCTACAAAACCCACTGAACACCCGTAAGAACACTTAAAAGCACCTCGCATCGCTGTTACACTTGCAACTCATGACAGATAGCGATTTCTCTCAACATATTCTCCAATGGTTTAACGACCATGGTCGCAAAAACCTACCGTGGCAACATAACCGTACCCCCTACCGGGTCTGGGTATCGGAGATCATGCTGCAACAAACGCAAGTAACAACCGTGATCCCCTACTACGAACGCTTTATGGCGCGCTTTCCAACGGTAGAGCAATTAGCCGAAGCATCTCAAGATGACGTTATCAGTTATTGGGCTGGACTAGGCTACTATGCACGAGGACGCAATCTACATAAATGCGCACAGGCTGTGGTTAACGACGATCAAGGAGAGTTCCCACGTTCTATTGACGAACTGCAAAACCTGCCAGGCATCGGGCGCTCAACCGCAGGGGCGATTATCAGCCTATCTTCAGGAAAACGTGCCGTTATTCTAGATGGGAACGTCAAGCGTGTGCTGGCACGTTATCAGGCTGTTGATGGTTGGCCCGGAAAAACCAGTGTCGCCAATACCTTGTGGGAATATGCAGAACGCTACACACCGGACAAACGCTGCGATGATTACAATCAGGCCATGATGGATCTGGGGGCTACCTTGTGTAGCCGCAGTAAACCTGGCTGCAATCAATGCCCCGTACACAGCAACTGCCAAGCATTTGCACTACAGCGACAAACAGATTTTCCCGGCAAAAAGCCTAAAAAAACGCTACCGGTTAAAACTGTGCAATGGCTGGTCATGCGCAATACCCAAGGGGCGTTTTTTATGGAACATCGACCACCACAAGGTATTTGGGGCGGATTATGGAGTTTTCCGGAAATGCAGGCAGAAGAGTCTGTGGAGACAAAATCTATCCAGTACGGTGACCCGATTAATACCGAAACTCTCGACTCATTTCGTCATACTTTCAGCCATTACCACTTGGATATTCACCCGACATTGATACACCTGGAAGAACTACCATTGGCCGTGAACGACGATTCACAGCAGTGGTTTAATCAAGAACAACTCACTGCCGTTGGCTTGGCCGCCCCCGTTAAAAAACTGCTTAAAAGTTTATAGCTTTTCCCCTAAAAAACTCAAATTCAGCGCGTGGATTTGCACGTCATCGTTATTAAAGGCCTTTTGTCGTAAAAACTTGCGAAATCACCATTTTAGGCGTATCTATAGTGTATAGACTAGGTTTTATACGGTATGGTGGTAAAGGTAATTGGAAATATTACTGCTGTCACGGATAAAGTAGTACTCCTAAGGGCTTCTGGCGAACAACTATTGATCAGCCCAAGCACCCCTATATATCCTGGAGATACCATTGTCACCAATGACGGTAGCTCAGTGATTATCGAGTTTAGGGATGAAACAACAGGCACTATTACCGGGCATGGCAAAATTGAAAACGGCAAAATTGCCCGATTTGACGACACTCTTCTGCTTAATATTACCCCCTTACTTAACTCCAGCACAGAGGACGATCCAGTCAATTTAGGGATTGAATCTACCGTTAGCATCCTTGAACTACTGGCTCACCAGGCGCCATCTGCCGGAACAACGCCCTCTACCGAAGAAAGTAGCCGCTAGCAAACCGTCATCACTCGCTACGAGCCCGTTTTTGAAGAACGCAATAATGAGGAAACATTACCCAGTACAACCAATGATGACGCTTTTCCTATAATCGGCACAAATCCTGATGAAACTCCACCTAATAATCTACCACCAATACCTGAGTTTGAGCTCCCTCTACCTAACAACGATGATAATACCCCCAATATAGCACCAACACTTGCCGATGCTGGCAGCACCATGGCCTACGTCGAAAATGCCACACCACAAGTTATTGAGAATAGTCTAAGCATTAGCGATAGTGATGGCACTCAAATAACGTCTGCCACAATTACGGTTAGTGCTGGCTTTATTGCGGGTGAAGATGTTCTGAGTTTTACCAATACGGCTAGCATCAGCGGTAGCTATAATGCTTCAACAGGCGTACTTACCTTAACGGGCAGCGATACACTCGCGAACTACGAAGCTGCGCTGGAAAGTATTCGCTATAGCAATAACAGTGATAATCCCAATACCGCTAACCGTACCATTAGCTGGGTGATCAATGACGGCAGTGATGACTCGGCGACACAAACATCCACCATTACTGTTTCCCCTGTAGACGATGACGCACCGATCATTAGCAACACCAACACACTGGATTATACCGAGGCGGATGGCAGTCAAATTATTGATAGTAGCTTAATACTCAATGATGTTGACGACACCCATATCGAATCCGCCACTATCATTATCAGCAGCGGTTTTGTCAGCAGTTAAGACACCCTAAGCTTTACCAATACTGTCACCATTACAGGTAATTACAATGCCGCTACTGGCGTACTGACATTAACAGGTACCGATACCTTAAGCGCTTATGAAACCGCGCTGGAAAGTATTCGCTATAACAATAGCAGCGCCAACCCTAACACTGGGAACCGCACCATTAGCTGGGTGGTTAGTGATGGCACTAATACCTCAACAGCACAAACCTCAACGATTACCGTAACCGCCGCTAATGATCCAGCCATGATTGATAATGCTGGAGGCACACTGACGTATACCGAAAGCGATGGTGCTCAAATTATTGATAGCAGTTTAACGCTCAGCGATGTCGATGATACCCATATTGAGTCTGCCTCTATCATTATCAGTAGTGGTTTTACCAGCGGTGAAGACACACTAAGCTTTACCGACACCGCCAATATCAGCGGTAGCTACAATGTGGCGACAGGCGTGCTCACCTTAACCGGCAGCGACACACTGGCTAACTACGAAGCTGCACTGGAAAGTATTCGTTATAACAACAGCAGCGCTAATCCCAACACGGGCAATCGACCCATTAGCTGGGTGGTTAACGATTGCACCAATGCATCTGCTGTGAAAACATCAACCATTACTGTCGCCGCCGTAGATGACGATGCTCCGGTGCTTGATAATCTGGCGGGTACACTGACTTACACCGAAGATGACGGCGCCCAAGTTATTGATAACGATATCACCATCAGTGATGTTGATGATACCCATATTGAGTCTGCTACTATCAGCATTAGCGGCGGCTTTACGAGCGGCGAAGATACCTTGAATTTTACCAACACCGCCAATATCAGCGGTAGCTAAAATGCGGCAACCGGTGTACTCACTTTAAGTGGTAGTGATACGCTGGCAAATTATGAAGCTGCGCTGGAAAGTATTCGTTACAACAATATCAGTGATAACCCTAGTACGGTTAACCGCACCATTAGCTGGGTCGTTAATGATGGCACTAACAACTCAAGCGCACAAACCTCAACAATTACCGTAACACCATTGGATAACGATGCGCCTGTGATTAACGATACTGCTGACACGCTGGCTTATTCTGAAGACGACGGTGCGCAAGTGATTGATGGCAGCATAAGCTTAAGTGATGTCGACGATACCAATATATAATCTGCCACTATCAGTATCAGCAGAGGTTTTTTCAGCAGCGAAGACAGTTTGAGTTTTACCAACACAGCGACCATTACTGGCAGCTACAATGCCGCCACTGGCGTACTCACCTTAACGGGCAGCGATACACTGGCAAACTATGAAGCCGCACTGGAAAGCATCCGTTATAACAACAGCAGTGATACTCCCAACACTGGAAATCGCACCATTAGCTGGACAGTCAGTGATGGTACCAAGACCTCCAATACTGGTAACTCCACCATTACCGTCGCAGCTGTCAATGATGCACCTCTGGTGTCATTACAACCTCCTATTGATATCACTGCACTAAACGCGCTCTCCGCCACGCTGGAATCATCCGTTACTACAACAGAAGTTTCACTCGATCCCTACTCTTCAACATTGCCTGCCTTGTTTTATTTTGATGTCACGGTGGATACCGCCGCTAACGGCAACCAAGTATTATTTGAAAGTGGCGGCAGCGGCACCGGGCTAGTAATTTTCCAAAACGGTACGGATCTTCGCGTCGCTATCGGCAATGATAATAATGTGGATGTAGTGATTAGCAATGTGCTGGTTAACAATACACGTTACGGCATTGTGGTGGAGTTATCTGCGGGCAATCAATTAAATATTTATCAGGGCGAACTGGATGGCAGTGGCAACCCTACCGGAAACCTTTCCCAGATAGCGACTACCATTTGGTCAGGCGGTAGTGACTGGTCAGGTACTGATGCTGGCGGTTGGGGTACGATATCCGGTAGCCAACAAGCACAAGCCGTCGATTCTTATACTAACTTTTCTGGCACTTGGCATAACGGCCAGTTTTTTTCTGAGCAGTCTGCACCTTTACAGGCTGCTACCAGTAATACCAGTGGTGGCACTTTACATTATACCGAAGGTGATGGGGCCCAACTGATTGATGGCAACCTTAGTCTGGGTGATGTCGATGATACTCATATCGAAGGTGCGACTATCACGATTAGCAGTGGCTTTAGCAACGGTGAAGATGTTCTGAGTTTTACTAACACCGCTAATATTAGCGGCAGTTACAATAGTGCTACTGGTGTTTTAACCTTAAACGGCAGTGACACACTCGCTAACTATGAAGCTGCACTGGAAAGTATTCGTTACAACAACACCAGTGAAAATCCTGGCACACACTCCCGCACGATTAGTTGGGTGATTGACGACGGCACAGATTCTTCAACAGCCGTGACATCAACCATTAATGTCGCTGCCGTTAACGATGCTCCCACATTACTTATTGCCTCAGGCCTTGATATTGATGCGTTAAATTTAATGGCGCCCACATCACAATCATCAACCGCAACTACCACGGCGTCTTTAGATCCATACTCTTCCAACCTGCCTGACTTTTTCTATTTTGATGTTACGGTCGATACTGCCATCAGTGGCAATCAAGTATTGTTTGAAACCGGTGGTAGCGGTCCTGGCTTGGTTGTGTTTCAAAATGGTACCGACCTTCGTGTGGCGCTTGGTAATGACAATAACGTCGATCTGACCATCAACAATGTGTTAACTAACAACACCCGCTACGGCATTGTGGTGGAGTTATCCGCAGGCAATCAATTAAATATTTATCAAGGTGAACTGGATAGCAGCGGCAACCCCACAGGTGACATCAACTTAATTTCTACCAGCACATGGACAGGCAGTAGCGATTGGTCTGGCAGCGATGGCGGCGGCTGGGGCAGAATTTCCAACAGCATGCAATCCAGCGCAGTGGTCTCTTATATTGATTTTGCAGGCACTTGGCATAGCGGTCGTTTTTACTCCGAAGAATCGCCACCGTTAAAAACCTTAACATATATCGAAAATGATGGGGCACAACTCATTAATAATGCAATGACCATTAGCGACCTCGACGACAGTAATATTGAATCCGCTACTATCAGTATTACAGGTAACTTTGTAAACGGCGAAGATGTCTTGGCGTTTACGAATACAGCAAATATTACGGGTAACTACAATGCCGCCACGGGTGTACTTACCTTAAGCGGTAGCGACACAGTGGCTAACTACGAAGTCGCACTGGAAAGCATTACCTACGAAAATACTGCCAACCCTCCGGACACTAACGACCGTAACATTAGCTGGGTCATCAACGACGGTGAAAATAATTCTGTTAGCGCCACCTCAACCATTACTGTGAAACTGGATACCGCCATACCTGTAATTGCCGATGCAGCTGGCACACTGCTCTATACCGAAAACGATGGTGCGCAAGCTATCGATCATAGTTTAACCCTTAGCGATGCCGATAATACTCACCTTGTCTCCGCCACGGTACGCATTACCAGCGGCCTTGTTAGCAATGAAGATGTATTGGCATTTACCGATACGGCCAATATTACGGGCAACTACAATGCCGCCACCGGCGTACTCACCTTAACCGGTAACGATACGCTGGCTAACTATGAAGCGGCATTGGAAAGTATCACTTATGAAAATACCAATACCGATACACCGACAGAAGGCAATCGCACGCTTAGCTGGGTAATTAATGACGGTAACGCATCATCAGTTGCAGTTGCATCCACCATTACTGTCAGCGCCGACAATGACGCGCCCGTACTCTCATTAACAACCGCAGCTGATATCACTGCCATTAATGCGCTCACCCCTACCTTGCAATCCGCCGTTACCGGATCAATATCCAGATTGCAATCGTATGCGACCAGCGCACCGGATGTGTTTTATTTTGATGTCACCGTCGATACTGCTGTCAGCAATAACCAAATTATTTTTGAAACCGGTGGCACGGGTTTAGCGTTGGCACAACAAGGGACTGGCCTCGTCGTTTCTTTGGGTGACGGCAACGATGTCGATCTATCACTCAGAAATATCTTAACTAACAATACTCGCTACGGTATTGTGTTGGAACTGGCGGAAAATAATCGTCTTAATTTATATTTAGGTCAGTTAGATGGTAGCGGTAATGCCATCGGTAATATTGAACTGATTGGCTCAACCACCTGGTCGGGTGCTAACTGGTCGGGCAGCAACAGTGCGGGCTGGGGCATTGACTCTGGCGGTAGCGTTCAGGGTTCCAGCGTGTTGACTTATACCGATTTTGCCGGCACTTGGCATAACGGAGAATTTTTTTCTGGTGAATCGGTACCACAAGCGTTGATCGCTACCGGAGGCACGCTAAGTTATAGCGAAGGTGATGGCGCCCGAACCATTGATAGCAGTGTGTCGATCAGTGATGTCGACGATACCCATATCGAATCGGCAACCATCAGTATCAGCAGCGGCTTTATGAATGGAGAAGACGTGTTGGCCTTTGCTGACACCGCCAATATTACTGGCAGCTACAACGCCACGACCGGAGTCTTAACATGAACCGGTAGTGATACACTGGTAAACTAACTACCAGGCCGCACTGGCAACAGTGACTTACGAAAATACCAGCGCTGGCCCCAATAAGGGTAATCGCACGCTTAGCTGGGTCATCAATGATGTAGAGTCTGCATCAAGCGCGGTCACTTCAACCATTACGGTGGCGTCAATCAATGATGCGCCCGTTATCTCATTATTATTTTCTGACCCCAACGGGGTCGATATGACAGCAGTCAACGCTCTCTCTCCCACCTTGCAATCAAGCAGTACAGGAACCATTAGTACATTGCAAAGCTACGCCAGTAACGCGCCCGAATTTTTTTATTTTGATGTCACTGTGGATACTGCCCCTGCGAATCATCAATTAATTTTTGAAACCGGTGCTACCGGTACCGGCTTTGCCATTTCACATCAAGGCAGTAACCTAGTTGCTTCTTTAGGCAGTGGCAATGATGTTGATCTCAGTATCAGCAATGTCTTAAGCGATAATACTCGCTATGGTATTGCCGTGGAGTTGGCTGCAGGCAATCAAATTAATATTTATTTGGGCGCCTTGGACAATAGTGGCAACCCCCTAAACAGCATTACGCTGATTGGCAATGCAACCTGGGGCGGCTCAAACTGGTCGGGTGGTAATGGCGGCGGCTGGGGCACTATCTCTGGCAGTGTTCAGGGGCAGCCGGGTATAACGTATACTAATTTTTCCGGTGTCTGGCATGGGGGGCGTTTTTATTCAGGCCAGTCAATACCCACTGGCGGAACCAGTATTAGCGGTGGCACGTTGGAGTATACGGAAGGTGATGGTGCGCAAGTACTTGATAGCACGTTGAGCGTAAGCGATAACGACGATACCAATATTGAATCGGCAACCATCAGTATTACCAGCGGTTTTATCAATACTGAAGATGTGTTGGCCTTTAGTAATACCGCCAATATCACGGGTAATTACAACTCAACCACTGGCGTAATCACATTAAGCGGCTCAGATACATTGGCCAACTACCAAACAGCTCTTGCCAGTATTACCTACGAAAACACCAGCAGCACACCGAATACGGGTAATCGTACCATTAGCTGGGTGGTCAATGATGGAAGCGATAGTTCAGCTACTGCCACATCAACCGTTAAAGTGACTGCCGTAATTAATGGCGATGCGCTGGATAACCCGCTAACAGGCAGTAATGGCTCAGATATTATTTTTGGTTTTGCAGGCGATGATACTTTATCAGGTGGTGACGGCGCCGATACCATTTACGGCGGTATTGTCTCTGATAGTTTGTTTGATAATATTTCAGGCGGCGGTACAGATACTCACAGCGATGCATTTATCTGGCAACTGTGTTATCAAGGTGCAGGATTAAACGGTAGTAATGTGGAAACCGATAACATCCATGATTTTACCACTGGAACAACCAGCAGCGGTGGCGATGTGCTTAACCTTTTCGATTTATTAATTGGCGAAAGCTCCGGCACCATCAACAACTATATCAGTTTGTCGGATAATGGCTCTAATACCACGCTGTTTATTGATGTTGCTGGCGATGGCAGTGGAACTGATCTACAACTGGTGTTGATGGATATCACTAGTTCCAGCTTAAGCACGTTAATCGCCGACGGCAATTTAGTATTTGATATATAACTCAACCTGTCAATTAGGCGCTTTTAGCCGCACTAATTTGGGTTTGCAGATAATTTTCAATACCCACCCTATCAATTAAGCCTAACTGCGTTTCCAACCAGTCGACGTGCTCTTCTTCATTGTCGAGGATTCCACTGAACAGATCACGACTGACATAATCGTGCACTTGCTCACAATAAGCAACTGATTCGCGCAACATGGGAATCGCTTGATGCTCTAATTTAAGGTCACATTCCAGCATTTCCTTGGTATTTTCACCAATATAGAGTTTGCCAAGATCTTGCAAGTTGGGAAGCCCTTCCAAAAACAAAATGCGCTCAGTCAGTTGATCGGCGTGTTTCATCTCATCAATGGATTCGTGATATTCATAATCACCCAGAGCATCCAGCCCCCAATCTTTATACATTTTGGCATGAAGAAAGTACTGGTTAATAGCAACCAGCTCATTAGCTAATGCTTTGTTAAGACATTCAATAACTTTGGCGTCGCCTTTCATGTTGGTCTCCCGGTTCAGATTTGTCTACATATTTTGAACCTACGCAATACCGATGTCAACAGATTTCTTTTTAAGCTATTGATTTTAAAGAGTTTTTGATAATGATAATTATTGTGATTCGTATTATATTCCGCAATAGCCCCTAAGCAGAATAGTAAAGAGGGGCAGATTCCAATTCATCGCGTTGTTCAAGTGATTGTTCTTCAAGCACTTGTTCAACAAGCAGTCTGGCTTCGGGTAAACATTTGCAACACTGTGTTGCCACACCCAGCTCACGGCGAATGTCGTGCAAATTATTTGCACCATTTTCGACTGACTGTTTTATTTGAGTGTCGGTAACACCCTTGCAAAGACAAACAAACATGGAGGAGACAACTCTTGGGAATACGTACATAATAATGGTAGAACAAATGATAATCGTTATCAATCTCAATTTTTGTTGATAATGATTCTCATTTTTATTGACAAACCTAAAAATGCGGCCTATTATTACGTCCGCTGGGTCAGGTAATTATGAGCTAACGAGTAATATAACGTCATTCCAACACCCCTGACCGACCAAGCCAGCACAACTAATTCATGTTAGTCCTGTTGGATTTCGTAAACGTATTACTGCTCCTTATGAGAATAGTCTTTTATGGTGACTAAAAATAATCAGGCAAGTCGTTTTAAACAAACAATAAGAATGCCCAGCTCGTCTGGCATTCGACCTGTTCCGGTAAAACCAACCCCGACAGTGGCGAGTGGTGCGCTGCTTAAGGGTGGAAAACTGTTGGTTATTGAGCACGGCGAATCTCGCTACCGTCTACAGCTCACTCGTAGTCAGAAGTTAATTCTGACAAAGGAGTAAAGCTCATATTAGCCAAGCCAGCCACGCTCCCAAGGCAAGCCAGGCTATTTTTACTGACAGACCGCTGACAGAATGTTACTCTTGCCCGCATTCGAACATAGAGGCGAGCTAGAGGAATCAAGGTAATGTCGCGCACCGTGTTTTGTAAAAAATACCAAAAAGCACTCCCCGGTTTAACAAACCCTCCCCTTCCTGGCACTAAAGGCCAAGATTTATATGATACTGTATCCCAAAAAGCGTGGTATGAGTGGATGCAACACCAAACCATGCTGATCAATGAAAAACAGCTCAATATGATGGATATGAGTGCGCGTACATATCTTTCCGAACAACGCGATAAGTTCTTCAACAATGAAGATTATGAACAAGCGGAAGGTTATGTTCCCCCCAGTGAACAATCAGACTAAATCAAGTGTTGACTCCAAGCCCAAGAGCAGTTTTAATACGCGCCTTTCGCAGTAAAGCTGCCCTCTTGCCCAGATAGCTCAGTTGGTAGAGCAGAGGATTGAAAATCCTCGTGTCGGTGGTTCGATTCCACCTCTGGGCACCATGATTTCATACTGCAGCGATGGTGCAAGACGACTATCACAATACTCTAAGGCTAAGGTACTACAGCTAACGGCATAGAATCGGTTGTGACTCTAATAGCTGGTGGGTCTTCTGTCGATGAACTATTGTAGCGGCTCATTGAGTTTTGCAAGATTGCTGATATCGGGTAATTAATACGAGTTGTCCCGTAACGTGCTGCCGTATTGTTAGCAGTTGTTACTTCATCATCCCAGTAAAGATCAACAACAAATTTAAGCCGCAAACATACAAGAATATTGTCCTGTGAAACACCTACTTGTTGGACAAACTGCCACAAGTCATAACGGCATGGACCCATCGCCTCCACTGGTTCAATAGGCGTTATTGGCTCGCCCAATAATTCAGGTAACACAATATGGCTACTGCCTTTAGCAGGCACTGATATCTCACCACGATAAGTGGTAAGAATTGAATTTCCATTTATCGGATCAACGTTAACAGTTAT
Organism: Cellvibrionaceae bacterium; assembly: GCA_965214375.1. GTDB lineage: Bacteria > Pseudomonadota > Gammaproteobacteria > Pseudomonadales > Cellvibrionaceae > Endobugula. Next base: position 2,088,843 of record OZ243947.1, on the reverse strand, counting down.
GAGAACATTCACATTAGTGTTATTACGGTTAAATAATGTTAATTCAGGCCGATTTTACAAAATAACCGGGGTATTAAATACATTTTGAGTTAACATTACATTGCCCTCACTAACACCATGAAGACGCCCAGCATAGACCTGTGCATTAAACACTGCCAAGAAAAAAATAAATAGAGTTAGTATTTTCATATTCTCAACCCCCAAAAATTATTCTTGAACACGTTGCAATAAGACAGGTGCTGTTGTTGTGCGTGCACCAAGATATGTGAATAAACCAAAAACATCTTCAGGAATAATACGCGCTGTTAAAATATCATCGCAACTAACGATAAGTGGTTCTCCTGTCTGAGGGTCATTATTGCGAAATCCTTTAGAGATAATTAAATGATTGCGTAATGTTGCTGCTATTGGGTAAGTTAAACGTGTTACACCATAACGCTTGCGCTGCTGTTATTCGTCGAAAACTCATCACGCCAGTAAAGATCAATCATAAAATCCGTCGCCGCACAGGTAGCATACGAATTTAAACTGGTTGCACCTGCGGATGCAGCAAAGTTTTGTAATTCTGAATCGCAAATAGCGGCCGAAAGAATTTGACCATCCGCATCAAAAAATAATTCACGCAGCATAATTCTGTGCTGGTTTTTCGGCTCTATTGTAATGTTCTGCCTGACAACAACTTCATTACCATAACTAACATTAGCATTATCATCATTATACATTGACGATGGTATTGCTTTAATAGTCGCAGTTACAGTAACTGAAAAATTATTACGATTAAACAAGGTTAGCTCTGGTGTTGATAATGAAATAATAGTGGCATCTTCTATACCGTCAACCGGATCACTATACGGAATCACATTATCACCAACGGCAATACTGCTAGTTGCTACACCATGAAGGCGCCCAGCAGATAACCATGAGCTGTAAAATAAAAATATGCTTATTATTAAAATATATTTCATACAAAGTCTCCTGTAATTATGGTTTTAATAGGTTTTCTACAAATATATTATTCATTATTTATCAGGACATATTCACACCGCTTATAAAACCCAAAAATTGGATCACCAAAAGCTAGATTATTACAATCGATGCTGCCACTGACTCTTTGATAAACATACTGGCCATTAGCGCCGTAACGCAGCCAAGCATCTTGTGGAACATTACATGAGAGCCACTCATAAGCACAAAATGTCCAATTCACTCCTGTCTCATTGTTGGCATCGTTAACGGCTGGGTCCGTATTATCTCCCAAACCATCACTATCAGTATCTGCACTTTCTTGATCATCCGCAGGAAAAACATCTTCACTATCGACAACACCATCACCGTCAAAATCTGCTGTATTACTTAGACGGTATTCACAATATTTATAAACACCAAAAATAGGGTCGCCAAAAACTATGTTGTCACAAAAAATAGAATCAGCCACTTGTTGCGACGCTGTATATTGATCATTAGCGCCGTAGCAAACTTCGGCAGGGACAGGCACTGTGCAAATGGTTCTTTCTCCAGCACAAATTGTCCAATCGGCAGTTGGGAGGCTTGGCTCTACTACAGTGATAGTTTGTGTAGCAGTGACAACATTAAAACTAGGGTCATAACTAAACCAAGTAATCACCGTTTCACCCAACGGAAATAATACTGGGGGATGATTCAGTGGAGCTGTTAACACCACACCAAAAATATCTGTCGCTTGAGCAGCACCAATATCTATGGCAATAGGTACATCACTTTCTATTGTAATATCCGCCGGCGGGATTAGCACTGGAGGTGTAGTATCAGTAATAGTGACTTGTTGATTAGCTGTTGTTGTAACACCACTACTATCCGTTGCACTCCATTGTACTGTTGTTAAACCTAAGGGATACGGTCCAGGGTTATCAACAACAGGGGTTAATACACCATCTTCGTTATCTGTTGCTGTCGCTACTCCAAGTGTAACGGTCGTCCGCAAGGCTGTTGCTTCTTGAGTGATACTAGCAGGAGCAATAACTATAGGTGCAGTGTTAGCAGCAGGGTCTGTGACGGTGACTATCTGTGTTGCCGTTGAGCTGTTACCACTAATATCTGTCGCTGTCCATGTCACTAATGTTACACCTATTGGAAATAAATCAGGCGCATCATTAGAAACAGTTACTGAGAAAATATCACTCGTTACAGGCAAACCCAAGTTTACTGAAATAGCCTGTGAGCTTTGTACTGGAATATCTATAGGTGCGGCAATTTCAGGAGCAGTTGTATCAACAATCGTCACGCGCTGTACGTCTGAAATCGTAACATTACTGCTATCTGTTGTACTCCATTGCACACTCGTTATACCCAATGGAAAGGGTCCAGCATTATCTGCAATTGTTGCCAGTGTTGCACCATTGGTATCAGTCGCAACTGAAACACCAAGATTTACAGAGGTTAATATTGCTGATGCTTCTTGTGTAATATCTGCATGAACCTTAATGACTGCAACATCAGGAATATCAGCCACAATCATTGCAAGTAGTTCATTATCCGCATAAAAATACTCACGCTCAATGACCCCGGTAATACGACTTTCTGTTAATAGTTTACCTTCGAAGTTGTACAAATAAATTGTGGTTTTATCTGGTGTAATTTTTTTGATACGCAGGCCATCTTTGTCATATTCATAACGCGCTATCTCATTATTATTAGCAGTAACCGTTTCCAAGTGCCCCATTTCATTATATTGAAATATTCTAGCTCCACCTTGGTCAGATAAAGTATTACCCGCAGCATCACGGGCGATATTTGAATTATTAATACTTGATAAACGGTTGGTATGAGCGGTGTAAATATATTGCTCTTGAAATGATTCAGGTTCTGTCTTTTGTAAACGATTACCATTGCCGTCGTATTGGTATAACCACTGTGAAATACCAAGAGTCTGCACCTGCAAACGATCCAAAACATCATACGTAAAACTGCGCGTACCTTTATTATCAGTAATATTTAAAATATTGCCGTTATTATCATAGGTAAATACACGTAAATCTGTTGTACCTGTCAACTGCTGTTGTAACCTTACCTGTTGATCATATGGACGTGTATCCACAATGCCGTTACCCAAAACATGATCAAACCATAAACCATCACTACGATATTGTCGGTTACTCATAATTGATGTCAGTTGACCATCGACTATTGTGGTGGCGTCAGTAATACGTCCGATAACATCACGGGTATAGTTCACCTCCCGACCAACGGGATATGTCTTTTGGATTACTCGATCCGCCTTGTCGTACTCATACCGCCAAATATAATCTTGACCATAAACTGTATGGGTTAACTCAATTACATTACCAAATGCATCATAGCGATATTTCTTTACACCGCCATTATCTTGCTGCTGGCACAAACGCCCACGACCAAAACCACAATAGTCGGAATCACCTGCGAGGGTATCATAGGTATTAATAAGATCTTCTTCCGTACCTACATAATCAAAGAAGATAGGGCGTGATAAAGCGTCATAGCTGATATTAACTTCAACACCACGGGCATCCAGCATAGAGATAATATTTCCTGCTGGATCGTGCTGATAGTTAATCTCGCCACGGTCTACACTAACTTCACGAGTTCTATTACCAAGATCATCATATTCATATGTAGTTTCGGACTGGTTTGGTGATATTACACGCGTGAGATTATCAGCAACATCATATCCATACTGCGTCGTGTTATTAAGTGCATCGATAGTATTTATCAAACGATCTAACGCATCGTATTGCTGCTGTTTTCTCAATACCTGATTAGGATCTGTAGTAGCGAGTACATTACCCACAGCATCATTGACTAACTGTGTCATTGATCCTGCTCTGTCAATCACACTAATGTTGTTACGAATGTCATAACTAATTTGTATGCTTTTTGCCAGACTATTGTCTGGATCAAAATATTGAATATTGGTGCGATTACCTTTGGCGTCATAAGTGTATTCTATTTTATTGCCGATATTATCTGTTACCATTCGCAAGTCATGAGCAGCATCATAACTGTAATTAATTACAGTGCCGTCAGGAAAAATCGTTTTTGTTAATTGTCCTATATTGTCGTATTCAAAAGATGTTGTTCTTGTTGCACCTTCAGGTGGAGTTTGCACCATGCTTAACATCCAGCCGCGAGGATGATAAGTGTAACGACTGATAACACCATTGCTATTGGTGCTTTGTAACAAGCGGCCGGCGGCATAATAGTCATCATAGGTCACCACATTACCCGCTGCATCTTCGATACATTGCAAACGACCACATTCACTACCCGTATCACAGTCGTAGTAAGTACTGACAATCAAGTCATTAAAATCAGTTCTAGGTCCGTCAACTAAAGTGACATTACCATTACTATCATAGATAAAACCTCTTTGACGTGAGACAGTATTACCCGCCGCATCAAAACCCTCAATCAATATCGAGGTGATATTAAAGTTTGTATCATAAGTAAATGTTGTCTCTCTATTTGCGTCGGCGTAAATACTTGGGCTGATTATTTTAGTGATCAAATCAACATCATTACTCAGGTACTCATACCTTGTAGTACGCTCTTCCGTTGTACCAAAAGCCTCTGTCATAGAAAGCCTTTGGTTAAAAGCATTGTAAGTATATCTTGTTGTGCGGCCCTCAGAATCAATGTAAGACGTCGCGTTACCATTAGCAGCATAGTTTAAGTGAATGCCTTTATTATCAGTTTGAACTGTTCGATAAGTATTTTTATGTTCACCAAGGATATATTGGGCACCCCACAACTCTTCTGTACCGATTGCATCAACAACCATTACACCCGTTGCTACTTGGTAATTTAAATCAAAACGCTGTTGACAAACATTATTTGTTGTTTGTGCATACTCGGTAAATATTCCACGACCTTTTACGTCATAACCAAAATTAGCATAACGGTTGCCATTTTCATCAGTAATTCCTGTGAGATGATGAGGAAAATTAGTATTTTCATAGTGATAAATTCTACGCGTATTATCATCAAGAGTTGTATCCGGAAAAATAATAACGTTTAAATTATTATTCACATCATATTCGTATTGATAAATAGAACCATCAGAGTTAGTAACTGATGACAGGTTATACGAACCATAAGTTTTAGCATAATCAAACAACAAACTATCAACAAGATTACTGGTAATTTGTCTTAGAAAGCCACCAAAATCATAAGTATATGTAAGGCTCATACCTGCCTGATCTTCTTCAGTAAGAATACGGCCTGTCAAATCGTAAATTTCTACATCACCAGTAGGCTTAATCAAAGTATAAGAGCTTGCATTCTGAGTTAATAATAGCGGACTATCCTGATCTCCAACCCACACACCACTAGTAAAATTCCAAACTTCACCTCTTCCTGTCGAAGATACTTGGGTTAATGAATTGCCATCATCAGCAACATCTAAAAATTTATGAAAATTATGTTGCCAGCCCAAACCAAGACCGACATTGATTAAGTTACGACTATTATAAGAACGGATAAAATTAAAACCAAAACGGTCAGTTTCAAAAATCTATTTCAGATTGGAATTTATTACCTGTTGCCGCATGAATAGGATTACCGACACCACAACACTCGGGATCACCATCATCTTTCATAGGCTCTTCAAGGTCTTTATCAAAAACAGGTTTTATTGTGTCTTGCCATTCATCACATAGGTTTTCAAATTCCGGCTGGGCTGCAATAAGCGGATGTTGACAATCAGTAGATACCACTCGACCGAACTCTATATTATTAAAATTAGTATCTCCAATAAAATACCCTTGACATGACCACTCACCTTGCCCCGGAGAAGGGCCCCTACCACTCGCAAAATTTTCACCTATTTGAGTCACTTTTATGACAATAAATGAATTAGCCTCGGCATATATAGTGCATGCTTCTGTAGGATTAAGATAAAAATCATCTGACAAAGGTGTGGACGGAAAGCTGTCAAGGCCCAAAGTGTCGTCAAGAGGATACGTTTGCCAATATTCATAGATAATATCTTGGTCAAACTCTGCTGATGTAGGAAAACTTAAGAGAATTAGCAATAAATTAATGATAAAAAAATTTGAAACTTTCATATTATTCTCAAAAACTTTATTTATTAGTGAAAATTAATAGAAGCCATCTGATAGAGAAATATTCAGCCCCGGACGAACTTTTTTAGGCATACATATAAATTCATCAAAAACACCATCCATAAAATCATCATAGCCACGATTCCACATTTCAACATCACGCGGATTATCCATCGGTCTGCAAAAAGGCCAATTAGGGCACATATCACCCATTTTATTTTGTGCCCATTGGTCTAAGTCACCCGCAACTCACAAAGGATATTTACCCCAACCATTTGCCGCTGCAGCAAGTCCAAAATTATAATTGTCCATATCAGTCAGTTCTTGCCTAGCAAACACATCATTATACGAACGTTCAGTTGCCGGATTTAAATTTTGGGTCCTCAAATCATTTGACCCAAAAATAGAAAAAAAAGTAATTAATGGAGGGGCATTAGCTGCAATATTTTCAGGGTGAAACCTAGTCTCAAGGCTGTAATAATCATTCGGAGGGACTAAGCCTGTAGGGTCAGATCGGAGAATAGGATTTTGATAAGCATAGCCATAAGTATTTAAACCACCGACCAATCCAATCAAATATGACGTGATATAACGCCCTGTTTGCGGGTCATAATAACGATTCCAATTATAGTGCAGACCCGTTTCTTCATCATAATATTGGCCAGGAAAACGAATATTGTTATTCACTAATTCGACAAGTGGCCTATCTGCAGAAAATGGATCATCACCTACTTCCCACACGATATTTTGATTAATGTCAGTAATTTCCTGAGGTGTAACTAAATGATCATTATGAAAAAAATAAATAGTTTCTGATGCATAAGACGCAGCATGAAAAAACAAAAATATTAAAAAAATATAGCCGTATTTTTTTTTGCATTACCTTAGTTGCTTATTTACTTTATTTTTATTATTCATTATCAATCAATACATATTCACAGTATTTATATACACCAAAAATAGGATCACCAAACGTCAAGTTACTACAAGCAATACTCCCGCTTGCGCGCTGGTAAACATATTGGCCGTTAGCACCGTAACGCACCCAGGCATCACCTGACACATGGCAAGAAGACCACTCATAAGTACAAAATACCCAATTAACACCTGATTCATTACTGGTATCATTCACAGCAGGGTCAGCATTATCACCAAGGCCATCACCATCGGTATCTGCACTTTCACTAGCATCCACAGGGTATACATCATAAACACCATCGCCATCAAAATCTGCTGTGCTACTTAAACGGTATTCACAATATTTATAAACACCAAAAATGGGATCGCCAAAAACAATGCTGTCACAAAAAATAGAATCAGCTATTTGTTGTGATACCGTATATTGACCATTAGCACCGTAACGCACTGCTGCAGGAACAGGAACATTACAGATTGTGCTTTCACCCGAGCACACCACCCACTCCGAATCTACTGTTATAATTTGCGTGGCTGTACCCACATTGCCTGCGCTATCTATCGCACTCCAGGTGACAATGTTCGTGCCAATGGTAAATGGGCCAGTATTATCAGCAACAGGGATGATCACACCATCGAGAAAATCAATCGCAGTTGCAGTACCGAGATCAACAATAGTAGTTTCGCCTGTTGCTGTGACTGTGATATCCGCCGGAGGAGTAACAACAGGAGCAACGTCAAACGCGATAGCATCACTATAACTACTGGATAAATTGTTTTGTTGATACTCAGGCTCACCTGCAACACCATGTGCTGGCGTGTAACTTTGTACGACATAGTAACGATCATTATTACTGCTTGCATCAGCAACCACATAACTGCTCACCGTTTTATCTGCCGTACGGCCATGTTCAGTAAACGGGCCATTAGGGTTATCTGCATAGCCAATAATGTAAGCACCACCATCCACGGTATAATCGATCAAGCTCCAATCTAAACGGTATTGACCATCATCAATGTCCGCAATGAGATTAGTGGGCGCTATTGTTTCCGTGTCGCTGATTGGCAGTGATGATGAGGTCAGCAAATTGTAACGAAATACCTCGTCTGAAAAACTGGTTAATGCCGCCGGCACCTCGCCTTGTAATTGATTCGCTGAAAGACTTAAAGCATCCAAGCCTGTAATATTTCCTAATTCTGAGGGGATTTCGCCCGATAACTGGTTACTCGCCAAGCCCAACTCATCCAAGTAGATCAAGTGACCTAATTCAGGAGGAATAGCACCGGATAATCGATTATTTGAAAGTTTAAGAATATTTAAGAATTCAAGACTACCAAATTCTGCTGGTATTACCCCCGAGAACTGATTGTTATCTAGCTCAAGTCTAACAGTGGCAGATATTGAAGAAGGTATAGAACCTGTTAATTGATTATTGCTCAATATAAGATATACAAAGTTTTTATTGGCTATTGCAAGTGGAATTGAGCCTGTTAAGTTATTATTTGATAATAGGAAATAATCAAGTCTTCTCATCCCACTTAATTCAGGTGGAATACTGCCAGATAATTGATTGTTATTTAAATAGAAAAATTCAACGCTATCAAGATTATCAAACTCTGCAGGGATTTCACCCGTCAGCTGATTATTTGCCAACGTAAATTCTCTGACATTTGTCAAATTTCCCAATTCTGGAGGAATATAACCAGTTAATTGATTCTGTGAAATATTAAATTTATCAATACTCGTTAAATTACCTAGTTCAGACGGTAACGAGCCTGATAATTGATTAAAACTCAAATCCAGAGATCGTAACCTAGTTAAATTACCTAATTCAGTGGGAATATGGCCAGATAGCTGATTCTGATTTAATTTGAGTGTTGACAACCTAACAAGATTGCCAATATCTGACGCAATCGTACCACTTAGCTGGTTATTTCTTAAATCCAGAGTTGATAAACGTGAGAGACTATAGACTTCTAGCGGAATTGTTCCTACCAGATTATTACTGCCAAATTGCAAACGCGAAACCTGTAATGAACTACACGTAATTCCAAACCAATCACAAGCTGCTGCAGAGCTAAACCAGCCCGTATTGGTATGCCAATCATTTCCACCCGTTGCTTCATAAAATACAGCTAATGCCTCACATTCACTTTGTGAAATATCAGTCACGCTGGCGCAAAAAGCAACATCGGCTTGAGCCTGAAACGAAAGATGCGAAAGAATAAATAATAATGAAACTATGCCCAAACAGGATGAAAACCTGTAATTCATGATACCGCTCCCCAAAAACCATTAATCTTTTTATTATTGAATTTTTATTGGTGATTTTCCTTTGACTCAAATCTACTGCTTACTGACAAAGGCTGCAAACTTTTTTAAAAATTTCATTATGAAATTCTCAAGATGCAATAATACGCGACATCCTATATAGTATCCTTATAGAAAGGAGCAATAATAAACACAAAGCTTAAGGCATATTTTGAACAGACCCTTATGATTTATATATTGTTATCAGTTATTGCGCTATTAGGAAAAAGCTTCTTTTTGCGTCACACGCGAAAAATCTATAATGGCAGCCATTTACATAGTTTAGTTATCGCTATGCTGATATTTATGATGGCAATATCCTTTTGAGAGTTTCTTTTATATTATTTTTATCGATTTCCCCATGACACCGGAGATTATTATTCACTTCTTTCCAATTATTTTTGTATGGGAGGGGTCGTTGCCTTAATGCCATGTATTGCATTAGCAATGACTAATACAGTACTTAGGAAGATTCATCTTTATAGAATTTTTGTCATTATACTCATCCTCAATAGCGTTCTATTATTTACTCGTGAAATTATTGCTGACTCTCAACCCCTTGAAAGCACAGGATCTATGACTCGTGTTGCAGGCGAACTCTACTATATTTTTCAAACCTCTTCTTTCTTGGCTATCAGCATTATTCTAGGAGTTTATATAAAGAAATCTCAGCATAAAAACTTTTTTGTTCGTACAAAATCTATGAATTTATGCATTGCTTTTGTACCATTAGCTATTTTTTTATTTTTTATCATTATCGTCATGGCAGCAGGACTCGAATATAATGCCGTAGGTTTAGCTCCATTTTTAGCTTTACTCTATATTGGCGCAATAGTTCATAATTTAAATCCTGCGAAACAACCTGACTATATGGCATTTATTCCTTTTAGTCAGAAAAATCGTATACTCATGCGCACCATAGGAAATTTGGCTCATACAGGCGACAATATAGATCATAAATCTCTGGAAGAACAACTTATTGAATATTAATTATCACAACAAGGGCTCACACAAAAAGAAGTTGCGAAAATTCTTCAGATGAGCGAACCCACTTTATCTCGAAGAAGAAAACAATTAAGTATTTTATGAAAATTATTTCCATCAATGTTAATGGTATTCGTGCTGCCGCCCGCAAAGGCATGTTTGAGTGGTTGCAGAAAGTCGACGCCGATATTATTTGTTTGCAAGAGCTTAAAGCACAGGAACATCAATTAACCGACTCTATTTATCACCCCAAAGGCTATCACCGTTATTTACATGCTGCCGAAAAGAAAGGCTACAGTGGCGTTGGCATTTACTGTAAAGAAAAACCACGCAACTTACATGTCGGACTGAGTGCAATTAGTGATGCTGATTGGTCTGATGTGGATAGCGAAGGGCGTTATATTCAAGCCGACTTTAATGGCTTTAGTGTCGCGTCTATTTATATGCCCTCAGGCTCTTCCAAGGAAGAAAGACAGGATTTTAAATACGATATGATGGCACGTATGGAGCCTGTACTACAAGGTATGCAGCGCAAGCGCCGTGAGTTTATTTTATGTGGCGACTGGAATATCGCCCATAAAAAAGTGGATATTAAAAACTGGCGTGGCAACCAAAAAAATTCTGGCTTTTTACCTGAAGAACGCGCCTGGTTTGATTGGCTGTTTAACGATACCGACAATACACGCGATGACCCTTTAAAATTTGTCGATGCCTTTCGTGTCATTAATGAAAATGAAAATGAATATACTTGGTGGTCTAACCGTGGGCAGGCGTGGACAAACAATACTGGCTGGCGTATTGACTATCATATTGTGACCTCAGGATTGCAAGATAAAATTATTCCAAATTCCGATGTCATTTATAAAGACGAACGATTTTCTGACCACGCACCACTAATAATTGAATACGATATATAGGCAGAAACTAGGCTTGTTTTTTCCAAGCTTTAAGCTGTAAACACAAGCCAGAAAAAATAATATTATTGTCTGTGGGCGCTTGGTTATTACTGGTCACCAATAAACGATGGCTATTGGTAATTGCCTGCCACTTGGGCTTGGTTAAATCCCAAGATTGACCTTTTGGCGGCTGCACACCAATATAGGATAGCTTTCCTGTTTCTCGCTCTTCTGTCCATATATGTAATTTTTCCTCGTGTGTGCCTGCATGATTTTTTGTCCATTGAATATGCAAGCGGGAGGGTTGATCTTCATGCTTGGAGTAAGCACTGACCACAAATTGTGTCTGCATTGCCGGGTCGTCATGGGCAGACATATTAGCCAAATAGGCCGGGCCGGATAAACCGTGCTGCTCAACTACCGTGCCCGTCCACAACATGACCGCCAACACCAATGCAGCAAAAGCCGTTATACCGCTACATATTTTCCAGGGCAATACCGTTTCCCACCATGGCTGATTATTTTCGCCGACGGTTTGTGGCAATTGTTTTTCTATGGCATGCCACAACTGCTCTTTACGCTCAGGTGTTATTGTTTGCACCGGAAGATACTCATGAATAGGCGAAAAATGATCTGCACAATGGGATATTTCTCTTTCCAGTTCAGGTACAGACTGTATCAATACTTCAATACGTGAACGTACGCGCTGTGTCATATTACCCGCTACATACTGTGCGGCACGGTAACGATAAATCACAGGGTTTTGGTATCTTAAGCAGCTAGACATTGTTTCAACTCCTGCAAACCGCGACGCACCCAAGCTTTAACGGTAACTAATGGTTTAGACAGCACTTCACTGATTTCACCGTGACTGTAGCCTGTCACATAACTGAGTAATATCGCTTTACGCATATCGGGTTTTAATTGTTGCAGGCAACGGTCAACCCACAGGGTATTATCAGATATTTCCGATACCTGCTGCCACTGATCATTCGGAGCCACAGTATCTAATGAATCATGCAAATGGCTCTTTAACGATCGTTGGCGATCAATAGCACTGTGGCGGGTCAGCACACAAATCCACCCCCATGCATTACCACTACCGCTATACTGCTTTGCCTGCTTCCAGATTTTCACAAACACTTCCTGCAACACGTCTTCAGCCTCAGCTTGATCACCAACAATACGCAAGGCAATCGCAAACAGTTTCTGAGCACTTTCATCATAGAGTGTTTTCAAGGCAGATTGATCCTGCCGTTGCACTCGGTGTAACAAGCGATCAATGGTGTTTAACCAATTAACATCTGTCACTGTTTGTCGCTTTCCTTAAGGTCGTTATTATTAATAGACGAAGAAACATGTCGATCTGGATGCAAAATATCACTAACTGGAAAATAATAGATGAATTAATCTCTGCTCTATTTTAGCAATATCCGGGATCGTGGCAGCGGTACCTGCAATATCAATATGCATTTGATCGTATTCTGCGACTGGTCGGCTATTATCGTCCTGACTATTATCGGGTGTTACGCGACTTAAGCGTGGAATGCCCTGTGTTGGAAAGCATAAAAAGGGTAATCGTGCATCAATACCCGTATTATTGAGTACTGCCATCTGACTAATACCACGAACCTCAGCAATTTGCTCTCCATTCATAGCCTCATAAGACACCATAGGGACTTTAACCCCCCGCCATACTACCTGCCCCATATATCACTTACTATCCGAATGCTCAGAGGGCAAATTGGGTTTTCTGAAGGGCAGCATCTCGGCAACCGATACTGTCGGTATTACCAACTGTTTACCTGCAACCGGAATTAACAAGCTGGGGACTTCATTAATCTTTCCTTCAATAACGTCAGTATTTGGCGCTATGGTATCTGTCATGATGATTGCCTTGCAAAAATTGTTTTAAATGTATTGCCAGATTTTCTGGCGTATCTATCTTGGAGGCATACTGGGTATTAATCACTTCTTGCGGCATTGATGCAACAACGCAATCCGCTACAGATTGCACCCATACTTGTCCACCTCGTAACGACATTAATCGACAAGCAGACGCACAATCATCACCCATACCTGAGAAAAATATTACACCTGCGTTGTGTCGATAAACACTGGCGACATTAGCCACTATCTGGTCAACTGAGGGGCGGTAGACACCCCGCCATGGCTCATCCTCGTAAAAAATTAATGAGCCATTTGGCTGTAATTCGATTTTATGGTCAGTGGGTACAATAGCAATGCTATTACAGCAAATGACATCCCCGTGATTGGGAACAAAACTATTGTAATGACTATCCCTCGCAATCGTCGCATTCAGAACGCGGTTTTGTGTCTGATCGATATGTTGTACGTAAATAAAACCAACATCCAAATCAGGCTGCATTGCATCCAAAAAACGTTTGACTGCATCCGGCCCACCCGCTGAAGCCGCTAATACCCAAATATTGGATGCACACGCAGTTTCTGCTTCGGCCAAAGATATGTGCCCTTCAAGGCATAACAACTTGGTCTTTAATTGACGTGCCCACGCACTAAAATCTGGCTCCGCTGCATGGCCAGTGATTCCCTCACTCAAAATAATCGGCTGTTCAACATCGTATAACCATTGTTGAAAATTATCCGCCCATGTTTTGCCGTCAAGATGAGCGAGGTCGACGTCAACAATCCAAGCATCAATTGACCCTGATGCTGTTTGTCAATCGGCGGCCTGATCTTGCCAGTTTTCCGCCAGAAAAAGTAAATCAGTACGATAACCACTCTCTTCCACAACACATTTTAAATAATGTTGCTGAACCTGCGTTTCACTGACAATCCCAATTTTTAACGAACGCATAACAACTCACTTGGCTACTGTTCACGAGCAGTTGTTAACAAATAACTTATATTCGCCAGAAGCGTATCCTCTTGATACGGTTTCCCCATATATTCATTAGCCCCGGCTTCTAATCCTGTCTGGCGGTGCTTTTCACCCGTACGCGAGGCAATCATGATAATGGGCAGGTTTTTGGTCTTGGAGCCTGTTCTCACTCGGCGCGCCACTTCAAACCCATCCATGCGCGGCATTTCGATATCCAACAGCATAATATCAGGGTCGTGATCCTGTAATACAGCCATAGCATCAATACCGTCTTTAGCCGTAATAACATCAAAACCCTCACGCTCCAGAAAACGCGTTGTCACTTTTCGTACCGTTACTGAGTCATCCACCACCATCAAAAGCGTGTTGCGGTGAATAATATCAGGCTGCTCAGGAGTCTCTTCAAAGTCTTCATGTGTTAATGCATATTGCTGGCGAATCATGGCATAAACATCCAAAATAACAACCTCGTGATCATCACCCATGATGGTTGCACCAGACAGCCCCTGTACTGCACTAAACTGTGCCCCCAATGATTTTACAACAATCTCACGACTGCCCTGCAAAGCATCAACTCGCAGCGCTACGGCATGCGAGCCAATCTGAACAAACAATGCAGGCACTGGCAAATCATGCCCTTCCAATTTTGGCCGCGCACTACGATCAAGTAATGCGCCCAAATACTGAACTTGATATTGAGTACCCGCATAGTCAAAACGACTATCAGGGTCATTGTAATATTGTGGTAAATCACGGGGATTGATGCGCGCAATACCATCAATCGCGTTCAGAGGAATAGCATAGTGATCATCGCCCATATTGATAATCAATGCACGGTTCACTGACAAGGTAAATGGCAAACGAATGACAAATTGTGTACCTTGACCAAGACGAGAGCTGATTTCAACACTGACGCCTAGTTGTTTAATTTCACTGCTCACCACATCCATACCGACACCGAGACCAGAGATTTGCGTAACGGTTTGTGCGGTCGAAAATCCTGCATGGAAAATAAACTGCATGATTTCCTGATCCGTTAACTGTGCGTCTGCATCCATCAGTTGTTGCTCAATCGCTTTTTCACGCACTCGGTCAACATTAATGCCTGCACCATCATCTGAAAGATAGAGCAAGACATTACCACCTTCACGAACAAGAGAAAGCACAATACGACCACGTGCAGGTTTACCTGATTTTTCACGAGCGACAGTATCTTCGATACCATGATAGACCGCATTACGTAAAATATGCTCCAGAGGCGGCACCATACGCTCCATCATATTACGGTCCAGTTCGCCTTCCGAATTATTAAATTCAAACTCGACCTCTTTCCCCAGCTCGGAGGATATCTGTCTCACAATACGGCGTAGTCTTGGCACAATGCGTGAAAAAGGCACCATACGCGAACGCATTAAACCTTCTTGCAGCTCGGTATTAATACGAGATTGTTGCAGCAATACCGTTTCTGCATCCCGTGTTTTATTCGTCAGTGTTGATTTTAAGTCACGAAGATCCGAGGCAGATTCAATCAACGAACGCGATAATTGTTGCAATTGTGAGTAACGGTCCATTTCCAGTGGATCAAAAGCGTCCTGATCACCCAACTGTTCCTGACGGAAAATGACCTGTGCTTCTGTTTCAATATCAAGCCGACGTAATTGCTCTTGCAAACGCTCTACCGTCTGATCCATTTCATCAAGTTACTCACCTAAATCATTCATGTGCTCTTCAATACGACCACGACTGATAGAGGTTTCACCCGCAAGGTTTACCAGCTCTTCCATCAAATCAGAAGACACTTTAACACTTTCTTGTGGTGCTAACCTACGGGCCGTATTACCATCAGTAGCAGGCGACACATGTGCTGGAGAAACCATTGGCGCAGGAAGATCTGCAACAGGTTTAGGTGGAAACGCCAACACATTAGCGCTGTCACTCTCTTGTTGCGGAGGTGTTTCCAATAACGGTTCTGTTATTGCTTCTTCGTCGACATGATCAGTAGTGGTGGTTTCGGGATCACTAACAGGCATCTCGGCAACAGGCATTCCACCTGACTGTAGAACTTCAACATAATGAATAAGTTGATCCTGGTAACGGTGAATATTCTGCATGATGTCAGGTGACGTTTCTGCCTGAATATTGGCAATCAAATAAGACTCAAAATCGTGCGCACAATCGCCCACTACAGTGATCCCAGCAAGACGAGCCCCGCCTTTAAATGTGTGTAAAATACGTTGCAACGCTTCATTGTTTTCACGGGCACCACCGCCTTCTTCCCAAACATGAATCGTTGCATCAAGCTCCTCTATGAGCTCTTTGGCTTCCTCCATAAATATCTCGACAATTTCGTCATCAATATCTTCTTGAGGGGTCTCCGCGATGTCTACTTCAGGGCTAACAACCATCGCTTCTTCTATGGCATCACGTACAGTTTCTGCAGTATCTATCAACGACTCAACGGGTGGCGCTTGCAGCTCTTCTTGTTCTTCCAGCTCTTCTGACTCTTCCAGTAATAGATCACTCTCTGTTTGCTCTTCCTCTGGCTGCACATCGAGCAGTGCTGCAAGCTCACATATTTTCTGATGATTAGGCTCTAATAAATCTTGACCTGCAGCAATCACATCAAAGATATTGAGTAATTCCCCATGAGCTTCTGACAGTGTTGTATATACCTCATCCGAAGGCGCTAATGTTTCATCAATAAGCGCCTGATAAACTGGTCGCATATGTTCAACTAATAAGGCCATAGGAGCAAGATTAGCGCGCTGGGCAGCGTGTTCAACAATAGACAATTCTTTTTCGACGGCTTGCCATTCGTCCTTGTTGGGCGATGAAGGCCATTGTTCTAATAATGGATCGATATCCAATAATAGATTCATACCTTCGTTCATTAAACTTTCCAGAATAGCCGGGTCTACTTTTGGCTTATTATGATCATCTTCATGATTAATCAAATGGCCTACAGAACGCTCTCGCAATTCAGCGACTCTGGCAAGAAACAACTCCAACTTTTCAATTTTGGGATACATTAAACGGGACATTTGCTCAAGAGCATCTTCGGTATACGACACACTGTCTCTTAATAGCTGCAAAATATCTTCATCAATAGCAACTTGATAAGCTCGCAAATCCTTGGCAAATAATTCCATCGGGGTCATCAGGCTCGCCACTGGTGTAATATCAGCCATATGTGCACTGCCTTTCAAGGTATGCATGGCACGTTGCATCGCATCGCTGGGAGGCTCAAAGAACGGACGTGACTTTTCCATCTGCTCAATATATTCTCTAATCGCTTGCAAATGCACTTCTGCTTCAGAACCAAAAATTTCCCAAAGTTGCGCATCAATCTCTTCTTCTTGTACAACATCATCACTAACCGTATGTTCGGAAGGATGTAGTAACGCAAAGAAATCATCCGGCATATTACCCTTTGATAGCTGATGAGCCCACAACTAATAATTGTCGCATAAGATTTTATTAGGAATGTCTTCGGAATTGCCGAATGCAGCTACCATTTCAGGCAACAGCTCCAATACTTTTTCGACCACCTCTACATGTAACACTTCAGGCTTTAACGTTTTATCGAGAAAACGGTTGAGAATATTTTCAATCGACTAGGAAAGCTCACCAATATCATATGCTTTTACTAAACGACCACTGCCTTTTAACGTATGGAACGATCTTCTGACTTCAACTAGCGCATCATCATCTGTTAAATTATTTTTCCACTGTGACAAATGCTCGCGAATAGTGTCTTGAACTTCCTCAGCTTCTTCAACAAAAATTTCTATTATTTCTGCTTCCGTCTCGGCATCAAGGGCATCATCATCTTCGACCTGACTGGCAGTATCCGCATTATCAGCTGACGGCTGTTCCGCAGGTAATGACTTTTCCTCAATATCACCTTTACCAGAAACAATTTGTTCAGCTCTTGCGGCAGGAACACCGAGATTAATCAAGCCTTTTTTAGCACTTTGTAAAATCTCAACATCCTCTTCTTTCGTCAAGGAGAGCACCTCAAGAAAATAATCGATACTAGCAATAACATCTGCCAGACTATCCAGCTGATCCCATTTTGGCGCATCACTTTGACTAATAAGTTGCATTTGTATATAATTGGCGCAACTTTTAAGCACATTAGCAGGTGCTTCCAGAGATAAAAATTCAAGATTCTCTGAAACTTTTCTCAACAATCCCGGCACAGGTTTAATATTTTTTATATTCCATTGTGTAGCAATATAATGAACAACGGCATCTTTCGCTTCTTCTAGGCCATTACGACATTCCTGCAAGGCAAACTCTTCATCTTGAGAAAACTGTCGCTCTGAAACTTCAGGCTCCGCCTGAATACCAATCAGCGCCGCTTCAATTTGTTGCTCTATATTTGTAATCACATCAACTACTGGAAGCACTTTTTGTCCTGAAAAATCCGATGCATTCAGCTCCCGTAAACTTTCAAGATATTGCATCTGCTCCAACATGTGTTGGCGCAAATTACCAACCCCTAATATCGCCAGAGTATCTGCCACACGATGCAGTGATACGTGCACCACAGAAACATTTGTAATAAAAGAGGTGAAATCCTGACATTTGGTTAACTGTTTTTTAATATCAGAAAGCTCTTGAAGAATCGCATCAACCACGGCATGCATTGCTGAAGAATCAATAGGTTGAATCTCACTACTATCGCTATCTGTCTCAGGCACCAAAGAAGCATTTGCCAGATCATACTTGTGATATATATGATTGATTTTTGGTGACGATGCTTCTAACGGCAGCAAGTAGTAAAGAAGATTGTTAAGCAACTCTTCAGCAGTGGCAACTT
This sequence comes from Cellvibrionaceae bacterium, assembly GCA_965214375.1. Classification (GTDB taxonomy): domain Bacteria; phylum Pseudomonadota; class Gammaproteobacteria; order Pseudomonadales; family Cellvibrionaceae; genus Endobugula. The sequence goes on along the minus strand of OZ243947.1, from coordinate 2,069,975 downwards.
CGAGCACTTCAACACCACCCGAAATTAACTGCTTGATTTCCTCATCAAGCTGTCGCAGCAATTTTTTAATCGCTGCATTATCTGGAATAAGGTTTTTTTGGAGACCAATTAAGAAAGCTTCTGCAATCTACCATACGGGCGCACGGCGGGTACCTAGCAATATTTTTTGCAATCGCTCACTAACTTTTAATAAGTATTGTAAATTTTCTTCAATATTACTGCTATGAATAACACTGGCAGCTGCATACTGATACATTTGTCGCAACTTCGACAACACCTTTGAAAATTGCGGCTCATCATTAACCAGCGCTATCGGACTAAAGGTAATTTTTTCAAGAGCAGAAAGATCCGGAGAAAAAATCGTTGCTTCGCTAAGAAAATGAGCACCCCGGACAGCTCTCAAATCATTAAGAAGGGAAAATGCAACTCGAGGTTGATCACGCTTGGTAATCATGGTCTGTTCAAGATAATCAGGCAAACGATCAATCGCCTTAATTAAAACCTCGACAGCCTCTTTTCTATTGGCAACATTATCTTCAAGTAATTCTTGAGTTAACGCCTCTATTTCAGAAGCAATCATGGCAGCCCCATAAAAGCCTGCCATATGCAAACTGCCATAGACTTGATGAATATAGGTAGTACAGAATTTTAACTGTATAACATCAGCTGATTCATGAGCATAAGACTCCAAAGATTTCTGCGCCTGAAGCAGCGTATCTTTGATATCTCTTAGCACACATTCAAGCGCCATGTACTGGCGATTATCAACCATAGATTTCTCTCTTTGTTACAAGCATTTTATATATGCTTGCACCTCATCATTATCAACTCTTTGCATATCTGCATGCAGCCAGTCTGTTGTTTCGCCCAAATCAATAACCAAAAGTCCACCCGGCTTTAAACGGGCAACCAGCTGATTAAGAATTTCTCGCCGACGCCAACTGCGAAAATAAATAAGTACGTTTTGACAAAAAACAACGTCCATCAACTGCGCAGGCATTGTACTTAAATTGTTAATATTGGCCTGTGAAAAACAAACACGCTTTTTTAAACGCGGCAACACTTCAAACTGACCATTTTCTACAGGGCGAAAATAATGTTGGCGCTCACTATCGGTTAAAAAAGACATACTGCGCTCGCCATAGACACCTCTACGAGCAATAGAAAGTGCCGGCAAACTGACATCAACCGCTGTTACACCAAAATAAAAATGCTGATTAATCTCATGCTGACACTCATTAGCGATAATGGCTAAACTATAAGGCTCTTCGCCTGTTGAGCAGCCCACACTCCATAGATTAAAGCTATCATTAAGAGAACCGTGAGCAATTTTATTTTTAAATATTGGCCAACAAAATCCAAAGACGGACGATGCCTAAAAAAAGTGGTCTCTTTAACGACTAAACGATCAACAAGCACTTGCCACTCTACCAGACCAGCTTTATTGTCTTGCTTTACCTGATCATAATATTCATCGTAGTTGCCAATACCCAACTCTCGCATACGAATGGAAATTTGTGTTTGCAACAACACTTTTTGTTGAGGGGCAAGCTGAATGCCTGTACGAGCCTCAAGAAGTTTTTCCCAAAGCAAAAATTTCCCTTCGGGTAAAACATCAAATTTCTTGAATGACCATGACATAATTAACCGACTTGATCAGTCTCGTTTTCATCGGCAAAATCAAAGTCGGAAATATCAAACTCATCATCCATAAGATCAATGCCCTCACTATCTGCCAAATTTGACATTTCTTTTGAAAAATCAAACTCATCATCTTTTGCAGTATCTATTTTCTTATGCAACAAAGGATCATCAGCAGCACTGATATCTTCAAGTTCAAAAATTTCTTCAAGATCATCACTTCCCTGCACTGCCAACAATTCACTCAATTGGCTTTCATCATCAGAAATCACATGCTCATCATCAGGGGAGAAACCTGCCGCCTTAAAGAGTGCAACATCATGAATCGCCGTTTTATCTTTTTTGGACGCTGGCGCTGGCGATAGAGGCTCTGGATCAGACATTGCAAAGCCCTATTCTATATCATCCATATGATCTATATCGTGATCCAACAACAAGGCGTCGAAATTATCGTCCACATCAATATCACCAGATATATCGTTAGAAATATTACTAGCAACAACTGGCTTATCAACTTCAATATCCGCAGGTGGCAGCCATTCATCATTGCTCATCTCAATATCGGCGCCAGCACTTTCAGACTCAGGCAAGGTAAATCCGGCTACAGACTCAAGCAGTTCCAGTGCCATATCTGCAAGATCTCCAATTGCTTGTGCCGTTGCACCAGTACCGGCAGATGTCTGCGAGGTAATTTCCTGAATCACGTTCATCGTATTAGCAATATGGCCCGCTGATGATGCCTGTTGTCGCGCAGCGTTAGAAATGTTTTGAATCAATTCCGCAATATTCGCCGATACACCTTCAATTTCCTCCAGTGCCACACCCGCATCCTGCGCCAAACGAGCACCAGAAACCACCTCTGTCGTGGTTTGTTCCATCGAAGTTACCGCTTCGTTAGTATCGGACTGAATGGTTTTTACCAGCGTTTCAATCTGTTTAGTTGCGGCCGCAGAACGTTCCGCAAGACGCTGTACCTCATCCGCTACTACCGCGAAGCCTCGGCCTGCATCACCGGCCATCGATGCCTGAATAGCGGCGTTCAATGCCAGAATATTTGTTTGGTCAGCAATATCATTAATCAAACTTACGATATCACCAATTGCTTGCGAGGATTCACCCAATCGCTTAATACGCTTTGAAGTATCCTGAATCTGCTCCCTAATAGTATCCATCCCGTAAATGGTATTCTGTACCAACTTTGCACCATTGTTTGCAATCGATACCGATTTACTCGCAACCAATGCTGATTCGGCAGCGTTATCCGATACTTGATCAATGGTGACCGCCATTTCATTAATGGCGGCAGAGGCTCCGGCAATTTCTTGGGCCTGGTGGTCAGACGCTTCCGCAAGATGTAACGCCGTCTGCTGCGATTCCTGAGCCGCACCAGATACCTGCACCGCCGTATTGTTAATACGCGACACCAACTGCCGCAACTGGTCAATGGTATAGTTTACAGAGTCCGCAATCGCACCCGTAAAATCCTCTGATACCGTCGTTGTTACAGTAAGATCACCGTCCGCAAGATCCGCCAGCTCGTCAAGCAAACGCAGAATCGATGCCTGTACGTTTTCGTTTTCCGAATGCTCTAGTTCAATTTCTTTCTGTGATGTTGCTTTTTGCACAATGATCAGAAGAATAATACAAACCACAAATGCAATGGCAGAAATGGCGACGTAAATAAGGGTAGGAAAGCGATCTTGCCCCTGCGCACTAATACTTTTTTCCATAGCATCAAAAATGGGCAGTAACTGTTCGAAGTCGGCGACCACCTTTGAATAGGTATCACGCGCCTGCAGTACTTCTTCCAGTGCGGTTAACATAAATCTATCTTCACCACGAAGATTTTAATCAGCTCAAATATCTCAACCACAGTGGCTCTGGCGCTAGCATTTTGTAAAGGCGCCAACTTTTTGGTTTTATCACCCTCAATGAGCTGTGCATGACTTTGGTCAAACGCTTTAAAGTTGTTTACCACCTCATTAAGCACATCTTGTTTAGCTCTGTCATCATTCGCAAATAATTCAACGCTGTCTGATATCTGTCGCAGCATTAATGCGTGGTTATTTAGCGCGGCTGCCTGAGCGGCTGAATTACGCGACCTGGGCAACGATTGAACGGTATCATAAAGAGAGCGTTGTGCTTCACCAGCCACTGAACCAAACTCCGCAGCACCGAAGTTCATAATAGTCACTTCGTAACCAAGCTCCGTCGCAATCTTGGTATTGTTCCTGATACTTTGCCACAAGCTTTTAATCGTGTTGTATTCCGCTTGCAGGCGATTCTTAGTAAATTCGTCAGCATTTTCCAAGTTAAACAAAATAACTTCCATATCCTGAATCGTAGCATTCAAAATACTGATAGAATTACCATCACCCACGATCACTTTTTTCGTCAAAAATAACGCATTATTCGATGCGGTTTTAAATTCACGAATTTGTTGAACTTTTTCAATATCCTTGTTGTTATTTTGCCAAATAAGATAACCCCAGTAGAGGGAAAGAGCCAGGAAAATGACTGAAGCAATACCAAGAGCTGGTCACCAAAACTCTTCAGGAAATAAACCTTTATCTTGTTTCATTGTGTTAACTCCTGGCTACTTTACATTTCGCTACTCTAAAATAATGTATTTTAAATACGCTTTTTATATTATGTTTTGACTGTATTCTTTTTATTCGTTTTTATAATTTTCATCAAGCAGATGCTACATCTAAAAAATTTGAGCTACGTGACAATTCTTTCGCATAAAAAACCTGCCACTGGTCTTCACCCTGACTATACGAGCCATCAACAAAGGGCAACAATTCACTCGGCAAGCCATCCGCTACAGCATCGGTTTTAGCGTCGTTATCAAAATGCTGCATACCAAAAACTCGATCAACCCACAAACCTGCATAAAGAACATCGTGTTCAACAACCAACAATCGCTGGTTCTTTTTGTGTCCATTCAATGTGCCAGAAAAAAAAGCCGCCAAGTCAAATAAGGGCAACAAGCGTCCGCGCACATTAGAAACGCCTTTAACCCATGGATGAACGCCAGGCAATCGCGTATAACTTGGCACTTCAAGCATTTCTGCCAAGTCATCCATAGGCATCACAAAACGATACCCCAATAAAGAGAAACCGATACCGCTCCATTGCTGAACGGTATCTATTTGTGCAGGTAATTGATGGGCATGAGACAGGCTCTTTTGCGCAAGCGCTTGCAACGCGTTAAATGCAAAGGTTTGAGCTGACATATCATACCTCGACTATCATAATGATTAGGATAGCGCCTCGTTAATTGCACTGAGCAATTGTGTCTCGGCAATCGGTTTTACCAGATAGGCGCGCGCACCTTGACGCATACCCCAGACTTTATCGGTTGCCTGATCTTTAGTAGAGACGATAATCACTGGGACACCTGCTGTTTCTGGCGCCTTGCTGAGTTGGCGAGTCGCTTGAAAACCATTCAATCCCGGCATAACAACATCCATCCAAATCAGATCGGGCGGATTCTTCTTTGCCATATCCAAACCCTGCTCACCCATTTCAGCAACTTCGACGGCATAACCATTCTTTTCCAAAATAGTGGTTAGCTTATATACCTCTGTCGGGGAATCATCAATGATTAATACACTTAACATACTTATCTACTTACCTCTTTGATCTAAATCACTTACACATGCTCTTCAATAGCACCTAACAATTCAGTTTTACTGAACGGATTGGTCAAATATTGATCAGGGCCTACAATACGGCCTTTGGCCTTGTCAAACAAGCCATCCTTACTCGACAACATAATGACCGGCGTTGACTTAAATTCACTGTTATTTTTGATTAACGCACACGTCTGATAACCATCCAAGCGTGGCATCATAATATCAACAAAGATAATATCTGGCCGACAATCTGCAATTTTTGCTAATGCATCAAAGCCATCCGTTGCGGTCACTACTTCGCACCCTGCCTTAGCCAACAGGGTTTCTGCGGTACGACGAATGGTCTTACTATCGTCAATCACCATTACTTTGAGGTTTTCCAGAGCAACACTCATATCAAGCTCAATCCTCTACTCATTTAATTATTATATGATTTACCCATGAATGATTACTGCTTTTCATACAGCGCATCCATTCTTCGGGCAAAAATACACCCTTTTGTAACACAGAAGTTATCATATACCCATATTTGACTTTATAAATTTGATATTTCCCGTTAAGAGTATCATCTATGTCGCTATTGAGACTGATAAAAATAGTTTTATCCTGTAGACTCTCGCCTGGTATCAACAGCATTAATGGTTAAGGTCAAAACTCCCTATGAGTATCACACTTGGCATTGTCATGGACCCCATCAGCGGGATCAATTTTCATAAAGACACCAGCCTGTCCTTACTGCAGGCAGCATCGTCACGAGGCTGGGGATTAATCTATTTCGAGCAAGAGCACTTATTTTTGGAACAGGATATCGCCAAGGGCTACGGTAGAATCCTTCAGGTCTTTGATAATGCGGAACACTGGTACGATTTAGGTGAAAGAGAAACACGTAATCTGGGAGACATAGACGTGATTTTAATGCGTCAAGACCCTCCTTTTGATGTCTCGTTTTTACAAACCACCTTTATTCTGGAGGCAGCCGCACGACAGGGCGCACTGGTTGTTAACGACCCCCGCAGCCTTCGTGACTGCAATGAAAAGCTGTTTGCCACACAATTTCCTCAATGCTGTCCGCCGTTAACCGTCAGCCGCGACAGCGATCATCTGCGTCATTTTCATACACACTATGGCGACGTGATATTCAAACCCCTAGACGGTATGGGTGGAAGCAGTATTTTTCGCTGTAAACCCGATGATCCTAACCTTGGCGTGATTCTGGAAACACTGACCAGCAGCGGCCAAATGATTATGGCGCAGCAGTTTATTCCTGACATACGTAATGGCGACAAGCGCATTCTAGTGATTGATGGCGAACCAGTACCCTACTGTCTGGCCCGCATCCCCGCCGCAGGCGAAACCCGTGGCAATCTGGCCGCTGGCGGTAGCGGACACCCACAACCGTTGTCTGAAAGAGATTATTGGATTGCAGAACAAGTTGCAGCAACACTGGTAGAGAAAGGCTTACTTTTTGTTGGACTGGATGTGATTGGTGATTATCTGACCGAAATCAACGTGACTAGCCCTACCTGTGCCCGCGAAATTGACCGCGCCTACAATACGGATATTGGTGGCAGACTGCTGAACGCCATTAGCCGCAAACTGGAGTCATAACACCAGTATGAGGCAGGACACGTCAACGGTTATCGCTTCTAAAACCGCCGACACAGTGGCGACATCCAGCACCGACCGTTTAAGTTTTACTGCATTTTTAGCGATCGCTATTCATGGCCTGATTATCTTTGGCGTTCACTTTGATAACAGCAAAGCCAGCGAAAATGCACCCAGCGTTACGGTCACCTTAGCAACACATACATCCAATAAGGCCCCCGAAGAGGCAGACTTTCTTGCCGAATCCAATCAAATTGGCAGCGGTAGCCAGCAGGAAGCCCGCGAAATCACCACCGACGTTATCCCACCTCCATTTGACAGCCGCACCATCAACGACACATTGATCACCGAAAAGCGTAAACATGCCGTTGCCAAAACCGATGAAAACCGAATTATTGCCAGCACACAAGCCAATACTCAAGTGAATAACGCCAAACAACCGGATGAAAAGCAAGATGTAAAATCCGGCCAAGATTTGGAAGATGTTGAGGCTATTAGCACCAAAATAGCCAGTTTACGCGCAAAACTGGCGATACAACGACAAACCTATGCCAAAATCCCCCGGCAACGCATTTTAACCTCGGTGTCTACCAAGGCCTCCAGCGAGGCCGCTTATCTAAACGATTGGACACAAACAATCGAAGCGATTGGTCATGAAAACTTCCCCAAAGAAGCGTTAAACCGCAAACTGACCGGCCAACTCAGACTGGAGGTCGTTATTAACTTCGACGGCTCTATTGTCGAAGTTAACCTCAAACGCAGCTCCGGCCATGCTATTTTTGACCGCGCCGCTCAACAAATTGTGCGGCAAGCCTCTCCCTTTAAGGCATTCCCGCCAGATATTCGCAAAGATTACGAACACCTAGTAATTATCCGCACTTGGCATTTTAATATCAGCGGCTTGAGTACTTCTCAGTAATCCTGAATACCGCTTCATACACACAATAATTCTGAACAAAAAAACAACCAATAAAACCTGTACACTGGTGCCGTTTCAGGTAGACTAGGAACCTATGAGTCATCATTCACTGAAAAATCATTTTTTAATTGCCATGCCGGGTTTGGCAGACCCTCGCTTTTCGCAATCCGTCACCTATATTTGTGAGCACAATCAAGATTTCTGAGCACAATCAAGGCGGCGCCATGGGACTTGTGATTAACCAAAGCGCTAATATGTCGTATAGTCAGCTATTCAGTCAACTCAAACTCAATACCGATTATGACGATAGCTCGCCCCTAATCATTGGTGGCCCGGTCCAGAAAGAACTTGGTTTTGTTCTGCATTCAAGCGATAAAGACTGGACGTCAACACTGCAAGTTTCCGATGATATCAGCCTAACAGGCTCTATTGATATCTTGCAGGATATTGCTCAATACCGGGGGCCTGAAAACGCCATTGTGACCCTGGGTTATGCTGGCTGGAATGCTGGGCAGCTAGAACAGGAAATTGTTGACCACAGCTGGCTGACATTACCAGCAGACAAACGGATTATTTTTAAAACACCCGTCGAGGAACGCTGGACATCAGCTGCCAGCCATTTGGGTATTGATGTTAACCTGCTGTCTTCTCAGGCAGGACACGCCTGATTTTTTATGATTCAAACCGTCCTAGCCTTTGACTATGGCACACAAAGTATTGGCGTTGCCTATGGGCAATCGTTAACCAATAAGGCCAAAGAATTACCCCCGCTAAAAGCCAATGATGGCGTTCCTGACTGGAATACCGTTGCGACACTACTACAAGAGTGGCAACCGCACCGACTGATTGTGGGATTACCCTTAAATATGGATGGCAGTGAAAGTGACTTATGTGCACGGGCGCGCAAGTACGGGCGCCGCTTACACGGGCGGTTTAATCTGCCCGTCGAATGGATGGATGAGCGTTTATCAACATTTGATGCCAAGCAGGAAGCCAGAGAGCGTGGTCACAAAGGCAACTATCAACAAGATCCTATCGATTCCATTGCCGCGCGCTTGATATTGGAAATCTGGTTTCAACAAAATACCGCCAGATAGTGTTTTAGCGGTCAAATATTCCTTTAGGCTTACGCTCTCCTTCCAGTGACAATCCATCGGCCGCCCTCTCCAAACTATCTTCTGTGGTTTCGGTTTTCAGTTTAATCATCAAACGTAAATCATTCGCGGAATCCGCATGCGCCAGAGCATCGTCATAGGTAATCTCACCCTTTTCAAACAGCGCATATAAACTCTGATCAAAGGTTCTCATTCCCTGCTCTGTTGATTTTTTCATAAGCTCTTTTAATTCGTGCACTTCACCTTTACGAACTAAATCAGACACAAGTGGTGTATTAATCAGTATCTCCAAACAAGGTATTCGACCATCGTTATTTTCGGTGGGTACCAACTGCTGGTCAACCATTGATTTTAAGTTCAGATATAAATCCATCCACACTTGTGGATGCCTATCGGCAGGAAAAAAATGCAGAATGCGATCCAAAGCCTGATTCGCATTATTTGCATGCAAAGTACATAAACACAAATGTCCTGTTTCTGCAAAAGCAAGAGCATGCTACATGGTTTCGCGGCTACGCACCTCACCAATCATAATGACATCCGGTGCTTGTCGTAGTGTATTTTTAAGCGCAACATCAAAAGACTCAGTATCCATACCCACTTCACGCTGAGTCAAAATGCAGTTCCGATGTTCGTGAACGAACTCAATAGGGTCTTCAATCGAAATAATATGGCCACGACTGTTGTGATTGCGATGACCGATCATCGCCGCCAAAGATGTTGATTTCCCCGCTCCGGTAGGGCCAACAAAAATACTCAAACCACGTTTAGCCGTTGCCATGTCTTTGATAATGGCTGGGAGGTGTAATTCATCCACTGTAGGGATGGTAGTTTCAATACGGCGAACCACCATGCCCACCTGTTTTCTTTGATAAAACGCACTACAACGAAAAAGACCCAATGTTTTATCGGCAATCGCAACGTTTAATTCTTTATGTTCTGCAAATTGTTGACGCTGCTTTTCATCCATCACTCCCAGAACAACCTTGCGCGCTAAATCTGCCGATAATGCCGTACTGGATAACGGAGAGACATTACCATGCACTTTAATCGATGGCGGTAGATCGGCGGTAATAAATAAATCGGACGCTGATTTATCAATCATAATACTCAGCAATTTTTGAATATCCATAAATCTGTCCTTATTCGGTATTATTTTATTGAAATATGCTTTTACAGTGCGTCAGGATTGAATGCTTTTTTCTTAGCTTCTTCACGAGCAATTAAGCCTTTATCCAGCAACATGCCCAACCCCTGATCCATGTTTTGCATGCCCATCTAGGCACTGGTTTGCATCGTGGAATACATTTGTGCCACTTTATCTTCGCGAATCAGATTACGAATTGCCGGTGTGCCGCGCATAATTTCATGTGCCGCTACTCGGCCACCACCGATGCGCTTCATTAAGGTGTGTGAGACTACCGCTTCCAGCGAGTTGGCGAGCATGGAACGCACCATCGGTTTTTCGTCTGCAGGAAATACATCAATCACACGATCAATAGTTTTTGCCGCAGAAGTGGTGTGCAAGGTACCCATCAACAGATGGCCTGTGTCAGCTGCGTTCATCGCCAAACGAATGGTTTCGAGATCACGCATTTCACCCACCAAAATAATATCCGGGTCTTCACGCAATGCCGAACGCAGAGCCTGTGAAAACCCATGTGTATCACGATGAACTTCACGCTGGGTAATGAGGCTCTTCTTACTTTCATGGACAAATTCGATAGGGTCCTCGATCGTGAGAATATGGTCATAACGATTCTCATTAAGGTAATCAATCATTGCCGCCAATGTGGTTGACTTACCGGAGCCTGTTGGCCCGGTCACCAATACCAAACCTCTGGGCGTCGCAGAAATATCACGAAATACCGTACCCATACCCAACTCTTCCATGGATAACACCTGAGAAGGAATGGTACGAAACACCGCTCCGCAACCGCGGTTATGGTTGTAAGCATTCACACGAAAACGCGCCAATCCCGGTATGTCAAAAGAAAAGTCGGTTTCGAGGTGTTGTTCATAATCTTTACGTTGCTTGTCACTCATAATGTCATAAACCAGTGCATGCACCTGTTTATGATCAATCGATGGCAAATTGATGCGGCGGATATCGCCATCAATACGTATCATAGGCGGTAAATCAGCGGAAATATGCAAATCAGAGGCATTTTGTTTGACGCTAAAAGCAAGCAGTTCTGTAATATCCATAGGCTTTTTCCGAATGAGATTTCGTGCATCCTACCGCAAAATGATAAGATGGATGAAGTACAACATCAAAATAATCAACTCTACCCCACCGAAATGAACAATATTGCCGAAAAAATTCACGAAATACATCAACGTATTCAGCATAGCGCAGCACAAGCTGAACGCAACGCCCGCGACATACAACTACTTGCTGTCAGCAAAACTCAAGCACCGGCGCGTATTCTAGAGGCTTATCACGCTGGGCAGCGTGCATTTGGTGAAAATTATCTGCAAGAAGCGCGCGATAAGCAACAAGCACTCAGACAACTGGATATTGAATGGCATTTTATTGGCCCTATTCAATCGAACAAAACACGAGATATTGCGGCCCATTTTTACTGGGTACACAGTGTTGACCGCTTAAAAATTGCGGAAAGATTAAGTAAACAACGTCCGCAAGAATTACCACCACTCAATATTTGCCTACAGCTCAACATCGACAATGAAAATACCAAGTCAGGCACAACGATCGAAGAATTACCGTCGTTGGCAAACGCTATTAATATATTGCCGAATCTCACACTACGTGGCTTAATGGTCATTCCGGAAAAGCGGGACACACTGCAAGCACAGCAACAAATATTCGAGAAGGTCGCAAACACCCTGCAGCACGTGTCATTAGGCAATCCAACACTGCAACTGGATACACTCTCAATGGGCATGTCAGATGACATGGAAGCAGCCATTGCTGCAGGTGCCACCATTATTCGAGTGGGCAGCGCCATTTTTGGATCCAGACAATAGCGACTAGGTTATCAATACTATGACAACAGCATCTCTAACATTTATCGGTGCCGGCAATATGGCTAGCAGCATTATTGGTGGACTCGTTAAGCAGGGTTATCCAGCTGATCGTATTACTGCCTGTGATCCCAATACCGACAATCTCGACAAACTCAATAATGATTTTGCAATAACAACGTCCACAGACAACCAACAAGCCTCCCGACATGCGGATATTATTATCTTGTCGATCAAACCACAGATATTAAAAGCTGTGGTTGAAGACCTGAAAGACACGATCGGAAACCGCGATACACGCCCCTTAATTATTTCCATTGCCGCCGGCATCAGCGGTCAACATATTCAGCAATGGCTCGCATGCGAAATAGCCATTGTTCGCTGTATGCCCAACACTCCGTCACTCGTACAACAGGGCGCCAGCGGACTTTACGCCAACAGCAATACCAGTGCCCAACAAAAACAACACGCTGAACAACTCTTGCAAACCGTTGGCTATACGACTTGGGTTGCCGATGAATCACTCATTGACGCAGTGACCGCGGTGTCTGGTAGCGGCCCGGCTTACTTCTTCCTATTGATGGAAGCGATGATTGAAGCTGGCATACAACAAGGCTTGGATCACAACAGTGCAGCTAAGTTAACCTTGCAAACGGCATTGGGAGCAGCCACACTTGCCTGCAACAGTGATGTTGCTGTTGATGAATTGCGCCGCCGTGTGACCTCCCCTGGAGGAACGACTGAACGCGCGTTGCAGCACTTTGAAAAAGCGGGCTTGAAAAGTATCGTCGCTGACGCCATGAAAGCTTGTGCAGAACGCTCTGAAGAAATGTCTGAAACATTGAGTTAATTGTTACTAACACGTATTAAAAGGTTATTTCCCTCATGGATAAATTGGTACAGATTGCACAACTATTAATCACATTTGCCTCGTCCATCTATATCACCATCGTCATGGTACGGTTCCTATTACAACTGGTACGCGCCGACTTTTACAATCCACTTTCACAGTTTGTTGTCAAAGCGACTAACCCGTTACTATTGCCACTACGTAAAGTAGTTCCGGGTTTGTTTGGCATTGATATCGCCAGCTTATTGCTAGCGTTGATACTACAAGTACTCACCATCGAAGCACTGGCATATGTTGTCCATGGGACAGCAGCTCCATTGGTGCCCGCTATCATTTATTCCATTTTTGAACTGATCAACTTATTACTCAATATTTATTTGTTCTCATTTATTATCCTTGTCGTTGTTAGCTGGATTGCCCCACACACCCACAATCCTGTTATCTCATTGCTGAGCAGCATTACCGAACCCGTATTGCGTCCAATCCGCAACGTACTTCCCCCCATGGGAGGGCTCGACTTCTCAATAATGATCGCCATTTTGCTGATTTATATTTTAAAAATCATTGTTGCGTAATGTAGTGCCGCCATTGTTTATGAGGAAGGATGTATAGCTATACATCCTTCCTCATAGATTGATAAATCATTACAATAACCACTTTAAAAAAACATAGACCATTATTTAATGACCATATCCTTTCCCAGCGACAGTGTCGGGCTTGTTAGGCCACAAACACAGCATTTCGATCAGCCATTGAAACTGGCGAATGGTCGCAGTCTTGATAGCTACGATATAGTTTATGAGACCTATGGCACATTAAATGATGCCAAAGACAATGCTGTGTTGGTTTGCCATGCCTTATCCGGCCACCATCATGCCGCCGGTTATCACAATAAAGAAGACCAACACCCCGGCTGGTGGGACAATTATATTGGCCCCGGAAAAGCCATTGATACCAATCGTTTTTTCGTCGTCAGCCCTAACAATATTGGTGGTTGTCATGGCTCTACTGGCCCAGCCAGTATTCGCCCATCAACAGGTAAGCCTTGGGGCAAAGACTTTCCCGTTCTGCGTGTCCGTGACTGGGTAGAAAGTCAAAAACGACTGGGCGATGTCCTTGGCATTGAACAATGGGCAGCCGTTATTGGCGGCAGTCTTGGTGGCATGCAGGCCATGCGCTGGTCGCTGGAATATCCAGATAAACTACGACACTGTGTCATCATCGCTTCAGCAATGAAACTGACCGCTCAAAACATTGCCTTTAATGAAACTGCACGTCAAGCAATCACGGCTGACCCACACTTTTTTGAAGGTAATTATCTAGATAATAACGCTATTCCCAATCAAGGCTTATCGGTCGCTCGCATGATTGGCCACATTACCTATTTATCTGATGACGGTATGGGAAAAAAGTTTGGCAGAGAGCTACGTTCAGGCACATTCCAACAGGGTATTGATGAGCCTCTAGAATTTGAAATTGAAAGTTATTTACGTCATCAAGGCACCCGTTTTTCGACCAGCTTTGACGCTAACACGTATATCCTGATGACAAGAGCACTGGATTATTTTGATCTTGCGCGCGAGTATGGCAATAATGCCGTTACTGCTTTTGAACGAGCACAGTGTCAGTATTTTGTGGCATCGTTTACAACTGACTGGCGCTTCTCTCCAGAGCGTTCACGTGAAATTGTTAACGCCTTGTTACATGCTAAAAAATCGGTGACCTATACCGAAATAGAATCCAGCTATGGACATGACGCGTTTTTAATTCCTATTGAGCGCTACAACAATGCCTTTACTGCTTATATGCAAAACATCAACATCGAACCTCTGAAAAATGTTTCCGAGGTAGCCAGAACAAGGCAAAAGGAGACGAAATGAGGGAGTGTATATTAATAAATGACGGAGTTGAGACGAGTTTTAACGCGGTAATGGCAACGCAGGTAATTTTTCAGGGGTTTGACAATGCGTCTTGATCTCGATCAAATCCAACGCTATATAACAGCGAAGGCTCATGTGCTGGATCTTGGATGCGGTAATGGGGATTTATTATTACAGTTACAACAGCAACAACATATTACCGGTATTGGACTGGAAAACGATCCAGCTTATATTCAGGAGTGCATAAAAAAAGGTATTAATGTTATTGAACATGACCTGAACAAAGGTCTGGGGCATATCGCCGACAATAGCTATGATACCGTGATTATGACGTTAGCCATTCAGGCCATGCAACGCCCGGATAAAGTGCTTGAAGACATGTTGCGTATCGGCAGTGAGTGCATTGTCACTTTTCCCAACTTTGGTCATTGGCAAACGCGCAGGCACTTATTCACCAAAGGCACGATGCCTAAATCAGATATGCTGCCCTACGAATGGTACAACACCCCCAACATTCATTTTTGTACCATTAAGGATTTTGAACAGCTATGCGAGGAACTAGATATCACCATCCTTGACAGCACAGTAGTCAGTGAAACAACCAACAAACAATGGTTGGCAAGACTCCATAAAAATTTATTTGGTGAAACTGCCGTTTATCATTTAACGAAAAAGTAATTTAATTCATGACAAGCAGAAAATTGTTCAGCATATCTACTCTGGTAATTGTCTATTACTTTTTGGTAAATAATGCTGCTCATTCGCAAGACAATATTTCTTATGAGCTAGATAACCATATTGTTTATTACAATATATTCAATAGCTCATCGATTACTCCCGAGATTGCTCGCGTTTACGGTTTAAATCGCGCCAAAAAGCGGGCTTACCTTAACGTCGCACTAGTGGAAAAAGCGGGCGGCTATGGCATAGCACCGGATAGTTTACGGGGATATTCACGCAATCTTTTGCAACAAAAAAACGAATTGACATTTATAGAAATTAAAGAAGCACAAGCCACCTACTATTTAGCACCGATCCGATTCTATAACGAAGAAATTTTACACGTGGATGTTCTCATTAAACCTGACAGCACGTCACTTGAAAAAACCTTTACCATTACGAAAAAATTGTATGTCGACTAATACTGATAACAACACCATTATTCTTGCCAGTAGTAACCAAGGTAAACTACGCGAATTTCATACTATGTTTTCCGGCAGTGGAATGACTATTATTTCACAAAGTGAATATCAAATTGATGATGCCGAGGAAACTGGCCTGACGTTTATTGAAAATGCCATTATTAAAGCTCGTCACGCCAGTCAAAAAACCGGGCTGCCAGCCATTGCCGATGACTCCGGGCTGGCCATTGATTTTCTTAACGGTGCACCGGGTATTTATTCAGCACGCTATGCTGGCGCACATGGGAACGACAAGGCTAACAACCAAAAAGTATTAGCGGCATTAGCTGGACAACCCAAAGAAAATCGTCAAGCGAAGTTTATTTGCGCCCTAGCATTTTTACAACACGCAGAAGATCCAACACCGATTCTCTGTCAAGCAATCTGGGAAGGATTTATTCTTGAAGAAGAATGCGGAGAAAATGGTTTTGGTTACGATCCTTTATTCTGGGTAGAAGAAAAAAATTGCAGCTCTGCACAACTACCTTCCGACATCAAGCATACCATCAGCCACCGTGCCAAAGCTTTAGATATGCTTTTCGCCGCTATAAAAGATAGTCATTATTTAACCGAATGAAATTACCGCCGCTATCGTTATATGTACACATCCCTTGGTGTACACTCAAATGTCCATATTGTGATTTCAACTCACACACATCAAAAACAATTGACGAACCAGCTTATATCAAACAACTGGAAAAAGACTTATTACAAGATCAACACTGGGTAAACGGGCGCAAATTACACAGCATTTTTTTTGGCGGCGGCACTCCCAGTTTATTTAGCGCACACAGTATCGAAAAAATACTTCAATTTGCAGAAAAACGGATTGGCTTTGAAGACAATATTGAAATCACATTGGAAGCCAATCCAGGCTCTGCTGAACAAGATAAGTTTTCGGGGTTTTTTCATGCGGGTGTTAATCGTTTATCCATTGGCATTCAAAGCTTTAATGAACATCATTTAAAAACGTTAGTTCGTATACACGACTGCAATGAAGCAAAAAAGGCCATTACGATTGCCAAACACGCAGGTTTTACCAATATTAACTGTGATCTAATTCATGGCCTACCGCATCAAACAACCATTGAAGCAACAAACGATCTGCAAACACTGATTGATTTTGAACCACAACATATTTCCTGGTACCAATTAACGATTGAGCCTAACACCTATTTTTATCGGCAAACTCCACCACTACCTGTTGACGACATTCTTGAAGAAATACAACTCGCAGGCATGGATCTATTGGAAAAAAACAACTTTACTCACTATGAAGTTTCCGCCTTTTGTCAGCCCGGCAGAGCATCGAAGCATAACAGCAACTACTGGGAATTTGGTGACTATATCGGTATAGGCGCTGGCGCACATGGAAAATTTACCGATGTGAACAATCAGCAAGTGTTACGCCGCCAAAAAACCAGAATACCAACCACCTATCTCGACAAGGTCTCCTTCAAAGAAAACCCTATTGAACCTGATGCATTAACACTGGAATTTATGATGAATGCTTTGCGTTTAAGGCAGGGAGTTCCATCAAAGTATTTTGAAGAACGCACAGGATTATCGCTAAAGACAATTGATGAAAAACGACAACGACTACAAACCCAAGGGCTGATGAAAAAAAATCCGCAACAACTATGCACCAGCACTCGCGGATTTGCCTTTTTAAACAGTGTACTTAGCGAATTTGATTAATTGTTTCGTAATATTTCCATGCGCCGCATGGGCATGGTATCAATCAATGCCAGCAAGCGTTCAAGCTCCAGCTTATTGTCTTTAGCTTTGATACCACCATCTCTGCCTACTAAAACGACGTGTTGGTCTTGTGTTACGTAGGATTCGAATACCTCTTGCAAAAACTTATCCGAGAGCATGCCGATATAGTTCGTTACTACCTTATCCTGATAAAATACAAACCATGTAATATCGCGATCATCAATGTCTGCTTTTTGTTGTTGTAATAATGCAACATCACCTTGCGGGTTGCGGTCATTGCGTACAAAAATAATTCGATAGTCCCACTGAAGACTCTGGACACTCTCCATTGATTGACTCGCATCACTCACGATTGGGATAACAGCCAACAACATCATCCCCATGACATTTCTCATATTCCTCTCCTGACAATAGGCATCATATAACGACTCTTGTATGATAACTGCGAACTGTTATCATCACTTTCTTATGGAACTCTCTTTTTCTTACGATGTTATTCTACTGTTATTTTTCATCGCTATTATTGCGGGTACGATTGACACACTGGCAGGTGGTGGCGGCCTATTAACTTTACCCACTCTATTGATACTGAATATCCCGCCTCTAGCCGCACTAGCGACCAATAAAGTTCAATCCAGTTCAGGAACACTCACGGCATCACTCACGCTATTACATAAGCGTGCTGTTTCTTGGCGCTCTATTCGTCGAGCGTTTTTGGCTAGCGCTACAGGTGCAGCAGCGGGCACCATTTTTGTACTCATCATTAATGCTGACTGGCTGGAATGGCTTATTCCGGTTGTACTCGTCAGTATTGCCATCTATTTTCTATGCTATTCCAATACGGTATCAGGCAACCATAACCCCAAGATTTCATCGTCCGCCTATTTATACGGCATTGTACCGAGCATCGGTTTTTATGATGGCACTCTGGGACCCGGTACTGGCTCATTTTTCAGTTCTGTACATAATGGCCTTCTGGGGCAAAACATCGTTGAAGCCACTGCTCGCGCCAAATGCCTAAACTTTGCGTCGAATATTGCTTCTGTGATCGTGTTTATATTTAGTGGACAAATTTTGTGGCTGGTTGGTGGGGTAATGATTATCGGCCAAATTATTGGCGCCAGTATTGGCAGCCGATTGATACTGTCAAATGGACAGATAATTATTCGTCCTTTAACCGTCATCATGTGCTTCTGCATGTGTGGGTATTTTTTATGGAATAAATTACTCGGGTAATTCAGGGCTACCATCATCGGGAACAAGCCATTCATCTAGTACATTGACCAGATCTTGAACGCCCTGCTTTTTTAATGCCGAGAAAAGTTGTGCACTGACCAAATCATCGACTTTCGCTTGTTGTAAATGCTTACGTACTGCCAACAAGGTATTGTTGGCTGGCCCTTTTTTGAGTTTGTCGCATTTTGTGAGCAAAATATGCACAAGCATCTCGCCTTCAACCGCCCAATTCAACATCATAGTGTCAAACTCCTGCATAGGATGGCGAATATCCATTAACAAAATCAAACCCCGTAAACAGTCGCGACGCTGAAGATATTCGGACAAATTGCGATCCCATTCCTTTTTCATCTTTTGCGGAACCTTGGCATAACCATATCCGGGCAAATCCACCAAGGCACGGCTTTTATCGATCGCAAAGTAGTTAATCAACTGGGTTCGACCGGGTGTTTTACTGGTGCGAGCCAGCTTTTTATTGTCCGTTAAGGTGTTAATAGCACTGGATTTACCTGCATTGGAGCGCCCAGCAAAGGCCACTTCAGCACGTATAGCAGTTGGACACTGGGATAGTTGTGCAGCACTTTGCAAAAACTCAGCTTGTTGGTAGGGATTACGACGCGACATAGTGATGATATGACATTTTAAAATAGGGTGTTTGGTTTGTTATCTCAGCTTGGTATATAATCGGAAGAGCTCCGTATGCCGTGTAGCCATTCACACACCACCTATGGTAACACGGTGCGCCACTTGGCGAACAAACCACAGCGAGAATAAAAAAACGGGCAACAAAATGAATAATAAAAGCATGTTTTTCGTGGTTGTCATGACTGCGACAATAATAGTATCGTCAATTTCCGGCTTGGCTTATGCCGCTGGAGCCGCTAAAGCGCCCAAACCAGGGCCTGTCGGCGACCCCGATGCGGGCGCGACGGCAGCGGCTACCTGTGCAGGTTGTCATGGCCATGATGGCAATAGTCCGGCACCCAACTTCCCTAAAATTGCCAATCTGGGAGAAAAGTATCTATTCAATCAACTCGTACTGATCCAAAAAGGCGAAGACGGCGGGCGTGTGATTGCCGAGATGGTAGGCCTACTGGATGGCAAGAGCGACCAAGAGTTATTGGATTTAGCGGCCTATTACAATCAACAGACCATGCAGTTAAGTGGCGCCAAAGAAACTACGTTACGTGTCAATTCAGGCATTAAAGTAGACGCATTGAAGCTGGGTGAGCGCGTCTTCCGTGCGGGCAACCTAGAAACTGGGGTACCTTCTTGTACTGGCTGCCATTCGCCACGCGGTTTGGGCAATAATCCTGCAGGATACCCGCGCCTAGGTGGTCAGTATGCTGAGTATATCGCAAAACAATTGCGTATGTTCCGCGGTGGTGAGCGCACAACCGATGGTGATGCCAGAGTGATGCGCAGCGTTGCCAAACATATGTCCGATGCTGAAATCGAGGCTGTTGCCAACTATATCAGTGGCCTTAATTAAGCCTCTGTTCAGCATCACCCACTTACAAAGGCGACTATCGGGTCGCCTTTATATTTGCCTGATGGCATCAGGGAACTTATCCGATGTAAAATGTCCAAAAGGCATCTACGCATAAACATTATACTAATCAGGAGAAAGACCATGCGCCTAACACCCGCAATCGGACTAACCACTATTTTCGCACTAATCGTATCGTTTTTTATGATTAGCTCTGTCAACGCTCAACCACTCGCCAAAGAAAAATATGTTGAAGGGGAACACTACCAACGTATTGCCAAGCCCGTTAAAACGGCTAATGCCGATAAAATTGAAGTGACTGAGGTATTTTGGTACGGCTGTCCACATTGTAACCAGTTCCGTCCGGTGTTTGAATCGTGGAAAAAAACGCAAAAAGAGGATGTTGATGTACAACACTCACCCGCTATATGGAACAAACCCATGATTATGCACGCGCATATTTTCTATACGGCAAAAGCACTAAATTTACTGGATAAAATGCATAAAGAAGTCTTTGATGCGATGCATATTCAAAAAAAACGCATGGTCAGCAAAAAACAAATTTTCGCGCTATTCGAAAAACATGGCGTGACTCAGGAGCAATTCGACAAAACCTTTGAATCTTTCGGTATAAAATCACAAGTCAAACAGGCCAACAGCCGTGCACGCCAATACGGTATTACCGGCACACCTGAAATCATTGTCAATGGTAAATATCGCGTTTCAGGCCGCATGGTACAGGGTGGTCAACGTGAAGTGCTTCAAGTTGCTGCTTTTTTAGTCGAAAAAGAGCGTGAAGCCATGACAAAGAAAAAGTCTTAAGCGACAAATACCCGTCTATACTTAACTTATCCCGAAAAGCTCTACCGCAGGATAAGTTAAGTGTCACAAGATCATAATCCTTGGCGCGACAAGTATCGCGCCGCACTGGCCCAACAGGAACACCTGGAAAAAACGCTTAGCGCCCAGCAGGCTCTATTACACCGTACCGTCATGACACTGGGTAATGCTGCCGAGGGTCAAGATAACGAAATCGACAAACGTCTTTCTGCGATTCGCTCCAGCCTCAAAAACAACGATGTCGGCGGCTTTGACCGCATGATCAAATCTATGGATCGTATTATTGAGGAAGCCAGCAAACGCCAACAAAAGCGCTGGTCAGAAGTGAATAAAGGGCTGGCTCACATCGCTGAACAACTCCATACGATTAAACAATCCGGTGATAGCGGTTCAGCTATCAAACGCTTCAAGAAGTCGATCCCCAAAGGCCCTCTATTACCAGCCACGCTCAAACGCCTACTAGAAGATTTTAGTCATTTGCAAAATCAAGTACACCAAGAGGCGATTAGCGATGGCAGTATTAGCAAGCCCGGCTTGTTGAGCAGCTTATTATCCCGCAAAGAAAAAGATAACGATGAATTACAAGCGCTAGCACCAACACACGCCGCAAAAGAACCTGCTGCAGAAGCCATGTGGGAGGCGGTGGAAGATGATGATGCCTATTCATTGGTAGCAGAATTAGTGGAAGATAATACTCCTCGCTACCGCGAACGCAGAATACCTGAGGCACTGATTCCTGAAGCCACCATGGAACGCACCGTTCATGAACCTGCGTTTTCAAAAATTTCTGATCGCGTCACTATTATATTGGTCGAGTTACTGGATCAGTTTCCGATTGTACCCTGTGTCGAGAAAAAAGCGGTTAAAGCTCGCGAACGTATTGATAAAGGTTTGAACTGGTATGAGTTAGCGCCAACACTTGAAGATATCCGTGATTTTGTCATTCAAGCCTATATGGGAGCCGATGATAATTATCGTCTTTATTTAAAAAATGTTTACGACGAATTGGGAGAAATTACCACAGCACTCGGCCTTGCCATTGAAACCGAACAAGAACAACGCAAAACTATGGATACACTGCATCATAATCTTAATGATAGCGTACACCATATCACGCAAGCGCTGATTGAAAATGAAGAAATGAGCGCATTAAAAAGCGCTGTAAACACTCAAGTTAAATCCATTCAATCCGCTCTTAAGGAATCACGCAGCCAACCAAAAACACAAGGGGAATCATTATCATCACAACTTGGCTCTTTAATTGAGCGTGTTAAAGAAATGGAAAAACAGGAAGCCGATGTGCGCGAACAACTTGAACAGGAACGTTTGCGCGCAGTCACCGATTCACTGACTGGATTACCTAACCGCGAAGCTTACAGCGAACGCATTCATGAGGAAATGACACGCTGGAAGCGTTATCGACATCCGCTGTGCATGGCGATTATTGATATTGATTTTTTCAAAAAAATTAATGACAATTACGGCCATGCAACTGGTGATAAAGTGCTTAAAGCAGTTTCATCAGCGGTATCGCAACGCTTACGTGAAGTCGATTTTATGGCGCGATTCGGTGGCGAAGAATTTGTCATGATACTACCGGAAACTTCTCGCGATGATGCATTAACAATGCTAAACCGCATTCGTGAGCGTTTATCAAAAGCACAAATGCGCAGCAAAGATTCGAAGTTTACGGTGACGGTTTCTATTGGTATTGCCGAATTTGGTAACGATGACACGGCTGAAGAAGTCTTTGAACGCGCAGATCAAGCCTTGTATGAGGCTAAGGAAAATGGGCGCAATCAATGCCGACTTGGTTAACTGTACTGCTGTTTTTTATTATTCTTCTCTGTTTATTATTTATCCCCACACAACAATCTCATTCAACAACAATCAGACTGGTATTAGAATAACCTCAGAATGAATTTTCTCGTGAAGTTTATAAACGCTTACAAGATTCTGCCTCTGTAAAAACAGCCATCCACTTTCTTAACCACACGTTTACTACACCCGACACGATCTCTTTGTATTTCGGAGATTATGAAGATATCTGGTACCAAGATAATAACATTGAAATTCCCTATGGTTTTATCGCACACATTCGTGACCATTACGAATCCGTCAATTTCCCTCACAAAAACACATCACTCGATCAATTTACCGGCAACGCCTTATTACATATTATCGTTCACGAGTTTGCTCATGCACTGATAGATCAATACGATATTCCTGTGCTTGGACGCGAGGAAGAAGCTGCTGACAACCTTGCAGATGTTTTATTACTGCACTTCTTTACTGGAGGAGAAGATATTGTTGCCAGCGCTGCTGACCTTTTCTACATCAATACCATCGGCGTCAAGGAATATAGTAAAGAAGAATTGTGGGCAGACCACAGCTTAGACATACAACGTTACTATCGACGCCTATGTAACATCTATGGCAGCAATCCTGATAACAACAAGGCCCTAAAAACCCAAACAGGATTCGATGAAGAGCGTGCTGGGCGCTGTGTGTTTCAATACAGCGAAATGTTAGACAGCTGGCTTAGCCTATTAGAACCTGCACTGAAGCATTAATAACCCCAGTGTTAATGACTGGCTTCCTGTAAATGCAGTTGCGTTTTTTCATCCGCTTGTGTATCAGACATATCCCAACCTTGCACGTGCTTGTCAACAAGTTGCGTCATCATATGAATGTGATCCTCTGTCGCATTCAGAGCCGGAATATATTCATAACGCTCACCCCCGGCTTCCATAAAATACTCGCGATTTTCTTCACCAATTTCTTCTATCGTCTCCAGACAATCGGAAGAAAAACCCGGGCAAATCATCTGCACAGACTTAACGCCCTGCTCAGGCAAAGACTGTAAAGTATGATCAGTATAGGGTTTTAGCCATTCCTGCAATCCGAAACGCGACTGAAAGGTGACAAGGTATTCCTCTTCAGACAAACCCAAACGCGCGACCAATAATCGTGCCGTCTGCTGACATTGATCGTAGTATGGATCACCTTTTTGCACGTATACCAACGGAACACCATGAAAAGACATGATCAACTTATCCGCGCGCGCATGATGTTGCCAATGTGCTTCCACACTATGTGCCAAGGCTTCAATATAAGCAGGAAAATCATGGTAATGACTGATAAAGCGCAAATCGGGCAACCAGCGGCGACGCATAAAATCTTCCGCCACAGCATCAAATGTCGAACCCACGGTAGGACCAGAATACTGCGGATACAAGGGTAGGACCAGCAATCGATCCACGCCAGCTTGTTGCATGGCTTCGATGGTATGTTCAATAGAAGGTTGTCCGTAGCGCATAGCAAAAAACACGTCCATATCGGCGCCATATTTTTTATGCAAGCTGGCTTTTAGAGCATCACATTGCTGTTGCGTATACACCATCAACGGTGAGCCTTCATCCGTCCATACCGTTTGATAGGCCTCTGCAGATCGACGGGGACGTACAGGCAAAATAATGCCATATAAAATAAACTTCCACAGGATCTTAGGGACTTCAACCACCCGTGTATCAGAAAGAAATTGTGCCAGATATTTACGCAAAGCCGACGCTGTTGGCGCCTCGGGAGTACCCAGATTGGTGATCAATACACCGATTTTGGATGGCTGGTTATGGGATAAGTGTGGCTGGCCTTTATATTTCATAATCAATCGGGTCAGAGTCAATTTATATAATCGACAATTAACCCTGCACTCCTCTTATTTTATTAATTGACTCTGGCTCCTACGATTGTTGTACGCAAACTTCTCCAAAGAAGCTTACTATGGTTGTCACTATTCATCACACAAGGCTTGCGCTTCGGTGACATCCAGTGTGCCCTCGTAAATGGCGCGACCAGTAATAGCGCCCACAATACCATGATGCGCCTGTGCCTTCAGGGCTTTGATATCGTCAATATTGGTAATACCACCAGAGGCAATAACCGGAATACTGGAAGCCTGCGCCATCGCTACTGTCGCTTCCACATTGACACCTTGCATCATGCCATCACGAGCAATATCGGTATACACAATAGACTCAACGCCATCTGCTTCACATTGTTTGGCGAGATCAGCGGCCTTTAGCTCAGACACTTCTGCCCAACCGTCCGTCGCAACGAGACCGTCTTTTGCATCCAAGCCGACAATAATATGACCGGGGAATTGTTGACACATCTCGGTAACAAACTCGGGTTCTTTTACGGCCTTGGTACCGATAATTACATAGTTAACACCGGCACATAAATAATGCTCTATCGTTTCTGCACTGCGAATACCACCACCAATTTGGATCGGCAAATCCGGAAATGCTTTGGCAATATCTGTCACCACTTCACCATTTACCGGCTCGCCTGCAAAGGCACCATTGAGATCAACCAGATGCAAACGACGGCAACCTTTATCGACCCACTGTTTAGCAAACTCAACAGGGTTGCTACCAAAAACAGTAGAGTCTTCCATCAGGCCCTGACGCAGTCTTACGCATTGGCCGTCTTTTAAATCAATAGCGGGGATAATTAACATAATAGTTTCTCTAAGGTTGCCAATTCATAAAATTATTTAACAACTGCAAACCTGATTTATCACTTTTTTCAGGGTGGAACTGTGTGGCAAACACATTATCGTGACTCAGGGCGGCGACAAAAGGCTGCGGGTATTCGCTAACACCCGCAATCTGTTTGTTATTGTCGGCATCGACAAAATAACTGTGAACAAAATAAAAACGGCTGTTATTTTCAATACCCTGCCACAGTGGATGGTCAATCGTTTGCGCAACGGTATTCCAGCCCATATGCGGCACTTTTAATTTATTGCCTTCGGCATCGTGTTGATCATTGCCAAAAAATTTCACCGTACCGGGAATCACATTCAAGCATTCAACACCGCCGTTTTCTTCACTATGATGCATTAAGGCCTGCATACCTACACAAATCGCCAACACGGGCTTGCCACTCGCAATGGCTTCAGGCACTAGCTTATCAAACTGCAAACGACGAATTTCTGCCATACAATCACGAATAGCACCCACGCCCGGGAACAAGACACGATCAGCATTGTGGATGGCATCGGCGGTAATATGAATGTCACTATCGGGCGATACATGTGCCAATGCACTCGCCACCGAGTGCAAGTTACCCATACCGTAGTCGATGATTGCAACGGATGTTTTCATAAACTTCTCAATAATAATTTTGCAACTGAATAACTGAAGCTTCTCTCCCAGACATGCTATGAATATCCGCAAGCGGGTATTTACAGCATATCTTGGTAACAAAAAACTGATGGGCAGTAATTACAACGTACCTTTAGTTGAAGGCATCACCCCTTCAATCCGCGGATCAAATTCCAAGGCCATACGCAGCGCACGGCCAAAGGCTTTGAAGACCGTTTCAATTTGATGGTGGGCATTGATACCTTTCACACAATCTATATGCAAGGTTACCTGAGCATGGTTAACAAAGCCCTGAAAAAACTCCCAGAACAACTCGGTATCAAACTGGCCAATACGTTTTTGAGTAAACGGAATATCCATAAATAATCCGGGACGACCAGAGAAATCAATCACAACACGTGACAAGGACTCATCTAAGGGCACATAGGCGTGGCCGTAACGGCGAATGCCTTTTTTATCACCCACAGCCTCAGCTACCGCATGACCAATAGTAATACCAATATCTTCAACACTGTGGTGATCATCAATGTGGGTATCACCATCACAGTTAATATCCAAGTCAATCAGGCCATGACGAGCAATCTGATCCATCATGTGCTCCAAAAAAGGCACACCAGTGTTAAAACTGGCCTTTCCGGTACCATCAAGATTCAGGTCAACAGTGATTTTAGTTTCCAGCGTATCGCGGCGCACACTGGCGGTACGAGCACTCATAGGTGTTCTCCGTGGTTATTAAAGGCGCAATTATACAAATTTATACTGCCTGAGTCATGGCTATTACCATGCTTACTCTTGGCCTCGAACTCCTATAAAATAATGCTGTCTATAACCCCATGTTCCACACTACGGATGAAATGCTGTCATGAAAGCCCTGAAAATTCTGTTGACCCTGATTATCGTTGTTATTTTATTACTGGTTGTTACGGTCATTGCGTTACCACAACTAGTAGATCCCAATGATTATAAAGAGGAGATTACTGCAACCGTCAAATCACGCACAGGGCTTGACCTTATTATCACGGAAGATTTTTCATTATCCGTATTCCCTTGGTTAGGCATCAAAACGGGTTCTCTCACCTTGGCTCAGCCCAAGGCTGTCGCTGCCAGCGGTGACTTTATTAGTGTTGCCGCAGCCAACATTAACGTCAAACTTAAACCTCTGCTGCAACGTGAACTGGAGATTGACACGATTTTACTGAAATCACCAAAAATTGAGATTATGGTCAACCGTGCCGGCCTAAGCAGCGTCGATGCCGTACTCAATAAATTTCAGAGTGAAGAAACCACAACAGCTACCCCCTCTCAAAACCAGTCCAAAAATAAAGACACTAATGAAGCGGCGGCGATTGCCGCATTAACGATTGCGGGTATTGATATTACCGATGGCCATATTCTCTATAACGATAAAAAAACCGGCACCATTTACGAAGCAAAGCAACTGAATATTGTGAGCGGTAATCTGTTAAGTGGTCAACCAACGCCTTTAACTCTGGAAGGCCAACTCAGTGGCAATGCATTTGCACCGACAACAATCACACTAGATAGCCAGGTGACACTTAACCAAAAGAATCAGAGAGTGAATCTTGACGATATAGCAGCATCCATCAAACAACAACACCAACCAGAATTAGCATTCAGCATCCCTAAAGCCTATATCGACATCGCCAAAACAAACGCGACTATTTCGGCGTTTTCTGCACGCTCACAAGGCATAACGTTATCAGGAGACATGAAAGTCAAAGAGTGGGACAAAACGCTCACGGTTGTCAGCCATTTAACCACCAATACCTTTAATGCGCGCGCGTTATTAGCACAACTGGGCATTGATTACACACCAACAAATGCGTCCGCACTGACAAAAGTAAAAGGCAGTGTTAAAGTGACTGCTAGCCCCAAGGGGGTTTCGCTACAAAAACTGAAGCTCACTCTAGACGAATCTGCATTAACAGGCCATATTGCCATCATTAATATGGCACAACCTCAGTATCGTTTTGATCTGGCATTAGATAACATTGTTATTGATTCTTATCTGCCAAAAACAACAGTGACAGCTGACGCTTCAGCTCAAACTTCAACGAGCGCTACCGCAAACCTATTAGCACCTTTGGCACTATTTAATAATATTCTCGCCAAAGGTGATTTCAGAGCCAATTCTGTTCAGGCCAACAATCTCAAGGTCAGCGATATTGATATCAACGTTGTATCTGATAAACGATTAACCACGATCAAACCAATGTTAAACCTCTATCAAGGCAACTTGAATGGCACGATTAATCTGAGCAAGTCTAAAAGTCCGATGTTAACAACCAATATATCGCTCAACAATATTGCACTGGAACCTTTGCTGACTGATGCTGGCATTACGGATCAATTTTCAGGGATTGGTAACCTCAATACCAATATTACCGTAACAGAAAAAAACGGCAAAACCTCCCCTCAAGGCACAGTTAAGCTATTAGCAAAAGATGGCGCGATTAAAGGCATTGACATCAAAAAAGTATTGGATGAAGCACAAACCGTCATTGACCAAATTCGCGGTAAAAGTAGCAGCTCTAGCAGTAGTAGTGATGATGAAACTCGATTTGCAGAAATGTCTGCAACGCTATTAGTGAACAACGATGTTATTAGCAATAATGACCTTGCCATTAGCGCGCCACTGTTTCGTATTAGCGGTAAAGGGTCTATCAATACGACACAACAAACACTGGATTATTTAACCTCCATTGTTGCTGTCAATACCAACTCCGGCCAGGGAGGAAAAAGCCTCGATAAATTAAAAGGCATTACTATTCCTGTACGTTTTACTGGCCCACTAACAGCACCTAGCTATAAACTGGATGCCAGCGCCTTATTAAAGGCCAACTCGCAAACAGCATTGGAAAAGGAAAAAGACAAACTTAAAGATAAATTATTGAAAAAGCTTGGCATCAGTTCGGACAGCAATACGCAAAGCACCGCATCGCAAGCAACCACGACAGAACAACCCGCTGAAGAGACAACACAAAAAGACCAACAAAGCTTGGAAGAAAAACTAAAAGACGATTTAAAACGGAAACTGTTTAAAAAATTATTTTAACGGCGAATATTCATCACCGTACAAAGCCGATAACGCCTGATTAAGTTTTTCTTTAACATCAGAATAATCGTTAGCAGTGACGGTGATATGGCCTAGTTTGCGACGTGGACGTTCCTGCTTACCGTAGGCATGATAAAACATATTGGCGGCTTCGAAATTTTCCGGCTTGCCGTGTTTACCGAGCATATTCACAATACCAGAAATCCCGTTAACGCCTGTGCTACCCAAGGCATTATTGGCAATTGCACGGCAATGATTTTCAAATTGACTGGTCTGACACCCTTCAATAGACCAATGACCCGAATTATGTACACGCGGCGCCAGCTCATTCACCACCAAACCCTGTGCGGTTTCAAAACATTCCATCGTTAATACACCAACATAATTAAGTTCATCAAGTATGGTTTCCATGTACGCAATCGCTTGGCGCTGTAAACTCTCATTCACATCGGAAGCAGGCGCAATCGTGGATAACAGCACACCGTGTTCGTGGCGATTTTCCATTAGAGGATAAAATACCGTTGCACCTTCAGCATTGCGTGCAGCAATAATGGACACCTCTCTGGAAAAATCGACATGTTGTTCGGCAATGAGCGCCACATCATCACTAAGCGTTACTTGTTCGAGATCAGCTTCAGATTGGATACGCCATTGATTGTAACCATCATAGCCAGACTCGGCAGCCTTGATATAAATGGGGTAACCCAAACGTTGCGGCAAGGTGCGTAACTGTTCTTGCGATTCAATAATTTCAAAGTTGGCCGTAGGAATACCTTCATGGCGCAAAAAGTTTTTTTCACGAATACGGTGTTGTGACAGATAAATCGCTTGATGATTGGGACAAACCGCCGCGATCGCTTCTAAGGCTTTCAACAATTGAGCATTGACCATTTCTTTTTCAACGGTGATGACATCCGGCTTATTCAACGCATTAAATAAATCCTCGGCAGACATCTCAGGCTGATAAACCAACACGTCACCGAGACTGTCTACACAGCATGTATCCTCACCAGATTCTGCGATAAAAGAAAAACGAAAGCCCAACTCAATGCCTGCCTGAGCAGTCATTTGTGCTAATTGTCCACAACCGAATATTGCTATATGCATAAGAAGAAAAGAATTAGTCTGTTACTGACCAAGGCACATTATCTGTTTGCTCCTGACGCCATTGCTGAATACGCTCGGCCAGTGCTGCGTCAGAAAGAGCCAGCATTTGTGCCGCAATCAAGCCCGCGTTATAAGCACCCGCTTCACCAATAGCCTGTGTCGCTACCGCCACGCCCCGAGGCATTTGCACAATCGACATCAGGCTATCCATACCCTTTAGTTGCTTGCTGCTCACAGGCACGCCAACAACGGGCAAATGCGTTAATGCCGCTGCCATACCTGGCAAATGTGCCGCACCGCCAGCACCAGCAATAATCACTTTAATTCCACGAGTATGAGCGCCCTTGGTAAACTCGACTAAACGTTCAGGCGTACGGTGAGCTGACACCACATTGGTCTCGTAAGACACACCCAGCTGATCCAGCACACCAGCAGCTTCGGACATGGTCGGCCAATCAGAACGGGAACCCATTATAATACTGACAATCGCGCTCATGGTTATCTCTTCGGAAAAGGGCGCAATTGTATCAGCACAGCCCGCACGAGGCTACTATTTACACGACAGACAAACCAGCCCATCACGTACCCTTTTCAGCCTAATCATTAACGCACAAGCCCCGTCTCCAACCCATCAAGCGTG
Organism: Cellvibrionaceae bacterium; assembly: GCA_965214375.1. GTDB lineage: Bacteria > Pseudomonadota > Gammaproteobacteria > Pseudomonadales > Cellvibrionaceae > Endobugula. Next base: position 2,038,877 of record OZ243947.1, on the reverse strand, counting down.
CGGGGTTTTGTGAACCTCGCCCTTTATATCTTCACAATTTCTCTATATTATTAAGAAATATGCGCCAAAATGGCGCTTACAGTGCTGCTTTACACCATTCTGAACTACGCTTAAGTAAAACCTGCAAACAACGAAAGACTATGACCGATACAGACCCGATTTCTGACGAACTAAAAGCCCTGCTCAATGAGAAGCAGGATGAGATTATGTCCCTGGAAACACAGGTTCAGGAACTGGAGCAGGAGCTTGAAAATTTTAGAGCCGCAAGCAGCCGCATCGCGATTGAGTCACGTCTGGCAGTTGAAGATGCCGAACTAGCACGCAGCTTTAGCCGCAAAAATTATCAAGGCTTGGTTAAGGAACTTATCGAAGACCCTTTAAAACGTTTTCGCCGCTCTGCGTACGTGATTGTATTGCTGGTTGTGGTTATCAGTGTTGGCGCAAGTATATTTGCGATCGGCTATAACGGCCAACAAGCCGATGGCCCTGTGAAACAGATTCTCAATCAACTCGGTGATAATCCTACTGTAGAAACGTCCGAATCTATCGCTGTAGAAGCAGAAAAATCGGCAACCTCTGCACCTGTAACCAACGCCTTGCCGACAGAAACAGCGGCACACTCACTGGGGACAGAAAAAGAACCGGCGCCTGACGCGCAAACCGCTCCCTCAACCACGCCAGACACAACAGCAGAAACCACGTCGGCAGAAAAACCAGCCACGATTGACGCACAGAAGGCCGCCTTGATTCAAACGCAGGCCACCGCTATTTTGGATTACATTCAAGAATCCGAAGCTAAGGGTCAGGTACAAGCAGGTTATCGCAGCGATAAAAGCAAGCTGGTACAGCTGTACCTGATTACTATGTTACATGCGGCTAAAGAACCGATGTTATATGAATCCTATCTCGCGGTATTTGAGGCGCTAAACATTGACCCAGCGATTAAACCTGCCACGATTGACGAGTTAGCCGCCATCGACAGCGACTTTTTACACGCGAGCTATAATGGCTATATCATTACCCAACTGAAAAAAAGCAAAGGCTGGCGATATCGTGATATTGACCGCCGTTTTTCTAGCTACTATAGCGGTAATAATGGCTACAGTCTGGAAGCATGGCAAATTGTCAACAACACACAAGATTACCAAACCCTACCTTATATTTTTGCACTCAATATCCGACAGATTTTTGATCAGCTTGCGTTTAACCAAAGAACTGATGCGCTGAACATTAATACAAGGTTATTTTACAGCCGCTACGAACAAGCCAATAAAAATAACGCCGTGAGCAAACTACTGGGCAATGCGGCCTTTACCGTAAAAAAAAATACGCTGGTACTGGATATCACACAATTCCCTTTAATACTGACCAAAACGTTTATTTATCGCGTGCAGCAAGCACTGGCGGATGCCGGATTTATCAATGCCGATATTATTAATGGGATTGCAGGGCCTAAAACGGCTGGCGCCATCAGTGCCTATAGAAAAGCCAACGGCTTACCACAGGCGGGTCATATTGATTTAGCACTGCTGGGTAAACTGGGGATAAACGCTACCTACAAAGATATTCTGTTTGAAGCGCCACCAGTTAATAAGTAATCGTAACCTCTCGATACGGCGACGATGCTATGGGTGAAGCCACCTCACCAGTGGCTCTATCAAGCAACCATATATGTACCTGATTATTTTCAACTTTACCCTCCAAGCGATAACGGGTAAACGGGGTGATATTAACGTCCAAGGTAATATAAGCCTCATACAGCTTCTCCTTGGCCTGTTTATCATTAAATTCGGCCTTAACTTCCAAAGTATGACGACCTGAAGCCACCTTCCAGCTGGCACTGTAATAGCCATCCCGGTCTATCAGAAACTTCTCTATATAATACACACGTTTGTCATCAATCTTACTGATAAGATAGTTTTCCCAATACTCGGGACTATTACCACCCGAGTTACGCGAAAAATTGGATACCGTGCCCAACCCCTGTGTCACCGGCTCAATATACTGCCCCGGAATCGTTACCGTACTAGCAACACCCGCGAAACAACCCGATAGCAATAACAAAAATGCAAACATAAAGACATAGCGCATACTGTAAGCATAGTACAAATCAAGGGGTCAGGTACGTTGATTTTTAAACGATTCTGATTTCCTATCTCCACCCCAGCTTCGATTTTTCACTTTTCGACCAAGCATCGTTTCTATCTCTTCCGTAAACCTAGAATCACCCAAAGCCCATTCTTTATTAATACTGATTCTAATTTCATCCAGTAATGAAACCATAAATTCACTGGAAAAAATATGGCGATACCATAAGAGACGACTCGCTCTGGTATCTCCTAAGTCATGATATAACCGATGCTCAGTAATCAAGCCTATGGTTATTCCCATTCCATTATGACGATAACTAGACCAAGGATACTCACCGGGCAATTTCACCATATTCGCGCGAACCGGGTTTAATTCAATGTAACGACTAACGGTAAGAAAATAATGATCAGATGCGACCAAAGACGATTTATAACGACCTTCCCATAACGTGCCTGTTCGTCGGTAAGTTAAATTAATATACTTAACATAAGCACGACCCAAAGACTTCATCAAGCGTGACACACCATACCGATCGTTCGGTGTTACCAATAAATGTACATGATTGGTCATCAACACAAAAGCATGCACAATAACATCATGCAGCTTAGAAGCTTCCTTCAACTTCTGTAAATAAAACGCATAATCCGCTTCACAGAAAAAACACGCAGAACGATTATTCCCTCGCTGCACAACATGCTGCGCACAACCCTCAACATATAACCTAGGCATCCTTGCCATCCTAAACACTCCCTAATAATAACTAAAAATACTCACCCACCAAACTGATCAAAAATCAACGTGACCCCTTGATTGCTACTTCACTTTATTCATTTTTATATTAATATTCTCTAGATCTTTCAAAATATTTGAAGACAAAAAATCTAATTTTTCAGATGAAACATAACTGTTTTTAATAACTATGATTGATATGACATTTCCAATTCCAACATTATTAATCGTCATTATAGTATTACTATTTATTTCTAGACCCATAAAAAAAGATTCTTGATGATTTGTCAGCCTTGACATATCTGATTTATTTTTTTCCCATATAGATAGACCCCACTTTTGAGAAAATTTTTTTACTATCTCTTCAACAATTTTTACATTAGAAGAATCAAAGTCCCCTCGATAATGAACATATACCTCATTTTCTTTGTCCGAACATGCAAAAAGAAAAGCCAATAAAAATAAATATTTTTTCATAAATTTTATCTTGCATATTTTAAGAGCACATTGGAAACATTAGGCTGAAATGTAACTCGCCCAACGAAGTTATTCCAACCTGGGTTTTCTCCTCTACCCACACCAGTAATATCATAATACAAGTTTCCATTTTCAAAATGAACTTTATGGGTTACATCACCAGGGTAGAATGTATGCCCCTCTCTTGCAATATTTACTGTAAGACGCTGATCAATATATTCTTCATGATCGATAGGATTATTGCCCCACAAAGTTCTTGGACCTGAACCCTCACTACTAGAGAAACTAAAGGGCACGTCGTTTTTATTTACATAATTAAAAACTCGGTCTGCTAATTGATCGTTACAACCAGAAGTTTGTTGTGTACATATCAAACCTCTAATCTTATATTCATGTCTTTGGCCATTAACAGATGTACTCGTTGATGTTCTTTCAGCAATTAGACTAGAACGTAACTGATTAAAGAGATATTGTATCGCCGCCGTCTGCGCCCCATTTGAGAACTTACCACCTCCCAATACAGAAGCCGTGCCTCCCACAACAGCTTCTCCCATAGCACCTACCATATCAGAAACCACACTAGCACCTCTAGTAATAAATTCAGCGCCTCGTTGAATAAACCCGGAAACTGATTTAGTAAACGCTGAACTCAAGAAGCCTTGCCCAAATTTACCACCACGTAATTCACTGGTAATGCCCCCAACAACATCATGGGCAATTACACGCTCTGCTTTAATCGTACCAACAGTACCAAAGTCTGTACTACCGCCAATATAACCAGATATCGCTGCTGTAGAATAAGCTATCAGTCCCGCTTTAAGCCCCGCACTTAAGCTACCTGTAACGGCATAAGTAGACATTGCAGAGAAAGCTGCACATACTAATGGACCACCAAAAGTACAAGCCGCAGCTCCTACTATTGCATTAAGAATAGGGACTTTAGCAATTTCTCTTAATGCTTTTTTAGCCAGCTGATAAGGTGCTTTATATATTTTCTTAACTAAATTAATAGGCCTTTTAACAAATTTCTTAATACTTCTAAACAACTTCTTAAAGAAATACCCACTCGGATCAGTATACTTCAACGGATTATTCAACACATATCTATAACGGTTATAACTCTGCGTTAACGCCCCTTCTTGAATATGCGGATCCGCACTCATAAACCTCGCCAAGGTCGCATCATACACCCGCCCGTTCATATGAATCAGGCCGACTTCCTGAATATGCTCGTGCCCGGTATAGCCCCCTATCGGTAAAGGGTAGCTGTGTTAAGTACAGAGGATTAATAATGCCTTCGTTATCTTTCCACGTGAGATTTCTGAGTTGACCCCAAGCATCAAAACTTCTTCTGTCGACCACATTAGCGTGTGCGTCGGTAATTAAATCGACACTGCCGAGTGCGTCTTTATGGAGGTAACGGGTTTGTACGCCGTGCTCAGTAGAGACAATATGCTGCGCCACCATTTGCCCCATAGCGAAGATGTAATGGGTTTCTTCCGTAATTTGTGAAGCGCCAGTACCTTTGGTTTTATGCTCAAACAGTTTGCCCACATATAAGGTGGTGTCACCGTTATGATTGTTTTTCTTATAGCGTGAACGATCTGGCCCATAAGCAAAGACCGCGGACTTGCCGTCTTTGGTAATGAGTGTCGGTTTGTTAAAGCTGCTCCATTGTACCGTTCTTCCATTACCCGAGATCACATTGCCATTGACATCATACTGAAAACTGCTCCCTGCGTTTCCAGCACTTCCCCCATCCGTGGGGGTCGCACGTGTAACAGCATGAGGACCCGCATTATTTTCAACGTAAGTGTAGGCACCCACATCGGATTTATGGGTGATATTACCCAGTACATCATAGCTTTGGGTTTGTGAACCGTTAAACTCCGCTGAGGGATAGGTGTTACTGCTAATATCGGTACGGGTCAAGCGATCTAAGCGATCGTATTCGTAGGTTTCTCGAATATCCAGTGCGTGGTCTTCTCGACTCGTGACGTTTTGATACGCGTCGTACTGGTATTCCAAATGACGAATCGGGTCAATCGTTAATAAGCCGCTGTGAATATGCTGTAGCTTACTCGTGCCTTGGTTATAGGTGTAGGCATTCACAATACCGTTACCGTAGACTTCGGCACTGATGCGACCGGAGGCATCCACTTCGAGTGCTTTCCAGTAGGTGGTGTACTGTGTGTCGTTAACCAGCTCGGTATAGGTTTCACTACCGCGCACTAAGGTACGCTCATACTGGAAGCTGTTGTCAGCCGCGGCGAGGGTTTGTTCCCCCAGCACAATGAGTTGTTCTGCGGTAGCGGCATAGCCCTCGATTTGGCGTTCGATCAGTTCAATAACGGTTTCCAATTCGAGAATGGTGTTGTTGAGGTGCCCCAGAAAATGTGACGACATGTTACGACCTTGCAGTACCGAGCTTTCCAACGAGGCGACATGGCTTTCCAGTTGCGAGGTGTATTCCAGTTCCCACCCCTCACACAGGCAATTAATGCGGTTGTCGGCAATTTTATATATGCCGCCATTCACAGGGGTAAGGTTGGCCCATTGGCTATCGAACTCACTGGCAGGCACGCGCTCAACTAATTGTTCTTCAAAAGTGTGTGTCACCTTGTAGTGGAACGCAGTGGGTGCCGTATGAGGAATAGTAATACCGCCGACAGACATATGGGTTTGCACCTGGGGCATTTGGATATAGAAAGTTTTATTATCGCTGGCGGCGTAATAGTTGTATTCATAACCTTCACGTAATTCTTTAACCGTCCCCTGCTCAAAAATCATGTCTTTATCGGCTTGTTGCTGAATCAATAAACTGACATTGTTGGCATAAGTGTCACCGAGGTTGTCGCCATCACAGGCACAGGTCATACGCGTATCACTGACGGCGTAGATTTGTTTACCGGTGGGTAAGAGGTTGGCTTCGAGTGCAGCAAATTCGTCATTGGTGATTGTAGTGACCGGCTGTTCGTCCAAGGTAAAGACAACTTTTTAATGCAAATTTGCACGTACTTTTTGTGGAATAATGATGCCACCCACCGAGAATGGGAAGTCATTTTCAACAAGAATATAAAAAGTTTTTCCATCACCCGCGCTGAGGTAATCGTAACCCTGCCCTCGTGATAATTCAGAAAGATCACCGGATTGAAAATCAATATATTGTGTTGCCAGTAATTGTTTAAAGTAATCAATGCGGTGGGTGTAGTGTGTACCTATGGTTTGTAACTCTTCAGCTTTTTCATAATAATCTGCCGCCAAGTCCACCGCCTCACTCACTAATGGCGTAAGAATACTTAAGTCATATTGCTCTGCATTAGAACGCAAACCTTGGACTTTTTTCTAAAAAGCCATTGGCGTTATAAATATTATCTGTATAAAAATTATCACTGCCGGGGTAAATGGTTCTGCTAACACGGCCAATGCTGTCGTACAGGGTTTGGGTGGTAAAGCTCTGCGCAATTAAGCCATCATCAATGGTGGTATTGGATTCTTCCGGGCGACCTAAACTGTCGTAGTAATAGGTTTTGGTGATGTTGCCATCGCTTGCAGACAGGAGTTTACCGATACTGCCCTGCGGTGACGTATTGTCACCATAGGTCCAAGTACTTGTGGTGGCATTCGCAGTGCCGGCTTGATCCGTACGGCTGATCATACGGCCTAAATTATCGTAAGCCATGCTGGTGGTTTGACCCTTGGCATCGGTTTGGCTAATCAGTTGACCAAAGGCATTGTATTGATAAGACCACACGCCCATATCGGGGTCATCCATGCCAATCTTACGGCCAAATTCGTCGTAAGAAAGAGTAATGGTGGTATCGGCATTATCCGCAACAATCGTGGTTTGCAAGTTGCCAGCGGCACTGTAGGTGTAATCAATATAGGTGCCCTCTTCTTCGGTGCGGCGAATCTCCTGACCAATGGCATTGGTATAAGTGACCTTTTGACGTTGTTCGGGGCCGGAGGTGACTGTGGTCACTAAAGCATCGTAGGCGGTGGCAATACGATTGCGCGTGCCGTGTGGTGCGGGTTCATCCATATGGGTGACGCGGTTTAGCACATCGTACTGGCTGTTGGCCCAATATATGTGGTCACCTTCAAAATAATTACGGCTGACACGGGTCACTTGCGCCAAGTGGTTGTATTCGGTATTGGCGTAAATTAAACGCCCATCAAAACCGGTGGCGATTTTACGTACGTATCTGCCAAGTGTGTCGTATTGCACGGTGGCCGGTTGGCTGCCGGTGGTTTGGCTAATGGAACAGGTATACGCGTGGTTAGCCAACTGACCGCAGTGACCACTGCCGGCAAAGTGATGTGCTATTGTGGTTTCGGTACCATCGGCTCGGGTTTCTGTGATTTTACGACCAAAGCCATCGTATTCCCATAAGGTGGTAATACTATTGGGGCCGGTTGTACTTTGTAACCAACCTTCGGGTGTGTAGGTATAGGTTTCACATTGCCCCAGTGCATTACAGGTGTGTGTCGTTTTACCTTCGTTGTTGTAAGCAGTTGTCGTGATACGATCGGTTTCAGTCGCTGCTGAAACAGTCACTTGTGTTTTTTGGCCGTAAGTATCGTATTGGTATGCCGTGGTCGTTAACGCTTGCCCTGACGCCACACCCACCACAGATTCGGTGGTTAATAATCCAGTGGTATTACCATAGGTAAAAGCAGAGCGGCGTTGTTGATCACTCTGACCGGGCGCAGTGTGTGTAACGGTGGATTCGGTTAAGCGACCCGAGTACCAGTTGTTAGCATCATTGGTGTAAGTACTGTGTGTGGTTTTAGTAAAACTTTCTGATGAACCTGTCACGGGATTATTACCCGTGGTGGTAACGGTGGTAATTAAACTACCATCGAGTTCGTAACTGTTATCGACGGATTCTGAAAGGTGCATCTGATACACGCCGCCGTTTTGCGTAGCAGAATAGGTTTTATCGGATTCGTTAATAACGGTTCCGTTATGCTGTTCAACGATGCGATCAACCAAACCCACATAAGGAAACGCCGTTTGTTTGGTATAGGTTTCCAGGGTTTTACCGGTATCGGGGTAGGTTTCGGTGATCTTCGCATAGCCATAAGAACCGCGGCCTTGTGAATGGGCTTTTAAACCTTCGTAATGATAATTAACGATTGTGGTACCACCGACACCGTTACTGCTTTCGACCGAACTCACCACATAATCCGGATAAATAAGATCGACCACCGGGTATTGAGCGCCGGTGCCTTTGGTGTAGACCGAGGAGTCCGTTAGAGGTTTGTAGTTAATCGTTGTGGTGTTGCCGGAAGAGTCGGTGATGGAATTTAACTGTAAATAGGCTCTTTGTGACACTCGTGGCTGCCAACGACGTTTGCCGCTATGATCATACTGCAGTATTAAGTCTGGCTGGCCATCGCCAGTAACATCACTTAAACCAGCCACATCAACATTGGCGGTACCTGTAGTTTTCCAATCGTTTGCAGCAGCAAAGGTTGAACCGGTTGATAATCGTGCTTGCCAACGGCGTTGGCCATCATGGTCATATTGCAACATTAAATCGGCCAAGCCATCGCCATTTACATCCGCATTACCGACAACGGTAACATCTGCTGTCGTTGTCCTTGCTGCGCTGCTGACTAATTCAAAACTCGATCCAGTCGACAAGTATGCTGGCCAATAACGTGTGCCACTATAATCATATTGCAAGATTAAATCTGCCAGACCATCGCCATTGACATCACTCATACCTGCAACGCTAACATTTGCAGTGCTCGTACTCGTCCAATCGTTTTAAGCAGCAAAGGTTGAACCCGTCGACAGGCGTGCTTGCCAACGGCGTTTACCGCTGTGATCATATTGCAAAATTAAATCGGCTAAACCATCACCGTTCACATCCGCATTACCTACCACAATAACATTCGCTGTCGTTGTCCTTGCTGCACTACCACTTAATTCAAAACTTGATACGGTGGATAAATATACTGGCCAGTAACGTGTGCCGTTATAATCATATTGCAATATCAAATCTGCCAGACCATCACCATTGACATCACTCATACCTACAACGCTAACATTTGCGGTGCTCGTACTCGTCCAGTCATCTGAAACCGCAAAGGTTGAACCCGTCGACAAGCGTGCTTGACAACGGCGTTTACCGCTGTGATCATATTGCAAAATTAAATCGGCCAAACCATCGCCATTCACATCCGCATTACCGACAACGGTAACATCGGCTGTCGTTGTCCTTGCTGCACTGCTGACTAATTCAAAACTCGATCCAGTCGACAAGTATGCTGGCCAATAACGTGTGCCACTATAATCATATTGCAAGACTAAATCACTTAATCCATCACCATCAACATCCGCGTTACCAACAACAGTAACCCCATCCTTTGTTGTACTTGTCCAATCTCCTGAAGCTTCAAAACTGTTAGAACCAATATCACTCCAACTAAAATGTAATGGAGAAAGACATTGATTATCACCATTACATTGAATAACTGATGACAAAACGGAACGATCACGAATACCACTTGTAATATAATTGAATCCATACTCAGTTGTCAGCGCTGCGTTATGGTACGCTTTTACATGATTTAGTCGTTTTTCTAATGTAATATTTTGGCCTGCATAATAACTATCGCTGACATCAGGTCGAACCTCATACGACAAATTAACTTTACCACCCGTATAACTTACCTCTTCTAAATACTGTGTATTTTGATCAATAGAGTATGTATAAGTAATCGGGTTATTGCCCGTGGTGTCATTAATTTCTTTTACTGTCCACGACGTTGTTGCTTGCGGAAATGTGAGTGAGGCACTACTTGTTGAGTTAGCATCATCACCAAAGGTAATCACCTGCCCGGCTTTGGTTTTAGCAACCCAGTAATCGGGGTTGTTAGTAGAGCCGCCGTAAGATTTGATGTGTGAATAACCATTGACTTCGGTTTTATATTCTGTGCCTACGCCACCGTTACTACCATTGACGGGAATTAAGCTTTGCCCATCGAGACAATAACGGTCATTGGCATCAAAATTAATACCACCAACAGCGCCGTCTTGCACAATGGTTCGTGGGCAACGGGTAATGGCAGACAGGCCGCCAAGACTCCAGCCAACGCCGAGAACACCATTGCCGCCACCGCTATAATTAATGGATAAATCCGGTTTCATACCACCGCGACCGGGCGCGCCTTGAATGGGAATTGAATAACTGGCTTGCCCACCACTGACAGAAAACTCTGCCGGGATGGAACCGGTAACCGTGGTGGTTGCTGCCACCCATGGGGTAAACAGAAATGAACCAGTCAACAATAAACGACAAACAGTAGCGACCCGGGTAAACATAGGATTATTCCTTTAAACGGCGTTAGTAGGCCTCTGAATACTATTGTTCAGAGGCAAAAAGTATTAATAATGGTTTAGTGTTTTATGGTTGTGAGTATTCTATCAATGCAACATAATCATCTTTTGTATTGTGAAATCCTGCTGCACTTGTAATACCACAAAGCGTATTTGAACCTGCGCTTGCCTTAACTTTAACTTTATACCGAGCAGTATAAGCAGTCATAATCAGTGATAATGAAGCATTATCATCGTAATCGCCACTGACGCCATAATTCGTCGAAAAAGATATCCATTGTCCATCAGAAAATTTAACAAATGTGTAATGGCTCCAATGTTGATTGTTCGATCAACAAACTCTCACCTCCTCTATCGTCCCTTCAGCTTCCACCGCCAATGCCGACGAGCAAAAAAATGTTAGCGATGCCATAAGTGCTAAAAGTGTTGTTAGTTTTTTCATAGTGCTATTTCCTTGTTAAGTAAAAATAAATAAACGTGTGATTAATTTTTTTCCAGATGATTGCGGATATGCTGAATGCGTTTATCCAGTGCTGTTGATTGTTGTTCGGGGTCAGGTTCAGAGTTGGTAATATTTTGCTGTTCCGTGGGTAATTGCTGCTCTATAACGGCGATAGCTTTATTCGCATCGGCAATTTTTTTATCCAGCGCATCAGCGTTTTTTGATTCGGCGATCAGCTTTTTGAGTTGATGCGCAGGCACGGGTAATGATTTGTCGGGCTGTTGATCAGCCGCTTGTGCAGCTTCTGTTTTAGGCGCAGAGATTTTTTCGTTTGCAACGATCGACGGGGATAAACCGACGTTCGAATTGTGTGTCAGGCTTGATTTGTTTTGAGATGACGATTGATATTCAGAATAAAAAAATAAACTGATGACTGCCAGTAGACATACTGAGAGTATAACGATGATGATATTTTTTATAGGAAGTACTTTTTCCATACGAACCTCTATCCTAACTATCTTACCTGTAGTTTTTGCCTGCTTGTTATCTTATTGATGATTTTCCGTAAAACCTGTCGATAAAGATTAGCGCGTGGCGCGTATAATAACAAAAAAAACGTAATGTCTTATTTTAAGGTAGCAGCTATCTATTGACATAGTAAAAAGGCCAGTTACAATAGTGGTTAATGAGTTGGCGCTCTTAACAATAACTACTGGAACTGACCTTATGAATATTATACAGATTTTTCAAAAATTCCCTACTCAAGATTCTTGTATTAAACATTTAGAACAATGTAAATGGAATAACACCCCTAAATGCCCTTACTGTGAATCTATCAATCAAACACCTTTAAAAGATACATACCGCTACCATTGCAATAATTGCAATACTTCTTTTAGTGTTACTGTTGGCACTATCTTTCATCAGACTCATTTACTTTACCATTGCAGAAATGGTTTTTAGCTGTATCTCTTATGCTAAATGCCAAAAAGGGACTATCTGCAAGACAACTAGCAAGAGACCTTGAGGTCAATAAAAACACCGCTTGGCGTATTACTATGAAAATTCGTGAGGCTATGACTTATCAAGGTGAATTGCTAAAAGGAATCGTAGAAATGGATGAAACCTACGTGGGCGGCAAACCTCGTAATCAAGCAAAGAAAAATGATGATGATAATAATGGAGGTGGAGCTAAAAGAGGCCGAGGAACCAAGAAAACTCCAGTAGTAGGCGCCGTAGATCGTGGCGGCAAGGTAGTTACTAAAGTCATAAATAAACAATCAAAAATGGATGCCAAGACACTTAATCGTTTTATTCGTGGAAATGTGGATATATCAGAAACTACATTGATGACGGACGAATATAGAGGTTATAGCAGTGTTAAGAAGTTCATGGAGCACATGCAAGTTAATCATTCTTATGAATACGCTAATGGCAATATACATACAAACACTATTGAGGGATTTTGGGCTTTAGTTAAGCGTGGAATAGTAGGCCAATATCACAAAGTAAACGTTAAGCATTTGCACAAATACCTTGATGAATTTACATATCGATTCAATAACCGTAAAACCAACCCGTCAGATTTTTTTGATAACACTATATCTAGAGCTGTGGTAGTTTAATTATGAGCAAAGAGATTACGAAACAGGATTTAGCTAAAAAGGAAGTCTTAAAAGCTGTATGGGGATCACCAAATGACCTATTAAAAATAGGTAGTTTAGAAATCGAATGCTATGTGTTGGAAAATGGAACTAGGGTGTTTTCTGGAAGAGGAAGGCAATCTGCAATAGGGTTTGGTGGTGAAGCTTCTACCCATGGGTCAAAATTGCGTACTTTTTTACAACAAAAGCAAATAAAATCTTTAGTTTCCAATGATTTAGCCATGGCTCTTGATGAGCCTTTAAGGTTTACAAGGCCAGGAAGGGGGTGGAATACTTGCAATAGCCTTTGAAGCTACTCTGCTTATAGATTTGTGCGATGTGATAACACAGGCTAATAATAAAGATCGACTACCGGATAAATACAAAAGCTTAGTTTTTCGAGCGCAATTAATCACTTCCGCTTTTGCGAAAGCAGGGATAATCGCCGCAATAGATGAGGTAACTGGTTATCAAGAAATCAGAGAAAAGGATGCTTTACAAAAAATACTCAATAAGTTTTTAGTTGATGAGGCTCGCAAGTGGTCAAAAACATTTCCAGACTTATTCTGGGAAAAGCTTATAAAAATAAAGGGACAACCAAGCTATATGGCTTTAAAAAGACCGTCTTTCGTTGGTCATTGGATAAATGACATTGTATATTCAAGGTTAGCGCCTGGGATTAAGAACAAGCTCAAAGAAATAAACCCTAAAACAGAAAAAGGGTATAGAAAAAATAAGCATCATCAGCATTTGACAGGTGACCATGGCGTACCAGAACTGAGAGAACATATATCTAAGGTTATGGTTCTTATGGATGCTTCATCAAATGACAGGGATTTTTCTAGATTATTAAATAGGTCGCTGCCTAAATACGGAGACACGCTAGAGCTTGATTTGTAAATGGTTATGAAAGAGGCCAAGGCGCTGGCCTTTTATTAAAACCACTACCTTAAACTAAGACATTACGTTAAAAAATATTGTAATAGGTTGGTTTTTACCTATTGTGATTTTTTATCGTTTTCTTCTGTCATATGCTCCAAAAATACATGATTCACGTCCTGTAGTAAGACAACAATACCGGCTACGGCAAGAAACAGCCCCCAGAGAAAGGGTACCGTTTGCATATGCCGCAATGGCATTAGCATGTCTGGTGCATTGGTCGGAATCCATGTAATGGGCGACATTAAACCGATCAAGGCAATAAATGCATAGGATTCCAGCATAATAAATAAACGCGGCAAGCGTTTTACGCTGACTCCCTAAATAATCGATGCCACCACTAGCACACTGGCCGTCGCCTTAATGGCAAGACCGGCACGCGAATCCAGAACATGAAACAACGACTCTTCCAACTCAATGTGTGACACATAGGAATCACTGCCACTGATCACCATATTGGCACAGAGAAAAAACAAGCACAGGATAAAGGGCACCCAGAGCAATTTGTTTTGGCGTATTTCCGCTGGGGTGACTACAAACCACCAGAATACTAGCCAACCTACAATACCTATCAGATAAATCAGTGAGATATTCATTTTTATCTACTCTCGTTCTTGGTTATACTACGCTCAATTTTTCAATAAAATCAATGGTTAAGCTTATGCGCAGACATTATATACTGATTAGCCTTATTGCCGCTGTGCTGGTTTTAGCCAGCTGTGGTCAAACTGGCCCGCTGTATTTGCCTGATAGCGAAGCCACAGCAACCGCTGAAAAGTAGTGTTATGAATGATTTTTATTATCAAAATGGCACTCTTATGTGTGAACAGGTGCCGCTGCAATCGGTGGCTGCTGACTATGGTACACCAGCTTATGTGTATAGTCGTGTGGCTTTTACTCGTCATTATCTTGCATACCAACATGCGCTGGGTTCGCATCCTGGTATGATTTGTTATGCCGTAAAAGCCAATTCGAATATTGCGGTACTGAATGTACTGGCCAAACTGGGGGCTGGCTTTGATATTGTTTCTGTGGGTGAACTGGAGCGTGTTGTTCGCGCTGGCGGTAATCCACAGCGTGTGGTGTTCTCCGGGGTTGCCAAAACCGCCGCCGAAATGCGCCGCGCATTGGCGCTGGGTATTTATTGCTTTAATGTGGAATCCAGATCTGAATTGGCACGCCTGAATCAAGTGGCCGGCGATATGGGGTTACGCGCACCGGTATCTTTACGCGTAAATCCTGACGTTGATGCCAACACTCACCCGTATATTTCCACAGGCTTAAAAGAAAACAAGTTTGGGGTTGATATTGAACAGGCGGTTGATATTTATCAGTATGCAGCGTCACTGGAGCATCTGCACATTAAAGGGGTTGATTGCCATATCGGTTCACAGCTCACCGAGATTGACCCTTTTTTGGATGCCCTAGATCGTGTATTACGCCTGATTGATCGCCTTGGGGATACGGGTATTACCATTGATCATCTGGATTTGGGTGGCGGTATTGGCGTGGTGTATAACGATGAAACGCCCCCATCCATTGCAGACTATATTGCGGCGGTTAAAGATAAAATTTCAGACCGAAATTTATCGCTGTCTTTTGAACCGGGTCGCTCGATTGCGGCCAATGCGGGTGTACTGTTAACAACAGTGGAATTTTTAAAGCCTACTGACCATAAAAACTTTGCCATTATTGATGCGGGCATGAACGATAATATTCGCCCATCACTCTATCAGGCTTGGCAAGGGGTGTTACCGTTGCAAGAGGCATCAACGGCAGAGTCTGCTCGATGGGATTTGGTTGGCCCAGTTTGTGAGACAGGCGATTTTTTAGCAAAAGATCGTGAGCTGGCATTATCTGAAGGTGATGTACTCGCGCTAATGTCATCCGGTGCCTATGGTTTTACCATGAGTTCCAATTACAATAGCCGTGGCAGACCGGTTGAATTAATGATTGATCGCGATAAGGTTCATGTTATTCGGGAACGCGAATCTGTTGACGACTTACTACGAGGAGAGCAGTTACTGCCCTGACACTATGGCGCGCCCTATGACAAAACGCATACGCTTTACAAAAATGCACGGCATTGGCAACGATTTTGTGGTCATTGACAGCATCGATCAAAGAGTTGATCTGAGCGCCGAACAGGTGCGCAATATTGCAGATCGACGTTTTGGCGTGGGCTGTGATCAAGTATTGATTGTGCGTGCACCTCAGCAACCGGAAAATGATTTTTACTATCAAATCTTTAATTTTGATGGCTCTGAAGTTGAAAATTGTGGCAATGGTGCACGCTGTTTTGCCAAATTCGTGCGCGATAAAAAGCTGACCGGGAAAAGCACTATCCGTGTCGAAACCATGTGTGGAATTCTGGTCTTACACGTTGCCAAAGATGGCAATGTCACCGTTGATATGGGAGCACCTGAGTTGCATCCTGACAACATTCCTTTTACAGCAGATCACCAGGCGTTAACTTACTCGTTAGAGGTCAACAATCAAATGTTGAACATCGGTGCGGTATCTATGGGCAATCCGCATGCGGTGACACAGGTTGAAGATACTGCCACGGCAGATGTTGCCACCTTAGGGCCATTGATTGAATCGCATCACCATTTTCCCAACCGGGTTAATGCCGGTTTTATGGCGATACTGTCGCGCTCAGAAATTAATTTACGTGTCTATGAGCGTGGTGCAGGTGAAACGCTGGCCTGTGGAACTGGGGCTTGTGCAGCTGTCGTTACCGGGCAATTACAAGGCTTACTGGATAAAACGGTTGCTGTTAATTTACCCGGCGGCCAGTTACAGATTCGCTGGCAAGGCGAAGGGCATCCGGTTATGATGACAGGGCCTGCTGCCAATGTTTTTCATGGGTATATAAAGATATAACGAGGCCTTTGTACGCAGGCCTCTAAAAATAGAAAAAAGGTATTTCAACACTATGAGCAATAAATTGGCTGACACAACGTTACCACTCACCGATGACGACATTGTTCAGTACTTGTGTCAGCATAAAGATTTTTTTATTCGCAACCCTTCACTGTTGGCTGACCTGAAATTACCTCATCAAACAGGTGGTGCCATTTCTTTGGTTGAGAAACAAGTGAGTATACTGCGCGAACGCAATAATGAGTTTCAACAGCGATTACAATCACTCGTGGATAATGCACGACGTAATGATGTGTTGTTTGAAAAAACCAAACGCTTAATTCTAAATCTGCTGGAAGCAAAAGATATTAATGATCTTATCGATGCCTTACTGTACAGTTTTGATAATGATTTTGAGATTGAGTTTACGTCGCTAATTTTATTTACAGAAGATAATCGTCAAACTATTTTATCTGGCAACGATAAAGTGCAGCAAATGCCTGTAGAGACTGCGCAAACAATCTTGGGAACGATTATCAGCAATAATAAAACGATCTGCGGACAGTTAGATATTCAAGAACAGCAGTTGCTGTTTCAAGATACTGATATTGGATCAACGGCGATTGCGCCATTAGCCTTTGGCAAACCTTTAGGCGTCTTAGCGATTGCTAATAGCGATACCGATTATTATCGCTCCAGTATGAGCACGCTATTCTTAAGTTATATTGCCGATATATTGAATCGCCTCTTGCAACAACATGTAAGCAGCCAGTAGGTAGCAACACAGTGACTTCTTTAACGATCAAAGAAGCAAATCATCTGTTTGAATCCTATCTGCTGAATGAAAAACAAGCATCACCACAAACCATCAGCAATTATCTTCGCGATTTACAAAAATTAATCGCCTACTGCGATCAATACGAGCTTGCCGATTTTACTGACATCGACAGTTTTCATATTCGTCATTGCCTGAGCGAATTACATCGTGATTCATTAAAACCCCGCAGTCTACAGCGTTGGCTATCCGCCGTACGCAGTTTTTTTAATCTAATGATAAAAAAACAACTGACGAAAAAAAATCCCTGCGATGGTATCAAGGCACCCAAGGCGGATAAGCCCCTACCCAAAACGCTGGATACTGACCAGATGGGGCAATTGTTAAATGATTATCAGGATTCTTTTATCGATAGCCGTGACAGCGCCATGCTAGAACTTATGTACTCTTCTGGTTTGCGCTTATCTGAACTGACCGGCATTAACATCTCTGATATTGATTGGGGTAATGCATCATTAGTGGTGACCGGTAAAGGTAAAAAATCACGGCATTTACCGATTGGCAGACTGGCAAAAAAAGCGTTAAAAAACTGGCTTGTGTGGCGAGAAAAATATTTACAGGCACAGACAGAAACGGCATTGTTTATTTCCAATAAAGGTCAACGCCTAAGCCAACGCAGTGTGCAATTACGGTTAAAACAATTAAGTATTAAGAAAGGCATGGATCAAGCGATTAATCCGCATATGTTACGCCATTCGTTTGCCAGTCATATGCTGGAGTCGAGTGGTGATTTGCGTGCGGTACAAGAACTACTAGGGCATGCCAGTATTTCCACAACGCAAATTTACACTCATCTGGATTTTCAACACTTGGCTAAGGTGTACGATCAGGCACACCCCAGAGCACAGAAAAAAACCGGTAATAAGATGGATTAAATCGGGTGACTGCCGTATTTGTTTTCGGGTTTTTTCGGAGGATCTGCCATGATATTCGGCGCAATTTCACTAATGGTGCCGCCAGATGATAAAAACTCTTCAATCTGGCGATTCAGCTCATCGCGCTCTGCAATTTTATCTACCATGGCCGTTTGAGCCATTAACAGTTCGTTTTCTATAATGTCTATTTCTTCCGACATAACAAGCTACATCCGCATCAAGAGTTACAACTGAATTATTTATAGTCAATATAGCGGCAGATACCAGTAGACTTTATAGGCTTTTATAGGCTTTTTTATCAAAAAGTAGATAGTTTTTAACAAGCGTTATAAATGTATATTTTTTATACGATTTGAACGGAAATAATGCCGTAGAATGCGTAATCAGACTGCATCTGATCCTGTTTCACCCGTGCGAATGCGAATCACTTCATCAACAGGGGTGACAAAAATTTTGCCATCGCCGATTTTTCCGGTGTGTGCCGCTTTAGTAATGGCTTCAACAGACTGCTCGACCATGGATTCATCAATGACTAATTCCAGTTTAACTTTAGGCAAGAAGTCGACAATATATTCTGCACCACGATATAGCTCTGTATGCCCTTTTTGACGACCGCAGCCTTTCACTTCTGTTACCGTCATACCTTGAACGCCCACTTCTGACAAAGCAGCCCTAACATCATCAAGTTTGAATGGCTTAACAATAGCCGTAATAAGCTTCATTGTGCTTTCCTTCTTGTTATTCTATGAATTATTGCGAGATTAACTGTAGTGCAAGCATAGCAATAAATATACAGAATGCCCAGCATGTAAGCACTGCATGGCCGCTACTTTATGCCCGAACCTTCTGTAGATAAAAAGCCCAGCAAGTAGCCGGGCTTTAAATAGGATTGAAACGATCTGGCTTTTATTTAACCGTCGCAAAGTCCGGGTAAGCTTCCATTCCACACTCGGCAATATCGACACCTGAGAATTCTTCTTCTTCAGACACTCGCAGACCAGTGATTGCTTTGATCGCTACCCAGACGACAAGGCTGGTCACAAAGACCCACACAAAGATAACCAGTAAACCAATGATCTGACCACCTAAACTGGCATCACCGAAAATACCGACGGCTAATACACCAAAAATACCTGCCGTACCGTGTACCGAAATCGCCCCAACAGGATCATCAATTTTGACCTTATCAAGTGCAACAATACTAAACACGACTAATACGCCGCCGATAGCACCGATGATTGTAGACATGAGAACCGTTTGTGACGCTGGATCAGCCGTAATAGAGACTAAACCCGCCAAAGCGCCATTTACTATCATGGTTAAATCCGCTTTACCAAATAATATACGCGCCACAATTAACGCAGAAATTAAACCACCACACGCGGCCGCATTGGTATTCATAAATACATTCGCGACTTCATTTGCCGCTGCAATGCCGCCTAACTTTAACGTAGAACCGCCGTTGAAACCAAACCAACCCATCCATAATATAAACATACCCAAGGTTGCCAACGGTAAATTGGCTCCGGGGATGGCATTGACTTCGCCATTAGGGCCGTATTTACCTTTACGTGCACCCAGCAATAACACACCCGCTAAAGCCGCTGCCGCACCGGCCATATGCACAATACCAGAGCCCGCATAATCGCTATAATCTAAAGCAAATAAACCGAAGACTTCATTACCACCCCAAGTCCAACCGCCCTGAATAGGATAAATAACACCCGTTAATACCACAGCAAACATCAGAAATGCACACAGCTTCATACGTTCAGCAACGGCACCCGAGACAATAGACATGGCTGTTGCCACAAATACGACCTGAAAAAAGAAATCCGATGCACCGGAATAGACCGCATCGCCCTCGAAACCATTTTCAGCAGAGGTCGCCAACGCCGCCGCAACATCAACACTGCCCGTTGTTGCCACGCCTGAGAGAAAGTAACCACCACCGTACATAAACTGGTAACCACAGACCATGTACATAGTACAAGCAATCGCAAACAGTGCGACGTTTTTAGTTAATATTTCGGTGGTGTTCTTGGCCCGAACCAGACCTGCTTCAAGCATGGTAAAACCCGCTGCCATCCACATGACCAACGCACCACAAATCAGAAAATAAAAGGTGTCTATTGCATATTGTAATTCAAAAATTTGATTTTCCACGATTGCCTCCTACCGGAATATCTTTTACGGTTTTATTGTATTAATTAAAGGGCGTCTTCACCGGTTTCTGCGGTGCGAATACGGATGACCTCTTCCAAATTTGCAACAAATATTTTGCCATCGCCAATTTTTCCGCTGTGTGCAGATTTGCTGACCGATTCAACGACCAAATCAACCTGATCATCACTTACGGCGACTTCCAGTTTGGTTTTTGGCAAAAAATCAACCACATATTCAGCACCGCGATATAACTCGGTGTGCCCTTTTTGACGGCCAAAACCTTTGACCTCAGTCACGGTAATTCCCTGAACGCCAATGTCGGATAACGACTCACGAACGCTATCCAATTTGAACGGTTTAATAATTGCAGTCACTAATTTCATCGCTTTCCCCTATCACGAAAAAGTTAAATAGTCATCTTATCGACGTGCTTAAAAAAGTATTCGTCTCGATTCAACAGTAATAATGCACAAAACAGGCCAACAATTATATTTTTTATAAAACAATAAGTTAATAATAAAAAGAAAATATAAGACGGGTTGAATGATTGCTTTGCACCACATTGATACATGGTGACATTCTAAATTAGTGCACCACTGGAAAAAGTGCGATAGACTAAACCCTTAACGGATTTAAAAAGCAGGATGCTCTATGCCACTCGCCATTATTTATTCACGCGCGTCTCTTGGAATCGACGCCCCTCTCATCACCATTGAAGTTCACATCTCCAACGGATTACCCGGACTTTCTATTGTTGGAATGCCTGAAACTGCGGTTAGCGAAAGTAAAGATCGCGTGCGTAGCGCTATTATTAATAGTCAATTTGAGTTCCCTGCACGTCGTATTACGATTAATTTGGCGCCTGCAGATTTACCGAAACACGGTAGCCGTTTCGACCTAGCAATTGCGATCGGTATCTTGGCAGCTGCGGATCAAGTAACTAAAGAAGCGCTGGAGAATTATGAATTTGTGGGAGAGCTGGCACTCTCTGGTGCATTGCGCCCTGTCGGTGCGATATTACCTGCAGCCATCCAGTGCAGCAAAAATAAACGCGTATTGATTACTTGTACTGAAGATGGAAAACTTGCCGCTGCCTGCAGTGGGGCATCGTTATTAAGTGCTGAATCATTGTTGGATATCTGCCAATATTTTCGACAGGAAAAAAATTTACAAACGCCTGCGCCCATCGAACCACCGGATATACCTCATCCACTCGATTTTTGTGCTGTCAAAGGCCAACTCTTTGCCAAACGGGCACTGGAAATATGTGCCGCGGGCAATCACAATACATTGCTGTATGGCCCACCGGGCACAGGAAAAACTATGTTGGCTTCACGAATGCCTGGCATTATGCCATCGCTGACGTCTGAACAATGGGTTGACGTTGCCTGTCTTTATTCATTGCGCCAAAGAGAGAATAGACTATGGCACAATGTTCCATTTCGCAAACCACATCATTCGGCTTAATGTACAGCGATTATTGGTGGAGGTTCAAATCCACTACCGGGTGAAATTTCTGTAGCTCATAATGGTATTTTATTTCTTGATTAATTTCCGGAATTCTCGCGGCAGGTGATTGAAAATTTGCGAGAACCTCTGGAATCAAAAGAAGTCGTTATCTCGCGTGCAAAAGCACAGCTTATGTTTCCGGCAGCCTTTATGTTGGTAGCGGCAATGAATCCCTGCCCTTGCGGTTATTTTGGTAGCACTAACACTCGCCACGAGTGTCGTTGTAAGCCGGACCAGATAAAACGTTACCGACAAAAAATATCAGGGCCTATTCTAGACAGAATTGATATACATATACCGATTAATGCCACAATGGATATGAATAGTGACGCGAAGGAAGAATCATCACACATCATCAAACAACGAGTGATTAAGGCAAGAGAAAAGCAGATGAAAAGGCAGCGAAAAACCAATGCTTTTTTATTAGAGAAGGAAATAAAACAACATTGCTCGGTAGACGATAAAAGTCAGCAATTTTTAAAAAATGCTATTGATAAACTAGGGCTTTCCAACCGAGCATATCATCGCATTATAAAAGTCTCTCGCACAATCAGTGATCTTGCCAACTCAGAAAATATTCAACAACACCATATCGCGGAGGCTTTAAGCTTACGAAATTTTGAACGCTCTTCGTAAAAGAGATCAGGATTTTCCTGAATGATCTTTAATATTAGAAGATGGGATAGCGGCTTGTGCATTGTTTTCAATTAGCTGTTGAATGTCTTGGTATGACAGTGACTTACCCAATATACCACCTTGAACCTGATCGCAATTTAACACCTGTAATAACTCTAATTGAGATTTTTCTACAATATTATTGGCAATAACTTGCTTATCAAGGCGATGAGCTAACATAATCAATGCTTCTAACAATGATAAATCTTTTTTATTCACCATAGCCGACTGTAATAAATTTGAAGAAATACTTAAACTTGATACATTATAATAATGGATGTTAGCAAGACTTAGTGTATTTTCACCAAAATTACTGACATTAAATTGCGCACCGATACTGTTAATATTTTCAATGCATTCAGAAAACTTTAGGCTCTCTTCTCCCTCAATCATTTTAATTTTGGTAAATTCAACATCGGCAATATGAATATTATGCTTTTCTACAAGTGCTTTTACAAAAGAACAAAATTTTGAAGAGATTAATAATATTTTTCTGACAGGGAATGAGACAATGATTTTATGTTGTTGATAGATGTTCTCCAGATCAACTAACGATTGTGCAATCATCCATTGCGTTAAAAAAATAATGGCATCATGGTTATTCATTAAACGTACAAAATATTCATAGGATTCACCATCTCCCTCTGCCAATAAACAAACCGGATTGACCACCACGGCAACGATTTGTTGAGTGCGCAAATCCATCCTCGGATAATATCGCAAGACTAACTTACCTTTTTGGATTAAGGTGTCTATTTCTTCTGCAGTGACAATTTGTATCGGTAAATTTTTTCTTGCGGGAGCATTGAAAAAACGATAACAACTAATACCGGTTTTTTTAGCCTGATACATGGCAATATCGTCATTGCGCTGCAATGATTCTGCACAATCACTGGTGTCTGGATAAATAGCGATACCGATACTACAGCCTACCTCAAACTCTTTACCCTGAATTAAGAAAGGTTCATCCATCCGCTCAAGAATTTTCTGTGCAATATATATAATCTGTGGTGTTGAACCCATATTATTAAGAATAATCGTGAACTCATCGCCACCAATACGAGCAACGGTATCACTACGTCGCACGGAGCTTTTCAAGCGTGAGGCGAATTCCTTCAATAGTAAATCTCCGGCGTTATGTCCATAACTATCGTTAACATCTTTAAAATTATTAAGGTCTATATACATCAATGTAAACTGATCTTTGGTACGCTGCGCTAAATTAACAGCTTGAGTTAATCGGTCCTTAAAAAGCACACGATTGGGCAAACCCGTCAAATGGTCGTAATGTGCCAGATGGTCTAAATGTTGTTCAATTTTTTTACGCGCCATGGAATAGCGAATGCTGCGCTCAAGAATTTCCGCATTGACCGTGTTTTTAAAGAGGTAATCTGACGCACCATCGCTGATCGCCGTTTGGTCGACTGCTGCATCCATGCCGTCCGTCATAAGAATGATGGGTATGCGGTGGGATAACTGCTGAGACCGGTATCAGAAATCTTTACAGCTTAAACCCCAGTGGTAATCCAGTAATACCACATCACACTGTTCATGTTATATATGAACCAGTCCTTTTTCAGGATCATCACACCATATCAGGCGATACTCTGCACCGCTGATTTCAGACAACAAATAGCCTATCAATAAAAACTGCTGACGATCATCATCAATCAGGAGCACCCGAATGACATCTTTCGCTATTTGCACCGTATTTACACCTACTACCCAAGATGCTGTTCTATTATTTTTTGTTAAAACACTTATTACCCCAGTTCGCTATTTACTTTACAATAGAACATACTATTTTTGCCATGGATAAATGCGCTTATTGTAAAGTATTCTGAACAGTGGCTCTTTACTACTTTTTGGAATATAAATACGGGTCAGCATTCGCGTAGTTATTATGCCATTCATGTTTTTTATCGCCTGTTAACTGTAGTCGTTCTGTGCCTCAAGCCAACCCAAAACAACAACAAGCCATCCACTATATTGATGGTCCATGCCTCGTTCTTGCAGGAGCAGGCAGCGGAAAAACCAGTGTTATCACCCAAAAAATTGCTTATCTAATTCAGCAATGTGGTCTGGCGGCGCACCATATTGCTGCAGTGACCTTTACCAATAAAGCTGCCAAGGAAATGAAAGAGCGCGCGGGTTTGCTTTTGCCAAAAGGCTCCGCTAAAGGTCTGACAGTCTCTACCTTTCATAATCTGGGCCTTAGCATTATCCGGCGTGATCTCAGTGCCTTTGATTATAGATCGGGCTTTTCCATTTTCGATAGTGAAGATTCTCATGCCCTGTTAAAAGAATTGATGCTGAAAGACAATGATCTTGATAATGATCATATTGATCTAGTAAAACACCAAATTTCACAATGGAAAAATGACCTGTTAACACCGGAACAAGCACACCGTGTCGCCGAAAGCCCCGCTGAACAGCTCATTGCCGCTACTTATGAACAATACAATCAAGCACTAAAAGCTTATAACGCCGTTGACTTTGACGACTTAATTTTTCAGCCCGTTCAATATTTTATAACGCAACCCGAAAAGCGGGCACACTGGCAAAAACGCCTACGCTATTTGTTGGTTGACGAGTATCAGGATACCAACACCAGTCAATACCGTTTAATCCAGTTATTAATGGGAGATAGAGGCGCTCTAACGGTCGTCGGTGATGACGATCAATCTATTTATGCTTGGCGTGGAGCACGTCCTGAGAACATGTCATTACTGCAACAAGATTTCCCAACATTAAAAGTCATTAAACTTGAGCAAAACTATCGTTCTACGCAACGGATACTGAAGGCCGCTAATACGTTAATTGCCAATAATCCCCATGAATTTGATAAATCACTGTGGAGTGATAAAGCTTATGGGGAGGCGATTCGGGTTATTTGTTGCTCATCTGAAGAAGCTGAAGTTGAGCGCGTCGCCACTGAAATTATTGCTCAACGCTTGCAGCGGCGTATTAAGTTCAAAGATTTTGCGGTGTTATATCGCGGCAATCATCAGGCTCGCTTGCTGGAAATGAAATTACAACACTACCAAATACCTTACAGTATGAGTGGGGGCATAGCATTTTTCTCACGTACAGAGATAAAAGATGTGATGGCGTATTTGCGATTGCTCGTCAATCCAGATGATGACAATGCGCTGCTGAGGATTATTAATACACCTCGTCGCCAGATTGGTACTAGCACAATCGCCCGTATTAGTGAGTACGCCAACACACGGGATTGCAGTTTGTTGAGTGCCATGGGAGAGTTAGGCTTGGAGTCACACCTTGCGGCCAACAGTCTTGCTCGAGTGCAGCAGTTTCATCAATGGTTAAATCACCTTATGCGGGAAATTGATAACGGTCAGCCGATTAGCCTTATTCACGAGATGCTAGAAGATATTGATTATCTGGGCTGGCTACACCAACATGCCAGCTCACCACAGGTCGCCGAGCGGCGCATGGAAAATGTGCAATTTCTGGTAAAATCGATTCAGGATATGCTGCGTCGGCACAATGAAGAAACACTCACCGAAGAAGCACAATTTACCTTAAAAGATGCCATTTCAAAGTTAATGTTAATGGATCTTTTGGAACGGCAAGAGGAGGATGAAGTGACGGATAAAGTGCAATTAATGACGCTACACGCCGCTAAAGGACTGGAGTTTCCTCATGTTTTTATTATTGGTATTGAAGAGGATATATTGCCTCATCGCAACAGTATTGACGATGGCAATATCGAAGAGGAAAGGCGTTTGGCTTATGTGGGCATTACACGGGCGCAACGCAGTCTAACACTGACACTGGCAGCAAAGCGCAAACAATATGGGGAAACCATCAATACAACACCCAGCCGTTTTCTGGACGAGTTACCTAAGGATGATATCGAAAAGCAGGGCTTTGGTGATAGTGATCCCGCATTAAACTCGCAAAAAAGAGGCCAAGAGACGATGAGCAGTATTCTAGGGATGTTTGATTAAGCTACTGAGACAGGTCAATCATATAGTCAACCGTTTCTTTAATTTCATCGTCAGAGCAGTCCATACAGAGGCCTTTTGCAGGCATGCCATTCAAACCACCAATAGCATTAGCGTACAGCACATCAATGCCTTTACCAATTCGCGCCACCCAACCTGTTACATCACCTGTTTTTGGGGCGCCCGCGGCACCAGAAGCATGGCAGGCAACGCATTTATCGTTGTAAATATCTGCCGCACTACGAGGACCGCTGAACACCGCAACTGGTGCGGCTGCACATTCCTGACCCGACATACATAAGCTGCCTATAGGGGCTGTACGCGCCGTTACTTGATCCTTAACGGCCGAATATGCCAGTAAAGAAATAAACATCAATACAGAACACAACGCCACGCTTAACGATTTTGAAAACACGCCATTCTCCTCTATTTGCCTACCAAGCTTTTACTTCAAACTTTACCGACCAAGATACATTGTTTGAATAGGCAATCGATTATAGACCTTTATTCTTCTCAAGGTAAATAAACATGTGCGCGGTCAATAACAACCCTGTACAATTCCGCGCTCGATACCCTGCAAAAATATAATCCGCCCGTAGCTCAGCTGGATAGAGCGTCGCCCTCCGGAGGCGAAGGTCAGAGGTTCGAATCCTCTCGGGCGGGCCACATTTATACGTTGACCGATTTTCCACGCCCTATCGCATAGTAATCAAAGCCCTTTTCTTGCAGCCTCTCAGGGCTATATAAATTACGGCCGTCAAAGATAACTGGCTGCCGCAAGGTGTGTTTGATAAGATCAAAATCTGGCGCTCTGAAGTGTTGCCACTCAGTGCAAATAACTAAAGCATCCGCACCAACTAAGGCATTTTCCTGAGTTTCCATCAACTGTAGATTTTCCTGATCACTATAAATACGAGCACATTCTTCCATTGCCTCGGGATCGTAAGCCTGTATCTTGGCGCCAGCCTGCCATAAGAATTCCATCAATACCCGACTTGGTGACTCACGCATATCATCCGTTTTAGGCTTAAATGATAAGCCCCATAAGGCAAATACTTTGCCCTGTAAGTTTTCACCAAAGTAGCGCTGTATATAGGATTGCAATTTACGCTTTTGACGATAGTTGACCGATTCAACGGATTGCAATAGTTCTGGTTGATAACCTACAGACTGTGATGTCTTAATCAGCGCCTGAACATCTTTCGGAAAACAAGAGCCACCATAACCACACCCCGGATAAATAAACTGATAACCAATACGCTCATCAGAACCAATACCTTTACGCACCATTTCAATATCTGCCCCCAGCAACTCAGCCAGATTAGATATTTCATTCATAAAGCTGATTTTAGTAGCCAACATACAATTGGCCGCATATTTTGTTAACTCGGCACTGCGAATATCCATAAAAATCATACGATCATGGTTACGATTAAAGGGCTCGTAAAGCTCACGCATCGGCGCTTCTACTTCAGCAGAATCACAACCGACGACAATTCTGTCAGGACGCATACAATCATTAACCGCCGCACCTTCTTTTAAAAATTCAGGATTGGAAACCATATGAAAAGGAATCGATTCGTCACGTTCCTTGAAAACGGCATGTATTTTTTGCTTCACCTTATCTGCCGTACCGACAGGAACGGTAGACTTGTCAATTACCACTTTCTTTGTTGACATATAAGTTGCAATGGTTTCGGCAACCCCAAGCACATATCTCAAATCTGCTGAACCATCCTCATCAGGAGGGGTTCCCACCGCAATTAGCTGAACGTCGCCAAAGTTAACGCCCTCTTTAGCATCTGTAGTAAAACGCAAACGGCCTGTCTGATAATTTGCTTGCACCAGAGAGGTTAATCCTGGCTCATAAATCGGAATAATGCCTTGCTTCAGGTTTTCAATTTTCTGCTGATCAATATCAACACAGCACACGTCATGCCCTACATCCGATAAGACTGCTGCCTGCACTAAGCCCACATACCCTATTCCAAACACTGTAATTCGCATAATTAACGACTCTGATATTGTCACAAAAGTTAAACCGTGCAGATTATAGCTTTTATATGACTTTTTTATTAACATAAATCTCCATATCTTACTGAAACCGTGCCTTGAGCCCTATATGAATAGTTCCCGCCACTTCCCTACCAGCCGTTTACGTCGTAACCGCCATCAGGGTTTTTCACGACGACTGGTACGTGAAACCTGTGTTTATGTTGACGATTTAATCTATCCAATGTTTGTTGTGGAAGGGAATAAACAGGTAGTTGAAATAGAGACAATGCCGGGCATGTATCGCTTTTCTATTGATGAAATACTACGTGAAGTAGAAGTATTATTAACCCTCGGTATTCCTGCCATTGCACTATTCCCCAATGTCGAATCGTCTATACGCACACTGGATGGCAGTGAAGCCTATAATCCCGATAGTCTGATTTGTCGCACAGTTCGTGAGATCAAAAAACATTTCCCTGAAATGGGAATTATTACCGACGCCGCACTTGACCCTTACACGACCCATGGGCAGGATGGCATTATTGATGAAAATGGCTATGTGTTGAATGACATCACGGTGGCAGTACTACAAAAACAGGCACTGGCTTGTGCAGAAGCAGGGGCTGATATTATTGCACCGTCCGATATGATGGATGGCCGTATCGGCGCGGTGCGTCAAGCATTGGATGAACAACAGTTTATTAACACACAAATTCTGGCGTATGCTGCTAAATATGCTTCTGCCTATTATGGGCCTTTTAGAGATGCTGTCGGTTCAACGAATGCATTGGGAGCAGGCAATAAAATGACATATCAAATGGACCCAGCCAATAGTGATGAAGCATTACATGAAGTGGCTCTGGATATCTCGGAAGGTGCTGATAGCATCATGGTAAAGCCTGCGATGCCTTATCTCGATATTGTAAAACGGGTTAAAGAAACATTTGCCATGCCCACTTTTGCCTATCAGGTCAGTGGGGAATACAGCATGCACAAGCTCGCCATTGACAAAGGTTATTTAAACGAAAATGTGATTCATGAATCATTGCTTTGCATAAAACGCGCCGGCGCAGATGCAATTTTGACTTACTTTGCGAAGGATTATGCAAAAAGTTTACCGCAACGTTAACGCTAGCGACTACGCTACTTTCCACTCTAAAGTTTGCCCGGCAAAGAATGGCACAATGGGATGACCATTAGGTAATGTAATTTCTTCCGGCACTTGCCACTGTTGTTTTTGTAACGTAATCGTTCCTTCATTGCGTGGCAAACCGTAAAAATCTGCGCCATAGTGGCTCGCAAAACCTTCAAGATTTTCTAAACACCCTAAATCATCAAACACTTGCGCATACAGTTCGATCGCACTCCACGCACTATAACAACCTGCACAACCACACGCAGATTCTTTACGGTGTTTTTCGTGCGGCGCAGAATCGGTTCCCAAAAAGAATTTTGATGACCCGGACGCAACTACCTCACGTAAAGCTTGCTGATGAATATTACGCTTCAATACTGGCAAACAATAGTTATGTGGGCGTATACCGCCTACCAACATGTCGTTACGATTTAACAATAAATGTTGCGGCGTAATGGTTGCCGCTATGTTATAGCCTGAAGCAGACACGAATTCAACCGCATCTTTTGTAGTGATATGTTCAGAAACAATTTTCAGTGTTGGAAAACTATCAACGATCGATCTAAGGTGGCGATCAATAAAGACTTTTTCACGGTCGAAGATATCAATATCACTATCAGTAACCTCCCCGTGAATAAGCAACAACATACCCTCTTCTGCCATCACTTCAAAAATAGGCGACAATTGATTTACCGCACTCACAGCTGCCGCTGAATTGGTGGTTACACCTGCCGGATAAAGTTTAGCGGCAATGACACCCATTTTTTTTGCGGCACGAATATCTTCTGTTGTTGTCGCATTCGTCAGATAGATCGTCATCAAAGGTTCAAAGGGTACATCAGTCGTGCTGTGTGAAATAACCTCAGGCGCTGCGTCTAAAATACGTTGTTTATAGTCCATTGCCATAGGCCCTGTCGTTACTGGCGGAACCAAATTAGGCATCACAATTGCTCGACGAAAACAACGCGCCGTTGCGGGAACGGTTTCAGGCAACATATCACCATCACGAAAGTGCAGGTGCCAATCATCGGGGGTTTGAATAGTTAAACTTGTCATTATTATTTTTTCTCTTCCAAATAGACGCGTAACAATTTTCCATCATCATCGTCAGTCAACAAATAAACAGCGCTTCCCTTGACACGCACATCACGAATTTTTCCCCACTGTTGTTCCAGAAAACGCTTTTCACTAAAACGGTTACCGTCTGGCGAAAGCACTGCTAACAATTGGTGTTTTAAGGCGCCGATTAACCAGCTGTCGTTATAAAACGCCAAACCGGAAGGTGCAATCGACGGCGTCCACTGGTATCTGGGTTGTTCCATTCCTGCTTTGTGGGTTCCTTCACCAATTTTGGTGCCAAAACCATAATTAACACCATAGGTAATCACTGGCCAGCCATAATTTTTGCCGGGCACAATACGATTTAGTTCATCACCGCCTTGCGGCCCATGTTCATGCGCCCAGACGTCTCCCGTTTGAGGGTGTAACGCTAACCCTTGTATATTGCGATGACCATAAGAAAAAATTTCTGGCCGCGCATCTTTTTGGTCAACAAAGGGATTATCGTTAGGCACTTTTCCATCATCATGCAAACGAATCAAACTGCCAATATGGTTAATTAACTCCTGCGCAGGATCCCGCAAACCACGATCCCCTAAACTGATATATAAATATTGCTTTTTATCAAATAACAAACGGCTACCAAAATGTCGCCCACCTTTAGTCTTCGGCTGTGATTGAAAAATACTTTCTATATTGCTTAAGCTTAAGTTATCTTTTTGTAGATTTATGTTGGCACGCACCACCTCTGTGCTGTAACCTTTAACACCATTCCCCGAAACAAACCTCAGATAAATCCAATGATTTTTTTCAAACTGGGGATGCAAAATAACATCTAACAAACCACCTTGACCAATGGTGGCTATTTTCGGAAGACCACTTATTGGTGGAATAATATTGCCCTGCTCATCAATAATACGCAGGTTACCTTTTTTTTCAGTCACCAGATAACGGCCATCGGGCATAAAAGCCAAAGACCAAGGATGCTCAAGGCCTTCGGCAATCACGGTCACCGCTTGGGAAAAAGAATAGCTATTAGAACAACAAAGTAAAATCAGAATTAACGCTGAAAAAAAATTTTTATTCATAATTTCTTCGTTGTCAATTAAAACATTATCGATGTAATAACGGCTGGTAACCTCCAGCAACACCTTTTGTGATAATCGCGACGGCATCATGCGCATGCAAACTTTCAATATGTTCAATACGCACCCAAAAATCAT
This sequence comes from Cellvibrionaceae bacterium, assembly GCA_965214375.1. Lineage (GTDB taxonomy): Bacteria > Pseudomonadota > Gammaproteobacteria > Pseudomonadales > Cellvibrionaceae > Endobugula. Next base: position 2,006,897 of record OZ243947.1, on the reverse strand, counting down.
CATAGATGACTTCATTCAGCAAAGCACTTTTAACACGTCGTGCCGCATCTTCACAGAACATTTGGTTAGCTCCATTTAAACGCGCAAACTCTTGTTCATCTTCACGTTTTACGGCTGTTTGTACGGCCGTTTTTAATGCATCTTCAATAATATTCACAAGATAACTTAATGGGAAATCATCGCAATCATCGTTTAACTTAACCCAAATATCGGCATAGCTACGCTGGCTGTGTGGTGTAGCCACACTACCACGATCTGAGCGCAGCCATTTTTCAATGGTGGCCTTATCAACCGTGTCGTTATCTGCAAAATCTTTTGCAAACGCTTGCTGCAATAATTGTCGTGACAATGCAGCAGAGCATGGGCAAGTTGAGGAGTAAGGCACCTTAACGCCCAACTCTATCGTTACCTGCCCTCCATCTGAACGCGCCTGGATAAATGACGGGTAATCTTTCCAGCCATTAAACTCACTTTTTAAGGCCGGCTGATTAATAAAATAATCAAAATCAATTTGCAAGCAAGTTTCGTTACTAATGCCTTCATGACTTGCCAACTTATCTTTTAAGATATTTTTAAGTGCCGAGATGGTTAACACTTCGTCTTTGGCAAAATCTGTCAACAGCAAGTACAATCGCGACATGTGAATACCTTTCACTTCCGGATTGGAAACATTCACATAAGTTTCAATAAACGTATGGGCATTGTAAGCACCCAGATGCTTGTCTTTTATCGTGAGAGGCAATGCGATGCGACTCATACCTACCCAATTCAATGTTTCATTAATCTGCGCAAGCTGGCTGCTGGCAACATCGGGCATTTCAGGCTTGTGATTTGTCATAATTCTCTTTTACTCATTCATTACTTTTCAATATTGATGGTCGCCTTGTCACACCAGAGTAAAAACAGTTTCTACGATCGTGATAGATATCGAACCTGTTGAGTCAATGAAACACATATGCCATTGTAACAATTAATGTTAACAAAGGTTGAAATAACGAGAGTCTTACTCTGTTCTTTCGAATAATAAATCCCAAACACCATGCCCAAGACGTTCGCCACGCTTTTCAAATTTCGTTAGCGGACGATAATCCGGGCGTGGGGCATATGCTTGCTCACCCAGTTGATTACTCAAACCTTTGGCGACAGACAATACTTCCATCATGTATTCAGCATAGGGCTCCCAGTCGGTTGCCATATGGCAAACACCCCCTAGCTTTAAACGCGAACGTACCAACTGCATAAATTCTGCTTGCACGATACGCCGCTTGTGGTGCTTTTTCTTGTGCCAAGGATCAGGAAAATACAACTGAAAACGATCACAACTGGCATCAACAAAACAATCTTCCAATACATCGACTGCATCTGCCATATAGACACGAATATTGGACAACCCAAGCTTGGCTGCATTATTAATCAAACGACCAACACCGGGTGGATGAACTTCTATACCTACAAAATCATATTCTGGCTGGTTTTGGGCCATTTCAATGAGCGAATCCCCCATGCCAAAACCAATTTCCAGCACCAGAGGCGCCTTGCGACCAAAAACAGCGTGTTGGTCGAACGCCCCATCGAATAAGCTCAGACCATAGGTTTCCCAAGCATGATCAAACGCTTTTTTTTGCCCCTCTGTCATGCGACCAACGCGTATCACATAACTGCGGATAGGCTTATCTTTGTATTCAGGCTTGATTTCAACAGTGTCAGACATACGATTGAGATCCGGACAAACGGACAACGGCAACACACAACGATATCCAACCACTAATCAGCAATACACCACCTAATGGTGTCACCGGCCCCAACCATGAACCCACACTCAACGCCAATCCATAGAGACTACCCGAAAATAAGATAATACCCGCTATCCATAAATACGCACTGGCCTGTAACCAAATCGTTAACCCCATGTTTTGCTGACGCAAGACCCACATAAATATCGCTAAAAATAACAACGCCAAGACATGAATCAGGTGATACAACACACCCGTTTTATACGCGGCTAACAGCGGTGCAGAAATGTCATCACGCAAGCCATGAGCGCCGAAGGCTCCCAAAATAATCGCTAAAGCACCATTAATGGTTGCAAAAATAAGAATACACTTAATCATTTTACCATTGCTAACAATTCTATTATCACCTTTCGTACATCGTGTACATAAAAAAAAGCCGCATTAGCGGCTTTTCGTAAATATTGACCACTTTAGCTGCTAAGATTCGAGCATTGCCACACGTACCTTTTTCATGGCATTTTTTTCCAGCTGGCGAATGCGCTCGGCAGACACGCCAAACTCATCCGCTAATTCATGCAACGTGGCTTTGCTATCTGCATTCAACCAGCGACGCTGAATAATGGTCTGACTGCGTTGATCCAATGTATCCAACGCTTGGGTAAGACGTGTGACGTTATCGTCAGCCCAGTTTTCCGCCTCTAACTGCTGAGCGGGATTAGCACGATGATCTTCAAGATAATTAGCCGGCGCTTGAAAAGCAGACTCGTCGTCATCATCTGCACCGGCATCAAAAGCCGCATCATAGGCAGATAAACGACCTTCCATTTCCTGAACATGATTCAAATCTACATTTAGATCCGCAGCAACTGCCTTAGCTTCATCGTGAGTTAACCACGCCAGACGTTTTTTTTGTCCACGCAGATTAAAGAACAATTTACGCTGCGCCTTGGTCGTAGCAATTTTTACGATACGCCAATTACGCAGTATAAACTCGTGAATTTCCGCTTTAATCCAATGTACCGCAAATGAAACTAGACGCACCCCTTTTTCAGGGTTAAACCGCTTAACGGCCTTCATCAGCCCAACATTACCTTCCTGAATTAAATCCGCTTGAGACAAACCATAACCGGAATAAGACTTGGCAATGTGCACTACGAAACGCAGATGCGACATCACTAGGCCACGTGCTGCATTCAAGTCTTCATGATAGTACAAGCGTTCAGCGAGATCTTGTTCTTCCTCGACGCTCAATACGGCAAAATTATTAACGGCTTGCATGTATGCATTAATGTTCGCACCCGGTGCAAGCATATCTACAGACTGTAAGCTAGTTCCCATGATGTTATCTCTACAGTTAATCGGTTGATTTTCAAATCATCTTGTATTTTAGCAGGTTATTAACTAAATACGAGTATAAGAACTTGTTTTCTACCTATTAGTTCATTATAAGCACAGAAAAAAACGTTATAGTGCTTAGATATGGTGGCTACACCTTACTTTTCAAGCATTAAATACCGGTTGTTCGTATACGGTAAGATTGACCGAAACATTGCAGAAGTACTTTCGCATACAATTTTTTAGAATTACTCTGGTTCAATTGTTTTTAAAGTACGAACCATAGCCAACCACGATGACAATAAACCCAATAGTGCAGATAAACCAATGAGAAACAAGCCGTAACTAAAGGTCAAAATTGATAGCGAGTACTCACTATCATAATGTGATGCCAGCTTTTCGGCCCAAGGTAGCAACCACCACTCAAGCAGTTGTAACAATACAACGGCAAATACACCCCCTCCCAAACCGTAACATATTCCGGTATACAGAAAAGGACGCCGGATAAAAGCATGGGTTGCACCGACCAATTTTGACACCACAATCTCTTTGCGACGGTTTTCGATCGTTAAACGTATCGTATTGGCTAAATTCAACAACATACCAATAACCAACAAAACCCCCAGCGCTATAATGATACGCTGTGCTATCTGCATCATTGCTTGCAGGCGCTGCAACCATTCAAGGTCTACCTCTACACTGTCAATCAGTGTTTCTTGCTCCAATTGACGGCTTATGCGCTGCAACTGTTGATAATCGGTAATATTCGGTGCAGGCTGTATGAGCAACACAGCAGGTAGCGGGTTGGATTCCAATCCTTGCAACAGCCCACCCAACCCGGAGTGTTGAATAAATTCCTGTTTTGCCTGCTCTGGCGTGACCAGAACCACATCCATAAATTCCGGTAATATCGATAGGCGTTGTTGCAACTGCTCCATCGCCAGCGGTTTGGCTTTGTGGTCGAGAAAGGCGGATAAGCGCGTACTATTTTGCCAATTAGCGCCTAATTGCCCCAGACTGTTAAGCCCGGCATATAGCGCTGCTGGCAGCATCAGAGCAACCGCCAATACCAGACAAATTAGCACACTTTGTAAGGGTGTCTGAAAGCAACGATCAACGGCACTGCGACATGAATACTGGTGGTGGCTAAACCACGCGTTTACTCCACCGCTCTTTACTCGTGGTAATGGCTGGGAGGCATTTTTCTGAGTATTATTTTGCGTACGGCGGTTTTTATTGGGTGCGGTTTTCGCGCGGGATGACGTACGTGTCACACGTTTGTTCATACGCACTCCTCGGCTATCTGACCATGATCAAGCGTCAGCACACGATGATTCATTGCCGCCACCAAAGCCAAATCATGTGTCGCAATCAGTGCGGTCGTCCCGGTACCGTTTAAATCACGAAACAATTGCATGATATCTGCGGACAATTGCGGGTCGAGATTACCCGTCGGTTCATCAGCCAGCAGAATAGCAGGCTTGTTCACAATCGCTCGCGCAATGCCGATACGCTGTTGTTCCCCCCCAGATAGTGCCGCCGGATTTTGTTGCTCTTTATTCAGTAGACCCACTTTATCCAACGCCGCACGAACACGACGACCTTGCTCACGCACAGACACGCCCGATAACTGCAAAGGCAATGCAACATTATCGTACAAAGTACGATCATTTAATAAATGCGGGTCTTGAAATACAATACCGATTTGTCGGCGCAAGTAGGGAACCTGAGACGCAGTAATGCGGCTAAGTGTATGCTCACCCACGATCACCTGTCCCCGAGTCGGCCTTTCAATCAGCATAATCAGTTTTAGCAAGGTACTTTTGCCTGCACCAGAGTGACCGGTTAAAAAAACCATTTCTGCCGGTTCAATCGCAAAACTCACGTTGCTCAAAGCATCATGGCCTTCGGCATAGCGTTTACTGACATGATTAAATCGAATCATAATAACTAGATTAAACGTGATAAGGTTTATTGCTCAAACAAAGCATTGACAAAATCATCGGCCACAAAAGGTTGCAAATCATCGATACCTTCACCTACGCCAATAAAACGTACTGGCAATTTGAATTTTTCACTCAAAGCAAAAATAATCCCACCCTTAGCAGTACCATCCAACTTTGTCAGAGCAATACCGGTAACACCTGCGGCCTGATGAAATTGCTCTGCTTGTGACAACGCATTTTGACCCGTACCAGCATCAAGAACCAACAACACTTCGTGCGGCGCATTAGAATCCAGATTGCCCATCACCCGTTTTACCTTGGCAAGCTCCTCCATTAAATGGCCTTTGTTATGCAAGCGACCCGCGGTATCGGCAATTAACACATCAACTTCTTTCGACTGCGCTGAAGATAGCGCATCATAAATAACCGACGCACTATCCGCACCAGTATGTTGTGCTACGACGGGTACATTATTGCGTTCACCCCACACCGTTAATTGCTCTACCGCTGCTGCACGAAAGGTATCACCCGCCGCTAACATGACCTGCTTACCTTCATTTTGCAAGCGCTTGGCAAGCTTACCAATTGTCGTCGTTTTGCCCACACCATTGACACCGACAACCAAAATAACCTGCGGCTGTTTTTTATTATCTACCGTGTTAGGGGCTACTCTTAGGGGCTTTTCTACTGGCACTAATAAATCACGTAATTGTTGTTGTAAGGCCTGATACAGTGCATCACCATCTTTTAGCTGTTTGCGGTCAACCGCCTGTGTCAGGTTGTCAATAATCGTTGTGGTAGCATCAATCCCAATATCAGCCATCAACAGCTGTGTCTCAATATCTTCCAGAAGCTCATCGTCAATATGTTTCTTACCCAGCAGTAAATTACCAACACCCTGCACCAACTGAGTACTGGTACGAGACAAACCTTCTTTAATGCGCTTAAAAAACATGTTTATGTATCAACTCTCTACTTATCAGGTACTGGTTTATAACATGAATGAACGAAGAGATCGCTAGTGGAATCACTATAAACCGTATCTGTATCTTGTTTATCAAAAGCGGTATCCTACCACCGCCACTAAATATTGCCATTAATTATGAAACGTCGTCGCCAAAAACAAACGTCCAAAACACCCTTACAGCAACTACGCATTATTGGTGGGCAATGGCGCGGACGCAAAGTAGCTATTGCCGACAATGACGGATTACGTCCAACAGGTGATCGTATTCGTGAAACCCTGTTTAATTGGTTAATGCATGATATTGTTGATACTCGTTGTTTAGATATGTTTTCCGGTTCAGGGGCATTGGGATTTGAGACGTTATCACGTGGAGCCGCCAGTGTAGTGATGGTGGAAAAGAGCACGCAAGCGTGTGAATTATTAAGACACCATAAGCAACAATTAGGGGCAAAATCTGCTGAAGTGATTAACAATGACTCGCTGGCGTGGCTGGATCATTATAGTGGTCAACCGTTTGATATTGTATTTATCGACCCTCCATTTCCATTAAACCTGTGGGAAAAGGCGATTCAAACACTGGATAAAAAGCCGCTGTTGAACAACAATGCGATGGTGTATATTGAAACACCGATTGATACGTTATTGCCCATTCCATCACATTGGCAATTACACCGGGAACAGCGTAGCGGTGCCATTTGCTATCGACTGTTTCAATGTTTATCATAATCGTTCAATACTAAAAAGATGGATGCTCATGAAAATTGTGGTTTATCCTGGTACCTTTGACCCTATCACCAACGGTCATGTTGATTTGATTGAGCGCGCCTGCCGTTTGTTTGATCATGTGATTATTGCTATTGCGAATAGCGCCAAAAAATGTCCGTTGTTTACATTGGAAGAACGCGTAGCGCTTGTTGAAGATGTCTTGGGGCATTTGGATAATGTTGAAGTGTGCGGTTTCGATGGCTTACTGGCGCACTTTGTTGCCGACAAAAATGCTCAAGCGGTTATTCGTGGTTTGCGTGCGGTGTCCGATTTTGAATATGAATTTCAGCTGGCGAATATGAATCGCGCTATTGCGCCCTCGATGGAAAGTATCTTTTTGACGCCATCTGAACACTTGTCTTATATCTCATCGACATTAGTACGTGAAATTGCTTCTTTGAAAGGTGATGTTAGTCAATTTGTTCCTGCCAGTGTTGAGCAGGCGCTCACACAAAAATTTTCTTAATTTTTATCGCGAGAAATTTTTTCTACCTGTTTCATTCCACGAATGCGGCGCATGATATCGGCAAGGTGAATACGATTTTTAACGCCAATGGTTAAACGTAACACCGTGCGACTGGGATCTTTTTCTTTGTAATGAATTTTTTCAATATTGGCGCCGAGATCAGTAATACGGCTAGCAATTTTGGCAAACAAAGAACGATCTGATTCAACATTCATGACCAAATCAACCGGGAATTCACCTTGCACGTTTGGCGACCAACTTACCTGACAAACCTTTTCCGTATTTTCACGAACGTCTGCAATATTTTTGCACGTATCAAGATGAATCACCAACCCTTTACCGCCGCTCATCACACCCACAATTGGATCACCCGGAATAGGGTAACAACAACGTGACAGCGTAATCATCGTGCCATCAGTAGCATCAATCGTTAATGGCGACTCCACCGTTGTAGCAATCTTTTCTGCTTTTTCAGGCACGAGCAACTTAGCAACCATGGCGGCCATTTGATTACCTAAACCAATATCAGATAACAATTCATCAAGGTTTTTATGGTGCAATTCCTGACATGTTTTCTTCAGCACTTTTTTACTAATATCGTCAATAGACACATCAATTTGTGCCAGAGTACGATTTAACATCCGACGACCCAGATCAATTGCGTCTTGTTGCTGATAGGTTTTTAGGGAATGACGAATAGCCGTACGCGCTTTACCCGTTTTCACAGTATTTAACCAGATTGCTTGCGGGCGACGATCTTCGGCAGTAATAATTTGCACGCGCTGACCGTTGGTTAATGGCTGATTTAAAGAGGCAGAACGGTTATTAATACGGCAGGCGAAGCAGGTGTTGCCAATTTCTGTATGTACCGCATAAGCAAAATCAACGGCCGTTGCACCAGCAGGCAGTTCAATAATTTTTCCTTTGGGGGTAAATACATAAATTTCATCGGAAAAGAAATCACTTTTTACTTGTTCGATAAACTCAACCGGATCACCCGCATTTTGTTGCAGCTCTAACAGGTTATTAATCCAGCGACGTGCACGCGACTCACTAGCATGACTTTTTGCATCTTCTTCGGATTTATATAACCAATGTGCGGCAATACCAGTGCTGGCAATTTCATCCATTTCCTTGGTACGCACTTGTACTTCAACGGGTACATTTTCTGCACCGTTAACAATAGTATGAATAGATTGATAACCATTGGCTTTGGGGATGGCAATATAATCTTTGAAACGCCCCGGCATGGGTTTATATAAGTTGTGGATGGCTCCTAATACACGATAGCAATCATTGGTATTTTCAACAATAACACGAAAGGCAAATACATCAGTGATATCACGAAAACGGCGCTTGTTTTCACCCTTTAATTCCATCTTGCGATAGATGCTGTACAAATGTTTTTCGCGGCCAATGACAATGGCATTAATATCCCAGCGGTGCAATTGGTTTTCTAGAGATTCACTAATGTGTGCAACCAATTCTTTTTGCTTGGCACGCACGGCCGCAACAGCGGCTTTTAAACGACGGGCACGCAAGGGGTAGAGCGCCTCAAAACCGCGGTCTTCAAATTCAACACGTAATTCCTGCATACCCAGACGCGCGGCAATGCGCGCATAAATTTCCAGTGTTTCTTTAGCAATACGACGACGCTTCTCCGGCTTTAATGGCCCCAGTGTACGCATATTATGCAAGCGATCCGCGAGTTTAACGATGATAACGCGAATATCTTTAGACATGGCGATAGCCATCTTCTCAAAGTTACGTGCCTGCTTTTCTTCCCGGCTGGAAAACTCAATATGCGTTAACTTACTGACGCCATCAACCAACTCGGCAACGGTTTCGCCAAATTGCTCCGTTAGTGCTTCTTTGCCTGTATCCGTATCTTCAATAACATCATGCAACATAGCAGCCGCTAGGCTGTAATGATCCATATGCATAGAAGCCAGTATTTTAGCGACTGCAAGGGGGTGGGTAATATAACGTTCGCCGCTGGTGCGGCGCTGCTCGCCATGCGCCTCTTCAGCACAGTAGTAAGCACGCTTGACGAGGTCTATCTTGTTATCGTCAAGATAGCTCGTCAAAGAGAAGAGAAAGTGCTCAACGTCCGACATTATTCGTCGGTATCAACCTCGGTATTAATCGCAGCGGGTGTCACTTCAATATCAGAGCCAGCGGCGGCAATATCAGGCTGAGTGGCCGCTTCAATACTGGCTTCAATAGCGGCAATATCATCAACCATTTCTTCAAACTGATCTTCATCATCCTGAGCCACAACATCAGGGGTGACTAAACCCTCTTCAATTTCGCGCAAGGCGATAACGGTGGGTTTGTCATTTTCTTCTTCTACCATTGGGTCTTTACCACCCACGGCAATTTGACGCGCTCTTTTGGTACCAACTAGCACCAATTCAAAGCGGTTGTCTACATAATCCAAGCAATCTTCAACAGTAATACGAGCCATAATTTCATCATTCCGGAAAAGGAGGGTTGTGCGAACCCGTTAGTTTACGAAAATCTGCTTGCCAAAACAATCACTTGCCCCTAGTTTAGGGCAATAATTCATCAAGTAGGGTGGCATGTTTTTGTTGTTGTTTCGTGGTTTCCAAGCGCTGCGTATTAATAATCCCATGAAGTTCTTGTAATGCGCGCTCAAAATCATCATTGATGATCAACCATTGCGACTCAGTATAGTGGGAAATTTCACTGATAGCCTGTTGCATACGCTGTTCAATCACCTTGTCATCATCCTGCCCACGACCCTGCAAACGCTGGCGCAGAGTCTCTACCGACGGCGGTAGAATAAAAATACTCTGTGCTTCGGGCAGGATCGTACGCACCTGCTGCGCGCCCTGCCAATCGATCTCCAAAATAATATCATTACCTTCAGCCAATACCTTCTCAACGGCGGTTTTTGAGGTGCCATAATGGTTGCCAAAAACCTCTGCGTGCTCAAGAAAATCGCCTGCGGCCGTCATCTGCTGAAAAGTCGTCGCATTAACGAAGTGATAATCACGGCCATCCTCCTCTCCCGGCCTTTTGGGACGCGTGGTGTGGGAAATCGAGACCTTAATACTAGCATCACGCGCCAATAAGGCATTGACCAAACTGGTTTTGCCTGCTCCGGAGGGTGCAGAAACGGTAAATAAAGTGCCTGTTCTCATACGCTTATTCTATATTTTGTATCTGTTCACGCATCTGCTCAATCAACACCTTAATGCTGACTGCCGCTTGCGTGGTTTCACTACTTAATGACTTGGCTGATAATGTATTAGCTTCGCGATTCAGCTCTTGCATCATAAAATCCAAGCGCCGACCAATAGCGCCTTTTTGTGCCAGAATATGTTTAACCTCAACAAGGTGAGTATCAAGGCGATCCAGTTCTTCTGCGACATCCGCTTTGTTGGCAAGCAATACCATTTCCTGCTCAAGGCGCTGTTCATCCAGCTCTATTTTGAATTCTTCCAATCGCTGCGCCAACTTGTCGCGTTGCAGTTGCAAAATTTCTGGCATTCTCTCGCGTACAAAAGTAACGTGTTCTGCAATCTGTTGTAATCTTTCTTCAATCAATTTTTGCAGTTCCACCCCTTCACGCTGACGATTATCTAACAACGCTGTGAGTGTTTGCTTCACTAAAGCCAATGCCTCTTGCTCCAATTGCTCTTCATCGGCCGACTCGGTAACAATCACCCCCGGCCATTGTAATAATTGTAAAGCATTCAGCGTTGTCGCTTGTGGTGGAAGCTCTGCCTCCACCTGATTCATGGCCTCGGCAATATCGCGCACTAACGATTGATTAATACGGATAGCGCCTTGTTGTTGCTCTGTAGAGGAAAATTGCAAGCTGACTTCGACTTTGCCACGTTGTAGTTTTTTACGAAGCACCTCACGAGCACTCATTTCAACCGCTCGCAAGGTTTCCGGTAGACGAAAGCTGGGCTCCAGATAACGGTGATTGACACTACGAATTTCGCAGCGCAGATCACCCAACGCGGTTTGTGTTGATTGACGCGCGAAAGACGTCATACTGTAAGGCATAATAAATATTCACATCAGTTTATAATGCACGCTAGTTTATCACGTATGAATCAAAAGTTGCCCCAAGAGTTCCACCTGCCAATCACAGAAATAATGCTGGACTCTAACAGCAAAGTGGTGGATGTGCTCGCCGAGCATACATCACTCTCTAAACAAGTGATTAAACAAGCCATGAACAAGGGTGCCGTGTGGATTTAGAGTCGCCGTTGAGTACAACGGATTCGACGTGCAGATAGTACCGTGTCCGATAGCATGCAATTACACTTCTATTACTCGCCTGATATTCTGTCACAACAGGTGGAACAACCACACTTAATCGCCGACGAGCAACATTACAGCGTGTGGTGTAAACCCGGCGGCATGTGGTCACAAGGCTCAAAATGGGGGGATCACTGTACCTTGCATCGCTGGGTTGAAACCCACCAACCTTTCGACCAACACCCACAGCGTAATGCCTTTGTGGTACACCGGCTGGACAAAGCCACACAGGGACTAATGATTATTGCGCACAGCAAAAAAGTTGCCAAAGCTTTTGGCAAGTTGTTTGAACAGAGAGAAATTAAAAAGCATTACCGCGCCACGGTTCACGGTGAATTTCCACAAGAACAGCAAACCATTACCCAGCCGATAGGTAATAAAACAGCATTAACTGAAATATTACGTACCCACTTCAACCCGGAAACACAACAATCGTTACTGGACATTCAACTGGGTACTGGCCGCAAACACCAAATTCGTAAACATCTACAATATTTGGGCCATCCTATTGTAGGGGACAGGCTTTATGGCTCCCCTGAAAAGGATAAAGACCATACCCTCGACTTACAACTTTGCGCATATCGATTACAGTTTATATACCCAATGCATGATGTGACTCGTGATTATGAGCTACCTAATAATAATGAGTGGAAATAACTGTATGCAAGACACGCATAAATACCCGCAAGCGGGGCCGGCCAGCAATTACAAATTGCCGGAGTTCCAAATGCGCACGAAGCGTTGCTTCGTAAACGATTGTTTCCACCCATATATCTCGCTTCCGGCATGACCTACATGGATGTAGGGAATGCAGGTTTTGCAGGAGCAAAAACCTGCCCATGCCTCCAAAGGTCTTGAATACATTTATTTCTACTCATTCACAGCAGCATCGGATACACTGGCACTGTATCTTAGTAATATATTTCTCAAAGGTTTTTTATGTCTCGTCCCAGCGGCCGCACTCCGGAACAAACTCGTCCCATTCGTTTCACTCGCAACTTCACCAAGCACGCCGAAGGTTCGGTACTGGTTGAGTTTGGTGATACTAAAGTCATTTGTACAGCCAGTATTGAAAATAGTGTGCCAGGGTTTTTGCGCGGACAAGAGCAGGGTTGGATTACTGCCGAATACGGTATGTTGCCACGCTCCACAGGCACACGTATGAATCGCGAAGCGGCCAGAGGCAAACAAACCGGACGCACGGTAGAAATCCAACGCTTAATTGGTCGCTCTCTGCGTGCCGCGGTTGATCTGGAAATATTGGGTGAACGTACTATTACTATCGACTGCGACGTGATTCAAGCCGATGGCGGTACACGTACAGCCTCTATCACAGGTGCTTGTGTCGCTTTGGCTGATGCTATCAACAAATTAACTGCCAACGGTTCATTAGAAACCAGCCCGTTAAAACGAATGATTGCCTCTATCTCCGTCGGTATTTATGAAGGCGAACCAGTGCTGGATCTAGATTATCCAGAAGACTCTGCTGCCGACACAGATATGAACATTGTCATGGCAGATGACGGTGGCATTATTGAAATACAAGGCACCGCCGAAGGCGAACCTTTTAGCGAAGCAGAATTTGCAGCAATGCTAACACTGGCAAAGAAAGGTATTAGTGAATTGCATCAACTACAAAAAGATTGTCTAAATACCAAGTAATACTCGTACAAAAGGAGCATGTACCGTGAAATATATTAATTGCTTTAAGTTTTTTCGTCTTTATTTTTTATTCATTTTTTTCTTGACTGGATGTAGCACCAGCAATACCACAATAAGCCCTCAAAAACCCCATGTCTCTCCAGAAAATGGTTTAATTATACTAAAGTTTAGTAGTGACGATAAGTATTTACAATATTGGGGTGAAATATTTATCAAGAAAAAAGATAGTGTCGATGGAAAAAGTTATAGTATTAAAGGCTTAAAAAAAAGTAGAACTCGAAGTGCTATTTAATTAGGATCATTACCTCCCGGCGAATATATCATTGATGAAGTTAAATCGTACATTCATAAGCTTGTACATAAAGGAAAATCGGGGGTATTCACGGTTAGAGCTAATCAAATTTCTGACTTAGGTCATATGTTATTTAACACCAAAGACAAGCTAACTGATCCTATTATTATTGGTAAGACCAATAGTCCTTGGATTAAGGAATACTTAGCCCATTACCACCCTAAAATTTATCAGCGCTTTTCAGCAACGCCGTTTTTTGCATGGAACAGCCTCACTACAGAAATGGAAAATAAATATCAAAGCGTAAAAGCAGCATCTAAAGGCATTAACAATCTATGGGAGACCTCAAGTGGAGATATATTATTTGGAACAAATTTTGGGAGTGTAGGATTTTGGGCGCCAGGAAAACCTATTCAAACCTATGAAACAGGCACTCAGGGCGCAATTGAATCGGTTATTGAAATCGACACAGATTTTTGGCTCGCAGCTAATGAATTTGGTGAGATATTATCATCACATAACTCGGGAATATCATGGAAAATGCATGATCGAACATTCATACATCACAGAATTTTAAATTTAAATATTTACAAAAAAACAATATTTGCCTCTGTTCATAATGGAGATAGCCTTTCAATTTTTTATAAAAACAGAAAAGATAAAGAGTGGCAAAAAATATTTACATACCCATTAAAAATAAATTTGTGGAGTGGTGTCGGAGCATCACCGATATCGATTTCTTATAATGAAAAACTTGTCACCTCATTACCGAGCAACAATCTTCTAATAACGGACATGAACACCTTAATTTCACAAGAAAAAGTTTTCCCCGGAAGCATTGTTTATTTTAACATTAGTTATGACGGAACCATTGGCGCCAGAGTCTCAGGAGGTTTCTCACATAAAACTTATAAAAGTGAAGATTGGGGAGACACATGGGTAGAATCAAATTCTAAATCATATATGCCTGACTATTTTACAGATGCTAACACTGGTTACAACATATCTGTAAAAGCAGGCTTTGCAAATTCTAAATACACTATCATACAAACCATTAATGGAGGAAAATCTTGGAATAAAAGCTTTACTTTGCCCGGAAAAATTGATCTCTTTTCACACCTGAAAAAAAGTGGTTATGTATTTTTACATGACCAAGATAGCACTATTTTTATGAGCAAAGATAAAGGTAAAACATGGGAGCAACAATATAATTATCGGAAGTAAGCTATGGACCCACTCAGCCAAGCCGTCATAGGCGCCATCGCAGCACAACAAGCCGCTGCTCGACAAAAATCTCATCTTGTTGCCGCCACATTAATGGGCCTTGTCAGCGGCATTTCTCCAGATTTAGATATTTTTATTGGCTCACAAACTGACCCTTTATTCTCGCTAGAGTATCACCGCCACTTTACACACTCGTTATTTTTTATTCCTATAGGCGGTTTATTGTGCGCACTGTTTTTTTATGGTGTATTAGGACGCAGCCAATGGTTTAAACGCAGCGGTATTGGCTTTGGTTTTATTTATCTGTATTGCACACTTGCGGTTGCTTCACACGGCTTACTGGATGCCTTCACAACGTACGGCACGCAATTATTGTGGCCGTTTACCGATACCCGGGTTGCCTGGAATGCGATTTCTATTATTGACCCGCTATTCACTTTACCACTTTTTTTATTGATAGTAACCGCAGCTATTCGCAAGCAGCGGTTGTTTTCTTATATTGCGCTGGGATGGGTTGTTATTTATCTGGGTTTTGGCATCGTACAGCGGGAACGTGCTGAGGCAATTGGCCATGAGCTTGCTCAGTCACGCGGCCACGGCGTACAAGACCTTAGCGCCAAGCCTAGTTTTGGCAACCTGATCGTGTGGAAAATTGTGTATCGTAGTGGCAATTATTTTTATGTGGATGCGGTAAAAGTGGGGTTTAATGCGGTCATTTATGAAGGTGCAAAAGTTGAACAACTTAATCTTGAGCGCGACTTCCCCTGGCTGGATAAAAACTCACAGCAAGCCAGCGATATTGAGCGCTTTCGTTGGTTTTCTAACGGTTATATTGCCCGCTCGCCTTATCATCCGGATCGCATCATTGATATGCGTTACTCACTACTACCCAACGAAATTAGGGGCTTATGGGGTATCAGGCTCGATCCTGAGAAAAACACCGATGAGCATATTGAGTATATTGATGGCGACCAAGAAGAGCGCAAAGAGGCGTTAAAAACTTTGTGGGAAATGATTACTCAATAGCCACTACTTCTAAAAATCCGGCTCCAATTCAATATCGTAATCCACAATGACTGGTAAATGACTGGAAAACTGTTTGTTTTTATAAATCATAGCGTATTCTACCTGATTCTTCAGTGCTGCTGAAGCGATTTGTAAATCTGTTCTCCAAGCATCACCCTGTTCAAGTTTACCACTGGGCCACCAACTGTATTCATCTTTATCCGGGTTGCCCTGACGAAAAGCATCGACATAACCGATGTGTGGCAACTGCGACATCCACAACTTTTCTTCCGGTAAAAAACCGGATTGATGTTGCTGGGTTGCTGGGTCAGAAACATCTGCTTTTTTGGGTGCAATCGACCAATTACCACAAAAAATAAAATCACGGCGTTTGCGTTCAATTTTAACCAGATGTGCTTGTAGGTCATCAAAAAACTGCATTTTGACCTCTTGCGATTCCACTTCTTCACGGGCTGAAGGTGCTAACAAAGAACCAATACTTAAATCATCAAAATCGATTTGCAGATAACGGCCTTCCATATCCACACCGCTGGAAAAGCCCAAACCATATATCAGTGCTTTAGGAACAACTCGTGTGTAAATAGCTACACCATTATAATGCTTAACACCAGAGTCAAAAATATAGACGTTATAGCCTTCAGGGTGAACAATAGCATCATCCATCTCATATTCGAAGCAGCGGATATCCTGCAAACAAATGATGTCCGCATCCTGTTCTTCCAGCCAATCATATAGACCGCGCTGAGCCGCTTGGTGAATACCATCGACACTTAGACTTATTATTCGCATAATGTAAGCTTAACCCCAAGGCGCGTATAATACCGAAAACAAGGAAATTGCAAAGGCCTTGACGCTATTTTTATTGTAATTAATTAATTTATCCCAATATCAGGATTTTACAATGGAGCACTACCAACAACAATTTATTGAGCTCGCTATTGCTCACAAAGCACTCTGTTTTGGCGAGTTTACCTTAAAATCAGGTCGTACCAGCCCTTATTTTTTTAATGCTGGACGTTTTCAGACCGGTGCCGCATTGGCTGCACTGGCTGAAGCTTACGCAGCAACACTCGACGCTTCCGGTCTTAATATAGATATGATTTTTGGCCCGGCTTACAAGGGCATTCCACTAGCGGCAACCACGGCAGCGGCCTTGTCTGCAGGCTACAATAAAGATTACCCCTTTTGCTACAACCGCAAAGAAGCCAAAAACCACGGTGAAGGGGGGGTCATAGTAGGCGCACCCTTACAGGGGCGTATTTTAATCATTGATGATGTCATTACCGCAGGCACTGCTGTCAGAGAGGTCATTCAGATTATTCAAGAAGCCGGGGCGATACCAGCAGGCGTTTTAATCGGCCTTGATCGTCAGGAACGGGGTCAGAGTGATTTATCTGCCATTGAGGAAGTTGAACAAACCTTTAATCTGCCTGTACTGAGTATTGTCAAATTGAATGATATTATTCGTTATATGGATGAGCAGGGTGATACTGCCAACGTCGAAGCAATGGAAAATTACAGAGAACAATATGGTGTTTAGCTTTATTATCACAATAACCGCAACCGATCTTGTACTATGCAGTCTTGCAAGCACTGTTTTTGCCGCAGGCAGCCTTTATCGCTATACCAATGATCAAGGTACTAAAGTGATTACCGATGTTATTTCACCACAAAATGCAGCAAAGGGGTATAACATTATCGACAGCAGAGGCAATGTGATTGAAACGGTACCACCAGAGCTGTCACAAGCTGAAAAGGAGCGTTTAAAAAATGATCTTGCCGAAAAGGAGAGTTTAGAAAAGTGGGATAAAGAACTCATGGCTCGCTATAGTAATGTTGAAGATATTATCGCTGCCAAAGAGCGTCGTATGTCAGGTATTAAAAATAGTGTGTCTTCACTGGAACTGACATTACAAAATATCGCACAAACCATTAAACATTATCAGGCTGAAGCCGCTGCCAATGAACGTCAGGGAGAAAAGGTCACTCCAGAAACATTATCTTCCATCGAGCGCTTGCAGAACGATAAAGAATGTATTGAACAAGAAATAAAGCGGCAAAAAAAACGCCGGGATAATACAAACGAAAGTTACGATGCAGATATTGAACGTTTTAGGTTGATCTCCTCCAAAAAATAATAAACATTTTTTAATAATGTTTATCGTGAAAAAAACCTGCCATAAAAACTGATAGCTGTTCTGGCCAGTCTTGCGTCGGTTTACGTTTAAACTCACTTCTTACATACTGCGCAATACGCCCTTCGGCAAACGCCAGCAAACTATTAGCAGAAACATTGATCGGTAACCGTGTGCGTACGCCTTCGCGTAACTCTGCTTCACGTAAAATTTGTTTAACTTGAGTTTCTATGCGCTCAAAAAACTGTATGACTCGCTGCCTTAAGCGATCGGTTTCTCCGGTAATCGCATCACCCGTCAGAATACGGGTCATACCCGGGTTGCGCTCACAAAAGACAATCAATAACCACAATAAATGTTCACATTGTGTGATTGCACTGTGATCACTTTTAGTAATAGCGGATATTTGAGGAAAGATAGCATCTTCAATAAACGCTATCAGGCCTTCAAACATTTTTGTTTTACTGGGAAAATGTCGATATAACGCCGCCTCCGAAACACCCACTTTTTTCGCCAGAGTCGCCGTGGTAATACGCGCACCGGGGGACTCTTCTAGCATCTGCGCCAGACATTGAAGAATTTGTTGCCGCCGTGTGTTTTTATGCTCTGATATCGTCATGGTTTTTTACCAGCGTAATGTTATTAGTTATTATCGGTGATTAAAGTACCAACGCCCGTATCGGTAAACACTTCCAGTAGTACCGCATGGTCAACACGGCCATCGATAATGTGTGCGCTATTAACACCACCCTTAACCGCATCCAGTGCACAGCTAATCTTGGGCAGCATACCGCCATAAATCGTGCCATCCTCAATTAAACTATCTACCTGCTGGGTAAGTAAACCGGTGAGCACATCACCTTGCTTATCTTGTAAGCCTGCGACATTGGTTAACAACATTAATTTTTCGGCTTGTAACACTTCAGCGATTTTGCCAGCAACCAAATCAGCATTAATATTGTACGAATTGCCATCATCACCAACACCTATGGGAGCAATAACGGGAATAAAATCACTTTCGGTTAAGGTATTAATGACGTGGGTATTAATCGCGTCAACTTCACCAACCTGCCCGATATCAATGATTTCCGGCGCTTCCATTTCAGGCATATCAGTAGATGTTTTATGAATAGCCAGTTTTTTAGCACGAATCAATTTACCGTCTTTGCCGGAAATACCAATAGCTTGTCCGCCATTACGGTTAATAAGATTAACAATTTGTTTATTAACAGATCCACCCAATACCATTTCGACAACATCCATCGTCGCACTGTCTGTCACTCTCATGCCATCAACAAACCGTGATTCTATTTTCAGTTTTTCCAACAACGAACCGATTTGTGGACCACCGCCATGAACCACAACAGGGTTCATACCCACCAATTTCATCAACACAATATCACGCGCAAAACTGTTTTGTAATGTTTCATCAACCATTGCATTGCCACCAAATTTAACCACAATGGTCTTATTGGTAAAACGCTGTATATATGGCAGCGCTTCCGTTAACACTTTGGCAATATTCATGGCATTATCAAGTGGCAAAGTCATTGACTTATCCTTTAAAACTTTTTAAGTTATTTAAAAATCCAATGATAAACTTTTATCAATATTTTTTATCAATTGTTTGAATGTATTTTTCACGACCTCAAGCTGAGATTCATTATCAGCTTCAAATCGCAAGGTTAAAGCAGGAGCGGTATTTGATGCACGCACAAGTCCCCAAGAATGTTCATAATCAATACGAACACCGTCAATGGCTGTTACATCACCACCACTTTGACGTAAACTCTCATCATTCATTAACTTTTTCATAAAAGCAAATTTTTGTGATTCATCAATAGCCACTTTTATTTCAGGGGTTGACACTCTTTTCGGTAATGCGGCCAATAGATTGTCCAATGTTTTTCCGGTCAGTGTCATAATTTCCAATAACCTAGCAGCTGCATATAAGCCATCGTCAAAGCCAAACCATCGCTCTTTGAAAAAAATATGTCCGGAAAATTCGCCGCCTAATAATGCGCCTGTCTCACGCATTTTAGCTTTAATGTGCGAATGTCCCGTCTTCCACATAACAGGTCGACCGCCATGCTGGGCAATAAGTTCACACAAACAGGCGCTGGATTTAATATCGTAAACCACATCACAACCCGGGTTTCTGGCAACAATATCTTGTACGAATAACATCATCAATTGATCAGGCCATATAATGTCACCTTGCGAGGTAATCACAACCAGTCGGTCGCCGTCCCCATCAAAAGCAAAACCTGCATCTGACTTTTCTTCTTTGACTTTGTCAATCAGAGACTGCAAATTAACGGCAACCGAAGGGTCAGGGTCATGATTGGGGAATGTGCCGTCAAACTCGCAAAATAATGGGGTTAGCTGGCACTTCAAACGGCTGAAAAGCTCTATCGCCAATTTACTCGCTGCACCATTAGCGGTATCTACAACCACTTTCCAACCGTCAACAATCGCGAGATCATTAGCAATACGATCTATATACGCCTGCGCATAATCTGCTGTCGATTTTTCACCTTTTATAGGGGTACTGATAACGTCCTTTTGTTGAATCCGTTGTTTTAAACCTTGAATATCTTCATCGACCAAGGTATTGCCATTAATCACCATTTTGCAGCCGTTATATTCTTTTGCGTTATGACTGGCAGTCACAATAATGCCACTGGAGGTATCAGCATGATGTATGGCCGTAAAATTTAATAACGGTGTGGGTACCAAACCAATATCAATACTTCCACAGCCCGTACTAATAATACCGTCTATCAGTCTGTCAGACAGCTCTGGGGAATGTGTGCGCGCATCACGACCAACCAATATCTTTTGTTCTCCAGCGGCCAGCGCCTCAGTTGCCACGGCTTGTCCAATAGCATAAAACGTATCGGCGGATAGCTGTTCATCTACAATCCCTCGAATATCATAGGCACGGAAAATATAATCCGATAATATAAACTCGGATGCTTTTTCTTTATCATTTGCGACGCGTTGTTTTATAGGCTCTTGAGATTTTTGAGAGCTGACGGTTTTTCTTGACCCACGTTTTACCGTTGTCTTTGGCTTTTTAACAACCGTGTAAACAGCCAACGTCAGCTTAAAAAATAATACCATCGCTACAGCCCAAAACCAGGAGGGTATTGCTTGGTAACGCTGTTTCAACGCCTGAGCAGGGCGGTAGCTAATTTGCCAATAACTATTCTCTATTGTGCGTGTTTTACTGGTTAACGTGTCTTCTGCACTGCCCAGTAAGAAGAAGGTTAATGGCTTGCCATGATCCAATGTCTGACTGATGGTAATATAACCCGCATTACGCTGTTCAGAAAAAAGGCTGTATAGGCTTTCCAAAGACAGACTGACAAATACCACCGCCAACAGCTCGTTATCGTTTACCACGGGAAATAACTTATTCAATTGCCATATTCTAGTATCTGCTTTTTTTGCCGCCTCCCAAAAAATGGGTTGCTTAGCCTGTAAACGATTTAACATATCAACCGTTAAAAAGCTCTCGGGTGCTCTCAGTTCGGAATAAGCTGAGATATCATCAGCGGTAATAATGGACAAGTCTATAAAATTAAAACCTCTAGCGCGCATATTATGAGTTAACGCTGTCGACAGTTTATCGCGATCAAAAGTTTGAGTATCCCATGTCTCTTTAATAAGTTGGTTAATGCGTTTATCTTTTTGTAATAAATATGCTGATACCGTTTTCTGATAGTCATCGATACTTGCGGTAACATGCTGCACAAATACCTGTTGGGCATTCGGTATGGCAACCAAAAACCATAGCAGATAGAGGGTAGTTACCATGATGATCAGACCGGCGATCACAGTAGCAATGGTAGTATTAATATAGGAAGAAGGCTGCTTCATATACGTATTAATCAGTTAACTGTTCTGCTATTTGCTGGATAATATCCAGTGATAATTGATACTTACTGGCTTCCTGCAATACCTGTTCACTCGATGATGTAATAACTGTCACTTGATTATTATCACTATTAAATCCAATGGACGTATCCGAAACATCATTAGCCACAATCATATCGAGATTCTTCTTCTGACGTTTTTCTTTTGCATAATTGATAACGTCGTGTGTTTCTGCAGCAAATCCAACCACAAAAGGCTTGTTCGGCAAAGCAGCGACAGAAGCAACAATATCTGGATTTTTTTCCATTTCAATGGTCATGGTATCAAGGCCGGCTTTTTTCATTTTTTTATCCGCAACACAAATAGGACGAAAATCCGCAACCGCAGCAGAAGCAATAAACACATCGGCGTCAGCAATGTGTGTCATCGTCGCTTGATACATATCCTCGGCAGAGACCACGTTCAATTGGGTCACATGGTCGGGGCAAGACAAATTTGTTGGGCCACTAATTAATGTCACTTTCGCCCCGGCATCAACCGCAGCTTGTGCCAGTGCATAACCCATTTTTCCCGAGCTATGATTACTGATATAACGTACTGGATCAATCGCTTCACGCGTGGGACCCGCCGTAATAACAACAGATTTACCCATCAAAACACCCGTTTCAAATTGCGCTGATATTTCTTGAGCCAGCGCTGCTGGTTCTGACATACGACCCAGCCCAACATCACCACAAGCTTGTCCACCTGCCTCAGGACCTATCTGGGTAAAACCTTCTTCACGTAGAAAAGCCAGATTTTTTTGTGTCACACTGTTATGCCACATGGCCTCATTCATTGCTGGCGCAATAGCAATATCACAACGACGCGCAAGACAAACGGTGGTCAACAAATCATCACCTTTCCCTTGCGCCAAACGCGCAATGACATCCGCACTGGCAGGCGCAATAACCATTACATCTGCCCAACGAGATAATTCAATATGACCCATGGCCGCTTCGGCAGCAGGATCCAGCAAATCAACGTGTACCGGGTTACCCGATAATGCCTGTAGCGTGAGCGGTGTAATAAACTCTTGGGCAGCACGTGTCATCACAACACGCACATCTGCACCTAAATCTTGAAGACGCCGAATTAATTCGGCGCTTTTGTAAGCAGCAATACCACCAGAAACGCCCAAGAGAATGCGTCGATTGGTTAAATTTGACATAACAATGATTCAAAAACTAAAAACTGCTAAGATACCACTTTGTCAGCAAAATTTGTAAGGAAACATTTACTAACATCAGGGAGATGACTATGGCAATTAATGACTGGCCCAAGGCCGAACGCCCCCGCGAAAAGCTTCTAGCGCAAGGGGCGCATTCATTATCCGATGCCGAACTGCTTGCGATTTTTCTACGCACTGGCTGCAAAGGCATGTCTGCTGTCGATTTAGCACGCAAATTATTACAACACTTTGGTAATTTGCGGGCTATCTTGGATGCCAGTCCAAAGGATTTTTGTCGTGCGCACGGGTTGGGCATCGCCAAATATGTACAATTGCAGGCAACATTAGAAATAGCTGGGCGCCATTTGGCGGAAAAATTAACCCGAACCAGCGTGTTTACCAACCCCGATAACGTGCGCCAGTATTTAATCACCAAACTTCGCGACAGGCCCCAGGAAATTTTTACCGCATTGTTTCTAGATAGCCGACATCAATTGCTGGCTTACAAAGAATTATTCTATGGTACACACAATGCCGCCAGTGTTTACCCCAGAGAAGTGGTCAAAGCCGCCCTCGAATACAATGCTGCCGCTCTGGTTGTGGCACATAATCATCCTTCGGGTATTAGTGAACCGAGTCAGGCAGATTGCCATATCACCCACGTATTACGCGATGCGCTAGCATTGGTTGATATCCGCTTACTAGATCACTTTATTATTGGTGACGGCCGCCTATATTCCTTTGCCGAGCATGGGACAATTTAGGTGTTAGGGGCTACAGCATTTGAAGTCAGAGCAACGTTTTGGTGTTAGCTTGCGCTACCATTAAAAATCTAACCCCAATTTTTAAATAAAACTTTACTCTGACCCCCGTTTTCTGGTATAAAACGCGCCTCATTTTGCAGGCAGGCACAAATACCGATGGTTTTTTGTTGCAGATTGCTGAATTTTTGTAAATAAAACAGTTTCTATACAGTAATGTCGTGCGGCGAATATTTGCCAAAAAGTCACGTCATTACAGGTACTTAGCTTAATTTGAGGCAAAAAAATGTCCAGAGTATGTCAAGTGACCGGCAAGCGCCCCGTCACTGGTAACAATGTTTCTCACGCAAACAACCACACCAAACGTCGTTTTTTGCCAAACCTGCACACTCATCGTTTTTGGGTGGAGTCTGAAAAACGCTTTGTTAAACTACGTGTATCAACCAAAGGTATGCGTATCATTGACAAAAAAGGTATTGATACTGTGATTTCAGACATCCGCTCACGCGGCGAAAAGGTATAAAAAGGAGATCACACTATGCGTGAAAAGATTCGTTTAAATTCAACAGCTGGTACAGGTCATTTTTATACGACCGACAAAAATAAGCGCAATATGCCAGAAAAGATGGAGGTCAAAAAATATGATCCTGTCGTGCGTAAACATGTCATTTATAAAGAAGGCAAAATTAAATAAGCTATTCTTATAAAATATTTTTATCTATAAACCCGGCTTTCGCCGGGTTTTTTATGTACAGGATGTACGGTATGCCGCGGGTGCAGGAGCGGCGATTTAATTCAAGCATAAATAAAACCCACAAATATACCACCGGAAACACGCTGTAAATACATCCCTGTACGCTCGGCGGCAGCTCCCTGCTGCGGACGGTTCCTTATGGTATATTTGCGGCTTTCTTAATTTAAATGGAACCATGCTCATCTTATGCCTGAATTACCTGAAGTTGAAACAACACGATTAGGTATTTTGCCTCATATCAAGGGCAAAAAAGTTCGTGATATTCATATTCGCCATCATCAATTGCGTTGGCCAGTTGACCCCTCTTTACCTGAACAACTGCATAATAAAAAATTATTGGATATCCAGCGTCGTGGAAAATATTTATTATTTGAGTTTACGCATGGCTATTTGATGATTCATTTAGGGATGTCCGGCAGCTTACGTATTGCCAATCTGATTGAAGATGAACCCAAATTGCATGACCATGTCGATATTATTTTCGGTAACAATCTTTGCCTGCGCTTTCATGATCCACGTCGTTTTGGCTCAATACTGTGGACGACAGATTGTATCGCTGAACACCCCCGACTCTCCAAACTGGGGCCAGAGCCTTTATCAGATGCATTCAATGGAGAGTATTTATTTAAAGCAAGCCGTAAAAGGCGCAAGGATGCCAAACAGTTTATTATGGACAGTCATATTGTTGTGGGCGTCGGCAACATTTATGCAAACGAATCCTTATTCAGTGCTGGCATTCGCCCCAGTCGCCCAGCCGGTAAACTGACACGTAAAGAGTGTGAAGATTGGGTGGCTGACATCAAACAGGTGCTGTCACGATCTATCAAACAAGGCGGCACGACTTTACGGGATTTTGTTGGCGGTGATGGCAAACCCGGCTACTTTGCGCAACAGTTGTTAGTCTATGGTCGCGCAGGGGAACCCTGTGTAAAATGCGACGCTATATTAAAAGAGATTCGGCAAGGTCAACGCAGCAGTGTTTACTGCCGGCAATGTCAGAAGTAAAACATCCATTGATCAGGAAACGATAATGACAAACAAAGCAATTATTTCGACCGACAAGGCACCTGAAGCCATTGGTACCTACTCACAAGCGGTAAAAACCAACAATACGGTTTACCTCTCGGGTCAGATTCCTCTGGACCCAACCACAATGGCATTGGTCGACGGCGATTTTGCTGCCCAAGCACATCAGGTGTTTAAAAATCTCCAAGCCGTGTGTGAAGCCGCTGATGGCAGTTTGGAAGATATCGTTAAATTGAATATTTTTCTGACTGATTTAAGTCATTTTGCAACCGTCAATGAGATTATGGCGCAATACTTCTCGCAACCCTATCCTGCCCGTGCGGCTATTGGTGTCAACGAGCTTCCCAAAGGCGCGGTTATTGAAGCTGATGGCATTATGGTTATATAAACCTACTTTTTTTATTGTTTTCTTGACGACTGATAATTCTCAACTAAATTTAAAGTAAGCCCCTGTTAAGCATCAAAGGGGCGATGTATACGCTGCTTACTGTTTGATTGAAAGGTTGTCTTATGGCTCAAGAATTCAAAAATATACTCGTTCCTATTGATTTTTCGGAAGACGCTGAAAAAGCGACCGAGGCAGCCATCACTCTCTTTGGCGATCGGGCTGAAACCATTGCGCTATTAACCGTCTGCGAAAGCATGGTCAATCGTCACGCAGAAATGATCTCGGAAGTTTACTCAATAATGACTGACCTAGTGAAAGAAAAGATACAAGATTTTGCTAAAAAATACACGGAGAAACATGCAGGAATTAAGGCCTTTATTAAGAAAGGACATGCAGCACAGGAAATTCTCACTTTTGCGAAAGAGAATGAAACGGATTTGATTATTATGGGATCTCAAGGACGCGGCTCTATTGCCCGTGTATTTTTTGGTAGCACAACCTATGATGTTTCCCGTAAATCACCGTGCTCGATTTTTGTGATCAAATCATAATACCCTTCCCTGAAGGTTGGATAGTGAAATTCATAACCGCTATCCAACAACCTCGTGTTTGAACAGCGCTTACTGCTACGTTGCATTCGCCCAGGTACTTGTTCGTTCTCTTGCAAATGATCGTTTGAAAACCCCAGTGTTTTGGCTATCCATTGTTTGACCTTGTGTAGTGGCACTGGCTCACAATCTGTCGCCAGATAACAAGGGTGTAAGTCGGTTGCGTTTTGTTGCTTGATTAAATGGGCCAATACCGCGGCAGCATCCTCGGAATGGATACGGTTACTGTATAATAGAGGCTCATAAGGTGAACCTTTGCCAGCAACAACCTGATCAATCAAACGGCGACGCCCGGGACCATAAATACCCGATAAACGCACACAACATGTAGTCATTCCACTCGCAGCCAGTAATTGCTCTGCCTCTAATAATCGACGACCACTGTAGCTATTAGGCTCTGTCGGCGATGTTTCATCCACCCAAGTACCATCTGTTTGCCCATAAACACTGGTGCTGGACACAAATAATAATAAACGAGGGCGGTAGCGCTGCTGTTTAAGCGCATGAATAATCGCCGTGACAGTATCGACATAACCTTCTTTATATCCTTGATCGTCATACTGTGTGGGTACAAAACTCATGACTACTACATCAAACTTATTCTTCATCAGTTGCGTCATCTGCTCATGATCACGGCAATCCGCCAGTACCAGTCTGGCCTGGGTCTCTATGGGTGAACGATTGACCGCTGTCACCTCATAGTCAGAGAGGTGCGGTAGCAAACGACGGGCGATATCACCAAACCCCAACAAAGCAATTTTTTCAGGCTGTGCACTCATATCGTCAGTATCTTTTATACAATATTTCTGTGACTCTAGTCGATCAAAAGAAAATACTTTACTATTAAACTTGTTCAACTGGTAGTTTTTATTAATAATAATCCTTTAACATTAACAACAGGTGCGATATGACGCTTACCGAATTACGCTACATTGTCACTCTGGCGCAGGAACAACATTTTGGTCAGGCCGCTGATCGCTGTAATGTATCGCAACCCACATTAAGTGTGGCGGTAAAAAAATTGGAGGAGGAACTTGGTGTTTCCCTGTTTGAGCGTTCAAAAACCCGAGTGCAGCCTACGCCAATGGGCGAACAAATTGTGGTACAGGCACAAAATGTTTTGGAACAGGCTTCAGTTATTAAAGACATCGCCAGTGCTGGCAAAGACCAACTGGGAAGCCCGTTAAAAGTGGGGGCTATTTTTACCATTGGTCCCTATTTGTTTCCGCTTTTTATTCCTCCATTGCAAAAAATTGCACCGAAAATGCCGCTGTTGGTAGAAGAAGGTTTTACGGCAACCCTCAGACAACAACTTCGCAAAGGTGAGCTGGATGTCATTATTGTGGCTTTACCTTTTACTGAAGCTGATGTCGTTACACAGGCATTATACGATGAACCCTTTGTGGTACTACTTCCACCCAGCCATCCTTTAGCCGCAAAATCGGAACTAGTCCCGAGTGATTTATCCGATGAAAATGTTCTGTTATTAGGTGAGGGGCACTGTTTTCGTGATCAGATTCTTCAGGCCGTGCCGAATATTCAAACCAGCGCCAGTGATGACAGCGGTAATATTCGTAAAGCACCCGCGGGCAGCTCTTTAGAAACCATGCGGCATATGGTTGCTTCCGGTATCGGCATTACGATATTGCCCCAGTCAGCTGCACATAGCCATTATGCTGCCGATACACTAGTGACTCGGCCTTTGGCAGATATTCACGCAAAACGCACGGTAGGACTCGCTTGGCGTGCCAGCTTTCCACGACATAAAGCCATTGATGTATTGCGTAAGGCCATTATCAAAGGGCAGCCCTTAAGCCATCAATAATATGCCTAACACTCTGGCTCCTCAAAAGCTCAGTCCGGCCTCTTTAGTCACCACCTTGAAAGGTGTGGGTTCACAACTAGCGACCAAACTGGAAAAACTGGGGATTACTACCTTACAGGATTTACTGTTTCATCTACCCAGAAGCTATAGCGATCGCACACGTGTTACCCCCATTGGCAGTTTACAGCTACACCAACATGTCGTAATTGAGGGCGTAGTACGTGGTACCAGTATCGCTTTTGGCAAAAAACGCAGCCTGCTATGTCGGGTTCAAGATAATACCGGTCTTATCAGCTTGCGCTTTTACTACTTTTCGAATGCGCAGCGCGCCAACTTGGCGGAGGGGACACCCATTCGTTGTTATGGTGAAGTGCGTCGTGGGGCTTCCGGCCTGGAACTGTATCACCCCGAATACACACCACTCGGCACACACCAGAAGCCACTGGAACAAACATTGACGCCGATTTATCCGGTAACCGAAGGACTGACCCAAAAGCTCTTACGCGAATTGATACAACAAACATTACAACGTGCGCAGATGTTTGAGCTGCCTTATCTGCTGGACACCGATGCCTCAGCTGATTCTCTGTTGGAACGGATAGCTTACTTACATAACCCACCGAAAGATGCTGAGCTAACGCGTCTAGCGCAAGGGCAGCACCCTTATCAGGAAGCGCTGATTTTAGAAGAACTGGTTGCTTATCAGTTGAGCCTGCTGCGCTTGCGGCAAAAACGTCGCCAGCAACAGGCTAAAGCATTGGAAGATAAACCAGATGTGAGGGAAATCTTCATCGGTAATTTGGGCTTTTCTCTCACCACGGCACAGAATCGGGTGATCAACGAAATACTGCATGACATGCAAGAATCATCACCGATGATGCGGCTGGTACAAGGCGATGTCGGCGCCGGAAAAACCGTGGTAGCGGCTATTGCCGCACTTCAAGCGGTGGCCAACCATCAACAGGTTGCCATTATGGCACCCACTGAAATTCTTGCCGAACAACACCGCATCAACTTTGAGCGTTGGTTTGCGCCTCTGAATATTCAGATTGGCTGGTTAGTTGGCAAACAGAACGCCTCACAACGAAACGCACAGAGACAGCAATTGGAAGACGGTAGCCATCATATTATGATTGGTACCCACGCCTTATTTCAGGATGATGTGGTGTTTCATCATTTGGGTCTGGTGATCATTGATGAGCAACATCGCTTCGGTGTACATCAACGCTTACAACTACGCGATAAAGGACACCAACAAGGTTATATCCCTCATCAGCTCATTATGACCGCCACCCCCATTCCACGCACATTGGCGATGAGTGCCTATGCTGATTTGGATTATTCGGTCATTGATGAACTCCCCAAAGGACGCATTCCGGTTGAGACGGTACTGATTAGCCAACACAAAAGACCGCGTGTGATTGAACGCATCCAACATGCCTGCCAACAAAAGCGTCAGGCTTATTGGGTATGTACACTGATTGAAGCCTCGGAAAGCCTTGAAGCCCAAGCCGCCGAAGACACCGCCAGCGAGTTAAATCACTTATTACCGACCTTATCTATTGGTTTAATCCATGGTCGTCTTAAACCGGCTGAAAAAGAAGCGGTTATGGCGCGCTTTACATCGGGCGACATCGATCTATTAGTGGCTACAACGGTGATTGAGGTCGGTGTTGATGTTGCCAATGCCAGTTTAATGGTTATTGAAAACCCGGAACGTCTCGGGCTGGCACAATTACACCAGTTACGCGGACGAATAGGGCGTGGCAACACCGCCAGCCACTGTGTGTTGTTATATGGGGATAAGTTATCACAACAGGGAAAAGCACGCTTACAGGCTATGCGACAAACTCGTGATGGTTTCGAGATTGCCGAAATTGACCTTAAGCTCCGCGGCCCGGGTGAAGTACTAGGTACCCGACAAACAGGGGATATTCACTTTATTCTTGCCGATCTGGAGCGTGACGCACATTTACTCCCTGACGCACGTCAACACGCGCGAACACTACTAACAAAACCGACATTGGCAGAGGCCTTAATCACCCGCTGGCTTGGTCGCAATGAAAACTACGCTAACGTATAAATCTTCTACTACACTTACGAAAAGGTTAATCAGAAGATTTGAGGAATATCGTGAGCGTACCTGCGAGTATAGAGAAGTTACTTAAAAAACATAACGTGAGTTACACCTTGGCGAATCTGCCAATGCCGGAATTACCCTCAAAAGTCGAGCGTATCTCGCCTTTGTGTCAACAACAAGTTAGCGCGCATGCCACCATGCTACAAAGCGTTGAGGGTGACAAACTATTAACGATTACACCCTGCCATACCATTCTGGATCTGGAGTCCATTAAACACGAAATGGGACAACCCTATCGACCAGTCGTGGGCGAGGAACTAAAAAAATTCACTAAATCTCTCGGGCTTGAGTCTATCGCCGCTCTACCCAATTTAGGCAACTTACCCACTATTGTTGATCGACAACTGTTAAAAGAAGACACGCTGTTATTAGATATTGGCATCAAGCACGAACTGATTGAATTAAACAACGGCGCTTTTCAAAAGCTGATAGAGGCAACGACGATTAGTCATATTACGATTCCTCTGGATACTCTAAATAGCTGTAAAACCACACAAGAAGACGTGGCAGTCATTACGGAAAGTGTGAGCTCTTTTACAGAGCTGCGGATTAAACAACGTCTTGAAGAAACGCTGGAATTAACACCGTTACCCGCTATCGCCCGTAAAATTATCGCTCTACGGTCTGACCCCAATGCCGATGTATGCGGTTTATGCGAAGCTATTGAGCTTGATCCGGGTCTGGCGGCACAAGTCGTTAGCTGGGCAGCGTCGCCTTATTATTCGGCACCAGGCTCTATCAAATCCATCCACGACGCCATCGTACGTGTACTGGGCTTTGATATGGTACTCAGTCTGGCATTAGGCCTTGCTCTGGGAACAACATTAAAAATGCCCAGTCGCCAACCTGACGGTATCGTCTCTTATTGGAAAGAGGCAGTGTATGTAGCGACCTGCACTGAGGCAATTATCAGCTTTATGCCACGTGAAAAACGACCCAGTTATGGTTGCGCCTATCTATCTGGCTTACTACACAATTTTGGTTTTTTAATTATCGCCCAAGTGTTTCATGCGAAATACGAAGAAATATGCCAACACCTTGAAGCCAACCCACACGCATCACCGCAAAAAGTAGAACAACATATTATTGGCGTTAGCCGTAATCAACTGGCCTGCTGGCTTGGTAACTTTTGGCACTTGCCAGAAGAGGTCTGTACCGCTTTACGCTATCAGGCAGAACCGGACTATAATGGCGAACATGACGATTATTCCAAACTAATTCTTCTCACCAAGAAACTGCTAAGAGAAAAAGGACTGTGCAGCACAACGTCCAACGAACCTATTCCTGATAGTGTATTCGAGCAGTTTGAAATTACCCGAGAAAATGCTGAAGAAGCGATCGAGATTATGCTGGAGTCCAGTGAAGTACTGGAAACCATGGCGCAACAAATGAGCGTTTAAATAAAAGCCCGACTTACTATACAATGCGCTCTTTCATCGCCATGATTGATACCGATAAATATGCAGCTCTGGAAGAAGCCCTCTCTTTTTCAAAACAATATTCGCCCGGATTTTATTGATTGGCTTCTTGATAAGGGTTCTCTAACACAAAAACTGATTACCCAATCTCAGGGTCAGTTTCACGTTGAAGTACTACAACAAAACATACAAGCCGTGCCTTTTCACGAGCGCAGTCTTTTAAATATAGGCAATCGACGCTGGGCTGTTATCCGGGAAGTATTACTTTACGGAAAAAACCAACCCTGGGTATATGCACGCACTTTGATACCGCTACCAACCCTTAACAGCCGTTTGCGACATTTGCATTATCTGGGCAATAAACCGTTAGGTGATATGTTATTCAAAGACCCCACGATGCAAAGAGGCCCGGTGGAAATTGCCTGCTTACCTGCCTCTTACTTGCCTCGACCTCTTCTTGTTGAGGAAGATCAAGCCGTATGGGGACGACGTTCGGTGTTTACACTGTCCAATAAACCCCTACTTGTCAGTGAAATTTTTCTGCCCGCACTGTTAGAAAACCATTAAAATTGCAGGGTCATATAGACGAGTTTTGGCTTTTCTTCAGAGGCCAGAAAAAAATAGGACTCTGTCAGTGTTGTATTGCTGTAAGTCACCTCATAAGTCGCTACCATATAGCTGATAAACCCTTCCCCCAGTTGGTTTCTTCGCGATATTTTGGTGTGCAAATGTTTGGCTTTCTTAAAACGGCCCGCCCCACCAACAACCAATCTGAGGGTATTTTCAACCTCATCAAAGGGCACTATTTTAAAATCGTTTTTAGCGTAGAGCGTAAATTCTTTATAAAAACTACCCGATTTGCGGGCTTTATAAAGCTGCTCCATAAATGGGTCTATAGCACGCTCTTCAAGCTTAACGCCACACCCACCGATAACAACCACCGGGAAGACCAATAACATCATTAACAGGGGTCGTAAAATTCCTTTGCCCGCCATGCTGTTACCTCAATAATTAGAATACTGTCTTCTAAGTATAGTGCTTGTTGAAAAAAGAGCCAGATATTGCGATCAGGCTTGAACAACCTTTACAGATGGGTACGATGATAAGAGCTGTTGGATCTCCTCACTGGGTAGAGGGGGTGAAAAGTAATAGCCCTGAACATATTGGCAACCGACAGATTTTAACATGGTGACCTGTTCCCGGCGCTCGATGCCCTCCGCCAATACTTTTAGATCAATGATTTCTGCTAACATCATAATACTTTTGATAAACGCAAGATCAAACTTTTTACCTTCCAGTTCACTGACAAAAATACGATCAACTTTTATTTTTGATAGCAAATGAATAAAGTGTTTAATTGACCCCAGAGAAGAGTAACCAACACCAAAATCATCCACACTAAAGCTTATCCCTTTTTCTTTAAGATGATTGATCCCTTCCAACACGACAGGGTCATCGTTTAACATCAATCTTTCCGTAATTTCAAATTCTATCCAATCCAAATTTTCAGTATTAAATATCGGGCTGTTTTCAATCCATGATATAAAGTTACCATGGTAAAAATTGCCGGGACTAAAATTTACGGATAAGATAAAAGGCTCATTAAATATTTTTCGCCACTGTTTAACCTTTTGATAGGCTTTCTCAAAAGCGAGGATATCCAAATTAAAAATATCTCCCGATTTCTCGGCAATCGCAATAAATGTTTCTGGGCTTATCTGGCCCAACTCTTCATCGTGCCAACGCAGTAATGCTTCAAAGCCAATGACTTTATAGTTATCAATATCCAGTAAGGGCTGAAAATAGACCTCGAACATATCGTTATCAATTGATTGTATGAGTTTTTCCTTAACGGCTTTTGCGAAGGACATTTTTTGTAAAATTTCTTCATTAAACAGAAAAAACGTATTTTTACCTGAAGATTTTGCCCGATAGAGTGCACTGTCAGCACTACGGATTAATGATTTGGGTGTTGTCAGTTGTTTATTAGGAAATGACGTAATACCAATACTGCAACCCAATTTAACATGAATACCGTCAAAACTTATTTTGTTATCAAAGGTATTAATAATATCTTTAGCTGCTTGTTGATATAAGGACGTTTCATGGGTATAAAAAATCATGATAAATTCGTCTCCACCGAGGCGGGAAACATAACCTTTAAACCTATCGGTTACCTCTGCAATTATTTTGGAGCAGGCACGCAAAACACCATCACCAATATCATGGCCCATACTGTCATTGACCTGCTTAAAACCATCCAGATCAATAAACATAATGATTAAAGAACCCTTATCATCAGTATAATTTTTTATTTGCTGTTCAAGATATTCGTATAGATGTCGACGGTTGGGCAAAACGGTCAACAAGTCATAATTGGCTTGGTATTCAATTTGTTGTTGCCGTTCTTGCTTGGCTTCAATTAATTCAATCGCTTGCTTACTACTTTGATTTAATACATCGACCAAGTGTGATAACTCATCATGACCTCGTCTTCGATGTAATTTAAGTGGTCGATATGTCGTATCTTCTTTTATAAGATTCATTTTAAGGGAGCGCGAAATAAAGCGCATATGGCGTATTGATGCATGATTAATCGTGGTATAAAAAATAAAACCCATGGAGCCAACAATAAATAGAATAACAATGCCTAGATTTTGATATTTTTTATAAATAGCATCGGTAATGTATTTGTGGTTGTATTTAATACGCAACGTCCCTAATGCTTCGCCCTGATAAATTAACGGCCTTGTGGTATTCTCTACACCTTGAAACTCACCGGCAAAAAAATCACCTTCGGCATAACAGGTAATTTTAATGCCAGCAATAAAGGGTAAATGAGACAAGCTATTGCGTGTGACATTAATCGCTTCTGTATCGATATCCCAAAGATTTTTTGACAGCTGTGTTTCTACCGTGTCTATCATTCTTTCAACATCAACGGCCATCTGCCTTTTTTCTATACCATAATCCATATATAACAAAGCAAACAGTGTCAACATAGCAAAAAACAGTGACACTATGGCTGAATATACCGATAGCCTTAAACCGATGCGATTGTAAATATTTTCTATTGTTTTTTTTTCGATATTCACAATGTTTTATGCTCTTTAGCGAATACTCTTCTTGAAAGGAATCAAATGACACTGATTCACTAACTCATCAATTTTTCCTTTAGTATGCATAGAATTTATCCCGGCATTAAATTTATCAATCAATAGTTTTCTTTTTCCCTTATTTTTTTCTTTTGAAAACCCAATATAGTAATTTAATTCTTTTACGGTAAATGCATATTCAACATTATTGATATTTTTATTTCTGAGTTGATATTCACCACCATCAAGATTAATAAAAACAGCATCTATACGATTCAACGACAATTTATGCATATTGGATCCTGTTGATGCTGGCTGCATATAAATATCAAAACTTTGTTGATTATTGTTTGCTAATTTTTGTTGCAGCTTATCTAATGATAACGATGTATTACCGGGACCAAAAACACCAACCACTTTTCCGGCAAGTTCATCGGTGTTTTTAATCACATTATTCTGGTTATGAAAAAACCCG
Source organism: Cellvibrionaceae bacterium (assembly GCA_965214375.1). Lineage (GTDB taxonomy): Bacteria > Pseudomonadota > Gammaproteobacteria > Pseudomonadales > Cellvibrionaceae > Endobugula. The sequence goes on along the minus strand of OZ243947.1, from coordinate 1,971,465 downwards.
TATTCACCTTTATGTAACTTTGGTGACCAGTACAACCATTGATCATGGTTTGTATTCCAGCCGAGAGGATAATTACCGTGTGCTTCGCCACTTTTAAGCATGGATTTTGATCGCCTATTGGGAAAGCATTCCAATAAGCAGGAAAGGCTGGCTTCACGACAGTCAGCCTCAACCAGAGAATTAAAAAAGCTTTTTAATGGCTTTTTACCATGACACTGCGTATAGGGAGGAAAATGGTGGGTCACCAGATACAGGGTATTATCCATATCAATGGTGGTCTTAGCCTTTAACTTTATTGGCAAAAACACCAAGATAAGTAGTCAATAAAGGCAACTATGATTTCTTATTATAGACAACATGCCAACTCCCATTAGTGGTAGGATTGCATGCAGTATAGACAATTAACAAGAGTTTTGCCGCATAGCAGCAAAAAAATCAGACCAAAGTACTAGAAAAGCCACAAAAAGGTTAAATTTTAGACAAATTAGCGTATTGTAGTACGAGCCATTTACTGCCTTCATCATCAAAATTAACCTGCACTCGAGCACTGCTCCCCTGACCCTCAAAATGCGCCACCACACCATCACCAAATACCGCATGAGTCACACGCTGCCCCAAATAAAACCCGTCATTTTCATCGGTAGCCTCCACTGTTTGCTGGGTAACATGGTTATAGTGCGCCGGGCGCTGAACTTGGGTCTTTAAACGGACTTCCTGAATACATTCTGCAGGTATTTCCTTGATAAAGCGTGATACACGGTTGTAGCTCTCGTTGCCGTGTATACGACGCGTTTCAGCATAGGAGATAGTTAATTTTTCCATAGCACGGGTAATGCCCACATAGCAAAGACGACGTTCTTCTTCCAAGCGTTCGGGATCATCGGCTGACATCTTATGCGGGAACAAATTTTCTTCGGCGCCCGCAATAAATACACGCGGAAACTCCAAACCTTTCGCTGAATGCAATGTCATTAGCTGCACCGCATCATCATATTCGTCTGCCTGAGCTTCTCCAGCATCCAAAGAGGCATTATCAAGGAACTGCATCAATAACGAAGGCGCCTCATCTGGCGACGGTATATCCGCTACAGTTGCAAATTCTTCAGGATCAAAAAACCGACAAGCGTTAACCAGTTCTTCGAGGTTTTCTGCACGTGCTTGCCCCTTTTCACCTTTTTCATTGCGATGAAATTCCATCAGTCCCGATTGCTTGAGCACATGGTCAACTTGTTCATGTAATTCCATGTCAGAGGTATTATCGGTCAGTTGGCGAATCAGCGTTAAAAATCCACTCACACTACTCATCGCACGCGGAGTGAGGATCTTTTCTACCATCATTTTTTCCGCTGCCTGCCACAAGGAATACCCCTGTTCACGTGCAAACAAACGAATAGTATCGACCGTTTTACCGCCGATACCGCGCGTAGGCGTGTTAATGACTCGTTCAAAGGCCGTATCGTCATGACCATGCACCATCAAACGCAAATAGGCGAGTGCGTTTTTAATTTCCAAGCGGTCATAGAAACGCTGACCACCATAAATACGGTAAGCAATATTTTCACGCAGTAACGCTTCTTCCAACACGCGCGACTGGGCATTAGAACGATACAAAATAGCCGTACTACTGTAGTCCCCGCCCTGATTCACCCATTGCTGTATAGACTCCACAATAAAACGCGCCTCATCATGTTCGTTATAGGCCGCATATAAATTGATGGGGTCACCGTCTTTGCCATCTGTCCATAACTCTTTACCCAAGCGCCCAAAGTTATTGGCAATCACGCCGTTAGCCGCTTTCAGAATTAAACCAGTAGAACGATAATTTTGTTCCAGCCGGATGGTTTGTGTGTGGTTAAAATCATCGCTAAAGCGCTGAATATTTTCAATTTTAGCGCCACGCCAACCATAGATAGATTGGTCATCATCACCCACGGCCGTCACATGATTATTACCCGCCAATACTCGCAACCACGCGTATTGCAGGCTGTTGGTATCCTGAAACTCATCTACCAGTAAAAAGGGAAAACGGTGTTGGTAATGCTGTAGCACATCGCTGTGATTTAAAAACAGCTCGTGCGCTCTTAGCAACAACTCCCCAAAATCTACCAAGCCACCACGCTGACATAATTCCTCATACGCCGTGTATGCCTGTAACATAGTCGCTTCATAAATATCGTCTGTCGGCTCAATATGCTGTGGACGCAAACCCTCATCTTTTTTGCCATTGATAGACCACTGCACCTGTCTGGGAGGCCAGCGTGAATCGTCCAACTGTAGATTCTGGCAGACACGTTTCACCAAACGCAGTTGGTCATCGCTATCTAAAATTTGAAAATTTTGCGGCAAGCCCATTTGCTGCCAATGCGCTTTTAATAGGCGGTGAGCGATGCCATGAAAAGTGCCAACCCACATGGCGCGGGTGTTGATACTCATATGGCCTTCAAGCAGGCTCTCCAAACGGCTGCGCATCTCACGGGCCGCCTTATTGGTAAAGGTGACCGCCATAATCGCATGAGGGGACACATTTTCTACCTGAATCAACCACGCAATACGATGCACCAACACCCGTGTTTTACCACTACCGGCACCCGCCAAAATCAACTGGTTTGACGGCGGCGCCGTCACCGCTTCACGCTGGGCATTGTTAAGACCATCGAGAAGAACAGAAACATCCATAGAAAAGCCCGAAGTACGTGGATTACAGGAGCGCTATTCTAACACTACTGTAAATATATTCAGCGGTTTTTTAGTGAAGCATTAAACGTTAATCAAGCTAATATCTATAGGCATATTATTTATTCATAGGAGCTGATGACTGTAAACGATTGATTTCGTATTCTATTGCCTGTTCAGCACATTGTAAGGCCAAATAAGTGCCCATGGCAGTATCCTTACAATTACAATTAGGTTCGCTGGAAGTATGCAACCTAGCAATAAGACATATTAGGCAGCGAATATTATCTAATGTATCCACTGTATGTTCTTGTATCAGTGGATTTTTATCCAACATAGTCAATATCCTTATCGAGAGAGATCAATGAATACTGCTTCATTGTTTTTTGTATCTACAGCCTGTATTTCAAAAGTTTGCAAAATATCCTGCAACTGAGAGGCCGCAAGATCACAATGGCCTTGCCGTAAATATCCATAAGCTTCTTCTACCAAGTCCAGACATAGCTCAAGGTAGGCCTTGTTTCTATACAGGTTTAGGTCAGTAATTGGCATTATTTTTCTCCTTAGCTAATACGCGTACAACACGACTTAAGTTAAATTTTTTCGATTATGTAAACAGATTAAATTCAATACTCAAGCTTTTATTTTGAAAGAAAATTTTCTTTTAAAACTACTATATTAATTTTTCTTTATGTTTATATTCGCGCCAAATCTTTGTTTTTAAGATAATTTTCGTGCCAATTAAATACTCCTTCCCGTCAATTCATAAGACAATAATATAGTTTCGATTTACATCGAATTTTTTCTTTTTAAATTTTTGTCACTTAAAACAACAGGTAAATATTATGAAAATCATGCAATACAATAATCAACAAACTCTTTTATTTGTCTCGGGAATGTTTGGCGGAGACTGGGTTTGGAGCAGGTGCCGCAAACATATTGAAGACACAAATCATCTAGTTATGGCTAACCCTTTATGTTCTCTATCATCATCTTTTGATCATTTAATAGCGTTAATATTGAAAGAAATTAATTCTCACCATAAAAAAGTAACATTAGTAGGCAGTTCTTTGGGTGGTATGCTTTCATTAGCAATTGCAAAGCAATTTCCAGAAAAAATTGAACAGGTGTTAATTGCCGGAACAGCAGGATTTGACAAGGTGGATTTAAAAATTACACTGCATCCACGTAGAGCAGATGCTATTGCCAACGAAATAATGTCAATTGTATGTAACGATCAATCTATATTAACTCAACACGTCTTAGATTCGGTTGCAGGAGAATTTAAAAATAATTTTAAAGCAATTATAAATTTGATTAGAGAGAGTGATCAAATTGCTGGCGAAGCAATGCTTAATTCTGTAAGTTGTCCGGTGTATGCAATTTGGGGTGGAAAAGATATTATTAATCCACTATCATCTGTAGTAGATATTTTTTCTCGACTTAATATCCCGTTAACAGTTATTAAAGATTTTGGTCATTGTCCAATGTATGAGAAGCCAGAAGCATTCGCCAAATGGGTTAACTTATGCTTGTTTGAATCGGGCAAACAAATTACCAAAGCGGCATAAATAGTAGAATGAGGTAGCGGCTACCAAACGAGTATCGGCTACTTGTTCAAGTGATTGTATAGTGTTGATTGATGAATATTGAGTTCTTTTGCTGCTGCTTTGTAATCATTTTGGTGACGGCATAGTGCTTCTTCATACTTTCTATAAAGTAGCTGCTTTGTTATTTCATCTACATCTTGGCGCGTTTGCAATACTGTAACCGCCATATAAGCGACTTTAAAACGCTTTATTATAGCGGCTGGACCAATACTTAAATCAATAATTTTCGTCGATCTCACATAATTGAAAACTAGCGTTATATATGCAGATATAATTGGAATAACGACAACAACCGGAATAGCATATTGGGTTCTTGATAATAAAATAATCACCGAAAATGCAATAACTAAGGGAATAAACGATATGGCAGCAATAATATTCCTTGACGCTAATGCGTAATCATCTTTAATTTTACGCGCGTTAACAATAAAAATTATTACCGTTAATAAGCTGGACAGGATAATAAATAAATCAAATGTCCACGCTAACTGTGCATCTTTATGCATTAACGAATTATCTTCTACCCTGTCACTTTCAATCATTAATCCAAATATGTGGAATATAGTTAATGTAATAGGAATTAAATATAAATATTTAAACCACCCACTATAATTTTTTTGAGATAGACATAAAGCCAACATGGGAAGGTGTGCAAATAAAAAATACCATGCAATTAAGTAGGCATCTGCCCCATATTCAGCAATTGAAGGGCTAAATGAAAACATAATATAAGCGACTGTTTGTAAGAAGTTCATTAAGGCTAAGTTCATAAACAGTTTGACATATGGTGTAAGCGCGTTAGATGCCCATGCCCTATATGAGAGGAATGCACACAACAAAGTCACGACTCCAGATAACGAACTATAAAACCAAATATGTTCTATCATTTGCTATTGACCTCCTTAACCTTAATAGAGGTCGAGTATATTACTGTTTAGAAAGGGGATGAAGCTTTTTTTAAACGAAATAACTTAACGTTGTATAACATGACAATATATTCACATACTACTTTATTAATAAATTTCATGGCCGTATCGGCACGTGACTGGGTGTTACTTCTGAGACCGTGAGCGGCATGGGGAGGTTTTTGCTCCTGCAAAACTTGGATTCCCTACGTCTATGGAGGGTAACGGCGTGTCTTGAAAGTAACACCCAGTAATATATTTACGCCAAAAACGTAGTAAAACTACAAAACCGTGTAAAAGCATGCTCTAATACTACAATGAAAAACAGTCAGTTAAGCCAACATATTGCCTATGTGATGAATAATTTGCGCAAGTCCGAGCGCAAAGTCGCCGAGTATGTGCTCACACATCAGGAAGAGGTGATTCATTTACGCATTGTGGATTTGGCACGCCTTACCGAAGTCAGCGAACCAACTGTCATCCGTTTTTGTCGCGCGGTAGGCTGTAACGGTTTTCAAGAATTTAAACTTACATTGGCACAACAGCTGACTGCCAGCCCGAGTTTTGGTCAGGTTGCTGTGACCGACGATGACTCAACGGCCGCATTTTCCAAAAAAGTCTTCGCTGCCTCTATTGATACCTTAATCAGTATTCGCGACAGCCTGCATACCACAACCATTCAAAATGCGGTGGATGCGATTGCCAACAGCCAGCGGGTGGAGTTTTTTGGTTTTGGGGCTTCCGGTGCGGTTGCGGCTGATGCTTACCACAAATTTTTCCGTTTGCAGTTAGCGGCGGCAGCGCATTCTGACCACCATTTACAAAACATGTCGGCGTCTTCTATGGCGGCAGGGGATGTGGTGGTGGCAATTTCACACAGTGGCCGCACTACGGCACTATTGGATTCTCTGCGCCTGGTAAAAGGGGCTGGTGGTACGGTAATCAGTCTTTGTCCGAGCTTATCGCCGGTTGCCGAGATGGCCGATATTCCTATTCTGGTCAATGTGGAAGCGGATATCGAAATCTATACTCCCATGTGTTCCCGCATTGCGCACTTGGTGGTTATTGATGTATTAGCCATTGGTGTAGCACAAAAAAAAGGGGTTACGTAGCTTACGTCTTTAAATATCACGGGCTATTTTATACTCCGACAATTTTTCACGCAGTTTTTCTGCCATATTGGATAGCTCACCTACCTGATCATTCGTTTGCATCACATTATCGGTAGTTTTGTTGGTTTGCTCTTCCACTTTAATAATGTTGTTATTCATTTCTTTGGCAACGCTGTTTTGTTCTTCAGCGGCCACCGCTATTTGCTGATTCAAGCCGTTAATTTCATCCACAGAATTAATAATGCTTTCCAAATCCTGGCTCATTTTTTCTGACTGCTCAACACAGTGCTCCGATTGTACCTGACTATTACGCATGGTATCTACCGACGCCTGCGTGGTATCTTGCAGCTCAGTAATGAGTTTATGAATTTCACTGGTCGCTTCCTGTGTACGCTGTGCTAAAGAGCGTACCTCATCAGAAACCACCGCAAACCCTCGACCTTGTTCACCCGCACGTGCCGCTTCAATCGCCGCATTCAATGCCAGTAAATTGGTTTGCTCGGCAATATTACTAATGGTATCGGCAATGCCACTGATGGAATCAGAGGATTTAGCCAACTTCTCAATTTTACTGGATGCGGCATTAATTTCTTTTGCTAAATCGTAGGTTAGATTAATCGTGGTTTTCACCAATTTGCTACTGGACACCGCCGCTTCTTGCGTATCATTGGCCGAGGTTGCCGCCGACTGAGTATTTTGCGCCACCTCCTGAACCGTTGAGGCCATTTGCTCCATGGCTGTTGATACCAAAATAATTTCATCCTGTTGTATACCCATATTTCTGGTATTTTCTTGGATGTTTTTTAGCAAGTGATGTACTTCTTTATGCAGACTCTTTTCCAATTTTTGAGTACTGGCACTCATTTCAGAAAAGGCATCTAACACCTGATCAAACGCCAAGGCGGTTTGTTCCAGTTCATCGCTGCCTTTAGGGTTTAAACGCAAACACAAATCTTTATTGTGTACCACTTTTGCAGACAGTTGTTTAATACGTTCAATTTTTTGAATAATGCCTTTATCAATTAATAAATACGCCACCACAGCATTCATAATTGCGATCAGTAAAAATATAACTCCCCACGTTTCCAAGGTATTAATAGCGCCTTTGGCGTCTTTTTCGTATAACTGAACAGCCGCGTTCATTTCTTTAAGAATGGTCACGGACTCTTTAGTTAAGTCTTTGAGAATATTTGGATCTTTGGTGTCCAATCCTTTTTTAAGGTCTTTTTGGAAGGTTTGCCAAAGACTGTTAACCACTAATAACTGCTCCACAATCACTGGGTTTTGTGTGGCTGGAATGCCCAACTCTAGATCACCCTTAAGCAGTCCATTCAGCGTTTTATCGAATAAATTTTTGGTTTTATCCATCGCGACCATTTGGTCAACACCCGACAATGTAAACAACATTTCTTTGGTCATTTTTTGGGTTAACAGACGTTGTCGACCCGCTAAATTAATCACCTTGCCGGTACTCGCTGAACTGGCTGCCCACCAGTGTAAACCAATGACACCTGCCGCAATCAACGCAACAAATGCCGCAATCAGGCAAATCAACTTCAATTTAATACTCATAACACACCTGTACTCAAAAGACCGTAAAGATAATCGCTCTAGTAAGTATAGAAAGGTTTTATAAAAACGCCGCTAAGATACCCGTGCAAATCGATGTTTTAATAACAATTAGGGATATTTTGAGGGCTAGATATGTCGTTTTGAAATAAAGGCGCTATTCGACAGTAACCCACTAGGTTTCCTATAAACTAACAACCTAGTGGGAATCGTTTTCCCACATCAAAATATACAGTTTTCAATAGGTTACCGTCAATCAGATCATAACCTAAAGATTTGTCCTCTGGATTTCTCCATACCAGTTCATCTTCAACCACTGGAGTGAGGAATTGAATGTGCAATCTATTGGTGGATGAGTCTATAGTCTCCACCCTGATTTCTGTAATTGTGTTCTCAAGGAACTCTCTTTTTTCAGACGGTAACAGAGAGTCCAGTTCATCAATCCTTTTGGAGAACTGTTGAACCCAGTTAGTCCAACTACGACTGTGATGAATACCATCAATCGCAGTCTGAATTTCTTTTTGTTCTAACATTAACGAAAGACGATGTTCTTCAACTCCAGATAGGATTTTCTCCACTTCTTCTGGATTTTTCTTTTTGAGTATCTTGTCAGTCTCAAGTCGAACAATTGCATCTTTTATGTCAGAGATTTCTGTCTCCAATTTCTTTTGTTTTCTTCGCATTTTCTTCAATCTGTCTGACTGTCTCTGATAGTTTTCAGTCGTATCCAAAACCTCATTTTTGAAAGTCTCTTTGAAGAGATGAGATTGAGATAGAGTTTTTGTTACAACATCCCATACCAACGCATCTGTTTCAGGTATGCGAAGGTATCTTTTGTTTTCACATTTTCTTGGTTCGGATGCCCTGAAGTTTCTCTCTTTACGAGGACAATAGTAGACACTGTGTTTTGGAGAAATTCGTCCACTGAAAGTCAGTCCACAGTGTTCACACTTCAACATACCTTTGATTAAGTAGAAGTGTTTCTCGTTACTATTTGAAACTCTACTTTTTTGGGTTCTCTTCGACTTTTCCACTCGCACTCTAACGACGAGTTCGTCATCTAGAATTCTTGTACACTCAACTTTGATTGCCTCATCCAGTTTCTTGTCCTTGAAAAACCAAAACACCTCGTAGTGTGTGTGTTCTAGGATGAGTTCTAGTGTCCTATCACCCCATGAGGTTTTACCTCTCCTAGTGAGAACTCCATTTGCCTGGAGTTCCTTGCGAATATCTCTGATGCTCCATTTGTCTGCATACTTTTCATAAATGCATTTCACCCATTCTTTTTCTTCAGGGTGAGGACTCAATTTACTATCGTTTATTTCGTATCCAAAGGGTGGTTCACCACCTTTCCAACCTCCCTGTCTTACCCGATGCAACTTACCCAATCTGAATCGTTCTGTTCTGATTGCATTGTCGTATTGAGAGATTTCAGACAGGATACCCAACAACATATTTGTTTGGGGATCAGAGAGAATTTGTTCACCGGTCAGTGTGTGCAAACGAACATCGTTCTTGATTTGTTTGAAACGTATCATTCCCCATGTTTGAAGATTTCTCGACAGTCTATCTGTGTTCCAGACATAGAGGTGTTGGACATTTCCCTAATCAACCTCGTTCATGAGTTCCATCAGAACTGGACGATTTGCCAAATCCTCTTTGGAAGAAGATTGCCCTCCCTCGTTCCAGATTTTGTATTCCCAACCATGCTTGTTCGCACACTTGATACCCAGTTCTTTTTGCGTCTCAAGTGATGTTCCCTCTTCCTCTTGAACGGAAGTTGAAACTCTTGTGTAGATATGAAGTTTTTCAGTCATGTTCCTACAATACACTATTTTGGTTTATAGGAAAACTATTGGGATTTTACTCTCTTGATTTCGGTATCCTTTGATGAACCCCAATTGAGTTTCATGACGACTAAATATTCCTGAATTCATAAGGGAGTATTTCAAATGAATAAGAACAAACAACACAACCAAACCGTCTTTTTAGACATGGTGAATTGCGTCCTTCACTACGGATGCACCAACTACATCGAACTCGCAAATGCACTCACATCCGTTGGTGTGAGAAACAGTGCTGGAAATCCCTACACTGCAAACAATCACAGAAAACTTGTTCACACTTGGAATTCAGTTCCAGAGGACGATGACTTTAGACAAGACTTGAAAGAGATTTATCTACCTGATGACAGAAGTATCTATGACATGGGTGTGAATGAAGAATTCTCTATCAATGAGAAGTCTGATGAAGAACTAGACGCAAAACTCTTCAGTAAGGACGATGTAAAACTCTGGAAGAAAATAATGAACCCAACCGTAACACCTATGGGTTTTGCTGTATAAATTGCTATGTGGGGTTTCAATAAAGAAACAGAATCTTCATTGCTTCAGACTGATGCAAACTTTAGTGGTTTTATTGAAGGATTCATGACTGCAATAAATCATATCAATAGAACTGGTGAAAATTGTGGTGTTTTATCACCACAACGTGAGTTCTCTAGATACCTCCAGAAATACAGAGATGATCTAGAGTTTCAGGACTATTTGGATTCAACGATTTCTCCAGTTGAACCAAGTGAGGAAGAACTTATTGAATGGTTCTTTAACTGACATTTAGGTTTTCTTGAGTTTCCTAAATAGTTGTCTATGACAGACATAATTTTATGTTTCCTTTTCTATGGTTACAGGGTGTGAAGTCCGACTGCTTTGCACCCTGTTTTTTTTGTCAGAAGTCGTAACAGTTATTGCCTTCATACTTCCATTCACTAATCAAACCATCCTCCACAACCATGATTATGGTGCAGTTTGATGTAACCAAGATTATTGGACTGCCCCCAGCGGTGTATGCGTTTCCATAGTAACCATAAGTCGTGGTTGGTGCAGTGCCTCCAACCATTGCTTGACTACTATTGCTATAGGTTAGGTATCTTTTCCCACCCAACTCATAAAAACTAGTTGGAACACCCCACGACTCCACCAGTTGTTCCTCTGTAGAACCAACCCAAGAGGATAATGCATCCTCGTGTTCCTGTTTAGTTACACATCCAGTGAGGATAAGAAGGGAACAAAGAACTATCGGAATAAAGAATAAGGTTTTCAGTTGCCTCATAGTAAAATCCAATCTTTATAAAATCTTAGTCACAAATCTCCATTTCTTGCAAAGATTTTTAACCCCTACCAAAGACGACCAAGACGCATCTAACCTTCCGCAGTAGGGTTTCCACCTAAACCTGTCTAGATCCCCCTGAAACTCCTTTGAAACTCGTTTGAAACCGTAATGTGCGGATATATACACCACAAATAGATGCATCAACACAACACAAACTTAGGAGTTATTTTTTATGAAGAAATTTGAATATCAGAGAAGTGTAAGGTTCTCAGAACCAGTAAAGGAATCCCTTCAGGAGATTTGTGACGCATTTCGGGTGAATGAGAGTGATTACATCCGCACATCTGTCCAGAGATGCATCGTGAACGATATGCAGAAACAGGGGTTAGAACCCAAATTCCAGTTCATAAGTGTGTGATATGTCCGACATCAATTTGCTCAAACAGAAAATCGATGCGTCTGGGAAGAAACTTACAACATTGGGAAATGACTTCGTTCGTCAAAAGGATGAGATTTCCGCACGGAAAGTACTAGTGAAAATGTTTCAGGAAATAACCATCCAAACATCCTTCCTTGCAGAACAGAATGCCCAACTGGACAGAAATCAAAAGGGAATACGATGAATAGATTTACATATGACTTACTACACGATGTCACAGAGGAAACACGAGAGACTTATGAACAGGAACTAGTCGATCGCAGAACCATCCCTGCTTTTGCATCAGATGACCAACGCAAACAGTTGATGCGTTGGATGATTGACCAGATAGACGAAGTGACCTTCACCAATCAAAGAATACAAGTCGAGTCTTGTAAGGATTCAGTCACTATTCGGAGATTATTGGGTGGTGGATACGATCCAGAGATACATGGTGGTGCGATGGAAGTGCCAACATCGAGTTTTGTCGGAGAAATGAATGAAAAAGACTGATGCCATCCAATACCAAGACAAACTTGATAGGGAACACCAACAAAGACAACAGGAGGTGAGTAACAGGGAGTTCGCACAAATAGAACGCAGAACAACCACCAGACACGACCCTTTTGTTGATATGCGTGATGCACTCGCACAGGTTCGTGCAAAAAATTACCAACCCACTCAGGACGAAATAAACTTCCGCAGATTCACTGGTGGTGGAATTGAGGACAATGCCAAAGGAAATTGACGACTGGGGAAGTCTCCACTTTGTTATGAAAAAACGCACCCCGAACTCCCTCTGGGTGCGTTTTTATTTGTCTGCGGAATAATCTAAAAAAAGGTAAAAAAAATGTGCTGCGGTGGTGTTCAAATACCGTTGTCTATCGGGAATTCAAATTATTTTGATCAACTTTCCAGTGCCAAAAAGTTCATACCCACCCCCATCTACTGCGGTGATCTTCACGCATCCATCCATGTCAAATGCGTCTGCGAACTGTTTTGCACCCTCGATTGCGTCTTTTAGAGTTTTATAAACCAATTAGTGACACTTCAATCTGGGAGTAACACTACCGTCACTGTGATACTGCGGTGACAAGTAACAAATCTTATGAGGATTCATGAGTTGGACGTTCTTGAGAGTTTGCTCAAGGTTTGCGACTGGTGGGTTTAGTATCCCTTTGCCCTCTGTGGTTCTCTTGAACACATCCATAATCAACAATTGTCCAAGAACTGCTTTCTGTTGATCTATGAAGGATAGGTTTGCGGATACCCCACCTGGAATCCTAATCATCAATGAGATCAAAAGTATGGTTATTGGAAATTTTATCAAAACTTACCTGTTACCAATCCCTCAACAATGTTGATAACGAGCATCACCCAAAATCCATTTACAATGAACTTCTCATGGAAATGGGTGCATTTGTCTGGCAAATCCTCAGATAAAACTCCGCCGAATAATATGAGCAAAAGATTCATTGCTCCCATTACAACCACTAAACCCAACAATCCTTGAATTGGGTAAGTGAAAAGGAACTCTATCCAAAAACCTATATCCATCTAGGCAATCTCCAATGCCCGATAAACAGACGCACGACCTATCCCCAGTTCCTTTGCAATCGCAGATGCACCCATACCAGTATCACGCAGTTCCTTCACCTTCTCGACATCTACAGAGGGTTTTCTTCCCTTATAGACACCTTTCTCTTTTGCCTTTGCGATACCTTCCATCTGCCGTTCTCTCCGCAGATTAGTCTCAAACTCCCCAAACACACCCAACATATCGAGGAAACATTTACCCGCACTTGTTTTGGTATCGATGGGTTGTTCAGTTGCAGAGATGGTTACACCCTTTGTATTCAAATCATGGACAATGTTCTGGAGATCACGGATAGAACGTGCGAGACGATCTACACGAGTAACCACCAGTTCATCACCCTCACGCAAAAATTCTAATAGAATGTTCAGTTCATCCCGACCCTGAACTGATGTTCCAGAGACCTTTTCCTGTCGAATATTCTCACACCCTGCTTTCTTGAGTGCATCTATCTGAACAGTTAGATCTTGGTCGGTGGTAGACACCCTTGCGTATCCATATTTCACTATTTTCTCCTATACTGTCTCATTTACCTCTAGACCCTACAGGAGACCGTCTCATAAGTCAATAATATATGCTATTGAGACACTTTTTCTGTCTCATAATAATGTCCTGTCTGGGTTTACCCTTATGAGACAGGTCAGTTTTCTATGTTCCAATTGTTCTTATTTGCGGTTTGCAACCACTCCTCACACTCTTCCTCAAGTTCCTTGATTTTTTGTTTATTGGATTTCTCGTAAACCATCTCTTGAAAAATCCATTCAATCAACGGTTCGATAAGGAGTGCGTTTATAATGTCTCCTTTGTGTTTCGGAGACATCTTCTCAAAAGGATTCACGTTTGGTTTTATGAACTGTTCATCTAATTCGTGACGGTAATATTGACCAATAAATTTTGAAATCGTGTTGATTACATCATTTGGTGATGGGGGTTTGTCTTGGTCTAGTTCCTCTTGAATACGGTTGAGTTCGTGGTCTACTGGTTCTCTGAGTTCATCCTTGAAACGCAGTAAAAACTCCTCTTTATCCATGTTTTCGTAAATTCGACCGAACATTTATAACTCCATCTATTTCTTCTTACTCTTCCAAGTTCCACCGTATTGGTAGGTGTTCTCAAACCTCGTTTTTATCCCGACCAGACACTTTCCGCACAGAAACACCCAATCCTTCAAATCATCGTATCGACACCGATACAGGACGTTCTTTGCGTCATTACAGACATAACAGTACTTGGTTCTAACCCTCATTGGGTAGAACCGACCATAATTGCTAGGATAATGATTAGACCAAAGATTACTGCCCCACCCACAATCATTGCCCAAATGCCTTTGAGGATGAGTTTGGGATAGAGGATGATTGCACCAACCAATAAACAGAACAGTAAGAAACCCATATCAGTTCAAAACCCACCAAATAGTTCCGATAACAATCAGAATCACAATGACTGTGAAAGTCCAACTGCCACCACTTTATTGTTTTATCTCTTTAGTAAAACGACATCTTGGATAACTACTACATCCTAAAAATTGTGAACCCTTTCGTTCACCCTGTTTTACTTCCCTAACAACCAAGTCTGATCCACACTTTGGACAGATGGTGTTGGATGAATGACGTTCTTTGAGAGATTGGATGTGTTCTGATTTAGAAACTTAGACTCAGATTTCACATCTGATAGGAGTCCAGTAATTCGTTCCACCTCATCATCTGAAAATACAACCTCCCCAAATTGTTTGATGTAAGAACACAAACCAGAACGCAATACGTTGGGTGGAAGTTCAGTTTTGAACTCAACATCACCCACAAACGAGATTACTGGTTGAATGGTGGACTCTTTGACACCCAGATATTTTGACAGGACTTTCTTGTGTCTGTGAGTTTGCCTCAATGGGTTTTGAAACTTGTGTTTGGATTTATAGATAACTTGAGTCCAAGTGGATTGGTCTTCTGACCCATAAATCCAACCCTTATAATTTTTAGTCTCTACAACAAAGATTCCAAACGGAGAAACCAGAATATGATCGACCTGAGTTGTTCCATGATTGGATGGAATAATGACATCATGGAATCTCTGATATACGTTTGAGTCCAAACCTGCCCACAAACTAAATCCAGTTTTCAGTTCTCCAATCCAACCTTTGAACATTCACACCCCCATCTCTCAAACAGGACTTTTTCTTTTGTTTGGTGGTGCAGAACCGAATCTTCCCTCACAGACCTCAAGTAAATGGAAGATTCCATCGTCATAAAACCTCATCCTAACTTTGGAATAGAGTGGTTTTTGTCGACCATCTTTCTGTCTGGATACTGGTATCTCAATCGCACCACCAACATTGGTTCTGTCACCCTTTTCCTCTGGTGCTCTAAAGTATCCATCTCTGTGGTTACATATCTCCTCTGCACTCCAACCCATCATGGTTAGGACAAGTGAGTTATATCTATTTGTGAGTTGATCTGGACGGACACGACCCTCGATTGCAAACCTATCTCTGGTTTGAAACTGGGGTTTCACCTCTTCCTTAAGAAATTGCTGGAAATCTTCCCATTTTATGAACTTATCTACTTTGATTTGGATAAAGTCCTTATCTTTGGTGAAGTCTTTTTCAGACTTCATCACACAAGGAACATGACCTTCAAAGAAAAACGAATGTGTTTTCCACCATCTATCAAAAGTCTGATCAAGAACCTGATCCAAATCCCAACCTTCGTATTTGGATTTATCTACTTTTATGGTTTGTAGTTCTTTCGGAACGAACCGCTGTTTTCTGTCAGAGTTGGTGATGTAATTGTTTCTTGTCACCACCTCTGCGTTCTGTTTTTCCAGTTCCAATGCAAGTTTGAGGTATCTGAACCAGTGACGATAAAGTTGGATACCTCTCTCCAGAGTTCCACCCTCACGACCTTCCTTGTTTTTCCTTACCCTTGATGAGTAAGTCATATGGAAAGGAATATCTTTATCTGGTGTTTTCTCAACGAAACCTCGTTTGATTGCTCTGGACTTCACCAAAGAAACACCAACCTCTTCATAATGTTTATGAAGATATAACTTCTGAAAGGAAGTCTCTTTTCCCTTCTCAATTGCATTATTTGGTATCCCAACCATTACCAGACCTCATTTGTTCAGATACCAAAGTCACATAGTAGATTTCGGAATCCCACATCCTCTGAAAACCTCTGAGATTCAGAGGGGGTGCGTGGTATTATATGAATAATGAAAGAGAAGTTTAGAACCCCACTAACAAATCAAATTTTACTAGGAAGATATTAGATTAAAAGGATACCAAAATCAAGAAAGGAAAAAACCTCATTTATACATCCTTAGTTTCAACTGGTAGAATGTATATAGAAAGTGAGGAGAAAGTCTCCTCCAAAACAACCCCTAGAAAGGAAATAGAAATGACTAAGACACACAACTACACTTCGACTGAAGATTACTGCAAGTCCCCTGATTACTATCGGGAAAAGGGTCGCCTTCAGGGATATAATGAAGTTATGAAGTTCCTGAATGAGTTCTGTCCACTCCAGAACCCAGAAGCACGCAAGGTTGCGAACATGATGGAGATGGAATTTTTAATCAACTGTAACCGTTCTCTGACACCAATTGCAGACGATGTCGGTATTTTCATTAGTGCGAGGTGATATGACATACCGAATGATAAAAGTGTCTGAGAAATTTAGTGCAGACATCCTGTTAGAAGGAAATCTTTTCATTCAAGTTCCAAGTGGGATGACTGAAGAAGAAGAAGAAAAGGAATTCATTTGGGAAAAGGTTTATGAGATTTGTCTCCCAATCAATTGATTGGGAATACCAAGATATCCCCCAGAATCCTGAGTGATATTCCTAATCTATAAATGCAATAGAGACACCTGTAGAAATACAAATGTCTCTACTCATACCCACAGACAACAGGTTCGACAGAGTTCAGATTAATGGTGCAATCGTTCATTCTATTATCTCTGTCCTTCCATTTCTTGATAGTTACCCAAATCAACTTCTGCGAATAACTAAAACCTCTTGGTGTTTTCACACCATCCTGATTCAACTTTTCTGCAATTTGTTTATTGGAATATCCCCTATCATGGAGATCGAAAATTAGTCGTTTTCTCCACTCTCTCTTCTCTGGAATCATGTCATAACAAAGTGTTCTAGTTTCAACAGAAATTGAAACTAAACACCTGAAATTATTTAGTATTTGGTTTATAGGAAACCTATTCCACTGTTACGGATTGGATTGAACTGATGAAATAAGTTGTTCTCATCTTTCTTTAACCAACCCTCTGCTTTTTTTTTACTCTATTTCTTTTAGAAACGAACTTCATAACTTCATTAGTAGTATCGGTTTTCTTGCCCTCTACAACCCTATACTGCTTTGGTTTTACACCCTCTTCATACTCTAATGAGTCATCAACAATTTTCATCTTGAAATGGAAGTGAATGGTGTGTCCATTCTGTATTTTCTTCTTCCCATCTCTATCCAATCCATAATCACCTCTAACAACGATCTTTTCCAATACGCCGCTTAGAAAATCCTTCTGTTTTTTCTCGTTAGAAGTAGAGAGTTCCAAAGTCTCTCCATACTTCTCGACCCAATCCAACCACTTCTTATCCTGCCCTAAATCATCAATCTGTTTTTCAGTCTCAACCAGAAGGATTTTCCTATTCTCTAACTCTTCTCCATATCTGGATAGAATCTTATCAACAACATTTGAGTCCTTCACACCCATCCCTTTGTCGATTTCCAGTTCGACAATATTGTCCTCAATGTTCTCTATCTCTTTCTGTAGTTTTTGGATCTTTCTTTCCAAGTTCTTTTCAGTTTCTTGAATATTGTTCCTTCTCTCAAACTGCTCTTGCATAACTTCTTTCTTGAAGTTTTCTTTGAGGATATGAGATTTGCTGACTTTATCTTTTACGAAGTCCAAAACATATTCGTTGAAAGAGTCCATCTGTAGGGATTTCTTGTTGATACAGATAGAACCATCACCACTCTTCCAATCGTAGTATTTGGAGAGACAATGATAGGTTCTTGTATTCACCTTATAACCCAATGATGACTTTGATTTTAGATGACGAGAACCGTAATGCCTACCACACTCACAAACCATAAAGTCCTCAAGTAAGGAGAAATGCTGCTTGTTATTTGATGGATTTTTTAGGTTTCCAGTAATCTTCTTCTGGACACGATTGAACTGACCAACATTTATGATCTTTGGTATTTTGTATGAAAAACTCTCATCAACCTTCTTGATGTATTGAGTGTGGATTCCAGTATAGGACTTGTTTTTCAACATCAAATTGAGAGTGCCAAGATTCCACAAACCGTTTTTTGTTCGTCTTGGTTCTACCCCTTCTCTGTCCAAAATATCTTTGATCTCTTTGGTGCTTTTACCCTTCTCATATGAATCAAAGATAAACCTCACCCACTTGGATTCCTCTGGATTTATCTTCCATTCCTTATTGACTGTCTTGTATCCAAACAAAGGTGTGCCACCCAGATAAACTGGTTTCTTTGGTGCCTCTCTTCTCAATTTATAGAGTTTTCCTTGAATGGATTTGTTTTGTCGCTCCTCATTTTCCAACTGCTTTGATGCAGTTAAAACATTGTAGGTAAATCTCTCTGCTGGACTGTCTAAATCGAGGAGACTTGGTGTCTCGCCCTCGTAAAGGTTTATCTTGTGTCTTTCCAAGTAATCCCTACGAAAAAGTAGAGAGTCAGTCATATCTCTAAACAATCTACTTCTGTCACTTACCCAAAGGTTCTTAACCAAACCTTCCCTAATATCGTATTTGAGGTTTTCCAAAACTTGCCGGAACTGAATGGTAGAACTTCTCGCACCCTCATTGTGGAATCTTGGTTCTAACCCAAGTTTTTTTGCGACTTTTATCCCCAAGTCCTTTTGCACTTCAAGAGAGTTACCTTCTTTCTTCTGCTCTTGAGTGCTGACACGATAATAGATGTCCAAAAACTTGTTTGACACTATGTCACCTTTTCTAAAATCATCACTTTTATTTCATCGGTTCAACTATTTCTATATTAACAAATTAGACCCTTGAAGTCAATAGAGATTGCTTTTACTGATGAAATAAAAGATGTTCTTAAAACAATACAACTTACTGTTTTTGCTTGTTTTTTTCTTGACATTTCGGTAAAAATGTGCCATTATTCAATAGGATAAACGGCAAGGAGAAAACAGGTGAAAGTTGCCATCTATGCGAGGATTTCAACAGACAATCTTGGACAGGATGTTGACCGTCAGTTGCACGAAGTTCGTGCCTACTGTGAACGGATGGAATACGAGGTTGTAGAAGAATATGTTGATGAGGGATTTGCCCGAACAACTCGTAATCGTCCATCGTTAGATAAACTCATCAAGGATGCCCGTCAACGGAAGTTCAAGTTGGTGGTGAGTGATGAACTCTCACGGTTTGCTGGAACACCTGCTCTGCTTCTAAACCTTCTTGAAGAACTGAAACTCTGGAATGTGAATCTGGTTTCCGTAAAGGAAGTTATTGATACCTCAACACCGATGGGTGAAATGGTTGCAACGATGCTATCTGCCATTTCCAAGATGGAACTCTTCAACCTTAGTCACCGTGTGAAGTCTGGTATCGCAAATGCCAGACGCAAAGGTGACGGAAGTTGGGGTAAGAAATCCAACCTTACGGATGAAGTGAAGTAACAAATCCTACAGAAACGAGAAGAAGGTTGGGGTTTCCGTAAACTCACCAAAGAGTTCAAGGTTTCCAATCAAACGCTGCGGAAGTTTCTGCCAGAGTTTGCGTAGGAATAACCACCTCTAGGTGGTTGCAACCGCAACTCATATGAAAGTGAAAGATACGATAAATATATGAACAGAAAGGTTAGAAAAAATAGGATGTCGTTTTCTTTCTTATCTGTTGTTTATGAGGTGAAAAACAAACAATGCTGATGGTTCACAAACAACAATATCAAGTTTGGATGGGTATGTTCTCCTTTACCCATCGCATTGATATTGAACCGTCACCTTCACATCCTTTGTCTTTTGATGAGTTATGCCAAAGGTTGAGGAAGATATTATTTGATATGAACAAGAAACACTTGTCTCGTAGATGGGAAAAATGGAAACCACATGACAAGATTTGGGTTATGGGTTTCAAGGAAGGTGATACGACAGGTAATCAACACCAGTTGCATTATCACCTATTGCTTCACTCACCCAAGAACCACGATGCAAATATTTGGGATGATTTGCATTTTGGTTGGATGAAATCGCCTTCCAAGAATCCAGTGAATGGAAAGAACAGAAAGATGCTGACGCATCGTAAGGATGCTTTCCATCTTGGTAATGAAGAGTTGATTGAACATCTGCCACTCCAAATCCAAGAGATTAGAAGTAAAGTTGGTTCAATCAAATATGCATCAAAGAAGATGCACCAATATGACTATGACGATCACTTTGTGATTGGTGTTGAGGAATAGAAACAATCACTATTCAAGTCTCTATGCGTTGCGTCTGCCGATAGGGATATGTGGTTGAGTAGAACGGTGGAAACATTGGTTTCCCTCGCATCTTATTCTATTGCCTAAAGGAAACAGAGATGAAGAAACTGATTATTGCATCACTATTGATGTTCACCAGTTCCAGTGCTTTTGCAGACATAAAGTTCATTGAGAATAATGATGTTCTTGGACAACTGCTGATTAGAGAAACATTTAGTAGAATGATTGAAGGTAAAGGTATTCTAAAGATGCCTATTGCCAACCTTGAATCAACAATCACCCCATCGTTTATCACCAATCCAAACAAACAATGTTGGATGAGTCCTCAATACCACTCAGATGGAAGTGTCACCCCAAGACTTGTTTGCAACTAAATGATTTACGAAACACTAGAAGATGCCATCACTGTAGCAAAAATGTTGTGTGAGTGTTTGGATACTTATGTCAAAGTTACAGAAGCGCCAGAGGGCGGGTATGAAATATTCGGAACTGGCAAGTTTGTTATGGAGATAACAGAATAGGAAGCGTCTCTAGTGGGTTTTTTAGTTTTCTGCTTACTCATTGGAACAATCATCCTTTACCCAAAAGTTTTCCTAAAAGGTATTTGGGCGATGATTGTTGGTGCTTCTGTAATATTTGGTTTGATAGTTCTCTTGGTTATTGTTCTGTCTACCCAACAATAAATACCCTCAAAGAAGTTTCAATTGTGCCTTTGACACTTTCCTACCAAGACAAACAGGACATCCAGTTCCATTAGTTCGGTTGTTGACAGTAGATTGCCATTCGTGATCGTCACTTTTAGAACACAACCACCAAACCTTTTTGACTGAACCTTGAGTTATATCCTTTGGTGTCAAATCACCGTTTTTGGTTGGATGCCACTCTTTTGCCAGTTCTGGATGTGTCAAAAGAAGGTTATTTGTTGAACTTGCATATCGTCCAGAACAGAACGGACATCCGCTATCCCTATTGCGATGTGAGACTACCAACTCCCATTGATGATCCTCACCTTCTGGGCATTGCCACCAGACTTTTTTTCCGGAGTTTGGAGACACATTTTCTGGTTTCAGTTCACCATTTTTAGTGGGATGCCATTGTTTTGAGACTTCTGGATTTAGAACTTTGAGATTGTAGTCCATGCTTGCTCTCTTTCCAGTGCAGAAAGGGCAACTTCCCTTGTATCTATCACCTACCGACGAAACCCACTCGTGATCGTCACCTTTAGGACATTTCCACCAAACTCTTTTGCCAGACACAACAGTCACCTTATCTGCAGTGAGATCACCGTTTTTGGTTGGATGCCACTCACTTGCAAGGTCGGGATTATTCAATAGAAGGTTATTTGTTTCACTCACCCTTCGATTGGAACAGAATGGACAACCTGTCTGGACTTCTCCAGTTCGTTGATGAATAGAAGTTCTCCATTCGTGATCATCACCATTCGGACATTTCCACCACACTCTTTTGTTAGAACCAGATGAAAAATTCTCTGGTTTGAGTGGACTGTTTTTTTGGTAATCCCATTGTTCTGCGACATCGGGATGCTCGCCCTTTAATGAATATTCGGGTGGTGGTGAAGGAAGAAAACTTACAAATCGCCTGAACTCTTCATCATTGATAAACGATGGTTCATTTGCATACCTATCAAGTGACAAACTGGTGAGAGATCCAATGCGAGACACCAGTTCATCAACATCTGTTTTGGACAGGTTCTTTTGAGGAACAATCACATCGTGTTCTGATATTGCTTCAAGAGGATTATGACGCACCCTAATCGTTCTAATGCCTCGTTTTGCAAAGAACTCATTCTTTTCTAAATCAGTCTCGCCCTTGTCTTTGTGCCAATGATTTCCATCGTATTCGATTGCCAGATTGTGATTGGGTAGGAAGATGTCTGCTTCGACACCATCAATACGCTCTCTCCAAACAACCTCTTCATCACCCAACAGATGCTTCAATTCACATAGAATACGGATTTCGGGTTGGGATGTTGATGCTCCAGAACAGTGTGGACACCCAGTTTTGCCTCCCCCTGTCCTTTGGTGAACCGCTGCTTCCCACTCGTGTTCTGGGTTCTTAAAACATTGCCACCAAACTCTCTTTCTCGACCCAAAAGTCAAATCATTGGGCGTAAGTTTGTCGTTTTTTGTTGGATGCCACTCTTCTGCAACTTCTGGATTGAGAGTTTGCAGACTATTTGTTTCATCGACCCTCTTATTTCGACATTAAGGACAACCTGTTCGACTATTAGTTCTTTGGTTCGCGGTTGCATCCCATTCGTGGATAGGATTGACCTGACACTGCCACCAAATCCTCTTGTGTGAACTAAAGGAAACCGCTTTCGGTTCAAGATCACCGTTCTTTGTTGGATGCCACTCTTTTACAAGTAGGGGAATATCAGCAATAGATTTCTTCATAAGATAAGGATGAAACAAATATGATATTGTTTCAACGATCTACTCGACCAAAGACGACCAAGACGCAGTAGGTGCTTTCGGTAGGATCATATCAAATACCCCTCTAATCGCACTCCTAACGCATCCTGCCGTCCTTCTCACATATCTAATCCATATAAATACCTATGAACCAAAAGAATGGGGATTAGGAATGGACATACATACATTGAAACAGAGGATTGATGCCTCAGGCAAAAAACTAACCAGTCTTGGGAACGAATTTATCAAAGCAAAGACAGAACCAGATGCACGAAAAGTGCTGGTGAAGATGTTTGGTGAGATTTCTCAACAGACATTACTGCTCGGTGAGCAGAACGCCCAACTGGAAAGAAACCAGAAGGGATTACGATGAAAAAGACTGACGCAATCCAATACCAAGACAGACTTGATAGAGAACACCAACAAAGACAACAGGAAGTCAGTGCCAGGGAATATGCCCAACTGGAACGCACCACAACCACCAGACACGACCCTTTTGTGGATATGCGAGATGCACTCGCACAGGTTCGTGCCAAGAACTACCAACCAACACAAGACGAAATAGAGTTTCGTAGATTCACCAGTGGTGGATTTTTAGATAACGCAAAGGAATAGAACAGAATGAAGATTACACACGATTATGCTGCCCGTATTGATTATGACTTATGGTTAGATTGCCAACGAGTGAAAGAACTTGATGGTGGAACAACCAGTATCAACGCACTCGTAAATGAAGGACTCAAACTTGTGCGTGATCGCAAGATGCAAGAGATTACATCGCAACGGAAACAACGAACCACGATGCAATCTATGCTGAACTGGTAGTTTTTTCTCTAAAACTGCCAAAAGATGGGTGTTGTCATTACCCTTCGACAGAAATGAGATTGGGATTTTTCTAAACTGTTGTTTTTATTATGCTTTTAATTTTATGATTTTTGATGATTTGGGGTAGTCCAAAAAGAGTGTTTTGACAACACCCACATAAACAAAAAGAGGATGAAAACACCCTCTTCTTCCAAACTGAGGAAAACTTATCCTCCTACACAAATGTGAAGTTTCTTTAATGCACCAACCTCAAATGTGGTTTGGTGTGTCGTGGTGTGATGTTTGGTTCGACACTACAAACTTCAATACCACCTTTGTCCAAACAAATAGTCCACGAAGTAGGTTCATCGAAAGTTTGATTTCTAATCAAATCTTGCACCATATCCAAAAGACTCAACAGTTGAGTGAACTCGACCTCATCCTTGTGGTTTTGAGGTAAATCGATAGATAACTTCATCACGCAACTTCCTTTTCTTGTTCCATTTCAACACGACACTCGTCTTATTTGTCATAATATTTTATCCTTTCATGACAGTTCTTAATCGAGGAAATAGAAACCATTTCTCACTCCTCATTACCTATACATAATGCCATTTTTCCCCAATAATGTCAAGGAAAATCAACCACTTACTGCGACCAGTAATAGGTGGTTTTAGGTTTCAATATTGCATCTAATAAAGGGTGGCACTATTGTCTGGTTATGAAAACCAGTAGATGGATAAAATACGACCGCAAAAGTCGCCTATGGATTCAATCCAATAAGGTTATCTACTTCTATTGGTATTCGTTCCTTCAACACGCAGAACGAGATCCAAACAGAACTGTGGATTGGACAAAATATGATGGATGGGGTGGTGCAGAGACAGTTCTAAACACCAAGTTCGATGGTTGGTGGAGAAGTCACTGGAAGGACTTGTTTGGTATTCCCAATGAGGGTGATGAACCAAAGTTTCCGCTATCTACAAAAAGACCCAAAGAACAGGGATTACGATATGCGCTGCTCGTTTATGAAAAACGAGAGATTGGTGACTTGTGGAAGATTGCCATCGAGATTGCACGAAGAGAGTGGGATAGACGGAAGAAAGGATTAACCTCTACTGCTTTTGATTATGCAGTCCTTGAAGATTGGAACAACAAACCACCGAAAGAAAAAAGTAGAAGAAAACGATATACCCACTCAAAAGTCGCAAGAATTAGGGATAGAGGTGAAGAACTTTTGGATGGTGTCTGCAAAGGGATATTCCCTTGATACCCCCCCTAAAACTGACAATGAGTCAGTAATCTATAAATGCAATACCAACTTCCACAGATATTTTAGTCTTGGTTTCTTTCCCAAATAACCTTCATCTTTCCCCACTCTGGTTCATATTCTCTATGAATATCCTCTAATCGGTTGTCTCTTTCTTTGTGTCTTTTGAGAACCGAATAGACAGAATTTCCAGTTTCGCCCCACCTCTTTCCTCTATGAGTGGTTATTCCTCTGTCATTGAGGAGTTTGGTTATTCTGCGATAGGACATTCCAGAGTCGTGCAAAGACTTAATGTAGTTGTGAAGTTTTTCCTGTTCTGGTGAATATTTCTCAATCTGTTTATATACAAACTGGTTTGTTTTTACGGAAACGCAGAAACAGAGATAGTGAGAAAACTTGGGATTTTCTATTTCATCAGTTGAAGAAACGCCCGAAGTTATTTCATCAGTTGAATCTACTCCACTGTAACGGTATAGATTTCGTTATATATTGACACCTATCCACCTCTAAACCTTTGATTTTTTTAACAGGTCAGATCTTACCTTTTTAGACTTCTGACCACCCTTGATGGTGTATCCATCAGATTTCGTTTGGGGAGTATCGTAAATCAATTTATCTCCGACGTATGGAAATCTGAACCGAATATCCAATTGATGTTTCTGGGTATCGAGGGACTTCACCTCGATATCCTCAAGGATTCCGTTGAGGAACCTCTTACGGTCTTCGATTGGGAGGTCGGAGTTTCTTAGACTATCTACCTTCTTCCCAAATTCCTTCATCCAATCGACCCAGTCTCTATTACGTTCCTCTAACCTCTCCTCTCGGACCAACCCTTCTTTTTCAACCTCCAGGTCCAACCGTTTTTTCTCAAGGTTCACCAGTATCTTCTCAAAATCCCGTTTATCCGAGGTTCCAATCAGTTTTTCAGTGTTGAGATTAACGATTGAATCCGACACTTGATCGATATCCCTGTCAATCTTTCTCATTCTCGTCCTGAGTTTCTTCAGATCACTCGTTGATTTCATGAGTGACCGTCCCTCAAGGACTTCAGATTTGACGGTCTCCATAAATCCATGGGAGTTCGTGATCACGTCCAAGACCGTATCCCAGACCAACTCATCGGTTCTATCAATTCTAATATTCCGTTTGGAGGAACACTCAAAATGACCCTTGGTGTCCTTGGTCCTATATCGGTGTGTTTTCTGTGAACACTGATAGTAGGAGGTCTGTGTCTTCTTATAATTACCCCCGTATTTTGATCCACAGTGACCACAGACCAACAAATCACTCAATAGGTAGATGTGTTTCTGGTTACTCGTTCGATTCCGTTTGGTTCCTCCTTTTCGGTAACTTCGTTGTTCCCGAACATCCTGAACCTTCTTGATGAGAGAGGGTTTCAGAATGGAAGGACAGTTCACTCGAAGGGTCTCACCAGATTTTTTGTCGTGATAATGGTAATACCCCCCATAGTGTGGGTTCCTCAGAACCTTCTCAATCGAACCATGGGACCAGACAGGATTACCCCGTCTCGTCTCGACTCCGTTATTCATGAGGTCAGTCCGTATTTGATCAACTGAGTGTCCCTCAGAGTAACTCTCGAATATGAACCGTACCCATTTGGATTCATCCTCGTCCGGTTCCAGTCGACTGTCCGTCAGATGGTAACCAAAAGGAGGTGGACCACCCATCCAACCCCCTTCCCTGATCCTTTTTAATTTTCCAAGTCGGAACCGTTCAGTCCGGAGTTGATTATCGTAGGTCGAAATCTCACTCATGATCCCCAACATCAAATTCGTCGTGGGGTCACTCAGTACCTGTTCTCCGGTCGGGGTATGGAGTGTCACCTCATTCTGGATCAGTTTCAGTCGGATCATCCCCCAAGTTTGGAGATTCCGACTGAGACGGTCGGTATTCCAGACGTAGAGATGTCTGACATTCCCCTCGTCGATCTCTCCCATCAATTCCGTTAGTACAGGTCGGTTTCCTAAATCGTCCTTGGATGACGACCTACCTCCCTCATCCCAGTGTCGATGAACAAACCCAAGTTTTTCCGATCTCTCAATTCCCTGTTCCAGTTGGGTTTCAAGAGAAGTACCCTCTTCCTCCTGAGAAGTAGTAGACACCCGGGTGTAGATATGAAGGGTTTCCGTCATAGGTGTATTATAAATTGATTTATCTTAAAGTAAACGATATAATTTTCGTTAGATAAAATAGGGGGGTTGATGACGACATCTCATAATGAAATTTCAGCATTTATCTGGAACGTCTGTGATGACGTTCTGAGGGGTTTGTTCAAACCCCATGAATATGGAGATGTGATCCTTCCGTTCACGGTTCTTCGACGTCTAGATTGTGTGATTGAGGACCGTAAGGATGAGATCATCAGTCTGTTCGAGGAGTACCGGGACCAGACGTCAGATCCTTCTCCAATTATCATGGGGAAGGTCAAAACATCCTTCTTCAACCACTCTCGTTATGACCTCAATCGTCTGAGACAAGACTCCCAAAACATCCACATCAATTTTCAGAATTACCTCGGTGGGTTCTCAGAGAATGTCATCGAAATCATTGAGAATTTTCAACTCGAAAAACCGGTTGAAAAACTCCACAAAGCAGATCGACTGTTTCAGTTCATCGACAAGTTTTCTGAGGTAGACCTCCACCCCGATAAAGTCTCCAACCACATGATGGGACAGATCTTCGAGGAACTCCTTCGAAGGTTCTCGGAAATGTCCAATGAGACCAGTGGTGAACACTACACTCCCCGTGATGTGGTTCGTCTCCTGGTCTCCCTCGTGTTCTCTGAAGATAAGGAAAACCTTCAAGGGGATGGTATCGTCCGAAGTATCTTCGATCCCTGTTGTGGTAGTGGAGGTATGTTGACGATCGGTAAGGAGTGGATTCAAGAGAACGTCAATCAAGATATCCAACTCCGTCTGGTGGGACAGGAACTCAACCCCCAGACTTTTGCTTTGTGTAAGTCGGATATGATGATCACGGGGGAAGACCCTGAAAATATCCGTCTCGGGAATTCCCTGTCTGAGGATCGGTTCTCAGGAGATCGTTACGACTACATGATTACCAATCCACCCTACGGTGTGAGTTGGAAATCAGATAAAGAATTCGTCGAAAACGAGAGTGAAAATCCCAACGGACGGTTCTCGGTCGGAACTCCACGGAAATCAGACGGACAACTCCTGTTCCTTCAACACATGATTTCGAAGATGGAGGACAAGGGAAGTCGGATCGGTGTCGTCTTTAACGGATCACCCCTATTCACGGGGGACTCCGGAAGTGGAGAGTCAGAGATCCGGAAATGGATCATCGAAAATGATTGGTTGGAGTGTATCGTCTCTCTTCCCGATCAATTGTTCTTCAACACAGGAATCACGACCTACCTTTGGATCCTGACTAATAAGAAGTCAGAGAAACGACGGGGGAAGGTCCAGTTGATTGATGGATCATCCCTTTTTGTTGAAATGAAGAAGTCTCTCGGGAACAAACGTAAGGAAGTATCTCCAACCCAACGGGATGAGATCCTCGATCTCTATCTTAATTTTGAAGAGGGAGAGAGGTCACAAATCCATCCGAATGAGTTTTTCGGATATACCAAGGTTCAGGTTGAACAACCTGTTATCGAAAACGGATCTGTCGTTACGAACCGACAGGGGAACCCTAAACCCGACACCTCCAAACGGGACCACGAGAGAGTGTCATTGCTGGAAGATATTGATCAGTACTACGAGAAAGAGGTTCAACCTCATCTCCCAGACTCATGGATGGATCGTTCTAAAGATAAGATCGGGTACGAGATCAATTTCACCAAATACTTTTATCAGTTCAAACCCCTTCGTTCCTTGGAAGATATTACCCAAGATCTCCTTAAACTCGATGAGGAGATGGAAGGTCTCATGAAGGCGACTCTTCAGGGATGAGAACCTATCCAGAATATAAAGACAGTGGTGTTGAGTGGATTGGGGAGATACCGAAGGGGTGGGAAATAAAAAAATTAAAGTTTTTGGTGGACAAGAAGGGGTTTATCAGGGGTCCGTTTGGAGGTTCACTCAAGGTTGAAGAATTTGTTTCTTCTGGTTTTAAGGTTTACGAGCAAAAAAATGCTATTTACGAAGACATAGAAATTGGTGATTCATATGTTGATGAAGAAAAATTCAGAGAAATGGAACGTTTCTCTGTAAAGTATAAAGACTTTATCTTCAGTTGTTCAGGTACTATTGGAAGATCATACTTAGTACCTGAAAATTTTGAACCAGGAATTATTAACCAAGCATTATTGATTATACGATTTTCTAAAGAAAATAGAATCGTACATAATTTCATTTCAATTATCTTCAAAGGATTCGGTTTTCAAGAACAGGTCATTGATAACTCTCAAGGGGGAGCAATGAAAAATCTTGTTGGGGTTGATAAATTCAAAAATATCAAGATTCCCGTTCCCCCAACATCCGAACAAAAACAAATCTCCGATTACCTCGACCGAAAAACTCAACAAATTGACGACCTGATCGAAAAGACGGAACTGAAAATAGAACTCCTGAAGGAACAAAGATCCTCCCTGATCAATCAGTGTGTCACCAAGGGTTTAGACCCCAATGTCCAGATGAAAGACAGTGGTGTTGAGTGGATTGGGGAGATTCCGAAGGGTTGGAAGATAACCAAAAGTAAATTTATTTCGACTTTTATAAATGGATACAGTTTCAAAAGTGATAATTGGAAGGAAACTGGAATACCAGTGATACGGATGTCAAATATTGGGGTTGATGGTAAGTTAAAAATTACAGAAAAAAATTTAAGATTTGTGGATGAAACGACTTTTGAATTAGCAAAGAATTTTCAAATCAAAAAGGGAGATATTTTGATTTGTATGACAGATATGAATCCTAAAATGTTGTGGTTGGGATCTACTGTCAGATTTAATGAAGAAGAAAAATACTTATTAAATCAACGAGTTGGTATTACCAGAATAAACGATGCTGAGGTGGACATAGTTTTTTATAGTTACTTATCAAATACGAGTTTTGTCAAAGATCAATTGAAGACGTCTGTCTATCCCAACGTTCAAACAAATCTATCCGTTGATCCTATCAGGAATTCAATCTTACTCTTACCCCCACTCTCCGAACAAAAACACATCTCCGAACACCTTGACAAAGAGACTTCTAAAATCGATCAGATGGTCGACACCGAAACCAAACGTATCGATCTCCTCAAGGAATACCGTCAGTCCCTGATCTCCAATGTCGTGACCGGTAAGATCGATGTCCGTGATGAGGTCGTCCAATGACCTACACGGAGAGGGATTTCGAGGACCATATCGAGTACGAACTCATTCAGAGTGAGTACAAGAAACGAAAGACGGAGTCCTACGACAAGGACCTCTGTTCCATCCCCGAAGACCTCATCGGTTTCATCAAGGACACTCAACCGAAACAGTACGAGAAACTGGAAAACCAGTACGGACCACAGACCGAGGAAAGACTCCTTAAACGAATATCGGATGAAATCGAAAAACGGGGTCTGATCGACGTCCTCCGTCGGGGTGTCAAAGACCGAGGATCAAATTTTCTACTCGTCTATTTCGAACCCAAAAGTGGTCACAACCCGGAACATCGAGAACTCTACAAACAAAACCGGTTCACCGTCGTCCGACAACTGAAGGTCTCTCAAAGAGATGAACAATCCGTCGACATGGGACTGTTCGTAAACGGTATCCCAGTCTCGATACTTGAACTCAAAAATTCACTGACTGGTCAAACACACGTAGATGCTGAGAAACAGTTCCGAGAGGACCGAGATCCCAAGGAACCTCTCTTCAGATTCAAACGGTGTCTGGTCTTCTTTGCTGTTGGTAACGAGAAGGTCTCGATGACGACCCGGTTATCCGGTCAGAAAACGAGGTTCCTTCCATACAACAAGGATATCGAGAACCCTGTTAATCCGGATGACCATAAGACCTCTTATCTTTGGGAAGACATTCTTCAACCGGAAAGTCTCCTCGACCTGATTGAAAACTTCGTCCATGTCCGTGAGGAGGTCGAGAAGGTCTACGACCCTGAGACCAAGAGAATTGTCGACGAAAAGTCAGAGATCCTTGTCTTCCCCCGGTATCACCAACTCCGTGTTGTCCGGAAACTCAAAGAAACGGTTATCAAAGAAGGTTCCGGTCACAAGTATCTGATTCAACACACGACGGGGAGTGGAAAATCCCTCTCGATTGGATGGTTATCTCACCTTCTGACATCCCTCTATCAGAACCCGGAAGATCCTAATCGGATGTTCGACTCCGTGATCGTCGTCACGGATAGAAAGGTTCTCGATAAACAGATTCAAAACACGATTAAACAACTGGAACAGACCAAGGGTGTCGTACACCCAGTCGATGTGAATTCCCAACAACTCAAACAGTTCATCGAGGACGGAAAACACATCATCGTGACGACGATCCAAAAATTCCCGGTGATCTCAAATGCTATTGGGGAACTGACAGGACGTAAGTTTGCTGTGGTGATCGATGAGGTTCATTCCTCACAGAGTGGACGATCAGCAAATGAACTCCGGAAATCTCTCTCCAAATCATCTCTCGATGGATATCAGGAGGGAGAGGACACCGAGGATCTAACCGATATGGACACCCTGATTCTCAAGGAAATGGAGACTCACGGGAAACAACCCCACATCTCCTTCTTTGGTTTCAGTGGAACTCCAAAACAAAAGACTTTGGAAATTTTCGGTCGGAAGAACGAGGACGGTCAATTTAAGTCATTCGATAACTACACTATGAAACAGAGTATCTCGGAACAGTTCACTTTGGACGTTCTGAACAACTACACGACCTACAAACGGTATTTCCGACTTAATCAGGAGACATCTGACGACTCTGAGGTTGATACCCGTCGGGTCAAACGAATGTTGGTCAACTGGGTGGATATTCACCCTCACACGATTACGGAGAAGACCCAGATCATCCTCGATCACTTCAAATCGAAGACGGTTAATAAGATGGAGGGAAAAGCAAGGGGAATGGTAGTGACCCGTTCCCGACTCCATTGTGTGAAATTCAAACTTGAATTCGACAGACAGATGAAGGAGTTGGGTCTCCCCTACCAAGCAATTGTGGGATTTAGTGGAAAGGTCATCGATGGAGACACGGGACAGGAGTATACCGAATCCTCGATGAACGATTTTCCCGAGTCCGAAACCGAACAACGACTGAAATACCCTGAAAACCGGATCTTGATCGTTAACAACAAATTCCAGACGGGTTTCGACGAACCGATGTTACATACGATGTATGTCGACAAAAAACTCTCAGGATTACAAGGAGTTCAGACTCTCAGTCGACTGAACCGGACGATGTCGGGGAAAACCGATACCTTCGTACTGGATTTTGTGAATGACCCCGATGATATCCAGAAATCTTTCCAACCCTTTTATCAGGGAACAATCCTGACCGAAGAAACAGACCCTAATCTTCTCTACACCGTCCAACAGGAAATCGAGAAACATAACCTCTATCACGATGAGATCGTCGAGAGGTTTGTGAAGACCTTTTATGACGAAACCATTCCTGATGAAAAATTACAGGGAATCTTGGACTCGGTTGTCGAGTCATGGACGGAACTTGATAAAGATGATCGGGAGGACTTCCGGGGTAACGTCCAGAGTTTCATCCGTCTTTACGGATACATCGTCCAGATCGTGGACTTCAAGGACGTCGACCTCGAGAAACTCTATATCTTCCTTCGTCACTTGGTGAAGAAACTCCCCAGACGTGAGTTGGACGATATTCGTGATGTGACCTCGTCCATCGATCTAGAATATTTCCGGATCGAGAAAAAACACGAGACCAAGATCGAGTTAGAAGAGGTGGACGGTGAACTCGACCCGATGGGAGGAGATTCGATCGGTCTTCCACCGGAAGAGGTAAAAGAACTCCTCTCGGATATCATCAAGGTAATAAACGATTCCTACGGAACGAATTTGACGGAGGAGGACAAGATCAAACTTGAGAAGATCCAACGTCGGATTCAAGAAAATGAAGAGTTTCGACGAGTGTATGAAGGGGATAACACTGAGACCGGCAAACGACACATTTTTGACCGTGTGTTTGAGGAGGTAAAACTCAGTCTCGTCGAAGAGGATCTGGAATTTTACAACAAGATCAGTAACACAAACACGAGTCGGTATCTTAAAGACCGACTGTATCAGAGTTACTCATCTTCAATGGACTAATTGGTCGGGGGATTAACGTTGAGACAACCGACCGTAAAATCCCGAAGACAACATATTCGTCTCTGGTTCGAGTTCTACAAACTCTGTCATCGAGATCCCGATCTCCAATCAAACCTGAGAAAATCCAAGGACTATTATCGTGACTGGGGAGACGTGACAAATGTCTCCTTCGATGATTGGTGGAAGGGACATAAACACCTATGCGGGTCAGAGGTTCGAGAGGTAAGTCGTAAACCCTCAAACCCTAACGAAATGACAGTCTCTATCCCTTTAAACCAACCAGTCAGTAAGACCATGAAGATGGTCAAATCTTTGATTGAAGATAAACAGACCGAACGTCTCATCGAACTCGGTATCGACCCTGATACCGTTAAATCGAAAAACATCGGATTTGGAAGTTACGAATTTACAGGGGGGAAGGAAGTCCGAGGAAAACCCCTTTATGAACAACTTCTGATTTACACGATATGGATCGACCTCGATAAACCTCCGGTTAATACCGATTTTTGTTTCAAGGTGATTGAATGGTTCAAATCCCGTCCCCGTAGTCAATGGATTCCATTCATTTTAGGAATGAAACCTATGAGGGATAAAAAAGGAAACCTCCGTTTTGACGAAGATCAAATCCGTCAAATTCGGAGGTATCTCAAAAGAGGACAACAGGTGTGTGAATCAGTTTCTAAGGGAGAGTTCCCAGGTCGATCACGACTTAAATAACCGTCGAAACCTGTTTTGAATTAATATCACCTATAGAGTCATTTTTAATGACATTATTGGTCTCTGAACGAGACAGAAATCCAAGAACCTTTTGTTCGTAATCTTTCATTACTTCGATAACTTCAACGATATATCTATACCAAAAATAAATTACACAGTTCGGTGAGTACGTACTATCCAATGTAAGTGGGTAATCATGTGGGGTATTGTTCCACAATTCATAATTTTCTATGAAATCTTCCACAGGAAACCTGAGGAGGTACATTTCTTTAATATTTTCAGTATCCTCCATAGACCGTTCATCAACATATCCCTCAACATGGGTACCATCGGATAAACGGACATAATTTGTTTCCATCGAACTGGGTACTGGATAAATTGGCCAATCTTCATATCCTTCAACAACATGGAAACCATCAGACAATTGAATGATATTCGGTTTCGTATAATTCTCTGTATTCAACCCAAGTTTCGATCTGAACTGGATATAATTAACTCGTTTTTCTTTTTCATAGTCCGACATTTCACTCATGATCCCCAACATCAAATTCGTCGTGGGGTCACTCAGTACCTGCTCTCCGGTTGGGGTATGGAGGGTCACCTCGTTCTGGATCAGTTTCAGTCGGATAATATTCCAGGTATTAATATTTCGACTTAGACAGTCGGTATTCCAGACGAAGAGATGTCTGACGTTCCCCTCGTCGATCTCATTCAGAAGATTGGATAACACGGGAGAAATTGATAAGTCATCCCTTGTAATTGACTTTTCTCCTTCATCCCAGTGTCGATGGGTAAACCCAAGTTTTGTCGATCTCTCAATTCCCTGTTCCAGTTGGGTTTCAAGAGAAGTACCCTCTTCCTCCTGAGAAGTAGTGGACACCCGGGTGTAGATATGAAGGGTTCCGGTGATATTAGGTTTAATATAATCTTTAGTTTTCAATTTAGACATTTTGATCTCCTTTGATCATGGATCGGGAACCATTTCCCGACCTTATGATCTAATTTTAAAGGATCATCGGAATGGAATTTAGGACGACGGTTTGGTTCAAGATTTGTCCGGATTGAATCAAAAAAAGACCCGAAATGGGTCTTTAGGTCGGTCTGATTTTGATTTGTGTAGGTGGGGTCTTAATAAGACCTATAATATTTTTTGGACC
Organism: Cellvibrionaceae bacterium; assembly: GCA_965214375.1. Lineage (GTDB taxonomy): Bacteria > Pseudomonadota > Gammaproteobacteria > Pseudomonadales > Cellvibrionaceae > Endobugula. The sequence goes on along the minus strand of OZ243947.1, from coordinate 1,936,363 downwards.
TCGAACGGACATGAGTTTTTTGGGGTTCATATCCAATAGCTTGTTTGGTGGGACATTTGGTGATCTGACCTCCGTTTGGGAGGAATTGATCAATGGTCTGTCGTAGGTCTAAGTCGTGTTTCATAATGGTCTCCTTTAAATTATCGATCAGGACCATCCCGATCTGATAATCCTATTGTAGGAGACCTTGGGTATTTAATTTAGGACGACGGATAGGTTAGAGATTTGTCCCATGGTGTTCTTTTAACACATGGTAAAAGAACCCTCTGGATGAGAGTTCTATCCCTTTGAAATTGGGGTTTTCGTGTTGGGAAATTCAGAGGGTTAAAAAAACCCTAGTTTCGTCGGGTTTTAAATCGTGACATTAGGGTCCGGTCCTCGATATCGATCCCTACCCCCATCCCCGTAATGTAGGAAACCAGTTTATTTTGTCTTCCAAGCAGATCGTTCTGTTTCTTGAGATCGGTCTCATTCTCGATCTGGTCCTGGAGTTTCGTAATTCCCATGACCAAAGCTATCATCGATCCTCTTACCCATCTTGGGTATCCTGATTTTCTCTCCTCGATATATTCTGAATATCTCATCATCGTCAGTCCCTCTACCAAGACGATGGAAAGATTGGATTCACTGGGTGATTATGGTTTTCAAAGGAATTCTTGGGATTTTCATTCAAAATCCGTTCTTCATTCCTCAAATGAGTCTCTAGAGTGTTTAGAATGACTGATGTCTTAGATAGGTGTCTGTAATCACAATAGTGATCTAATCGATTTTTAAGATGTCTTGGACATAAGAAATTAATGAGTACGGTTTCTGTCATAAGATCTTCCTTGGTTTATCTCTAATCCTAATATTTGAATTATTTATAAAATGAATTCTGGATAAATCTTGATTCCTTGACCTTCGGTCAAGATTCCCTTCGGGAATAAATTCTAAATTCTTTAATCCTGTGTCTTGGGTTCAGTTTGGAGACACAGTAACCCTATTCTGGGAAACTGTGTCTCTGGATGTCTTGGGTATACAGTCCATCGTCAAACCTGATCCGAGTAACCTAATTGAATAGGAGTGGGGGGTAATCCGATCTCCACTTACACTCGAGTAAACTACGGTATCGATAAGGATCCGATCAGGTGAAATTCCATATCGATTGAGGGTGAATCATCCCTCGTCCTACCGGGAATATTTAAACACCGGTTCCGGTTTTGGTGTGTCATTTTAAAAATCTGAATACCTAACTGAAATCTGATCCATTTGAATGTGGATCTCGACAGGTTTGTATTCTCAATTGAGGAGGATCAGGTCTCGTATGTGATCCAATGGGGTTTCAATGAGAACCCCTCATAATTTTATATATCACGTTTATTTATACGTTTAATTTCGACGAAACCGTCGAAAATGAAAATATTTTCAATTTTTTTAAAATATAAAATCCATACCCCAATGATTTACGATTTTAAACACAACATAAGGAGTCAGATGTGGGGTCTATCAAATTTGGTGATTTTGTAGACGGTAGATCGTGACACACCCACTTTTTTCGATATCGATTTCAAACCCTCCCCTTCGTCCTTTAACTTCCAGACGTTATGAACGAGGTCCTCTGTAATCTTGGTTGGTTGACCTAATTTTTTACCTTGTTTCCTAACCCGATTAAGACCGGTTTTGACACGTTCACTGATCATAGAACGTTCAAATTCTGAGAAGACCCCGACCATCTGAAACATCATTCGACCAGAGGGTGTTGAGGTATCCAAACCTGATTGATGGATATAGAGATCACATCCCACTGATTGGACATCATTCAAAAATTCCACGAGGTGTTGGAGTGAACGACCGAGACGGGAAACATCCCAAACCAAGATCCGATTAAATTTCCGTCGGATCATATCCTTACATAATCGGTTGAATTCGGGACGTTGGTCTCTCCCTTTGGTACCCGATATACCCTCGTCAACATAGATATCTATGAGGTTCCAGTCGTTTGATGAGACGATCTCTTTTAGTTTTATCAACTGGTTATCGGTGGTCTGATCGAGGGTACTTACCCGTCCATAGATGACGACCTTTTCCAAGGTATCCTCCGTATTTTTCTCAGATAAAATTGTGGGGGTCCGATCTCGACCGTCCTATCGGTCAATCGGTCTAATCTGTTTTTGAATTTGTTTAGGGTCACCCACACCAAGGATTGTGTGTAGGAAACCCCTCTTGGGGAGGTCATTCCCGATGAATTCAGTAGGTTGGTAATCTCGTTATTGGTCCAACCATCCATATGAAGACCATGGATGAACCAGAGACGTTGTTCTCTTGAAGGAGGTATTTCGGGAAGTGACAAAATTCGGGTTGTTACCCGAACATCGACCCCAAGAAGGAGGTCGGTAATCTTATATTTTATATAACGAAATCTATTCCACGGTAACCGACTTGGCAAGATTGCGAGGTTGGTCGACATCGGTGCCTTTTAATACCGCCACGTGGTAAGAAAATAATTGTAGCGGCAGGGTAAACACGATGGGGACTAGACGGTCGGGGACTTTGGGTAAATCAATCACCACACAGTCTTTGGTGCTTGTAAAGTTGGCTTCGGTATCCGCAAACACAAAGAGTTTGCCGCCACGCGCCTGTACTTCTTCGAGGTTAGATTTGAGTTTATCGAGTAAATCGTCATTTGGCGCAACTGCAATAATCGGCATTTCAGCATCGACCAATGCCAGTGGGCCATGTTTAAGTTCACCCGCTGGGTAGGCTTCAGCATGAATGTAGGAAATTTCTTTCAATTTTAGAGCGCCTTCCAATGCGATGGGGTATTGCATGCCTCGCCCTAAAAATAAGGCGTGCTGCATTTCTATAAAAGCCTCACTGGTTTTTTCAATCTCGGTATCCAGTGTGAGCACTTTTTCACACAGCTCGGGTAACGATTTTAATTCTTTAACCAAGGCCGCTTCCTGCTCCAACTTCAGCCCATTGCGTCGACCCAATACAATGGTTAACAACTGCAAGGCCACCAATTGTGTGGTAAACGCTTTTGTAGATGCCACACCAATTTCCGGACCGGCTTCCGTCATCAATGACAAATCGGATTCTCTCACCAGAGCACTATTAGGCACATTACAAATCGCCAAAGAAGCGAGAATACCTTTTTCTTTGGCCTTTTTAAGGGCCGCCAGTGTATCTGCCGTTTCACCAGACTGTGAGATCGTTACCACCAATGTGTTATCAGCAACAAAGGCATTGCGATAACGAAATTCGCTGGCAATTTCAACCGAGCATGGCAAATTAGCTTGCGCTTCTATCCAATATTTAGCGACCATTCCAGCGTGGTAACTAGTACCACAGGCAATAATTTTGACATGCTGCACACAATCCAACACAGCATTGGCTTTGAGACCGAAACACTCTTCAAGCACTCGCTCCTTACCTAAACGACCTTGTAGTGTATTGCGAATCACGGCTGGCTGTTCATAAATTTCTTTCAACATATAATGGCGATACTCACCACGACTAGACGATTGTTCACCATCGGTTAGTTTGACTTTTTCACGTTCAACGCGTTGACCATTACCATCGAAGATCGTCATCGTGGTCGCCGTGATTTCTGCCAGATCACCTTCTTCTAAATAAATAAACTGATCCGTGACTTGCCGCAATGCGAGTTGATCTGAAGCAATAAAGTTTTCTTCAATACCAACGCCAATAACTAAAGGGCTGCCTTTACGTGCAGCAATCAATGTATCGGGTTCGGTATGAGAAATCACACCCAAAGCATAAGCTCCTTCACAGCGATCAATACTGGCCTGCACAGCAGCTTTTAAATTTTGGGTACGTTTAAAATACTCAGAAATTAAATGAACCACCACTTCGGTGTCAGTATCACTTAAAAAATGGTAGCCTTTTTGTTTGAGTTCATTTCTTAAGAGTTCATGATTTTCGATAATGCCATTGTGCACAATCGCAATGTTGTCTGACGCATGCGGATGCGCATTAGCGTGGGTGGGTTTACCATGGGTTGCCCAGCGAGTATGTGCAATACCTAAAGCACCATGCACGGGCTTTGCTGAAATGGCCTCTTCCAGATTACTCACCTTGCCTGCTGCTTTGCGAATTTCTATTTGAGTATCTTCCAAAATAGCAAAACCTGCAGAGTCATAACCACGATACTCGAGGCGACGCAGACCCTCCAATAAAATTTCTGTTACATTACGTTGTGCAACCGCACCGACAATTCCGCACATAGTATTTCCAGTCTATTTCTTTTCTGGCCGCTTCCAGTTTTTAATATTTTTTTGTGGTGAGCGTGTTAATGACAAGGTTTCTTTTTCTACCGATTTGTTAATGGTAGAACCCGCACCAATAGTCACCCGCTGTTCCAAGGTTACCGGAGCAACCAATGCTGAATTAGAGCCAACAAACACACCGTCTTCAATCGTTGTTTTATGCTTATTCACGCCGTCGTAATTGCAGGTAATGGTTCCTGCACCAATATTTACATCACGACCCAGTGTTGCATCGCCCACATAACTTAAATGATTCACTTTGCTGCCCGCGCCAATAGCGGCTTTTTTTATTTCAACAAAGTTTCCTATTTTGGCGCCATTTTCGAGCACAGTGCCAGGACGTAAGCGCGCATAAGGCCCCACGGTACAAGCCTCGTGAAGCTGGCTATCTTGAATCATTGAATTTTCTTTTATCGTACTTCCTGCGGCAATGGATGCATTGTCAATCGTGCTATTAGCACCTATCGTTACACCATCACCGAGAACCACATCACCTTTAAAAATACAATTTACATCAATAATAACATCACGCCCAACCGTTATGCTGCCACGACAATCAAAGCGTGCAGGATCACGTAAAGTAACCCCCTTTTTTAATAGGGCATCGGCCAGATTGGTTTGGTAAACCCGTTCCAATTCTGCTTGCTGACGACGATCGTTAACGCCTAACACTTCCCAGTGGGCTGCTGGTTGGACGGTATTGATAACAATACCTTCTTGCTGTGCCATCGCAATAATATCGGTAAGATAATATTCGCCTTGGGCATTATTATTAGAAAGTGCAGGCAGCCATTGTTCTAAGTGCGCACTATTGACCGCCATAAAACCGGTGTTCACTTCACAAATGTTTTGCTGTTCTTCAGTGGCGTCTTTTTGCTCCACAATAGCCTTAACCTCTCCTGAAGTGGCACGTACTATGCGACCATACCCGGTTGGGTTCGATAAATTGATCGTCAATAGACCCATGCTATGGCTATTAACCTGATCAATCAATTTCTGTACCGTGTCTTTGGCTATAAGTGGCACATCACCATATAAGATTAGAACAATGCTATTATCGTCGATAAAGGGAAGGGCTTGCTGTACAGCATGACCCGTACCCAACTGTTGTTCTTGTAAAATATAATTATGTTGATCGCCGAGTTGCTGTTGAACCGTATCAGCACCATGGCCTACAATCAAATGCAGTTGGCGCTCAGTGAGCTGTCGGGCGGTGTCAATGACATGTCCAACCATTGGTTTACCCGCAATAGGGTGTAATACCTTTGGCAAATCCGATTTCATGCGCGAGCCTCTACCGGCTGCGAGAATAACAATATCAAGCATTTAAATAATTTTCTTTAAGTAACATTTTGCACGGATAGATGTTTTATTCGCAGACAAGGCAAAAGCGCACGCAATGAGGGAGTTTATAACTAATAAATGACCGAATGAGTACGTTTTTAACGCCGTATGAGGATAAAAGAGCATTAGTGCCTCTAAAAACAAAAAAGGTAGCTAATGCTACCTGTTTTTTGTGTAATATTCATTAACGACTGTCGTTTATTTGCCCACCTTCTTACGAATCGCCTGTAATGTCCGCAGTTGTGCCGTTGCCTCTGCCAGTTGTACAGCGGCCGCCGAGTAATCAAAATCAGCGCTTTGGTTCGCCATATTTTTCTCGGCATCTTCCTGGGCTTGTTGTGCCGCAGCTTCGTCCATATCTTCCGCACGTAATGCGGTATCCGCCAGCACCGTCACTGTATGTGGTTGGACTTCGATAAAACCGCCAGAAATATAGTAAATTTCTTCATCACCTGATTGCGGTTTGACGCGGATAGGCCCAGGCTTCAGACCAGACAACAATGGAGCATGACCATAGCTAATACCCAAATCACCCTCGGTACCCGAGGCAACAACAAGCTCCACCACACCAGAGAATATCTGCTTTTCTGCACTAACGATGTCACAATGGACTGTCATCGCCATAATCTTGCCTCTTTAATTACATATTTTTCTCTTTTTCGATGGCTTCATCAATGCTGCCAACCATGTAGAAAGCCTGCTCTGGCAGGTGATCGTACTCGCCCGCAAGAATACCCTTGAAGCTGCTAATAGTGTCTTTCAAAGACACATATTTACCCGGTGCACCAGTAAATACCTGTGCTACCGTAAAGGGCTGCGATAAGAACTTCTCGATTTTACGCGCACGTGATACGGTTTGCTTGTCTTCTTCAGACAGCTCATCCATACCCAAGATCGCAATAATATCTTTTAGCTCTTTATAACGCTGTAGCACTGACTGCACACCGCGCGCCACTTCATAGTGCTCGTTACCAATAACCAATGGATCAAGCTGACGTGACGTTGAGTCCAAAGGATCAACCGCAGGGTAAATACCTTTGGCGGCAATATCACGAGACAGTACAACGGTAGAATCCAAGTGAGCAAAGGTGGTGGCAGGTGATGGGTCAGTCAAGTCATCCGCTGGTACATATACCGCTTGAATAGAGGTAATAGAACCTGTCTTGGTTGATGTAATACGCTCTTGCAGTACACCCATTTCTTCAGCCAGTGTTGGCTGGTAACCTACCGCAGAAGGCATACGACCTAACAGTGCAGACACCTCAGTACCCGCCAATGTGTAACGATAGATGTTATCAACAAACAATAGTACGTCTTTACCTTCATCACGGAATTTTTCGGCCATGGTCAGGCCAGTCAAAGCAACACGCAGGCGGTTACCCGGGGGCTCATTCATCTGACCGTAAACCATGGCTACTTTTGAGTTGCTGAAGGTTTCAACGTCAACAACGCCCGCTTCCTGCATTTCGTGGTAGAAGTCGTTACCCTCACGAGTACGCTCACCAACACCCGCAAATACGGACAAACCACTGTGCGCAGTAGCAATGTTGTTAATGAGTTCCATCATGTTGACGGTTTTACCTACACCGGCACCACCGAACAGACCCACTTTACCACCCTTGGCGAATGGACAAACTAAGTCGATTACTTTAATACCAGTCTCCAACAATTCTTCTGAAGCAGAGAGCTCATCATAAGCCGGCGCCTTACGGTGAATCGGCATGCGCTCTTTCTCACCAATCTCACCACACTCATCAATCGGATTTCCAAGAACATCCATGATGCGACCCAGGGTTTCTGTACCCACAGGAACAGACACTGGTGCATTCGTGTTTTCAACGTATAAACCGCGACGAATACCTTCTGATGAACCCATCGCAATGGCGCGAACAACACCATCACCCAGCTGTTGCTGAACTTCCAACGTCAGGCCTTTTTCGCTTACTGTCAGGGCGTCATAAACTTTGGGTACAGAATCACGTGGAAATTCCACATCGATTACAGCACCAATAATTTGTACGATACGTCCGCTACTCATTTCCGAGTCCTCTAGTTTTTGTAAAGGGGGTCAGAGCCCTTTAATTTTTTAATTCATCTAATGTAATATCAGGAGTCAGAATTAAAGGGGTCTGACCCCGCTATTCGCTAAACTGCAGCTGCCTTTTATTAGACCGCTGCGGCACCACCAACGATTTCAGAAAGCTCCTGAGTAATCGCTGCCTGACGCGCTTTGTTATAGACCAACTGCAAGTTATCAATCATGTCACCTGCGTTATCGGTCGCATTTTTCATGGCAATCATACGTGCTGCTTGCTCACAAGCGGCATTTTCAACCACTGCCTGATAGACCTGAGATTCGATATACCGAACCAATAAATCATCCAGCAACTCTTTTGCACCGGGCTCATAGAGATAATCCCAAGTATGTTGCAATTGTTCGTCATCATCTGCTTGCAATGGTAGTAGCTGGTTAACCGTTGGCGTTTGCGTCATAGTATTCACAAACTCGTTGCCAACCAAAAACAAACGATCAATTTTGCCATCCGCATAAGCGTCCAGCATGACTTTAACGGTACCGATTAAATCCGATATTGACGGCGCTTCACCAATATCACGCACCGCAGCTTCAACATTACCGCCAAAGCTATTAAAGAATGCAGAGCCTTTGGCACCAATCAGACAAAAATCAATTTCAACGTCCTGGTCTGACCATTCTTTCATGAATTTAACCGCTGCTTTAAACGCGTTGATGTTTAAACCACCACAAAGACCACGATCGGTTGACAAAATAATAAAGCCGACACGCTTAACCTCGCGCTCCTGCAAATACAAATGCTTGTATTCAGGATTCGCATTAGCAATATGACCGACGACGCTACGAATACGTTGCGCATAAGGCTTGCCCAGCTCCATGCGATCTTGTGCTTTACGCATCTTACTGGCGGCAACCATTTCCATTGCGCTGGTAATTTTTTGCGTACTTTTGATACTACTGATCTTGGTACGTATTTCTTTTCCGACTGCCATCGTTATTTTCCTGTGGGGTCAGAGTAAAATTTATACTGACCCAATTGGACTAAAGTGAAAACTTAAAATAAATTTTACTCTGACCCCGTTTTTACCACGTTTGCGTTTCTTTAAACTTCTCAATCGCTGATTTGAAAGTATCAGCAATATCATCAGAATAGTTACCGGACTCATTGATCTGATTCATCAAATCACCGTGCTCGCTTGCCATGTAAGACAACAATGCGTCTTCAAAAGCACCAATTTTGGCAACGTCGATATCAATCAGATAGCCTTCGTTCGCGGCATAAAGCACCACACCCATTTCTGCAATGGACAGTGGTGAATATTGCTTCTGTTTCATTAACTCAGTTACGCGCTCACCCTGATCTAACTGTGCTTTAGTGGCATCATCAAGGTCAGAAGCAAACTGCGAGAACGCTGCCAGTTCACGATACTGTGCCAGTGCGGTACGAATACCACCGGACAATTTTTTAACAATTTTTGTTTGTGCAGAACCACCCACACGAGAGACCGAAATACCCGCGTCCATCGCTGGACGAATACCCGAGTTAAACAAATCACTATCAAGGAAGATCTGACCATCGGTAATCGAAATAACGTTTGTCGGTACAAATGCCGATACGTCACCCGCTTGGGTTTCAATCACAGGCAATGCTGTTAATGAACCTGTTTGACCTTTCACTTTACCGCCTGTGAAATCTTCAACATATTTCGCGCTTACACGTGATGAGCGCTCTAGTAGACGCGAGTGCAAATAGAAAACGTCACCAGGATAGGCTTCACGACCTGGAGGACGACGTAGCAACAATGAAATCTGACGGTAAGCCCACGCTTGCTTGGTCAAATCATCATAAATAATCAATGCATCTTCACCACGGTCACGGTAGTACTCACCCATGGTACAACCCGCAAAAGGTGCTAAAAATTGCATCGCTGCTGGGTCTGATGCAGAAGCCGCAACCACAATAGTATGTTCCATCGCGCCGTGCTCTTCCAACTTACGTACGACTGAAGAGATAGAAGAGGCCTTCTGACCAACCGCAACGTAAATACACTTAATGCCTTTACCTTTCTGGTTAATAATCGCATCAACGGCAATCGCTGTCTTACCTGTTTGGCGGTCACCAATAATCAACTCACGCTGACCACGACCCACAGGTACCATGGCATCGATTGCTTTAAGACCCAACTGAACGGGCTGATCTACTGATTGACGAGCAATTACCCCTGGGGCAATCTTTTCGATTGCATCGGTTTCTTTCGCTTCAATAGGGCCTTTACCATCAATCGGTACACCCAAGGCGTCAACAACACGACCTTGCAGTTCAGGGCCTACAGGCACTTCCAAGATACGGCCAGTACATTTACAGCTCTGCCCTTCAGCAATACTTTGGTAGTCACCTAAGATAACCGCACCTACGGAGTCACGCTCCAAGTTAAGCGCCATACCATAAACACCACCTTCGAATTCGATCATCTCACCGTACATCACGTCGGCAAGGCCATGAATACGGATAATACCGTCGGTAACAGATACCACCGTACCTTCATTTTGTGCTTCGCTTTTGACATCGAGTGAATCAATACGACTTTTAATAATTTCACTGATTTCTGAAGGATTCAGCTGCTGCATGCTCTGTTCCTCTTACCCCGCTTGAGGTAGTTAATTATTTATCTCAATTTAAACCGATGGTTTCGGCAAGCTTGGCTAAACGCCCGCGTACTGAACCATCAATAACCATATCGCCAGCGCGAATAACCACACCACCGATTAATGTTTTATCAACTTGCGTCGACATGGTCACTTCACTTTGTAGTGACTTGCCCAGTTTTTCTGTCAGCGCTTTTTCGACACTGTCGTCCAGATCAAACGCTGTACTGACCGTAATATCCGTGAATTTTTCCTGTTGTGCTTTGAGGTTTTCAAACAAAACCTGAACCTCTTTTAATAGATTCAGGCGCTTGTTTTCTGCCATGATGGTGATAAAGTTTTTGACGCTCGCGTCCAACGCATCACCACAGAGCTCAATCAGTGTTGCCGCTTTTTTCTCAGACGTGACAGTAGGAGAATCCAATTGTTCTTCTACGGCAGCATGTTGAACCACTGCAGCTACAATAGATAGAGACGATGACCACGCATCCAGTGCCTGATCTTTGCGTGCATATTCAAATGCGGCTTTGGCGTAAGGACGAGCCAGAGTAATTAGTTCTGCCATGGTTTGTCTCTCTTAAACACTCTTCATTAATTAAAGCTCGGCTGCCAACTTGCCAACCAATTCATTATGGGTTTTAGCATCCACGGATTGTTCCAGAATTTTTTCCGCACCAGCAACGGCAAGCGCCGCCACTTTACCGCGCAATTCTTCTTTCGCTCGGTTGGCTTCCTGTTCAATCTCAGCTTTGGCAGCTGCAATCATGCGATCAGCTTCTGCTTTGGCTTGGTCTTTAGCTTCATCCACAATTTGTGTTGCACGCTTGTTAGCCTGTTCAATAATATCTGCGGCTTGCTGTTTCGCTTCGCGAAGTTGATCACCAGCTTTTTTCTGTGCCAGTTCCAAATTTTTGTCTGCACGATCAGCCGCTTGAAGACCATCCGCGATTTTCTTTTCGCGTTCTTCCATAACCGCAATTAATGCAGGCCACACAGCCTTGTAACAAAAGTATATGAATATAAAAAACGTGATACTTTGGCCGATTAATGTCAGGTTGATATTCACACCAACACCTCTTTAGTTGTTGATAAATCGTTGTTTAATATTACCCAGCAAGACCTGGTGCAACAACGAAGATCAGGTACATACCGATACCTACGCCGATCATTGGAACCGCATCCAACAGACCCGCCATCAGGAACATTTTACCTTGCAAGGCAGGTGCTTGTTCTGGCTGACGCGCAGCGCCTTCCAACAACTTACCACCCAAAGTACCGAAACCGATTGCCGTACCTAGGGCACCCAAACCGATCAATAATGCACTTGCTACATATACTAAGCCTACAGCTTCCATCATCTTCTCCTACAAAGTGATTGTTATTTAATTAATATTTCAAAACGCCATACTGGCTTACATTCATTCCGAGTTAATTCTAATGTTCGTCGTGGTTATCGTGTGCCATGGCCATATACACCGTGGTCAACACCATAAATACAAAGGCCTGCAGTGTAATTACCAGAATATGGAACACCGCCCATGCCCACTGGAGCACACCACCAAACAAACCAAGAATAAAGCCAGCACCAAACATAATCGCAATCAAAATAAAGATCATCTCACCGGCATACAGGTTTCCGAACAGACGCAAACCCAAAGAAATAGGTTTAGCAATCAATGAGACGAACTCCAAGATAAAGTTAATAGTCACCATTACAGGCGCCAATACTATCCACACGCCTTTTGTTGGTGGGGCAAATGGATGTAAGGTTAATTCTTTGATAAAGCCAATCGGGCCTTTCTGCTGAATACTAAAGAAGATCATCAATAAAAACACACCAATTGCCATACCCAGTGTGGCGTTAGGGTCGGTGGTTGGCACCACTTTAAAATAGAAGTGAGGGTCGCCAACAATCACATTGGCAACAAAGTAAGGAATCCAGTCAACCGGCACCAAATCCATTAGGTTCATCAAGAATACCCAACAAAAAATGGTCAAACCCATAGGTGCAACCATGCGGTTTTTATAATGAAAGGTGTCTTTAACGGTGGAATCCACAAAGCTAACAATCATCTCAACAAAACTTTGCAAACCTTTGGGGGTATCGGCTGTGGCTTTTTTGGCCACACGGGAAAAGATAAAAATAAACAACACACCCAGAAATACCGACCAGCCCAGCGTATCGACATGCACTGCGGTAAAACCCATATCTGTCTCCTCTTGAGAAGTGTGTGCAGAGGTCCATTTATCTTCTGTGAGAACGGTGCCATCGTAACGTGTGTAACCTGCCGGCAATTTGCCGTAGGTCCAGTTTTGCAGGTGGTGCTGAATATATTCGGTCGAAGTTCCGCCAGCCATACTACTGTTTTCCAAAGTTCTCTTATACTTATGTAAACGGAGCTTGATGCCATCTGCTATGGGATAGCACCAAGCGTTTTTATCTTTTTACCATACTGCTTAGTTAGCTCTCGCCAACTGCAGCCACTGAACCAAGGTTAGTACGATGTAAGCACCCAATAAGCTCACAACATCCAGTGGTTTTATCAACACAAATGCCGTTGCAAAACCGACACTTGATAGTAAAAACTTGCCTATTTCTCCGCGATAAAAGCTTGCTAACATATCACTTGCAGCACGAGCACCACGAAAGAGAAACGCATAAGTAGCAAAATACATATTGGGAAGCCAGTAGATCAGACCACCAATCAGTATTGAATAAGCAATAATGGGGTTAAACCACCAGAAGCATACTACGGTTAACAACACTAAAACCGCCTGCTGCAACCATATTTTCAACAACCACTTTAAGGTGATATTGACCATACACTGTTTATTTAGCACACCACCTACAGGTGATAGAAATAGCGAGCGGGATTATAGTGTGTCGCTTTCAATCATTCAACCTTTATAAGGCGTGGTTAATCAAGCGGGGGATGTATGCTTTTCGCCACTGAGGATATCGACAACATTATTGTTGTGGTCTGAGGTATAAGGCGCTGAAGCATCACAAACTCGAATAGCCGTATCTGAGATTTGCGGCTCACCTAGCAAATAGCACTGAAAGTAGTTAGCTCCGTATTTTTGTAATATTTCCAGTGATTCAATATCGGCGACACCTTCTGCGGTGACTTTTAGCCCCAGTGGTTGGGCGAGGGCAATAATGGCTATGGTGATTTTTTCGTCATTTTTGTCTGTCAGCACGTTGGCGATAAAGGATTTATCAATTTTTAGGTGATCGAAGGGGAATCGCTGCAAATAGTTCAGCGATTAATAGCCCGTGCCAAAATCACCCAGCGCCAGCCTAACGCGGATATTTTTCAGAGCCATCATGGCGTCCTGCACCTTTTGAGGTTTATCAATAATGACTGTTTCCGTGATTTCAATAATTAATTGACGAGGGTTAACTTGATAGTTATTGCAAGCGTTAATAACCGTGGAAAGAAACGCTGTGTCCAACAGTTGCTTGGGAGAAACATTGACCGACAAAAAACCATCGGCAGGAAACTCCCCCCTTGTACATCCATTGTTGTATTTGCTGACAGGATTTTTCTATCACCCACTTACCCACCTCAATAATCATACTGGTTTCTTCAAGGATGAGGATAAACTTCTCTGGTAAAACTACCGCATTGTCTTCATCTTTAAAGCGCAGCAGGGCTTCAAAACCGACAATGTCACTATTATCAACCCGTGACTGTGGTTGGTAGACCAGAAAAAAGCGCTGATTTTGGAGTGCCAGACGCAAGCGATCAATATCCAGCGAGTGTTTGGTTATCTCTGCCACCGTGGCGAGAAAGACTTGTATCATACCCTGCTCATCAAATAATGCTTGTGCATTAAAATCCATCCAACGTGTTTGACCCAAGGTGGAAACCAACCGAAATGCCGAATGAAAATCTGCTCCAGCCTGTAAAGTCTCACGCAAGTTTTCCAACAGGCTATCAACATCGTCTCGATGAATAGCATTTACCCAAACATATTTATCGCTTTCTTCATACGATTGGCCGGAAAATTCACACCATTTATCGTTGGCGTAAACACAGTTCCAATTAACATCAACACGAATAATACATACGGGCACCAAGTGAGTCAGATCATTTAATAGATTTTGAATAGTATCAATCGCGGAGCCAATATTCATACTAAGGGATTGCTTGAATTGTTTTGAAGCGCCAAAAGGTTTTGGCAAAAGTGCGCTTTTATTCACTTAAAAACCTGCAACAACAAACGATCTTAATACTTGATATCAAACAAAGACAAATCAAACCACAAGTTTGTCGCTACTAGAATCACACTCTTCAACATTAACTAGCATAAAGCGCATAGTTGGCAAGCAATAATGCCTAAATTGTCACTAAAATCATTAAAAGCTTGACGTGCTTAAAAAAATGGCGCAAAAAACATCACAAAAGTTTTACTCTTTGTTAAGCGGAGGGTATTTTTTTTGAGTTTTATCCACTGTTCTATCTGCTTTTCTCTACCAATATAGTTAGTGATTTTTTCCCATTCACTGGCAGCATATTCCAATGCTTCTTGGGCGGTGACATAACCTTCGTAGGCAGAAACAACCGCTTCTTGTAACACCTGAATATAACGCCCCTGACCTTCAAGATAAAAATATGGTATTGCTTGTGCCATGGTTTTTTGGTGTGCTTTCAGAAATGATGAGGTATACGTGTTAGTAATGGCTTTATCTTTGTAGTGCTCTGCACGAAACGGATCAAAAAAACCATCTTGTCTCACGGCTAAAGTCGACATTTCAGGCAAGGTGGCGAAAAGTGTAAACAAGTAAGCCAGCTCGGGCTGTTTGGAATAGTGGGACACCACATAATTACAACCCCAATTAAAATAGGACACGCCTGGTGTCGGCGCATGAACCATATTGTCACGCATTGAAGAATCATCACTGTTAATGTATTTCTGTTTTCCCCCCCAACCAATATTGGCAAAACACTGGCCTTTAGCGTACTCCTTCCAGTTTTCAAACAAGCCGTTGGTTTTTACCGAAGGGTGCAGATGTTTAGTGCCTGCCAGCATGTCTTCAAGGGCTTTAACACCCGCTGCACCTGCAATATTGGGGTGCATATTATCGTCGACCTGGTAAGCGCCTCTGGCGTGAAAACGTATCCACCACTCCCACACCATATAGCGAGGAATACAAAACATACAACCGCCATACATACCTTTATCCGGTCGATGAAAAAACGCCATCAGCTCATCAAGTTCTTGCCAATTTTGAGGAACCGCCAACGGCCGCTTATATTGTTCAGCAAAAGCTTGTTGTTCCTGTGAATTCTGCAACCATTGCTGGTGGTAAAACATCACATAGGTATCGCCATCCGTTTGATAACCATATTTTTTGCCCTTATAGCGATCACCCAATTCATAAAGTGATGGGGTATAAGCCACCAGAGGTTCATATTTCGCCGCATAGGCAGATAGATCCAACAATGCACCCGCTTCCACCAAATCCGGAATACCAAATGTCGCAGGCAAAGCAATATCGTAGTCAGATACCTGCTGTGCCGCACTCAATAGCATTTTGGTATTAATATCGTCTGCGGTTGTTTGTAAAAATGAGATTTTCACACCGGTCTTTTCTGTAAATATTTTTGCTACTGACTCAATATTGGCTAAAGAACCCTCTGGGTATAAAACAATCAAGGGAGAGTCATTGTGTTTAATTTTTTTGCGGCATTGATCAGGGAGGTATTAGCAAACACTGTATTGCTGAGCAGTAGTAATAGTAAACCGAGCCATATTATATGATTCAAAGACGATTTTTTATTGTTATACATAGTGCAATTCTCTAACAGGATAATTGACGTGCTATAGTATAGTACACAAATCATAATAAGGTCGTGGTCTCGTCCCCTATGACAATACCATTGATTCGTCACATTAAATCCAGCATTTCACTAAAGCTGTTTATTGCATTTTTAGTGGTTGTGATGCTGTCTTTGTTAGCATTATTGTTAACACTTAATTCGTTAAATAAAACTCGGGAAGCCCAAGACCGTTTAACACAGGAAGCATTGCCTCTGTTGAGGGTATCAAAGGATTTCTCTCTGACTTTATTTGAGCATTTGGTTATTGTAGAGCAAATCACTAGCACGCCTAGCAATCATAAAAGTCTGAGCCAACAACTGAAAGAGCGCGAGGAAAGCCTAAAAATTAAATTAGATGAGTTACAAAAACTGACCGGGAAAGCTATTGATACAAACCCTATTGCCTAATCATTGAATGATATTTTATTGTCTTCGGGAGAACTTCAATCACTTATTTTCAATGATAGGCCCGCAAAATTAGCCGCGGTTAAAAAACAGTTAACCGATATCAAGCAGCGTGTGCTTACCATGAGAAAACTAATTCGACATTACCAAATTCTGGGGCGCGTTCAAACACCGGAACAGCGCGGTCTTGTGATATCTATCGAAGATAATCTAGTGCATATTGTTGAAATCCACGGTCAATACAATCCAGAGTCCAGTGCATAAGACATCAAGTATATAAAGTCGCGTTATATTATTTCTGTGAGAAATATTACCTAGAATCTGGTGCAATTAAAAGGTAATAACTTTAGAGAAGAACTCGCAAAAATAACCAGTAAGCTGTTTAATCATACAACTTATAACAACGGATTTTTTGAAAGTGCTATTGATTTAAATAATAATATTGCTGATGCGTCAGGGATTATCCAAAAGAATATTCGTAAAGAAAAAGAAGTTAACTTGTTATTGGGCGATTTGCTTGATCGGGTCAGTTATAAAACAGATGCTGAACTTATTGCTTTCGACCGACTGGTTAGACGCAATATCAATGTAGTCATCGCTATTACACTAATAATGTTAATACTCTCTATAATGATTTTTTATTTTTATATTATTCCCAAAATAACACAGCGGCTTAACCGATTATCTCTTGATACAGATCGAATCGCATCAAGACAATATGATACTGTTATTGATACCTCAGGAAGTGATGAGTTTGCTAAAATGGCAACCGCACTGGATATCTTTAAAGATTCACTCATCGAAAAAGAAAAAGTAGAGGCAGTCCGTGAGAAACTTGTTAATCAATTAGTTCGTTCTAATGAAGAACTAGAACGTTTTGCGTTTGTTTGCTCTCATGATTTACAATAACCATTAAGTATGATTCGTAGCTTTTCAGAAAAGTTGCAAACACATATGGGTGACAGTTTCACAGAGGATGAAAAAGGAAAGAGATACTTTCATTTTATTACCGATGGCGCAAGCAGAGCACAAGCGATTATTACTGATATTCTGGCGTATTCCAGAATCGATTGTGATATGAAAGCATTAGAAAGTGTGGATTGTAACCAGCTTATTGAAGTGGTCAAAAAAGATATTCAAACCCATGTTGACGAAAAAAATGTGGTTATTAATTATCATAATCTGCCTGAATTACACGGTAATAAAACACAGCTGTTCCAGTTATTTCAGAACTTGATTAATAATGCCAGAAAATATTCCTCAGATAAATATAAATGTTGATGATAAAGGAAACTATTGGCTGTTTTCCATTGCAGATAATGGTATTGGCATGGAAGATCGTCATCTTAAAAAGATATTTGATGTTTTTCAGATACTACATGGAAAAAGTCAATATCCTGGTACCGGTATTGGCCTTTCTATCTGTAAAAAAATTATTACAAGACACGATGGAAAAATTTGGGTAACATCAAAAAAAGGCGTAGGTTATACTTTTTATTTTACAGTGCAAAAAAAATAATGGATAAACTATAGAGAGAAAAATAATGACTGATAATATAAAATTGGCCGAAATCCTTCTACTTGAAGATAATGAAGGGGATATTGAACTGACAAAAGAAGCTTTTGCAGAGGCAAAATTTCGCAATCATTTGCGTGTTGTCGAAGACGGTGATACTGCATTAGATTATTTATTTAAAAGCAACGACCACGAAGATGTTGAAACACCGGATGTTATTTTACTTGATTTAAATCTACCAGGTACCAACGGTCGTGAAATACTGTAAATTATTAAAGAAAATAAACATCTAAAAATAATTACATTGATTGTATTAAACAGCTCACAAGCCGATAAAGACATTATTGAAAGCTATAATCTTCATGCCAACTGCTATATTGTGAAACCCGTTGATTCCATCAAGTTTATGAATGTGGTACAGCATGTTGAAAATTTTTGGGTGGATATTGTTTGTTTACCTTCAGATGCAGAGACACTCTAACAAAGTCTATGACTGCTCATATCCCAAATGATTCAAGATGCCATCCAGTTCATCGAGGCTATTGTATTTCAATACTAACTTTCCTTTGCCTTTAGCGCTGTGTTGAATCATTACGGGGACACCCACTTTTTCAGCAAGCCCCTCTTGTAGTCGATGTAGCTCTGGTGTATTAACGCTATCTTTCACGGTTTCTTTTTGCGATTGTTGTTCCTGTAAACGACGCACTAGCGCTTCGGTTCGTCGTACGGATAATGATTTGGCAACGACCTCTCTGGCTGCTTGGCGTTGTAGCATATTATCCAAACTGAGAACCGCTCTGCCATGACCCATTTCAATATCGCCATTTTCCAAAAGACGCTTTACTTCGTCGTCCAGTGCAATCAAACGCAAAATATTCGTCACCGCTGTTCTGGATTTACCAACCGCTTCAGCCACCTCTTGGTGTGTTAGTTCAAATTCGTCTTGAAAACGTTTAAGCGCCATAGCCTCTTCCAAGGGGTTGAGGTTTTCACGCTGAATATTTTCGATAAGCGCCATAGCAATCGCCGCTTCATCGGATACCTGACGGATAACGGCAGGGATAACCTCAAGACCCGCGAGTTGTGATGCTAGCCAACGACGCTCACCGGCAATAATTTCATACTTTTCAGAATCATCGCCTGTCGGTCGAATAACGATGGGCTGCATTACACCCTGTGATTTAATGGAAGCAGCCAGTTCTTCCAAAGCATCCTGGTCAAAATCCCGACGTGGTTGATACTTACCACTTTGAATGATTTCAATCGGCACCTGTTTGAGGTGTTCATCTTGAGAGGGTGTAGGTGATTGAACTTCTTCAATCGTGTTTTGAATCACTTCACTACTGGTGCCACCTAATAGGGCATCCAAACCACGACCAAGACCTTTTCGTTTAGACATAACTATTTCTCTTACCCGTGATTAAACACTGGCACTCGCTGTTTGTAGTCGCTCACTGCGACGAATAAATTCTCCCGCCAAAGCCAGATAAGCAATCGCGCCCTTAGATTGGCGGTCATAAACTAATGCTGGTTGACCAAAACTGGGGGCCTCTGCCAAACGCACGTTTCTGGGTATACAGGTTTGGTAAAGCTTGTCACCAAAAAAAGACTTTAATTGATCTGAAACTTCCTGCGTCAAGCTACTGCGAGGATCGTACATGGTGCGCACAATACCTTCAATGACTAAACCAGCATTCAGTTGTTGACGAATATGGTCAATCGTTTTAATCAGGGCCGAAATCCCCTCCAATGAATAATACTCACATTGCATGGGAATAATAACACCATGACTGGTGGCCAAGGCATTTAATGTCAACATATTTAACGATGGCGGACAATCTACCAATACATAGTCATACAAGCCAATGACCTTTTTTAAGGCATTACGCAGGCGATATTGTTTTTCAGCAATATTCAACAACTGCACTTCCGCGGCTGTTAAATCACTATTGGCTCCCACTACATCATACTTACCATCTGGGGAGACCTGTTTTGCTGTGTCGATATCAAAACCATCAACCAACACATCATAAATAGAATATTCCAATTCATCTTTACCAACACCGCTACCCATCGTAGCGTTACCTTGAGGGTCACTGTCAATCAATAACACCTTTTTACGGGTAGCCACCAAAGAGGCGGCCAAATTAACACAAGTTGTGGTTTTACCCACCCCGCCTTTTTGATTCGTTACTGCATAAACCTTGGTAACTACATTAGCCACGAAATACTCTCATACGGTTTTCTGTTTAAGAATTATTAAATGCCGCTCACCTTCGGTATTCGGCACAGACAACGGAATAATGGATTCGACAATAACCTGTTTTTCACATTCTCTCAATTCATTTTCAGGATAAAGTCCTTTCATTGCCCAATATTCACCCACAGGTGATAACAGGTGTTGGCTACCCTCTATCATATCATCCAGACTGCCGAAGGCACGGCTGACCACCATATCAAACGATTGTGATGGTTGGTAACGTTCAATACGTGTATTTTCAACACTGACATTATCGATCTTAAGTAAGGTTTTTACCTGAAATAAAAAACGGGTTTTTTTACCATTACTATCAAGCAACACAAACTCAACCTCGGGAAAAACAATCGCCAGCGGAATACCAGGTAAACCACCACCAGTACCCACATCAATCACTCGTAACGTTTTTCGTAACTCTTGTTGTTTTTGTCTCTCTTTTTGTTCCCCGCAAAACTCTGTAAAGAGAGATACCAATACCAAACTATCTAACAAATGGCGCGTAACCATCTCTTGCTGATCGCGCACAGCCGATAAGTTATAAGCTTTATTCCATTTATGAAACTCATTTAAATACGCGATTAACTGCGAAATTTTTTTATCGTCCAATGAAATATTTATTTCGTTTAAACCATCACGTAATTTTTTTTCGCAGTTAATAGTGTCTTTCATTTATAAAAGTTTTTATAGATTAGGGTAATACTATTTAATAATTATTAATCTATGCTTCTGCAGCTTTCTGATACAAACCACGTTTTTTCAAATAAATTAAAATCAACGAAATCGCTGCAGGAGTTACACCGGGAATACGTGCTGCACGGCCTAAATTTTCGGGTTTAGCTTCCGATAACTTTTGTTTAATCTCATTCGATAACCCCCCTACAGTTTCATAATCAAAACTTCCAGGTATCAATGTTTTTTCGTGTTGCATCAAACGTGCAATGTCTTCATTTTGACGATTGATATAACCTTCATATTTTGCACTGATCTCAACCTGCTCAGAAACTTGCTGCAAAATATCATCTTGTGGTTTTCGATATTCAGCTAATAATAATTCTGCTAAATCCTGATAACACAGCTCTGGACGCTTTAATAGATCCATTAAACTGTACTCACGTGTTAATGGTGCAGCAATTTTTGGCTCTAATTTTTTTGCCGCTTCACTACCAGCTTTTACCCAAGAGTTTTTAAAGCGTTCTTTTTCTAAAGCTATCGCTTCCATTTTTTTATTAAAAAATTGCCAACGCTTCTCATCAATTAAACCAAACTCATACGCTTTCTCTGTTAAACGAATATCGGCATTATCTTCACGCAGCAGCAAACGATATTCTGAACGACTGGTAAACATACGGTAGGGCTCTTGTGTACCAAGAGTAATTAAATCATCAACTAACACACCCGTGTAAGCTTCATCACGCCGTGGACACCAAGCCTCTTTTTCCTGTGCACGCAAACCCGCATTTAACCCCGCCAGTAAACCTTGAGCACCGGCTTCTTCATAACCCGTAGTGCCGTTAATTTGTCCGGCAAAAAATAAACCGTTAATACAACGGGTTTCCAAACTGGATTGCAAATCCTGCGGATTAAAATAATCGTATTCAATCGCATAACCAGGACGCATAATATGAGCGTTTTCAAATCCTTTGATAGAGCGTACCAATTGCATCTGTACATCAAATGGTAAGCTGGTAGATATACCGTTAGGGTAGAGTTCGTGTGTTTGCAAACCCTCAGGCTCAATGAACATCTGGTGGCTGTCTTTATCGGCAAAACGATTCACTTTATCTTCAATCGATGGGCAGTAACGCGGACCGACACCTTCAATGACACCGGTATACATAGGAGAGCGATCCATACCGGAACGAATAATGTCATGGGTTTGTGTATTAGTATGAGTAATCCAACAGCACACCTGACGCGGATGGTCTTCCTGTTTACCCAAATACGACATCACTGGTAAAGGCTGATCTCCCCATTGCTCCTGAAGTTCACTAAAATCCACCGATTTAGCATCAATACGTGGCGGCGTGCCGGTCTTTAGTCGGTCTACACGCAAGGGCAGTTCACGTAGGCGATCAGCTAAAGCAATAGAGGGAGGGTCTCCAGCACGGCCTCCAGAATGATTTTCTAGGCCGATATGTATCTTTCCCCCCAAAAAGGTACCCGCCGTGAGCACAACGGCAGGAGCGTAGAATTTAAGCCCCATCTGTGTCACCACACCTGTGACGGTCTCTCCTTCAACAATCAAATCATCGACCGATTGCTGAAAGATTTGCAAATTGGGTTGGTTCTCGAGTATTTCCCGAACAGCGGCCTTATACAGCACACGGTCTGCCTGAGCACGTGTGGCTCTTACAGCAGGGCCTTTACGGGAATTGAGTATACGGAATTGTATACCTCCTTTGTCCGCTGCAATGGCCATAGCACCACCCATTGCATCGATTTCTTTTACCAAATGGCTTTTCCCAATACCGCCAATGGCTGGATTACAGGACATTTGTCCCAGGGTTTCAATATTGTGCGTTAACAGGAGCGTAGAGCAGCCCATACGCGCTGCTGCTAAACATGCCTCTGTGCCAGCATGACCACCGCCGATAACAATCACATCGTATTGATGAGGGTAATCCATAGGATAAAAACCTACTAGGGTTCCAGATTAAAAAGAAGAAGCATTATAGAGTAATTGTGAATTGAACAAAAGTTGATCAAAGCATGATCAGTTATTTTATGATTTATTCACACTATTAAATAATAATAAATAAGTAAAAGTATTTTATATATAGTTTAATTACTTATTATTAATGTAATTATTAAGAGCATATAATAATGTGGTTAAGTCATCATAATTCATATAAATCAATTGTTTATAGTAATCATAACCCTGCTTAAAAAGACATTTTATCTTGGTAGAAACCTGATTGATATCTGTGGATCATCAAGGATAAGTTTATTGTGGTTATGCCTTCTTATTTTTATACATATTTTCTCGGATGCCTTTCCACAAGCTATACGAAAAAATTGGGTTATGTTGCACCCATGGTATTTAGGGTAAATTTCTATAACGAATAAACTGTATAAAGATCAAGGTTTTATTTATAAAACCTGTGAGTAAATGTTAATAACTTTTTGCGCTGTGTCATTAATATGACAAAAAATGTGGATAAGTTTGTGGTTATTTGTGAGTAATGTTGTTTTTAGTGACAGGTTGTTTATTTACCAATGCAGAATATTAAGTATTCATACATATCAATTAGTTACAAATATTCGGGGGGACAGACGGGGTAAATAGCGTTAAAACAACAGTAAATCAAAGTAAAATACCCCTATAAGATAGGGATTTATTCTACCGTTTTATGCTGCCTTTTTCACTGTTCCTTCAAGGCTGACAGAATAGCCACCGCTATCAAAAGTATGTGTTGCAGTCTCAACCACCCAAGCCCCGTTTACACCTTCACGAAAACCAGACAAGTTCAAAGGTGCTTCTGCCATGAACAAGGGATTGCCCGGTAGCTGAAGGCTGACTGTAGACTTGCCGCGTTCAAAGTTTTCCAACTGGGCACTTGCCGCCTTACTTGCTTCCGCTTCATCTTTGAACAACTTGCGGATTGTGTAAGCTGGTTCTTCGTCACCCGTGGTCACTTCAATTTCTTTGGACTGAGCCTTGTCACGGTATTTTGCTTTTACGCTGGCATAGGCTCCACGCTCAACCAAAGATACACGCCAGTTGCTTACTTCCTTGGGTGTCAGTGATATTGGTGGGATAACTGCACCGCTGGCAGTCTTGGCTTCGCCTTTCTTGACGAATAGCAAGAACCCACTGGCAGGTTTGGCAACTGCACCTACTTTGCCACCCAATCGGGTCAATAGGTTTAAGTCATGCTCGTTGGTTTGATTTACCACGTCATAGTCTATCGTTCCAAAATCGTCACCAAGCTTGGGCTTTAGGTTGTGTTCACCGGCGATACTTTCCAAGATTTCCTTCAATGGAATCCGTGTTGGTGTTTTACCGGGCTTCTGCCAAGTGCGTGTCTTGGGTTCTTTCAAGCCCTTGTTCATATCGGCGGCTTTACCACGGATCACCAAGACATTAGACGGCCCTAGAATTTCGACTTCATCAACAACGTATAACCCCATGCGTTCCAAGGTGGTTTCCTTGTAACCCAAAGACACTTCCAGTTCTGCACCGGTACGCGGTAGAACAAGTTCATGGTCTTTGTCATCCAAGCGAATTTCAACCGCATCCGACTTGATACCAGCATTATCGGTAATTGTTAGGCTCAACAAGCGGTCACTGATCTTACTGGTAATATCCTGTGATTCAGCAACAACTATAAACGCTGGCGTTAGTCCCACAGTCGGATACCTTGGCTAGGCTTTGGTGGTTGGTAGTCAGGTAATTCAATAACCAGACCACTAGGCAGAATAGTGCCGTGGTCAGCAAGTCCGTGGTTAGCTTCCAAAACAACTTCAGCCGCGCCCGGTGTATTGCCGTAATGCTTCCACACGATTTCATCAACAGTCTGGCCGGTTACAGTGCGGTACTTCATGCCAAGCCTTCCGCAAGTAATCCCGGTGTAACCATTGCAAGATCATTCACACGGTTGTTTTTAGAATCTTCATCCTTGCGAAGCTCCAACGTAAATTCAATACGCTTCGGTGTACCGTCTTTAAAGAAAGTGCTCTGGTTTTCGGTAATGGATTCAATCACCCATCGACCAAGCACTTTTCCACTACCTTCAAGCAATAATAATGATTCACCTTTTCCGGCTTCTTGACGCATAGATTCAACTTGCCCCAAGCCGCCTTTGTAGTGAGGAAGAATGAAGCCTTGAATACTCATGGTGTCATCACCGGGGCCAACGAATTGCAATGCGGGATTAGTAGTTAAACGATCTTGTTTTCCCCAACGATAAGACGTTGAACGGGCTTTGGACTGATAAGCCGCCATATCTACGCTAAAGCGATAATTTCCAAGCATTAACATCATGGTATTGCATACTCCGAATCACCGTACAAAGCTGCACGTTGTTGAACTTTGGCTTGATGTTCACTTGCTTTGATTTCTTCACGGGCAATACGCCGCGCCAACTCGCCGCTATCTTCTCCCGGCCTTTGCGTTATGTGAAAAGTATTTTGGTTACGGACACTGACGTTAGAACTGGCTGCTTTTAACGGCCTATAGTCGCTTGCGCTACTATGCCCCTGCTTACCTTGTTCGGGGAATGGAATAATTTTTCCGGTCTGCTCAACTTGCTGTACTATTTTCTTAGTGGCCATAACGCTTTTTTGTTCATCATCTTCACCGAATGCCCAGTTCCACAACCGCTTACCAACTTCCAAGCCCTTCAAAAGAAGCTTCAATGGAGCCAATGCCAAGTTAATACCAGCGGCAAGGAATTCACCGAATTTATAACCGGCATTAGCTGCACTGGTCAGTTCTTCAGACGTGGCGGTAACGGGCTGGAATAAACTTGATATTGCATTCACGACCCAGCCAATAGCATCACCTATAGCTGAAAATAATGGCTGTATTGGTTTGAATGCTTCTATTATAGGGGCAGCGGCAGACTTAAAGCCTTCAACCACACCGCCGACAAAAGCCTTGATATGATCCCAGTATTTAACAATCACAACAGCGGCCACGGCTATTGCAGCGATTAACAAGCCAATGGGGTTAGCTATCATTGCTAGATTCAGTGCTTTAAAACCTGCAACAACAGTTGTCACTAACACCTTGCCCAAAGAGAATAAAGCACTGCCTAAAGAAACCACTG
The DNA here is from genome assembly GCA_965214375.1 of Cellvibrionaceae bacterium. Taxonomy (GTDB): domain Bacteria; phylum Pseudomonadota; class Gammaproteobacteria; order Pseudomonadales; family Cellvibrionaceae; genus Endobugula. The sequence goes on along the minus strand of OZ243947.1, from coordinate 1,910,293 downwards.
ACAGTATAAACTTACCAGCCATTAGTGCAGCAACACCACCCAACAATACCTTCCAACCGCCCACGGCTTCCGCAACAGCACCCACCGCATTAAAAACAACAGCGGACACTTGAACCATTGCCTTTCCGAAACTCCAAAGTGCTTTCATTCCTTTAGTTAAACTATCGGCTACACTCTTGGCGTATTCCTGAAGTTTGCCGCTTTCAGCCAGTTGATTAATTTTTTCAAGCAACCCTTGCAGCTTGGTCTTCATAAAATCAAAAACACCGGCTTCCATAACCATGTTTTTAAAGCGTGTCCATTGGTCTGCGACATTGGAGACCATGCCGCCCCATGTTTTTGAAAGTCTATCCATTGAACCGGCATACTTTTCATTGAAGATTTCTGTCAGTGCCACTTCAATTGCTTTACGGTCATTTTTATCAACAGATAAAGCCTGTTGTATTCCTTCTTTGTCAGTGTATTCATAGGTTATGGTATCTCCGCTAGAACTGGCCTTCACACCAAATTCTTTTAAGCGTTCGTTTTCCCCGGTAACAGCATCAGCAATAGCTTCAACAGCTTGGGTAACGTCTTTACCCATTGCTGAACTTGTATCCCCCAAGGTAGTCAACAGGCCGTTAGTTGGGTCTAGCCCATAAGCACGAAGTTTTACAAAGGCATCCGTTACCTGATCTAATTCAAAAGGTGTTTTAGCTGCAAAGTCGCTCACCCAGTCCATTGACTTTTTCGCTGCATCTTTGCTGCCTTCGGTTGTTTCAAGGATTGTTTGGTACTTTTCAAACTGTGCCGCCGTATCAACAAACTGACGTTTAAATGCCCAACCAGCAACACCACCAATAGCGGCAAACTTTACGCCCAGTCTTCCAGCTTCACGCCCGACATTTTTAGTTTTTTCTGCAACCGCTCCCAAGCTGGCACTGGCATTGCCAAAAGATACCCTTAGTGCCTGTTGTTTTTGTAAGACCCTTGTGGTGGCTTCAATCTGCTTTTTAAGGTTGCGCTGTTCTACCCCAAAATTACGGTTAGATATTCCGGCATTGTTCAGGTCTGTTCTTAATAGTTGAAGTTGTCGGCTATCGCGTTGGAATTCAGTCTTTAATAGACCGGCTTGCCGTTTGGCTTTTTCAAACTGTTGTTTCAGTTTCTTGGTGGGCTTTTCGGCTAGGTTAATTTCACGCGCAAGCTTGCCTACTTTGTCAGTGGCTTCAGTGAATGCCTTGTGGGTATCAACGGTCTTTTTCTTGAGGTCGGCAAAACCTTCTACTTGCGTTGCCTTCTTGTTTAAGTCAGCAAGTCGCTTTTGTATGTCTGTGAATCCAGTGGTTAAGTTGCCCGTGGCTTTGGTGATATTACGCACGGGGGCTGTCATTTTATCAACTGCTTGAAGAATGACAGAAACACCTAAATCAGCCATGTTTTACTTCCCCCGCTCGTGCTTTGGCCTGTTGGTGCCAACGTGATAATTCGTCTACCTCCAAGTCCCATAGTTCTGAAGGTGGCCAGTGAAAGACCGCCGCTAAATCAGCCAATACCGCGTAAATATCACGCGGTATTACTTCTGACCTAAAAAACCCGCGACTACCTCACTAACTGCTTGGAAGTCGGCAGCGTCTAAATCTTCAACGGCTGACGGCGGTATTTCGGCAAGGTTCGCAATCAAGTCAATAGACTTTGCAATTTCCCCACCTTTGCCAGTTTCCATTTTTTTCAGGTCACGGGCTTTGGGGCGGCGAAGTGTGATTTCTTCAACCGTTTGGCCTTCGGATTCAATCGGAAACTTAAGTTTGATCTTGTTCGACATTTTTATGTCCTTTCTTAGTTTGTGGTTTGTTCAAGCTGATCTTGCCAGCCAATACTAAAAACTGTGCTTCTCGCTCTGTTAGCGATACACGCGCACCGTTTTTGTATGACTGGTTTCTGTGAACAATCGGTTTAACAACAAAGTAATCTTTCTTTTCGACTGACATATCAGTACCCCGTTATAAACCAATGTTTTTACGGGTTTCTGCTAGATGGTCTACGCCGTCTATTTTTCGTACCATGTTGTTAATATCAATTTCATGGACTTCTTCACCGTCAACATTCAAGTTGTAGTAACGTAAAGATACAGTGGCTTTAACGCTACCACTTTCGCCAGCTTTCCAAGTACCAAAATCCATTTCAGTTATCATGCCTTGAAGCTTAACGACAACAGGGAATTCAGCCCCGTCTTCATCGGAATACATGCCACCGCGAACCGTCATAACAACACGGTTGCCGTTGCCTAATCCAAAATGCTTCAAGGTGGCTTTGTCGAACACTTTCAACATAAAGCTTGCTTCTAAATGCTCCATGCCCATATCAATCTTGATAGGTGCATCCATGCCACCGGCTCGAAATTCTTCAGATTGAATTGCCAATTTAGGGAGGGTTATTTCTTCAATAACCCCCGCATAACCTTTACCGTCAATGTAAAGGTTCATATTTTTCAGGGTCGTTGGAAACATTATAAAATCTCCTCAAGGTAGTCATTAACAAGGCTTGACCGGAACGTGACGTGTTCAGCCGGGTACGGTGGCGTAAAGTCAAAATCAAAAAAGACTTTGCCTTGTGAAATATTTGACGGCGTATTCAATTCTGGGTCTGCCCAGCACTGACCGCCGATAATCGCACCAATGGCTTGAAGGTCACGAAGATAAGCGTTGACACCTTCCGTCACGTCTTCAATGTAGGTCTTGGTAATGTTCTGATCGACTGCCCATAAATGAGCGCGTAACAGTGATTCATTAATCATGTCAGCGGTACGGCGAACAGAAAGGAAAGCCCACTTAGGATCACTGGAACAAGTCCGGTTGCCCCAAAGTCGGAAGCCGGTTTTCTGAATGACTGTAGCTACTTCGTTTTCATTCAAGTAGTTTGCACGGGCGTTGCTATCACCAAGGGTAAAATCAATAGCACGTTCAGTACCGACAATGCCGTAGACTTCCTGATTCGATGGAGAACACCAGAAGCCGCGTTCATTGTCAGAACGTGCAATCAGTCCAGCTACGCGGGAACTCATAGGCTGATTGACTTCAGAAGCGGAAACGGTATCAAACACCCGTGCCTCTGGGTCTACGATATAAACACGGCCAGAACCGAAGTTTTGACGGTAAGCAATCGCGTCAGCATCGTTAGTGCTTGGGCCATCTGCAATAATGACAGCGCGTAAGCGGTCAGCAATACCCAGCATTTCAGATACAACCGCTTGCTGGTCAGTGAAACCGGGAACAATCAGAATCTTTGGCGCAACACCAAGAACGGATTCAGCACTAAGCAAAGCTTGTACACCTTGATACTGTCCCGTTGCGGCATCAACACCGCCAATCACATTAGCAAGCTGTTGGTTTGCGTCTGCATCTTCGTCAACACGAATAACAACAATCATTGCCCCCGCTTGGTCAAAGATACCGTCAATGGCTGGCGGCAAGGTTCCACTTGTTCCCAGTTCAGCCGCTTCAGTACGGCTACCAGTAACAAGCACAGGTGTATTAATGGGGAATTTTTCCGCGTTTGCGGTAGGGGCTGTGCCGACAATTCCAATTACGGAACTCTTAACGGTACGGATAGGACGGGCACCGCCGTTTAGTTCGACAACCTCAACCCCGTGTAGGAATTGTCCGGGCATAATATTTCCTCACTGTTAGGACTAGAAATTTTCGTTGTCCAACAGATTGCCCGACACTGGAAATGGTTATCAGGTAAAAAACTATACCTAAGCGGCTTCTTTGAAGTCCTGTGGCCCCAACTTATCTACGGCCCAGACATACAGACGACGAAGCGGCCACTTGGATTCAGCCAATTGGTCATTAAATATCTGGGTAACTTGTTGCTTGGATAGCGGGATTTCTTGGCGAAACTGGGTTAGCACGTCATGTACCAAGCTGGCTTCCCACGTCCACGGCTTACCGAAGCGTAAAGTGCCATCAGGTGTGCCGATAGTGAACAATCCGAATAGATAACGCTTAGGACTGCAACCGTCCCAAGCATAGCCGGATTGAATGGTTAGCTGGCCGTCAGAAATGCTTACCCAGTCATTGGCAAAAGTTACACCTTCAAACAATGGGTGCTTGTATTGGTATGATTCCGATAGCTGAAACCGCCATACTTTCATTTAGCCCCCTATAAGCTGGCTCAACTGAACCGTTGCTTTGGCTTCCAGTTCTTCCAAAAGTGCAGCCAGTGCATTTTCACTGGTCGCTGTTTCAACTGATTCAATGGCGGTATTTTCCATGCCGTCAATGACTGCCACGGCCATAGCTAACGCTTGGCCTTTTTGGGCTTGGGTTGCCGCGAGTTGTTCAGGTGTTTCAGAGTGTCCACGCTGGTCACATTCAGCCTGAAGGATTGCAATATCTGCTTCACTGGCATTGCCAGCAAGTACACGTTGTGCGCGTTGGGATTTATCATTCCAGCCTGCTAGTTTGTACTGGTCTACTTGACCAGCAACTTTAGCGCGTGTGTCTGAAGCGAAAAGCAAAACCTTTTCTTTAGCTTGTGTTTTGAGTTCATCGAAAGTCGGTGCCGGTGGAAGCAATACCACATTAGGCAAACCTTCCGCTATGGGGCTTTTATTGGTAGTAGTTTGCATTGTCATTCCTCATGTTAGTTGCTATTACTGAAGATTCACCTGCTTGGCACATGGCATTTAAAATTACACGTGATACATACCAACTTGATGAATAGAGTACGATACACAACTCTGAATCAGCGGTAATGTACAAACGATTAATGGTAACTTGGTTATTGTTAGAACTATTTCTATCGTAAAAATTTGAATTGATAATGTTGCCTTGATAAATATACCCGACTCCAACGCTATCAATAGCGCGACCACTGCCGTAGTCATAACCTGTTGCATCCACACGAAACATACCTTTAATATTGGTTTTGATGTGTAAATAGCCAGAACTCCAAGGGGTGCCAACATAACCCCCATTAATCACTTGAGACCAAAAACCTAAATGAGTTTTAACTCCCCCTATAGCTGAATAGTGAATACCTTGATCGACTGATAATTTATTAGGCAGCACCACAGCGCCATCTTCCGATACACTTATGTTGTTATGGTTCTGTAGCCCTAAATCAACAAGTCCCTGTTGTCCTTGTCTTGCATAACTACTTGATAACCCATCTATTTCAAGCTCTATCGCTTCTAGCTGTGCTTTTAAATAAGCAGTACGGTTAGCAAGTTGCTTGGCTTGTAAGTTGGATATACCTTCAGGCCCAGCAACAACCGGGTCAGTAGTTTCAAGCTGGTAAACGCCAGCTTCATAGGTCTGTGATTCTTGAAGATTCGCCATTACGCTACCCCATGTGAATAGTTACCGTTATAAGAAATTGAGTTGTCGTACAGGTGTAAGGCTTCGTCATAATGCAAGCCCGCCAAGTGACAACGTGTAGGGGCTGTCTGCGCTAACATCCGTCTGACTTGTGCCGCTTGTGGTATTGATATAGGCCGATGCAAATACACCCGATACATTGCCCAGTGTGTTTCTGCTTGCCCATAAAAATGACTACCACTGTGCGTTATTTCGTTGTCATACAATTCAGCGTCTAAGCCTTCGACAATCACCACGTCACCGTAGCCCGCCGCTTTAAGTACACGTCGAACACTGCCTACCGTTCCTTTTTTGACATGAATGCCGTAACTGTCGCGGATAGAATCGCGCTTTTGATCTTCTGACCAGTTCGCGTCCCATTCATCAACAGACATTGCCCAAGCCAGCCAAGGCAAAAATTCTGAAGGGCAAGTATCAGGATTCCACAACGGGTTAATACCAACGGGTACTTCACCCACACGGGCGGTAGCCTGTTCTTGCGCTCTTTCTTCAGCGGTGGCGTTAGGTGGTAGTAGTGTTTCACTCATTCAAACCGCCATCCTTTACTGTTACGCCATTACAAAATGCCGCTTGCTGATTAGTTACAATCACGTCAGTGGCGGGGCTGTTCAAAGTAACTTTATGAACTCCCGGCTGGTGCAATGCTGAATACAAACCCGATAGGGTTACGTCATACCCAAGCCGGTGTTGATTGGTAACGTATTCAGTGACTTGCTTACGGGCTGTTTCCAAAATAACGCCACGGTCAGGGCCAGAATAAAACGTCAAAGAAGCATCTAATTGATAGCTCACAATATCTGCCGCTTGAACCGTTACTTGGTCAGTCAGTGGGCGTATATCTTCGTCGTTTAAGTGCTGGTCTACTCTGGTCAGCAAATCCGCTGAAGGTGTACCGTCTTCTTCTATGCTCAATACGGTTACAAGCACTTGCCCCGGCGTTGGGCTGGAAACAGACACGTCTTTCACTCCGCCAGACGCATCAAGCGCATGAAATTTATAACCACCCACTGGCCCAGCGGTACTAAAACCTTCCAACGATAACGGCAAACGCTGACGTAGCCGTTCATCATCTTCATAGGTAGGTGGAACAGGTGGCACGGCATCAGGATTGCCGGGGTCTATCACTTGCCGAGACACTTCAAACAATGCCGCCAAGTTATCCAAGTCAGAACCTTTGGAATAGGCAACCATGACTGAACGAGCGGCATCATTAACACGTTGCCTTAACAACAATTCACGATAGGCCGCGACTTCCAATATTTTGTAGGCGGGGTCTGATTCAACCAATGCAGTGAATTCAGGTGCCCGACTGCGTAAGTCCGCCAGCATTTCCGCCAAGATGGTTTCATAGTCCAAAGTCTGAACAACTTCAGGGGCGGGCAATTCTGCCAAGTTGATAGCGTTCGTCATACCACAAGCCCTTCCAATTTTATTTCCTTGCCATCTGGTAGATACTCGCCTACAAGATCAAGGGTTATGTGCCCATCGTTCACGCTAGTGACACCGACATTCAAAAGCCTTAAACGTGGTTCCCATCGTTCCAATGCTTCAGCCGTTGCCGCGTACATTTCAGCAAAGGTGTCTTCATTCATGGGCGCGTCTACTAATTCAAATAGACGGCTACCGTATTCGCGGCGCATAACACGGCTACCGATTGGCGTAGTCAAAATATCGGTAATACTTTGGCGAAGGTGCGCGTGTCCTTTCAAAATCTGACCTGTTGTATTGTTCACACCGTTCATTGTTGCGCCCCTGGTGTTGACGTAGCTGCACCGGTTTCAGGTGAACTATGCGTATGGCTGTTGTAAATATCGCGGTCAGCTTGCATTGAACGGGTATGGTCTGTGATTTCTTCGGTGGCTGTAATATTTCCAGTGACATGCACATCACCCACAATAGAAACACCGCCTTTAGAAATAAGCTCAGTCGTCGCCCCGTCAGGCAATATGATCTTCAACGCATTAGCTTCACGGTCATAGCTAAAGTCAGCGCCATCAGCAAAACGAACACGGCGCACGGTTGGCCGGTTATCGGTAGCAGGGAAATTACTTTGGTACAAAGCCGGAAGCACTACGCCTAGTTCCGGGTCTCCACCGGGACACATGACGGCCACTTGTTCACCTATTTCAGGTGCCCAGTAATCCACGTCATTACTTGCGCGGGAAGTGATCCAATGAAGCCAGCCTGTTTCAAGTTGTCCTGCTTCTACTTTTACCAGCGCGTTGTCATAATCAGCATCAGTAATAGTGCCAAGTAAGAAGACATTGGATAGTCTGCGTTCTACTTCTGCCAAGCGTTGTAAAATGTTGTCTATCATCCCGCCACCTTGTCATAAGTATTTTCATCACCGTGGTTTTCAGGGTCATCTGACACATAAACTTCTAACGGGATAACACCGCCACCCCAAACGCCTTGACCGATACGAATAGATTGTTCCCAAGTCACAGCCCACATTGCCACGCCTTGGCGTTCAACCTTGCCGCTGAATAAGTTATCCGCCTTAACGCCCTTGGCATCCATTGCACCTTTAACGCCCCAGCGTTGTCCGGGGATAAACACCAACAGGCTTTCGACTATTGCCAGTGCCGCTTCATCTTTGGGCAACTGGCGGCGGTCTCCTGTTACAACGAATGCAGCAAGGCGAAGTACCGCTTCATTTTCGCCAGTTTCCAAAATATTAACCGTTGGCGTACCCATCAAAGCCACGCGCACAGCGGGTAACTTGGTGGCAATACGCTTCAGTTCATCAAGATTAAATCGTCCGGGGTGCGGACTAACGGCCTTCAGTTCAGGCAGTTCAGCGTTGATCTTGTCAATAATCGCTTGGCGTAGTTCTTTAAATTTCATACAGCCCCCTGAATCAAACTATCTGCCCAATCATCAAGGGAGTTTTGCAAATCAGCTAAGTTGTCAGCACTTACGCCAAGGAATTCACGTTGTGGGATTCCGCGTTTCGCATCACCAAACTGGTGACTTGCGGCATAGATAAGGTTTGTTCCAACTTCAGCACTGCCAAAGCCAAACACCGATTGAATGGAATCAATTAAATTGCCGCTACTTTGAAGTAGGTTTTGATTGCCGTGCCTTGACTGTGCATACCAAGGTGACCATTCCGGCCACGCATCACCGTCAGGGCTTTCTTTTCCGTCTACTAGGCGGTCTACGGTTTGCTTTTCAACGATATTGCCCAACACACTAAGTATCTGTTGAGGGTCAACACCCCCAAGACGGTCAAGTACGTTGTTCAAACGTTCAACGCCGCGTAATTCAAGTGAAGCACCAACGCCAGCCATTAGAACGCTCCCAATTTATCGCGGCTAAACAAGCGCGTATTGGATTGAATCAATACCCCATCACTGGTAACGGTCCCGGCTGGCGTTTCTGTATCGCTTTCGGAATCAGTGATATTTAATTCAGCTTTTCCTTTAGCTATGCGTTCCAGCCATTCAACAGCATCTTCATACCGCTGGCGTTTTTCTTCTGTAGTACCGCCGCCGTCCTCAGCCAACCAATACACGGCAACATCAGCACACAAGCGTTTCAGCAAATCAGGAAATTCAACAAGAGGAAGGGTATAACGGGTTGATAGGTATGAATCCATCAACCCGCTGGCATCAGACAACGCACTTTCAACAGCGGTTGTGTATAAAGTGTCGTCATTGTCCCGGTCAGCTATCGTATACAAAAAGTCCTCACCGTACCGGTTTGTAATATCTTCGACGGTTGCATAAGGCATTAAGAATCAACCTTCTGCTACTCGCTCTTGGTAAACATCCCAAGCCGTATCACGTTGCGCGGCAGTAATGTCTTTACCGATTACATTTTCAAGGTCTTTCACGTTTGGCTTTTTGTCAGGGTCAAGAATTCCGATAGCTTCCACAATGTCTTCAATCAGTTCGTCGGGCGTATCGTCAACTGGTGCTTCAGCACCTTCCGTAACAATCAACATCGGTTCAGCTTTGATCTGTTCCAACTGACTTTCAGTGAAGTCTTGCGGGTCAATCGTTTTACCTTCTGACGGGAAAAACTCACCAGCACGGCGAAATCCCGGCTTGTTCTTTGAACGGATAAAAAGTAAATCACTCATAGTTCTAGTCTCCGAAAAAAAGCCCCCGTTGCCGGGGGCAAGGCTGCTGCTGGCGTTATTAGGCAAGCCAAGGGCTAACGATTACTTCAACAATCCCAGCGTTAGGGTTGTCTTCGCCACCCGGTAGTTTGTCTTTCACAATCGCTTGCGCTTTGGTACGAAGTGAAGGCGGAACAACCAACGTAGTAGGTTTAATACCCAGTGGTCGGCCTTGGTCACTTTTGAACTGACCCATAGCGTCATAAGCTGCGTCGAAGTTGGCTGTAGTCAGGTCTTGCTTGCTGGCGTATCCCATCTGCCAGAAGCCAAAGCCCACGTTACAGCGGGAATCTACGCCGTAACGGTATTCTTTTTTCATGAATACAGCTTCGTCTTCATCTTTGGTCATGCTGACAAACTTGGCTTTTTTGCGCTCTTGATAAATCAGCGGCTTAATTGCGCGGCTGTTATCCAGCAAATACCAAGGCGTTGCAGCACCATCAACAAAGTTAGACACGCTGACTTCAGCACCGGGGAGACCTACAGGGTGGTCAGTGTCGAAAAAGTATTGACCGTCGAAGCATTCCGAAGTGAAACCAGCCGCCAACAAATTGAATACCAATTCGTCAGGGTGTGCGGAAGCGGCACGACCCATTTCTTCAAACAACGGGGTATAGATACCCAAGTTGTCGTCTTCAATGTTGTTACGGTTTACGCCAATCGTGCTTTCAAAATCCTTATTGAAAATCTGGTAGCCGTGAGCTTCCATATCCTTGATAACACGATCACCCACCCATTCACGGAATTGCGGGAACTGACCCAACCATCCGTAAGTATTGGAAGCTGACGTGGATTTAATGACACTCGCAATTTTATTGTATTGCGAAGGAGCCATTCCAAGCCCCTTTTGGTATGAGGCGTTGTAGCCGGTAAACAGGCTTTTCAATAGTGCGGGGGTAACGATAGCCATTACGCGGCCTCCTTAGTTTTAGTAAATTCGTCTTCATCAAGACCCAGCAAGTGACAAGCTGCCTTGTCTTCTTCGCTAAGTCCTTTGCCTTGTTTGTTTGCCGCCTTGTTGTCCAAGTCGGTGTCTTCGCCAATCTTTGGGGCAGACTGGACAAACTCTTGGAAGCGTTTAAGACCACCTTCTTGCTTACAACAAGCACGGTGATATTCCACAGTTGCCGGTGTAATTGCTCCCGCCTTCTGTGCTTTTTCCAGTTCGTCTTCAATTTTCTGATTCAATGCGGTGTCTTCGATTTCCTTCAGCTTGTTTTCAGCTTCTTGGGCACGATTCAACGCGGCATCGTGGTCAGCGCGTGGGACAAACTTTTCCAATGAAGGACTATTGGCACTGTTCAATGCTTTGTCCTTGTCATCTTTAAGTTGATTAATGGCTGATACGGCCTGCGCTTCAGTAGCTTCCGCTGACAGACCCAGCGCGGTACAGATAGCTAGTGATAAAGTCATAGCGTCTTCTCCGGTAGGTTTGATGCGCTGGTTCAGCGCGGTTAAGTGAAGGTTTGGCTGATTCGTTAAACCAGCCGAATAGAGTTGTAAAATGCGTTTTGTTTGCGTGTCGAATGTGAATACAGGGGATAAATACTTGTAAGATTTATCCTCCATCAACCAGCGGCCTTCATTGTTCCATTCGACCAGACCCCAGATAGCACCGCCGTCACGCACTTCAAGGGCTTTAATCCAACCCACTGCCGGGGCGGGATCACCGTTTGGTGCTTTCAGTTCAGTAGCGTGTTCAATATCAATAGGAAGGTCAGCGTTATTAGCTTGGAAAGCGTCAACAATGCCTTGGGGGTTATCATTAACCCAAGAACGGCCATCCCGTCCGTTGATCTGTTCACCGGCAGGTATTAATTCCACCCACAACGGCGCACCCTTCTGGGCAGCTATCGCTTCCAAAAGTGGCCGAAGGTCAGTGTTTAAGGCAAAAGTTTTTGTCGTCATGCCCGCTACGGTAGCGCGGGCAAAGGTAGGGGTTCAGGTAAAAAACTATACCTGTGGCGAGTAATTACTGATTATCCAGTTCCATAACTACTTCAATCGGTGCTGACGCAATGAAGGCTTCCCACAGGTTGCCGAACTTATCAGCCGATATGTGAGGCTCCAACGCTTCAAGGGCTTTGCCCGTTTCCACGGTGGCATTTTGTTTTAGAAGCTTCTGCGCTTCTTGAATAGCTTCGTCTTCGTTCATTAGCGTGTTCTCTCTTTGCCTTCAATGGCTTGTTCTATTAATTCGTCAAAGTGCTTGGCGGCTTCAGGGTTAAATTTCGCCAAAGCGTCCCGATTGAATAACCATGCGCTGAAGTGTTCCGCATGATATTCATATTTATTGGTCTGACTATACCGCGTCAGGTACTTTGCACCTACTGGCGCACTGGGCGCACCCGCCCAGTAATGCACTTGGTGCCCCAATTCATGAACCCATGTAGCGATAAGTTCCGCTTCTTTACTGCCCCCATAGGCCAATGCCCAAACTTCCGGTTCTTTTGCCAGTTCTGGCATTTTCTCTAATAGTTTAGGGTGTACTGTCTTTCTTGTAATGGCAGCGGTATCAACTGCTTGGCTTAATTCGGCGGCAAGTAGCTTTTTGTCGGCCTTTTTGAAGTTGACCTTGCTGTTACCTTTAACCACAACATGATTGAATGACGCACTGGTAAAGCCGCCAGTTCTGCCCGGTTTCCGCGTTGTGTAGTTGTGGTGTCCATATTGGCGTTGATTTTCGTCAAGGTAGCCTAAGACCTGTTCCCTGATTTTCACGGAAGCGTTATTTCTTGCCCCCATTTCAGACTGGCGAATGATTAAGGTCTTCGTTCCCTTGTTATTGGTGAAGGCGCGTACCTTTTCCAACCGATCTTCCGCACCCGGTAACTGTTTCAATACATCGTCAATATTATCAGCGGATATGTTTTTCAACGTAGACATAGCACTGGGAACAGTACGCCGTTCAAAGTCTACCGCTGATTCAGCCGTTCCAACGATGCTTTTAAACTCTGCATCTTTGTCTTGACCGAATTGCTGGGCCTTTCCTAAACGTGCTTTTCCGGGGTTGTAATCCCAGCCGGGGTCAATTCCCTTCGGTACGTCTTGAATCTGGCCTGTACGCTTATTTTCCCACGGCGTTGTTTCAATTTTCGGCGTTTTAGATATGCCGCCACGCTTATCAGTGTCCCGTTTTGTCATCTGGCGTACACGACATTTACACCCCCAACCGTTCGGCGGTAGGTGTGTGTCCCAAAAGGGATCATCAATAGGAAGAATCAACCCTTCCCATTCTACATGCTGAAGCCGGTGTTCTTTTGAAGGCCCAAGGCCATACATCAAATATGGCATTGCGTCCTTGTTTCGTTCGATTCGCTCCCACTGTCCAGCGGTGCGGGCGGTTCTCATATTGGTGTCATAAATAATCTTTAGCCGCCGTGGTGTGCCCAGTTCTACGGTTGAACCATCGGGCATAGTGACCTTACCAAGCCACCCACGCTTTCCAAGAATCGGTTCAAGTTCTTTCTTGAATTGCTGTAACGTCTTACCCTGTGCCAAGGCTTCATCAAGGGCTTTGCGTATATCAATAAGCAAGTCTTGGGTCATGGCTTTGGCAACGGTGAAAGCGCGAACGTGTTCTTCCTGCCACACGTCCCGATAATCCCACCCGATTTTGTAGCCTTTTGCCCGTAAATACTCCAACGCTTCCTTGGGCGTTGGCGGCGTAGTTGGTGTAATCATTCGTTACCTTCTACGCCTGTTCCGTAGGCAATCAGTCCTGCCTTTGCCAATGATTCAGTTAGCTTCACAAGGTCAGCGTTTTCTAACAATTTCGGCAATAATTCTGCTAACTGGTCATAGTCTTCAGCGTCTTGTATAGCGGACAAGACAGGTGACGTAACAGAAGCGGCCTGTGGTTCCCAGTCTGCCAATAAGTCAGCGGCTAAAACGTCAATGTCATCCGGCTGGCTTCTGTTTACAGCTTTATGACTTGTACGGTTCGCTGCTGATTCTTCAGTGGTTGCGGGTACGCCCAATAAGTCCGTATCTTTCCCCGGCTCTGATAGCCCAAGCTTTGTTCTTACTTCTGCCGCTGATACTTTCAAACCCAAAGGAACCAGCTTTTCCAAGTTGGCCGCTAATGCCGTTAAGTCTTCCTTTTCAGGTACGGTGATAATGACACGCGGGTAAACTTCTTGCGGGCCATAATTAATATCAATGTATGGTCTAATCAAGTCACGGTTGATTGTATTGGCAAGCTGCTTGGCATCCGCTGCAATAATGTCTTGACGGACGGCTTCTTGTGAATCTTCATTCCCTAACTTACCCGGTGTTCCTTCCGCGCTTGCCGTTTGACCCAGTACGGCCTTGGATATTTGCCTATCAATCCATTCAACCATCCGGGCAAAGACTTCAGACGCACCGGACGCTTGCGCGACTTGTTGAAACTCAATAACCATTGAATCAGGCAAGATAGCGGCGGCATCAGAACCGATATTGGCAACGGCAGTTTTTAAAACTTCCTTATCTTCTTCACTGGCTGACGTACCGTACTTACCTAGCCGTAGCGGAATGCCGTAGATTTCAAGGAAACCAAGCCAATCTTTAATACCGTACATTTTGCAGATATAGGAAAAGGCGACCAATCGCGCCAGACCGCCACGAAGTACCAAGCCTAATTTCAAGCGTGGCTTATGGACAATGAACTTGTAAAGCGGCATAGCCAGACCATTAGTTGGGTCAGCTTCGTCTACAATCCGCATTTCTTCGGGGTTTTCATGGTGGAACATGAAAAAGCGTGGATCACGCCAGCGGTATTCTTTCGGTTCCCACCGCGCACCGCTTCTATCCCACATAATTTCATTAACGCTATATCCCTTACCGATTGCGTCCATAGCGTTATCTACCAAGTCGCCAAAGTCAGGGGCATCAATCAAACGGTGAATGTCTTCGGCCAATTGTTGCGCTTTGCTGTCTTCACCACCGGCTACAACGGTCACGGGTAAACTGGCTACGGCCAACTTTCGAGTACGCAACACACTTGAATAATGCGGGTCACGTTCTTCCATTTCTTCGGCAAGGGTTAAATAAGCATCCGTATCACCTTCAGTAGATGCTTTCAAAATATTGGCTAGTTTCTGTGGCGTTAATCCGCTGGCTATCGAACCACTACCCCACATATTGCGAACAGCGGTATGCCCCGCAAGTTCTACCGCTAGTTTTTTGGTATCAGTACGCTTTGCGTCCTGTTTTTTCTGCTGTCTCTTATTTCGAGCCATATCTACCATGCCCCTTTACGTTTGAAGCTATTACCGCCGCCTTTGACTGGGCTGTAGCCGTAGCTTTGTTGATTATTAGCCACCCAACCTAAAAACTGACTGGTGCTGTCTACTTGGTCGTCATGTTCAGCCAGTGGGAAGGTAAACAATTCTTTTTCATAATCGGGCAACCACGGTGCTGATTCCGGCACGTAGACCTTGCCCGCTTCAAACTTGGCAGACTGTGCAGACATACGGGTAAGCTTGTCGCCTTCGGGTTCTATGGCTACTACTGAAAGCTTGGTGGTTTCCCGTAATTCCTGAATCAATGACTGACCGCTGGCCTTGTCTTCAATCAAAATGGCTGACGGGTTCCACTTTGCGGCCAAACTTTTCACCGTGGACTTCAAGCGTGGGTATTCGACCCGATCACGCCACACGTCCAACAGGTAATAGGCCAGTTTTGTTTCTGCCCAAATAGTACACACAGACGGGTCATTCAACTGACCGGGCTTGTATGCGGTATCCCATGACTGAACAATTCGGATAGGGTTAGCCGGTGGCGTTTTATAACGACTGACCCACGGCTTTTTAATCATGCCGCCTTCAGCGGGTACGGGTTCCTGTTGATATTGACCAGCGAAGCCGTATGTACCCAACGCTTTCTTGGTTTTCGCTATTTCATGCTTGCCTTCGCGTTCTGGGTGAAGAATGTCGCCGGGGGTTCTTGTTTTGCTGATACCGCCGAAGTCAATAATCGTCTTGCTTTCTGCTATTGCTGGAATCTTTAAATGCTCCCAGCCACCTTGTGCCAGTAAGTGACCGGACAGGTCTTTTTCATGAAGACGTTGCATGACCACCACAATCACACCGTTTTTCTTGTCGTTTAAACGGCTATAGAAAGTCTGATCAAACCATTCCAAAGCGGTTTCCCGTTCCGTTTGGCTTTCGGCTTGTCGGGGATTGTGCGGGTCATCCACAATCAGATAGTCACCACCTTCACCGGTAGCCGTACCGCCCGTACTGGTCGCTATTCTGTGACCTCGTGCGGTAGTAACAAACTTGGATTTTTCATTCTGGTCTTTCACTAGGTGAACGCCGGGGAATGCCCGCCGATACCACGGGCTTTGAACCACCAAACGACAATCAACACTGTGCTTCAGTGCTAACTTGTCTGAATAACTGGAAGCCAAAAATTTTGCACTTGAGTCTTTACCCAGAACCCATGCAGGCCATGCTACGGATACAGCAATAGACTTCAGATAACGCGGTGGTATGTTGATAATCAGCCGCTTTATTTCACGGTCAGTACATGCCTGTAGGTATTCCGCAATCAGGTCAACGTGCCAGTTATGCGAATATTCAGCACCGGGGTCTACTGTAGCGAATGTGCGTTGAATAAAGCTGGATAGATTCCCACGCATCAACGCATCATAAGCCTGTGCTTTTTCAACTGCGCTTTGCATTGACGTACCGTTCCAAGATAGCTTCATCAACATCAGACAGATTGGCAACTTCGTCAGGTGCTTGGTCATCCAAACCACGAATTCGGCGGATCACTTCCACGTTGTGGCGATTGGTTTCTGTCAATACCTTCAGGTTTCGCGCATCCATCATCAACATGCGACAAGCCTGTTCATCCGCTTTAACGGCTTTCAATGCTCTATTGACGATACCCAAAGCAAGGCGGGCATTTTCCAAGCCCGTACCCATGTCCTTAATGTCTTCAATGGCGGCTTCGTCAATCGCCTTGGCTACCGCTTCAGGCTGATTAGCTGATTCGGGTGCGGGTTTACCGGCAAAGTGTGCTTTGACCTTTTCCCGTTTGACCATGCTACCGTCACGAACCCAACCGTATTGCTTTGCTCTACGACGAATAGTGCCTTCAGACGTGCCGAACTCGACGGCAATCTTGCGTAACGATTGCAGACCGGCACGGTATTCTGTTTCTACACCTAGCCAATCAATCACTTTAGCCATAATTACTTGCCTATCTGCTTTTCAATCAACCTGTCCAGCTTTGCATTGATAGCGTTCAGGTCTGATTTGATTTCAATTCGTACCGCGTCCATTCGCTGTTCAACTTGTCGAAAGTCTTCTTTGAACTCAGCTCGAAAATCACTGATATTTTGTGATTGCTTGGTCTGTTCACGCTTCAGGTAGTCGATAGCTTGCGCGTTTTGTTCCACTCGACGATCAACCGCCGAAGCCCAAGAAAAGACGGATATAGCGATAACCACTGTGCTTAACAGGTGGCCTACACTGATTGTCTTATCTAAATGCCACGCTCGGCGTTCAATATCTGGCTTCATTGGTATCAATCCTTCCGCATTACTTCAGTGACTTTAGGAATGACTTTTTCAGCACTACGACCAACGACATACCCACCAAGGCCAATTTGAAGCAATGTCCATGCTTCTGAAGCCAACCTGAATTCAGTCAGGCCAAACGTGTCAGCCACAACCAAACCCAAGAAAGTCAACATCGTGATAGGTCGCCAGTTACGTTGCATCCAGCTTGCACCTTGTGCTTCGGCGGTGATTACTTTCGTCTTGGCTTCAACAAGGCGGGCTTCATAATCCAACACCTGTGCAGCCATAGCACTTTGCATTTCAAACAACTTCGATTTAACTTGAAGACGTTCTTCGTCACTGATGTGCATGTCATCAATCAGGTTGGTGACAGGCTCAACCAGCCCAGATAAAAAACTCCATACAGCCATTACGCGGCCTCCTGTGTTGATTGGGTTTCGGGAAAGTCTGACCACGGAAGTTGAAAGTGCGGCCCGTCTTTGAAGGTTCGCCAGTCACCACCCCATTCAAGGGGAACATTGAGTTCTTCAGCGGCTTGCTTCATGGCATCCGCTATCTTGTGATACAACGGCCAATCCCAACGGACTGAACCATCTACATACGCACCCAAGTCAACGGCGTGACCGGTTAAGTGGCGGCTTCGCATTGTGGTTGTAGCCCCCTTATCCAAAAGGCGGCGTTGACGTTCGGCTGTTCGTAAGCCTTCAAGAACAGTAAAATCAATACTGGTGATTTCAATAGCCCGTCCAACCACGCGCACAAGGTCCGGGTGAACCCCGTTTAAGCGTTGGCGTGAACGTGTGCCTAATTTGTAAGCCATAGCGTTACCTCGTTTAAGGTCTTCTGATAACGCTGTAGCTTCGGGATATTTACTTTAAAAGTTCAGGTATAAAACTATACCTAGAGAGGGGAAACGACCATGTTAAGAACAGTTTTGAAGGTTTTTGGTGTCTTATTGCTTTGTACTGGTATTGCTTACGGCCACGGTGGGCGCACAGATAGTAACGGCGGACATACCAACAGAAAAACAGGTGAATACCACTGTCATAAAGAACCTTGTTTCTCTAATCATCGAAAATCAGAAGAAGCCTTCAACGAAGCGATACAAGAAAAACGGCTGGTTAGTACGCTTTATGACCGGAAAGACTGGCCGCATTGGGTTGATTTTGACCGTGATTGTCAGGATGCAAGGGC
Source organism: Cellvibrionaceae bacterium (assembly GCA_965214375.1). Classification (GTDB taxonomy): domain Bacteria; phylum Pseudomonadota; class Gammaproteobacteria; order Pseudomonadales; family Cellvibrionaceae; genus Endobugula. Next base: position 1,892,097 of record OZ243947.1, on the reverse strand, counting down.
GGAAGCCTTGATTGCTGCCAGTACCGTACCTGTCAAATTCAAGCGGAATAAGGGTTGTGTTGTCAGTCACGGCAATTGGTTTGACCCGTACACCGGTAACACCTTCACCCAAGCCAGTAAATTAGATATAGACCATATTATCCCGCTGAAAGAAGCCCATATATCAGGTGGTGACGTTTGGAACCGCGAACAACGCCGTACCTTTGCCAATGATCCTGAAAATTTGATTGTGGTTAGTGCAAGCGAGAATAGGGAAAAAGGCGCGAAAGACCCCGCGCAGTGGCTACCCGATACGGTTAGCTACCGTTGTGAATACGTTAAGCAGTGGTCGTATGTGAAAACCAAATACGGCCTTACCGTGGACGCTCAAGAAGAAAGTGCTATCAATGCCGTGCTTGCTGGTTGTAACTAAGCCGCAAGCTTGGCGATATTTAACACCTGAATACGTGACAGGCCATACTTCAACGCTAGTATGTTGGCACGATTGCCGCCGCGTTCCATCGTATGGTATTCACGGCTGATTATTTCATCCCGTACTTGTCGGAATACCCTTTTACAGGGTACTTCTATCGTATCGCCACAGTAGTAATCACAAAGCTTCTGGGCGGTACTTTCCCCTAGCACTAGCGTCAACGGGTGATCGTGTGCCGCCTTAGCGGGAACATAGACACGCGCCCCACCCATCGACTGCCCCAGCTTCACCGCCATATCTGGGCCTATGATTTCGGCGATTTCGTGCAATACATTCATGCTGCTTTCTCCTGATATTTACCGGCACACGCGGCGCATAGCCCACCAACCAAATTACTATCCCATGTGCCGCAATCGTCGCACCGTGCGTCATTCGGTTCAGGTTGCGTCACGTTTTGCGTCACAGCGTATTCCGTGGCTGCTGTCTCACCCGCCAAACCAAAATACGCCGCACCGTCTACGAAGTTATCAGCCTTGAATTCACCCTGTTCAGACCGTACAAGCTTCAGGCAACACATAAACTTCCAGCCCTGTTCTTCAGTCAGGCTATGGCCTGTCAATGCGTTAAACATGGCTACAGTGTTCGCCATAGACCGCTCACCTTCCGGCTTGTCGTAGGTAGTAGCCCTGTCTTGCATTTCGGACTGTGCTTGATTCAAAAATTCATGTGCTTTCATGGGTTAATCCTAAAACCAAATCGTTCTTTACTCAGTAAATCCTACAACCAAGTCGTTCTTTACTCAGTAAATCGGTCTTATAAAAAGAAACTTTCGTATTCCCTTTATGCTGCTCTAAAGACAGACGCATGACGTGAGCACATAGTTCACACCGAAATTCAATCGCCATTCCGTGCCTTCTCTTGCTTGGGTTACCCTTCAAGTTCAAATCTGTTTCTAGCTTTCCGTCTGTTACTGTGACATGCAGCCCTTGCGCCTCGTCTTCACCTCTATCAAAAATTTCTACTCTCTCATGGTGAAGGAATTGACATCCACACGATGGACACAGAAGTTCGTTATCTGAATTGGTTTCAATGCTCATTTTCATTCTCCCAATGTGTGTTATTTACAAATCATCAAAAAATATGGTGACCGATGTAACCGGATTTCTATACACATACTCCGATTAAAGGAATTTAAGGATTTAAACAACTTACTTTTACACAAAAATCCTTAAATTACTATAAATTGTTGTTTTCTTGGTCACCTCGGTCACCTCGGTCACCTTTATATAAGGTTTTATAAAAATATAATAAAAACAAACGATTACAGGGTGACCAAAAAGGTGTCCAAGTAGGTGACCGATACAATCTTGGTCACTTTTCAAGGTGACCAAGATTTTTGATGCTTTCAGTTGGTCACTCATTGTCGGTCACCTTGATAAAGCCTTTCTGTTTTCCATATCTTTTACCAAAATATACCCCTTTACCTGCTGGCTCCCAGCCGTCAATCTGGCGTAGAATTCTGCCAATTTGGACGCTTTGATTACGGTTTAAATCTTTAAGATTGCCGCCTAAGCATTCAGTCCAAACTTCGGCCACACAAGTACGGTCACGTTCCATCGTTTCGATACCATCAAACAAATCACCGTCATGGATACTGAGGCTCATATCCCAGTAGTTTTTAGGGATAGGTAAACCCAACCAGCGTTCTATCTCTGCCGCTCGTTCATCTTTGGCATACCGTTCTTTCTGCGCTTGTGTGGCTAACAATTCGGTTTCTTGACTATCAAAGTAAAGGGTCTCGCCAGATTTCCACAGTGCCACGGCTTCGGCCCACAATTGGTCACGTTCTGCTTTCACTGCCTCAATGTCTATGCGTTCCTTTTCACAAGCTACAGGCCAAAAGCGGCGGTTTCCAGTATCGTCCTTCAAATAGTCGTCACTGTTGGTTGTTCCAATGAAAATAGTCTGACGGGGATATACGCCGGGTCTACGGTCATATGCCAATCGCCCCCGGTCTTCTCTACGACTAATAAAAGCTTTGATATTTTCAATTTCAGCTTTACCAAACGCCTGAAGTTCTCCCAGTTCAATGACCCATTGGCCCATCATGCTTTCAATGGCTTCTTTTCCTTTGAAACTGCTGACGTTATCCCCGAACCAGTCCCCGGCTAGTGTCTTTATGAATGTGGATTTACCACGCCCCTGACTGCCTTCAAGTATCAAAACGTAATCAAATTTGCAGCCGGGTTTAAAAACTCTAGCAACGGCGGCACACATCACCTTACGGCTTACCGCATCCGTATACGGGGTTCTAGGCGTTCCAACATGCCTATGAAGCATGGTTTCTAAACGGGGTTCACCGTCCCATTCAAGGCTATTCAGATAATCTTTAACGGGGTGGAATCTGCCTTCATAGGCCACGAGGTTTACAGAATCATTAATACGAGCGTCTGAAACTTCAACTTTGTACTTGCCTTCCAAAAACTGGCGCAACATCAAATCATCATTGTTAGACCATCGGCTACCGTTTGTCTTATCGCGGCATGTCTCCCACGGTAGATCATTGGTAAATACCGGTGTTCCCATTAGTTCGTTCAACGCTATGCGGTCACATAAACTAGGATCATTGGATAGGATTTTGACAATATTCGTCAGCTTAGGGAGTACATCCCCTTTATCGTTGGTTTCTAATTCCAATAACCAATCAGGCAAGCCGTCTACATTTTCAAAGCCTTCCGTAACACCTTGGATCATGGCTTTTTTTGTTTCAGGGTCTTGCTGCGCGAATTCAGACATAGCCCTAAAGCTGGGCGTTTTATGTATTGGCGTTCCTTCTTTGGCATCTTCATCTAAATAGCCAAATTTATGAATGCGGATCAAATCAAACGCATTGACCAACCGCCCACTGATTGGGTCTTTTTCATGGTGCGAGAAAAGGAACTTGTCTTCATACACCACGGCACCGTTTACAGTGGTGCCATGTGCGTAAGAGTATCGGTCTTCCATGCTGCCTTCTTCATAGGCTTCAGGAATGAATTCTGATATAGCTGAACTGATAGAATGTGAACGGCAGAACGCACCTACTACGCCGGGCTTGTCCAATGGGTCTTCCGCTTTATCTTTAGCGCGGCGTATAGCCTTGTGGGGTGCTTCTAACTCACGATTGGATAACGGCCATTCTTCTACGTCTTGCCAGTTATCATATTCACTTAGTTCATTATCAGGGTTTACCCATTCACCTTCATTCTGATAACAAACATATTCACCATCACTACTAACCGAAGGCCAATACATAGCACGGCTTACTTGATAGGTAGTATCGTCAAATAAATCCATGCCAACTTTTTCAGCCAGCTTACGGGCTAAAGGTTCATATTCTTCAGGTTTTACTGTCCGGGTGAGTGGGAAAACAATACGAAGGCGTGGCTTTCTGGGTGAATGTGAATGAGTCGAATAAACAACAAAGGTGTAAGGGCCAAGACAAAGTTCTAACAGCACCTTGTAATCAACACCCCCATGGTCTGCATCTAGGGTGATCGTGTCACGGCCAATAATATTGATCTTTTTTCGGATACCTTTATCAAAGTGACCGCCAACAAAATAACCGCAATCTTTTATTTCATCCTTAATTTTCTTACTGGCTTTGCAAAACTCGGCATAGGTTTCACCTGTCCTGACGGGCGATTCAATTTTTTTAACAAAGTCCGCCCACTTCATCGGCGTATTTTTGACTTTATTACTATGACGGCTTGTGCCGCTGGCGAATGTCAGGCTACGGCTTGCAGCCAATTGAATAGGTTTTATCGTTTTAGCCACTATTGCCCCCTATGTGCCGTGATTGACTACAGATTCACGTAGTTCATGAAGGGCATTAACAGCATCGTCAATTTCTTTCTGGCAAATCTCCCTTTCACGCAAAGTAAACCGCCCATCTTCTAGGGCTTCTTGTACGGCTCTGACTACATCGCCATGTTCTCTACTGGCTACCAAGACGGATTCAAGTAGATTCTTTGAAGGAAGCTTCTTTTCATCATTCAATCCAAGTTCGGTTTCCATTGCCTGTTGTATGCGACGATTGCCGGTAATTAACTGAACAGCCAACGCTTCGCGCAAGGTCAACTTATGAAACTCAGATTGTGGATTGGCCTTATTGATTAATACTTGGTGAGACATACCTAGACGCTGGGCTATTTCTTTTGCCGGGATAGTTGACTCGTGAACTGTTGCGTAAACCGCTTGATCTATGTGATCCATGTTTGTGCCCTTAGCTATTAAACGTGGTTATCGTTTCTAGGCAGCATTAAGCTGCTTTCTTATACAAGGCAGGGTCGTATTTCAAAGCCCCGTCAGTGATACGTTCCAGACGTAGGGCTTGCTTTTCGGGGATGATTTCACCCCAGCGAGACACGGCAGCTTGAGAAATTCCAAGAGATTTAGCCAGTTGGGTAATACTTTCAAAATGAGCAACAACGGAGATTTTTTTCATGGCACAAACCTTAATCCAAGTAATGACTTTTCAGAATTATAACCAAAGTTATATTTTAGTCAATAACTTTGGTTAGTTTTGGAGATATAACAAAAGTTATAAAATTAGCCTATGAATAAACTAGCGCAAAATTTAAGAACCCGACTAAGCACATTGGGGATGACCCAAAAAGAGCTGGCAGAGAAAGCCGGTATATCTCAAGTCATGGTTCATAAGCTTCTATCAGGAAAATCCAGTTCCACGGCAAAGATTCTTGATATAGCTAACGTCCTTCAATGCCAACCTGACTGGTTACTGCACGGTAAGGATGACCCTAATGGGGTAGCTGAATCTTCAGCAATGTACGATGTGATACCGGGGCCAGATATTGCAGGGAGGATTCCATTGATTTCATGGGTTCAGGCGGGCGAATGGACGGCCATAGTTGATAATTTTGAACCGGGTGACGCTGAGGAATGGCAAGAGACCATCGCGAAAGTCGGCCCCCATGCCTTCGCGCTTCGCGTACAAGGTGATTCAATGGTGAACCCGCTTGGTTTTCCGTCAATACCAGAGGGATCAATTGTTATTGTTGACCCAGACAGCCATGCAGAAAACGGGAAGATCGTAGTAGCAAGGCTAGAAGACAGTGTTGAAGCTACACTGAAGAAGCTTGTTATAGATGGGCCACATCGGTACTTAAAGCCATTAAACCCGGACTACCGGCCAATACAAATTAACGGGAACTGCACAATCGTAGGCGTGGTTAGGCAAGTTATATCCGATCTATAAAGGTGGATTGAATGAAATACAAGACATTGATATTAATAGCGTTTATGGCTTTTTCCTTTGGGAAAGCTAACGCTGAAGAATTAACGGAAGGTAAAGCACTGGCAGCTTGTGCCAAAGAAGTAACCAAAGCTCTAGAGGGAGAAGGCTATCAAATAAATTTTGAATATTTTACCGATAGCTATGCTATTGAAAACGGTGGTTTTTGGGCTATAAATTTGTACCTTACAGCAAAAAGCAAGGATAGTAGCCCAGTTCGCTTCAAGGCGTACTGTGAAAGATACACGAATGGCACTATAAAAATGCAAGATTTCGCCGCAGTAAAAAAATAACCTCACCTAACCCTAAGCACCAAGCCCGCATCTAAGCGGGCTTTTTTGTGCCCTAAATTAACCGCACACAAAAAATATAACCAAAGTTATTGACAGAATAATTAACCTTGGTTATATTTCTCCTGTACCCACGAAACACGAGGACAGGAAAATGTTAAGAAGCCTTTATATCCCCCGTCTTCTTCCACTACGGCAGAAGGCACAAGCAAGTTCCCATCAAGTGACCGCCAGTGTCGTTGTCGTACCTGATCCCGGCCCACTAAACAACAGCATCCGACTGGCTCAATACCGCCGCAAGAAGGCCATTCTTGCCTTGAATCCTGAAGCCAAGTTCCCGCTTGAAATTTACCAGTAGGAGCAACGGCCATGATCCATACGCACCTATCAAGCCTGACCGATGAAGAACTAATTCGGGCACTTCAACTTCAGTTTGACGACAACCCGCAAGTATCTGAACTGGTTAAACGTCTTGAGCAAAGCATTACTAACCAAGAAACAGAATTAACAGAAAAAGAAGATGAATTAATTAGCTGGGCGGTTGGTTGCTTCACAGAACATGCCGGTGAAGATCATCACAGCGAAGTCATTACCCGCCTTCACGAAATCCTTCGCCTGAACAAGCCAGATATGAAAGTAGAGATTAAAGGAGTTATTCAAACCCTTGAAGAAATGGACTTGTCAGCTTGTAACGAAGTAGCCGCCATGCAAAGCGGTGACGCTTTTTAACTAAACCTTTAACACCGGAGAAATTGCCATGCTGGAACAACGTATTGAAGAACTAACCACCGCCGTCAACAACCTGATTGAAGTTATCCAAGGTAGTGCGACACCCGAAAACACCGCCCCTGCTAAAGCTAAAAAAGCACCGGCGAAAACCACCAAGGTTGAAGAAAAACAGCCGGAACAACCAAAGGCCGAACCCGAAAAAGCAACAGACGTTGAAGACGTTCGTGCCGCTTTGATCGACCTTTCCAAAGCCAAAGGCAAAGACGCTGCCAAGAACTTGCTGGCCGATTTTGACGCGGCCAAAGTCGGCGACCTGAAAAAATCCGACTACGTGAAAGTTATCGACGTAGCCACCCAGTACAGGGAGGCCGCGTAATGTCAGAACAACAAGCACACGCAAAACTTAGTGCATCAGGCGCACACCGTTGGATGGTCTGTGCGGGTTCGGTTCGCATGGAAGAAGACCTTCCTGATACTTCAAGCGAGTTTGCCGAACACGGTACAGCCGCCCACGAATTAGCGGAACGCTGTCTAAAAGAAGACGTTACCGCTGACTTCTATGCTGGCAAAAATTTCAATGGCTTTGAAGCTGACGCTGAAATGGTTGAATCCGTACAGCTTTACCTTGATTACGTTCGCAACCACCAAGGTGAAGTACTAATTGAACAGAAAGTGGATTTTTCACCTTGGGTATCGGAAGGATTCGGTACTTGTGACTGTTTAATTATCAAAGGTCACACCGCTTCAGTTATCGACCTGAAATATGGCAAAGGCGTAAAAATCGACGCTGAAGAAAATAAGCAAGCCATGCTATACGCCTTGGGTGCATTGAATGAGTATGAATTCATCTTTGATGAAATTGACACCTTCAAACTATCCATTGTTCAGCCACGGCTTGACCATATCAGTGAATGGGAAGTATCCCGTGAAGACTTGCTGAAGTTTGGTGAAGAAGCCAAGCAACGCGCTACCGAAGCCCTAGAAGAAGATGCAGAACTAACGCCCGATGAACACGCTTGTAAGTTCTGCAAGGCAAAAGCTACGTGTCGCGCACTGGCTGAACACGCCCTTAAAACAGCGGCGGAAGGTTTTGAATCTGTGGTTGTGCCAATCACGGTAAAAGATATTTCAAAACTATCTAACGATGAAGTGGCCGCATTACTCCCCCAGTTGAATACCTTATCTGACTGGATCAAAGCACTTGAAGCAAACGCGCTTAATGAATTGGAACAAGGCCATGACGTACCGGGTTACAAACTGGTAGCAGGTCGTTCAATTCGTAAGTGGCGCAACGAAGAAGACGCTGAAAAAGCACTTCGTGGTTCCAAGCTGAAAGTTGCTGAGATTTTCACCAAGAAACTTATTAGCCCAGCCCAAGCAGAAAAAGCCTTGGGTAAAGGCAACCCAATCCTTCAGGAACAAGTTGTTAAGCCGGAAGGCAAACCCGCACTTGCCCCCCTGAAAGATAAACGCCCAGCGTTGGAAGTTAATCCAACTGAAGGCTTTTCAAAAGTAGCTTAACCCGTACCTAGAGGAAAATATTATGTCTGATTTCATCATGATTAAAAACGTCCGTGTTTCATTCCCACACCTATTCACTCGCCCAGTAATTAACGGTGAAGAAGGCAAGTGTGGTGCAACACTCATGCTTGACCCTGAAAAACACACCGTGTCAATCAAAGCCCTTAATAATCAGATTGCCGAATTATTCAAAGAGAAGTTCAAAGGCCGCAAGTTGCCAGCGGAAAAGCTGTGTCTTCGTGACGGTGAAGACAAAGGCCGTCCCGAATATGAAGGCTATCAAGTGCTTTCTGCTAATAGCAAAGGCAAGCCCTTTGTTATTAGCACCAATGGCACTGACACCATCAACAATGAAGATGATTGCCCAATCTATGCCGGTTGTTATGTCAACGCCAAAGTTCGTTTATGGGCGCAAGACAACAACTACGGCAAGCGTGTCAACGCTGAATTGGTAGCTATTCAATTCGCCGCCGATGGTGAAGCCCTTGACGGTGCCCATGTCAGCGTTGAAGACGCTATGGACGGCTTCGGTGGTATTGAGGAAGACGACGAAGATTTTTTGGCCGCATAGCAGTTGAAAACAATGGGGCGGCTACTTCCCGCCCCAATTTCTAACCCAACCATTGAGGTATTAAACCATGAATAACACACCCTTTAGTCAACATCTGGTGTACCTGAACAAAGGCACCTTGAACGACGAACTAACCGAAGTCTTAGCCGATGTTGTTAAGGCAGTACGTGACAGCGGGAAACAAGGTTCCGTAACCCTTCAGCTTAAAGTTTCAATGCTGAATAAGCGGGATGAAGACACTGTGAAGCTTACGCCTGTGGTTAAACATCAAATTCCTGAATTGGATCGTGCTGAAACCATCATGTGGTCAACGGCAGACGGTGACTTGTTACGAAACGATCCAGACCAGCAAGACACTTCACTACGCACAGTTGGCGAATCAAGCAAGCCAAACGTCCAGCTTGATGATTCTGAAAAGCCACTTCAAAAAGTTAGCTAAGGAGATAATAACGTGACTGAAACAAACGCATTAGCCCAGATTGTGAACTCCCAAAAAGTTCACGAAGTCAGCGGACAACCTTTGATTGTCGTGCCTGACGACTTTAACGTGGCAGACCTTGAAAACTATCTTCCAGCCCCGCGCCGTGTTCGTGCAACACCTGTTTTCCGTTCAGGTGATAGCTTTATTGAATACGTCCGCCGATTCGCTAACGAAGCTACTGTGGTCTTTGCCGATGAAAAGCAAAGCCGTCTGACTGCCATTATTGATTACCACCAAAGCGGCGATTCACCGGCATGGTGTGACCATACTGCAAGCTATGAGTGCCCATACTCCAAAGAGTGGCAAGCGTGGATTGCTTACGATGGTAAGAACATCGAACAAAGCGAGTTTGCCGAATTCTTGGAAGAACGCGCCCAAGACGTTGTTACCCCTACCGGTGCTGAACTTCTTGAAATTGCCCTTCAGTTCAAGGTTATCCGTAAGGCTGCTTTTGGTAGTGCTATTCGTCTGAATACGGGTGAATTTCAATTCCAATACAGCGAAGAAAACCAGAAGGGGACTGTGGAACTTCCTGAAGTTATCCATATTGGTGTTGCACCTTTCCATAACGGTGAAAAGTACGAAGTTAAAGCCCGCCTTCGCTATCGTCTACGTGAAGGCCGTTTGACACTTTCTTACCACTTAATGGAACCACACCGCTTTGTTGAACACGCTTTCCGTGAATTGATTACTAAGGTTGACGATTCATTGGAAAACGTAGCCGTTTACGAAGCCAAGGCGTGATAGAGGGTAAGGCCATGCAGGTTGTTAGCATCGACTTTGAAACATACAGCGAAGGCGATATTCGGAAGTTGGGCGCGTGGGGTTATTCCAAGCATCCAACTACTAAAGTGATCTGCATGGCCTATGCCTATGGAGAAGAAGACCCTATTTTGTGGCTACCGGAAATGAAATTACCCGAATTTGCCAAAGACCCTTCATCTTTCAAGTTCAATGCGTGGAATAGCTTTTTTGAATATTGCATCTGGCACCACGTCCTGAACTGGCCTGAAGTATCTGTTCCACAATGGAGCGATACCGCCGCACACGCCGCCGCTTTAGCCATGCCCCGCGCACTGGGTGCGTGTGGTGCTGCCTTGGGCCTGTCCCAAGATCAACAGAAAGACAAGCGCGGTAAATATTTAATTCAACGCCTTTGCAAGCCCTACCGTGGCAAGCGCATTCAAGACGATGAACTACTGAATGAATTATATGACTACTGCGTTCAAGACGTGGTAGCAGAACGTGAAATATCAAAACGACTTCGCCCACTGAATACCTTAGAACGTAAGGTGTGGGAGTTAGACCAAACTGTAAATATTCGCGGTGTATTCATAGACACACAAGCGGTTGACGATGCACTAATTATCATTGACCAAGTTGCTGAATATTTGAATGGCGAAGTATCACGAATTACTGACGGTGAATTGGTAAACGTCAGCCAACGACAACGGGTGATTGATTACATTGGATCACTTGGCTTTGTTATGGAGAAGTTCGACAAAGCTTACCTTGAAGTCGTGCTGAAAGACGAAAGCCTACCCGACATAGCCCGCCGATTAATTGAGATACGCCAACAACTAGGCAAGACCAGTACAGCAAAATATACAGCGTTAAAAGAACTGGTGACTGACGATCACCGGGCGCACGGTCTTCTTATGTACCACGGTGCGGCTACTGGCCGCTGGAGCGGTAAACACTTCCAGCCGCAAAACTTACCGCGTCCGTCCTTTGATGATACTGACAAGTGCATTGAATTATTCCAATTCCAAGACGCGGAAATACTAGGCGCAATTTATAACGAACCGATGGAGGCGTTAAGTTCAAGCCTTCGCGGGATGATCTGCGCCCCTGAAGGTAAACGCCTTATTGTTTCAGATTATTCAGCTATCGAAGCCCGCGTATTAGCTTGGCTGGCAGGACAAGAAGACGTACTGAATGTATTCAGAAGTCACGGCATGATCTACGAACACACCGCCACACAGATATACGGCGTTGAACTTCAAAATGTAGATAAAGAACAACGCTTCATTGGCAAAGTCGCAACGCTTGCCCTTGGCTATCAAGGCGGTGCAAAAGCCTTCCAAGGTATGGCGGAAATGTACGGTGTTGATATTGATACCGACCTAGCCGAAACCGTTAAGTCTGACTGGCGCAATGCGAATAATAAAATAACGCGCTTTTGGTGGGATATAGACACCGCTGCAAAAAACGCAACAAAACACCCCGGTAAAACCTTCCAAGTTCGCGCTATTAAATTTCGAGTTATCGGCGGCTATTTATTTTGCCGTCTACCTTCTGGCCGCGCATTGGCTTATTACCAGCCACGTATTGCAATAGGCAGGTTCGACAATGAACAAGTGACGTTCATGGGCACCAATTCGGTAACGCGAAAATGGCAGAGGCAAGAAACCTACGGCGGTAAGTTGGTGGAAAACATCACCCAAGCCGTAGCCCGTGACCTTATGGCGGAAGCCATGCTTCGGATAGAAGAAGCGGGTTATGAAGTAGTGCTATCTGTTCACGATGAATTAATTGCTGAAGCCCGTAATGGCTTTGGCAGTGTTGAAGAATTTGAAAACCTCATGTGCCAACTTCCTAGCTGGGCTGAAGGCTTACCCATTAATTCTGAAGGCTTTGAATGCCAGCGGTATAGAAAATAATGAAAACCGATAACCTTAGAGAATCACAGCTTGAAAAGAAATTCGTGGGCATAGTTCAACACCGTGGCGGGTTAACGCGTAAGTTCGTCAGCCCTAATCAGCGTGGCGTTCCTGATCGTATCGTTATCTGGCCGGGTGGTGAAGTCCACTTTGTTGAGTTGAAAACCCACAACGGAAAACTAAGCAAGCTACAAGAATCTGAACAAAAGAAACTAACAGAACGTGGCTGCACTGTTTTTACATTGTATGGACTGGCGGGTGTTGAAGATTACCTTGACGCTGTAGACGGCCTGATATTTGGAAATGTGGCCGCATGAGTTACACAGAAAAACAGATCAAGTATGAAACTGCCAACTGTTTCGTACTGGAACTAAAAAACGGCTCTTTTGAAGTCTATAAAAACGGAATTACTCACGCCACAAGGGTTGCTTTTACTTCATTTACTGGGGAGCAAGGCTTTAAACGCGCCATTTACCAGTGTAATTACAGACAGCACCAAATAAGTAGAAAGGTGGCCGCATGAACCAATCACTAAACCGGGAACTATTACACGACTACCAAAACAAGGCCGTTGATTTTATAAAAGACAACCCATCTTGTGGTCTGTGGGTAGATATGGGGTTGGGCAAAACAGTCACCACGCTGACCGCTGTTGCCGACCTACTAGACACCTTTGAAGTTGGCCGGGTGTTAGTTATTGCACCGCTTCGCGTGGCTGTACATACGTGGCCTAACGAGATAAGCAATTGGCAGCATACCAAACACTTATCTTTTGAAGTGATTACGGGAACCCCAGCACAGCGAAACACCAAGCTAAAGCGCAAATCTGACATTCACATCATAAACCGTGAATTAGTTACTTGGCTGGTTAAAACGCTAGGGAAAGACTGGCCTTATGACATGGTAGTGATTGACGAAGCCAGTAGCTTCAAGTCGTCTAAAGCCCAGCGATTCAAAGCCCTGAAAAAAGCACTACCAAAAGTTGACCGCATGGTTGAACTGACAGGTACACCCGCTAGTAATGGGTTACTGGACGTATGGGCGCAAGTATTCCTTCTTGATAAAGGGGAACGCTTAGGCAAAACATTCAGTGGATTCCGTGACCGCTATTTCATTGGCGACTACATGGGGTACAGCTTCGAGCCACGCCCCGGCACCGAAGAAAAAATATATAACAAGCTGCAAGACATTTGCTTAACGCTATCGGCTGAAGATTACCTGAAAATGCCGCAACGGGTAGATAACGTCATTCCCCTTACTATGCCACCCAAGGCAAGTAACCAATACCGTGAATTGGAAAAAGAATTCCTATTGGAATTAGAACAAGAAACGGTTGAAGTAACCAGCGCGGCAGCACTAACCAACAAACTAGTTCAATTTAGCAACGGTGCTTTATACACAGACGATAAAGGCAATTTTGAAGCGGTTCACGATACCAAACTAGACGCACTTGAAGAAATTATTCAAGAAGCCGCTGGTCAACCAGTACTTGTTGCCTACAACTATAAATCTGATCTTGCCCGCATACGCCAACGATTCCCCAAAGCTGAACATATTGGCAATGCTTCTGACACTATCGACCGTTGGAACACTGGAAAAGTACCAATGCTATTAGCGCATCCCGCCAGCGCGGGACATGGGCTAAATCTTCAATACGGCGGCAATATCATTGTCTGGTTTGGTTTGAATTGGTCGCTTGAACTTTATCAGCAATTTAACGCAAGGCTTCACCGCCAAGGCCAAAAAAAGCCAGTTTTCATTCATCACTTAGCTGTTACTGATTCGGTTGATATGACCGTATTAGAAGCACTGCAAGGCAAGCACACCACACAAAAAGCATTGCTTGACGCTTTAAAGAAAGACATTACCGGGCGCGTGGCTCCCGATTTAAGCCAAGACGTACCGCCAGAATTTCCAATTGATTATCAGCAAGAAGCGATTAAATAAAGGTATTACAATGAAAGATGAAGTCACACTTGAATCACTTCAACAGCAAATGGCACACGTTACCAATCTATTGCTGACCCAAAAAGAAGTATTGACTATGGAAGAGTGCTGTTTATATACAGGGCTATCAAAAGCTTATCTTTACAAGCTAACACACTTCCGCCACATCCCTTTTTACAAGCCAAACGGTAAAAAGATTTACTTTAAGAGGACGGAACTTGATAGCTGGCTGCTAAGTAATAAAAGCCTATCAGCGGATGAAATGGAAACGGCAGCGGCCAACCATGTAGTAGGGTTGTGACCGCTGTGCTAATCCTCAAAAATATCGGGAATACGGTGCATGGCTTCCTTCCTTTTTAGTTCAATAATGTCAGCATATATCTGGGTAGTTTTTAGTTCTGAATGCCCTAATAACTTTGATACTGTATATATGTCAGTCCCGTTTGTCAGTTGCAAAACTGCAAAGGTATGACGGCCAGAATGGAAAGTTATATGCTTTGTTATTCCAGCCCGAAGTGCCCATTGTAATAACGCTGTGTTGTGCCAAGCTGAATATTTTAAACCTTTGAAGACTCGCTGATCTGGTTCGCTCTTTGCTTCCAATAGCTGATAAGCCCTTTCACTTAAATCTAAATATTGAAGGCCACCAGTTTTTTTCTGATTAAAAATGATACGGTGCCCACCGTCAAAGTCTTGTACTTCACCCCACACCATTTTTTGAATATCTGACCACCGTAACCCGGTCATACAACTGAATAAAAACGCACGTTTCAAAACATCGTAACGACATTCTGCCTTAACCAAGGCTTTTAACTCTTCCATCGTTAAATATTCACGCTTGTTTTGTGTCGGCCTGATACTCTTTACTTGTTGAACAGGGTTGTCCCTTAGTATCCCTTCACGGTATGCCTGATTTAATGCAGCGCGAACTTTGTTGAAATAGGAACTTGCAGTATTTGAACTTAGCTTGGTTTCTGACTTAGTAACTGATTCAGTTTGTAGGTATGTTCTGAACCCTTCTAAAAACTGCGGGGTAATCTGCTCAAAGGTCAGTTCAGGCAAACCGTGGTATTTTTTTAGATGGTGTAATGTGCTGATCCAAATGGAGTGATTAGACCGGCTACCACTTTTCTTAGAATCCGTAATTTTCTGGTAGTACTCAAAAAAGCTTGCTGCCAATTTCGTTGCATCGTCTAAACCATGCTTGCCAGATTGGGACTCTAACAATCTCTTGGCTTTGATGGCTTCGGCCATCCGCATATTTTCTTTATTGTGTTGCCGCTGCTGTGGTGTTTTGGGTTTGTGGAACACATACAGGTCTATAGGCTCTCTTCGTCGGTGGCGAACCCGCTTACCCGTTTCTGGGTCTATCGAAGCCCCAAAGTAGTAAACCAATCTTAATGACTGCTTCCCTTGCTTATCTGGCTCTCTTTTCTCTATGCTGATTTTCATGGCTTTTGTCCCCCGTTTCCCCCGATATTACCACGGCGGGGGACGGAATGGGGAAGATATAGGAGAACAATAGAAAAACAAAGTAAAAGAAGTGGGCGTGTAAATGGCTTAAATGCTTGTGTTTACTGTCCTTTAGTATGCTTTTAGTTTTCTTTGTTTTCCGACTTCATTTACCAATGCAGAAACTGGAAAAGATTTTCCCTAATAGTTCATCCGGGCTTACTTGACCAGTAATCTCTCCCAAGCAATGCTGGCAGGCCTTTAAATCTTCCGCAAGAAGTTCTCCCGAGCATAGTAGTAATTGTTTTTCTGCTAAACAAAGGATGGTTTCTGCACGCTCAAGTGCTTCGATATGGCGCCGGCGTGCGGTAAATCCACCTTCTGAGGTGTTGTTGTACCCCATAATAGATTGCAGATGTTGGCTGAGTAATGTCAAACCATCACCTGTTTTGGCAGAGAGATAAATCACCGGAATATCATTAATAACTGTCTCTTTCGCTGTTTTCGCTGTTTTATCAATTTTATTGCATATTACCGAAATTCGTGATTTATCTAGTTTCTTATCGTTGTTTTCAGCGATAAAACGCTCGATTTCTTGTGTGATCATCATATCGGTAGAGTCTTCATGTGATGAAAACCCATCGATCAATAATAGTATACGATCGGCTTTTTCGATTTCTTGCCAAGCGCGTTCGATGCCGATTTGTTCAACGACATCATGGCTTTGACGTAAGCCTGCGGTATCAATAATATGTAATGGCATACCATCCAAATGAATATATTCGCGTAGAACATCTCGTGTGGTGCCTTCTATATGAGTCACAATAGCACTGTCTTTACCTGCAAGGGCATTGAGTAGGCTGGATTTTCCTGCATTGGGTTTACCGGCGATTACCACCGTCATACCTTCTTGAATCAGGGCTCCTTGCTTTGCTTGTATAAATACGGCATTTAATTGCTGTTGTATTCCCTCTAAATGCTGCCGTATTGTTTTATCCTGAAGGAAGTCTATTTCCTCTTCCGGGAAGTCAATAGCGGCCTCGACATACATTCTTAAATGAATCAGTTTTTCTATTAACTGGTTAATTTTGTCGGAGAACGCACCTTGTAAACTGTTAAGGGCATTGCGCATAGCCTGTTCGGAACTTGCATTGATTAAATCTGCAATGGCTTCAGCCTGTGTTAAATCCATTTTGTCGTTTAAAAACGCACGTTCTGAGAATTCTCCAGGTCTTGCCAGTCGAGCCCCTTTTTTTACAATAGTATTGAGTAGTTGATCGAGAACAATAGGGCCACCATGACCGTGAAACTCAACCACATCTTCACCTGTAAAAGAGTGCGGCCCCGGAAAAAATAGAATAAGGCCCTCATCAATACTATGACCGTTTTCAACAAAAGCACCATAGTGTGCATAGCGAGGAGTGAGCTGCGAGTGTTCGCAGAGGCTAATCCCTAGTGTATAGGCATTGCTACCGGATATTCTGACAATACCGACACCGCCATGCCCTGATGCGGTAGCAATGGCGGCAATAGTATCGTTGTTGATTTTGTTAGGATTTGCTTTCGGCTTCAATTTTACGCGTAATAATATACTGTTGAATAATTGACAACGTATTGTTGGTCACCCAATAAATCACCAAACCAGCCGGGAACCACAAGAACATAAAGGTAAAGGCAACAGGCATCCATTTCATAATTTTTGCCTGCATAGGATCCGGCGGTGTCGGGTTTAACTGTTGCTGGATAAACATAGTAGCACCCATTAGTAGTGGGAAAATAAAGTAGGGGTCTTTTACTGATAGATCGTTAATCCATAACATAAAGGGTGCATGGCGTAGTTCGACACTTTCCATAAGTACCCAGTACAAGGCAATAAAAACTGGCATCTGAATAAGGATCGGTAGACAGCCACCCATTGGATTCACTTTTTCAGTTTTATAGATTTTCATCATCTCTTGCGACATTTTTTGCCTATCGTCACCATAGAGGTCCTTCAGTCGTTGTAGCTTAGGTGCCAAGGTGCGCATTCTCGCCATTGAACGATAGCTTACTGCTGATGGATAGAAAAATACGGCCTTGATAACAAAGGTTAGTGCGATAATGGACCAACCCCAATTACCGATAAAACCATTAATAAAAAGCAATAGTTGTAATAATGGTTTGGCAATCCACCATAACCATCCAAAATCAATGGTCAAATCCAGATAAGGGGAGATTTCTTCAAGGCGTTTGATATTTTTAGGCCCGGCATAAAAGTCAGCGGATAATATTCCTGTTTGACCTGGTTCTATACGCGTATTCGGTGCTCTGAATGTGAGCAAATAAATATCCTGATTTTTGAGTTTTTGTAATTTGAAGTAGTTATTATTGTCCTTATTAGGAATCCAGGCACCGATAAAATAGTGTTGAATCATCGCTATCCAACCACCATTAACAGAGAAGTCTCTGCTTTTATCTTCGATGTCATCAAAGCTGACTTTAATGTATTTATCGTCGTCATCGGTTGTTGCGGCACCAAGATAGGGGTTAACACCAAAACCTAAGTCAGCAGTTGCAATGGGTTTACGGCTGTCACGTCGTATTTGTCCATAGAGTTGACCTTGCCAAACCTCACTACTTTGATTATCAATTTCGTAATTGACGCTGATCAGGTAATCGCCACGAGTAAAACCAACAATCTTGCGGATAGTGACATCACCTTGTTGATAATTTAAAACAACTTTAAGTGATTTTTCCCCTTCTTTTAATTGATATTCATTAGCTTCACTGTTAAAAACAGGGCGACCTTTTGCCGTATCTGTGGCGTTGTTGCCAATAATGCCACTCTTGGCGATATAGGTAGAGTTTTCGGTATTGTTGAGCAAAATGTAAGGCTCTTCTTCACCCAAACGTAATTTGTGGTTGAGCAATGCCACTTTAATAATGTCGCCACCGAGCTTATCAATATGTAAATCGAAGTTATCGGTTTTTACTTGGATCAAGCGATTATTATTACTTATTGTTGCCACTTCTTTTGGTAATGTAATCTCACTATTGTTGGAAGCAGTGGGAAGCTCTGAGTCTTCGTTAGAACGGATTACCGTGTTTGATACGGCACCATTAACGGTATTGTCCGTGACTACGGTTTGATAATCCTGACGATTATTTTCAGGTACTGTAATTGTTGCTGCGTTTTTTTGCTTGTTAGCTTCCAGTGTTTGTAAATCATTAAATTTGTTCCACTCGAACAGCAGCAAAAAACCTAATACAAAAATTCCGGATAAGTATGCTGTGCGTTGCCAATCCATATTCATCATAGTTTACTATCTTCTTTTATTGCGTATGTTTTTGTTTTTTCTGGTGTCTATGGCACCATGTCAACACCACCTTTATGCCAAGGGTGGCATTTTAATAAACGACGAACAGTTAACCAGGTACCTTTTATAAACCCAAATCTCCGGTAGCTTTCTTCTGCGTAATTGGAACAGGTCGGATGGAAACGACATTGGCTTCCCATTAATGGACTGATGCCATACTGATAGGCCTTGATGATAACCAAAGGTATTTTAGCTAAAGCTCGGTTTATACCGCTGTAGTATGATTTTTCAGTTTTTTCTGAATTCGAAGCCATTGCTGGTTCACTATTTGGCTAATGGTGGCGTTATCCAGTTTATCCAATCCTTTACGGGCGAGCACTATAGCATCTATTCCAGGGTTATTGGATGTTTGGTGGCGAAAACTTTCTCGAATAAGACGCTTGATACGATTTCTTTCTACCGCAAGTCGGATGTTCTTTTTTGCAATAACCAGCCCCAGACGGTCATGGCCGATAATATTGGGTTTTGCCAAAATAAGACAGTAGCGATGGGAGGCTTTAAAAGGATGGTCAGAAAAGACGTTTTCAAATTCACTCGCGTTAAGCAAGCGCTGAGACTTGCTTAACGAGTTCATCATGTAAACCTGAGTCAGGAATAGGCGAGTATCGGCGGCAGTAAATTATGCTGCCAATACTTTGCGGCCTTTTGCGCGGCGGCGAGCGATAATTTTACGCCCATTTTTAGTCGCCATTCTGGCTCTAAAACCGTGGGTTCGCTTACGCTTTAATACACTGGGCTGAAACGTTCTTTTCATGCTCTATTACCTTAATTCTGTGTTGTCACCCTAAAGGTGTTAACAGGCTCTTTAAAAAGGAGCGCGAACTATATATAAACCCCCACTAAAAATCAATCACTAAATATGGATTAAAACGGTATTTGATCCTATTTTGAACAAGGCTTGAAAACAAAGGTGTTGTGGCTGTTTTTATACGTTAACTGACAAAAAAATAACTGCTTTAACACAACTTATAAACAGTTTTTTCCACAGAAAAACAAAAGATATCCTATTTTATTCACAGATTTTTACATTACTTTGGCGATTGTTTTTAATTATAAATTTATGATTTTAAATGGTTTTTTTTTTATTTTAAGGTTACCAAAAAAATATAGTTTTTTTGTGGATAAGTGTGGCGATTTTTAGTGGGTGGGAGTAGAATGCCGTACACAAATTGATAAAACTTAATCAAAATAATACCACTTACATACAAACATAGAGAATTTCGGGGGATACTGTCGATGACAGCAACGGCATTAGAAACGGTCTGGCAAAGCTGCCTTGTTTCTTTACAAGAAGAATTGTCTTCACAGCAATTTAATACCTGGATTCGCCCGTTAACTATCGATGAGAAAGTCAATTCAGAGTCTGAGTTTTGTCTATTGGCACCTAATCGTTTTATTCTTGATTGGGTAAAAGACAAGTTTATGAACCGTATTCGTGAGTTGGTCTATCATTTCTTTTCAAAAGAGCAGTTGCCGACTCCTCGCACAATCAGTGTACGTGTTAGTGATAATTTACAGCCACAATTTCAATCGCGTTCATATCATCGCTCAGTGGTGTCTGCCGCAGAGACAATAAAGCCTGATTTAACCGGCCTAAGCGACGATGAAACCGCGGTACTACCCATTAATGAAGCACCGTCACATAAGATAGACCCTCAGGCCAGCTTTGGAGGAATAACTCCCGATACCTTGTCTGGAAACCATGAAAAGGTTTTTCTTAACACCGATAGCCATTCACCCTTATCCCCGGTTGCTGAAGTAAAAAAAGCGGCGACGGAAGGCATGGATGGCGCTTTAAAACACCGCAGTTTTTTAAATAAAGCGTTCACCTTCGAAAACTTTGTAGAAGGTAAATCAAATCAGATGGGCTTAGCTGCCGCTCAACAGGTAGTTGAAAACCCGGGCGGTTCATATAACCCGCTATTTATATACGGCGGTGTCGGTTTGGGTAAAACCCATTTGATGCACGCTGTTGGAAATGAAATGGCCAAGCGTAATCCGAATGCCAAAATTGTTTACCTACATTCAGAGCGTTTTGTTGCTGATATGGTCAAAGCTCTACAATTGAATGCAATTAATGATTTCAAACGTTATTATCGTTCGGTTGATGCCTTGCTGATTGATGATATCCAGTTTTTTGCTGGTAAAGATCGTTCACAGGAAGAGTTTTTCCATACGTTTAATGCCTTGTTAGAAGGCAATCAACAGATTATTTTAACGTGTGACCGTTATCCAAAAGTGATTAATAACCTTGAAGAGCGCTTGAAGTCGCGTTTTGGTTGGGGTTTAACGATTGAAGTTGAGCCACCAGAGTTGGAAACTCGTGTGGCTATTCTAATGAAACGTGCAGAAGAGGTGAATGTGACACTGTCTTATGATGCGGCGTTTTTTATCGCGCAACGTATTCGTTCTAATGTGCGTGAGTTAGAAGGAGCTCTTAAAAGAGTCATTGCTAATGCAACCTTTACTCAAAGAGAGATTACCGTTGAGCTTGTAAGAGAAGCTTTAAAGGATTTGTTGGCGCTTCAGGATAAACAGGTCAGTATCAGCAACATTCAAAAAGTGGTTGGTGAATATTATAAAGTGAAGGTGGCCGACTTTCTGTCAAAAAGACGCAGCCGATCGGTTGCCCGTCCGCGCCAGGTGGCAATGGCTTTAGCAAAAGAGTTGACCAATCACAGCTTGCCAGAAATTGGTGATGCATTCGGCGGACGAGACCATACTACCGTTTTACACGCTTGCCGTAAAATTAAAGAGCTCTGTGGAGTTGATAGTGATATTGAACAAGATTTAAAAAATCTGCATCGTCTTTTGACAAATTGATCCCGCCAGTACGACGATTTCAACTATCCAAGCCCGGTAAAATTGATACAATAGGGGTGGTTTTACAACAAATAATAAGTTGGTACTTACAAACCCAAAAATCAGGTTTAATCTGTAAATAAAAGTAATAAAATCGAAAGGGTAGATTACATGAAATTTATTGTATCGCGAGAGGCGTTACTAACCCCCTTACAACTCGTTGCTGGTGTTGTTGAGCGTCGACAAACCTTACCGGTATTGGCTAATGTGTTACTCGTTCTTGATCAGGATACTTTATCTTTGACAGGAACAGATCTTGAAGTTGAAATTATTGCACGTTTGCCATCAATAGCGGGTGAATCGGGAGAAACAACGGTACCAGCAAGAAAGTTGGTCGATATTTGTCGTTCCTTGCCCGAAGGCGCAGATATTGAATTAACGCTGCAAGATGAAAAAATGGTGGTCAAAAGTGGACGTAGTCGTTTTACTTTGGCAACCCTACCAGCCAATGATTTCCCCTCTACTGAACAAGGAGAGGCAGACATCCAGTTTAGTTGTTCCCAGTTCTTGATTAAGCGCCTGATTGATCGCACAGCATTTGCTATGGCGCAGCAAGATGTACGTTACTACCTTAATGGCATGTTGTGGGAAGTAGAATCAAATACTTTACGATGTGTTGCAACGGATGGCCACCGCTTGGCCATATGTACTCGTGAATTAGATATTAATGTTGCTGAAAAAACACAAACTATTCTACCGCGTAAAGGTGTTATTGAGCTTTCGCGGTTGCTGAATGATCACGAAGATCCGGTTAATGTGACCCTTGGCACACACCATATTCGTGTGGAAACGCCCGACTATACGTTTACCTCAAAACTGGTTGATGGCAAGTTTCCGGATTATCAGCGTGTATTACCGCAGGGTGGAGATAATATTGTGTTGGGCAATCGCACTGAACTTAAACAGGCCTTTGCGCGTACCGCCATTCTGTCTAATGAAAAATATCGTGGCGTACGCCTGCATTTCACAGAAGGTTTATTAAATATTGTTGCGAATAACCCAGAGCAAGAAGAGGCAGAAGAGCAGGTAGTCATTGATTATCAGGGCGATAATATCGAAATTGGCTTCAATGTCAGCTATCTTCAGGATGTGGCGAATGTAATTGATTCCGATAATATTAAAATAACACTCTCAGATGCCAATAGCAGCGCTTTGCTGGAGGAGCCAGAAGAGGGTGATTCTGTCTACGTTGTTATGCCCATGCGACTTTAATATATCAATAGCCGAAGGATTATAGCCTTCGGTAAATGCTTCTCTTTATGCCCACCCTGTGTTCCCTTGTCGTTAATGATCTTAGAAATCTTCATTCTGTTTCTATTTCATTATCTCCCGCTATTAATATCTTTTACGGTAAGAACGGTAGCGGGAAAACCAGTGTATTAGAAGCTGCCTCTTTGTTGGGGCTTGGTCGCTCTTTTCGCAGCCATAAAATCCGCTCTTTGATCCAGCATGAAAAAAGCCAACTAACCATTTTTTCTGAAATATGCCCGGATAATGATTCAGTTGTTATTCCGACGGGTATACAAAAAAACCGCAAAGGCGAGACGGCGATTAAAGTGTCTGGTCGGCCAATCAAATCTGCCGCAGAGCTTGCTCATCAACTCCCTTTAATCATTATCAATGCAGATTCATTCCGGTTAATTGAGGGGCCACCTATACAAAGGCGACACTTTCTGGATTGGATGGTGTTTCACGTGAAACCTGAGTTTGCCTCTTTGTGGCGATCCGCCCAAAAACTGGTAAAACAACGCAATAGCTTGCTGAGACATGATAAAATATCACCTTTGGATCTTGCCCCTTGGGATAAAGAGTTAGGCAGGGTGGCTGATCAAATTAATATATTGAGATCAGAAGTTTTCCAATCGTATATCGGCGTGCTTGAACGAATGATAAATGGTTTGTTTGATAATGAATATATGGATATTGCGTTTGAATACTATCAGGGTTGGGATGAAGAGTGTTTGATGGAAGACGCGCTCAGAAGACATTTTGATCGTGATTGTCGCAATGGTTATACCCATGTTGGTCCCCAACGAGCAGATATTAAAATCCAGTGCCGCAACAAACCGGCTGTAGATGTGCTGAGCCGCGGACAAGAAAAAACATTGATAGCAGTGATGCTATTGGCACAATCTGCTTTATATACACAACAAATGAATAAGAATTGTGTGTTTCTTGTTGATGATCTGCTGGCTGAATTAGATAAGGATTATAGCCAGAGATTGGCAGAATTACTGATTCAAACACAGAGTCAGATACTGGTTACTGGTGTTGAAAAAAAAGACCTCCTGAAAATATGGGATAAAACAGAGACAGATATTGCGGTGTTTCACGTGAAACAAGGAAATATCTTGTCTGAAACTGATATGAATTCATCAAAATAAGTGGAAGTAGAGTAGTATGTCAGACGATACTAATACAGCGAATTATGATTCCTCTAGTATTAAAGTACTTAAGGGTCTGGATGCCGTCAGAAAACGTCCGGGAATGTATATAGGTGATACCGATGACGGTACCGGTTTACACCATATGGTGTTTGAAATCGTTGATAATTCTATTGACGAAGCATTAGCAGGCCATTGTTCGGAAATAAAAGTCATTATCCATCCGGATGAATCCGTATCAGTGTCTGATAACGGCCGTGGTATTCCAACAGAAATCCATGATGAAGGTGTATCTGCCGCAGAAGTGATTATGACGGTACTCCACGCAGGTGGAAAGTTTGATGATAATACCTATAAGGTTTCTGGTGGTTTACATGGCGTGGGTGTTTCTGTTGTTAATGCCTTATCTTCAGAGCTTAAGCTGACCATTCGCCGCCAAGGTAAAGTCCACGAACAGGTTTATCATCATGGCGTGCCGCAAGCACCCTTAACGATTATTGGTGATACTGAAAACAGCGGAACAGAAGTTCACTTTAAACCCTCAGCAGAGACCTTCAATAATATCGAATTTCACTTTGATTTGCTGGCTAAGCGTTTACGAGAGTTGTCTTTCTTAAATTCTGGCGTACGTATTGTATTAAAAGATGAGCGTAGCGGTAAAGAAGAGGCATATGAATACGAAGGCGGCTTACAAGCTTTCGTGAGTTATCTGAATACCAATAAAAATACCATTAATAGAGTGATGCATTTTAGTGCCGGTGGCCGTGAAGATGGTGTGGGTGTTGAAGTTGCTTTGCAATGGAATGATAGCTTTCAAGAAAATATTCTGTGTTATACCAATAATATTCCCCAGCGTGATGGTGGTACTCATTTGGCGGGTTTCCGTGCGGCATTAACCCGTGGTTTAAATGCGTATATCGAGCGTGAAGGTTTATTGAAAAAACATAAAGTGAATACGACGGGTGATGATGCTCGTGAAGGTTTAACGGCCATTATTTCTGTAAAAGTCCCAGACCCCAAGTTTTCATCGCAAACCAAGGATAAACTGGTTTCTTCCGAAGTAAAATCGGCGGTTGAACAAGAAATGGGTCAGGGATTTAACGACTTTCTTTTGGAAAACCCCCAAGAAGCTAAAAATATTGTCGGCAAAATGATTGAAGCGGCAAAAGCCCGTGAAGCTGCCCGTAAGGCACGTGAAATGACGCGCCGTAAGGGTGCACTCGATGTTGCTGGATTACCCGGGAAGCTGGCTGATTGTCAGGAAAAAGATCCAGCTTTGTCTGAAGTATATCTAGTGGAGGGTGATTCTGCCGGAGGGTCGGCTAAGCAAGGCCGTAACCGTAAAACACAAGCAATCCTACCTTTAAAAGGTAAAATTCTGAATGTTGAAAAAGCCCGTTTTGACAAAATGTTGTCTAGTGCTGAAGTCGGTACTCTGATTACGGCTTTGGGGTGCGGTATCGGTACCGAAGAATTTGATCCCGATAAGTTACGTTATCACAGTATTATTATTATGACAGATGCGGATGTGGACGGTTCTCATATTCGTACGTTGTTACTGACCTTCTTTTTCCGCCAAACTCGTGAACTGATAGAACGTGGACATATTTATATTGCACAGCCGCCTTTATATAAAATTTCCAAGGGAAAACAGGAGCAGTATTTAAAGGATGATCAAGCGTTAACAGACTTCCTGACCAATTCTGCTTTAGAGGGTGCGCAAATACTTACTAACCCCACGGCGCCTGCAATATCAGGCCAAGCACTGGAAACATTAGTGCAAGAATATCGTCAGGTGATGGCCATTATTGAGCGTTTGTCACGACTGTATCCAGCAGAAGTGTTGGAAGCGATGATCTATATGCCAGCATTAACGATAGAACA
Organism: Cellvibrionaceae bacterium; assembly: GCA_965214375.1. Lineage (GTDB taxonomy): Bacteria > Pseudomonadota > Gammaproteobacteria > Pseudomonadales > Cellvibrionaceae > Endobugula. The sequence goes on along the minus strand of OZ243947.1, from coordinate 1,866,252 downwards.
ACTCAGACATTCAGAACAAGTGAATCATTGGTGTCAGCAGCTTTCGGAAAAAATGACAGATAATGAAACCAGCGGTAGCAGCCACTTCCACATTGCCGCACAGGAAAACCAGGAGCGACAGTTATACGTTCCACATGTTGCTATGAAGGTTCATGGTTTGACCCATGATTACCCGTTTAGTCATGAATTCTTCGCTTCAGGTGAATATAAAGCCATTGTTGATTTGGGTAGTAAATTGGATGGTTTGATTGAAGAGGATGGCAAGGTACAACGTGGCGAAAAAGAATTTGCTGCGACTACGTTTAAAGATGCACTAGAGTGGTTAATGGGTGAATCCCGTCGCGGTTACACCATACAGCGTTATAAAGGTTTGGGAGAAATGAACCCTGATCAATTGTGGGAAACTACTATGGATCCTGACACGCGTCGGATGTTACAGGTGAGTATTGAGGACGCTATTGCGGCTGATCAAATATTCACCACCTTGATGGGGGATCAGGTTGAACCACGTCGCGAGTTTATTGAAACTAATGCGCTGACTGTTGCTAATCTGGACGTGTAAAAACTTTTATCTTGGCTATAGTTAATAGGAGCGATTATTAAAAAACCACATTGAAGTTGAAGTAGCATCTTATAAATGCCCTATTGCAGCAGCCCAAATCGATAAAACAAATTGACATCATCAAGATTTATGCGAAAAAGCGTTGTTTGATCGTTGATGATATCACCTCTGTCAGGTCTGCCTATAAATAAATGTTGCGCTCCGTTGGGGTTAAACACATTGATACGGCTGCTACTGGTGAGCAGGCCATGGAATTTTGTGAGAATCATGAATACGGCTTGATTCTCTGTGACTACAATCTTGATGAAAGCAAAGATGGTCAGCAAATTCTGGAAGAACTACTTTACACACAACTGCTTAAATATACCACCCTCTTTATTATTATTACCGCAGAGACGTCTCGGGAGATGGTACTGGGTGCCATAGAAAACCAGCCAGACGATTACATTACCAAACCTATCTCACAAAAACTGATGCGTACCCGCCTTGATAGAGCTCTATTGAAGCATGAAGACCTGTATAAAATTAAATCTACCATGGATACGCTAGAGTACGATAAAGCGGTTGCATTATGTGATGAAAAAATAAAGACCAAAAATCGTTATTTGTGGGATTGTGTGCGTTACAAAGCTCAAATTTTCTGGATGGCGGGAGATGTAGAATCGGCGCAAAAAATTTATCAAACTGTCATTGCAGAAAAAGGCTTTACCTGGGCAAAATTGGGTTTGGCTAAATCTATGATGAAGCGCAATGACTTCGATAATATAGAATCCGTACTTCAGGAAGTTTTGGATAGAGATCATCGCTATATTGAAGCTCATGATTTATTGTCGGAGTATTATGAAAAAACAGAGCAACCCGTAAAAGCACAGGAAGCCACAGAAAAGGCAACCGAATTATCTCCTAAATCCATTACCGGTCACCTGCGCTTAGCTCAGTTGGCTGAGGTCAATGATGATAGCGATGTCTGCCTTAAGGCGTATGAAGAATCCATCCGTTGGAACTATAATTCCTGTCATGCCAGTGCGGCAGACTATCTCAGTGTTGCCAGAAAGACAGTAGAAGTGACTAAAGGTAAAACAACTCGAGAGGCTATAGATAAAACCAAAAAAGCATTAGGTTTACTTGAGCGTATGACACGCCGTTTCCCGGAGCGTTCAAATGAAGTGAAAAGTGGTTTTATTGAATCGCAGCTTTATGCTAACCAAGGCAAAGATAATTATGCTCGCGTCGCTTTGCAAATGGTTCAGGAAGATTACGATCTTTTAAATCCCAAAGACGTTGATTCGCGCATTGATTATGCACAAGCACAGATAATGAATGGCGATAAGCAACAAGCATATAAAGAGCTACATTTATTATCAAAAGATTATAAAGATAACACAGCAGTTCAAAAGCGTATTGACCGTGTCAGTGATGAACCTATCAGTATGGCCGGCAAAGCTTGTGCGGCAGATTTATCCAAAGAAGGTATTAATGCTTACCAAGAAAAAGATTATGACAAGGCAATTACTATTTTTAACGATGCCCTCACGATGTTTCCCAATCATGTGGGTGTTAATCTGAACTTGGTTCAAGTGGTATTGGCAAAAAATGAAGTCGATGGTAAAGGAGAAAGTTTTTATAAAATATGTAAAGATTGTTTTGAAAGAGTACATGGTATTGATGCCAGCCATAAAAAGTACAGCCGCTACCAGTTTTTACACGAACAGTTTCTTAATGAATATAGTGGTTATGGTGATGATTAAACAGCGCGATAAAATCGCATATTTATAATTCACGACGTAGTAAGTGAATCACTGGCTGTGTTTGTGGTTTAACGCCCCGCCACAGAAAAAATGACTCCGCACCTTGGCATACTAGCATGCCTAAACCATCACTCGTTGATGTTGCTCCCTGATCTTTAGACCATTCTATAAAGGGCGTTGCTTCTTTAGCGTACATCATGTCATAACAATAGGATGTGGGTGATAAAATATGATCGGGTAAAGCTGGCCGTTCACCGCCGAGACTGGCAGAGGTGCCGTTAATGACTATATCAAAAGTGCCTTCCAGATCGTCATAGGCACAAGCATGAATGTTGCCCAGATGACTAAAATTATCAGCCAATTGTTCTGCTTTTGATAGTGTCCGATTGGCAATCATTATTTTTTTGGGGTTGCTATTGAGTAAAGGTTCAAGCACACCGCGAACAGCACCTCCAGCACCTAAAATAAGAATGTCTTTGTCTTTCAGTTGCCATTGTAGGTTGTTTTCTATATCGGTCACTAGGCCAATACCATCTGTATTATCACCAAGAATTTTTCCTTTTTGGAGTAATAAGGTATTGACAGCACCTGCTCTGTGAGCTCGCTCGGTAAGTTCATCCGCAAGTTCAAAGGCATCCTGTTTAAAGGGTACGGTAATATTTAACCCCTTACCTCCGTTATTAAAAAAATCTTTTATTGTCCCTGCAAACAGCGAAGGCTCGACACATTCCGCGGTATACAATATATCCTGCCCACTTTGTTTTGCGAAAGAGGTGTGTAATAACGGTGATTTGGAGTGGCTAATCGGGTTGCCAACAACAGCATAGCGATCTTTTTTTTCAGGCATAGAGTATAGCTTCCTTTAATCGAGCCAGTTTTGAGGCTTAAGGTAAATCTCGGTTAATTCGTATTCTGGCGATCCCGCTTCGGGTTGATAATTATATTCCCAGCGAACCAGTGGCGGCAGCGACATTAGAATAGATTCGGTGCGTCCACCGGTTTGTAAACCGAAGAGCGTGCCGCGATCAAACACTAAGTTGAATTCTACATAGCGCCCGCGACGATAGAGCTGAAAGTTTTTTTCACGTTCCGTAAAACGTATCGATTTACGTTTGTTGATGATCGGCAAATACGCATCAATATAGCTGTTACCGATAGATTGCATGAACGCAAAACTGTTATCAAAGTCCAACTCATTAAAATCGTCGAAAAATACACCTCCGATACCCCGTGGCTCATCACGGTGTTTTAAATAAAAGTAATCATCACACCATTGTTTAAAACGTGGGTAGTATTCTTCACCAAACATCTGACAAGCATGTTTAGCGTTCTGATGCCAGTGGATACAATCTTCACGGTTACCGTAATACGGTGTCAGGTCATAACCGCCACCAAACCACCATACAGGCTGCTCGCCTTCTTGTTCAGCAATAAAAAACCGTACATTCATATGGCTGGTGGGAATATAAGGGTTATCAGGATGTATCACCAGTGATACACCCATTGCTTCAAAGCAGCGCCCAGCCAGTTCCGAGCGATGTGCTGTTGCTGAGGCCGGCATGGTTGTACCGAAAACATGTGAAAAATTAACGCCACCTTTTTCAATAATATTGCCATTGGTTATTATGCGTGAACGACCGCCACCGCCTTCTTCACGTGTCCAGCACTCTTCGATAAAGGGGGTGCCATCGACCGCACTTAACGTATCACAAATGGAATCTTGTAGTTCTTTTAAAAAGGAGAGTACGGCTTGTTTATTGGGTGAGTCAGTCATCATCGAATGACCTTGCCTGTGACTAAGTCTGTAATAGTAGAGGGTTGTCGTCGCTGACCCGTTTGCCCTTTAACAATATAATCAAGCAATGCATGTTGATGAAAGTAACGATGCACCTGCCAGCTATTATGTGGAGCAGGTTTTCCTTGCGGATTTGCGGAGGTAGATACAATCGCACCGCCGAAGCGATCGCACAGTGCACGTACATCTGGGTGCTGAGTGACTCGTAGTGCGATAGAAGAAAAGCGTCCACAAATCCAAGAGGGTACCTTGCCATTGTTAGGAACCAGCCAAGTAAAAGGGCCGGGCCAAGCAGCGTTCAACTGTTGTCGTTGTTCGGCTGATATATCGGTTAAAAAAGGTTCGACCTGCTGTATGTTAGAGGCAATTAAAATTAATCCTTTGCCTAAATCCCGCATTTTTAAATACTGCAAACGGCGCACAGCATGTTCATCAAAGGGATCACAACCTAAACCCCAGACGGCTTCTGTGGGATAAGCGATGACACCACCTTGCTGCATAATTGTCGCGGCAATCGCGATAGAGGGTTTGGCGGAAGATATCATGGCGGTATTATACCTTTTCATAACCCCGGTGCGAGCGTTGTACTATACCGGAAATTTCCAGGTTAATAAGTGCCTGACTTACTGTTTGGCTATCTAGGTTTGTCGCTTGTATCAATTCTTTTTGTGTTAAAGCATCAAAACCCATACATTGAAGTAATTGTCCTTCTTCCTTTGATAACATTTCTGTTTTTGGGCTCTGGTCTTTTATATTTTCTGGTTGGTATGTTTTTAGATGTTCAAGTATGCAATCGAGGTGTTCAACGATATCAACACTGTTTTCAACCAGCGTGGCTCCCTGTTTTATTACATGATGACAGCCACGGCTTTGTGGATTGTGAATGGCGCCAGGAATCGTAAACACCTCACGTCCCTCCTCCATGGCATACCGTGCGGTAATTAATGAACCGCTGCGCAGTGTAGCTTCAACAACCAATACGCCCACACTAAAACCACTAATAATACGATTACGTTGTGGAAAACGATTCGCTGTTGGTGGTGAACCTGGGGGGGATTCAGTAATCAGTGCGCCACCATTATCGATAATATGTCGTGCCAGCGTTTGATGTTGTTTGGGATAAATTTGCTCAATACCCGTTGCCATGACGGCAATGGTGGTGCCTCCGGCATCTAATGTTGCTGAATGTGCTTCCTGGTCAATACCCAATGCCAGCCCACTAGTAATAGTAAAACCATGTTGACACAAATGCTTGGCGAATAGTTGGGTATTCTTTTTACCCTGGATACTGCCATGTCGTGAGCCTACCATTGCTAATTGAGGTAGGTGCAACACATCGTGATTACCCCGGATATAAAGTACCGGTGGAGGGCTGTAAATAGTGTTTAGTAGTGTCAGATACTCTTCTTGGTCAAAGGTAATGATCCGCGCCTCAATATCGTTTAACTGAGACTGAATAGCCTCAGCTTTCTGTGCCAGTTTGCTGTTATTACCGTGTTTTTGAAAGTCTATTAGTAGTTGTTTGTCATCGCTTGATAGCTTACTAAATTGTTTTATAGGCGAAGTGAGCGCTTGCTTCGCAGAGCCGTATGCAGCAATCAGTGACCAGTAACCTCTTAGTGTTAGATGGGGCAGTAAAGAGAGTAAAAAAGCGTGATTTTTTGGGGGGGGGGGGGGGGGGTAAGAGTGATATGTTTTCATCCTTGAAAATAAACGGTGTAAATAATGAATAGAAAGCGATCAGGGCGTGCCGACAATATCTCCCAGTACCACGCCGTGTTCAGCTTCCAGAATAATACCTAAACTCATTTTGGGAAAAGTTTGAAAAACCATCACCAAACCTGCACGTTCATCGGGTAAATTCACGGTTCGTGGTGTTTTACGCTGTGCATTGCGATCCCGAATGGTTTTACCTTTTTTAAAGATACCCAACAGGCTGCCCTGAGATAGCCCTTCGCGTTCTCCCAAATTAATGGCGATAATGTCCAGTTTACCTGCCTGAGATACCCCCCTTTCTACTGTCATAATTTGACCGGGATTGATCGATGTAACGGGTTCAGGTGTGAACGATGAAGTGATTTTTCCTGCTGCACTTGGTAATAGGCGATCTCCGACACGGACTTCGATTGTCGAGCGCACAATGGCAAACGTAGCCACATTGCCTTGTAGTGCCTTGATGTTCGCGCTACCAATATCAATGGCTTGTATACCCAGCACTTCTTCTGTAACAGGATCAATGTAGCTGAAGCCGCCACGATAAATACCATAACTATCTATGCCTTCAACAAAGTTACCCCTAGCGTAAACATCGAGACCTGCGCTGATAATAACTCGTTGATCTTTTGCAGCAAGAATATGCGGTGCTTTGTTAAGCGCTTCTTCGTCAACGACTCTATTACGAGACAGGAAGTTGTTGATTTTTTCCAACGGAATAGTAGGGATGGCTGTTTTAAGCGGGGTTGCGTACACCTTGGGCGACAACTTCACCGTTTTTAGCGTCTTTTTGGCGTTAAAGTTGGTTTTTTTCTGTGTTTTTTCGGTGTTTTCTATTGGTGTGCTCGGCGTGCTATCGTTAACAACCAGCTGAGGCTTACCGTCGACGAAAATTAAACGAATTACATCGCCGGGATAAATTAAATCCGGGTTGGCAATTTGAGAGTTGCCTTGCCAGATGTCTTTCCAGCGCCAAGGATCTTCCAAAAATCGTGCGGAGATGTCCCACAAGGTGTCTCCATTAACGACGGTATAGCTTTCGGGATGATCCGCTTTCACGTCAGGGTCTGCCGCCATCGCAGAAAAACTGCTGATGCTGAGAAAAAGCACACAAATGCCGGGAAATTTTACGTATGATTTTGCCAAAGCGAGCATATAATTATCTTTATCGATTACGTCGTCTATATTCGTCGTTTGATTAATAGTGCCCTTATAGCACTAATTGCTGTATCATCATAGTCTTAGCGGCGAATCTTAGCTTTTTACAAGAAGTGAATCACAGCAAAGCATGTTTCAATTATATGGCATTACTGACTATTCTTGAATTTCCTGATCCGCGTTTACGTACGGTAGCCAAACCAGTAGACAGTGTAACAGATACCACTCGTGACATTATCGATAACATGTTTGCCACCATGTATGACGCTCCCGGTATTGGTTTGGCGGCCACACAGGTGGATATTCATCAGCGCATTGTCGTCATCGATGTGAGTGGAGATAAAAACGAGCCGCTAGTCTTTATTAATCCCCACATTACGGTATTGGATGAGACACTGGCATCTTACGATGAGGGTTGTTTATCAATTCCGGGTTTTTACGAATCCATAGAACGCCCCGTGGGCGTTAGGGTTGATGCATTAGATCGTCATGGAGAGGCATTTACGATTGAGCCAGAAGGCTTATTGGCGGTCTGTATACAACATGAGGTGGATCACCTTAATGGTAAGTTGTTTGTGGATTATCTGTCCAATATGAAGCGTCAACGTATTCGCAAGAAACTGGAAAAACGCCATCGTGCATAACCCCTCCCCAAAGCCCTTAAATATTGTTTTTGCCGGCACCCCGGAATTTGCAGCCCATTATTTACAAGTACTCCTCAAGAGTGAACATAATGTGGTGGCAGTGTATACCCAACCGGATCGCCCTGCGGGTAGAGGGAAAAAACTAACACCAAGCCCGGTCAAGCAGAAGGCGCTTGAACACGGTTTGACGGTTGAACAACCACTGTCTCTGAAAAGTGAAGAGCAACAACAGCGTTTAGCAAATTATCAAGCCGATATCATGATCGTGGTTGCCTATGGTTTATTATTGCCGCAAGCAGTACTCGATACACCGACACATGGATGTTTAAATGTTCATGCCTCTTTACTACCGCGTTGGCGCGGAGCTGCACCGATTCAGCGCGCAGTGGAAGCCGGCGATACAGCCACTGGCATTACTATTATGCAGATGGATCAAGGACTGGATACAGGAGATATGTTGTTAAAGGCCCATTGCGATATTACCCCAGATGAAACCAGTCGAACGTTACATGACAAACTCATGTATTTGGGTGAGCCAGCATTATTAGAGGTTTTGCTGCAAATACAACAAGCCCGTTTAACGCCTGAAAAGCAAAATGATCAGCAGGCCTGTTATGCCGATAAAATTTCCAAAGAAGAAGCACACATCAATTGGCAGCAATCCGCAAAAACTATCGCACAAAAAATTCGTGCTTTTAATCCGTTTCCTGTGGCTTACAGTTTTTTTGACACGCAGCGTATAAAAATTTATGAAGCTGATGTTATTGATGTAGACGAAAAAAAATTGCCCGGAGAAATTATTGCTTGTGACGCAGAAAAGTTGATAGTGGCTTGTGGTGATGCAGCACTTACGATAAAAACACTACAAATACCGAATAAAAAATCTATGTCATTTACCGTTTTACAAAACGGTCACCCTGAATTTTTTAAGACAGGTAACGTGTTTCAATAGCAATGATGGCAAAAAAAAATAGTGCACGCATTGTTTCTATCACGATTTTACAGCGCCTACTCAAGCAGCAAGGTTCTTTAGCCAGTGAGCTTGCCTTGGCGGAAACGTTGGAAGAAAACGAACGACGTTTGGCGCATGAGTTCTGTTATGGCGTTTGTCGCTGGTATTTTTTTCTGGAAAAAGCAGCCTCTGGTTTTTTATCAAAACCGCTGAAAGCAAAAGACAACGATATCCATTTGTTAATCTTATTGGGTATTTATCAGCTGCAATTTACCCGTATTGCGCCCCATGCATCTATTAATGAAACCGTTAATTGTGCCGGATTTTTTCGTAAATTATGGGCAAAAAAACTAATTAATGCTGTCTTACGTTCCTATCAACGTCAGATAGAAAATAACCCATTAGATATTTCTGATGCCGCGTTTGAACAGTCACATCCTCAATGGTTACAAAAATCAATACATCATTTTTGGCCGCAACAGGCGGCGGAAATATTTAAAGCCAATAATGATCACCCACCAATGACGTTGCGTGTTAATCAGCAAAAAACGACACGTGAAGATTATCAGTTATTATTAAATAGTCGGGAAGAAAAAGTCTCAGCCGCTACAACACGGTATAGCAAGGAAGGTTTATTGTTAGGTGCACCGACACCGGTGAAAAATTTACCGCATTTTGCAGAGGGTTATATCAGTGTGCAAGATGAGGCTGCCCAATTAGCGGCTGATTTATTGCGGTTACATCCAGGACAGCATGTGCTTGATGCTTGTTGTGCGCCGGGTGGTAAAACTTGCCATATCGCTGAAACACAACCGAATATTGCCAGTTTGACGGCGGTTGATTTGGAAGCGCGTCGTTTGCAACGTGTGCATGAAAACCTGTCACGGCTAACGATTAATGCTAACGTTATTTGTGGTGATGCCAGCCAGCCACGCAGCTGGTGGGATGGGCAATACTATGATCGTATTTTATTGGATGCGCCTTGTTCCGCAACGGGTGTTATTCGTCGTCACCCGGATATTAAATTATTACGTACACATAAAGCAGTAGTTGATCTTGCACAACTGCAATTACAGTTGTTGGAAGCGCTTTGGTCGTTACTCGCCGAAGGCGGTATACTATTGTATGCAACCTGCTCAGTACTGCCTCTGGAAAATACACAAGTGATTGAAGCCTTTGTAGAATCAAGGCAAGATGTTGAACACGATGTGATTGATGCCCGATGGGGTATTGAACAGCCTTACGGTCGCCAACTGTTACCGCAACATAAAGGCCACGATGGTTTTTATTACGCTAGACTAAAAAAGCAGCCGTCGCTGGAGTGAAACACCGATAAATCGGCGTATAATGCCAGTGTAGTTGTGCAAATAACAAAAGCAACGAACAATAAAAGAGCATTTGTATGAAGATCATCATATTGGGAGCGGGGCAAGTCGGCGCCACTATCGCCGAGCACTTGGCCAGCGAGAAAAATGATATTGTTGTGGTCGATCATTCAATGGAACGTTTGCGTGAGCTGCGTGACCGTTTGGATATTGGTGTTATTTGCGGCCATGCTTCTTATCCCCATGTGCTTGAGCAGGCCAATATACAAGATGCGGATTTATTGATAGCCGTTACGGTTAACGATGAAGTCAATATGGTTGCGTGTCAGATTGCTTACAGTCTCTATCACACTCCCACCAAGATCGCACGTATACGTGCTTCTGCCTATTCCATCAATAAAGACAAACTGTTTCGTAATGAACACTCGCCGGTTGATGTCATTATTAGTCCAGAGCGCTTAGTATCGGATTATATTTTTCGGTTAATTGAACATCCTGGTGCTCTGCAAGTGCTTGATTTTGCTGATGGCGCTATTCGACTGGTTGCCGTTAAAGCCTATCATGGTGGTCCATTGGTTGGTCAGGAGTTACGGTTTTTGCGCCAGCACATTCCGAATGTGGATACCCGTGTTGCGGCTATTTATCGTCGCGGTAAAGCGATTATGCCGCAAGGGTCAACAGTGATTGAAGCTGATGACGAAGTGTTTTTTATTGCTGCGCGTAAAGATATTCGTGTAGTGATGAGTGAGCTGCGTCGTTTGGAAAAGCCCTATAAGCGCATTATGATTGCGGGTGGCGGTAATATCGGTTTACGTCTCGCTAAAAAAATTGAAACTCGTTATACCGTAAAAATTATAGAACTACATACTGACCGCTGTCGCTTTCTTAGTGAAGAACTGAAATACGGTATTGTATTACAAGGCAGTGCCTCTGATCAGGATCTACTATTGGAAGAAAATATTGAAGAAACGGATGTGTTTCTTGCCTTAACGAATGATGATGAAGCTAATATTATGGCGTCATTATTGGCAAAACGTTTAGGTACAAAGAAAGTCATGGCACTGATTAACAACCCTGCTTATGTCGATCTGATACAGGGGGGTGAAATTGATATCGCGATATCACCACAGCAGGTAACAGTGGGTAGCTTGTTATCTCATGTGCGTAGTGGGGATATGGTTAATGTGCATTCATTGCGTCGTGGTGCGGCAGAGTCAATAGAGGTGATTGCCCACGGTGACGAAAAAAGCTCAAAAGTCGTCGGTAAAAAAATTGAAGAAGTCGATCTGCCGGAAGGCGCCAGTATTGCGGCTATTTTCCGTAAAGGTGATAAAGAAGAACAAGTGGTTATTGCTCACGATAGTACAGTGATTGAAAATGGGGATCATGTCATCGTCTTCTTGATTGATAAACGCCAAACTAAACAGGTTGAAAAATTGTTTCAGGTTGGCTTTTCATTTTTCTAGGGCTCGTTAAAAGGTTATTTGAATGCATTTTTCTATTGTATTTCGTGTCCTAGGTTTGCTGTTAATGCTATTCAGCTCAAGTCTGGTGCCACCCATTCTTGTTTCTTTGTACTATCAAGATGGCGCTGTACAATCTTTTTTCACGTCGTTTGCCATTATTTTACTGTTCGGTGTTTTAATCTGGAGCCCAGTTCAAAAAGGTCAACAGGATTTGCGGACTCGCGATGGCTTTATTGTTACCGCATTATTTTGGGCTGTGTTGGGTGTGGCTGGTGCGGTTCCATTTGTGGTTGCTGAGAGCACCTCGTTAAGCATTGTTGATGCGGTGTTTGAATCTATTTCTGGCTTAACAACAACGGGCGCCACAGTGATTACCGGCCTAGATGATTTGCCGAAGTCTATTTTATTTTATCGCCAACAATTACAGTGGTTGGGCGGTATTGGTATTATTGTCATCGCGGTTGCGATTCTACCTATGTTGGGTATTGGTGGTATGCAGCTATATCGAGCAGAAACACCAGGCCCAGTTAAAGATTCCAAATTGACCCCCCGTATTACCGAAACCGCCAAGGCCTTATTTTTAATTTACCTTAGCTTAACGGTCATTTGTGCACTATGTTATTGGCTTGCGGGCATGAACAAGTTTGATGCGGTATCACATGCCTTTTCAACGGTGGCTATCGGTGGTTTTTCTACACACGATACCAGTATGGCTTTTTTTGATAGCCCAATGATTTTAATTGTTGCTATATTTTTTATGGTGCTTTCCGGTATTAACTTTGCCTTACATTACGTTGTTTGGCGGGCACATAGTATTAAACATTATCTTGCCGATCCCGAAGTGCGTTTTTATTTTGTGTGCCTAATTGCCGGCATGCTCATTACGGTCAGCTATTTATACATTTCAAATACCTATAACTTTTCTACCAGCCTTTTGAATGGTTCATTTGAGTTGGTTTCTTTATTAACCACCACAGGCTTCGGTGTGGCGGATTATAGCCAGTGGCCAACTTTTTTACCCTTCTTGCTGTTTACGTTTGCGTTTATGGGGGGGTGTGGTGGTTCCACAGCAGGGGGCATCAAGGTTATGCGCGTGTTGCTTATTTGCAAACAAGGCATGCGTGAAATTTATCGTTTGATACACCCTAATGCGGTTATTCTTATTAAGGTGGGGCGCAAGTCGGTTCCTGATCGAGTCGTTGAAGCAATATGGGGCTTTTTTGCCGTCTATATCATCAGCTTTATTTTGATGATGTTGGGGCTATTGGCAACAGGCCTAGATTTTTTAACCGCATTTTCTGCGGTAGGCGCCTGTATTAATAATCTTGGCCCGGGCATGGGTGATGTAGCAGCCCATTATGGAGATATTAATTCTACGGCAAAATGGATTCTCTGTTTTGCGATGCTACTGGGTCGTCTTGAAATCTTTACATTGCTTGTCTTACTAACGCCAGCATTTTGGCGTCATTAAACCCTTTAATGGCGCAACGAGTCATTGTGCCAATTATCCTTTAAACACTTGCCTTTCAGCGTTTTCGAACTATATTTAAAATCAATGTCAAGCTTTTTGTTGTCTAGTCGATAGCAAATTCAGAAATTTGTTAAATCGCCCGTATAAGGGGGAGTGATTATGTAGCAGTTGTTAGTCGGTTTATTGTTGTGGATTAGTCAAAATACATCGATTGAGTATCATCAAGATATGGGGTTGCCTGTTGTTAAGCAAGTGACTCAGTACGAATTAGTAAAAAGTTATGTGGTTGAAGATAATAACGCGCAAGGTTTCCTATCAGAAAACGATAAAGAAATAATGCATAAAAACCTATTAACCAGCTTACAAGCCGTCTATACCTCTGATAACAATGTTATTTACTTAGGTGAAAAAGTTGATCCGGAAACGGAATATGGGCGCGCGGTACTGGTTCATGAATTGGTACATTTTTTACAGAAAAAACACAATCATCATCAATATGTTGTTTGCATGAATGAACTTGAAAAAGACGCCTACTTAACACAAGCAAAATACATGCGTGAGAAAACTTTACAGCCGCCCTTTGACAAGTTTACGATTTTAATTCGCAGTATTTGTGAAAATTATTTTTAACTCACGATAGTTTTGTTGGTAATAATTACTCTACATCAACAGTAGGTGCAACGCGTAACACTTCTTCTATAGTGGTTAAACCCGCAGCAATTTTTTGAGCTCCCGATAAACGCAAGCTGCGCATGCCCTCACGAATAGATTGTTTGCGTAGTGCAGCAATATCACATTGATCATTAATCATTTCCTGCAACTTTTCAGACAGTAGCATCACTTCATAAATTCCTTGGCGTCCCAGATAACCTGTGTTGCGACATTCCAAACAACCCGAAGGACGATAAATTTTTTCTGGTAACGGGGGTTTCCATGGATTAACCAATGAGTCCCATTCCTTGCGCGAAATACTGCTTTCTTTTTTACAGTGTGGGCATACTGTGCGCACCAATCGTTGCGCCATCACACCCAATACCGTTGAGCGGATCAAAAAGCTGGGCAGGTTTAAATCCAGTAGGCGCGTAATCGCTGTTGGTGCATCATTCGTATGCAAAGTTGAAAGCACCAAGTGACCGGTCAGTGCAGCTTGTACGGCCATCTGGGCAGTTTCACTATCGCGAATCTCACCCACCATAATAATGTCTGGGTCTTGTCGCAATAGTGTGCGTACGCCTGCGGCGAAATCCAGCCCAATAGCACTATGAATTTGTGTCTGATTAAAACTTTCTTCAACCATTTCAATAGGGTCTTCTACGGTGCTGACATTCACTTCCGGTGTTGCCAGTAACTTTAATGAAGAATAGAGGGTGGTTGTTTTACCCGAACCAGTAGGTCCCGTGACGAGAATAATACCGTGTGGCTTACCTGTCATTTGGCTCCAACGTGCTTGATCTTCTCCGAGCAACCCAAGCTCTTCAAAACTGCGCAATAAGACATCCGGATCAAAAATACGCATGACCATCTTTTCGCCAAAAGCCGTTGATAATGTTGACAAGCGTAACTCGACTTCGCTGTCATCTGCACGTTTGGTTTTAATGCGTCCATCCTGTGGCTTACGTTTTTCAGCGACATTCATACGACTTAAAATTTTCAGTCGTGAAACGACCGCGATACCGACATTAATCGATAATTCGTAAACTTGATGTAAGATACCATCAATGCGAAAACTCAGTTTGCTGGTATTGCGTCGAGGTTCGATATGAATGTCACTCGCACGTTGATCAAAAGCATATTGTAACAACCAGTCGACAATATTAATCACATGCTGGTCATTAGCTTCTGGGTCTTTGAGTTCAACTAGTTCTAGTAGTTGTTCAAAATTAGAGGCTCCGGTACGGTTTTTTCCGGCAATACCCGTTGCACCAAATACAGAGCGGGATCAGGTATAAAACTCTATGGTATAGCGGGCAATATCTGCCGGGTTAGCAAATACGCGCACAACAGGTTTTGTACAATGTGGTATAGCTGCTCCTCCCAGCCAGTGGCATTAGGCTGGGCGGAGGCGACAACGATGTCTTGTGAATTCACGTCAACACACAGGATATGGTGGCGTTGGGCAAAGTCAAATGACATGACCTCGGTGACTTTACTCACATTGATTTTAAGTGGATCAATATTAAACAGAGGAACACGGGCCCTTTCACTCAGCCAATGGCATAGAGCATTATCATCGAGCAAGCCCCCAGTATTGAGTTGGTCGTGTAACTTAAGGCTTGCGATGTAGTTTAGGGGGTGCATAGCCGCTTCTTCGCGGGAACGCGAACGGCTGGTAATCAAATTGGCATCATCCTGGCTTAAATGACCGTCTGTTATCAGATCGTTGATACATGTTCGTAAATCAAGAACCGCATCGGGATTTTTTGCGGCGAGTTTCTCTGCCACTGCTCTATTCCCCTTGAATCTGTAGTCTTTATTATCAAGTATGGATAACGGTACTATAGTCGCTACAAATCCACAACAAGCACGATGGCCTACAAACCATGAATTTGATCACAAGTGCTTTCAGAGCCAATATTAGTTGCTTTGTATGATGTATTTTACCAGTTTTACATCACATTATTATTCGATAAAGTGAGACTCAACCTGTAGCCGCAGGTTTTGGTATAACAGCCCGATAGACGCCAGGCGCTGATCTCTCAAGCCCGTTAACAAGCGTGGGCGTTATACCAATTTCAAATATTAACTCGAACAGTCGAAAGAGCCTCGAGCTCGAATGTAGCCAGGGTGAGTCATGAATACAACTCCTAAGTCACAGAAGAAGCAGTTACAACGTCATATTGTTATCTATGTCGGTAAATCTATGCTGGACATTTGCATTTATGAAACCGATGAATATTTCCAAGTGGAAAATAATGCCGTCGGTATTAAGCAGCTCCTACGAAAAATCAAACGCTATAAACTCACGCGTGTTTTAGTAGAAGCAACAGGTGGTTATGAGCGTACTGTTGCAGAAGCCTGCGCAGAACATGAGTTGCCTATTATTATTGTTACCCCAGTAAAAGTGCGACAGTTTGCCCGTGCACAAGGCATATTAGCAAAAACCGATAAAATAGATGCGCGTCTCATTGCACAATGTGGTGTTGTCATGCAGCCAGAAGTCAGGGTCTTACCCACTAAAAATATTAGGAAAGTCAGAGATTTAAATGCGCGTAAGCGACAATTCATGGAAAGCCGCACTCAGGAGATGAATCGACAACACAAAGCTCAATCGTACTTAGCTGCCTCGCATCGTCGTATGATAAAAATGCTGGACAAGGAGCTAGCATGGATTGACCAACAACTTGAAAAAGAAGTGGCTAAAATAGAGCAATGGCAACAAGCGAAAGAAATTTTATTATCGGCTACTGGCATCGGTACGGGTGTTGCGTATACCCTGCTCGGTGAACTCCCTGAGTTAGGCAAACTCAGCCACCGTAAAATTGCATCACTTTGTGGCTTTGCGCCGTTCATCATGAAAGCGGGTCAATAACAAAAAAACGACGTATACGAGGCGGGCGTTCACCGATTAGAACGGTGCTTTATATGGCAATGATGTCCGCTATTCAACACAATCCAACAATGAAACAGTTTTAAAATAAGTTGGTTGCACAAGGAAAGCATAAAAAAGTAGCGCTAACAGCGTGTATGCGCAAGATGATGACGATTTTAAATGCCAGGATCAGAGATAATCAGGAGTGGATATGGCTTAAATAAATTGCGCTTTAGGCTTGAGTTTAATCACAGTCGCTTGTTAGGTGCAAATAGCTCTGAATCGGGCATGTGTATTTAAGTACACACACCATAGTTGCATATACAAACGACCCATGAAGAACTAGAATAAAAAAGCTTCTGGTTCCCCTCAAGGAAAAAAGATGTCACCCCGGCATACCACTATTTTGGATGAAGATCTGCGGCATATTATGGCCAATGCACCCGTTGGCATGGTGGTATCGCAGTTGGATGGAACCTTTGTTTATGCCAACCCTGCACTGATGCATATGTTAGGTTATCAGGATGATGAAATTTATGCTTCTGACGTGATTATTTCACATCCGGATGACTATGCATTAAATCACTCTATCCGCGAGCAGCAGGTGGTTAATCCAAACAAACCATTCATTGTTGAAAAACGTTATCCACATAAAAAAGGCCATAGTATTTTAGGGTTGGCTTCTTTTGTTTGTGTAGACAATAAAAATACAGGAAATCACTATATTGTTGCGCAAATTATTAATATTACTGAGCAAAAAAAATCGAAAAATCAGTAAATCTTTTTCGCTCAATGATTAACTCGTCAAATGACATGATGTTGACTATTGATCCATTGACAAGAAAAATTCTAGATTCAAATATTCATGGTTGTGAATCCTTAGGCTATAGCTACCAAGAAATATTGACATTAAATATTGATGATGTTGACCTTGAAATTTCAGATGAAAAAAGTTGGGATAGCTTAATTGCCAATATTCGTAATACTAAAAGTATGATTTGCAACAGCAAACAAAAGCATAAAAATGGTGCAATACTCCCTGTTGAAATAAATATTAATCATGTTGTCGTTGATAATGTAGAATATTTATTGATGTTGATGAGCGACATCACAGAGCGAAAAAAATCTGAAGAGATTATTATAAAACAAGCCAGATATGATTCGCTAACAGAATTGCCAAATAGAAATTTCTTTTACGAAAGCATTAAAAAGTCAATTAAAAAAAGACCTTAAAAAAGAAAAATATTTTTGTTTGTTATTACTTAACTTACATAATTTTAAAGAAATAAATGATTCTTTGGGTCACTATATTGGCGATCGGCTATTAATTGAAGTCGGGCAGCGTATCGCTCATACAATGGGTAAAAAAAATACCGTTGCGAGAATTTCGGGGGATGAATTTGGAATTTTAATTGACGATAAGAATATAGAAAAAATAATTCACCAATTGATTAATAAGCTATCGCAAGTATTTACTGTCGGCGATAATAAAATCTATACCTCATGTTGTATCGGTGGTTGTTGCTATCCTGATGATGCAGACAATGTAACAGACCTCCTCAAAGATGCCGACCTAGCCTTAACTCACGCAAAGGCTAAAGGGTCTAATTGCTATGAATTTTTTACACAAGAAATGAAAAATCGTGTGCGTGAAAAAATGAAAATCAGCCAGGATCTTCATGTTGCATTAAAACAACAACAATTTGTTATTCGCTATCAACCGATTATTTGCATGTTAACGGGTAGGGTTAAAAAAGCAGAGTTTTTATTACGTTGGCAGCATCCTAAGCGTGGCCTAGTAAGTCCGGAAGAATTTATCCAAATTACAGAAGAAAGTGGAACGATTGAAGAAATAGGTAACTGGATACTGGAACAAGTCATTGATGACGTTTCCTATTGGAGAAAAAACTATCAGCCTGACTTTCAGGTCAGTATTAATACTTCACCGCTTTATTTTAGAGAGGGCAATGAACAATTAGATAATTGGTACAAACAATTACAAAAAGCCAATTTGCCGGGAGCAGCCATTAGTTTGGAAATCACTGAGCACCTATTGTTGGATACAGGCAAGCATTTAACAGAGCGTTTATTGATGTTGCGTGATGCGGGCATACAGGTCGCACTGGATGATTTTGGTACGGGTTATTCGTCACTTGCGTACCTTAAAAAACTGGATATTGATTACCTCAAAATTGATAAAGCATTTGTTGACAACCTTAAACCCGGATCCCAAGAAGAAGCACTGTGTGAAGCGATTATTGTCATGGCTTATAAGCTTAATTTATCGGTTATTGCAGAAGGCATTGAAACAGAGGGACAAAGTCAACTATTACGATATATGGCATGTGACTATGGTCAGGGTTTCTTTTTTGCCAAACCCCTATGTAAAGAAGATCTTGAACAGTATTTAAAGATAGACTCCTCTATAAACTCTATGGTTTAATTTCGGCTCTTTAGTCTAAAAAAAACCAATCAAGCACTATGAGCACTATTGATCACGTTGCATCATTCCGGCAGACGTCCCCCTATATCAAGGCATATCGGGGTAAGACCTTTGTAATTATGCTTCCGGGTGCGGCAGTCACTCACGATAACTTCGCCAATATTATCCACGACATTACCTTGTTGAATAATCTTGGGGTGCGTATTGTTATTGTGCATGGTGCCCGCCAACAAATTGAAGCCAAGCTGGAATCCAACACGCTTGCGAGTGACGTACACCACGGTAAACGGATTACGACAGCCTCAATCTTACAAGCGGTTATAGAAGCCGTTGGTACTACCCGTTTTACCATTGAATCGGCGTTATCAACGGGTCTGCCAAACTCGCCTATGCATCATGCAGACTTGCAAATCAGAAGCGGTAACTTTATCACTGCTATGCCCTGTGGCGTGGTTGATGGTGTCGATTTGCAATACACCGGCAAGGTCAGAAAGGTCGATGTTCACGGTATTGATGAAGTGCTATTTAACGGCTCTATCGCACTGGTTTCTCCTTTGGGCTATTCCGTTACTGGCGAGGTATTTAATCTGTCGTACAGTGAAGTGGCAACGGATATAGCAGTACAGCTGGGCGCAGACAAATTGATTGCATTTAACAAGAATAATGGCGTGCTTGATGATCTGGGTGAATTACAACGGCAACTTACGCTGTTGCAATGTGAAAAATTATTACTCAAGAAAGATACCACTGACAGCCACTTTTCTTTAAAGGCCTGTTACAAGGCTTGTGATCAAGGCGTTAACCGCGCACAGATTATCAGTTACGTTGAAAATGGCGCGCTTATTAAAGAGCTATTCACGCGTGATGGCTTTGGCACGATGGTGCACCGGGATAGCTATGAAACGATCCGGCGGGCACGCATTGACGACGTCGGCGGCATTCTTGAATTAATTGAACCGATGGAAGCAGAGGGCGTTTTGGTTAGACGCTCACGAGACAGGTTAGAACAAGAAGTGGGTCACTTCACGGTGATGGAAATTGATGGAACGATTGTAACCTGTGCAGCGCTGTATCCCTTTATTCAAAGTAACGCCGGAGAGCTTGCCTGTATGGTGACCCACCCCGAATATCAAGGCCATGGTAAAGCCGCCAAGTTACTGGCTCATATTGAAAAGCAGGCGAGTAAACTAAAAATGTCTCAGCTGTTTGTGCTGACCACCCAGACCGCTCATTGGTTTATGGAACAGGGTTTTAAGGAATCAACCATTGAAATCCTGCCTCAAGAAAGAAAAAATCTATACAACTATCAAAGAAACTCCAAGATTTTTGTTAAGCAGATAGGATAATACCTCGGTTTAACAACAATAATCATACCTTTGATCAATATAATACTTGCAAAATATTGTACCATACTTTCAATAGCCCTTTACGCCGAACGCACGGCCGTATGAACACTGCCCCAGTCTTCTCCTTCGGTGCAGGCGTCACCGGCAAAAAATAAACGTTCATCAACGCTCTCACCCAGTTTTTTTACCACTCGCCAGTTCTCATCATCCATAACATAAGCGCCATTCACATAAGGTTCTGCATTCCAGTTTTGGAAAATATGTTTAATATAGTTAGCTGATGCTTGACCATCAGACAGCTCGTCGAGCTCATTCAATATATACTTAATCAGTTCGTCATCGCTTAATTCAATATAGGGCTGCGCTGCAGTACCAACAGCAAATAAGCCCAAAATATTCTGGGTGGTATCTTGACAATAGGCTGCATCATAATAAAGTTTCTCTCCCGCCGTTGACGGTTTGATGTCGAAGCCGACGAGGGCAGGATAAAACTTCTCTGAAAATTCAATAAATGCTTTACACCCACTCCACACTCTTACCTTGTCGATAGCATTCTGTTTACCCTTGGGTAACCCCGGAATAAAGTTGATCATACCGTTCTGAAGTATTTTGACAGGAACCGCTACAATAACTCGACTAGCTGAATATAGTGCATTGCGAGTTTTTACATGAATTTTTTCTACTGAATAGTCAACGATTTCAACAGCTGCATTATAAGTAATATATGGCGCGACTGATGGAACAAGATAGTGTTCAAAGAAATCAAACCACGTCGCATTGATGAACTTACTGTCTTCGGTCATTCCTGCATCATATAGACTAATTTCTTCACCCTCGTACAATGCATAATCAATGTCTGGATCATACATCGTCGTTTCTATATCAGTATTTACCGAATCATCATTAACAATTTCGTTAAGAATATCTGGATTAACATGTATCCATTCAGCCCCTAAAGGTATGGGGAAATTTGCAAATTGAGTGGTGCGCTTCATGCGTCCCCCATGACCTGATGAAGCTTCTAAAATTTTAAAATCAACTCCTTGTTGTTGTAATAAGTAGCCGGCCGTAAGACCTGCTGCGCCAGCACCGATAATAATGACAGATTTATTATTGTCATCTATGTTACTCTTTTTTTTGCCATATGCATTAAAAACAGGCTGCAATGGCAACGTAATCCCGAGTGATTGGCATATTTTTATAAATTCTCTTCTATTCATTATTATAATTATCATTCCCGTTTGTTTTTAGGCGTGCCCATTTTTCTGCAACCTACATGATCAATCCAAGATAACAGAATTATTTCGTCTTTTAACTATTATCCTTAGCTAAGTTTATAGCAGCATTAATTGCTGATTTGGCCTGCGGACTGTTTTTCCAGCAAGTTGTATTAAGCATGCTTGCAGCCATTTCGGCAATTTCTTCAGTAGTATACTGCTGTAGCTCTTTTAATGAATTAATGCCTATTTCCTCAAAACGTTTTACCACCGTGGGCCCTACGCCTTTTAATGAGACAAGTAATTCATGTTCTTCTTTACTAAATGGCATGTTATTAATTTTCCATTAAATACGCATAACGAGCAATGCAAAAGCCATCAGATTAACAGCCTTGTATGATGTATTTTACCAGTTTTACATCACATTATTATTCGATAAAGTGAGACTCAACCTGTAGCCGCAGGTTTTGGTATAACAGCCCGATAGACGCCAGGCGCTGATCTCTCAAGCCCGTTAACAAGCGTGGGCGTTATACCAATTTCAAATATTAACTCGAACAGTCGAAAGAGCCTCGAGCTCGAATGTAGCCAGGGTGAGTCATGAATACAACTCCTAAGTCACAGAAGAAGCAGTTACAACGTCATATTGTTATCTATGTCGGTAAATCTATGCTGGACATTTGCATTTATGAAACCGATGAATATTTCCAAGTGGAAAATAATGCCGTCGGTATTAAGCAGCTCCTACGAAAAATCAAACGCTATAAACTCACGCGTGTTTTAGTAGAAGCAACAGGTGGTTATGAGCGTACTGTTGCAGAAGCCTGCGCAGAACATGAGTTGCCTATTATTATTGTTACCCCAGTAAAAGTGCGACAGTTTGCCCGTGCACAAGGCATATTAGCAAAAACCGATAAAATAGATGCGCGTCTCATTGCACAATGTGGTGTTGTCATGCAGCCAGAAGTCAGGGTCTTACCCACTAAAAATATTAGGAAAGTCAGAGATTTAAATGCGCGTAAGCGACAATTCATGGAAAGCCGCACTCAGGAGATGAATCGACAACACAAAGCTCAATCGTACTTAGCTGCCTCGCATCGTCGTATGATAAAAATGCTGGACAAGGAGCTAGCATGGATTGACCAACAACTTGAAAAAGAAGTGGCTAAAATAGAGCAATGGCAACAAGCGAAAGAAATTTTATTATCGGCTACTGGCATCGGTACGGGTGTTGCGTATACCCTGCTCGGTGAACTCCCTGAGTTAGGCAAACTCAGCCACCGTAAAATTGCATCACTTTGTGGCTTTGCGCCGTTCATCATGAAAGCGGGTCAATAACAAAAAAACGACGTATACGAGGCGGGCGTTCACCGATTAGAACGGTGCTTTATATGGCAATGATGTCCGCTATTCAACACAATCCAACAATGAAACAGTTTTAAAATAAGTTGGTTGCACAAGGAAAGCATAAAAAAGTAGCGCTAACAGCGTGTATGCGCAAGATGATGACGATTTTAAATGCCAGGATCAGAGATAATCAGGAGTGGATATGGCTTAAATAAATTGCGCTTTAGGCTTGAGTTTAATCACAGTCGCTTGTTAGGTGCTCACTTTTGTGATGATTTTTTAGATAAAACCTTTTTATAATATTTTGATTTTTCAATATCGTTTACTTCTTTTATAGAAGTCCGAAAGGCTTTGTAACCAAAATAAAAGCAAATAATTTCAACAAGTATTCTTACTATAACCCAGATGATAAAAGATAACTCAAAAGAAGAGCTCGTTAGTATAGCCTCGCCTACTATGTATAGAAGAAATATAGAAAAGGCTATGCAGGATATCCCCAGAAACACAATACGAGCATTATGAAAGTGGTGATAAGTAAATTCATTTTTATCTTTATTAAGCATAATAGATAATTTTAAGAGTTATTAATGCACATAACGCCAGTGTATGGGGCGGGCTGGAGCAGCGCGTAAGCCCGTCCCAGCACGCGGCTTTTTGCGTGCGTACATGACACACTTGTTATGGGTACGTTTTATTTTAATAATAAGTCCTTTTTAAGGCCATATAAGTAATAACAAATATAATCTTGTAAAACTATTGCAGCTATACCTGCAATAATAGCGTCTGGTTTTAAAAAATATGCTGCTAAAATGCCAAAATAAGACAATAAAAACAAAAATAGAGTGTAATAGATAGCTTTTATAGACCTGCGAAACATTAAAATAATGGCAGGTAAGAATAAAACACTGTTTGCTATTACTGCTATTGCCATACCACCTACTAAAGACCAGCTAGTACTACCGAATATTAAGCCAAGAAATATTGCAACGATAATGACTGTAATAGGAATGAAAACAGGCAAGCTGTAGATAATAGAGATAAGCCAAACACCATCAGGTTGTCCAGAGCTAAATGGCCGTGATGTTTCAGGGTCAACGTTGTTAAAGTTTTTATCAAATCTATCCATTATTAGTACCCATAACGCCCGCAACAGAGGCGAGTAAAAAGCACATCTTGTTGCGAGTCCTGCACCACACAGTGGTGCAACTGGTTGCGCTTGTTAAATGGCATTGCATGCCGCCAAGTATGGTTTATGACCATAAACTTTATAAGATTTCCTAGGTGATAAAAGACTTGGCTCATTACCCTAAACGACTAAGTATAGAACAAACCCACATTCTTTTTCATCTTCAATACTTAGATTTATTTGATTACCTTTTTGAGTGCCAGAAAGTAAATTGTGTTCTATGGGGCTGTTGCAAGAACTATTAAGAGGCCACTCTTTACTTAAATTTAAACCAGTAACTTTTGCTATAAATTCATTATTGTTTTTAGATAACTCAATTGTCGCGGAAAAACTATTTTCATTAGGCCATTCAGTACTTGATTGACAATTGTATACCTTGCCAAAAGCAATATTTGAGATACTTACAAAGCTTAAAAGTAATATGTATTGCATAATGCCATTTAACATTGTATTAGACGTCATGGCGACGTGATTAAACACGTCGATGTGACGTATATCTACGGGAAGGTTTTTAGGGAAATTTTTGGATTCCCTTTTATTTCAATGATTTACCTTCCTTATAACAAAAAAGACGTGTTTAAACACGTCACTGTTTTTATTGTTGACTTTTTCATCAATAAAATCAATACTTTTGGCGGTTTAATTTTGTTCATGGAGGAGCTGTTATGCGTTCGCCTTTTCTGCGTCGTGTTCGCGATGTTATTCGTGCTAAATACTATAGTGTTCGAACTGAAGAAACCTATCTTTACTGGATTAATTATTTTATTCGTTATCATAATAAACGTCATCCGGAAGAAATGGGTGATGACCATATTCGTGATTTTTTAAATTTTCTTGCTTTAGAGCGCAGTGTGGCAGCGAGCACTCAAAAGACGGCACTCAACGCCTTGGTATTTTTGTATAAGCAAGTGCTAGGTCACGAGCCGGGGGATTTTAGTGATTTTTATCGGGCGCGAGCGCCTAAAAAACTACCGGTTGTATTAACGCGGCAAGAAGTATCTAAACTGTTATCCTCTCTTCACGGCCATCATCAACTTTGTGCTGCGCTTATGTATGGCTCAGGTTTGCGTTTACGAGTACAGGATATCGATGTAGAAAAGTTAACGGTTTTTGTGCGAGAAGGTAAGGGTAAAAAAATCTCGTGTAACAACCTTGGCATCAGAACTGGTGCCAAGGTTAAAAGTGCATTTGGATCATGTTTATACATTGTGCTGTAAAGATAAAGTAGAGCCTGCATGGGAGGGTGTTTATTTGCCGAATGCGCTATCACGTAAATATCCTAACGCACCTTTTGAATACAGTTGGCAGTATCTATTTCCGGCCAATCATTTAAGTGAAGATCCACGCAGTGGTAAATGGCGGCGACATCATATAGGTTAGCAGTCCGTTCAGCGGGCAGTAAAAGCAGCCGTTAGAAAGCAGGGTATTAATAAACAAGCATCCTGCCATACGTTGCGCCACTCTTTTGCAACCCATCTTTTAGAGCGTGGGGCAGATATTCGAACGGTGCAGGAGCAGTTAGGCCACTCTGATTTGCGAACAACAGAAATTTATACCCATGTACTTAACCGTGGTGGCCATGCGGTTCGCAGCCCTTTAAGTGACTTGATTTAGCATACCAATCCCCCTCATATCCCGCTATAATCCACGACTTTGTGAATTTGAAGCAGGCGATCATCGTGTCGAATCCCGACGTTAAAACCTTCCAGGGGTTAATTCTGGCATTACAACAATTCTGGGCTGAGCAAGGCTGTGTGGTGTTGCAGCCATTGGATATGGAAGTGGGTGCGGGCACCTTCCACCCGGCAACATTTTTGCGTGCCATAGGCCCGGAAACGTGGAACAGTGCGTATGTGCAACCTTGCCGTCGCCCTACCGATGGACGTTACGGTGAAAACCCCAATCGCTTACAGCATTACTACCAGTTTCAGGTGGTACTAAAGCCCTCCCCCGATAATATTCAGGATTTGTATCTGGAATCTTTGCGCCGTCTCGGAATTGATACATCTATTCACGATATCCGCTTTGTAGAAGATAACTGGGAATCGCCAACTCTGGGGGCTTGGGGCTTGGGTTGGGAAGTCTGGCTCAATGGTATGGAAGTCACACAGTTTACCTATTTCCAGCAGGCCGGTGGCCTCGAATGCTTCCCGGTAACGGGCGAAATTACCTATGGTCTTGAGCGTATTGCCATGTATTTGCAGGGTGTGGATTCCATTTACGATTTGGTTTGGACGACGTCGCCAGATGGCACTGCCGTCACTTACGGTGATGTCTTCCATCAAAACGAAGTCGAGATGTCACACTACAACTTTGAGCAAGCGGATGTGGAATTTCTTTTCCAAAGCTTTGATGTCTATGAGCGCGAGAGCCAGCGTTTAATTGAAGAGAAGTTGCCACTACCTGCGTATGAAATGGTGATGAAAGCGTCGCACGCGTTTAACCTATTAGATGCACGTCACGCCATTTCGGTAACCGAGCGTCAGCGTTTTATTTTCCGTGTACGCACTTTGGCGCGTGCAGTGGCACAAGCCTATTTCGATGTGCGTAAACAGCTGGGCTTCCCGTTAGCGGATGCTGCTGCGCGTGAAGCAGTGATGGCACAGTTGGCTGCGGAAGAGCCTTCAGCCAAAAAAGGAGAACAATCATGAGCCAAGATTTTTTAGTCGAACTTGGCACTGAAGAACTGCCACCAAAAGCCTTATTGGGTTTATCCAGAGCATTGACTCAAGGCATTGAATCCAGTTTCAAAGAGCAGGGCTTAAGTTTTTCCGGTATTACACCGTATGCAACACCGCGCCGCTTGGCAGTGCTTGTTCATGAGTTAGCAGAAACCACGCCGATTACTGATGTCGTTATTTGGGGCCCTCCTACAAAAATTGCCTTTGATGCGGATGGCAATCCCACCAAAGCAGCTGAAGCATTTGCGGCTAAAAATGGTAACGATGTGAATCAGCTTGCCACTGAAAATGATGGCAAGGCCGATAAATTAGTTTTCCGTACACAAGCGGGTGGTGAACAAACGATTGGCTTATTGCAAGATATTACGGCGCAATCACTCGCAAAACTTCCCATCCCTAAACGTATGCGTTGGGGCGCAAGCCGTACCGAGTTTGTGCGTCCGGCACACTGGTTAGTGATGTTGTACGGTAGCGAGATTATTGATGCCACGATTCTGGATTTATCCGCTAATCGGCATACTCGTGGGCACCGTTTCCATTACAACCACGTGGTAGAGATTACCAATGCCAGTGAATATGCCAATCAACTTCAGGATACCGCCCATGTTATTCCTGATTTTGCCAAGCGACGTGAAATGATCGTTGCGCAGGTCAATGCCGAAGCAGAAAAGCTCGGCGGTACTGCAGTTATTGATCCGGCACTATTGGATGAGGTGACCGCATTGGTGGAGTGGCCGGTGGCGTTGACAGGCCGTTTTGAAGAGCGCTTTTTATCGGTGCCGGCAGAAGCGCTGATTTCTTCCATGAAAGAGCACCAAAAATATTTTCACGTTGTTGATAGTGCTAACAATTTGATGCCGCACTTTATTACGGTCGCTAATATTGTCAGTGAAGATCCGGCGCAAGTTATTGATGGTAATGAGCGCGTGATTCGTCCGCGTTTATCGGATGCGGCGTTCTTTTTTGAAACCGACAAAAAAACTACATTAGCAAGCAAACGTGAAAAATTACAGGCTGTAGTGTTTCAGGCAAAGTTAGGCACGGTATTCGAAAAAACCGAGCGCGTTGCCAAATTGGCAAAAGTGATTGCAGAAAAGCTTAAGGTAAATGTGCCAGAAGCGGTGCGTGCTGCTGAATTATGTAAATGTGATCTTGTGAGTGAAATGGTTTACGAATTTTCAGATATGCAGGGCATTGCGGGTTATCACTATGCGATCTTTGATAATGAGCCTGCGGATGTTGCGCTGGCAATGAACGAGCATTATATGCCGCGTTTCGCGGGTGATGCCTTGCCGAGCTCGGCGGTGGGTGCGGTAGTGGCATTGGCTGATCGCTTAGATACCTTGATCGGTATTTTTGGTATCGGTGAACAACCGACAGGTTCCAAAGACCCGTTTGCCTTGCGTCGTGCTAGTGTGGGAGTGTTGCGTTTATTGGTAGAACAACAGCGTGATCTGGACTTGCGTGACTTGTTGCAATCCGCGTATCAACAACACAAGGAATTACCACAAGGTGAAGCGGTGGTTGATCAGGTATTGTCGTATATGCTGGAGCGTTTTCGTGCATGGTATGAAGAGCAAACGATTCCCGCCACGGTATTTCAGGCGGTCAGTGCCAAAGCCTTATCGCAACCATTGGATATTGATCAACGTGTGCAGGCGGTGAATCATTTTCGTCAATTGCCCGAGGCAGAAGCGCTGGCAGCTGCCAATAAACGTGTCGCTAATATTCTAGCCAAAGCCGATAGTGTGCCCGAAGCGATTGATGCGTCGCTGTTACAAGAAGACGCAGAAAAAGCACTGCATACCAGTATCATTGAAATGCAACAACAAGTCATGCCGTTATTTTCGAGTTACCAATACAAAGAAGCTCTCAGTACGCTGGCCTCTTTGCGTGCCGTGGTTGATCGCTTCTTTGATGATGTGATGGTTATGGCTGATGATCAAGCATTAAGACATAATCGCTTAGCCTTGTTGCAACAATTACGTAATTTGTTTTTTGAAGTGGCCGATATTTCAGCACTTGCTGTGAGTAAATAATGATATGCGACCCCTCTTTATCAGTCGTGATGGTGTGATTAATACACGCATTGAGGGAGGGGTTACTCACCGCACACAACTACACGTCATTCCCGGTAGTCTGGATGCGATAGCGCAGCTATCAAGAACAGGATTTAGCATTATTATGCTGACACACCAGCCGGGTTTAAGTCGAGGTCTGTTTGACCTCGATGAACTAGAAGCAATACACGCAAAAATTGTGGACGGCATTGAAAATCGTGGGGGTGAAGTCACCGCTATTTTTTATTGTCCCCATGATGAAAGTGACCACTGTCATTGTCGCCCACCAAAAACGGGTCTGTTAGATGTTGTACAAATGGAACTGGATTGTGATATCGACAATGCGTATTACATTTGCCATGAAACCAACCAACCAGAAACTATCATGGCAACACAAAAAAACTGCCAAGTCATTCATTGTAATGAAATAAATACTCTTGAGAATATTTATATGTCACTCCGATAGTTGTTGCTCAAGAGCATAAGCGGCAGGGATACCGCGCCTGAGAACAATCTATCGGAGCGATGATAACAAAATAAATTATTACAGAATTGTCGTTATGTTATTTACCCGCAGCACATTATTTTATATCGGTTACAGCATCAGCCTGATTATCATCGGGGTGCTAAGTATTATTTTACTGTTATTGCCACAAAAAATGGCAGTGCCTGTCGTCCTGTGTTGGAATCGCTTTGTATTACTTTGGTTAAAAATATGTTGCGGCATTAGCCTGCATATTGAAGGTGATCTTAAAAAAATACCCACACCTTGTGTGGTAGTGGCGAATCATCAAAGCCCTTTAGAAACCATCTTTTTACAACTTTACTTTACCCCGCTGACAACAGTGTTAAAAAAAGAGCTGTTATCCATTCCTTTTTTTGGTTGGGGTATGCGGGTATTAAAACCAATTGCTATTGATCGCGCCAACCCGGTTCAGGCCTTAAAGCAAATTAAAAAAGTTGGCGTTGAACGTTTGCAAGCTGGGCAAAATGTACTGATCTTTCCGGAAGGTACACGCCAACCTGTGACGGCCTTAGGTAACTTTACACGCAGCGGTGCTGATATTGCTAAAGCGGCCGGGGTGCCCTTAGTAGTGGTTGCTCATAATGCCGGCCATTACTGGCCCAATAAAAAATGTATTAAGTATCCTGGAGTGGTCAATATTATTGTGCGCGATGCAATTACCTTGGATAATGCCAATACTAAAGAGGCCATGCAGGCCGTTAAACACTGGATAGATACGCAAAAATGAGTATAAAAATCTTCACCACCGGTGGCACTTTCGATAAAGTATATTTTGATGCCAACAGTGCATTTAGTATTGGCGACACCATGGTCGAATCTTTGTTGCAGGAAGGCAATGTGACTTGTGAATACGTGATTGAAGCATTGTTACGTAAAGATAGCCTTGATATAGACGATACGGATCGCCAACGCATTTGCCAGCAGGTGACCAAGGCTAAAGAACAACACATTATTATTACCCATGGTACCGATACCATGGTGCAAACGGCCAATGCGTTAGCGGCGGTATTACAAGATAAAACCGTGGTTTTAGTCGGTGCGATGCAACCTGCACGTATGCGCACAACAGATGCCCCCTTTAATCTAGGTTTTGCGATGGCCGCGGTGCAACTTCTCCCTTCTGGTATCTATATTGCCATGAATGGCTCTGTTTTTTCTCCGGACAGTGTCGTCAAAAATCACAAAAAAGAACGTTTCGAATCCACCTAAAATAACCAGCAAACTGCGGTAACCCGTCTATACTTACTCTTATTGAGTAACCGTAAAAAATAAGGAGGCCACCTGTGGCGCAGTTTTCTGAAGTAAACCCTGATGATTTTATGAAAATAGGTGGAGATAAACCTCCTCACTTGTTAATAGAGCAGGAATTGATTGCCTTGGGTAGCAGTAACGGTAATGGTGGAGCCTTCAAAAAAGAAGCACTGAAGCTGGCGGGTTGGACAGGCGGTTCATTGACCACCTATGCCTCTAGGGCTCAGTTGGCGGCCGAGGTATTTAACCGCATCCGTACAGCGCTGGATGGTGTTGAAACCCCAGACGAGCTAAAAGAGAAGCTATCACAACGCCACTAAGTGGTAGAGACTTACCAACTACCCGTGTTGCCCATTGACCCTCTCTCGGTGGACGGTTAATGGCAACCTCTTTTGCCAATCAATCTCTCAGTGATAAGTCAGCTCAATGAAATACTAGAGAGACTCTTCTGCCAGAAATTCATTTTTAAGTTTGACGTAGTTATTCGCAGAGTAGGTAAAAAACGCTTTTTCTGATTCTTTGAGGGGGCGTATCTGTTTACAGGGAGCGCCCATATACATATAACCGCTTTCCAAGGTTTTTCTGGGGGGAACCAGTGATCCGGCACCTAATACAACATCATCATTAATCGTTGCCCCATCCAGAACGGTAGAGCCAATACCAATCAATACACGATTGCCTATGGTGCAGCCGTGTAAACAGGCATTGTGGCCAATGGTGACATCATCACCAATCGTCAGAGGCCAGCCCCCCTCATTAAATTGACTGGCATGGGTAATATGCAGTACTACGCCATCTTGGACACTGGTACGTGCACCAATCCGAATACGGTGCATATCGCCGCGAATAACCGCACAAGGCCATACCGAACAATCATCGCCTAGTACGACATCCCCAATAACCACAGAGGCAGGATCAACAAAGACCCTCTCTCCTACCGTGGGCAAAATACCTTTATAGCGGCGAATAGCATTATTCTTTAAGTCAGACATTGAATTAATCCAAAATAGGTACTATGTAGTAGTTGATTACTATTAATTAACCCACAAAAGTACCCTCTATGTCCAACCCATTATTAGACGAATCCCCACTCCCTCCATTTGATGCGATAAAGATTGAACATATTGAGCCTGCCATACAATCACGTATTGGTGATGTCTTTTCTGTGCTAGAAAAACAGCTAGCACTCATTGAAGGGGGTGAAGCGCCCACATGGAAAAATGTAGTGGCGCCCTTTGAAGAGGCTTCAGACTTGTTGAATCAAAGCTGGTCTCCTGTCAGTCATCTTAATAGCGTTAAAAACAGTGATGAATTACGCGAGGTTTATGAAATCTGTATTGCCAAACTGACCGAGTTCGGTACGGCGATAGATCAACATGAAGGCTTATATAAGGCTTACCAACAACTGGCAGAGAGTGCGGTTTTTGATACCTTGTCTGTCGCCCAAAAAGCAGTAGTGACACAGGCCTTGCGTGATTTCACCTTGGCGGGCGTTGCGTTGTCAGAAGACAAAAAATTACGTTATGGCGAGATCAAGAAAGCATTATCCGCGCTTTCAAATCAGTTTTCTAATAATGTACTGGATGCCACTCAGGCGTGGTATTTGCAGTTTGATTCTGCGGATGCGTTAGCGGGTTTGCCGGAGATGGCATTATCAGCTGCACAACAAACGGCGCAACAAAAATCGTTATCAGGGTATGTCACTACCTTAGATATGCCGTCTTATTTGGCGGTAATGACGTATGCCGATGACCGCGCTCTGCGTGAAAAAACCTATCGTGCATTTGCGACACGTGCATCGCTAGAGTCCGAGTTACATGATAAACAAGCGTGGGATAACGGCCCGGTTATTGATGAAATTTTGCAGTTGCGTAATGAGTTAGCCAGCTTATTACAGTTTAATAATTATGCCGAATTATCGTTGGCAACAAAAATGGCAGAAACGCCACAGCAAGTGGTTAAGTTTCTTGAAGAGCTTGCCGAAAAGTCACGGCCGTTTGCGCAAAAAGATGTGCAGGAGTTGCAAGATTATGCTGCACAGAAACACGGTATTGATGAATTGCAATCATGGGATTTTTCTTATTACAGTGAAAAGTTAAAACAGGAAAAATATTCCGTCTCTCAGGAAGATTTGCGTGTCTATTTTCCAGCTGAAAACGTGCTTAATGGCATGTTTTCTGTGGTTAGAAAGTTGTTTGATATTGTTATTGAGCCTTGTAATGACGCGGCGCTCTACCACGATGATGTGCGTTTTTATCACATTAAAAAACACGGTAATGTGATTGCCTATTTTTATTTTGATCTTTACGCACGCGATAAAAAGCGTGGCGGTGCCTGGATGGCCGATTGCCGTGTGCGTCGATTACGTGACAAAAATTTACAACTTCCGGTAGCGTACTTGACGTGTAATTTTACACCGCCTGTGGGTGATACGCCGTCGTTATTAACTCATCAAGAAGTGACCACCTTATTTCACGAATTTGGCCATGGTCTACACCATATGTTAACAGAAATGACGGATGCAGCCGTTAGCGGTATTAGTGGTGTTGCGTGGGATGCTGTTGAGTTGCCGAGCCAATTTTTGGAAAACTGGTGTTGGGAGAAAACCGTCATTCCTTTGATTTCTGGCCATTATGAGACGGGAGAGGCATTACCTGAGGATCTGTTAGAAAAAATGTTAGCCGCAAAAAATTTTCAATCTGGCATGCAGATGGTCAGACAAATTGAATTTTCATTGTTTGATATGCACCTACATATGAATGATGTTAATGCGCAAGTACAGTCTATTTTAGATAAGGTACGTAAGCAGGTTGCGGTTGTGCTGCCCCCTGCCTATAATCGTTTCCAAAATAGTTTCAGCCATATTTTTGCAGGTGGTTATGCGGCGGGTTATTACAGCTATAAGTGGGCTGAGGTATTATCGGCGGATGCGTTTTCATTGTTTGAAGAAAAGGGTATTTTTGATCAGTCAACGGGTGATAAGTTTTTAAATACGATACTCGCCAACGGTGGTTCGCAAGACGCATTAGAGTTATTTGTCGCTTTTCGTGGTCGTAAACCACAAGTTGATGCGTTATTAAAACAGTGTGGGTTTCATTCATGAAAAAGCGTTTTATTGCCGGTGCGGTTTGTCCTCGTTGTGGCGAGATGGACAGGCTGGTCATGTATAAAGACAATGACAAAGAATTTCGTGAATGTGTGAGTTGTGATTTTCGTGACGAAATGCGATTTAAACAACAGTTACAAGAACTCGAAACGCGGGTGAATGTGACACAAGAACAAAAGCAGGAAGAAACGCAAGTACTGATATTAAATCCAAGCAGCCCCACTCGAAAGCAATAACACGCTTTAGTTCAGTAAACGGGTTAAATCTTCTTGTAATTGGGGCCACTGGTTAAGACATTGTCCCCACCCTTCTATCTGGTGTTGTTTTACATAAGCTTTTACACGGGTGTGGGCAAATGTTTCTGTTGCCTGTATTGCCATTTTCATATTGATGAGTTCTAAACGAATTAACACCGTTTGGTCTAACAGGTTTGCGCGTTCATCGCCAATCAGTGTGTGAACAATTAAATTAGTGTGCCCCATTTCAATAGGTGCCAAAGCTAATTGTCGCTCAATGCTGACGCGATCATTCAACTCTTCCAATAGTCTGTGTGCCATATAACTGCGACATAGCAGTGCATGAGAACCGGACACAGAGTCGGCAACTGGATGCCTATCATCATAAAAAGAATGAATTTCGTTAAAGAAAGGTGTGGTGTATGTAGCAATGCCGGACTCTTTAGCCAAGGCTTCAAATGCTTCCAAATACGGAGGAATAATTTCAATATATCGGCAGGCGAAAGTCAGTAATAGCGACTCAGATTTTTCAGGTTTCAGATTCAGTAATTCGCACAGGAGTGTAGCATGTTGATGAATAAGCTGATTCAGACTGTCATGCGACTTCGCCTGTTGAAGCTGGGCGTGAATGTGACGATTTATCAGATCCTGCATCTCACTCATTGGGTTAAAACCATATCTCATCCTGTTTATCATAGACTAACATAATTGGTTTTGCGATGGCCTGCCTAAAAAACACCCAAAGGTTTTGAAATTGGTAATAATCTTCATAAAAATATTGACTTTAGGCAACGCCTGTGGCTCTCTATACATTGAACAACAGCGTCCTTTTACCCTTGTAAGCAAGGCGCTGATGTTCATATTGCGACGAGTTGTTAGCCGCAATTGTTGGTAGTACCCCCTGTAGGGCATCAGCAGTAGCCGCTTTACCTTCCCGCAAATACCACAAAAACAGTGTTGGCTGCGGTTTTTTGTTTGCTTGGTGAGAGAAGGTTAAAAGGTGCGGTATGTATTTGATAAATAAATATAAGTAGTGCAAATACAACACATAACTCAGCTTGGTTTACGCAGTCGTCGTCGCATAAATTGAAGCTACTGTTCGACAGCGCGTGCGAGGCCTTACAGTGTGTTCAAATAGTGTAAGAATAAAATAACTCTATCTACACGGAGCATTGGGAGATGTTAAACACAATACACCGGTTATTGGTCCGGTTGTCTGTTCCTGTGGTGTTTGTCAGTTCGTTGTTGTTAAGCTATCAGGCTGTTGCGGAACAGAATGGGCGTTCAACCACCAATATGCCTATCGGTGTGACCGAGGTCAGCCGGGAAGTCTTTGGTCTTCACATGGAGATTTTCTGGTGGTGCGTAGGCATTGGTGTTATGGTTTTTGGTGTGATGTTCTACTCTATGATCGTTCACCGAAAAGCTAACGGTGCCAAGGCTGCCAATTTCCATGAAAGTACCACGCTGGAAATTATTTGGACTGTCATTCCCTTTCTGATCTTGATCATTATGGCAATACCTGCCACCAAGAGTTTAATCAAACTCTACGATACCTCTGAGTCCGAAGTGGATATTGTGATTACCGGATACCAATGGTATTGGAAATATGAATATCTTGATCAGGGCGTCAGTTTTTTTAGTCGTTTAAGTACTCCACAAGAGCAAATACAAAACAAAGTCCCTAAAGGTGATCATTATCTGCTTGAAGTGGACGAACCGTTGATCATTCCAACCAATAAGAAAGTCCGTTTTTTGGTCACGGCCAATGATGTGATTCATTCTTGGTGGGTGCCAGATTTGGCAGTAAAGCGTGATGCGATACCAGGCTATATTAATGAAAGCTGGACTTATGTTGAGACGCCCGGGACTTTCCGCGGTGTGTGTGCCGAACTTTGTGGTAAAGATCATGGCTTTATGCCCGTGGTGGTTAAGGCTGTTCCTGATGCCAAATACACCCGTTGGCTGGCTGACCGTCGTGAGCAAGCCGAAAAAATAAAAGCATTAACGGGTAAAACGTTCACGCTTGATGAGTTAATAACACAAGGTGAACAAATTTATATCAGTGCCTGCTTGGCCTGTCATGGTGCTAACGGTGAAGGTGGTGTGGGTAAAGCCATTACGGGTAGCCCCATTGTCACCGGTGATATCGCAGCGCATTTGGATATTGTCGTCAATGGTAGTCGCAATAATCCGGCCATGGCCGCTTATGGTGATCAGCTATCGGAAGTTGATATGGCAGCAGTGCTGACTTACCAGCGTAATGCGCTGGGTAACAGTACGGGCGATATTATCCAGCCCATTGATGTACTTAATTTTAAGCAAGGAAAATAAAGGGGGAATGAATCATGGCCCACGGTCCTGCTAAAGGGTTTACCCGCTGGTTATATACGACAAACCATAAAGATATTGGCTCAATGTATCTATGGTTCAGTTTTGCCATGTTTTTATTGGGGGGTGCGTTTGCCTTGGTCATTCGTGCCGAGTTATTTGAACCCGGTTTGCAAATTGTTGAGCCAGAATTTTTTAACCAAATGACCACCATGCATGGTTTGATTATGGTCTTTGGTGCGGTGATGCCTGCTTTTGTTGGTTTGGCAAACTGGATGTTACCGATGATGGTTGGTGCACCAGACATGGCGCTGCCGCGCATGAATAACTGGAGCTTCTGGATTCTGCCTTTTGCGTTTGCCATGATGGTGTCGACCATGTTTATGGAAGGCGGCGGTCCTAATTTCGGTTGGACCTTTTATGCGCCGCTATCAACGACCTATGCGCCACCGAGTGTGACCTACTTTATTTTTGCTGTGCATATTATGGGTGCGAGCTCGATTATGGGTGCGATTAATATTATTGCCACGATTATCAATCTGCGTGCGCCGGGCATGACCTATATGAAAATGCCGTTGTTTGTATGGACATGGTTCATTACGGCGTATCTTTTAATTGCCGTTATGCCCGTATTGGCGGGTGTGGTCACCATGATGCTGATGGATATCCACTTTGGCACCAGCTTTTTTGATGCTGCGGGTGGTGGTGATCCGGTATTGTTCCAGCATGTATTCTGGTTCTTCGGTCACCCTGAAGTGTATATTATGATTTTGCCTGCTTTTGGTATTGTCAGTGCAATTATCCCCACGTTCGCGCGTAAGCCCTTGTTTGGTTACTCCTCTATGGTTTATGCCACCGCGTCGATCGCGTTTTTAAGTTTCATTGTATGGGCGCACCATATGTTCACTGTGGGTATGCCGATTGCCGGTGAGTTATTTTTTATGTATGCCACTATGCTGATTGCGGTTCCGACAGGTGTTAAAGTGTTTAACTGGGTGACCACCATGTTTCGTGGTGCCATGACCTTTGAAACCCCTATGCTATTTTCTATCGCGTTTGTCATTCTGTTTACGATTGGTGGTTTCTCCGGTTTGATGCTGGCGATTGCACCTGCCGACTTTCAATATCACGACACCTATTTTGTGGTGGCACATTTTCATTATGTGTTAGTGCCGGGCGCTATTTTCTCGATCACTGCTGGCGTCTATTACTGGTTGCCTAAATGGTGCGGCAAGATGTACAACGAGACCATGGGCAAAACCCAATTTTGGTTGGCGTTTGTGGGTTTGAATGTCACTTTTTTCCCGATGCATTTTGTGGGCTTGGCGGGTATGCAACGCCGCGTACCTGACTATAATATGTTTTTTGCCGATTTCAATATGATTGCCAGCTGTGGTGCTTTCTTATTTGGTGCGGCACAGATTATGTTGTTATATAACGTGATCTCAACGATTATCAGTGGTAAACCGGCAACCGATGAAGTGTGGGAAAATCCGGAGGGTTTGGAGTGGACAGTGGCATCGCCAGCGCCATACCATACCTTCTCTACACCGCCAGAGGTGAAATAAACCATGAAGCAGTTTTGGCAAAACAATACAACGCCTGTGCTTTGCGTTAAGCTCGGCGCAACCGTGGTATTGATGTTTACTTTTGCCATTTTTGTTATGCCGCCACTGTATGATTTGTTTTGCGAGGTGACCGGTCTAAATGGTAAAACGGGTAGCGCTTACACCGGATTAGTTGATGGTGTGGATAAAACTCGCACGGTTAAAGTGCAGTTTTTGGCAACGAATAATGAAAATATGCCATGGATGTTTAAGCCTGAAATACAATCCATAGACGTACATCCTGGTGAGCCAACAGTGGTTAATTATCTGGCA
Source organism: Cellvibrionaceae bacterium (assembly GCA_965214375.1). GTDB lineage: Bacteria > Pseudomonadota > Gammaproteobacteria > Pseudomonadales > Cellvibrionaceae > Endobugula. The sequence continues at coordinate 1,828,279 of OZ243947.1, read as the reverse complement.
GAAAACCCAACGCAATACAAAATGGTTGCACAAGCGGTTCCTAGTGTCGTGCCCTTTAAAGCGGCAAATTATTTCCATAAAACGGAATGTTTTTGTTTTAACAAACAACCGTTGGCTGCTGGTGAACACGCTGAAATGGGATTGAGTTTTATTGTTGATATTGATATTCCTAAACATATTCACACAATAACACTGTCTTATACCCTTTTCGATGTAACAGAAAAATTGGGGTCAGAGTCAAAATTGTTAAATACGGTAAAAGCAGTAAGCTTTTTTGAATAAAATTTGACTCTGACCCCATCTAATTCATTGAGCTAATAACAATAGCGGAGAAGCCCTATGGCAAGTGAAGGTACCTACTACGTCCCCGAACAAAGTAGACTTCCTATTTTTGCGTCACTCGGTTTATTTTTAACGGTGTATGGTGCGGCAACATGGATCAACACAGGCACAATGCCAATGATGTTTATGGCCGGTTCGCTATTAATGGCGGCAGTGTTGTGGTTCTGGTTTGCCGCGGTTATCAATGAAAATATGGCAGGTTTAAACAGTGCCCAACTGAAACGTTCTTATGTGTGGGGAATGGGTTGGTTTATCTTCAGTGAAGTCATGTTTTTTGCCGCTTTTTTTGGTGCATTATTCTATATACGTCAAATTTCTCTGCCAGAGCTGGGTAGTGATAACTCTACCAATACCATTCTCTGGTCAGGGTTTGAAAATAACTGGCCGTTGATGGTGACACCAGATCAAGCTGTTAATGGTGCGGATGCGACCGTCCTTGGCCCCGGTGAAAATATGAGTGTGACAACAGCAGATAATATTTTCACCTGGCTACCATTTTGGAATACGGCCGTACTATTAACGTCTAGTGTGACGGTGCATTTTGCGCATACCGCGTTAAAAAATGATAACAAAAAATCATTTAATATTTGGTTGGGTATTACGGTTGCTTTGGGTATTTTCTTTTTGTTTTTACAAGCGGAAGAATATATTCATGCCTACCATGTTGACTTAAAACTAGATACCGGTGCTTATGGCACGACTTTTTTTATGCTGACGGGTTTTCATGGTGCGCACGTCACTTTGGGCACGTTTATGTTACTGGTGATGTGGTTGCGCTCTGTGTTGAAAAACCATTTTCATCATGATGACTGTTTTGGGTTTGAGTCAGCCAGTTGGTATTGGCACTTTGTTGATGTGGTTTGGGTAGGTTTGTTTATTTTTGTTTATATTTTGGGATAGATACAGGGTTCATCGTCAAACGTTTATGGCGCACTGCAATGCTAGTTTTTGATAGTTGACTTTGACTCCATCATTTGTTCTTTTGTCTGTTGAATATCCCAAGGTGCATGACTACCCAGTTGGCCTGTGTATAAGCCATAAAAGATAGTTACCATCAGTATTGTGGCTAGACTAATGCGAATGCCCAGTGCATAAAGAGAACGTTTCCTTTGAGAGTGAACGTCTTTTAATAAAAAAACTAAACTACTGCTAAGACTCACGATTACGCCTAGAAACAGGATAACGATAATCAGTTTTAACATAAATATCTCTTTAACGTAATGTTGGTGGTAGAGCTAATGATAACCACGCCCCCCTTGATAACGATGGTTACATCGGCCTTAAAACAACAATGGAAATTATTGCTTTTTGTGTTGTTTTTTTTGCCGATTTTATTGTCATTGGGCTTCTGGCAATTGGATCGGGCTGAACAAAAGCGCGAACTACTCTCAGTTTACCAGCAACAGCAAACCTTGCCACCTTTATTATTGACTGACGTTTTGCACTCTCGGATTAAACCCTATCAAAACGTGATTGTTGAAGGACACTATAATAATCAACAATACTGGTTGCTAGATAATCGCTCTCGTCAAGGCAGGGCGGGTTACGAAATTATTATGCCCTTATGGACCGGGCAGCAGTGGTTGTTAGTGAATCGAGGTTGGATTGCCGCGCCCTTGAAGCGAGATCAACTGCCGACGATTGCAAACAGAGAACAACGGGAAACTGTGTTGGGATATTTGCATATCCCTTCTGAAAACGTGGTGGTTAAAAATAGCGCTAGTGATTGGTATGAGCAATGGCCGCAGCGTGTCTTGCATATCAATATGGAAAAGGTGGCGCAGATTCTTGATGGACCTGTCTTCCCTGCACTATTGCGTATTGATAGCGAAAATCAAGGTGCTTTTAATGCTAATTGGCCGGTAATAAACACTCGACCGGAAAAACATACCGCTTATGCGGTGCAATGGTTTTCGATGGCTTTTGTGTTGCTACTGCTTTATGGTTGGGTAATGGTTAAGTTAATAAAACAGACAAACAACATATGAGTAATAAAGATACTATTATCAAAAGAAATCTTTTTTTTGGCTTAATGATTATCGGTATTATTTTGATACCGATGGCATTAGCGTATGCCGTATTTCAGTCTGGTTGGTGGATGCCATTAGGGACAACCAACAAGGGAACCTTGCTCAATATGCCAGTCTCCGTGCATGACTTAATACTGACGAATGATGAAAGGGTATTAAAACGATTATTTGTCGAAGAAAGTGCACACAAGCGTTGGCGCTTACTGGTGCCAGTAAGCACACCTTGTGATGACGTTTGTCAAAAAAACCTCTATACCACCCGTCAGGTTCATATACGTCTGGCTGAAAAGGCTTATCGTGTTGAAAGAATTTTTTTGGTATTGGGTGACCTATCTGATCAGGAACAGCGAATATTAAAGCAGCAACACCCCAATGTTATTTACGCACAAACAACACCGCAGCAATTGTCGACATGGTTAGGCGCTAACAATAGTGAAGCTAATCCGGCCAATAGCTATTATCTGATGGATCAGGAAGGCTTTGCCATGATGCGTTACAATACAACAAATACAGGCCAAGACTTGCTGGATGATATTAAGAAGTTATTAAAATTTACCTATGACAAATAATGACAATAAAACCCTCTATCGTTTAAGCCTTGCAGCCTTTCTGCTAACGATTGCTGTCGTCGTACTGGGTGCTTTTACACGTTTGGTTGATGCTGGTCTTGGTTGTCCTGATTGGCCGGGTTGTTATGGTCATCTTTTGTGGCCGGATGAGGCGCACGAAATTGCTAAAGCAGAAGCAAAATTTCCTGATACCCCTGTAGACTTGGATAAAACTTGGCCTGAAATGGTGCATCGTTATTTTGCCGGGGCATTAGGCTTATTGATTTTAGCCATTGCTATTTTCGCGGCAACAGGTCGTCATACAACACAAGTGCGTAAACCGCTAAAATTGCCTTTATTTCTATTGTCTCTTGTTATCTTGCAAGCGACGTTTGGCATGTGGACAGTGACATTAAAGTTGTGGCCCAAAGTAGTTACAGCACATTTGTTGGGCGGTTTTTCCACATTATCATTATTATGGCTACTCACACAGCGTACGAGTGGACTTCGATGGTCGATGTCGTTTGAAGAGTATTATCGCTTACAACAATTAAAACCGTTTTTGCTCGTGTGTTTGATTGCCGTCATTGCGCAAATCGCTCTGGGTGGCTGGGTGAGTTCTAACTATGCAGCATTGGCTTGTCCGGACTTTCCGCGATGTTTGGGGCAATGGGTACCGCCGATGGATATGTCAAAAGGTTTTACCCTATGGCAGGATATTGGGCCAAATTATTTGGGTGGGCAATTAGATAATCACAGCCGTACAGCGATTCATTTTACGCATCGTGTTGGTGCGGTTGTGGTGTCGTTATTACTCATTATTTTAGGCATACGTTTATGGTCCTTTTCAACAGTAAATACCAAGGGCTGGACGCTATGGTTATGGTTTGTGCTCTTTTTACAAATCAGTTTGGGGGTCAGTAATATTATCTTCGCATTACCGTTAAGTGTCGCAGTCGCGCATAATGCGGTTGGTGCATTATTATTGCTGACGGTGGTGACTGTGTGCCATCGGGTATTTACGGCGCACATTTTTTACCAAGAAAAACGTTAGCGAGAGGCCACTATGGCAACTGAACAGGCCATAAAAAATTCACAAGCCCACTGGAAGGATTACCTCGAACTTTGTAAGCCGAGAGTGGTAGCACTGATGCTATTAACCTCTCTGATTGGGATGTTGCTTGCCGTACCGGGAATGGTGCCTGTACATATTTTGTTTTGGGGTAATCTGGGAATTGCTCTTTGTGCTGCGAGCGCGGCGACTATTAATCATTTAGTGGACCGCAGTATTGATCAAAAAATGCAGCGTACGCTTAATCGTCCGGTGGCTAAAGGTCGAGTAGAACCATGCAATGCACTACTTTTTGCATTTTGCATTGGTGCTTTAGGGATGGCCGTTTTACTAATCTTTATTAATGCTTTGACCGCATGGTTAACCTTGGCTTCTTTAGTGGGTTATGCCTTGGTATATACACTGTTTTTAAAACGTGCAACACCACAAAATATTGTGATTGGTGGTATCGCGGGTGCTGCGCCGCCCTTGTTAGGTTGGACGGCGGTGACTAACAATGTAGATGCTTATGGATTGTTGTTGGTGTTAATTATTTTTGCATGGACTCCCCCGCATTTTTGGGCATTAGCGGTGCACCGTAAAGAGGATTATGCGAAAGCTGATGTCCCTATGCTTCCGGTAACACATGGTGAGCGTTACACAAAAATACATATTTTGTTATATACCATTATTATGTTAATAGTTACTTTATTGCCTTACGTTATCGGTATGTTTCACTGGCTGTACTTAGTGGGTGCGTTGCTATTGGGTGGAAGATTTATTTATTGGAGTGTTATTTTATTATTGGATAAGCACCCTAATGCCGCGATGCAAACATTTAATTATTCTATTTTTTATTTAATGGCGTTGTTTATTATTATGTTGGTAGACCATTATTTATTACCTATTGGATAATAGCTAATGTATTTTTATGAGCCAAAGTAAAAATATTACTAAAACAGTGTTAATTCTTGTTGCTGTTATGGCAACAATTTTGGCGCTTTTTTTAAATAAAATAACTACACCACGTTATTTGTCAGATATTGAATTAAAGATTAATGGCTTGATTTTACTCAAGGATAAACATCGACAAGTAATGTCAAGTAAGTTACAACATTCACAATTACAGTGGATGTTGGTTGCACAAAATGCAGCGGATCAAAAGGTACTGGAAGATTTTCTTTCTCAGGTGAAAAAAAGTATCCGTAAAAAAATGGTTGTTGCTGAATTAAATAGTATTGTGTTGCCACCCAATATATTTCCGCAAGATGCCATTTTGTTGGTTAATCCTCAGGGCCAATGGGTGGCGTATGTAAAACCGCCTTATCAATACCCTAAGATGTTATTGACCTTATCTTCTGTCATTACCCATCGAAAGTGAATACCAGAGGTAAGCTTAGTTGATACTGTCTGTCATGATTTGACTGTCGGCGATATTTATCGGGCAATGGGTAAATAGTGCTCATGCATAGGGGCAACGTTTTGCATAATTTATCGGGCAATGGGTAAATAGTGCTCATGCATAGGGGCAACGTTTTGCATAATTTATCGGGCAATGGGTAAATAGTGCTCATGCATAGGGGCAACGTTTTGCATAATGTAAGGGATCAGCAACCCCCGGCTTTGCAGATAGTCTCGTTGTTCATCACGTAGCGTCGCTATAAATTCATTATATTCTGAGTTCACCGTATGATCCGCGGCAGTACAACTGTAGCGTAATAGATTGATAACCGATTTGGGGTCTGATAGACGATGTCTGACGCCGGTCTTTTGTTTTACCATGCTGGCGAGTTGTTGTAGATGATAAATGGAGGCCTGTGTGAATAGGAGTTCTTGCATGTAACGACTTCAAAAAATAATGTGTGGAGGATGATTTTCTTTAGTGTAGACAGCTTTTAGCCACTTTGCTTGAAATCAAATTATTGCGGCGCAATAGAAAATAAGGTAAAAAAACCTGCACCGTCTAATCATATAAGGGAGGAGAGAAAACAACCAGTGCAGGTAACAAGAACTATCTTAACTTAACCAAAATTAGCTGTGAGCCAATAATGTTACATATTGTAACAAACAAAATTGTGCATTGCAACAAAAATCATAGAAAAATAACAAAAATGAGGGTGTAGTAACACTTTATTAGTGCTTTCCTTTATTATTCGTGTTTCACATTTCAATAAATCAGCAAATAAGACTTCGTTATTATGACAGCCCCCCTCGTTTTGGTTGATGGTTCTTCCTATCTCTATCGCGCTTTTCACGCACTGACACCGTTAATTAACCGTCAGGGAGAACCTACGGGTGCGATTAAAGGCGTGATTAATATGTTGCGTCGTCTGCAAAAAGATTTTCCCCAAAGTACGATAGCGGTGATTTTTGATGCCAAGGGAAAGACTTTTCGTGATGGGATTTATCCCGAGTATAAGGCGCATCGCCCGCCGATGCCGGATGACCTGCGTCCACAAGTGCAACCTATTCACGATATTATCAAGGCCATGGGGTTGCCATTACTGGTTATCGAAGGAGTTGAGGCTGATGATGTGATCGGTACTTTGGCGCATCAGGCGACAGAAAAAGGGTTGGATGTGGTGGTTTCCACGGGTGATAAGGATATGGCACAGTTGGTTAACCAACACGTTACGCTGGTTAATACCATGACCGAAACCATCATGGATGTGGCCGGTGTTGAGGCCAAGTTTGGTATTCCCCCCGAGCTCATCATCGACTTTTTGGCGTTAATGGGTGATAAGGTCGACAACATCCCCGGTGTTGCGGGTGTAGGCGAAAAAACGGCATTGGCGCTATTGCAGGGCATAGGCGGCATAGAGGCGATTTATCAAAATCTGGATGCAGTCAGCACGTTAGGTTTTCGCGGCGCCAAAACCATGCCGGATAAATTGCGTAGTAATGAAGCCGATGCACGCCTTTCTTATCAGCTGGCAACCATTAAAACCGATGTGGTATTGGATATTCATGTTGCAGACTTATGTGCCGTCGATCCTGACAATGAAGCACTATCAAACCTATTTCAGCGCTTCGAGTTTAAAACTTGGATTGCAGAATTAAGTCACGACACATCGACTGTTAGCGAGGAAGATGAGGATAATAATACCTTGTCGGTTGATGATAAATCGAATTACCAGACCATTTTTACTGAGATCGAATTTGAACAGTGGCTGATAAAACTTCAGCAAGCAGACTTATTTGCTTTTGATACAGAAACCACAAGCCTGAATTATATGCAGGCGCAAATTGTTGGTGTTTCATTTGCAGTGAGTACCGGCGAGGCTGCCTATGTACCTTGTGGTCATGCTTATCTTGATGCTCCTGATCAATTATCGTTGACGTGGGTTTTGGATAAACTTAAACCCCTATTGGAGGATTCCAATACATTTAAAGTGGGACAAAACTTAAAATACGATAGCCATGTGTTAATGAATTACGATATACAACTGCAAGGTATCGCATTTGATACCATGCTGGAATCCTATGTGTTGAACGCGACGGCAACTCGTCACGATATGGATAGTCTGGCTCAGTTTTATCTCGACAAACAAACCATCCATTTTGAAGATATTGCCGGTAAGGGCGCAAAGCAGCTCACCTTTGATCAAATTGCGGTGGACCAGGCGTCGCCTTACGCGGCAGAAGATGCTGATATTACCTTGCAACTGCACGCTCAATTATGGCCGCAATTACAGAGTGATCATTCATTGGCTCATGTGTTCAATAACATCGAAATCCCACTCTTACCTATCATTAATCGTATTGAACGTAATGGTGCTTTAGTGGATGCCAAATTATTGGGCGAGCAAAGTCATGAGATTGAAGCACGATTAAAAGCGTTGGAAATGCAGGCTTTTGAGGTGGCGGGCGAAGAATTTAATCTGGGGTCTCCCAAGCAATTGGGGGTGATTTTGTTTGAGAAATTGGAATTGCCTGTAATCAAGAAAACATCCAAAGGTGCGCCTTCCACAGCGGAAGAGGTGTTACAGGAGCTCGCATTGGATTACCCGCTTCCCAAAGTGTTACTTGAGCACCGGGGCCTTGCTAAGCTGAAATCAACGTATACCGATAAGTTGCCGCAAATGATAGAGCCATCTACAGGTCGAATTCATACTTCGTACCATCAGGCAGTTACGGCGACGGGCAGATTGTCGTCTTCAGATCCTAATCTGCAAAACATCCCCATACGTAATTCAGAAGGTCGACGTATTCGACAGGCATTTATTGCCCCAGAGGGTTATAAAATTGTTGCTGCCGACTACTCCCAGATAGAATTGCGCATTATGGCGCATTTGTCACAAGACCAAGGTTTGTTAGAGGCCTTTGCGCAAGGTCGGGATATCCACCGTGCGACAGCCGCAGAGGTATTTGATACGACACTTGATCATGTGACGCAGGAACAACGTCGTAGTGCCAAAGCGATTAATTTTGGACTGATTTATGGCATGTCCGCTTTTGGTTTGGCAAAACAATTGGGTGTTGGCCGTAATGATGCACAACAATATATTAATAAGTACTTTGAGCGTTATCCTGGCGTACAAGCCTATATGGACAATACTCGTGCACAGGCGGCTGAGAAAGGCTATGTTGAAACATTGTTTGGTCGTCGGCTGTATTTGCCGGAAATCAATGCGCGCAATGGTATGCGGCGTCAGGCGGCGGAACGTACAGCGATTAATGCCCCTATGCAGGGTACTGCTGCCGACATTATTAAAATGGCAATGATCTCTGTTGATCAATGGCTGCAAGCGACCACCATGAATGCGATGATGATTATGCAAGTCCATGATGAACTGGTCTTTGAGGTGCATCATCAGGCAGTTGATGAACTGATTGCAGGTGTCCAACAGCGGATGTCGGCGGCAGCGGAACTTTTAGTCCCTCTTATTGTCGATACAGGCATTGGAAATAATTGGGATGAGGCGCATTAATCGGTAAAAGTGATATTTTTTTCCTTCGTAACTTACTGAAAAATAAATATAAATAAAAAATTGTGAACAAAAGATAAATTTTTTTCCAATTTTTTGGAACTTTTGTGGATTGCCAGCGTCATAGTAATGCCCCTAATCTCCAGACTCTCAATGCCCCCTAATGCTAGAGAGCGGAAAAAGAGCCTTGGCCATGCTTTTGTGTCGAAAGCTGAGCATGAAAATAGTGATTAAATATGGCACCCCGGCCTTTGGCTGGGGTTTTCTTTTTTGGTTAATAATTAATCAATTTATCCCTTATTTGGCGTATATTGCGGCATTGACCAAAAAATATTTGACATCTCTCAATGGCCGCTATATAAAGAGCGCTCTTCATAACTTAACCAATAATTTAGGGGGCAAAAAATGAAGAAAGCTCTATTAGCATTAGCAGTTGCAGGTGCATCTTTTTCAGCTCAAGCAGATGTTAAAATCTCTGGTTTCGTATCTGCTCAGGTTCTGGACTTAGAAGATTCTGACAAAGTTCAATACACTCGTAATGGTTTTTCACAATCACGTTTCCGTATCGACAGCAGCACTAAGTGGAATGACTTAACTGTAGGTACTAACATGGAATTTGGTTTGCCGGATTCTCAGGGCAGCCTGAATACTCGTCGTAACAGTTTTTATGTTAAAGGTGGTTTCGGTACTATCCGTTTGGGTGATCACAATGACGTAGGTGACGGTATCATGAACGTTGGTTCTGCAGGTACTTGGACGTCTAACGCATTGGCTGGTACCTCATTCACTACTGGTGTGAACTCTGCAATCAATGGTTTTGACCCACATCGTGGTCAAGGTATCCGTTACTACTCACCTAAGATTGCTGGTGTTGCGACTATCGCTGCACAGCTTCAGAACGAAGGTGGTTCGGAAATTGCGTTACGCATCAACAGCAATGGTTTTAAAGTAAGCTACTTTACTGAAAATGGTGGTGGCACTAACAATGACCTTAGCGGTTACTTGGTTGGTTATAAGGCACCATTTGGTGTTAGCTTGACAGTTGTTCATACTGAACAAGACTTACAAACTTCTACAACTGCTCAGAGTTCAGTACTTAATGGTGATGGAACTATCACTACAACACCTGCTAGTACAACTCAAGGCGGTACTAACGAGCACGATGCAGTTAAGCTGGGTTACCACTCAGGTCAGCATAAAGTAAGTATCAGTTCACACACTCGTGATGACGCTAACAGAACAGCTGATGTTGAAGCAACTGGTTTCGGTTATGAGTATGCGGCAACCAAAGGTGTATTGTTGTACTTGTCATATGTTAAAACTGACGGTCTAGTGCAGAATGGCATCGAAGCTGCTGAAGACAGAGGTATTGCAATCGGTGGTGTTGTTAAGTTCTAATTGACACATTGGTTGTTAAAAAAGCACCCTTTAGGGTGCTTTTTTTTTTAAAATATGTTAAGACGAAAAGGTGTGTGTGATGAAGGCCGTTTTTTTATTACTACTGTGTCCATTGATAGTGGCATGTGCTTCTCTATCAGAAACGGATAAAGACGAGTTTGAAGACAGCGAATTCCCTCGTGGAGCAGGTGTGTTTTCAGGCAGTAGCGGTGAGTTTTCAGCCAAAAAGTTTTTTAGTAATGAAAAAGAAAGACGTAAGTCAGGTGGTTACTATATCCTCGATTTGGATGGCGCTCCACCGATGACGGAAGAGCAGTTTAAAGAGTTTGAAGCTTTTCGTGCCTGGATAAAATCTCGTGAGCAAGGCTCTGATGAGTATGAAGAGTATAAAAATTGGCGTGCGTTTCAAGATTATCGTAGACTTCAGTCTCAGGAAGCGAAAGAAAGCGAACAAAAAGTTAAATAATTAGCCAGATAAAAGTTTCTTTGCATGGCGCCCGTGCCTTTATGATATAAATCACGAGCGCTGCCACAAAAATGTCATCTTGTCTGGCTATCCTCACTCCCAGTAGCACTTATCACCACAATCATACGCCTTGTTGATAAGTGAGTGCTGTCTTCAATAGAGGCATCTTGGTAATAAACCTATGAATCCTTCGACATTGTTTATTGTTATTGCGCTTGGTATAGCCATTGCCTTTTATCTGGCGCGTACCCGCTCAATTGTCCTATCCAAAGACCTCGGCGGAAGAAAGCATTTGCACTCACTGCCGGTTTATTATGGTGTGCAGGCCGCTATCTGGTGTGCTATCCCCTGCCTTATGGTTTTTACCTTATGGAGCGCTTTTGACGACAGTATTATTCGTGGCATCGTTTTTCAATATTTGACGGTTGAACAACAACAATTATCAGCAGATGAGCTGGATTTATTGTTAAGCACCATTGAAAATCTGGCCTCAGGTGTTTCTTTTAATCAGGATCCTCAATTACTGGTTATTGCCGAGCGTTTGGCGAGTTTACGTGATACCAGTCAGATGGCGTTATCAGTATTGATTATGGGCTTGTTAGTCGTAACAGGTGCTTATGGCTGGAAAAAAGTCGGTCCTGATTTGAAAGCTCGTAATGGTGTGGAAACGGTGTTTATGCTAGCGCTGCTTGCCTGTTCAATGTTGGCGATTTTCACAACCATCGGTATTGTCTTTTCAGTCTTATTTGAATCTATTCGTTTTTTCCACATTGTCCCTTTAACCGATTTTCTATTTGGCACTCAGTGGAGTCCTCAACTTTCTATTCGTGAAGATCAGGTAGGAAGCTCGGGTGCTTTCGGTGCTATGCCACTCTTTACCGGGACTTTGTTAATTTCTGCGGTTGCCATGTTGGTTGCCGTGCCTACAGGTTTGATGACGGCCATCTATCTATCCGAATATGCCAGTTCCCGTGTGCGCAGTATGGTTAAACCATTGTTGGAAATTTTGGCGGGTATTCCTACGGTCGTTTATGGTTTTTTTGCGGCCTTGACCATTGCTCCGATGATTAAAAGTGCATTGCATGGCTTGGATTTGTCATTATTGGGTTTTGTGATTGGGCCATTAGAAGTGTCAGGCGAGAGCGCACTTGCAGCCGGTTTGGTCATGGGTGTTATGATTATTCCTTTTGTTTCTTCTCTGTCGGATGATGTGATGAATGCTGTGCCACAATCGTTGCGTGATGGTGCGTATGGTTTGGGTTCAACACAGTCAGAAACGATTAAAAAAGTTATTTTCCCTGCAGCATTGCCTGGTATTGTGGGTGCAATACTGTTGGCGGTGTCGCGCGCAATTGGTGAGACCATGATTGTTGTCATGGCCGTTGGTACGGCAGCTAAGCTTACCTTTAATCCATTGGAATCAGTCACAACGGTTACTGTGCAAATGACAACATTGTTGATCGGTGACCATGAATTTGACAGCGCGAAAACACTGGCCGCATTTGCTCTAGGTCTAGTGCTGTTTGTGATTACGCTGGGCTTGAACTTTGTGGCCCTCCATATTGTGAAAAAGTATCGAGAACAGTATGACTGATCAACCTGTAAAAACGATAGACCGCGTTAACCAGACTTTAGGTAAACGTTATCGTGCCGAAAAACGTTTCCGCTTGTATGGTCTGTTGTCCATAGGCTTTGGCCTTTTGTGTGTACTGTTTCTTTTTACCAATATTATTGGTAAGGGATTACAGGGTTTTACCTATCATTATCTGGAAATGTCAGTAGTGTTAGATGCTGAAACACTAGAAATTACGGACGTTAATGACACAGACCAAATTTTAGCAGCAAATTATTCCGGGGTTGTTAAGCGTGCAACCTATGAATTTTTTAATGCCTCATCCCGTCGTGAAAAAAGCAGTGCGCGTAAACTATTAGCGGTTGAAGGCCCGGGCTATCTATTGCAAGAGCGCTTTAAAACCCGTGGCGAAGCGTTGCTGGGTAAAACGGTCAGTGTTTGGGCGTTAGTAGATGACAAAGTCGATTTTTATTTAAAACGTCTAGGTGACGCGGGTGAGCCTGGCAAGCAGGAATTCAATGAGCAGCAATTGCAATGGATTCACGAAGCCTATGAATCTGGTAAATTACAAAAACGTATTAATTGGGCGTTCTTCCAGACAGGTGATTCGGCACATTCTGAAGAAGCGGGTATCCGTGGTGCGGTGATGGGTTCCTTTTATTTGTTGTTAGTGACTGTGCTGCTATCGTTTCCTATCGGTGTCTCTGCTGCGGTGTATCTTGAAGAATACGCACCCACAAACAGAATCACCGATCTGATTGAAGTGAATATTAATAATCTGGCTGCTGTACCTTCTATAATTTTTGGTTTGCTGGGTTTGGCTATCTTTCTAGCATTCTTTGGTTTGCCGCGTTCAACACCATTAGTGGGTGGTTTTGTATTAACGCTGATGACCTTGCCAACTATCATTATTTCCAGCCGTGCCGCGATTAAAGCGGTGCCGCCATCCATTCGTGAAGCGGCTTATGGGTTGGGTGCGTCCAAAATGCAAGTGACTTTGCACCATGTGTTGCCATTGGCAATGCCGGGAATGTTAACAGGCACCATTATTGGCCTGGCTCAGGCTTTGGGTGAGAGTGCGCCGTTATTGATGATTGGTATGGCGGCCTTTATTCCGGAAATACCTGGGGGCATAACTGACCCCGCAACGGCGCTGCCTATGCAGATATTCCAGTGGTTTAGAAATGCAGATGCGGGCTTTAATGAAAAGGCTTCGGCAGCCATTCTAATTTTATTGATATTTTTGGTCATGATGAATGCGTTAGCCGTATGGGCGCGTCGTCGTCTTGAGCGTCGTTGGTAATCTCCAAAAAGTAAAAAACGTTAAATTTTGATTGAAAATTGGGGAAATCCCATGAATGATAGTGCAATTGCAGATACCGCAGGTGAAGTTGTGGCAGAAAAAAAACAATTAAATACGATACCCGCTGAGAGTGATTACGCTTATGAAACGGTTGGCAAGCCTCTAAGTGATAGTGCCAAGATGTCGATGCGTAACGTCAATGTGTTCTATGGCGAGAAGCAGGCAATTTTTGATGTGAGTCTCGATATTGGCACTAATGAGGTGGTTGCCATGATCGGCCCTTCAGGTTGTGGTAAGTCAACCTTTCTGCGTTGTTTGAATCGTATGAATGACACCATTGATATTTGCCGTGTTGAAGGCCATTTTTTTCTGGAAGACCAAGATATTAATGAAAAAAAAATGGACGTTGTGCCACTACGTGCCCGTGTTGGTATGGTCTTTCAAAAGCCTAACCCCTTTCCGAAGTCCATTTATGATAACGTCGCTTATGGCCCTCGTATCCATGGTTTAGCAGATCGTCGTACAGATTTAGATGACATTGTTGAGACCAGTTTACAAAAGGCTGGCTTGTGGGACGAAGTAAAAGATCGATTGCATCAGCCCGGAACGGGCCTTTCTGGCGGGCAGCAGCAGCGTTTGTGTATTGCCCGTACCATTGCCGTTAGCCCTGAAGTCATCTTAATGGATGAGCCGTGTTCGGCACTTGATCCTATTGCAACGGCTAAAATTGAAGAGCTCATAGACGAATTAAGCCAAAATTACACGATTGCTATTGTGACACATTCGATGCAGCAAGCTGCCCGTGTGTCGAATCGCACGGCCTATTTCCATCTTGGAAAACTGATTGAAGTGAATGATACGGAAAAGGTATTTACCAACCCCGATCACGATTTAACAGAAGCCTATATCACAGGTCGCTTCGGTTAATTAAACGTTTAACAGCGAACATGCGCGGAGATTATCATGGATAAGCTTAACATCGACCAGCATATTTCACAGCAGTACAATACGGCTTTGGACGATTTAAAAAATGAGTTTTTGGAGTTGGGCGGTGTTGTTGAGCAGCAAATTCTATTGGCGGTGCGTGCCGTCACGACGATAGATACTGAGCTTGCGCAAACCGTATTAACGACGGAGAAGGATGTTGATCGCAGAGAAATGGCGATTGATGAGCTATGCACACAAATTATTGCGCGTCGACAGCCGACAGCGTCAGATTTACGTTTGGTAATGGCCATTTCAAAATCAACACGTGACCTTGAGCGCATCGGTGATGAAGCGAACAAAATCGCTAAAATGGCACTGGAAATTGCCGAAATTGATGATCTTCCAGAAGGTTTTGGTGAATTGCGCAACTTGGGGCGCCATGTGCAACAATTGGTTAACAACACCTTAACCGCGTTTGCGCGTTACGATGTTGATATGGCGTTGGAAGTAGTGAATAAAGATCGTGAGATTGATCGTGAATACGATACGGCTATGCGTGAGTTGATTACGTACATGATGGAAGATCCGCGTAACATCAGCCGCTCTATGAATGTGATCTGGTCATTGCGTGCACTGGAACGTATTGGAGATCATGCAGGCAACATTTCCGAGCAAATTATCTACCTTGTTAAAGGTTTGGATGTCCGCCATAAATCAGCGGACGAAATTGCCAAAGAAGTTCAACAAGACTAATGCCTTGGTATTTATCCGGCACCCAGTTGTCTTAAGCGGCTGGTGGCCGCTTTACCAGCATCCCCCCCTGATTGTGCCGCACGGCGATAATAGTTGACGGCATTCAAACGATTGTTATTTTGCAGGGCAATTTCACCCAGATAATAATTGGCAACCCCTGTTTCCAACAATCTATTGCTGGAAATAAAGTCTTTTTGGGCAGCGTTATAATTTTTGAGTTCATTGTGTGTCAACGCACGGTGAAAGAAACCGGCAAAGTATGTGGGCTCTAATTTAACGGCGCGGTTAAAGGCAGAAATTGCCTCTTTGTTTTTATCGATTTCATTGAGTATAAGGCCTTTAGTGATGTGAAAGCGTGCCTCACGAGGCTGTTTTCTTATCGCCTGATTTGTCAGCGAAAGTGACTTATCCCATTCTTTCTTGCCGGCGGATTCTACTGCGTATGAATGAAGATCATAGGCGTCTTGATCTTTTACAATCTGTTTGATGGCATTTTGATACGCGGCTTTATTACGTTTGCCTTTGCCGCCTAGTTCATTGGCGCGCGCTTGATTTTTTTTGGCTCGCTCAGCGGAGGGTGGGTGGGTGGCAAATAATTGGCTCAGTAGGCCGCGTTGCTTATTATCTTTAGACAAGTTGACGAATAATTCTTGTAACTCAACGGCGGCTTGTGGGTCGTAACCTTCTGCAACCATATAATCCAGACTGTAATAATCTGCCTCCAACTCATTGTCGCGACCATAATGTGCGTGTAATGCACCACCACCTAATGCAGTTCCTTGTTTTAGCAGCGTGTTATCCGTTTGTGATTGTAAAATGGCGCCCAGTAATTGAATGCCGGTTCCAGAAGCGTGGTGTTCTGCACCATGTCGAGCAGCCGCGTGGACAATTTCATGCGCTAATACAGAGGCGATTTGAGCCTCATCTTTTATTAAGGTTAACAGACCACGATTAATCGCGATTTTTCCACCCGGTAGAGCCCATGCATTGGGAACATCGTTATTGAGCACGACAAATTCATAAGGTAGGTCGGGTAGGGCGCTGTGTTTTGCTAGTGATTGTCCTATTCGATTGACATATGCATTTAGATTCTTGTCAACGACATAAGAGCCGCCTTGTGACTGTTGGCTAGGTGCGAATTGCTGTTTACCAATAGCAATTTCCTGCTCGAGGCCCATCAGAGTAAACTGTGACTTTCCCGTAACCGGGTTAATACCGCAGCCACTTAACACTAGTGACAATAAAAGTATTCCTATCAATAAAATACGCATAGTGAACCTCCCGTAAACCCGTATAATAATGCCTATAGACCTTAATTTTGACAAGTGAGTTTTCATAAAATATGGCAGCGTTACAAATTATCGAACTTTATGCGGGAAAAGACCCTAACGGTCAATCTGTTGTTGAGCGGTTACAGGTTCGCCAACAGGAAGATGACAGTTTGCAATTGGTAAAATCTCCTGCATTTATTCGTGGGCTTGCCAGTGGCGATATTATTCAGTTAGAAGCCGGTACACATGAATTTGTGATCAAACAACATAGCGGCAATCTGTGTATTCGGGTTTTTGCAAAGGCAGGACTGCAGAAGATTGCAGAAAACATGACGCCTGCATTGGAAAAACTTGGGGGTGAGCTTGATCATGAAACGGATAGGATGTTGGTTTACAGTATCCATGTCAGTTGTGGTTTTACAGAGATTGAAGCAACACTCAATAAGCATATTACCCAAGAACAGGCCGTATGGGTATATGGCAACGTCTATGACCCGGTCGATGGGGTCACACCATTGAATTGGTGGAAAGAGATTTTAAACGAAAAATAACAATGTCCTATCGTGATGGTATTTACTTATGTTGATGGTTATTTCTCCAGCTAAAAAGCTGGATATTGAAACGCCCCCTCCGGTTAAAAAGAAAACACAGGCAACATTATTGAATGATGCCGAGTTGCTGATTATGGACTTGCGCAAGCTGGCGCCGCAAGAAGTTTCTTCATTGATGGGTATCAGTGATGCGCTGGGCACCTTGAATTATGACCGTTATCAGCAGTGGCAGCAGCCATTTAGTTTAGAGAATGCTAAGCAGGCGGTGTTTGCCTTTAAAGGCGATGTGTATGTGGGTTTGGATGCAGAGTCGCTAGGTAATGATGAGTTACAGTTTGCACAGCAGCATTTGCGTATTTTGTCGGGCCTTTATGGCCTCTTGCGCCCTTTGGATTTAATGCAGGCCTATCGTCTCGAAATGGGCACCAAGTTTGAAAATAGCCGTGGTAAGGATCTGTATCAGTTTTGGGGAAATAAAATCACGGATGAGTTGAATACACAAATTAAAAAGAATAAAAGTGATGTGTTAATTAATCTGGCATCTAATGAGTATTTTAAGTCGGTGAATAAAGCGCATTTGAATGCCGAGATTATTACCCCGGTTTTTAAAGACAAGAAAAATGGTCAATATAAGATTATCAGCTTCTTTGCCAAGAAGGCACGTGGATTAATGGCGGCTTATATCATTAAGAAGCAAATTGCCGACCCTAAAAAGCTCAAGCGTTTCAATGTTGACGGCTACAGCTACAATGCCGATTTATCCAAAGGAAATGAGTGGGTATTTACTAGAGATGAGTAGCCCAGAGATGAACAGGCCGTAGGGAAATAAAGGCCTGCAGAACGTAAATTATTGTTCCTGAAGCGTTTTCCAGCGGCGATAGTTAGTTTCCCACTCCTTATATTCTGCATAAGCCTCGCTGGCAGGGTCGTTCTTTTTGCGCCACTCTTTGTACTCTGCAAAACTGGTAGGTTTTTCTGTATCGTATTGTGGCACCTGGTCTTCAGCCGTTTTAGCCGTCGTGTCAGCATTTTTTGCAGGTTTGCTACTACAGGCTGATAACATAACAGCAATAGCGAGCATTGAAAGAATAACAGCTTTTTTCACTACTATATCCATGGTGTTTAAATGATCTGCGATAATAGAGCGCTAAGAGGGAACTGTAAAGTCTGGAGTAGACGTAAAAATCATCAAAATGACATAAATGTCATATAACTGTCATCTTGCATCCCTATGATGAGCGCCAGAGTAATTTATTAACCATAATGTATCTATTCTCGTTGGAGGCCAATGTGAAATCATTAAAACTTGCTATCGTTGCTGCAGCTGCGCTGTCTGTAACCAGTATCACCGCATCTGCTCGTGACAATATCAGTATCGTAGGTTCTTCTACGGTTTATCCTTTTGCGACAGTTGTCGCCGAAAAATTCGGTAAAACAACTAAATTCAAGACTCCCACCATTGAATCAACGGGTTCAGGTGGTGGTGCCAAGTTATTCTGTTCAGGTAATGGTACTTCTCATCCTGACGTCACTAATGCTTCCCGTCGTATGAAACTCTCTGAGTTCAAGAAATGTACGGCTAACGGCGTGAAAGTCGTTGAAGTGTTGATCGGTTTTGATGGCATTGCTATCGCGAACTCAAAAGCCTCAAAGCAATTGTCGTTAACTCGTAAGGATATCTTCCTGGCATTAGCGAAAAATGTTCCTGCACAAGATGGTTCCGAGAAGCTAGTTGCTAATCCTTACAACACTTGGAAAGATGTAAACCCAGCACTTCCAAACATCAAAATCGAAGTTTTCGGTCCTCCTCCAACATCAGGTACTCGTGACGCGTTCGCTGAGTTAGCGATGGAAGGTGGTTGTAAGAAGTTTGGCTGGATCAAGTCAATGAAGAAAAAAGACAAGAAAGCGTACAAAGGTATTTGCCACACGATTCGTGAAGATGGTGCGTACATCGAGTCGGGTGAAAACGACAACTTGATCATCCAAAAATTAACGAAAAACCCAACAGCTCTAGGTGTGTTCGGCTTCAGTTTCTTGGAAGAGAATGCGTCTAAAGTTCAAGGTTCTTTAGTGGAAAGTAATGCACCAACGTTCGAAACTATTGCGGATAAGAGCTACCCAATCTCTCGTCCTCTTTACTTCTACATCAAGAAAAACCACGTCGGTGTTGTTCCTGGTATCTCAGAGTACGCTGCTGAGTTCACTAAAGAAAGCACTTGGGGTCCGGACGGTTACCTGGCTGAGCGTGGCATGATTCCTTTGTCTGACGACTTGCGTGCTAAGTATGGTAAAGCAGCGAAGGATATGGTTGCGTTGACAGAAGCTGACTTCAAATAAGACCAAAAAATTTAACACAAGGATAATGGATTAATCGTGTTTTAAAAGGACAATGAAAATATTAAGACGGCTCAAATGTTGAAAGACAGTTGAGCCGTTTTTTATGTCCAGGGATGTATGGGCAGAAAATTGCTCCTGCATTTTCTGCACTCCCGCCGTCCTTGGCGGTCGTATGCCGCGGGAACGGTGTTTGGTAGGGTAAGAGATTTTAAATTTTTTTAAAGGGTAATAATTTTTTTGCGGCTAAGATATGTGCTTCGACATCTTCACTTTCGGCGGTGATAAATGTTTTAATTGCATCGCTGAAGGCTTGGTGATGTATCCAGTGATTTGACCAAGTCTTTACAGGTTTGAAGCCGCGTTTTATTTTATGTTCACCCTGAGCGCCAGCATCAAATTTTTTCATATTATATGTAGTAGCATATTCAATACCCTGATAGTAACAAAGTTCAAAATGTAGAGAATCATAATCTTGATGACAACCCCAATAGCGGCCATAGAGTGTCGTAGTATTCTTAAAGAATAAGGCGGCAGCAATCGTGTTTTTTGATTCTCCTGATATTTTTTCTGCTTGAATCATAACGATAGCATCGGTCATGCTTTTGCCTATTTTCAGAAAAAAATCTAATGATAAATAGCCGGTATGACCGCTACGTTTTAAATAAGTGTCTTGGTAAAAGTGATAAAATAATTGCCAGTCATTGTTAGAAATTTGATGACCCTCTTTTACAACAATAGTGATTTCTTGTGCTGTTATCTTTTCTCTTTCTTTGATGATATTTTTTCTTTTTCGCGATGACATGTGCTCAATGAAGTGAGAAAAGTCAGTGTAATTTTCATTAAACCAGTGGTATTGATAGCCAGTACGCTGTAACCACGATAATCTTTTTAACTGGTTAGATTGATCTTTGTTAGGGAATAAACAATGACACGAAGAGCATTGTAAGCGTAGGCTTTCATTAATGATTGTATTGCTGATAAATGACAGTAGTGATTCATCATTATCATTGTTTAATAGCCAACGTTTATCTGTTGCTGGGGTAAAAGGTAGGGCATTCAGTAGCTTGGGGTAATATTCAATGCCGTGTTGATGATATGCCTGAGCCCACGCCCAATCAAACATATATTCGCCGTAAGAATGTGACTTGATAAACAAGGGTACTGCGGCAACGAGTGTTGCATCTTCCTTTATTAATAAATGATGTGGTTGCCAGCCGGTTGCTTTTGAGGTGCTGCCACTGTCTTCCAAACAGGCAAAAAACGCATGTTGAATAAAAGGTGATTGATCAGGACAAAGTAGATTCCATGCATCCTCATTAACATGATGAATAGAGGAAATAAATTCAGCAGTTTTCATGGCCGTGTAGTTGAATGCGTGCCGCGGGGAAAATGGCCGTAAAGGCACTGCCTTTTTTATATTCGCTGACAATAAGCAGGCGAGCATCATGCCGAGCTAAAATATGTTTGACAATGGCCAGCCCTAAACCGGTACCACCGGTTGCGATGGAGCGACTGGAATCAACACGGTAGAAACGCTCGGTTAAACGGGCAATATGGTGAATCTCAATGCCAATACCTTCATCAATAACACGAATCTCCAATTCCTTAAAAGCATTTCTGTGAGCGTCAATAGTGACCGGCTTGTCTGCCGGTGAATATTTAACAGCATTCAAAATAAGATTGGATAATGCGCTATGTAATTCTCTGTCATTACCCATAATCATTACATTATCTTCACAGTGAATATTGATATTACGATCATTAAACTTTTTAACCGTGACCACTTCATTAACAATCATACTTAGTAGCGGCTTTAGCATCACTGGTGCAGGGCTTTTGTTGATCTCTTCGGTTTCCAGTTTTGATAACATGGTTAAGTCATTAATCAACGCGGTCATGCGTGATGCTTGTTGTTGCATTTGTTTTAACGGTTTTTGCCAGCGGCTATTAACATCGTTGGAGTCGCTGAGTGTTTCAACATAGCCTGAAATCACCGTTAATGGTGTACGTAATTCATGCGAAACATTAGCCACAAAATCTTTGCGCATTTTCTCCAGGCGATGCAGTTGTGTCACATCGCGAACAATCATTAAGCCTTCTTTGTTGCCGAATAAGCTCAGGCGCACTTCCAGACGTTGTTCGATATTACCAATGGCAGGTAACAACAAGGGCTCATCAAAATTACTGTCGTTGATATAGTTAACGAAAACCGGGTGGCGAATAAAATTGGTAATGGGATCACCGATATCCGATTTTTTAAGTCTAAGTAGGTTTTGTGAGGCCTTGTTAATCCAACTGATAGAGTGGTCAGGTTCAAGCAGTATGACAGCATCAGCTAATGCTTCTGTCATGGTTTCCACTCGGTGGATAACGGCCTTGAGGCGCTTTCTTTCTTTATTTTGCCGTTTCTTGTCGCGTGCCAGATTGTCAAAAATATTACCCCATATACCACTGGCATCCGGGATGTTGTTCAGGCGGCTATTCCTTAGCCATGTTTCCAGTTGATAGATTTGGAATAACGTCCAGAGGATATACAAAATGCAGCCAATGAGTAAGACAGCCATTAGCTTCTCTATGATCAGGCCAATAAATAGGCAGATGCAGAGTAGAAAGGAAATGCGCTGTATTTCCAGATTAAAGTCGTTGCGCACGATGAAGACTCCAGAACCCGTGTTAATGGTTACTAGTATAACCAAACGGATGTGGGATTGTTATTTAGCTGGCAGCTAATTTTGCCGAGAAACGATAGCCTGCTCCACGTACGGTCTGAATTAAGCGGTCGTGCCCCTTTAATGCTTTACGCAGGCGGCGAATATGCACGTCCACAGTACGTTCTTCTACGTAGACGTTACCGCCCCACACGTGATCCAATAATTGTCCACGACTGTAAACACGGTCTTGGTGGGTCAGGAAAAATTCCAACAGGCGGTATTCAGTTGGCCCCATTTTCAAGGGTTCATCAAGAATGGTAACCACGTGACTGGCCGGATCCATGCGCAGGTTTTCTACCTCGATAGTATCTAAAGCAGTAACGCTTTCAGTACGACGTAATACCGCTTTCAGGCGAGCAACCAACTCGCGAGGTGAAAAAGGTTTGGTGATATAGTCATCAGCACCCACCTCTAGGCCTTGAACTTTGTTGTCTTCTTCGCCTTTGGCTGTCAGCATAATAATGGGAATCGTGGCTGTGAGTTCATTTTTCTTGAGTCGACGAGCTAGTTCGATACCACTAGTGCCGGGTAGCATCCAGTCCAGCAGGATTAAGCTGGGTTTTTCATCAATAATAATCGCATGAGCTTCCTGAGTGTCAGCGGCTTCAAGACAGCGATAATCTGCCATTTCCAGTGCGACACGCAGCATATCGCGAATGGCTGCTTCATCATCAACAATCAGGATGGTTTTGTTTTGGCTCATAGTGCAACTCGTCGTTTATCCATTTAAAACTTGCTAGCTTAGCATTAAATAACGTCATTATTACGGTTTTATGACAGTCTGAACGTGCTCGTTGCTAGTTATCCGATAAACAGGTAATGTGTGAAGATGCCTAGAAAAATACTGCAACCAACCCAGTGATTATTCATAAAAGCATGGAAGCAGGATGCAGGCTGACGATGACGAATCAGCCATTGTTGGTAAGCCATGAGTAGGGCAGCAATCATGCAGCCAATAACGTAGTAGCCACCCAGTTCAAAACGTTGTTCCATCATAAAGAAACCAGCCAGCGCTAATAGTTGGATGGTTGCAGTGATTAAGCGGTCGTTGTCTTCAAAGAGGATAGCGGTAGACTTCACGCCGATGTGTTTATCGTGTTCACGATCCGCCATGCCATAAAATGTGTCATAGGCCACAGTCCATAGTAAATTGGTGACATAAACCAGCCATACTACTGTTGGCAGTTCACCCGTTTGTGCGGCAAATGCCATGGGAATGCTCATTGAGAACGCAGCGCCCAGCACCACTTGTGGTAAATGGGTATAGCGTTTCATAAACGGATAACAGCAGGCCAATGCAACAGCGATAAATGATAGATAGATAGTGAGGCGGTTGGTTAGCAGCACGAGTAAACAAGCGCATACGATCAATGCTGCCAACAAGAATAGCGCTGATCTAACAGTGATTTTTCCGGAGGTAATAGGGCGTGTTTGGGTGCGGGCAACATTGCGATCAATATCACGGTCGGCAATGTCGTTAATCACACAACCAGCCGCACGCATAAGTATAACGCCCAGTGTAAAAATAATAAGAATGTTCCATTCAGGACGGCCTTCTGCGGCTAGCCAGAGCGCCCACCAGGTTGGCCAGAGTAACAATAAAATTCCAATAGGGCGGTGAAAGCGCATCAGTTCCCAGTATAAGCGGAATTGAGTTCGTGAAAGCAAGGGTAATTGCATGGTATCGGTGTCGTTAAATAGTTGCGGCTATTCTACCTAACCTGATAATGTATATCATCCCATGGATGGCGATACAGCGGTTGCTTCAAGCGGTCTTGATCAAAAATATGACCAATGAAGCCAATGGTTCTTGCCAGTACGAAGATGGCGTTCAATTGGTCGCTATAAATAATATCGGCAATGTCTTCTGTGGTAAATTCAGGGATGGAGTACATCATATCAATCAAGCAGCTTGCCATGGCGCCATCAACATTAAGGATAAGATTGCTGCGTTTTTGTACGGTCAGTGATTCCACGTGCAGCGCATAATCTAGAGTCTTGGTATGGGCAAAGTGCTTGCGGGCGTATTGTTGGATGGTTTGCGATCGTGTGTCAGGGCTATATTGACTATAAATTTTGTGGCCGATTCCTGGGATTGGTTTGCCCATTTTTTTCATTGTTATAATGAAGTCTACAGGTGTTCGCTGTTTCTGTTGCGCCTCAAAAAAATATTTGCCTGCATCATTCAGGGCGCCCCCAAATCGAGGCTCAATTGTTAATAATCCCGAGACTAGTGATGACAGCATAACTTTTCCTGCGCGTGCGGTAACAATTGCATTGTGTGCACCTGCTACGGCAGGCCCGTGATCGGCTGAAATAATGATCATCATTTCCAGAAAATGTGTTGCCCAATTGGGCAGATTTTTCTTAAACCAGAGTTTACCAATCAAATAACCAATACCTTTCCCATCGGATATAATATCCAGCATTTTTTCATTGCCGTAATATAATTCGCCAGAACGCTCATCACTAATGGTCGATACAAAATGGGTTGCTTTACGAACTTTTCCCTGTTTTTTTAGTTCGTCGTAATTCTCTGGCAACCGTGGTGTTTTTTCTGATGAGGACTGCCCATTATTGTTGCTGTGTAAAGTATCTGCTACTTTATTACAGGTTGTATTAATCGCTTTGCTATAGTCATCAAATGACTCAGGTACGACAGCACCTGCTTGTCGTAGCACCTGATTTTTAGCTTCTGCAGATTCTGCTTTATTATTTGCTATAGCCCCCGCAGGCCAAATTGAATGTTTGATGTAAAGTATGTGGCGGATGTTCCGGAAACCCAGGCAACAACAGGTTTTGTTATTTGTCTTCCAATTAAGGCATCAACAATAGCGTATTCGTGGCTGCCGCCCACTTCTCCTAGAACCACTAACATCGATACATCAGGATTTTTTTCCCAGCGTAACATATGGTCAATAAAAGATGACCCTGGATAGCGGTCGCCACCTAGAGCAATACCTTCATATAAGCCATTGGTGTTTCTTGCAATAACATTATAGATTTCATTTGACATGCCGCCTGATTTTGATACGAAAGCAACACTGCCGCTGCGGTGTAAGTTACAGTGAATAATATTGTCCAGTGTACCTGCTGCATTGGCGACTTTAAAACAGCCTGCCTTAATTGCTCCCACTGTTGCTGGACCAATAATGGTTTTTCCATATGCTTGGGTTTTCATCGCTAATAGTCGTGCTTTTCTTTCAGGAATGCCTTCTGCGATAATGATGAGCGTGTTAATTTGTGGGAATTCTAGAGCTTGATCACTGGTATGATACGCTGATCGAAAGGACGAGAAATTAATTATTACATCAGTGTTGCCATGTTTCTCTAGGGCATCTTCCATTGTTTGATAACATGGAATAAATATTTCATCTTTGCCCCAAAATACTTTTAACATAGATGCCCTGTCTTCAGTAATAACCGCGACGACAGAAGTTTTGCGTTGGCAGGTATAATCAAAATCCAGCATACGTTGTATGGTGATAGGTTGTCGCCCATAGATAATAGCTTATGTTTCTCGGTTGAAAATATCGTAAGTTGATTTCATAGTGTGGCAATGCCTTTTTTTACAATGCATGTCATATCGTTTTCCGGACCATAAAACTCAATAGGAATGTTGATTTCATCACCCAATAACTTGATGTTATCGAGTGCTTGTTGATGGTTTGGTCCTCCGCGTCGCACATAGATTTTTATATTTTCTGATTGAAGATATTATTTATAATGACGTAATGCTTGAATAATACCGGTGAAAGTTTTTGTGATATCAGTAAAGTTAGCGATGCCTCCGCCAATTAATAATATTTTTGATTTTTTAGAAGGACTTTTTTTCATTAAGTGCAATATGGTTTTTGTATAGTGATAGAGGTCTTCTGAAGATGGGTTGCCGCTGTATTCCCCGTAATTAGCCAGTTCGTTAATATACCCAAAGCTGGCTATTGTATCGGTATAAATAACGCTGGCACCGCCGCCAGCGATAAGCATCCATATGCTTCCGTTGGGATTTAGTATGTGAAATTTTAAGGCTGCCCCTGTATTGCGATCTAGTTCTTGTATCTTTTTCTCTTCTTCTGATAGTTCTTCGCCAAATTTTGCAATAAAGTCAATATTTTTCCATAAATGTTGGTGTTGAAATAAGGCGGTATCGTCTATTTTCATATCCAATGGAATGCATTGCTTATCTTTTATAATGAGAGGTTTTATTTCCAGAAAGACAATGTCAAGGTCTACAAAAAAATTATATAAACAAACCATATAAAATGATAATAGCTCTTTATCTTCTTATATTAATGTTGGAGGTAAATTTTTTTTCAGTTGTGTTGATAATATTGTTTTTCCTGTTGGTATTTCTATTTTGACAATACTGTTATCCCATTCATCTTCAATATCAATGCCACCGTTTGTTGAAAAAAATATGATATCTTTTTCTTTTTCTGTGTTGATAGAGAGATATAATTCTTTGTTTTTATTGTGAGGTATAAATGGCTCTATAATACAGTGCTCTATTTTGCCTCGTGTTTCGTTGATATTAATGATTTTTTTTTGTTTTTGAAGATGTAAATTTTTTTGCTGTTTTTTCATCTATGTCTAGTAATAGCAAGTTGTTTTTATTACGCCTGCCAATGAGTATGTCTGGTTTTATAACCAGTGAGTTGTTTTTTAACCATGGGTTGTTTTTTAATAATTCATGCCATTTTTCGCCTTCTCGAAAGGCCGCTTTTTTTTGTAATCGATGAATGCCTTGGTGTGATTTTTCTTCTACGTAGCGATCGAGCAAGCATTTGGCATCATATTCTTTTATTGCACGCTGAGCCATTTTTAGTAACCTTGTTTTTATTATAATTTTATGAGTATATTTTTATTTTTGTGATTACTTTTGTAAGAAAGTTTAATTAAAAAAACACGTAAACATTATGCACAATATAAGCTAAATACATTTAATGGTGATTTAAGTTTTAAAGCTATCTTTGTTGTCATTTAAACATCTAATCTTGCCTCTCTTAAAGAGGCTGTATGCGTGAATGTGATGGCCTCTTTTAATGATAAATAATCTAAAATTAACGGGGGGAAGCTTTAATGGCTATTAAAAAATCACAATTAACGGTAGCAGTATCAGTGTTAATGGTAGCTGGTATTTTTTCAAATTCTGCTGATGCAACGGTAGAGCTTTATAAGAAAGGTAATTTAAGTTACAAATTAAAAGGAGATTGGCAAGTTCAGCTAGAGAAAGATGTAAACACAGGTGATCCATCATTAGATCTTGCTTATGACGATCTTGAATTAAAAAATGTCGTTACTTACGAATTAAATAATGGCATGAAAGCCTTTGGTGAGCTGCATTTTAGTTTCGATGGTATAGCAAATGATGAGGCAACTACTGGTACAAAATTAGAAGAAGCTTTTTTAGGTATTGATTTCGGTAGTGGCACAAAAATTATTTTTGGTAAAACAGGCAGTGCAGGTGATGAGTTTGGTGTTGAAAAAGCCTATGAGAAAGTTGGTGTTGCAGAAGATGGTTTTGAAGATATTGCCGATAAAGGTGATGACCTTATTAAGTTGCAAACTAAAGCAGGAGCAATGACTGTTATCACTTCTACAGAGCTAGAAGGTGATGATAACGACACCAATACCAAGTCATTTTTCGATGTCTTTTTATCAACTAACTTAGGCCCGTTAGAGGTTTCTGCAGCCTATATGGATTATCAAAATGCGCAAACATCAAGTACTTCCGACGCAAAAGTAACCGGTTTTAGTGCTTCATACAAGGCTTCTAATTTTGACCTCGGTGTTGATTATAGTAAAGTCGATTTTACGGGCGGCGCCGAAAAAGAAATTAACAATGTGGTTGCAGGCTTTAAAACCTCCTCAACTACAAATGTTGGTATAGGTTTTAATAATGAAGACGATGGCACTGTTGCTGGCGATGTCAGTGGTTGGTATGCAAATATTACCTATAAGTTTCCTGAAGCTAAAAATGTGCGCTTTTTCGGTGAAATAGGCGACAACGATAAAGACTTAGTAAAAATGGGGTATGTTGTTGGTTTACGTATTTTATTATAAGCTAGAGCTAAAAAAGGGCTTGCAGGTTGGGTCCCCTAATATTCATGATGCTTAAGCCCTTTTTTTTACGGCCAGATATCTGGCCGTTTTTTATTGTTCTTTATGGGTCGTAGATTACCCAGCGCTACTGTATTTTCTTTCCGGTCGGCCAACGCTGCCATAACTGACCTCGGCAATCAACTCATTAGTGCTTACCATATATTCCAGATAGCGACGTGCAGTCGTTCGGCTTGCTCCAATAAGTTCTCCGACTCCCTCTGCGCTAATCGGCGGTAAGTTATCATTAAACTCTGCCCTTATTTTATCTAGTGTCAAGGCATCAATTCCTTTCGGTAATCGTGTCGTTTTTATATTGCTTTTATTGATTGATTTTCGGGGAAGAATAGTATCAACATCGCGTTGATCAATGGACTTAATATTTTTTAATTTATTGGATTGTTCGCGATAGCTGATCAATGTTGCTTGCAGGCGTTCAAACACCAATGGCTTTAGAATATAGTCAAAAATCCCGCCTCTTAATGCTTCTTTGAGTGTTTTTACTTCTTTGGCGGCAGTAATCAGAATAATATCAACACTGCTATTTTGCGCGCGTAGCTTACGTAGAAGATCTAGCCCGGTTCCTGTAGGGAATTGAATATCAAGCAGCAATAAGTCAGGTTGTAATATCTCTACAAGATCTTCTGCCTCTTCAAGCTCATGTGCGAGGCCAACTAGCTCGAAATTTTCAATGCGCTCCAAAAATCGCTTTTGTATTTCTGCAATTTGTTTATCGTCTTCTGCGATGACAACTCGAATATTGTTCATATCAATAGTAAAAAGAACGGGTTAATTTCTATATTTTGGAATATAAACCGTAAACCGGCCACCTTCCTCTTGGTTGGCGACTGTAATGGTTCCATGCAGGCCAATTAATAACTTTTTCACAAGATACAGCCCTATGCCATGGCCGTCTTTGTTCTTGCTGGTAACGCCTTTATCAAATATTTTTTGTTCCAGTCCTTTTGCAATGCCTATGCCTTGGTCTTCACATTCAAAAATAAGATCATTGCCAAGATCTGTCATCGACAGATGTATTTCACCCCCTAATCCTTTATGGCTTAAAGTGGCTTCCAGGGCATTATCAATGAGATTGCCGATAATACTCACTAGATGCTCTCGGGGTATATGGTCTGGTAACTCTGCCATATGGCTTTCTTCATCAATCATCAATTGTAAACCCAATTCTTTGGCGCGATTGTATTTTCCCAATAGGCAACCTGCAATCACCGGGTCAGGTACCGCCTTAATGAGCAGTTGGATCAATTCCTGATGTCCTTGGCTTTCCTGTCCAATTAATTCCATGGCTTCGTGACTGGCGCCGATTTGTATCAAGCCTGCAATGGTATGTAATTTGTTAGAATATTCATGGGCTTGGCTGCGCAAGCTATCAGCATATTGTTGTATATGTGATAACTTTTTGCTAATCATATCGAGCTCATCTTTTCTCCTGAAGCTCGATACCACTCCGGTAATATTATGTCCTTGTTTTAAAGGCAAGCGGTTGGCAATAATATTCTGGTTGTTATGCCATACTTCCTGATCAAACTGCGGCTGCCCTGTTTCAAGAACATCGACCATAGAGGTGTCATCTAAAATATCACTGATATGGCAGTCTGTCAGTGTAATACCCTTGGGCAAATCCAAGGTCTCAATTGCCGCCTTGTTAACGGTAGTGACTTTTCCTGTATTGTTAATAGCAATAATTCCCTCTCTTACCGATTCAAGAATCGCTTTTTGCTCGTCGAATAAATGAGCAATCTGTTGTGGTTCAAGGCCAAATATGGCCTTTTTAAAATGATTGGCGACCCATACAGCAATAAAAACACTTAATAAAAACGAGGTGAAAATAACGACAATTAATGTAAAACGATGATGGTTAATAATCTCGGCAACTTTATCAATTTGGTAACCGACCGAAACAATACCCACAATTTTTTCATGGGTCCCGTCAATAGCTCGTACCGGCGCTTTGCCACGCATGGACCAGCCTAAACTCCCTAGCGCTGTGGAGATGTAGCCATTACCAAGCACTAGTGCCTGTGCATTATCGTCTCCTTCATCATCCTGCATGGAAAAGCCAATTTTTTTTATGTTGGGGTGAGCCAGTCGAATTCCTTCCCTATCACCAATCACCACAAAACGTGCGTCAATATTTTTTGCTAACTTCAAGCTTAGAGGTTGTAAAAAGGCTGTGTTTTTTTCTTCAATGGCCTGTACCACTTCCGGTATTGAGGCAATAGTATTTGCCACATAAAGCGCACGCTGGCCAATTTGTTCATCTAATGACTGTTGCAAATAGTGAATGGCAAAAATGCCGATAAACCCGGTTTGTAACAGAGCCATTAATCCAATAACCAATATCATTTGGCTTTTTAGTTTTAGTCGCGATGAAAATTTCATGAATCAAGTTCTTATTGTTGTTAGAAAAGAGTAATGAAAATCATGGGGAAAAGCTCGTGAACATTATGCACAAAATTTATTTAATGCCCTGAAGGCTCTTTAAGTATAGAAGATTTATTTCTACATCCCAGTTTAATTACTCTGGGCATGACGAATGAACACAAATAATACACTGTATTTTATTCTAAAAATAAATATCTAATAAGTATAGGAGAATTCTATGTTTTCTAATAAATATGCGCGTAAGTTATTTGCGACTGCTATGGCTTTAGCTGCCTGCGTCTCAATGGGCTTATCAATGCAGTCATCTGCTGCTGTTGATGAAATTCACTTTTTGATCCCCGGTGGCGCAGGTGGCGGCTGGGATGGCACTGCACGCGGTACGGGTGAAGCCTTAACGAATGCAGGCCTTTTAAAATCTGCATCCTATGAAAATATGTCTGGTGGCGGTGGTGGTAAGGCCATTGCTCATATTATCGAGACCGCAGGTCAGCGAAACAAAGATACTTTAATGGTCAATTCAACCCCTATTGTTATTCGCTCTTTATATGGGAAATTCCCTCAATCATTTCGTGATTTAACACCAATTGCAGCGACTATTGGAGATTACGGCGCTTTTGTCGTAAAAAAAGACTCAAAATATAAAGATTTTAAGCAGGTTGTTAGCGACTTTAAGAAAAATCCAAAATCCGTCAAATTTGCGGGAGGTTCAGCACGTGGCAGTATGGATCATTTGGTTCCGGCTATGGTGATGAAGGCGGCTGGAGGCAATCCGACAGATGTGCGTTATATTGCCTATGATGCCGGAGGTAAGGCGATGGCAGGTTTGTTGTCTGGTGAAGCCGATATTTTATCAACAGGATTAAGTGAAGCTGTCGACCTCGCACAAGCTGGTGAAGTGCGTATTTTGGCTATGACAGGCGATACACGTTCGGATGCTGCAGCGGATGCCCCTACGGTTAAAGAGTTGGGTATTGACTCGACTTTCGTTAATTGGCGTGGTTTTTTTGCAGAGCCGGGTATTTCTGATGCTAAAAAATCAGAGTATGTCGCTTTATTAGAAAAAATGTATAGCACTGATGCGTGGGAAACTGTGCGAGCACGTAATGGTTGGAGTGAAAACTTTAAGCCGGATGGAGCGTTTTACAGCTTTTTGGAAGAGCAAGAAAAAAATATGGAAACGTTGTTAAAAGAATTAGGATTTTTAAAGTAACTGGGAAAATATAAGTGAAGGGATTCACTTTTTTATTCATTATATAAGTAGTAAAACACCATGTTAAAGTTAAATCGAGACCAAATTGGCGGCTTAATATTTTTATTCGTATCGTTATTATATGGTTATTTTGCACGCGATATTGATTTAATGCCCGGAGACGAGCATCAGGCATTTAATGCTCAAACATTACCTAGTGCTTTATCAACCATGGGTATTATTTTTTCATCGATGTTGATCGTAGCCTCCTCTATTAGAAAAGATGCATACCTGTCTATTCGTTGTTCTGCGTTTAATTTTTCAACAATTTTTAAGTTATTACTATTAATTGTCGTATTTGCGATATCACTAAAATGGATTGGCTTTTTAGTGGCAACGGTTTTTTTTCTAGTTGCAGGCTTTTGGATTCTTGGCGAGCGTAATACTAAAAAAATGTTGACGATTGCCGTTTTGTTTTCTGTTATTACCTGGTTTATTTTACATCACTTGTTAGATGTCTATCTGGCGCCAGGAAGATTATTTAGCGTATTGTTTGGAGTGTAATATTATGTTGGATGGTATTTTTACAGGCTTAAGTACGGCGGTGATGCCTTTCAATATACTGATGGTCATTGTGGGGTGCTTTGCAGGCACGTTCATCGGAATGATTCCAGGGTTGGGGCCTGTCTCTGCGGTTGCACTTATGATTCCCATTACTTATGGTCTTGATCCATCATCCGGTATTATCCTTATGGCTGGTGTTTACTATGGTGCTGTATTTGGTGGGTCGACCTCATCGATATTGATTAATGCACCGGGGTGTGCGAGTACGGTAGTGACATCATTTGATGGTTATCCATTGGCACAAAAAAAACAGGCAGGTAAAGCGTTAGCAATTGCCGCCTATGCATCATTTACTGGTGGTACGATTGGCGCCATTATTTTACTGTTTGCAGCACCAGCGTTGGCGACAGTATCATTGAGTTTTCAATCGAGTGATTATTTTGCATTAATGTTATTGGGCTTTACCTCTGTGGCAGCGTTTTCAGGCAAAGGGCAAGTGATTACAGCACTCATTATGTGTGTCTTTGGTTTAATGATTGCCACCATCGGAACCGATGTGACCTCGGGTATTCCACGATTTATTTTCGGAAATATTGATTTAATTGATGGTATTAGTTTTTTGCTGCTAGCAATGGCAACGTTTGCTTTAACGGAAGTATTGATGGCTGTCATGCGAGGTGAGCATAAACAGGCACAAACACAAATTGATACTAAACAGTTAGGCAGTATTGCTTTGAGTAAAGAAGAGGTTATTCACCTTGCGCCGACGGCTACACGTAGTTCTGTATTTGGTTTTATCGTTGGTGTATTGCCCGGTGCAGGCGCGACGATTGCTTCCTTTTTGGCCTATGGTTTTGAGCGAACACTAGCGTCAGCTAAAGAAAAGCTTCAGTTTGGCAAAGGGGCTTTACGAGGCTTGGCAGCACCGGAGTCGGCGAATAACGCTGCTTCCACAGGCTCTTTTGTGCCGTTATTAACACTCGGTATCCCGGGTTCAGGGACTACCGCCATTATGTTAGGTGCGCTGATTGCTTATGGCATACAACCAGGGCCACGATTGTTTGTGGATAATCCCGATGTCTTTTGGTCAGTTATTATTTCCATGTACTTTGGTAACATAGTGCTGTTAATGTTAAACCTGCCTTTAATTCCTTATATCTCGCGTCTACTCGCAATACCTAGCCAAATACTGGTTCCTCTGGTGTTATATTTTTCTATTATCGGCGTTTATCTGGTCAGTTTTAATGCCATGGATATTAATATTATGGTCATTATTACTGTGCTTGCGATTGGTTTACGTTTGTTAGGCTTTTCAATGGCGCCGATGTTATTGGGATTCATTTTGGGAAGTATTATGGAAGATAATTTAAGTCGCGCCTTAGCGATTTATGATGGTAGTTATTCCTTTTTATGGGAGCGATCATTGACACGCGGTATCATTATTACAGCCGTTTTGGTGTTGTTGACACCCCCATTCATCGAATGGTTTAAAAAATCTAGATTCAAAGATAGTATTTCCGTTGAGAGCTAACCGCGGTCTGTGGATATTTATTTTTATAGTGCATGTGCTGTTGTTATTATATTAACTGGCATTTCAAAAAGTGGCTTTGCGGGCGGACTAGGGGTGATAACCATTCCCGTGATGTCGCTTTTCATTGCACCACAATTAGCAGTGGCAATTATATTACCTATATTGTGTGTGATGGATGTTGCTAATATTTGGAAGTATCGCAATCAATGGGTGCTTGATTATGTCATGTTGTTGATTCCCGGGGCCTTATTTGGATTAGTGCTTGGAGTCATAACATTTCGCTGGGTGAATGCGGATCTATTGAACATAACGATAGGCCTCTTGGTCTTATGTTTTGTTGTACACTATGCGGTGAGTAAACGATTAAGCCAGTCTATGAGTAGTCAACATTATAATCCTACGACTCGGTTTTTAGTCGGTGGATTATCGGGCTGGGCAAGCTTTGTGGCTCATGCGGGCGGACCGCCGATAAAAGGGTTTTTACTCAGCCAACATATGGACAAGTCACAATTTGTGGCAACAAACAGTTTTTTCTGCTTTTTGATTAACCTTCTAAAGATACCTCCTTATTTTTTGTTGGGCCAATTCTCCTGGCAAACACTGTCAATGAGTGTGTTGCTGCTACCTTTTGTCCCTGTCGGTGTTCTGATCGGTTTTTACTTGCATAGAATGGTTGATCAACAACGTTTTACCCATATTGTTTACGGCTTGTTATTATTAGCAGGTCTCAAGTTATTATGGGATGGTGCAGTTGCATTAATGTCTTGAGCTAAAGATAGCACTCCATGCGCGATCAACTTGTTTTTTTGTATTCATTATAATCACCACTTAACCAGCGCTGTGTACCGCGTGCCGCGAAGAATAAATATAACTGATTATCAAAAATTGCCCAATGAGTACCATTAGTTCGAATGAGTCCTTCACCTAATGATAAGGCATTGGCGCAATGACCGTTATAGGCAGGGGCATAGCGTTCGGGATTGTTGGCGAATGCCTTGCTATCTGCTTCACGTAAAAAGCGCCATTTAGCGCCTTTCCATTCTACAATATAGTCTTTTTTACCTTTAACCGCGTTTTCGTCAGTGCTTAATTGATGATAGGCGGTAGCATCATGTCCACCAATAGCCGTATTGCCAAAATAACTCGTACTTACCGGCTCATCAGCGAGTGTTAAAAAAGACAATAGTAATACAGTAAAACCCAATAATATTTTTTTCATCATAATATTTCCCTCACTGAATCAACATAGTTTTTCGACACAGGCACAGTGATGTTATTACTTAACACCAACGTTAATTTTCGACCTTCTCTATAACTTTTGTAGATAGCTTTTTTTTCCACCCACCAAGAGCGATGTGTTTGAATGCCGGGATAATATTTGACCAAGGTAAGGGCATCCTTAAAACGCATTAACACTAGATGATTGCCTTTATCGGTATGAATATTTAAGTAGTGATCATCAATTTGCAAGCATAGTAACTGACCGCGCTTTTCCAGTGGCATGTTAGACAATAATTGCTCAACAACCTGATGACGATAATCATCGTTTCTGGCTTTTTCTTCGTAGAGTGCTTGTTGCTGATCGTGAATAATTTGATGTTGTCTCTTCAAGAGTGATTTAGCAGTATGGATAAAGGTGATAATGCCACCAATAAACAGACTCATTACCGCCGATTGGCCTAATATATACACATAACCCACAGACACTTCAAAAAAAGCCAAGACAATTAGTGGGGCGATAAATGTCATCACCACACTGGCGAGCAGTGCTAATAACACAATCGTAAGCCATGGTCTTGTCGTTAAAGAGGGATACCATTGGGGGAGTTGTAGCCTCCCGAAGGTAATTAACGGGGCATAAATCATATAGCCACAAAAGCAAGCGGTTAACCAAAACCCCCAACCATAAAAAAATACCGACCTTGTTCATACCAAAAGGTTGCAAAAAGGCCATAAAGCTGGCGACCACAAAAACAATAATTGACCCCAAATAAGTATCTTTTGCACGCCAATCGATACTTTGTGATTGATTTTTACGGGTTATTTCACGATTCGTCAATGTGTCATCACCTGTTTTTGTTCATTTTACGAAGAATCTGCTGCGTCTTACGAAGTCTTTCTGGTCAGGGTGTGTATGGCATTTTATCGTACTTAAACAACGAAGCAATCAAAACCATAGCAACACTCACCCAGAGGAACGAACGTATGAAACTGTCCACTATTACCGCCAGCGTATTATTCGCATCATTTGCCAGTATGACCCAAGCGGCCGGTCTGGTTTTTACTGTTGAGCAAATAAAAAATGATCAGGGCACGATTTATTTGCAACTGTTTCAAGACGAGGCCAGTTATAAGGCGGGTAAAGCCCATACCGCGAGTATGGTGCCCGCTCAAGCAGGCAATATTACCGTGAGTTTTAATGCTTTGATGCCGGGCGATTATGCCATTCGGTATTACCACGACGAAAACGGTGACGGTGAGCTGCAAACTAATTTGCTCGGTATTCCGCTGGAAGGCTTTGGTTGTTCCAATAATGCCAAGGGCAACTTTGGCCCTGCCACGTTTACACAGATTAAAGTCACAGTGGGTGATGCTGATACCACTGATACATCAACGATCCAATACTAAAAAAACACAGAGTAGGAGTCGATTATGGACCGGCGTCATTTTTTACACTCGGTCTCCGGGTTGGCCCTGGGTAGCTTATGTCTTTCGCCTGTTGCAATGGCATACCAACAACTGATGGAAGCGGACCCCCATGCGTCAGGCCAAAGTGGCCTTTGATGCTGCATTGTTAAAAAACCCAAGGCTAATTGGTTTTGCCGGGATTGGGCATGATCTTCCCATGCAAGCGTTAACATTGGAAGGTCATCTGCCGCAGGATTTACAGGGCCGCTTTTATCGCAATGGCCCAGCTATTCAAGCGCGTGGACAACAACGTTATCGGCACCTGTTTGAAGGGGATGGTATGGTGCAACAATTTACCTTAGCCAATGGTGGTCTGACCCATCAGGGAAAATTGGTCCGTACTCCTAGGTTTATTGAAGAAGAGCGAGCACAATGTTTTTTGTATTCCAGTACCGATAGCAAGCTAAGCAATAGTAAACCGATTACCAGTCCGGATACGATCAATGTTGCAAATACCAATCTTTTGGATGTACAAGGAAAACTGTGGGCCTTGTGGGAAGCGGGTTCACCTGTCGCTATCGATAAAAATAACCTTAACTCGCGGGCTGGTGGATTTAGGTCAAGACAGCCGTTTTGGTAGTGCTTTACAGGGGGTGCCTTTTTCTGCGCATCCTCGGGTAGAAGCCAATGGTGATATTTGGAATTTTGGCTTATCACTGGATGGCCGAGTACTGGTTTATCATTTAAGTCCTGCTGGCAAAATGAAAAATGTTGGTATTATTAACGCTCATGATCACGGGCGTATGCTGTACGATTTTTTAATCACCTAGAAACATATTTTGTTGGTGTTGCCTTCGCTGACCAGCGATAAAAATACGCAGGGATTTTTTGCGGGTATTCGTTTTGATCAAGATCAGCCTATGGAAGTGTTGGTTTTGGATAAGAATACACTAACACTCAAAAAAAGTTATCAACTCAGTGCGGGTTTTGTGTTTCATTTCGGTAATGCTTGGGAAGATACTCGTGGCACCATTAACTTTGATGCCTGTTTGTATCCCGGAGCCAATATTTTGCATCAGTTTACGGATTTGATGTATGGAAAAATACCCCAGGATAATGCTTCACCGGCGGTATTATTTCAATTACACCCTGATGGCAGTTACCAGCAACACACAGTAATAAAAAATAATGGTGAATTTCCGATGATTGATCCGCAGTTTGTCGGTGCGAGAAACCGTTACTTATACAATATTGGTTCTGCCAGTTCCGGCCTGTGGTTTGACCGCGTGCGTCATCTTGATGTAGAAACAGGAAAAACATCTGAATACCATTATGGCAGAGACTACCTGGTAGAAGAGAATGTCTTTGTGAATCCCGGTAATAAACCGGATCAGGGTTATCTGTTGTGCACCGCTTTACATGTACCCAGTCAACGTACATGCCTGAATATTTTTGCTGCCAATAATATCCGCAACGGGCCTCTTTGCCGGGCATGGTTGCCTTACCATTTGCCGATGGGGTTTCACGGCCAGTTCATTGGTGCGTAGAGTGCAATGACAATCACTAGAAAAATATACACCATTGGGTAAATGGTATAGTATGGTCGAGGTTTTACACTCTTCGACTAGTAAGGAATATTTCATGAAACGTATTGCTTTTGCCGTTACAGCGGCGATGACACTCATTTTAGCCGCTTGTGGCGAGGAAAAGGCAGCAACGCCAACGGCTGATGCTGCTCAAACCGGCGAGGCAGCACTGGAAACACCTGACCAAAAGCTTAGTTATATTGTGGGTTTCAATATGGCCACACAGTTTAAAAATGATGGCGTGGTTGATCTGGATGCCGCTGCATTGAATGCGGGTATTACAGATGTACACAATGGTGTTGAGTCCAAGTTATCTGAAGAAGAAGTAGAAGCGGTTTATAAAATCGTACAGCAGCGTGGCGCAGAAAGGCAAAAAGCCGAGTTGGAAGCAGTCGCGACTAAGAACAAGGCATACGGTGAAGCTTATTTGGCTGAAAATGCCAAAACAGACGGTGTTGTGACGACTGATAGCGGTCTGCAGTATCAAGAACTAACTGCAGGTGAAGGTGCAACACCCACCGCAGAAGACACCGTTACCGTGCACTATAAAGGTACACTCATTGATGGCACGGTCTTCGACAGCTCGTACGATCGTGGGCAGCCAGCCAGTTTCCCTGTTAATCGTGTGATTCCCGGTTGGGTCGAAGCACTTCAACTAATGAATGTTGGCGACAAGTTCCGTTTGGTGATTCCATCTGATCTGGCGTATGGAGCTGATGGTACGGGTCCAGTGATTGGCCCTAATGCTACGCTGATCTTTGAAGTTGAGTTGCTGGAAATTGCTGAGAAAGAAGAGTCTGAATCATAGTCACTCAAGTTTTTGTATGATAAACCCGGCTGCGGCCGGGTTTTTTAATGCACGGCATAAATCATCCCGTCAGAATTCATTACCCAGTACTTTTTCTCCGCAGGATCAAATGCCACGTCAACAATGCTTGCCGATGTTGGCTGCCAACGTTTACGCTTTGGCATACGCCATGTTTGTAAGAGTGACAGCGTTTGTGTATCCCTCAATTCAACCGTGCGATTAGCAAAGCCTAGCAAAAAGTATCGGTTATCCTCACTAAAGGCAGCCGCAGTAATACGTAGGCCGCGTTTAATTTGTTCTTTTTTTAAGGGAACGACTCCGACTTTTTGTTGCTGCTGAATATCCCAGACCTCAGCACGATCGTATTTGGCCGCCGTTAGCACATAGCGTGCATCAGGACTCAGGCGCACCAGTTGTACATCATCATCATGTTGAATAGTGAATAAGGGTTGTGGTTGGTTCAGCGACCATATCGCGGCAGTATGGTCTTCCGAGCCGCTGACGGCAATATTGCGGCTGATATCAATGCTGCGAACTCGCCCTTTGTGGCGAAAGGTGCGCACCAGACCGCCCCGAACCACGTCAAAAATAACCGCCGAATGGTCGGCAAGTCCAAGTAATGTATCACGTCCGTTCTCATGCAGACGACTGTCCAATACTTCGTCGGGTGAAGTCCAAAAGCGTTGAGATTATCCGCCAGCAATGTTCCACAATACGATACTGGAGGCGTCTGCAGTTAATGCGTACTGGTTGGTGCGATTAATATCGGCAGAAATGATAATGCGGTCATCTGGCGATTCACTATGATTCCAGTTATAAAGGCGTTCCCCAACCGTGAGTCGCCACAGACTGCCGCCGTGAAAGATAGAGCCAATCACTGCATATTCGGCATTAGATGCCAATCGGCCTCCGTGTATGCCATTACTGGCGACCTCTATAGATTGTATAGGGGTGGCAGTTTGCTCCCAGCAAGATGCCAGCAGCAAACTGATAAAGAGAAGAGTGAGTTTCAATTAAGCAACGAGCTCTTTATGAGAATTGTGTAGGACTTCGATCATATGGTCTTCAGCGCTAAAGCGCGGTTCAAGATATTGTCCGACATTGGACAAATCGGTCTCCAGCTCGCTCAAGTCATCGGTTTCTTGATACTTGTCGTTAAAGTCTAATAAAGCTTCGGTAGTATCATCAATGGTTTTGTAAAGCTCTGCCGCTTTTTGAAGCGCTTGTTGGTCACCGAAATCTTTGCCTTCTTTGATCAGTTGTTCATAGACTTCAAAATGACCGGCAGATACATAGTCAACCAGTATTTGGCAGAGCTTGCGTACTTGATCCTGATGCTCGGTATTGTTTTCATCGAAGGTTTGTATTCCCGAAAGAGAACAATATTTGACGAGCAATAGCTGACGCTCATGTAACCAGCGATCAATGATATCGTTTACTCCACCCCAGCGTTCTTTGGCAGACCGGCAATTTTCTAACATGATGACACTCCTAACTACTTTTTTAATAAGGTGTTACGTTAT
Organism: Cellvibrionaceae bacterium; assembly: GCA_965214375.1. Classification (GTDB taxonomy): domain Bacteria; phylum Pseudomonadota; class Gammaproteobacteria; order Pseudomonadales; family Cellvibrionaceae; genus Endobugula. The sequence continues at coordinate 1,787,753 of OZ243947.1, read as the reverse complement.
TGTTTTGGCTGTTTCTCGGTAAGCCTAGTAATAAAGTTAGAAGAACAATCCACTTTTTTCAAGTTGATGAATCATTTTTTTGTTCGAAACAGTATAAATCCGTTAATACCCAATAAGCCAATGAAAGACACGAGTGTCCAACCAGGAATGGTTAAGCCTAAAAACGACCATACGCTTTCAGCACAGTTGCCATCACCCTGCAACAACACGGTGAGCGCTTCCATAAAGGGCACACTTTCCATAAGGTAGCCAAGACCAGGGCCACACGCGGGAGCAAGGTCTTCAGGTAGGCTTTGCAGCCAGTTGTGGCGGCTGGAAAATGCACCACCGATAATCGCTAAGATGATGCCGATCACCGGGTATGTGCGATTGCCAGGCTGCGGTTTATGAATCCAAGCAATCAATGCAGTGACTCCAATAGCAATAATAAATACACGTTGTGTCATGCATAAGGCGCAAGGTATCAATCCCATTTGGTATTGCATATAAAGCGCAATGCCAATAAGTAGGCAACACCCTACCCAGATGAGCAAGTAACTATAACGCTGAATGTCAGAATGACGTAATCCGTTGAACACTGTTGAACCTCTTTGTGCTGAATTCAATTAGAAGTACTAAGGTTACTCGCTAAATCAGACAGTGGCAAATGTCAGATTACTTCTATACTCAATAAGTAAGCGTTTAAACAGGAGAGTATGGTTGTGGTCTATCAACATTTATTGGCGGTTATTTTATTGGTGATAGCAATGGTACCACCCGTTCATGCCGAAGAGGATAAGGAGGGAGGAGAAGCTCCCGCACTATTATCCAGACCCATTTATGTCCCGGTTAAACCGGCTTTTGTGGTTAATTATGGCGGCCCCGGTAAGCTGAAATATTTTAAGCTGGAAATCTCTCTTAGAGTGCAAGATACCAGTGCGTCTAATGCTGCTCGTCACCATATGCCTCTCATTAGGGATTATCTGGTAAAGCTCTTTAGTAGCCGCACCGACGCCGATGTGGATACCCTTGAAGGTAAGGAGCGGTTGCGGCAATCGGCCTTGGAAGGTATCCAAAAATTATTGCTGGAAGAGGATGGTGAGCAGGGCGTGACCGATCTCTTTTTCAATAACTTTGTTGTGCAGCGTTAGCGATTAGTGGTTCTGTTGCCGTCGATGCACATTGGTATTGCGAGTAATAATTTTCAAGATAGTGATCAAAACTTATAGTGTCTGATGCTTCCAGTTCGGCTTGCTGTTGTAGCGATAGCTGCGCCAAGTGCTGTAGGTCTGACTCCATCTTGCCCAGATTATACTGCTTGAAGTATGAGCGGTGTTGCTTTGATATTTCTTTTGCCAGTTGATAAAAGGCCAGCTGTTTTGCTTTCATGTCAGCCAGTATTTGCGCGGAGGGGGTAAGACGCTCGTCTGTCAGTTTTTGTGCTTGCGCCTTAAGGATGTTGGAAAAAGCTGTATCTTGGTATGCGGTATCCAGTAAGTGAGCAATGGGTGCCAGCTCATCCATCAGCGCTGCCGCCCAGAGACGCATCGGGCGTTCCGCCCCGCATTCTAATAGCGTTAATTCAGGGTCGCGTCCGCGGTAAACCATGCGCCGTTGATTTTCCTTGATATCACGGCACTCATTCTCGTCGGAAGCAGGGCTGTCCTGCAGTGCGCAATAGAGCAGGAAGGTGTCCAAAAATGCAATCTGTTCAGCATTAATGCCGACGGGATCATAGGGATTGATATCCAGACAGCGTACTTCGATATATTCAATACCACGGTTTGCCAAGGCTGAAAGCGCAGTTTCACCGCGTTGTGTAATGCACTTAGGGCGAATCACACTGTAAAACTCATTTTCAATTTGTAGCAGGTTGTGGTTCAACTGCTGATAATGCCCCTGTGTATCTCGAACCCCGGTGGTCACATAACCCGGGTGGGGGGTAGTGATTGCACAGCAGAGCGTGTTGATATAGCTGTCTAAACCGTTATAAGTGATGACGAGTGAGTCCTGCGCCTTACTTTGATAACCCAGATCACCCATGCGTAATGAGGTAGCATAGGGGGTATGCAGGCTGTGTTCATCATCACCGAAAGGGGTTAATTGGTGTTGGCGATTGCGCACAAAACTCTTGCAGACGCTGGGAGATGCCCCAAACAGATACAACAAGATCCAAAAGTGACGACGAAAGTTACGTATCAGCCGAAAATACCCCTCGGTTTTGAAATCTTGTAACGAAAGTGAACTGTTTTCCAGCGTGTGTAAATGTTGCCATAATTCATCAGGTAATGAAAAATTGTAGTGAATACCTGAAATGGTCTGCATGGAGCGGCCATATCGATGCCCAAGCCCGATACGATAAATAGACTTCATCATGCCACTGTTTGAACTTCCATAGCGGGCAATGGGTATATCCTGATCTTCCCCTAGGGCACAAGGCATGCTGGTTGCCCACAGGCTTTCTTCTCCGATATGCTGGTAAGTGTATGCGTGCAGGTCGTGGAGTTCTTTGAGTGTGGTTGCTGTGCAATCGTAGGGTTGGGTAATGAATTCCAACAAGGCTTCACTGTAATCTGTTGTGATATGTGGGTGTGTCAGTGCTGAGCCGAGACGCTTGGGGTGCGGTGTCGTTGCCAGTTGTGAATGGCGATCAATTCTCAGGCTTTCTTTTTCAATGCCCTTGGTAATGTGAGAAACACCAGCATAGGCTGGTGTTTCAAAAAGAGAGTTTATCGTTGTTGTCAGGCCTGACATCGTAAATCCTCTGCCTCTATTTTCACTACAGGTACTTCTTTAGGGAGGGGCGGTGGCAGATCGTCTTCAGGGATAACAGGGTGTTTTTTGGTGTTCATCTCGTATTCTTTAATACTGATTCGAAGGTCGACATCCTGTGAATTTACCTCGAATAACATATTAACGGCTTCATCTTTATGGAGGGCGTTAAAGAGTTGATTTGGCTCACGCCCGTCGAGCCAGGTTGCCCCGTTATTTTTGTGTTTTCCGAGAAAATAGCCATGTTGATTTTGCAGGATATAGAGAACGTTCATGGGTAATACATACACCTTAATGCTTAAAAAACGAAAACACCCCATTTTACCTTAATTGTGCATCTAGAGTAATCTGCTTTTAAAGTAGTGGTCTGTTAGGTGTAAATGAGTAATAACTACTCCCTTGTCCAGTTAACGTGGCGCTATAATGCAGCTCGAAATGGAAAAAGTAACACTGGCAGATAGATCCAAGTAAACATGATGATAACTAACCATAACAATGGACGGGTAGCAGTTCCCGGGCTGACAAAACAAGCGGGTGAAATCGCTAAGCTGACCTTGGTTAAAGCAGGGCTTATCGGCGTTTTTGCGCTGTGGCTGGTTGCATCCATGACACAATTTGTATTGCTTGTTACCGACCATCAGGCGGCAACGGATCCACTTGAATCCCCTCAGGAAACCATCGCGGTACAGATAAACAGCCGACCTGACGTCGATATCAGTATATTATTGGAAGCTCCTCTATTTGATGAAGTGGTGGCAGCATCTGTTGAGCCATTGCAGCCCGAGCCAGAAAAAGAAAAGCCCCTCGTTGAAACGCAACTCAATCTTACATTAAAAGGACTGTTTACTGCAACAGAACCCGAGTTGGGGCAGGCCATTATTGCCAATGGTTCGAAAGAAAACCTCTACCAAGCTGACGAAGAAATCAAAGGCTTGAATAATGTGAAATTGCTTGCGGTTTATGAAGATCGGATTACCTTGGATAACCGTGGTAACCGCGAAGTTTTATATCTCTATGCGCCGGGCGAACGTTTGCAGTCAACAGCGAGTACTTCCAGTAACGTAGTCGACAATAAAGTGGCTACCCCTGAGATTGTCATCACGGCTACCGATAAACAATCGATCAAAAAGCTGAATGAAATTATGCGGGTTGTGCGTGAAAGAGATAAGACAACAGGCAATATGCTGGGTTTTCGTGTGTTGCCGGGCAGGGATCGCGAAGGATTTAGTCGCTCCGGCTTGAAGGTGAATGATGTCATTACCTCGATTGATGGAGATCAACTTACTGACTTGAAAACGGCAATGACGATTTACCGCAATAAGCGTGATGCCACACAAGTGTCATTAATAATACAAAGAGATGGCGGCGAAATAAGTCTGGACATTGATTTAACTGAATTAAATATTTAATGGTTTATTACATGGAAACAACAATGAAACACATAGACGCAATGGTTACTGCATTGGTGTTGCTGGTTGGCAGCATTGGAACCTTTGCGCAACAGGAAGAACAAAAATGGCAAATCAATTTTAAAGATTCTGATGTTCAAGAAGTGATTAAATTTGTCGAGGATATTACTGGCAAAACCGTTATTATCGATCCTCGTGTTAAAGGTAAAGTAAAAGTTATTTCTGCGCATCCTCTCAGCAAGCAAGAATTGTACGATTTATTTTTATCGGTGCTTGAGACGCAAGGTTTTACAGCGATTGAGGTTGGTAATGTGGTGCGTGTTATTCCGCGAAAAGATGCGCGTACGTCAGCCGTCCCTGTGGTATCCGAACCTGATTTGGGAACTGATGCTTACATTACTCAAGTCATTCAGTTTTACAATGTCTCTGCTTCAAAAGTATTACCAGTATTACGACCACTAGCGCCGCAACATGCACACCTTGCTGCATATGAGCCGAGTAATGCGATCATTATTTCTGACACGGTTGCCAATATCGCACGTCTAAAAGATATTATTCACGCATTGATCGCGCGGGTGTTGCAGAAACCGATGTTATTCCTTGGCAATATGCACAAGCCGCCGACATGGCAACCATGTTGCAACAGTTAAGTAAAAATGAAAAAGATACCCCGCAAAATGTAAAAGCCGTCATTGTGGCTGATCAGCGTAGTAACAGCATATTGGTCACGGGCGATGAAGTGCGTCGCACGAAAATCCGCGAATTGATTGAGCGCCTTGATGTTGCACAACCGCAGTCTGGAAATGTCCGCGTTATTTATCTTGAATACGCTGATGCTGAGGAGGTTGCTACCGTATTGGCGAAAGTTGTTGCCAGTATTTCCAAGTTGGAATCCGATAGCGCTAAAAAAGATGCACAGCCTTCTGCTGCCAATGCCTCGGTAGAAGCTGACCCTGCCACCAACTCATTATTGATTACCGCAGATGCCGATACGATGGATTCATTGTTATCGGTTGTTGAGCGTTTGGATATTCGTCGTGCACAGGTGTTAGTTGAAGCGATTATTGTTGAGATTACTGATAGTTTGACCCGACAATTAGGGGTTGATTGGGCGGCATTTAGAGAAGATAAAGTACTAGCTGCTTCGCAAAACTCTACGGCGCTATCGACCGTGTTGCAAGGTATTAGCGATAATGATACTTCGACACTCTCTAATCTGAGCGGGCAAACAATAGGGTTTGGTTCAACGAGTGGTTCCGGAGTTAATTTCGCCTGACTGATTAATTTTCTTGATAGTAGTACTGACGCTAACGTACTATCAACGCCGAGTCTTTTAACAACGGATAATAATGAGGCTGAAATTTCTATTGGTGAAAATGTTCCGTTTGTTACTGGTTCTTTTACCACCACAACGGGTGATGCAACGAACCCATTTCAAACTATTCAGCGTGAAGATGTTGGTATTTCATTAAAAGTGACGCCGCAAATTAATTAAGGTAACAGCGTCATTTTAGATATCAAGCAGGAAGTGTCCAGTGTGTCCAATTCTTCAGCCGCATCAGATGTTATTACTAATGAGCGTAAAATAAATACTAAAGTGATTGCGCAAGATGGTGAAACGATTATTTTGGGGGGTTGATTAGTGATGATATTGCGCAAACAGAGAAAAAAGTACCATTACTAGGTGACGTGCCCTTGTTGGGTAATTTGTTTCGCGAAGATACGGCGACAAAAACCAAGAGAAATTTAATGGTTTTTTTGAAAGCCACTATTATTCGTAGCGAAGAAGATATGGCGGGCGCTACCGGTGAGAAGTATCGCTTTATCCGTGAAGAACAAAAGCGAGCGAAAGAGGATTCCAATTACTTGCTGGATGAAAAAATTCTTCCGCTATTGCCTGTGTGGGATGAAGTATCCGTAAAAACGGCCGAAGGTGAAACACAACAATGACCGATGTCGATGTGCCTGTAACTGTGCCGTTTTCTTTTGCGCAACAACATGGCGTGATGTTGGACGGTAATACAGTGTATCACTATCAAAATCTTGACTTAACGGTATTGTTGGAGTTGCAACGTGTTCTTGGTGCAGATTTATCTTTGGAGAAAATTGATGAAAAAGTTTTTTCTAAAAAACTGACTGAAGGTTATCAGAACACAGAAGGTGCCGCACAGCGAGCGGTTGATGATCTAGATGCCGAGATGGATTTGTCGCAATTGGCCGATGAGTTACAACAGCAGACAGATTTATTGGCAGGTGATGATGATGCCCCGGTGATTCGTTTAATCAATGCTATTTTATCTCAGGCGGTTAAAGAAAAAGTGTCTGATATTCATATCGAACCTTTTGAAGATAGAGTGGCTGTACGTTTTCGTGTGGATGGTGTCTTGAATGAAGTCTTGTCTCCCAAACCGGAGCTGGCTTCGGTACTGGTATCGCGTTTAAAAGTGATGGCAAAACTGGATATTGCCGAGAAGCGGTTGCCGCAAGACGGGCGTATTTCGGTGCGTATTGCGGGCCACGGTGTTGATATTCGTATGTCAACGATCCCTTCGGCTTATGGTGAGCGCGTGGTATTGCGTTTGTTGGATCAGGCGGCAGGTCAATTGCAATTATCGCAGTTATCCATGTCGGATCATGTTTACGATGTGTTTGTAAAAAGTTTGCGACGTCCTCACGGTATTATTTTGGTTACAGATCCAACGGGTTCAGGTAAAACCACTACGCTGTACGCAGGTCTTACATATATCAATGACCGCAGTCGTAATATTTTAACCATTGAAGATCCGGTCGAGTACTTGTTGCCAGGTGTAGGTCAAACACAAGTGAATCCTAAAGTGGATATGACCTTTGCCAGAGGTTTGCGCGCTATTTTGCGTCAAGATCCGGATGTGGTGATGGTGGGTGAGATTCGTGACCGTGAAACAGCGTCTATTGCGGTACAGGCGAGTTTAACTGGTCATCTGGTCTTGTCCACTTTACATACCAATACGGCTATTGGCGCCATTACTCGCTTAAAGGATACGGGGGTAGAACCTTTCTTGCTGTCATCAAGTCTAGAAATGGTGATGGCGCAACGTTTGGTGCGCCTACTCTGCCAACACTTTCGCCAAGTTCACACTCCGACGCTGGGAGAGTGTGAGCGTTTGCAAATAAAACCAGATGATAATATTTATCAAGCTGGTAGCTGTGAGCGTTGTAATCAAACCGGCTATCGTGGTCGTACGGCGATTTATGAAATTATTCCGGTTGATGCAGATTTGCGTCAACTTATCCATGAAGGTGCTGGCGAACAAGAGATGCTGACACATGTGCGTCAGACTTCACCGGCATTGATGGGTGATGGTCGGCGGCGGGTACTGGCTGGTGATACCAGCCTCGAAGAAGTACTTCGCGTTACGGCCGTTAGTTAACGGGGTGTTATGTCATGGGTGCATTTCGTTATCAGGCAATCAATACCAATGGTAAGTTAGTGAAGGGAACGCTGGAAGGCGATACCGAAAAGCAAATACGTTCCCAGCTGCGTCAACAACAATTAAAGCCGCTAAGTGTTGAAAAAGTTTCTGCGGGTACTTCGGTACCAACGAAAAAAAATGCCAGTCAAGCATCGTTTTCCTTTGGCCTCGTTGGCGGGCACAGTATAATCCGTTTAAAGGTGAAAGATTTATCACTGCTGACACGACAGTTAGCATCACTCGTTCAGTCGGGTATGCCTCTAGCTGAATCGTTGCAAGCCGTTGCCAAGCAAACACGCAAAGAGCAGGTGCGTGATATTGTCTTGCACGTGCGCTCGCGAGTACTTGAAGGCTTAAGTTTGGCGCAAGCGTTGTCTGATTACCCGCGGGTGTTTGATTCCATGTATTGTGCCATGGTTAATGCGGCCGAGCAGGCAGGTTTTTTAGGTCCGGTTCTGGATTGTCTAGCAGAATATACAGAGACGTCACATGAAGCTAGGCAGCGTTTAAGTTCTGCGATGTTTTATCCGTTGATTCTGGTTCTGGTATGTATTGGCATTGTGATTGCCCTAATGTTATTAGTAGTATCGCAGTTAATCAGTGTCTTTGATCGTGCGGATCAAGAACTATTCTGGGCCACACAATTTTTGATTGCGCTCAGTGGTTTTTTACAACACTATGGTTTGTTTTTACTACTGTTTTTAGCGTTAGTGATATGGGCTTTTATCTGGTGGAAACAACAAGAAAATAATCATAAATATTGGCATAGGTGGTTATTAAAAACGCCTTTGATAAGCCATGTTATTACCCAGTCAGATTCGACACGTTTTGCCAGTACTTTGAGTATGTTGATTGGCAGTGGTGTTCCTTTACTTAATAGTCTGCGTATCAGCAATCAGACCATGAATAATAGTATTTTGCGTGAGCAGGCTGAACAAGCCGCAATGGATGTTGAAGAGGGTGCGAGTCTTAATAGAGCCTTGGATAAAGCAGAAGTGTTTCCTCCACTGATGGTACAGATGGCCGCCAGTGGAGAAGCCAATGGTACATTGGCTGAGCAACTGGATTATTCTGCGAGGAGTCAGCAAAGAGAACTGGATATGCAGTTGTCAACCATATTGAATATGGTTGAGCCATTAACCATTGTTGTAATGGGGGCAGTGATTGGTTTTATCATGATGGCGATTATTGTGCCTATAGCCGATATGAGTAATCAATTTTAAAAAATATTCTCCATAATAAATTTTCAACGTTTAAACAAAAGGAACATTTATGAATAAAAAAAATCAAAAAGGCTTCAGCTTTATTGAGCTGATGGTGGTTTTGTTAATCATGGGAATTATGGCAGTGATGGTTGGCGGGCGTTTTCTTGGTCGTGCTGACGAAGCGCGCATCAAACAAGTGCGTACAGATTTCAGAACCATAGAAACGCAACTGAAATTATACAAGTTAGATAACTTCCGTTTTCCAACAACCGAGCAAGGGCTGGAAGCTTTGGTTGAGAAGCCTTCTATAGATCCTATTCCTAAACAATGGAATAAAGAAGGTTATCTGGATAAGTTGCCTAAAGATCCATGGGGTAATACCTACTTATACAATGCGCCCGGTGAAAAAGGCCCTTACGAAATTTATACCTATGGCGCGGATGGCGTTGCCGGTGGTGCTGATACGGATAAGGATATTTATAGCTGGGAAGACCCTACAGAAAATTAGACAACCTATGAAAAACCAGCAAGGTTTTAGTCTGATTGAATTGATCGTTATCATGCTAGTGATTGTGATTGTGATTGTGATTGTGATTGTGATTGTGATTGTGATTGTGATTGTGATTATGATTGTGGTGAGTTATGGTGCGCGTATTGTGGTGCGCAACTTTGCTGATGATAGCAATCTGTTAGCAGATGAGAGCAGTGGCTTATATGAAAAAATGTTATTTGCGCAAGAAGAGGCACTATTTGGACAGCAAGTATTAGGTTTGCGCATGGACACTACTGAAGAGGGTGAAGTGCAGGCATACAGTTGTCATCAATACCAAGATAAGACGTGGCAAGTACTGGAACAACCATTAACGTCTAAAAGCTTGGAAGATGGCATACATATTTCTTTAAAAGTTGAAGATGTTTTTTTGGAAGCTCTGTTAGAAGAGCAGCTTAATGTGTTGCAAGACGATGCAGCGTTGCCGCCTAATATACTATTTTTTCCTAATGGAGAAGTCTCTGATTTTGAGATGTATTGGGCTTTACAGGAAAACAAAGACGCTAACTTCTATATTTATTTGAATGAACGTGGTGAATTAAGTTATAGCGATGATAAAGACCAGGCTGAATAATAAGAAAGGGTTTACATTGTTCGAAGTGTTGGCTGCGGTTGCCTTTATGGCTTTTGCCGTGCCTGCATTAATGTTGTTACTGATATCACAAACAGATAGTGCAGCAGCACTTCGCAATAAAACGGTTGCGATATGGGTTGCAGAAAATACGTTGACACAACTGCGTCTCGAGAGAAGGCTCAGTGGTGACATGTTGCGACGTATTGATGAGAAAACCGTCACCATGGCGGGTGCAGAGTGGCAGGTGGTGACAGAGCCGGAAGAGACTGAGTTCGGTGCTCTACTGCGATATCAGGCACGTGTGAGTTTGGCTGAAAAGCCTGAGAATACATTAACTACTTTGAGTACTTTTGTGCATTAATGAAAATTAACAGTAACCCTCATGGTTTTACACTGGTCGAGTTGCTGATTGCTATTGCAATTAGTGCAGCGCTTATGTTGCTGGCTTATCAGGCCTTCAGCGGAGCTATTAATGTGGAAGGGCGGGTTAAACAAGCAACAGAGAATCTGAATGATTTACAGCGTACATGGCGCTATATGCAAGACGACCTTTTTCATACCGTACCACGCCCTTGGATTGATCAGTTTGATACTGTGCAGCCGGCCATGACAGGATTGTTGTCGGACAGACAGACACTTGATAGCACATTAGCGGTGAGTACAGATAGCCATTTATTGCGCTTTGTCCGCAGTGGTGCCCATAATTTTTTTGATCAACCTCAGAGTGACTTGCAGCATATTGTGTATCGACTCTCAAAAAGTGAATCAGAGGTTCCCGATAAATTCACTATCAGTGTATGGCGCGATTACTGGCGTCCAATCGATAGTGTTTCAGAGCCTGACATAAAAAGCTTGAAGCTGTTGGATGATTTGCAGGAAATACAGTTTCTTTATTTGTCGCAAAGCGCCCAAAGAGTGGATGATCAATCCTGGTTGGGGGGGTGGCCTGAATCAGACGAGCAGGGTGATCAATTACCCATTGCTGTAGAGGTGGCCATTACAACCGATGCCTTGGGTGAAACAAAACGTATATTTTTATTGAGTGATGGTAATGAATAGGCCTGGTCTGCAACGCGGAACCGTTATTATTGTGGTAGTGTTTATTGTCAGTGTTATTGCGGCGATTGCTATTCGTTTGACGGGAAGTTTTCAATTGCTTTTTGCGCGAGCAGACCATGCGGTTGCAGGTTCGAGTTTACAGCAGGCCGTACTCAGTGTTGAAGAAGTTGCCGCTTGGACGCTTGATCAGGATGCTGAAGACGACAGTAATAATGGCCGTTATTCCAGCAATGGGGTTGAAGGTAGTTATGATCATTTGCAAGAGGCTTGGGCTGCGCCACTGACCGCACCGATAGAGGAGGTTGCCATAGAAGCCAGTATGGAAGATGCTCTGAGTCGTTTTAATTTGAATCAGTTACAGGGACGACCATCGCCATATAATCCCAATGGCTTGCTTAATGAACGTTTTACGGTTGCGCAGCAGCGGTTTATGCGCTTGTTACCAACCTACCCTGATGAAGAAATGACAGTCGATGAGGCCATGACAATCACACAAGCGGTGATTGATTGGGTCGATACGGATGATGCGCTAACTGGGTCGGGTGGCGCGGAAAATGGTTATTACAGTTCGTTGGAAAAGCCTTATCGTGCCGCCAATCGTTTTTTTAGCAGTGTCACAGAACTGCGACAAATTAAGGGGATAACCAATCTCTTATACGACTATCTCGAGCCTTTAGTCATTGCGCTGCCAAATACAACAGGTTTTAATATCAATACTGCGCCAGTTGCTGTCATGAGAACGTTAAATAAACAAAATATTGAAACACCTTTATCAGAAGAAGAAGCCTTGACATTAATGAGTGCCAGACCAACGACCGAAGACAAAACTGCGACCGCTTATCAATCTGTTGATGACTTTTTATCAAGTAGTGAAGCGGGTCAGGTATTTGATGCCGATCCCGCCTTGTGGCCGGTTGCGAATGGTTTACGTACGGGAAGCCAGTATTTTTTATTACATACAAAGGCGGATTTGTCAGACTATCAATCTCGGCAAATGAGTCTATTGAAGCGGGAAAATACATCAACAGGTATTCAATCCATTGTGTTGAAGCGAGAAAAAAGGTTAATGGAATAAGATGTCAGAGACTTATGCTTACATAGAGTTGTTGCCTGATGGTTGTCGTTGGGCTCTCATTGGTCGTCAGGCGACACCGGATTTTTCAATGGGTGATCAGGCGGAGGCTATAGAGTGGGCGCTACAAATGATTGCCCCCGTTGTGTTGGTTATCCCCGGAGAACAAGTGGTGGTGCGTCGCGTACCGTACAGCGAAAAAGAGAAACGGCATTTTGCCAAGCTTTTACCCTACGAGCTTGAAGAAGAAATTATAGAAAATTTCGAAGATTTACATTTTGCTATTAGTGCTATTGGTGAAACCACTGCAACAGTGGCTTATATTAATAACGACTGGTTTTTCAATCAATGGCAGGCTTTTTCAGAAGCCGGGGTTGTCGTACAGCGCTGCCTTATTGATTTTCAACAGCTTCCTGTGGAAGAAAATAGTATTACAGTATGGTTGTCTCCGGAAGGTCAGGTGTTGGCTAATACTGCCAGCGGCATTGGCTTTTCGGTGACAGAAAAACAGGCACCCATTTTTTTACAAGGCTTACTGTCCGAAGAGTCAGAACAAACATTAACGGTTTATAACGTCTCGGAAAAACTACCGGAGTGGTTAGAACCTATAGCCAATCATGCGGATGCAACATGTATTCATGCCTTCCCTGAAATGTCATTATCTCAGCCCCAGCTTATCAATTTATGTTGTGGCAGCTATCAGTATCGACCTCCATTGTCTGACAATATCAAGGGGTTTAAATCAGTGCTGATAGTGGCCGTAGCCGCAATAGTCAGTTTTATCGCAGTTAATTGGTATGCTGGCGCCAGCTTGCAGTCTCAACATGCCGCACAAAAGCAAAAAATCGAAGCGTTAACGCGTCAAGTTATTCCTCGAGGAAATATTAACGACCCAGTTACACAATTAACGCAAAAGTTGGGTCAGCCGGAGTCTGCAAAAAAAGAGCCTAGTCAATTAATGTACTTGTTATCGCGCGTCTCTCCGGTTATTTCAGAACTAGAGACTGTTCTGATCAGCATTAATTATAGCGATAAAGACAAGTCATTACGGATGAGTGTTCAGGCAGATAGTTTTGATCGTATTGAAGGCCTGCGTAAAGCAATGATAGAAAAAGGGCTTGAGGAAGAATTATTAAGCTCTAATGCGATTGACGATCAATATCAGGCGCGGCTTCGTATTAATAGGGTAGATCTATAATGAACGAGATTGATGCGATAAAAGAAAATTGGAATAGTCGATCCCCGTCAGAAAAAACAATGCTTGCCTGTCTGGCTTTTTTGATGGTATGTGTTTTATTTTACTTGTTGGTTGTTGATCCGTTATTTCAATGGCAAGAGTCTCAAAAGCGTCAGTTATCAGCGAGTGCCCGTGTCCTTTCGCAGGTCGAACGCTTAGTCCAAAAATATCAGCAGCAAGGTGAAAAAGCAGAAACCGCCGAACAAGGACTGATTGGCATTATTAACCAGAGCTTGCGTGAACATGGTCTGGCTATGAAGGGTTTTCAACCCGGAAAAAATAATGATGCACGATTGAGCTTAAGTGAAGTTCAGTATAAGCCTTTGTTGCGTTGGTTATACGATATTGAATATAAATATTTTCTAACCATTGAGGAATTCTATTTAATTCAAACCAAGAAAGCGGGTTTATTAAATGCAACAATCCGTGTGCGCCAGTAAAAACTGCTATTTTTATAATGGCCTTTTATAAAAAAATAAGCCTTTTTTTCGTTATAATTTTTTTGTCTTTATTGGCTATTGCGTTCTATTTTTCATTACATTTTTTTCAGTATACAAAAAATACATTGCCGGATATTAATGCTGATTCGGTAAGTGTTAGTCTGCTTTCAGGTAAAGCCACGAATGTGGCTTATACTATTCGAGGTTATTTATTGCCTATAGGTAATGTTATTTGGCAGGTTGATATTGCCTCATTATTTCGGCTGGCTTTATGTATGCGATTTTACAGTGACTCAGAAAAAACACGAGCCTCTGGCCGGTTATGTTTGAACGGATTGGATAAAAAAATGACCATCCAATCGGCCATTGTTTCAATAGCTGCTTCAGAAATTTCCGAAATAACCGGTGTAATGCTTGAGGGTTATTTTCAAGGCAAGATCGACCTGTTTGAACTACACAATGTCGGCATAAAGAAAATATCGGGTGATATTGCTTGGCGTAATGCCAACTTTTATAACGGTGAGCGATGGCTCGCCTTAGGCGATATTCAGTTAGAAGTTGATTCGCCTGAACCTTCTGTGGTTATTGTGCAGTGGAGTGATCGCAAGGACGACACGCTTTCACCACAACAACATATTCCAGATATTGATATTTATATGCAAACTGTTTTTAAGAATGGCCGTTTTTTCATTGCTCAGGGAACCATTAACCCTGTAGACCGCTATGATCCGGCACTGCTGTATACCTTGCAGTTAATTGCTACACAACAGACCGATGGCAGTTTTATCATCGACCGATAATGATCAGGGTAAAAAGGGTTCAAGTTGATGATTTTTTATCGCAAACCGAAAAGAATCGCCATCGGCCTTAAAACGTAAAACGGCATTGCTTTGTTGATGGATAAACTGTGTATCCTGAAGTGATAGTTGCCAGGTAATACCTTTTTGAGGGCTAACGATAAATGCCGTGTCAATGATAGGGATGCATCGGCCACCAGCAACTATTGAAGCGCTATCAATGGTCATGTTGTTTTTCTGTATGGTGCGAAACTGTAATTTATAACCCTCGGACAGTGGCTGAATGACTAACGGTTTTTGTGTGTTACCATCGGCAGTAATGGTATTTTTTAGTGTTGCTCGCATACTAACTGACCCGGTCTTATTTAAAAAGTAACGTGTCGAGTCTTGAAATAAAAGTGTTTTCTGTTGCGTTGGTGATTGGCTGGTTGATGGGGGAGTGTTTGTCGTGTTCTGACAAGCAATCAACGTGAACGATAAGCACGATAATAAAACAATCTGACGTAACCCATAGTTTAACATAATTGACCACCCAAAATAATACGAGTAGTGTAGCATGCCGCAGTGTATAACAAGAATGCTATTGTGGGTTTTGTTGTGGAGAGTTTTCTTCAGAGGGTTGCGGGCTAATGGTTGTCTGGTTGCGTCCGCCTTGTTTTGATTGATATAAAGCCTGATCGGCAGTATCAATCCACGCGGTAGGATTTTTTAATGATTCATTATAGGGCGCGATGCCAAGACTGACCGTGTATTCGATAACCTGACCTTCATAATAAGCAGGCTTGGCTTCAATTTTGCGGCGAATAAGTTCAGCTAAAAAATAAGCAGAGTCAACCGGTGTATGCGGTAACAAAATAACATATTCCTCGCCACCATAGCGACCCGCAACATCGGTTTTGCGGACAGACTGCCTGACAATATCCGCTGTTTGGCGGATCACCTCATCGCCAGCGGGATGGCCGTAGTTGTCGTTCACTTTCTTAAAATGATCAATATCAAAAATAATTAATGAGCATTCTTCGTGATAACGCGCTTCACGATCAAATTCCTGCTCCAGTATATCTTCCCATGATTTACGATTGAGCAAACCCGTTAAGCCGTCAGTTTTACTGATAATTTCTAATTGGTTATTCGCTTTTTCCAACTCGAGATTATTGATGGCCTGCTCAGTAACGTCGTAAATAATGACGCAGATGCCATCCGTAGTGACCTCTAAGCCCTGAATGGGGATAAAGGTGCTGTTCTGATACATAAACTCCGCTTTACCCGTAATAGGGCGGTAGTTTTCAAAGCGAAAAAGATAAGGGCGTTGTTCCCATGTGGTAAAAGCAGAGTTTTTCAACACATACACAGATTGTGCTTTACGGCGAAACCAAGCTTCGTCAATCTCAGGAAATAACTCGAACAGGCAGTGACCAATAACCGCTTCCGGTTGCGTGGCACTGTGATTTTGCATAAAGCTGTTCCATAACTGGATATTATATTGGTTATCAAGCAACACTAGTCCTACATCGACGTGTTGTACGACGTCCATAATCCAACGGAAATCATTAAGCATATCCTGTGAGTTAGACATAGCGCGTTTTAATCCAGCAAATAATTCAGCTTTTTCAATAAGTAGTGTAAAGAGTGTTCGGTGATAACCACCAACAAGTCACACTGCACATCATAGTTTTCAATTTGATAATTGACTTCAACAACCAGTGCTTGATTCCAGCGCACACTATTTGAAGATAACAATTTGTCCAGTTCTTGGTGTTGCCCCAGAATGGCCGGTGGACCAAAACTGAAGGCGATATCCATTTGCTCGGCAATCCCGCGTAATAATGCACCAACCAATACATTGGTCGCGTCAATCAATACTTCGCGCTGGGCACTTTCAGTTAATTCTTCGTCATATTCCATCAGTTTGGCGAGATCGTTAAAGCTGGTATCGTTAAATAACAGCATGGCTTCGCCCGAGAGTCCGCCACCAATAAAGCCCTGGCAAACACCCGAAACATTATGTGAATTAACGGTTTGCACTGCCATCGCAATCTCTGTTGGGGAGAGTATGGCAACATGGGGAATAGACAGGATCACAAAGGCGTCTAATAGGCGGGCAAGGTGGTCACCTGCCTGCCCCATGGCGACATTGCTGATCTCTTGTAGACAATCCCGGTGGTCTTCGCTGAGTATAATCGGTTGATTCATGTAATACATTTACGGCGTTAATGACTATTTCAAAACTCTCTTACAATAGTAGTATAGTAATTTTGCCTTTGCTGAAAAACACGTAACCTTTCTTGCAGATTATTGTAATTACTCTTTTTTCTGTTGTTGTAAGGCCGCTTGCAACAAATCACCCATTGAACCTCTTTGGGATGTTTTTTGTTGTTTCTTGTGACGTTTTCAGTGTTGATTTCATCATTTAAACGCATGCTCAGTGCGATGCGCTTTCGTGGTGCATCAACATCAATGACCTTGGTCGTTACAATGTCGCCGGTTTTTACGACTTGTCTTGGGTCGCTGATATAGTGATCCGCCAATGCCGAGATATGTACCAGTCCATCCTGATGCACACCGATGTCGACAAAAGCGCCGAAGTTGGTAACATTGGTAATGCACCCTTCCAATATCATTCTTGGCTTCAGGTCATTCAATGAGTCCAAACCATCTTTGAAATTGGCGGTTTTAAATTCTGGCCTCGGATCGCGTCCTGGTTTTTCTAGCTCGCTAAAAATATCCTCAACGGTGGGTAGTCCAAAGCGTTCGTTGGTGAAGTCTTTGGCATTGATTGAGCGAATAACGGAGGTGTCTTGTAATAAATCACTAACAGGTTTGTTAACGTGCTTGCTAACGGCTTCAACGACTTCATAGGATTCTGGGTGTACTGCAGAGGCATCCAGCGGGTTATCGCCGTTAGCAATGCGTAGGAAGCCAGCACATTGTTCATAGGCCTTATCTCCCAAGCGTGAAACTTTCTTCGGTTGTTCGCGGTTGGTAAAACGGCCCTGTTGGTCCCTAAGGGCAATAATATTGTTGGCAATCGTGGTATTCAGGCCGGAGACGCGTGCTAATAATGGTGCTGAGGCCGTATTGACCTCAACGCCAACCTGATTCACGCAGTCTTCAATAGTGGCGCCAAGTGCGTGTGACAGTTTGTTTTGTGACACATTGTGTTGATACTGGCCGACACCAATAGACTTGGGCTCGATTTTTACCAGTTCGGCTAAGGGGTCCTGTAGGCGGCGGGCAATAGACACGGCGCCACGAATAGTGACATCCAGATCTGGAAACTCTCTAGCGGCCAGTTCACTGGCAGAATAAACCGAGGCGCCAGCTTCATTCACGATCACGGTTCTGGCTTTGCATCCTGGGTGTTGTTTGAGCGTAGTATTAACAAAGGCTTCAGTCTCACGTGAAGCCGTACCGTTGCCGATAGCGATCAGTTCAATATCGTATTGTTGGCACAGTTTGATCAGTATTGCTGCGGCTTCCTGTGTGCTTTTTTGCGGGGCGTGTGGAAAAATCGCATGATGGTCAAACACTTTACCTGTAGCATCAATTACCGCAACTTTAACGCCTGTTCGCAGGCCGGGATCCAATCCCAGCGTATTTTTCTGTCCAGCAGGTGCAGCCAGTAATAAATCACGCAGGTTGTTGGCAAAGACATCAATCGCGCTGGCCTCGGCTTTTTCACGGGCTTCCGTGAATAGATCAGCTTCCAGATGCGTTAATAGTTTAATGCGCCAAGTCCAACGTACGACTTCTGAGAGCCATTGATCGGCGGCGCAGCCCGCATCTTCAATTTCCCAATGTTGTGCAATCGTGATTTCACAAGGGTGTCTTTCAGCTAGATCGCTTTCTTTAACGATCAGTTTTAGCGATAAAATTCCTTCATTGCGGCCACGAAACAGTGCAAGAGCGCGGTGTGAAGGGATAGTTTTTAATGGTTCCTCGTGCTCGAAATAATCGCTGAACTTCTGGCCTTCGCTTTCCTTGCCGCTAATAAGATTGGATTGAATGAGACCGTGATCGCTGAGAAAATCACGCAGTTTGCCTAGAAGGGCAGCATCTTCACTAAAGCGTTCCATTAAGATGTATTTGGCCCCACCTAAGGTATCTTTAATAGTAGTAATGCCCTGCGTATTATCGAGATATTTTTCAGCTTCTTGTTCTGGCACTAGAGAAGGTTGTTGATAAAGGCTATCCGCAAGAGGTTGTAGACCTGCTTATATCGCAATTTGTCCTTTGGTGCGTCGTTTTGGCTTATAAGTTAGGTACAAATCTTCTAACTGATTTTTTGTGTCTGCCGTCAGAATGGCCTGATGTAATTCATCGTCAAGTTTGCCCTGATCTTCAATACTCTTAATAATAGTTGATCGGCGCTCTTCCAGTTCACGTAGATAGTTCAAGCGTGTTTCCAGTGAACGCAGTTGCCCGTCATCAAGGCTTCGTGTCGCCTCTTTACGATAACGGGCAATAAAAGGCACAGTGGCGCCCCCATCAAGTAATTTGACGGCAGCAGAGACCTGCTGCGTTGCAATGGAGAGCTCGTTGGCATGGCACACTCTAATTTATATCTAAAGGTAGTCAGGAAGTACCAAAGGTCACGATAGACAGCCGCCAGTGTGAAACGCTGGAAATAACACACTCCAACCAAACGCTATACAAGAGCGCTAAAGCCTCATACCAGAACATCAAGCTTAATAAAATAGTCAGTGTGGTGGTTGGTGAAGGAAGCCCTCAGTTATACAAGCAAGGCCATTTTCAAAATGACGATGAGGCGCGAGCCTATGCAACCAACGCACTCGCCAGAGCTAATAAAGGGCTGATTAATGGCAGCTTATCTAAAGTAGGACAAAGGCTGTTTGCTGGCATTCAGCTTACATTAGATGGGGAAGAATA
Source organism: Cellvibrionaceae bacterium (assembly GCA_965214375.1). Classification (GTDB taxonomy): domain Bacteria; phylum Pseudomonadota; class Gammaproteobacteria; order Pseudomonadales; family Cellvibrionaceae; genus Endobugula. The sequence goes on along the minus strand of OZ243947.1, from coordinate 1,768,317 downwards.
CACCGTATCCAAAGTTAAACACACGGTAGAAAACATGACAGGCTGGAAGCTATCAGCCGAGTTTGATAATAAAGATTAAATGGTTTTTTAAAGGCTGTTTAAAATTAATTTAAAGCCGATTTAACACAATCCGACCTGAACAAAAAATAGCCAAACACTTGTCCATCACCCTGTGCAAAAATGCATCAATATTGTTCATTTTTGCAAATCGTTTAAAATGTCCCCTCGAATCGCTGAAACCCTTGTGATTACTGGCTTAAAACGCGAAACCAAATTTTATTAAACTGTACATTTCTAACACTTATTTACAAATACGTTCAAAAATAGTGGGCATAAAACTTCTTCAGTGGTTATTAGTCAATAAAAGTTTGGCATTATGCGTAAAAAACGAAAAGATAACCAGTCTTGTTATTTATTGATTTTTATGGATGATGTTTTGGGCGTGTGAATAGCATATAGGGGGTAGTATGAACCGCCATTTAGGTTCAGTAAAAGTGATTGTCCTTTTAGTCGTCGGTGCGCTATTGGTTGCTGCGCTATATGTTTTTCGCCCCACGCCTGCCGTCCGTCCACAACAGGAAAATAGACCTGCTGCGGTTTCGGTAGTTTCTGTCGAACCCACCACCTATCAGTCATATGTGTATACGCAGGGTACCGTTACACCCAGTCGAGAAATTAACTTGGTGACAGAGGTGGCGGGTCGTATTACGCAGGTTGCTGATAATTTTGCCAACGGTAGTTTTTTTAAAGTCGATGATGTACTTGTCGGTTTGGATGATCGTGATTACCAGTATCAGTTGATTAATGCGAATGCCGATATTGTCGTTGCAGAAAGAGAGTTGGCGCTGGAAAAAGGCCGTGCTCGTCAAGCCAAGCGCGAATGGCGTGACCTAGGTAGTAAAGAAGCAAATGCCTTATCTCTTCGCGAGCCACAAGTTAAAGCCGCGCAGGCTCAAGTGTCTTCAGCAGTTGCACGACGTAATCAGGTATTACTGAATATCGAACGCGCAAAAATAACCGCGCCATTTAATGGCCGTATTCAACAAACGCAGGTGAATGTAGGCCAATATGTGACTGCGGGCTCAACGATTGCCAGAATCTATGATGATGCTTATGCAGAAATACGCTTGCCTCTAACGAATAAACAAATCGCGCAAATTGGTTTGTCTTTGGGAGTTGCCATCGATCCGGCAGTTGCGCCACGGGTAGAGTTATCTGCCAATCTTGCGGGTAAGTTGCAAACATGGGCTGTTAATTTGCGGCGAACGGAAGCCAGTGTGGATACACGGACTCGTTTTTATTTTGCGGTTGCCGAAATTCCCGAGCCTTTTAATACAGAAAGATATGCATATCCTTTGGTCATGGGGTTGTTCGTCGAAGCCAAAATTACAGGCAGAGCGTTTAAACAGGTTATTAGTGTTCCAGAAAAAAGTATCATCGCCAATCAATTTATTTATATTGTGGATAATAAAGCACTACAAAAACGTGGCATTACTATAGTTGGAAAAGGCAATGGGAAGGTATGGGTTCAAGGAGATTTTAAAAAAGGTGAGCAGGTCGTCGTCAGTGATGTACGAGTATTGCAAGAAGGGCTTAACGTTAGCCCGAACCTCATAAAAGAATAAATGGGTAAACTCGTAATATGAAGCGCATTATCGAATGGTTTATTGATAATCCAATTGCTGCCAATTTACTTATGGTCGTTATTCTTTTTGTCGGGTTAAAAAATCTTCCCACAATAGGTAAAACGGTTTTACCGCAGTTAGATTACAATTATATCAATATTAGCGCTTCTTATGATGGCGCCAGTCCTAGTGAAGTTGAACAGCAGGTTGTTATTCGCATAGAGGAAGCGATAGCCGACCTTGAAGGTATAGAAGATATTACCTCAACAGCCCTAGAGGGGCTTGCACAAATTACGGTAAAAATTGTCAAGGGTTTTGACCGTCAAAGATTGTTGAATAACATTAAGACCCGTACCGATGCATTAACGACGTTGCCAGATGATGTTGATAGTATTAATGTGCGTGAAGCCTTCGCAAAACGTCTGCTAATGACCATTGCTATTTATGGCAATGTTGACGAAAGTTTGCTGAAAAAAACCACACAATGGATGGCTGATGAATTCACTTTATTGCCGGAAGTATCCACTGCCAGTATTGAAGGCGATCGCAATCATGAAATGATTGTTGAGGTCTCAGAAAATACGCTCAGAAAATATAACCTACGTTTTACGGATATTGCTGATCGTATTCGTCGCTCCTCTGTTAATGTACCCGGAGGGGCGGTTAAAACCCAATCGGGTAATGTGCAAGTACAAACACGTGGTCAAGCCTATACGGAAAAGGAATTTGCCGATATTGTTATTGCGACGGATAAAGATGGTGCTCAGCTTTTGTTGGGTGATGTTGCAAGAGTGACCGACGGCTTTGAGGATATCGACAGCGACCATACCTACAATGGACAGCCAGCGATGTTTGTATATTTGCATCTGGCAACTCCCCCCGATGTTTTGGATGCGGCAACCGCAGTAAAACAGCATCTAAAAACACTCCAACAACGTTTGCCTGTGGGTATAGACGCATCGGTCTGGAGAGATCTTTCGAGTATTTATACCAGCCGTATGAATCTGTTGCTAAAAAATGCAGTGAGTGGTTTGTTGCTGGTGTTTATTGTATTGATGTTATTTCTAACGCCATCGTTAGCCGCTTGGGTAAGTGTGGGTATTGCAACAGCCTTTATTGGAGTATTTGTTTTACTACCTTATACCAATGTCACAATCAATATGCTTTCCATGTATGGTTTTTTGCTGGCTCTAGGTATTGTCGTTGATGATGCCATTATTGTCGGTGAGAGTGTGTATGCCAGTCAGCGGCGTGGAGAGCATGGTATTGCGGCAGCAAAATCTGGTGCTTTGTTGGTGTACAAGCCTGTCTTGTTTGCGGTTATTAGTACCCTAATATTTTTTGCTGGCATGTTTGGTTTGCCGGGAAGGATGGGTGGCTTGGCCTATCCCATTGCGGTTGTTGTGATGGTGTGTTTGTTATTTTCTTTAATTGAATGTTTATGTATTTTGCCGTCGCATTTGTCTGTTTCAAAAAATAAGAATAATAATGACCTGCAGCCAACGTCGATGTTGGCAAAGGTGCGTGCGTTTATGTCCTCAGGTATGGAGCATGTATCCCGGCATTATTACCAACCGCTGTTGGCCTTTTCATTACGAAATAACGGTTCAACACTAGTCGTTTTTATGATTATATTTGTATTAGTCGCCACGATGTTTTTTATGGGGGGGTATCTCAAACGGTCTTTCAAAGTACAGGCAACGTCAAATAGTATTCGTATTTCCGCGGTGCTTGCTGAAGGTGCCTCCTTTACGGATGTAAAAAGAATTCAGCAACAAATAGAAAATTCAGCCAAGCAGTTGCAAGCCGATGAAAAATTGATTGCGATCAATGGTAGTAAGAATTTTATCCATGGTATGCGTTCCAGTGCTTATCATAATAATGTGTCGGTTAGGGTTCGTTTGATACCGGCAGAAGAGCGCAATATTAATATTATTCAAGTGAAAAATCGTTGGCGGGAATTGATCGGGCCTTTGGAGGGTGTGAAAGAGTTTAATCTTCGTTTTACTATTAATGCGAATGCCAAAGCGATACGTTTTCGAGTGAATGTTGCAGGCAATGATGTTAATCAACTAACACGAGCTGTTGGTGATGTGAAGCAAGCCCTTTACCATTATGCCAGTATCTATGATATAGAAGATACGTTAGAAGGGTCGCGTCGTGAAATTGAATTGCGCCTTAAGCCTCATGCAGAAGTGTTGGGTCTGAACTTAATTGATATTGCAAGACAAATCCGACAAGGTTTCTATGGCGAAGAAATTCAACGTATTCCTCGTGGTACGGAAGACGTCAAAGTCATGTTGCGTTATCCTGCTAATGAAAGGCAGGATGTTGATCAAATTGACCAGCTTTATGTGCGTTTAAATGATGGTACTTCAGTGCCATTTTCTACGGTCGCAGAAATGGTTGATATTCCTGGGTATAGCGTTATCAAGCGTGAAAATCGCCGTCGCACGATTATTGTGTCTGCTGAAGTGACGGAAGGTACGGATGCCTTAGCGATTGCCGAAGACATTATGTCAACCAAATTACCTTTATGGCAGCAAAAATATCCCGGTTTGAATGTAGACATCGCTGGATCATTAACGGATGAGAAACAGTTTAATAGCCAATTAATATTAAACATGTTGATTGCCGTATTAGTCAGTTATGGTCTGATGGCGATTGCTTTTCGTTCTTATTGGCAGCCAATGTTAATTATTACGGCTATTCCTTTTGGATTTGTCGGTGCTATTATCGGGCATCTCATTATGAATGAGACGGTGAATATCATGTCCATGTTGGGTTGGTTGGCCTGTTCTGGTGTGGTGGTTAATGATAATCTTGTGTTGCTGGATCGCATTCATCGTTTAGAAAAAGAAACTCACAGCAAGGCAACAACTATCGATATTTTGTTGCAGGCATCACAAGATAGATTTAGAGCGATTATCTTAACCTCGTTAACCACCTTTATTGGTTTGTTACCCATTATGTTTGAGACCAGTGTGCAAGCACAATTTTTAATTCCTTTAGTAATTTCGTTGTCCTGTGGCGTTTTATTCGCGACATTGGTTACATTGATATTGGTTCCAAATTTATTTATTTTGGGTCAGCGTATTAAAAGTATGCAATGAATATTCTTGTTGCTGTTATTCCGTTATTGTTGTCTTTTATATTATAACTATCGTGGGCAATAATAGGCATCAAAGTGTTGCTCGCCATCTTTAGGTGCGGCTTTGGCTACCAGTGTATTCGCAGACAGTTTTACCGCCTCATTGCGCGCCAGTGTTTTCAATTCAGTAGCTACTCTTTCAGCGCTACGTGGGCTGCCTGCAATGAGTGCCTTGCGTGTCTTGGCAGAAACATTCCCGATTTTTTGGCAATTTTCTACATAGGATTTGTCGACGATAAATACCGGTTTTCCTTGTTCGCTAAGCTCAACCCAAGCGCAAGCTCCCAGAAAAACCGTTGTTAAAATTTGCACTATAACTTTTGTCATTTTCACTCTGCCTTTTTTAATGTATATACTGATAATACTTTCATTAAAATCCTAATATCAAACGTTTTTACTTGCAATAGCCTCATAGGGTAAATATCCTTTTGCCTGCCACCATGACGCCGCCAGTGTATTGTTAAAATCCCACCCTACTTGAAAACTTTGTGCGCCCATAGAGGCCAATACGCGTTCTAGCCGGTCGAGTAGTTCTGTGCCTACACCTTGCTGTCGATAGGTTTCATCAACCCATAGGCTATAGATAACACCGACTTTTGGCAGTACAACCGCGGGCTTATCAAAAATATGGCCAGAGATTGTTGCAATAAGGCCGTGATTAGTTTTTTCAGCAACCAAAGAACAGGCATTGGTTGATGTCAGGCTATGTTTTATCAGTTCCTGAGCATGTTTATGCTTGTCGGCACTATCGCCGCCAAAGGGGCGCGTACCTTCCGGGAAGGCGTCAATTGCCTGCCACATGGTGACTAATGTTGGAATGTCATCTTCGGTAGTATGGCGGATGGTGATATACAAATTATGTTCCGTGTTGCCAATAACGAGTTAGTTTTTCGGCATCGCCGCTCTTGCGTGTCCTTACAAGACACGAAAACCGCTCCCCGGTAACCGCTCCTGCGTTACTCTTATAAGCTACATCCATGTAGCGATGCGTTTTCGATGTACTCTCCATCCTTGGAGGTCATAAAAAAGGGCCACCATGTGACCCTTTGACATTATGCTGGGTTGCCAGTGGCTTAGGCCTTGGGGCCTGCAGCAGCAACGTCGTCACTGACATTAAACTTCTTGATATTTTCTGCGAATAAACCAGCCAGTTTAGTCGCTTCTTTATCGTAGTCAGAGTTATTTTCCCAAGCTTCACGAGGGTTAACGTATTTGTTATCAACACCCGGGATGCTGGTTGGAATATCCAGATTCAAAATATCCAGGTGCTCAGTCTCCACGCCTTCTAGAGCGCCACTTTGAATAGCGGCAACCACCGCGCGAGTTACAGGAATCGGGAAGCGTGAACCCTGATCGCCAGAGCCACCGGTCCAGCCAGTATTTACCAGATAAACATTTGCGTGAAAGTCGTCAACTCGTTTCATTAGCAAAGCGCCATATTCGCGTGCAGGGCGTGGCATAAACGGCGCACCAAAACAAGTTGAGAACGCTGGGTGAATACCCGCTTCTGCGCATAGTTCGGTAGAGCCTACGCGTGCAGTGTAGCCTGATAGGAAGTGATAAGCGGCGGCTTCTTTGCTCAAGATAGCAACAGGTGGCAAAACACCAGATACATCACACGTTAGGAAGATGACATTTTTAGGTTCGCCCGCATGGTTTTCTTCTTGGCGCATCTCAACATGCTCCAGCGGGTATGAGCAGCGACCATTTTCGGTCAGGCTGGTGTTGTTATAGTCAGGTATGCCGTCACTGTTGTGCGCAACATTCTCAACGATAGCTCCGCTACGAATGGCATTCCAGATAACAGGTTCATTCTTTTGGCTAAGGTTAATGGTTTTCGCGTAACAACCGCCTTCCAAGTTAAATACACTACCTTTTGCCCAGCCGTGTTCATCATCACCGATTAAATAGCGCTCCGGGTCAGCAGATAGGGTCGTTTTTCCCGTGCCCGAAAGGCCAAAGAACAGACAGGTATCGCCGTCTTTGCCCACATTGGCAGAGCAGTGCATCGGCATAACGTCTTTTTCTGGCAACAGGAAGTTTTGTACAGAGAACATGGATTTCTTTATTTCACCCGCATAACTCATACCGGCAATCAGAATTTTACGTTGACCAAAGTTAATGCAGACAATACCACTTGAGTTGGTGCCGTCACGCTCTGGTTCGCAAGCGAATTTTTCGGCATGCAGAATTTGCCATTCTTCTTTGGATTTGGGGTTGTAGTTATCGGTACGGATAAACATGTTATAAGCGAATAGACTGTGCCAGGCCGTTTCAGTAGTGACTTTAACTGGTAGGTAATGATCAGGGTCTTCACCGACATGAAATGTGGAAACAAAGGTATCAACGTCAGCAACATGCGCCTCAACACGATCCCAAAGGGCATCAAACTTATCTGCCGGAAACGGACGATTCACGGCACCCCAGTCAATCGCTTCCGCAGTTGATGGTTCTTCCACTACAAAGCGGTCTGCGGGTGAGCGGCCTGTGCGGGCACCTGTTTCAGTTGCCAGTGCGCCTGTATGAGTCAGTTTGCCTTCGCCACGCTCAATGGCTTGCGCGATTAACTGCTCTGCGCTCAAATTGGTAAAAACGTCAACAGGGGTATCAACCTCGGTCATTCTCTTTAATCCTGTGTTGAGGCGATTGGTATAAACTCCAGTCGCCATTTATCAGTTATATATTGCTGGAAAGGATAGCCTTGCCCAGCGGTTTACTCGTAAAGGGCCGAGCATTATCTCAGAATCAGAAAAAGAAGCGAACCCCTAATTGTTGTTTTTTTGAGCAAACTACGCTTTTTTTGACGATAATAGCCGAGTTATTAGTGTTGTGTGGGTTGTTCGAATAGTGCGTCAATATCTCTTTTTTGATACAAATAGCGATAACCGCATAGATGGCAATCGACGACGATTTCTCCTTCAGCAGCCAATATCTCATCTAATTCCTGCTTTCCTAGCTGTTTTAAGGTCCTCGATGACCGTTCCCGCGAGCAGGAACAACGAAACTTGATGGCCTCAGGTTCAAATAGCCTGACTTCAGATTCATGAAATAATCGCGTCAGTATACGTTCATGTGACAAGCTCAATAATTCGTCTGCAGATAAGGTATTGGATAAATGTACCTGAGTTTCCCAAGCATCATCATTCGTGGCCGCATCGGCGATTTGCTGAGGCAAGCGTTGTAATAGCATGCCACTGGCTTTGTCTACATTGCTGCTGATCCAAAGTTTTGTCGGTAATTGGGCTGATTGTGAAAAATATGTTTCGAGCGATTCATTTACATCACCCTCCATGATTTCAATGATGCCCTGATAGCGCTCGCCTTTATCAGGGTCGATAATCACGGATAACACGCCATCGCCAATGAGTGTTTTTAAGGAGAGTTATTCCTCTATCGCTTCTGCCTCAAATTCTGCGACGCCACGGATATTTTTTTGATGACTGATTGCCGCCATAATTAATGATAATGCGCCGCTACCTCTCGCTTGCAAGGTGAGAGTCCCTTCAAACTTCAAGGTGCTGGACAACAAGGTCGCTGCGACAAAAAATTCGCCCAACATTGTTTTGATGCAGGGTGGATAATCCCGAATATCAAACAGCTCGTTTAGTGAATGTTCTAATGTGGTGATTTCACCACGGATATCCGTATCATCAAAAATAAAACGACGATGTAGGTCGGTTAATTCAGTCATAGTAAGGTCTCATAAACTGCAACGGACACAATAATAGTGCCGCCTGCGATAATCAATAAGGACAGTGGTTCGCCAATAATAAACCAGCCCAACAAGGCGGCGATAACGGGTTGCAAGCAACTGATCATAGCAACACTTTTTGCGGGCAGACGTTTATAGCTGATGACAAGCAGTGTATGTGCGGCTGCGGTTGAAAAAAGCCCTAAAGCAATAACGGCTAGCCAATCATACTTGTCTAATGTCACAACACCTACGGTATCTACAAAGTAAAATAGAATAAGTACTGTGCCTATCATTTGATGTAGCATCAGTGTGTCGCTGGGTACAGACGTAAAGTAATATTTTTGTGCGACATTTCTACACGCAAATAGTAACGCAGATAGGACACCCCATAGGACACCTTGTAGTGTAGTGGAGTTTATGGTGATCGGTTCAGCAGCAACCATCATAAACACGCCAGTTAATACCAAGGTGGCAGAGAGTAAATCTTTTTTATAGGGCCAGCGTTTGTGTACCGCGGCCTCTAAAAAAACCACCATCACAGGAAAGGTAAAGAGGGATAGCATGCCAACGGCGATAGTGGATACTTGCATGGAATGAAAAAAAGTGGCCCAGTGAAGGGCAACTAAGACACCAAGACCATAGATGCCAATGAGTACGTTGAGTGTGGGTATTTTCGAAAAACGCCGATAAGCGGTAATAACAAGTCCGATGGCAAGTGCGGCAATCAGGGCGCGCAATGCAGTAATACTGACGGCATCCAAAGGAATGCCTTTCGCAAACAAGCCATTGGTTGCGATCAGAAAAACACTCGTATAGAGCATGAGGTATGTGGATGTTGTCGGCATAAGACTACTCTTCATCAAAAATATGTTTAAAGCGATGGATTTGCCGACGTTGTTTTTTGGTGGGTCTGCCTTCAGTATGTAAGCTCGCAGCACTTTTTAATAATTTACGTTGGATGTCGTTTTCCTCGCGTTTAGCCACACTATCTGGGGTTTCTTCATAAAGTAATGCCGCCTGAGGTGCGCCACGGCGCTGGTCTGATAATGCCAGTACTTTTACTTCTTTTTGATCCCACCCCTGACGAATAGTGAGTAGCATATCCGTGGTAATTTCTTTGCTGGCTTTAATGCGCTGTCCATCGCATTGCACTTTGCCACCTTCAATGGCTTGTTTTGCGAGGTTGCGTGTTTTAAAAAAGCGAGCTGCCCACAGCCATTTATCGATGCGTACTTTTTCCATGTTAACGATGTTGCTCAGTGATTACAGGCATGATTTCATCAAAATGATAAATGGCAGGTCTATGTTCCAGTCGGCGGTGTATGTGGCTGTCGGGTTGATGTATGCCCAGTGTATGGGCAATGCCATACGTCTTTGCCGCATCTAAAATCGCAGGGTTATCGTCAATCAACAAAGTACGTTCTGGTTCAAAAGTAAAATGCTGATTCAGGTGCTGGTTCAGGCACTGACAAAATGCTTGATCTTCTTTTGGGTGTTGGAATTGGTGAGATGACACCGTGTGATCAAAGTAATGACTGATGTGTGTTTGTGCGAGTTTGATGTTGGTACCCATCGGGTGAGAGTTGGTCGCTAATGCTATCGTTTTATCCTGTTCTTTCAGAAATTGTAAAAACGCTTGTGTGTAAGGTCTTTCTTGTATTTTATGTTTGATTTCGGTCTTTAGTTGACCAATATCAATTTGCAGGGTGTCACTCCAGTAGTCTAGGCAGTACCAATGTAGAGTGCCTTCAAGTTGGCGGATATTCTTTGATAGTGCCGCTTCAGCTTCATTGGTTTCGATGTTATGAATTTCGGCATAACGTTTTGGCAGGTGTGTCATCCAGAAATAATTGTCATAATGTAAATCGAGGAGTGTGCCGTCCATATCCAGTAGTACGGTATCAATCTTCATCCAATCAATGATGGTCTTCATATGTTAATCTATTTTTTTCGCAGGTAACGGGTATTCAGTCGTGATCATGAATAAGGAGTTAGTCCAAAATGTCATTACCGTGGTGCAACAAGCCAGTAGTGCCATTCTATCCGTCTACAATGATAACGCATTTGCCGTAGAAGTTAAGGCTGATGCATCACCACTGACGGCAGCAGATATTGCGGCTCATAAAATATTACTGGCTCATTTGCCTGATCTTTTAGCGCTACCCGTATTGTCTGAGGAATCTGCTCCTCCCTCTTTTAAAGAGCGCCAGAGCTGGGAGAGCTATTGGTTGATTGACCCGTTAGATGGTACTAAAGAGTTTGTTGAGCGCAATGGTGAGTTTACCGTTAATGTAGCCTTAATCCACGAGCACTATCCAGTTTTGGGGGTTGTTATGGCCCCTGTCACGGGAGAGATTTATTGGGGGGCACAGGGTTTGGGTGCGTATAAATACAGCCAAAGCGCTGAAACTGCGTTAATGGTGCATCAATGGATTCAGCCCTTTGCAGATAATACGATTCGTATTGCTGCCAGTAGACGGCATGGTAATGAAGCGCTTGAAACACTCATTGCTAACATTAAACAATCCGCTCGCGCTGTGGAACTTCGTTCCATGGGTAGCTCATTAAAATTTTGCCGGTTGGCAGAGGGACAGGTCGATATCTATCCGCGTTATGCACCAACCTCGGAATGGGATACCGCAGCAGCGCAGGCAGTAGTTGAAGCTGCAGGAGGTATGGTTGTTGATCTCGACCTGCAAAGACTGGCTTACAACACGAAATCATCGTTATTGAATCCGCATTTTTATGCGTTGGCAGGTGACCTCAATCGTTGGCGTGAGCTATTAGAACCGTAATTGCCAAGATAATCTGCAATATACTTGCAGTTTTGGGCATATCATCGTTTAATTGCGGACTATGTCAGATAATAAATTGCATCAATTATCCTTAAAACTGAAGCAGTTAGTTGCCCATTGTGAGCAGTTACATAGGGAAAACGACTCTTTGCAGCAAAAAGAACAACAATGGCTGCACGAACGTGCACGGCTGATGGAAAAGAATGAGTTGGCACGCTCACGCGTGGAAAGCATGATTAAGCATCTGAAAAACCTGAAAGAGGGTGTGGGGTAATGTCAACGGAAACTATTTCTGTCCACATTTTGGGGAAGGATTATCAGGTTGCCTGCCCAGCCGAGGAAGCAGAATCATTGGTTCGTGCAGCCACCGAGCTAGATCGCCGTATGAAAGAAATTCGGCAATCTGGCAGTGTGATCGGGGTTGAACGTATCGCTGTGATGGCTGCCCTGAATCTGGCGCACGAAGTCTTGTCATCGGGTTCTGGCGATCAAACGATAGATCTGAACTTGCTCGATGACATGTGTCAGCGTGTTGATAACTGCCTTTCGCAGAATTTATAAGCTATAATACAGTTAAGCCCTGAGGTGTTTGCCATCCATCAATCCTTGAGCCGATAATATATCCTTCGGGGGCTTCTTGTGCAGGCTGGTGTGCATGTCCGTGTTGCGGAAAGCCTAATGTTTGTCAGAAGCCACCACCTTGAACTTTACGGTTCAAGGCTAATTGGTAGCGGCACTTTCGGGGCATTTATTCTCGGGATTTTCTATGCTAACGCATGATGCCGTTCGTCAAACCATGTTGCGTCGACGACGACGTATTCCTTACGGGGCACAATTGCGAGCCTCACATTCTCTGGCCACTAATATTGTAAAAACAGCGGTTTATCAGCAAAGCCAGCATATTGCATTTTATTGGGCTGTAGCGGGTGAAATAAGTGTGCAGACGGTGTTAAAGCAGGCTTGGAAAGATCAAAAAACCTGTTACTTGCCCGTTATAGACGATAAAACCCTAGTTTTTGTCAATGTGACACCTGCAACACGAATGGAACTGAATCGCTTTAGTATTCCTGAGCCGACGGCGGGTGGTTTAATTGTTCCACCAGCGCTGGATCTAGTGCTGACACCTTTGGTGGCATTTGATCGTCAGTGTCATCGTATTGGTATGGGGGGCGGCTTCTATGATAGAACCTTTGCCGTGTGCAAAAACACGGTACATCATCGTCCGTTTATGATGGGTGTTGCACATTACTGCCAACAAACCAGCGCGATTACTCCCGCTTCTTGGGATATTACTCTGGATAGTGTTGTGACAGATAGATACCCAATGTCAGACATAAAAAAACCCGTCTTATTGTGAGCATCTTCTGGCGACAATAAAACGGGATCTTATAGATTATTCATTCGATTACTTGGTAACAACACCTAACTGCAATGCAGATGGGGGGGTAGAGTCCTTCTGGCTGTCTAAGTCGTCCGTGATGCCCAAGCTGCTGATCAATACACCAGCAACGAATACGATAGCAGTGATCGTAAGAACATCAGGTTTCATTTTTTACCTCTAGTTTACATCTTTGTTTCTTATTTTTAGTAAACATTCATTAGCTGATATGACATACAGCAATAAACGAGATGACACTTATACTGAAATTTCAGGGCTTTGCCAAGCTTTTTGTTCTAGATACTTGAACTTTTATCGCTAAATGAAGGCTTTTAAAAGTATGATATGGTTCACGTTTTGGGGTTGGTTGCTAAATATGCGCAAAATTTTATTTGATACCACATGATGTTGTGGTTTGACTTAATTTTAATGAAATCCGTGTTTTTCTGCTGATTGCTTTCTATAATGTTCCTTTTTTAACAGACAGAGATAAGAAAATGGACCAAAATGCGCTTAAACAGGCCGTTGCCGCCGCCGCTGTTGATGCAATTTCTCCCAAACTGGAAGCAGATAGCATTGTTGGTGTGGGTACGGGTTCAACGGCGAACTGCTTTATTGACTGTCTTGCTGCCATCAAGCATCAGTTTGATGGCGCAGTGGCAAGTTCTGAAGCCACCGCAGAGCGTTTACGACACCACGGTATACCCGTTTATAATCTCAATGCCACAGGCCGCCTTTCGGTCTATGTGGATGGTGCTGATGAAGCGGATGGGAATCTTTGTCTGATAAAAGGCGGCGGTGCTGCGTTAACGCGTGAAAAAATCGTTGCAGCCTGTGCAGATGAGTTTATTTGCATTGCCGACGAGAGCAAGCAAGTTGGTGTGTTGGGGTGCTTTCCTTTGCCCGTGGAGGTCATTCCTATGGCAAGATCGCATGTGGCGCGTGAACTAGTCGCTCTGGGCGGGGACCCCGTATACCGTGAGGGAGTGGTAACCGATAACGGCAATCATATTCTGGATCTACATGATTTACAGATTACTGATCCGGTAAGCCTAGAGGCCGCTATTAATGCTATTGTAGGAGTGGTAACCAATGGTTTGTTTGCAGCACGTAGTGCCGATGTTTTATTGTTAGGTACACCTACCGGGGTTAAAAAGCTGAGTCGCTAAAAAAAGGCCCCTGGCATGGGGAAGCAGCCAGAGGCAATACTCTCGATGGAGTTCGAGTATGGGGGGCAGGTTCTTCGGCGAGTACTTTCCAGTTTTCGTCGCCATCTTTAATATAGCTTTCTGGATTCTCTAACCAGCGTTCGTTGGCGGCATTGCTGAAGTTTAAGAACAGGCGATCATCAATAATTTTCCATAGCGTCGGTTTTGCGCTGACTTTTCTGTTAATACCGGCGGCAAAAGCACAGTGTCAGTCGTAAGCCGGTGCATATTTTTCCGGATTCGCTAAAAACAAGTTTTTATGTTCCTTTGAAGAAAATAACCATTTGGCATCGTTCCATTCGGCGACAATTTTTTTATCGCCCTTAACTGGCTTGCCCAACGTGAAATACGCAACGGTATCGTAGCCACTTACCGCATAGCCTCGTTTGGTATATTGCTCACCTGCGAGTGAGAATGATGACAGCAGCAAAGCGACAGCGGCTGTGATGCCTAATAAAAATGTTTTCATAATCTTTTACCCGTGATTGAATCAATGTGTTCTTTATAGATAGATGAAATTCTGTAAAGTTCCATAAAAAGTCCCATGGTACTCTGATCCCTTTGGGGCACTATTTTTTACCTATTGCTGCCGCAAAGACATCAATCGCCCGTTGACGTGCGAATTTATAGTCAATAATGGGCTCTGGATAATGGTTGTCAGTACAGGTCTCAGAAGAGGGCTGATGAATCTCTTTCTTATTCAGTGATTCTAGTTCTGGCAAAAATCGTTTAATAAAAATGCCTTCGGGGTCAAATCTCTCTGATTGTCGATAAGGATTAAATACACGAAAATAAGGCGCGGCATCAGCGCCTGTTGAGGCAGACCACTGCCAGCCGCCATTGTTAGAGGCATAGTCTCCGTCCAGTAAATGTGCCATAAAAAACTGCTCGCCCCAGCGCCAATCAATTAATAATAGTTTGGTAAGAAAAGCGGCGGTAATCATACGCAAACGATTATGCATCCATCCAGTTTGCACCAATTGTTTCATGGCTGCATCAACAATAGGAAAGCCAGTCTTACCTTCGCACCAAGCCTCAAATAAGGTCTTATTATTTTGCCACTGAATACTGTTGGGAAAGCGTAAAAAATTTTCCGAGCGTGAGATGTGTGGATAGCTAGCTGTTAAATGGCGGTAAAATTCACGCCAAATTAATTCGGTGGCCCATTGGTTGTTGCGCCAGTCTTCAGAGTGTTGTCGCAAAGAAGTAATGCACTGACGCACACTAATGGCACCGCACGCCAAATAAGGCGAGATGGTGCTAGTACCATTAACAGATGGAATATCGCGTTGCTCTTTGTAAGCGTGTGCACGTTGTACGCAAAATCTCTCCAAACGTGTGTTGATCTTATTGGTAGTCACAGGCCATAAGTCTTCACGAAAGTCTTTGTCTTCCTCAGTCCATGTGGTGGCGATATTATCGCTTTCAATCTCGGTTGGCTGTTGTTTTCTTGGGGCAGGAACACCGTTTAGGTGTTCTTCGGTAACAACTTTATGCCATTGGCGTGAAAAGGGAGTGAAGACATGATACATCTTATTCTGTTGCGTGCTGACGGTGCCCGGAGGCATAACGATATCACCGTCATAGCGATAAACAGCGATAGCGTTTTGTTGGCAGCGCTTTTCAATATCGTCATCACGGTTTTTTTCGTGAAGTGGATATTCATTATTAAACGATAAGGTCTCAGCAGCAATGTCGATAGCCAGTGCGACTAATTGTTCAATACTATTGTGATAGGTGTTAGCCATAACAAGTTTAAGAGCAATGTTTTTACTTGTCAGCTCTTGCTCGAGTGCTATCAGACGAGCTCTCCAAAAAGCCAATTTGGCAGGAGCATCAGCATGCGCTTGCCATTGTTTAGGTGTTACCGCATAGACACAGCAGACGGGCCCGCGGCGACTGGCGTGGTATAAAGCGGGGTTATCCTGTAGTCGAAGATCGTTACGTAGCCAAACGAGGTTCATTAGTCATGTCTGCAATAATTAAAGTGTACACTTTTACGGTTAATGTCTTGCAATATAAGGGTGCAGGCTCATTTTTCGTTTGGTTTTGATGATTGGATTAACATTGTGCATGAAAAATGACTCTGGCCCCTATTTGCTGATACAATAGCACACTTCTAACGTACCATTTTATCCCTAATCACTACTATCTGTGAGGTTTTATCGGCCGATGGTTTCTATTTCTCTCGAAAAGAACAAAATCCGCTTTCTGTTATTAGAAGGTGTTCACCAGTCTGCGGTTGATACTCTGCAAGAAGCAGGGTATACCAATATTGAATATCATAAAACGGCGTTGAGTGAAGAAGATTTAATTGAAAAGATCAAAGATACGCATTTTATTGGTATTCGTTCTCGCAGCCAGTTAAAGGAAAAAGTCTTTGCAGCAGCGAATAAGTTGGTTGCAGTGGGTTGTTTCTGTATTGGCACTAACCAAGTCGATTTAGTGGCAGCACAAGTGCATGGCGTCGCCGTATTTAATGCACCGTATTCCAATACGCGCAGTGTGGCAGAGCTTGTGTTGGCAGAAGCGATTCTATTGTTACGTGGAATCCCTGAAAAAAATGCCGTGGCTCATCGAGGTGGTTGGTTAAAAAGTGCGGTGGGTTCTTACGAGACGCGTGGTAAAACATTGGGCATTATCGGTTATGGTTCGATTGGTTCTCAAGTGAGTGTATTGGCGGAGTCATTGGGCATGAAAGTCCGCTTTTATGATGTGGTGACCAAACTTCCGCTAGGCAATGCACAACAGGTCAGAAATTTATATGATCTTTTGGGTATGGCAGATGTTGTCACGCTGCATTTGCCAGAAAGTCCATCTACCAAAAATATGTTTGGCGAAAAAGAAATTGCAGCCATGAAGTCTGGGGCGATTCTACTGAATGCGGCACGCGGAACGGTGGTTGACATTGATGCCTTGGCCGCAGCGTTGGCAAGCAAGCATTTATCGGGTACCGCTATTGATGTTTTCCCGGTTGAGCCTAAAGGTAACAATGAAGAATTTGTCAGTCCATTGCGTGAATTTGATAATGCAATTCTAACGCCACACGTTGGCGGTTCTACTCAAGAAGCGCAAGAAAATATTGGTTTGGAAGTCGCAGAAAAGCTGGTGAAATATTCTGACAATGGTACGACGACTAGCTCGGTTAACTTCCCTGAAGTTGCACTGCCGGAACATCCCAATACCCACCGTTTATTGCATATCCACAAAAATATTCCTGGTGTATTAACAGCGATTAACCAGATTTTCTCTGATAATAATATCAACATCTGTGGCCAGTACTTGCAGACGAATGACAAGGTGGGTTACGTTGTTATTGAAGTGGATAAAGATTACAGTGACTTGGCATTAAAGCAGTTGAAAGAAGTAGAGGGGACTATTCGCTGTAGAGTACTACACTAAGAAATCAAGAAAAATCAAGGGGTCAGAGTACTTGATTTCTTGATTTTGAAATTAACTCACATAAAGGCTGCAGAAATCAAGTACTCTGACCCCTTGATTTCCCGATTTACCCCTTGATTTCTGAATTAACTTAGAGTTTTTCTTGCTCTAGCAACGGCTGCTTTTACTTGCTCCGGTGCTGTGCCGCCAATATGGTTGCGTGCGGCAACTGAACCTTCCAGTGTTAATACATCAAATACATCATCCGTAATGGCGTCCGAGAATTGTTTTAATTCTTCTAGTGTCATTTCCGATAAATCTTTTCCATTGTCAATGCCATAAGCGACAGATTTGCCAACAATTTCATGTGAGTCGCGGAAAGGAATACCTTTGCGAACCAGATAATCTGCCAGATCAGTCGCCGTAGAAAATCCACGTTTGGCCGCTTCATACATGTTTTCTTTTTTAGTGGTGATTGCAGGTATCATATCGGCAAACGCGCGCAAACAATCTTTCACGGTATCGAGTGCGTCAAACAAGGGTTCTTTATCTTCTTGATTATCTTTATTGTAAGCCAGTGGTTGTGATTTCATTACGGTTAACAGGCTGATTAAGTGCCCATTAACTCGTCCCGTTTTACCGCGCACTAACTCGGGTACATCAGGATTTTTTTTCTGCGGCATAATGGAAGAGCCGGTGCAGAAACGATCGGGTAAATCGATAAAATCAAATTGTGCTGAGGTCCACAAGACCAGTTCTTCACTGGCACGTGACAGATGCGTCATTAGCAAACTGGCAAAGGCGCAGAATTCAACGGCAAAGTCACGATCGCTAACAGAGTCCAAAGAATTGTTGGTGGGTTTTTCGAAGCCTAATAATTCGGCAGTATATTCTCGGTCAATCGGATAGGTCGTACCTGCCAGTGCTGCGGCACCTAGCGGTGATTGGTTGGCGCGTTTGCGACAATCCATTAAGCGCCCATAATCGCGCTGTAACATTTCAAACCACGCTAACAGGTGATGGCCAAAAGTGACAGGCTGTGCCGTTTGCAAATGGGTAAAGCCGGGCATAATAGTGGCTGCCTCGCGTTCGGCGACCTCTAATAAGCCTTCTTGTAAACGTATTAATTCTTTGGCAATTGCATCAATTTCATCGCGTACGTATAGACGAATATCGGTCGCTACCTGATCATTTCGTGAGCGTCCTGTATGGAGTTTTTTCCCCGTAATGCCGATGCGTTCAGTCAATGCCGCCTCGATGTTCATATGGACATCTTCTAGCGTTACCGACCAATGAAAGGCGCCAGATTCGATATCGCTACGGATGGCTTCCAGTCCCTTGATAATCTGTTGCTTCTCGTCATCCGTCAGTACGCCAACTTTTGCCAACATGGTGGCGTGTGCAATAGAACCATTGATGTCTTGATGATACATGCGCTGGTCAAAATTAACGGATGCGGTAAAGCGTTCTACAAAGGCATCGGTGGCTTCGCTAAAACGTCCGCCCCAGGGTTTGATGGGTGACTCTTCTTGTTGACTCATGTATCTGAACTCTTGGAGGCAAGTTATTGGTGAATGGCATTAAATTTTCAGCAATTATACCGCAACTATTATCGAAGTACCTGATTTACGGTATGCTGCACATATGAAATGGCTGCAAACCTTGTTTTCTTCAATTAATGCCCGTGATCCTGAGGTGACGGAGAGCGCTTTTCTACCACAGCTATGTCATTCCACGGCGGTACTGAGCCTGGTGATCGCAGGTGAGCTGATTGCGGTGGCTCTGGTATTAGCGAGTAGCTCTCTCGATAACTTTTCATGGTGGCACTTGGGTTTGGTGTCGTTAACCGTGCAGTGGATTGTACTGTTTTCAACCTTGCTGTTATGTCGTCTTGCCGGTCATCTATCCAATCTGCCTGTCAGAGCGGCAGGGATATTTGCGTATTTAACGGTGTTGTTGGTGTCATTGCTGGTGCTGCTAGGGGCACAATACATGATAAATCGTACGGTTGACCCGCTCATTCTGATTAAGCATATGTTGCTATCGGCAATTTTTGCTGGGATTATCTTGCGTTTTTTGTATATTCAGCAACAGCTACGTTACCCACAGGAAGCTGAGTTAAGTTCACGTATACAGACATTGCATGCACGTATTCGTCCTAATTTTTTGTTCAACTCCATGAACGCTGTGGCGAGTTTGATTCCTGTTAATCCCTAGCGTGCCGAAAAAGTCTTTGAAGATTTAAGTCAGTTATTCCGTGTGAGCTTGCGTGAGCATAGCTTAGTGACTTTGGAAGAAGAGATTTCTTTATGTCGTCGATATGTTGATATTGAACAGGTCCGCTTGGGTGACCGTCTAAAATTTGTTTGGATGTTGGATGAGTCTGCCGATGATCTGGTTGTCCCTTCATTATTATTGCAACCACTTTTGGAAAATGCGGTATATCATGGTATTCAAAAAATACCCGAAGGCGGTACAATTAAATTTGAATCATGGCGCGAAGGCGGTGCGTTACTCATCCGTGTGGTCAATCCATTGCCAGAGCCGCAACAACATTTACTCATATCCAAGCCATCGTCCAATCCCAAAAATAATCGTATGGCAGTAAAAAATATCGAACACCGTTTGCAAGCACATTATGGCAAGCGTGCGTTTATTGAATCAAAAGCCATTGAACATAACGTGCGTGGTAGGCAAACTATGGCGTACGAAGTGACGGTCACCATTCCCACAAAAAATGAAGACGAAAACACACAAGGGTAAACATTCATGTTAGATATTCTTATTGTTGATGATGAGCCGCTGGCAAGAGAACGCTTGTTGCGTCTGGTACAAGAATTGGGGCATGAGGTAATCGGTACGGCTGCGAATGCGGCAGAAGCTTGGGATTTGATTCAAACGCTGGATCCTTCTGTGGCATTGTTAGATATTGAAATGCCCGGAGAAACTGGTTTGCAATTAGCCAAAAGAGTCAGTGAACTGCACAATCCACCTGCGGTTATTTTTACAACAGCGTATGAAAAGTATGCCTTAGAAGCATTTTCAGCTTTTGCTGCGGGCTATGTATTAAAGCCCATTAATGTGAATCAATTACAGCAAGCATTGGAAAAAGCACAGGGAATTAATAAAGCGCAGCTCAATAGTATTACCAATCAAAATGAACCAGATCTGGATGAAGCGGTTGAGTTACCAAAACATATTAGCACTCGTAGTCATCGGGGTTTTGATTTAATGCCTGTAGAAACCGTGCGCTGTTTATTAGCAGACAATAAATATATTACCGTTATCACAACAGAAGGCGAACATTTAATTGATGGCACGCTTAAGGAATTTGAGAACCAATTTGCTCCGGCATTTGTACGCGTACATCGCAATGCGTTGATTCCTCTGGCCTACATCCAAGGGCTGGAGCGCGCTACTGAAGGTTTTTATCAGGTGCGTTTAAAAGATATTTATTTTCAGCCCGTTGTCGGTCGTCGTTATGCAGGTAAGCTGAAGCAATTACTGAGCGAGTTATAGTGGCTATTTTGGCGCTTGTGGCGGGAAGTTAAATAAATTATTCACAGCCTCTTTTTTAATAATCGTCAGTGTGACTTTGCCCACGTGTATGCCCCATTTATGCATCATTGGCTCATTAATGACAACGCCGGGAGCCACTTGATACATCCAATCATCCATGCTGACAGTGATTTCGCTGTCTTTGTAAGGTAGGCGCAATGTGTAACGTAAGTTAATCGCATTACCCTGTGTTTGAATCGACGCGCTGCCCTCTACGTCACCTGCAGTACCCGTATAGCCACCTTGATCATTTGGTGTCATTGTCCATATGCGTGTTTGGCGTTCGCCATCATTAAACCAGAATATTTCATCCAGTATACCTGTGCCATCTGTCCAAGTTCCTGTGAGCGCCTCACTAAAATGCCGTATTACTTTGCCAGAACGATCACGCACAATGCCGTAAGCGGCTAGTTCACCATTGAAAAAGGTCTCTAACTGGATGTTTGGTTGCGTGTTGCGGTAGGAATCAATAGAGATAGAGCTACAAGAGCTTGTCATAACGACAATAAATACAATCGTGATAAACGTTTTATAATTGTGTCGTTTGTCGTAGTGTAATGTTGTGACGCACATAATAACCTCGCTGTCTTTGGCGCTATATATGTAATATTGATGTGGTATGATCACTGTTGAGAAAATTGATGATTATCCGTTTTTATAACTATGTCGTTACCAGAAGATATTCACACTAGAAATACCTTGACCATTGCCACACGTGAAAGCCCTTTAGCGTTGTGGCAAGCTGAATATGTGAAGGCGCGGCTTGAAGCTATACATCCGCAACTGACGGTTGTGTTGTTACCAATGACCAGCCGTGGAGACCATATGGTCGATGTGCCTCTGGCTAAAGTTGGCGGTAAAGGTTTATTTGTTAAGGAGCTCGAACAGGCGCTACTTAATCGGCAAGCAGATATCGCTGTCCACTCTATGAAAGATGTGCCGATGGCGTTTCCCGAGGGTTTGGCATTGGCCGTGGTTTGTGAGCGTAAAGATGCACGTGATGCATTAGTTTCCAATGAGTACAACCGTTTTTCTGATTTGCCACAAGGTGCGGTCGTGGGTACGTCCAGCTTGCGACGTCAATGTCAATTGCTGGCTGTTCGTCCTGACCTTGAAATAAAAGTTTTACGGGGTAATGTGAATACGCGGTTACGCAAGCTGGATGAAGGCCAGTACGATGCGATTGTGTTGGCTGCCGCAGGTTTAATGCGATTGGGTATGGAAGAGCGCATCACTGAGCGCATTGATGTTGATACCTGTCTACCTGCGGGTGGACAAGGTGCTGTAGGCATCGAGTGCCGTATTGATGATGAACAGGTGCAGGAGTGTCTGGCACCGCTCAACGATCGCATAACCAGTGAATGTGTGCTTGCCGAGCGAGCAATGAATCGACGCCTAGATGGCGGCTGCCAGGTGCCTATCGCGTGTTATGCCATTCACTCTGACGATCATGATCAACAGCTCTGGTTGCGTGGCTTAGTCGGCGCTCCTGATGGTTCGCAACTTTTAAAACAAGAGATCATTTCTGCCCCTGAACAGGCGGAGGCAATGGGCATTGAATTGGCCGAACGCCTATTGGCGCAAGGTGCGGATAACATTTTACGTGATGTCTACCATACAAAATAATCATAATATTCTGTCATGACACTCTCATTGGCACACTTACATATACTGGTAACACGTCCGCAAGAGCAAGCAGAAAAGTGGGCGCAGCAATTACAGTGCCTTGGCGCTACAGTCAGTTGTCAGCCAGTGATAGATATTGTGCCTATTGATGATCGCGAGGGGCGCCAGAGAATTATTGATCGCATCTTGTCGTTTAGTGAATATCAAAAAGCGATTTTTATCAGCCAGAATGCCGTCCGTTATGGCATGCAATGGCTAGACAAATACTGGCCCCAACTACCGATAGGTATTGATTTTTTTGCCATTGGGCAAGCAACAGCACAACAGTTGCAAGCAGCATTGGATGTTATGGGGGGTGCCACTCTGTATATGGCTGAGCAGGCAATGAATAGTGAAGCGTTGTTGTCGCACCCGCAGTTGCAGTTGCTTGCAGACCAAAAAATATTAATTTTTCGGGGCTGTGGTGGGCGTACTCTACTGGCTGACGAACTATCACTACGAGGAGCCAAGGTAGACTATTGCGAATTATATCAGCGTCAGCGCACAGCTACTGTGCCGCAAACGCTTGCTCGAGAATACCGTGGTACGGTTAAACAACCGATCACCACGGTCCACAGCGGCGAAAGTTTACAAAATTTATGCGACATCATCGCAAAAGATGATTTACATTGGTTGCAGCAGCAGCCACTATTAGTGCCTGGAGACCGTGTTGCAAAAGAGGCCGGTGCCGCCGGTTTTAAAGCAGTAATAACGGCTGAAAATGCGACACACGATCGAATGGTTGGCGCATTGACCACGTGGAGAACAGGTTAAGTCTATGAGTGATAATAACGAGACAAAAAACATTGCCGCGCCCGCTAAAAAATCATCAGGATTTTTATGGCGTTTTATTGTCATCAGTATTCTGTTGGCACTGGTTGCATCCGTTGCGTATTTTGGCTGGTATTTTTGGCAATCGCAAAATGCACGTGTGACCAAATTGGAGTCACAACTGGTAGAGCAGGCTGGTTGGTTTGCAACGGCAATGAGCCAGCAATCGATATTGCTGGAAAAGCAAAAAGAACAATTGGCTGAATTTAAACTGACTCTAGAAAAAGAACAAACGCTATTACGGCAGCGTATTGACAATCATTCCGAGCGTTTGCAGGCATTAACGGGTAGTAGCCGTACTATCTGGATATTGGAAGAAGCACGTTATTTGCTGCGTTTGGCTAATCAGCGTCAACTTACCGGAGGCAATGCCCAAGTGGTTCTGGGTTTATTAGAGGCAGCTGATGCCTTGTTAAGTGATGTTGATGTGCCGGATATTTTTACGGTTCGCAATAGTTTGTATCAGGATATTTTATCCCTTAAGGTATCTCCGCAAGTAGATCGTGAGAGTTTGTATTTGCAATTATCTGCTGTGATTGTACAGCTTGAAAAAATATTGTTGATCCCTGTCAAACAGCCGAATGATAAAAAGTCGGATAATAAGCCACAAGATGAACATCAAGTGGCGTCAACATCGTGGTATCAATTGGTATGGCGTAGTGTACAAGGTGCATTCTTTACGCTCGATAACTATGTTCGTGTCAACCGTCATGACCAAAGTATCAAACCACTGTTATCTGAATATCAACAGCAGGTAATGGCGACTAATTTACGCCTGATGTTGGAGCAATCACAGATGGCGCTGTTACAAAAAGAACCACAAATTTATCAACACAGTTTACAAAAAGTCAGCGATTGGTTGCGTTTGCATTACCAGCATTTTCCACAATATTCCATGCTGCAGGAAGAAATCAGTCAATTACAACAAGCGAATGTTATCGATGCCGTTCCATCGATTTCCCGTTCTTTGACGCTGTTAGGTGATTATATTAAACAACAAAGTATTGTTGAAAAAGCGAAACCTGCAGCTGAGGATAAGGAGAGGGCTCTATGATGCGTTGGTTTATAACGCTATGTGCTTGTATGTTGGTTGGTGGTTTTATTACCTACCAGATACAGAAAGGGTCCGGTTACGTTTTGCTGGTTTGGGGCGGCACTAGTATAGAGACGAGTCTTTGGTTTGCCTTGTTGGTGGTCATTGTGCTGGCTATTTTACTGCTGTTTGTAACGTATACTGTGCGTTGTGGCCTGTCTGGCGTACGCCGCATTAGGAAAAAAATAGGCAGTTATAGCCTTGAAAAAGCACAGCAACAAACTGTGCAGGGGCTCATAGATTTTATTGAATGCAATTGGCTACCAGCACAGAAAAAATTGACGCGTTCCGCTAAAAAAGTACCTGCGCCTATTATTAACTATTTGGCCGCATCTCGCTGTGCTTATGAGCTTAAAGATGAACAAGAAGCGTTGCGTCTTTTGCATGAAGCAGAAAAAATCTCTACAAATTGCGAGTTGGCAATGGCGTTAACGCAGGCAAGAATGCAGCTTGCTAATGCGCATTATGAGCAAGCATTGGCAACCCTGTCACGTGCGGAAAAGGTCAATGAAAACCATCAGGTAGTATTAAGTTTACAGCAACAGGTGTATGTTGCTTTGAAAGATTGGAAATCGTTGAAACAGTTACTGCCAAAGTTACATCAAAATAATATCGGATCGATTAAAGAGCGCTATTATCTGGAGCAACAATTATACCGCTCGTGGTTAAGCGAAAAGTTGCAATACGCCAAAAATCTGGAAGAAGGTGATTACTACAAAACGTTACAGCAATGTTGGAAAGAGTTGCCGAAACATTTTCAACAAGATGAAAAGATTTTAACCGATTATCTTAATGAGTTGTGCGCGCTTCAACAACACGATGAGGCTGAAGCATTGTTGGTACAGTCAATTGCCCGTGGTTGGCATGATCAATGGGTCCATATGTATGGTATGTTAATACCAAAAAATAAAGAGCAATCACTAAAAACGGCAGAAGACTGGTTAAAGTCACATGCTGACAACCCTTTTTTGCTGTTAACCTTGGGGCGTTTATGCTTGCATAACAAGCAATGGGGGCGAGCCAAAGATTTCTTTAAGTCGAGTTTGTCGTTAAAGCCCCTGGCAGAAACTTATGCAGAATTGGCGCGGTTACAATCTTATCTTGGGGAAGAAAAAAATAGTCGTGATGCTTGGCAGCAGGGCTTGTTGTCTTCAATAGCACCGTTGACTGACATCAAAGAACTGAAGCCATAAAAAATAGACGAGCTTATACTCGCCTATTTTTCAATGCGGTTACTTGAAAATTATTTCAGAATGTCTGTGAAAAATTTCTTGTTTTCCTTCCGGCAACTGTCCAACATGAGAACATACCAAGTAAGTCAGCTTCTTTGGCTGAATAACCTGATCCCGTTGCCAAAAATAAATTTGACTGAGGGAAAGGGCTCTTTAAATGTCGGTCATCAAAACTGTTCACTAATGCTTTGACGCCGGGCTGTAAGCGATCTGTCAAGTTTTGTGAAGAATCATTATATACCCAGCATATTTCTACGGTTTCATCCTGATCTGGGTTGATGCTCCACCAGTCATTGGCTTTCACTAAATGATTGGTTGTGGCAATGACTGCTTCCCCGGCTTCTTTGCGATCCACTAGTGCTTCCATAACCTGTTCCAGCGTATTACATTGCACGTCATTAATGACTTGATCCGTATTTTCCAATGCATGATTGTGATGGAAGTCTGTTCCCGCAGCGGTTGCAATATCCTGTTCGAATGGTAGGCCAAACATGGCGTTAAGATCTGCTAATGTTTTTTCCAATGGAATTTTTCCATCGCTACCTTTAGGAGGTAGTGCAGTATCGGTATTGATAAAAATAACAATACGCTCTACTTTTCTTCGCAATAGAGATATAATGCCGTAATTATCAATACAACCGCCGTCAACTAAAGGAAATGAATGCGACTTGGGTATTTTTCTGTCGGCATTAATGGTTGACCACAGTTCGCCTCTTGGGTTGGTGACTGCATTCTTAATAAATTTTAAAATACTAAGAATCTTAGTAATTGCAGTGCCGTCGAGTTCAGGGTTTTGCAATAACTGGTGTTCCAACGTTTTTTCACCATCACTTTTTTCTAAAGTGCTTAGATCAAAATTTTTCTGAGTCAATGTTTCAATATACTTTTTCATAAATGCCGCAAGGCCGCCAATAAAATTACCACTAATGCCTGCGGCTGCAGTGATATTCATCGTTACATCCGGCTTTTGTGTGGAAATAGTATTGTTGTTGCTGAGAGTGGTTGCTTGGCCGCCATAGGTAAAAGTGTCTGTTGCATTGCCTCCAAGCAAGAAAGAATAACCGTTAGG
This sequence comes from Cellvibrionaceae bacterium, assembly GCA_965214375.1. Lineage (GTDB taxonomy): Bacteria > Pseudomonadota > Gammaproteobacteria > Pseudomonadales > Cellvibrionaceae > Endobugula. The sequence goes on along the minus strand of OZ243947.1, from coordinate 1,741,637 downwards.
AAGTTTTATTTGATCATTATTGTCAGCATAAGGTGTATCGCAATATATCGGTGTTAATTCCAGACCAGTAAATGCTTGTTTTGCGCCTTTTTCCACGTTAGCGATACAACCACTCATAATTAAATAAGGTCTATCCTTTTGTGCAGTCATAATATTTTTACTGTCTGCTGTAAAAGCACCACTGTTTCTCTGGATGATGTCGTTTTTGCTTGCCTCGTCTAAGGTAAAATAATCGTCGCTCATGCTGGTTTCATCTTTGTACAAAGAGAAATTTTTCATATAGGTTTCGACGACACCTTGTTGCCACAAAGTGGTTGTTCCATCAAGGAGCGATGTTTTTTGTGAAAGCTCGTAAAGGTTGTCAATTAATGGTCCAATTAATTTATTGTTGCCGCGGTTAACCGCAATTTCTGCCATTTGTGGAATGTTTTGTCCTACTTCTGAAATATCAATGTTTTCTGGTTCGATGACACCAGAACCTAACATGTCAGCATCACTAAATTGTTTCTGGTAAGTAAAAATAGAAGAAGACCATGTGCCACCTGAGGCCGATGCAATATAACGTATTTTGTCCATTAATCCCAAGGTTTGCAGGCCGCGTAATTGCCCCATCGAAAGTACTAATGAACGTGATCCTCCGCCGGAGAAACAAACACCAGTGTTGGGTCGTTTGTTAATGTTATCATTTTGCATTTCAGGGAAATTATTTTCCAGATTGTAGATATTGCAGTTAAAGCCTTGTTGGCCTTCCGGATTTTCAATTGTTGTGGCATAAATTTCATCTTCTACATAGTAACGTGCTTCAACATATTGGCCTTTTGCAACCATGTTCTTTACCGCACCAGGTAAGCTGCTATAACCGGAAGCACCACGTGCTTTTATAGAGCCCAAGCTATTGGATTTATCCATTGTTGGACTGCTATAAAATAATATTGGGTTTAAAAATATTTACATACTTGCTGCACGTCCAATGTATACATAAAACGTCATTTTTAATAGGTGCAAACTTAATGGAAACAGACATTTTTTTGTCGTCATTATTTTTTGTTGCAGGCTTTTCTAAAGTTGTCGTATTCATAAATCCTCCGCTCTATTTATTAGTTTTTGCATTGCAGGATGTGGCAATGTAATACTATTACGTTGTAAAGCAAGTAAATTGAATTGTTTGGCGCGCCAATCATTTTTAAAAATAAAAAAATATTTTAAAGTTATCTAAGGTGACAAAAATGTTTTTAAATGCGCCAAGTGAGGGGGTGGTGTAGGAGAGAGTAATTACGCTTTTTTGACAAAAGCAGCTGTCACCATCGTGGCGCCGATGCCATCAATTTTACAGTCAATGTTATGATCGGGTTTGTCAATTAAACGAATGTTTTTGATTTTGGTGCCGACTTTATTACCGATGATGAGCCTTTTAATTTTAAATCTTTAATGACAGTAACACTGTCACCGTCTTGTAAAACGGCGCCATTAGCGTCGCGAATTTCAAAGTGGTCTTCATCGTTGTTTTTATCAACAGCGGGCAAATCTTTTGGCCACTCATAACCGCACTCGGGACAAACCAGCATCAGGCCATCGAGATACGTGTATTGCGAATGACAGGTGGGGCAGTGGGGTAAGCAAGACATAAGATTACAAGCCTAAATCTTCCCAGATATCATCGATCTTTTGTTTCACTTCATCGCTCATCACAATCGGAGAGCCCCATTCGCGGTCAGTTTCACCTTGCCATTTGTTAGTGGCATCTAGCCCCATTTTGGAGCCGAGGCCAGAAACGGGTGAGGCAAAATCCAGATAATCAATCGGCGTATTATCGACAAGCGTAATATCACGTGAGGGGTCGGTGCGCGTGGTAATGGCCCAGATCACATCTTCCCAGCTACGGGCATTGACATCATCATCGGTGACAATCACAAACTTGGTATACATAAATTGCCGTAAGAAAGACCACACGCCCATCATCACGCGCTTGGCGTGACCGGGGTATTGCTTTTTCATGGTGACAATTGCCATACGATAGGAGCAGCCTTCCGGCGGTAAATAAAAATCCACAATTTCTGGAAACTGCTTTTGTAAAATGGGTACAAATACTTCATTCATTGCCACGCCTAAAATGGCAGGCTCATCCGGCGGGCGACCAGTATAGGTGCTGTGGTAAATCGGATGCTTGCGTTGCGTAATACGCTCCACGGTAAAGACCGGAAACTGATCCACTTCATTGTAATAACCTGTATGGTCACCAAAAGGCCCTTCATCCGCCATATCGTCAGGGTAAATATGGCCTTCTAAAATAATCTCTGCCGAGGCGGGCACTTGTAAATCGTTATCAACGCATTTGACCACTTCAACTTTGGCGCCTTTGAGTAAACCCGCAAAGGCGTATTCACTTAAGGTGTCTGGTACAGGAGTAACGGCGCCTAAAATAGTGGCTGGGTCAGCGCCGATAGCAATCGCAACCGGGTAGGGTTTGCCGGGGTTTTGTTTTTGGAATTCTCTAAAATCCAGTGCGCCGCCACGGTGACTTAGCCAACGCATAATTAAACGGTTTTTGCCAACGACTTGCATGCGGTAAATGCCTAGGTTTTGGCGTTCCTTTTCCGGACCTTTGGTAACGACTAATGGCCATGTGACCAAGGGGCCAGCATCACCCGGCCAGCAAGTTTGAATGGGGTAATTGCCAAGATCAATATCGTCACCTGTGAGTTGCTGTTCCTGACAAGGGGCTTTTCTTAACACCTTGGGCGACATATTGAGTACTTGCTTAAAGATTGGCAGCTTGTCCCAAGCGTCCTTCATACCCTTAGGTGGCTCAGGTTGCTTTAACATCGCCAGTACTTTGCCCACTTCGCGCAAGGCTTCAACAGAGTCCTCACCCATTCCCATGGCGACACGTGTGGGTGTGCCAAATAAATTGGCTAATACAGGTACAGTATGGCCTACCGGGTTTTCAAATAATAAGGCTGGGCCGCCTGCACGCAATGTGCGGTCACAGATTTCTGTCATTTCAAGATTAGGGTCAACTGGTACAGCAATGCGCTTTAATTCGCCTTGTTGTTCTAGTTGGTCAATAAAATCGCGTAGGTCTTTATATTTCATAATCATTCAGTATTGTGGGTGTGTAGATTATACGTGAATAAAGCTTAAGCGGGGTAGGGTAACTGCCCGTTATGGTAAAAGTCGGTTATTGCAAAGCGATAGATTTTTTTGCCTGCCATCGCTTTAAACGCTATCGTTTCTGCACTAAGTTCACACAACCATTGTTGGGTAGTTTTGGGTTTTTTGTGTGTGAAAGCCGCAGTCGTAAATAAACCAACACAGGTTCCATGATCAGGGTCGCGTGCCGATGGGTATTCAAAACCTTGTACTGCTGCTGCACGCATTGCCGAACCTAGCCGTTGGCTGTCGTGGTAATTTCCCGGGTGGCTAATTGCTGAGAGATAGTGGTCAAACGGCGTGTGTTGTAGTTGTAAGCCGTGCTCACTCTTATAGCCTACAGAAAAAAGTGTGTGTTCTGTGCGAATGGATTTTGTTGGAGCAGCGGCATCCATAGAATACCAGAAGATAAACCGATAATACGCACACTCTGTTAATGTGGTTTCAACGGATTGGGCACCGTAAAACAGGCTGGGTTCATGGCGTTGTCCAAAGCGTGACCCCCAAGGCAGTGGCGGGTAACGAAAGGGTGTTTTTAATAAATTATGTAGGCTTTGATGGTTTTCTGGTTAGGGCGGTTTTATGTTTTCTAGCAGCTCTTCTAATGTGGCTTGTTCTTCAAGCGAATCCACATATTGCAATGTGGCAACTTGCTCTTGGCTTTCAACTACTCGGTATAATTCGCCTTGAATCGGGCGGATTTGTGCACTTCCCTCGCAATCTGTCCAAATATCCATGTTGCTAAGTCGCCCTATACTTTACCGCGAATCGCATCAACAAACTGTAATACGGTCACTAAGCCCCGGATGCTGGTAATTTGTTCTGCGGGAATACCTTGTGTGACTTTATTAGGGCTGCGCATAAAGTGGTGTGTCCACTAACTATCGCCACCAGTTAGAGCATATAACGCGCGTGCCATACGAATAAATAATGAGGCAATCTCACCTTGTTTAGATTCTGGGTCAATGGAAGGTTTATTTTTTAAACGACTAATGGCCGAGCGGTGTACCCCCAGCATAGCGGCTAATTCAATCGTTTTTAGCCCTAACTGTTCGGCGGCTCTTAGCGTGGCTTTTGCCAAGACTTCATCGGGCAATGGGGCAGCTTGTTGTAATGCGCTCATGATCAACGACCTATTTTTGTGCGTTTTGCATAGATTATAGGTTATTTGTGCAAAATACACAATTTTTGGTTTGCCACTGATCAGTGACTATTGTACGTTTTCGATAGCTACCCGCTGGTTTATTCGTTCAATAGTCAACTTCCTAAGGGAATATAGCTTTGTCGGTGGTCTGGAGTGAAGCGCCCAGGTTCCTAAATGTTTTATAAAGTAATTGATACTGCCTGCCAAGAAAAAAATCGCAGCTTTAAAAGTATTAACCGATAATAAAAACTATGGGTAGGAATCTCTGTGATTTTTCTGTAAGTGGCGCAATAACAGAGCTATCGTTATATTAACTCTAGCGTTAGCACTTTAGAGACGAGTGCTACATTGCTAGATGTATTTAACTTATGCCTAGCAGACATAAGCTATTATGTTTATTAAAATTTGACGGTTTTTGTGCGGCGAATTTATATATATTATTATCATAAATTTTTTAGTGCTTTTTTATGAGAACAAATTAATACTATATTCAATATAAAGCTTTATAATATTTGTTAATTAAATGCATAGTATTCATACTGTGAATACTGCTTGCTATGTTTTCGATTGGAAATTACACGCCCAGTTAAAAAATAGTAAAAAATAACTATTTCTCTTTATTTTTTTAGTAAAAATTTACTAAATACTTTCTTGGTTTTCCTGCATAGAATCCTTTTACAAATTTTTGTAGCTCATATGTAACTTTTTACGCAGCTAAAAAATAATTAAAATAAATCAAGTAGGTAAAACCATGAAAAAAAATATTGCCAGTTTTGGTGGTTTTTTTGGCGTATTCTTTTATTTCTCATCCGTCTATGGTGAGACTGTTCCAGGGGTGGTGCCCGGAAATTTGTCTATGCATCAAGGTGGTGCTAGTTATACCCTGCCATTAACGGCTCCAGCAGGCCGTAATGGTATTCAACCTAAGCTTGCTTTAAATTATTTTGACTCCAAGAAAAATGGCCCTGTCGGTATTGGTTGGAATATTCGTGGTGCTTCGAGCATCTATCGTTGTGGCGCAACCTGGGGACATGACCGCTTTGTTGGTGGTGTCACTTTTACGGATAAAGACCGTTTTTGTATGGATGGTAAACGCCTTATTCAAATACAAAATAGCGATGGCCAGGGTGTCGCAGAATTTAAAAAAGAAATCGATAATTACTCACAAATTAAAGCACATGGCGGCACTAGCCATAATCCCAGTTATTTTGTCGTAAAAACCAAAGCAGGTCGGACTATGACCTTTGGTGGCAGTAGTAGCTCGCAAACCATCAGCGGTAAGGGAGCCGTTACATGGGCTTTACGTACAGTTAACGATATCACGAATAATAACCCCATTCATTACCATTATTGGTTTAATGATAATCATCAATATTTAAGCCGAATTGAGTATGATCAATATCAATATGACTTTACTTATAACGAACGTGCAGATAAACGTAAATATTATACCCACGGTAAATGGCATCAGTTAAGCAAGCGTTTGAGTAAGGTGCGTATTGCTTATCGTGGGCAAAGCATTAAAGAATACCGTCTAGCCTATCAGTTATTAGGTGATGCTAAACAATCCTATTTACATACAGTGCATCAGTGTGATGGTGACGGTAGTCATTGTTTTAAGCCAATAATCTTTGATTGGCAGCAAGATCACTCGACTCACTATCCTCATGGCCGATACGATAAAGCCAATGAGTTTGCTCCACAGTACCGCATCATGACTGATTCTCTCGGTGAATTAGGGTCGCGTTTTATTGATGTGAATGGCGATGGTTTATTGGATCAGGTTTACCACCGCTGGATTGCTAGTGGGCAAGTCGAAAAAGGCGCTTGGATAAATACAGGCTCTGGCTGGCGTGAAGATAATCACTATGCTCCTGCATACCATATCGTAGCTCCTCATCTTCACGATAAACCCGTACGTGGTGATCTAGGCTCACGTTTTATAGATGTGAATGGTGATGGCTTAGTAGACCAAGTATTTTATCGCCAGCTAAGTGCGACGCAGGTGCAAAAAGGCGCTTACATTAATACGGGCGTTGGCTGGCATAAGGCATATGAGTATAGTCCGCGCTATCCCATAACACAAGATGATAAGGGTGAAATGGGTTCACGTTTTATCGATATTAATGGTGATGTATTAGTCGATCAACTTTACCATCGTTACATTGAGAAGGATAAATCAGAGGTGGGAGCCTTTATCAATACTGGCATGGGGTGGGAATCATTGCCTGACTATAAGCCGCCCTACAATATTGTTATTGAAAGTACTCGCAAGGCAAGATCCAATGGTAGTGCAGGCACTCAATGGGTGGATGTGAATGGTGATGGTTTAGTGGATCACCTGTTTCATCGTGAAAAACATAAAGGTGCCTTTATTAATCGTAGTCAGCGCTTCCAACTACACGGTGTTACCGATTCTTTGGGCAATGCGACGACGATTCGTTATAAGGCTTTGACGGATCCCTCGATATATACCAAAGGCAGTGGTGCTAATTGGCCAATTATCGACGTGCAATACAGTTTGCCTGTGGTATCGGAGGTCGTGACTGATAATGGTGTGGGTGGTAAAAGCATTGTACGTTCTCAGTATAAAGGATTAAAAGTGCATACCCGTGGCCGCGCTATTCAGGGGTTTAAGCAAATTACCGAAATCCATGTGGAATCGGGTAAAAAGAAAATCAAATAATATTACCAAGATAGCTTTTTCCCGCTATTTGGTACTGTGAGTCGTGTAACAGAATATTACAACGATCAGCGTATTAACGAGAAGATAACCACCTACAGTGTTCATAGTCGCCATGGTGTTCATGCGAATACTAAAGTACACCGAATGAACGTGATACATACATTAGAAAGCCGTTACGACTTAGAGAATGCTGTAACACCAATCGTCACAGTGGACACCGATAATAGTCGTATTGATTCTTATGGCAATATTATTCAATCCATTGTTCATACCCGCGATAATGGAAAAATATTTATTTCAATCACTGACAATAGCTACAGTAATTATAGTTCTCAGTGGCACATAGGGCGTTTGCGTTACACCATAACAGCTCACCGCAGCCCCGATCAGCCCGAGCAACGCCGTCGCGTCAATTTTGTCTACAATGATCAAGGTTTATTGAGCGAAGAGCGTGTCAATTCTGCCAGTCATTCTATCCTGTGGGTGACCCGCACGCGTTATGAATACAATGCTCATGGTCAAAGAACGCGAACTTCGGTTGAGGCGCCAGGGGAAAGGGTGCGCACGACTACCTATCACTATGATAGCGAAGGGGGCTTGCAGCGTAGTTGTAATGCTTATAACGAATGTTCTGCCCATAACTATGATAACTATAATCGTTTAGTCAGCAAGACAACTACAAACGGTATTACTACATCATGGCAGCATGATAGTTTTGATCGCGTCATTAAAGAAAGCCGCGCTGATGGCACATGGACAACCAGCAATAGTTATTTTGCGGATAGCGGCCGTTGTGGTTTGTTGGCTGAACACGCCTATAGCTGTGATATTTCGCACACCCTTGGTGGTCAGCCTTTCGTCACCCAATATGATACGCTAGAACGTGAATTGCGCATCATTACCGTTGGTTGGTTTTGATGGCCGTAGCGTTTACAAAGATACTCAATATGATGACCTTGGACGCATTGCCCGTGTGACCCGTGATTATTATGAGGGCGATACTCGATATTGGGCTGAGTCACAGTATGATATTTTAGGTCGCGTTATTCGCGTGTCTGAGCCGGCAGCTAATGGTTCGCGTTATGATATTACGACAACTTATAACGGCTTAGCTACGACGGTGTATAGTGGTGCCAACCGCTTGAGTAAAACCACCTCAACGAATGCCCTAGGTCAAACCACTCGTGTCGATGAAGAGCTAAATACCTATACCGAATATACCTATACCAGTGACGTCCATCTAAAAACCACGCGCGTGAATGGTGATAATGCTACTACCATTACCTTGGAGTATGATGAGTTTGGTCGTAAGGTTGCCATGAACGACCCGAATATGGGCCGCTGGGCCTATACCTGTAACGGTTTTGGTGAGCTGACGAGTCAGCGTGATGCCAAGGGGCAAGTGGTTACCATGGCTTACGACCGCTTGGGTCGTATGGTCACTCGTCAAGAAGCCGAAGGCACCAGCCGCTGGGAGTATGGTTCTATACACGATGCCAAAGGTAGTATCGGTCAGCTACTGCAAGAAAGCAGCCCGGGTATTCGTCACGATTATAGTTATGACACGCTCGGTCGCTTGGAAGCAAAAACCACCACGATTGATGGTCAAGGCAGCTTTATCGTCGATATGAGCTATGACCAACATGGTCGTTTAAAGCGTACGGTTTATCCGGGTAGTGATTCCTTAGTAACGGAAAATATTTATAACCGCTATGGTTATCTCAGTGTCGTAAAAGGCTTGCGCAGTGACGCCAAGGTATTGGCACAAACTCAAGCGCAAAACAATAACGCTGTGACCGATACACATAATTGGGTGTATTGTGCGGGCGAATGGCAAGTGTGTGCATTGCCCGCAGGTGTGAGTGCCTCAGTACGTTACGGCGCTAATGACCAGTTTACGGTGAAGACTAATATGAGCGGCATTGTCGCTTGTAACAACCTCGCCTTTGGTGATCCGCTGCCTTATACGGCTAAAACTTGTTCGTATCAAGTGCGCCAGAGTGCACTTCCCCTTCAGTCTGGCGAGTGGGTACATTGTGCGCACGAAAGCCAAACGTGTACATTGCCTGCAGATGTACATGCGTCAGTGCTTTATGGTGCTAACAGTAACTTTGTGATTAACCATAATGTCAGTGGCAATGTCACCTGTAATAATTTCACCTTTGGTGATCCGCTCCCTTACACAGAGAAAGCGTGTTCGTATCAAATACATCAAAATCAAAGTCCGGCGACTACCGTTGTTAATATTAATAATTCGCAAGGTAGTGGTATCAGTACTCCTGAAAAAGCGGGTTGGGTAAATTACTGGAAAGCATTAGACATGGATGCCTCGGGTCGTGTTCGTGCAGAGGTTTATGGTAATGGTATTGTTAACAATTACCACTTCAACGAAGCAACAGGTAATTTGGAAACAATCGATAGTGGTTTGTTAAGTTTTAATCCTATTCGCCGTTTGGATTATGAATACGATACTTATAAAAATGTCACCTTACGTAATGATCGGGTGAATGATATTCGTGAAACGTTTAATTATGATCGTCTGGATCGTTTAACGAAGACAGAGGTGAGTAGTAATAAATACACGCACAGCGAATTTAATAAAAATGACCACACACATTACGATGCTTTTGGCAACATTACCTCTAAAACCGATGTAGGCAAATATACCTATGGTCAGCACGGTGCTGGTCCTAATGCGGTGACATACGCAGCAGGTAGAACCTACCGTTATGATACCAATGGCAATATGATCAACGGCAATGGTCGTAGCATTCAATGGAGTAGTTACAACAAGCCCACCCATATTACACGGCAGGGTCTTTCAGCAGCTTTTAAATATGGGGCCCGATCGTGCGCGCTTCCAAAAGACTAACCATAAGGGTGATGTCACCTTATATATTGGTAAGTTATATTAAGAAGTGCGTAATGCCAGCGGCGTCAAAGAGCGCAAGCATTATATTTATGCAGGCGGTCAATTGGTGGCTGAACATATTGTCCCTTCACATAAACCCTTCCAAACACGTTATTTGCATAAAGATGCGCTAGGCAGCGTAGACCTTATTACCGATGCCAATGCCGCAGTAGTGGATAAGCGCAGCTTTGATGCATGGGGTAAGTTACGCAATATGCCATGGAAAGAGGCAAGTGGTATTAACCAGCCGTTGTACCTGACACAACTGCCGTTTACCAACAAAGGTTATACCGGGCATGAGAATGTGCAAGAAGTTGATTTAATTCATATGAACGGCCGTATGTACGCGGCTAACCTCGGGCGTTTTATCAGTGCCGACCCACATATCCAAGCCCCCAAGTCTAACCAGAGTCATAACCGTTATAGTTATGTAATGAATAACCCACTGAAATATACCGATCCTACTGGTTATTTTTGGGAAGCTATAAGAGATTTTTTTACGGGTGGCTCTGAAAGTAGTCCTGAACCTAAAGCGCACTCTGCCCATCATAATGGTAGTAATACAGTAACTTATGTTAGCCCATTTTACCGATATAAAAATACAGCATATTTTGGTTTTAATGATACAGGATCTTTAGGTGATTTTAAGTTAGTTAATGTAGAAGAGGGCTTGTTATCTAATTATAGGCCAGGTCGAAATACAGTGAAGATTCCGAAGTCACTTTCTAAAGGTGAATATTCTGTTTTAACCCGGCATCTAAGAGAGAGGGACTCCGCCTATAAGAAACTAATTTATGATTATGGATTAACGATTGATTCTCGCTGCACGAATATCTTTGAATTTTTAGATAAATTTGATGAACTTAATTCAGGTGTTAAAGGGTTTAGTACAGCTATCTATCTTGGGCGTCATCCGGATCAAGTTCTTGCGGCACCCCTTCAAGCGGCAGGAGTGGCAGTGATCGCTACTTCAGGAGCTGTCGTGACTACTGTTACTGCTGCTGGTAGGTTGTTAAGAGGTGCTGCTGGTTTTACTTCTAGGAATGTAAAAAGTGCCGGTAGTCATGCTTCTAGTGCTGGGAAAAAGACCTATAAGGCAGGGAAAGGCGCTTATAACCATGTTAAAGACTCTCCAAGAACTCAGCAAGGGATAAAGAACGCTGTAGATTTTGGTATATCTACATTGCCAGATTCTCCGCCACCTGAGACGCCGGCTGGAGTTGCTGGTTACTTCACTGGAACAGCAGCTAGGGTTGCTAAGAACGCATTATTTCCGCATTAGTCAGTGTAAAAATTATAGGTGCTGATCTCTACTGAAATAAAAAGCCTGCGTATTAATGTGCTGGCTTTTTTCGTTTGATTTTAGCTCGGCAAGAGCAAAGTCCGCATATCATAGATTGTATATGAAAATATTTCTTATTAAAAAATATTGTTTTGCATAAAAAATATTTTCATTTTTTCGACAGAAAATATAATTTCCTCTCATAGTTTTTTATTGCCACTAAGGGAATTCCCGGATAGAGAAGTGAGTAACCGATGTTGTATATTGTGACATTCTCTAGGACACGATGTCATTAAAACTATAAATACAATAATTAAGACAGTAATTGATTATGATAAATCATCAAGTGGTACCACTATCTAGGCATAAATATTGTCGGTATTTTTTATCATCAAAGAATGCCGATGACCTTTGGCAAAGGCTAAAGGATTTATTGGCTGAGCACGGTGTTACTATGGTATTTTATGGCGTTAACCATATGCATGCGGCTTTAACTATGCAGCCGTTACGTAATGGATGTTTTTATCTAAGTTCCTACCCTAATTATTTTATTCGTTATATAGACGAACGTTACCACGATAAAAAAACACCCTGTGAGTTACATTGTATTAATTACCCTTCTCCACAGATATGGCACCGTGATAGTTGTTGGCGTGATGATGTCGAGGCAACGTACTTACCGACGGATATGTTAAAGGTAAATGTTTTACGGAGAGCCTATCATGGAGGCAATGCAGTGGGTGTTACAATCCCTTTACGTTTTGAAAATGAAAGTATTGCTTGTTTGTGTTTAAGCTTTAGTAAATTCTCATATGATGAGTTTGATCAGATCTGGGCTAAAGAAAAGTGTGAGCTTATATTAATCGCTAATACTTTTAATCGTGTTGCTCATGCACTGAATTATGAGACTGATGGTCAGGATTTTACTCGACGTGAGCAACAAATTGTTCGGCGTTTGTCCGATGGTTGTTCAGCAAAAATTATTGCTCAAGAGTTGGGCACTAGTGTTAGTACTGTTGAGAATCAAATTGTTGCTGCTCGCCAAAAGTTGGCGGCGAAGAATACGGTTCATTTAGTGACTAAAGCACTAGAAATGGAGTTGGTTTGATGATTTTTCAGTTAGAAATTTACCAACATTTTTCAGATTCGAAAAATTCAGAAGATTTATGGCAGCGCTTACACACACGTTTAGCACAGTACCATATCTGTGGCGTGTTTTATGGGGTTTCTGATGTACCTTTAGCGCTAAATATGGATGGTTCCTATCAAGCAGTATATGTGAAAACATCTTACCCCGCTCATATGAGAATGGTTGACCTTGATGGTTATCAAGTGGAAAAAGATGCAGGAGCTGTTCACTGCTTAACATATGTAACGCCTTTTATTTGGGATGTTAATAGCCGATGGGTTTCTGCTCAAGAGCGTGACAAGCGTTTGAGTAATGAGGTGTTTTGGTATGATGAATCCATACGAGTGGGTTTGACTATATCTCTACGTTTTGGCAATTCTGGCGGTGGTATAGGGTTTTGGGCTGGAGATTTATCTAGTGAATAATTTGATGCTTGCTGGGGTTCACATCAACATGAATTAATTGCTATTGCCTATGTTTTTGACGAAGTAGCGCGTGCTACTTTTAGCGACTTATTAGGTATTGAATTAACTAATCGTGAAAAACAGGTGGTTCGTGAATTAGCTGAGGGTGGAAGCGCTACAAGTATTGCGGCAAAATTAGTTTTGAGTGTTAATACTGTTAATAACCAAATTGCATCTGCACGTAAAAAATTGAGATCGATTAATAATGTTCACCTTGTGTCTAAAGCGATCACATTAAATGTTATTTAGTGTCTGCAACTATTTAATGATTGAAGTGGTTAGCCAGTGATCAGCGTCTTTTCAGCTGAAGGCTTATAAATATAATCCTTCAGCTGATTAATTCCAAAAGAAACAGTGAATAGTGCGCTGGTTAAATTAGTGGTAGTTCTTGTAGTTAACTCGCCGAGGCTTGATAAATGCTTTCAATAGACTCATTCAGTAAAGCATCAAATTCGTCATCCGTTTGTTGTGCGGAAAGGCCGTGAGTTAATGCACGTGAAAAGCTGGCAATAACACCTTCATTATTTGAACAGCGACGATTGGCTTCTTCTCGACTGTAGCCACCGGAAAGGGCAACCACTTTTAATACGTTGTGGTGTTCAACCAGCTCGCGGTAAAAATTATCTTCTTCTGGCAGCGTGAGTTTTAACATCACTTGTTGGTCATCACCCAAGGTATTTACATGTTCCAAAATAGCAGTTTTTAATAAGGCTTCAGCTTGTGCTTTTTCCGGGCTGTTAAGATCTACTTCTGGTTCAATAATGGGTACTAGGCCAGCGGCTAAAATTTGTTTGCCGATCGCAAATTGTTGATCGACAACATCATTAATACCTTGAGCATTTGCCATTTTGATCACAGAGCGCATCTTGGTGCCGAAGACATCTTTAGCTTTGGCTTTGGCTAACAGTTCAGCCAAGCCGGGAATGTCTTTCATCATCTGTACATCGTTATGTTCATCGGCAAGCCCTTTATCGACTTTTAAAAAAGGGACAACGTTGTTTTCTTCCCACAGGTGCAATGAAGAAGGTTTGCCATTGATTTCACGGTCTAATGTATTTTCAAACAAAATAGCCCCCAGAATACGTTCGCCGTTAAACGCGCTGCTGGTGATAATGCGTGTGCGCATGGCGTGAACAGCCGCAAACATTTCTTCATCGTTACGGTAAGCGTCTTCATCAACTCCATAGAGTTTAAGTGCTTTCGGTGTGCTGCCGCCACTTTGATCAAGTGCTGCGATGAAGCCTTGTTGATTTTTAACTTTTTCTAATTGTGATGAAAATGTGGTGCTCATGATAAGTCCTCAACAATATAGGGGTCAGAGTAAAATTTTATAAGTCATATTCAGGTATTAGTGTTGGGGGGAGATAGAGTAATACTTTAATCTGCCCACATTTTTTTTGCCGCGCGTTTTTCTAGGATGGCAACCGCTGGTAGTGTTTTGCCCTCAACATATTCAAGAAATGCGCCGCCGCCAGTAGAAATATAGGATACTTTGTCGGCAATGCCGTATTTATCAACGGCCGCCAGTGTATCACCCCCACCCGCGATGGAAAAACCATCACTGTTGGCAATAGCCAGTGATAATGCCTTGGTGCCTTCGCCAAACTGGTCAAACTCAAAGACACCGACAGGGCCATTCCATAAGATGGTTTTAGCATTTTTTAACATATTTTCCAGTGTGGCAGAGGTATCGGGGCCGATATCAAAAATCATATCATCGGCTGTGGTGGAGTCAGCATCTTTTAGAGATGCTGCCGCTGTTTCGGAAAACTCTTGGCCGACCACCACATCCGTCGGTACCGGAATATCGGTTTTTTCCATCAGTGCTTTCGCATTAGGAATTAAATTGTCTTCATATAAGGACTTGCCAACAGGCTTGCCAGCGGCGGCAAGAAAGGTATTTGCAATACCGCCACCGACAATAATTTGGTCAGCAATGTCGGCCAGTGACTCCAGTACGGTCAATTTAGTGGAGACTTTGGAGCCGCCCACAATCGCAACCATGGGGCGTGCGGGTTCAGCCAGTGCTTTTTCCAGAGCAGTGAGTTCACCGACTAATAACGAGCCAGCGCAGGCAATAGGGGCAAATTTGGCAACGCCATGCGTCGAGGCTTGCGCTCGATGAGCCGTGCCGAAAGCGTCCATCACAAAAATATCACACAGCTTGGCATAGGCTTTAGCCAGTGCTTCATCGTCTTTTTTCTCGCCAGCATTAAAGCGTACATTCTCCAATAGAACGATATCGCCATCATTGAGGCTAATGCCTTGTTGCCAGTCAGCGATCACCGGGATATCGGCGTTGAGTAATGCCCCCAGATGTTCTGCAACCGGTTGCATGGAGTGTTCTTCGGCAAACTCGCCTTCTGTTGGGCGGCCGCGGTGCGACATAATAATCACTTTAGCCCCTGCTTTGCGGGCGTGTTCTATGGTTGGCAATGCTGCTCGAATACGCGCATCGGAGCTTACTTTGCCGTCTTTAACGGGCACATTTAAATCTTCACGAATCAGCACGCGTTTGCCCGCTAATTCTAAATCAGTCATTGAAAGTACAGTCATAGTTGACCTATATAAAGTAAGGGCTCAGAGTCGTGACTCTGAGCCTAGTATTGTTACAACATCTAACATTCTGTTGGCAAAGCCCCATTCGTTATCAAACCAAGTGAGTACTTTAACCAGTCTGCCTTCTGCGGCACTGGTGCCGGCTACACGTGTCTGGCTGGCATCCACAATGCCTGAACGTGAATCGTGGTTGAAGTCGCAGGAAGCCAACGGTTCTTCGGTGTAGCCCAGTATATCTGGTATTTTGGCCGAAGCGGTTTGTAACACAGTATTTACTTGTTGCGTGTTAACCGTCTGTGAAACGTAAATCGATAAGTCAATAGCAGAGACATTGGTGGTTGGTACGCGCATAGCTTGTGCCTGAAAGCGTCCGCTTAAGCTTGGTAGTACACGATCAATACCCTTTGCCAGTCCGGTATCTACCGGAATGATGGATTGCATGGCAGATCGAGTTTTACGTAAATCGGTATGGTGATAAGCATCAATCACCGGTTGATCATTCATGGCGGAGTGAATCGTGGTGATCACACCGCTTTCAATGCCAAATGCCTTATCTAACGCATCAATGACAGGCACGATACAATTCGTTGTGCATGAAGCATTAGAGATAATAGTATGTTCCGGCTGCAATTGATGATGATTAATGCCGTAAATAATGGTGGCATCCACGTTACTTTCAGCCGGTTGTGAGAACAGCACTTTTTTAGCGCCAGCTGCGACGTGTTTTTCTGCTGTTTTACGGTCAGTAAATGCCCCGGTACATTCCAGAACGATATCTACATCCAGTGCTTTCCATGGCAGAGACTCGATGGTTTCTTCATGAAAAATACGGATAGGGTCATTATTGATTAACAATACTTCATCATCTAGCGCCACTGTGCCCATAAAGCGACCGTGCGTAGAGTCGTATTGCGTTAGATGTGCGATCGTGCGTTTATCGCCCAGTTCATTAATGGCGACAATAGTAATGTCTTGTTGTAGAGATGATTCGTAAAGGGCGCGTAATACACAGCGCCCGATGCGACCATAACCATTAATGGCAATGCGAACCATGGGTGTTACTCGGCGAGCAGGTCTTCTGCTACCGCCAATACATTATCAACGGTAAAGCCAAAGTGCTCCATCAATACGCCACCGGGTGCAGATTCACCAAAGGTGCTCATGCCGATAATACGGCCTTCAAGACCAACGAATTTATACCAGTAATCTTCATGGCCTGCTTCAATGGCAATACGGGCACCGACTTCAATCGGCAGTACCGATTGTTTATAGCTTTCGTCTTGTGCGCTGAAGATTTCGGCGCAGGGCATAGAAACGACGCGTATCTTATGTCCCTGTGCGGTCAGTTGTGCGGCAGCAGTCGTAGCCAGTTCAACTTCGGAGCCGGTTGCAATCAGAATAAGATCCGGTTCGCCATCACAATTCACTAAGACATAGCCGCCTTTGCTGACGTTCGTGAGTTGTTCGTCATCACGTGGCAGGGGCTGTAAGCCCTGACGTGAAAAGATCAATGCACTGGGGCCGTCGCGGCGTTCAATCGCTGATTTCCAACACACCGCAGATTCTACCGTATCGCAAGGGCGCCACGTGTGTAGGTTTGGCGTGGCGCGTAGCGCGGTCATTTGTTCTACGGGTTGGTGTGTGGGGCCATCTTCCCCCAAACCGATGGAATCGTGGGTGTACACAAAAATACTCTGCTGACCCATCAGCGCCGCCATACGGACGGCGTTACGTGCGTATTCCATAAACATTAAGAAGGTTGCGCCGTAATTGACAAAGCCACCATGTAGGGCGATACCATTCATCATGGCACTCATGCCAAATTCACGTACGCCGTAAAATAGATAATTGCCGCTGGCATCATCGGCAGTCACGCCTTTAGAGCCAGACCATAAGGTCAGATTAGATCCTGCCAAATCGGCAGAGCCGCCGAGTAATTCAGGAAGCTCAGGGCCAAAAGCATTTAACGTATTTTGCGACGCTTTACGCGAAGCGACTTTTTCCATTTTCTCTTGGCACTCGCGGATGTAAGCATCCGCTTTATCACCAAAGTCGCTGGGCAATTCGCCCTCTATGACGCGGCGTTTAAATTCTGCTGCCAACTCAGGGTGCGCTTCAGCGTAGGCATCAAACGTGGCTTGCCACTGTTTTTCGGCGGCGTTGCCTGTGGTTTTGGCATCCCAGCCTTTGTAGATGTCTTCAGGAATCACAAAGGGGCCATGTGTCCAGCCCAGTTTCTCGCGCGTCAAAGCTACTTCATCTGCGCCTAGTGCGGCACCGTGACAAGACTCGGTACCTTGCTTGTTGGGTGACCCAAAACCAATAATGGTTTTGCAGCAAATAAGGGTGGGTTTACCCGTTTCAGCGCGGGCGCTTTCAATCGCAGCCTTAATGGCCTTGCTATCATGGCCGTCGACATTAGGAATCACCTGCCAGGCGTAAGACTCGAAACGAGTGGGAGTATCATCCGCAAACCAGCCTTCCACTTCACCGTCAATCGAAATGCCGTTGTCATCGTAAAACGCAATCAGCTTGCCCAAGCCCAAGGTGCCTGCTAGTGAGCAGACTTCGTGGGAAATTCCTTCCATCAAGCAGCCATCACCTAAAAAGGTGTAGGTATAGTGGTCAACAATATTGTGGTCTTCGCGGTTAAACTGTGCCGCCAGCACTTTTTCGGCTGCAGCCATCCCTACGGCATTACTGATTCCCTGACCTAAAGGCCCCGTGGTGGTTTCTATGCCGGGAGCGTAGCCGTATTCCGGGTGACCGGGGGTTTTGGAGTGTAACTGGCGGAAATTCTTCAGCTCTTCGATCGGAAGATCATAACCACTTAGATGCAACAACGAATAAATCAGCATGGAGCCGTGGCCGTTAGAGAGAATAAAGCGGTCACGGTCAGCCCAATCCGGGTTGGCGGGATTATGTTTTAGGTAGTCATTCCAAAGAACTTCAGCAATATCTGCCATTCCCATGGGCGCGCCGGGGTGACCGGAATTGGCCTGTTGGACGGCATCCATACTGAGAGCGCGAATAGCATTGGCAAGTTCGTTGCGAGTGGGCATAACAGAGTTCCTGTAGCTGTGCTGAAAAGGGCGCTATTCTCGCATACTTCGTAGACGTCGGGTAGGGTTGGTGCGCAGAGATTCAATGTGTATACAGGGTGTGATTGATTTCTGTTGAGCATCATTTATACTTGTTTTTAAATTTCAAGTATAAATACAGTTTTTTTAATTTAACCTATTGATAATAAAAGATAATTTATAATGAAAATACCAGTTTCACCACCTTCGATAGAAGCAATAGTTAATCGCCATAACGGATTAAACATTGTTGGCTTCATAGAGCGTGGCTCCCCTGTAGACGCTAAGGGACGTTATCTTCATTGGGATAAGTTGCGTCATCTATCTCCACCCTATGAATGGGATAGTGAATAATGGTGGTTTAGTGTCAAACTCGCCAGACGAAACCTTTATAAAAAGTTACCTTTGCAGAGTATTGATACTGGATGTTTTATCTTTGCTCAACCCGATGGTATTCAGAGTGCGTTACATTGGTTGGATCGGCACTCGGCAGGTTCTATTCAATCTAGAGATGTGATTACCAATAATCAAACACGTAATACTTATCTTATTCGCTCATTAGTGGAAGAAGCAATTAACTCCAGTCAGTTAGAAGGCGCGTCTACTACTCGTGATGTGGTTAAAGAAATGATTCGGCAAGGTAGAGATCCTGCTGATCACAGTGAACAGATGATTTTAAATAATTATCGCGCCATGCAATTTATACGTGATATTAAGAATGAAGACTTAACACCCTCTATGGTGTTTGAACTACACCACTTAGTGACAGAAAATACGCTTGATTCAGGTAAGCCTGGTTGTTTTCGTACCTCTGCTGATGATATTCATGTGGTAGATAGTGTGACCCACGAGTATTTGCATACTCCACCACCTGCGGACGATTTGCCAAAACGGTTACAGCAATTATGCGATTTTGCCAATTCAAATGAAAATTCTGAAAAAACTTTCTTACATCCAGTTATTAAGGCGATTACAGTACACTTTATGTTGGCATATGATCACCCGTTTTGTGATGGCAATGGGCGTACGTCCAGAGCACTGTTTTACTGGGGTATGGCTAAACACGGTTACTGGTTAATGGACTTTATTTCTATTTCTGCAATTATTAAAAAAGCACCAATAAAATAATGATCTTATGCAAAGAATGCATAAAGGTTAATTTGTTTCAAGTACCACGAGCACTCCTTTCAATATGAAACACTTCTTCACGCGGCAAGCGCATCATAGTGATATCGAGTAGTGTTGTGCAGTAGGGTTGTATGCCTTGGCGAATTTGATCGCCATCCAGCGTAATTGATAGGGGAACATACGCAATCATTTCGCTGGAATCCGGTTCATAGGCGGTAATTTCTATGGTGACCGGTGCGATATTGTCCAGTCGGTTCAACCAGCGCCCATTGCGGTATTCCATGGTGCGTAGATAATAGGTGCTGGTGCCGGGATGGTTTTGGTTTTTGTGCCTGTCTTCCAGCATGCGGTCCAGTTTGATCTGTTGTGCCAGAAAGGGCGTAGACACAAAGGTAATATCGTATTCGATAATATCGTTACCAAACTGATCGCGCAGTCTGAAAATCAGCTGGCTATGTGCCTCATATTGTGAGATGCGGTTCCAAGTAAAAAGGCCGCGGCTATTGAGCTTTTCTGCCCGTTTAAGTGTACGCTCGGTGAGTGTGTTAAAGCGATCAGCGACTTTGGTATACGCTTTGGCGTCGTAAGGTGTGGATAATGCTGTTTTGATATGAGGCATAACCTCGCGACGATTTTTCTTGCCATCCACGATGCCGATATCTTCACCAAAATGTGCGGTTTCATATAGCAAACCAAACGGCACTGTCGGCCGCTTTTCGCCAAGATACTCTAGTGAGTGTTCGTAATAATCATTACGAATTTCCGAATTGCGTTCACGTCTCTTAACAAGGTTTTTCAAGCTGCGAGCACTCAGCAATTTTGATTTTTTAGTGGGTGTGACAGGGATATAGTTAAAATTCAGATTACCGGACGCCGTACGTACGGTATTGTCGGATGAATCTTCCTTCACATAGCGAATCGGAATGATATTAATCACATCGCGCAATAATCCGGAAAAAACCTGTGAGCCGTTCAAACAAAATTCTTGTACCTGATAGTCATGATACATGTCACAACCATCGGTTAAAAAATGCTTGTGCATGTCCAGTGTTTTCCAGTTGCCGAATTCCAGCTCTTTCAGTATGCGCGTTCCAGAGGGTGTCCCTAAAAAAATAAACCGCCCCCAGCGCGCCAACTGTCCTTTGCCAATATGCGCTAAGCCACTGCCAAAGTTAGCGCCTGCCAAATGCACAATATTGCCAATGGGACTGGGTTTGGGGCTGTGTTGTTTTATCCAGTTGCGTACCACTAACGCCCCAGTACTATGAATCAAGACATGAAAACCGGTTTTTAACAGGTGAGGAAACTGACGTTTTAATGCGCGATCCATGGCAAAGCTGACATCGTCCAGAGATACCCCATCATTGAGAGAAATCCATCGGCTTAAGTCGATCTCTTTGATGATTTTTGCGCCAAATTCTTTTTTGAGCAATGAGTGTAATTGGCCGTAGATCTTTTTAACAGAGTTATCTTTGCCTTCAGAACTGTAACCGTGAATCAATAATATCGGTAGCATGATGAATACGCTCTTATTTTTGTTGTTTTTTAATAGCGCAAGCCTACCACAGTATGATAATAATTAACTAGCCAGTTGTAGCGGGAAACTGATCAAAAATTCGGTAAAGTGGCCGGGTTCAGAATGCACACTGATATCACCGCCGAGCTTTTTAATAATATTGAAAACGACCGATAAACCCAGTCCGGTGCCCTCGCCAATCTCCTTGGTGGTAAAAAACGGCTCAAAAATTTTCTGCTGTTTATCAGCCGTAATACCCGGACCATTATCTTTAATGCGAATCTCAATGGTTTTTCCCTGATGAAGAGCAGATATGGAAACGGTCGGTGATATTGTACCGCTGGTTTCAATCGCTTGAATCGCATTTTTAATTAAGTTGGTAAAGACTTGTTGCATCAAGCCATCGTGTGCCATAAAGCGTGGTAGCTGCTCAATATTTTTTTCAATGGTAATATGTTCGCCAATATCGTATTTAAGGATTTTCAGTGTTTCTTCGATGACCTCGTCAATATGGCATTCTTGTAGGTCAGCGGTTTGTGAGTGGGTGAACGATTTTAAATCATTAATAATATTTTTAACGCGCTTTAAACCATTATGCGAATCAGTCACTACCGCACGAATATCTTCCAATACAAAAGCCATGTCCTGTTCTTCTTCAAATTCCATAATATTTTTGCGCAAATCATTCCCTTGTTGTACTTGCTCGGTTTCAATAGACTGTAGAAATTCCGTTTGTAAGTCCTGTAATTGCATAATACTCTTCAGATAATTATCAATCGATGAAAAGTTGCTAATGACATATGACAAGGGGTTATTGATTTCATGTGCAATGCCTGCCGCCATTTGGCCAATGCTGGCCATTTTTTCTTTGGTTTGTAATTCTGCTTTAGTCGTTTTTAATTCCAGCAAGGTATCTTTTAAGCGTACGTACTGACGCTTTAAGCTGGTTTCTGCCTGACGTCTTTCTAACAACATAGTGAGCTGTTCACAGGCTTTATTGATGATATTGATTTGTTTCATGGATACCTTATCCATATGTTACTCAGGAATAAGGTATAACAATAATTACAACAATTTGTTGTAATCAGAAATAGGAAAAGCCAAATAGCTGCCGATAGAGGATGCCAGTTTTTCTTCGATGGGGTTTAGGTTGAGATTATCCGGTAATAAATTAATTTGGGGGTGTTTTTCTTGTAAGGTATGTTGTAGATACTCCGGTATACTGGGTAATCCTAATAGGTTTTTTAGGTCTTCAGCGATGTCCTCATTGTCGCAGTAGGAAGCGCTGGCTTGATTGCTTTCTTCAATTTTTAAGTGAATGCAACAAGTAGAATAACTCAGTGCTGATAAGGTTTTGGAAAATTGTTTTAAGAGTTCTTTGATGGACTCTTTTTCTTTAGAAAACTGAGTAATGCACATCAGCATGTCGGTTTCAGCATCATGCTGCAGGCGGTTGCTGTGAATATGGTTGAAGGTATCTAGCTCGCGATTTCATGTGCTTAAGTTGATGGCGCGTTTTCCTTCTTCGGCCACCAGACAACCATTAATTTGAAAGTCTTCCATCCAAGTGACTTCATCCAGTTCGAAGCCGGGGTCACTCATAATCACAATGCGAGTGTCCTGATTAGAAAGGCCGCTGCGGACAAATTGACTGACTTGTTGGCACAGTTTTTCATCGTCTTCATTGCCAATACAGGCAACAACTAGAGCGGGTTCTGCGCGACTAAACTGTTTTTTAATGGCGCGTAAACTATGGTGATGTGAGTATTGGTGCCAATTCTCAAGAAAGGGTAAATGTGTTGAGGATGGATCAATTACCAAAATAGGTGAAGCACTTGTTGAGGTGTGCATTTTTTTATCGCCTCTTCATTTCTCTGCTATTCTAAAAAGCATAGAAGTGGCTACTGTTTTATCAAGTTAAAGAGCATCAGGGTAGAGAGCCATCAAGCTAGAGGGTACAATTTATGAAAAATATTCGCCTAGTCTATTACAGCCGTGCAACGCGTGATATGTCGTTGGCTGATCAAAAGACATTCTTGAAACTGCCAGAGACAATAATGGCAGCCTGAATATTTGCGGCATGTTGTGTTACGACCAACGTTATTTTCTTCAGGCGTTGGAAGGCGAGCGTGAGGCCGTCAATGAACTTTATTTAGATATTGCCGATGACCCGCGCCACGATGAAGTGGTGATTATTTCCTATCAAGAAACTGAAGCGCCCGTTTTCCCCGAATGGCAAATGGGCTATGCCGGTAGTTCGGCAGAGTTTGCGGACTCATTACAAGAGTTGGGTCAGAGCAGTTTTTCCCCGGACGAAATGTCAGGAGAGCAAGCCTATAGCTTTTTGGTGAAAATGTCAGGCTTTCAGTCTCAGGTATAAGTTGGTAAAGTTGTCGTCCCTTTCCTTGTCGACAACGCTATGGATTTACTGGATTTTCATTCCCTTCTATTGTTTTTTATTGCCATTATTGCGAATGGACTCTCGGCCATGGCCGGGGGCGGAGCGGGCTTATTACAGTTACCTGTCTTGATTTTTATGGGGCTACCATTTGGCATCGCGCTCGCAACCCATAAAATTGCCAGCGTTGTGCTGGGTATTGGCTCCACTTTGCGCTACCGTAAAGAGCAATTATTTGACTGGCCTTTTGCACTAATTATTCTGGCATTTGGTTTGCCCGGCGTTGTTCTGGGCGCTGCGGTCATTTTGCAAGTCAATGAAAGGTTAGCAACGATCATTGTGGGGCTGTTGACATTGGGGTTGGGTATTTACTCTATAATTAAACGGCAGCTCGGCCAACAGTATCAACCGAAAAACCGTCATCTGCAGGCAATGCTTGTTGGTGGTGTGATGGTTTTTTGTATTGGTTTTATTAATGGCTCGCTAACGTCGGGTACTGGCTTGTTTGCCACCCTGTGGTTTATCTATTGGTTTGGGCTAGATTATCAACGTGCGGTTGCAATGACGATGGTCTTGGTTGGGTTTTTCTGGAATGGCACTGGTGCGATTACCTTATCCATGCTTGGCGAGGTCAAATGGCAGTGGCTGCTTCCCTTAATTGCTGGATCATTGGTAGGTGGTTATGTGGGTGCGATGGTGGCGATAAAAAAGGCAATGTATTTATCAAGCGTTTATTTGAACTGTTGACTATTGCGACGGGCTTGGCGTTGATAGTAAAAGCTGGCGTGTTGTAGTTTGATGCCCATCACACAATTGACGAATAATCATTATTTGTATTCGACAACAATAATGACGTTTTTTAGTGGTTGGGTATTTTTTTACCCACGGTCTTTATGCAAAAAACGCAGCATTGTAATGTTATATTGTATCATTTAAAAACGGTGTGTTTTTTGGGTCGTTTTTTCCACTTTGTCGGGGGGTTTTTTATCCCGTTGACTCGCTTTTACTGGCTTGCCATGATGCTTTTTAGAGAGTAATTATTTCTATCTAGGGAGTCATTTATGTCAAGCGATGGTAGCGGCGGTAATAAAGGGGACGGTATTCAACGTGCAGCCACGATATCTGTCACCCCGCCACAAGAACAGCGCCGTGCGACTATTACGGATGCTTCAACCGTTGCCGAAGCATTTAAAACCGGTAATGCAGGGGGGATTAAAGACCTGATTAAAAAACATGATGTGCGCACTAACTTGGGAGCCAATACACCAACGGGCAGTCATACCGTTGGTGTCTATGATACGGGCATGTCCCGAGATCGCCGTGATAGTAAAGGTCAGCTACGAGAGATGAAAACCTTTGAGCTAAGACCTAATCCGGATGCCGATACCCCACAGTTTCAAGCCAGTTATAATTCTATGACGATGCAGCAAGATGCTTGGAGTGACTCACCCGGTAAAGAAGAATTACAGATGGGTAATATGTCGTTCGGATCACAAAAAGATCCGGTCGAAATTACACCGCGTTTAACAGGTTGTTCCATTGTTGAGGATGCCTTTGGTAACACAGGACACGCCCAACCGTTTGGTCGCAAACAGGGCATCGATAAAACCTCACCCGATGCGTCGTTACGTTCAGCCACACACCTAAAAGCCAATAAAGATATCAAAGATGTCTTTGGTCCCCAAGAGTATGGTCGAGCGGGTTCGCAGACTCATTTGGGCAGTAATGCGTTTATGTTTAAGAATCAAGAAACGGGCGACAAAACATTATTGCATCAAGATATTTATCGCGACTGCACCACCAGTGAGACAAGCATTAACGTAGGTCAACAATCGTTTGGTCGGCGTTACCGTATGGGACCCACCCCTCCTAAAGAGTATGGCTCAATGCGACCACCGCGACCGAAGTAGTAATAAAAAAGTATTATTTTACATCCAAACAGGTGCTCTCTCTCGTCTTGTATGTGAGTTTAAGGAATGGCTGAAACTCACATTATTTTTATTCGTTAATAAAAGGAGTCGTTAGTATGAGTAATAAACATTACGCTGTGGATATTTCGCTAGCAAAAATTACGGTTGCCAGTAAAGGCATTGGTTCTGATTGGCAATTCGAATGTAATATTGCAGAGCAAATTTCTACTTTCTCACGTCGCATTCGCCCCGGCGCATCCACATCACCCAAATTAACCGTGTATTCCAATATTATTCAGGCGCCGGATGATTCCATTATCTCGCCGGATGTTGCCATTAGTATTACCGAAAAAGACCCCACATTTGATGATACCGCTACGGCGCTTATCAGCATGAGTGTGCCACTGATTAAAGGCAAATTTGATTTTTTTGCTGATGCACAAGTAGCAGGTAATGGTGGTGATAAAGGTGGTCAAGCGGATATTCAGTTTCAGTTTGCTGCCACTGTTGTACCGCTGGATGAGGAGTTTGACATCGAAGGGCAAGACCCCTTTGATGAAGAGTCTAGTTAGCCCATTTTTATTGATAATAAACCACCCGTGACCCGTCCCAAGCGCCCGCCGATTATTTTTGATAAAACTTTTAATGAATGGAATCCTTGCCCGGCAATAAAAGTGCAGTGGTCCATCGGTTTACCTGTGGTCGGTGGTCGTCTTGTACCCGTACCCACCAATGCGAATAACCATAATCGCAGAGCCAAGCTGGTGTTATCTACCACGCCTAACAGCAAAGTGGATTTGTTAGTGATTCCTGCCAGTGCGGGCAAACTGGATAAAAAATCTATTAATGGCAGTGGTACCGCATTTTTTACGGCCGCCAAAAATAGTACATCCGCATTTACGATTGTGTTGCAGGTCAATGGCAAAGCTTGCGGCGCGGTGTTTGGGCAAAACTTTAAATTTGCGCATGATGTGGTACCTGCGGGTGGTACGGTTGACCCCAAAGGCCCGTTTACCGCTCAAGGCAGTGCTGAACTCATACAGCTGGATGTGTAAATAAGTGTTAGAAATGTACAGTTTAATAAATTTGGGTTTTTAGCTCTAGACCAGTAATTACAAGGGTTTGAGCGATTTATTAGGACATTTTAAACGATTTGCAAAAATGGACAAATACGCTGTATTTTTTAACAGCATAAACAACACCTGTTTGGCTATATTTTGTTCAGTACAAAAGAGGCTTTAAAGAGGGGTTAAACGGCTTTTAAAGACCATTTAATCTTTGTTATCAAACTCGGCTGATAGCTTCCAGCCTGTCAAATTTTCCACCGTATGTCTCACTTTCTTAACGGTGCATTCTTCACCATCCAATGTTAATTCACTGCCAGCAAACAGCACTTGGCCTGTCTTGGTTAAGGTGCCGTTAATCAGTCCTTTGTTGGCTCTGGCGAGAGCGTTGGCGGCATAGGTTCTGGCTTCGTCGTCGTTTTGAAAATGGCCTTGCTTGTATAGCTGGGGTGTGCCTTCACCGACAATGACACTAACGACCTTATTTAACTTGGTGTTTTGGTATGAGGCTTTAGCGCTTTTATATAGCGTTTGGTTGGAGTGGGTGATTTCCAAGTCGTCACACTGGCCGCCGCTTATTGTGACCTTTGGCACTTCTTGGCTCCCTTTAGTAAAGTACAGGATGTTATTTTTAATATTAAAGATCGCGTTATGCTCTTTAGCAAGGCGGTTTAAAAAGTGTAGATCGGATTCGTTAATCTGCTCAAAGCGGGTGACAGGCTGGGATATATTAGTACGCACGGCCAAGCCGTGACGGGCGGCAATATCTGAGGCAACCGCGCCGAGCGTGGTGTTTTCATAATTGACGTGTCGGCGTTCTTTTAGTTCTCCACTGTAATCAGCGCCATTGGCGATAATCGTTAATTGGCGCTTATTCTTGATGGTGGTTTTTTGGACAAGAAATAAACCAAGGAACTGTGGCGGCGTGTCTTTATCATTGCTTAAAAACACCTTGATTTCGTCTTTATAGGCTGGCCGTGAAAACTTGGCGCTAACAGTGATCGTTAGCTCGTCGGCTTCGTCCTTGTCATTATCGCTAATGGTTAAGCGAATAAAGAGCGGCTTAATAGCGGCGGTCACGTCTTCGCCATTAACCACAATGCGGTAGTGTGCCAGTGATACGACATTGTTTACCATAGCGTTTCTTCCACCTCGACGGTGGTTGTGGTGGGCAAGGTGATATTCTTCGGTAGCTTCTTTTTTGCTGTAGTTTCTGATGCCCTCTTTAAGCGGTACTTTTGCCATGATGTCTAATGGTGTGGCATCGACTTCCCATTGCTGGTTGGGGTATTCCCAGTTGCGGCCAAAGATAGGCTCGGCATACACAAACGCATCTTGACCAAGGCGTAAATAATCCCTGACGAGCTGGCGCGTATTGATAAGGTGTTTTACTGTGCGATTAAAGGCAGACTCGCTAATGTCAGACGTAGGGTTTTTGTAGTTGATTGATAGGCCGTGACGTGTTGCGTATAGGTGGCAATAAAAGCTGTATATGCTGGTGTTGTGCATATCGCCAGCGCCTAAGATCGCTTGCTGTACCAGTTCCAAGTCGGCTTTGAAGGCTTTGCCGCCTCGTTCGTCTTCAAGCCCTGCGCGGCCTTTTTCTTTAAAGGCTTTAGACCAGCGTTTTATTTTTGCCTCAAGGCTTGAGGCTTTACCGCTTGAGCCATGCGCCATAATCAAGGCTTGGGCAATGTGGCTTAGTGGGTGTTTGGATGTGTGATAAAAGCTAACCAGTGCTTGTTTTTCATCGGTGGTGAACTTGTTTAAATCGGCTATAACAGGTAGTTCAAGAGGGTTTAAAGCCACGTTATTATTGACGCGGCGCTTAGGCTTGGCGCTATTCTTGGCTACTTGCGTGTAGGCATATACAAGGCCACGGCCGCCTATGCCCTGAACTTGGGCGAAAGAGAACTTTTCGCCTTTTAGATTGATGTGCGATAAGACTTTATCGACTGCCTTTTTAGTTAGTGATTGAATGTATTGCTTTGTAACTTTTGATTGTTCGCTGAGTTGTGCGCTTGTCAACTGGCTCATTTTGCAGCGCCTCCCTTGTGAAGATCGCTTGCGTTATTGATATACCCTTTTTCAATTAAAACGCTGGCTACGCTTGCAGTTCCTTTTTGTCCGCAAAGGCAATTTCTTAATGACTGGTAATTGACTCCTGCTTTTTCTGAGAAATTGCGGAGAGTTACATAATCTTTTTTGATTCTATCTGCGACTTTCATGGATATTGCCTTTGTGTTTTCTCTTAAAAAGGACGTACAATATTGTACTGACGGGCGAATAATAGAATAATTTTATTCCCAATACAACCAAAAAAAACAAATATATTCGTTTTAGGATAAAAATATGACCATCGGGGAAAGGCTAAAAGATGCCAGAAAGCACCTTGGGATGACTCAGAAGCAGCTAGAGAAAGCCCTTTTTTTAAAGGAAGATAAGGTGAAAAACATGGAAACAGGCACTCACAAGCTCACAACTGACATATCCGAGTTGATAGAACAAAAATATTCCATTAGTGGTTGGTGGCTTCTGACGGGCAAAGGGAACATGATTGTTCTATCTGGTGGTCAAATTGAGGAAAATGCAGGGGTATATTGTTCTGATGGCACAGTTATTGGCGACTCTGTGGGCGCTTCTCATCCTGTTAGCCTTGATGAAGATGAACACTTGGCAAACTTGCGAAAAATGACGATTAAGCAGCGTGAATTTATTATGCTTAAAGCTAAAACTCTGGTTTTAGAAAATGAAATTATGAGCGATAGGCAAGATAGTTAGCTGTTTTCGCTACAACCCTTACAACTCTTACAAGGACTAAATCATGGAAATAATACTGAGAATTTTAATAGTGGCTTTGTTGCTGGGTATTTCTGCGTGCAAAGACAATGCGGAACCATTGGTTGTTGCTATTCAGGTAGAGCACAACACAACCCCTCAAGGCATTATATTTGATGTAAAAACCAATCTGCCTGACGGGATGAAGATTGTTACCTTTTTGGAGTCTGGTTTTGGTGACAGCTTGGGTGCTTAAAGCTCTATTGTTGAGGCTGGGACAGCTTCTACCGATGCGTTTAGCAGGAAAGGTAAACCGCACTTGGCTGGCGATTATGTGCTTAAAATTGCCGCAAGCGGGCATCCTCAATCCAGGGCTGTAGTCTCTGTGATAGGTGATAGAGGGGCTAACCTTTCAGGTAATCTTGTTGCTAGTGACTCTTTTGGCAAGGTAGCAAAGTATGAGTACCAGTTTTCTATTGGAACGCCTGATCAAAAGAGGCAAGTAAACCTCGATACGCTGGTCAAGGTTAAGCGTTTGGCGGCAATGGTTAAACATATATCTAGCAATGTTGAATCGCTCACAGTCTCTTATGCTGGGCTTGCTGGCAATGAGAGAGGGGCTTGGATTGCTAACTGGAATAAAGAGGCGCAACAGTGGAAAAGCGGTGCCTTGAAGGCTGTAGACTGGAAAAGTGAATCTCTGTGTAAAGACAACTTTTTTAAGGTTGAAACTCTTGCAACCGAAATGACCTTACTGGGCATTAAGCATGTAGGCGGCGATGATGGGGCGGTTATTCAAGGGTATGCTGATATGGATAAGAGGGTACAGGAAGCCCGAGAAAGTCTATTGGAGTGTGCGCAAAGGTTTAGCGTGTAATTTGTTGGTTGGTCGCTAGATGGCGTTGTGGCCGCAATATGTAATGATATAAAAGCTCTTTTAAATCAACACCTTGTTACGGTTGGTTGGTAGTTGGTTGGCTTGTTGGTTGGTGATTGTTTTCTAGGTTTTTGCTTTATTTTGAGAAGTACAACCCCTTAAAATCAGTAGCTTACAATTACAAGTATTTAAGGGTATGTTTTAAACGAAAAGATTAGTATATTTTGAGCGAGGATTTACACGTTGTTTAAGTTGATTGATCAGTTGTTTGACCGTGTTGCGCAACGTCTGGCAGATAATCTGTGTGAGAATATGAGCGTTGTAGAGCAAAAACGTACCGCCAGAGAAGCAGAGCTACCTGTTGAAACCCGTGTTCCAGTAACGGTTGCGGCCATCACTACGTCGGTGTTTACTGCCTGATTTTAGCCTTGTCGGGAGTCCATCATCCTGCTTACAATAGCGGTATGATACTACCTGTCCTGCCAGATTCTGTCCCTCCCCATTTAGCCGATTATACCCGCTCGGTCTTGACTCAGCTTGAGGGCCACCTTGACGGTGAGCAGCAGCACAAGCTTGAGCAGATACTGACGGATACTGCGTTGTTAAGTGAACAGTTGTGTCGCGCGTTGGTGGGTAGCCAATATGTGTTGGAGTCGGTCTGTGCTCACCCACAATTGTTGTTTGGCTGGTTGTTAGTGGATACGCCGTACGCACCACTATCGCCACAGCAGATAGTAGATATGGTAGAGCTGTCGTGTTGTGAGTGTGCCAATGCGGAAGAACTCGGCCGTACGTTACGGCAATTGCGTCGCCGTTTGATGGTAGCCATTATTTGGCGCGATGTGAATCGTTTGTCTGATTTTGCCGAGATCAGCCACTCCATGACAACCATGGCAGAGACCTGTATTCAGCAGGCGTTGGATTTTCATTACCGTACGATGAGTGCCAAGCACGGTTTGCCAATGGGTCAGCATTCTCGCCAGGTGCAGCCTTTGTTGGTGTTGGGTATGGGGAAGTTGGGTGGTAGTGAGTTAAATCTGTCATCTGATATTGATTTAATTTTTACCTTTCCTGAGGCGGGTGAAACGGCCAGTGATAGTCATTCTATTGATAATCAATCGTTCTTTATTCGCTTGGGGCAGCGTTTAATTAAAACGCTGAATGAAATCACCGTTGACGGTTTTGTCTTTCGTGTGGATATGCGTTTGCGTCCCTATGGTCAAAGCGGCGCTCTTGTCAGTAATTTTACGGCACTGGAAAATTATTACCACACACAAGGGCGTGACTGGGAGCGTTTTGCAGTGATCAAAGCGCGGGTTGTTGCATGCTCTGCGGTGCCTGATGATGCCGTCGCTTCTTTACAGTTGCAGCAGCAAAATACAGAGCAGTTAGCTGCTATTTTGCGGCCTTTTGCGTATCGTTGTTACACGGATTTTTCAGTCATTGATTCCCTACGCAAGTTAAAAGCCATGATTGTTCAGGAAGTGCGTCGCAAAGGGATGAGCGGTAACGTCAAACTGGGTGCCGGTGGCATTCGCGAGCTGGAATTTATTGTGCAGTCATTTCAGTTAGTGCGTGGTGGGCGTGAGCTGCAATTGCAGGAGCGCCATTGGCTGACGGTATTGCAGTGTATGTGTGAAGAGCAGGTGTTGGAGCCAGAGGTCATTCACGGCCTACGTGATGCTTATCTGTTTTTACGCAATGCTGAACACGCGATTCAGGCTTGGAAGGATGAGCAGACACAACAGTTGCCCATGGATGAAACCGCACAGCAGGTGTTAGCTTGGGTCATGGGTTTTGATACATGGGGCGGGTTTCTTGAAGCCTTGGATCAACACTGTGGTGTGGTGAATCAGCAGTTCCAGTGGTTAATTGCCGAGCCCCAAGATAAGTCCGCTCATGTGCAGGTGGATAGTGACATACAACATATTTGGCGTGGTGCACATCAGGAGCAGGCGTTGGCAATATTGCAGGCACGTGGTGTGCAGCAGCCAGAGGATATCTGGCAGCAATTACAGTCTTTGCAGCATTGTTGGGCAGTGACACAGGTGTCGGATAATAGCCGTGAGGTGCTGGATGTTGTGGTGCCTCAGGCATTGGCAACAGTGCTGAGTCTGAAGCAGCCGGATGTCGCTGCATTACGTTTGTTAACGTGGCTGGAAAAAGTGGTGGGTCGTAGCAGTTATATTACGCTGTTGTTGGAAAACCCAATGGTGCTGCGCCACTTGTGCATTTTGTTTGAGGGTAGTGTCTGGATTACGGAGTTGCTGGGGCAAATGCCGGCACTGCTGGACGAACTTTTGGATACTGACAGTTTATACACCTTGCCGTCGCGGCAACAGTTGCAGGACGAGTTGCGACAGCGTTTGTTGCGTATTGATATGGATGATGTGGAAGCGTTTATGGAGGTGTTGCGTTATTTTAAGCTGGCGCACCATCTGCGTGTGGCGGCGAGTGATTTGGCGGGGAGCTTGCCACTAATGAAAGTGAGTGATTATCTCACTTGGATTGCCGAGGTGGTTCTGGAGCAGGTATTGAATCTTGCTTGGGCGCAGGTGAGTGGTAAGTATGGTGTGCCCAAAAATACAGAGGCTGCTCGCAAAGCGGTGTATAGCCTTGAAGGTTTCTCGTCATTGGTGCAGGAAATGGTACCGGGTTTTGCCATTATTGGTTATGGCAAATTAGGGGGAATTGAGTTGAGTTACAGCTCTGATCTGGATTTAGTCTTTATTTATGAAGCGGATCTGCAGGGGGTGACTGATGGCAAAAAGCCATTAGATGTACAAACGTTCTATACCCGCTTGGGGCAGAAAATTATTCACTTGTTAAATATGCGTAGTTTGTCTGGCCCTCTGTATGAGGTGGATATGCGTTTGCGGCCTTCGGGCAATTCTGGCCTATTGGCAAGCTCATTGACGGCGTTCTCGCGTTATCAACATAACGATGCTTGGATTTGGGAGCATCAGGCGTTGGTGCGTGCGCGTCCTCTGGTCGGTGATGTGCGTTTGTTGGGTAAGTTTTCCAAATTACGTCGGGAGGTGCTTGAGCAGCCCAGAGAGTTAGCGGAATTGCGTCAGGCGGTGGTCGAGATGCGTCAAAAAATGCGCAATCACCTCGGTTCAGCGAAAAAAAGCCCATTATTTCATCTGAAGCAGGATACTGGCGGTATCGTCGATATTGAATTTATGGTTCAATATGCGGTTTTAGCTTTAACACATCAGCATCCGGATTTTGCTGAATATACAGACAATATTCGTCTGCTTGAGTATTTGCAGGTTATCTGTACCGAAGAGGGTGGTCATTCTTTGAATGTCACCTCGGCTCAGGTAGAGGCTTTGGTTGTGATCTATCAAGCCTACCGGGAAGTGTCGCACCGTTTGGCATTGCAAAAGCAATCGTCATCGCTGACTGAAGAGCAGGTGAGCAAGACGTTTGTGACCTATTCCTTACCGGAAAAACGCGAACAAGTGGCAAGCTTGTGGAAGCGCTTATTTGTTGATGTTTAGAAAAAACGATGAAAAATGACCTGCGTTGTAAACATTTTTCATCCGTTTTTAATGAATGTAATTATTTAGGAGAAACAGTATGTCGTTTGCAGACCGCGATGGTGTTATTTGGTTTGATGGGGCAATGGTACCTTGGCGTGAGGCCAAAGTGCATGTGTTAACCCATACCTTGCACTATGGAATGGGTGTGTTTGAAGGCGTGCGTGCGTATAAAACTGAACAGGGTCCGGCGATTTTTCGTCTGCAAGAGCATACGGATCGTTTATTCAACTCGGCCAAAATTTTGGATATGGCTATCCCTTTTTCTAAAGAAGAATTAAATCAAGCGCAAATCGATGCCGTTAAGCAAAACAATCTGGATAGTGCTTACCTGCGACCTATGTGTTTTTATGGATCCGAAGGCATGGGTTTACGTGCCGATAATTTAAAAACGCATGTGATGGTTGCTGCCTGGCCGTGGGGTGCGTATTTGGGTGAAGATGGCCTGAATAAAGGTATTCGTATTAAAACATCATCGTTTACCCGCCACCATGTGAACGTCACCATGTGTAAAGCCAAATCGAATGGCAACTATATGAATTCTATGATGGCTTTACAGGAAGCCTTGCGCGATGGTTATGATGAAGCGATGCTGCTGGATGTGGACGGTTTTGTCGCAGAGGGCAGTGGTGAAAATATTTTTGTGGTTCGCAACGGTGTTATCTATACGCCTGATTTGACGTCGGCACTGGATGGCATTACTCGCAATACGATTTTTGTATTGGCAAAAGAGCAGGGATTAGACATTGTTGAAAAACGTATTACGCGTGACGAAGTGTATATTGCGGATGAAGTCTTCTTTACGGGCAGTGCCGCAGAGGTGACGCCAATTCGTGAGGTGGATAATCGCACGATTGGTAATGGCGGTCGCGGTCCCATTACGGAAACATTACAGAGTCTGTACTTTGATGTGGTACATGGCCGTAGTGAAGCGCACAAACCTTGGTTAACCTATTGCCAGTAATGATGATGGTTGTGTGAATGTTATGAGTGAGCCTTATTTAACGCAGTTGGATGAGCACGTTGAAGTGATGAATCTGGCGCGGAGTTTGTCGGCAGAGGTTGAGGCATTGGGTCAGCAGTGGTGTGATGCGCTGAAAAACGGCCGTAAAATTCTGTTGATGGGTAATGGCGGTAGTGCGTCAGATGCACAACATATTGCGGCCGAGTTGGTTGGGCGTTATCTCTGTGAGCGTGATGGTTTGCCAGCGATAGCCCTAACGACGGATACTTCTATTCTGACGGCGGTAGGCAATGACTATGGTTATGGCGTTGTATTTTCACGCCAGATTGAAGCCCTGTGCCAGTCGGGTGATGTCGTGGTGGGTTATTCTACTAGTGGGAATAGTGAAAATGTCTGTCGTGCTATGCAGTTGGCACGAGAAAAAGGCGCCTATACTGCCGCGTTAACGGGTGATTCTGGTGGCCGCTTATTGGCTTTGACTGATTGCTGTCTCCGTGTACCCTCTAGCTCAACACCAAGAATTCAAGAAACGCATGCATTTATAGGGCATGTGTTGTGTGGCATGGTTGATAATGCGTTCACGTAATATTATGTTGCGGCGGTTTTTGTATGAAGGTTGCTTTTCTTGATCGCGATGGTGTTATTAACGAGGACACCGGTTACACCTATAAGAAAGAAGACTTTGTCTTTACCGAGGGGTGTTTTGAGGCATTGAAGCAATTGCAGCGCATGGGTTTTGCGCTCATTATCGTGACCAATCAATCCGGTATCGGTCGAGGTTATTATACCGAGCAGGATTACCGCGTATTAACAGAATGGTATCGCGCGCGCCTTGCGGATGAAGGTATTGTTATCACTGATGTATTTCACTGTCCAAACACACCCGAACAAGACTGTGATTGCCGTAAACCAAAACCGGGTTTGCTGTTACAAGCTGCACGTAAATATCCGGTAGATTTTTCGCAATCCATTATGATTGGAGATAGGCCTTCAGATGTAGAGGCTGGAAAGGCGGCCGGAGTGCCCACAACCTATTTATTAGAAAACGGTGATACCTTGTATCACTGTGTAAAAAGGCTATCGGAGTTATGAGTAAAACCATTATTGATTATGCGGCAATTGAAAATGCCGAATTAACAAAAAATCCTTTCCCATTTTTTGGTCTTGATAATGTATTCAGTCAGGAATCGCATCAGGATTTGTTAAATGATTTTCCTGAGCTTGGAAAAGGTGGTAGTTTTCCCTTGGATAATGTGACACTGAAGGGCCGTTTTGCAGAGCTAGTTGGTGAGATTAAAAGTGACCGTTTTCGTGAGGTCATGGCAAAAAAATTTGAGGTTGATCTCAGTGATAAGCCGTTAATTATTACCGCGCGCGGTTGGTCACGACAAAAAGATGGTCGTAATCATACCGATTCAAAAACCAAATTAATTACTGTGCTGTTATATGTTAACGATGGTTGGGAGCCTGAAACCGGTCGTTTGCGCATGCTAAATGGTGATGATGTTAATGACTATGCTGCCGAATTTTCCTGTGGTGTGGGTCAGTTAACGGCATTTAAAGTGACCGATAATTGCTGGCATGGTTATTTACCTTATGAAGGTCAACGCCAGTCGTTACAAATTAATTATTTGGTTGAAGAAAAATATACCAGCCACCACGTCTATCGCCACAAAATTAGCGCCTTTTTCAAAAAATTATTTAAGTAACAACATCATGCGTGTATTAATTATCAAGCTCACCTCTATGGGGGATTTAATGCACGCATTGCCCGCACTGACGGATGCGGTCAATCACAATCCAGATATTCGTTTTGATTGGGTGGTGGACGAAGGTTTTTCTGAAGTACCTAAATGGCATCCTGCAGTCGATCGTGTGATAACCACGGCGCACCGTCGTTGGAAAAAAACCGTGTGGCAATGTGTGCGTCGCGGTGAGTTTGGTGCATTTATGCATGAGCTGAATCTGGGTGACTATGATGTTGTTGTTGATTTTCAAAGTAATTTAAAAAGTGCCTTTGTTTCATGGCTGCGTCGTGGTGATGTTCATGGCTATGACCGTAAGACCTGCCGTGAAAAACCTGCACACTGGGCTTATGCGCACCATTATTCTATTCCTCTGCGGCAGCATGCCATTGAGCGTCAACGTCAATTGTTGGCAAAAATTCTCGATTATCCTTTGCCGAACACACCATCAGATTATGGAGTCAACCTTCAGCAATATAGATTGCCTCAACGTGTAGGCGATATTTCGTTACCTGAAAAATATGTCGTTTTCGTTCATAATGCCAGTTGGCCAACCAAGTTATGGCCGCAACAATATTGGCAGCAATTAATTGAGCGTGTTGTACAGCAAGGTTATTCTGTGTTGTTGCCTAGTGGTTCCGAGGCTGAGTACCAGCGTGCGCAAGTCATGGCGCAGTGTTCGCCTAAGGCCATCGCTTTACCAAAAACAATGCTTAATGAGATGGCGGCAATTATGTCTCATGCGCAGGCAGCGGTATGTAGTGATACGGGGTTGGCGCATATGGCGGCAGTTGCCAATGCGGCATCCATTACTCTGTATGCCGTGACAGATACGGTGTTGATTGGTACGGTAGGTAAGAATCAACAGCATGTGATGGCCGATAAGCAATCCCTGAAGGCATCGATGAGCGATATTGATGTGGAGACAATATGGCAAAGGCTGTCGCCATTGTTGGATTGTGTTGGCGAAGAAAAAATAAGACAGGTGTCGTATGAGTAATTATTTTCCTCAATATCATAATGCGAATGTTGTCGTGATTGGTGACATTATGCTGGATCGTTATTTTTATGGTGATGTTTCGCGTATTTCGCCAGAGGCGCCAGTGCCCGTCGTTAATGTGACGCGCGAACAAAGTCTACCGGGTGGTGCGGCAAATGTGGCGGTTAATCTGGCGTCCCTGGGTGCGCAGGTCGGTCTTAGTGGTGTCGTGGGTGAG
This sequence comes from Cellvibrionaceae bacterium, assembly GCA_965214375.1. Classification (GTDB taxonomy): domain Bacteria; phylum Pseudomonadota; class Gammaproteobacteria; order Pseudomonadales; family Cellvibrionaceae; genus Endobugula. Next base: position 1,704,090 of record OZ243947.1, on the reverse strand, counting down.
GATGCCGCAGCGGCACAATTGTTGTCACAGCTAAAGGCAATAGATGTTTCATGTTGTTTAAGTCGTACCGATAAAGAAAGTACTATTGTGAAAGCGCGTGTCATGGGGAGTCAGCAGCAATTATTGCGTATGGATTTTGAAGAAAAATTTTCGCAGGATAATTGGAAAGAAACCTGGGCCTGCTCAACATCATTGTTGACCAATGCCAAGGTTGTTGTTTTGTCGGATTATAATAAGGGCACCTTGGTGAATTGCCAAAAAATTATCCGCTACGGTGTGGAAAACGATATTCCGATTATTGTTGACCCTAAAGGCACGGATTTTGCCAAGTATACGTGTGCAGATTTATTAACACCTAATATGTCAGAATTTGTCGCCGTTGTGGGTGAGGTAACGTCTGAAAGTGATATGGCAGAAAAAGCTCAGGCACTGATTAAAAAGCTGAATATCAAAGCCTTGTTGGTTACTCGTAGCGAAAAGGGGATGACACTTTTCCGTGAAGATGAAGAAGAGTTCCACTTGCCTGCTATCTCCAAAGAAGTGACGGATGTCACGGGTGCAGGTGATACGGTGATTGCGACGATTGCCGCCTCTCTGGCGGCCGGCTGTACCCTTGAGCAGGCGGTGACTTTATCGAATATTGCAGCCAGTATTGTGGTGAGCAAAGTGGGTACCACTGCGATTACTGCGCCGGAGTTAGAATTAGAAGTTCATAGATACCATCACAGCAGTGGCTTGCACAGTAATGAGCAATTGGCGCTGGCAGTACGTTTGGCAAAACAGCGTGGTGAAAAAGTCGTTTTTACGAATGGTTGTTTTGATATTTTGCATGCAGGCCATGTGGCTTATTTGCAACAGGCGCGTAGTCTTGGCGATCGTTTAATTGTCGCGATTAATAGCGATGATTCGGTTACGCATTTAAAAGGTGAGGGTCGACCGATTAATACAGTGGATCGTCGTTTGTCTGTGTTACAGGGGCTAGAAAGTGTGGATTGGGTAACCGCTTTTGATAGTGATACCCCGGAAGATTTATTGCGTGAATTAGAGCCTTGTATACTGGTAAAAGGCGGTGACTACTCGGAAGATCAAGTGGTTGGTAAAGACATTGTGCATGCTTACGGTGGTCAAGTAAAAGTCATGGCTATGGTACCGGAGTGCTCGACCACGAAGATTATCGAGAAAGCGCGTTCTTAAAAGGTTATTTGCATTTTCTGCCTCAATAAGGCTTTTTGTTTCTCTCGAAAGCGGTAATGGCTTTTGCAGCGTTGCTTTTAATATGGCTTGGATTGATAGATCCAAGAATAATACTGCTTACGCTTGGGCTTTGAAAAATAAACTCAAAACTTTTTTGCACTGGATCGGCATTGTTTTTGCCGTGAGCATAATGGCCGCTGTTTAATGCTTTTTTGATCAAGATACCTTTTTGATGTTGGTGTGCGTAATCAATAACGGCTTTCTCTTCCTGATATTCCATATTATGTGTTGCCATGACGATATCAGATTGTTGTGCTGCTAGTATGCCGCCATCAACGGTTTTGGTTGACATGCCGCTGGCGCGTATCCAACCTTTTTGTTTTAAGTGGTTGAGTAATTCCAGTGCGCCATCTTGCGTGATAATTTTTTCATCTTCACCGTTAGAATGAATGAGAACTATATCCAGCACATCACGCCCTAGATTTTTAAGACTGGTTTCAACGCTATGTTGTAAAAATTCTGGTGTGAAGTTATAACTGGATGTCCCTGTATTAGGGTCAAATATTTCACCAGCTTTTGTTGCGATAATCCATTCCATACGGGTCTGAGGGAGTAGTTTTCCTAGGCGTTCTTCACTGTTACCATAAGCAGGTGCGGTATCAATCAGATTGATGCCGCAGTCAGCTGCAGCCGATAATACTTTTAATGCTTGCTGATCAGTTGGGATATAGAATGTAGAAGGGTATTTGACGCCTAAGTTGCGTCCAAGTTTTACTGTCCCCAAGCCAAGGATGCTCACTTCGATATCTGTTGTGGCAATTTTACGTTTATGCATGATGGTAGATTACTGAGTCCCAAAGTGTTGGTGATTGTTTAATGGGTTGTTTTTTTTGCCATGACTGCAGAATTTCATCATTTGTTGGTTGCTGATTTAGAGGCTCTATTTTTTGTGTAAGTAATTCAACAATTTTATCAGATAGGTTGGGTGTCAGAGCCAGCTTTGTTGGCCAGGCGGTAATAATATTTTTGTGTGCTTCTACAAAAGCAGTGTCTGGCCGTGTTAAATTGTTTTTTGCTGGTTCTGCACGGTTAATGCTATGAGTGCCCCATTCGATATTATCTGTTGAGAACCAAGGCATAATCGTATTTAGTGTATTGATAGTATTGGTTATCAGTGTGCCATCATTAATGCCAACGCCCTGTTCTGCGATATTGCCACCGATGTACCAAATGGTATCGCCGTCACTATGCTGGTGTGAGGTGATGGTAGCAATGGGTTTGGTGTTGGCGCCAATACAATGGGCATACAACGGTGGCAGTGAAGCAGACTTTGCGAGCACCATGTTTAGTGGGCGACACTGCATTTTGGGTGAATGAAGATTCAGTGTCTTCAGAAGAGCTTCGTTGCCTTCGCCTGCGGTTAGCACAATATATTGAAGTCTAATTTCAGTATTGTCATCAAGCTTAATAGACTTTACGTTGCCTTCTTGGTTTTTTATATATTCCGTTATGTGTGTGCCTGACAGTATTCGATGTTGCCATTTTTCAGAAAGATTTTCTATTAGTGTTTTTGTATCTAATACGGGTTCGTTAAGTTGATATAAGTTGCCTTTGAAGTTTTTATGCGAGAAAAAATCCGGGAAGTTTGAAGGCTCGAGAGTGTTAATGCGACTGCTTAATGCTTTGCTAGAAAAAAAAGAGACCAATTTTGACGATAGGGACTGTGTTGACCACATTAATTGATGGTTTGACATTATAGTGGTTTTGCTTAGGTCAATGTCGCCCGAGCCATTCAGGCAAGATAGCCATCGCGTAGGCATATCTACGATTGCCGAGGCTGCTCCCGATAGTACGCCGTTTAAGGCGTACTTGGTTCCGCCATGAATAATGCCTTGTGAGCTCAGCGTTTGCTTGCCACCAATATAGCTCTTTTCTATTAAAGTGCAGTGATAACCGATATCGTTGAGGCTGTGATGTAGCCATAGGCCGGCAACGCCAGAGCCTATAACGATGATGTCTGTTTCTATCTTGTTCATAAGTGTTTTACGGCGCTATATTTTACGAGGTTGTTTGCTGTATGTTCTTGGTATTTGGGTTATAATACGACTTTTTTAGGTGTTTTTCCATGAATAGTTCTCAGGAAAGAACTATATCCTTCTGGTTCGTCCCGTTGTGTTTTTTGTTTTTATTTTTTGGGGTCTTGGCTAATCAAGGGCTGCATAATTTTACGGTGTTTCTTAGTGTTGTGGTCTGTGCTGTATATTTGTGTTCTGTTGAAAAAAAAATAATATTACAATTCTTTAAATATTTTTCTTTTTTTTATATATTAATTTTTTCTTATATAATCTTTTATCTTGCTATAAATGCTTATCACTTGGGTTTTGGTAGTGAGGATTTTTTGTATTCCGTTCGGCGTGCAAGATGGTTTCTTTTGATGATTTTTTCTTTGCCGGCGTTCTGTGTTTTTTACAATAATAATGGCTTGGATAATAAAAATTTGGTTAATTTTTTTCTGCTAACTTTTGTTTTTGTTAGTTTTGTTGTTGTTTTGGATTCTTTGTTAAGGTTTTTTTTAGGTTATTATAATATTGCAAAGTTTTTTGGTGGTTCGCATTTAGGTGTTGAGAGGCCTGGCTGGCTATATAATCCAATGCTTTTTGCAAAGATTTCATTTTTTTATTCATTGTTTAGTCTTTTTCTGTGCTTTTATTGCTCTAATAAAGTTTATAAGTTTTTTTTCGCGGTTTTGTTTTTTTCATGGTTTGTTGTTTGTATTCTAACGCAAGTTAGGGGTGCCTGGATTGGTATCATTGTGTCTTTTGTTTTTGTTTTTTTTGCTACAAGGTTTTTTTCTTTTAGATTAAGCTATTGTTTTCTCGTTATTCCTTTTGTTATTGCTATTTTTATTTTTGTTGTTTTTAAAGATCGAGTTGAGGATATGGTTTTTTTGTCAACCTATAGTGAAAAATATCGGTTGGAGCATTGGAGGGCAAATTTATATCTTAGTCTGGATAACCCTTTTTGGGGTGTAGGCTATGGGGCTAATAGGTCTCCTGAGTTAATGTTGCAGTATGTTGTTGATAAGAGTTTCAGTTATGGTCAGCCGCATAATCAATATTTAGATATATTAGTTGCTGTAGGATACCCGGTATTTTTTATTTATACTCTGATTCTTTTGATGCCAGTATACTACGCAATGAAAACTTTGCCGGTTTCCAATGGTGTGCAGGCTTTTGCTCTGTTTGTTTGTATTATGTTTAATGTTTTTATGTGGGTTGCTATATTTTTTGATCGAATCGGATCTATTGGTTGGTTGTGTCTTGTGCTTACATGGTTTTTGATTTTTAGTTTGCGCATGAAATCTCAAAAAATACAGGGGTGATCTGTATTTGATCGTTTTTTTGGTCAATGCTTGGGGTAAATTTTAGTATAATAAATCACTTTTTATGGCTTATTAATTATGAAAATATCCGCCTATATTATTGCTTATAATGAAGTAGAAAAAATTAGAGATTGTATTAGTTCAGTGCTGTGGGCCGATGAAATTATTCTTGCTGATTCCGCCAGTACAGATGGAACGATTGAGCTGGCGGAATCGTTGGGTGCTAGAGTCGTTCAGATTCCTTTTAAAGGCTTTGGGGATTTGAGAAATCAGGCAATTGCCGCCTGTCAGTACGAGTGGATTTTTAGTTTGGATTCAGATGAGCGTTGTACCCCTGAAGTTCGGGATGAAATTCTTGCCATTGTTCAGGGTGATTCTGCGATTGACATTTACCGTGTTCCTCGGCGAAATTTCTTTATGGGGCGTTGGATAAAGTACTCTGGTTGGTACCCTAATTTTAGGCAGCCACAGCTTTTTCGTAAGCAAGCAATGTCCTATACCATGGATCCAGTACATGAAGGTTATGTGGCGCATAGCGAAAAACCTATCGGTGTATTGCAATATGCAATATGGCAAATCCCGTTTAAAAATCTTGATGAAGTAATGCATAAAAGTAATCGTTATTCAACTCTGGGAGCCTTAAAGTTGGATGGTAGAGGTAAAAAAGCCAGTTTTTCTCGAGCTCTGTTGCATGGTGTTTGGTCTTTTTTAAAACACTATATTATTAAGCGAGGATTTTTGGATGGTTGGCCAGGGTTTGTTATTGCTCTTGGTAATTTTGAAGGTACTTTTTATCGTTATGCTAAAAAAGCAGAAAAAGATTCTGATTGGTCTCCCCCCAGTGTTGAACCTTTGCGTAGGCAATAAATATCAATATGGTTGATTCTGTTTCTCTTATTATTACTACTTATAACTGGAAAGAAGCGCTGGATAGAGTGCTGTTGAGTGTTGCAAATCAAACAGTGCTGCCATCTGAGGTTGTTATTGCAGATGATGGATCTAGAGACGATACACGTTTAATGATACAAGAAAAAATGTCAGATTTTCCTTGCTCATTAATTCATTGTTGGCAAGAGGATAAAGGTTTTCGTGCTGCTGCGATACGTAATAAAGCGATTGCGCAATCAAAGTCTGATTATGTGGTGATGATTGATGGTGATATGATTTTGCATCAGAATTTTATCAGAGATCATGCGGCTATTGCTCGAAAAGGAGTTATGGTTCAGGGTGGGCGTGTTATTACCTCTGCGGAAACTGCGCAAAGTATACTTGCCGATGATGCTTCTATCGGATTTTTCACATTGGGGATTGGTAATCGCTTTAATGTGTTGAATAGCTCTCTTTTATCTTCTGTGTTTAGCCGAACAATACACGGTTTGGTAGGTGCCAGAACCTGTAATTTTGCGGTGTGGCGCGATGATTTGTTGCGGGTTAATGGTTTTAATGAAGATTTTTTTGGTTGGGGTCGAGAAGACAGTGAGTTGACGGCACGTCTATTACATATAGGCAAAGAGCGGTTAAAATTAAAGTTTATGGCTACAGCGTATCATTTGTATCATGTTGAAAACTCTCGTCAATGTCTTGCTGAAAACGATATGTTGTTAGAGCAATGCCTGCGAGAAAAATGGGTGTGGTGTGATAATGGAATCAATAAGTATTTGCCGATGTAATTATGCTTGACGTAATACACATCGTACGCCGTTATGGTTCTGTCGGTGGTATGGAGCATTATGTGCGACAGTTAACGTTAGAGTTGGCGCGCAAGGGATGTTCTATAACTGTTTTTTGTGAAAATCATTACCTTAACGTTGAGGATGTGAAATCTGATCCTTCGAGGTTACAAATTGTAGAGCTTGGTGAAACTTGTCGTAAGCCTCGCTGGTTAGGGCAGTGGTTATTTTCTAGAAAAGTGTCTTCGTATGTGTTGGAAAATATTGATTCATCAATAATCATTCATAGTCACGAGCGATCGGAATTGCATCATGTAACAACTTTTCATGGTCCTCCATTTGTAAATCGTAAAAAGCGTTTTCTGGATATCTTGTCGCCAAGAATTCATATGTGGTCTTATCTTGAAAAGCGTGAGTTGACGGCGCCGACAGTGAAAGCAGTTTTGCCAAATTCGCCATTGATTGCTTCCCAGTTGGTAAATTTTTACCCGGTTATTAGAGACAGGTTGTCAGAACCTGCCTACCCGGGTGTTGAAGATTTTTACAGTACTATCGAGCGTTCTCGTGGTGCTAAAATCATTGGTTTTATGGGCAAGGAATGGTGGCGTAAGGGTTTAGATATTGCCTGTGGTATTACTGAGAACTTACGCCGAAAAAATCCGGAAATACATTTTTTAGTGGCGGGTTGTGACGTCAAAGAGGTTGCCCATTTATTTAAAAGGTGGCCCCAAGATGCCTATACTCTAGCAGGTTGGGTAAAGCCCCAAGATTTCTTTGGTCGTATCGATGTTTTGCTCCACCCTGCAAGAGCTGAACCTTTTGGTATGGTTGTTGCGGAGGCAAATGCGGTAGGCGTTCCTGTGATCATTTCTGATCAATGTGGAGTTGCTAGCCTGATAAAAAATTCCCAGGGTGCAGTCTTGCCTCTCGAGTATACACAAGATCAATGGGCACAAGCCTGTTGGCAAGCCATAAATCACGCAGAAGCTGTTCCTTCTTTAGGTTTGAGTTGGAAAAACCTAGCGAACCAACATCTTGAATTGTATCAATCTATTCGCAACATGCTGTAGTTTTTTATTTCTGTCGTCTGTTGAAACAAGCCTTTTCCGGATAAAACCGTTACAATATAGATCACGAATTTATTAAGCAAGATACTTTACGCTTCGATTTAATAATATGCAGAAAAACAGCGATACAGAGCTCTACATTCGATTGTTATCCTATGTGAAACCACATATACCGATGTTTGCTCTCGGAGTGGCGGGTTTCCTTATCTTTGCGTTAACGCAGCCTCTGATGGCTTGGTTGTTGGGGGAAATCACTGATGCAATTACTAATCCGGATAAACAAGCACGTTACATGATTCCTTTAATGGCGGTTGGTATTGTTTTTGTGCGAGGTATCGGTACCTTTGTGGGTGACTATGGTATGGCGCGTGTGGCTTTTGGGGTTGTGCATACGCAACGAAAAAAGTTGTTTAATCACTTGACGTGTTTGCCAAACGATTATTTTGATCAATACAACTCTGGTGAATTAATTTCACGTATTACCTTCGATGTTTTGCAAGTGACGCAAGCAGTAACAGATGCTTTGAAGATTATTATCCGTGAAGGTGCAACAGTTGTTTTTTTGCTGGGTTACTTATTGTGGATGGACTGGAAAATAACTTTAGTATTTTTAGTTATTGCGCCAGTATTGGGTGTTATCGTTTCAAAAATAAGTAAACGTATGCGTAATTTAAGTGCGCGCTTGCAGTACAGCATGGGAGATATAACCCATGTCTGTTCTGAAATGATTAATAATTTTCAGGTAATGCGTATTTTTGGTGGAGAGTTATACGAGAGAAAACGTTTTGAAAAGGAAAGCTATAATAATTATAAGCAAAATATGAAATTGGTTGTTACTGCGGCCTTGGCGACACCTGTGACGCAGTTTCTTATCGCTTTGGCATTAGCGGTTGTTGTTTTTCTTGCTTTGAGCTATATGCAGGATGAAACGGCGGGTGATTTTATTGCGTATCTAACAGCTGCATTTTTAATTCCTAAATCTGTGCGTCAGTTAACAGAAGTGATGAATAATATTCAAAAAGGTATTGCTGCTTCAGATAGTATTTTCTCGCAGTTGGATGTTGCTCCTGAGAAAAATATAGGAAAGGTTTCTTCTGGAGAGGTTGCTGGGAAAATTGTTTTTGCTAATGTTGAATTTGCATATCCCGTTGCAGAAAAAAGTGCATTATCTAAAGTGTCCTTCACTATTAATGCAGGAGAAACGGTTGCATTAGTAGGTCGTTCAGGTAGTGGTAAAACGACATTGGTTGGTTTATTGCCGCGTTTTTATGATGTTGCCAAAGGCCATATTTATCTTGATGGGCGTAATGTGAAAGACTATGAGCTCACGTTTTTGCGCCAGCAAATTTCATTGGTCAATCAAAATATTACGCTGTTTAATGATACTTTGTTTAATAATATTGCCTATGGCGATCAGCAATCTGCAACACAAGAACAGGTTATTCAAGCCGCAAAGTGCGCCAATGCTTGGGAATTTATTGGTGATTTACCGGAAGGTATACATACCTTGGTGGGTGAAAATGGTACGCGTTTGTCTGGAGGTCAGCGACAACGTATTGCTATCGCTAGAGCATTGTTAAAAGATTCTCCAATATTGATCTTGGACGAAGCAACCTCCGCATTGGATACGGAATCAGAACGTTTTATACAGGATGCGCTGAATACTGCAATCGAAGGTAAAACGACATTAATTATTGCGCACCGATTGTCGACAATAGAAAACGCAGACAGAATTATTGTCTTGGATCAAGGACGTATTGTTGAGCAAGGTCATCATAAAGAACTGTTGGCGGCGAACGGCTACTATACGCAGTTGCATCAACAGGGTTTTAATGACGAATGATATGATGCGCTTTTCCTATACACTGTTTTTTTATCTTCTATTACCATTTGTTGTATTGCGCCTTTATTGGCGCAGTATTAAAGTGCCTGCTTATCGTGCGCGTATGGGTGAACGTTTTGCTTTTGTGCCGTTTAAATTGGCTATTAAGCAGCCAGTTATCTGGGTTCATACCGTGTCGGTTGGTGAAACGTTGGCGGCTAAACCCGTTATTGATGCCTTGCTTGAAGAAAATGCTGACTGCCAATTAGTAATAACGACAACAACACCAACGGGTTCCGCTCAGGTGCAAGCGTTGTTTTTTCAAGCATTGCAAGAGCAGCACATTCTTCATTGTTATATGCCCTACGATCTGCCGAATTGTATCGCTCGATTTCTTAATTGTATCAATCCGGTTGCTGCATTTTTTATGGAAACCGAAATATGGCCTAATACGTTATTGGCTTGTAGAAAAAGACGCATTTCTACCATGTTAATGAATGCGCGGTTATCAGAAAAATCACTGCGTGGCTATCAACGATTTTCTTCCCTATCTAAACAGGCTGTTGCTTGCTTTTCTTGTATTGCTGCACAATCGCAGGCAGATGCAGATCGTTTATCTATGATAGGAGGAAAAAATATTATTGTCACGGGTTCAATTAAGTTAGATATTTCTCTTGATGACGTGTTGGTTCAAAAAGCAAAGTTATTAAAACAACAATGGTCGTTACAAGGAAAGAGAAAAATTATTATTGCTGCTAGTACTCATGCAGGTGAAGATGAAATGATATTAAACGCATTTCAAACACTTCTTCAACAATATGCGAACATACTTCTTCTACTGGTGCCAAGGCATCCAGAGCGGTTTGTTAATGTCTATGAATCCGCTAAAAAAACAGGGTTTTCCACTGCATTACGCAGTCAATATCAGAATATAGATACTGAGGTTCAAGTGGTCGTTGGTGATACCATGGGTGAATTAATGTTACTTTATGGTGTGGCAGATATTGCGATTGTTGGGGGTGGTTTTGTTCCGCATGGTGGGCATAATATGTTGGAGCCAGCACTGTGGGGCTTGCCAATAATCAGTGGAAAAAGTGTATTTAACTTTTCTACTATTTCCGAGGATTTAATCAATCAAGGTGGTTTACGGTTAATTGATAGCGATCAGCTATTACAGGTTTTGTCTGAATTATTAGCGAATCCGATAGTTGCCGCACGTTTAGGTAGTAATGCGCAACACTATGTGAATAATAATCGCGGTGCTTTGTCGGCCTTGCTTGGAATAATGCAACCATTAATAGCGAAATGCTTGGCACGACCAGCATAAATCAAAAGAAGGGTCATTATATTATTGGCATTTTTTACATTGCCAGCTTTCATCTGTTGCTTCTGCAAATGCGCTGTTAATTAGCTTTAAAGCCATCTCATGGTGAGAGTCATGTGTTACCCAAAGTTCTAGCCAAGTATCGATCGGTGAAAGGTCACCAGCTGCTCCTGCCGCATATTAATTTTTTAATTGTGTAGCAATGCCCTGTGCTTCCACAATATTTCTTGCATTGTGTACATGAAAAGGGTTGGAGTGGGTGTAGACCAACTTCATATCATTGTATTTTTATTGTGTTTTGAGTGAATTTTCCAGTGCTTCCAAATCGGCTACCTGTAAATTTCCTGCCGCTTGCTTTAATAGTAGGGTATTAATAATATAATCATACAGCGTGTCAAAATAGTTTCTTTGTGCCTGATAAAGGTCACTTTGTGCATCAACGACATCGACGATATTACGTGTCCCCGCATCATAGCCGGCCTGGACCGCTTCCAACGCACTTGCAGTAGACACAATAGCCTGTTTACGCGCTTTGATTTGTGCAATAGCTGTAGTGACTGATAGATATAACGATCGTGTATTTTGAATGGTTTGCCGTTGTGCTAATAAAAACTGTTCTTCTGCACGTATAGCATTTTGTTCAGCTTGACGTTGTTGTGCCGCAAGGCGTCCACCTTTATATAGCGGGATGCTGAAGTTAAGGCTGAGTGTGCCTGAATCAGTTTCTTTGTCAGAGCTGGTGGTGCCTTCAACTTCCTGATTACTATCGGAATAACTAAGTGAGCCTGTTAATGTAGGATAGTGGCCACTTTTAGCGGCTCTGGCACCAATTCTGGCAACGTCTGCTGATAATTCACTGGCGAGCAAGGTTAAGTTGTTTTCTTTGGCATAGCTCACCCAAGCACTTTTTTCGGCAGGTTCGGGGTGAGTTGCATTAAAGTTGTTATTCAAAGGTGCGATTTGTGTATGAATTTCTCCAGTTAACACACTAAGTGAATCATATTGTATGCCTACATTAGCTTCACTGTTGATACGGTTGGCAACAGCATTATCATAAGCAGCTCTTACCTCATGGACGTCGCTGAGAGGAATTAGGCCGACTTCATAGCGCTGTTTCGTTTGCTCCAGCAATGTCTGTTGTGCTTTTTCTTCTGCTTCTCCAGTTTTTAATTGATCAATTCTGCGCAAGGTATCAAAATAGGTCTGTGCTGTGCGTACGATTAATTCTTGTTCATTAGCCTGATAGCTAATTTCTGCCAGCTGTTCTTGTGCTTGTCCTTGTCGGTAAGTATGCCATGCGTTTTGATTAATTAAATTCTGTGTCAGGCTCACGTGGTAGCTGGTACTACTTGCATCGGTCGATGATGATATTCCTGAGGGTTCAGTATCAGTGTCTGTTTCGCTGGCTGTTCCTGTTAAGGTAACATCCGGAAGTAATGCGGCGCGATTAATGGCTGATGCTTCACGGTCAGCAAGATATTGGGCATACTCGGATCTAAATTGATGATCATTTTTACTGGCCAGTTCGTAGATATCCATCAAGCTTGCTGCTTGTGACTCAAGCGCATAGGCTGCGGAACCAGTCAGTGATACAGTGAAAAGCAGTAAACCGCGTAGTAATTTTTTCATAAATTTTACAGTATAAATAATGTCTATGGTGAGATGGGTAAAATGAAAACACAAAAACAGGGTTTGGGGAAGAATGATATCGTTGTAGAGCGCCGTGAAACGGTCTATCAAGGGTTCTTTGCCATAGAAAACGTGTATTTGCGTCATCGCTTATTTCAAGGTGTATGGTCCAACCCATTAACTCGTGAACTATTTGTACGTGGCACGGAAGTTGCAGGTGTCATTTACGATCCAAAAAACCGTCTTATTGGTCTGGTTGAGCAGTTTCGGGTGGGTTTAATTGATAGTGAAGATTCTCCTTGGTGCCGGGAAGTGTTTGCTGGTATGAAGGAATCTGAGGAGCGTGATGAAGACGTTATGCGGCGTGAGTTAATGTGAGAGGCGGGTATGATTGCGGATAGCTTATATCGTATCTGTGACTATTACAGTAGTCCGGGGGGTACCAGCGAGCGTTTGACCCTCTATTGTGCAGTAGCAGATTTATCACAGGGAGGTGGTTATTATGGTGTAGAAAAAGAGGATGAAGATATTCGTTTTTTAGTGTTGCCTGAAGACGAAGTCTTTCATTCCTTGTATGATGGACAGTACAATAATGCGGCGTCATTGATTTGTTTGCAGTGGCTACAAAATAACAAGAGTTCAGTAATGTTTAGTGGGAGCGAGTCTGATAGTGACACAGACAGTGATAACAATACCCAAACATAAGCGCTACAAGGTTAATTTACCTGAGCAGTTGGCTGATTGTGAGGTCAATTACCAATACTTGTTGAGTTTGTTACCAGGTGTGCAAAATCTTTCCGAGGGAGTGCAATTTCATTACTTATTGGGTACTCTTGCTGAGCATGAAAGTGCCATACACCTCAATATTATCGATCAAACAAAATACACCAGTCTGGTTCACATCGTTCATTATTATCAGTTGCAAAAAATGTCGGCCTGCGTTAAATCTAACACTATCCCATCGGAAGCGAATTATTTAACCTATGCTGGTGATGTGCGTTTATACCATGATGCAGATATGGCTGAAGTGGTTAAATGTCAGCGCTATCGGCATTTTGCATCACGTTATGAGTATCCTAATGTTAATATGCATCAGGTGAATGAAAAGGCACAAATGAATCGCTTCTTGAGAGATTTGCTGTCGTATTGTTTAATCAATGGTCGTGTTTGTGAACCCATGATTGACCATTTGAAGTCGTAAATATAATAAAAATAACCAGTGAATAGTCTATGCCCGAGCAGCCACACATAGTCGTTCAAATAACGGATTGCCATCTGGGTGATATTCCAGGCATGGAGTTATTATCTATGAACCCTGATGAAGGGTTGTCTGACATACTGGATTTAATTAAGGTGAATCATACAGCGATCGATTTGTTAATGGTAACGGGAGATATGGTCAACGAGCCTTCACTTCCCGCTTATCGACGGATCCATAAAACGCTATCTGCAAATATTCAGGCGCCATTTGCTTGGTTGCCGGGTAATCATGATGATCTGGATATGATGCTTTCATTTGATGAGAGCATCAACCTTAAATGCCATGTGCTCGGTAACTGGGTGATGGTCATGTTAAATTCACGTGTTGAAGGTCATATTTATGGGTATTTGTCAGACGATGAGCTTTCTTTTTTGGGGGATGTTCTTGCCCGTTACTCAGATCACTTTGTGATCGTCTGTTTGCACCACCAGCCAGTTCCGATTGGGAGTGAATGGATGGATAACTATATCGTTCGCAATGCTGACGCATTTTGGTCAGTCATTGACAGTGTCACCAATGTTAAAGCGGTCGTATGGGGGCATGTGCATCAGGAATTCGTTGCTCGCCACAAGCGTGTTAATTTATTCGCGACCCCTTCTACCAGTGTGCAATTTACGCCGGGACAAAAGCACTTTCATGTCGATAAAGCTATGCCAGGTTACCGTTGGTTTGAATTACATGATTATGGTCATTTTCAAACCGGTGTTGAACGTGTAGACGAAAAAGATTACGGTATTGATTTTAGTTCTCACGGGTATTGAGATAAGCAATGTCTATGGCGTTAGAACTACTCTATATTCATGGGTTTCTAAGCTCCCCTCTATCTTTTAAGGCGCTCTCAATGGGGCGATGGTTACAGGATAAATGCCCCCAGTGTGAGTTTATTTGTCCGATGCTAACACCTTACCCTGCGAAGTGTGCAGAAACCTTAATGAACATTGTCGAAACGGCTCAGCGCAATGGCACCCATCTTGGGCTGGTCGGCAGCTCTATGGGCGGTTTTTGGTCAACCTATCTCGCTGAACGTTATGACTTGCCTGCTGTTTTGATTAATCCGGCAGTCGATGTGTTGCGTTTGATGCCTGCTTACATTGGTCAACATCTAAAAAATTATCATACTGAAGACGTTTATTGTATTCAGGAAGGTGACTTGCACGAGCTGGCGAGTTACGATACGCCTGCAATCAGACGGCATGGTAATTACTGGCTGTTGGTACAACAGGGTGATGAAACTCTGGATTATCAATTAGCGGTAGAAAAATATCAGGGCTGTCGCCAAACCGTAGAACCCGACGGTGATCATAGCTTTCAGGGTTTTGAGCGCTTTCACGATGATGTGATTGCGTTTTTTGAAGCATTTTACCAACACAGTTTATAGTGTATGTCTAACTATTCCGCAGAAGATATTGAAGTCCTTACGGGTCTGGATCCCGTTACAAAACGTCCCGGTATGTATACCGAGACTTCCCGCCCTAACCATCTTGCTCAAGAAGTTATCGATAATAGTGTCGATGAAGCCTTGGCAGGCCATGCAAAAACCATCGAAGTGATTTTGCATAAAGATAACGCTATTACCGTGACCGATGATGGTCGGGGTATGCCCGTTGACCTTCACCCCGAGCAGAAAAAGCCCGGTGTTGAGGTAATTCTATCAACACTGCATGCAGGTGGTAAATTCTCTGATAAGAATTATCAGTTCTCGGGTGGACTGCACGGCGTGGGTGTGAGTGTGGTCAATGCGTTGTCACAAAAGTTGGTGGTGACTATTAAGCGTGACGGCATTGTGCATCAAATTGAGTTTTCCCACGGCGATCTCACCAAAAAACTGGAGCCAGTTGATACTTGCGGTAAACGTAATACAGGCACCAGTGTGTATTTTCAGCCCGCTCCCGAATACTTTGATTCGGCCAAGTTTTCTATTCCGCGTTTGCGTCATGTGCTGCGCGCCAAGGCGGTACTCTGTCCTGGTTTGAAAGTGATCTTCAAAGATGAGCAAAATAAAGAGTCAGAGGAGTGGTATTACGAAGATGGGTTAAAAGATTATCTAACAGACGCAACACGCGGCTGGGACGTATTACCCGTTGAGCCTTTTACTGGAAGTTTTACCGGGCAAACAGAAGGTGCCGATTGGGCAGTGCAATGGCTGCCTGAAGGCGGTGAGGTGACACAGGAAAGTTATGTGAACTTGATTCCTACCGCGCAAGGGGGTACGCATGTGAATGGTTTGCGTACGGGGCTGCTGGATGCTATTCGTGAATATTGTGAGTTTCGTAATTTATTAACTCGTGGTGTTAAATTGGCGCCAGATGATATTTGGAATGGCTGTTGTTTTATTTTGAGCTCCAAACTGGGCGATCCGCAATTTTCTGGGCAAACCAAAGAGCGTTTATCATCACGTGAAGTGGCGGCTTTTGTCTCCGGTGTGGCGAAAGATGCGTTTAGTCTATGGTTGAACCAGCATACCGAAGAAGGCGATAAGCTCGCCGATTTTTGTATTAGTAATGCGCAAAAGCGAGTGCGCTCTAGTAAAAAGGTTGCGCGCAAAAAAGTGACACAATGTCCGGCCTTGCCGGGTAAATTAGCCGATTGTTCCAGCAGTGAGCCGGAGCGCGGTGAATTATTTTTGGTGGAAGGTGACTCTGCAGGTGGTTCAGCCAAGCAGGCGCGCGATCGCGAGTATCAGGCGATTATGCCTCTGCGCGGTAAAATTCTAAATACTTGGGAAGTGGAAAGTGCCGATATTCTTGCCAGTCAAGAAGTGTATGACATTTCCGTGGCTTTAGGTATCGATCCGGGTGTCGATAACTTAGAAAAGCTGCGTTACCATAAAGTGTGTATTTTGGCCGATGCAGATTCCGATGGTTTGCATATTGCCACCTTGTTATGTGCATTATTTTTGCGTCACTTCCCGGAGCTGGTAAAAAATGGGCACGTGTTTGTGGCTATGCCACCGTTGTTTCGCGTTGATGTTGGCAACGATGTGTATTACGCATTGGATGAGGCTGAAAAGCAGGGTATTCTTGACCGTATTACGGCAGAAAATAAAAAAGGCAAAGTGAATGTGCAGCGTTTTAAAGGTCTGGGTGAAATGAATCCTTTGCAACTGCGTGAAACGACGATGGATCCAGACACCCGACGTTTAGTTCAGCTCAGTCTTGATGCTGACGATGATGCTCACCAGATGTTAGATATGTTGTTAGCAAAAAAACGCGCTGCTGATCGTAAATCGTGGTTGGAAGAAAAAGGAAACCTTGCTGATGTCTTCTAATGAACCTATCACCCCTCTGAGCCAAAACCGCGAAGAAAATTATCATCGTTTTTTTGTTGAAGCCATTGATACCGGGTGCCTGTGGAGTTTGCAGCATAACGATGAAAGCTGGGCCGTCGCTGATTCTGAAAAATCTAACGATGTTTGTGTCATTCCCTTTTGGTCGCAGCCAGAATTTGCACCGCAGCATTGCGAAGGTGATTGGGCTGATTATCAGGTGGTAGCTATTTCGCTCGAAGAGTTTATGGATGATTGGCTTACCGGAATGCATGACGATGTGGTGATGGTGGGTATCAATTGGGACTCCAATCTTGAAGGTGAGGAGTATGAACCATTAGATGTGCTTTATGCTTTTGAAAAAGAATACCTGCCTAATGAGTTGCTCTTCTGATACCACTTATTTGTAAAAATAAAAACCTTTAACATATTAATTTTTTATTAAATATTTTTGAATTTATTTATTTTCTAAATTTTTTCAGCTTTGTAACATTTCTTACATATTTCCTTTCTATGATGGCCGCGCCTTGGAGGCGTGTGCCATATTAATAGCGCGTATACGTACTAACCGGCTGTAAAAAAATAATAAGAATTCTTTTCCTTTAGAGGTAAAGAAGGGGTCTTTTTTAGTGTTGTCTGTACATTTTTAGTACGGTTCTTCCGAGCTAAATTTAAATACAAACATTAATATATTAGGGGATTCTTATGAAGAAGCTTACTCTTGCTGCAGCCATTGCTCTTGCTGCAACATCGACTACTGTAAATGCAGTAACTGTTTTGGAAAAAGACGGTTTTAAAATGAAAATCGACGGTGATATTCAAATTCAGCTGCGTGATAAGGGCGGCGCTAATGACAATACAGGTGTAGATTTTGATGATTCAGAAATTAAAACTAAGCTTAGCTATGATTTAGGTCATGGTTTGACAGGTTTTGCTGAGAGCCATTTTGACCAAAAGAAAGAATCAAGCGAAGAGACTTTTGTTGGATTGAAGTCAGATAATGTTAAAGTGATTTTAGGTAATACTAATTACGCAACTGATGAATTTGGTGTTGAAAAAGCTACTGAAATGGATGATGAAGATGCTTTTCCTGAAGATGAAGGTGATATTCTGAGAGTCGATTTTTCTGCAGGTCCTGCATCTATTTCTGTGTCTCGCGATTTCGAAGATACCGTTGGCGCTAATGATTCAACAGACATTTATGCAGCTATTACATAGGGTTCTTTTGAATTTGCGGCTGCCCATCAGTCTTTTACTACCTCTGACACCACGGGTTTTAATGTTAAGGGTAAGTTCGGTGCTGTTGGTTTTGGTGTTGAATCAAGTGAAGAAGATAAAGACACAGTTAACGATATAGAAAAAACCAACGTTGTTATATCGTTAAAAGCGACTCCAACGACGACTATTGCGTTAGGTGTTAATACTACTTCAGAAGACACTGTGGCTGATGTTGATATTACTTATGCTAATGTTGTCTATAAATTCCCTAAAGCGAAGAAGGTCAGTGTGTTTGGTGAGGTTAGCAATTCCAATGCGACTGGGTCCGGTACTTCTTACTTGTCCGGTATGCGCGTTAAATTTTAATAATAAGTTTGCCAGCTGTACTGCCCCGTTGCTGGTGATATAATGATTGAATGCCACGTTCCGGGGCATTTTTTATTCCTGATTTTGTCATAAAAAATACATAAAAGTGTTCGCTGCTTGTCATATTTGAAGTCGATAATTCGACTAATAATTATCTATTTTGTGGTGAGAGTGTTTATGAAAAAGTTGTCTTATTATATTTTTTCAACTGTATTATTGGTGTCGTGTTCATCTGTACTGGCAGAATCATTTCAACGTGTTGCAGCCTGGGAAGTGACGAATAATCTTCCTGCTGATAAGGATGGCAAAACAGAAACGTCAGCAGAAATTATTACGGCAAGTGAAGATGGTAATACATTGATTTATTCGGATAGCCCTTTAGGAGGTATTGGCTTTGTTGATATTACTGAAGCCAAAAATCCTAGTAAAGCGGGTTTCTTATCTTTAGATGGCGAGCCAACATCAGTATCCGTTGTGGGTAATTATGTGCTTGTTGGTATTAATACATCAGAAAGCTTTGTTGAACCTAGTGGTTATTTGGCCGCTGTTCGTTTAAGTGATAAAAAGATTGTAGGTCAATGTGATCTTGGCGGTCAGCCAGATTCTGTTGCGGTTTCAAAAGATGGAAAGTTTGTGGCTGTCGCGATTGAAAACGAGCGTGATGAAGACTTAAACGATGGTGCAATTCCACAATTGCCAGCCGGTAATTTGGTGGTTATTCCTTTGAAAAAAGGCAAGCCAAATTGTAAAAAATTAAAAACAGTCGATTTGACAGGTTTGGCTGAGGTCGCGTCTTCAGACCCTGAGCCGGAATTTATTGATTTTAATAACAATCATGAAATTGTTGTCAGCCTTCAGGAAAACAACCATCTAGTTGTTGTTGATGCAAAAAAAGCCGGCGTGATTGGTCATTTCTCTGCGGGTGTTGTTGATCTGAAAAATGTCGATCTTGCTGAAGAGCGTGCATTGACGTTTGATGGTGAACAACTGAATCGCAAACGCGAGCCAGATGCAGTTAAGTGGATTGATAACGATCGTTTTGTGACTGCAAACGAAGGTGATTATGAAGGTGGTTCTCGTGGTTTTACTATTTTTAATAAAAAGGGTGAAGTGCTGTTTGAATCTGGGTTGGATTTGGAATATCGCATTGCGATGGCAGGCCATTACCCAGAGAAGCGCTCCGGTAATAAAGGCGTTGAGCCTGAAGGTTTGGAAGTCGCTACTTTTGGTGATACTACGTATATTTTTGTATTGGCAGAACGTTCAGGTGTTGTAGGTGTTTATAAAGATACCGGTTCAGAACCTGAATTTATTCAGTTATTACCTGCGGGTGTTGCGCCAGAAGGTGCTGTTGCTATTCCTAGCCGCAACTTATTAGCAGTGGCTAACGAGAAAGATTTGATCGAAGAGAAAGGTCCACGTTCACACGTGATGTTATATTCAATAACCGATAAAGCGCCGAACTATCCTCATCTAACATCGGTTATGGATGGTGATCGCCCAATAGGTTGGGGCGCTTTATCCGGTATGGTTGCCGATGAGGAAAAGCCAGGTATTTTGTATGCCGTCAATGATAGTTTTTATGCTAATCAACCGACCATTTTTACGATTGATACTAATCAAACACCGGCGAAAATTATTAAAGCAATACCGGTCACTCGTATGGGAGCCCCGGCTCAGAAGTTGGACCTTGAAGGCATTACCACTGATGGTAAAGGCGGTTTCTGGCTGGCTTCGGAAGGTCGCAGCGATCGTTTAGTGCCGCATGCACTTTACCATGTAAATGCTAAAGGCAAGATTGGTAAAAAGAAAAGTGAAATCGCCTTTCCATCGGAATTACTTGCCGTTGAAAAACGCTTTGGTGCTGAGGGTATTACACGTATTGGTGATACATTATGGATTGCGATTCAGCGCCAATGGAACGATGATCCAAAGAATACCGTAAAAATTGTTGCTTACAACACTAAAACGAAAGCATGGGGTGCGGTACGTTACCCAACGGAAGCGGCAGGCAAGGGCTGGGTGGGTTTGTCAGAAATTACAGCTCACGGTGATTATGTGTATATTATTGAGCGCGATAATCAGATTGGTGCCGAGGCAAAAATCAAACGTCTCTATCGTGTTGCACAAGACCAGTTAAAACCTGCCAAGCTGGGCGGCGATTTGCCATTAGTGACTAAAGAGTTGGTGCGTGATTTTATCCCTGATCTACAAAAAACGCATGGTTACGTCACCGATAAAATTGAAGGGTTTGCGATTGATAAAAATGGTCGCGGTTATGCGGTGACCGATAATGACGGTGTTGATGACAGCTCAGGTGAAACCTTATTCTTCTCTATGGGTAAAATGTAGTTTGAACGTTACTATCTAGTCTTCTTAAGCCGCCTTCTAGGCGGTTTTTTTGTTATTATCCTTGTTGTTAATTTTTTGATTATCTATGTATTCAACACGAGGATATTATGCCCAGTAGAATGAAACGCTTGCTCACCGTCACAGAGAAACACTATATCACTGAAAATATGCTTCGGTTGACGCTGACAGGTGATACTCTGGATATTTTTCCCGATGGTTGTGAGGGTGGTTACGTCAAGTTATGTTTTGATAAGCAGGGGCATGCTCTACAAGCGACCACATTACTGGGTGCTGGATATATTATGCGATCTTATTCCATACGGGCATTTGACCGTCAGTCAAACAGGCTCACCATTGATATGGTCGATCATACCAAGCATGGTGAGGGTGAGGGCCCGGCAGCACAGTGGATGGCGAGTGTTCAAACGGCAGACCACATTATGATAGATGGCCCAGGGATGGTACAACGTGTCGATAGTTCTCAGGAGTGGGTGTTGCTGGCAGGCGATATGACGGCGCTACCGGCAATCAGTGTTAATTTGGAAAATTTACCTGATGACGCCAAAGGGTATGCGGTGATTGAAGTGCTCAGTGAATCAGACAAACAACCACTGCAATGCCCTCAAGGCATTGAGTTGCACTGGGTGGTGAATGCCACTCCCGACCAGCCTAATACGTGTTTGGTTGATGCAGTGAAGGAGTTGCCATGGTTGGCAGGTGATCCTGGTGTGTGGGTGGCGAGTGAATTTGAATCAATGCGGGCATTAAGGCGTTATATCAGACAGGAAAAGGGCGTTTCACGCGGTGCTATGTATTCCAGTAGTTATTGGAAAATGGGCGAGTCTGATGAAGGTAATAAGCGCGCTAAAAAGCAGGATACTGAAGCATAGCCATTACTCTGTATTGAACGGCATTTGTTGCATCGCGGTTTGGTAAGTTTCGGTCAGTCGTTTTTTATCGTGATAGATGCGTTCGATAACCGCAATACCTCGCGTGAGAGTGACCAGATAGCGAGCATAACTTTCGGGTTCTCCACTAAATTGTTTATCATTTTTTGCCTGTTGTAAACGTTGGGTAAATAGATTTTCCAAGCCATCCAGAAATGTCTTAAGTTGTTCTGCGACATCGGGACATTGTCCCGATGCTTCCATGATTGTGCGTGTACTAAAACACCCATACGCATTATTGTCATCTGTAACACGTTCTACCATATTGCCAAAAACCTGTTTAAAGGCTTGGCCGGCATTATCGTGCTCTAACTCGCGAGCCACCTGTGCCAAAAATGTCTCGGAGTGATGACAGAGAGCTTTAAGAAATAACGTGTCTTTATTCTGATAAGCATTATACAAACTGCCGCGTTGTACACCCGTAGCCTCTGCAAGATCCAGCATGGTGGTTGCGGTATAGCCTTTTTTCCAGAATAACGCCAATGCACTTTTCAGCACATCGGCTTCGTTAAATTTGCGGGTACCTGCCATAACGCTACATATCGGTTGAAAACTGACAGGCATTTTACCCTCTTTTGTCACATGTGTTAAAAATGGGTTTTAATCGCGTTGGTAGAGCGCTTCTACGCTTGCCTTGTCTAATGAATGCGCATTAATCATATAGCCCGTCAAGGCACCGGATGGATCTTCGGGTAGCTCCAGCATTTTAGAGAGGGCATGTACTGTAAATTGATACCGATGTACGCCGTGGCCTTTGGGAGGGCAGGCGCCACCAAATCCTGCGACGCCATAATCATTTTTGATCTGGCGACTACCGGCGGGTGCTTGCTGGCTTGAGCTTGCGCCTGCTCCAGCCTTGAGCTGGGTTACCGTCACCGGAATATTCACAATTTGCCAGTGCCACCAGCCAATGCCTGTAGGCGCGTCAGGATCATAGACAGTAACGGCAAAAGCTTGTGTGCCTTCAGGTGCCCCTTGCCACGATAACTGTGGCGATAGGTTATCACCCGAGCAGCCAAAACCTTGAAAATCCTGCGCCTTGGGCATCATTTTAGCAGGCTTAATATCCTGGCTCGTTAAGATAAAATTCTCTGCATGGCTTGCATTTGCCATACTCCATAATGCCGTTGATACGATCAGTGTAGATAATATTTTCATGATGTTTGTCGCCTCTTAAACGTCTCATAGAATGATTGTTGATGAGGTACAGTATAAAAATATAAACGAGCTGTGATTACTGCCAAAGCAGTCAACGCTTCGCCTTAATCGTTCAATCGTGTCTTGCGTAATTCTCTGGGAGTTAAACCAAAACGTTGTTTAAAGCGTTCCGTAAAACGCGACTGTGATTGGTAACCACATGCCTCAGCAATATAGCCGATGGGTTTTAGTGTTGATTGTAATAAGTGCAGCCCGTAACTGAGTCGTGCTTGATCTTTAATATCTTGTAACCCTGTCCCTTCTGTTTTCAAGCGCCGAAGTAGCGTGGATTCGCTCATAGCGAGCGTTTTACAGAGTACCTCAATATGCCAATCATCTTTTAAATTACCCATTATCATCGAGTGAATTTGATGGCTGAGGGTATGTTGTGTTGCTAGATTGGCGACAGCGTGATGTCCTAGGTGATACAAAAAATCTAGTAGCTCGCGCTTGCGCGAATGCCATAACGTTGCGGGTGCTAAGCATGACCATTCAATAAACTGTATTAATACACGTTCCAGTTCGTATGTCGTTTGACCTATGCAATAGCTATCATCGGTGTTGTTTTTAGCTGCAAGATGGCTAAAGTCACTCACATCAAACTCAATCAATAGTGCATAGTATTCCTGTTCGGGAATATTGCGCATATCCACGCTTGTTTTGTTGGAGAGAAAAATAAATTCACGTGCGCGACAACAATGTGCAGTGGGGCCGCCTAAGTGTTTCTCTTCATTTAAGATAAAAATAAGCAGCGGCTTCACAATGGGGACATTGAGAATATGTTGCTCACGTACAGACGAGTACACCGAAAAAGGTAACGGTTTTTGTTTATTGAGTGCTTGGGTGATCGTTTTGCGTAAAGGTGCCATGACGAAAGAGTATAACAATATTCTGATTCATTCTTGACACCCTTGTCATTTTTGACATAATTGTCAAAAATAAACGTGGAGCACTCATTATGAGCGAATCAGCAACATTGGATTTATATTATTGGACGACACCTAATGGTCATAAAATCACCATTTTTCTCGAAGAGGCAGGCCTTCCCTATAACGTGCACCCCATCAATATTAATAATGGCGACCAGTTTACCCCGGAATTTTTGGCGATTAGCCCGAATAACCGTATTCCGGCCTTGGTAGACCACCAGCCCCAAGGGACTGCTGCGCCTTTGTCTTTGTTTGAATCGGGTGCGATTCTAGAATATCTGGCCGATAAAACCGGTTTATTTTTACCTAGTTCGGGTGCTGCACGTTATCAAGTATTGCAGTGGCTATATTGGCAAATGGGTGGTTTGGGTCAGATGGCGGGGCAAAACCATCATTTTTCACGCTACGCACCTGAGCGTATTCCCTATGCTACACAGCGTTATGTGAATGAAACAAATCGTCTTTATGGTGTATTGAATAAACAGTTAGAAGGCAGAGAATATATCGCGGGTGATTATTCGATTGCCGATATGGCGAGTTATCCGTGGATACGCCCTTATGAGGCGCAAGGGCAGGACTTAAACGAATTTCCCAATATTAAGCGCTGGTTTGAAACAATGGCGGCACGCCCTGCGGTGGTTCGTGCTTATGAAAAAGCAGACGAAGTGCATTCTGGTGCGGCGGTCAGTGAGGCGGGAAAATCCATTTTGTTTGGTCAGACTGCATCAGCACAATAATGTTTATTCTATTCAGGAGACACTCCAATGACGATTACACTCTATGACCTAGCAGCAGCAGATCGTAGCCTGCGTTTTAGCCCCCATTGTTGGAAGACGCGATTAGCTCTGCATCATAAACAGCTTGCCTTTGATACAGAGCCTGTGTGCTTTACTGAAAAAGATAAAGTCGCTTTTTCAGGTCAGCCACTGGTACCAGTGGTCAAAGATGGTGACAACACGGTCAATGATTCTTGGGCAATTGCGGTGTATTTATAGCAAGCCTACTCGGCAGCGCCAGCACTATTTGCCGGTGAAAATACACAAGGTGATGCTAAAGATTTTAACCAGTGGGTTGACGCCAATGTTGGCGCCTGTATCCGCCCATCATTCATTATGCCAATTTATGGTTTGATTCGTTAGGAAGATAAAACCTATTTTCGCAGCTCGCGTGAAGAACGTCTAGGCGCCACTTTAGAAGACGTTACCGCAGGTGCGCCAAATAAACTGAAGCAATTACCCGCCGTTCTGGCAAAGGTAAAATCCCGTTTGTAGGTTCAACATTTTATTGCCGGAGAGCAACCGGATTATCGTGATATCTGTTTATTAGCCACATTGTTGTGGTTGGTGTCGGTAACGAACGATGGATTTTTGAAAGACGACGATGTAATTTATGCTGGGTATCAAAGAATGATTGATGTATACCGCGGTGTGAGACCAGAAACGATTCAGCAACAAGCAGCTTAAATGTGTATACAGTTTTGCCACTAGCTTGCCCCCAAGAGACGCCGTTGCCCTACAGGGATGTAGGGTACACAAGAAAACGCATGAGCAGTTTTCGTGAACATCCATGTAGGCTCAGCGCCCGCATCCTTGCGGGTGATGCTCTTGGTGGCAACTAGCGGTAAAACTGCTTATAAATTTAGATTTTTTGTATTGACTGAAATGATGCTGCCCAAGACCTGCCGAGGCATGGATGCCGAGGCAGAGCATACAGGGAAGTACTTGCTGCGTGTCTTGGGAGTATCTTTCAGTCAATAAATACTATTGAAGTTAAAAGCTTTAAATCTGGCAGGTCATCTCACCCAAACGCTTAGTCAGAATTTTATTTTCATTGTAATCAATAGGAATCACAACCAAGCTTGGGCCATCTTCGTTCAACGACGCTTCCAACGCATCTTGCAATTTACTGGCATCAGTCACCAAGTGACCGTTCCAGCCAAAGGCTTCAGCGAGTTGCATCCAATCTGGGTTGTTAAATGCCAGATCCGTACTGCGGTTAAATTCATTTTCCTGCTTCCAGCTAATCAGACCATAGCCGCCGTCTTCCCATACCATCACCGTGATATTGCTATTAAGACGACGTGCGGTTTCCATTTCTTGGCCGTTCATCATAAAGCCACCGTCACCACAGATAGACAGAATACGTCGTTCTGGGTAAACCAAATTTGCAGAAATGGCGCCCGGTAAGGCAAAGCCCATGGAGCAGAAGCCATTAGGAATCAGACAGGTGTTGGGTTCATGACAGTGATAGTGACGCGCAATCCACATTTTATGTGCGCCTACATCGGACAATAAAATATCGTTTTCGCCCAGAACCTGACGAGCATCCCAGAGTGCTTTTTGCGGACGAATAGCGCCTTCGCCTGCATTGTCTTTATGCTCTTCCAGCTCCGCCGTCATCATGTCGCGTATTTTTGATTGGCTGCTTAAGTCGTGATCAAAAGCGCCGTCGCGGTCGATTTGTTCGTTGAGCATTTCTAGTGCGTGGGCCAAATCACCCACTACTTCAATGCTTGGGTTGTAGTGCTCGTCGATTTCTGCTGGTAGAAAGTCAATATGTAGCACTTCCGTATGGTTACCGTTGTTCCAGAGCTGTGGATGGTATTCGACCATATCAAAACCAATACTGATGACAAGATCAGCCGCTTCAATGGCGTAAACCGGGATATCTTTGGCGCCAAGACCAATCGTGTAAAGACAGTAATCTTTATCCATATCCACACAGCCTTTGGCCATAAAGGTACTCATCGCACCAATACCGGTTTTTTCACAGAGAATACGTAGCTGCTCACTGGCACGTCGACGAATACAGCCATTACCTGCCAAAATAATCGGTGTTTTTGCGGCCTTAATACGTGCGTAAGCTTGAGCCATGATATCTGGGTCTGGAACAGAGCGACGGAATTTGCGCACGGGAAGCGGTGGTTTGCTGGCATCGAGATTGGCGATATCTTCGGGTAATTCAATCAGCACGGCGCCGGGCTTTTCGGTGCGTGCCAAGCGTACGGCTTTGCGCACAATCTCAGGGATATTGTCGGGATGCCAAATCGTGGTGGCCCATTTCGTTACCGCACTGAACATGTCGACCACGTCCATGACCTGATGCGATTCTTTGTGTAATCGTGTGGATGCGCCTTGGCCGGTCAACACGAGCATGGGTGCGCGATCCATATTGGAATCGGCAACGCCGGTGATCAGGTTGGTCGCACCAGGCCCGAGTGTACCCAAACAACCCGCAGGGTTGCCTGTCAAACGCCCATAAATTTCCGCCATAAATGCAGCACCTTGTTCATGGCGCGTTAGAATAAATTGAATCTTGTCAGACTTCTCCAATGACATCATAAAATCGGCGTTTTCTTCACCAGGTACGCCAAAAATATATTCAATGCCTTCTTCTTCGAGACATTTCACTAATAGATCGGAAGCCTTCATGGTATATTCCTTCTGTAAGTTGAATAGGTAGTAAACAGAACTGTTTATTGCAGTACAATTTATTTTATTGCACACACGCAGTATACTGGACAGGTGATGCTGGGATTATAAGGTTTATGACTAAATCTTATTCACAAAGTTTAGTCCATAATCCGATGTCTTGCCGAGCGGCCTCATAATTTAGGGCGCACAGCATAGCATGAGTGAGTTAAAAAGTAAGATAAGAGAGTTAAATAATGAGTGAATTCGTCAGCCCGCCAGACCCTGATGAACGTGTTTCCCTGAAAACCTATGCAGAAAAAGCGTATTTGGATTATTCCATGTACGTTATATTGGATCGTGCACTACCGCATATTGGTGATGGACTGAAACCTGTACAGCGTCGAATTGTTTACGCAATGAGCGAATTGGGTTTAAAAGCAACAGCCAAGTTTAAAAAATCGGCACGTACCGTGGGTGATGTGATCGGTAAATTTCATCCACACGGTGATTCAGCGGCCTATGAAGCCATGGTCCTAATGGCGCAACCGTTTTCCTATCGCTACCCTCTGGTGGATGGTCAGGGCAACTGGGGCTCCCCGGATGATCCTAAGTCCTTTGCCGCCATGCGTTATACCGAATCACGCCTAACTCACTATAGTGATGTACTGTTAGGTGAATTGGGGCAGGGTACCGTAGAGTGGACGCCGAATTTTGATGGTACTTTGGATGAACCTAAAATATTGCCCGCACAAGTTCCCAATATTTTGTTGAATGGGACGACGGGTATTGCCGTGGGCATGGCAACGGATATTCCCCCTCATAATTTGCGAGAAATCATCAAGGCATGTGTTCATCTGTTATCGGCACCTAAAGCCACGGTTGCAGATTTGTGTGAATTTATACAAGCTCCTGATATGCCAACTGAGGCAGAAATTATTACACCGCGTGAAGACATTATATCTATGTATGAAACCGGGCGCGGCAGTTTACGTATGCGCTGTGTCTGGTCAAAAGAAGAGGGCGATATCGTCGTTACCGCATTACCGCACCAAGTGAGCGGTGCTAAAGTGTTGGAACAAATTGCCAGTCAGATGCAGGCCAAAAAATTACCTATGGTGGCCGATATTCGTGATGAATCCGATCATGAAAACCCGACACGACTGGTGATTATTCCGCGCTCCAATCGCATTGATATTGAACAATTGATGAATCATGTGTTTGCTTCTACTGATTTAGAACGTACCTATCGTATTAATTTGAATATGATTGGTATTGATGGTCTACCGTCAGTGAAACCCTTAAATAAAATCCTCAGCGAGTGGTTATCGTTCCGGCTGGTCACTGTGCGCCGACGTTTACAATATCGTTTGGATAAAGTGCTTAAGCGTTTACAT
Organism: Cellvibrionaceae bacterium; assembly: GCA_965214375.1. Taxonomy (GTDB): domain Bacteria; phylum Pseudomonadota; class Gammaproteobacteria; order Pseudomonadales; family Cellvibrionaceae; genus Endobugula. Next base: position 1,675,660 of record OZ243947.1, on the reverse strand, counting down.
ATGCTGGAAGGTTATCTGGTCGCGTTTTTGAATATTGATGAAGTGATTCATATTATTCGCACCGAAGATAAACCGAAACAGGTGTTGATGGAACGCTTTGGTATTACCGATGTTCAGGCTGAAGCGATTCTTGAATTAAAGTTACGTCAGATCGCTAAGTTGGAAGAAATTAAAATTCGCGGTGAACAAGACGAATTAGAAAAAGAACGCGACTATTTGGAAAAAATTCTTGGTTCTGCAACGCGTCTGGAAACATTGGTTAAAAAAGAGCTAGAAGCGATTGCTGAAAAATTTGGCGATGATCGTCGTTCTCCAGTGGTTATTCGTGGTGAAGCCCAAGCACTTAGCGAAACAGATTTGTTAACCTCTGATCCGATTACGGTTGTGCTGTCTGAAAAAGGTTGGATACGCGCGGCTAAAGGCCATGACATTGATCCGACGGCACTAAATTACAAATCTGGCGATGGCTACAAGTTTTCAGCGATGGGTAAATATAATCAACATGTTTTATTGTTGGATTCAACGGGAAGAAGTTACGCCTTGCCAGCACATACACTGCCTTCAGCCAGAGGGCAGGGTGAGCCTGCCAGCGGCCGATTAAACCCGCCGAGTGGCGCGACATTTGATGGTGTGCTGATGGGTGATGATCGTGCCAAGGTGCTTATTGCCAGCGATGCAGGTTACGGTTTTGTCACAGAGTTGGGTAGTTTGTATACCAAAAATAAATCAGGTAAAGCATTATTAACATTGCCGAAAGGTGGTCGGGTATTACCGCCGTTCCCTATCGTCAGCAAATCGGAAACTTTTGTTGCTGTGGTGAGCAATGAAGGCCGTTTACTTATTTTTCCTTTGTCGGATTTGCCCGAGTTGGCGCGAGGAAAAGGCAATAAAATGATTAGTATTCCTTCCGTGCGTGTTCAATCTCGAGAGGAATTTGTTGTCTCGGCAATCGTTATGCATGCTGGTCAGAAGCTCACGGTATATTCCGGTAAACGCCACACATCCTTTAAGATGGCAGACCTGGATCATTATCGCGGTGAGCGTGGTCGTCGTGGCCATAAATTGCCAAGAGGTTTTCAGAAAGTTGATTCAATGCGTGTTTCCGATTAAATCATAGCTGCCGAGATCCAAAAAAATGGTGGTAGCATTTGGGCCATTATCAATGTGTTGATTAGGTAACATTTTAGAGGTGTATGGGTCGTATAGTACCTATTTAATCGTTAAGCTTGTGCGTGTTTTTTTAGTGATTTCTTTTTTTTCAATAAGTTATAGAGTTTCTACAAGTTGGTATGCTTTCTGCGTTTTACATACTAGCTTATGTCTTACTATCTTGGCATCGTTATTTGATGTCAGGGTATGCATGAACCTTGTTTTATTTTTTTAATAATAACTACCCCTAGGAGAGAAAGATATGAAACGATTTTTACTTGCTGTGAGTGCTACTGCACTGATGACTGCTTCCTCACTGGCTGCGGCCAAGTGTGAAAGAGGTGAAATTGTGATTAAATTCAGCCACGTGACAGCGGCGACAGGTCATCCTAAAGGTGAAGCCGCGAATGCCATTGCTGCTCGTATCAACAATGAAATGAATGGTAAAGCCTGTATGCAGGTGTTCCCACGTTCCCAGTTGTTCAACGATAACAAAGTCATGGAAGCACTGTTGCTGGGTGATGTGCAAGTGGCGGCGCCTTCTTTATCCAAGTTTGAAGCCTATACCAAAAAATACCGTTTGTTTGATCTTCCTTTTCTTTTTGGCGATATGAAAGCAGTTGAGAAGTTTACTAATGGGCCTACTGGACAAAAATTATTAAGTGCAATTGAAGATAAAGGTTATGTGGGTCTGTCTTATATTTTCAATGGTTTGAAACATTTTTCTGCCACTAAACCGTTATTGGTGCCGACTGATGCCAAAGGTTTAAAATTCCGTACGCAAACGTCAGACGTTGCTGTTGCCATGATCGAAGCCATGGGCGCTAATGCGCAAAAATTGGCGTTTAAAGAAGTCTACGGCGCGTTACAAACCGGTGTTGTGGAAGGTCAGGAAAATACGTGGTCCAATATTTACAAGCAGAAGTTCTTTGAGGTTCAAGATGGTGTGACGGAAACGAATCACCAGCTGTTAACGTATCTGGCAGTCACGTCTAAAGAGTGGTTGAATGGTTTACCTGCGGATGTTCGTAACCAGTTTATTACTATCTTTAAAGAGGAAACGAATAAAGCGAACGCCAAAGCAACAGCCATTAATGAACAATCCAAGCAAGAGATTATCAAAGCGGGCGGCATTGTGCGTATATTAAGCCCTACACAGCGTAAGTTATGGATTGATACCATGAAACCGGTATGGGCGAAATTTGCCGATGATATTGGCCAGGATGTGATTGATGCTGCCGTCGCTGCGGGTCAGTAATAAAGAGTACATTACTGGTTAATATTAGAGCCTGTCTGAGAATTTTTCAGACGGGCTTTTTTACATTAGCTTTATTTTTGGGAGTTGTCATGAACAAAGTGTCTGCGTTCATTGATCGGTTTGAAGAAAACTTTATTGCGATATTGTTGGGGCTGATGACGATTATCACCTTTACTCAAGTGATCGCACGTTATGTCTTTAACTCTGGCTGGGGAAGTGCGCTAGAGTTAACGCAAGTATTGTTTGCTTGGTTAATTTTGTTCGGCATGAGCTACGGTGTAAAAATTGGCTCGCACTTAGGCGTTGACACGTTTATCCGTATGTTTCCCCAACGGTTTTTCAGAATGTTTGCCCTGTTTGGTGCCTTGATGTGTATTGTCTATGCCTTTACATTACTGTGGGCGGATTGGTTGCAGTATCTTGGAGTTGAGCAAGCGCGCGGTGGTTCTTGGAAATATTTTATGTTGTTGTTCAAACTTAACACGGGTATGGAGAGCATTATTATTCCGGATTTTTTTCCGGAATTTATGATGGGGGGTGATCGTCTACCGCGATGGATTGCCTACCTTATGTTGCCACTGGGCTTTTTGTTGTTGATCTTGCGTTCTGTTCAGGCGTTTATTGCGATCTGGAAAGGCGAGCGAGAAATGATTATTGCGTCGCACGAAGCTGAAGAGCTGGTCGAAGAAAACAGAAACGCGGTCAAGGAGTAACGTTATGGAATCTGCAGTCTTATTTATGCTCTTATTCGGTTTGCTTTTTCTTGGCGTACCCGTTGCGGTTTGTCTGGGGCTTTCTAGTTTGTTAACCGTTGCGATTGTTTATGACGGTAACGTATCTGGTCTTGCGGTGGCGTTCTTTGATGGCGCACAAAAGTTTACTTTAATGGCTATTCCATTTTTTATCTTGGCATCCTCTTTTATGTCTACTGGTGGTGTGGCGCGACGTATTATTCGGTTTGCCATTGCTTCGGTGGGGCATATTCGTGGTGGTATGGCAGTCGCCAGTGTATTTGCCTGCATGTTATTCGCAGCCTTATCTGGTTCTTCTCCGGCAACAGTAGTGGCTATTGGAACTATTGCTATTGGCGGCATGATGAAGGCAGGTTATAGCAAGCCATTTGCTGCGGGTGTTATCGCCAATGCGGGTACTCTGGGTATTTTGATTCCGCCTTCTATTGTGATGGTGGTCTACGCGGCTGCTACTGATGTCTCCGTCGGGCGTATGTTTTTGGCGGGTGTGTTTCCTGGGCTGTTGGCAGGTTTGATGCTTATGGTGGCGATTTATATCAATGCGCGTTTGCGTGGTTTGGAAGCCTTACCTTTTGCGGGTGCCCGTGAATGGTTGGAATCTTTCGGTTCGGCATTCTGGGGTTTATTGTTGATTGCCGTTATTTTAGGGGGTATTTACGGGGGGGCTTTTACGCCGACTGAGGCTGCTGCTGTTGCCGCAGTCTATGCTTTCTTTATTGCACTCTTTGTTTACCGCGATATGGGTCCGTTAAAAGAGGTTGCTTGGAGAAATGGAGGGGAAAGTATTCCTGCTGCAACTATTCGTAATATAGTAGCTATTTTAAAATATCTCATACCGAGCATGTTTCATCCTGAAACCCGCAAAGTGATTGTGGAAGGTGCACGTACCACGATTATGTTGATGTTTGTGATTGTGAATGCACTGATGTTCGCTAAAACGTTAACCAAATTGGGTATCCCCATGTATATGGCTGATTTGATGTTGGATGCGGGTTTTGAGTGGTGGTCATTCCTTATCGCCGTCAATATTATGCTGCTTCTAGGTGGTCAGTTTATGGAGCCATCAGGTTTGCTGTTAATTGTTGCTCCGTTAGTCTTTCCGATCGCGGTACAACTGGGCGTTGACCCGATTCACTTAGGTGTCATTATGGTGGTGAATATGGAGATTGGTATGATGACGCCGCCTATTGGTCTTAACCTGTTTGTGACCTCGGCCATTACGGGTATGAGTATGGTGGAAGTCATTAAGGCTTCTCTTCCCTTTGTGGCGGTGATGTTTATCTTTCTGATTTTGGTGACTTATATTCCAGTGATTTCGACCTGGTTGCCAACGACTATTCTCGGGCCGGAAATAGTGACGATTTAATGGTGCCTACAATATTGAAAAGGGCAGTTTTTTACTGCCCTTTTTTATTTATAATGGCGTATAAGTTCGGAGTAATATAGATAGATGCTATGATGTCAGATGATGATTTTTTGAATGCTATGGGTGATGTTAAACCCATTAAAAAAGACACACGTGTACGCTTGCAAAAACATGATGCTGATTCTGTCAGTATTCAACAGCGCCGTCACTCGGCTGAATATGAGCATTTGCCCGATAATGATCCGTTAGCAAATGCCGAGGTTGACATGTTGGATGCCAATGCCGTGTTGGAATTTCAACGTCCAGGTGTTCAACATGGCGTGTATCGACAGTTACGTTTAGGTAAGTATGATATCGAAGCGCGTTTAGATCTTCACCGCATGTCACTTGAGCAGGCCCGTGTTGCCGTGTATCAATTTATTAAAGATTGTATTAATCATGATATTCGTTGTGCGCTGGTTACCCATGGCAAAGGTGAAGGGCGCAAAACGCCAGCATTAATTAAGAGCCACATTGCTCACTGGTTGCCACAAATTTCAGAAGTGTTGGCATTTCATTCAGCGCAAAAACAGCACGGTGGTAGCGGGGCGACGTATATTATGCTGAAAAAAAGTGAGCGTAAACGCCAAGAAAAGCTTGAGCGCCATCAAAAAAGACGATGAACTACGATAGTGCCAAACAGTATTGTTTGAATAAACCGGAAACCATTGAGGATTATCCTTTTGGGCCCGATGCGGCGGTCTTTAAAGTTTGCGATAAACTCTGTGCCATTTTGGGGGAAGAGCAAGGGGTAGGGCGTATTAACCTCAAGTGCGATCCTGAATAAGCCTTAATGTTGCGTGATATTTTTGAATCAGTGATTCCCGGTTATCATATGAATAAGCGCCATTGGAATACCGTCATTCTTGATGGAAGCATTCCCCATGGTGAAATTGAACGCATGATTGACCGTTCTTACGGTTTGGTCGTTAAAGGTTTAAAAGCTAAGGATAGACAGCATCTTGAATTGGTTTATGGTGTTAAGGCACTTTACCGATAAAATTTAAATCCCCAATTCCTTTCTCATCGCTTCCATCTTGGAAACACTTTCTTCTTTCGTTAACGTACTTTCTATTTTTTCGGGCAACTCAATAGGTGCAATAGTCGGTAGTGTTTCACCGTTACGAATTTGTTGGCACAATAAGTCGTAATTATTTTTAAAGTACGTAAAAGCGAGTGTTTCATCGTTTTCTGCTAAAAAACGCCAGCCAGTTTTTCGTCCTGCGTAATAAATGGCCGGGTGGCTCCACTCATAATTGCGCTTAGGTTGTGGCGCGTTACAGGCTTCAATATAGGCATTATGTGCATCCGGTAATAATTGGCCCAATTCTATTTCATGACAGAGGCGAATGATGCGGCTGATAGTGGGTAGGTAATCAGATTCTTTAATTAGCTGATGTACGGCTTGTAAAATGGTTTCGGAAGAAAACGTTTCCAAGCTTTCCATCCATAAACGTTTTGCCCAGTTTAATTCTTCCACTTCACTGTAGGCACTAAAATATAAGTGATGATAATTCAGGCGCAATAATTCAAAGCTCTGATTGATAGCGTCAATCAGTTGTTCTTTTTTCTCTGGCGTTAGAGCAGAGCTATGAGGCCCAGCTGCGGTCGGAGAGTTGTTCTGCGACTGAACGATCTTTTGTTCGACCTGATCCAGAAGCGGATTGCTGTTTTTCATTGTATTGTTTCCACTGGTGTTTGACGTGACGTAGGAAAATATTATCCCAGCTATGCATCGGCTGTGCGCGATTGGTCCAGTACAAAATAAATTCCGGTATTTGTTGTTGAATAAATTCACGATGAATGCCGGAGTGAGTTTCCAGAATTTCCATGCAGTCTGCTGAAGGCTGCCATCCGGAATGAATGATTTGTGGCTGTGGGTTTCGCTTAACACCCGCTTGTACAAATTGCCATTGTTCAGAGACATGTTGGGCAAATATGGTGCCCCACTCAGAATAGATCGCTTTTTTTTCTGTCCATTTATGAATAAATTCCGGAACACATTCTTCAATAAAAGACGTTTCAATACCATGTGTTACAAGATAGTTAATGGTATGTTCGTCAGGTTGCCAATGGGGTGAAATCATGGTGCTTTTCTTGCGATCAATAAAAGGCATGTCCTGTTTTTCCCAGTCTTCTTTAAGCCAAGAAAAAAACGGCATATCCCAATTGCTATTTTTAGTGCCGTTATTTATGTGGTGTGACCGAAATCGCTGTAATGATTTTTCTGCAAAGGTGACAGGAATACCTTCACGTGCAATTTGTTCTTGGAGCTCCTGAGTGGGTAACCAGTTAGCCGTTAAGGCTGTGCTATTGCTATTTTTCGCGACGTAATGAGTCCATTGGCGTTTAACATGTTGCACAAACTTACTGCCCCAGGTCTTTTGGCTATCACCGCGTTCACGCCAGTAGTGTACAAATTCTGGAATGTGTTCGCGACAAAAGTGCTCGGGGATATTGAGTTGTGCCAATGTCAACAGCGTGTCGCGATCAGGTTGCCAGTTAGCCGCCATCAATGACGCACTATGAGGTGTTGTTGTGCCAGCAGGTGGCACAGCTGCCGTTGCAGTGACGGCTTTTGTCGTTTGTAAGCCCTCAATAGCTTGTTGGTTAAACGCAAATTTTAATTGGTGGCTTTCACCGTAGGGTGCAGACAGCAGCAGGATGATGCCAAGATCACGTAACCGTTGGCTTAAACGCTGGATATCGTTGGCATTCCAGAAAGCCATAGTGTGCTCAATGATATAGCTACCCAGCTCGTACCAAATATAACCGCGGCTTTCATGGCCTCGAGCATGTCGTGTGAGCTCGTCTAATAGCGATAACAGCGCGGCCTCTTCCAATCCGATAGTGGCGGCAACAGAGGGGTAGACGAGTAGGGGTCTTTCTGGGGTTAACGAGGACATTTATTTATTTTAACATTACCTATTTATCAGGGTATATGGAAAAATGGTCGAATATTGCTACCAGTAAATCGCTATGAGAATAAAAACAATACGGTTATCAATACTCTGTCTGTTATTTCTCCATATACAAACCGCTCAAGCAGGGTGGTTGGATAAACTGGGGAGCTTGCTAACGGAAGACAATACGTCCAGTGCACAGGCACAGTCAACCACTCAATCATTACTGAGCAATGAAGACATTGGTCAAGCGTTTAAGCAGGCGCTGGATATTGGCAGTCAGAAGGTGGTTAAAGAACTGGGTCAAGCTGACGCCTTCAATGGCGACAGCCAGATTCGGATTCCTTTGCCTGAGAATATGAAAACGGTTAAAAAGTGGTTGGATAAAGTGGGTATGGGTGGTTCTTTGAATGATTTGTAGGTCAGCCTTAATCGCGCAGCAGAAAAGGCTGCCCCACAAGCAAAAACCTTGTTTATCAATACCATCAAACAGATGAGCTTCGATGATATTAGGTCGATTTATAATGGTCCGGATGATGCTGCAACCCGTTATTTTCAGCAAAAAATGACACCAGCACTCAGTGACGCCATGCAACCCGTGTTCAAAACCAGTCTGGAAGAGGTGGGTGCCGTTAAATTGTATGACAGTGTCATGGGCGATTATCAATCGATTCCGTTTGTGCCGGATGTAAAGGGTAATCTTATCCAGCATGTGGTCGATGGTGGTTTGCAGGGTATTTTTCATTATCTTGCCAAAGAAGAATCACAGATTCGCAAGAATCCGGTAAAACATACCACGGAACTGTTGAATAAGGTGTTTGGAAAATGATAAATATTAAGCGCATACCTTGTCTTGTCAGTGGTTTTTTCATAGCACTGGCTTTGGGTTTTTCATCGGTGTTGGCAGCCAGTACAGACCATGATTCAGTGCCACAACTACATGTGCGTGGTGAGTCGACTTTTTTGGTACCTGCTGATCAGGTATCCGTAACGTTGGGTGTACTGACAGCAGAAAAAACGGCTAAAAAGGCCACCTTAAAAAACAGCCAGAAAATGCAGGCAATTATCGCAGCCATTAAAAAGTTGGGTCTGACAGACAAGGACTATAAAACGCAAAACTTTCGGGTGCAGCCTGTGTGGTCATCGCGCCCGAATAATGCCAACCGTGACTGGCGACCCAAAGTGGTGGCTTATCGGGTGAATAACCGCTTACGGGTGACCACAAAAAAACTGGAACAAATGGGCAATATTATTGCCGATACGCTTGCCTCGGGTGCTAATCAAGTGGATTCGGTGATATTTTCGTTGTCTGATCCGCGGCAACATCGTCAACAGGCCATTACTGATGCGATGAATAATGCTAAAGAGGATGCACAGGCTTTGGTGGCGGCCAGTGGCGATGCAATCAAACGTACCTTGTCATTGCATTTGGATAATACCTCTGCAACTCCCAAACGTGTACAGCTTGAAAAAACGCGTACTCGTTTAATGTCGGCTGATGCTGCTGTCTCCGCTGTACCACCACCAGTGGATGCTGGGGACATTACCGTCAGGGCATCGGTTTCCGTCATTTACGAATTGGAACCATAAGTATTGCTATGAGTAAACCCGATAACCTGGTGTTTGGTCTGCACGCAGTACAGGCATTATTGGACACTTCGCCACAACGTATACAACAACTATTACTGCTGAAAGGTCGTAATGATAAGCGCTTACAGCAGGTACGTGCCCTTGCTGAAAAGTATAATATCACTTGCGACTATCAGGGGCGGGATGGACTGGACAATATTGTCTCCGGTAATCATCAGGGCGTTATTGCTCTCACGGCCAGTGCGGTAGAGGTGTATGACGAAGCCTATTTAAAAAGCCATCTGTCCAAACGTATAGAGCAGGGTGAAACCCCTTTCCTATTGATTCTTGATGGCGTCACTGACCCGCATAATCTGGGCGCTTGTGTACGCTCGGCGGAAGCGGCCGGGGTGCAGTATGTGATTGTGCCCAAAGATAACTCAGCACCGTTAAATGCCACCGCGATAAAAGTTGCTTGTGGTGCTGCCGAAGTGTTGCCATTAGTCAGAGTGACCAATTTGGCACGCACCATGGAATGGTTACAGGCACAAGGTGTGTGGACAGTAGGCGCGGCTGGAGAGGCGACACAAGATCACTATCAGCAGGATTTAACCGGGCCATTGGCACTGGTGATGGGTGCGGAAGGTAAAGGTATGCGACGCTTGACACGGGAACGTTGTGACGCCCTGATTCGTATACCCATGATGGGGACAGTCAGTAGTGTGAATGTGTCGGTCGCCACTGGCGTGTGTTTGTTTGAAGCGTTAAGGCAGAGGCAATAATGACAAGTATAAACAAAAAGGGTTCTTCAAAAGAAGAACCCTTTAAGCAACTACATCAGGCTAGTTGTTGAACGTTAAAGAGTTAACGTCGACCAATACGACGCACGTCACCATCAAACGTTGTTAACGACAACACAAATGGGTCTTGGGTATAACCCAGTGCCTGTTCTTCCAGCATACCGATAGCAATCGCTTCACCCATGCGCAGGCTGTCGTAATAGTCTGAATAGTAATGCACGCCCGCCATATTACGACCAAGAGAAATATTCGCGGCCAGTTTGTTTAATTCACCTTCCAATGTCAGGTAATTGCCATTGGTCACATCAGTTAAGGCGTTAAAAGTGTTGTCGGGTACAAAGGCCAGTGGTGCATCGCCGGTTTGATAGTGAGCAAACTGCACACTGCCACCGCGATCAACCAGCACTGCACCCGTATCAAAGTAAGCTTTTAGAATAGTGACACAAGCACCCGCCACTGTGGCGTGCCCGGCACCATAAGCAGGGTGCATAGGCGAACCCTCCTGAAACGCCATTGGCAACAGTTTGGTACCAGAGGCATTCGCTAATTGAATGGCATTAACCGTAGGATGGATGCCATTTTCCAGATCCGTAAAGGCATTACCAATGGAAGGGAAAGCCGCTTCAATTTGTGCTGCTCTTTCAATACGGCCACCCAGTGCTTCCGGGCTTAGTCGGCAATGATTGTTAAACTTTTGATAACGTACCGCTTTCAATGCACGCGTGGCGACTTCGGTCACCAGCGTCAGAATATGTGGGCCACCCCACAATGCAAAACCACCCGCTTCGCGCTCATGGGTTTCAAACACGGTAGTAAAACCGGGGTTTTCAGGGTTTAAACTATTCAGGAACAGAGAACCCGCACCGGAAAGATTGTCAAAGCCCGGGTCTGTGGGCGCGCCCATTCCCAACAAAATCAAACATGCATTCAGATAGGCTTCATACAAGGCATCATAATGTACATACGTGGCCAGATCGCGTGGTGTTGAAATAAAACGGCGCGTAACACCTGCGGAAGGCCCAAATAAGCCTGCCTGATTACCACTTTGTGGATCAGTACCGTTTTGTACCGCCAGCCAGTCGTTATAGTCCGTCATAAAATCAGTGCCTGCCAAGGCGACGGGTACACGCTGATCAATATTGAGTGCACCGTATTGAATGAGTCCATCGGTGACATTGCCATCGCCCGCCACACTGGTATTGCCCAGCAACATAAATTGAGATAGATAAGGGCCAACTTCAACACCCGGCGCTGAACCACGGAAGGCGGTTTGCCCGGTGATGTTGCCCGCAACATGTTTGCGCGCACGCCCTTCGGCGCCCGTAATATCGTAATTAATACCGTTTAAACGATTGACGCTATCGGTTAATGTCGCATTACCCGAGGTATCATTAAATTCTGCCAGTGGTTCATCACGCAATAAGGCCAGTTCGTACACTTCAGCCATTTCATAGGCCAACTCGCTCGAACCTAATGCGGGTGCGGGTGCCATGGTCACCGCTTGTGCATCAGGCCCTTGTAAATCAGAAACTAGGCCTGCCGCGGGGGCTTCCCACTGGCGAGCTTTTACTTTGGAGGACGGTACCGATGTGGTAAACGCATCGACCTTGCCGTTATCTATGGCCGCACGAAACGCTTTAAAATCATTGGCATTACCTACCAGTCCGGTATTGTTATCATGTTCCAAACCTTTGGTAAAACTCATCGCATAATTGGCGGTGGCATAACGTTCCTCATCACCATTGCTTTGGTGTTGGGGGTGTTCACGGTTAAAGGCCAGATTACTGGCGGTTGTGAGAATCTCTTTGGCGCTCTGTTGTCGATAATTAGTCATGGAATTATTCCTTTAAAAAATAGGGATAGATTAATGACAGAGACAGGCAGAAAAACCAATGATGTAAAGAATGGATTGGATAATACTTAACATACCTGTCACCTTGTTGTGTTGAAAGGCCGTAACTCAATGTAACACGGCGAACGCATGCTACTAGCGATAAGATTTTTTTGACAGATAAATAAAAATAAAAAGAAGGAAATAATAAAAATTTTGAACTAGGGCACAATTGGTTGTCGCGTAAATGAGCATGCAGGCATTTATAGAGGGGTGTGGGTTATTTTTTATTGATCGTCAGTTCCAAAATTTTTAAGGCTTTTTTGCGTTCGGCTTCCGTAAACGTTTCCACCAAATCAACAATGGCCTGTGTGGATTTACGTAAGCGTCTCGGTTTATATTTACTCGATTTTTCAGCCACGGCAAGATTGACCGGCTCACCTGTACCCTGTAGTAACCAGTCCACGGAAACACCAAACTCGTCTGCCATTTTTAACGCCATCGCCATACGCGGCAGTTTTTCGCCATTGCGATAGCTCCAGATCATAACCTCGCTCACGCCGAGTAATCGGGATAGCCCTTTTTGGGTGCTTTCCACGCCTGCGAGCGCAACGGCTTGATTGAAGCGATGTGCAAATTTAGGATGTTTCATGGATGTCAATTTATCCATAAGTTATTTAATCTACAGCTATTTTATTGGCTTAGCTATAAGTTAAATTATTTTGGCGCGTAAATCAACGCAGTATGCTTGCGAGTATATAAAAAAACCCCGCTATACGGGGGTTTTGTTGGTTTTTTGTACGAGGTGTTTAAGAATAGGCGGCCTGATATATGGCCAGTGCATCTGCTTCGGTAACTTCACGCGGATTATTCATTAGCAAACGTTCCTGCTTCATGCTATCACTAGCAAGCATAGGCAGGTCTTTTTCGGGGACATCGACGTCTTTTAATGTTTTGGGTAAGCCCAAATCTACGATCAGTTGCTCAAGATTTTCAATCAGCGCATTGGTAGCAGTTTGTGCATCGCCTTCAATGGGCTTGCCAATAATAATCGGGGCCAGTTCGGAATACAGTTCTTTAGCTTCTGGCGCATTAAAGTGCATCACATAGGGCAGCACTAAAGAATTACTTAGACCGTGAGGAATATGATAATGACCACCTAAAGGGTAGGCCAGTGCATGTACCGCCGCCACCGGTGCATTGGCGAATGCTTGGCCCGCCAGACAAGCACCCAGTAGCATGGCTTGGCGCGCTTCGACATTGCTACCTTCGTGGGTTGCCGTCATGATGTTACGGCTTAATAGTGTCAGTGATTCCTTTGCCAGCATATCGGCGTAAGGATTTTTTAAACGTACACTGGTATAAGCTTCAATGGCATGAACCATCGCATCAACACCCGTTGCCGCAGTAATATGAGGTGGCAAACCAAGGGTTAATTCTGCATCCAGTAGAGCCACATCCGGATAAAGTTGGTTGGCAACCACGCCAGCCTTTGTTGTGCCACCTGTGGTGACAATAGCAACCGCGGTGGTTTCAGATCCGGTTCCTGCTGTCGTTGGAATCAGTATCAGAGGTAAACGTTGTCCTTTGGCATTACCGACGCCATAAATTTCATCCAGTGTCTCGCCAGATTTTGCCATTAAGGCAATCAGTTTGGCCGTGTCCATGGAGCTGCCACCACCAAAACCAATGACTCCATCATTGCCTCCCGTTTTTAAGACCTCCAGTGCGGCATACACAATGGACTCATGCGGATCAGCAACCACCTCGGTGTAACTGTTGTAGCTCATGTTGCCTTCATTTAGGGCCTGTTCTAGCTTCGCCATCAGACCAACATTAACGATACCTTGGTCGGTAACCACTAAGGGTTTGGTGATATGTTGTTGCTGACAAATGTCGACAATATTTTTGAGTGAACCTGCTTCATTGATGATTGAGCGGGTGGTATTGAACACAAAAGGCTTCATGCGGTGTTTACCTCAGTTTGTGGGGGATGCTTCTACTATACGAGATTGTGTATAAAAATAAAATAAAGTGTAGCGGTTTAATTTGATATTTTTCTTGTTTGGACTATTTTTTATAGGGATATCTTTAATGGGATTAGTGTATGAATTTTTTGGTGGCGGCGATATCTTTATGGATGATTTTTTTCAGTAGTTTTGTGTCTGCAGATAAAACGCTACGTCTTTATATTGATGCTGACCGTACTATTACCAAAGCCGCAGGTATTGCCATTGAACAGGGGGTGCGTACGGCATTAAGTGAGGTGAATAATCATCTGGAAAATTACCCAGTAGAAATCGTATTGAAAGATCACCGTGGTAACACGCGCCGTAGCAAGGCACATTTGCAGGAATTTCTCAACGATCAAAATTCGCTATTGGTTTTTTCTGGTCTGCATTCTCCGCCATTATTGGCGCACAAACCATTTATTAATGACAATCATATCTTAGTGCTAGACCCTTGGGCAGCGGCTGGGCCGATTACACGTGCACAGTCCGATAATAATTGGATTTTTCGTTTATCGATTGACGATTCTAAAGCCGGTTATGTGATTGTGGAGCATGCAATAAAAAAAGAAAATTTCAAACAGCCGTATTTGTTATTAGAAGAAACGGGGTGGGGTAAATCCAATCATCGAACGATGGGTTCTGCATTGGAAAAATTTGCTATAAAACCTGCGGGTATATCGTGGTTTAAATGGAGTATTGGTAAGAATGAAGCACTCATTATTCTGCGTAATATTGTTAATAGTGGTGCCGATAGAATCTTGTTTGTGGGTAATGCGCCTGAAGCAAAGACCTTCATAAAAGCCATGTTAAGTTTAGAGATGTCTTTGCCCGTTCGTAGTCATTGGGGTATCACGGGTGGTGATTTTGCGGAAGTGATTCATCGTGATGTGCGCGCCAAACTAGATTTGGCCTTTATTCAAACTCGTTTTTCTTTTATTAACCATGTCCAGCAGGACGAGGCACGACTTGTATTGCATTTGGCAACATAGTTGTTTCCTAAAGATATACAATCGGCCAAGGATATTTCTGCGCCAACCGGGTTTATTCATGCCTATGATTTAACAAAGTTATTAATTGCCGCCGTGAAGCAAGCGGGCTTGACGGGCGATGTTGTTTAAGACCGGCAACATATTCGTGTGGCACTTGAAAATCTTCAGCAACCCGTCAGGGGTTTAATTAAAACCTATATTAAACCTTTCTCAGCTTATACTCCTTCTCTTCCTGATGCACATGAAGCGCTATCACAAAGTGATTTTGTTATGGCACGTTACGGTAACGATAATGAAATTATTCTGGAGACTCATTCGTCGTGATCACATCTGGGGTGAAATCCAACAAGCCGAGATTTAAGCGGCGTTCGATTTCACACGCACTTTCTTTTTTTATTGTCATTATTGTGTGTGTCATGGGTCTGTTAGTGACCGGTTTATTATTTATTCGTATTGGTCAAGCGGTGCATCATAGTCAGCAAGCACATGTGCACAGTCAAATGTATGTGCTTAAAGAAGATGTCGGCGACTATTTGACAAATCTTGAACATATTTTAAAAGATCATACGGCGTTTCCTGTTTTGGTTCAGGGTGTTATGCAGCCTGATAACTATCGCGGTTCGGTGCAGGATTTTATGGAAAGCCTGACGTTTCTCGGTCAGCCCTACCAGGAAGTATTATTAGATTTTCAAGGTCATTTTATACATGCCAGCCACCAAAAAATATTGTTTGATTATCAGCATCAGCCTTGGGTTATTGCATTGCTTAATGGCGAGCAAGAACAATATCGGGGCGTGAGTCAACACCGTGACGGACAGTATTACTGGCGTTTAGCGTTACCTATTTCTTACAACCGTGTGCCGGAAGGTGTGCTGGTTGTTGAAGTTCCTTTAGATTCGCTGGGTGAGAAATTGTCCAGTAAATTGGCCGGAGCCCTATCATTAGAAGTCATCTGGAAGGGTAAGGTCATTCAGCGTATAGGAACATTGTTTAGTGGGCAAATGATTGAATTATTCGAGTCTTTTTCCGGTACTAATTTGCGTTTTTATATTGATAACCGTGTCAGTGATAGAGTGAGAAATCGATTGCTTATTGAAAATTTACTACTGTTACTGGCGTTGGGAGTGATTGCGACATTGATTGCTATTTATCTTGGGCGTCGATGGTTTGTTGAACCTATTAAAAAACTGCGGGCGTTTACACACGATTTTGCGGATAACAATCAACACCGTTTAAGCATCAATGATCAGGACGTGAAAGAGCTAAAAGATTTAGCAGATGATTTTAATTTGATGGCTGATCGAGTGCGTTCGCGTGAAGATGCAATGCGTAATAGTCACCAGGAATTAACTGAAGTGTATGAGCAATTGAAAGGTAGTCAGGCGCAGTTAGTGCAGGCAGAAAAAAAGTCCTCTCTGGGTACGCTAGCAGCAGGCATTGCGCATGAGATTAATAATCCGGTCAGTTTTATTAACAGTAATGTGGGT
This sequence comes from Cellvibrionaceae bacterium, assembly GCA_965214375.1. Taxonomy (GTDB): domain Bacteria; phylum Pseudomonadota; class Gammaproteobacteria; order Pseudomonadales; family Cellvibrionaceae; genus Endobugula. The sequence goes on along the minus strand of OZ243947.1, from coordinate 1,659,505 downwards.
ACATTGCAAAACTACGTGAATGTGATTGTACCATTGTTGCGTGATTGTTATGACCATGGAAAGCAAGAGCAAAAAGACCAGCAAGTACGGTTCGATGATATTCAACAGCGCTGGCAAGAGGATGATATTGATTTTTTGCTGGAAGATATTGCTCCGATCCTTGAAGATACGATTGCTGGTACCGACAGGGTTAAAGAGATTGTCGCCGGATTAAAAACGTTTGTACATACGGACGATGCCGGAGAAGAATTGTTTAACCTAAATGACTGTGTTGAAAATACATTAAAAATGGTGTGGAATGAGTTGAAGTATAAATGTGAAGTACATAAACACTTGGCCGATATTCCATGGATTTATGGCAATCCCGGGCAAATTAATCAAGTGCTGACTAATTTATTGGTCAATGCCGCTCAAGCGATTCCTGAGCGCGGAGAGATTACCATTCAAACGACGCTTGATAATAATAATGCGGTTTTGCGCGTTAGTGATACAGGTACCGGTATCTCGCCCGAGAATATGGAAAAATTGTTTACACCGTTTTTCACCACCAAAGAGGTTGGACAGGGTACAGGACTGGGTTTATCTATCAGTTACGGCATTATTGATCAACACGGTGGTCGTTTACAAGCTGACAGTGAGGTCGGTAAGGGGACAACATTTACGATTTTCTTGCCGTTACCACTTTCCGAATAATGCCCTTTCGCTATTGCATTTTTCAGTTTAGATAGCATCTTATGTAACAAGTGATGATGCGAGAGGTTGCTATGTTACGTATTAGTTTATTTTTATTAACGAATCTGGCGGTATTTGTTGTTGCCAGTTTTACCCTCAATTTGCTCGGTGTAGAGCATTATTTACAAGGAACGAGCCTTAATTTAACCAGTTTACTGATTTTCTGCGCCATCTTTGGTTTTAGTGGTGCCCTTATTTCATTGTTTATTTCTAAGTGGATGGCAAAGAAAGGGACGGGAACCCGCGTGATTGAGCAACCCCGCACTGAACAGGAGCGCTGGTTGGTGGAAACCACCCGTGAATTGGCACGAAAAGCGGATATTGGTATGCCCGAAGTCGGAATTTTTCCGGCTCGAGAATCTAATGCGTTTGCCACCGGTTGGAACAGGAATAATGCACTAGTTGCAGTTAGTGAGGGTTTACTTAGTCGTTTTGATCGTAACGAAGTACGCGCAGTTATGGCGCATGAAATTTCCCATGTCGCTAATGGCGATATGATAACCCTGTCGCTGTTGCAAGGTGTCGTTAATACCTTTGTCATGTTTTTTGCCCGTATTATCGGCCATACCGTTGATAGGGCGGTATTTAAAACACAAAATGGCCACGGTATCGGCTTTTATATCGCGACTTTTATTGCAGAAATGATTTTAGCCGTATTGGCGAGCACTATTGTGATGGCATTTTCCCGCTATCGCGAATACCGTGCCGATGCGACTGGTGCGCGCCTAGCTGACCGTCAATCCATGATTGGTGCGCTTAATCGCCTACTGGCAGAGCAGCAGGCTAAAGTACCTAGTTCCATGCCAGATACTTTTCAGGCCTTTGGTATCAGCAGTGGTTTTAAGCAGGGGCTGGGCAAGTTATTTATGAGTCACCCACCGTTGCAAGCGCGTATACGTGCTTTACAAAACGGCGTCTAATGGTCTTGTGGTTAACATTTTTTGACCTGTTGACTAGAAAGTAAGCATTTATTTCAATTTAATCCTTGCGATTATTATTTATTTATATATGATAATGATTCTCATTTACATGAAGAGAAGGCATTATCATGCAATATATCGCCAGCTCAGAGTCTAGGTCGCCAAGAGATAGCCGCTTTTCGCTGGAGGTATCACTGAAGCAGTGGCAATTTCATCAACATCAAGGCTACCAGTATCATCAGAAATCACAGTATCAGAAAGCCGTGATCAGTTTTAGAACCAGTCAGGATATTGCCTGGAAGTTGGTGATGGCTGATGATAAAGCGTGTTCTCAAGATTGTTGGGATATGTTGTTTAATGCCAGTCATCACTTGGCGGCGTCTTATAATTCCATGGGGCACAATAAACAAGCAACCGATTTATTACATCATCTGCATCAACATTTATTATTGGTGATTGCCGATACCTTCAGGCAGCGTGCACAACGCTTGTGTGCTCTGGCAATTTTGGATAACACCTTGTTTTCGTTAACGTCTCAACTCGCGTATGAGAACCGTGTGACAGAAATCCATAAGGCCATTGCAACGACAGAAGCATTGGCAGAAGAGTTTGCTGATCAGTTTTTATCTGCTTAGGATGCTTGATAGACAAGTATGGTGAATCAAGGAATCTCTGTGACAACAGATAAGCTGTTACTTGCCCACCAATCGCCATGTTTTGTAAACACGGCAATATGTAGTACGTTGTCTTTGGGCAGATTATGTAGGGTAATTGATGTAACGCTACCATCATAGATTTTATCGTGTATTTTTTTGTAGCTGCTGGCAGATTTATCAATAATACGTATTTGATAGGCATCCGCGCCAACGTCACTCCAACTGATGGTTTCTGATGATGTAGTGATTTTCTGGTCGGGGCTATGACTGGTAATCTCAGCGTTGGCAATTCCCCCTGTGCTGGTTAAATCAATAATCTGGTGATCCCAATAACCATGATGTTTGGTACTTAAGGTTAACTGCAGACCTGCAATATTTTGAGGTAGATTATCGATAGTCGCTGAAATAGGTATACCACTTTTAGCCTCCGCAGGGTTGGCCACTTCAAAATTCCGCGCGAATTTGACATCGTAATCGGCGATAGGGTTTCTTAACATCAAATGATAAGCCTCTGCGCCTGCAACGGTATTCCATGTAAATATTTCGCTCGTTGATGCCAGCGTGCCTTTATCTTTATGGCTTGTCAGTATTGCTTTAGAATGATCCTCTGTGCCGGTAAAGGTATAGTATTTGGCTGCCCAGCCGCTGTGTTTGGTGCGTAGTCTAATAAGTACTTGGCCGCCGTTGGTAGGTAAATCATTAATCGTCACGGATGTGGTTGATCCATCAACTGTCAATAATTCGACAATGTCATACCATAGTGTGGGATGGCGACGAGCAACCCGTAACTCATACTGTTCAGCGCCAACATCTTCCCAAGTAAATGTTTGTGTACTGCTGTTCAGTTGTTGCCAGTTGGTGTGGCTGGTGAGTGTAGCATTTCGAATGTGTTCAAGTTTGAAACTCTTTAAGTCGTAATAAATAACATCTTCCCAGCCACCATTGTGCCGGGTATATAGCCATACAGTAACGTCTGAACCGCTATCAGGGAGCCCTTCAAGGACAACCGTTTCTGGTGTGTCTGAGGTTTTTTCATAATAAATGTCATTAGAATGATAGTTGAATATTTTCAGATAATAGGAATCAGCAGTCGGCACTTCACTAAATGTAAATGTTTCAGTCGTGCTTGAAAGCGTATCGCCGGATTTATGACTAGTGAGTGTTGATGCTCTTAGCTCGCCGGTACCGAAGATTTGATAGGTTTTTTTGGCCTAAAAATCTTTGTGATATGTAAATAAATAAACGTAGAATAAACCCGAGTGTTCGGGAAGGTCGTTAATCGTAATTGACGTTTCATCGCCTGAAATTGTTTTGTCAAAAAAGGTGCCTGTTCCTTTGCTCCACAGAACGATTTGGTAAGATGTTGCCTTAACATCATTCCAAGAAAAGGTTTGGCTGGAAGGGGAAATGGTATCTCGATAGTGATGGCTTGTGAGGTTTGCGATTAAAAAATTCACCGTGTTTGCAATGACTATATTATTGCTGAGAGTACCTGTGACCCTAACTTTGATGTTAAGTGCCAAGTCTTGACGTTCGTTACCAATAAATTCAGTCATCATAGGAGCAAAGACAGATACGCCATCAATGCTGAAGTTTTCGGTATCAGTAAAGTCAGTAATATAGCCTTCCAGTTTAACTTGTTTAACGGTTTCATTTAAAACAGGCGTAACCAACTCGATGGACTCTGCAATGAGCACCGATGTGTTTTTTGGATTCATTCTGCCCCGAACACGAATGGCAGCTTTGTTCCGTGTATGTAAGTCGGTTATATTTTCATAATTTACGGTTAACTGATTAATAGTGAAGGTGCTTTCCTCTTCATTGATATAATCAGGATTGCCGGTAATTCTGACCATGTGGGTGTCTGTTATAGCGGTTGTTTCTGGTAACACTTCTATACGTGTTGCTGCGATATCACCGTCAACACTATCCGATAACGCAAAACCGCTAACATTGACTTTGCGATCTGTTAAGGCGGTTAAAAATATTTTTAATTTTTCCGAGTCGGTTAATGGTTCAGGTTTGTTTATGTCTCCTTCATAGATGATCTTATTATCTATAATGATTTTTTGTCCCTGAACGATAAACGATGTTTCCGTAACCTCGGTTACCGTACCGCTAACCTGAGTGTCTTTGATAATAATATGAGCATCAGTGCTTTTCTCAGCTTCATCTGGCTTAGCCTTATCCGTAGTGTTTGTTCCTTCTTCGATACGGTCACTATCGTTAGTGTTATTGTCTTCTTTAATGTTACTAATAATGATAGTGAAAACATCGCCATCATCCAGTGTGTCAACGTCACGTTCTTCACCCTCAAACAATATTTTTGTTGATTGACTGATGGTAATTGGCACTCCGTTAACATAGTGTTGACCATTGATTTGTTGCAGGACACCAATAACAACTGTACCAGAAATATTATAATTTTTATCATCTGCCAGTGTTTCGGGTTCGCCCGTACCGTCAATACCTGTATTTAAGTCTGGTTGAGAGCTGCCCGTACCATCTATACCTTTATTCGGTTTTGGTTTTGCGCCGCCAGTGCCATCAATAGATTTATTGGGTTTGGGGTTTAAGCCGCCTGTGCCATCAATAGACGCAAGGTCAAAAGGTATTTCTCTTGTTGGTTCGTTACTTGGTATTTCAGATTCAGACTGAAATGCATTAAATGCCGTATTTTTTGAGAGGGCTTTGGTTTGAGTTGTTTTTTTTGATGAGTTGAGATCGTGCAGATAATTATTTGCTAGATCTGTATGTGAACCAATACCAATGGCGCCAGTAAAGGCTGCCAGAAAAATCCATGATTGTGGTTTGGTAAATAATTTCATGACCTAGTCAATATTAGCCTTATTCAGGAATATCGGTAGTAAGTATAATATTGTTGCTCTCCCACCAGCCATCATGTTTAGTGCTGATGGCAACCAGTATGCGGGTATTGTTGGGCACGTTATTGATGACTGCTGATGTTGTGTCGGCACTATAAAATGAATCATGTAATTTTTTGCCTGGATTCGCTTGCCAATCTAGTATGCGCAAGTGATACTCTTCAGCGTCAACATCATTCCATGTAATAGTAATAGAAGATGTTGTTACGGTTTCCAGTGGTTCATGACTGGTAATAACAGCATCAGGTATTTCTCCAGTGCCTTTTAAATTATATGTTTTGTGGGCCCAGTAACCATTGTGTTATGTGCTCAAAGTGACATGAACATTAGCACTGTTATTGGGTAGATTGCTGACTGTAGTAGAGGTGATGAATGAATCATAATTATCAAAGAAACGTCTATCGGAATCAAATACCAAATTTTTGATCGTTAACTCATAAGCCTCCGCTTCTGGTACTTCTGTCCATGTAAATTTTTCATTGCTGGATGACAATGCGGCTCTGTTATTTTCATGGATGGTGAATTCTGCCTCTGGAATAAGCCCTACGCCAGTAAAGGTATAGTCCTTTGAAGCCCAGCCGCTATGCTTGGTACTTATGCGTACATGAACATTGCCACTATTGATAGGTAAGTTATGAATAGTGGCTGAGGTATCATAGTTTGGAAATGTTTGTTCATAAAGAATTTCCCCTCCCCTGCCTTCAGCGGTGCGCATTACCCGCAATGCGTATTGTTCAGCACCAACATCTTCCCATGTAAAAGTTTCAGTAGAGTTAGAAATACGGTCATTGTTTTTATGGCTGGTAAAGTCAGCAATTAGAAAAATAATTTTTTCAGCAATTAATACATTGTTTTTATCCAATGTGCCTTCAACTATAATGCGTACATCTAGGCCTAGCATGCGACGCACACCACCATCAAGCTTTGTTTGCAAGTCGTTATAGACAGCGATATCACCCACTTTAAAATGGTAGTCACTAGTAAAATCTGTGATAAACCCGTCTATCTCAAAGCGTTCAACGGTGTTATCTAGAACGACGTTTGCAGACTCAATATTGTCAGCCAGCAGTACCTTGCCCGCTTTATTACTGATTCCCTGTACACGAATATCATCACCAACAATATCATCAGTCAGGTTGCTGATATTACTGTAATTAATTGTGAGAGCATTGATATCGAGCGTGTTTTCCAGTGTGTTGATGGTATCCACTGTGCCGAATATCTGCCCTTTAACACCGTTTATAGTTGATGTTTCATTGGTGTTAACGGGCTGATCGGTTGTATTGTTCTCTGGTTCTGTATTGTTGGTCGACTCTGTTGTCTCATCACGATCTTGCTCTTTAACAAGCATAATGCGTGTTGCTGAAATATAACCGTTTGATAAATCAAGTCCGCTAATATCGACGACTTGGCCTATCGCTAAATCAGAGAACTGGTTTATACCGCCGCTGAAACTCACATCGCTTCGGAAAACGATAGTTTGATTCATGACAGTTATTGAGCGTTCCTGCTCTTTATCCGAGCCTGTTTTTTGATCAGGGTCTACTATCTGAGTAATTTCTCCGCTCACCTTGACCTTGATGGACTTAACCTTAATCACAATACCGTTGCCTTGTTTATCCACTTGACCAGTTACTGTGATAATTTGTCCACTATCCAGTTCTGTCTTATCAACCTCTTTTCCATCCACGGTAATTTTTGAGGATTCACTGAGTGTAAACGGAATGCCATTGATCTTATAAGTATTGCTATTGATTTTTTCCAGCACGCCAATAGTGGTAATGGTTGTAAATTCTCCATTCGATTGGGGTCCACCTGTGCCATCAATGCCCTTATTGATTTGAGGTCCACCTGTGCCATCAATGCCTTTATTGATTTGATGAAAGATCAAAAAACGTTGTTTCCTTTAACGTATCATTTGATATCTCGGTACTAGCCTGAAAAGTGTTACCGATATTAGATTGAGTTGATTTATTTTTTGATGCTTTTGTGTCAGAAAAAAAATAATGGGTCAGGTAATCATTTATCAGTTGTGACTAATAGCCAAAACTAAAGGCTCCAGCGAAGGCCGCCAGAAATATCCATGATGTCGGTTTGATAAATGACTTCATGACTAACTCAATCTACTTTTACTTTTTGGTAAAGCTATCGTTTTCCCCTTCTATAAAATACAGGCCAATGCCTAAGCGTTCCGATTCTTCAGATGATTTGGCTTCGTGCTGGTCAAGCCATCTATCCATTTCTTCTAAAAATTCCATACCTTTACGATCGACTAGTTTATAAAACTCGTCGACATATTTTTTCTTAACAGCGATATTTGTTGCCCGCAAGTCCAGTTTTTCTCTTTGTTTCAGGTCTTCTCTATAAAGGTTGTGAAAGATGGTATTAATATGATCAACAAGCATGCTGCTGCCTTGAGCAATAGCCTCTGGATTAACTAACTCAGGGGTTTTATTATCAGATCCATGATAATTGGGCACATAGTAACGCTTGTTTACCTGTATATGATCGCCTGCAGAATTTTCAGAAATTGTCTTGGAGCGCTTGAACTCACGTAATACTGTCACTACCGCAATATCTCCACCGTGTGACTTAACCAGATTCTCAAAGCTTGGGGGGGGGCCTTCTACAGGTATTGTTATCGGTTTGTTATTGCTATCTACATACATCTCGTTTTCATACCAAGCTGTTAGAATTTTTGCCATCCTGTCAGGAGCCGCGGTCAATTCGTCATGGTTTTGTTGCATTGAATCCATCACTTTCCTGATTTCTTTGCGATCCATGCCTGTCATCAGAGCAATTCTTGCCATATTAGTCGGGCGTCCCTGTAAACCGTACTCTTCAGCTGAAATTCGCACATACAGCTGTTTGGCTATTGATGAAAATTCCTTATATGTCAATCCGTTACGCAACCCCAGGCGAACAATGCTGCCCAGTAGACGGTAAAAAGATTGTGAAATCAGTTCTTTGACGCTTTTTTTCATAACATTTGGTTGTAATGCACCCAATATACAGGTTTTTTGTTCTAATTAAAACAGATTATAACCCTATGATTTTAATAATCTTTTATTTTTTACCGTTTTGATCTGTATTGATGATTAATTTAATGCTTGCATATATATTATTTGGTTTTATATTACCAAACATGCACTTTGAGGTGCTGTTTTTAACGGAATTTAATGGATTAGTAGGAAGTTGGAATTTTATCAGAAGGCAAAACAAGGATGTGTTTACAAGTGAAGGAAAAGCAAAGGGGGAAAAAAAGGATTGCTGCTAAAAGAACAGATATCTAGAGCATATTTTCTCAAGAAGAGTCCTACCGCCAGGGATTGGCTTTTTCACCGTAGAGCATTTATTGTCTATCGCTTGAACTCAATACTTAAATCTTCTAAAATGTTCGCCCCTGTTTTTATAGGGGTTTTTTATTCCTTGTTTCACTCCCGTCTTTTATGAATAGTGGGGGAAACAGTAACCCATAAGGAAAGCATTATGCGCCATTATGAAATTGTATTTCTTGTTCACCCCGATCAGAGTGAGCAAGTTCCGGGTATGGTCGAACGCTATACCGCCTCTATCACTGATGATGGTGGTCAAATCCACCGTATGGAAGACTGGGGTCGTCGCCAGTTGGCCTATTCCATCAACAAAATTCACAAAGCACACTACATTTTGATGAACGTGGAATGTAGCGATAAGGTGCTGGAAGAGTTAACCACCAACTTCCGTTACAACGATGCAGTGCTGCGCCATATGGTGATTCGTACTGATGAGCCGGTTGTTGAAGAATCTCCAATCATGAAAGCTGAAAAAGAAGGGCGTGAGCGTAAAGCTCGTCGTGAGGAAAGAGAGGAGCGTGAAGAGCAGGCTCAAGCGCCTGTAGCCAAAGAACAGTCTGTAGATGCTGATTCAGCAGATGCTGGCGCACAAGAAGGAGAAGCATAAAATGTCTCGTTTTTTTCGTCGTCGCAAATTTTGTCGTTTTACCGCTGAAGGTGTTAAGCAGATTGATTATAAAGATCTGGATACCTTAAAAGCGTATATCACCGAGACGGGTAAAATTGTCCCAAGTCGTATCACCGGAACGAAAGCCAAATACCAGCGCCAGCTATCAACAGCGATCAAGCGTGCTCGTTTTCTGGCATTAATTCCCTATACGGATGGCCACGATAAGTAATTAATGATGCGCGCCCTGGCTGAATTTATCATGCGCGGGCGTTTACAGGCCGGCGCAGTGGCGGTGTTAGGGTATGTTATCCCATTATTAACCCCTGTTACTGTTGCTTTGGTAACACTGCGTAAAGGTGCCCATGAGGGTACAATGGTGACGGTGCTGGTACTGGTGCCGGCGATACTGTCTTTGGTGTTAAGTGAAGATTCGTCTGCACTCGTTTGGGTGACGCTGTTGCCTTTGGTGGTCATTTATATTTCAGCTTTGGTGTTGCGGTTTACGATTTCTTTATCCAGAGCGTTAACCGCAGTTCTTGTTGTTTCTGTCATCGTTGCTGCGGCTGTGGTTGTATTCGTGCCCAATGTTATTGAGGCATTTAGTGATACTTTAAGTCAGGCGTTGCCGATCAGTGATGTACAGAATAAGCAAGCTATCGCTCAAGCAGTGACGACTATCAGTGTTGCAGGTGTGATTGCTTATGTGCTCGCATCCAATGGGCTAGTATCTATCCTTGTAGGTCGTTGGCTTCAGGCTATGGTGTTTAACCCTGGCGGCTTTGGTCGTGAGTTTAGAGAGTTGAGACTGGATGCCCTGCTATCGCTAGTGTTTTTTACTGGTAGCGTGATGTTACGTTATCAAGGCAGCGAATACTGGTGGTGGTCGAATGTATTGGCAATGCCGTTATTATTGGTGGCTTTTGCGGTGATGCATTCTATTGCTAAGGCGAAAGCATTGGCTTTGCCATGGTTAATTGGTTTTTATTTTGCGGCGTTTATTTTTACGCCCATCGTAATGTGTATCGGTTTTGTCGATACGTGGTTTGATTTTCGTCGGCGTTTGGAAAAAAAGCCATAGAAGATTAAGAATGAATGTTGTTAATAACAAACAAATTGTTAAGAGGGTTGCGAGATGGAAGTTATTCTACTCGAAAAAGTGGGTAAATTAGGTAGTATTGGCGACAAGGTTTCTGTAAAAGCGGGCTTTGGTCGCAACTATTTGATTCCTCAAGGTAAAGCACTGGCAGCAACAGCAGCCAACGTGGCTGAGTTTGAAGCGCGTCGTGCGGATCTTGAAGCGGCGGCAGCCGAGAAAAAATCTGGAGCTGAAGGTCGTGCAGACAAGCTGGCTGAATTAACAGTCACTATTGAAGCCAACGCGGGTGACGAAGGTAAACTGTTCGGCTCTATTGGTACACGTGATATTGCGGATGCGATTACAGCCGCTGGCGTTGAAGTGGCTAAATCAGAAGTGCGTTTGCCAGAAGGTGCTTTACGTGAGCTAGGTGAATATGACATTGATATTCAATTGCATAGTGAAGTTACTCAGAGTATCAAGTTGTCAGTCGTCTCTGAGTAAACTCAAAGCTATCTGCGTTTCTACTGCTGCGTTAAAAACAAGCTAAAAATGCTCATTTATTTCACATAAATTCTGCTTTTTCGCCTGTTTTTGCCTTGCACTACCTGCCTCGCTAACGCTTTGCGAGATTATTTTATTTGAAAGGTGCCTAGCGTACCTCTAGAGCAAACCGTTGGAGGCAGGGATTCCGGAAACGAGCTACATGGATGTATTTATACGTGTTTGAGATAGAGTGTGCGCTAGGTGCCAAAGTAAATATGTTTTCTTAAAGCATTACTCAAATGAGTAGTGCTTTTTTTGTGTCTACTGGTATTATCTCTCTTCTGAAATAACAACAATAAACCCGTTTATGTATCCACAGGAATTATTAGCTGCTGACGAGATGCCTCATACTGAATATGAGGATGTGGCGTCGTCTATTCAGCCCTTGCCGCATTCCCCTGAAGCAGAGCAAGCGGTGTTGGGTGGCTTGATGCTGGTAAATAGCAGTTATGAAGGTGTTGCCGAAGTGCTTCAATCGAATGACTTTTTCAAAGAGCCGCATCGTCAGATTTTTGAAGCGATTGGTAGCCTCTCTGAGGCTGAGCAACCCTTTGATATTGTGACGCTCTCTGAAGAGTTGGCGCGTCACGATCAGCTAGATGTCATTGGTGGCATGCCCTATTTATCGGAGGTTGCCAAAAATACGCCCAGTGCAGCCAATATTAATGCTTATGCCCGTATCGTGCGTGAGCATTCGACCATCCGTCAGTTAATTACCGTTGCTAATGATATTTCTCGCCTTGGTTATGACTCTGCCGGTCTGGATGCCAATGATTTGCTGCAACTGGCAGAAAAATGGGTGCTCGAAATTGCCGAAGGTCGCCCCAAAGAAGGTGGTCTAGAGGACATGGAGGGGTTGCTCAAGCGTACGGTTGAAAAAATCGATGCCTTGTTTCGTTCTAATAGTGATATTACGGGTTTGAGCACGGGTTTGACCGAGTTGGATGAGCGCACTTCGGGTTGGCAAAATGGTGAATTGATTATTTTGGCGGCGCGTCCTTCTATGGGTAAAACCGCGCTGGCACTGAATTTTGTGGAGTCGGCGTTATTTACCCAGTCCAAACCGATTTTAGTCTTTAGTATGGAAATGCCGTCAGATTCATTAATTATGCGGATGATTTCTTCGGTTGGTCGTATCGACCAGACACGTATCCGCAATGGTCAATTAACCGAAGAAGATTGGCCTAAGCTGTCTTCTGCGGTACAAAAATTAAAAAGCTCCCCCTTATTTATTGATGACACCGCCGCGTTAACGCCGCAGGATATGCGTGCACGTATTCGCCGTACCACGCGGGAACACGGTGAGCCAGGCATGATTATGGTGGATTATTTACAGTTGATGCAGACCGCTGGCGCCAGTGAAGGGCGTACTCAGGAAATTTCTGAAATTTCACGCTCCATGAAGGCGATGGCGAAAGAATACAACTGCCCGGTGATTGCGCTTTCTCAGCTTAATCGTGGTGTAGAACAGCGTCCGAATAAGCGTCCGATGAACTCTGATTTGCGTGAATCCGGTGCCATCGAGCAGGATGCTGATGTGATCTTGTTTATTTATCGTGATGAATACTACAACGAAGACAGTCCCGAGAAAGGTATTGCCGAACTGATTATTGGCAAGCAGCGTAATGGTGAGGTAGGTACCTGCCGCGCTACCTTTGTCGGCAAATATACCCGCTTTGAAAATCTTGCGCCCGAGTACATGCAGCAGGATTACTGATATATCCTAATCCTTTGTAAGCATATGCTGAATTTTTCAACAACTCCTTGACTTCACTTGGTGGGTTTGGTTTGGTGTACCCGTCTTTCTACGACTATTAATATATGCTATTTTTCAATGAAGATAAGGAACAATGAAAAAACAATTAATGGCTCTTTTAACCGGTGCCGTACTTTCAACTTCGGCATTGCATTCGCAAGCTGATTCTTATTTTGGTGTATCCGCTGGTGTTACTGATGTTGACACTGGAATTACCAACCTTACAGGTAGTGCAACATTAGATGAGTCTGATTCTGGCTTTAAACTTTTTTATGGCTTTAATGTCAAGCCGCAGTTTGCTGTAGAGTACCATTTTGCAGACTTTGGTGAGGCGACTTTAAAAGGTGATAACAATGATACCTTCGATTTTCGTGGCAGTACAGTAACCGTACAAGTTAATGATTATACGGTTAATATAGATGGCAAAAGTTTCGGCGCTGCAGGTGTGTTTAAGTTTGTTGAAAGTGGAACCTTTGTTCATTATGCTAAGTTAGGTATTCATCGTTGGACTGCTGATATTACAGGTTCTGTGCCCATTGGTAGCGCTACAATATCGGCAAGTGCTAGTGATGATGGCTTTGATGTTTTTTACGGGCTTGGTGCAGATATCAATGTATCTGATAGTTTTGCAGTTCGTGTCGAGTATGAGCTATATGATTTTGACGTTACAGATTTAACCTTAGTTTCTGTTGGTGCAGTGTTTAAATTCTAAGCTTAACAATATAAAAAACGCCTCATAAGAGGCGTTTTTTTGCCCTCTAACGCGGTGTAATGGTATTTTTTACCACTCCCACGCCTTCTATTTCCACCTCGAAGATGTCGCCGGCTTGCATGGATTGAGTGCTGCCCGGAGTGCCCGTAAAGATCAGGTCGCCAGGCAAGAGTGTGTGATAGCGGCTGGCGTAGCTAACAATTGCATCAACGTTAAATAGCAGATTTTTGGTGCTTTCAGACTGTACCGTTTTTCCATTGAGTCGTGTTTCAACAAGCAGGTCGGAGTAATCTAAGCCTTTAAAAATCCAGGGTGCGACAGGGGCAAAGCTATCGGCGCCTTTGCCCCGTAGCCATTGTAAATCTGAGCCTTGCCAGCTTCGTTAAGTCACATCATTGCCGGCGGTGATGCCGAAAATATAGTCAGGTGCTTCGGCAACAGAAATATTGTTGGCGGTTTTCCCAATGACAAACACCAGCTCGCCTTCATAATGCAGGTTTTTACCATCAGAAAATAGCCAGACAGGTTCGTCGTGACCGGTGAGTTCGCTGGGCAGTTTGGAGAACAGGCGTGTTGTGGCGCCTCGTGTTGAACCAAAGTGGCTTTTATAATGCAGCCCAACAGCAATGATTTTTGAAGGTGTTGTGGCGGGCAGCAAGGCGGCCTTGTCTAACGGGATGGTATCACCGCTGACACGGTATGCACCAAAAATATCGCCGTTAATCAGGGTTAAGGTTTGGCCGTTCACCACGCCGTAGCGAGGTTGCCCTTCATGTTCTACATGGGCAAAACGTATAATATCAGAATAGGCTGTATTGGATAGTAGTAGTGTTAATGTTATCAATAGCATTGGCAGTCGCATAATGTCCCTCCAAAAACATACAGGGGTTATACGTTATCAGATAGCATTCTGGCTTTATACTTGAGTCTGTTATGTGGGCGGTGTATTATCGCTGCCCCCTATTTTTGTGCCATAAATACTATGCAGGTTTTCCGCCATATTGATGCCCTACGTCAGATGCTAGCTAACGAGCGGCAGGCGGGAAAGCGTATTGGCTTTGTGCCAACAATGGGTAACTTGCATCAGGGGCATTTGGCGCTGGTTGAGCAGGCAAAATCTCGTTGTGATGTTGTGGTTGCCAGTATTTTTGTCAATCGTCTGCAGTTTGGCCTGAATGAGGATTGGGATCAATATCCCAGAACATTTGAGCGTGATTGTCAAAAGCTGACGCAGGTTGCTTGTGATTATCTGTTCTTCCCAGAAGAGCAAGACATTTACCCGAACGGCATGGATGAGCAAACACGCGTCATAGCGCCGTCAATGACCGATGTGCTCTGCGGGGCCAGTCGACCCGGTCATTTTGAAGGCGTGACCACGGTTGTCAGTAAACTGTTTAATATTGTACAGCCACATGAAGCCGTCTTTGGTTTAAAAGATTTCCAGCAAATTGCGGTGATTCGACGTATGGTGCAGGATTTGTGCATACCAGTGGAAATTGTTGCGGGTGATATTGTGCGTGAATCGGATGGTTTGGCGATGAGTTCCCGTAACCATTTTATTACCCCTCAGGAGCGCCCACAGGCGAACCAATTACATAAAACATTGAACTGGATGAGTGAGCAGCTTGTCTCAGGTCACAGAGATTTTGCAGCTTTAGAGCAACAAGGCGAGCAGCAAATTACAGCGGCAGGTTTTCGTATGGATTACTTGCAGGTTTGTCATAGTGAAACTCTCACCCCGGCACGGGTGGATGATGCTAAAATAACCGTATTAGGCGCTATGTATACAGAGGCTGCGCGCTTGATCGATAACGTGTCGCTCGAATTATAAACGTAGTCATTAAAGCAATAGAAAAGTAGGTAAACCTCTCGATGTTAATAAATTTACTCAAAGGAAAGCTGCACATGGCCAGTGTGAATCAGGCCGATCTTTGGTATGACGGTTCTTGTGCAATTGATGCTGATCTAGTCAAACTGGCAGGCTTTCGTGAGTTTGAGCAAATTGACATCTATAATATCAGTAACGGTGAACGTTTTACCACCTATGTGATTCTGGCTGAGTCTGGTTCTGGTACGATTTCTCTTAATGGCGCTGCTGCGCGTAAAGCCCAAGTGGGTGACCGTATTATTATTGCGGCTTACGGACAATTTGAAGAACAAGAAGCGGCGAATTTTAAACCGCGGTTGGTGTATCTGAATGAAGATAATTCTGTGGAGCGTACGTCTAATAACATTCCTGTCCAAGTTGCTTGATTGAGTATCTTGCGGCGTAAAAAGCAACATTCACTAAAGTATAATAATTCTTTTGTTGTTATCTTTTCAGTAACTTAGTAGTCTAGTGACTATTCTTCTTGCAGTTGTATCGCATATAAAAATATCAACCTTACAGCAGTAAGCACCACCAAGGAGTCGCTATGTCTTCGGTATATCCTGTCCCAGAGTCTGTTCGTCGTTCGGCACATATTGATAAAGAAACCTACGAAAGCCTATATCAACAATCCATTAGTGATCCTGACACTTTTTGGGCTGAACAGGCGCAAACATTTTTACACTGGCAACAATCATGGTCCACCGTTCGTGAATATGATTTTCATAAAGGCGAAGCGCGCTGGTTTGCGGATGCCAAACTCAATGTCAGTGAAAATTGTATCGATCGTCACCTATCTGAACGTGCAGACCAAACGGCCATTATTTGGGAAGGCGACAACCCCGAAGATGATCAGCATATTACCTATGCACAATTACATGAAGCCGTTTGTCGACTCGCTAACGGTTTAAAGGCACGTGGTGTTAATAAAGGTGACCGTGTTTGTATCTATATGCCGATGATTCCCGAAGCGGCCTATGCCATGTTGGCGTGCGCTCGTATTGGCGCTGTACATTCCATTGTGTTCGGCGGTTTTTCTCCTGACGCACTCAGTGGCCGTATTTTGGATTCCGATTGTCAGGTAGTGATTACTGCCGATGAAGGTGTTCGTGGTGGGCGTGTTGTGCCTTTAAAAGCGAATACAGATAAGGCACTGGAAAACTGCCCTAATGTACATACCTGTCTTGTCGTGAATAGAACAGGAGGAGATATCGATTGGACAGAAGGGCGTGATATTTGGTATGAGGAAATAACCACAGAGGCCAGCACGGATTGTCCTCCGGAAAGTATGGATGCCGAAGATCCTTTGTTTATTTTGTATACCTCGGGTTCTACGGGCAAGCCCAAAGGCGTATTGCATACGACAGGTGGCTATCTGTTGCAGGCTGCCATGACGCACAAATATGTGTTTGACTATCAGGATGGTGAAGTGTACTGGTGTACTGCCGATGTCGGTTGGGTAACGGGTCACTCCTATATTGTTTATGGCCCATTAGCCAATGGCGCCATTACGTTAATGTTTGAAGGTGTGCCAACATACCCGGATGCTTCACGTTGTTGGCAGGTGGTTGATAAACACAAGGTGGCCAGCTTTTACACTTCCCCGACATCGATTCGCGCCTTGATGGGCGTGGGTGATGCATGGGTGACAAAAACTTCACGCAACAGTTTACGTATTCTCGGTACGGTAGGCGAGCCGATTAATCCAGAAGCGTGGCATTGGTATAACTCGGTCGTAGGAGAAGAGCGTTGTCCGATTATGGACACATGGTGGCAAACAGAAACGGGTGCGCATATGCTAACGCCATTACCGGGGGTAACCGATTTAAAACCTGGTTCAGCAACCTTGCCTTTCTTTGGGATAGAACCAGCCATTCTTGATGAAAATGCGCAGGAGATTGAAGGCGAAGGTGCTGGTAGTCTGGTCATTAAGTCATCATGGCCGAGCCAGATTCGTACGGTATTTGGTGATCATCAGCGCTTAATTGATACGTATTTTAGTGCTTATCCGGGCTACTATTTTACGGGTGATGGTGCGCGCCGTGATGCCGATGGTTATTACTGGATTACCGGGCGCATGGATGATGTGCTTAATGTCAGTGGTCACCGTTTGGGTACCGCTGAAATTGAGAGTGCATTGGTATTGCATGAAAAAGTCGCTGAGGCTGCGGTCGTGGGTTATGCGCATGATATTAAAGGGCAGGGCATTTATGCCTATGTCACTTTAATGTCAGGTGAAGAGCCCAGTGATGCGTTGAAGAAAGAATTGGTGGGTTTGTGTGTTGAGCAAATAGGACCGATTGCCAAACCAGATTTAATTCAATGGGCACCGGGTTTGCCAAAAACACGTTCGGGTAAAATTATGCGCCGTATTTTGCGTAAGATTGCCACTAATGAATTAGATAATCTAGGGGATACCTCGACGCTGGCGGATCCTTCGGTAGTGGATGAGTTGATAGAAAATCGTTTGGTTAAATAACTAAAGTAATTGCGATGCTGCTGGTGACTTATAAATTCATTTGTTCTACATAAAACCCTATACTCTCGGAACACGCCGTAAATACATCTCTGTAGGCTCGGTCGCAGCATCCATGCTGCTCACGGTTCCTCAAGTATAGGGTTTTATACTAAGCCAGTTTCAACTAAGTAAGCTCTGCCTCCAGCGGTAAGCTTGTAGGTATAATTGTTATGAATGTCGGGATATTCTATATAGCCTAACCTTTGTAATGTTTCTATATGATATTGATTTTTGATTTCTGGGCCATTTAGTATTTCGTAAAAATCATCTTCGGTTAGTCCATGAAAATATTGGCTAAGTTGAATTAATATTTCTTCTTGTTCGGAATCCAGTTGTTGCTTTTTTTGTGTTTCTACACGTAATGCTTCTAATTTTTCTTTTAGTTCTTTTTTAGTTTCTAAATCTCCTATTTCCTCAATTTCTTTATCACGCTTGGCTTGCGCTATTAATTCTTCTTCTCGTTGTGCAATAAGGTTTGCACGTTTTTGTTCGAGTTGTTGTTGGATGGTGAGAAGTTTGTCTTTCGAGCGGGCTTGTAGGGTGTTTTTGTATTCATTGGGTTTTTGTGAGCACCATAGGAATAGGTAGTTTATCCACGGGTAAATGACAGAGTATAGACAGGCGAGTAGTGTGGGCCAGATAAAAACGGTGAGGTGGCTGGTGTTAGCTCTGAAGTATGCAATACGTTCACTAGCGCTGCCACTATCGAAAAAAAGATAGAAAAATGGATCCCAGTTCCAAGCGATAACCGCGATGATGTAGTAACCAAATAGCGGGCTTTTTATTCTGGAATCAATAGAGTCGATAATCTCTTTCATGATGCTTTCCCTGTTTTTTTGAGAGGGCCTACGCATGTAAATAGTTCTAGGCAAGAATGATTTCTTTGTATTGTATAAGGTGAAAAAAGTTTTTTGGAGTGCGCCCAGCAGCTTGTTAAATGCTAGTTTTTATCAAGCTCCACTAAATAATAAATCGCCTTATCTCTGGCGGTATCCTACTCAAATTTTCCATCATGATCAAGAACAATAACCGTGCACTGTTTGCGTTTAAATTTAATAGTGGCTTTAACGGGTTCTAATATAATCGGGGCTGTGCCTACATTGGCAATTAAAGAGCCCGCAATATTCATGTCAGTATTGTGTGCGCGAGCAATAGCCATTAATAAAATGTTGTTGTCGGTGTTGATTACTTTATCTTGCGCTTGTGCCGTTACCATAATGACGGAATAGTTCGATTGTGGTGTAATTGCAACATCTTGAAGCTGAAACTTGCGTTGAGGATGAAATCCCAGAATGCCTTGCGTACCGTCGCTATTAATTTCTACAAATCCTTGATGGTTTTTGTCACTATAGGTCCACTTTAATTGTCCGGTTGATGAAGAAATAGTTTTGCTGCCATCATTATTTTTTATTTGGTATTTTTTACGCCAGTCTTTAATAGTAGATTTTCCAGGCCCTTCAGTAAATTCAATAAGCACTTTTCCTACAGCTAATGCATTATGGTGTGGTGTGCCACTAAATGATTTTGAATCATGAGCTTGTTCGACAGTGTTGTCAAAATCATAGGCGTTATCAAGTGCTTGTTGTTTGTTTAATCGACGTGTGGCAATGGTATCAGCTTCTTTGATATCTCCACGTAGTACCATGCGAGCCAGTATCGGGTATAAACCGATACCCACAGGGTGTGATGTGTTAAATTTTCCATTACCCTGAAATTGTAATGTGTCAGTAAATTTGTGTTTATCAGAAGCAAAGTGGTAACTTGCATCCCAGCCTTGTAGGCCAAAACAATAAGTAGCCATTATCGTTGTATCTGCAGCAGCCCACTCCGTGGGAACAACGGATAACCACTCGCTGACAATAAATGGATAGTTTTTTACTTGTTGCATACCTGTAGATAGCAAGCCGCTTCCAGGTTTGTCGAGCATAGTATGATTGTGTAGTGTGTGGCCCGATTCAACGGTATAACCTGGAGGCCCAATCGCACCACCACTATAATTATGGCGGTCAATAACGGTTCCTCGCATATCACTTAGAAGGTTGAGAAAGTGAGCGCCCTTATTGCCTGCTTGCCAATTGCTAGTGACAATACCGCCTTTATAACCTGTTGCACGAATTGCGTTAATCGCTCGTATAAAATATTCATCCTGTTTTTTTAATAAAAATTCTGCGGTATCTCTTAAGCGTCTTCCTCTATGTTCTGTATCTCGATGATTGTCATAAAGCCATGGTGTTAAAATTGGCGTAATATTTTTTTTGCCAAGATTTTCTTCATGTAAGCCACCTTCATAACGAAATGTGTTAATGCTGGAAACTCCCCATGCTGCGATTAACCCAGGTTGTGTTTTATATTTTTTTTCTAACCATTCGCTAAATTGCTTTGCTAGTAAGCGATGATAGGTTGGTATTTTTTGGAATGTTCTCAGAAAAGTGTAAAAGAAAATATTTTCTTCGTTTTGAATTTCTACGTAACTTAATGCCGGGTCATCAGCATAACGTTTACCACTATAGCGGTTTTTGTGGTTGAGCAAGTTGATTATTGTTTCGATGTGAAGGTCTTGTACGTCTTTGGCAAACCACTGCAAGCCAGATGTGGTTGGTGCAGAAGGGTTGGTTTTGATGATTTATTCATAAGCCAGCAATCTTTCTTTATCTTTTTCGAAAATCATTAAGTTGTATATAGGAGAGAATTTATATTTCATCCCTTTTTGGGATAGTTTGTGAGTCCAAAAGTCAAATTTGTTAAGCCCCTCTCGATCATACTTGCTAGCTTCTTCTGTTGAGCCAATGCCTCTCCATCCTGGGTTGGTAAATTTATTAAGTCTGACATTGTTAATGACATATTTGGCAAAAAAATTAGCCCTTTGAACAGCAATCTTTTTTTCGGGAGCCACATGATGAAAGCTAACTTTGGTGCCCCATATTTTTTTAGGGTTATTAATGGGGGCTTTTTATCCAGTTTTCCATGCTGATAACATTTCTATTGGTGCTATTTTTAGGTTTAAAAGCAAACCATCGTTGATGGGAAATGGCTTTAGGTATGTCTTCAGGATTGTTATAAATTTGTGTTTTTTTATGTGTTGTAACTGTTATGTTGTGGTTTATTGGTTCTTGTTGTTTAAGTTCTTTTTCTGCAAGTTTGATGCGAGCAATTTTATCATGATGAATGCTTATTGGCCGTGAGAATTATAATAAAATATCTTTTTTTGCTTTTTTTCTTAAGAATTCAATTTTTTCAATGTTATTGCTTTCGTTAACAAGTAATGGGAATGAAAATATTGAATCTGTTTTTATTTTTGAGTTTATGTCAGTATTTTCTGAGCTAAGGTCAAGTGCAAAATAGGTGATGGGGATATTTTCTTTTGAATTTATTTGAGAATTGATAATAAATCCATTTTTCGTAGGATTAAGGGTAATAGTCCATACAATATTGTCAGACCCTACATGATAGGTGTATTTGGTCTGGCCTTGGCTGTTTGTCATTTCTTTAAATTTTTTGATGCCAGTCCATTGCCATGTACCTTTAAAGGCCAGAAGGGTTATTTTAAAAATTGATTCGTTTTTTTCGTCTATTAATAAAAATTGGTTGCCAAAAAAATTGATTAATTTGTGATCTGCGGACGCAGACAAGGATAATAAAAAGGTGAATAAGCTTAAAAAATATAATTTTTTTTCATTGCTTTCTATGTGCTAGAGATTTCTATATTTAATAATGTGCAGCGCTCTCGGGTTGTCCTTTCGATGCCTTCGGCATCTAATCCAATTGCTTCCAGAATTTTTTCTCGCTTACCGTGATCAATGAAACGGTCAGGTAGGCCCAGTTGCAGTACGGGTCGTGTTATGCCTTTGTTGGACAGGTATTCACTGACGCTACTTCCAGCCCCGCCTGCCGTTGCATTTTCTTCTAGTGTAACGATCAGTTCATGTGATTCAGCAAGCGCATCAATTAATTCGGTATCCAATGGTTTTACCCAGCGCATATCGCATACGGTTGCATTGAGAATTTTGCCAGCTTCTGTGGCGGCGGGAAGTAATACACCAAAGTTAACAATGGCGACCTTGGTACCCGATAACAGAGTGCGTCCTTTTCCGATCTCTAGTGTGGCCAATTCTTTTGCAATAGCTGCACCAGTCCCTTTCCCGCGTGGATAACGTACAGCTGATGGTCCTTCATAATGGTAGGCAGTGCTTAATAGTTGACGACATTCATTTTCATCACTGGGTGCGGCCACAATAATATTGGGTACACAACGTAGATAACTTAGATCAAAACTACCTGCGTGTGTTGGGCCATCTTCACCGACAATACCGGCGCGATCAATGGCAAAAGTGACATCAAGGTTTTGTAAAGCAACGTCGTGAATAAGCTGGTCGTATGCGCGCTGTAAAAAGGTGGAGTAAATAGCGACAACGGGCTTTTGTTGTTCGCAGGCCATACCTGCTGCAACAGTAACCGCATGTTGTTCGGCAATCGCAACATCATAATAACGCTCAGCAAAGCGTTCCGAGAACTCTACCATGCCAGAGCCTTCACACATGGCGGGTGTGATTCCTTGCAGGCGTTCATCGGTGTCAGCCATATCACACAGCCATTGACCGAAAACATCCTGATATTTTTGGGCGTTATTGGTAGCTGCTGGCTTGCTGGCGGCTGCCACAGGCTCAGGCTTGGGTTCGATTTTATTCAGTGCGTGATAGCCAACCGGGTCGGCTTCTGCGGGGGCGTAACCTTTACCTTTTTGTGTAATGATATGTAGTAGTTTGGGGCCTGAAATTTCTTTGAGTTTATCCAGATAGTTAATGAGCTCTGGCAGGTCATGTCCATCGATGGGGCCGACGTAATTAAACCCCATTTCTTCAAACAATGTGCCCGGTGAAAACAGACCCTTCATGTGCTCTTCTGTACGACGAGCCATTTCCCAAGCGCGTGGAATTTTTGTCAGTACGCGCTTACTATTTTCCCGTAAAGCATTATACGATTTGCTGGCCCAGATTTTCGAAAAATAGGTTGCTAGACCACCGACATTGGGTGAGATAGACATGTTGTTATCATTCAGTATCACCAACATGTCTTTTTCGGTGTGAGCGCCATGATTCAATGCCTCGAAAGCCATGCCGGCGGTCATAGAGCCGTCGCCAATAATCGCCACATGTTTGCGGTGTTGACTGTTTTCATCATCACACTGTTCGTTACCGATAGCCATACCCAATGCAGCGCTGATTGATGTACTGGAATGCCCTACGCCAAACGTATCGTAATCACTTTCAGAGCGTTTGGGGAAGCCGGAAAGCCCTTGAAAACGACGCATCGTTAGCATTTCTTCGCGACGCCCGGTCAGAATTTTATGGGGGTAGGTTTGATGGCCTACATCCCAAACCAAGCGGTCGTTGGGAGTGTTGTAAATATAATGCAAAGCAATGGTCAGCTCGACGACACCGAGTCCGGCACCAAAGTGTCCCCCTGTTTGTCCCACACAATAGAGTAAGTACAGGCGCAATTCATGGGCAAGGTCCTGTAATTGTGACTTTTCCAGCTGACGCAGGTCTTCCGGGCTATTCACGCTATCTAATAGCGGAGTATCCGGCCGCGATAGTGGGATTTCGCTGGAGGTTAACATGGTCATTATTCGTTAGGGCAATGGTGTATAAGAGAGTCTACGTTCAAAGAGGTCTAATTGTAGTCGTTAATATGAACGTTTAACAATATAATCTGCAAGGTTTCTCAAGGGGTCGGCATTATTATCAAACCCGGCCAAAGAGTCCAGTGCTGTTTGGTGCAACTCGCGTGCCTTTTCCCGTGCAGCATCCAGCCCCAGCAGCGAAACATAGGTCGGTTTGCTCAGGGCGGCATCAGCGCCTTGTGTTTTGCCCAGCGTTTGGGTGTCAGCGGTAACATCCAGAATATCGTCCTGTACCTGAAATGCCAAACCAATAGCGTCTGTGTAGTGTTTTAGGGCGTGTAACTGTTCTGTGCTGGCTTTTTCGGTTGCTAGTGCACCTATTTGTACACTGCAATGAATCAGCGCTCCGGTTTTGAGGCGATGCATATTTTCCAGAGCCTCAATTGATAATTGATGATTAACTGCCTCTAGATCAATAGATTGTCCTGCCACCATACCCGCGGCACCACTGCATTGCGCCAGTAGTTTAACGATGTGTGGCGGTGTGTCGGCAATATTCTCAAAAGCCATGGCTTGTAAGGCATCGCCTGCAAGAATAGCCGTTGCTTCGTCAAAGGCAATATGACAGGTAGGATTACCTCGACGCAGATCATCGTTATCCATTGCGGGTAGGTCGTCGTGGATCAGACTATACGCATGAATAGCTTCGATCGCTACCGCTGCGCGTTCAACCGCAGGCTGTGTGTTGTTGCCACTAACAGCTAAAGCACTGGAGTAGACCAATACCGGCCGTACACGTTTACCGCCATTAAACAGGCTATAGCGCATGGCATCCTGCAGTCGTGGGTGGTCAGTGTAGGTGTCAACGGCTTGCGCAAGCGCTTGATCAATTCTTAGACGGCATTGCTCCAGAAATTCGGAAAACGTCAAAATGGCCTCGTTAATATCGTTATGACTATTGCCGTGGAGTGTATCACGATAGGGCAATCAATGTAGTTTCCGGAGACGGATGTGAATACCTAAAGAATGCATTTACAGGTATGATAACGGCTTAACAAGAAACAGTGTCGAGGGAAAAGGATGGCGACTAAAGCACCAAAAAAGGCCCACACAGCAAAAACAAAAAATGCGGCAAGCAAAACCCGTAACACCACTATCGTTGAAACATACTCTCCTCTCTATTCCCAGAATAGCCATGAGCCGGTTAAGGCGGATTTTTTAAAACGTCAGAAATTGGTGGATACCATGGCGGCGTTATTAGTTGATTCCGAAAATAAACATCATCAGACCATTGGTCTTTTGGGTGATTGGGGGGGGGGTGGGTAAGTCGACTCTGGTTAAATTGTTACAGCGCCGCTTGCTGGAAAATGACGCAGAACAGCCGTATTTGTTTGCCACATTTAATGCTTGGGAATATGAGCATACAGACAATCTTCAGGCTGGCATTGCTCAGGAAATGATAACTGCGCTGTCCAGTCCCAGGCCTACAGAAGCATCTCTCAATAGTGATATGCATGATATGAGTTTCTGGGATCAATTTTGCTGGGGTTTTTATCGTTTTAAATTGACGTTTGGTTTTGCCAAAGCGATTCACGGTGTATGGCCGTTTATTAAGTTTTTATTAATCGCATTGGTAGGTTTGTGTTTGTCGTTATTTTTAGTATACGCCAATGATAAAGAGGCGTTATTTATTCCGGGCATCGGCGCATGTGCAACAGGTGTAGGATTGTTGGTTTATTTGTTTCGTGAGCTAAAGCGTTGGTCTGCCAATCCATTAGCTAAAGAGTTTTTAACCTATTTAAAATTGCCGGATTATGCCAAGCATCTGGGTACTATTCCGGTCATGCGTAAAAATATTAAAACTATGTCACAGGTGCGCTTAAATCCTCGTAACAAAAAATCAAAACGTTTATTGTATGTTGTCGATGATCTGGATCGTTGTGATACTAAAAGTATTGTTAAAGTATTTGAGTCGATACGTTTGGTGTTGGAAATTCCTCAGGTCATCGTCATTATTGCGATTTATCAGCGTATCGCACTTTCCGCATTGGCTTTGCACTATGAGAATTTAGCTGTGCATCACCCTTCCGGTAGTTCATTAACAATTGCGCGCGATTATTTATCTAAAATTATTCATTTGCCGATTACGTTAAGTGCGCCAGATAAACAGAGTGTAAACGCCTATTTGCAACACCTATGGAAACAAGACCAGCGTACCTACATTGAGTCTATCGACGTGGATAAAAATAATAAACCAGACGCTGATTCTACTATGGGGTCTGAGGCGCCGATCACTAATGTAGAACAAAGATTTGGTTTATCCGCAGCACAAAAGCATGCGTTTGAAGGCTGGATTAATTATTTTGGTTTGGTCAATCCGCGTCAGGTTAAACGTTTGTTCAATAGCTACAATTTGTTGCGACATTATTATGCCATAGACCAGCATCCCGAAGAGAAAACATTTACAACAAAAGATAAAACATTGCCAATATTTCCAATGATGATCACTTTATTTGCACTGGAGTATATTAATAATTTGGTAAAGGTCGAACAACATGCGAGATTAAAACACTACTTGAGGCACTCTACTGCTGCCAAAGCAGCGGACGATCCACGTATGAATAAAACGATTGCAGAGGTTATTCGGCGTCAAATTTATGACGGTAAAGACACTTTAACATTATTCGATGCGGTAGAACCGTTTGTGTTGCCTGCTATAGAGCGATTGGAGGCAGACAGTGTATAAATAACATTGGCTATTCACCCTCTAGACTTTCGAAGTCTACCGTTTCCCCATTATCTCCAACCAGCATTTGGATACGCTGCTCGGCTTCACTGAGATGCTGTTGGCACTCGCGGGTGAGTTTAATGCCTTTCTCGAAGGTTGCTAGTGACTCTTCCAGTGATAATTCACCACTCTCCAGTGATTCGACCAGTTTTTCCAGAACGCCAATGTTTTCTTCAAAATCGAAGTCTTTTTTCTTCTTTGTCATTGATTTGTCTCATGTTTTGCGACCCTTTATACCCTACCAAAGCTGATGAATAATTTACAGCTTTTACAGGAGAAATAAGAAATAGCGGCTAGACTAAAAATAGGGCTTATTAATTTATTACACCATTTTAATAAGTTGGTAGGCGGCTGCGGCTGTAATTTGCGGTAATTCGAGAGGCGAGTAGTGGATTTAGCAACGCTAATAGGTATTTTGGGGGCTTTTGCACTCATTATTGTCACCATGTTAATGAGTGGTGATTTGGGTATGTTTGTTAATGCGCCATCGCTGGTGATTGTTTTCGGTGGCACATTAACTGCGGTGATGGCCAAGTATAGCCTTGGGCAATTTTTAGCGTTTGCCAAAATTGCCGGCAAAGGCTTTAAGAATAATGATATTGATCTAGGTGACTTGATTGATGAGATTGTCACGTTGGCTGATGAGGCACGTAAAGGCGGTTTATTAGCGCTTGAGGGTAAGGAAGTCAGTAGTGATTTTCTGGGTAAAGGTATCCAGCTATTAGTCGATGGTCATGAGCCCGATGTGGTCAAGTCGATATTATCAAAAGAAAAAACCCAAGCGGAAGAACGGCATAAGCTGGGCGCGGCAATTTTCACCCATATGGCCAGTATGGCGCCTGCAATGGGAATGATTGGCACCTTGATTGGCTTGGTTGCGATGCTGGCGAATATGTCTGACCCGAAAGCTATTGGTCCGGCAATGGCAGTTGCGTTGTTAACAACGTTATATGGTGCGGTATTGGCGAATGGTTTTTGCGAGCCATTGGCGGATAAGTTGGTGCTTAGAGCACAAAATGATGTGCGTTTAAAGAGTCTGGTGATTGATGCACTGTTAGCCATTCAAAATGGTCAAAATCCGCGTGTTATCGATAGTATGTTGCGTAATTATTTGCCTGAGGGCAAACGTGAAGTCGCTGAATAGTCGTTCGAGGGAGTTATTAAATGAGTGACGAAGACGACGAAGAGAAGTGCGAATGCCCGGCCGGTTTGCCAGCTTGGATGGCGACCTTTGCAGATTTAATGTCTTTGTTAATGTGCTTCTTCGTATTGCTACTATCTTTTTCTGAAATGGATGCGATGAAATTTAAACGCCTTGCGGGTTCTATGGCGCAAGCATTTGGTGTGCCAAACAAACTCAATGTTGTCGATGTGCCCAAAGGTACTAGCATTATTGCTCAGGAGTTTAGTCCTTCTATTCCAGAACCAACACCCATTAATGAAATCTGGCAAAAAACCGAAGATATTACCGAGATGAGTCTGGATTTTCAGTGTGCTGAACAATATGACGTTGAAGCGGGTGATGTCGATAAGGAAGCCGGTGTTCAACTCAAAATTAAGCAGCAATTAGAAAAGCTGATTAAGGAAACTAAGAATGATGCTATGGAACTGGCGAATGATCTCAAAGAACAAATTGTGGCGGGTGAAATAGAAATAGAAACGGATGGACGAAAGATTGTGATTCGTATTCGCGAAAAAGGTTCGTTTAAATCGGGCTCGCATGAAATGAATGATGATTATTACGATGTGATGGATGATATCCGAGCGGTGCTTTTGCAAAAGCAAGGCAAGATTCAGGTACAAGGTCATACCGATGATATCCCTATTCGTTCATCGCGTTATCGTTCCAATTGGGAATTATCAACAGCGCGCGCAGTATCCGTTGCACAAGCCTTAATGGATGGCGATATTGAGCCGAGTCGTTTCGAAGTGTCTGGTTTTGCAGATACGGTTCCTTTGGTTAGTAACAACAGCTCCAAAAATCGATCGCGTAACCGTCGTGTAGAAATTGTTATACGCCAAGGGCTCGAGCAAGAGCTCAGTGATGAAGATAAAGAGCTCATTAAAGAGGAAGGTCAGGACGTTATGCGTAACCTTGATCTTGACCCGAATTATTTATTTGACTTGAAACCTAATGAAATTTTTTAATGGGCAAAATCCATGAACAATGATGCTAATAATCGCCGTCGCTTTTTTCGTATTGTCGATGAAGTGGGTGTCTCTTACCGTGTATTAAGCGAAGCTGAGCGTGATGCACAACAAGATCAATCGGAGGGGACATCACACTATGTTGATAAGCTCAGTGTGATGCATAAATATAATGAAGAAATGAACGTTGTGTTAGAGCGTTTGCAAACAAGCAATCCTGATGCGGCAACGGCGATTGATTGTTTAAATAAAAAGCTGGATGCTTTTTTGATGATGTTGGAGTTGGATAATCTGATTACCCAACGTGCGTGCCATCGTGTTGAAGAGGCCAGTATTAGTGCCAGTGGTATAGCCTTTCCGGTTGGAGAACAGGTGGCTCAAGCGAGTATTCTTGTGCTTGACCTATTATTGCGTCCATCCTCTAATCATGTGAATGCCATGGGGCGTGTCATATCGTGCGATGCTCTATCTGATGCCGACAGCGAATTGGGCTATTACTTGCGTGTTGAATTTATGGATATGAATGAAAAAGACCGTGAGATTCTGATTCAACACATTGTGCAACGTCAAGGCGCACTCCTGCGTGCGTTAAGGGATCAGATGGATCAGGAAGAATCTAATTTGTAAGATATTTCCTACAGACTATCCATCTACGTCCTACAGTAAAATGGCGCGTTTTATTGCATTATAACTCTCTCAGGACGCAGCAAGGGAATGAGCAAGGAATAGATGGATCGATGCTGTTGAACATTGATGGATCAATTAATCCTGTAAATAGCCCCACAGTGGTTTCGGCTACTGTGGGGTTTCTAATTATAAATTTTCTTCTGCAAATTCAGCCAGACGGCTGCGTTCAATACCATTAACATGCATAATACCTGCATGTGGGTAGCCTTTGCTTTTTTCAACAAGGTATGTCAGCCCCGAGGTTAATGGGGTAATGTATTTGTTATCAATTTGTGCCAGATTGCCAAGGACAATAATTTTCGAATTAGTGCCTACCCGAGTGATAATCGACTTTAATTGAAATTGTGTCAGTCCCTGACTTTCATCAATAATAATATACGCATTATTGAATGAACGACCGCGCATAAAATTCAGTGATTTAAACTGAATGTTGGCCTTTTCTTTGACGTAGTCAATGCTGCTAACGCTGTGTTCATCATTACCATGAAGTACTTCCAGGTTGTCGTCAAAAGCGGCTAACCAAGGGGCCATTTTTTCTTCCTCCGTCCCCGGCAAAAAGCCAATATCTTCGGCAATGGGTGGCGTGGAACGAGCCACAATAAGTTTGTTATAACGCTTCTCTTCGATGATTGCATGCAGGCCATAAGCTAGAGCCAATAAGGTTTTGCCTGAGCCGGCAGGCCCGGTGAGCACGGTCATATCGGTATCATCATAATTCAGTAAAAACAGACTCATCGCCTGCTCAAGGTTGCGTGGTTTAATTCCCCAGTACTGTTGTCCCATCAGGCGCTGTTTATTGATGTCCAAAACATGAACATGCTGGTCATCAACGGTCGTCACAAGACCCGTAAACTCACTCTCATCGGTAATAAACATATTGGGGTAAGCGTAAGGCAGGGCGTTTCTATCAATACAGTGTACGGTGTCGCCGCCAAGGTTAGCCGTGCTGACACGTTCAATATGATCCCAAAAACTGCCAGATAACGTTTCATAGCCTCTGGCGAGCAGATCGACATCATCCAACACACGATCGTTGCGATAGTCCTCCACATATTCAAGCCCTGAACCTTTGGCTTTAAGGCGCATATTGATATCTTTGGTCACCAGGCAAACAATCGCATCAGGGTTGGTATTTTGCAGGTTCAGTGCCACATTAATAATGCGATTGTCATTATCATGTTGTTGATTCAAGCGCAGGTAAGGCACATTATCGTCACCGCCTTTAATGCGCTGGTCGGCATATACTGACAGGGTGCCTATCACGCCCTGAATATCGTTAGATTGAATTTGTACGCCTTTTTGAATTTCTTTGGGAGAGGCATTGCCCAGAATCTTTTCAATATTATTAATAGAAATACGCGCTTCGCGGCTGACATCTTTATCGCGACGGTCTTTAATCACATCCAATTCTTCAAGAACCGTCATCGGAATAACGACCCTGTGTTCGGCAAAAGAGTGTACGGCCATTGGGTCATGAAGTAATACATTGGTGTCAAGAATATAAATCTTTTCCATGAAGCAACCCCGCTATCTTATTGAAATAAAGGTGATTGTTTTGATAAAAAACGTATTGAAAAAGGTGCAGGGGATATTGGGGCAACTGAAGTGGATCAGTAGAAAATGTGAGTGTAAAGACAGGACTCATTCCGATCGAGACATACCCAAGCTTACTACATATATGAGTTCGATTATCCGCAAATATGTCGGCAGGTCAAGCTAAAATTTTCATATAATTGGGCTATACTGATGTTGTTTGTCCGGCTTTGATACTAACTATACTAATGATGCCTATGAATAATAATGCTTTTTCGGATGTTGTACCGTTTAATAATTTTGAGGAAGCCAGTCGAGCGGTGCTGGAATATTTACATCAGCTTGTCGGTTTTCGTTTGTGGATGATGACTCGAACGCAAGATGCAGATTGGATTGTGTTGCAAACGGAAGACCATGATTACCATGTCGAAGAGGGGACATTTTTGAAGTGGGCTGATTCGTTTTGCAGCCAAATGGTGCAAGGGCTGGGCCCCCGAATTTCCCCGTGTTCTGATCTCGTCACTGCCTATGCCAGTGCTCCCATTGCTCAACAAGTACCCATTAAAGCGTATGTGGGTGTGCCTGTCGCGCGCAAGGATGGCAGTTTATTCGGTACGTTATGTGCTATTGATCCCGAACCTCAAGACGAAACAATCGCTGAGTATTTACCAACAGTTGAACTTATGGCGCAGCTCTTGGGAACCGTTTTGGAAGCCGATTTATTAATGCTCTCTCAGGCTCGCAGATTGGAACGTTTTCGTCATAAAGCCATGATTGACCCGTTAACAAAACTCTATAATCGCCTTGGTTGGGAGCAGAGCATTACAACCGAAGAGCAACGTGCTAAAAGGTACGGTAATCCCTTATAGGTTATCATTATTGATCTTGATGGCCTTAAAGAAATTAATGATATTTTTGGTCATGCTAAGGGTGACGAACTCATAAGGAAGTCAGCAGCATCTTTGAGCTCAGTGACTCGAGACAATGATATTCTTGCGCGTTTGGGGGGGATGAATTTGGTGTTGTTGCTATTGGTTGTGACCACAAGGGTTTGGATAAGTTAGTACACTCTATACGGGAGAAACTGCGTCAGAATAATGTGAGTGCGTCAATTGGTGCTGCGGTAAGAGACCCGGTCATGAGTATTCCCCGTGCGATTGAAGAAGCCGATACATTGATGTATCAGGAAAAAAATAATTCTAATAAAACAGCCATCTAAATGTAATGATTGTGCGTGTTAATCTTGTAAGTACTAATACATATTGTCAGAGAATATACCATGATCAAAGTCCCCATTATGCTGGAACAATTGAAGCAGGTAGATTTTGTTTATAAAGCAATTATTGAATCAATGGAACAGGCCCTATACCGCCTTGTGGTACATATTGGTGATCAAGCTTATTATGTGAAAGAGACGCCCAAAAAATCCCTAACGAGAAGAAGCCTTGTTGCCATGCAGGCGCTATTGCTCGATATACCCATTAGAGAAATGTATCTCCAGCACCAAAGCCCTTATGATGAAATGATTGGTCAAGAAGTGAATAATGAAGGTAATACACTGCTCGTACCAATTGGTAGTTATTTTGAAACAAACGACCCCATCATACATTAACCGCTGATATACATCATGTGATTATCCCAACGAATGTTCGGATGCCTATTTAACAAGCGACTGTGATTAAACTCAAGCCTAAAGCGCAATTTATTTAAGCCATATCCACTCCTGATTATCTCTGATCCTGGCATTTAAAATCGTCATCATCTTGCGCATACACGCTGTTAGCGCTACTTTTTTATGCTTTCCTTGTGCAACCAACTTATTTTAAAACTGTTTCATTGTTGGATTGTGTTGAATAGCGGACATCATTGCCATATAAAGCACCGTTCTAATCGGTGAACGCCCGCCTCGTATACGTCGTTTTTTTGTTATTGACCCGCTTTCATGATGAACGGCGCAAAGCCACAAAGTGATGCAATTTTACGGTGGCTGAGTTTGCCTAACTCAGGGAGTTCACCGAGCAGGGTATACGCAACACCCGTACCGATGCCAGTAGCCGATAATAAAATTTCTTTCGCTTGTTGCCATTGCTCTATTTTAGCCACTTCTTTTTCAAGTTGTTGGTCAATCCATGCTAGCTCCTTGTCCAGCATTTTTATCATACGACGATGCGAGGCAGCTAAGTACGATTGAGCTTTGTGTTGTCGATTCATCTCCTGAGTGCGGCTTTCCATGAATTGTCGCTTACGCGCATTTAAATCTCTGACTTTCCTAATATTTTTAGTGGGTAAGACCCTGACTTCTGGCTGCATGACAACACCACATTGTGCAATGAGACGCGCATCTATTTTATCGGTTTTTGCTAATATGCCTTGTGCACGGGCAAACTGTCGCACTTTTACTGGGGTAACAATAATAATAGGCAACTCATGTTCTGCGCAGGCTTCTGCAACAGTACGCTCATAACCACCTGTTGCTTCTACTAAAACACGCGTGAGTTTATAGCGTTTGATTTTTCGTAGGAGCTGCTTAATACCGACGGCATTATTTTCCACTTGGAAATATTCATCGGTTTCATAAATGCAAATGTCCAGCATAGATTTACCGACATAGATAACAATATGACGTTGTAACTGCTTCTTCTGTGACTTAGGAGTTGTATTCATGACTCACCCTGGCTACATTCGAGCTCGAGGCTCTTTCGACTGTTCGAGTTAATATTTGAAATTGGTATAACGCCCACGCTTGTTAACGGGCTTGAGAGATCAGCGCCTGGCGTCTATCGGGCTGTTATACCAAAACCTGCGGCTACAGGTTGAGTCTCACTTTATCGAATAATAATGTGATGTAAAACTGGTAAAATACATCATACAAGGTCGATGTCAATGAAAATGGTTTGTGCAGATCGTTTGTTGGTCTTATTGAGCAATAGTTCATCTCACCGGTTCCGGTACTGGCGATAAATACACCGTCTTCTTCAGTTTTGGCAATGCCACAGATATCTTCTATTGATAACGAATGAATAAATTGCCCACCTTTATGAAAAAATAATAGGCTGTTACCTTTAGGGCTGCTCGCGGCAATGTACTTTTCTGATTTGTCCAGCGCGATATAGCCTATGTAGCCTTTTAGTTGTCTTTGTAAGGTTATGGGTATATGAAATATTTTTTCCTGATTATTATCAATGTCGTATTTAAATAATAAGACCTCATCCTGTTGTTGTTTTGATTGATTTTGGAGAGCAACATAGACCGTATTTGATGATGATATTGTAATATGACGAATGCTATTGGTATGCCTATCTTTTGATAAGAGTATTTGATGAATTAATTGTCCGGTTTTCCGTTGGATGATCGCCAGTGATGGTTGCATGGAATCAATATTTAATTTTTTTCGGCCGCTGTTTGGGTGTGTTTTGATGCCGCCGTTAGCAACGAGAATATATGAATTGTCTGGTGATAACAGTATTTCGTGTGGACCAATACCGTAACTGGAATACTCCTTGGCCTTTTTATAATCGGCCTCATCAGTATTTGAGATATCTTTTGTCCATATGCCAATCGTTCCGTTCCCTGTTTCCAGATTGTTTTCTGTGGTATATATTTTTCCTGTACTATCACAGGCGGCGTGACCATAAAAATGTCAGTTTTTATCGCTGTAAATGCGGCCTAAAAATCGTCCTTTAACGTCGAGAATGTCTATGGTGGTTTCTGGTCTCCGGCTGATACAAAGCAGATGTTTCCATGGTTTGTTGATTGTAAAACTATGGCCTCTGGAGAGTAATTGATGTGAGACAAGAATCTCTCCTGTAGGTGAAATTACATTAACGACATGGTTTCCCACTGTGTCTGCGGCAGCGTTAAGATAGAAACTTTTGCGGTCATTTTTTGTTGTTGCAATAGCTGGTTTTGCCATCAATAATTGTGATAAGCATCCACTTAATAATAGCAAAAATTTTCGTCGTGTTATCATTTAGTCACCATCGAGGCTGTTAAATGCGCTTTGTAATTTTAGGTTGTTGGTAAGTTCTATGTTGACAGTAGTAATTAAGTCTTTAATTTTTTTTCGTGCTTGATTGATTTCTTGCGTTGCGTTTTTTTCTCTCAGAGTGGTTGACAAAGGCTCGGGGATTTTGTTGATGGCTGCCATTGCGTTATCGAAGGCGTTATTAATATCGTGAGCTGACTTGGGGTCTATTGCCTCTAATGATTGATAAAATGCATGCTGATCGTGCTTTTTTAAGCTCGCTATATTTTCCTTGATAATATCTAGGGATATATTACTTTTCCATGCCTCTAGATTTCTGAAGGATACTTTCTTTTTGGTGTTAAGATCAGGAATCTTTAAATGTTCGATAATGCGTAGTTGGGTCCTTATACTGTTAAAAAATTCACTATCGATGTCTTTCTGTGAATTAAATACGCCTGAATTGTATTTTTCTATTTTAAATTCTTTGGAGAAATTGACGGGCTCTTCTGTCCATAGAGAATAATTTTCCTGTGCGATAGCGTGCAAGTTTTTACTGATCGTGCTGGCAAGCAAGCATTGTCTTTTGGCGATTTTTTTTGATGATGAAAATAATAAGGTTTCTAATGCAGGTAAGCCTTGTACAGCAACACTTTTTTCAGCAATTTCTTCTGCATCAGGTAATTTTGTTGATGAGTTAATGAGTCGTCGAATTTGTTTTCCGCCCACCTTATGTTTGTCAGGCCAATACTGAAAGCGCTCTTTACGCTTTAGGTAAGCCATGGGGCCAAACTGAATATGTTGAACACTCGCCCATGAAAGGTACAGGGTTTTAAGCTGATCTTGTAACTCAGATAACGGCTCGCCCTCGATAATATTGTCTTCCCCCAAATGTAAACATGTTGTATGCAACGATTTTGATGGTTTTTGTGCGTTGGTTAATAAAGTATGGTAGCCGGGAACAAGATAGTCTTCAGCGGTCGTTAGTGAATAGCCACTTTCTGCTGCGGTATGTTTTGTTGTGAAAAGAATAAAGCAGCTTATTAGTAGTGTTGTTTGAAATGTATACATGTCAAGATACCATTTTATAATGATTCAATAAATTTAATCAGTTGCTGACGTTCTTTTGGTTGCATGTTGACGACTTTATTTTTTGATGTTTCTGCTTCACCGCCATGCCATAAAACAGCTTCCAAAAGATTGCGCGCACGACCATCATGTAAATAAAAACTGTGACCGTTAACCACAGATGTTAGGCCGATGCCCCATAATGGTGGTGTGCGCCATTCCCTGCCATCGGCTCTTGCTTCGGCAAAGTTATCAGCAAGTCCCTAACCCATGTCATGCAATAACATATCGGTATAGGGCCAGATCAGCTGATATGATTGTTCTGCTTGGGCAGTCTCTTTTGGTGTAATGTATTTAGGGGTATGGCAATCAATACAGCCACTATTGTAAAACAGTTTTTTGCCTGCCAGTGTGTTGGGCTTATAAAGTTCCCGGCGTGCCGGTACGGCAAGGTTGCGTGTGTAATGCAATACCAAGTCTATCATTTGCTTGTCGACGTCCAGATTTTGATATTGTTTTGTGTTGCCATTAGGAATGTTTAAACATTGTGTTTGCTTTGTCGTGCAGTCACCTGACGCATGAGGAAAGAGTGGCGTTGATAGACCAATGTCGCCACCAAAGGCGGCTTGGTTTTGCTGGTTTAACGTTGGCATACCTGCCTTGTGACCAAACCGGCCCAGCATCAGTCGATCTTTTTCATAATTCCATACCATTTGTGCCTTGCCGGAAATGCCGTCCTTATCAAGATCATCCGGATCAGCTTGCTTGGGGATAGCTTCTTCAGCGATAGCTTCTAATAACCCAAGGCCGATCATATGTGGTGCAATCCGTGGTGAAATCATCAAATCTTTATGTGTTTTTCCATATTGTAGATTGGTAATTTTATACTCAGGTTTGCGCAAAAAAGCCGTTTCTCCTCCAGCTAATTGAACAGGTATTTCCTGATACTCGATAACAAACTCGCCCTCAGAATGAATGCCCGGTACCGAGTGATCTTGTAATTGCCCTCCATACATCGGGTCGTTAATGGTATTAATAATGCCGTCGCTAAGTTTTTTGGCCTGCTCTTTTGTTGTTGCTGGGATACCTAAGCGTAATAGCATAGAGACTCTCTTGTCACTGTTGTTATCAGGAGGGTGGCCGCGTCCATCCTTGATGTGGCAGCGCTGGCAAGAGCGGGCATTGAATAATGGCCCCAGGCCGTCACTGGCGAGTGTTGATGAGGGGGAGGATACCCAGATTTTTTTAAACAGCGCATTGCCTAAAACAAAGTCCAACTGACGTTCGAAGCTCATATTGGCAGAGGCATGAGAAAAACTGTGTTGATTAATTTTTTTGCGATGTGTTAATGCACCCGCAGGTCAGGCTTCATAACTTTCGGGTTTTGAAAAATCGCTGGTAGGTCGTAGTATGTCCTGATTATTAGCAAATGAGCTATTGCCTATCAGTAACAATAAAAAAAGCGGGAGTATTCTGTAGTCAATCCAGATGCTCATAGGCCGACATTATAACTGAAAAGCCCGACTTGCGTCTGGCTTAAACAACCCCTGACGGGGCAAATGTAAACTATCTATCGCTTACTGGAATACTTTTTCAGGAGAGTCCAAAGAATCTGAACCTTCAAATGCAATCGCATCTAATCCTAATGTTGCAACAGCTGTTTCGATAGATTTGGTTTGTGTAACCAATGCATCAACAATACCCATGATTTTTGCCTTGCCTTCTTTATTGCCTTCAGCCAATAGTTGGTCATAGGCAACGCCATCCTTTTCCGCACTATCAACAACCACTTGTGCCGCAGCTAATGAAGCGGTGATGTCTTTTCTCAGAGTGTTGTCGGCTTTCGCATCTTTTTTGGCAACTAGATCAGCAATGCTTGGGCCCGTGATGGTTTTTCCATTAACCGCCTTATAGGTGCCGGTGTAAACATTCTGAATACCCAGAATATCGTAAGAGTGCGAATAGTGAGTGTTGTCACTGAAGCAGTCATGCTATTCTTCAGGGTCATGTAGCAGTACGCCCAGTTTAATACGTTCACCCGCAAGTTAACCGTAAGACAAACTGCCCATACCTGTGAGTATTCTAGCCATAACTGCTTGTTGATCCTTCAATAAAGACGTACGAGATTCACCTTTTTTACCCCATTGAGCAACAATCCACTCAAGGTCATCAATCAGGAGTTCACCCGCTTCAATCAGGTATTGACCGCGACGATCACAGTTAGCATTGGTGCAGTTTGTGGTATCAAAATCACTGGCAGGACGGTTACCCGCACCCGCATTAGTACCATTTAAGTCCTGACCCCACAGTAAAAATTCAATCGCGTGGTAACTTGTGGCAACGTTGGCTTCTACACCGTCAATTTCATGGAGTGTTTCACCTAACAGCTCTTTGGTAATATTTTTAGTATCTACTTTTTTGCCAGACAATGTTAGTGACGCATTGGCAATAACGTTAGCAGTATAAAGTGGATTGTCTTCAAATCCTTTGCCGTAGTCAGCAGAAACATAATCAATCAAACCTTCATCTAAAGGCCATGCATTAACCTTGCATTCCCAGTCGTCAACAATCGCGTTACCAAAGCGATAAGCTTCTGTTTGCCGATAAGGTACACGCGGAGCTTTCCATGCGAGTTTTGCTTGCTCAAGATTTTTTTCGGTTGGTTGTTTAACCAGTTGTTTGAGAGACGTCTGTAATTCTTTTGCCGTTGTTAACGAATCACCATACATTGCTTCAGCAAGGTCAGAATAGTGATGTAATACATCGGTTGTTTTTACGGCATGTGCGGGACTAGCCACAATGAATGCGGCCATAATCAATGCTGCATATTTCATAGTATCACCTGTATTGTATTAGATTATATGAGTTAAAACCGATACTGCCGGGGGCGAGTGGAAGTATCGGTTTTTTTATTATTATAATTTAACGCGTAGACCGGCTAAAGCACCTGCACTTTCGTCATCTTTCTTCTGGATTTCGCCGAAAATAGTTACCTTGTCTGCTTTAGGGAATGCATAAGTGATATTGGCATACCATGAGTTTTTCGCAGTATTGGCTTTATTTGACTCGTCAACAAAACCAATAACACCTTCTGCATGTGCGCCTACAGGGATAACGGCAGAGATGTTAGTGATTTACAAGTCTTCCAAACCACCAGTTGCACCACTGCCTGTTTTACTGCTATCCAGTGCAATACCAATATCACCCGCATTGAATGAAACGCTAAAACCAGAACTGGATACATCATCAGCCGTATCATTAGCTTTATGATTTTGATGAGCCGCACCAACAGCAACTGGGCCTAATTCTACAGACAAGAAAATATCGGTTGATGTTGGATCTGTTGTCGACGTTTCATCTACATCGTGAGAAATTGCACCCGTTAAAGCGCCTGCACTGAAGTCAAGACGAATAATATCGCCATCAACACCATTACCAAATTCATTGTCAAACGCATTCACTGAGCCTGCACCTTCAATACTGCCTTCTGTGGCAAAATCATCGGTAGCGTAGTTGGTGTTACCCAGTGTAACATTGAAGTTTTCGGCTTCTAGGCCTACGAACGTTTCTTCAGTTGCCGCTTTCTTAGTATCAAAGTGTGCTTCTGCGAAAGCGGTCAAGCCATTACCTAGGTCATAGGTGACTTTGTTTTTGATTTCAGAATCATCAAAATCAATACCCGTATCCTGATTTGCACCAACGTCTTTACGTAGTTGTATTTGAATATCGCCATCAATTTTGAATTTGAAACCGTCTTTTTCGACAACAGTTACCGCATTGGCAGCGCCTGAAGCAGTCGCAAAGGCAATAGCAGCAGCAAGAGTTAATTTTTTCATAAAAATCTCCTCAATTTAATAATTGAAAAGAATAATGGAAGCGTCCTTTGTGTCAGTGCCCAGGCTCGCGAATTTTTCTGTCCTGAATCTTGAATTTGCGCATGATACATGATTGAGAACAAAAATGTAAACAATAATGATTATCATTTGCTTATAAGGGTTCTCGCCGAAAACAAGGAATATGTGACGAGTTTGCGTGTTAAACTTATAACGTTATGTTATAACATAACATAATTAAATAAAAGGTTAATGGTGAATGGGTGTTGTGTGCTGCACGATAAAAGGGGTAGGAACAGGCACTTCCTAAGGTAAAGAAGTGCCCAAGTATAGTTATTCAGTCTCTTCTTCTGCGGTGGCTTCTTCGCTGGCCTCAGCAGGGGCTTCTTCAGCCTTGGGTTCTGGCTTTTTCAGTAGTCCTTCGGCTTGTAAAATAGCGACTTTATCATCACCATTAATGAATGTATTTTTAGCGCCTTTTACAGCGTAGCGACCATCAGCACGTTTCAGAATCACGTACTCGGCAGTTTTTTTCTCGATTTCCATCGCCTTTCCTCTTGGTTAATAATCTGCTTTTACGCAGGGAGCACGTATTCTAAAGGGTTTTTGTTAAAATACCAGCTATGTCCGATTCTCTTTTTGATACGCACTGCCATTTTGATTTTGCCGAGTTTGACCACCAGCGTGATGCACTGTGGCAGCAATGTTTACAGGTGGGTATACAAGGCTTGTTAATGCCTGGAGTTGAGCCTGTGCAGTGGCAGAAGTGCTTAGGTATTGCCAGTCAATATCCCGGTATTGTAATGGCTGCGGGTCTTCATCCATGGTGGGTGAGTGATAACTCACTGCCTGAAAACGATGAATGGAGCCGCCTTTTGGCTGCGCCTGCTTGTGTGGCTATCGGTGAGTGTGGTCTGGATGCGTCTATCGACACGTCTTTTGAGTATCAGGTGCCAGTGTTTGAGCAGCATTTACGGATGGCCGTTGATCATGCTTTGCCTGTGATTATTCACGTGCGTAAAGCGCATAATGAGATGCTACGTTTATTAAAACGGTATTTGCCTGTGAAAGGTGGCGTTATTCATGGTTTTACGGGGAGTCTAGAACTGGCTAGGGAG
This sequence comes from Cellvibrionaceae bacterium, assembly GCA_965214375.1. Classification (GTDB taxonomy): domain Bacteria; phylum Pseudomonadota; class Gammaproteobacteria; order Pseudomonadales; family Cellvibrionaceae; genus Endobugula. The sequence continues at coordinate 1,619,134 of OZ243947.1, read as the reverse complement.
TATTGGGCCATGGGCTTTTATGTCGGGGTGGGAGGCAGTATTACCTATCCTCGTGCCAAAAAAACGCGCGAGACAATCGCACACATGCCATTGGAGTCTCTATTGCTGGAAACTGATGCGCCGGATATGCCGCCATATGGTCTTCAGGGAAAAGCCAATACACCATTATCCCTGACGACAATAGTCGCTGAATTATCTCAGTTAAGAGGTCAGGCAGTGTCAACCATCTCTGAGCAAACAACGGCTAATGCGCTAGGCTTGTTCTTTTAGTGGCAACTCTAATCTGAATTTAGTGCCAACACCGGGTTTGCTGACGGCCATCACTGCGCCGTCATGGTTTTCCATAATGCTTTGTGTTAAGTGCAGACCCAGACCCGTGCCATCGCCAATACTTTTCGTGGTATAGAACGGGTCAAAGATACGGTTCATTTGATCCTCTTCTATGCCGCAACCATTATTTTGTATTTCAATATATATTTTATGTTTATGCATAAATGTTTTGCAGTGTATCATTCCTTTTTTTTCGGTTCGTTCAATAGCTTCTATAGCATTCATTAGTATGTTCATTAATGCTTGACCTATTTTTCCTTTATGACAGACAAGATCAGGCAGCTTTTCGTTATGATTTTTTATGGTGATATTTTGTAGCCTGTTGTTATCGATAAGGTGAATCGTTTTATTCATTAACTCATTAATATTCACTTGTGTGAGATCTGGTGCATTGACATGGGAAAACTCTAAAAGATCTGAAACAATATTTTTAATTTTATCAATACCTGTGTGTGAATCGCCCAGTAATAAATTCATATCTTCCATAATAAAGTCAACATCTTTTTGGGTTTGGTAACGTTTCAATTCTTCGTAAATGTCTTCTTTATTGTCATCGGTCTGCTGTATTTTTTTGAAGCACTCCTCCTGTTTTTCCAATACGTCAGCAAGATCTTCAGCATAGCTTTTTAGTGTGTTAAAGTTGCTAGCAATGGCGCCAATAGGGTTGTTGATTTCGTGTGCAACTCCTGCGTCTAATTGGCCGACTGAGGCGAGTTTTTCTGATTGTATTAATTGTAACCGAGCTTCAGATAATTCATTCAGACTTTTTTGTAGTTCTTGTTTTATTTTTTCTGATTTTTGTCGGGCTAAAAATAATTTGTCATAGAATTCTTGAAAATTTTTGCTCAGATACATGACTTCTTTAGGGCCTTTTTTGAGAATAAACGATAAGCCTTTGGTGTCTATGTCCGCTTCTTTGGTCAGTCCGCTGAGGTTTTGTACGGGTACAGTAATGTTTTTTTTGCTCATAACCATGATATAAAGGCGAATAATAAATAGATGATAATTTAAATAATAACAATTAACCGAAAATCATTATTTTCTTTTCATAGGAACGATTGGTTTCTATGGAGTTTTTTTGATAGCCCTCATATAAGATGTCAATATTATCAATAATAATACCTGCCCTATCATCCATCAGGTCAATATATTGATTCCACTCTTCGCCTTCCTGATCTTCCAGAATAGATGATTTGTCGATAGCGTTTTTTATGTCTTAAATGGCAGATGATACTTCATAAAAATAGGGTCTTCCGATTTTTTTTGGTAGCCATGTATGACTTCTATAACCTCCACCATTTGCAACGCTTGCGTTTTTATACCGGCCGCTAAATATCCCTGTTTTTCGAAAAAAAATAAATCAATCGTATTAAACCATTGCGAAGTAATTGTTCTGAATTTTTCTGATTCTCGAAGCGCGAGTTGTGTGACTTCTCGGTCATAGCGTGCTTGTTCCAGTTTGCTATAAGCAATAAAAACAACTCCGGCAAATATGCCTGCACCCACTAAGCATACAAGAACAACAATGAAGCTCTTTATTGATATACGCATGGATTGCCTGCTATTGGTGTTTTCCTGCATTTAAGCAGGGAATAGCATGGATGGCTTACAGAGAATAGATATGTTTTGAGGTTAGAACCGCTTGGAGCGTTAATAATTCCGCACGATTATTGCAGTGATCGGCAAGCTCATAGCGATTGCCGATTGTGTTTTCAAACGCGTTACGAGTGGCTGTTTGTTGCCATCCATAGAGATTATCAACATTGATAATCTCTCCCTCAGTTGTCATGGCCCAATGAATATTTGCCGGTTTCCGATCAATGACTAGTTGCCCTTCATAAACCAGACCAATGACTTTTTTTTGATCATCATAGACCTTGGCAACCATAACAGAAGACCTATCTATACCTGTTTGTGCACCATCAAATGCTTTATTAAGTATAGACTCTATTGTGTCGTCCATGACATCCGTCACCACATAAGTCTGTTTGGCGCCATCAAAGTGGTTGTTAGCCGTACTACTAAGACGGTTTTTGTGAATTTCATCGCTCCATGCCAGTTCGGTCACTAATAAAGTTTTCATGCCGCAGCGGATGACAATTTCGGCCAGCCCTTTGGCTTTATCCGGGACATTGATCTTACTGGTGTTGAGTGATAGTCCATCGGTAGCCAGCATATGAGTAAATTCCTGATAGGTTTTATCTTTTAGCTGGGCCTTAAAAAAAGCATCTTCAACGACGGTTTTTTGTCGGTTGCGACAGCGTTGAAACTGAAAATCACGTACCTTTAGGTTAAGGTCTATCGCCCAAGCAATTTCCACCAAGCCCCAGCGGCTCTCTTCTGAGCGTACATGCACATAACCAATGGGGGAATCTTCCTTATAAGCAATATACAAGGTGTGTTTTCCGAGCTCACTAAAATGTAATGTGTTGGGTGGCAATAGCTCTTGCACCTGATTGCGGATATTGGCGGCAATGACCTTGACCGAATATTTAAAGGATGTGGATTCTGGATACAGTGTTTTAATCGCTTTGACAGGGTCACGTAATGAGCAGAACGCAGCATTAGCGACCGAGCTGATGCTAAAGATAGCAATGGTAAATAAACAAATATATATGCGTTTCATGATACACCTCTCTTAATAGCGGTAGCGCATTTGGACGCCAAACAATGTTTGACGCTGGTTGGTGCCCGAGACAGATAGATCGCGGCTGTACTGTGTGCTGATATCCCAGTGGGTGTCAGGGGTATATTGAATACCGACAATACCCTGCATCGATTCATCACTATTACCCGCAGAATCGTCGCTGGATAAATAGGAGAGCTGAGTGTAATAGAGTAGAGTTTCTCGATTGTTGACAATTTTCCATTCGAGCAAGCCGTTGCGTACATCGAGGTCATTGTTGTTGCCCAGTGATAATTCGAAAAAGACACTGTGGCGACCAAAATAGTGGCGAGAGTCGAATCCCACACGCTCTCTTTCTGTCGTACCTAATTGGCTTTTATAGAGCGATAGGACATAAATAGCGATATCGTCACTCGGTGTGCCAATACGTGCAGAATAGACAAAAGACCCATTGTTTGAATTTAAATTTTGGTTGCCTCCTGTGCTGTAACCCACTTCATATTCAAATTTTTCTATCTGTTTATTTAACGATACACCCCAATCCGATTTAATACCGAGGTTTTTACCTTGTTGATATTGGCGTAAGGTACCGTTGGTATCAATGGCATGTTCCAACCCATAAGCGACTTCATAGTGACCGATACGAATATTAGGCGCATTACCTTTAAAGCCCGTGTAATTAAAATTAAAAATACGATAAATAAACTCCGTGTCATCGCCGCTATCTAAAATTCCCGGTGGAGCCGGATGATCATCAATACGGGTGATATAACCTTGTAATAATAAAGTGCCTATATCGTGATTAGCGCCGGTAAAGACCTTGTGCATATCAAATCCAAGTGCGTGCATGCCGCTGGATTGGTCTTGAATACCAAAGCGTGTTGAGCGAGTGCTGGCATCGACAGTGAAACGTAAGTTATCAGTAATTCCTGCTGTTTATGTTGGCGCATAAAGTAAACAACAACAGCACGCCATAAATAATAACAAGGTATGATTGAGTATACGGGGGATAGAATGGTAGTACGGTGTAACGTTACTATTCATAGAGCATCTCCTCTACTGCATAAGAGTCTAGAATGAAAACTAACGAGGCTAGAATAACGTAAACACTGAAAATGTATAGGATTGTTTATTTATAAAAATTATAAGAAGTGGAAATATAGCCTATAAAAGACTGTTTTTGGTTATAATAAGTGAAAACATAATACATCTATACGAGCTTTTTATGAATAAATCTATAAAACGTCTTCAAAACATTTTTTTTTCTTATAACCCTGCCTTTCTTCCAGTCACGGTTTTTATCGTTTTCTTCTCCAGTTTATGTTTGGCGGGGGGGCATAGCCATAAAGGCCATCATCCCACAACGGATGATGTGATGGCGCATAACCCTGTGGTTAACACAACGCTTCCCGGTGTTGTGAACTCAGCGGCGTATTTAACGATAATGAACCATAGCGATAAGGCGGTAACGCTTATCGGTGCTGAAGGCGAGGTTTCTAATCAGGTAGAAGTGCATGAGCATGCCATGGTTGATGGGCTAATGCGCATGCAAAAAATAAAAGCGATTACTATTGACGCTGGCGCATCATTACACTTTGAGCCGGGTGGTTACCATATTATGTTTTTGGGGGTTAAACAGCCGATTCAAACAGGTGATAAGGTCGTTTTTTATTTGGTGTTTGAAGGGGGTAAAAAAATTAAAGTAGAGGCGCCCGCAAAAGAGCAACACACAACTTCGCATAAACACCATGGACATAAGCATCACCACCACAAGCACCATTAATCAGTGATGAGAGAGCGGCAATAGTGTCTGCAGGTCCCTATCAATCTATCGTTATTCTCACAGGGGCGGGAGTATCCGCAGAATCGGGTATTAATACCTTTCGCGCGGCGGATGGTCTTTGGGAAAATCATCGGGTAGAAGACGTTGCTACGCCTGAAGCGTTTATCCGTGATCCATATTTAGTGCATCGTTTTTATAATGAGCGTCGTCGTTATTTGCTCGACGGCATTGTTCCCAATGCGGCACACCAAGCTATTGTAGAACTGAGTCGATCATTGTCTGGTAGCGTTACCTTAGTCACGCAGAATATTGATAATCTTCATCAGCAGTCGGGTAGCGGAACTATTTACCCCATGCACGGAGATCTACTTAAAATACGTTGCAAGACGACAGGTGATGTATTTGATTGTGCCGCAGATACCTCACCGGAAGACGAATGTACATGTTGTCGTCAGCCTGGCCAACTGCGTCCGCATGTTGTCTGGTTCGGAGAAATGCCATTGTATATGGCTGACATTGAACAAGCCCTGCGGACATGTGATTTATTTGTGGCGATTGGCACCTCGGGTAATGTCTATCCGGCTGCTAGTTTTTTTCAGACTGCAAAATATTACGGGGCGCATACGGTTGAGTTAAATCTTGAGCCCTCAACAACAGGTTCATTATTTGATGAGCAACACTATGGTCCTGCCACCGAAGTAGTACCTGAATTTTTTAGCGCTTTCCTGCAGCAATAATATGTCCCAAAGGGCTTGCTTGCGCAATAACAATCCATTCCTTAATGGCAGAGGGATACTGTTCTAGCGTATAACTGGTCATTGTTGTCGTATCCCATTGCCCCAAATTAATAGAGTGTTCAACAGGGTTGTGATACGGTAATTTTTTGCCCGCATTTTCTCCGGTTTTTATGGGGAGAAAATGGTCACCGGAGATGCCGAGCAAATACAGTTGTACCACTTTTTCAGTGGAAGCGTCTAAAGGTTGGATAACGAGTTGTTGGTTCTTAACAGAAAAATCAAGAGAAGCAACGCTGTCGCTGTCTTGTGTATGGTTGATCATTGCCTGAACGCGTTGTTTGCGAGATCCGACGGCGGCATAGCGACCGTTAACAATCATCTGTGGTGTATAGACGCCCTTATAACCTTTAAGGTGGCGTTGATAACGACGTTGACGGTTATCACAAAAAGAGCGTGAAAAGGTATCGCGCCACCCTAAATAGTTCCAGTAAGTTACATGACAGGAAAAAGCAATAATATTATCGTGTTTTTTAAGTGTGCCAAGCAGTTTGTCTGCGGGTGGACACGAATAGCATCCTTGGCTAGTGTAGAGCTCAACAACGGTGATGGGTTTTTCTGCCTCAGCGAAAACCGGCAATGAAAATACATACAGTGTGAAAATACGAAAAAATATCATCTCATAGTGAACCTGTTATATTGGCACTTGTCATTTGTAACTAATCCTTTTATGGTTTGACGGTAAATTAATGAAAACGTTCAAAAATAAAAGTAATAAATGCGCAGTATGTTAAAGGAACACTACCAATCTGTTCGTGCCTATACAGAACACTTGTGTGAACCATTATCGATAGAAGATTATGTGCCACAGGCGGCGGATTTTGTCAGTCCGCCTAAATGGCACCTTGCCCATATCACTTGGTTTTTTGAAACCATGATACTGAGTAAATATGTCTCCGGGTATGTGCCTTTTCACCCATTGTTTTCTTTTCTCTTCAATAGCTACTATCAAGGTGTTGGCGAACGGGCTTTGCGTTCTCAGCGAGGTTTAATGACACGGCCAACCGTCACGGAAGTCATGGACTATCGCCGCCATGTTGATAGTGCAATGCTGGAATTATTATCTTCACCATTACATAAGGATGTGGAATCGTTAGTCGTGTTGGGTCTTCACCACGAACAACAACATCAGGAATTATTATTGTCGGATTTAAAATATACCTTCTCATTTAATCCCGGGTATCCGGTGTATCGTGAAGATTTTAATCTTGTGGATGATGTCAATACCGACAGCGGTTGGTGTGACATTGATGAAGGCATGTATCATATTGGTCATAATGGCGATGATTTTTGTTTTGATAATGAGCTGGGTCGACACCCGGTTTTTTTAAATGCCTATAGTATTTCAACGTCATTAGTCACTAACGGAGAATATCTGGAGTTTATACAAGACGGCGGCTATTGTGATTTTCGTTACTGGCTGGATGAAGGGTGGAGTTGGGTATGCGAGAATAATATTCAAGCGCCATTGTATTGGCAGAATATTGATGGTGAATGGTTCTATTACACCTTGGCAGGCTTAAAAGCAGTTAATAAAGAGGCTATGTTAAGCCATATTTCTTTTTATGAAGCCAATGCCTTTGCTTGCTGGAAGAAACAACGTTTACCCACTGAGTTTGAATGGGAAGCGGCATGCCAGCAATTTAATTGGGGTAAACGTTGGGAATGGACATCATCCGCGTACCAACCTTATCCCGGGTTTCAAATTAGAGAAGGTGCGGTATGCGAGTACAACGGAAAATTTATGGTTAATCAAATGGTGTTGCGGGGAGCTTCAGTCGCAACACCACAGAACCATCGGCGTTATACTTATCGTAATTTTTTTCATCCATACTTTAGATGGCAATATACAGGAATTCGTTTAGCAAAATAATTCAAAAAAGTGGCTCTATTATGTTAATGACAATGATTGATCACTTTGCAAAAGATGTCGATGACGGTTTAAGTAAAGAAGATAAAACCTTGCCTTCTAAATACTTTTATAATCAAAAAGGCGATGAACTTTTTGTAGGCATCACTAATTTGCCAGAATATTATTTAACACGTGCAGAAATGGATATTTTTTCTAATCAAACAGCTGCGTTGATACAAGGGTTTAATATTAACCCCTCAACTCCATTTGAGCTTATTGAATTGGGTGCGGGTGATGGTTCTAAAACTAAAAAGTTATTAGAGTATTTGATTGATAGGCAATACCAATTTGACTATATGCCCATTGATATATCCAGTAGTGCGCTGGATGATTTGGAAATCTCACTAAAAGCATCATTGCCACAGTTAACCGTTAAAAAACAGCATGGCGACCATTTTGCCATACTGGAGTCGTTAAAATTGATTCCTTGCCCCAATGTAGTACTTGTTTTAGGTTCTAATATTGGCAATATGACAGATGATGAGGCCTCCCGGTTTCTGGCACACCTAAGCGATAGCCTTAATCCGGGTGATAAATTATTATTGGGGGCTGACCTTATCAAAAACGCGGATATTGTCATGCCAGCCTATAACGATAAGCAAGGTGTGACGCGTGATTTTAATATAAATTTACTGCGACTTATGAATGCCGAGCTTGAGGCGACGTTTGATGTTGATGGTTTTGAACATACGCCGGAATACGATGAAAGTGAGGGGGTGGCCCGCAGTTTTTTAACCAGTAAAAACGACCAGCAGGTAGCTATTCATAAAATCGGTAAAATCTACGACTTCAAAGCGGGCGAAAAAATTCATACAGAAATTTCACGTAAGTATAATGATACTATTCTTAATACTATTTTGCGTGATTCCCGTTTTTCCATTCAGAACAAGTTTACAGATTCAAAAGATTATTTTGCAGATTATATTTTAAATCGTGATTAAGGTACCAAAAAAATTAGCGTTGTTGGGATTGGGTGAGCGATCTACCGCATTTTATTTGCAAGAACTTAACCGGTATTATCAACAGTATTATGGCAATGATAGTACTTGCCCTCTGGTGTTGCTAAATACAGACTTTAGCGAGTTTAACCCTTACTTGCCCAATCAATTTGATATGCTCGAACAGCGCTTATCGTATTATTTGCATGAAGTCACTGCTCTGGGGGTGGAGTCAGTACTTATTCCCAATATCACCTTGCATGAAACCTACGACCGTTTAATAAAAAATACCAATAATCATATTGCTAAGTGTATCCATCCGATTGAACTCGCCATTACTGAATTGCAAAAGGCACAACATACAAACATTGTATTGTTTGCGTCAGCTTATAGTATGTAATCAGAAGTACTACATAAGCAATTTAACGATGCTGGCATTCTAAGCGCAGCACCTGATGCTAAAGATATACCGTTTATTGACCATATCAGAAAACGTATCTATTCAAGAACAGAGTCAGTGGAAGAGGTTCAACAATTTACCGCACTGGTTGAGCACTACGTACAGGTATGTCCAGTGGTCATTGCTTGTACGGAACTATCTATTGTCTTGCAGCCTATGAAACACGTTTATGATATGGCGCATTTGCAAATGAGCCTCAATGGCCAGATAGTTAAACCCTAAACAATCAAGACCTATTTTCCCAAGCGACGTTTCAGCGTCTGCCGGGATATGCCTAACATCTTGGCAGCTTTTTCTTTGTTGCCCTCAGTAATACTAAGAGCTTCCTCGATCATCTCTTTTTCGATCAGTTCACGTCCTTGAGAAAGACCAATATCTGGGTTGGTAACAATATGTGTAATATTTTTTACAAACTGATGATCTTTCGTTTTGGGTAATAGGCTGGTGAGTTTAAATACATCCGCACGATCAATAAACTGAAAATAACCGTATTTGCGTTCGTTAATAATCAAAATGAAAATGGTAATGGTGATCATGGAAGATGTAATAATTGTTGTATTTATCGCATACCCTATCTGCATAAGCATAACAATGCTAATTATTGACAAGAAGATGGGTGAGCCAGCTATTAGTAATATTCTTGCTCTTTCTCGAGTATATTCCTCTTTGTGGTTACGTTGATAAAACAAAATAAATGTAGAAAGTATCACTGGTAAAATTATGGCTATTTGCGCAATAAAATAGTAAGGGCCAGGGATTCGCGTAATGGAGTAGCCTATACTTTTGCTTCCCGCTAATACCACGCCGGGTATTAGTGTTGGTATGGTTAGCAATAAAAAAACAGCAAGAATTATTATTTTAATATATTGTTTTGTTTTTATTTGAGATTCTAAAGTTAGTATCAAAAGAGAGAATAATGAGACGTTAACAAATAGATAATATGCACTAATTGCCCAAAAAAAACCTTCTTCCGAAGAGCTAAAAAAAAATGATAATAGCTCTATTAGATTAAGAAACCATAAGCCGATAAAAAATGTTTTGAAATAAAAGCTACTTGTATGAATAAAGGATCTGTTTTTCCATATTAATATTGACTTAAGAAAGAGGTTGAATGTGCTAGGGATAGCATATAAAAATATCATGTCTTACTGGTCTAGTCTTCGATGTAGGGTCTGCCTTGATATTCCCAGTAATTTTGCTGCTTTTATTTTGTTTCCTTCTGTTGATATGAGGGCTTCATAAATCATTTCTTTTTCAATAAGTTCTCTGCCACGTTTTAACCCAATAGTTGGGTCTGTCACTATATGCGATAGTTTTTTGATAAACTCATGCTCTCTTGTCCTCGGTATTATGCTCATAAACTTATATTGGTTTTCTTTATGTTCCGTATAAATCAGTATCAATAGAGTTATATTGATCATAAGAGAAAGTATTACAGCGGCATTTATTTTAACCCCAGTCTGCATTAATACCATGATTATTATAATAGAAACTAAGAAAGGCGAGCATGCTATAAATAATATTTGAGACTTCCTTTTCTCTGAATAAGTTTTTGCGTTAAACGAATAATATACCGAGGCAATGATGGAGCCTAATAAAGGCAGTAATATTCCTAGCTGCACAATAAAATAGTAAGGTCCGGGAATGCGTGTGATTGAATATCCTATGTTTTTGAATCCAGTAATGGCGGCACCAGGGATAATTAGAGGTGCCGCACATATAATAAAAAATAGGATTAATGTATTCCTTATGGGAGTTGTTAGTTTTCCTGCATTTTCAAGAGATAGTGCGCATAAGGAAACCAACATTAACTCGGCGAATATGTAGTATAGTCTGAGTTCCAAAAGCCCTTTGTCGGGGGCGTACTTGACATAATAGAAGCCGATAAGCTCTATTAGGTTCATGCCAAATAAACCGACAAAAAATATCCATAACCATATGCTGGCTGTTGTTAAAGAACGACGACCAAACCAAAAGATCGTTAGCTTTAGGGCTAATGCAAAAATGCTTGGGAGTGTATACCAAGTTAACATTTAAAACTGAATTCCTATCTGACAAATACTAAGTCCGCTTCCAGCACCTAACAGTAAGGTCTTTTCACCTTCTTGAGGCCTGTGAAGAGCCATATTTACAGGAAAAGTGGCTGAGGTCAAATTTCCATATTCTTCATAGATGGCTGGCGCTTTAAATAACGGTTGAGTGGCTAATGAGGCAAATTCGTTATGAGGGCCTGCACCTACTTGATGGCAGTACAGCTTCTCAACAACAGTAGGTTCCCAGTTAAGTTTTTCATAGGTATCGATAATTTGTTTCTTGTGTAAATCTAAACCTTTGTTGCTGATATTTTCCATTAGCATCTGAAATTCCACGCCATTTTCAGTGTGCCTGTAGTAGCATAGGCTTGCGTATTGGCCTTCTGATTGGAAGTTGAGGTATTCACAGCCTGTACGCATTGTCTTCGGTGTAACTATAAAAGCTCCCCCAGCATCCCCGACGGTTAGTGCCCCCATTAGTTTACGAAATACCTGTTTATCGGTTGCTTGCTTGAGTTGTCGAATAATATCAAGAGTAACAATACTCGGCTTTTCTCCCGTACAAACCAGAATATTCTCTGCGCTACCAACACCAATATAAGCGTTGGCAATGGATAAGCCATTGAGTGCGCCCAGGCAGGCGTTGGAGATATCTAGGCATTCGGCATTCAGTGCCCCTAATTCTTTTTGAACCGTATGCGCGGTTGATGGCTCCGGGCAGTCGCGGTCAATACCGCAGAACAGCACCATATCAATATCCCGCGGGTCTATTGCCGCGTCTTTGATGGCTTCTCTTGAGGCGTTGATCGCCAAATCGGCGAAACTTTCCTCGTCGGAGGCGAAGCGCCTACGTTTAATGCCGATAGCACGACTGATAAAGGTTTCCTGTACCCCAAATTTCCGGCATTGTGCTTCACGCATTAATTCTTCGGATGTCACTATCTGTTCCGGTAGGTAGGCACCAATGCCTGAAATTTTTGAAAAGCCTTTTGTTTCCATAATATTTACCTCGAGTTAAATAGTTAAAAAAGTGTTGGCGCATAAACGCACAGTTCATATTTTGACAACTTCGCAAGAGGGCTCAAGCGTGGTGTAACAATTTTGGACATTTGGTGTTTTTAGCTCATAAAACAACCAGTTTGGCGCGTAAATATTCGCCATTTTTGGACATTTTAATTTTTGTTGACGCCATTGCTAGGCTGTTTAGGGTAGGCGCTGCTGAGAAATAAAAAGGAGCCAGTAATGAACCAGCCAATAGATTTGACTCGTTACAAAAATAAATTGTATTTAGAACTTTGTCTTGATATGGTTGAGGATGCCTATCATTATAGTCAGGCAGGTGTGTACGATTTAATGGAGCAACAGTTAAGGGATATTCTGGAAACGTTTGATCATGTCAACAACAATGATCAAGAACAGGCTCCAGAGATGAAAGATACGGTCGTTTCTTGTCAAAATAGCTGATTTTTCTTCTGGTAGGATTATGTCAACAGCCCACACTCCCCACAACCCACTGATTAGTGATAGTTCTGCAGATACCTTATATAAGGCGTGCGGGTGCTGGAAGACCTCTATGCTAATCAAGACTCACATTGGTTGCAAAATGAGCATATTAGCACGGGCATGCATGCGATCTTGCAGTGTGCCAATGAAGCCATTGCTTACGAATATAAACGACTCGATCGTATTGATTAGTACATAAGTTCTTCGCTCTTTCCGCAGTGAGGCCTCTTTTTAACTCCTGTGTATCAACAATGTCCTATAGGGTAGGTGGGATATGTTAGGAGGTCGTGCTTAAAGTGATTTTCCATTGTCTCTCGTTTATGTAATTGCTGTGTTGTCTTTATCAGCCAGCGTTGTTTTCGCAGGTGAACCTATCAATACATTAGAAAAATCTGGCCTTTTTAGTGATAAACCCTCCGGTATAGCCATTCGAGGCACAGATCCTGTGGCTTACTTTACCCAAGGTAAGCCTGTCGCTGGTTCTGAGGACTTTGCCACTGAGTGGAAAGGTGCAAGGTGGCTGTTTGCTTCTCAAGAGCATCTTGATCTCTTTACTGCGGATCCAAATAAATATGCGCCGCAGTATTGTGCTTATGGTGTGGCTAATGGCTCTTTGGTGAAAATTGAGCCTGAAAACTGGTCCATTATCGACGGTAAGCTGTATCTGAATCTCAGTGATAGTATTCAGAGTAAGTGGGAAAAAGACATTCCTGGTTTTATTGATAAAGCAAATAATAAAATTGCCTCACTACTGGCAGAGTAAGCGCGACTCTGTCTCATAATTTCCTTATTGTCCTGTCGCAATAGGTTGGACAATAGTTCGCTAAGGCTCTAGAATAATTAACGTCTTGTCGGGGTGCCTATGTATGCATGGTTTGTGTGTACATCGTGCTGAGATTGTCCCGTTGAACCTGATCAGAGTGATATCTGCGTAGGAAACAAGCGCACACCACCCGGATTCTACTCCGGTTTTGCGCCTAGATTCCGCCTTTTTTTCGCCTCTGATTAACTTTCACACCACACGAGAGAAGAATGATGCCTAAATCCATGGTTCGTAAACTCAGTGAAACCGCTTCGGTTGATCAAATATCCACCCAACCTTTTCATGCCTCTGAAAAGATTTATATCGAGGGCAGTCGTGAAGATATTCAGGTCGCGATGCGTGAAATTACCCTGACACAGACCCAGCTTCAGGATGATGTCGAGGAAGAGAATCCCCCGGTGCGTGTTTACGATACCTCTGGCCCCTACACTGACCCTAATGTGAATATTGATGTACGCAAGGGGTTAACCCCCTTGCGTGAACAGTGGATTGAAGAACGTGAAGATACCGAGTTTTTAGACGGCTACACCTCGGAATACACTAACTTGCGGGATAGCAATATTGCCTTGGAAGGTTTGCGATTTGAGCATAACCTGAGCCCCAGAAAAGCGATGCCGGGTAAAAATGTGACACAGCTTCACTATGCGCGTCAGGGTATTATTACGCCAGAGATGGAATATATAGCCATTCGTGAAAATCTGGCCTTAAGCGAATCGCAAATGGCAGAAGCCATGAAAGAACAACATCCCGGGCAGAACTTTGGCGCGGCGACGCCAGCATATATCACCCCTGAATTTGTACGCTCGGAAGTGGCCGCTGGTCGTGCGGTCATTCCGGCCAATATTAATCATCCAGAAATTGAACCCATGATTATTGGGCGTAACTTTCATGTAAAAATTAATGCCAATATTGGTAACTCGGCCGTGACCTCGTCTATTGAAGAAGAAGTTGAAAAGCTGGTATGGGCGACGCGCTGGGGTGGTGATACGGTGATGGATTTATCCACGGGAAGAAATATTCACGAAACTCGTGAGTGGATTGTGCGTAACTCACCAGTGCCTATTGGTACGGTGCCTATTTATCAGGCCTTGGAAAAAGTGCGTGGTGTTGCTGAAAACCTGACCTGGGAAATCTTTCGCGATACGTTAATTGAGCAGGCGGAGCAAGGCGTCGATTACCTTACCATCCACGCTGGGGTATTGCTACGTTATGTTCCGATGACGGCCAAGCGTATTACGGGGATTGTGTCGCGTGGTGGTTCTATTATGGCGAAATGGTGTTTGGCGCACCATAAAAAAAACTTTTTGTACACTCACTTCGAAGAGATTTGTGAGATTCTTAAGGCCTATGATGTCACTTTTTCATTAGGTGATGGCCTGCGCCCGGTTTGTGTGGCCGATGCCAACGATGAAGCTCAGTTTTCTGCATTGCAAACATTGGGTGAGCTGACCAAAATTGCGTGGAAGCACGATGTGCAGGTGTTTATTGAAGGCCCCGGTCATGTTCCTATGCATATGGTCAAAGAAAATATGGATGAACAATTAAAGCACTGTCATGAAGCGCCGTTTTATACTTTGGGCCCATTAGTGACGGATATTTCACCGGGCTATGATCATTTCTCATCCGGTATTGGTGCGGCCACGATCGGTTGGTATGGCTGTGCCATGTTGTGTTACGTTACACCAAAAGAACATTTGGGTTTGCCTAATCGTGATGATGTTAAACAGGGCATTATTGCGTATAAGATTGCAGCACATGCGGCTGATTTGGCCAAAGGGCACCCCGGATCACAGATTCGAGACAACGCCTTTTCTAAAGCCCGTTTTGAATTTCGTTGGGAAGATCAGTTTAACCTCAGCCTTGATCCAGACACAGCACGTGCTTTTCATGATGAAACATTACCACGTGAAGGAGCCAAAGTGGCGCACTTCTGTTCTATGTGTGGGCCAAGGTTTTGTTCTATGAAAATTTCTCAGGAAGTCCGTGACTTTGCGGCTGCACAATAAAACGCGGCTGCGCTTCGGGAAGCAGAAGAGGGAATGGCAGAGATGTCCGAGAAGTTTAAACAGGAAGGCAGTGAAATCTACCATGAGGTTTGAAAACATGGGGCCAGAGCCACTGTTGTTAAATGTCTTAGTGTTTTTAAAAAGAAGGTGTAAATATTGACTCTGACCCCTGAATCACATATTGCTATTGCCGGTGCCGGCTTGTCAGGCCGTTTATTGGCATGGCGTCTATTAGAAGCGGGTTATCAGGTTGTCTTGTATGATGCGGGTTCTTTTGAGCAACCACCTGCGGCGGCTTATACAGCGGCAGGTATGATTTCTCCTGTTTCTGAAGCAATAGATACTGAACCATTAATGTATCACATGGGGGTGGCATCGCTAGCACAGTGGCCGCAGTGGTTAGAACAATTGAATCAATCCTTGCCGGCACAAGCAGCCGTGGATTATCAGCAACAGGGTAGTGTGATTGTGGCACATTCACATGATGTGTCTTTGTTGCAACAGTATCAGCAGGATATGCAACTCCACTTGCCAGAAAATACCGATGCACAATGGCTAGATAAAAAACAGTTACACATGATGGAGACCGATATAGCGGACCATTTCCAGCAGGGATTATTGTTTGCGGAAGAAGCTCATATCGATAATCGCCAATTACTGCGCAGTTTATTTTTACGTATAGAACAATTAGGTGGCAAGTGTATTGCCAATACCGAGGTTGCTGTTGTTGACAATACCCTAGTGGTTGATGAGACAGTGACAGCATTTGATCTGGTGATAGATTGTCGTGGTGTGGGCGCTAAACCGCAGTGGTCTGAAGTGCGTGGTGTGCGCGGTGAAATTTTGCGAGTACAAACTGACGAAGTTCGTCTGAGTCGTCCAGTGCGTTTGTTGCATCCGCGTTACCAATTATATGTTGTGCCAAAAATGAATAACGAATATGTGATTGGTGCCACCCAAATTGAAAGTGAAGATCGCTCGCCAGTGAGCGTGCAATCGGCGTTAGAGTTAAACAGCGCACTGTATACGCTAAACCCAGCGTTTGCTGAAGCACGTATTATTGAAATGCAGTCGAATTTGCGTCCTTCGCTCAATGATAATCGTCCAAAAATTCAATATGATGAGTACACCATTCGTGTTAACGGGCTGTATCGGCACGGTTATTTATTAGCGCCGGTTGTTGTACAGCATGTGCTGGCGTTGTTGGGTGATACAACTGCTGAAAATAATTTTGGCGATGTGCTTTATGAAAAAACAACTCATCAAGGAGAATATCGTGCTCACGCTATCGTTTAATGGGGAAAAGTTACAATGCGAAGTAATGAATATTGTCGATTTATTACTGCAGCAGGGGTTTGAATCAAAAAAAATTGCCGTTGCGATTAATGGTAATTTTGTTCCGCGTTCTCGCTATCTTGAAACGACGTTAAATGATGGTGATCGGGTAGACGTCATTCATGCCGTCGGTGGAGGCTGAGCAGTGGTCAATGATTGGGTAAGTCAAGCGCTTGATAAAATTGAAGCGGATTTTAAGCGTTCATCGGATACCCACCTTCTTAAAATTAATTTGCCTGCATTGGATAAGGGGACGCTTTACTTGAAAGATGAATCTACACATCCAACCGGTAGTTTGAAACATCGATTAGCTCGTTCTTTGTTTCTATATGGCTTGTGTAATGGACGTATTCATCAGGGAACAACCATTGTTGAATCTTCTTCAGGTAATACCGCAATATCAGAGGCGTATTTTGCGCGTTTACTGAATTTGCCTTTTATTGCGGTTGTGCCGCAAGGTACATCGCAAGAGAAAATTGACAATATAATGTTTTATGGGGGGCAGTGTCATTTTGTTGAACCCAAGGACATTTATATCGAAGCTGAACGTTTGGCGCATGAGTTAAATGGCCACTATATGGATCAATGTACTTATGCTGAAAGAGCAACGGACTGGAGGGGTAATAATAACATTGCTGAATCCATTTTTTCGCAAATGAGTTTTGAGCTTTCACCTGTCCCTCAATGGATTGTTGTCAGTGCGGGAACAGGAGGTACCTCCGCGACAATAGGGCGCTTTATTCGTTATCAGTGCCACACGACACAGTTATGTGTAGCGGATCCAGAGCATTCAGTATTTCATGAGTATTATCAAACGGGTAATAAAAATCTTACTACTATTCAACCATCGAATATAGAAGGTATTGGCAGACCCAGAGTTGAGCCTTCGTTCGTATCATCGGTGGTTGATCGTATGATTAAAGTACCTGATGCTGCGTCTTATGCAACAATACGATTTCTTGCTAACGTATTAAATCGCCGTTGTGGTGGTTCTACAGGCACAAATGTGTATGCTGCGTTTCAGCTTATGGCAGAATTGCAGAAGCAAGAACAACCTTCCAGTGTTGTTTCAATGATTTGTGATGGAGGTGAACGTTATTCAGATACCTATCACAACGACTGGGTAGCCGCGAATGGCTTTGATATTTCACATCATGTAAAACAATTAGAGACTTTTTGCCAGACAGGTCTTTGGAAACACTAACAACGTTAATCGGTAACTATGAGACAAGATAATCAACCTGATCACTTAACCCTATATGGCCAACATTTTGCCAGTCGTTTTTTATTGGGTACGGCGTTATATCACTCGCCGCAGGCGATGTGTGATTCTATTAAAGCGGCAGGTTGTGACATTATTACGGTCGGTCTGCGTCGTCAGTCACCCAAAGACAATAGTGGCGATCATTTTTGGCAACTGATTCGTGATACGGGCTGTCAGTTATTGCCTAATACGGCAGGATGTAAATCTGTGAAGGAAGCGATCACCACTGCAGAGATGTCGCGTGAGCTATTTGAAACGGATTGGCTTAAATTGGAAGTGATTGGTGATGACTATAATTTACAACCTGATCCGTTTGCCTTGGTTGACGCTGCTGAGCAACTGATTCGGCGTGGTTTTAAAATATTACCCTATTGCACGGATGATTTAATCGTTTGCCAAAAATTACTCGATGTGGGCTGTGAAGTCTTAATGCCCTGGGGGGCGCCGATAGGCACAGGGTTGGGATTGATGAATCCGTACAATCTAAAAACATTACGTGAACGCTTGCCACATATTCCATTAATTGTTGATGCGGGTGTGGGTGCCCCTTCACAAGCTTGTGAAGCCATGGAAATGGGCTATGATGCGGTATTATTGAACACGGCCGTTGCTAAATCACCGCGGCCAGATAAGATGGCAAAAGCATTTGCCGATGCTATTGCGGCAGGTCGTACCGCTTATCTGGCTGGTTTGATAGAACAACGCCAAACCGCATCACCATCAACACCGGTGGTAGGTCAACCCTTTTGGCACAATCAGTGAGGCGTTATGAATACAGAGCGTAAACCCATTGCTTGGACAATTGCCGCTTCTGACTCGGGTGGTGGTGCAGGTATTCAGGCGGACCTTAAAACGTTTTTTGATTTAGGTGTGCATGGCTGTAGTGCGATTACTGCACTAACGGCACAAAATACAAAGGGTGTTCACCATGTGCAAGCAATGGATGGTAAAGTGTTTCAACAACAATTAGATGCGTTAACGGAAGACCTTAAACCAAAGGCAATTAAGGTTGGGGTTTTACCCGCTATTGGTCTTGTGCATACGTTGAAAAAAAACCTGCAAAAGTTACAGCACGTTTTTGTTGTGATGGATCCGGTATTGGCGCCTACCTCAGGTAAGGACTTTGTTGATGTCGCTATGCAGCAGATTATGCAAACGATTTTTCCTTGTATAGATTTGCTGACACCCAATATCCCTGAAGCGGACTTGTTAACGGGGATGACGATAAAAAATACTGATGACCAGTTACAGGCTGCGCAAGCGCTGTTAGCAATGGGCGCAAAAGCGGTATTGTTAAAGGGGGGGCATGCTGTTGCCCGCACCACTGTGGATCAGTGTCAGGATGTGTTTTTGTCAGAGGAGCATTGTTTTTGGCTAACACAAAATCAGCAAAAAACACAACATACGCATGGTACTGGTTGTACACTCTCATCTGCGATAGCGGCTTTTGTGGCATGCGGTAAACCCTTGTGTGATGCCGTGGTGTTGGCCAGCGCTTATGTCAGTAAAGGCATTGCTTATGCTGATATTTTTGATCAGGCAGGCAATAAAAAAGGCGCGGTCGCACAAACGGGTTGGCCGAATAGTCTGGAATATTTTCCGCAAGTCAGCGCCCGCCCAGAGGCCATTAATTATAGCCCTATGCCCATTTGCGATACGACTAATCTGGGTTTATATCCGGTGGTTGATTCTATTAAATGGCTGGAAAAGCTGTTGTTTGAAGGTGTTAAAACAATCCAGTTGCGAATCAAGGAGGTTCCTCGGGATACATTGGAAGATATCGTTGCGCAGGCAGCAGAATTAGGGCGGCAATATGACGCACGTTTATTTGTTAATGACTACTGGCAATTAGCGATCAAACATAATGCTTACGGTGTGCATTTAGGGCAAGAGGATATTGCTCAGGCGGATATTGACAGCATTCGCAATGCGGGCTTACATCTTGGTGTCAGCACGCATGGTGAATATGAGTTCAGCTATGCCGCAACGTTTAAGCCCAGCTATTTAGCGATTGGCGCTATTTTTCCAACGGATACCAAAGAGGTAGTTGAAGTGGGTCTTGATAATCTTTATAGTTGGAGTGATATTTTGCGCGACCATTATCCATTGGTGGCGATTGGCGGTATTAATAAAACCAATATGAAATCTGTTTTACGATCACAGGTCGGATCAGTCGCTGTGGTGAGTGCAATTACTAAAGCGCGAGATTATCGAAAAGCCGTTGATGATTTACATGAGCTGATGACAACAGAATAATGAGTAATATCTATGGAAATATTTGATCAACTTTTAATATTTACCACGCAATCCAATTGGGCTTTGCATGTGTTTTTCGTTGTTCTTATTATGCTGTCACTGGATTTTATACAGCGTCGAATTTTGCGGAAATTAATCAGGCATGCCGAAACCAAGACTCAAAACATATGGGATGATGCCGTATTTTATGCCGCCAAACGGCCTATTAGTTTAACGATTTGGATGTTAGGTTTGATGATTATCAGCCGCATTATTCAGCATGCAGAAAATGAAGACCTTGTTGCAACGCTATCATCTATCAGCCATGTCGGTATTATTATTGCCATCGCTTGGTTCGCGATTGAGTTTATTCGTTTTGCACAATTTAAATTAATCGAAGCCCAAGAACAAAAAGGCATTGCGGATGAAAGTCGCGTTGACCGTGTTACTATCGAAGCGTTGTGCAAGCTGTTTCGTCTTACCGTTATTATTACCGCTGGCATTGTCATACTGGAAACGCTGGGTTTTAGTATTTCCGGCATTCTAGCATTTGGCGGTATTGGTGGTATTGCCATTGGTTTTGCAGCCAAGGATTTATTGTCTAACTTTTTTGGTGGTTTGATGATTTATCTGGATCGTCCCTTTGCCGTGGGTGATTGGATTCGCTCTGACGATCGCAAGATAGAAGGCGTTGTAGAATACATTGGTTGGAGACAAACCCGTATTCGTTCCTTTTCTAAACGTCCGATTTATGTCCCCAATTCTATTTTTTCTACCATTGTTGTGGAAAACCCTTCTCGTATGTCACATCGTCGTATCTATGAGACGTTGGGTATTCGCTATGATGATATTAAAAAAGTGGAAGCCATAGTGGCTGATGTTAAAACGATGTTGCAACATCATCCTGAAATAGACACCCGGCAAGCACTGATTGTGAATTTTAATGCGTTTTCTGCATCGTCTCTGGATTTCTTTATCTATACGATGACTAAAACCACCGACTGGTTTAAGTACCATGATATTAAACAGGATGTGCTCTTAAAAGTGGCTGATATTGTTGAGCAGCATGGAGCAGACTTTGCCTTCCCGACATCGACACTGCATATTGAAAAAGAAACGCCGGAAATGGCAGGGTTGCGAGAACCTAGTGCTGTCTAACTAGATTTAAACCCTGAAATGACAACATCGTGCTCTTGAATGAAAAATAACACACGGTAGTTGCCAATAATCAGGTGATGAATATTCAGGTCAAGGTATTGTGTTTCTGGTGCTAAAGGACACCTTTCTGGCCACTGCTGTAGAGAATGGATTTTATTAAATATATGCTTGTACCAATGTAGTGCGGCAATAGGTTTATCTTCAGCAATGAGTAAAGCTTGTTCCCTGATTGTTTGTTTTATGGGTTCGGTAATAACAACATTATAAATTAGCATCCGGGTATTGCCTTAAGATTTCTTCCTTGAGTTCTTTGTAGGCTTCCAGTAATGGTTGAGCCTCTCCTCTATCATATGCAGCTCTGACTTCTTGAAGTTGTTGAAGTGTGCGGGAGAGTTCTGCCGCACCTGCCAGATTATCGTAGCTTTCAGGGTCTATCATAACCACAGCAGCCTTACCGTTGACTGTTAATACCTCCGGTTTTTTGGTTTCCTGAAGTCTTTTGATGTGTTCACCGGGCTTGCGATTAAAGTCTGATACTGGGTATATGTCGCTGGTTCTCATAGTTAAGCTAATGACGTTAAACAGTAAATTTACTGTTTTATACGCCATGATAGTTAAGAAGTCAATCACGATTGGTTGGTTTATAATAACAGCCCTTATATCAATGATTCTATTTATGTCCACGGCTAAATATACCCAAGGCTCTATTTTTCGTCATCTGACCATTATGACCAGTTCAGCAACGGTTGGTTTGATGGTGATGTTTATGTCTGATTTGGTGGATATGTATTTCCTGAGCTTGCTGGGAGAAGTGGAAATTGCTGCCGCAATTGGTTTTGCAGGTTCAGTTCTGTTTTTTACCGTGTCCATGAACATTGGTTTGTCGATTGCCTGTAGCGCTTTGGTCTCTAAAGCCTTGGGTTCGGGTGATGACTGTGCCTCCCGTGAAGCGGTAACTCATTCTATAGTCTCTGCTGTTGTGCTCACAATACCTATTACCCTTTTGGTGTGGTTCTCTATTCCGATCTTACTGCAAGCCTTGGGTGCCCAAGGGCGAGCATTGCAATTAGCCACCGATTACTTATCCATTATTATTTTGAGTATGCCAGTATTGGCATTAGCAATGTCAGCCAGTGGTGTGATGAGAGCGCAAGGCGATGCTAAAGGCGCGATGTGGCTAACTATGATTGGTGGTATTGTTAATGTGGTTATGGATCCTATTTTCATTTTTGCTTTGGGTATGGGCGTTAAGGGGGCTGCTGTTGCTACAGTGATTAGTCGTGTTGCGATGGTGGCCTTTGGTTACTATGTGGTGGTAAAACGTCAACGCATGTTAGGTGAGTTTGTTTGGTCACGTTACAGTACTTTGTTTCCTAACTATATTCGGGTGGCTATTCCTGCGGTAATGACAAATTTATCAACACCTATTGGCATTGCTTATGTCACTTATGCTATGGCGCAATACGGTGATAGTGCAGTCGCGGGCAATGCCATTATTAGTCGTATACAACCGGTTGCTTTTGTCGGTTTGTTTGCCTTGTCAGGTATTGTTGGTCCTATTGCGGGTCAGAATTTTGGAGCCAAGAAAATGGATCGTGTGTATAGTACGCTCAAAGAATCGATTGGTTTTGTTCTTGCTTACTGTGTGGTTGTTTGTTTGCTGTTATGGATGATACAGCCGTTTTTAGTGCCATTGTTTAATGCGTCAGATCAGGCCAATGAATTGGTGTATCTCTTTTGTAGTGGTGTGAGCCTGATGTTTATTTTTAATGGTTTAACCTTTGTTACCAACGCTCTGTTTAATAATTTGGGTGTGGCCCATTATGCCACTGTGATGAATTTATCTAAGGCAACGATAGGTACTATTCCGTTTGTGATGTTGGGTGCTTATTATGGCGGTGCTGAAGTTATTTTATGGGGCATGTTTGTCGGTTCTGCCATTGTGGGTTTAGTTGGTTTAGCACTAGTTGTGAAAGTCATTAAGAGATTATCATAAGTAATGCAATAGAGTGTTATCCAGTTGAGTGAAAAAGATAATTAACACACATTGATAATACTTATTTTTTTCCCCTTGGTGTGCGTTTCCAGCCAGCTTTATTGGCTGATGCATGCCATAAAGAGGGAATACGTACAATTTTACGCCATAAAAATACTGGCACCTTGGCAAGCACGCTGAGTTCACGCCAGCCGTTGCCGCATGTGGCTTCACCTAAGACATAAATGCCGATCACCATAAGGCCAAACAGTGCGACGACTTACGTGGTTGGGATCGCTAGGCCAATCAGAATAATCATTACCATATAGCCGATGGGCAATAGCATTAAATCCAGTAGAGCATCCAGTGCATGGACCTTGCCTTTAAAAATCCCTGTTATTGATTGACATAACAACGGTAAAAATTTTGCTTTAAGGACACCCAGGCGACCACCTTCCCAGCGTGAGGCTTGAATATCACTGGCTTGATCGTCATTAGGCATTTCGCCACATATACGGGCGCTATCACAAAAAGCGACAGGAATATTCGATGCGACCAGTTGCATATGGTATTCAAGATCTTCAACAATGGAGTTGGCGAGAAAGGGCACTTTTGCTAACGTCTCTTGACTCAGAATAAAGCCATTACCCATAATGCCAGCAGACCCTCCAAGAGCAACGCGTCCACGTCCGCGTAACACATTAAAGCCCAGCATGGCTAAACGTTTAACACTAGCGTGTTCGTTTGCCAATGCTTCATAACGTGTTTGTACTGCGCCAGTGTTTGCGGATCCTAGAGCTACCCTCAGTTCTTGAAAAAATTCAGGATTTACAATGATGTCAGCATCAATAATCATGGTGTAGTCGTAATGTTTTTCTGCCAATGTTGCCATCGCCCATTGCAAGGCCGCACCTTTACCGCGTAAGTCTTTGTTTTCTCTTTCAAGGACATTGGCTCCCGCGTGTCTTGCCAGCTCTGCAGTATTATCCGAGCAGTTATCGGCAATCACATTGATATCAATATCATGGCTGTTGGCGGCCGCACTTGCCACACTGGCAAGGGTGCGTTCAATGGTTAATTTTTCATTGTGTGCTGGAATCAGAATCCCAATAGTACCCTGAGAGGATGACGTTTTTTCACTGTTCAATGTGCGCGGTTTTTTTATAACGGCAACGCTGATCAATAATAAATAAACCAGCGGCGGTAAAACCAGAACGGTGTAAATAACACCAATAATATTCAGGATCATTATTATTGTTTATCCGTTATTTGTTGTTCAAACAAGTCCGCCAGGCGCTCATTGCTTTTGTGAATGCACCATTTTTCTCTCACGGTGATTAATGCTTCTTGTATTATCGATTCACGTAATGTCGCATTATTTAACAAACGCTATAACGAGTCTGCCAGCATATTGGCATTGCCGGGACGCACTAACAAACCGTCTTTTTCATGTGTAAATAATTCGGGTATACCAGTAATATGTGTAGTTACACAGGGTGTGCCAGAGGCCATCGCTTCCATTAATACAATGGGAATGCCCTCAGCGAAACTGGGTAATACAAAAATATCTGCTTCACGTTGTAACAATTGTACCTGATCGTGATTCACTTTGCCTAAAAAGGTAATATAGCGTTGCAGTTGATTATCGTGTGTAAATGTTTCCAGTGCTTCGCGGTCAGGGCCATCGCCGACAAAACGTATTTCAAAAGCCATGTTTTTATCGGCTAATATTTTTGCGGCTTCAACTAATACGCCTTGGCCTTTGGCATTGACTAAACGACCTACGCAAAGAAGTACCGGGCGTGAGTTACTTTTTTGCTTATCAGGGCGGAACAACGAGGCATCAACGCCAAGGTTGTTGACATAACATTTTGGCCATTGATCAAACGGGCTAAACTTCATTACCTGACTGCGTGCAAAGTCACTAATGCAGACAATAAAATTAGCTGCGGCAAATTTTTCTTCAAGGTGTTGTTCGTTGACCTGATAGAACTCATCGGGACCGTGTACTGTCAATGAGAAGGGAATGCCTGTCATGGTTGAAGCTAGCATGGCAACAGTACAACCTTGTGTAGAAAAATGAGCATGTAATTGCTGTGCTTTCTGGGTAGTGGCCTTATCGGCAACGACCATGGCTTCCAACCAATAAGCGATATGTTTAACAAGGGTGCTCGGATAACGTAGTCCTGCGTGCAGTGATTTGCCTAAGGCAGAGAAAAAACCGGTGGGTGAGCTTAGTAAGGCGTTTAAAAAAACAATGGGTAGTTTTTTTGCGAGAGTGGACTTTACAAACGTTGTGCTTTTATGTGCTTCCTGTTCTAACGGCGTCAGCTTGTCGTAAGGTCTATCCGGTTGGTTGATGGAGGCTACATGAACATTCAAGCCTCTGGCGATTAAACCATTGACTTCTCCCAGAATAAACGTATGAGAAATCGCCGGGTATTGGCTGACAACGTAAACAATGGAGGGTGTATTAGACGGCGTGTTTGAGTCAGTCATGGAAATAGAATATATACATTTTCGGAATGTCTTATTTTAAGGTAGCAGCTATCTATTGACATAGTAAAAAGGCCAGTTACAATAGTGGTTAATGAGTTGGCGCTCTTAACAATAACTACTGGAACTGACCTTATGAATATTATACAGATTTTTCAAAAATTCCCTACTCAAGATTCTTGTATTAAACATTTAGAACAATGTAAATGGAATAACACCCCTAAATGCCCTTACTGTGAATCTATCAATCAAACACCTTTAAAAGATACATACCGCTACCATTGCAATAATTGCAATACTTCTTTTAGTGTTACTGTTGGCACTATCTTTCATCAGACTCATTTACTTTACCATTGCAGAAATGGTTTTTAGCTGTATCTCTTATGCTAAATGCCAAAAAGGGACTATCTGCAAGACAACTAGCAAGAGACCTTGAGGTCAATAAAAACACCGCTTGGCGTATTACTATGAAAATTCGTGAGGCTATGACTTATCAAGGTGAATTGCTAAAAGGAATCGTAGAAATGGATGAAACCTACGTGGGCGGCAAACCTCGTAATCAAGCAAAGAAAAATGATGATGATAATAATGGAGGTGGAGCTAAAAGAGGCCGAGGAACCAAGAAAACTCCAGTAGTAGGCGCCGTAGATCGTGGCGGCAAGGTAGTTACTAAAGTCATAAATAAACAATCAAAAATGGATGCCAAGACACTTAATCGTTTTATTCGTGGAAATGTGGATATATCAGAAACTACATTGATGACGGACGAATATAGAGGTTATAGCAGTGTTAAGAAGTTCATGGAGCACATGCAAGTTAATCATTCTTATGAATACGCTAATGGCAATATACATACAAACACTATTGAGGGATTTTGGGCTTTAGTTAAGCGTGGAATAGTAGGCCAATATCACAAAGTAAACGTTAAGCATTTGCACAAATACCTTGATGAATTTACATATCGATTCAATAACCGTAAAACCAACCCGTCAGATTTTTTTGATAACACTATATCTAGAGCTGTGGTAGTTTAATTATGAGCAAAGAGATTACGAAACAGGATTTAGCTAAAAAGGAAGTCTTAAAAGCTGTATGGGGATCACCAAATGACCTATTAAAAATAGGTAGTTTAGAAATCGAATGCTATGTGTTGGAAAATGGAACTAGGGTGTTTTCTGGAAGAGGAAGGCAATCTGCAATAGGGTTTGGTGGTGAAGCTTCTACCCATGGGTCAAAATTGCGTACTTTTTTACAACAAAAGCAAATAAAATCTTTAGTTTCCAATGATTTAGCCATGGCTCTTGATGAGCCTTTAAGGTTTACAAGGCCAGGAAGGGGGTGGAATACTTGCAATAGCCTTTGAAGCTACTCTGCTTATAGATTTGTGCGATGTGATAACACAGGCTAATAATAAAGATCGACTACCGGATAAATACAAAAGCTTAGTTTTTCGAGCGCAATTAATCACTTCCGCTTTTGCGAAAGCAGGGATAATCGCCGCAATAGATGAGGTAACTGGTTATCAAGAAATCAGAGAAAAGGATGCTTTACAAAAAATACTCAATAAGTTTTTAGTTGATGAGGCTCGCAAGTGGTCAAAAACATTTCCAGACTTATTCTGGGAAAAGCTTATAAAAATAAAGGGACAACCAAGCTATATGGCTTTAAAAAGACCGTCTTTCGTTGGTCATTGGATAAATGACATTGTATATTCAAGGTTAGCGCCTGGGATTAAGAACAAGCTCAAAGAAATAAACCCTAAAACAGAAAAAGGGTATAGAAAAAATAAGCATCATCAGCATTTGACAGGTGACCATGGCGTACCAGAACTGAGAGAACATATATCTAAGGTTATGGTTCTTATGGATGCTTCATCAAATGACAGGGATTTTTCTAGATTATTAAATAGGTCGCTGCCTAAATACGGAGACACGCTAGAGCTTGATTTGTAAATGGTTATGAAAGAGGCCAAGGCGCTGGCCTTTTATTAAAACCACTACCTTAAACTAAGACATTACGTACATTTTTACTTATAGTCAGTCGCAGTATACTTCAACTCCTCCTTAGAATGACTACACCAAAGTTACCTTAAGTACCACAAAATGTTTTATAGCTCTGCGTATAGTGCGTGGGTGCTGGTTGGGTAAATTCAGTATAGTCTGGATTTTCTGTATAGGGTTGCGCCAGAGCAGATAACAGCGTGTTAAACGGCTGTAGCTCGCCATCATTGGAGGCTGCAGCCAGTGCCGCCTCAACCTGATGATTGCGGGGAATCAGCCATGGGTTAATACTGCGCATGGCGTCTGCCCTTGCGTTATTGGTAACGGGCTTCTCTTTTTCACGACGTGCCTGCCATTGTTGTAGCCAGTGGTTAAGGGCTTTCTGATCGTTAAATAAATCGCGCAATGGTATGTCATTGCCTGCAACCATATCGGCCAGATAGCGCCATGCGAGTGTGAAATCGACCCGTTGTTTTTCCAGTAGCGTCAGCCAGTCATCAATCAGAGGTTTATCATCTTGTGGTGTCTCTGTCGGTATTAACCCTAATTTAGATAGCATACGCGTTAGCCAGTGTTGTTGGTAATAAGTGCTAAAACGATCCAGTGTCTCTTGTGCTAATGCCAGAGCATGTTCTTGATCTTGATGAAATAATGGCAGTAGTGCTTGTGCCAAACGTGATAGATTCCAATGCGCGATGCCGGGCTGGTTTTGATAAGCGTAACGACTGAATTGATCAATGGAGCTGAATACTGCTGCTGCCTGATAATTTTCCATAAACGCACACGGGCCATAATCAATGCTTTCTCCTGAAATGGTCATATTGTCAGTATTCATCACACCGTGAATAAAGCCTACCCCCATCCATTGTGCAATCAAAGCCGCTTGCCGCTGGAGAACGGCATCAAAAAAGGCGAGATAACGACTGTCTGCTGTGATCAATTCTGGATCATGACGCGCAATCGTATAGTCTGCCAGTTGTGTGAGTTTGTCGATATCGCTATTGGCGGCAAAAAACTCAAAGGTGCCGATGCGAATATGGCTGCTGGCAACGCGTGTTAGAATTGCTCCCGGTAAGGGTTCTTCACGGTATACCTCCTCTCCTGTTGTGACTACGGCCAATGAGCGAGTGCTCGGTATGCCTAGTGCATGAAGTGCTTCACCGATTAGTACTTCGCGTAACATTGGGCCTATGGCGGCCTTGCCATCCCCTCCACGAGAGAAGGGTGTCCGTCCAGAGCCTTTTAGGCTGATATCGCGGCGCTGCTGCTGACTATTCAATATTTCACCCAGTAGATGTGCGCGACCATCACCGAGTTGGGGATTAAACTGACCAAACTGATGTCCGGCGTAAACCTGTGCAATCGGTTCGGCGCCATCAGGGAGTGTTTGAC
This sequence comes from Cellvibrionaceae bacterium, assembly GCA_965214375.1. Taxonomy (GTDB): domain Bacteria; phylum Pseudomonadota; class Gammaproteobacteria; order Pseudomonadales; family Cellvibrionaceae; genus Endobugula. The sequence goes on along the minus strand of OZ243947.1, from coordinate 1,590,071 downwards.
CACTAAACCATGCTGCCCGTGTCTCTTTATCGACGTCTGTCAGGTTTATTCCCAGTTCAGAGGCTAGATTGTCATTCCAGTAAGACAGCATGGGTTGTGCGACTTTTTCTGGTTGGCAGTTGGCATAAAAGCCGGGCAGTTCGCGTGCGTAGGAGTTGTCAAAATGAAAGGCCGTTTTTTGCGTTTTTGTCATAGTGGTCATGATACTGGACGAGTACAATATGGTGTGTTGGTCATTATCTTACGTTTTTACGCAGCTTGGCGCTAGGGAGTCTAGGTATGTTACATTTTTCTTTTCATAATCCTACTCGTATTCACTTTGGCGAGGGACAAATTTCTCGTATAGCGCGCGAAATACCTCTCTCGGCTAAGGTATTGGTGGTGTATGGTGGTGGCTCCATTAAGCGTAATGGCGTGTATGATCAGGTGGCTGCAGCATTGGACAATTATCAATGGTTTGCATTTGGTGGCATCGAGCCTAACCCACAATACGACACTGCGGTTAAAGCGTTGGATATTATCACGGCCAAAAATATTGATTACATACTGGCTGTCGGCGGCGGTTCCGTGATTGATGCGAGTAAATTTATTGCAGCGGCCAGTTGTTTTGATGGCGATGATCCGTGGGATCTTTTTTCGAAACAAGCGAAGGTGAAACAAGCGTTACCTTTGGGGGTGGTGCAAACGGTACCAGCAACAGGTTCTGAATCCAACGCTGTGTCAGTAGTATCTCGTGGTGATGACAAACTATTTTTTGCCAGTAACCGTGTGCGCCCGGCATTTGCCGTGCTAGATCCGTCCATCAGCTTAAGTCTGTCCACGCGGCAAGTCGGTAATGGTGTTGTCGATGCGTTTATTCACGTGATGGAGCAATATCTCACGTATCCGATGAATTCCAAAGTGCAAGACCGTTTTGCAGAAGGATTATTGCAAACTCTTATCGAGGAAGGGCCCAAGGCATTGACTGCAGATAGTGCAAATGATTTATACGTGCGTGCCAATCTTATGTGGAGTGCCAGTTTGGCATTAAATGATTTGATTGGCTTGGGTGTGCCGCAGGATTGGACCACGCATATGATCGGTCATGAAATAACCGCGGCTTTTGGTATTGAGCATGCGCGTACTTTATCAATTATTTTGCCAGCCGTAATGAAACATCAACGTGAACGTAAATCAGAAAAACTGGTGCAGTATGCCGAGCGTGTTTGGTATATTCAGCAGGGAAGTCGAGAGAAAAAAATAGAGGAGGCGATTGCTCAAACAGAAAGGTTTTTCCGCACTATGCAGCTACCTGTACGTTTAAGTGAAGTTGATATTACCGAAGAGGCTATTGATATTCTGATTGCCCGTCTTGAGTCACACGGTATGATAGCTTTGGGTGAGCATCAAGATATTACGCTGGAACACAGTAGGGAAATATTAATGCTGGCGGTGTAGTGTGGCTTTTAGATAAACACTATCAAATGCCTCAACACTTATACAGTTGTTGGAATCAATTTCTGGACTTCCTGTCTGATTAGGATAGAATCTGCATTGTTTTCTCCCCCCCATTGAATTGACTCATATTGTTTTAAAAATACTGTTATGAATAAAGATCAAAAACATAAAGCTGCCATGGAAAAACAAAAAGCCAAGGTAGATGCTAATATTGAAGCAGCCTCTACCGAGCGTGGCGTGGCGATTTTATTAACCGGTAATGGTAAAGGTAAATCCAGTTCCTGTTTTGGTATGGTGATACGTGCGCTGGGTTACGGTCAAAAAGTGGGGGTGGTTCAGTTTATTAAAGGTGAGCAATTATCCGGTGAAGAGCTTTATTTGCGCGACCACTGTCCACAGGTCAATTTTTATCAAATGGGTACGGGCTTTACTTGGGATACACAGGACCGCACCGCCGATATTGAAGCGGCTGAACGGACGTGGGCGCAGGCATTACCGATGTTACAAGATGAGTCATATGATCTCGTTATTCTTGATGAATTAACCTACATGTTGGGTTATAAATATCTGGATGAAAAGACCGTTCTGGATGCGATAGCATCGCGCCCTATTGAACAGAGTGTGTTGGTTTCCGGGCGTGGCGCATGTGAGTCATTACAGGACATTATGGATACAGTGTCTGATGTGAAAGATGTAAAGCATGCCTTTAAGGCGGGTATTAAAGCTCGCAAAGGCGTCGATTATTAATCCCTGATAGGTAAACGTCTTCGCTTTATGTCAACATTACTTTCTAAGCATGCGGTTATGGTACAAGGCACAACTTCCGATGCCGGAAAGAGTATTGTGGTTGCCGGTTTGTGCCGAGTGTTAAAACGTCGAGGTGTCTCTGTGGCACCGTTTAAACCACAAAATATGGCGCTTAATAGTGCGGTGACTTGTGATGTTGGTGAGATCGGGCGAGCGCAAGCCGTGCAAGCACAAGCTTGTGGTCTGGAACCGCATACGGATATGAATCCGGTACTGTTAAAACCTTCTTCCGATACTGGGGCGCAAGTGATTGTTCACGGCCATGCAGTACAGCAAATGGAAGCAGAGGCTTATCATGATTATAAAAAAGTAGTGATGCCTGCGGTTTTAGAATCTTTTGCTCGATTACAGCAGACATATAAAAAAGTTCTCGTTGAAGGTGCAGGCAGTCCCGCGGAAGTGAATCTGCGTGAAAATGATATTGCCAATATGGGCTTTGCTGAAGCGGTTGATTGTCCGGTGATTATTGTTGCGGATATTGATCGCGGTGGTGTGTTTGCGCATTTGGTTGGCACATTAAATGTATTGTCATCCTCAGAACAACAACGTGTGATTGGTTTTATTATTAATCGTTTTCGTGGAGACATTGGTTTATTACAGCCAGGTCTGGATTGGCTGGAAGAAAAAACAGGTAAGCCTGTGTTGGGCGTGATTCCTTTTTTAGAAAAATTTTTTCTTGATGCTGAAGATGCCATTCGTATTTCTGTTAAGCAATCAAAAACAAAAATTACCGTCGTCGTCCCTGTTTTTTCTCGTATCAGTAATCATACTGATTTTGATGCTTTACAGTGGCATCCAGATGTTAACTTACAATTTATCAGGTCAGGGCAGGCCTTGCCCTCGGCAGATTTAATCATTCTTCCTGGCAGTAAAAGTGTACGTAAAGATTTGGCACTATTAAAAGAGAATGGTTGGGATCAGGCCATTTTTCGTCATTTGCGTTATGGCGGTAAATTGATGGGTATTTGTGGAGGTTATCAAATGCTCGGGCAAAATATTGACGACCCTCTCGGTATTGAGGGTTGTCCTGGTCAATCACAAGGTCTGGGGCTTTTTACCTTTCAAACAGAACTTAAGGAATATAAACGATTGCATCAGGTCTCTGGTCATTTATTGTTGAATGCGCATAAGGTGCCTTTTAAAGGTTATGAAATACATTGTGGGATTACTCAGGGAACAGAAAAATATGCAGCACTCGCCAGCCTTGCAGATCATAAGAATGATGGCGTCATTAGTGTTGACAGCGCCATTATTGGTACCTATTTACACGGTATTTTCGATCAACCAGAAGCATGTAATGCCTTATTACAATGGGCTGGTTTGCAGCAACCGTCACAGTCAGTGGATATGCATCATTTACGTGATCAACAATTGGATCGTTTGGCGGACTGTTTTGAAGAATGCTTGAATATGGAGTTCCTTTCATGAGCAAAAGACTCGTTCTTGGTGGTGCCCGTAGTGGCAAAAGTCGTTATGCTGAACATCAGGCATTACAGTGCGCGCAAAAAAACCAACAACACTGTTGGTATATAGCCACAGCCACAGTCAGCGACCAGGAAATGCAGCAACGTGTTGAACGTCATCAACATGATCGTGATTCACGTTGGCAGTTAATTGAAGAGCCACTGGATTTGGCTGGAATCATTCAGCAGCATGCGACCCAAGAGCATTGTTTACTCATTGATTGTTTAACCTTGTGGGTTACCAATATGCTGCTGCAAGACAATGCCAAAGACGCGTGGCCGATAGCAAAACAGGCGTTAATTGCGGCATTAAACCATTCTCAAGCTTCAGTTGTTATGGTCAGTAATGAAGTAGGCTCTGGTATTGTGCCCTTAGGTGAATTATCGCGGCAGTTTGTTGATGAAAGTGGTTGGTTACATCAGGAGTTGGCGGCGCTGTGTGATGAAGTCACCTTAGTGGTTGCAGGATTACCTTTGCAGTTAAAATCATGAATAATCTTTTTCTCTGATACTGCCCCAAAATAATAGTAATGGCATAAATGATATGGCGATAGAAAAATGGTGGTTAAACGCTGTAAAGCCGCTGGATCATAACGCGCGTGAGGCGGCACATGTCCACCAGCAGAGGTTGACCAAACCTGCGGGTTCTTTGGGACGTTTGGAGTCAATAGCGGAAAATTTCGCTGCTTGGCAAGGCTTGACATTACCCGTGCTAGACAATATTGCCGTGGTGGTATTTGCTGCTGATCATGGTGTGTGTCAACAACAGGTGTCGGCATTTCCGCAAGCAGTGACCACTCAAATGATCAGCAACTTTTTAACCGGTGGTGCTGCTATTAGTGTGCTAAGTCGTTCTTTGGCAGCTGATTTTTCGGTGGTTAATATGGGTGTTGTTGAACCCTTGCCGGAGTCATTACACCAGCATGTGCAACTGATTGATGTGAATATTGCTCCCAGTACACAGGATTTTAGTCGGCAATCGGCTATGACCGATGAGCAACTACAGCAGTGCTTGGCTACGGGTAAAGCCCGAGTCATGAATATACGCGATTGTCATTTGTTTATTGGTGGTGAAATGGGTATTGGTAATACCACGTCGGCGGCGGCAATGTATGCGGCCTTATTATCGCAAACGTCTGCAACCGTTGTGGGGCCGGGTACTGGCATTGACACGGCATGTATGCAACGTAAGCAAATCATTGTCGATCAGGCATTGGCATTACACAACACAGGATTAGAGAACCCACTACAGGTATTACGTTCTATGGGCGGGTTTGAAATTGCGGCGTTAGTCGGTAGTTATATTGCCTGCGCCCAAGAGGGAATTCCTGTGTTGGTCGATGGCTTTATTTGTACCGCGGCGGCGCTAATTGCGGTCCGGTTAAATGCTGGTGTGCGTGATTGGTTATTATTTTCCCATTGTTCAGCAGAGCCCGCACATCGTTTGGCACTACAAACATTAGAGGCAGAACCCCTATTGGATTTAGGGCTGCGGCTGGGTGAGGGTAGCGGTGCTGCGGTTGCAACACCGTTATTACAATCCGCATTACAATTACACCGTGATATGGCAACGTTTACACAGGCAGGCGTGAGTGAGAATCACAGGTAAATAATGAACAACTTGTCTATAACAACGGTTGATTTTTTGCGTCATGGAGAATGTGAAGGTGGGCACTGTTATCGAGGCTCGCTGGACGTGCCCTTAACGGATCGGGGTTATCAACAAATGCAGCGCAGTCTGGCGGTAGCGGAATGCTTACCTGATGCAGAATGGGAATTAATTGTCTCTTCACCATTGTTGCGCTGTAAAACTATTGCCGATGACATATCTCGCCAAAAAAATATTCCTTTACGGGTAGAGCCTTTGTTAAAAGAGATTCACTTTGGTGATTGGGAAGGTCAATTAGTTGATACTGTTTGGCAAAATCAACGTGAACAAGTCGACGCTTGGGGACGCGATCCGATCAATAACTCGACGCCTAATGGCGAGGCTTTTGATCAGTTTGCTACACGTGTATTACAAGCATGGGATGGCATATTGCAGCAATATGAAGGACAAAAAATACTGTTGATTACACACGGTGGTGTCATGCGTGTATTGTTAACCCATGTGTTGGGCATGTCTCTGAGTGATGTCAGTCGTTTGGATGTGCCTTATGCGTGTCTGTCTCGTATTGCGATTACACATGCGCCAGAAAAAAATTATGATCAGTTAATACATCATAATATTGCACAATAACGAGAATCAATAATGATGCGAATAGCCAACTTGTTTTTGCCTCCTATTATCGCTTTAACCTTGTTAACACGACTGCCGGTGTGGCGTTTACTACCGCGTGTGTTAAAAAATAGTGAATGGAGTGAACAACAACGGGGTTTATCCGTATTATGGTATCCCGCGGTAGGCGCATTATTGGCATTGTTGCTATATGGCTTTTCTGTCATAGCGGCATCACTGCCAGTGATATTATTAGCTGCGTTATTGTTAACCTTGTGGATTATTTTGACTGGCGCCTTACATCTGGATGGTTTTGCTGATTCTATTGATGCGGCATACGCAGCACACCGTTATAGTGATAAAGAAAAAATTTTAGGTGTTTTTAAAGATCCGACATCCGGCTCAATGGCAGTGGTAGGATTAGTCTTGTTGTTATTGGTTAAGTTTTCTGTGTTGGTTATTTTATTGGGTCATCCATCATCATTGTTGCTGATATTATTGATCACCCTGCCTGTTGCCAGATTGTCTGCTGTACTAATGATAATGACGACACCTTATGTCGGCGAGGGGTTAGCGTTAACATTGAAACACTATTTTCCTCAAAAGCTAACGTTAGTGTTAACGTTTCTTATGTGGGCGATGTTATTCTTTTTCTTGCCTTGGGTTCAAGCGGCTATCATCGTATGTATTATTGCGACATTATTGTATCTATGGCGACGTTTTTGGATGCAAAAAATTGGGGGTTTCGTTGGTGACTGTGTGGGTGCTGTAATTGAAATTATTGAAGTGGCAGTGCTAATGGTAATGCTATGAGCGACCCATTTTTTTTAACGTTGATCACGCTGCTCTGCGCCATTTTATTGGACTTGCTGCTGGGTGAGCCTCGTCGTTGGCATCCATTAGTCGGTTTTGGAATGATAGCGGGCTTGTGTGAACGATGCTGTAATCGTACTCAGCTATCTCGTACTCCGCTATCTAAAGTACTACGGCTTTTTTTGGGAACTATAAATTGGTTTGTACTGGTTATTGGTACAACACTTTTTTTTATGGTGCTGATTAGTGTTGTTAAAAACATACCTGCGTTTGTGTTGGTCGTTGATGTGCTCATCGTTTATTTGGCGATTGGTTATAAAAGCTTGCGTCAACATGCTCAGGCGGTGGTAAAGCCTTTAAAACATCATCAGCTTGAGAATGCGCAAAACGCCGTAGGTATGATAGTGAGCCGTGACACTGAATCGATGCAGCCGATAGATATACGCAAGGCAACAATTGAATCGGTGTTAGAAAATGGTAATGATGCCATCTATGCCCCTATATTCTGGTTTATTATCGGTGGTGTGCCTGCAGTATTGATTTATCGCTTAAGTAATACTCTGGATGCGATGTGGGGTTATAAAACTGAACGTTTTTTATGGTTCGGTCGTTTTGCGGCACGCATGGATGATATTTTAAATTGGGTGCCTGCGAGACTCACTGCATTAAGCTACACCGTATTGGGTAATACACGACAGGCGATACAGTGTTGGTTACATCAATCCGATCAACTGGAAAGCCCTAACGGTGGTGTGGTGATGACAACCGGTGCTGGTGCATTGGGGTTACGTTTAGGTGGTTATGCTATTTATCACGGTGTGCGTAAACAAAAACCGCATTTTGGTTGTGAAGATGACCCTGTCGAAGGCGATATCGAACGCAGTGTACAATTGATTGATAAAACCTTGTGGCTATGGTGTGTCGTGTTAACACTGTATGGTGTGGTTGCTTATTTTTCACGAGCATCAATGTTATGAAATTATCTCATGGAGGTGATCTTACCGCGGCTGCAAAGCAGTATGGGCGACCCGTCGATGAATGGCTGGATCTTTCAACGGGTATCAGTCCGTGGCCTTATCCAGTCCCCACCATTCCGCAATCGATATGGCAGCGATTACCTTATGATAACGACAATCTTGTAGATGCTGCCGCGGCATATTATCAAGTTCCAGCGAATCATATAACGCCTATTCCCGGTTCACAGTATGCCATTACGCATTTACCACGTTTACTTGCCAAGTCGAGTGTCGCTATTCCTGCTGTGGGTTATCGTGAGCATGAGCGTGCTTGGCGTATAACAGGACATACGGTTTTTTTTTATGAGTCTTGGGAGCAGCTAAATACATTAGTTGCTCAGGGTGAGGTCACGCATGTGATCATTCTGCATCCGAATAATCCCAATGGTGATTTGTTACCACACGCTACTTTTGAATCTTTATTGTCACATGTCAGTGGGTATTGTTTTATTGATGAAGCTTTTATGGATCTCAATCCGGAGAAGTCTTTTGTGACATCGTTAGCGTCATACAATAACGTATTTATTTTGCGTTCCGTGGGTAAGTTTTTTGGTTTGGCCGGTTTACGTTTAGGTTTTTTATTGGGGGAGGGCGATCTTATTGAGCGCCTGCGGTCTACACTTGATCCTTGGGGTGTCAATAATTTGGCATTGTTTGTTGGTCAACAAGCATTAAGCGACAACACGTGGCAGAAAAAACAACGTGAAGGTATACAGCAACAGTCGCAGAGTATTTATCAGTTATTAGCGTCTCGGTTGCAGGATCATTCTGCAGCGACTACCCTAATAAATGTAGGGTTATTTCTGACCATAATGGGTGAAAAAGATTTTTTAGCACATTTATATGAGTGTGCTGCTAGGCAAGGCGTGTTATTACGTTATAATTCGCTCCCCCAAGATTTGGCCTGGTTGCGCTTCGGTTTGCCCGGTGAACATGAGCCAACATTACATCGAGTAGTACAGGAATTAGTGGTTTGAAATTTCTCTCAAAAATTTGGTTTTTCTTCAGCGTATTATTATCTTCACAATCAGCCGTTTCCTCCGACATTCGTGTGACTGATTTTTCAGGAAAATCGGTAGCACTAAACAAACCAGCACAGCGTATTGTGGCATTAGCGCCATATATTGTAGAAAATATTTTTTCTGCGGGTGCTGGTGATTTAATTGCGGGTACAGTGACTTATGCGGACTATCCTGAAGCAGCCAAAGCCATTGTTCGTGTGGGAACGGTTGAAGATATTAATATAGACGCCATACGTAATTTACAACCTGACCTGGTGATAGTGCAAGCTTCCCGCTACTCTCGTGATATTGGTCAGCAGCTGGCTAAGTCGGGTTTGCCAGTATATGTGAGTGATCCGCGTCAATTAGAAGATGTCGCCAAGTCAGTTCGTGATATTGGCGTGATGACAGGTCGGCAGGAGAGTAGTGAACTATCATCACAAAAATTTTTAGAAAAACTACAAACATTACGCGGCCAATATTCAGAAAAAATGCTGATAAATATACTGTACCAGTTTTCTGATAAACCACTGAAAACGTTAAATCATAAACATGTCGCGAGCGATTGAATGAGTATGTGTGGTGGTCGTAATATCTTTGGTGATGCTACCAATACCACACCAAAAATCAGTGTCGAAGCAGTATTAAAACGTAACCCGGATGTGAGTAGTGCTGGTAGTACTGCTGCTCAAAAAACGGAATGGCTGGGTGAGTGGCGTCAGTGGAAAACCTTAAATGCAGTGAAAGATCATTATCTTTTTGCTATTCATCCCGATATTATGCAGCGCTATACCGTTAGAGTGCTTGAGGGTGCACAGCAATTATGTGAAACCCTAGAGGGCATTAGAAAACAATGGCAACAACAATTAGTGTAGTAATAGATTCTAGCGCGTCGGCTTAGCGCCCAAAATATTCGTTAATCAGTCCTACGCATTCTCCTTGAATATGATCTTCAAATTCATCGAGGCTTTTGCCAAATAACTGTAAATATTGATCAGCTTTATCGTGATCCAGTTTTTTTGTTGAAACGCTGTATTCCATTTCCGCTAGTTTTTTGTCGTTTCTGGGTGTTATATGCCAGTGAATAAAGTCTGCGCCCCAATCAATGACGCGTTTTTCTGCAAATTCACAACAATCATCGACATGTTCGCTGCCTTGAGGCCCCAGACAGCCGGGCTCTATACGGTAGGTGACGTTTAATTTTTGATGATCTTCCAAGGGGAGTTTGATATTCATGAATCTACGGCTCAATGTGGGTGTGTATATCGACGATACTATGAGTATAGACAACAAATTTGAGGTCGATCAGTTAAATTTGTCGGGGTAATCACTTATAATAAGGTCTGCTCCAAGATCATGGGCTTTTTGTATGTCTTTTGTGGTATTTGCGGTAAAAACAGCAACGTGTAACCCCTGTTGGTGAAGGTGTTTACGCATACGTGAATTAAAGGCCACTAGCGGCGTTGCAATACCATCGGCTTTAGCGATAATGGCATATCGTTTTGCCCCGCTGGGGTTTAGCCAGCCTTTTATGACGGCTTTAATGCCAACCCATGTCCAGTTTTCCTTGGCATAAAATGCCGGGTAAGAAACCAATAGTGTTATTGCTTGATGGTGATGTTTTAAAAAGGCTCTGGTAGACTCTTTGTCCGGGACTTCAATAATTAATCTGTTTTGCAACGCAAACTCCCGCCAGAGACCTATAACCGCTTGTGCGTATTTGTCTGCCGTTAGGGTTAATGGTGGTTGGATTTTTAAGTCCAGATACAGGGGTACTTGAGGTTGCTGACGTAGTAAACCCAACACCTCATCTAATGCCATGATAGGTTCTTCACGCGTCTTAGCGTTAGCAAACTCTTCATTTTTTATGCCACCGCAGCGGTAGTGGCTTTGTAGCTCAGCCAGTGTCTTGTCGCGAATCAGATATTCGGCATTATCTCATGATTCTCCTGCCACAGTTGTACAGAGTGTTTTATGTATCCAGGGATCATGGGCCAGAACAGGCGACATGTCTTTGGTGAGTACAATATCAAGCTCCAATCCCGCATTAGATGCAGGTGCTATGGTCTCTAAAAACTGTGTCACTGCATGACGTGAGTTTTGTGGCCATAGTCCTGAACCGGCACGATGTGCAAAAAGTACGGGTTTGCTGATACTATTCATAGCAGGCTCTGCATGCGTTAGCAAAGTAGGTGCAGAATAGAGTAGCATTAGCCATGGTAGAAAAGAAAGTGAATGATTTTTTTTCATGAACGAAGACTCGTTAATTCAATCGCTATCGGATGATATTAAAACAAAAAAATAGGACATTCGCAGCATTATTATATTGCGTAATAATCATTTGATTTTTGAATGGTACCCTCGAGGCATCAATAGAAATACTAGCCATAATATTTTTTCAGTTACCAAAACCATTACGGGTTTATCAGCAGGCATCGCTATTGATATGGCAAAAATAGGGCAGCTATTCTTGCTGCCGTAGTGAAACATTAATTCTCGTTAATAGCTGAATCTACTTTGTATATTGTTATGCGCTGTATTATGATTGGCCATTCTCTTCTTTGACAGATTAACGGGATGTGATTCAATGCTGGAAGTCTTTCATGGTATTAGTATTCATGCCTTGTTGATTAAAATGTTTTCTACCGCCATTGTAGTGATTATGGTCACTATGGCCGTTCCTCGTGTGGGGGCCGTTGTCGGTGGTGCTTTGTCTGGCGTGCCGATGGTGACTGGTCCCGGATTTTTCTTTTTACTCGATACACAATCGCCAGAATTTATTGCCAATGCAGCAATTTTTTCATTGCTAGCGATGTGTATTAATCAGTTGTTTTTGCTGGCCTATATGGTGACGGCTTATCGTACGTCACCGTTATATTCCATTTTAGCGGCGCTCACGGTGTGGTTTATTATCGCATTTCTAGTGCAATCTATTCATTTAGGTCTACTATTGGTTACGCTGTTATTTTTTGTCAGTGGAGGTGTTGCTTATTTGATAGGCTATAAATTCTGCACTGCAGTGTCAAAAATTGAGGGCGAAGAAAATGTGTATTTACTTTTCTTACGAGCAATTATGGCAGGAATACTGATCGCAGTCGTCACGGTAAGCGCGCAGCATATTGGCGCTGAGTGGTCTGGCTTGCTAATCGCTTTCCCTATAGGTTATACCGTGCTGTCGATCACGATTCATCAACAATATGGTAGTGCCACTGTCATATCAGTATTACATGCAGCGATGCCGGGAGCACTTGGAGTTGTCAGTTTTGGCGTTATGATGGCGTTGACAATATTCCATTTTGCACCGCTAAACTCTTTTTTAATTGCTCTGCTGGTGTCTTTTTTGTCGACAATATTGTTAGTGTTTGGCCGTCGTTATTTATCACGTCGTTAACTATTCACCTAGAAAAATTTGCGCCAACATGCGTAATCCTGTCAACAGCAATACGATGGCAAACACGTGTTTCAGTCTGGCTGCGTCTAACTGCGCTGCTAATAATGCGCCTACGGGTGCGAATAGTACGGTTAGTGGCACAATGCAAACGAAGCCAATCAGATTCACTAAACCCAACGTGCCAGCAGGTGCATCGATTGGAGTGCGGCCCACGATTAACAGGGTTAGCGCACCGGGCAACGCAATGATGAATCCGATCGCCGCCGCTGTGCCAACAGCTTTGTGGGCCGGGTAATTATACAGCGTGAGTAATGGCACTGAGAGAGTGCCGCCACCAATTCCGACCATTGCACTCAAAAAGCCGATAGAGATGCCCATCGCGGTTTGCCCTACTGTATTAGGCAGTTGTTGGAATAGAGCGGTTTTCTCTGTTCTGAATAACATGTTAAGTGCGGATAATATGGCGATTACACCAAACAATAGTGTCAGCAACGTACCTTCAACACGAGTGACTAACCAGCTGCCAGCCAATACACCGATGAGAATATATGCCGCCCAGCGTTTTAGCAATTTGAAATCGACATTACCTTTGAGATGGTGAGAACGTATCGAACTTATCGATGTCGGCACTATAGTCGCCAGCGAAGTTGCTGTCGCCACCAGCATTGCTGACTCAGGTGATACGCCAAGACTCTGGAATAAGAAAAACAATACTGGCACGATGACGATACCACCACCGACGCCCAGCAAGCCGGCTAAAATGCCCGCAAACACACCACAAGCGGCCAATGCTAAAACGGTAGGAATATTCTGTGTTATAAATTCAATAATATGCATGTACGGTAACGTCTTACTGGAATCACTATGAAATATCGTGCACTAGGCTTATTAGTGCTGTGCAGAAAGTTCTCTACGCACAATTGCCGCACCTGCGTGCAAGGCATTTAATTTGCCTCTTGCCACTTGGCGAGATAACGGCGCCATGCCACAGTTGGTACAAGGATAGAGCTTATCGGCATCGACACAGTTGAGTGCCTTGCGCAGTGTATCCGCCACTTCTTCCGGCGTTTCAATAGTATCAGTTGCGACATCAATCGCGCCTACCATCACTTTTTTACCCCGAATAAGCTCGAGTAAATCGATAGGAACACGAGAGTTATGACATTCCAGTGAGACAAGATCGATAGTCGATGTCTGCAACTTGGGGAAGACTTCTTCGTATTGTCGCCATTCTGACCCTAAAGTTTTTTTCCAATCAGTATTGGCTTTAATACCGTAACCATAACAAATATGTACGGCTGTTTCGCACTTCAATCCTTCAACGGCTTTCTCCAACGTGGCAACTCCCCAGTCGTTTACTTCATCAAAAAAGACATTAAATGCAGGTTCGTCAAATTGGATAATATCAACGCCAGCGGCCTCTAATTCCTTCGCTTCTTGATTAAGGATTTTGGCAAACTCCCAAGCGAGTTTTTCACGGCTTTTATAATGATCATCATATAATGTATCTATCATGGTCATGGGGCCTGGCAAAGCCCATTTAATGGGTTGTTGGGTTTGCTGACGTAAAAATGTTGCATCCTCAACAAAAACAGGCTTTTGGCGATGAACAGCGCCTGCGACTGTCGGTACACTCGCATCATAGCGATCACGAATTCTAACCGTTTTACGTTTTTCGAAATCAACACCGTCAAGATGTTCAATAAATGTGGTCACAAAATGTTGGCGTGTTTGCTCGCCATCACTGACAATATCAATACCTGCTTTTTGTTGTTCTTGTAATGACACACGCAAGGCATCCTGTTTGCCCTCTATTAATTCATCGCCTTGTAATTCCCAAGGAGACCAAAGTGTTTCGGGTTGTGCCAGCCACGAGGGTTTAGGTAAGCTGCCAGCCGTTGATGTAGGTAATAATGTTTTCATAGTAATAGCTAATGATGTTGTTTGTTGTTATGGATTAAAGCACGTAGTTATCAGACCACTGCTCAAGAATACTTTGGTAGGGTTTGATAAAGTGCTCCTCCGCATATTTCCCTTGCTCAACAGCTAGCTTGCTGCGTTCTTCTCGATCATAAACAATTTGCGTGAGTGAATGATCTTTATGCTTGAGACTAGGCTGATAGCATTTTCCAGCAGCAGAATTCGCATTATAAATTTCAGGCCGATATATTTTTTGAAAGGTTTCCATCGTGCTAATGGTGCTGATTAATTCGAGGTTAGTATAGTCCGCTAATAAATCACCACTAAAATAAAATGCCAACGGCGCAACACTATTTGGCGGCATAAAATAGCGCACACTCAACCCCATCTTATTAAAGTACTCATCGGTTAACGAGTATTCGTCTTGTACGTATTCAACACCCAATACCGGATGCTGATTTTCAGTTCGGTGGTAGGTTTTACTACTCGACACACTGATACAGATTACCGGTGGCTTTTTAAAATGGTGTTTGTACGCTGTAGAATTAACCAAGCTTTTAAACAGCTTGCCGTGCAGATCGCCAAAATTACTTGGAGTGCTAGCTCCTTTCATTAACACACTAAAATCATAGTCTCTCACATAGGACGAAAAGTTATTCCCAACAATACCATCAATATGCTCGTGGGTTTGTTGATCAATAATCTTTGTGTTCAACATTTCAATTAAAGGTATAGCATTATCCTTGCGCTCAGTATCAATATGCATCGCAACGGAAATGATATCGAGCTCAACAGCATAACGATCTCCTTTAGGGTTATCCCAATCTGCCAGGGTATTAAAGCGGTTATAAATCATCTTTAGTGCATTACGCAAGTTGTCTTGCCGATGCTCTCCTCTGGCCAAATTGGCAAAATTGGTTGTGATGCGTGTATTGTCCGAGGGCTGATAATGCTCGTCGAAACAAAGACGATTAATCGTAAATGTAAACTCTTTATTCATCTTGATCTGGTGTCCTAAAATATGAGATAAGCAATGAGCATATTGTATATACGGACTCATTCATGAATAAAATGATATTAATTCATAGTTATATGAGCGATATTCATGGGGCGGGGGGAGTTGAACTTGATATATAAATTCATGATTTTTATAGATAAGATGTTGTATTTTTAATGGCGGTACTACTATCAGTACTACTAAAACTAAAAATCACCTCTATTCAAATCCGATTGACGGATTTTAACTACCATATTGTTTGACAATAAACCCTTGTAATGTAACCCTATGGATATGGAGTTTGAAACCTCCCACAAGCGGGCAAAACCGCACAATCCAGATGTAGCGGTTTTTTTGTGCCTGACATTCTGGCCTTATGGTCGGGAGGCTCAGTGAATAGAATACCTGCTTGCAGGGAATGGCTGAGACAGTTCTTGTGGCTGGTTTCAACCTCCCGACCACCCTAAATAACTAATTGTGTTATTTAGTAAGCAATTGAAACTTGCCACGAGGAACACTATGAATACCTACCGTAATCCCTTAATACAAGATAACCCTGCCGATACCCTAACCAATATCGAGCAGGTAATTCCTTTTCTGCAAGATTACCACCTAAGCAGTTCACAGCCTGACAGCACCCAGCAATCCGATACTCATAGCGGCTTATTTTGGGTATTACGATCCGTGAATCAAGCCATTGAGCTTGAACGGCTGTAATGGAAAATCAGGCCTTCAATGATTGGAGGCCTGAAGAATTACCTTTAACCTTTTATAACATCCAATATCTGTGTTCTGGTATCACGCCCATCGGGGTCGGTCTTTTTATCTACCGCCATTAAAAACAGCGCTCTATCACCGCCATAATTCGCCCATAGCTCACCAACGAGGTTCTTTTCTCTTGAATCGTCATTGCTGGCGTAAGCATCACCCTTATATTCAACGACCAACATACGCCCGTCTTTAAGCTCTACAATAAAATCAGGGTAAAACTTGTTGTGCTTTAGTGGTAGCCAGAAGGAGCCTTTATCGCGTCGTGTTAGGTTGCGTATCCAGTATTTCACCTCGTCTAGCGTATCGATTGCCCTAGCACATTCAAACTCTTCACCTGTGGCTTTCATATCTTCAATGCGATTATTGCCATAGTAGTGCTTTTCAAATTTGTAACTACCGCTATAGAAAGGCGACCTTGCGGGGTAATGGTCTGGGCTAAAATCATAGAAAAAATCATTGCTGATTTCTAATTTTGCTTGGGAAGAAAATAATACTTGTTGATAGCCGTCTGATTGGGCTTGTTTACGGTATTTGATTATTAAGTCGCGTATTGCTCTGGATAGAAGGAACTTGTTGCGCACCAGTTCCGTTAAGGTTCTCGCTGGGCGGCTCACAAGGTCACTAATAATTAAGCGTATAAACTTAATCATGGTGCCTTGTGGTATGTCTTTTTGGCGTAATTCTCTATCTAGCCAGCGCACTAGATCGTTTTCGGTCACATCAAGCCATGAGTCATTTAAATCGTATTTTTCATCGGTAGTGGCTTTTTGATATTTAACTTCTGAGCCTTCAATATCAATTGCCCATGAATGGCTACTTTTACGAATTTTAAATTTAGGGAGTTTGGCAAGGTGATCAAGCAAGTCCCATTCGTTAGCATCTAATACTATTTCGGGTTCTATGAGTTCTAGTGTTCCTTGTACAACGGCACATAGCTGGGGCAATGAACCAAACACTTCGCCACGTTCGGCAGGTGAGCGTAGTAATTCAATTCGGGCATTATGAAGCCGTAAATCTTGCTCGATTGCTTTTTTACTGGCGGGTTTGCCTGCGCTTTTTACAATAACCTTTTGTAGATTAGGTGATACCTCACCGCTTATTTTTACAATAACCGTGCCTTCATCCGTTGTAGCTGTGGTGAGTTGTGATTGTTCTTCATCATTGAGTTTATCTAGCTCTGGCATGGTCGCCACCTCAACCACTATTTCTAGCGGTCTGGCTCTTGTCGCTTGAACATTGCCATCACCATCACAAAAATCATCTTGATGATCATCTGCCTCGTACTGCCTAACATATTCGGCAATATCCAGCTCTTCAAAACCCATCGCAATGAGCTTGTCTTTTAATTCATTGGCAGCCTTAGCAAAGGTTTCTGTGGCTAAGTGGGCATAAGCGCGGTTAAGGTCTTCGATAACGCGGCGGCGAGCATAGGGCATACGCAACACGCGCCCTAGTAGCTGTTCAGCGGCGGTGCTGGAACTCACTTGTTTAACCGAACAAAATACATAAGCAAAGGGGCAATCCCAGCCTTCTTTTAGTGCTTCAATAGTAATAATGTATTCAATGGGGCAGCTTTGAGAAAATAAGTTTATATCGTCTAGCTCGCGTTGATTGCCTGTGACCACGGCAATTTTTTCAGGCTCAATTTTTAACTCATCTAACAGGTAGGTTTTTAAAACATCAACAGTGACTTTGCCGTTTTTAGCCTCTGCCTGTAGTAAGGCGATGGGACGTATATAATCGGTATCTTTTTGGGCTTCTATGTCTAATCGGTTGCGGTTAGCCACGGCATCACTCACGGCTTCTTTCCAGCCTTGTGTTTGCTCTGCCAGCATGATTGGCAGTTTTATCATTTCTTCTGCTTTTAACTCTGCCGCCGACACATGAAACAAAATATTACTGCCATTATCTAGGCTCTCATTGGGCGTGGCTGTAAATTCTACAATGGCAGCGGGGTGCAAGTTACGCAAAGTATCAAAGGTCAGTTTGGTGCGGGCATTATGGGCTTCATCAATAATTATTAAGGGGTTATGTAATGCCAAAAGGTTCACAAAGGAATACTTAACTTTGCCCAATTCACGGGGCGTTAAGCCATTATCTTTTAAATCCCCTTCTTTCACCACGTCTAAATCATTAAAACGGGGGTGGTCGTGGGTGACTTTAGCAAAATGTGGTTCAAAGTTTTCATGGTAGGCATACACCTTACGGCCACTGGTATCATTAACGGTTAAGTTTTGGCGCGTGGATACCACCACAATGGTTTTGTTGCCGATATCTTGCGGGCGGATAGTAAAGACTTCATCAATATCAACAATTAACACTTGATGATTAAAGGCATGCTCTAACTTTTCACGGTAAGGGTGGCCGTTTTGTTTGAGTGCCTCAACGGTTTGTTTGCGAATCGTGGTGCTAGGCACTAACCATAGCACCACAGGAAAATCCACCTCTAAATACTCACTGGCGGCAGTCGCAATTGAGTGCGAGGCTAATACCGTTTTACCCCCACCCGTAGGGATGCGAATACACACATAAGGCACATTGCCAAACTGAAAATCACGATAGGGGGTAACAGGTAATTGCTGTTTTTCCAGTGCCTTATTGTAAGCCTGAACCACATCGCCTGTTTGTTTGGCTTGGTTAAAAAAGTAGCGCAACGCTTTCATTGCGCGTTTTTGGTAGCCTTTTAATTCGAACATATAGTCCTTACCTTTATATTTTTATCAGTATTACAGGGCTTTAACGTCATAGGGTATTTGCTTAAAGGTAATATTTTCTTGTTGTAAGCGGGTATTACCTAAACGGCTTGTCTCGCCGTAAATGACTTTTTTACCCTCAAATTCTGGTAAACACTCTAGAATTTTACCCGTTAATACATTACCGCCATGGGGGCGTTTATCGCTTAATATGCCGTTGTATAGCAGATAGTAAGCGGTATCGTTATGAATACCGATTAATGGGGAGCGTTTCTTTTTGCCCAGCGGTAAATGGGTTTCGATATACCAAATATGAGCAGCCAATGTCGAAAATTTAATATCGGGGTTCAATAAACCAAATTCATCAAATACGGTAGCACCTAACTTACAAAAGCGAAAACCGCCACCGCCTTGCCAATTCACACTTTTCGAAATACCGCCTGATTCACAATCGACGACTTTTTGTAAACGGGGTTGGCAGTTGGTTTTGGCGTGTTCGCCCAATTCGATACCGATATAGCGGCGATTCATTTTATGAGCAACTGCGGCGGTAGTGCCTGAACCTAGAAAGGAGTCAAGAACAAGATCATTTTTATTAGTAGATAAACTCAGAATTTTTTTAAGAAGTTTTTCTGGCTTAGGAGTATCAAAAATATCTCTATCAAAGAGCTTTTGCAGTTCTTTCTTAGACTGATCATTATGCCCTGCATCATCGAAAGGCCACCAAGTATTGGGAACAATGCCTTGTTTGACTTCCGATAAATAACGTTTTAGTTGAGGAGCACCTTTTCCATCTTTACCAAAATATATTTTGTTTTCCTTAAGCCATTTTTTCATATTTTCTTGATTGGTGCGCCAACACTTACCTTCGGGTGGCATGTATTCTTTTCTAGTATTTGGGTTTTTAATAGGAAAAACTCCCGTTGAAGAAAAGCTTTTAACCAGTATGTTATCAGTACGGTAGAGTCCTTTTCCATCATGATCGTCATACTTATACATGGAATTTTGTTTGTCAGTTCGTGGCAGAAGCCCCCTCTCAAACAATTCACTTTTTCTAAATACAATTATATGATCATGGGAATCAGGAATGCCTTTTGCGTCGTTTGAAGTTGTATATTTTTTTTGCCACACGATATTTGCGACAAAACTTTTACGTCCAAAAATCTCATCCATTATGACTTTTAGGTAATGCGCTTCATTATCATCAATAGTTACCCATATACTCCCGTCTTCGCTTAATAATTCCCTCAATAGCTCCAAGCGAGGATACATCAATGACAACCACTGACTATGCTCTAAATTATCATCGTAATGCTCAAAGGCACTTTTGGTATTGTAGGGTGGGTCAATAAAAATACACTTCACCTTGCCTGCATAAAACGGAATCAAAGCTTTTAAGGCTTCGAGATTGTCGCCTTGTATTAGCAGGTTTTCGCTGTTTTTATCACCATAGGAGAGTTCGGGTATCTCTTCTAGCAGTCGATAGGCGCTTTTTGCGGCGGCTTTGGTAGCCGTTTCCTTATTAAGCCAATGAAGCAGTGGCATGGTATCCCCAGTTATTAATGTGAGTCTCTATTTTGAGGGATGATTTTGCCCTAAAAGCACGATTTTGTCGCCCTGTGTAATGGCGAATGACCGTGCAGAATGATTTTTATAGCAATAAACCCTAATTTTTTGCTTTTCACTGTTTAAATATACAGATTCATCCCCATAACGATGTCATAGCGTTCTAGTAGGTGCAATAACGGCCTGTGGTTTGGAGCAATAATTACCCTACATATAGCAAGGGATTCACAAAATGGCGCAATACTCAAACCGACAATTTTTTAGACAAACCCCTAACCACTATCTAGCACTGTACTTTGAATCCAATGGTATTGATGTGGATACTGATATTAATGCGCTTTAAGAAAACGATAGTGATGCTTTGCAAGGTATTATCAACCAATTAGACGATACTCTAAAAGCCGATATAGAAGCCGATTTTCAAGGGATAAATGCCTTGGCTTGTGAAGGGGGTATTAACGCCTTAGTGGATGAAGCGCGGTTTCATGGGGATGATGATTTTATTGAGGCCATAGCGACTATAGAGGGTTTTCATGCCAAGGCGTGTTATGCGTTTTTGAATAAGCGCAATTATTGGCAAGGTGCAGCACGGTTTTTACATGCGGATAATGTCAGCGCGAGTTATTGGAAAAAGCGCAATGACTTACCCCATACACCCCCACACGTAGAAGAAAGTGATATTGATGATCTGGCAAACGCCTTGAGTGATTTCTTTTACCGCAAAGAGGGGCGAGGTAAAAACTGTATTGTGGAGCCATATCGCCGTAATCATAAAGAATACTTTTTTGCCTATCCTGAAGACTTTGCCCAATCGGCGATTGAGTGGGTAGGTAGCTCATTAGAAAACAAAGCCCGCCACCCCGCCTTTGAAATTATTTTTGTGTATAGCCAAGATGAGGGCATGTTAGATATTTATGCCCCAAAAAACACAAAAGCCATTCCTAAACTACAAGAGATATTTGCCCAGCATATTTTAAAACTTGATACCTTGCCGCAAGGGGGTATTGATAAGCGGGTATATGAACTAGCGCCTGTGGTGGATGATGGTTTTGAATTTAAGCTAGAGCCGACCTCTGGTATCGCTAGTGTGGTAGTGACACGGTTGCGCGTGAATTTAAAGCAAGGCAGTAAGCGGCGAGTTACGGTAGAGGCGGATTACACCAAAGATAATGATGCGGTTTATCGTTTATTGGATGAGTTACATTTACCACCTTATGATGTCACACAGGTGGCTTTAAAAGTGACTTTTGAGCCTGTCGGTAATCAACGAGCAAGAACTAAAACCTTTAATATTACCTACCCCAATTCGTGTGCGTTGCATTATGACGGTAACGATTTAAAAATACGAGAAATGCTCGCCCGTTCTGGCCTTGAGCCTGCCTCTGTGAAGGTATAGCTGTATGAGCGAGCCTTTGTCACCATCGCGGGCATTAACGGCCTTAATCGCGCATATCAACGCCTCTGGCAAGCTTATTACTATTGGTTGGGATGAGGTCATGCAATGGCAAAATGGCGCAGTCGCGCTATTTGTGGGGGGTGAAGCTACTAAGTAACAGCAATGATGCCCAGTCATTAGAGTGCCAAGGCTGTGAACACCGTTGTTTTATGCCTGTAGAGTCTACCGACGATAAAAAACGAGCCTTTATTGTGTGCGACCACATAGATAAACAAAATGAGATGGGGCGAATTAGCGTACCACTGGAGCGATTGAGGCAATGGAAAACTAGCCCTAAGCACTTTGCTATGGTCGTTATGAATTTGTTGGGTTTGGAGGGTGAGCCGCAAGCTGAAAAAAATGGTTCTAGCTATAAATTAGGCATGTTAAAAAGTAAGAGTGGGCGGCGTTGGGTATCATTGATGGTTAGCCCGCTATCTATAGTGATTAACCAACACGCTACCGCTGTGGGTGATGTGCTGTATATACACAATAACGAGCTAACCATAGACCGTGAAGGCATTGATGAGTTGCTAAATAAGCCTACCCGAAACGCAAAAAATCACGCCCCTAATATTGATAAGCGAGAAGCCCGAAAACAAGCCACCCAAGCCATGTATCAAGATTGGAAAGATGCTTACCTTGCATCGCTCAAAAAACACCCCAAAAAATCGGATACATGGCATTCGCAGCAAATAGCCAAACTGCCTATTGCACAAGGTAAAAGTTCAGAGACTATAAGAAAAAACATGAAATAAGCAAAAAGTTGGGCGGAAAATTTTCGCCCAAATAAGTGCCTGAAATTGAAGGGTGTTTTTAATAGCTACGTCTATTCTCATATTTTTCTATTGTTACTAACCCCTTGTTTTTTAGTTATCCATTGCCCTTTTCGGGTAATTCCTAAAGGTTTTATCGCCCAATCCGCACAACTACTTTGTGATCTCTTTCCTAGTAACACTAAAGAGGTTTCACAATGACACATATTATTTTACGACTTCCACAAGTGATAAAACGCACAGGCTTATCCCGTAGCAGTATTTATTTGCGTATGACTAATGGTGAGTTTCCAGAATCGGTTTCATTAGGTGGCCGTGCAGTAGGTTGGCTTGAATGCGAAGTTGATGAATGGATTGTTACCAAAATTGAGGAAGGCCGTATTAACGATCATGGCTAATTACAATCCTAATCTGGTCAAGATTCATCGCAATTACACCTATGAAGAGTTAGCTGAAGTTTTTGGCATTCATAAAAATACCGTTGCGCAATGGGTAAAAGATGGATTGCCTTGCCTAAAAGAACAGCGGCCTTTTTTGGTTTTGGGGGTGGAGGCTAAAGCCTTTTTACAGGCTCGCCGACAATCCAGCAAGCGAAAATGTAAGAAAAATGAGTTTTATTGTGTGCGTTGTAAAAAGCCTGTTAAGCCCGCTGAAAATTTTGTTGAGTATATACCAATGTCATCGACAAAAGGCCGCTTAACAGCTTTGTGTAAGTGTTGCGAGGGGGTGGTCAATAAGTTTGTTGCTTATACCCGTTTGGATGAATATGAGGCTATTTTTGATCTCGATAAGCCGATAGGTTTGGAGCATATTAAAAGATACTGATTCTTCTCTCTAAAACCGTGACTTGATTATAAGAGGTAAAGCAATGACAAAATACAATGCCAATAATGAACGCATTAAGCGTAAATATTTTATATTTTTAAAAGAAGCGAAAGGCCAAAATGAAGCTACGCTGGATAGTGTTGCCAAAGCGATTGCGCGTTTTGAATCCTATAAACAGTATAAAGATTTCAAGGGTTTCTGCTTTGAGCAGGCGATAGCCTTTAAAAAACATTTATCGAAAAGCAAAAACCAACAAACGGGCAAGCCACTTAGTTTGGCAACCATTAACGGTACGCTTAGACACTTAAAAGCGTTTGTAGAATGGTTGTCGCAAGAGGTGGGTTATAAATCGCGTATTAGTTTTTCAGATGCGCAATATTTTAACCTATCCGAAAAAGAATCGCGTACCGCTAAGGCAATACGTAAAAAGCCTGTAGCAACGATTGAGCAAATAAAGCATGTATTAAATTTGATGCCTGCCAATAAGCCGATAGAAAAACGTGATAAAGCCTTGCTTGCCTTTACGCTGTTAACAGGGATGCGTGATAGTGCCATCGCTTCACTCAAACTCAAGCATGTGGATATTGCATCTAATTCGGTTTATCAGGATGCGCGAGAGGTTAAAACCAAGTTTAGTAAAACTTTCATGTCTTATTTTTTCCCTGTGGGGGATGAGGTAAAAGCGATAGTCGTTGAGTGGGTGCAATACTTAAAAAATGATTGCCTCTTTGGTAATGATGATCCGCTATTTCCCAAAACCAGTACAGGCCAAAATAGTGAAAATAATTTTGAGGCATTGGGGTTAAGCCGTGAACATTGGCAAAGTGCAGCGGCAATACGCAAGGTATTTAAACAAGCGTTTACTTAGGCAGAATTGCCTTATTTTAACCCTCATAGTTTTCGTCATACCTTGGCGGCATTGGGTGAGTCATTATGCAGAACGCCAGAAGAGTTTAAGGCATGGAGTCAAAATTTAGGGCATGAAGGGGTACTCACGACTTTTTATAGTTATGGCGAAGTGCAAGATAATCGACAGGCCGATATTTTTAATGGCTTTGAAAAGCCACGCGAGGCATTGTCTAGCTCACTTGATGTAAAGAGCTTAGCTCAAGCGTTAAAAGCTGAAATGGGTATTGAAGCTATGAGCCGCTAACGACTCGTAAGGTTTTGTTTCCTGTAATGCTCATATTGCCAGTTGCGGCTTGCTCAATATGCACACTCCACCAATTCATTAAAGGAATACGGCGTTGAATATAATCGGCACGTTTATAGGCATTGCGTACCTCATTATCACCTACATGCGCCAGCGCCGCTTCGATAATATCCGCATCAAAACCTTGCTCATTGAGTGTGGTACTAGCTAAAGCGCGTAGGCCGTGCGCGACCAACTGTTTTTCAAAGCCCATACGCTTGAGTGCCATATTCGCTGTTTGTGCGTTGGTGGGTTTTCTTAGGCTTCTATCAGAGGGAAAAACATACTCGCTATGTTTACCGCTAATAGGTCGCATGACTTCCAGAATGGCAAGGCTTTGTGGTGACAGGGGTATAGTATGCGGTTTTTTCTTTTTCATGCGTTCGGCGGGTATATGCCATAGCGCATTATCGCTATCAATTTCATCCCACCGAGTACCCGCCGCTTCACTGGGGCGAGTCATGGTGTGTAGTTGCCATTCGATCACACAGCGCGTGGTGATTTTAATGCTTGCAATGGATAAGGCTGCCATTAGTGTGGGTAGCTGTTCGGGTTTAAGTGTGGGTAAATGTTGTTTTGCTGGGGCTTGGAAGGCTTTGCTAATGCCTGTTAATGGGTTCGCACTGATTAGCCCTGTATTAAACGCATAGGTCATAATTTCATTTAAGCGTTGGCACAACCGTTTTACCGTTTCTAAATGGCCTTTTGCTGCAATGGGTTTAATGGTGTCAATAGTGTTTAGTGCGGTGACCTTGAGAATAGGCAGCTTGCCGATATGAGGGAATATGTGATTGTTCAGTGAACGCCATGTATCCAGTGCATGATTTTCAGAGATGCTATTTTTCTTGGTTTCCAGCCATTGTTCAGCAATATATTCCAGCGTATTTTGGTGTGCGGATTCATTAAGGCGCGTCTGCTCGTCACGGTGTTCCTTTGGGTCAATATTGTCAGCAAGTAGTGATTTTGCCTCATCCCGCTTTTTTCGTGCCTCTGCTAAAGAGAGTGTTGGGTAAACGCCAAAGCTCAGGCTGGTGCGTTTTTTGGTAAAGGGGCGCACATAATCGAATAGCCATAGCTTTGAGCCATTAGGTTTGACTCTCAGCTGTAAACCACCCCCATCGGAGAGGGTGTAGACCTTCTGTTTAGGCTTGGCCTGTTTGACTTCGGTATTCGTGAGAGGTTTGGTGATTCTCGCCATTTTAGTAGTACCGTTTTTAGTAGTATTGCTACGGTACTACAATCGGTACTACTAAAACAATAGGATATTACAAAGACTGCTAGGACGTTATAGTTACAAAAAATCCCGTAAATCGTTGGAAATACGGGCTTTTTTGGTTGTCTTGAGGTTTCTAAAAACCTTGTATTGGTGGAGGCGGGGGGATTTGAACCCCCGTCCGTCAGCACTCCATCCGCGGCTCTACATGTTTAGATTCCGTTAATTGGTTTAACCGCATACAGCCCAACGGTCAGGACGTATTTGGCGATCTCAGTAAATGTTTAACAGCGCCACCCTGAGTATGCTTTGCTGCGATTCTGTTCTGTATGACAGTCAATAGCGCGATACAGACATCTTGCTAAAGACCGCTAGGACCGTAGTCACTAGAAGGTACTTTAATAACTGCTTACGCAGCTAGAGCAGCACCGTAGTTGTCATCATTTGCAACTATAAGTTTGCAGCTTTGGATTTACGTGATTGCTACCATCACGACATGCACCTTGGGCTTTGTTACCGGCGTCGACTCCTAATCGCCCCCTTTCTTTGTAGATGCTTCCTACTCTGCGTTGCAGTTCGGTTTCAAGGTGCTCACGTACTGTTGTGCGCTGCGCGCCTTTCACCTCCTGCGCCTTGATTAGAAAGCATCTACCACGAAAGTCTTTGTTCACCTTGTGCGCCTTGCCTAAGACGGTTCTATTTCGAAAGTAAGGGAATCATTTTACAACAGTTTTGGAGGTGCTGCACGTGGCTCGTTTTTACTTTATGATACTTTGTAGTGTTACTGTGTGATGTGGGCGAGGGTAAGTGAATGAATAAACAAGCGTTGTTTTTTGGTGTTGCGATAATGATCGTTTTGATTTTGCTGATCTTGTTAGTAGCGGTTAACCGCACGGCGCCTGCCACTTCATTATTGGATGAGCGTCAGTGGTTGTCCTCTTCTCAAGCATTACAACCGTTTATTAAAAAGGCGTTACCTGAATTTCGCTTGTATGAGTCTATGACCTCTCGCGAGGTTAGTCGTGCCGATATCATCGGTGAAAAAATGTTGCTCAATGTGTGGGCCACGTGGTGTGTGGCTTGTCGCCAGGAGCATGACGTATTAAATCATTTATCCGCACAGGGAATACGTATTGTCGGTCTGAATTATCGGGACAAACTGCCATTAGTTGAGGAGTGGTTTACGAAGTTGGGCAACCCTTATGTTGCCAATCTGTTTGATAATAAGGGTAAGCTCGGTCAGTTATTCCCTGTTATTGGTGCGCCGGAAACCTATTTTATTAATCGTGATGGTGTGATTATTCATAAACATGCGGGGGTTTTGGAGCAGCAACATTGGGATGCGAGCTTGTCTCACATCTATAATGCTATGGAGTAGGTTGAGTGTTATTTGCCGGTGGGATTAATGTTGGCGAGGACTTCACTTTTTTCACCGCGCATGACTTTGAGTAATGCAGTGCGTGCGGTTTCGGTATCCATGTCGTGATTGTTGTTCAGGTATTCCATTAACTCAGAAAAACGCTTGCGGCGTTTTTCGCCTTGTTCGCTCATGTCCCGACTATTATTAAAGGCATCCATCAATGTTGAACCGCAGGGGCAGTTGCGGAAGAGTTCAACAATGGCCAAGCCATCGTCGTCAGTCGATTGTTTTAACCCGCTGACAGAAGGACGTACGTATTCTGTTGCCCGAATAAAGTCTTCTGCATTTTGAAAAACGCGACCGCAGGTAGAGCACTTCTTGGGAAAGGCCGATTTTGCCAGAGCTTTAAGGCCATCAAAGAGATCGTTGTCTTTCATTGTTGTTGCCGTCATTTACTATTCAATTCTTAAAAAGTATAGACGGCTTTAAGAGGCTTAGCGGTTATTATGTTGCATAATACGTTGCTTTTGGCGACCCCAGTCGCGGTCTTTTTCGGTTTGACGTTTGTCGTGGAGCTTTTTACCGCTGGCGATAGCAATCTGGCATTTCACCATGTGTTTCTTCCAGTACAGAGCCGTCGCGACGACGGTCTGGCCTTTTTGTTCTGTCGCTATTTCCAGTTTGGCCAGCTCTTTACGGTGTAGCAGTAATTTGCGTTGCCGATTGGGTTCAACAACATAATGCGTAGAGACGGTGTCTATGGGTTGTATCTGTACATTGAGCAGCCATGCTTCGCCATTTTTGATATGCACATAGCTGTCGGTAATCTGCCCTTTCCCCGCACGCATACTTTTGACTTCCCAGCCCTGAAGAGAGAGGCCGGCCTCAAACTTTTCATGAAGA
The DNA here is from genome assembly GCA_965214375.1 of Cellvibrionaceae bacterium. Lineage (GTDB taxonomy): Bacteria > Pseudomonadota > Gammaproteobacteria > Pseudomonadales > Cellvibrionaceae > Endobugula. Next base: position 1,562,274 of record OZ243947.1, on the reverse strand, counting down.
TTGAAATCAAAGCGTGCGCGTTTATTGAGCGCAATATTATTATCGGGGGTTTTTGGTTTTTTACTCATGGCGTCGGATTATAGCGGTTAGTGCCAGTAAAGGGTATGGCTGCGTGATTAAGTGACGACGACCGTGTACAATGACGTTCAAAAAATAACAAAGAGGTTCGCTATGGAGCTACAACAACGCGTTAATGGTATCTGGCATGCACGTTGGGTGTTTGTACTGGCTGCAACAGGGTCAGCTGTTGGTCTGGGTAATATCTGGAAATTTCCGTATATCACCGGTGAAAATGGCGGTGGTGCATTTGTATTGGTGTATCTGTTCTGTATCGCGTTGATCGGTATTCCCATCATGATTGCCGAAGTGTTGCTGGGGCGTCGTGGGCGTATGAGCCCTATTAATTCGATGTTATACCTTGCGCGTGAATCAGGTGTATCAAGCTGGTGGTCGGGTATTGGTTTGTTAGGTATGCTTGCGGGCATCTTTATCTTATCGTTCTACAGCGTGATTGCCGGCTGGTCATTACACTATATTCTGTTATCCCTAGGTGGTGATTTATACCAGATCAGTGCCGATGCGTCGGGGAGTATTTTTTCGGATTTATTAGCGAATACCAGCGCATTAATCGCCGGGCATACCGTCTTTATGCTAATGACGGTGGGTATTGTGATGGCGGGTGTGATTAAAGGTTTGGGTCGCGCTATTACCATTATGATGCCGCTATTATTTGCGCTATTGCTGATTATGCTGGTTTACAGCGCTATTTTGGGCGACTTTGCGGCGGGCTGGAACTTTTTGTTTGCGTTTAATGCGTCGAATCTCGAGTGGGAGTCTGTGCTTGCTGCTCTTGGGCATGCATTCTTTACGTTGAGTTTGGGGATGGGCGCCATTATGGCTTACGGTGCATATATGCCTGAGCAGAAAAAGGCGTCTATAGGTAATACGGTGGTGACTATTGCCGTATTGGATACCGTGGTGGCGTTAGTGGCGGGCTTGGTTATTTTTCCGATTGTGTTTGCTAACCCGGCGATTGAACCCGGTGCCGGCCCGGGTTTGTTGTTTGTCAGCTTACCGGTGGCTTTCGGGAGTATGTTTGCTGGGCAGTTATTTGCATTGGTCTTTTTTGCCTTGATTACCTTGGCGGCCTTGAGTTCGGCAATTTCCATTTTGGAGCCAACCGTTGCTTGGTTGGTTGAAACCCGTCAGGTTAAGCGCGGCCATGTGACAATAGCCTTAGGGGCATTGATTTGGTTTGTAGGTCTGGGTACGGTTTTCTCTTTCAACCATTGGGCGGATATCAAGCTATGGGGTCTGACATTCTTCGATAGCCTGGATTTCTTAACCGCAAATATTATGTTGCCATTGGGCGGCCTATTTATTTCCCTGTTTGTTGGCTGGCGCATGAATAAAGACGCCCTTGAAGAAGAGTTGGGATCTATTGAGCAACCGCCTTATAAGTACTGGATACGTATATTGCGTTATGTTTCTCCGGTACTGGTTGCGGTTGTGTTTATTATGTCTTTAATCGATAAGCTTTCCTGATTGTTATTATGGTAAAGATTTCCCGTTCTGCGCTGGTTGAGTTCTCAGCGCAGCAAATGTTTGATTTAATAAATGATATTGAAAGCTATCCACAGTTTATGTCGGGTTGCTTGGCCGCAGATATTATTGCCAGTGATACTCAGTTTGTTGAGGCTCGGTTAACGTTGGGTAAGTCGGGCTTTCAACAGAGCTTTGTCACGCGTAATGAATTACAACCTCCGGGTCTAATGATTATGCGTTTTCAGGAAGGGCCTTTTTCTCATTTCGAAGGGCGCTGGTCATTTGATAAATTATCAGAACAGGCATGTAAAGTCAGTCTCGACCTTGAGTTTGAATTTTCCAGCCCAACATTGGCTATGACGGTAGGGCCGTGGTTTGAAAAAACGGCCAACCAACAGGTTGAAGCCCTTTGTGAACGTGCAGTAGTCGTTTATCCGAAAGGTTGAGAGGTAATTCATGACAAGTGAGGGAATGATCGAGGTTGAAGTTGCCTACGCGTTGCCTGAAAAGCAGAAGATTTACGCTCTTTTGGTAGAAAAAGGCACCACGGCATTGGAGGCTGCACATCGTTCTAATCTTTGCAGAGACTTTGCGGGTGTGAATCTTGATGAAGCAAAAATGGGCATTTTTGGTCAGAGTATTAAAAACCCTGCCGAACATCCATTACAGGCAGGCGATCGAGTAGAGGTCTATCGCCCACTGACCGCGGATCCCAAAGCCGCTCGCAGAAAACGTGCGGAGAAAGCGGCTGCCGATAAAGATGCCTGATCAGTATTGGTGTTAATTAAGGATTATCAATAATCTCGGCAACCACGCCATCACTAAAGACGATGGTTATATGATGCTCAATACGAGTGCCTGATTTGTTATTGACGCTGTAGAAATAATCCCAGCGGTTTTGATTAAACGTATCAACTAGTAGGGGTGAGCCGAGGATATGCTGTACTTGGCGACGGTTCATACCCGGTTTTACCTGGTCCACTTTTTCTTGTTTAATCAGGTTGCCTTGAGGGATATCAATTCTGTAACTGTCTGGTAGTATCGAACACCCGCTGCCAAGCAGGCTGATCAGTAATACAAGGAGTAGATAACGGCTGGAATACATTTTTTTTGTCATTGGGGTTTTCCCTGATTGTTGTATCATGGATAATAACCGATATCACCACATTATTTGAAGTAGTGAATACCATAGAGTCCAATAAAAAATTATGTCTATTGAAAACAACGAATTGCGTAAAGCAGGCCTTAAGGTCACTCTTCCTAGGGTAAAAATATTACAGATACTGGAAAATTCAGAACAGTGGCACTTAAGTGCGGAAGACGTTTATAAGATATTGCTTGAAGCGGGTGAGGATGTTGGTCTTGCTACGGTTTACAGGGTACTCACGCAGTTTGAAACCGCTGGCCTTGTGAGTAGACATAACTTTGATGGTGGACACTCAGTTTTTGAATTGGATCGCGGTGATGGTCACGATCATATGGTGTGTATAGAGACCGGCACGGTAGTTGAGTTTCAAAGCGATGAAATTGCAGAACTACAGCGCTCCATTGCCGATGAAAATGGCTATGAGGTGACCGGTCATAGCCTAGTTTTATACGTAAAACCTAAAAAAAGTTAACGCCCTAATATTTTCTTTATTTTATTCTTAATTTTGCGAGTGAGGGTCTCCTTTCCGGGTTCCTCTTTCTTGCCTTTTTCGTTGACAAATACTGTGCTGTGATTAAAGTTTGCCTTTTCACCTTTGTCTGCTGTGTAATAGTACAAAGCGAGTGATCGTCTACAGCGATCAGGTGGGCACGTTAATGGCTCAGGGTGTCCGTGGAAACTATCCGCAGTAATGCTAAAAATGGTCATACGGTTGAAGAGAGGCAATATTTTTTTTCTTTCTGTGCCTGAAGTATCACTCCAGAGTTGAAAATGCCCTCCGCATGACTCATCCCAATCTTCGTTGAGATACACCAAGACGTTAATGCGACGGTATAATTGTAGATCATCGTTATGATTAAAATCGACATGAATACCCAATTTACCACCAGGCTCGATTTTATGTCATCCTCCACCTACAAGGTAAGGGTCAGCAACTAGCTTGGGTATTCCGGTTAGTTCTTCGAGAAACTTTAAAAAGGTGCCGGAATTGAGGTTGTGAATCAAGGCGCGTGTACTTGGACCTAGAGACTTATCAGCACTTAGCTGTAATTTTTTTTCGAATTTATTGTCAAACTCTCGCCATTCTTGCTTTTGTTCTGCTTCGAATTCCTTGAGTACGGCGTGAAGCATGGATGGATCAAAAACATCATCGAATACGGCATGTGCGTATGGCGAGGCATTACGGTAACTTTCGGCATTTTCTGCGGCTAAGGAGTACAGTTTTGCTACTGGTAAAATATTGTTATCAGTGGATACATCAATAGTGCTCATTTAAGACCTCACATTACATCGGGCAGTCAATAGGGAAGAATAGTATAGTAAATGTCTGTCAAGTCAATGTTGAGCCGTTATAAATAGTACTTTTAGTGGGTTTGGTGGAGCATGAGTTGTGCGTGCGCCATTGATTGTTGTGATAGTTCATTGCCGCTGATCATGCGTGCGATTTCCTCAATTTTGTCAGTCGTTGATAGTGCTTCAATGGTGCTTTCTGTTTGATTATTTTCAGTATGTTTTTTGACCTGCCAATGTTGATGCGCCTTGCTGGCAACTTGAGCCAGATGTGTCACGCACAATACCTGACTTTTTTTGCCGAGTTGAGCGAGCAGTTTACCAACGGTATCAGCGGTAGCACCGCCAATACCGACATCGACTTCATCAAAGACCAGTGTGGCAACGTGGGATGTTTGTGCGGTTGCTACCTGAATCGCTAGGCTGATTCGGGATAGCTCTCCGCCAGATGCCACTTTGGATAATGCTTTTGGTGGGTGGCCGGGATTGGTGCTGATAAGAAATTCAATACTGTCCAGCCCGTATATTCCAGGTGTTTTTTCCTGTGTCTCGACAGTGATAGTAAATTCTGCGCTACCCATGGCTAATAGTGCAAGTTGCTGATTAACCGTGCTGGTTAATTCGTGAGCAGCGGCACAGCGCTGTTGTGAAAGTTGTTGTGCCTGTGTGTAAAAAGCGGTTTCTGCCTCGTGAGCTCGTGCTTTAAGCTGTTCGAGTTGCTCGTCTCCTTGGCCGAGAGATTCCAGTTCCTGGGATATTTCTTGGTGTTTAACGAGCAGTTCCTCCGGCTTAATATGATTTTTTCTGGCAATATCATAACAAGCCGATAGGCGTTCACTGATGTCGTGGAGTCGTTCAGGGTTAACGTCAGTGCTATCAATCTGATGCCGAACCTCGGTGCTGGCCTCTTGGGCTAAAATAAGCGCCTGACTCAGTAATTGTTCTGCGTTGGTCAGAGATTTTCCTTTTTCTTGCATGTCGTCTAGTAGGCGTAATGCTCGATTGATTTGTGGTTCTATGCCGTGTTCTTCGTCATTGCAATAAGCGGCTAGTTGCATGCTGTGTTGAATAATGCCGTCAGCATTTGCTAGCTGCTTTTGTTCTGCTTCCATGCTTTCAAGCTCACCCTGTTGCAGGTTCAGTTGGTTTAATTCCTCCACTTGATAGCTGAGTAACTCGCGGCGAGCACGTATTTCGTCCACATTGTCACGTAATGTAGTGAAATCACGATATATTGTCTGCCATTGTTGGAAAGACAGGGCAACGTCTTTGGTCAGGGCCTGATGCCCTGCAAATTCATCCAGTAATCGGTGATGCGTACTTTTTTGTAACAAAGATTGGTGGGCATGCTGGCTGTGTATGTCGATGAGTAGTTCGCCAAGGGCGCGTATTTGTTGCAGGGTAACGGGTTGTGCATTGATAAAAGAACGTGAGCGTCCTTCGCGTGTTATCACGCGTCGTAAGAGACATTCATCTGCATGGCTGAGGTCGTGGTCAATGAGCCACTGGCGCGCCTGAGGTAAGTCATCCAGCGAGAAAGTCGCTGTAATATCGGCGCGTTCACAGCCGTAGCGCACACGCTCACCATCAGCACGTTCGCCTAAGGTCATTCCAAGAGCGTCAAGCAAGATAGATTTCCCCGTGCCGGTTTCTCCAGTAATCGCTGTCATTCCATGCTGAATATCCATATCCAGATGTTCAACGAGTGTGAAGTTATTGATGGTAATGTGTGTCAGCATGCGGTTTTCTCCTGAGCAAGAACGAATGCCTGTTTTTTTTGTAAATGTTTATTTATACAGTATTTTTGGTCGTATGCCAACCCTCGGCTTTTAAAAGAAGGAAATTGCTTGTTTATCCTTGAAACTGCCTCAATCGACCTTATATATCGCCCAGTTTCTGAAAAATAGCAGTGGAGATAGTCGTGTCCAGCGAAGATCAAGAAAAACAAGTGGATGAGATTCCCGAACAAGAGCAGCCGACCAGTGAGAGTGTGGGTGAAGAAGACATAGAAACCGTGGTTGATGATGAATTAGTGCAAGAGCCTGATTCTGAAACGGATTCTGTCAGTGATGCGCTGGTTGAGGAAATCGCTGCCCTGAAAGATCAGGTGTTGCGTGCTCAGGCAGAAACCCAAAATGCACGTCGCCGTGCAGAACAGGATGTCGAAAAAGCGCGTAAGTTTGCCTTGGAAAAGTTTGTGAATGATCTGTTGCCAGTAGCGGATAATCTTGAGCGTGCCGTTGCCGCAGGCGATAAGGATGATGAGGCGCAAAAAGCCATTCTCGAGGGTGTGGAGCTGACGCTAAAATCCCTTCAGGAAACACTGAAAAAGTTCCATGTTGAGGTGGTCAACCCGGAAGGGGAGCCGTTTGATCCGCAATTGCATCAGGCAATGTCGATGGTGCCTAATCCCGATGTTGAACCTAATACGGTACTCAATGTATTTCAGAAAGGATATACCCTGAATGGGCGTTTGGTGCGTCCGGCAATGGTGGTGGTATCCAGTGCCAGCTAGTTTTTCTTGCTGTGATAAGCCTCAACCCTTGAAAAATGGATGATGGCGCCAATATTGATAGCATGAATACAGAAAGTCATTGGCAACCTTGTGTGTTGTCAATCGAATGAATGAACGGTTGTGAATTTCACAGCAAAATTAGACAAGTTAAGTTACGTAAAAATTTAAGTGGAGAGCCCGATGGGTAAAATTATTGGTATTGATCTTGGTACAACCAACTCGTGTGTGTCTGTGCTGGAAGGTGAAAAGTCAAAAGTGATTGAAAATGCCGAAGGTGATCGTACAACACCTTCCATCGTTGCCTTTGCAGATGATAACGAAATTCTAGTGGGGCAGAGCGCCAAACGTCAGGCGGTCACCAACCCGCAAAATACCTTGTTTGCGGTTAAGCGTCTGATTGGTCGTAAATTTAAAGATGACGTAGTACAAAAAGATATCTCCATGGTGCCTTACGGCATTGTAGCGGCAGATAATGGTGATGCCTGGGTTGAAGTGAAAGGCGATAAAAAAGCACCCCCGCAAATTTCTGCTGAAGTGTTAAAGAAAATGAAAAAGACAGCGGAAGATTATCTGGGTGAAACCGTATCAGAAGCAGTCATAACGGTTCCTGCGTACTTTAACGATTCTCAACGTCAGGCGACTAAAGACGCGGGTAAGATTGCTGGTCTTGATGTTAAACGTATTATCAATGAACCAACCGCGGCAGCGCTGGCTTACGGAATGGATAAAGCCAAAGGTGACCGTACCATTGCCGTTTACGATCTGGGTGGCGGTACGTTTGATATTTCCGTGATCGAGCTTGCCGATGTTGATGGTGAACACCAGTTTGAAGTATTAGCAACTAATGGTGATACCTTCCTCGGTGGTGAAGATTTTGATTTGCGTTTGATTGAATATCTGGCAGAAGATTTCAAAAAAGACAGCGGCATTGATTTGCACAATGATCCATTGGCATTGCAGCGCTTAAAAGAAGCGGCGGAACAGGCCAAGATTGAATTGTCATCAAGCCAGCAGACCGAAGTGAATTTGCCTTATATTACGGCGGATGCGACAGGTCCTAAGCACTTGGTCGTAAAAATGACACGTGCGAAGTTGGAGTCATTGGTTGAAGATTTGGTCACGCGTTCATTGGAGCCTGTCAAAACGGCGATTGCAGATTCTGATCTTTCCGTCAGTGAAATTGATGATGTTATTCTGGTTGGCGGACAAACCCGTATGCCATTGGTTCAAGAGAAGGTTGCCGAGTTCTTTGGTAAAGAGCCGCGTAAAGATGTCAACCCGGACGAAGCGGTTGCGATGGGTGCAGCGATTCAAGGTGCGGTACTGTCCGGTGATGTAAAAGATGTATTGTTGTTGGATGTAACGCCATTGACCTTGGGTATTGAAACCATGGGTGGTGTTGCGACTCCATTAATCGAGAAGAATACTACGATTCCAACGAAAAAATCGCAGGTGTTTTCTACTGCAGATGATAATCAGTCAGCGGTAACGATTCATGTCGTTCAGGGTGAGCGTAAGCAAGCGACACAGAATAAATCTTTGGGTCGTTTCGACTTGGCAGATATTCCACCAGCACCACGCGGTATGCCACAAATTGAAGTGACTTTTGATTTGGATGCTAACGGTATTTTGAATGTGAGTGCCAAAGATAAAGGCACGGGTAAAGAGCAGTCTATTGTGATTAAAGCGTCTTCAGGTTTGAGCGATGATGAAATCGAGCAAATGGTTGCGGACGCCGAAGCGAATGCAGAAGCTGACAAGCAGTTTGAAGAGCTGGTCACTACGCGCAATACTCTAGATGGTTTGATCAGTGCGACGAAGAAAACTCTCGAAGAAGCGGGCGATAAAGCGACCGAAGAAGAGAAATCGGCTATCGACGCTTCGTTAACCGAAGCAGCAGAAGCGGTTAAAGGCGACGATAAAGAAGCAATGGAAGCAGCGACGACCAAATTGACAGAGGCTTCCAGTTCTTTGGCGCAAAAACTGTATGCAGAGCAAGCTGCGCAAGCGCAGGTTGCTGAGGGCGATGCAGAAGCGGGTGCCGAGCAGGCGCAAGCGGCTGATGATGGCGTGGTTGATGCTGAATTCGAAGAAGTCAAAGAAGACTCTAAATAAGTTGTACGGCGTATTCCAGTCGAGACTAAAAACTCAATAGCGAGTAAAAATTTTAACGCGGGCTAGTTCCCGCGTTTGTTGTACATAAATGATGAGAATGTTTAATGGCTAAACGTGATTATTACGAAATTTTGGGTGTTGACAAAGGTGTTTCAGAGAAAGACCTGAAGAAGGCCTATCGTCGTGTGGCAATGAAATATCACCCGGATCGTAATCCCGATGATAAAGGGGCGGAAGAGAAGTTTAAAGAAGCCAGCGAGGCTTACGAGATTCTCTCTGATGCACAAAAGCGTGCCGCGTATGATCAGTACGGCCATGATGGCGTTGACCCACAAATGGGTGCTGGTGGTGCTGGCTTTAGTAATTTTAGTGACATGTTCGGCGATGTCTTCGGCGATATTTTTGGTGGTGCCGCAGGTGGTCGTGGTCATGGCGGCCCACAGCGTGGGTCTGATTTGCAATATACCTTGCAGATTGATTTGGAGCAGGCCGTAAAAGGCACAACCGCTAAAATTCGTGTGCCAACGTTGGTAACCTGTAAGCCTTGTAATGGTTCTGGCGCCAAGCCCGGTTCCAAGCCAGAGACGTGTGCAACTTGTGGTGGTCATGGTCAGGTGCGTATGCAGCAGGGTTTTTTTGCGGTTCAGCAAACCTGTCCTCAATGTCGTGGTAGCGGTCAAATTATTAAATATCCTTGTCATAGTTGCCATGGGCAAGGACGTATTGAAGAATCCAAAACGCTATCAGTAAAAGTGCCTGCTGGTGTTGATACAGGTGATCGTATTCGCTTGTCTGGCGAAGGCGAGGCAGGACCTTCGGGTGGTCCTGCAGGTGATTTGTTTGTTCAAATCGCCGTTAAGCCTCACGATATCTTTGAGCGTGATGGTGCCAATCTTTACTGTGAAGTTCCTGTTGGTTTTGTCGATGCAGTATTGGGTGGGGAGTTGGAAGTCCCTACGTTGGATGGTCGTGTAAAGTTAAAGGTGCCTGCAGAGACGCAAACCGGTAAATTATTCCGTTTGCGAGGTAAGGGCGTTACACCGGTTCGTGGTGGAGCACAAGGTGACTTGTTGTGTCGTGTGGTGGTTGAAACACCCGTTAATCTTTCTGCGAAACAAAAAGACATTCTTAAAGAATTTCAAGCAGCGACACAGGGGAGTAACCACTCTCCCAGACAAAGTAGCTGGTTTGAAGGGATGAAGGAATTTTTTAGCTAATCGCTCTTTGGGTGCATGATTCTATGCCTGATATTGTTGTGATGTTTTTGTGCTGGGTTTGTTTGCAGGCCTGGTGCGTTCTGATCTTGAAATCCCTAAAGCGGCTTATGATGTATTAAGTCTGTTATTAATGTTAACCATCGGTCTAAAAGGCGGTATGGCATTACATGGCACCCTAAACTGGGCCATGATAAAAGATTTATTTTTTATCATGATGTTGGGTTTTACGATTCCTATGGTGTTATTTCAGGTCTTGCGTTATGTTGTCAAGTTATCTTGGGCTGATAGTGGTAGTCTGGCGGTTCATTACGGTTCTGTGAGTGCGGGTACGTTTGCGGTAGCACTTGCTTACGTAGAAACTCAAGGCTTGTCTTATGATCCTGAAGTCACTCTTTACTTGGTGTTGTTGGAATTGCCTGCCATTATTGTGGGTATCTTTTTGTATCGCCATTTTCAGGGTGATAGTGATATGTCTACCGGGGCGCTTTGGCATGAATACTTGACTAATCGCGGTTTTATTTTATTGGTGGGCGGTGTTGTGATTGGCATGATGTATGGCCCGCTGAATGGCTCACCAGTAACGGATTTATTTACGGGAGCGTTTAAGGCAGTGTTGGCCTTGTTTCTGTTGGAAATGGGTATTACTGCGGCTCAGACACTCATGCCTATCCCGGTAAAAAACTGGCGTGTCCTCGTGTTTGCAGTGTGAGTGCCGCCGGTGCTGGGTGTACTTGGTTTATTGGTTGGGCATTGGTTGGCATTGGATACCGGTTCTTCGATTATTCTTGCCGCGTTAACGGCTAGTGCCTCTTATATTGCGGCGCCAGTCGCCATTCGTAATAGTATTCCGGATGCGGATATTGGTTTGGCCATGTTGGCGTCATTAGGTTTTACTTTCCCTTTTAATGTTATTTTTGGTATCGGTCTTTACCACTCAATGATTATTTGATGACGCTTTTCTGTTACACTTGCCAGCCTGTTTTTGAATCTCCAGAGTGAATATTATGTCAACAAGAATTGCTGTAACGGGCGCTGCGGGCCGTATGGGTAAAATGCTGATCGAGGCGGTTGCGGCCTCTTCTCAGGCTGAATTAACGGCAGCCATTGAGCGTTCAGGTTCCTCGTTGATTGGTGCTGATGCGGGCGAGCTGGCAGGTGTTGGTCATAATGGTATTGCCGTTGTTGATGATATCGCAAAAGTGGTTGATCAGTTTGATGTTTTGATTGATTTTACCGCGCCCCAGGCAACCATTGCCAATGTACAGTTTTGTGTGGAGCATGATAAAGGTATCGTTATCGGTACTACCGGTTTCTCTTCCGAAGAACTCGCTACGTTAGAGGGCTATCATTCACAGTTAGCAATCATCAAAGCGGCGAACTACAGTACAGGCGTTAATCTCTCGCTGAAGTTGCTTGAAATGGCTGCCGAGGTGTTGGGTGATGATGTCGATATTGAAATCTATGAAGCCCATCATCGCCATAAGGTCGATGCTCCTTCAGGTACCGCTTTGGTAATGGGTGAAGTGATTGCCGATGTCTTAGATCGCGACTTCTCCAAGGTGGCTGTTTATGGTCGTGAAGGGCAAACGGGTGCTCGTGAGCGTGATACTATTGGTTTTGCGACGGTGCGCGGTGGTGATGTCGTCGGTGATCATACCGCTATGTTTATGGCTGATGGCGAGCGTTTGGAAATTACCCATAAAGCATCCAGTCGTATGGCTTTTGCTCGCGGTGCGGTGCGTGCAGCGGCCTGGCTTGTTGGTAAAAACAACGGGCTGTACACCATGCGTGATGTCCTAGGTATGTAATTTTAGACGCTGTTTTTGTTGTTGTTTTTCGATTAATTTTTATCTAATTTCTTGCAGTTTCCCCAGCTTGTGCTATATGCCTATATAGTATGGGGGATAAATTCTTTTATTCACTTGTTTAACAAGCTTTCTAATAAAGAAAAGAGCCGTTTATGGAGTTATTCGATAAAACGCTGACTGCTGATAATCCTTTGCTTATTGTTGATGATAATCCTGCTGATCAGGAGTTGTATCGTCAATTGCTGCTTCAATCTGAAAATGATGAGTCTGCCATTATATTGGCCAGTTCTTGTGAGGAAGCGCTGGACTTGCTGGGTGAAACATTGCCTTACTGTTGTCTGGTTGATTATCAGCTGCCCTCAAAAAATGGTCTGGATTTTTTAAAAGAGGTGCGTCAACACGAGCGCGGTAAGTATATTCCAGTCATTATTATGACGGGTGAAGGCGATGAGCGTATTGCAGTAGAGATTATGCGCAACGGTGCTCAAGATTACCTCGTTAAACTTGCTATTACACGTGAACAGTTACGACACAGTATTAATAATGCCATCAATACGTGTGCAATGCAGGATCAGCTACGTTACTTGGCACATTATGATGCATTAACTGGCTTATTAAATCGCAGTCTATTTATGGATCGAGTACAAATGGCAATGGATAAAAGTAACCGCTACAAACATGGTTGTTCATTGCTTTATATTGACGTTGATAATTTTAAAGACATTAATGATCACTATGGGCATCAGGCAGGTGATGCCATACTACAGGCTTTAGGTAAGCGCCTGAAAGATAACTGTCGTGTAACAGATAGCCCAGCCCGTTTGGGGGGAAATGAATTTGCCGTACTGCTCGATTGTATTGCAGAAGATCAGGCGGTTAAAACGGCAAAAAAATTCTTAAAGCCGCCGAAGAACCAGTGCAGATTGAAGAGAGAAGGCTGAGTATTTCCTTGTCTATTGGTATTGCTTATTATCCTAAAACCGCCCATTCAGTGTCAGAACTTTTAAAGCAAGCCGATGAAGAGATGTATTGTGCTAAGCAGTCTGGCAAAGCAAATTATTTTCATTTTTCAGAGTCTTTGCAGCAAGAATATGAGCGTCGCAGGCAGTTAGAAGCATTGTTGCCAAAAGCGGTTAATCATGGTGAGCTGGAATTAGCCTATCATCCCATTGTTAATGCCAGTGATCACTCTTTACATAGTTTGGAAGTGTTATCACGCTGGAATCTGCAAGGTTTTACCGTTTCTGCTGCAGAGCTGATCAGTATGGTAGAACGTTTGAACTTGTTTGATGAATTCCATGACTGGTTGGTGGCGACCGCTTTTAATCAGTGCGCGCAATGGCAGTTGTTGTTGGGTGATGTGCGTTTCTGTTTGAATATCCCTGCTAACTACGCGCACAGTGAGTGGTTATTGCATTGTTTGCGTCGAGCATTTGATGTTTACAATGTGAAGCCGCCACAGATTGCACTGGAAATCACTGAAAGTACCTTGATGAATGAGCCGGATATCAGTAGTCGTATGTTGTCACGTTTACAGGATCAAGGTGTACAGATAGCGATTGATGATTTTGTTACAGGTTATAGTTCAATGGCGTATTTAACAACTTTGCCCTTGAATGTTTTAAAAATTGATCAATACTTTGTGCAGCATGTTGACCAAGATGCACGTAGCCGAAAAGTGGTTGAAGGCATCACTGCACTTGGGCATAGCTTGAGCTTACAGGTGGTTGCCGAAGGTATAGAAACAGAATCGCAATATCACGCGGTTAAAGATATTGGATGTGACTTGCTGCAGGGTTTGTATGTCGGGCAGCCTCATAGTGTTGCATGCGATTCAAAAATAGATGCTGAAGGTTTTCTGATGTATTTTCCCGAATTAAATGGCTCCGCTATTGAAGCTAAAGAAGTGATCTAATTTTTTGTCATCGTTTTAATAATCAATCCATAAAAATTAAGAGTAGTTTATGAGTGATTCTATTGAAGTATTAATGGTTGAAGATAATCCAGCGGATATCGAGTTAACGCAAGAAGCTTTATCACAAGGAAAATTAAAAAATAAGCTGCACATTGTCTTTGATGGTGAGCAGGCTTTAGATTTCCTCTTTAAACGTGGAGATTATGTTGATGCCATATCACCTGATGTTGTATTACTAGATCTTAATTTACCCAAGATGATTGGCCGCGAGGTGCTTGCCGAGATTAAATCTGATGAAAAACTGAGTTCAATTCCCGTAGTTATTTTATCCAGTTCGTCAGATATTAAAGATATTCAATCCAGTTATTCGTTAAATGCCAATATCTATGTCACTAAGCCTGTTAAGGTTGAAGATTTTCTGGAGGTGGTGAGAAAAATAGAAGATTTTTGGATAGATGTTGTCAAATTGCCTAGTGGTAAAAATTCACAGTTGTAGCATTTTATGCGGCGTTTTTTTTCTTTACATGGCAGCACTCCTGATCAGGCCGTAATCGTACGCATATTTGTTGTTTTTATTGTTAGTTCGGTTGCTCTTTTTATCGTATTAACGGTGTTGCTATTATTGCCGCGTATTAATCAAGCGTTTAACGATCTTCAGGATCAGTCTGATAAAATTAGTGTCAACGCTTACGCAGCACAGTTATATCAATATATTGATGATCGTCGTTTGTCACTTATGGATGTTTCTCGTAATCCAATATTGATTAATAATATGTTGTTGGGAGATCAAGGTAAAGCAACGCTCAAAGATTTTATTGCTTCTTTGCGACTTCTTTGCGAGGACCCGGATGTTGTGTTATTGGACTTTAGTGGAAATGTTACTCTAAGCGAGCAGCCAGCTGTTCATCGTTTATATGAAGACTTAGTTGCCAAATTATTACAGGGAGAAGCGCTTTTCGCCCTCAACCTTATTAGCCGCGAAGCTTCTCCTCGTTTTGAAATGGCATTGCCAATCTTCTATTGTGATAGTCGATAAGGTGTGCTGGTGGTTTGTTTTAGTGCCCTTCCAGAAGATATTTTTTCCGTTGGTGATGCGCTTAAGGAATTTTCAGCCGTTGCATATAGTCAGTCAGGAAAAACGGTGTCTTCTGATTATTCCGAATTACAAATTCTTCATAGAGAAACAGCAAGCTTACCCCTATATGATATTGTAATTACACATATTACTGATCGAGAATATGCTTTACAGCAAAAAAAATCATTTGATTAAAGGGTTAATTGTTTCGGCTGGTTTTGGTACGGTCTTGATGTTGATTATGCTGTTTTTTTTAGGGCGGCATATTATTTTGCGCCCTTATAAGTCATTGATTGAAACACAACAAGCGATTGCTCTGGCGGTTGAAGGGATTTCCCGTATAGACACTGAAGGTCGATATATCTCGTTAAATGCCGCCTATGCAAATGCGGCAGGTTATCAACCCGAAGAATTGCAACAACAGCCATGGTCCGCTACAGTGTATCCGGAAGATTTGCCCGAGTTGCAGAACGCGTATCAGGAAATGCTGGACACTGGAAAAGTCACTGCGGAGGTTAGAGGTATCAAAAAAGATGGCTCTATCTTTTACAAGCAGGTAACTATGGTGTCTCAATATCACGATGACATATTTGTTGGTCATCATTGTTTTATGAAAGATATTTCTGAAAAAAAACAGGTAGAGATAGAGCGCGAAAAATTGATTGATCAATTAGTGGATTCCAATGAGTGGCTAGAGCAGTTTGCTTTTGCCTGTTCTCATGATTTGCAAGAGCCATTGCGTATGGTGAGAGTATTTTCTGGAAAATTACAGGAAGTGTTACAAGGTGTTGAGATAACGGATGAAAAGGTGCATCATTATTTAAAATATGTGCTTGATGGTTCGATAAGAGCGCAGACGCTGATTAGCGATATCCTCACATATTCCCGCATTGATCGTGATTTAGAACAATTGCAAAGTATTGATGTAAAAGCACTGCTTGCTATGCTTGTGGATGAGTTTGAAGTAATGTTGGAGGGGCGTGAAATACAGTTAACGTTTGTCGATTTGCCTGTCATTGTGGGCAATACAACACAATTTTATCAGTTGTTTCATAATCTGCTGAGCAATGCACTTAAATATCAAAAAACAGGCGCGACTCCTTGTGTTGAAATTGGCGCTGAAGATCAGGGTAATTATTGTCAGTTTTATGTGCGTGATAATGGTATTGGTATTGATACGCGTTATATTGAGAAAGTGTTTGATGTGTTTAAACGCTTGCATACACAATCAGAATATTCGGGCTCTGGTGTCGGTTTGGCAATTTGTAAGAAAATGGTCATGCGCCATGGAGGTCTTATTTGGGCAGATTCAACCGTCGGTATTGGCTCGACGTTTTATTTTACTATACTAAAGTCAACCACTAAGGAAAATGAATGATTGTGTTAGCATAACGTAGTCTTGAATGATGTCGATTGATGAAGAATATTTGCAAAAGCTAATGCGTACTTTGTCGCATGATATTGGTGCGGCTTTACGTGCGGCAACGGGTTTGTCTACACTGCTGACGAATAAGTATGATTCGCAGTTAGATGAGAAAGCACTTTACTGGCTGTCGTTAATTCGTACCGAAGGTGAGCAGGCGCAGGAACGATTAAAGGCATTGTCTCGCTATGCGCGCCTCTACGGCATCGAGAGTGAAAAAAAGGAGTGTGATCTTTATAGTCTTTGTGAAAAAGTGGTGCGAGAGGATTACTCTGCCAGATACCCTGATTTCACGGTATCTGTTGAACCTTTGCCGATTATTCACGGTTATGATTTCCTCGGGATGGAGTTTTTTCGGGAAATAGTTTCGAATAGTGTTCGACATTCAGGTGTTAATACCTGCGGTAATTTTCATCACATCGATAATCAATACATAACTATTATGGTTCAGGACTTGGGGCAGGGGATTCCCGTATCTCCACTTGATCATGCAATATTACCTTTCCGCTCTATTGGCGAAGCGGGTGGTATGGGGATGGGCATGTCTGTTGCCAAACGTATTGTTGAGCTTCATGGGGGTGAATTCTCATTGGTGGTGGACTCCGGGCTTACGGCCACAGCCAGACTTCCTAAATCCATGTTTTCAATCGTGTAAACGGGTAGACTGGAAAACCGCTTTAACGTACAATACTTTTCCAACCGATAGCACACCAATAGCGGGGTGAAACAGCAATGCTACTGAGTCAGTAGCTTACAGCTGCATTCATCTCGCTTTTTTGTGACTGACTTTTTAAGAACCCTATAATTCCTACCGAACTGGAGGTTGCGTGACAGCGGGTGCCCAAAAACCCATTCAGCAGATAGCTGCCCAAAAAAAACCGGCAATACTGGTACTTGCCGATGGCAGTATTTTTCGTGGATCAGCCATTGGTGCTGACGGTGTTGCCGTTGGCGAAGTGGTCTTTAATACAGCGATAACGGGTTATCAGGAGATTCTCACCGACCCATCTTACGCTAGACAAATAGTGACATTGACATACCCACATATTGGTAATGTGGGGGTTAATCAGGAAGATGAAGAGTGTAGCAATATTTGGGCTGCCGGGCTGGTGATTCGTGATTTGCCCCTTCTGGAGAGCAACTTCCGCAGTAAGCAGTCATTAGATGTCTACTTGAAAACCCGTAATGTTCTGGGTATTGCGGATATTGATACTCGCCGCTTAACCCGTATTCTACGGGAAACAGGCGCTCAAAATGGCTGCATTATGGCGGGTGACATTGATGAAGCGGAAGCGCTTGCGACAGCTCAGGCTTTTTCTGGTCTTAAAGGAATTGATCTCGCTAAAGAGGTCACTGTTAAAGAGCCTTATGTCTGGAATGAAGGTTCTTGGCAGTTAGGTAGTGGTTTCCGTAAAGTGAGCGATAAACCATTTAAAGTCGTTGCCTACGATTTTGGCGTCAAACGTAATATTTTACGCCTGCTGGCAGACCGGGGTTGTGATATTACCGTGGTTCCTGCAGAAACCCCGGCTCGTGACGTGTTGGATATGAACCCCGACGGTATCTTCCTTGCAAATGGTCCCGGTGATCCAGAGCCATGTGATTACGCGATTGCCGCTATTCAGGAGTTTTTACAAACGGATATTCCTGTTTTTGGTATTTGTTTAGGCCATCAGTTACTCGCATTGGCCAGTGGTGCTAAAACGGTAAAAATGAAATTTGGGCATCATGGCGGTAACCACCCAGTACAGGAACTGGAAACGGGCCGTGTGATGATTACTAGCCAAAACCACGGTTTTGCTGCCGATGAGGCCAGTTTGCCTGCCAATGTAAAGGTCACGCACACGTCCTTGTTTGACGGCTCTTTGCAGGGTATCCATTTAACAGATAAGCCCGCCTTCAGTTTTCAGGGGCACCCGGAAGCGAGTCCGGGGCCGCACGATGCTGAGCCTTTGTTTGACCACTTTATTGAATTAATGCGTAAACACTAAGAATGCCAAAAAGAACTGACATTAAAAGTATTCTGATTATTGGTGCTGGCCCAATTGTAATTGGGCAAGCTTGTGAATTTGATTATTCCGGCGCCCAAGCTTGTAAAGCGCTGCGCGAAGAAGGTTACCGAGTCATTCTGGTTAACTCCAATCCAGCAACGATTATGACTGACCCCGCCATGGCGGATGCGACCTATATCGAACCGATTCACTGGGAAACCGTAGAAAAAATTATTGAAGCTGAACGCCCTGACGCCATTTTGCCAACCATGGGCGGTCAAACAGCTTTGAACTGTGCGTTGGCACTGCATGAAAACGGTGTGTTGGAAAAATATGGTATTGAGCTCATTGGTGCCAATTATGAAGCGATTCATAAAGCCGAAGACCGCAATGCCTTTGACCAGGCAATGAAAAAAATTGGTCTTGAGTGTGCGCGTGCTGAAATTGTTCACTCTATTGAAGAAGCCAATGAAGTCCCCAAAAAGTTCGGCTTTCCTGTCATTATTCGTCCGTCATTTACCATGGGCGGGTCCGGTGGTGGCATTGCCTATAACTGGGAAGAATTTGAAGAAATCTGTTTGCGTGGTCTTGATCTTTCGCCGACGAATGAATTGTTGATTGATGAGTCATTGTTGGGCTGGAAAGAATACGAAATGGAAGTGATTCGTGATAAAAACGATAACTGTATTATCGTCTGCTCTATTGAAAACTTTGACCCTATGGGTGTGCATACAGGTGATTCCATTACCGTTGCCCCGGCACAAACATTGACGGATAAAGAATTACAGATTATGCGTGACGCCTCTTTAGCGGTATTACGTGAAATCGGTGTGGAAACCGGTGGTGCTAATGTGCAGTTTTCGGTTAATCCTGATACGGGCCGTCTGGTGGTGATTGAGATGAATCCTCGGGTATCTCGTTCCTCAGCACTGGCTTCTAAAGCAACAGGTTTCCCGATTGCGAAAGTGGCTGCCAAGCTGGCTGTGGGTTATCCCTTGGATGAATTACAAAACGATATTACCGGTGGAGCGACACCGGCCTCGTTTGAGCCCAGTATCGATTATGTGGTGACTAAGATTCCACGCTTTACCTTTGAAAAGTTTGGTGATGCCGATGCGCGTCTGACCACACAGATGAAATCTGTGGGTGAGGTGATGGCAATTGGTCGCACCTTCCAAGAGTCCATGCAAAAAGCATTGCGCGGCCTTGAAGTCGGTTCTGCGGGTTTTGAACCGATTGTTGATTTGGAAAGTGATGAAGCGGTCGGCCAGATTCGCCGTGACCTTTCTACGCCGGGAGCTGAGCGTATTTGGTATGTGGGCGATGCGTTCCGTGCGGGCATGACTGTCGAAGAAGTGTTTGATCTGTCTGCCATTGATCGCTGGTTTTTGATTCAGATTAAAGAGTTGATTGACCTTGAAGCCTTAATCGCTGACAGTGAGCTGTCAGACCTGAATAAAGACACCATGTTCACGCTAAAGCGTAAAGGTTTTTCCGATAAGCGTCTGTCGGTGTTGTTAGGTGAGACTGAAAAAGCGGTGCGTGATCATCGCCATGCGGTCGGTGTGTTTCCGGTATATAAACGTGTGGATACCTGTGCCGCAGAGTTTGCGACGCCAACAGCGTATATGTATTCCACCTATGAAGAAGAGTGTGAGGCTCAATCTTCTGATAAAGATAAAATTATGGTGTTGGGCGGTGGCCCTAACCGTATTGGCCAAGGTATCGAGTTTGATTACTGCTGTGTACACGCGGCATTGGCGATGCGTGAAGATGGTTATGAAACCATTATGGTGAATTGTAATCCCGAGACGGTTTCCACAGACTACGATACCTCAGACCGTCTATTCTTTGAGCCTGTCACACTAGAAGATGTATTGGAAATTGTGCGCAAAGAACAGCCCAAAGGCGTAATTGTTCAATTCGGTGGTCAAACACCGTTGAAGCTGGCGCGTGCATTGGAGGCTGAAGGTGTGCCGATTATTGGTACTACGCCAGATGCGATTGATCGCGCAGAAGACCGCGAACGTTTCCAGCAGATGATTCAAAACTTGGGTTTAAAACAGCCTTCTAATGCGATTGTGCGCTCTACTGAAGAAGCATTAGACGTAGCTGAGGAAGTGGGCTATCCATTAGTTGTGCGCCCTTCCTATGTGTTGGGTGGTCGTGCCATGGAAATTGTCTACAACCAAAAAGAATTGAAAACGTATATGACCGAAGCAGTGCAAGCCTCTGATGATGCGCCTGTATTGTTGGATCATTTTTTAAGTGCGGCGATGGAAGTCGACATTGATGCAGTCAGTGATGGTGAGCAAGTGGTTATTGGTGCAATTATGCAGCATATTGAGCAGTGTGGTGTGCACTCAGGCGATTCAGCCTGTTCATTACCGCCTTATTCATTGCCGCAAGACGTGCAAGACCAGATGCGTGAGCAAGTGAAGAAAATGGCGCTGGAATTAGGTGTTGTTGGTTTGATGAATGTCCAGCTTGCCTATCAGGGCGGTGAAATCTACGTGATTGAAGTCAATCCGCGTGCGTCACGTACGGTACCTTTCGTGTCTAAGTGTATTGGCGCTTCCTTGGCGAAAGTAGCCGCGCGTTGTCAGTCAGGTGTGAGCCTGACAGATCAATGTTTTACTGATGAAGTGATTCCCGATTACTTCAGTGTGAAAGAGGCCGTATTCCCGTTTAACAAATTCCCGGCGGTTGATCCGATTTTGGGCCCTGAAATGAAGTCTACAGGTGAAGTGATGGGTGTCGGTGATACCTTTGCCGAAGCCTATGGTAAGGCACAAATGGGGGCAGGTGATACGATTCCTGCTTCTGGTAAAGCATTTATCAGTGTGCGTGAAGTGGACAAGCCCGGTGTTGTCGAAGTCGCCAGTGCTCTGGCAAGTCAAGGTTTCGAGTTGGTTGCCACTCGTGGAACGGCTGCAGTGCTTCAAGACGCTGGCCTTGATGTAACGCCGGTTAACAAAGTCGCAGAAGGCCGCCCTCATATTGTGGATATGATTAAAAATGATGAAATATCATTGATTATCAATACCACAGAAGGCCGACAAGCGATTAAAGATTCTTCCAGTATTCGTCGTGGTGCAGAAAACCATTCGGTTTATTACACAACGACCTTGGCGGGTGGACAAGCCGTGAGTCAGGCGTTACAGTTTGGCGATAAACAACAAGTACGCAGTGTGCAGAGTTTGCATGCACGTATCGCTAAGGCCTAAAGAGTGAAACATAATGAATAAAGTTCCCATGACCAAAGCGGGTGCTGATGCTTTGCAACTGGAGCTGGATGACCTTAAAAAAGTTCAGCGTCCCCGTATTGTGCAAGCGATTGCAGAAGCCCGTGAACACGGTGATTTAAAGGAAAATGCGGAATACCATGCGGCGCGTGAACAGCAAAGTTTCTGTGAAGGCCGCATTCAGGAAATTGAAGGTAAATTATCGTATGCTCAGATCATTGATGTGGCCTCACTGCCTCATACGGGGCGTGTGATTTTTGGGGTTACCGTTGATTTGCTAAACCTTGATACCGATGAAAGTGTTACCTACCAAATTGTGGGTGATGATGAAGCCGATGTAAAAGCGAATAAAATTTCTGTGAACTCGCCTATTGCGCGTGGTTTGATTGGCAAGTCTGAAGGCGATGAAGTCGTTATTAATACGCCCGCGGGTGAAGTGGAATATGAGATTGAAGAGGTCAAGCACCTCTAATGTCAGCAGCATCTGTTACCCTGTCCAATGCAGAAAAAAAACATTATCGCAGTATCGGTCATCCACTTAGTCCCGTAGTCACCATTGCGGGTGATGGGTTAAGTGATGGAGTGCTTGCCGAGCTTGATCGTGCGCTCAATGATCATGAACTGATTAAAGTGAAAGTGGCTATCGCTGATCGTGACAGTCGTGCCGCCGTCATTGATGAAATATGCCGTATTACACAGGCAGTCGATGTGCAACAAATTGGCAAAGTAGTGCTTTTGCTAAGAGAAGCTAAAAAACCGAATCAAAAACTTTCCAATATTCGATAGTGTTGCATTAGCAATCAAATAGGTCGGTCGCCAGATCTGCTTGTTGGCAGAGGCGCGCAATATCTGAAATATAAAAACTGTTTCCTGACTCTTTAAGCAATCCGGTTTTTTTTAACTTTTTAATCACTCTTGATAAGGTTTCTGGGGTCATCCCCAATTGGGCAGCCAGTAATTTTTTAGTTGCCGGAATAACAACCTTGCCTTTTTTTGTGGGTTGGCTTTTATAGATTCCAGCCAGCTTCATAATCAGGCGCTGGCTGGCGTTCACTTGTGTCAATATATCGATGTTGTTCATCAATTGAAAAACACGATTACCCATAAAGCACATAACTTTTACTGATAACTCGGGCGAGTTAGTAATAACTTCTTTTAAATGTTGATGATGAAAAGCAGATAGAACGGTTTCCTGTTCAACCCTAGCGCTCATGGGGTATTTTCTGGGAGCCATAAACATGGCCATCTCAGCAATAACACCTCCAGCCATAAACACCTTAAACAGCTTTTCATCACCACTTGGCATCAAGCGAAATAACGAGACTTTCCCTTTGTCGACATGATACATATATTCCGCGTCATCTCCCTTGTCGAACAATATATCACCCTTTTGCTAGACCACTTCCTTACGACAAGCGAGTAACTGCTGTTTTTGCTCATCACTTAATAAAGTAATAATAGATTCAGGCACTTTGCATTTCTCTGGCTTGATTATTATCAAGAAATACATAAAAGATTACTGAGTAAGATGATAATTGATGTTTGTTAACGAGTCTCACTTTTACTCAGAAGGAGCTTTATGGTGCTTGCTCATGTGTTGCAAAAATTAACTTTGGTCGCTTTCGGCCTGTCTTTTACTCTGAGTGCTCAAGCACATGTGAAGTGGTTTGTTGATACAAGTACCGCAGAAGTGTCTGATTTTACACCCTATTCCTTTACAGATACGCCCGTACTGGTTTGGTTCGGGCTATTATTGTTAGTCGTTTTGATATCCGTTTTACTGGATATTAAGCTGCCCGTTATTCGTGTAGCAAATACAAAGACCCGCCATGATTTTATTGAGATATGAAAGATATTTACCGGTATGAGCTTTTTGTTGACCGCTTATGAGGGTGCCCTTGTTGCTCCACACCTTGTTGTCGATAATGGTTTAGGTCTGTTGTTCGTTTTTTTGCAGGGGATTATCGGTATTATGTTGATCGGCAATCGCTGGGTTCAATATGCAGCAATGTTCATTTTTCTGCTTTTTGTAGGAGTTATTATCCAATGTGGTTTTGTGTCAGCATTTGAATATTTTAATGTGTTTGGCGTTGCCTTGTTCTTGTTTTTTAATAATTTTACATCACAAAAATGGACTAATCGCTTTAAGCCCTATTCTGTTGATGCTATGCGTATATGTGTTGGTATTTGTTTGGTGACTCTGGGAATTACTGAGAAACTTTCCGGAGCACTCTATGGTCAAGCCTTTGTTGCACATTATGGCTGGAATTTTATGCAAAGCCTTGGGTGTGATATGTTTACGGATCGTTTGTTTGTGCTTTCTGCCGGATTTTTCGAGGTTATGCTGGGGGTTCTTTTGATTCTGGGAACAACGACCCGACTAGCCATGATCACTGTCTCTGTCTTTATGTTTGCTTCAAATATTGTGTTTCTAATACAGGGTTATAACCTGCCTGCACGCACAGAGTTTGTTGGGCACTTGCCTATTATCGGATCAGCACTGGTGCTTATATTGTTAGGTTATGGGCAACGCTTGCGAGTGACAAATTTAATGAGAGATACAAAGTAGTGGTAAGATGAAGTGTTGTTAATTTCGGGTAACATTATGTCAACTATCTATGTTAGCTTTATTGCCACGCCAGCAAAATTTCTGGCACCGTCTCTTTCGTTGCCGCATGCGCTGGAGGTCGGGCGTGCCACATTTTATGTGCTGCGTTGGATTGAATCTGGCTTTGTGCTGATTTTAATTGTCGGACTCTTAATGACATTTGCAAATATTAAAATGCCTGTATGGTTTTCTATAATGGTTGTTATTTTATGTTTGCTGGTTAATTACATTGGATTGCAACCCTCTCTTGATGAACGCACACAATTCATTATTGCAGGCGAAGCGGTTACACAATCCAATCAACATAACGTATACATGATTATTGAAGTGATAAAATTAATCGCGCTGATTTTTGCGGGCTGGTTTGCAACACCCGATTAGTCGGTGTGATCATTTAAAAAATATAGTGGATAATGCTATGGAAAATTTGCTGTGTTACAAAACCATGCCCGAATGGGATTATGAAAGTTGGCCTAAAGGTTTTCAGACGAGACACAATACCAAGGTGGGTACATGGGCAAAGCTCACTGTTTTTTCAGGAAGCTTAAAATATTATGCTCTCGATGAGAGCGATAATATATTGGATGAGTTTTTGTTCGATAGCCACAGCGATATTCCCTATATAGAACCACAAGCATGGCATAAAGTTGAACCGCAGGGAAAAGACCTGCGTTGTCAGATACAATTTTATTGCCAGCCTGTTGATTATTACCATAAAAAATATGGTTTGACGCCAGTGCATTCTGACATGTTTGATGTGGTTAATTATATTCAATCAGGTGATGCATTGGATATGGGTTGTGGTCGTGGAAGAAATGCATTGTTTTTACAGCAACAAGGGTTTGATGTGGCCGCATTTGACAGTAATACAGATGCCGTTCAGGCGTTGCAAGCAATAATTGACGAAGAGTGCCTCAAAAATATTCATGTTGCGACAGGTAATGCTAATGATGCAAACATTGAACGCATGTTTGATCTTGTTATTTCCACAGTCGTATTTATGTTTTTGAATCACGAACATGTTGCTGGTGTTATTCATAACATGCAGGAGAAAACACGTGTGGGTGGTTATAATCTCATTGTTTCCGCACTTGATTGTGATGAGTATCCATTACCTGAAGACTTTCTGTCTTTTGGTTTTCGGCCGGATGAATTGAAGCGTTATTACGCAGGATGGAAGTTTAAAAAGTACAACGAAAATGTGGGTCATTTGCATCGTCGTGACTCCGCAGGTAATCGCATTGCTCTGCGATTCGCCACCATGATTGCACAAAAAATATAGTCAATGACTAGTAGTCTTTTTGTTCATGATATAATTGCTGTTATCCCCAGCAGAGTGGTACAGTGCAAAACTAAGAGGTCAGAGTCAATTTTCATTGAAATGGCCTTAATGCTTGCCATCATTTTTAGATATTGATTCTGACCCCATGAAAAAAAACCGCTCCAAAAGCAGCCGTGCTTGGCTGGATGAACATTTCAACGATCAGTATGTCAAACAATCACAGCAGGACGGTTACCGTTCGCGAGCTAGTTATAAATTGCTGGAGATTCAGAAAAAGGACCGGCTTTTTCGCCCGGGCATTACCGTTATCGATCTCGGTGCTGCCCCAGGAGGGTGGTCGCAAGTGGTAGCAGATTTGGTCGGTGATAAAGGTAAGGTGATCGCATCTGATATTTTGCCTATGGAGAAGATAGCTGGAGTCGATTTCCTTCAGGGTGATTTTACGGAACAATCTGTTTTTGATGAACTAATGAAAATCCTGTTGGATCGCAAAGTAGACCTTGTAATTTCCGATATGGCACCCAATATGAGTGGTATGGCTGATGTTGATCAGCCGCGAGCCATGTATCTGGTGGAATTGGCACTGGATATGGCAAAAAACAGCTTAGCGGATGGGGGTTGTTTTATTTCGAAGGTGTTTCAGGGGGAAGGTTTTGATACCTTTTTAGCTGAAACACGTAAAAGCTTTAAACACGTCGTAACACGCAAGCCTGATGCCTCTAGAGCTCGCTCAAGAGAAGTTTATTGGGTGGCTAAAGGCTTTACCGGTAGATAGACGCGGGTGTTTGGTGTCTATGCTATGATTATTAGAAAGAAAACACGCGTAAAAGAGTGAATATAGCCTCCTTAAGAGGCCAAAGAGGATAGTACATTGAATGATATGGCAAAAAATCTGGTTTTATGGTTAATCATTGCTGCAGTGATTTTTCTGGTGTTCAATGGTTTTGAAAAGCCGCAAAACAATGAAAAACTGGACTATTCCGACTTTGTCAAAGAGGTTCAATCAGGTCGTGTCAGTGAGGTGTCTATTGACGGTTTAACCATTAAGGGTCGTTATATTAGTGGTGCTCCTTTCCAAACGGTACGCCCCCAAGTGCGCGATGACAAATTAATGGACGATTTGCTGAATAACAATGTTCGCGTTAAGGCGCCGCAGCCAGAAGAAGCTAGCCTATGGCGTCAGTTGTTGGTTGCCAGTTTCCCGATATTAATCATTATTGCCGTGTTCATGTTTTTTATGCGCCAGATGCAAGGTGGCATGGGCGGCAAAGGCGGCCCTATGAGCTTTGGTAAAAGCAAGGCGCGTCTACTTGGTGAAGATCAGATTAATGTCACCTTTGCCGATGTGGCGGGTGTTGATGAAGCCAAAGAAGATGTTCAAGAATTGGTCGAGTTTTTACGTGACCCGGCCAAATTTCAGCGTTTGGGCGGTAAAATTCCTCGTGGTGTTTTGATGGCGGGACAGCCGGGTACTGGTAAGACCCTGCTGGCACAAGCCATTGCGGGCGAGGCAAAAGTGCCGTTCTTCTCCATCTCTGGTTCGGATTTTGTCGAGATGTTTGTCGGTGTGGGCGCTTCGCGTGTTCGTGATATGTTTGAGCAGGCCAAGAAGCATTCCCCCTGTATTATTTTTATCGATGAGATCGATGCCGTCGGTCGTCATCGTGGTGGTGGTCATGGTGGTGGTCATGATGAGCGCGAACAAACCCTTAACCAATTGTTGGTTGAGATGGACGGTTTTGAAGCCAATGATGGTGTGATTGTGATTGCGGCCACTAACCGTCCGGATGTGCTCGATAAGGCCTTAATGCGTCCTGGACGTTTTGACCGTCAGGTACACGTTGGTCTGCCCGATATCCGTGGACGTGAACAGATTTTGAAAGTCCATATGCGCAAAGTGCCTTTATCTGATCAGGTGGAGCCGTCGATTATTGCGCGTGGTACACCGGGTTTTTCTGGTGCAGATTTGGCGAACTTGGTCAATGAAGCGGCGCTATTTGCGGCGCGCGCCAATCGTCGTTTAGTGACCACTGAGGAATTTGAAAAAGCGCGCGATAAGATTCTTATGGGTGCCGAGCGTAAGAGTATGGTCATGAGCGAGAAAGAAAAGGAAAACACGGCCTACCATGAGGCGGGTCATGCGATTGTGGGCCGTCTGGTGCCAGAGCATGATCCTGTGCATAAAGTGACTATTATCCCTCGTGGCCGAGCTTTGGGTGTGACACAATTCTTGCCCGAAGAGGACAAATACAGCCTAAGTAAACGAGCTCTGGAATCACAATTGTGTGCCTTATGGGGTGGGCGTATTGCAGAAGAGATGACATTGGGCTTCGAAGGTGTGACGACGGGTGCATCAAACGATATTGAGCGTGCGACCCAGATTGCTAGTAATATGGTCACCAAATGGGGCCTGTCTGAAAAACTGGGGCCATTACATTATGGTGAAGATGACTCGGGTATGCCGGGTGCGGGTAACGTCAATTACTCTGGTGCAACGTCTAAAACCATTGATGAGGAAGTGCGTCGTATTGTTGATGAGACTTACACACGAGCCAACAAAATCCTTGAGGAAAATCGCGATATTCTTGAAGCGATGAAAGATGCGTTGATGGACTATGAAACCATTGATGCTGAACAAGTGGACGATTTAATGGCACGTCGTAAAGTGCGCCCTCCGCGCGACTGGCATAACACCGACGATTCTGACAGCAGTGGCGGCTCCACGGTATCCAGTAACAAGCCGTCCGACTCCAGCGATGGTATTGGTGATCCCGCTGGTGAGGTTTAAATCATCATAGTCGTAGTCTTCATTGAGAGAAAAATATTTAGAACACGCATAAATACATCCCTGTAGCTCGTTTTCGGCATCCATGCCTTCAACGGTTCTAAATATCTTCTCTCAATAAATGTATACTCACCAACTGTATTCGATTCTTTGCCAACTCTCTTATGCACGCTAACCTTAACCTCTCCAAACCTCGTCTAATGGCAATCCTGAACGCGACTCCGGATTCTTTTTCGGATGGCGGCGATTTGTATTCAAATCATAAAATAGATCGCGGTAAGGTAAGTCAGCGTTTGCATCAAATTGCCCAAGAGGGTGCCGATCTTGTTGATATCGGCGGTGAGTCGACACGCCCGGGTGCGCAAGCGTTGAGTGTGCAGGAAGAATTGGATCGCGTGATTCCCATTATTGAGTTGGCCGTTACAGAAACCAATTTGGCAGTATCTGTCGATACCAGTTCCCCCGAGGTGATCAGTCAAGCAGCATCTTCCGGTGCGCATTTAATTAATGATGTACGGGCGTTAACCAGAGAGGGTGCTTTGGCCGCAGCGGCAGAAACGCAATTACCTGTTTGTTTAATGCATATGCAAGGCACTCCGCAAACCATGCAGGCTCAACCTGAATATTCAGGGGTGGTCACCGAGGTTTGTGCTTATTTGCAAAACCGCGTCACCGCTTGTCTCGACGCGGGCATGGCTTCATCTAATCTGTGGCTTGATCCAGGTATTGGTTTTGGTAAAACGCTGGAGCATAACTTGGCATTACTGCGTCATTTGCCTGAGCTTTGCAGCTTGGGCTTCCCTGTTTTAGTAGGAGTATCCAGAAAATCCATGATTGGGCACTTGTTGGAGCGTGAGATCGAACAACGGCTACCCGCCAGTCTTGCTTTCGCCATGATGTCATTAGAGCGCGGTGCCAAGGTGTTGCGTGTACACGATGTATGGCAAACTCGTGATATCATAGATACTTATATGGCAATAGAAACACAGTAACAGAAATAGGCAATGAGTGTGTCAAGACAATTTTTTGGAACGGATGGTATTCGTGGTCGTGTTGGTGAGTCACCGATTACACCCGATTTTATGCTCAAGTTGGGTTGGGCAGCAGGCAAGGTGTTATCACGCGAGGCTTCAGGCAAAAACCTGATATTGATTGGTAAAGACACCCGTATTTCTGGTTATATGTTTGAATCGGCATTGGAAGCAGGTTTAATTAATGCTGGTGTTGATGTCGGTTTGCTGGGTCCTATGCCGACTCCTGCTATTGCTTATCTTACACAGGCTTTTCGAGCACAAGCTGGTATTGTGATTAGTGCTTCTCATAATCCTTATTGTGATAACGGTATTAAGTTTTTCTCAGCCAAAGGTGAGAAGTTACCTGATGATGTTGAAAGAGACATCGAGTCAGAACTTGAGAAAACGATGACCAGTGCGGAAAGCCTGGGTAAAGCCATGCGTATTAACGATGCGGCCGGACGCTATATTGAATTTTGCAAAGGCACTATTCCCCGCAG
The DNA here is from genome assembly GCA_965214375.1 of Cellvibrionaceae bacterium. Classification (GTDB taxonomy): domain Bacteria; phylum Pseudomonadota; class Gammaproteobacteria; order Pseudomonadales; family Cellvibrionaceae; genus Endobugula. The sequence continues at coordinate 1,532,800 of OZ243947.1, read as the reverse complement.
TATGCGCCTTCAGGGTGTCAAAATTGTGTTGGATTGCGCCAATGGCGCCACCTATCAGGTAGCACCCAGTGTGTTTAATGAATTGGGGGCAACAGTTGACGTCTTGGCATATAATCCTGACGGACTGAATATCAATGATGACTGCGGTTCTACCGTGCCCGCAAATTTGCAGGCGCGAGTGAAAGAAGTCGGCGCCGATCTCGGTATTGCCTTTGATGGTGATGGTGATCGTGTTGTTTTTGTTGATGGCGATGGAGCAATTGTTGATGGCGATGAGTTGTTATATGTTATTTCTGCTGCTCGTCATAAAGAGCGTGGCTGTAATGGTGTTGTCGGTACATTAATGTCTAACTATGGTCTCGAGTTAGCCTTCAAAGAACACGGTATTCCCTTTGTTCGCGCTAACGTGGGTGATCGCTATGTTATCGAAAAAATGCAAGAAAATAACTGGTGTTTGGGCGGTGAATCGTCAGGGCATATTATTTGTAGTGATGTTACGACAACGGGTGATGGCATCATTTCGGCCTTGCAGGTTGTGTATGCACTGAATGTGTTGCAGCAACCATTGGCTCAGGCCAAGCTAGGTATGCGTAAAATGCCTCAAGTGATGATCAATGTGCTTTTGCCACAAAAAACGGACGTGATGGGTAGGGCAGACATTCAATCAGCCGTGGCTAATATAGAAGAGCGTCTTGCGGGTGAGGGGCGTGTGCTATTAAGACCCTCTGGAACCGAACCCGTTATTCGCGTTATGGTGGAGGGTGAAGATAAACAGCTGGTTAGTGAACTAGCCAGTGAACTCGCGGCAACCGTAGAATCTGTTGTTCAGTCAGGCTGTCAATCGCCAAAAATATCGGCCTGAAGTTGTAAGTTGCGCCCATCTTCGCTACTATTGCGCGCCCTGTAATAGTAATTGTTTGAATAGCTAAAGAAGGTGTCCATGCGTCGTCCATTAGTTGCGGGAAACTGGAAAATGAACTGCTCTCGCCAGAGCAACGATGTCTTATTGCAGTCGTTGTTATCTGTGTTCGACGAGGGTGTGTCGGCAGAACTGCTTGTATGTTCTCCCGATGTGTATATTGCGCAGCTTGCCAGTGTGTTGGAAGATAGCCAGATTGCCTACGGCGCTCAGGATGTCAGTGTACATTCTCATGGCGCATACACGGGTGAAGTGTCAGCCGGCATGTTGGAAGAATATGGTTGCACCTATGTCATTGTAGGGCATTCAGAACGACGCCAGTACCACCATGAAAGTAATCAGTTGGTTGCACAAAAAGCACTTGCTGCTATTGTGGCTGGATTAACGCCGATTGTGTGTGTGGGTGAAACCCTTGATCAGCGTGACCAAGGGCAGACATTGCAAGTCATTGGCGAACAATTGGCTGCGGTTAAGGTGGTGCTTGGTTCACAGTTGTCGTCTATTGTCGTGGCTTATGAGCCGGTATGGGCAATCGGTACGGGTTTGACCGCGACGCCGCAGCAGGCGCAGGAAGTGCACGAGTTTATTCGTGAACAATTAGGTTCCGTAGCGTCAGATGTACGTATTGTATATGGCGGTAGTGTTAAGTCTGATAATGCCGCGGATTTGTTTGCTCAAAAAGATATTGACGGAGCGTTGGTAGGTGGCGCATCTCTGGATGCCAATGATTTTATAGCCATTGCCAAAGCTGCAGTTTGAAACAGTAACATTAAATGATGTGATGCCATTAGGTACGGTTAAGTAACTATTTTTAGGTAACATTATGGAAACATTAGTCATTGTGGTTCATTTGCTGGTTGCACTGGCAATTATTGGTCTGATTTTGATGCAACAAGGTAAGGGCGCTGAAGCCGGTGCCTCATTTGGTGGTGGTGCTTCACAGACTGTTTTTGGTAGTCAGGGCGGTAGTAATTTCTTTGCAAAAGCAACGGCCATTTTGGCGTTTGTTTTTTTCGCGACTAGTTTTTCGTTAGCTATTATTGCGACAAATAAAGCGGATGTGGGTATTAGCCTCGATATTCCTACGGTTGCTGCTGAACAGCAAGCGGTGGAATCGGAATTACCTGTTGCTGCACAAGCGGCCGGTGAATCTGAGTTACCAGAAGCTTCTTCTGCAGCAGAATCAGAGCTTCCCAAAAGCGAATAATTTTTTAGCCCAAGTGGTGGAATTGGTAGACACGCTATCTTGAGGGGGTAGTGGCGTAAGCCGTGCCGGTTCAAGTCCGGCCTTGGGCACCAACAACAAATCCAGCAACCTCCTAAAAAGCACAAAAAAACCTTATTTTTCAGCGAATTTTCGCTGTTTTACATCCACTATCATTCTATTAAGTATTGCAATATCCACGATTTTTAGTAACCCTAGATGACGGGGTTACTTAATCAGGGTTACTAAAATGGCAAGAACAACCAAACCGCTCAGCGATACTGAAATCAGGCAGGCCAAGCCCAAGGCTAAAGAATACACATTAACCGATGGGGGTGGCCTATTACTGCGAATCACTCCCAATGGTGCTAAATCATGGTTTTTCAACTATTACCATCCGTTTACGAAAAAACGAAACAAGATCAGTTTTGGTACATACCCTACCGTTAGCCTTGCCAACGCACGTAAAGAGCGCGAAAACGCCAAACAACTGTTGATAGACAATATTGACCCCAAGCACCACCGAGAAGCCCAAAAGCGATCACGAGCTAATGAATACTCAGCTACTCTATTAAATGTGTACCAGCAATGGTTAAAAGTTTGGCGTGACGGCAAAGACGAAACAACGGTCAAAAAAGCCATAAGACACATGAAGCTTTACGCTTTGCCCACACTGGGTGAATACCCCTTAAAAGAAATTACCGCGCCACTGGTTATTGAAACGCTGCGACCATTGGAAAAGCAAAATAAACTCGAAACACTGGGGCGGGTGCGCACCAAACTTAATCAAATAATGACTTTTGCCGTAAATACAGGGGTAGTTGAGCATAATCCATTGAGCAAAATATCAGCTGCGTTTAACAGCAATCAAACCAGCCACCAACCAGCTATTCACCCCAAAGAACTCCCTGAATTATTACAGGCTATTAAACTCGCCAATATCTATACCCCTACACGTTACTTAATACTATGGAGCCTTCATACCTTATTACGCCCTGCTGAACTGGCAGGCACACGCTGGGATGAAATAGACTTTAAAGAACGACTTTGGCATATCCCAGCCGAAAGAATGAAAGGAAAAAGACGTGATCATATTGTTCCACTGACTGATCCAGCGCTCGATATTCTTCAAAATATGCGGCCTATCAGTGGTCATTTAGAGTATGTGTTTCCCAGTCAATCCACACAAGGCCGCCCTGCCAACAAACAAACCGTTAATCGTGTACTAAACCGCATAGGCTACCAAGGCCGCCAAACCGCTCATGGTTTACGTAGCATTGGCTCTACTGCTCTCAATGAGCAACAATTTCCACCTGATTTGATAGAAGCTGCATTAGCCCATATTGATAAAAATGAAGTGCGCCGTGCCTATAACCGCAGTGATTACCTGCAACAACGCCGAACTATGATGATATGGTGGAGTCATTACATAGAACAGGCGGCCAATGGCAAGATCAATCTAACGGGTAACAAAACGCTCAGCGTTATTAGCCACGCATAAAATTATCACCCATTTCAGCTTTTAGTGCTTTTGCTAAATTTGTAACATCAACTGAACTTGATATTGTCACTCGCGGCTTATCAAAGCCCTTAAAAATATCCGCTTGCCGATTATCCTGTACCTCACCATAACTATAAAAAGTCGTGAGTACACCTTCATGCCCTAAGTTTTGACTCCACGCCTTAAACTCTTCAGGCGTTTGGCATAATGATTCCCCCAATGCAGCCAAGGTATTACGAAAGATATGAGGGTTAAAATAAGACAATTCTGCTAAGGCAAACGATTGTTTAAAAACTTTGCGTATTGCCGCTGCACTTTGCCAATGTTCACGGCTTAACCCCACTGCCTCAAAATTATTATCGCTATTTTGGCCTGTATTCGTTTTAGGGAATAACGGGTCATCATTACCATATAGACAATCATTTTTTAGGTATTGCACCCATTCAACAACAATGGCTTTTACCTCATCACCTACAGGAAAAAAATAAGACGTAAAGGTTTTACTGAATTTGGTGTTAACCTCTCGCGCATCCTGATAAACCGAATTAGCTCCAATATCCACATGCTTGAGTTTTAGGGAGGCTATTGCACTATCACGCATTCCTGTCAGTAACGTAAAGGCAAGCAAGGCTTTATCACGTTTTTCTATCGGCTTATTGGCAGGCATCAAATTTAATACATGCTTTATTTGCTCAAGCGTCGCGACAGGCTTTTTGCGTATTGCCTTAGCGGTACGCGATTCTTTTTCGGATAAATTAAAATATTCCGCATCGGAATACTTAATACGCGATTTATAGCCCACCTCTTGCGACAACCACTCGATAAACGCTTTTAAGTGCCTAAGCGTACCGTTAATGGTTGCTAAGCTGAATGGCTTGCCAGTTTGTTGGTTTTTGTTTTTCACTAAATGCTTTTTAAAGCCTATCGCCTGCTCAAAGTGAAAGCCCTTAAAATCTTTATACTGGTTATAAGAATCAAAACGTGCAATCGCATTGGCAACACTATCAAGCGTAGTTTCATTTTGACCTTTCGCTTCTTTTAAAAATGTAAAATATCTGCGCTTAATGCGCTCATTATTGGCATTGTGTTTTTTTATTGCTTTACCTCTTGTTATTAAGTCACGGTTTTAGTGAGGAGAATCGGTATCTTTTATATGCTCCAAACCTATCGGCTTATCGAGATCAAAAATAGCCTCATATTCATCTAAACGGGCATAAGCAACAAACTTATTCACCACCCCCTCACAACACTCACACAACGCCATTAAGCGGTCTTTTGTTGGTGATATGGCCACATACTCAACAAAATTTTCAGCGGGCTTCACAGGCTTTTTACAACGCAAACAATAGAACTCATTATGCTTGCATGTTCGCTTACCGTATTTTCGGCGAGCCTGTAAAAAATTTTTAGCATCCACCCCCAAAACCAAAAAAGGCCGCTGTTCTTTTAAGCAAGGCAATCCATCTTTTACCCATTGCGCAACGGTATTTTTATGAATGCCAAAAACTTCAGCTAACTCTTCATAGGTGTAATTGCGATGAATCTTGACCAGATTAGGATTGTAATTAGCCATGATCGTTAATACGGCCTTCCTCAATCTTGCTTACAATCCATTCATCAACTTCGCATTCAAGCCAGCCTACTGCACGGCCACCTAATGAAACCGATTCAGGGAACTCACCATTAGCCATACGTAAATAAATACTGCTACGGGATAAGCCTGTGCGGTGAATAACTTGTGGAAGCCGTAAAATAATATGCTGCATGTTGATACCCCCTAGGGCGTTGTTAAACATGCTTTTATAATTGCTGTCGAAGGGGATTAAAAATAGACGGGTAACTTCTAAAAACATACCCACCATATTTAGGGTATATGCGTATCAGTTTTTAAAAGGAAATATAAAATCAAACGGAAAGGTAAAAATAAACTGATAAAAATCAATAGATTAAGGGGTGGCTAGGTCGGTGTTTTAGTTGCCCCTCCCTTGGTGTTCCAGTTGGCAACCTTACTACATTCTTCAATCGCTTGTTCGATAGGTTTACCTTCATCATTAGTTAAACCAAAATCAACCGCATGCTCTCTTAACCATTTATCTAATGCCTGTTTAGGGCTTTTTTTACCCGCATCGGTAACCGCTTGCCATGCTTTCACAGTAGCGGCTAACTTCGGCGCATATCGGCTATTAGATGGGTCTAAAAAATCTAACGTTGTGGCTGGCTTAGGGAAGAAAAAGCCGGAAGTAAAGCCTTTCATTCTTAGCCACTCCTTTAAAGACTCAACATTCACAACAGACTTATATGGGTCAATCGTGCCATCAATAAAACCAACATTATTGCCATTAATATCAAAGTCAGACTGCTCGATAATTGACCCCTGAATAGAGCGCTTTAATAAATCAGATAACCAACACCAACTCTCATTTAGCCCTGCCAAGTCGGGGGCTAGATGAAGGTTTGCAGTTTCTTTTTCAAGAGCAGCGTATTCCTGTTCATATCGAATATAATTTTTTAACCCACCACAAATTGCTGTTTTAGCTGCCTCATACCCTTTGGGGCGATTATTTAAATCCCAACCTTCAACCCACTCGGCATGATCAGCATTTTCACCTACCACCAACAACGCTGCTTGTACGATATTTAGCTCTTCGCATAATCGCCAATAGTCTAATGACTCCATTATTCAGTCTTCTTTCTCATAAATATAGCTAGGATAAATCCGCCACATAAATTTGTTTTAACGGCAGTAGAGCACGATATTTAGGTGATAATTTATCGTAATGCTGCAAAATTAAATCGACTAACTCATCACCATCAATCAAACGTAATTTAGCTTTGTTGCGTTCCAATAACCGTGCAGGATGTGAGTAAGAGCCTAAATTCACAAACAAGCCATATTCTCCTTCACCCAAAGCCCCTAAAAGTTGATTGACTTCTGGCTCTCCATTGGAGGTCAGAGACTTTTTACATTGCACCTTAATAATCGGCGGTTCAAATCCTAGCTCATCTTTATGGGCAATAATATCGACACCCCCATCCCCCGATTTTGATGACACCCGTGCTTTATAACCCATACATTCCAAAATATGCGCCACAAACGATTCAAAATCATAACCATCTAATTTGGCATGGAGTTGTTTAATAATAAAATCTTCTGTGGTTTGTTTGGCTTGATGGGATATTGATTCTGTCACACTTTCATCATCGGTATCGTCATTATCTATATCCGTATCTTTAGACTGTGGAGCGGCCAAATTCACTTTATGCAAAAATTCATTAGGGTGGCTTTTAACCAAAAACAACGTTAGTGCCGACCCAATTTCATTGAGCGCTGATTGATTAAATTCACTTCGCGCAAAACTGCCCAGCCACTCTACTTTTCGGTGATTAGGGTAATCGTGCTTATCATCTTCTACATAACAATAATCACCCGCAATACAACCAATATGTACCATTCGATCTTTAGAGGGGTATATAACAATATCACCCAACTGTATTTCCTTTACAAAGCGAAATAGTACGCCTGCATTTTGTGGAATAGCGCCCTCTTTATTTTGAGGGTAAGCCTTTGCAATCTCTTTTTTGAGACTTTCTCGTGAGCTAGAAATTGGCGTTAAGTTGCCTAACCGCTTCCAGCCAATGCCAACATAATTGTCGTCTACAGGTGAAGTGCCCACTTTTTCACCCATATGTATACCCCATACTTTCATTCAATAATCTCCCAGTTAATCTATATCTAACGGCGGCAAGCCATTGACGATTTTATTGGTTTCTAAACTCACGGTAATTACCCGCTGCAATAACTCCAACGGGTATCTGGGGTTGTTCATGGTGTCGATTGCCCAGTCGTTGGCATCATTGACAATGCCGCTTTTTTTATCGGTTTTCACGCACTGGCGTTCGATCACCCATTCAATCGCGGCTTTACCGTTGACCACATAATCGTAGGCTTCCAGCGGTATATCGCGCACAGTAATAGCGTGGTTGTAGATTACGGTGCTGTTATCGTTCACGCCTTTGCCTTCATCGTTTTTGATTTTAGGCCGCTTCATTTGGGTAACTCTAAAATCATCGTCGCTAAGTTGGTCAATGGTGCGTTTACTACAATCGTGAATATCAAGAGTAACGGGGTATTTTTCGACATTTTCATAGTTAATATGCCACTCGGCTAGATCACGCCCTGCTTGTGAAAAGTGCCAAAAGTCTTTAGATGTTTTCACGCAGGGGATACGCGGTAACTCTTTACTTAAATTATCGGCATAACGCTCGCGGTAATCAGGGGAATGTAATAAGCCATAGATGTAGTAAAAAATATCTTCTTTGCTAATGGTTTCTTCTGGGTAGGCTTGCTGAAAATGCGCTAAACCCTCGTCGCTAATACCGTCTTGACGGGTATAGCCGTTTTCGTTTTTCGTTTCTGGCTTTTCAGCGAATAGATCACCGCTATCACCGAAATCGATAGTATCGTCTTCGGTTTTTTCGTAGAGGTAGAGGGGGAAGCATTGACCATTATCATTATTTTGAATATCAGGGACTAATCCAGACATAATCACTGAAAAGCCGCTTCTTGCACCAGCTCCTGAAACATGTATAACCAAATTTTCTGTTTTATCCCCTTCAGGGAATGTTTTGGGAATTTGCCCTACTCGATGATTAAACATGTTATCAAAATATACCCACTGCTTTTGAAATGGACGATAAGTACTTTTAACAATTTCTTCCTCCTGGAAAGTTCCAATTATTCCTTTCTCTACTTTCGGCAATAAACTACTAGACCATGCTATTTTAGTTGTATCATTACTTACAAAATCTTTTAGCCTATCAGGCTGCTGCTTTTTATAGCTACTAACTTGAGAATTGTAAAAGCTGATCATTTTGACCATGTTATTTTTAACATTTACTTGTGATGAGTTGTAACACCAAGCATCTCTATTTGTACCTAAACCAAGAGAATAATTCGCAAATAGACTCAGTCCTTTATTTTTTTTATCACCTAAAACGATATGATGGTAAAAGCTATCATCCCGTTGATTAATCCAGTCGCCGTGACCATTGGGTTCTATTATTTCCCAAGAGGTCATTTTTTTTACTGATTTAAACTCCAATAGCTTTTGCTTTTTATCTATAGTTGTTAGCTCATCGCCAATGTCGTGATAATAGACCTTGCCTAAATTTTCAGAATTATCACTTTTTACCAAAAATGAAATGGTGATACCTGTCATGCTGCCGCTTTCAAAAATATTTTGTCCTTCCTTCGCGCGGCCTTTACTCAGCATATTTTTGCGAATATCACCACGTAGGTTAAGGATATAAATACTCGAAAATTCTTCCACAATACAGCGGCGCACGCCATCCATTGCTGTTTTTTCAATAAAACCAGAGCCAGATATAAAACCGACAATCCCACTTTCACCAATACGGTCACTCGCCCAGCGAATCGCACGAATATAGGAATCCATTAAATTTTTTGTTGAAGTAGCAATGGATTTTTTCGCATAGGTATCCCGAATACGATTATCTAAGCCTTCATAGGCAATATTAGCGTTGTTATCATTAGCACTGGTTTGCCCCGCCGAATATGGGGGGTTGCCCATGATCACCCGAATATCTAGTTGCTTTTGCCGATTACGGCGGTCGCTGTTATCGGCGAGTAACTCACTAATCAAATCGTCTTTTTCATAGAGCTGAAAGGTATCGGTTAAGCAAATGCCCTCGAAGGGTTGGTAGCTATCTTTGGTAGCCTCTTCACCATCATGGATGATTGCGTGGTAAACCGCTTCGATATTAATGGCGGCGATATAGTAGGCGAGTACGACTATTTCGTTGCAGTGAATTTCGTGTTTATATTTATGGGCGAGTTGGTCTTTGCTGATTAAGCCGCTTTGTAATAGGCGGGTGATAAAGGTGCCAGTGCCGGTAAAGGGGTCGAGTATATGCACACCTTTACTGCCGAGGGTTTGGCCGAACTCTTGTTGCAGTAAGTCGTTTACGCTGTGAATAATAAATTCCACTACCTCGACAGGGGTGTAGACAATGCCCAAGCGTTCAGTCATTCTTGGGAAGGCATTGCGGAAAAATTTATCGTAAAGCTCTACCACAATTTTTTGTTTGCCTTCGGCGTTGTTAATGCCATCGGCACGCATTTTAACGCTGTTGTAGAATTGTTCTAAAGTGTCAGCTTCTTTATCGAGGCGGTGTTCTTGCAGTATATCCAGCACTTGCTGCATGGCTTGTGATACAGGGTTGTTGCTGGCAAAGCTGTAGTCTTCAAACAGGGCATCGAATACGGGTTTGGTAATCAGATGTTGGGCGAGCATTTCGATGACTTCTTCATCGGTGATGCTGTCGTTGAGGTCGTCCCGTAGTTCATTGGCAAAGCCTGTAAAGGCAGCTACCTCTTTAGTGTTATTTTGATCGCTGACAATGGTGCGTATGCGGGTAATGTGGGTGTTGGCAATTTTGGCAATGTCGTTTGCCCAGGTTTCCCAATGGTTGCGGTTGCCACATTTTTTAACAATTTTGGCATAGAGTGCGCGTTCTATTTCGCCCACCTCAAATTTCAATGTGGCTTGCTCTTGTACTTGGTAGATGGCTTCGGGTTCGCCAATACTAAAGCTGCCTTTTTGCTTATCTTTGCCGTTATTACTGTTTTGGCGCTTTTGCACATCGTCACTAATGGCGATGACTTCCATTTTGGTATTGTCTTTACCGATCAAATCCAGTTTATTGATATGAGCATCAAAGCGGTCATCGTGTGAACGTAGGGCTTGCAACACTTCCCAGACGACTTTATAGGTTTTATTGTCATTCAGGGCTTCGCTCGGTTCTATACCTGCGGGGATAACGACAGGCAATATCACATAGCCCTTTTCTTTATTAGGGGCGTTGCGCATGACACGGCCAACGGATTGCACCACATCCACTTGGGAATTGCGCGGGGTTAAAAATAACACGGCATCCAGTGCGGGTACGTCTACCCCTTCGGATAAACAGCGCACATTACTTAAAATTTTGCAGGTATCTTTTGCAGGTTCGGATTTTAGCCAGTTAATTTGGGTTTCTTTTTCACTGGCGTTCATGCTGCCATCAATATGTGAGGCTTCGCACTTTAAGTTACCATGATCGTTGCCTTGCTCTTCCTCGGCTTCTTGGTAGGCTTCGACCACTTCTTGAAACATACCTGCTATTTGTTTTGAGCTAACTTTGTGGGTGCGTGCTTTTGCGCTGTTGGGTTCTATGACTTGGCAAAAGGCTACGGCGCGTTGCATGGGGTTGGCATCGTTGTCAAAGTCATCATCCATGCTTTGATTACTGAGCGCTTTCCAGCACCCGATAATTTTAGCGGCATCATCCACTTTGAGACTGTTGTTGTCATCAGCTAGCAGACTTTGTAGGCGCTGGCTTACATGACCTTCGTCCACCGTGAGTACGATCACTTTGTAGTCGCATAATAAGCCACGGCTTACCGCTTCAGAAAAGTTAATAGTGTGGAGTATTTTGCCGTAGTGTTGCTCGTTATCCATTGAGAATAAAGCCACGTCGCCTTGCTCTTCTTTGATTTTGGCGGCATCACCGAATATACGCGGTGTGGCGGTCATATAGAGGCGTTTTGTGGCTTTAATGAAGTTGGCATCGTGAACTTTAACAAAGTTACTTTCGCTTTCGTCAGTAAATTTAGAGCCTGTAGTACGGTGGGCTTCATCGCAGATAATCAAATCAAAATCCGCCAAACCGTGTTGGTGTTGGGCTTTGCTAATCACATCAATGGAATGGTAGGTGGAGTAGACCACACTCATGTGTGCATCGTCGTGGCGTTTTGCCATTTCGGTGGCGAGTTTATCAGCCTTGGTGGTCGCGGGGTAGCGCAGTTCGTGGGCGAAGGTTTGCACCACATCATCATCTTTTTTGCGCTTTTTGCCCACATCACTATCGGAGCATACGGCAAAGTTATGTAAGGGGGTTTTGCTTTGTTGTGTCCATTCGGTGAGGGTTTGGGATAACAGCGATAAGCTCGGCACTAAAAAGAGTACACGCTTGTATTTGCCTGCTATTTCTTCGGCTATTTTTAGGCTGGTAAAAGTTTTACCCGTACCACAGGCCATAATCAGCTTGCCACGGTCGGCATCTTTTAAACCTGCTTTTACCGCATTAATGGCGGTTTTTTGGTGATCGCGCGGGTCAAACTTAGGGCGTATAACGGGTTCTTGGTGAGGTTGGTATTGTGCCCAATCTATTTGGCTGGCTTCTAAATCATGCAGGTCTATCTTTGCAACGGGGGGTTGCTGACCTTGTAAGGCATCTTCGGCGTGTTCTGACCAGTTATAGTGGTGGTGACAATGATGCGGTGCGTAAAGGGTTTTTTGCCCGATGCGGTAAAGAAGCTATCTATATCACGTTTTTGTAGGCGGTATTCTTCGGCATAGCATTTACATTGGATGGCGTGGTATTCATTTGTGCCTTGGGTTTTAGCCACAAGGTCAATACCCGTATCACGACCATCTAGCCCTTGCTCTTTTGCCCAATCACTATAGAGCCAGACATCGCTGTATAAATCACGGTAGGTGGCCTCGTAGCGGAAATAGGTAACAATTAGCTCTTCAAAGTAATTGCCTTTTTCACGATCGGTTTGAGAGACTTGGCGGTATTGGGTGAGAATGTTGGTTAAGGCGGTCATTCGTGCTTTATCGTCCTAATAGGTCTTTTTTATTAGAAGCGAAGATTACAGGAATTGCTGTAAGAATTATAGAAAGGAATTGCGATAGGTAATGGCCTTCATTGGTAGAAGGCCTAAATGTTGATCAGTTCTCATCCAGCCGAGCAAGCTCAAATTCAACCGCTTGATTCACAGAGCGCGATACCCAAAATAAACCGCTATGGGTATCGGATTGCTGGGGGCTATCAGGTTGTGAGTGGGTTAAATGGTAATCTTGCAGAAAAGTAATTACCTGCTCGATATTGGTTAAGGTATCGGCAGGGTTGTCTTGTATTAAGGGGTTACGGTAGGTATTCATAGCTGTTCCTCGTGGCAATTTCTACGTTGATAAACCTTATATTTAGGGTGGACAGGAGGTTAGAAACAGCCACAAGAACTGCCTCAGCTATTCCCTGCAAGCAGGTATTATATTCACTGAGCCTCCCGACCATAAGGCCAGAATGTCAGGCACAAAAAAACCGCTACATCTGGGGTGTGCGGTTTTGCCCGCTTGTGGGAGTTTCTACGCTCCATGCTCCTAGAGTTACATTACAAGGGGTTATTGTCAAACACTATCAATACAAACGCTATATTTTACTTTGCAGCAACAACTTTTAGTAACCCTGAAAGTAACCCTACCAGAGATTAACTTTTAATAAATACAGTATTTACAGATAGTTAGATAGCAAACTCAAGTCCGGCCTTGGCACCATTATTTGACAATCAACGTCATCTTATTGAAATATAGTGTTTTTTTGCTTGACCAAAGAGGGGCGCATCCCTATAATCTCGATCCTCAATTTTCAGGCAAATTGAGTTTTAGAAGGGGCAACGCCTTCGATAAAAAACGTTGATTCTGGTGCGGGGTGGAGCAGCCTGGTAGCTCGTCGGGCTCATAACCCGAAGGTCGTTGGTTCAAATCCAGCCCCCGCTACCAATTATTTATAAACCCGAAGATATGAAAATTTCTTCGGTTTTTTTCGTTTAGGGTGTTTATTTTTATCCGGTAATTGGCCATAAATTTTATAATTTGAGATATATCCTACAAGCAATTCAGATATATCGTACAGATCATCTGGTTCAGGTTGATTATGATGACTTTACGACATGGATGTGGCATAGGAAGTGCGTAACAGATCAGGATTGATCGCAAGGGATAGCAATATTCCAGTATGATACGGATGTCGTACGTGAAGCCCGGCTTACTGCGTAAGTCGGGCTTTTTTGCGTGGTTGTCGAGCGTTAACGGGCAGTTAATATCTACTTAACTAATTTTGGTAGATCGCGCCGGATATATTTTTTCATTGGCATGGGGGATGCGAAATTCGAGGCATCCACTAATAGGCAGGTAGTGGGGTACTGTTCGAATAATGTGAAGACAAAACCAGATTGTCTAGCGTTAACATCAACCACTACAATGCTATTGCCATAATCCAGATTATTATTGAATACCCCTTTGAAGTAATCGTCATACATACCACCAGCGACCAATACCGCCAATTTAACGAAAACGAATACCATTAAGCCAATAACGAAAACCGTCGTTGCAAATAATTCATGCAGGGGTAGAGCGACGATGGCAAGACCAATATATATGCATAGAGCCAGTAAGCCAAAGATATTTGAGCGGCTTCCGGCTGCGACAATTTTGGTATTGTCCAGTGTTCTGCCACCATGGAGAAATCGACGACGTAGCGCATACTCGTTTCTGGAAATCACAAAAAATTGTTTGTCACTAATTCCCTCTGATTCCATTTTGTGGATAATAAGGGCAACATCGTCCAGATCAGTTGCAAGGTAGAAGAGTCTTTTCATTTTTTGCTACATGTTTTTTTAATGAAAGTACCTGAGATATCTAATTTACGTTGGTTTACTATTTTAGTTTGCTTTTTATATCATAAATGAGGTTTTTGTAGTGAAATATCCACCCGCCCCATCACTTCCGGACAATTTACCCATCCCTGAAGACGATGGTGCATGTGATCACCTTGAAGGTATGCGTTTGCCATTGTTGTCATTGGGCTCAACCAAGGGTGCCGTTAATTTGGCAGAACGGGAGGGGACGACTGTGGTGTATATTTATCCGCGATGCTCCTCCGATAATGATGACCCAGAAGGTTGGGATACGATTCCGGGTGCGCGCGGCTGTTCGCCGCAGGGGTGTGCTTTTCGTGATCATGAAGTGGAATTGTTGGCACTCGGTGCGACGGTATTTGGCCTTGCAACACAAGATGTCCCCTATTTACAACATGAAGTCGCGCGGCTACATTTACCTTTTGCACTGATCAGTGACAGTGACCTAATCTTTCAGCAGGCGTTAAATTTGCCATTATTGGATATAGAGAGTCAGAGTCTCTACAAGCGTATTACGCTAATTATTCGGGATGGCGTCATTGTTAAGGTGTTTTACCCGGTATTTCCGCCCGATAGGAATGCTGAACATGTGATTGCATGGTTAAGCGAGAATACGAATTGAGCCATTAAATGACTGTCTCCCAAAGTGATCCAATATTACTAGCCTATGCCAGCCAAACAGGTACGGCTCAGGCGATAGCAGAGCAAGTGTTTACGCGTAACACAACGCAATGCGTCCTTGCCGATATTGCAGACATTGATCCTCAGGAGCTGGAGCAATATCGTCGCATAGTCTTTGTGGTGTCGACCTTTGGCGAAGGTGAGGCCCCAGTTAAGGCAAGGCCCTTTTTCCGCTCCTTGTGTAAAAATAGCTACTGTCTGAAAAAAACTCTGTTCTCTGTATTGGCATTGGGCAATAACCAGTACACAGATTTTTGTGGTTTTGGTAAAGCGCTGTCACAGCGCTTGATTCAATTGGGTGCTGAACCACGTTTGCCGATTACTGAAATTAATCGTAACAATGTCGCAGCGGTTATGCACTGGCGTGCAAAGCTCCAAGAGACTTTTGGCCTGCGCACGGAGGAATCCAGCGATTGGACTATTGCTACCGTAATGGATGTCAAAGAACTTGAACATCAATTATTAGAGTTTACGGTGTATATTAAGTGCCTTGAATATGCGCATGCTGATGAGCTCAATATTAAACATGAGCAAGATGGCAAGCAGGTTGATCAGATAACAGTGAAAACATCAGCCAATCAACAAGATGCTTTCACGCGTATAGTAATACCTCAAGCCGAAGCATCGGCACAACAACGCCATTCATTATTAAAGCGTTTATCGCTTTCTGTGCCAGGAGATAAATGGCAGGTTAGAATTTCCGGAGATCTTCACCAAAACCATAAAAAGTCGTAGCGTTCTTGAGAGGTTCGCGTTCAGCTCGCACTGTATTCACTTGGTGGCGGGTATCCATAACCCTCTTGTCTTTAGGGGTTTGTGATATATTGGATAAATTGCGTTTAATGTGATCTGGTTCACATCTTGGGCTGATACTATATCGCTATTTTTCTATCAGTCTACATATTGTATTTTGCCACCTTTTTTGATGGGCGTTTTGTCATCAAATACTTCAATAAAATCAATTTATTACTGAATTTTTATAGTATAAAAACACCACATTTAGTGTGCGTCTTGTTGTTTTGACACTACATATGGTGTTCAGTATAATCATTTGCCCACAAGGCGAGAGTCGCCCTGTAAACGGCGATAATCAATAAAAAAACCGAATATAAAGTGAAGAAGTATGATTACCCAGATTCAAAAACGTGATGACAGCATTGCCAACTTTGATATCTCAAAAATTACCGATGCGGTAGAAAAAGCGATGAATGCCATTGGTCATGGCAGTCGGCAAGATGCCGAAAGTGTGACTAATGGCGTCATTCAGACATTAGAAGATATAAAATCAAAAGATCGACGCTATATCCCTTCGGTAGAAGGTGTACAGAATATCGTTGAAGACGAATTAATGAGCAGTGAATTTCACGATGTGGCTAAGGCTTATATTTTATATCGTGATCAACAGGCGCGCATTCGTAAGCCAGATATCTTTAAAAAGCGCGTTAACCTCAAACCCTATGAGTATCCTCAGCTAACAGAATTCGCGGATGCTATTCGCCATTCTTACTGGATACATACCGAGTTTAACTTTACTTCCGATATTCAGGATTTCAAAGTCGGTTTGTCCGAACATGAACGCACGGCGATTAAGCGTACCATGCTGGCGATCTCACAGATTGAAGTGGCGGTAAAAACATTTTGGGGCAATATCTATTTGAAAATGCCCAAGCCGGAAATTGGTGCGGTGGGCGCGACATTTTCTGAAAGTGAGGTTAGGCACCACGATGCCTATTCCCATCTGTTGGAAGTATTGGGTTTGAATGAAGAATTTGAGAAATTAAATGAAAACCCGGTGATCAGTGAGCGCGTAGAATACCTTGAGCTGGCATTAAGAAATGCGCGCAGTGATGAAAATAAAGATTACGCAGAAGCGATGTTATTGTTCTCTCTATTTATTGAGCATGTATCTTTATTCTCACAATTTCTGATTATTATGTCTTTCAATAAATACCGCGCACAGCTGAAAGGTATTTCCAATGTGGTTGAGGCGACCTCTAAGGAAGAGCAGATTCACGGTAATTTTGGTATTGAAATTATCAATATCATTAAAAAAGAAAACCCGGATTGGTTTGACGCAAAACATGCAGAGAATGTTAAAAAATTGTGTCATAAAGCCTATGCGGCAGAACTAAAAATTATTGACTGGATTTTTGAAGAAGGTGAGATTGACTTTTTGCCCAAAGCCGTCGTTGATCATTTCATTCGCGACCGCTTTAATCGCTCGTTAGAAAGTTTGGAAATAGAGCCCATTTTTGAAACTGACGAAGCACTGTTGGCCCAATCCGAGTGGTTTGATGACGAAATTATTGGCACCAAGCATGGCGACTTTTTTGTTAAACGTTCAATTAATTACAATAAACGCAGCAAAAGCGTAACCAGTGACGATCTGTTTTAACGCATTTCCAATGGAGTAAAAACTATAATGACAACAATGATGAAATGGCTCACAGAGCACAGCAAAAATTACTTACAATTGGGATACTTAACCGAAGGTGTGACACCAGAACAGCGTATTCGCGAGATTGCTGACCGCGCCGAAGAAATTAATGGTATTCCCGGTTTTGCCGATAAATTTTATGGTTACATGGAGCAAGGTTTTTACTCTCTTGCCTCTCCGGTGTGGTCAAACTATGGTAAATCCCGAGGGCTGCCGATTAGTTGCTTTGGCTCATTCCTAGGGGATGATATGGGTGAAATTCTCTATACCCAGGCTGAAGTGGGCATGATGTCCAAAATGGGCGGTGGTACCTCGGGGTACTTTGGCGACCTACGCCATCGCGGGGCACCGATTAAAGAAAATGGGCATTCATCCGGCGCGGTGCATTTTATGCAATTGTTCGACACCATTGTCGACATCGTCAGTCAGGGTGCGACACGTCGAGGTAACTTTTCGCCATATTTGCCCATTGATCATCCCGATATTGGTGAGTTTTTGGAAATCGGTTTGGAAGGTAATCCGATTCAGAAATTGACCCACGGTGTGACTGTGAGTGATGACTGGCTGAATGCAATGATTGACGGCGATGCGGATAAGCGTGCTATTTGGGCCAAGTTAATTCAGGTGCGTGGAGAAATCGGTTATCCATACATTTTCTTTGAAGACAATGTCAACAACAATACGGTCGATGTATATACAGAAGAAAAACGCCGCATTGTTGCCAGTAATTTATGTACTGAAATTATGTTACCCAGCAATAGCGAAGAGTCTTTTGTGTGTTGCTTGTCATCAATCAATATTTTGCATTATGAAAAATGGAAAGATACCGACGCGGTGGAAACACTCACTTACTTCCTCGATACGGTTATGACAGAGTTTATCGAAAAGCTGGAAGAGTATCGTGATTCCAGTGAGCCGGGTGATCAGCGTATCTTTCATTTTATGGAGCGTGCTTATAACTTTGCCAGCCGCCATCGTGCATTAGGTTTGGGCGTTTTGGGTTGGCACTCATATTTGCAATCCAATATGATTGAATTTGAAAGCCGTGATGCTGCCAAATTAAATGTTGAAATTTTTAAACTGTTACAAGAGCGCAGTTATGCAGCATCTGCTGAAATGGCGGAAAAGTATGGCGAACCTGAAGTATTAAAAGGGTATGGCCGTCGCAATACCACGACGATGGCGGTTGCTCCTACTACGTCTTCTGCGTTTATTCTTGGTCAGGTCTCGCAAGGTATTGAACCCACGTGGTCCAACTGTTATGTAAAAGATATCCAGAAGATCAAAACTACGATTAAAAATCCTTTCTTGGTCAAATTGCTTGAAGAAAAAGGCAAAAATGATAAGGAAACATGGCGCAGTATTCGTGACCGTGATGGTTCTGTGCAGCATCTGGACTTTTTGGATGATCATGAAAAATCGGTATTTAAAACCTATCCTGAAATTGATCAAATGGCCATTATTTATCAGGCTGGTGCGCGTCAGGATTATATCGATCAGGCGCAGTCGCTCAATGTGATTATTCATCCTGATACCCCGGCGAAAGATATTAACAAGCTGTATATCGATGCTTGGAAGCTGGGTGTTAAAACGCTGTATTATCAACACAGTATGAATGCAGCGCAGCTGTTGAACCAAAAAAAACAAGCCTGTGTTGCCTGCGAGGGTTAAGCCAATGAAAGCGCATACCGCCAGTATGATCAACGCTGTATTATTAATTACTTTGCCAGTGTTGGGCTATTTTGTATCCGATAGCCCATCACTGACGGTATTGATTCCAGTCGTCTTCGGTGTCATGTTGTTGGCTTGTTATTCTGGTGTGAAAGTTGAGAATAAAATCATTGCCCATATTGCGGTGTTGTTAACGGTAATTATTTTGGTGGCTCTTTTTATGCCATTAAAAGGTGCGCTCGCCCGTGGTGATACTTTTGCCATTATTCGGGTGGGATTGATGCTGCTGAGTACCTTTGTGGCCATGGTTTTTTTTATCAAAAGTTTTATTGATGCCCGCAGGAATAGAGTATAAACGGAGATACTATTCTTCTTCTTTATGGATTCCTGTGAAACTAAAGTCATTCAATTGAATCACGTTTCTGTGGCTGATGCATTTGAAAAAGAGGCCGCATTAATTCAGCAGATGCGCTCAGGTGAGCTACAACAGTGCCTACTGTTGTGGCAACCCAGTGAAAAAACACTGGTATTACCTGCGAGTAAACGCTGGCAGGCAATGCCGGAACTGGTTTCCCGGTTGGCAATGGATGGCTGGGAAATATTATCGCGACGTACCGGGGGTGCGCCGGTACCACAAACCCCCGGTGTCATTAACCTGTCACATATTTATTACCAGGATGCGTCCTATTCCATTCAGCAAGGTTACCGTGATTTGTGCGATACATTGACACAGTTTTTTGCATCACTGGGACTGGACGTGGGCATACACGCAACACCTTATTCGTATTGTGATGGTGATTACAATATCAATCTACAGGGGCGTAAAATTGTGGGGACTGCGCAACGTATCAGCGCGGGCCAACAAGGGCAAAAAATTATTTTGGCGCAGGCCTGTTTGTTGGTGAATGCGGATATACCGCAATTGATGCTTCCGGTTAATTTGTGTAATGAATATAATCAAAAGGATGAACGTGTAAAAGCAGAGTCTCATACTGGTTTACACGCACACCTTGAAGAGCTTCCATCTATTGGTGAGCTTTACCAACATCTTGCTAATGCCTTCAATAATGTCGTCTACACTCACTCTTGAATACCTGCCGCATATTGCAGCATCTTTCGTTTGACAATAGGTAGGTGGTTGGTCATTTTCAGGCCGCAGTTACGTATAGCATGCAAGGGCGAAATGCGGTTAGAAAACCCGGCATACAAACCATCCATCGCCGACATCATTAACAGGTTGTCATAACGGCGAGATTTTTCATATTTTTGAAATAAATCTCGTAAGTGGTAATGTGTGTGTGGATTCCCCTGTTGTTTTACCAAATTGATCAGTGTCGCGATATCTTTAAAACCCAGATTAACTCCTTGGCCTGCTAGCGGATTGATACAATGTGCGGCATCGCCAACCAGAACAAGGTTGTTTTTAAAATAGTGTTTGGCGTGTAGCCGTTGTATTGGAAAGCTGGCACTTTTGATGATGGTGAAATCGCCAAGTTCTTTGGGAAAGGCCTGTATAATTTCATTTTTCAATTCAGCAGTGGGTAGGCTCTTCAGCATATTAATGCGTTCACGATTGTGATACCAAATAAGTTCAGCATGATGGTTGTGCAGCGGTAAAAAAGCCATCGGGCCGTTCGGTGAAAATTGTTGCCAAGTAATATCGTGGGGTCCTGCCGCCATTTTAACTGTGATCGCGAGTACGTCCTGAGCATAAGACCAACCCTGTGTGGCAATGCCCGCTTGTTTTCGCATGGGCGAATTTGCCCCGTCAGCAGCAATCACCCAACCACAAGTCAATGCTTGTCCATTGGATAATGTGACATTGCAGGGTGTAGAAAATGCAGCCTGGGTGACAGATTCATTAAAACAAATATCTAATGAATCCAGATGGTTTGCTCTTTCAAGCAAAGCGAGTTGCAACAAACGGTTTTCAACGAAGTAGCCTAATAATGGTTGATTAACATCATCGGCACAGAAATCACAACGACCAGAATCTTCCCATACCGATAATTGCCGATAGGGGTGTACCCGCATTTGCATCAATATATCCCAGGCGTGTAGTGAATCCAGCAGCCGTTGCGACGCTAAATTAATTGCCGATACGCGCAGGTCAGGTGGTGCTTTTTCATCGTAGGGTTGAGGCTGTTTGGGCTCAATCAATAATACCTCAAGCCCTTCTTGCGCTAGCCCCACTGCTGTCGCGCAACCGACCATACCGCCACCAACAATAATAATATCGTAGTGCTTTTCCACTGTTTTTGTGCAGCCTCAAGAAAAATATAAAACACTAAAAGGACAAGTATAAACTAAAATGCTGCCGTGTTTTGCGGGTAACCCTAGATTGTGGTTATTGATTTGAAAATATGTTTTGCAGGGGGATATGATTTTTTTCAATGGGCGATTTCATCACCACAAAACTGAAATACTTTTCTATTCCGGCATTGCGATCAATTAATCCCTCCATAATTTCCTGATATTCGCCAATACTTGCGGTGATAAATTTTATCAAATAATCATACCCACCTGAGATGAGGTGGCATTCCATCACTTCATCAACTTTGTCGATTTCGGTTTGGAAATTAGTAATGTCATGAGGGTGGTGACTTTTGAGTGTAACTTCGGAAAAAATCGTGACACAGCTACCTAGTTTTGCCGTATCTATTTGTGCAGAGTAACCTTTGATAAAACCAGTTTTGTGCAGTTTTTTGACGCGCTGAAGACAGGGGCTGGGGGATAGTGAAATGCGTTCTGCCAGTTCCGCGTTGGTGACGCGGCCATCTTTCTGCAACTCTTGCAGAATTCTCATATCTGTTCGATCCAGCTTCAACACAATATTGCTACCTAGTTAATTAGACCCAATTAAGTCTGCTATTTGTTCTCATGCTCGGGGTGCTGACGTTAAGATATATCGTATAAAGATAAGCAGTAATATACTTTTTGCAGCAGATTGTTTTGCGTTGTCAAGAGGGTAGCAACAAGTGGTTCCCTCTTTAACCAAGGGCTTGGCTTGCTAATGCCATCGTTTTGGCAACACCAAACGAGGTCGGTAGTTTTCCTCGAGCCATGCCTGTGGCTACCTCGTGATATTTCAAGCCGGCATCACTAAGATAGCGTCGCGAAGGGCCGTCGTCCTGACGTGTGTCGACTCTTAGGTACCGGTTTGTATATTCTGTGATAAATGGCTGTATCAGGGTAATTGCATCTTCTTCTGTTTCGGCAACAATAGGTCCGATAGCGTGACCTCGTCCAAATTGTCTGCAAAGGGCAAATCCTTTGACTTCCCCATGTCTGCGTATCACCATTCCCCCTGACACAGAGAGTAAATGTCTGATGATGTTATGACGCTGTAGCCCCATTGCCGCAGTATCTAGTGTTTCGATTGCGTCATAGTCACTTTCTTGCATGAGAGTTGCAGTATTGACTGCGTTTGGGGTGGTTTTAACGACACCGTTATAGTGGAAGACAGGCTGAGTAATTTTGAAGCCGAAGCTCAAGCATAGACGCAAAGAATCTTTAGTGGCGTTTAAAAACAAGTTTCTGGAACCCGCTTTTTCGAGAATATGTTTTGCCATCCAGCGCCCAGCGCCCATATCTTGCAAGCGTGGTGAGGATATCCCCATGCCAATACTGGCAAACCGTTCACCCATGGGAAACCACATCATTGAACAAATTAGTCGATCCAGTGCATCCCGCGCCACAATGCCTTCCCCCAGCGTTAATAATTCTGCCCAATCCTGTGGTCGATGGGGCCACCTTACTGACATCGACAATTCATGCAAACTGGGAATGTCTTCTAATTGCATCTTGTCTACTGCAACTTCATAAGTGTCCAGTGATTTCATTTTAGGTAACATTGCGTCAGTATCTCCGTGCTGCGCTCTATGTGTGCTCGCAAATTATAATCATTTTAACGCCCGATGCGATTATATAGCGTACTTATCGTAATAATCTGCTAATTCGACATCAAAAACAGTGCTATTGGTTGTTGGGGTTCTGTACTTCGTCATAATCTGCTGCCTCTCCTCACTATAATCACCGCTGGCCATTTTAGGGCTCTTTGAATAATTTTCCCTGATGCAGAGGAGATAAAAATGCAGATTGGACAAAATATACTGTCGTTGTTCAAGATATCCAAACCAAAATACATATGTATTCACATGCTTTCTGTTGTTGCAGCAGGGACAACCTTAGCCTTTTCTTCAGGCGTTGTGAATGCAGAAGAAGATGCCACGACACCAGAAACGGTTTTGGTGATTGGTGAGAGTGTGTCCGTATCAACCGATCAGTTAGCGGGTTCTTATGATGTGATCGGCCGTGATGAGCTGGATTACGAACATCCCGATGATACTTATGAGTTAT
Source organism: Cellvibrionaceae bacterium (assembly GCA_965214375.1). Classification (GTDB taxonomy): domain Bacteria; phylum Pseudomonadota; class Gammaproteobacteria; order Pseudomonadales; family Cellvibrionaceae; genus Endobugula. Next base: position 1,509,485 of record OZ243947.1, on the reverse strand, counting down.
TTACTAAGGCGCCGGGAGTTTACATCTCTCTTTTTAACCAAGGTATTATTAATAATGATGTCGCCATTCGCGGTTTTGCCGGTGATGGTATTACTCCGCATGCTAAGTTGTTGGTCGATGGCATACCGTTTAATATTAACAATGGTTACGGTGAGTTGGACCAGTTGTTCCCGTTAGATATTGAAACTATTGAATTGTATAAGGGAGCAAGTGATGCGCGTTATGGTCGTTTTAATACTGCAGGCAATTTTAATGTGACATCACGTAGAGATGTTGCGAACGATCTTAAGTTAACAGCAGGCAGTTTTGATGCGAGAGAAATACAAAGCTATAACGGGTTTCAATCCGGCAATCTGAATCACAGATACTTTTTGGGCTATCGTGAAGCGGGTGGTTATCGAGATCATACCGATATTGAAAAGCTGGAACTTTCTGGCAAGTGGTTTTATGCGCTAGGAGATGGCAGTGAGTTAGGCTTAAGCGTGCGCCATTCAACGTATGATGCAGAGTCTCCTGGGTATTTAACTGAGGCGGAAGCTAATGCAAATCCAACATCATCAGCATCGTACGCGAGTGAAGATGGCGGCGACAAAGAAGTCAATCATTACGCTTTATATTTTGATAAGAAATTATCAGATACAACAAGTTGGTTAACTAAAGTGTATAGCAATGATTTTGATCGAACTCGTTGGGTGAGGTTTAGTGAAGGCGGAAAGTTGCGGGAGAGAATTGATGATCAGCAGTTAACGGGTATTATAACCACGTTTGATACAGACCTGAATGATCACTGGTCTTTGGCATTCGGTGCTGATTACGAGAATCAAGATGTTATTGAAAAGCGCTTTCAGCATGACGACAATGTGCGTGGCAACACCCCTGATAGAGTCAGACGAGATCATGATTACAGCTTGGAAATTCTTGGAGCTTTTTTCACTGTTGAAAATATGCCATCAGATTTTTTACGCTGGAACGTTGGTTTACGACTAGACGAATTAGATGGTGATTTTACTAATGTTGATACAGGTACTTCTTCTGATATCAATGATTATTGAACTATATCGCAACCGAAATAGAATATCTTTATTACGCCCAATGATAGCCTAACCCTGTTTGCTAACTATGGTCGTAGCTAACAAACTTTTACTGGCAGTGGGATATATACAGCGGGCAATGAATTATCAAAACACAATGCCTGGGAAGTCGGTTCTAAATGGCTTATTAATGATGGTTTTGAGCTGCGAGTTTCTTACTGGGAGCACGAAGCAGATAATGAAATTATTGACCGCATAGCAGGAACTCAGCTATCGCTTGGTGGCACTAAGCGTGACGGCATCGATGTGGGTGCGAATATTCAAGCAACCGATAACTTATACTTTTGGTTAAATTATAGCTTGTTGAACTCAGAAATCACTGATCCTATTGCGAGTCTTTCAAACCTGCAGGGCAATGAATTACAAGGTGTTCCTGAATATACCGCCTCATTAGGTGCTACTTATCAAGTAATTCCCGATTTTGCTGTTCGTTTGCATGTTGATCAGCAAGGCGAGTATTTTGTTAACGAGTCTAACGAAGGCGGTAAATTTGGCGATTATAGTTTGGTTAACTTAGGCTTTGATTTAAACACAGAGGTTGGAGAGTTTAATTTCCAGATTAATAACCTGTTTGATGATGATTATGATTATGTCTATGATTTTAGATTCGGCGAGAATGATCCCGTTAGTACTATTTACTCCCCTGGTGATGGCATCAACTTCAGTTTAACGTATACCGCGAAATACTAAACTGACCTTTTAGTGCCGCCAGATGTAGTAATCCCCAAGCTGGCGGCGCGCTTTTATACGCTGATTTACTATTTGAGAAAAACTCCATGGTATCTTTCCCTTATAAAATATTGGCAAGATTGTTTATTGTGCTTGCAGTGTGGTTTTCTATAGACAGTCATGCAGACAGTAGCGATCAAATTATCGCTGCGGAAGAGAAGCGTATTCGTGGTGGTCAACGATCACAGCAGCGTATTAATACCATTGTTGATAAAACAGACCTGCTGGTCACACAGTTTCGTACCGAGAGTAAAATCGTTGACGGTCTGAAAGTATATAATCAACAGCTTCAGCGTCAATTAGATAGTCAGCGTGCGGTTATGGGTGTGATTCAAAAATCCATACAGGATGCGGCTATTATTGAGCGCCAAATTGTACCGTTAATGGTCAAGATGATTGATGCATTGGATGTTTTTTTCGAAACAGATATGCCATTTTCCTTGCGGTAGCGTCGTGAGCGAGTGGAACATCTTAAACACTATTTGGATGATACCAATATTTCTGCGGCTGAAAGTTTTCGTAAAGTATTAGAAGCCTACGAAATTGAAAATGCCTATGGTCGTTCTGTTGAAACGTACAATGACCAGTTAACGATAAATTAACAATCACTGTCTGTAAATATGTTGCGTATCGGCCGTACAGGTTTGTATTATCAGACCCGAAATGGAAAACAATCCGGTGTCTGGGATAAAGAAAATCAAGTATGGACAATGCTGGATGCGAGTCATCATCGCGCAATACGTCGTGCGATTCGTATTGCGGCTAAAAAAATGGCTCCCGATTTGTTGATGTTACCTGTCAATGCTCCGGAGATGCCTTAATGGAATTTTTTATAACAACGGCGTCGAAAAGAAAAATATTGAAAAATATATTAGCCATATTTTTTACCGTGCTTATGCTATGGTTTCCAAACGTCATGGCTAATGAGGTGCTATCACTTGATGCGTTGCTTGAAAATGTGAAAGCGGGCCATGTGCGAGACCAACAGCAACAACGTCTGCGTGAACAGTCTTTTATCAGTGACCAGAAAAATCAACAAAAAAATCTCAATAACATTAAGCTGCAGCGTAAACAGCAAGAGCAATTAAGCACTGATTTGGAAGCCCAATTTGATCAGAATGAAAAAAAACTGATCGCTTTACGCGAACAGCTCAATAAAGAGCTGGGCGATATCAAAGAATTGCTCGGCACGCTACAACAGACTGCGGCCGAGACAAAAGTACATTTTGACACTTCACTAATTAGTGCGCAGATTCCGGGCCTCTCTAAAAATCTCGAGCAGTTATCGAAAAAAATAGCCCAGTCTAATGAATTGGTTTCGCTCGACGAAATTGAATCTGTGTGGTTTCAGTTGCTGCAAGAGATGACTGAGCAGGGTAAAGTGGTACAGTTTTCGTCTTCTGTTGTGCATGCAGCGGGTGAACGGCAGACTAAAGCAGTGACGCGTGTGGGTGTCTTTAATGTAATTTCTGAGGGTAAGTTTTTGCGCTATGACCCTGTCACGGGCTTGTCTGAATTGCCGCGTCAACCTCGGTCTCGTTTTTTATCTCAGGCCGCTGAATTAGAGAATAGTCATTCCGGTTATGTTACTTTTTCTCTCGACCCTACACAGGGGCAACTACTGGCTGCCATGGTAGACAGTCCGACATTGATAGAGCGCATCCATCAGGGAGGAATTGTTGCTTATATGATTCTTTTGCTAGGTCTTGTGGGCTTGTTAATTGCGCTCATCAAAATGGTCGTGTTGGGTGTTACTGAAGCCAAGTTAAATCAACAGATATCACAACCAACGGGCCTGTTGTCAAACAACCCTCTGGGTCGAATTCTTCAAGTATATGCAGAGCAGTCAGGTAGTGATCTCGAGTCGCTCGAGTTGCTTTTGGGTGAAGCCATTATGAAAGAAACACCGCGCCTCAATACCTGGTTAATGGCGATAAAAATTATTGCTGTTGTCGCACCCTTAATGGGTTTGCTGGGAACGGTGATGGGTATGATTCAAACTTTCCAGACGATTACCTTGTTTGGTGCGGGTGATCCGACGCTCATGGCTAGCGGTATTTCACAAGCCTTGGTGACAACAGTGTTGGGATTGTGTGTTGCCATTCCTATGGTTCTGTTACATACCGCATGTTCAAGCCGTGCGAAACGTATACAAGAAGTATTGGAAGAGCAATCAACAGGAATTATTGCCCGTCAATCAGAAGCGGTATGACAGGCGGGTTAGATGATAAATTTGATCACTATCAATGTTGATGCCTTGCGTGATTTTTTGGCCTTGGTTGGCTGGGTATTGTATGTCATTGCAGCGCTATTATTTATGATGTGGATAATGATTATTAAACGCATTATGTATTTAAAAGGCCAACATCTAACAAGGGTACAGCAGGTCTTTGACGAATGGGAAAACCGGGTCGATCGTCAATCTTGGCAAGCACATCGTGTTCGAGAACAATTGATTTCTGGTATATCGGTCGCATTGAATCGCTCGATACCTATGATCCAAGCCTGTGTTTTGTTGTGTCCGTTGTTGGGTCTTTTGGGTACTGTCACAGGAATGATTGATGTGTTTCAAGTCATGACCATTAATGGTACTAGCAATGTTAGGGCAATGGCTGCAGGCGTATCTAAAGCCACTATTCCAACAATGGCAGGCATGGTGGCAGCATTATCTGGGTTGTTTTTTAGCTACTGGTTGCGCGGACAAGCTGAACGAGAGCGAGCGCTGTTAAATGAGCGGCTGACACTGGATTATTAAGAGAGCATTATTCATAACGCATTATGAAACGATTAGTACGATTTCGACAAGAAGATGAAAGTCATATCGACATCACTCCCATGTTAGATGTCGTATTTATTATGTTGATCTTTTTTATTGTGACAGCGAGTTTTGTTAAAGAAAGTGGTATTGATATTAATAAGCCCAAGGCGGCTACGGCTCAACAACAGAGTAAAGCGTCAATACTAGTTGCCATCAATGCACAAAATGAAATCTGGATTGACAAGTGCAACGTTGATCCGCGTGCGGTTAAACCCACTATTATTCGTTTGCGTGCAGAGAATCCAGATGGTCAGGTGGTGATTCAGGCTGACACAAAATAGACCACAGAAATGGTGATGAAAGCGGTAGAGGGTGTGAGAGAGGCGGGTATTCCATTGCCAACAATTTCAGCTGTGCGCACGGAGTAATTATGTTGGTTCGCTACGGTGTTGCTGCATTGATTGCTTGTATGATTGTTAGTGTTCTGATGATATCGATGTATACTTTAATAAAGATGGCAGATCCGGTATTGGAAAAATCTACGCCTTTTACATTGCCCGATTTTATTTATATCAAACCAGATCAACCATTAAATACCCTGACAGCTAAACCTGAAAAGCTACCCAAACCTGAGGTGCAACCGGATAAGCCCAAGGTTGAACCTATTGATGATCATCTGGATTTAGATAAAGTGGGTATTGCACGTATTCACCTGCAGATGGCAAGTAACGTGCAAAATGGTATAGGACTATCTCCCGGTGATGGAGAATATTTGCCGATTGTAAAAATTGCCCCGGTGTACCCCCGTGCAGCCCAGCGTCGTTGTCTTGAAGGGCATGTCATTGTAGCCTTTACTGTGACTAAAAATGGGTCAGTAAAAAATCCTCAGGTAGTTAGTAGCACCTCCACACTATTTGAAAGTTCGGCCAAAAAAGCGGCTTTAAAATTCAAGTATAAACCGCGAATAGTGGATGGTAAGCCTATTGAGTCTTCAGGCGTACAAAATAAGATTGTTTATATAATGAAAGGTTGTCAATAATTGAAAGCGATATTGAAGCCCACAGTGTTATTGATTGTTATCCTAGTCTTCTCTGTTGACGCATTCTCGCAACCGAGAAAAGCAACGCTGACACTCCGTGCCAATGTGTACGAGAGGCTGGATAAAGCGAGCCAGCTGATTGAAAAAAAAGACTATACCAAGGCCAGGGTATTAATTGATCGGGTCGTTGCTATGTCGGGGCTTAATGCGTTTGAAAAGGCGCAAGTGGCTAATTTTTCAGCGTATTATTATTTCGCGCAGGAAGAATATGCGCAATCGTTGATAGAATATCTCAAGGTGGTAAAAACGCCCGAGGGTTTGCCAGCAGGCCTGTACAATCAAACACTATATACCATCGCTCAGTTATATTTTCAGCAAGATAATTTTGCTAAAGCGCTGGTTTAATACGATAGATGAGCCTTCAGCGGACGCTTATTTGTTGATAGGGCAGGCACATTATATGTTACAGGATTATCGTGCGGCCTTACCTTATGTGAAGCAAGGCGTCGCGCGTTATGTCAATGGTAAAAAAGCACCCAAAGAAAATTGGTTGTTATTATTGCGTGCTATTTATTTTGATCTTAATGATTATCGTAAGATGTTACCCGTCGTTAAGCAGTTAGTCCATTATTATCCCAAACCTCAACATCTCTTGACCTTAGCCAGTATTTATGGCGAATTAAAACAAGAGAAAAAGATGCTGGGTGTATTGGAGGTGTTATATGATTCGGGGCATTTACTTCAAATCCCTGATCAATTAGTCAATTTGGCACGGTTATATTTATATCATGATATCCCAATTAAAGCGGCTCGGTTACTTGAAAAGGCTATTGCGGATAAATATATCGACGAATCAGAAAAGCATTTATTATTATTGTCACGCGCATATTCATTGGCACAAGAATCTGAAAAAGCATTAGTACCGCTTCTTTTGGGGGCACAGAAAACGGATAATCCAAGACACTATGTTTTGTTGGCGCAGTTATATCTCTCACAAGCTAAATGGGATGCAGCAGAACGTTATTTTTTAAAAGCACTGAAAAAAAACGATGGCTCAAAGCAGGGTGATATATGGTTACAGTTGGCTTTGTCCCAGATTGAGCAATATAAATATACTGATGCCAGAGTGGCGCTTCAAAAAGCCGCCTCTTTTTCATACAGTCATCAGTCAGCGCAGCGTTGGCTGAAATACTTGGAATCGGAAGTTAAACGTAGAGGTGCGCTGGAGTCGGCCGCTTTAATCGACCACCGCATATAGTGTGCGGTGATGATTGTAAATTAGAAACAACAACCTGTGGGGTAAGTAAAAGATGATAGTCACAGTCGTGAAAGGAGTGGCATTTTACACATTTTTGCTGCTGATGTTATTAAACAGCCATATCGCTATTGCCGATAAAAAAATCACTGTGGTTGATACTGCGGGTCGTAGTGTTGAGGTTAAGCAGGGTGTCGCGCGTGTCATTTTGGGAGAGGGTCGTATGATGTATGCGATTACTTTACTGGATAAGGAAAAGCCTTTTGAGCGCATCATCGGTTGGAAGGATGATTTGATGCGTTATGATCCTGACGCATTTCGAAAACTGCGTGCATTAGATCCTAAAAAAACCGATAGCATTAAAAATTTTGGTAGTCCCTATGCAGGTGATTTTAGTATTGAATCTGCGATTACTATGGATTCTGATCTTGTGATTTTGGATTTGGGAGGCTTGTTTAAAGCGCAAGAGTCTGGTGTGCTTGAGAAGCTCGAGAAAGCGGGCATTCCGGTTGTATTTATTGATTTTAGAAAACAACCCCGCAGAGAATACGATTCCCAGTATGCGTTTATTAGGGCGCGTGTTTGATAAAGAAGATAAAGCAGATGAGTTTATTGATTATTACCGTCAGCAAATTAGTCAAGTTAGAAATGTCGTGAGTTTGCTGGATTCTGATGAAAAGCCATTGGTGTTTTTGGAAAACGCGCCTGGTTGGAGTGCGAATTATTGTTGTTCGACATTTGGCAGCGCCCATTTTGGTCGAGTCATTGAAGAGGCTGGTGGTGTTAACCTAGGCTCTCGTAAATTTACGGGTTACGGTGGTGAAGTGAGTCTGGAGTCAGTGATTGCAGATGATCCTGAGGTGATTATTGGTACGGGTGCCAATTGGGCGGAAGATCGCCCGGAAGTGACCTCAGTATTGGTAGGTTATGAAGCGGATTCCAAGGTGGTGCAATCCAAATTAGCGGGTCTGGCAAATCGTAAAGGATTTAACACAACGCGTGCAGTAAAGGATAAACGCTTTTACAGCATCTATCATCAATTCTACAATCGTCCCTATCGTTTTATTGCGGTTCAGGTGTTTGCCAAGTGGCTGCACCCAGATGAGTTTCCTGATCTGGACCCTGATGCAAACTTTATCGAATTTCATCAGCTCTTTCTGCCATTTGATTACAGTGGTATTTTTTTGGGCAGAACTAAAATAATGCCAGAAAAAATAAGAATGCAAGCGAGCGACTCAACTGGAAAATCATATCGCTCAGTATCAGCCCGGCGTAAACGATTGTTGTTGATATTGTTGGTCTTGCTCGTTGTCAGTGTATTGTTTGATGTTATGCTGGGGCCGAGTAATCTGTCATGGGGTCAGCTACTTACAACGATTTCTTTACCCGATAATGCTGGCGTAAAAGCTCAAGTGATTGTCTGGGATTTGCGTTTTCCTATTGCGCTAATGGCCGTCCTAGAGGGGGCTATGTTGGGTGCTGCAGGGGCTGGTATGCAAACGATTTTGAATAACCCTTTAGCCGATCCTTTTACGCTTGGCATTTCGTCGGCTGCCAGTTTTGGTGCGGCAGTAGCGATTGTTTTGCAGATTAATTTAATTCCTTTTGCGGGTGAATTTCTAGTAACAGTGAATGCTTTCGTTCTGGCATTGTCGACTTCACTCATTTTATATTTGTTTACACGTATGCGCGGTGTTAATTCGGAGACCATGGTGTTAGTGGGTATCGCTATGATGTTGTCGTTTAATGCATTGTTGGCTTTAATGCAATACGGTGCCTCAGAGATTGAGTTGGCCCAAATTGTTTTTTGGATGATGGGGTCATTGGCGCGCGCTACTTGGGATAAAGTGTTAATTTGCTGCATGGTGCTAGTCATTGTGCTTCCATTTTTTATGAGTCGTAATTGGTCACTCACAACACTGCGCATGGGGGATGATAAAGCTGCCAGCTTAGGGGTTAATGTAAAGCGTTTGCGTATTGAAATTTTAATTGTGATCTCATTGTTAGCGGCAACCGCTGTGTCCTTTGTAGGTACCGTGGCTTTTGTGGGTTTAGTCGGGCCGCATATTGCGCGTCTACTCGTGGGTGAAGATCAGCGTTATTTTTTGCCTTCGGCTATTTTTGCTGGTGCATTGATGATGTCACTCACGTCGATTATAAGTAAAACCATTAACCCTGGTGTGATTTACCCTATAGGAATGATTACGTCGTTGATTGGTATCCCCTTCTTTATCAGTCTAATCATGACTGTGCGTCGCAGGAGTTGGCAATAATGTTAACGGTCAATAATTTGTCCTGCAGCTATGACAAGCGTCAGGTCTTGCATAATATTACACTGGACTATTTTCCTGCTGGTGAAGTTGTTGCGTTGATCGGTCCTAATGCAACCGGGAAGTCTACTTTTTTCCGCTGCCTTGCCGGTTTGTTGCCAGTTGCAGAGCATTCAGGATCGTTTAACGGTAATGACATTGCCCATTTGTCACTCGTTGAATTATCAACATCTATTTGTTATTTGCCGCAAAGTTTTCATTGTCAGGCAGCACTGACGGTATTCGATGTAGTGTTGCTGGCTAAAAAAAAACAATGCAGGCTGGCACGTCTCTGATGATGATATTTTACAGGTAGAGCAATCACTTGAGCATATCGGTATTTCACACCTCGCGGATGCCTTTGTGGGTGATTTATCCGGTGGTCAACAACAAATGGTCTCTATTTGTCAGGCCTTGGTGCGACATCCTAATGTGTTTTTATTAGATGAACCCACCAGCGCTTTGGATTTACGTCATCAGCTCGATATTTTAACCGCAGTCAGCAAAATTACTGCCGAACGACAAGTCGTAACGATCATTGCCTTGCATGATCTTAATTTAGCAGCAAGATTTGCCAGGCGGGTCATGTTAATGAAAAGCGGTAGCATTTTGGCATATGGTGATACAGAAGAAGTTTTATCTTCGCCGTTAGTGGGAGATACGTACGGTGTTGCGATTGAATTGAACCGTACAACATCCGGTTTTTTGTCGGTTTCTGCCTCTTTGCCAAAGTAGCGAGAGACGAATAGGAGAAAATAATGAAACATTATCTGTTTTTTTTGCGCAATATGATATCAGTGGCGATACTGATGATATTCAGTGTGTCCGTGATGGCAAAAACGCACATTATTGAAATGCGTAATGCCGATGCGGCAGATACAAATACGCTAAATGTATTTAGTCCTGGTATTTTGCGTATCAACAAAGGGGATACGGTACGTTTTGTGATGGTGGACAAAGGCCATAACTCGGCATCTAAAAAAGGGATGCTTCCCAAAGGTGCGCAGGCGTGGAGTGGCGCGATTGATGAAAAGCTTGAAATTACCTTTGATGTAGAGGGTACTTACGGTTATTTATGTTCACCCCATTATCAAATGGGTATGGTAGGGCTAATTTTGGTGGGTGATTACACGAGTAACTACGATGCCGCTAAAAAAGTGCGTCATGCAGGCAAAGCCAGAAAGGTGTTTCGTCAACTATTTAAGTATGTTGAGCAATGCCAATAATGACAACGATTGCTTTTGTCACCTGCGAGCACCGCCCAGGCATTACTGATGACGATCAGTATGTCGTGCAGCAATTGGCCGCTGAAGGCATAACGGTTGTCCCTGAGATATGGAGTGATCACTCTGTTGACTGGACACAATATGCGGCTGTGATTATTGGTTCAACGTGGGATTATCATCATCATATGGAAGAGTATACACATTGGCTTAAGCAGTGCGATCAGCAAGGAGTGAAGCTATTTAATACTGCCGAACATGTACTCGCTAATTTGCATAAATCTTATTTGAATGAATTGGCTGTTCAGGGTGTGCCAACCATTCCTTCAGTTCACATTGCAAAATTATCAGTTGCTCCCCGATTGGATCAATTAATGAGTGCCCATGGATGGGATGATATGATTATTAAGCCTGCGGTGTCTGCCAGTGCCTATGGTTTGTGGCGGAGTTGTCTAAGTACGTCGGCTCACGATCAAGCCAGATTCGCTCAACCAATTGCTATCGAGGATGTCTTGGTGCAACCTTATATGAAAGAAGTGAGTCATTGTGGAGAGTGGTCTGTGGTATTCTTTGCAGGTGAGTACAGCCATTCATTGCTCAAAAGACCTGCGGCTAATGATTTTCGTGTGCAAAGTCATGCAGGAGGCAAGGTTATATTGGCTCAGCCACCACAAGCATTAGTTGACCAAGCGGTTATGATTTTATCAACGATGCACCAAAAACCGCTTTATGCGCGAGTTGATGGTATTGAGCATAATGGAATATTTACATTGATGGAGTTGGAAATCAATGAGCCGAGCCTTTTCTTGGGGCTGTCTAAAGAAGCCCCACTCCGATTTTGTGAGGCGATAGAGCTCACAATTAATTAGGTGGTTTCCTATAAACATCTTGCTATTTAACACCATTTCGGCTATATTGCGCGCATATTAATACTATCGTGGCGCGATAGGGCAACTTGGGGTTGTAAAAGAATGCTGTGTAAGAGACCCCGCTTTGGGGTTTTTTTTTATCTGGATGTATGTTTGAAGTGGGCCTTGAGCCCATTTTTTGTTTTTTAAGACTGTATTTTGTGAAATTTGGACGAGTGGAGTGAATGGCAGCCGTCTATAGTAAGTTGCAAGAATTGATTGCTCCTGTAGTGGAATCTCTGGATTGTGAACTTTGGGGTATTGAATATTTAACGCAGGGTCGACATGCGACCTTGCGCGTTTTTATTGAAAAAGAAGATGGCGGGATTGGCGTTGGCGATTGTGAAAAAGTTAGCCGACAAATCAGCAGTGTTTTAGATGTTGAAGACCCTATCTCCAGTCGTTACACCCTTGAGGTTTCTTCACCTGGGATGGATCGGCCATTGTTTACTTTGGAACAATTTTCACGTTCTTTAGGTGCAACGGTTGCGGTGAAGCTGAGTAGAAAGTTTGAAGATCGAAAAAAATTAACAGGCGTTATCGTCGCTATTGAAGACGATGAGGTTGTTTTAAGAATTGAAGATGAAGAATATTTGCTACCGTTTGAATTAATCGAAAAAGCGAATATTGTTCCTGTATTTAGTTAAGTATTTATAAAACGTGTTAAAAATTGGTTTGTGGTGTTAAAGAGGCACAACTATGAGTAAAGAAATATTGTTAGTGGCTGAAGCAGTTTCTAACGAAAAAGGTGTGCATGCAGAAATTATTTTTGAAGCATTAGAAGTTGCATTAGCAACAGCCACTAAAAAACGGTATGACGAAGACTCTACTATAGAAGTCAATATTGATCGTGACTCTGGTGACTATGAAACTTTTCGTAGTTGGGAAGTGGTTGACGATGATGTGTTAGCTTTGCTTGGAACACAATTTACTACCGAAGAAGCGGCTGAAAAAGATAGTGCGTTAAAGCCCGGCGATATTTATCGAGAGCAGGTTGAAAATGTTGATTTCGGACGCATTGCAGCCCAAACCGCCAAGCAAGTCATAGTACAAAAAGTACGTGAAGCAGAGCGTGAACAAGTGGTTGATGAGTATCGTGATAAAATTGGCGAGCTCATCAGTGGCACCGTTAAAAAAGTGACTCGCGACAACATCATTGTTGATTTAGGCAATAATGCTGAAGGTTTGTTGCCGCGTGAAGAATTGGTAGGGCGTGAAATTTTCCGCATGGGTGATCGTGTGCGCGCACTATTAACGGATATTCGCAGTGAAACACGAGGCCCGCAATTATATCTCAGCCGTGCTAGTGCTTATGTGTTGATTGAACTGTTCCGTATTGAAGTGCCCGAGATTGCAGAAGAGGTGATCGAACTTAAAGCGGCAGCGCGTGACCCAGGTTCTCGAGCCAAGATTGCGGTAAAAACCAATGATGGTCGTATTGATCCTGTCGGCGCTTGTGTGGGCATGCGTGGTGCACGTGTACAGGCTGTGTCTAATGAGTTGGCGAATGAGCGTATTGATATTATCTTGTGGGATGATAATCCAGCACAATTTGTGATCAATGCGATGGCGCCTGCCGATATCGAATCCATTGTTGTTGATGAAGAAACACGTTCAATGGACGTTGCCGTTGCTGAAGATAATCTGGCCATGGCGATCGGTCGTGGTGGACAAAATGTACGTTTAGCTTCTGAACTGACAGGTTGGGAAGTGAATGTTATGAGTGTTGAACAGTGGGAAGAAAAAAAACAACAGGAAGCGGGTGGTCAGGTTGAGATGTTTATGTCTACCCTAGATGTTGATGAAGAGATCGCCGCTGTTCTTGTGGAAGAAGGCTTCACCAGTCTTGAAGAAGTCGCTTATGTTCCGTTGGAAGAAATGTTATCTATTGACGGTTTCGATGAAGATATTGCCAGTGAACTACGTAGCCGTGCAAAAGATGCCCTGTTAACCAAAGCCTTGGCTTCTGAAGAAGAGCTTGCAGGTGCTGAACCAGCAGAAGATTTGCTCACTATGGATGGTATGGACAATACCTTGGCTTCAGTGTTAGCTAAGCGTGGTATCGTGACTATGGAAGACTTGGCAGAACAAGCTGTCGATGAATTGTTTGATATTTATGGCATGACTGAAGAGCGCGCAGCACAGCTAATTATGAAGGCCCGTGAACCCTGGTTTGCGTCTACCGAGGCCAGTGAGTAATTTATTGAGGAAAAAAAATGCCAGATGTAAAAGTAAGTGATCTTGCCAAGTCGGTCGGTGCTTCCGTCGATCGCTTGTTAAGCCAAATGAAAGAAGCAGGCTTGCCTCATGAATCGGCAGATGCGCTGGTGTCTGATGAAGAGAAAAAAACCTTATTGGCTTTTTTAAAGAGTAGCCATGGGGAAGAAGTGTCGGCGCCTAAGAAAATAACGTTAAAGCGTAAAACTACCAGTACTTTAAAAACGGGCAGTGGTTCCGCACGTAAAACAGTGAATGTTGAAGTTCGTAAGAAACGCACCTATGTTAAACGTGATGTGACTGTCGAAGCCGCCGAAGAGTCTCAGGAAGCGGCAGCAATAGATACGGCGGTGATTGATGAAACGCAATCTGTAGATACTAATACTGAAGAAAACGTTGTTAATGCGACGTCAACAGCTAAACCATCACCTAACAAATCTCAGTTAGTTGATGATGTGGAATTAAAGCGGCAAGCCGCTTCAGAAGCAAGGCAGCGCGCCGAGGCAGAAAAGCAAGCTCGCCATGAAGAGCTGGTAGCAAAAAAAGCTGCAGAATCTGAGAAGGAGAAACAGAAAAAGCAGGAACAACAAGAGCTTGATCCAAAACAGAAACAGGCAGCTCTTGAAGCCGAAGCATTAAAAGCCAAACAAGAAGAAGAAAAAGGTAAGCATGGTCGCAAGAAAGAAAAGAGCCATGAAGAATTTGCAGAAGAACCGCGTAAGCAGAAAGTGGTTCGTAAGGGCATGGGTCCGAAAAAATCCAGCCATAAAGTGGATATTACCCGTTTGTCCGATGACTATGAGGAAGAAGAAAAGGTTGTAAGAACACGTGCTCGTTCTTCCAAAGCGAACAAGCATGGCTTTAAAAAACCCACTGTGCAAATGATTCACGCAGTACAAGTACCCGAGATGATTGCGATTCCCGCACTTGCACAACGTATGAATATTAAAGCGTCAATATTAATCAAAGAACTGATCAAAATGGGCGTGATGGCCTCCATTAACGAACCTGTTGATCAGGAAACGGCGGTACTGGTTGTCGAAGAATTGGGACATACACCCGTTCTGGTCAGTGGCAATGCTGTTGAGGAACAATTGGAAGAAGACACAGAGATTACCGGTGATAAAGTATCACGTGCTCCAGTTGTTACCGTGATGGGGCATGTTGACCATGGTAAAACGTCGTTGTTGGATTATATTCGTAAAGCCAAAGTGGCTGCTGGTGAAGCGGGCGGTATTACTCAACACATTGGCGCCTATCGTGTAAAAACTGATCTGGGTGAAATTGCCTTTTTAGATACCCCGGGCCACGCAGCCTTTACGGCGATGCGTGCACGTGGTGCACAATGTACGGATGTTGTTATTCTGGTGGTTGCTGCAGACGATGGCGTAATGCCGCAGACAGAAGAAGCGGTTCTGCATGCGCGTGCTGCCGGAGTACCACTGGTTGTTGCAGTGAATAAATGTGACAAAGAAAGTGCTGATCCTGATCGTGTTAAAAATGAGTTGGCTGCCAAAGACGTTATCCCTGATGACTGGGGCGGTGATACACAATTTATTAATGTATCAGCACATACTGGTGAAGGGGTTGAAGCATTGCTTGAGGCTGTGTCATTGCAGGCAGAGCTACAAGAGTTAACGGCGGTTAAAGACTCCGCTGCGAAAGGGGTTGTCATTGAATCGCGTGTTGATAAAGGTCGTGGTGTTGTGGCGACGGTATTGGTTCAAAACGGCACACTGAATCGCGGTGACATTTTACTGGCAGGTCAAAGTTTTGGTCGTGTGCGTGCGATGACCAATGAATTTGCCCAACAAGTCAAAGGAGCCGGTCCATCAACACCGGTTGAGTTGTTAGGCTTGGATTCTGCACCTGATGCGGGTGATGAGTTTGTTGTTGTGCCTGATGAGCGGCGTGCGCGTGAAGTCGCAGCGCATCGTGCAGAACGTGAGCGTGAAGACAAGCTTAAGCGTCAGCAGGCAGCAAAATTAGAAAATATGTTTGCGAATGTTGGTGAAAACGAGAAAAAAGTATTAACCGCTATTGTGAAGACCGATGTAAGAGGCTCTTTGGAAGCGATTAATGCGGCACTAGCCGATATTGGTAATGACGAAGTGACAGTGCATGTCATTTCTTCGGGTGTTGGTGGTATTACGGGTAACGACATTAATTTGGCAATGACAACCACTGCAGTCGTTATCGGTTTTAATGTTCGTGCCGATGGTTCAACGCGCAAGTTGGCGGAGTCAGAGGGCATTGAAATTCGTTACTACAGTATTATTTATCAGCTGTTGGATGATGTGAAAAGTGCACTTGAAGGCATGTTAGCTCCTGAGCTACGTGAAGAAATTGTCGGTATTGCGGATGTCCGTGACGTATTCAATTCGCCAAAGTTTGGGCAAATCGCTGGCTGTATGGTGACGGAAGGTACGGTTTATCGTAACGAGCCTATTCGTGTCTTGCGTGACAATGTCGTTATTTATCAAGGAGAACTTGAGTCCTTGCGTCGTTTTAAAGACGATGTTGGCGAAGTGCGTAATGGCATGGAATGCGGTATTGGTGTAAAAGACTACGATGTAAAAGTCGGTGATCAGATTGAAGTCTATAAAGTCACTGCAGTGAAACGTGAACTGAATTAATGGCAAGAGAATTTGCTCGTACTGATCGTGTCGCAGACACGATTCAACGTATCTTGGCCGCAGCGATTAAACAAGACCTTCGTGATCCGCGTGTAGGCATGGTCAATATCAATGATGTCACCGTTACTCGTGATCTGGCACATGCTAAAGTGTATGTGACATTTGTGGGCCATAACGACGACGAAAGTTGTGAAAAAAGCTTGCAGGCACTAAACCATGCAGCAGGTTTTTTACGAGGTGTCGTTGCTAAGGAGCTGAATATTCGTGTGACACCACGGCTGCATTTTGTTTACGATAAAACATCAATACGTGGACAACAATTGAGTAGTCTGATTTATAAATCGATTGCAGAAGATACCTCACATTCTGGAATGGAAGACAATTCAGAAGAGACGTAGCGTAAAGGTATCTGGAAATGGGAAGACGACCCAAGTGGGGCAGGCCTGTGGATGGCGTGCTATTACTTAATAAAGATGGAGGTATGACCTCTAACGATGCCTTGCAAAAAGCCAAACGCTTATTTTTTGCCAAGCGTGCAGGGCACACTGGCAGTTTAGATCCCTTGGCAACGGGTGTGTTACCTATTTGTTTTGGTGAATCAGCCAAATTTTCGCAGTATTTGCTGGATGCTGATAAACGTTACAGCAGTACGTTTCTTTTCGGTGTAAAAACGGAAACGGGCGATTGTGATGGTGAGATAGTTAACACCTGTGATGCCAGTATGGTCACCCGTGAGCTTGTAGAGTCAAGGCTAGATCAGTTTCGTGGTGATATTTGGCAAGTACCCTCAATGTACTCGGCCTTAAAATACCAAGGCAAGCCAATTTATCAGTGGGCGCGAGAGGGTGTGGAAGTTGCTCGTGAGCCAAGGCAAGTCACCATTTATCATTATGAAGTGACGGCTTTTCGTGAAAATGGACAAACTCCAGAAGTGGATGTTGAAGTCCATTGCAGTAAAGGTACTTACATTCGTTCGTTATCGGAAGATTTGGGAGAATGTTTGGGCGTTGGTGCTCATGTTATTCGTTTGCACCGACGTGCAGCGGCGGGTTTTGATGAAAAAGACAGTATCAGCCTGCAAGAATTGGAACAACGACGAGGTGATTTGGAGTCTGAGACCCTTGATGAGGTATTGTTGCCAATAGATACACCAGTCAAACACCTGCCTGAGACCACTATTTCTCAGGATATGGGCGGATATTTCAAGCAGGGACAGCCAGTAATGAGTACGGAGGCCTACCGTTTCAGTGAAGAAGGTGGTATGGTGCGCGTCTTTCTGGAAAACGGTGATTTTCTGGGAGTTGCACAGCTTGTTGAGGGGCAACTAGCGCCTAAAAGGCTGGTAAACTGAATTTGACCTATCTATAAATATGCATGGGTAGGCCAATCACTGAGGTTTGTATCAAGAGGTCAGATTCTAGACTCTGACCTCTTGATAAAAACCTCTGCATATTAACCAAGAGGAAATGATTATGGCACTCAGTGCAGAAGAAAAAGCAACAATTGTTAAAGATAATCAGAGTGAAGCGGGTGATACCGGTTCTCCTGAAGTACAAGTGGCGTTGTTAACGGCAAACATTAATAAATTACAAGAGCATTTTGCGGATCATAAGCAGGATCATCACTCGCGTCGAGGCTTGATTCGTATGGTAAACCAGCGTCGTAAATTACTCGATTATTTGAAGAGTAAAGATGTTGAGCGTTACGCCAACCTGATTAAGAAGTTGGGCTTGCGTCGTTAAGCCAATTGAAAGGGTGCCCGCAGTTGCGGGCACTTTTGTTTTGTAAGGAGTCTGAGTCAATTTCAAGGTAATGATGAGTATATAAGTAGTAAAACTTTGAAATTGACTTTGACCCCATAGATTAAAGAAAAAGAGAAAGGATAAATTTGTGAATCCAGTAATTAAAACATTCGAATTTGGTAAAGATACCGTTACCTTGGAAACAGGCCGTATCGCACGTCAGGCGACGGGTGCTGTTTTGGTGACTATGGGTCAAACTCAATTACTTTGTACCGTTGTGGGTGCAAAAGAAGCCAAAGCGGGGCAAGACTTTTTTCCGTTATCTGTTCACTATCAGGAAAAAGCGTATGCAGCAGGTAAAATTCCCGGTGGTTTTTTCAAGCGTGAAGGGCGTCCTAGTGAGAAAGAAACCTTAATTTCGCGTTTAATTGATCGTCCTATCCGTCCATTATTCCCTAATGGCTTCCTCAATGAAGTTCAGGTTGTTTGTACCGTTATCTCTGCCGAGAACGATGTTGATCCGGATATTGCCGCCATGATTGGTACCTCTGCGGCACTGGCTATTTCAGGTATTCCATTTAATGGCCCTATTGGTGCTGCACGTGTCGGCTATACACAGGACGCGGGCTATTTGTTGAACCCACGCTATAGCGAACGGACAAGCTCCGAGCTAGATATGGTGGTTGCCGGTACCGCTGATGCGGTGCTGATGGTTGAGTCTGAGGCGAGTGAATTGCCAGAAGATATTATGCTGGGTGCGGTTCTGTATGCACATCAGGAATATCAGGCAGTGGTTCAAGCCGTAGCAGAATTGGCAAAAGATGCCGGCAAGCCACGCTGGGAGTGGCAAGCAGAGGCAGAAGACACTGCGTTAAAAGCCGTTGTGGTTGAGCAGTATGGTGAAGCGATTAAAGAAGCTTACCGTGTCACTGATAAGATGGAACGCTATGGCAAACTCAATGAGTTGCGTAGTGCTGCAGTAGAAGCATTGCTTGATGAAGAAGCCGGTGCAACCGCGGATGCGATTAAAGCAACCTTCGGCAAATTGGAAAAACAAACGGTACGTACCAGTGTCGTTGCAGGTGAGCCACGTATTGATGGCCGCGATACTAAAACGGTACGCCCAATTGATGTTGAAGTCGGTGTATTAAACAAGGCTCATGGTTCGGCGTTGTTTACTCGTGGTGAAACTCAAGCCGTGGTCGTGGCTACCTTGGGTAATGCACGCGATGCACAAATTATTGATGCATTGGAAGGTGAGCGTCGTGACCCCTTTATGCTGCATTATAACTTTCCTCCCTATTCTGTCGGTGAATGTGGCCGTATGGGAGCGACAGGTCGCCGTGAAATTGGTCATGGCCGCTTAGCACGTCGTGGCGTTGCGGCAGTATTACCACAAGAAGATGCTTTTCCATACACTATTCGTGTTGTTAGCGAGATCACGGAGTCTAACGGTTCCAGCTCAATGGCCTCTGTCTGTGGTTCAAGCTTGGCAATGATGGATGCGGGTGTGCCATTGAAAGCCCCCGTTGCTGGTATTGCCATGGGTCTTGTTAAAGAAGATAACGGTTTTGCGGTATTGACGGATATCTTGGGTGATGAAGACCACTTGGGTGATATGGACTTTAAAGTAGCAGGTACAGCACAAGGTATTACCGCTTTACAGATGGATATCAAGATTGAAGGTATCACCGAAGAAATTATGGAAATTGCTTTAGAGCAGGCATTACAGGCTCGTTTACATATTCTTGCCGAGATGAACAAGGTCATTGATAAGTCTCGTGAAGAGGTGTCTAATAATGCACCCCGATTTGAAACTATTAAGGTGGACCCAGACAAGATTCGTGACATCATTGGTAAAGGTGGTGCAACCATTCGTTCCATCACCGAAGAAACGGGTGCCTCAGTTGATATTGATGATGATGGCACTGTCAAAATTTATGCGGTAGATGGCGATGCCTTACAAGCGGCTCTGGATAAAATCGGTGAAATTACTGCCGAAGCGGAAATAGGCATGATTTACGATGGTGTGGTTGCACGCATTGTAGATTTTGGTGCTTTCGTCACTTTCTTGCCGGGTAAAGATGGTTTGGTACATATTTCACAAATTGCACAAGAACGTGTAGAGAAAGTCTCTGACTACCTTGAAGAAGGTCAGGAAGTTAAAGTGAAATGTTTGGATGTTGATCAGCGTGGTCGTATTAAGCTTTCTATTAAGGAGGCGTTGGCAGAGTTGAATCCACAAACTGACTCTCAGCCAGTAGCAGAGGAAGTTACTGCAGAATCTACACAAGCCTCTGAGCAAGCATCTGAAGCAGCAGCTCCTGCAGATTTGACACCCAATGGTACTATTCAGCTTGAGCAACCAAAAGAAGGTCAAGCGCAAGAAACTGAAGAGCCCGTTGCCGAAAAACAATCGGAGTAATATTAGTTGTTTTAAGTGTAATATCAGTAATAAAAAAAGCCGACTTTGTCGGCTTTTTTTATGTTTACGAAGAACGACTATTGTGAATAGCCGCTATTGTTATTCACGCAACCAATTGTTAGACTCGCCGCAGCAGTATGACATAACACCACACCATAATATAAAAAATCTAATGTCAGAGGGAGTATTGCTATGTCCGCTTTTTTTCAAAAAATATTCGAAGCACTTTTCCTTTTAGTAAAACATGGTTGGAAAAGTATCGGGTTGATTATTGCGTCAATGTTGATTGCATGAATTATCGGTAAGACTTACCAACATTGGGATGATGATCCCGATCGTGGGGATGTTCCTATTGCTAACTGTGAATTTGGTGAAGACTATACCACGCCAGTGTATTTGGATCAGGGCTGGAAAGAATCAGAAAGTCTTTGGTTTTATAATACCACTCAGGGTTCCGCGTTATTACCCTACGATTTTTTTATCGCACTGGAAGAGATTAACTCACAAACCCTTTTTCGTGATAATCAAAATATTGATAAGTATCGCTATCTGACACAAAAACCGACTTTTTTAATCCTGATGGTTTGCCAGTAGGCTTTGTCAAAGAGACTTATCAGGGTCATGATTATCTCGGTTATACCTGTGCTGCTTGCCATACCGGTCAGGTCAATTATCAAGGTAAAGCGATCCGTATTGATGGTGGTCCAGCGATGGCGGATATGCCAGGTTTTTTACATGCCATGGAAAGCGCAATGCAGGAAACACTAGATAACGACACTAAAAAAGAACGTTTTGTTAATGCTGTGAAGGATTTAAATAATGATTATCGCAGCAGAAACAAAATCATCGCTGATCTTGAGGAGTGGACACAAATTACTCGTTTGTATAACACGGTGAATCATAGCCACATAAAATATTGGTTATGCACGTCTGGATGCTTTCGGTCGTATTTACAATCGTGTATTACAACACACCATTAATAAACCACAATTAAAAAATGCCATGCAAACCTTGGTCTCGCCAACGGGTAACCGTATCTTGACGGATACAGAAATTGATAAAGTGCTGGAAGGCATTGGTGAAAATATTTTAGTGGATAAGCAATTCAGCCAGGTATTACAGCGACTGGAATCTACGGCGTCTGGGTACCCAGGGTTAAATCAGCGCGATGTTTTGCGTGCGCGCGATGCAATATTTAATGAACCCAATGCACCCGTGAGTTATCCATTTTTGTGGGATATTGCACAATCAGATTATGTGCAATGGAATGGTTTAGCCAATCATGCAGGTGTCGTGCCGCTAGGCCGTAATGCCGGTGAAGTAATCGGTGTGTTTGGTATTCTTGATTGGACGGCAAAACCAGCAGATGGCTTTAGTTTATCCGCTTATATTACCGGGCAAAAGAAAAAGTCACATCAAATTGATTTTACATCCTCGATTGATTTGGTGAATTTACAACGTCTGGAAGCACAACTAAAAAGTTTGCAGTCACCCGTGTGGCCTGAAGATATTTTAGGGACGATTGACCAAGACAAATCAGAGCGTGGGCAAGTCATTTATTCACAGTATTGTCAGTCTTGCCATGAAGTTGTTGACCGTGATAATTGGGATCGCATTATTGTGGGCAAAATGATGGAGCTGGATTATATCGGTACTGATAAAGCGATGGCCGTTAATAGTGTGAGCTATAAAGGAAAATCAGGAAACTTTAAACATACATTGCAGCAGACAGATAATCTAGGACAGTTATTTATTAAGGAAGATGCTCCCGTGGTGCAAATTTTGACATCGGCAACTAAAGGCGTCATTGCAACTCCCGATGCGGATAAATGGGTGGGGCGTCGCTGGTTAGATCGTATTTATACGATTGCCATGGCTTTCTTCCAGAATGAAATGCCGGCGACAATGAAAAGTGGTAACTACAAGCATGATACACCCTCGGCACCTTACAACTCTTTGTTGGCATACAAGGATCGCTCCCTGAATGGTATCTGGGCAACAGCACCTTACTTGCATAATGGCTCAGTGCCTACCTTGTATGATTTATTGCTTCCCATTGAAGAACGTCCCTCAGAATTTATGGTCGGCAGCCGTGAATTTGATCCGGTGAAAGTTGGTTTCCGTTCTGATGGTTATGAGGGATTTAAACAGACAACACATCGTGTGGGTGATAAAAACACTGGTCATGAATACGCTGCGGGAAGAACGCCGCAGCTTGATGGTACTTTACTGCCACCGCTCACAGAAGAACATCGGTGGGAGTTAATTGAGTATATAAAAACCTTATAAAGATACTGCTTCATCTCGGTACCGCTGAGATGAGGCGTATTTATTTTAAACTATTTTATTTAAAGCTATGTTGCTGCTCGGGGAAAGCGCCAGATTTTACCTGCTGATTAAATAAAGCAACAGCCTCTGCGATAGAGCCTGTTTCAATCAAAAAATTTTTAGAAAATTTTGGGGGCTTTTCTGTCATGCCAATGAGGTCATTAATCACTAATACCTGAGCGTCGGTTGCTCCTCCTGCACCGATACCAATCGTCGACATAGACACTTGTTGGGTAATCGTTTTGGCAAGTTCAGACGGTACACATTCCAATACAACCGCGTCTGCTCCAGCGTTATCTAGCGTTATCGCATCCTGCAGAATACTGTCCGCTTGTTGTTGCTCTCGTCCCTGAACCTGAAACCCTCCCAATTTGTTTACAGATTGAGGCGTTAAACCTAAGTGTGCACAGACAGGAATACCTTGTTGTGTGATTTTCTGAACAGTGTCTTCCAGCCATGCACCGCCTTCAAGTTTTACCATATGCGCACCTGCCTGCATAAGGCGTGCGGCATTATTGAGTGCTTGCTCCAGTGTTCCATATGACATAAAAGGCATATCAGCAATAATAAAAGCATGTTGATTGCCACGTTTTACTGCTGTTGTGTGATAGATCATGTGTTCCATCGTTACCGGTAATGTACTGTCATGTCCCTGTAATGTCATTCCCAGGCTGTCACCGACCAGTAAGCATTCAATCCCTTGCTCACAAGCAATGTGGCTCATAGCCGCATCATAAAGAGAGACGCAGGCAAAGCGGGTGCCTTCAGCTTTATAATGTTTGAATGTCTTTACTGTGGTAGTAGATTGTACTTGTGAGGTATAAGCCATGTTAGTGTTCTATATCAAAGTGGATGTCGGGTTAAAATAATGGCGTCCCTGTTTGATGGATAGAATATATTGTACCAGTTGCTGGTAGCTCTCTTCATTATTCACCCAGTCTATCTCGCCAGTATTTACAATTAATAATGGTGCTTCATCATAAAAATGAAAAAATCGTGTATAGGCTTCGTTTAAGAGTTCCATATAATCGTGATCAATTTGTTTTTCTGCATGAATACCGCGTCCTTTAATACGCTGTATCAGTGTTGTAATAGGCGCTTGTAAATAAATGACCAAATCCGGCTTGGGAGCATCAATCGTCAGTTGCTTATAGACCTGTTGGTAAATATTTAGCTCATCATCATCCAATGTGACTTCGGCAAATAATGGGTCTTTGTCAATCAGAAAGTCAGCAACCAGTGCGGGTTGAAACATATCTGATTGTCGTAATTCCTGAATTTGTTGTGAACGCTGAAACAGGAAAAAAAGCTGGGTGGGTAAAGCATTGCGGCGTTTATCCTGATAAAAACGTTCCAAAAACGGATTTTCCTCTGCTTTTTCCATTAAGGTACCGTACTGGAAGGTTTCGGCCAGTCGTTTACTGAGAGTGGTCTTTCCTGCACCAATAGCACCTTCAACTGCAATATAACGTGGAGCCTGATCGGTGGCAGGGGGTATGAGTGAGTACATAAATGTTATTCAATCTCGGTGGTTAGACGTTTCAGACCTGTCATTGAAAGTGTTTTTGCCACTTCTTCGATACGTTGACCATTGGAAAACATAAACTCTGGTGCCAGATCCATCAAGGGATAAATGACAAAATTGCGGTGCAATATTTCAGGGTGGGGTAATTGTAACGTTTTCGTATCCATGCAGATATCATCATAAAGTAATAAATCCAAATCCAGCGTGCGTGCTCCCCAGCGAATATCACGTTGACGTCCATGCAGGTTCTCAATGGTTTGTAAGTGCTCCAATAGCGCTAACGGCGTGAGTGTTGTTTGCAGGCTGACAACGGCGTTGATGTAATCCGGTTGCGTACCTGGACCGATGGCAGTGCTGCTATACCATGGTGAACACATGATATCTTCACTTTGTGGGGTATGCTCCAATGCATGTAGCGCACTACGGATTTGCAAGCGAGGGTTTTGCAAATTGCTACCCAAGCCAATATAGGCAGTATGTTTTTGCATTACAGACCTGCGGCTTTACGCTTTCGAGGCTTGCGTGATTGATGATTGGGTGGTGTTAATTTATCGATCATATCTTTGCGTTTCTCAACGGGTAAATCCTGATATTGAGTCCACCACTGCCCCAGCCCATTGAGGCGCGCTCCGGAAGCTTCCCGCATTAATAGGAAGTCATAACCTGCACGAAATTTCTCATGCTTTAAGGTTTTGTCGGCATGCTTTTGGGAGCGCAGAGACAGACGCCATTGGAGTTCCCATATTTGCTTCATTGGCACTGAAAAACGTTTTGGAATAGCGATGATATTGACTTGTTTTGAAATGACGCTATCCGCGGCCTGATGTATTGCTGCCATGATGGGGATTTTGTTATTGTTTAGGCGATGTTGTTCGGCGATAAACGCTGGCCATAAAAAAGCGGCGTAGATAAATGCAGGCGTGACTCGTTTATTATTGCGAATACGCTTATCGGTATTATTCATTACTTCACTGATCAAGGCATCAAAGTAGGGACTCTGATCGATCACTTGCGCCGTTTCTGGAAACAGTGGTGCAAGCAGTTTGAATTCTTTAAGTAGCGTATAACTTGCTGTTGCGGAACCGTTTAAAAATATTTTAAGCACTTCGTCAAACAGGCGTGCCGGGGCAACATGTTGTAACAAATTCCCATTACTGGCGATGGGTGCTGCCGTTTGTTCTTCAATAGTAAAACCTAGCTTGGCGGCAAAACGCACTGCACGCAATAGTCTGACAGGGTCTTCTTTATAGCGTGTTAGCGGGTCACCGATCATACGTAGTTGACGATTATTAATATCCTCTATGCCTTGGGTGTAATCTGTAATAGCTTCGTCTTGCGGTGAGTAGTACAACGCATTAGCGGTAAAATCACGTCGTAAGGCATCGCTTTGCATATCACCGTAGGCGTTATCACGTATCAATTGACCTGTGGCCGATTCTTGTTGCTGCTGGTTGTCCTGCGTTTGCCCGCGGAAGGTGGTGACCTCAATAATTTCACGCCCAAAACGAACATGCACAATCCGAAAACGACGGCCAATAATACGTGCTTTGCGAAATACAATTTTAACCTGTTCAGGCGTTGCATTTGTCGCTATATCAAAATCTTTGGGTTTACAGCCGAGTAGTGCATCACGAATACTGCCTCCAACGAGATACGCTTCAAATCCCGCTGTCTGTAAGTTTTCAATAACGCTTAAGGCTTCTCGACTAATATCGCTGCGGGAAAATGCATGCTTGTTATTGGGGATAATTAGCGGTTTGTTGGCTTTGCGAGAAAACAAAATGTGTAAAACCCTGTGCTTGGCAGTGTAATTGCCAATTTTACCACGAAGCCCTAGCCGAGTTGCGAGTAAGTTGTGTAATTTTTGCGTTGATTCGGATAATAGCAAAACGGCAGGCCCCCTCGGAGGCCTGCCGTTTTTAGCTAAACTGATTCAAAACACCGATGTCGGTAATTTCGATCACTGACCCGTTTATTAAACCGATCAGCTATTGTGTTAGTTGGCTTACTTGCTACGAGCTTCGCAGAAACCTGCCTCACTCCTCCAATTTTGGTCAATTTAAAACGCTTTCTAGTTATTTTTTATTGTTATTATTGCAAGTAGCTTATTTTTATTCTTTATTGTTTTTATTATGCGAATCAATATAGCATTTGGTATGCCAAAAACTAAAAATCCAATAAAAACAGAGCGTTATGTTTTTTTGTCTGTTGGTAGATTGCGCATATTCGAAAAAGTGTTACTTTTTTACACAAAAAAGGTAACGTTTTTTTCAAAAGGTAACGTTTTTGGTTGTTTTTTGTGCCGCCCTGTCAAGGAAAAATATTAACTGGCGGATTTTTTTCGAGGAATACCGTATTTGTGGCGGCGTTCCCAAAGACATTTTCGGCTGATACCTAATCGTTTCGCCAATTCCGTTTCACTCATATCATCCTGATTTTCAATCACAAAGCGCTGGAAGTAGTCTTGAAGGGATAAATCGGTTGATGATTCTGCCGTGCTTTTAGACGGTGTTGTTTGGAAAGTCGTTGCTTTTCTCGGGTGCAGATTCAGCAAATCTGGTTCGATTTCCGTTGTATGCTCACATAAAATAACCGCTCGTTGCATCGTGTTTTCCAATTCGCGCACATTTCCCGGCCAATGGTAGTGTAAAACGGCTTGTTTAGCGCTATCCGACAGCTTGAGTGGGGTTTTACCGTAACTGTGACAGAATTGCACCAGTAGTGATTCTGCCAGTGTAATAATATCTTGTCCTCGCTCCCTAAGTGGAGGGATTTGTAATTTGATGACATTGAGACGAAAAAACAAATCTTCTCGGAACAGACCTTCCTGGCAGCGGCTTTGCAGGTCTCGATGAGTAGCGGCAACAAGGCGTATATCGACCTTTTTGGTCGTCGTGGAGCCTACAGCACGTACTTCACCCTCCTGCAGTACTCGCAATAATCTTGCCTGAGCTTCCAAGGGAAGCTCACCAATTTCGTCAAGAAATAGAGTGCCTTGATTCGCGGCAACGATCAGGCCTTCACGTTGACTGGCTGCGCCAGTAAAGGCGCCTTTTTCATGACCGAATAATTCTGATTCAATCAATGTTTCAGGAATAGCAGCACAGTTGATACTGATTAATGGGTTTTTAGCTCGGCTACTATTTTGCTGGATGGCACGAGCCACCAGTTCCTTTCCTGTCCCTGTTTCACCTTCAATCAGAATCGTTGCATTGGTGGGGGCCACTTTGTCAATTTGGTGAAATACATCCATCATCACAGCACTGTTGCCGATCATTTTGCTCTGTTCGATCGTTTTTGTACTCGAATCCGTCGTTGTTTTAGTGGCGCTTTCTTCCAAAATACGTTTTACCGTTGCAATCATTTCGTCATGGTCAAACGGTTTGGCAATATAATCAAAGGCTCCCATGCGCATGGCATCAACTGCAGAACGTAAACTGGCATAGCTGGTCATAATCAGCACTGGGGTGCCAGTTGCCAGTTTGATGAGCTCGGTACCGGGCTCTCCTGGTAAGCGTAAATCACTAATAATTAAATCGAACTGATGTATATTATGATTACGGGTCGCTTCCTGAATAGAGTCCGCTTCGCACACTTGATAATTATGTCGCTCTAACAGCTTGCGTAGCGCCATGCGAATAATCGCTTCATCTTCAACAATTAATAAGTTGCTCATAATGTCGGGTTGGTTACATCTCTTTCGCACGTTCAATGTGGTTAGTGTGCAGTGGCTGGCCGACACTTTCAAGTGCTTCTGAATGCAAAGGTAATTTTATTGTAAAACAGGAGCCGCGTTGACTGGCAACCGGACTGGTAATATCGATATGGCCTTGATGTTCCTCTATCACGCTAAAGACAACAGACAATCCTAGGCCTGTGCCTTTACCCGCGTCTTTCGTGGTAAAGAAAGGCTCCATAATTTGATCAATATGTTCTTTGGGTATGCCAACGCCTTCATCAATCACATCGATATGAACCATAGGGTTTTTTACGGTTGCTTTGAGTGTAATCGTGCTGTAGTCCGGGCTGGCGTCATTGGCATTACTTAACATATTGATAAATACCTGTATCAGGCGCTGGCTGTCACCCCAAATAAAAATATCTGGTGCAACCAGATTGCAGTATTCAATTTGCTTGCGATCTTTCTGTAACGACAAAAGGTGTATGGATTCGTCGATACATTGTTGTACCGAAACCTTAATAAAATCCTTTTGTGAAGTTTGTCCGGTATGAGCAAAGGTTACTAATGATTTGACAATGCGGGTAATGCGGTCAGTTTGTGACAGAATAGCTTGTGCCGTTTCTTCGCGTCCTTCTTCGTCATTTTCATAACGAAGGTTTTGTGCCAAGCAAGCAATCCCTGTCACCGGATTGCCAATTTCGTGGGCAACACCAGCGGCAAGTCGCCCGATAGACGCAAGGCGAGTATTATGCATTAGCTCCTGTTGTAGTAATTGCACTTCGGTAATATCTTCAATCAATATGACTTGGCCTTCTTGGCGTTTGCTGTTTGTATCGGAAGCAGATTTATGCAGGCGATACCAATTTTGCCCGCCTTCTTTGTCAATCGTTTGTTCGTTGGTATGGGTAAAATTACTATTAGCAAATTCAAAGATGAGTTTACCCCAGGGATCAGGCACATCATTAACATTGGAACCGGTAATAACATTGCCGTAGATATGAGTGATATTGCTCATGGCGTTATTCCATAGCAGGATTTCATCGTCCATACCGAGAGAGCAAATGGCAATGGGTAATTCCTGTAATGTATTGCGATGATAAAGTCGCAACTGGTTTACATCAGCGGTAAGGCCGTAGATATTATCTCCGATGCGTTCAAGACGATTTTCCATCAGGTTGATATCCAGCACTTCGCCGCAAGATGGAGCATTATAGGGAAAATGCTTGTCCATCATTTCAGTCGCGACACTCTGTCCCACTAATGAAGCTAAGTTGGCTTGTACACGAGTGCGTAAGCGTCGCAGCGCATAAGGACGTGATTCATCTTCATCAAAACCAAAAAATTCCAAGGCTCGATAAACTTCCCTGGTTGCTGCATGCAAGCCGATACTTTCTTCAAGTCGCAAAATAAATTGTTTAGCAGAAGTAATATCCAGTGTGCGGCGAAATGGTCGACTTAATTCATCTTCTGCACAGAGCTCAGCGTGATAATGCTCCTCGTCACTCATGGTTTTAAAGTAGGAGACACACGCAAAAATTAAAATATTACAGCCGATTGAAAGAATGGTGATGTTTTCCCACTCCGTAATACCAACATGTAGTGAAAAATCAGTAAGGGGCAAGGTAATAGTAGTAATGTTAAATAGAATCGGAGTGATAAAGCCGATGGCCCAAATGATCGTGCCTGAGATAATTCCGGCATAAAAGCCATAACGGTTTGCCGAGGGGAAATAGTTAATGGCGATAACACCGGGTAAAAATTGTAATGCCTGAATAAATGTTATAAGCCCTAAATCAAGTAGTGAATAACGGTAGTTAATGATGACATAAATAATATAAGCTAATAATAAAATCCCAAGAATTAAACCTCTGCGTAGCCAGCGTAGCTGCGCATAAATATCCCCTTCTTTTTTCAATTCGAATAAGGGCAGTACCCAGTGGTTGGCAATCATTGTTGATAAAGACAGCGTGGCAACAATTAATGCACCCGAGGCGGCAGAAACCCCGCCAATGTAGGCAATTATAGTTAGCAGACAGGAGCCGGATTCCATCGGCACGCCCAGTGTAAAATACGTTGGATGGTATGCGACGTCCAGTTTAAAGCCAGCCCATAAAATAGGAAAAACAGGTAGTGCAACCACAAAAAGCAGTGTTGGAAATGCCCAAGTTACCATGCGGGTAATCTGTTTGATACTCATATCAACATGGTTCATATGAAAGATATAAGGCATCATAATACTGGCGCCTAGAAAAACCAGTAGCAGTGTGTGTGCTGATGTGTTTTGGCTGGATTGATAAAGCTGCTCTTGGATATCTGGATTGGTTGCTAGCCATTGATCTAATTCATTAAATCCTCCGAATACGCCATAAATAGCAAATACACCGATAGTGAACATGGCCAACATTTTGATAACTGACTCAAAAGCCATGGTGGTCATAAGGCTGAGGTATTGTCGATAACTGGCGCCAAATGTCATGCAAAATGCCGCCATTAAAAGACAATAAAAAAATGCGGTAATGTCACGCTGCTTGATCCACGTTTCGAAGTTTGATGTTCTTAACGATGTATTGCTGGTCAGTATTTGTAGCGTGTCTGCGATAGACTGAATTTGTATTACCAATAAGGGTAAAATCGCCAATAGCATACAAAATGTTGCCAGACTTCCGGCGACTTGGCTGCTGTAGCGAAATACCAATAAATCTGCGATGGAGCGTAGTTGAAAGCGTTGGCACAACTCGGCCAGAGGTGCTTGAACAACAGGCGCAAACAGGAACAGAGCACCGATACCCATATAATAAGTCAGAGCGCCATAACCAAAATTATAGGCAAGATCAATGACTCCATAGAATGACCATGCGCTAAAGAATATCCCCAAAGAAAGGATATACATCGCCGGGTGGTTGGTGATTTTGGTGGGAATCCAACGTCGATTGGTCGCATAGGCAATACCAAATAAGGTGGCAAGATAAGCAATGCCGATAAGGCTGATATGTGTCAAATTCAGGTTCATTACTTATATGGTGCCCGGTTATATTTGTGGAATAAGAATGCACCTACAATAATGATGCCCCAGATAACGAAGGGTCGATACCAAGAGCCGCTGGGTGAAATAATCCAGCTAAATAGTGTGGGTGTAAAAATATAAGCTGCTAGCAGAAGTAACAGTAGCAAGCGATGATTGGCCATAAGCAGTCATTTATTGCATGTAAAAAGGTGTTAGCGCGGTATTTAAACAGGAAAACCGTAGTCAGTCGAGGGCGACCTGCCATTCATCTGCTGCACAAGAGAGTCTGTGCGGTATCAGTTTGCGATCCCAATGGCTAATCCCCCATTGCAGCAATGAGTGAATGTTTTGTTGTTGTCGCACATTATCAGGTGGCGAATGACCTACAAACTGTAAAGCCTCATATAGATTGTTGAAGGCATTACTATTGTTAATCGATGGAGATTTATGCTGTTTACTGAATTTTTGCCCCTTTGAGTTGGTAATAACCGGGATATGGCCATAGGTAGGTAGCGTTACCTTGTGATCCAGAACTTGCGCCAATCGTTGCATCAAGTAGCGTTGTCTGGATGTGGATGAGAGTAGGTCCGACCCTCTAATAATATGGGTGATACCTTGATAGATATCATCAATAACAACCGCGAGTTGGTAAGCGAATAAACCGTCTTTGCGTTTAAGAATGAAATCTCCCACATCTTTTAACGGATAGTGTTGTTGACCTTGGAAAATATCCTCATAGTGTTCTGCGAGAGATCGTTCTGCGGAAGATAAACGATCGAGCCGCAGTCGTGTTGAGCAAAGGGTATGTTCTTCTATTTGTGGAGGTGTATGTAAGCAGCGGCTATCGTAAATACCCCGCAGTTCCAGCAGTCTGGGACGACTGCAGGTGCAAAAATAAGTATCTTCTTTAAGTTGGGAGAACAGCGATTCATAGGCCGATAATCGGCTGCTTTGATAGAGTATATCGCCATCCCAATATAATTCATGACGGCGCAGGGATTCCAGTATAGCCTGTGAGGCTCCGGGTTCTTCTCTGGGGGGGTCAATATCTTCAATTCTGACCAGCCACTGGCCGTGATGGTGTTTGGCATCCAGATAGCTGGCAAGTGCGGCGATGAGCGATCCGAAATGTAAAGACCCTGATGGGGATGGCGCAAAACGGCCAATATAACCGCTGTTATGAGTGCCATAAGCGGTCACGACAGCGGTTATATTCCGACTTGTCTTTCTTTGATTTCAGACAGGGTTTTGCAGTCAACGCATTGTGTTGCTGTAGGACGTGCTTCTAGTCGGCGAATACCAATTTCTACACCGCAAGAGTCACAATAGCCATAATCATAGGCATCAATCTGCTCAATGGTTTTTTCGATTTTTTTAATGAGTTTGCGCTCACGGTCACGTGTCCGTAGTTCTAAGCTGAACTCCTCTTCCTGACTGGCACGATCAGCAGGGTCAGGAAAATTCGAGGCTTCATCCTGCATATGCGTCACGGTCCTGTCGACTTCTTCCATAAGCTCTGTTTTCCAGACGAGCAACAGATGTTTAAAGTGTGCACGCTGCCGTTCATTCATATATTCTTCGCCTTTCTTTTCCTTGTAAGGCGTGAAACCGTTGAGTGTTAAATTATCAGTACTTTTTGACATGGTAACTTTCTCTTGAAGCTGTCTCTTAAGACTATATACGCGTACGATGGGACGGTACGATAGATAGTAACGGTTAATGGTGAATTGCGCCACAATTAACACCACCAAAATAAATCGACCGCGAAAACTACCAGATAACCTAGTCTGAGGCTAGTGGTTTTTTGTTATGTCGGGGGCTTTTGTGGGTTTTCTAGAGGCAATCTTCAGTTTCCTGGGCTTCTGCCAGCAATTGAAGTTTCAAGTCAGGTGACAGGTCATTCCAATGAATATTCATCAGAGCCCCCTGTAACGCGTAGAGCATCACTTTAGAAACATGGATATTACGTCGCTTAATGCGACGGTATATCTCCACTGGTCCGATAGTCTCCAGATCATGATAGGTGCTAATGCCGACCGCATGCAGTATATTGACGGATGCGGTGCCTAAATTTTTGAGTTTGGTCAGTTCACAAGGCTGTTTGCTCATGGTGTCCGTCAACTATTTTGTGGGTTAAGTGTGACGTTATGGCTGACATCGTTGTATAGTACTCCTTAATATACATCAACGTGATCATACTATCGTATAAAGTCGTGGATAATTCGCCAGCATCATCGCCTTTTTTAGAGCAAGAGCTGCTCGGTTGTACCGAGCGGCATGTGTGTGAGATGCCTAATCAACTCGGTGTCAAAGTCCATGTCTCTGTTATTGGACCACTGCAACAATTAACGGCAGCGGCCAATGAAGCAGGTTTTGACTTGCGTATTGCCAGTGGGTTTAGAGGTTTTGAACGACAGCGTTTAATCTGGAACAGGAAGTGTTTAGGGCAAGTGCCTGTGCTTGATGCAAGTGGCAATGAGATTGACATTGATCGTTTATCGTTATGGGACAAGATTCAAACCATTTTACATTGGTCGGCATTGCCCGGAGCGTCTCGCCATCACTGGGGTACAGAGTGCGATATTTACGATGCCGCTGTGATAACTGATGAGTATCAATTGCGCTTACATCCCGATGAATATAAACCTGACGGGATTTTCGGAGCGATGATGCAGTGGTTGCACTCTTATTTGCAACAGACAGATTCGCCAGACTTCTTTCGACCTTATTGGCACGGTAATAATGAAGTGATGCCGGAACCTTGGCATATTAGTTACCAGCCTGTTGCAAGTGTTTATGAAAAGCAATATTCAATACAACTATTGCACCAATATCTGCAGAATCTGACAGAGTCTAATCAGCTTGCAGGGCAGGCTGTTATACTGGAAAAGCTGCATGAGATTTATCGGCGTTACATTCAGTTAACAAAATAAGTCATCCATAGAATGAGTCAAGAGGAACTGGTTTGCTAATGAATACGGTAGTGGCATGGAAAAAAATGCGCACAGAGGCCATGCAGGCAAGTGGACAACAACCGCTATTGGCGAGTTTTTTTCATGCGAATATTTTGAATCATGAAAATTTTAGGTCAGCAATCAGTTTTTTTCTTTCACACCTATTGGCGACAGATTCAGTGCCTGCCATGATGATACGCGATATTATCAATCAGGCTATGCAGGAGGATGAGTCTATTGAGCAAAATATGCTTCAAGATTTATTAGCGCATTACGAGCGAGACCCAGCCTGCCAACAATATATTACGCCTTTTTTGTACTTCAAGGGTTATCAGGCGATACAATCATATCGTATCGCTCACTATTTATGGCAAAATCAACGTCAATTGCTGGCCCGTTATATTCAAAGCCGTTGTGCGGAATTATTTGATGTGGATATTCATCCTGCAGCACAAGTGGCAGGTGGTTTGATGGTCGATCATGCAACGGGTGTTGTTATTGGTGAAACGGCCATTGTGAAAGATAATGTATCCATGTTGCATGCGGTCACTTTAGGCGGTAGTGGTTCCCAAAGAGAGAAACGCCATCCAACCATTGAGTCTGGTGTGCTTTTGAGTGTGGGAGCCAAAATTTTGGGTAATATTACAATTGGTAAAGGCGTTAAAGTGGGTGCAGGTAGTGTGGTTATGGAATCTGTTGCTGATCACGCAACGGTTGTTGGTGTGCCTGCACGTATCGTAGGGCGTAGTGGTATTGAGGCGCCAGCATGAGCTATGGAGCATCAAATTGATGTCTGACGCGTTATTTGACATTGTTTTTTCTGGCCGCATAGTGGATGGGTTTGACGAGAGCATTGTTAAGGAAAAAGTCGCTCAGCTATTCAAGCTAGATACCAGCAAAGTAGATGAACTCTTCCAATCGGCACCTGTAGTATTGAAACCCAAGGTCGACAAAGCGGCAGCCAAAAAATATGATGAATTGCTGTCTCGTATAGGCATGATTGTTGAGTTGCGTGAGTGTCAATCGGAGGCGGTACAGGAAAGTGCCTCACCACCTGCTCCCGAATTCACTCTGGCATCGCAGCCGTGTGATATTCTTCGATCTGATGAAAGGATATCCACGCCGGAATTTGTATTGCCTGATTTTTTGAGTCAA
Source organism: Cellvibrionaceae bacterium (assembly GCA_965214375.1). Taxonomy (GTDB): domain Bacteria; phylum Pseudomonadota; class Gammaproteobacteria; order Pseudomonadales; family Cellvibrionaceae; genus Endobugula. Next base: position 1,474,505 of record OZ243947.1, on the reverse strand, counting down.
TGGACCTTAAGCCCTGAAGGTGCGTATTTGTTGGAAGACAAAGAAAGGTCTCATATTGAACCGTTAACCATCGATAATCGATACCAGTGATATCACGTTAGCGGCTAGAGATGATCTTGAAGAATAAACAAGAGCAGGTCGTGTGCCTGCTCTTGGTGTAACCATGAGTTATTGCTGAGACTCAAAACGCTCGACAGACTCCACCAGTTCGGCTTTGGCTGCGGCAGCATTTTCCCAACCCTGTACTTTCACCCATTTGCCTTCTTCCAAATCCTTGTAATGCTCAAAGAAGTGAGAAATGCGCTTGAGTAGTAGTTCAGGAACGTCGTCCATATCGACAATTTTCTTATTCATTTGGCTGATTTTCTCAACCGGAACCGCCAGTATTTTGGCGTCTTCACCGGATTCATCTTCCATTTTTAAAACGCCAACCGGGCGACAGCGTACAACAGATCCTGGTGTTAAGCCAAAACGTGTTAATACCATGACGTCAGCAGGGTCGCCGTCGCCACAGAGTGTGTTATTAACATAACCATAATTGCAGGGGTAGTGCATTGAGGTGCCCAGAATACGGTCGACAAATAACGCGCCAGTCTCTTTATCGACTTCATATTTGACGGGCTCGCCGTTCAGGGGGATTTCAATAATAACATTAATTTCGTCAGGCACATTTTTGCCTGCGGGGACCAAATTTAAACTCATAATAATTACTTCGACAATAAACAATAAAAAGCGGGGACTGAACATGACCAATCTCAATCGCGCGCGATTCTACCACAGTTAATCACTGTTGTGTTTTGTATGTTTGCATAAACGCGGTTGCCGATCATCCAATGCTGGCATAGAATGGTGTCGATGGGCAGTAGTAGCTGGTCATACTGGTTATTCCATTATAAATTACCTTGCGGTCATTAATGTTTCGCTAGGGTAGCCAAGAATAAAGATAAAAAGAGGTTGTTATGGCTTTACTATTGTTGCCCCCGATCCTGGGTATCGGCGGTCTTGTTGTTGCGTTTATCATTTATAAAATTATTACTAAATACTCTGCTGGTGAAGGGGCTGTTGCCGAGATAGCGGACGCTATTCATCATGGTGCTATGGTCTTTATGCGTCGTGAATACAGTATTCTAGGTCTTTTTGCGGCAATAGTAACCGTATTGCTGTTTGTTGGTTTTCAAAGCTGGCATACCCCGGTTGCCTTTGTTGCGGGAGCCGTATGTTCTTCTGTAGCAGGTTATATCGGTATGTACACGGCGACTAAAGCGAATGTTCGTACCACAGTTGCCGCGGCGAGTGATGGGGCTGAAAGTGCATTAAGTGTTGCCTTTTTTGGTGGTTCGGTAATGGGCTTGGCCGTCGCTTCTATGGGCTTGATCGGTATCGGTCTTCTCTACTACTTCTTTGGTGCAGAGCATGCAGAAGCTATTCATGGCTTTGGTATGGGTGCTTCTGTAGTGGCGCTATTCTCGCGTGTTGGCGGTGGTATCTTTACCAAGAGTGCGGATGTGGGTGCCGATTTGGTGGGTAAGGTTGAAGCGGGGATACCCGAAGATGACCCGCGTAACCCGGGTGTGATAGCTGATAATGTGGGCGACAATGTTGGTGACGTTGCGGGTATGGGGTCGGATATCTTTGAGTCTTACTGTGGTTCCATGATTGCGACCATTGCCATTGCGTCAACGATTACTCTGGAGGCATTAGGCGCACCAGAAGCCTTAATGATGGCACCGTTGGCGTTGGCTTCTGCGGGCTTAATTTGCTCTATATTAGGTATTATTTTCGTTCGGCTATCGGCAGGTAAAGATCCGGCGTCAGCCTTAAGAATGGGAACGATTGGTGCAACGCTTGTCTTTATTGTGGTCGCATGGTTTGTGCTTTCGGCTCTTGAAATATCTAGCGCCGTTTGGTGGTGTGTCATAGCGGGTGCTGTTGGTGGCATGATCATTGGTTTAGTCACGGAATATTATACGGGTGGTAAGCCTGTGCGTGATATTGCTGAAGGCGGTGAAACGGGTCCAGCCACCGTGATGATTGCCGGTTTAGCTGTGGGTATGGAATCGGTAGTGGTTCCTGTCTTAGTGATCGCTTGTATCATCTTTACTACTAGTATTTTAGGTGTTGGTGTTTACGGTGTTGGTGTTGGTGCTGTGGGTATGTTAGCTACTGTAGGTATTACCATGGCGATTGATGCCTATGGCCCTGTGGCCGATAATGCTGGCGGTATTGCTGAAATGGCCGAGCTAGGTGAAGACATTCGTGAAATTACCGATGGTCTTGATGAGGTGGGTAATACCACGGCTGCCATTGGTAAAGGTTTTGCGATTGGCGCTGCTGGTTTGGCGGCGTTGGCGATTATCGCTGCTTATATCGAAACCGTTGCTCATGCGCGCGGTGCAGAATTTTCCCTAGATATTAATAATCCATTGGTATTGATGGGTATGTTCCTAGGCGGTATTTTCCCATGCTTGGTGAGCGCCATTACCATGCGCGCTGTGGGTGATGCGGCTTTTGAAATGATTAAAGAGATCCGTCGTCAATTTAAAGAAATTCCTGGATTGATGGAAGGGACCGCAAAGCCTGATAGCGGTCGTTGTGTGGATATTGCGACACAAGCCGCATTGAAGAAAATGATTCTCCCGGGTGTGTTAGCGGTGGCGTCTCCTGTCATTGTTGGATTTTTACTCGGCCCTGAAGCTTTAGGCGGCATGTTAGGTGGTGCACTAATTACTTGTGTCTTGATGGCACTGATGATGGCGAATGCGGGTGGCGCTTGGGATAATGCGAAGAAACACGTTGAGAAAGGTAATTTTGGCGGTAAAGGTACTGATGTTCATGCTGCTGTAGTGGTTGGTGACACTGTGGGTGATCCTTTCAAAGATACTTCAGGCCCTTCCATGAATATTCTAATTAACGTTATGGCGATTGTCAGCTTGGTTATTGCGCCGTTGCTGGGGTAGTCATTTGTTGTGGTATATGAAAAAAGGCTTACTTATGTAAGCCTTTTTTATTTATGCGGAATTTTGCTGGTCGCCAAAGTATTTTACTTCTGGAATTTTTCTCTCTTTGCCGGGTTGTGGAATATTTTTAATCGTCTCCAGTGCATTTTTTAATATACTGGTTAGTGTATGAGAAGGGTTTTTGTCGATAAAGACGTTTCCTGCCTTTTGATAAGATTGAAATTGATAAATAATCTCTCCCAGCATTAATAAGATATCTTCGATTTCATTGTACGCAGTATCTTTATCGTCTTGTTCAAGTTCTCGTAGCATTTGCATGTAATTGGCGTCATTCAGTCCAGCGCTATTAACGATAAATAAAATATTACTGGCAATATTTTGTATGGTAAATATTGCCCTGTTGTTATGTTGATAACCAAGTTTTTTATTGGTGTCTTTAATCACATCAGTTTTTTTCATGATGTAAGACTGTTTTTTTTATGCATTATTAATAAGCGTTTTTATGTTTTGTGTATCTGCTTATTTCACGGGTGATTTTGGCGCTTGTTTAAGCGCTCTGATAATTACAGAAGCAATGTTGGGAAGATAAGAGTGCATATTGATTTGCAAAACAGGAATGATGCATTGTGGACTGCGTTCTTTTGTTTTAAATTTTTTATTGTAAATAGCAATAACATTATCTAATAGGCTAAGTAATTGTCCCAGAGGTTGCAAATCGTGTGCGGTTTTTCCTTTCGGATATCCCGAGCCATCCAAATTTTCATGGTGCTCTAAGACGGCACGAGACACTGTCTTTGAAAAAGTATTAATGTTGCGCAGTATTTGATAGCCAATAATTGGGTGTGATTGAATCGTGCGCCATTCATCTGCGGTTAATTCTTCCTGCTTTTGTAAAATTTTATAATTGATATGAAGAAAGCCGATATCGTGCGTAATTCCGGCCAAAAAATATTCCTCAATTTGTGAGTGTTCCAATTTATCCAGTCTGCCACATAAATAACCTAAAAAAGCAGCAAAAATCGCTTGTTGAAAAACGTCAGGTATTTCTAGGTGCAATACGGTGAGCTTTTGTTGCAAGATAGGAAACTTTTCCAGCTTTAAACAACAGCGCTGTAAGGTTTTTTTATCGCCGATGGCGGTATGCATTTCAGAAAGAAAAGAATCTCTAGCAATACATTGGGTAATGTGATCGTAAATGGATTTTGCATTTAGTTGATTTTCTATTGAAATGGAATCTTCAATCGGTTTGAGTAATTTAAATTTAAGAAGATTTTCACAAATTTTTTTGTTGATTTCTGTGCCAGACTTGGCAAGTAATACGCCGTTGTCGCTCATGATATCTGCAGTGGCAACAATTTTTGGTTTTTCTTGCATGTTGGCAAGATGTTCGGCGTACTCGCTCATTAGATTGAGAGGCACCATTTGTTTGCTAGGACTTTATTTGAGTATAGAGGGGTATTATTGCTTTGCAATTAACATGAGCATTTTTCTGCTCGCTTTAATAGGTAGATAAGCCGTGGTTGTGTTGTTTGTGGCGACGCTTTCGCTTTTTCTGTAAATTATTTTGAACGTTTTTTTAAATTTTAAAACGCTTTTTAATTTTTTTGTCGGCGATCACTTTCTTTAGCTTGGTAAAAATCGGCAAACCATTTTTATCATAAGGCGGGTAGTCTTCCCCTTGTATCAATGGCTCAAGATAGGCTCGGCCTTTATCACTAATATTAAAACCATCTTTGCTAATGAAATCGCGTGGCATCATTTTTTCAACGTTTGCAACTTTTTCAAGAGGCGCTTCTTGAATAGACCAAGAATATTTTTTACTTTTGCCCCGAATAATGGCGGGCATTACGGCATTTTTTCCGGCGATAGCCATTTCAACGGCCGCTTTACCGACCGCGTAAGCTTGCTCAACATCGGTTGCAGAAGCAATATGACGTGCTGCACGTTGTAAGTAATCAGCTAACGCCCAATGATACTTGTAACCTAATTCGTCTTTCACCATTGACGCTAATGTGGGTGCAACACCGCCTAATTGTTTATGGCCAAAAGCATCCGTCGTTCCTGCATCAGCCAAAAATGCCCCATCTTTATACTGAGCGCCTTCGGAAGCAACCACAACGCAATAGCCATACTTTTTAACGGTACGTTGAACACGTTTTAAAAATTTATCTTTATTAAACGCAATCTCAGGAAACAGAATAATATGTGGTGCATCACCTTCTTTTTGTGCCACCAAACCACCAGCCGCCGCAATCCAGCCTGCATGACGTCCCATGACTTCAAGAATCAATACTTTAGTGGATGTTTCGCACATAGAAGCAACATCCAATGCGGCTTCCTTGGTGGATACTGCGACGTATTTAGCGACAGAGCCAAATCCGGGGCAGTTGTCAGTGAAGGGAAGATCATTATCAACGGTTTTGGGAACGTGAATAGCTTGTAACGGATAACCCATTTTTTCAGAAAGTCGGTAAATTTTCAGACAAGTATCTGCTGAGTCACCACCGCCATTATAAAAAAAGTAACCGATATTGTGTGCTTTAAAGACTTCGATTAAACGTTCGTACTCAGCCCGGTTGTCTTGCAGGCTTTTCAGTTTATAGCGACAAGAACCAAACGCACCAGCAGGTGTGTGTCTGAGTGCAGCAATGGCTTTTGCACTCTCTTTGCTGGTATCAATCAGTTCTTCACGCAAGGCGCCAATAATGCCATTTTTCCCCGCATACACTTTACCGATATGTTTCTTGTATTGGCGTGCGGTTTCAATAACCCCGCAAGCGGATGCGTTGATAACAGCGGTCACTCCGCCAGATTGAGCGTAGAATGCGTTTTTCTTTGCCATGCTGATTGCTACCTGTAATAACCGAACTGATAAATCTGCGCGACATCATACGGGAATTTCATGGTAGTTTCATGTAATATTTCGTCATTACCTTATTTGGCGTGTGTAAGGAGCGGCTTTCGAGATCGTGAGCGGCATGGATGCCGCGACCGAGCCTACAGGGATGTATTTACGGCGTATCGAGAGAGTCCTTCTTACACTGGCCCCTAACCATTGAGTAAGTCGTTAATGAAACATATCCATATTCTCGGTATCTGTGGCACATTTATGGGAAGCTTGGCGCAATTGGCGATTGCCAAAGGTTATCGTGTGACGGGAGCAGATGCCAATGTCTATCCGCCAATGAGTACACAGCTGGAGCAGGTGGGTATTGAGTTGATCGAAGGCTATCATATCGGCCAACTATCCTTGCAACCCGATATCTTTGTTATTGGCAATGCCATTAGCCGCGGTAATCCTTTGCTGGAAGAGATTCTTAATCAGGGTTTACCCTATACCTCTGGGCCACAATGGTTGAGTGACCATATTTTACAAGGTAAGTGGGTATTGGCGGCTTCCGGGACTCACGGTAAAACTACGACCAGTAGTATGTTGGCCTGGATATTGGAATATGCGGGTATGTCGCCGGGATACCTTATTGGGGGTGTGCCTAAAAATTTTTCCAGCTCTGCTCGTTTGGGAGAAACGCCTTTTTTTGTGATCGAGGCTGATGAGTATGACAGCGCTTTTTTTGATAAACGCTCCAAGTTTGTGCACTATCGCCCACGAACACTAATTATCAATAATTTAGAATTTGATCACGCCGACATTTTTGAAGATCTTTCTGCGATACAAAAGCAGTTTCATCATGTGGTACGTACTGTGCCGACAAATGGTCGGCTGATTGCTCCTGAAGGTGTTGAGGCTATTGATGAGGTGTTGAAACAGGGCTATTGGTCTGAGTTGGAAACAATGTCCTTAAAAGGTGATGGGCCATGGTCTGTTGCTTTGCAGAGTGATGATGGTCAGTGTTTTGATGTGTTACGTGAAGGAAATAGACAAGGAAGAGTCACGTGGCAACAGTTGGGACGACATAACGTGGCTAACGCATTGGCTGCCATGGCGGCGGCTCATCATGTGGGTGTGACAGTCGATATTGCCTGTAGTGCATTGTCAGAGTTTGCCGGCGTAAAACGCCGTATGGAATGTCTGGCGACGATTAATGGTATTCATATTTATGATGATTTTGCCCATCATCCTTCAGCGATTGCAACAACGCTTGCAGGCCTGAGAAAAAAAGTGGGCTCGGAGAATATTGTGGCGGTTATTGAACCGCGATCCAATACCATGCGTATGGGGGTGCATGCCTCTGAGTTGGCTCAATCGGTTAAGGATTCGGACCATGTATTGTGGTTTACACCTCCGGAATTGTCTTGGGACATTGAGACTATTATTAAGGCAAGCCCAGTGCATAGTGAGGCTAAAGAATCATTAGATGTGTTGCTGGATGCTATTGTTGCTGCCAGCTCGCCAAATAGCCATATTGTTATTATGAGTAATGGAGGGTTTGGGGGTATACATCAACGATTGATACAGCGTTTATCCTGAGATTAATGCTATCGAAATGACCTCTATGGTTTTCTTGTCATTGTTTACCGTCCATAACATATTGCAATCGTATAATTTTGTACCGTATATTTTTTTGTGGGCACTATGGTGATAGGCTGGTTGTGGATTCTGTTGGAGTACTTCCGTAGCTACTGCTTTAAGGTTTACTCCGATATCTTTTTCGTACTGTGAAATAAACTCAAGCGCGGATGTTGAAAATTCCACAGGGCTGATTCCAGGTTCTGAGTGGGCGAGACGATGATGCGCGTTATGTACAATATCGGCATAGGGAAGATAAGGTTTGATATCCACAATAGGCGTGCCATCAATAAGATCTATGCCAGATAAGTGCAAAATAATCTTGCCATTTCCTGTCTCTACCTTATCCAGTCTAACGACAGACAATCCCAATTGGTTGGGTCGAAATGATGAGCGAGTGGCAAATACCCCGATTTTTTTGTTGCCACCCATGCGTGGCGGTTTGACTTTCGCTTTCCATTCTTTGTCGCTATGCTGGTGAAAAATAAAACTGAGCCAGATATGAGAAGCCTGCTCCAGACCATCAACGCTGTCAGGATTATTAAAGGGCGCTAATAGTTCTAACTTCCCGGTTGCACTCGGCGCCAATAAGCTTTGTCTGGGAACACCGAACTTTTCTGGAAAGCAGGTTTTGATATAACCAATAGGGGTGATTGTGTAAGTGTTCAAAAGCATTTCCTTGTTACATTTATTTCTAAATAGACTGAAACGTATTATTCAGTCTATGTGTATATTAAATATAGGTTACGTTAATTTTACCAAGATATTCTGTGTTTGATAAAAATGATACACTTCCAGTGATGAAATTAGAGAGAGCTTTCTATGTCTGAACTACGTACGATTACGTTAGCCATTACAGGGGCATCGGGTGCGCAGTATGGTTTGCGCTTGTTAGAGTGTTTGCTGGCGGCGAACTGCCATGTGTATTTATTGTTATCGCGTGCTGCTGAAATAGTCATTAACACAGAAACCGATATGGCTTTGCCTGAACAGGACTTAACCCTGCAACAAGCTTTGTTTGAGGATTTATACCCTAACGCTAAGGAAAATTTAACGTTGCTGGCGAAAGAAGATTGGTTTTCTCCGGTCGCATCTGGTTCCAGTAGTCCTGCCAGTATGGTGATTTGTCCGGCCAGTGGAGGCACTTTATCAGCAATTGCCAACGGCGCCAGTAATAATCTTATTGAGCGTGCGGCTGATGTGGCGTTAAAAGAGCGGCGTCAGCTCATTCTGGTGCCCCGGGAAACACCCTATTCACAAGTGCACCTTGAAAACATGCTGAAATTAACGCAAATGGGCGCTGTAGTATTACCCGCCAGTCCAGGTTTTTACAGTAAACCTCAAACACTGAATGACATGATTGATTTTATTGTTGCTCGAGTGTTAGATCAAATTGGCCTTCCTCAACAATTAATGCCCCGCTGGGGAGAGTAGTCTTTATGTTGCAATCGTTATTCAAGATATTTCAGCGGAGCTATTTTGCATTGGTTCTAGAAAAGCCGTGGTTAACCGTTTTGGGTGTTATGTTGGTTGCCGTGTTGCTTTTTCTGCAATTGCCTAATCTCAAAATAGATGCCTCCTCTGATTCTTTAACACTCGAATACGATAAAGACTTAGATTACTTCCGTGAGATGAGTAAGCGTTATCAGTCAGGTAATTTTTTAGTAGTAACTTACAAGCCTGACGGTGATTTATTTTCCGATGCCAGTTTGGAGCACTTGAAAAGTTTACGGGAATCTCTGAGTAAAATTGATGGAGTAAAAAGCGTCAATTCCATTTTGGATGTGCCACTGTTATATAGCCCCAAAATTTCATTGCTGAATGTGGCGACAGGTATCAATACACTTCAGGATAAAGGTGTTAATCGTGAATTAGCGGCAAAAGAATTTATTGAGAGCCCTATTTATAAAAATATGTTACTGGGGCCTGATGGTAAAACAACCGCATTATTGTTGAATCTTGATATTGACGAAAAATTTATTGCCTTGGTGCGTCAGCGTGATGCGCTAAGATTAAAAAGAGAAACCGAAGGGCTTTCTGTCATAGAACAGCAGCAGCTTGAAGTGGTGAGCCAAGAATTTTTGGATTATCGAACAGCTGCGGCCGAAATTAGTCACCAAAGAGTGCAAGTTGTTCGTGATACGGTAAATCAATACAAAGCAGAGGCGCAAATATTTTTGGGTGGCGTTTCCATGATTACCGCCGATATGGTGGATTTTATTGCCAGTGATATTGTCGTTTTTGGCATCGGTATTATTCTATTTATTGTCGTCATCTTAGTGATTATTTTTCGCCGCTGGCAGTTTGTATTATTGCCATTGCTTACCTGTTTGTTAAGTGTTGTGATTATGCTGGGTTTTCTAGCGAGTATCGATTGGCGTTTAACGATAATTTCTTCCAATTTTGTCGCATTATTGCTGATTGTTTGTTTGGCGCTAACTATTCACTTAATCGTCCGTTTTCGTGAGGAACTCAGTTTACAACCAGATCTGGATATGGCGGCGCTATTGCGCAAAACCGTGAGTGCCATGTTTAAGCCCTGTATGTATACTGTGATGACAACCATGGTGGCTTTTATATCATTAGTGGTCAGTGGTATTCGCCCGGTGATTGATTTTGGTTGGATGATGACAATCGGTTTGTTGTTAGCATTTGTGTTGGCATTTCTTATGATTCCTGCAGGTTTTTTGTTGTTGCCCAAGGTTAAACTGGGTGCCTCAGTAGCCAGTGATCGATCAGGTGCATTTACTCTCAATTTTTCGCGTTTTACGGAACGCAATGGGACGCTCATTCTTGTTGCTGGCGTGTTTGCAGCCGTTGTCAGTGTGGTGGGAATCAGTCGATTGGAGGTTGAAAATCGTTTTATTGATTACTTCCATTCCACGACTGAGATTCATCAGGGTATGCTCGTCATTGATCAGCAACTGGGTGGTACTATTACGCTGGATATTGTGATTGACCGTAAAAAACCAACGGAAAATAGTCTGGTAAATGCTATTACCCATGATGATTTTGCGGATGCTAGTGATCCTTTTACGGTTAGTGATGTGGCAGAAGGCGGTGACCCCTTTGCCGAAGACGATCCTTTTGGCACATCTGCATCGGATGCTTTTGCCGATAGTTCATCAGAAAAAGAGCCGGAAAAAAAATCCGACCCATTCAAGAGTTACTGGTTCACCAAGGCAGGTCTTGAGAAAATTTCTCAGCTGCACAACTATTTGGATAGTTTGCCAGAAGTTGGCAAGGTACAATCGTTGGCAACGGCTTATCAAGTGGGTAGTGATTTAAATGGCCGTGCATTGAATGATTTTGAATTGGCGCTAGTACGCCGATTATTACCCGATGATATTGCAGACTTTTTGGTGAAGCCATATCTGTCGGCCGATATCGAACAAACAAGAATTACCGCGCGAGTCAAAGAAACCGACCCTAATCTTAAACGCGCTGAATTATTAAAAAAGGTCAAGCGCTATGCGATAGAAGACATGGGGCTTGAGGAAGAAAAGGTACATATCACGGGTGTATTGGTTTTGTATAACAATATGTTACAAAGCTTGTTCACGTCACAGATATTAACGATTAGTGCGGTATTCTTCGGTATCTTATTCATGTTTCTAGTGCTTTTCCGTTCACTGCTTTTAGCATTGATTGCGTTGATTCCTAATATGCTGGCAGCACTAGTGGTGTTGGGTGGTATGGGAATTGCGGGTATTCCCTTGGATATGATGACCATTACCATTGCTGCTATTGCGGTGGGTATTGGTGTGGACAACGCGATTCACTATATTTATCGTTTTCGCCATGAATTCCAGCAAGATAACAATTATGTTCAGGCTATGCACCGAGCGCATGGTTCAATTGGTAGTGCCATGTACTACACGTCGATTACCATCATTGCAGGTTTTTCGATTCTTGCCTTATCAAAGTTTATTCCATCTATTTATTTTGGTTTACTGACAGGATTAGCTATGTTGGCAGCGATAGTGTCATCGTTAACACTGTTGCCAAAATTTTTGTTGTTATTTAAACCTTGGGGGCCGGAGGCTTGATACTAAGATGATGCTTGGCGTTTTTCTTGTTCCAAAAATGCTTTTTCAATGACATCTTTAGTGGATTGATAGCTCTTTTCACAAAACGTTGTGAATGAATGTAATTTTTTAGATGATTTTTCAGCTTGAGGCCAAATGCCAGTTTGATGGTTTATTTGGCCTACCGCTAATTGGTAATGAGCTAAACATTCAATATATTCGCGCCGAGCATCGGTAGCAATTAGCAAGGGCGGTAGCCCGGCTTTAAGCAGTGGTATATTAGCGAGTAAGCGTGCCATACGGCCATTGCCATCCCAGAAGGGGTGAATATGTACAAAACCCATATGGAGTTTGGCATAACAAGCGGTTGCATTTTGAATGGTGAGTTTTTCTACATCAATAGCATTGATTGTGTTTATAAATTCATCCATTAGTGCAGGCACATAAGCGGGTAGGGCGTATTGAATAAATTGTTGTTGCCCTTCGGCGTCAACAGTATAAGTCCCGTTCGGCTCCAGTTTCCACGCGCCCTGTGTTTTATAAATATCACTCACAATTTCTGTCTGTACTGCACGGTGCAGGGCAAACACTATTTCCTGCGTTAAAGGCTGAGATAAGCTTTGGTAAAGTGTATCAATAGCGTTTGCATGACCAATCACTTCTTGATGGTCTTTAATGGGTTTGCCCGATATGGTTAAGCCTTCACTCAGAAGATAATTAGTGTCGCCCAGTGTCAGCGTATTTCCCTCGAGTGCGGTTGAGTAGTGCGTCCACAACTCTCTTATTTGGTTGAATACCGCTTGTTTAATATCCTCATCCAATGGCTGTAAAAACGGCAAATAGACCGCTTTTTTTGTGGTGTATGGTTATACGCTGTTGCTTTCCCTCGGCCCGATTTTTTTACAACTCCTTCCTCGCACCATTGAGCAAGCCAACGGCGCAGAGTGCGCTCTGGTACGTCGGCCACTTGGACTGCAATATCGGCAAGCTTTAAAGGAGTATTTTGGCCGGAGAGAATTGCCAAAACACGTGTTTTTTGAGTTTTTTTGGCCATATAAGCGAATATATAAAAAATAACGGCCACTATTGTACAAAAATGGCCGTTATTTTTCAGCTTTATTCTGCATTATCTGCTGGTTGGGCACAAAAGCGTCGGCCTAGTACCACCACTAATATACCCCCGAAGGTTAACAGCGCGGATAGAGCCAAGCGTACAGAAAAAATCTCATTCGCGAACAGTACGCCTCCCATGGCGGCGATCACAGGAACAAGTAACTGAACAACTGCTGCCTGTGTACCCGAAAGCCCCTTAAGCGCCATATACCAAATGGCATAGCCAACACCAGAGGCAATGCCGCCGGATAGTATTGCCAGTACAATGCCCTTGGGCTACAGCGCCTTATGCTGGAATGTGACCGCCATTAAAACAAGTACCAAGGGTAATGTGCGATAAAAATTGTAAGCAGTATCCATTAAGGGGTTTGCAGATCCTTTGTCTGCCAAGGTATAGAAGCCCCATGATATGCCTGCCACCATCATAAGGAAAAATCCCAAAAATGAGGGAGCGCCCAAACCAGGCATGACTAAATAAACCAGTCCGGAAAAGGCCAGAAGCACACCTACCCATTCAACAATGTGCAACTTATTGCCGAGATATAATCCGGACAAAATCATGGTAATTTTTACGAAACCAAACCGGATTAAAGCCCCTGTTCCAGTTTCCAAAGAGAGGTAAGCAAATGAAAATGTTGCGGCATAGATAAACAGCATTAATGCCGCTATCCAGCTTCCTCTTGAGAAAGTAGTGCCGCTCGTCGTCACTGCCTTGAGAATAATGGCTAAAAAAACAATACCGGATAACAAACGAATGGTTGTAAAACTTGCAGCATCCATGGTGTCGTCTCCAAGCGCTATCCGGCACAACACAGAATTGCCCGCAAATGCGAACAGGGAGATAATGGTGTACAACAGTGTTTTCATGTGTATATAGCTATTGCTTGAATATACACAATACCATAATCATCTTTCTGCTTCTGCAATAACATCAAAGTTGTGAATGTTTTTTAGCACACCATTTTCCCACCCTCCCGCAACAAGATCATCAGCTTGGGCTTTGAGTGCCGCGGCAACTTGACCGCTAAAGTGGGCTTCTCTGCCACTTTCATCAGTAAAAGTATCAAAAATACCGAACGTGTTGTTATTGAGTTTAAGAGATGTCCATAGCAAAGTCTTTGGCTCATTTTCTTTGATCACCGGAGCTGCTCCTGTTAATAGTTCCTCTAATGCGTGTTCTTTCCCCGCTTGGGCATTGAGCACAATATAGGTCGCCTGTGTAGCGCTTGCTGAACTTTCACTAGGTTTTTTGTAAGATAAAACCGTAGAATTGGTGATATTGGCAACAACCCCTGGATCCCAGCCGTGGTCAACTAAAGTCTCTGCATTAGCACTCAATGCGGCAGCAACCTGACCCGCAAAATGTTCGTTTCTGCCCGCTTCATTTGGGAATACATCAAAAATTCCAAAACTACCATCGGTTTTTTTAAGTGCATGCCAATATAAAGTGTTGGGCTCGGTTTTGGTGACTAACGCTGCTCCTTCAGAGAGGAAGTCAGTAAGATTTTTAACTTGTTCATGTTTGGCTGTCAGTGGAATGTAAGTCGCTTCTTTCATGGTTGGCTCCTGTTGAGATTGAAGCGCTATTCTATGCCTCCCAATTGCTTGACTAGTAGAGGCAAAAAAGACACTATGCATGCAATATTTGCCAGCTGTGGATAATCCCCGATTATTTCTACCATTGTGATTTTGTCTATTAATAATGCTCTGCCATCAGTTTTAATGGGCATAAACGATGTATTATCATTAAGCGGCTTACGCTTTGTTCAAAAATCCGAAGGTAGTGCGCCTGCTAAGGTAGAGTGGCATCCAACGGTCATATTGGCTAATGATGATGGTAAGCCGATTACCGATGGTCACGGGCGGGTTCTTGAAGTCGATTCTGATCTTGATTCTATTGATTATTGTGACGCCATATTGGTGCCTGGATTTATCCCAAATGGAGAAGGTTGTCCACCTAAGGTCATTACTAATTCGAAAACACAATCTTGGTTGAGCGCACGTCATCAGCAAGGGGCGCTCATATGCGGTTCATGTAGTGGAGTCTTTGCACTCGGCGAAGCCGGAATTCTCAATAATAGACGATGCACCACAACATGGTGGCTGCATGATGAATTAAAACAGCTTTTCCCTAAAGCGCATGCAGCATGGGCCAGTGAGCTCATTGATGACAATAACATCATTACAGCTGGTGGCCCCCTTTCTTGGGTAACCATTACACTGCACATTATTAAAAAACTTGTCGGTGTTGAAGCCGCAAAGGTAGTAGCTGATTTTTCAGTCGTTGATGCAATACCTAAGTCTCAGAATTTATATGTGCCAGAAGGATATCAAAGCTCAAGAAACCCATTTTTAGCAAAAGCAGAGTACGCTATTCGTAAGGCGCACTATCAAATGATAAATGCGAAAGATTTATCCAAAGTCATGGCCGTGTCTGAGCGCACATTGAATCGCAGATTAAAAGAACTCACTGGTGAAACGCCCAAAGCCTTTATTGATGGAGTTCGAATAAGTCATGCGTGTACATTATTAATCACAACCAACAAATCAGTGAAAGAGATCGCCCTCTCTTTGGGTTATTCCGACGATAGTGTATTTAGTCGCCTCTTCAAAAAAAAGATGAAAATAACGCCCTCACATTATCAGCAACAAAGAGGTAACCATTAACACTCTTTACTGAGTTGTTTTTCTATATATGTATTTGAACGATTTGTCATATTGAATTCAAAAAAAAGGCAAGCCATTTTGGCTTGCCTTTTATAAGCATTGCGAGCTATTAGATCACTACGATATTTTCTGCTTGTGGGCCTTTTTGGCCTTGAGTAACACTGAACTCAACCTGCTGACCTTCAGCCAGCGTTTTAAAACCCGAGCTAACAATTGCACTGAAATGTGCAAATACGTCTGGGCCAGACTTTTGTTCGATAAAGCCAAAACCTTTAGATTCGTTGAACCATTTTACGGTACCAGTAGTTGTATTAGACATGATAGATATCCTGTGTATAAAAAGTATATGGATGCCCTTGTAAGGCATGAATAAGCGGGAAATATAAATTGAAATTTAGAAACTACAGGACGAAGAACTACAAATAAGGCGACGAAATGGAGATAATAAAAATGGGCTTATTTCCAAGCTGGGTTCACGATATAGGCCTTGTTAGGAAAAGTCAAGCAGTTTTTAGGCTTGTAAAGAACGCCCTAGCAATCAGTAGCGATGAGTAGGTAGAAGTGGTTTGTGCCACTTCTACGTCATAGTATTAATGAATAGGGCTTGTATTGACACCTAAGAATCTTTATTTTCAGGGTGTTCGAGTACGTTGCTGCGATTAATTGCAATGGACTGTGGTTTCATGGCTTCCGGTATTTCCCGTATTAAGGTAATGGTTAGCAAGCCATCGGCTAAATCTGCGTTGGTCACTTCAACGTGATCGTCGAGATTAAATTTACGTTCAAAAGCGCGTTGTGCGATACCTTGATGCAGGTATTGACGGTTATCGTCAGGGCCTTGTTTGCCTTTTACCGTGAGCACACCGTTTTCAGTTTCTAGGTTTAAATCATTGTCTTTAAAGCCGGCAACCGCCAGTGTAATGGCGTATCTATTCTCTTCTAGTACTTCAATATTGTAGGGGGGGTATCCGGCAGAACTTTTTTCGGATTGAAACGCGGCATCCAGTATGGAGCCAAAACGGTCAAAGCCAATGCTGGAGCGGTATAGTGGTGTTAAATCAATTCTAGTCATAGTCGTATCCTCATTAATAAGCGATAAATTAAAGGTTGGATTCTTCAAGATACATCCGGTTGGGCAAGCCGTGTGGCCTTGCGTATTACTTATATGAGGATAGATAACAGTATTTCAAGAAAGGAAAGAGATTATTTTAGAGGCATATAAGGTTAACCGGACCGTGAGCGGCATGGGCTTTTCACAAAAGCTTGTGCGACCGAGCCTCCATGGACGTATACCCGAAAACTGCTCCTGCGTTTTCGAGCTACCCTCCGTCCATGGAGGGCAACGGCGTGTCCGGGAGGCCTTATATACCTCTACAATTTACAGAACTTTTTTGAGAATATCTTTATGCTGCTCTGGTCTTAAACGCGGGCCATATTGGCTAACAACCTGTGCGGAAGCGGCGCTAGCAAGATCGCCAGCTTGTTGGTGATTGTGACCATTGGTGATAGCGTATAAGAAAGCACCCGCAAACATATCGCCTGCACCATTGGAGTCAATGGCTTTAACGCTGTTGGGAGCAATGGTGATAATATTCTCACCATCAAATACCAGTGCACCGTCACCGCCGAGTGTAATGGCAAATTCATCGGCATAGGTTTTTAGTGCTGTAATAGCGTCTTCCAATGTGTCTGTTTGAGTAAAGCCTAGCGCTTCTTCCTGGTTACAGAATAATAAATTAACGCGGTCGCCAATCATTTCTTTTAAGCCGTCACCGAAAAACTGTACCATCGCTGGATCAGAAAGCGTAAATGCAGTTTTGACATTATGTTTCTCTGCCAGTTTTCGCAGCTCAATGGCCGCTGCACGACCTGTTTCTGACGTAACCAAATAGCCTTCAATATAGGCATAATGTGAGTCTTTTAGCGCTTGCTCATCGAGTTGTTCTACCGATACGGTCTCGCTAATACCCAAATAGGTATTCATGGTGCGTTCCGCATCGGGAGTAATCATCACCAGACATTTACCGGTAATACCTTCAAAATCAGTATGAGAAATTGTGGTGCTGACACCAGCATTTTTCATATCATTCAGGTAAAATTCGCCATTATGATCATTGGCAACCTTGCAGGAATAAAAGGTGTTTGCACCGAAATAGCTGGCGCCAATGATGGTGTTGGCAGCAGAACCACCACTGGCACGCTTAGAGGCAATCAGATGATCTGAAAGATGTGACATCAGTTCTGTTTGTCTTGATTCATCAACCAGTGTCATAACGCCTTTTTCGATGTTGTAAGTGTTGAGGTCATTGTCGGTCACTTCAATTTCAGTATCGACCAAAGCGGCACCAATGCCGTAGATATCATATTGCTTCATGGGTTATTCCTGATGAGGTTGATAACAAGCCCGTTATTATCGGGATAATACTCGTAAAGTAAAGGTTAGCTGTATTAATGCCTAAAAAAACCGTACGTAATAAAAAAGCCACTACGAAACGTTTTGCACGGTTAACACGTTGGGGGCTGCGATTAGCTGTGTTATTACTGGGCGTTTTTCTGGTTATTGCCATTATTCTGGATGGTCAAATCCGCAAGAAATTTGAGGGTAAGAAGTGGTCAGTGCCTGCGCGTGTGTATGCGCGCCCTCTGGAGATTCATGAAGGGCAGTTGCTTAAAATCTCTGAGCTAAAGCGTGAGCTGGATAGTCTGGCATATACGCATGTTAAAAAAGTGTATGGTCCTGGTCAATATTCACAACAGGCCAATGTGTTCCATATTATCACACGTGATTTCACGTTTCCGGATAAAGAGCAAGCCAGTGATTCTTATCGGGTACAGATTAATAACGGTGTGGTTGAGAAAATACAGGGACTTGATCAAGAGTTGGTGCTACGCCTTGACCCAAAAGAAATTGGCAGCATTTATCCCAATCATGGGGAAGATCGCGTATTAGTAACGTTGGATGATGTGCCGCCGTTATTGGCAACCACGTTAATTGCGGTTGAAGATAAGGATTTTGCTCATCATTTTGGCCTGTCTTTTACCGGTATTGCACGTGCCATGATTGTCAATATCAAAGCGGGTCGTTTTGTGCAGGGCGGCAGTACGCTCACTCAACAGTTAATCAAAAACTTCTATCTGAACCATCGTAAAACCCTTTCTAGAAAGCTACAAGAAATGGCAATGGCACCGTTATTGGAATTACATTATTCCAAAGGTGAAATTCTGGAGGCTTATCTTAATGAAGTGTATTTAGGGCAGAGTGGTCCTCGTGCCATTCACGGTTTTGGCTTGGCCTCAAAACATTATTTTAATCGTTCGCTAAAAAATTTGCGTCCACATCAGGTAGCTTTATTGGTGGGTTTAGTGAAAGGGGCTTCTTATTATAACCCGTGGCGTTTTCCCGAGCGAGCCAAGAAACGTCGAGATTTAGTGTTGCAATTAATGGCATATAGTGAGCTTATTACAGAAAAAGAAAAGCTCGCTTATCAAAAAAAATCGTTGGGTGTAATTAAAAAACACCAGTTGCGCCTTGGCGATTATCCAGCATTTATGAGTTTGGTTAAGCGTCAGTTACTTAAGGACTATCACTCAGAAGATTTGCAAAGTGAAGGCCTGCGAATTTTTACTACCATGTCTCCTGGTGTGCAGGAACTAACAGAATCGACTATCAGAAATCGGCTAAAGCAGTTTAATCAGTCGAGCGATAAACCATTGCAGTCTGCGGGTATCGTTACGGCTGTGGGTAGTGGTGAAGTACTGGCAATGGTGGGTGATGCTAACCCGCGTTACAGTGGCTTTAACCGTGCTTTGGATATGAAGCGGCCGATTGGCTCGTTGATTAAACCCTTTGTGTATATGACCGCATTGGCTAATCCCTCGCGATATACATTAACCCGCTTGCTTGACGATAGCCCCGTGAGTATTAGTTTGCCCAATGGTCAAATTTGGCAGCCAAAGAATTTTGATAAGCAATCTCACGGCAATATCCCCTTGTATCGGGCGTTGGCAAATTCCTACAATCAATCGGCTGTACATGTGGGTATGGATGTAGGTTTGCCAGCGGTTATTAAGAATTTACATGCAGCAGGTTTACAAACATCATTGCGTCCTTTGCCTGCACTGTTGTTGGGAGCTGTTGATTTATCACCGTTAGAAGTCAGCCATATTTATCATACGGTTGCAGCAGATGGCGTTTACACCCCGTTACGCGCTATACGTGAAGTTCTTAATGCCAATAATCAGCGTCTGCAACGTTATCCATTAAAAAGTGAGCCGCGTATTCCGGCAGCACTCAATTATTTATTGCATTATAACCTGAAAGCAGTCATGCGAGAGGGTAGCGGGCGTTCTGCTTATCGACAATTACCCGCCGATTTATCCGTTGCGGGTAAAACAGGAACAACCAATAAACAGCGTGATAGTTGGTTTGCAGGCTATAGTGCTGACCACTTAGGTGTTTTTTGGGTAGGTAATGATAAAAATGCGCCAACAGCATACACGGGTAGTCGTGGTGCGCTTTTGCTATGGACAGATATTTTTAAGCAACTTTCTACGGGCAGTATTAGTTTTATTCAACCCGATAATATAGAGTACTACCGTGTCGATAAAAATACAGGAAACCTTGTTGGCAAGGGCTGCGAGAGTGCGATACTTGTCCCGTATATTGCAGGCTCGCAACCACAAGAAAAAAGTGATTGCGGTGAAGCATCAGTACAACAATGGTTTCAGCAGTGGTTTGGTGGTAATGGTCCCGTGAATGTTGAGGAAGAAGATTCCAATGAATTTAATTAAAAGATATTTGTATTTAGTGGCGTGTGCTTTTTTAGTCGCCTGTTCTGCAACAAATGCACCGGTAGTGATTCGTGATGCCGATTCCCCGGAAGTCATTAAGTCACCTGTTCAAGAGGCAAAAAAAGACAATAAAGTTGCTTTGGTATCGCCTCTTAAATTGCAATTGTTAGACCAGTCTCAACAAAAGTATCAACAAGGTGATTTGGAAATTGCGATTACTTTGGCAGAGCGAGGTTTGCGTCTGGATCGTAAGGAACCTGTGTTTTATCAGGTGTTGTCACAGGCATATGAACAGCTGGGAGATAAGACACAGTCGCAACGCTTTGCAAAACAGGGGCTGCGTTATGCTCAACAAGGCAGCCGTGTTTATCAACTATTATTATCGCTTTCGCAATAGTGGCTCACTTGAAAGCGCGGCGTACACATCACCAAAAAAATAAGGTCGTTATTACCTGTGTTGCGAATCCACTGTGTGCAATTTTGTGGGATTAGGACAATGTCTCCACTAGAGACAGCTTGTGCAGTTTGGTCGGAAATAAAAACATCACCTTGACCGTCCAAAATAATATAACGCTCAATAATACCTTGTAAATAATTAGGTTTGGTTTCTGTGTTAGGTGTGAGCCTTGCTCTTGCGATAGAAATTTCCGTATCATTTTCTGAGTTAGACAGCTCCCAGATATAACAGCCTTCCTCAAAAAAATATTCTTTATCGATGGTGTTTTTAATGATGGTGGGTTTTTTCATCGTTGGTAGTGCTCAGGGTTTTCATAACCTTTGGCCAATCAAGCAACACCAAAGTCAGTAGTTGCAATGGTTTCTAGCCAAAATACAATCTGTATATTGTGTAATGTGAACTGTATATTTTGCGGCAAAAACCGTAGTGCAATAAAACATACCACCATAAATAACATGCAATACCCACATGCTCTGTAGATAATGGAATTGTTCGTTTGGGTCGATTCAGAATTCAAGCTTTTTAAAGAGATTATGGCAAGAAAAACAAAAAATAACACCGCGCTCAGTGTATGTAATATGACGACAAGAGTAATAGAAATAACGTGTGGAGGGGCGGTAGGCAAAAATACAACAAGGAATATCAGTATGCCGGCAATAGTGTTGAGGTGTTTGCCTCGATGAAAGTTTGGTGTGTCAATAATGATGGCGGCGCCCATGATGCATAATGCGGCAACAAAAATATCCCGCATTGGTTTGTAGTAATAAAGGCTAAATTAGGCTTCAAGATTTAGATTGAAAATCAATACTCCCCCTAAAAACAGTAACCAAGGAAAACAGACCGCAATCAAGCCGATAATTATTTTTAAGTTAGTGTGATTATTGGTTGTATTCATATTATGTGATTCGAGTAAAGGCAGCTTCTGCCGCGTTAAGTGTGGCTTTGATATCCTCGTCACCGTGAGCGTTTGACATAAACCCTGCTTCGTAAGAAGCGGGCGCCAGGTATATACCAGATTTCAACATTAGGTGAAAAAATGTATTGAAACGCTCTATATGGCAGTTCATCACCTGCTGATAATTGGTGATGGGCTTTTGATCTTCATGGTTTTTTAAAAAGAAAAAACCAAACATCGAACCAACATGATTGGTCGTAAATGGTATGTTAGCGGCATCAGCGCGTGCCTGCAAACCGTCAACCAATTGGTTAGTTTTGGCAAACAATTCGTCATAAAAATTGGGTTGATTTAAACCTTCAAGGTTGGCAAGTCCTGCAGCCATAGCGACAGGGTTTCCGGATAAGGTTCCGGCTTGATAAACAGGTCCGGTCGGTGCAATTTGTTCCATAATATTTTTTTTGCCGCCAAAGGCGCCAACAGGCATCCCGCCACCCATGACCTTACCTAAGGTAATGAGGTCTGCATTAACCTTATAACGTCCTTGCGCGCCTCGAGGGTCTACACGAAATCCCGTCATGACTTCATCAAAAATTAACAGAGCACCATATTGATCGCAGGCTTTCCGTAAAGTCTCCAAAAAACCTTGTGCAGGGGGAACACAATTCATATTGCCCGCGACAGGTTCAACAATAATGCCAGCAATGTCTTCACCGATGTCTGCGAAGACACGGTTGACTTGTGCGCTATCGTTGTAACTTAAAGTAATGGTGTGGTCGGCTAGGCTTTTAGGAACACCTGGAGAGCTGGGGACACCAAGCGTTAATGCGCCAGAACCGGCTTTGACTAACAATGAATCAGAGTGTCCGTGATAGCAGCCTTCAAATTTAATAATTTTATCTCTGCCAGTCACTCCGCGAGCTAGACGAATGGCGCTCATCGTTGCTTCTGTTCCAGAGTTCACAAAGCGAACTCTATCCATGTTAGGAATAATGGCGCAAATTTTATCGGCAAGCTCTGTTTCAAGTCCAGTTGGAGCACCAAAACTTAAACCATGTAATGCTTTTTCCCTTACCGCTTCAATCACGGGTGGATAAGCATGCCCAAGAATCATTGGCCCCCAAGATAATACATAATCAATATAACGCTGATCATCTTCATCATAGAGATAAGCACCCTCGGCGCGTTTAAAAAATATAGGCGTTCCCCCAACAGCTTTGAATGCACGCACGGGAGAATTAACCCCCCCGGGTATGTATTGCTTTGCTTGAGAAAATAGTACTTCAGAACGGTTCATGACGTCTCTCTTAACAATATGATTTTCCCACTGAAAACTGGAGGATAGCTATTCATAACAACGGTGAATCGCATCTTGAGTAATAATGCCAATAACTTGTTGGTTTTTTGTATCAGTAATAAGCAGTGCATCCAGATGGGATTCCAATAGTGCTTGCTGTGCCTCATACAGTGTTGCGCGCTCTTCAATAAGAGAGATAGTAAAATGTTTTCCGGGGATTTCCAATAAGTTGATGGTGTTTTCTTTGTTGTCTGATAAATATGCCACAAGGTTAGCGCTTTCTATTAACCTATAATCATTGTTGTGATTGATAATGATCCATAAAGGATTATCCTGTAGCAGCGTTTTTGTCGCATGCTGATCAATAGTAGCTGCACTTTTTACAAGTAAAGTGCTCATTATTGTGCGTACGCTAATATTGTTAAGGTATTGTTGTGGTAATGTGGATTGCAGATGTTTACCACTAATGATGAGTTGTTCGATAAAAATGCCTTCACACCTGAACAAAGAACGTGTGGTTAAACAGGCAATCACAATAATTAACAAACTGGGAAAAATAATTTCAGGATTGTAAGTGAGTTCAAGTATTGCCATAAGTGCAGCAAGAGGAGCGTTGATAACAGCCCCCATCATGGCAGCCATGCCCAGTAAAACATATAGGCCATGATTGTTAAGACTGTCAGGGAATAGCACATTAATGGCGATGCCGAGTATGGCTCCCATGCAGGCCCCTATAAGCAGTTGTGGTCCAATTAAGCCACCGGGCATTCCTAGTCCGATACTGACTCCGGTCGCAATCATTTTCGTAATAAGAATAATAATGAGTGCGTCTATAGTAAATTGGCCCATCAGTGCGGTGTTAATTGTGTCATATCCTAGGCCCAAAATTTCTGGAGCTATTAATGCTAGGCTACCCGTGATTAAACCAGCCCATATTATCCTTTTTAACACAGAGTGTTGATGAAATTTCCGATAACAATTGAGTTGTACACGCATGTATATTTTTGCGCATATACCAATGATAAATCCTCCCACGACCATTAATGGAAGTTCCCATAAGCCATGCATTTGAAAGTTTGCGACGGAAAAGAAAAACTCATCACCAAATACCAGTTTGCTGATAAAGGCACCAATAATAGAGGCCATAAGAATAGGTATAAACCCAACAACACTGTAGCTCATTAAGACAACTTCCATGGCAAATATGACGCCCGCAATTGGTGTATTAAATGAAGCGGCAATGGCAGCAGCCACACCGCAGCCAATCAGTATTTTTAAGCTATTATTCGTGAGTTTGAGCCATTGTCCCAATAGGCTGGCAGCACTGGCGCCAATATGTACGGCAGGGCCTTCACGACCGACAGATTGACCAGTGACAAGACATAGAATACCGCCAAAGAATTGCACCAAAAAATTGCCAAAAGACATTCTACCCTGAAAGTTATGTAAGCGTTCCAGTACGCTGCTGACACCGACTTGATGATATTTTCTAGGTATTTTCGTCAGGCAAATGGCAATAATACAAGCGCCGATCACAGGCAGTGAAAAATGCATGACAGGTGGTAGGGCTTCAAAATTTTCCGTGTGCTCTGGTAGTGCACTCTCTAGGGATAATTCGATAAGAAGTCGGAAAGCAACAATAAGCAGGCTTGCCAGTACACCCATAATAGCACCGACAAGGGTAATTTGAGGCAAGGCATTGGTGTCGGCAAGGCTATGACGAAAATAATCTATCATCCTGCTGTAATAAGAAGTTGATTTTTTGTCCAAACGTTAACGCCTGTTTTTTTATTCATGCCGTGTAAGGTGTTATTATAGCTCTTTTACAACACTTGTATGAATTGAGTTTTTTATGATCAACGTAGGCATTGTGGGCGGCACAGGTTATACCGGTGTTGAATTATTACGCATATTGGTAAATCATCCCAAGGTGGTGTTAAAAGTGATTACGTCTCGCTCCGAGCAGGGAGTGGCTGTTGCTGACATATACCCCAGCTTGCGAGGTCGTTGTGAGCTTGAATTTACGGTGCCGGATGTTAATACATTGGCTAAATGTGATGTGGTATTTTTTGCGACTCCCCACGGTGTGGCGCATACGATGGTGCCAGAGTTGTTTGCCAAAGGTGTAAAAATTATTGATTTGTCGGCAGACTTTAGAATCAAGGACGCGGTGTTATGGTCGCAATGGTATGGGCAGCCTCATGGTTGTGAAGAACTATTATCGGATGCCGTCTATGGACTGCCCGAAGTGAATCGTGACCGTATTGGTTCGGCTCAGCTAATTGCGTGTCCCGGATGTTACCCTACTGCCACGCAGTTAGCATTATTGCCATTATTGGAAAATAGCCTGGTAAAGCCAAAAGAGCTTATTGTCAATGCTGCCAGCGGTGTTAGTGGTGCAGGCCGGCAGGCCAAAATCGATTTGTTATATACAGAAGTGAGTGACAGCTTTAAAGCTTATGCAGTAACGGGGCATCGACATTTGCCCGAAATTGAACAGGGACTTAGAGCGGTTCAGCCTGTTGCTGATTCTGAGGCTTGCGTGACATTTGTACCACACTTGTTGCCCTTGATTAGAGGGATTCATGTCACTGCTTATGCAAAACTTGAGCAGTCGGTAGCCGATTTGCAGCAATTGTATGAAGAGCGGTATGCCAGTGAACCCTTTGTGGATGTGTTACCTGCGGCTTCCTACCCACAGACTCGTTCTGTTAAGTCATCGAATATGTGTAGACTGTCTATTGCTCAGCCGCAAAATAGGGATACGGTTGTTGTTATGGCGGTCATTGATAACCTTACAAAAGGTGCTTCAGGTCAGGCTGTGCACAACATGAACATATTGTTTGGTTTTAGCGAAAAAGAAGGGCTGGATCAATTAGCGCTAATGCCTTAATTTTGCTATGGTTGTTGGTTATACTGTCACCGAATAATAACGTTCACTTGGGATAACTATGGGCTCTGTGCAATCGACCCCCGAATATGACCTAGCTGTTGTTCCCCATCGTCCTTACAGGTATTGGGTGATGATTCTTGTCGCTGTTGCGATTTGTATTGTGTTTGTGGTTGGTAGTTATTACGGTGGTTATTACCATGGGACAGCGACCGAGGCTGGTGCTGTTGTTGAGCGTGACCAATTGCGCTTAAGTCATGTTCAATCTCAAGAAAAAATCAGGCAGCTAGAGCAAAAAATTGCTAACCTTACCATAGGATCTCAGGTTGACCGTAAAGCCATGGAGCAAGTCCGGTCGCAGGTTGTTGAACTGAAAAATCGAATTGCTGAATTAGAGCGCGATAATACGTTTTATCGTGAACTAATGCGCCCAGAGAATGATGATAAAGGCCTTTCGGTTGCGGCGCCATCAATAATACCTGTTGCAGATGCTGGCAATTCGGTATATGACTATAAGATGGTCGTTAAGCAATTAGCCAGTAACCGTTCACAGGTCTCCGGTTATTTGGAGGTGGCGCTTGTCGGTCAAAATGCCCAAGGCGCTAAACAACAATTATCGTTGCATGAATTGTCAGCAGCGGTTGCGAAACAAAGGATTAAACTAAACTTTTGGTATTTTCAGCGTATTGAAGGACGTATGACATTACCGGATGGTTTTAAGCCAGAAAGGGTTGAGTTAAAGATCGTGTCGTTAAAGCCTAAGAAGTCGTTAATTGAAAAGAAATTTAATTGGAGTCTTAAATAATATAGTGAGTTGTTCTTATGTTTAGTAATAAAAAAGAAAAGAAAATGGCATTTGCAGCAGGTGGAACCACGTTAATTTCCAAAAGTACGGAAATCGTTGGCGATATCCACTTTTCAGGAACGTGGATGATTGAGGGGCATGTTAAAGGCAATGTTTTTGCGACAGACGATAATGCTCAGGCTCGTGTTTTGGAAAGCGGCAGAATTGAGGGTGAAATACGTGTGCCATCACTCATTATCAACGGCCATGTGGCGGGTGACGTGTTCTCTAGCAAGCATATCGAACTGGCCTCCAAAGCGGTTATTAGCGGTAACGTGCACTATGTACTCATCGAAATGGTCAAAGGCGCACAAGTGAATGGTAAGCTGGTTTACGACATGCCTAAAAAGAATAATCAACCTGTCGAAACAAAACCCCCCAAGCCTGCCGCAGCGTCTAAAACTGCGACGGTTGCTACTGCAGCACCCACAGCCAGGAAAGCTTAATACTTGACTGAAATGCTAGGGAATAGCGATAATAGCCACTGTTACTACTTCGCATTTTGCGGCATTTTTAGGTGGTTGTATATATGAGTGCTCCAGAGATTTTCACGCCTCAAGCGGTTATGATTTCTGATAACGCCGTTGATAAGGTAAAGCGATTACTGGAAGAAGAGGGCAATGTTGACCTGAAGTTACGTGTTTATGTGACAGGTGGCGGTTGTTCTGGCTTTCAGTACGGTTTTACCTTTGATGAAGTTGCCGGAGATGATGATGCGGTAATTACCCAGAATAATGTGAGTGTTCTGGTAGATAGTATGAGTTACCCGTATCTTGCAGGCGCTCGTATTGACTATAAAGAAAATCTGGAGGGGTCTAAATTTGTGGTCGATAACCCTAATGCTCAAACAACGTGTGGATGTGGCGCCTCTTTTTCTATCTAGAGGCCAATCTACACTAAATAATTGTCTGGTTGCCGGGCTATTAGTGTTGTTATGTTGCTACCCTCAGTTTGCATCGGCGCAAAATAATCATCTGAGTTCAACTAATGCTTATGGCTATGTAGCCAAAATTTTAAGTGATTCTCCCCAAGAGGTCGCAGATGCACTGGCTCGAGCAGAAAAGCTATATGCTGATGGCCGCTTACCTTCGGGGGCTAACCCAATATCTATCATTTTGCACGGCCCTGAAGTGGAGATATTCTTTAAAGATAACTACGATGAATATAAAAAGATTGTCGATTTGGCCGCTCGTCTGAGTGCTTTTGGTGTAGTTGATGTCCGTGTTTGTGAAACGCAGTCGGGTATTATGGGACGTAGTCGTTCAAGTATTCATTCTTTTATCGGCACAGTGCCATTCGGGCCAACGGAAGTGCAACGACTGCTTGATCAGAAAAACTATGTGTACTTTTAAAAGCCTTGCTAGGCTGGGTATATCGCACCCAGTATAACTTCATGGTGAGCGCCGGTAACTGAAGGTAGATTGCCTGCTGCCCGATTTATGGTCTGTTGTGCCAGCCAGGCAAAAGCGACCGCCTCGACCCATTCAGGAGCAATTCCCAAATCATCCGTTGTTGACACAATTCGTGGTGTCAGACGTTTTTTCAGGTGTTCCACCAGAGTAGAGTTGTAAGCACCGCCACCACAAAGGTATATTTCGTGTCTTCCCTGTGGATCATGAATTTCTATCGCTTGGGATAAGCTCTCTATAGTAAGTTGCATGAGTGTTGCTTGAACATCGACAGGTTGCAATGCATACCTTAATTGATGTAAGTGTTTCTCTAACCAAGGAAGATTAAAGCTTTCACGTCCGGTACTTTTGGGGTGGCCTTCGCTAAAAAATGGGTGATTTAATAATTGGGTAAGTAGTTGAGTATCGCATTGTCCATTGGAGGCCCAGTTGCCATCTTTGTCAAAAGGCTGCTGCAGGTGGAGCTGGCACCAACTATCCATCAGTCCATTTGCGGGGCCGGTATCATATCCAATAACCTTTTTGTCATTGACTAAGGTGATATTGGCAATCCCACCGAGATTAACGATTATTCGGTCAGCTTCGGTTGAGCGAAAAATCTGGTTGTGAAATGCGGGAGCTAGAGGTGCACCATGACCTCCAGCGGCAATATCTCTACGCCGAAAGTCAGCTACCGTCGTAATGCCCGTTTGCTGTGCGATAATGTTGGGGTCCCCGGCCTGTAATGAGTAACCTAGCTGTTCGTGTTTAGGTGGTTGATGCCTGATCGTTTGTCCATGGCTGCCAATTGCTCTTACGGTCTTTTTGTCAATATGTGCTTGGAGACATAAGGTTTGTATTGCTTCGCAGGAATAAAGCGCAATATTTTGGTCGATGTGCTGAAGCTTATCTATTTCGTTTGAACCGCTAATTGCCAGTTGATGCACGCTATCTTTTATTTTTTCTGGTAAGGGAAGTGAGTAAGTGCCAACTATTGTTGGTTGTGATTGAGAAAAATTGACTAACGCAGCGTCAATGGCATCGGCGCTAGTGCCTGACATTAAACCAATGTAAAGGCTATTTTTCACCGTTATTTAGTGCGTGAGGCAGTGGGTGCAGCCGCTAGCTGAATTTGCTGGTTGAACTGATCCAATCGTGCAACGAGTGGTTGAGTTTTTACCTTAAAGTCAGCTAGTAATTGCTTAGGGATAGACTTGGCCTTAGGCAGTGCAACTTTAACCGGGTTACGCACTACACCGTTCTTATGGAATTCATAATGCAAATGCGGGCCTGTTGCCAAGCCTGATTTTCCGACAGTGCCAATAATCTGACCTTGTTTGACGCGAACACCATTACGAATCCCGCGGCCATAACGATGCATATGTGCATAGAGTGTTTTATAGCTCTGACCATGCTTAATAATCACGGTACGGCCATATCCTCCTTCACGGCCAACAAAAATTACCTTGCCATTTCCTGCGGCTTTAATTGGAGTACCTGTTGGAGCAGCGTAATCTGTCCCCTTGTGGGCTCTAATTGTATTTAGAATTGGATGTCTGCGCTTCAGATTAAAGTTAGAGCTAATGCGAGCAAAGTCAACAGGAGTGCGTAGAAAAGCCTTGCGCATACTTTTCCCTTCGGGGGTGAAATAGTCGGAATCACCACTGATGTTGGTGTAGCGTACTGCTCGATATGTCCGGCTTTGGTTGGTAAATTCAGCGGCTAAAATGGCGCCATTACCAATTTTTTCGCCATTCAGAAACTTCTCTTCATACAAAACTCTAAAAGAATCGTTAGCGCGTATATCCAAAGCAAAATCAATGTCCCAGCCAAAGATGCTGGCTAACTCCATAATCAGGCTTTGTTCCATGCTGGCATCAGTACCAGCTGCAAATAGAGAGTTGAGAATAGTGGCTTCCCGATAAGCAATATGTACATCCGGTTTAGTGGCAATATCGTTGATTGCAAAAGTATTGTTCGCACGTAAAAAGTCCGTGCGTTCGAGTCGGCTTCTTTGATAGCGCAGTTGTTGTAATTGGCCTTCCTCAACGTAAAAATCAATTTTTTGACCTGGATGTATACGAGTTAGCAGGCGGGCTTGTTTACTGCTATTTAGAAATCGATTGAGTTCAGTCCCAGATAATCCAGCACGCTGGAAGATACCAGAGAGGCTATCGCCACTTTGGATTGTTTCTGTATGCCATGGGATAAAAGTAGATAGCGTTTCAGCGTTGCTATCGCTTGCTGTTGGGTTCGTTGTGGTAATGTTTAATGTTAGCGGATGGATATCACGTTGTGGGGTTTTATATGAATAGCTAACCGCTATCGTTGCCAACAGTAGGATTGATAGAGCGCCGACACACAGAATATGCCCCTTAGGAAAAGATTTTATTAAATTGTCAATAAATTCAATAGCTTTCATGATGTTTCTAAGTTTTATCTTTATGTTGCGCGTATTATTAGCGTTTTGACACTAAATAGCAACGCTTAATGTTTAAAAAATGACCATTTTTAAGTTTTTTATTGTTCGGTGTGCGTGGGGTGATGTTGCTTTGACATGCGCCGATAAATATCCTAGTTGCAGGCTTGTTTTTATATGTACTTTCGGTATCGTGTGCCCTCTTCGTAATAGCACATAAAATAACGTGTTTTTTTAAATAGAGGTTGTATTAATGGCGGTGAAAAATAAGGATTTAGTAGAGGATTTGCAGTCAAGGGGCTTGGTTGCGCAAATTACAAGTGAAGACGCCTTGATTTCTCATCTTAATGAACAGCCTTGTACGCTTTATTGTGGGTTTGATCCGACTGCAGATAGCTTACATATTGGTAGTTTAGTACCACTACTGACATTAAAACGCTTTCAGGACGCGGGTCATAAACCTATTGCTTTGGTTGGTGGTGCAACAGGACTGATTGGTGACCCCAGTTTTAAGGCTCAAGAGAGAACATTGAATACCCCTGATGTGGTCGCTACTTGGGTTGATAAGCTTAAATTGCAGGTTTCGCGTTTTATTCACTTTGATTGTGGTGATGCCGCTGCTGAAGTTGTCAACAACCTTGATTTGGTTGGAGGAATAAATGTACTGGACTTCTTAAGAGATGTGGGTAAACATTTTTCCGTCAATAATATGATTCAGAAAGAATCGGTAAAGCAGCGTCTTGATCGTGAAGGTGAGGGAATATCCTTCACTGAATTCACCTATATGCTATTACAGTCGTATGATTTTGCTGAGTTATATCAGCGTTATGGGTGTACGTTACAAATAGGCGGCTCTGATCAATGGGGAAATATTACTGGAGGAACCGATCTCACGCGTCGGATTCATGGTGCGCAAGTATTTGGCCTCACTTTGCCCTTGGTCACTAAGGCGGATGGGACTAAGTTTGGTAAAACTGAGTCTGGTACCATATGGTTGGATCCGGCAAAAACCTCGCCTTACGCGTTTTATCAGTTTTGGATAAATACTGCCGATGCGGATGTGTATAAGTTTTTGCGCTATTTTACGTTTCTTGACGTGGCGGAAATAACCGCAATTGAAGAGGCTGACCAAGAGGCAGGCGGCAGGCCGCAAGCACAACGTATTCTCGCGGAAGAAGTGACACGTCTAGTTCATGGCGAGGAGGCATTACAGGCAGCACAACGTATTACAGAAGCGCTGTTCAGTGGTGGTATAGACAATTTAAGTGCATCAGATATGGTGCAGTTGAGTCAGGATGGTTTGCCATCTACCTCCCTTGCAGATATCGAAATGGAGTCGTTGACAGGGGTGCTGGTAGCCTGTGGTTTGGCAAAAAGTGGCAAGCAGGTAAAAGATGCGCTTTCTCGTGGTGGTGTTTTGGTTAATGGCGAGGTGGTAGGCCCTGATATGAATATGCAGCCCCAGCAAATTTTTACTGCTGAAAAGTCCCAGTATGGCCGTTATTTTATTGTGCGTCTGGGGAGAAAGCAGTACCACCTGTTTGAAATTCAATCAGTTTAGAAATCTTTCGATAGGTCTCTTTTGGCCTTTTTATAGTCTAAAATTAAGGTGAATTGGCTGTATTAGGTTATTGGAATGGCAGAAGAGGAGAAATCAGGCGCAAGTTTGAGGCGAAGTGAGCGCTATAGCGTTGGATGGCCTTCCCGTGTCCTGTTGTCGGATGGTCGTATCCTTGCTGCACGAACCAAAGATGTCTCTGAGGGGGGCGTAGGGTTTGAGCTTGATGAGTC
>OZ243947.1:1240000-1440000 GCA_965214375.1 Cellvibrionaceae bacterium | reverse complement strand
ACAAAATTAAAATTTTTGTAACGCCGGATTTTTTGCTTTAGGCGAGATGCGCGTAGGAATGAATGAGGGAGTTTACATTAGGTAAATGACCGAATAAGTGACAAGTGCAACGAGGCATAAAACAAAAAAGACCATTTAGAATGGGGCTATAGCTCAGCTGGGAGAGCGCTTGGTTTGCATCCAAGAGGTCTGCGGTTCGATCCCGCATAGCTCCACCAATTTCCTGATACGGAAATATGAGAAATATTAACTGCCAATAATTTTGAAGTTATTGAATAGAGATTATTGTCACTTAGTATTTCTAAGGTTATTCGCCTGGCGCGGATAAGTTTTTTAACAAATTAGATGCAAAGTTTAAAGTTATAAATATTTGCGTGTTTTTCTTTTTTTGAAAGGAAGATGCGTAGAGGTAATACGATTTTTAACTGTATGAATTGAGATTTTATCAAGCATACCTGAAGGCGTATTATCGTTACTTTAATCATGATAGAGAACAGCAAGGTTTTGGTTATTTTCAGTAATGAGAATAGTTAAAACATCGAAAGTGTTTAGTGGTTTGAACTATATGGTCAAGCGACTAAGTGCACACGGTGGATGCCTTGGCAGTCAGAGGCGACGAAAGACGTAGGAGCCTGCGATAAGGTAAGGGGAGCCGGCAAACATGCTTTGATCCTTACATTTCTGAATGGGGAAACCCACCTCTTTTGAGGTATCTTGCACTGAATACATAGGTGTAAGAGGCGAACCCGGGGAACTGAAACATCTAAGTACCCGGAGGAAAAGAAATCAACCGAGATTCCCCCAGTAGCGGCGAGCGAAAGGGGATCAGCCGATTGATACTGTGTTAGTGGAATAATCTGGAAAGTTTAGCGATACAGGGTGATAGCCCCGTACACGAAGACACAGTATTGACATATTAAGTAGGACGGGACACGTGATATCTTGTCTGAAGATGGGGGGACCATCCTCCAAGGCTAAATACTCCTGACTGACCGATAGTGAACCAGTACCGTGAGGGAAAGGCGAAAAGAACCCCTGTGAGGGGAGTGAAATAGATCCTGAAACCGTGTGCATACAAGCAGTCGGAGCTCTTCGGAGTGACGGCGTACCTTTTGTATAATGGGTCAGCGACTTATTGTTAGTGGCAAGGTTAACCGATTAGGGGAGCCGTAGAGAAATCGAGTCTTAACTGGGCGCGAGTCGCTAGCAATAGACCCGAAACCGGGCGATCTATCCATGGCCAGGGTGAAGGTTAGGTAACACTGACTGGAGGCCCGAACTCACGTATGTTGAAAAATGCGGAGATGAGCTGTGGATCGGAGTGAAAGGCTAATCAAGCCCGGAGATAGCTGGTTCTCCCCGAAAACTATTTAGGTAGTGCGTCGTGTCTTACCCTGGGGGGTAGAGCACTGTTTGGGCTAGGGGGTCATCCCGACTTACCAACCCCATGCAAACTCCGAATACCCAGGAGTACAATCACGGCAGACAGACTGCGGGTGCTAACGTCCGTAGTCAAGAGGGCAACAACCCAGACCGCCAGCTAAGGTCCCAAATGTGCATTAAGTGGGAAACGATGTGGGAAGGCTTAGACAGCTAGGAGGTTGGCTTAGAAGCAGCCATCCTTTAAAGAAAGCGTAATAGCTCACTAGTCGAGTCGGCCTGCGCGGAAGATGTAACGGGGCTAAATGTGCAACCGAAGCTGCGGATACTTTTTAAGTATGGTAGGGGAGCGTTCTGTAAGCCGTTGAAGGTGATTCGAGAGGATTGCTGGAGGTATCAGAAGTGCGAATGCTGACATGAGTAACGATAAGGGGAGTGAAAAACTCCCCCGCCGGAAGATCAAGGTTTCCTGTCCAACGTTAATCGGGACAGGGTTAGTCGGCCCCTAAGGCGAGGCGGAGACGCGTAGTCGATGGGAAACAGGTTAATATTCCTGTACTTTTTATAATTGCGATGGAGGGACGGAGTAGGCTAGGCCAGTGCGGCGTTGGTTGTCCGCATGAAAGCTTGTAGGCTGGTGATTTAGGTAAATCCGGATTGCTCAGGCTGAGAGGTGATGACCAGCTCTTTTTTGAGCGAGGTGGTTGATGCCATGCTTCCAAGAAAATCTTCTAAGCTTCAGATTATAAAGAACCGTACTGTAAACCGACACAGGTGATCAGGTAGAGAATACCCAGGCGCTTGAGAGAACTCGGGTGAAGGAACTAGGCAAAATAGCACCGTAACTTCGGGAGAAGGTGCGCCGCTGATGGTGAAGTCCTTGCGACGTAAGCTGTTGGTGGCCGAAGTGACCAGGTGGCTGCGACTGTTTATTAAAAACATAGCACTCTGCTAACACGAAAGTGGACGTATAGGGTGTGACGCCTGCCCGGTGCCGGAAGGTTAATTGATGGGGTTAGCTTCGGCGAAGCTCTTGATCGAAGCCCCGGTAAACGGCGGCCGTAACTATAACGGTCCTAAGGTAGCGAAATTCCTTGTCGGGTAAGTTCCGACCTGCACGAATGGCGTAACGATGGCCACGCTGTCTCCACCCGAGACTCAGTGAAATTGAAATTGCGGTTAAGATGCCGTATACCCGCGGCTAGACGGAAAGACCCCGTGAACCTTTACTATAGCTTGACACTGAACTCTGAACCTATTTGTGTAGGATAGCTGGGAGGCTTTGAAGCGATGTCGCTAGATGTTGTGGAGCCGACCTTGAAATACCAGCCTGGTATGTTTGGGGTTCTAACGTGGGTCCCTTATCGGGATTGCGGACAGTGTCTGGTGGGTAGTTTGACTGGGGCGGTCTCCTCCCAAAGCGTAACGGAGGAGCACGAAGGTACGCTAATCCTGGTCGGAAATCAGGAGATTAGTGCAATGGCATAAGCGTGCTTGACTGCGAGACTGACAAGTCGAGCAGGTACGAAAGTAGGTCATAGTGATCCGGCGATTCTGTATGGAAGGGTCGTCGCTCAACGGATAAAAGGTACTCCGGGGATAACAGGCTGATACCGCCCAAGAGTTCATATCGACGGCGGTGTTTGGCACCTCGATGTCGGCTCATCACATCCTGGGGCTGAAGCCGGTCCCAAGGGTATGGCTGTTCGCCATTTAAAGTGGTACGCGAGCTGGGTTTAGAACGTCGTGAGACAGTTCGGTCCCTATCTGCCGTGGGCGTTGGAAAGTTGAGAAGAGCTGCTTCTAGTACGAGAGGACCGAAGTGGACGAACCTCTGGTGTTCGGGTTGTCATGCCAATGGCATTGCCCGGTAGCTATGTTCGGACGGGATAACCGCTGAAAGCATCTAAGCGGGAAGCCTCCTTCAAGATTAGCTTTCCCTGATTCTTTAAGAATCCTGTAGGGCCGTGGAAGACTACCACGTTGATAGGCTGGGTGTGGAAGCGTTGTAAGGCGTTGAGCTAACCAGTACTAATTGCCCGTGAGGCTTGACCATATAATTGAGGTCATTAGACACGAAGAAACAATCTGTTCAATCAGATTAAAGACGATAATGCACACAGGTTGCAGTACGCAAGTACGATAAAATCGTCATACAGTGATAGAAAACGTAAATTACCGACGCTTGGCAGAACACATATTCTACTAAGTACTTTGCATCGCATTAGGCTAATGAGATAAGCGTCTTGTTAGCGGCACCGTAAGGTGTACCCCGTTAAGGGGCAAGGTTATGCTTGACGACCATAGAGAATTGGAACCACCTGATCCCATCCCGAACTCAGAAGTGAAACGGTTCTTCGCCGATGGTAGTGTGGGGTTTCCCCATGTGAGAGTAGGACATCGTCAAGCTTTTATTCTAAGAACCCTGATTGGAAACAATCAGGGTTTTTTTATGCTTGCACGACATCCGATCGAAATATATTACTAGGGTGGATTGCTTTGATAAAACGAATGGTTAGTTTTATCGTCTATAGTAGAGTGTGTAAGGCTATCCACTAGATGTTTCGAAAACTGTTCAAGAGGCATCGGTTTAGAGTATAAAAAGCCTTGTCCTGCTTGAGCGCCCAGTTCCCTAAATAGTTGTTCTTGATCTTCACTTTCGATGCCTTCAACGACAACTTGCATGTGCAATGCTTTTGCTAATTTAACGATAGCACTGGCAATTTCTCTATCGGCATAATTTTTCATGGCATTAACAACAAATTTTCTATCAATTTTAAGTGTATCTGCTAATAAATCTTTTAAATACGATATCGATGAATAGCCTGTGCCAAAATCGTCAATAGCAACTTTGACGCCTAGTGAATGAATTATTTTCAGCATTTTTTGTGTTTTTTCAGCATTGCTGATCAAATCGTTTTCTGTGATTTCTATTTCCAGCCATTTAGGATCCAGTGAAAATTTGTGTAAAGCTTTGTTTAGTAGGCTGACGACTTTATTTTTTTCTAGTAAGCGCCCGGATATGTTAACGGAGATGGGAACAATAGGTGCGCCACTACTTTCCCAGTATTTAATATGTTCGCACGCTTTATAAATAACCCAAGCGTCTATACGCTCAATAAATCCGGATGATTCAGCTATTCCGATAATTTTTGAGGGGAGTATGGTTTGTCCTTTATGTTGCCAGCGAAGTAATGCTTCTGCGCCGATTAATTTTTTTGTTTCAAGATCAACTTTTGATTGATAATGAATGCTGAACTGATCCATGGCGAGAGCATGACGGATAAGAGACCCAAGAACTATGCGCTCATTTGCCTTTTCAGTAAGATTCTCTGAGTAAAATTGAAAATTGTTACGGCCGGTGTTTTTAGCTTTATACATGGCAGCATCAGCATTTTTAACCAGTGTTGTTGCATTTTCTCCGTGCTCCGGGTATATGCTAATACCTATGCTGCCACCGGAAAAAATGTGTTGTTTTTCGATGATGAAGGGCTTGTTAAGTTCAGCCAATATTTTTTTGGCGACAAATTCAGTATCTGTTTTTGTCTTGTGGGGATTGATGATGATTGCAAATTCATCGCCGCCCAAGCGCGCAACCAAGTCGCTCTGCCGAACAGTTTTTACTAAGCGGGATGAAACTTCTCGTATAAGTTTATCTCCTGCTGGATGACCGAAAGTATCATTAGTATCTTTGAATTGATCAAGATCGATATACATTACTGCAATAGATTGATTGTTGCGATTACAGTTTCTAATCAATAATGAGAGGTGCTCCTCAAATTGCCGGCGATTTGGTAATTGAGTTAAAGTGTCTATGTTGGCTAGAGATTGAAGCTCATAACGCTGTTCATCCAATTCTTGAATCATAATGTTAAATGCTTGACCCAATGTTCCCAGCTCATCATTACCCGTTTCAGGCATTCGCACATTAAAGTCTCCAGAAGCGACTTTTTGGCTGAGCATGGTTAGCTTCTGTATGGGTAGCAGGATTTTTTTTGCAGTGTAGTAGGCAATAGAGACAACAATGATAGAAATAGTAAAAATAAATAGAGCTGCAATAAAGAAAGAATTAAGTAGAGTGGTAGTAATGATTTCCGGAGGTAAACTGATAATGATTTTTAGTAACCCCGATATCTGCTTGTTTTGCCCTACCTTTGATGACTTAATAATAATGTCGTCATTTTTGTTTTTCGCGTTAAATATATATTCAAATGGGTCAAGCGTAATTGTTTGTTGAGGTTGATGTAATAGTTGACCCGTTTGAGTATACAGCCATGCAATAGAGTGATTTGAAATTTCATAACCATTTAGGCTTTGATAAAATGGCTCCAAATTGAATGCAGTGATAAATATGTTGGGTATGTTTTCTGTGCTGGAATTGGCTGACAGTACTCCTGCAAAAAATATATTCTTACCGTCATATCTTTTGGGTCCAATGAATATAATTGTTCCTTTAGCTTGGTATTTTAGTCTGTTTGAAATTTCACCGGCGTTAATTTTAGTTAAATCGCTATTTTCAGCCAATGATGAAGAATCTGAGTAGGCTTGTGAGATAATATGCCCCTGTTGATTGGTCACCAGTATTGCTTCATAAAAGCTTTTGCTTTGTTGAATAAAGTGCTGCAAAAGGTTTGTGGTTTGTTGTGATATTAAGGCGTTGGTTAGATTTTCTCTGATAAGCGGAGATTGCTGCAGTAATAGCAGATCATGTTCGATAATATTCTGATATTTTTCTCGCAGTGTATATTCAGCGGCTGTCAGTGTGCTTTCCGCCTGCTCGTTAATAGAGTTATAGGTCATTTTTCTAATCAGCAAATAATGTCCGAAGCTGGTGATAATGACGGATATAATGCTGGCACCAGCAATAATAATTATCAGTCGAGAAAGAATGCTTTTTTTGACAATATAATTCATGAGTGGCTGTTTAGAGTGCTGCTTGTGTAGATACCAACGTATTTTCGGTGAATTCGGGTATATGTACCTATAGTGTTAAGGACTTATTGGGTATACGATACCCTCTATTTGAGTATAGTCCGCTCTGGGTAAGTTGTTAAATTATTACAGGATTTGTATGACAACAGGTATATTGACCATTGATCTGACGGCAATTGGGGACAATTGGGTAAGGTTGAAGCAAAAAGTTGGCAATGACGTCTCTTGTGGAGCTGTCGTAAAAGCCAATGCTTATGGTCTTGGTGTTGAAAGAGTCGCTCAGTGCTTATGGTCTGCCGGGTGTCGAGAGTTTTTCGTTGCAACATTGGCTGAGGCGAAAGCCTTGAGAGCCTTGCTGGGCGAATCCTGCCAGATTTTTGTTCTTGGGGGCTTGTGTCAGGATCCGCAAACAGACGCGATATCCAGCCAGTGGCGGGACTATCAGCTATCTCCAGTATTAGTGACCAAGGCTCATGTGATTCGTTGGGCAGAGTTCGCCAGACAGCATCAATTGCCACCTTGTGCGATTAAAATTGATACAGGTATGCATCGTTTAGGCCTGCTTCCTGCAGATATTGAGGCTCTATTGTCCACCGAGATACTTAAAGAACTGGTGCCAGAGTATGTGATGAGTCACTTTGCTTGTGCGGATGTGCCGCACCACCCACTTAATCAGCAGCAGTTGGATGTGTTTACTGGTTGTCTACAGACGCTATCGCGACAGCTTCCACATATCAAAAAAACGATAGCTAACTCGTCAGGTATATTTTTGGGTGAGAGTGCTCATTATGACTTGGTTCGTCCAGGGGCTGCCCTATACGGAGTCAATCCTGTGCCGACAGAATCTAACCCTATGTTGCCTGTGGTAGGTCTTGAATTGCCTATTATGCAAGTTAAATCGATTGTTGAAGGTGAGGTGGTTGGCTATGGTGCAGAGTTTGTTGCTGAACGTCCAACACGTATTGCGGTTGTTTTTGGCGGGTATGCAGACGGGCTGCGAAGTGCATTGAGCAATTCTGGCGTTGTCTATGTTGCTAATCATCGCGTGCCGATAATCGGCCGTATTTCCATGGATTCTATGGTTATTGATATTACCGATATAGAATCGCCTTTAGCAGAAAATTTACAGTCTGTAGAGATTATCAATCGACATCAAACGATTGACCAGCTCGCACAATTATCAGGCACCATAGCCTATGAAGTACTAACTAATTTAGGGGCGCGTTATGAGAGGCGCTATATTGACTGACTATGAAGCAGTTATTATCACTTTTATCTGATGGTGAATTTCATTCTGGCACAGATGTCGGGCGTCTGCTGGGTGTATCTCGTACTGCCGTCTGGAAGCATTTACAGGCTCTTGAAGAGTTGGGTTTATCTGTTGAAGCCATCAAGGGTAAAGGTTACCGCGTTAAAGGTGGTATTGAGCTGCTAGAAGCAAAGACAATAGATAAAGGCTTGTCGGCAGCGGTTTCTAAGGAGATATCACATATTGATATTTGTTCCCAAGTCGATTCAACAAATGCGCAACTGCTAGCGTTACAAGCCTCTCGTTCGGTGCACGGTTATATCTGTTTAGCGGAATATCAGAGTGCAGGTAGAGGGCGCCGAGGCAGGCAGTGGGTTAGCCCTTTTGCCTGCAATATTTATTTTTCATTGGGGTGGGAGTTTTCAGGTGGTGCGGATCAATTGGAAGGTTTAAGTCTGGTTGTGGGTGTCAACCTTGCAGAAGTTTTGCAATCCTTAGGTATGGATAATGTGCAACTAAAATGGCCTAACGATATTCTGATTGCAGGAGAAAAAGTAGGAGGAGTCTTGCTGGAAATGGTAGGAGATCCTTCTGGACTATGTACCATTATTGTCGGTATTGGTTTAAACGTTAATATGCCACAAGACACTGTCATTGATCAGCCCTATACATCGCTATCTAGCCATAGTCGCAGTGTTTCCAGAAATGATTTGATCATACGTATTCTGAATCAACTTGTGCCGATGTTGCAAAACTTTCAGCGGCAAGGGTTTGCTCCTTACCAGTCGCAGTGGCAGAAGCTGGATGCTTTCTATAACAAACCCGTCAATGTTATTTATGGCCATCAGGTCGAGCCTTTGGTGGGTGTTGCCAGAGGTGTTCTTCCTAATGGTGCACTTTGTATTGTTGCGGATGATCAAGAGCATCACATTTGTGGTGGTGAAGTGTCATTAAGAGGTCAGTGATAAACCTGTGATTCTTGAGATTGATCTAGGTAATACACGTTTGAAATGGCGTTTGCGTCATGATGATAAAGTATGCTCATCCGGCGCTATGATGACCTCTGGTGCATTGGAGGAATTGGGCTATGTTTTATCTGATCTGGATGTTTCTATGATTGCAGCCGTCTATATTTCCAGTGTTGTTTCGCGATTACAACCTCTGCTGAAGGACTTGATTTTGCGTCATTGCTCTGTTGAGCCGCGTTTTGCAGAAACTACACGCTATTGTGCCGGTGTCACTAATGCCTATAGTGATGTTAGTCAAATGGGGGTCGACCGTTGGCTGGCTTTATTGGCAACGTTTAAGCGGCAATGTGGCGACTTTTTGGTAGTGGATGCTGGTAGTGCAGTTACAATTGATTTGTTATCGCTGAGCGGTTCTCATGTGGGGGGATATATTGTTCCCGGTCTACAGCTAATGAAGGCATCACTACTAACGACAGATCAGGTCGTCGTTGGCTCCTCTGAGTATCCTGAAAAATCTGTACCCGGTGTATCTACCATGCGGGGAGTGCTTGCAGGTTTGCCCCTTATGATAGAAAGTTTTATTTATGGTGTTTATCAGCAATTTGGTAAAACACTGACATCCACCCCATCTATAATGTTAACGGGCGGTGATGGGTGTTATATGGCCGATCGATTGCGCGATCGAGGTGTTGATCAGGTTTTGTTTGAGCCTGACTTAGTGCTTGATGGTTTGGATGTGTTGATATCCACCAAGGATTACAGTTAATGCGTTGCATTTGCTGCAGTTTGTTAGCGGCGAACTTGGTGCTATTGGCATATATCATCAGTGAACCCGATCAGAAAAATTCATCGCATGATGCTGGTGTTGTGATGGATTCTCGGGATCGTGTTAAAGGGACAACTCTAGTCTTACTGAGTGAGCTTGTGGACGATAAACGCCAAGTTGAACCTGTCGAGGCGGTACGTCTTGGTCGTGTAAAACCAGAGAACGGCGCACTAAGTTCGCGAGCCTTGTGTACCTTGGTGGGTTCTTTTACAGACATTGCCAAGGCGCGCTTGTTTGTAGAGAGGTTGGCGGTGTTCGATATACAGTCCAAGGTTAAACATTTGCTGGTCTCAAACACCGTCGGTTACTGGCTACATTTGCCTCCTTTGGGCTCACGTAAAGAATTATTACAGCGTTTAGGGGATTTGCAGAGGCAGGGCGTCGATAGTTATATCATTCCTGATGGAGAGCTGGAAAATGGCATTTCTTTGGGTATGTTTTCCGAGTCTGATCGAGCGAAAGCGCTCCAATCAAAGGTTGCAGAGCTGGGTCATCAAACAGAAATTTTAGAGGTTCCACGTGAAAAACGCGAAATTTGGGTGTTTTTACAACAGCGAGAATCAACAAAAATTAACCAAACACAATGGTCTGAGTTGATTTCAGGAAAAGATTTACTACAAAAACAACAAAATTTGTGTTCAGATGTTGCGTCCCGGTAAAAGTTTCTCTAGAATCGCGCCTCCACTTTTGGGGAACATCATTCCCGATGGTGTAAAGAGGCTTTTAGCTTCATTTGGCTGGCGTAGCTCAGTTGGTAGAGCAGCTGACTTGTAATCAGCAGGTCGTAGGTTCGACTCCTATCGCCAGCTCCATTTTTTTGTTGATGCTTCTCGTGAATAAATTACGCTAAATAGGTGATTTTGCGGGTAATTTTTAGCCTAACTGGTTGACAGAAAGCATCAATGAGCGGAGAATACTTCGCCTTTCGCAGGGGTTCCCGAGTGGCCAAAGGGATCAGACTGTAAATCTGACGCGCGAGCTTCGGTGGTTCGAATCCACCCCCCTGCACCATAACTTGCTGATAAAGCTGAGTTTTTGGTTAAAATTAGGTGTCGGCTTGGAATAAAACGCAAGATATGGTGCAGTGTAAATCATTGCTAGTGGTCATGCGGGTATAGTTTAATGGTAGAACCTCAGCCTTCCAAGCTGATGATGCGGGTTCGATTCCCGCTACCCGCTCCATAGGTTGGCTTATTGGAGCTGGCTGGTGAAGGTGGTAAAGATTTGTGCTCATGTAGCTCAGTTGGTAGAGCACACCCTTGGTAAGGGTGAGGTCGGCAGTTCAAATCTGCTCATGAGCTCCACTAAACTTGAGCAACAGATCGTACTTGTAAGTGGTTGATTGTGGTTTGGTAAGCGCACAGGCTTGTTAGGCAGCGTGAAAATTTGGAATGACGGTGCATGGCTATATTGCGGCTGGGGCTGCGGTTTGCTGTGTACTTTTGTTATATGGCGCTTTTGCGGCGTCTTTTTGTAAGTAAAGTAACGCAGTTTTTATTATTAGTAATTAATCAGGGCAACACTAAATTAGGAGACGCTCACGATGGCAAAAGAAAAGTTTGAACGTAGTAAACCCCACGTCAACGTGGGTACGATAGGTCACGTTGACCATGGTAAAACAACACTAACAGCGGCATTGACGCGCGTTTGTGCAGCAATATGGGGTGGTGATGCAGTAGCCTTTGACGGTATTGATAATGCACCGGAAGAGCGTGAGCGCGGTATTACGATTGCGACGTCACACGTTGAGTATGATTCTCCTACACGTCACTACGCACACGTAGACTGCCCAGGGCACGCCGACTATGTAAAAAACATGATTACTGGTGCGGCTCAGATGGACGGCGCTATTTTGGTGTGTGGTTCAACTGATGGTCCAATGCCTCAAACGCGTGAACACATCCTGCTGTCACGTCAGGTAGGTGTCCCTTACATCGTTGTATTCCTGAACAAAGCCGACCTTCTTGCAGAAGACTGTGGTGGTGTTGATTCAGAAGAATATGCAGAAATGTTAGAGCTGGTTGAAATGGAGCTGCGTGAGTTGCTAGACACTTACGAATTCCCAGGTGATGACACGCCAATCATTCCAGGTTCTGCGTTGATGGCGCTAGAAGGTAAAGATGATAACGAATTAGGTACGACTGCTGTTAAGAAGTTGGTTGAGACTCTAGATGAGTACATCCCTGAGCCAGAGCGTGCAATTGATCAGCCGTTCTTGATGCCAATTGAAGATGTGTTCTCAATTTCCGGTCGTGGTACGG
Source organism: Cellvibrionaceae bacterium (assembly GCA_965214375.1). Lineage (GTDB taxonomy): Bacteria > Pseudomonadota > Gammaproteobacteria > Pseudomonadales > Cellvibrionaceae > Endobugula. The sequence continues at coordinate 1,428,384 of OZ243947.1, read as the reverse complement.
TTGTAACTGGTCGTGTTGAGCGCGGTATCATTACTGTTGGTGACGAGATTGAAATCGTAGGTATTAAAGAAACGACTTCAACCACTTGTACTGGTGTTGAGATGTTCCGTAAGTTGCTAGACGAAGGTCGTGCAGGTGAAAACGTCGGTGTTCTATTGCGTGGTACTAAGCGTGACGAGATTGAGCGTGGTCAGGTGTTATGTGTTCCTGGTTCAGTAAATCCACACACTAAGTTTGAAGCTGAAGTTTACGTGCTGTCTAACGATGAGGGTGGTCGTCATACGCCATTCTTTAAAGGTTACCGTCCACAGTTTTACTTCCGTACCACTGATGTGACAGGTGCGTGTGAGTTGCCAGAGGGTGTTGAGATGGTTATGCCTGGTGATAACATTCAGATGACAGTTGAGTTGATTCACCCGATTGCGATGGAAGACGGCTTACGTTTTGCAATTCGTGAAGGTGGTCGTACCGTTGGTGCAGGTGTTGTTGCCAAAATTATTGAGTAATCGTTCTCAATAATAGGTCGAAAGACCGTCAAGCCGAGTCGATTTGTCGTCTCGGCTTGTGTTTTATCAGGTGGCTGTAGTTTCAGGTTCTGATCCTTGGTTAGATAGCTGTGACAAAAGTTACAGGCCAGTAGTTCAATTGGTAGAGCGTCGGTCTCCAAAACCGAAAGTTGGGGGTTCGAGTCCCTCCTGGCCTGCCATTTATGTGAAATCGGAGTGAGTGTGAGCGCAAAAGTTGAAGCAGATAACTATCCACTAAATTGGCTGCGCTGGTTAGTGGTTGTTGCCATTGTTGCTGTAGGAGTTGTTGGGAATTCCTACTACAGTGATCTGGGCTTGCTATATCGTTTTCTTACGCTTCTAGCTTTGGGTTTGTTGGCATTTTTTATTGCCATTAATACAGCGCAGGGCGCGGTTATTTGGTCTACAGTGAGGGAGTCATTGACAGAGGTGCGAAAGGTTGTTTGGCCTTCTGTCCCTGAAACACATCAAACGACATTAATTGTTGTTGTGTTAACTATAATCACAGCCATTATTTTATGGGGACTAGACAGTTTTATCGGTTGGATTGCCTCTCTTATCATAGGATAACAATAGAATGTCAAAACGTTGGTATGTAGTGCATGCCTATTCTGGCTATGAAAAGAAAGTAGCGACGGCATTGAAAGAACGCATAGATCTGCATGATATGCAGGAGCTTTTCGGTGATGTTCTGGTGCCAACAGAAGAAGTTGTAGAAATGCGAGGCGGACAAAAGCGCAAGTCGGAAAGAAAGTTTTTCCCGGGTTATGTGTTAGTGCAAATGGAGTTAAATGATGACACTTGGCATTTGGTTAAAGAAACGCCTCGTGTGCTGGGTTTTATCGGTGGTAAAGCTGATGAGCCTGCTCCGATTACCAATAAAGAAGCCGAGCTGATTTTACAGCGCATCGATGACGCGGTTGAAAAACCCAAGCCCAAAACTATTTTTGAGCCGGGTGAAATGGTGCGTGTGATTGACGGTCCTTTCAACGACTTTAATGGGGTTGTTGAAGAAGTGAATTATGATAAGAGTCGCCTGCAAGTTGCAGTGTTGATCTTCGGACGTTCTACTCCGGTAGAACTTGAATTTGGTCAAGTAGAAAAGACTTAACTAAAATTTATATCAAGTAATTCACGGGGTCAGAATACTTGACCCTGAAGTTTTTCAGTAGTTAATTTTGCGAGGGGCGGATCAAGTTACTCTGACCCTTTGATTACAAATTTTACAAACAGGGGAGCCTGCGATAAACAAACATCCTGCTTGTTTTGAGGCGTTATTACCCATTATTTAGGAGATGTTATAATGGCAAAGAAAGTTGAATCTTATATTAAGCTTCAAGTGCCTGCAGGTCAGGCCAATCCAAGTCCTCCGGTTGGTCCCGCTCTGGGTCAACATGGTGTGAACATCATGGAGTTCTGTAAAGCATTTAATGCGCAGACTCAAAATATCGAAAATGGTGCGCCAGTTCCTGTAATCATTAGTGTTTACAGTGATCGTAGTTTCACTTTTGAAATGAAAACGCCACCTGCGGCCTTCTTGTTGCGTAAAGCATCTGGTATCAAAAAAGGCAGTGGTCGCCCTAACACTGAAAAAGTAGGTAAGGTGACGCGCGAGCAATTAGAAGAAATTGCCAAAATTAAAGAACCAGATTTGACAGCGTCTGATATGGACGCTGCGGTACGTACTATTGCAGGTAGTGCGGTTAGTGCTGGTCTTGAAGTGGAGGGTCTGTAATCATGGCTAAGTTAAATAAACGTCAAAAGCTTGCTCGTGAAAAAGTCGATCCTAACAAGCAGTACTCCGTTGATGAAGCGGTAGCACTGATTAAGGAGCTGTCTACCGTTAAGTTCGAAGAAACCGTTGATGCCGCAATTAATCTGGGTATTGATCCTCGTAAATCAGATCAAGCTGTACGTGGTGCGACTTCTTTACCACACGGTACCGGTAAAACTGTACGAGTTGCGGTTTTCACCCAGGGCGCCAATGCTGACGCAGCTAAAGAAGCAGGTGCAGATTTGGTCGGTATGGAAGATCTGGCTGAAGAAGTGAAGAAAGGCAATATGGATTTTGATGTTGTTATTGCTGATCCAGCAGCTATGCGTGTTGTCGGCCAGCTGGGTACGATTCTTGGTCCTCGTGGTTTAATGCCAAACCCTAAAACAGGTACGGTGACTCCAGATGTTGCCGGCGCTATTAAAAATGCAAAAGCAGGTCAGGTACGTTATCGTGCTGATAAAGGCGGCATTATTCACGGTGGTATTGGCCGTGTCACATTTGACGCTAGTGCGATTAAAGAAAATCTGGAAGCTTTGTTGGCAGATTTGAAAAAAGCAAAGCCAGCCTCTGCAAAAGGTGTTTATCTGAAGAAGGTATCACTGAGCAGCACCATGGGTCCTGGTATTGTGGTTGATTTAGCGAGTTTGGAAGTTTAATTCACTCGCGTAATGAACTTTGGGGTCTGTGTTTATAACGGTTTTATAAATATAGACTGTCAAAGACCGTAGGAGTTATTGATAAGGTGTTTTGTTTTAATCGAGCGATGCGAACCTTTTCAGGCTTAATGCGTTAGAAATTTTAACCATCCTACGCAGACGGTGTGAGCCCTAACCGGATAGATCACCGAATAAACGCTTATTGTCTTACATCTTTTTTGATGTGTAGCAATAGGTAATGTAAACGTTAGCTTCTAGTTGTTTTAGAAGTTGATTTAATGCAGGAGATAACTCGTGGCATTAGCTCTAGAAGACAAAAAGCAAATTGTCGCTGAAGTTAACGAGACTGCTAGCAATGCATTGTCCCTAGTCATCGCAGACGCCCGTGGCGTTAATGTGAGTGACATGACAGGCTTGCGCAAACTGGCGCGTGAAAATAATGTAGAGCTGCGTGTGATTCGCAATACCCTTGCGAAGCGTGCGTTTGGTGAAACAGAATTTGATTGTGTCAATGAAGCGCTGGTGGGTCCTTCACTGTTTGGATTTTCTATGGAAGATCCTGGTGCAGCGGCTCGTATTTTCAAAGACTTCGCGAAAGAAAACGAAAACTTTGAAGTGAAAGCCCTGTCAGTAGGTGGCAAGTTACTGGATGCTGGGCAAATTGACGCTCTGGCTAAACTACCAACGCGCGACCAAGCGCTGGGTATGTTGGCAAGCGTAATGATTGCTCCGGTAACCAAACTGGTACGTACGTTCAACGAAGTACCAACAAAAGTAACGCGTGCTGTTGCAGCCGTTCGCGACCAAAAACAGGAAGCGGCATAATTATCGTAGATGATAAATATGTCACTTTTATTTATTTAATTTTTTTATCGGGAGATCCATATCATGGCTCTATTAAAAGACGATATTTTGAACGCAATTGCTGATATGTCAGTAATGGAAGTTGTTGAACTAGTTGAAGCAATGGAAGAAAAGTTTGGTGTTTCTGCTGCGGCTGCTGTTGCTGCTGGCCCTGCTGCTGGCCCTGCTGCTGGCGGTGATGCTGGCGAAGCTGCTGCTGAACAAACTGAGTTCGACGTTGTTCTGACTGCTGCTGGCGACAAGAAAGTAAATGCTATTAAGGCGGTACGTGCTATCACTGGTCTTGGCTTGAAAGAAGCGAAAGAAATGGTAGAAAGCGCACCAGCGACTGTTAAAGAAGGCGTTTCTAAAGAAGACGCAGAAGAAGCGAAGAAGCAGCTTGAAGAAGCTGGTGCATCAGCAGAGTTGAAATAATTCTAGTGCACATTCCCTTCTAAAGGGCTAAGGCTGGCGAGAATTCTCGTCGGCCTTTTTCCGTTAAAAATAACGGAATTTAACAAATTAAATGAGGTTTTTGCACCGATGTGCAAAAACTTCTAAACACAAAAGGTGAATCCTTTTATACAAGGCTGAGGCATACAGATGGCTTACTCATATACTGAGAAAAAACGTATCCGCAAGGACTTCGGCAAATTGCCACATGTAATGGATGTTCCCTATCTTCTGGCAATTCAATTAGATTCATATCGTAAATTTACACAAGCTGATAACACTCCTGAAGAGCGTTTAGATGTGGGTTTACACGCAGCATTTAAATCGGTTTTTCCGATTGTTAGTTACTCAGGAAGTGCCGCGCTGGAATATGTTAGCTACAGTCTTGGTAATGTAGCATTTGATGTTAATGAATGTATTTTGCGTGGAGCCACTTATGCGGCGCCACTGCGAGTTAAAGTTCGTTTGATTATTTATGATAAAGATTCAACGAATAAAACCATTAAAGATATTAAAGAGCAAGAAGTCTATATGGGTGAAATTCCCCTGATGACTGATAATGGTACCTTTGTGATTAACGGTACCGAGCGTGTGATTGTGTCTCAATTACACCGTTCTCCCGGTGTGTTTTTTGACCACGATAAAGGTAAAACACATTCGTCGGGTAAATTATTATATTCGGCACGTGTGATTCCTTACCGTGGTTCATGGTTGGATTTTGAATTTGATCCGAAAGATTTGGTTTATGTGCGTATCGACCGTCGTCGTAAATTGCCAGCGACTATTCTGTTGCGTGCTTTGGGTTATACTTCCGAAGAAATGCTGGATATGTTCTTCTCCACCAGCAGTTTTGAAATGACCAAAGATCGTGAGTTCTTGTTAGAGCTAGTGCCTTCACGCCTACGTGGTGACATCGCTACGTTTGATATCAAAGATAAGAAAGGCAATGTATTAATCGAAGAAGGCCGTCGTATCACGGCTCGCCATATTCGTGACCTTGAAAAAGCCAAAGTGACGCAATTACAGGTGCCCGAAGACTATATGTTGGGTCGTTCTTTGGCAAAAGATGTCATTGATACCAATACGGGTGAAGTACTGTTTGAATGTAATACTGAAATTACAACAGAAGTACTTGATAAATTGATTGAAACCGGTATCGCAACAATTGAGACTTTATATACTAACGAGCTGGATTGTGGTCCGTTTGTGTCTGATACCTTGCGTATTGATCCTACACGCACCGAGCTGGAAGCGCTGGTTGAAATCTATCGTATGATGCGCCCCGGTGAACCGCCGACGAAAGAATCTTCAGAAGGCTTGTTCCAGAATTTGTTCTTCAGTACAGAACGTTACGACTTGTCTGTTGTTGGTCGTATGAAGTTTAATCGTCGTCTTAAACGTGAAGACGAAACGGGCGAAGGCATTCTGTCGAAAGATGATATTGTTGATGTATTAAAAACACTGATTGAAATTCGTAATGGTAACGGTGTTGTCGATGATATTGACCACTTGGGTAATCGCCGTGTTCGCTCTGTGGGTGAAATGGCTGAAAACCAATTCCGTGTTGGCTTGGTACGTGTTGAGCGTGCCGTTAAAGAGCGATTGTCAGTTGCCGAGTCTGAAGGTTTGATGCCGCAGGATTTGGTGAATGCCAAACCAGTATCAGCAGCTGTGAAAGAGTTTTTTGGCTCATCGCAGTTGTCACAGTTTATGGATCAAAACAACCCGCTTTCAGAAATTACACACAAGCGTCGTGTGTCTGCATTAGGTCCTGGTGGTTTGACACGTGAGCGTGCCGGTTTTGAAGTACGTGACGTACACCCGACACATTATGGTCGTGTATGTCCGATCGAAACACCTGAAGGTCCAAACATTGGTTTGATTAACTCTCTGGCAACCTATTCAAGAACGAATAATTATGGTTTCCTTGAGAGTCCATACCGCCGTGTTATTGACGGTAAAGTGACTGACGAGATTGATTTCTTATCAGCAATTAATGAAGCTGAATATGTGATTGCACAGGCGTCCGCTGAATTAAACAGCAAAGGACAGCTTGTGGAAGAGCTTGTTTCTGTGCGTCATATGAACGAATTTACGCTGAAGAAACCAGAAGATGTTCAGTATATGGATGTCTCGCCACGTCAGGTGGTATCGGTGGCAGCGTCGTTGATTCCATTCCTTGAGCACGATGATGCGAACCGTGCTTTGATGGGTTCGAATATGCAACGTCAAGCAGTACCAACTTTGAAAGCGCAAAAACCATTAGTGGGTACAGGTATGGAGCGCCATGTTGCCTCTGACTCTGGTGTCTGTGTGGTTGCCAAACGCGGTGGTATTATCGAACGTGTTGACGCAGCGCGTATTGTGGTACGTGCTAATGATGCTGAAACTGAAGCGGGCGATGCGGGTGTTGATATTTATAACCTGACCAAATACACCCGTTCTAACCAGAACACCTGTATTACCCAGCGTCCAATTGTGTCTGTGGGTGATGCCATCACTCGCGGTGACATTTTGGCTGATGGTCCTTCGGTTGATTTAGGTGAATTGGCCTTGGGTCAAAACATGCGTATCGCCTTTATGCCGTGGAATGGCTATAACTTTGAGGACTCCATTTTGGTGTCCGAGCGTGTGGTTCAGGAAGACCGTTTTACGACTATCCACATCCAAGAATTAACGTGTATCGCGCGTGATACCAAGTTAGGTAGTGAAGAAATTACCGCGGATATTCCCAACGTCGGTGAAAGTGCCTTATCTAAACTGGATGAATCCGGGATTGTCTATATCGGTGCTGAGGTTGGCCCTGGTGATATCCTGGTCGGTAAAGTCACACCAAAAGGTGAAACACAATTAACGCCAGAAGAAAAACTGCTGCGTGCTATCTTTGGTGAAAAAGCTTCTGACGTTAAAGATACTTCAGCACGTGTGCCATCTAGTACCCGTGGTACGGTTATTGATGTACAGGTATTTACTCGTGATGGTCTTGAAAAAGACGCGCGTTCTAAAGACATTGAAGAAATGCAATTGGAACAAGTGCGTAAAGATTTGAATGAAGAATACCGCATTGTTGAAGCTGCAACATGCGAGCGTTTATATGCTGCACTGGAAGGCAAAAAAGTCTCCAGTGGTAAAGGCGTTAAGAAAGGCGCTGTACTGACCGCAGACGTTTTACAAGAGTTGGATAAAGAACAATTGTTTAAACTGCGTGTTGCTGATGATGCGTTGAACGAACAACTTGATCGTGCTGAAGAGCAACTTAAAGAGCGTCGCGCCATTCTGGACGAGCGTTTTGAAGACAAAAAACGCAAGTTACAAACGGGTGATGATCTAGCGCCTGGCGTACTTAAAATTGTTAAGGCGTATCTGGCCGTTAAACGCCGTATTCAGCCTGGTGACAAGATGGCGGGTCGTCATGGTAACAAAGGTGTTATCTCGGTGATTATGCCTGTCGAAGATATGCCTTATGACGAACATGGTGAGCCGATTGATATCGTTCTGAACCCGCTAGGCGTTCCTTCGCGGATGAACGTGGGTCAGGTTCTGGAAATGCATCTTGGTTTAGCGGCGAAAGGTCTGGGTGAAAAGATTGACCAGATGGTTCGTCAGCAAAAAGCCGTTAAAGAAGTGCGTGGCTTCCTTGAAGACGTGTATAACAAAACTGGTGATGCACTGAATAAGGAAGACCTGAAGAGTTTCTCTGATGATGAAGTGTTGGAGTTGGCCAATAATCTGCGTGGTGGTGTACCCATGGCAACACGTGTATTTGATGGCGCCAAAGAGACCGAAATCAAAGACTTGTTGAAACTGGCAGACTTGCCAGACAGTGGTCAGATGACATTATATGATGGCCGTACGGGTGATGCCTTTAGTCGTCCTGTGACCGTTGGTTATATGTATGTATTGAAATTGAACCACTTGGTTGACGATAAAATGCATGCGCGTTCAACGGGTTCATACAGTCTGGTGACTCAGCAGCCTCTAGGCGGTAAAGCACAATTCGGTGGTCAGCGCTTCGGTGAGATGGAAGTGTGGGCATTGGAAGCTTACGGTGCTGCCTATACCTTGCAAGAAATGCTGACAGTGAAATCCGATGACGTAACAGGCCGTACCAAAATGTATAAAAACATTGTGGATGGTGATCATCGTATGGAGCCGGGTATGCCCGAGTCATTTAATGTTCTTGTGAAAGAGATTCGTTCATTAGGCATTAATATGGAACTAGAAAACGATAGTTAAAAATGCGCTTTTTGGTCGCTGCCTTTGTTAGCGCCGTACTCCTTTTTTTAGGATAGAATCGGCTCAGGTACTACGTGTACATTCCGGTTCTCCGTGCGGTGCTTCCTCGGCAGCAAACAAAAATCACTATTTTTAAGTAAACTGATTTTAAATGTCACCGAAATGGTGTCATGAAAGACCGTTGGAGGCATGGATGCCGGAAACGAGCGTACAGGGATGTATTTACAGCGTGTCTTGCATGACATCTTTCGGTGAGTAAAAGCTTCACCATAACTGGTGTTACATAAGCCCCTATAATTGGAGGAAGAGCCTTGAAAGACTTACTCAACTTGCTGAAGTCCCAGGGACAAAATGATGAATTCGATGCGATTCGCATCGGTTTGGCTTCACCGGAAATGATTCGTTCGTGGTCGTTTGGTGAGGTAAAGAAACCAGAGACGATTAATTATCGTACCTTCAAGCCAGAGCGTGAAGGTTTATTCTGCGCCAAAATTTTTGGCCCGGTAAAAGATTACGAGTGCTTGTGTGGTAAATACAAGCGTATGAAACACCGCGGTATTATTTGTGAAAAATGTGGTGTTGAAGTGACCTTGGCAAAAGTTCGTCGTGAGCGCATGGGCCATATTGAGCTGGCGAGTCCGGTTGCACATATCTGGTTTTTGAAATCATTGCCAAGCCGTATTGGTTTATTGCTGGATATGACACTGCGCAGTATTGAGCGTGTGTTGTATTTTGAATCCTATGTGGTGACTGACCCCGGGATGACGACACTGGAAAAAGGCCAGTTGTTGACCGATGAGCAATACTTCGAAGCGATGGAAGAATTTCCTGATGAGTTCGAAGCTAAAATGGGTGCTGAAGCGATTCAGGATTTGATGAGCGATATCGTTCTTGAAGAAGAAATTAATCGCTTGCGCCAAGAAATTCCTGAAACCAATTCGGAGACTAAAATTAAGAAGCTATCCAAGCGTCTGAAGTTGTTGGAAGCTTTCCACTTCTCAGGTAACAAGCCTGAGTGGATGGTCATGGAAGCCTTGCCGGTTCTTCCACCTGATCTGCGTCCGTTGGTTCCTCTGGACGGCGGTCGTTTTGCGACGTCTGATTTGAATGATCTTTATCGTCGTGTGATCAACCGTAACAATCGTTTGAAGCGCCTATTAGACCTTAATGCGCCCGACATTATTGTGCGTAACGAAAAGCGTATGTTGCAAGAGTCTGTCGATGCACTATTAGATAACGGTCGTCGTGGTCGTGCGATCACAGGCTCTAACAAGCGTCCATTAAAATCTTTAGCGGATATGATTAAAGGAAAGCATGGTCGTTTCCGTCAAAACCTGCTAGGTAAGCGTGTTGATTACTCAGGTCGTTCGGTGATTGTAACGGGTCCGACTTTGCGTTTACATCAGTGTGGTTTGCCTAAGAAAATGGCATTGGAATTGTTTAAGCCCTTTATCTTTAGCAAGTTGGAATTGCGTGGTTTGGCAACAACCATTAAAGCTGCCAAGAAAATGGTTGAGCGTGAAGAATCCGTCGTATGGGATATTCTTGATGAAGTGATTCGTGAGCACCCAGTATTACTTAACCGTGCACCGACACTTCACCGTTTGGGTATTCAGGCGTTTGAACCTGTACTGATTGAAGGTAAAGCAATTCAGTTGCACCCCTTAGTGTGTGCGGCGTATAACGCTGACTTTGATGGTGACCAGATGGCCGTTCACGTTCCACTGACGATTGAAGCGCAGTTGGAAGCCCGTGCTTTGATGATGTCAACCAACAATATTTTATCACCAGCATCCGGTGAGCCGATTATTGTACCTTCGCAAGACGTTGTTCTGGGTTTGTACTGGATGACGCGTGACCGTATCAATGCCAAAGGTGAAGGCATGGTCTTTGCCGATGTGGCTGAGGTGTCTCGTGCTTATTATGCTGATCAGGTTCATCTGCAAGCGCGCATTAAAGTTCGTATCAATGAAGTGACGACGAATGAAGCGGGTGATAGACAAGAAAAATCCATGTTGGTAGACACTACCGTTGGTCGCATTCTTTTCTGGGAAATTGTTCCTGAAGGAGTGCCATTTGATATGGTTAATTTGCCTATGGTTAAAAAGGCAATTTCTAAAACCATTAACTTCTGTTACCGCGTCGTTGGTTTGAAGGCGACGGTTATTTTTGCCGACCAACTGATGTATATGGGTTATAAGTTCTCAACTCGTTCCGGTTCGTCTATTGGTGTTAACGACTTTGAAATTCCAGAAAGCAAAGCAGACATAATTGCTTGCGCGGATAATGAAGTAAAAGAAATTGAAAGCCAGTTTGCTTCCGGTTTGGTCACACAAGGTGAGAAGTACAATAAGGTTATTGATATTTGGTCGCGAGCCAATGACTTGGTTGCCAAGTCAATGATGGAAGGTATCTCCAAAGAGTCTGTGGTTAATCGTGATGGTGAAGAAGAGCAGCAAGATTCTTATAATTCTGTTTATATGTATGCCGACTCTGGTGCGCGTGGTTCACCTGCACAGATTCGTCAGTTGGCGGGTATGCGTGGTTTGATGGCGCGTCCGGATGGTTCAATTATTGAAACGCCGATTACTGCAAACTTCCGTGAAGGTTTGAACGTACTGCAGTACTTTATTTCGACTCACGGTGCCCGTAAAGGTTTGGCAGATACCGCATTGAAAACCGCAAACTCGGGTTATCTGACGCGTCGTTTGGTGGATGTGGCACAAGACTTGGTCGTTACTGAAAATGATTGTGGTACCGAAGAAGGTTTAGTTATGACCCCGGTGATCGAAGGTGGTGATATTATCGATCCATTGGGTGAACGTGTTCTTGGTCGTGTAGTGGCTAAAGATGTTGTGGACGCTTCCGGTGAGGTATTGCTTGCAGCAGGCACCATGATTGATGAAGGTCTGGTTGAATTTATCGAAGAACAAGGCATTGATGAGATTGTCGTGTGCTCAGCCATTACTTGTACCACCCGGTATGGTATTTGTTCTAAATGTTATGGCCGTGATTTGGCTCGAGGTCACCTTGTTAATGTGGGTGAAGCAGTGGGTGTTATTGCTGCACAATCTATTGGTGAACCGGGTACGCAGTTAACCATGCGGACTTTCCATATTGGTGGTGCGGCAAGTCGTGCGTCTGCTGTTGATAGTGTGCAGGTAAAACAAGAAGGTACCGTACGCTTACACAATGTGAAGACGGTTGAAAACGTCAATAAGGAACTGGTTGCCGTTTCTCGTTCCGGCGAATTAGCGGTTGCTGATGGTAGTGGTCGTGAGCGTGAGCGTTACAAGATTCCATACGGTGCCGTCATTTCTGTGCATGATGGTGATGCAGTTGAAGGTGGCGCCACAATTGCAAAATGGGACCCGCATACTCACCCGATTATCACTGAAGTGGCAGGTAAGGTTGCCTTCTCTGGTATGGAAGATGGCTTGTCTATTCGTCGTCAAACGGATGAGTTGACCGGGCTTACCTCTATTGAAATTATGGATCCAGCAGAACGCCCTGCGTCAGGTAAAGACTTGAAGCCAGCCATTACCTTGGTTGATGCTAAAGGTAAAGAGCTGACATTGGCCAATACCAATGTGCCTGCGCATTACATGTTGCCCGCAAAAGCGATTTTGAGTTTGAACGACGGTGATGATATTGGTGTCGGTGATATTATTGCACGTATTCCTCAGGAAGGTTCGAAGACCCGTGATATTACGGGTGGTCTGCCGCGTGTTGCTGACTTGTTTGAAGCGCGGAAACCAAAAGAGCCCTCTATTCTGGCTGAAATTTCCGGCACGGTCAGTTTTGGTAAAGAGACCAAAGGTAAAGTTCGCTTGATGATTACGCCTACTGATGGCAAGCCATTAGAGGATGGTTCCGACCACTATGAAGTACTGATTCCAAAACACCGTCAATTAACTGTGTTCGAAGGTGAACAGGTTGAAAAAGGTGAGGTGGTTTCTGATGGCCCAAGTAACCCACACGATATTCTTCGTTTACAAGGTGTTGAAGCGTTAGCGAATTACATTACTAACGAAATTCAGGATGTTTATCGTATACAAGGCGTAAAAATTAATGATAAGCATATTGAAACCATTGTTCGTCAAATGTTGCGTAAAGTTGAAGTGACGCACATGGGTGAATCAACCTTTGTGAAAGGCGAACAAGTTGAGTTTAATGAAATTCTTGAGCAAAACGAGAAGCTACGTACAGAGGATAAAATGCCCGCACGTTTTGAACGTCAGCTCCTGGGTATTACCAAGGCGTCATTGGCGACAGAATCCTTTATCTCTGCGGCATCCTTCCAAGAAACAACACGTGTTCTGACAGAAGCAGCCGTAACAGGTAAAAAAGATGACCTGCGTGGCTTGAAAGAGAACGTGGTTGTGGGTCGTTTGATCCCTGCCGGTACTGGTTTGGCTTATCATGAGGATCGTAAGCGTAAACGTCAGGCTGAAATTGATTCAAGTGAAGGTGTTAGCGCTGAAGAGATCGAAGCAGCACTAACAGAAGCCTTGCAATCAAGTACAAGCTAAATAGTGTAGATCGTAAAAAAACCTCCCTTATGGGAGGGTTTTTGTTTATTATATTCAGGTCATTATGTTCAGTATCTAGGAATTAAGGTGATATCTGTTTTGATTCGTATTATACAGTTACTATTATTCATAGCATCCTTGTTATATACCGGAGTCGCCTATTCCGACCCGTTCGATTTTAAACTTCTTCCCGATCATAAATTACAGCCTAAATCTTTAATTGATGTAGCTACTCGGTATCGTTACAGCATTATTTCCGAGCTGACCACAGGCAAGCTATATGTGTATGAACGCATTGATGAGGGCCAGTTTTTACTGGTTGAAACGATGGAAAGTTCTATTGGAAAACACGGTTTTGGTAAGACACTTGAAGGTGATAGTAAGACGCCAGTAGGGGTCTATCGTGTGACCAGTTATTTGTCGCCTCAACAACTAGATGATTTTTATGGTAATGCCGCTTATCCGGTTAACTACCCCAATGCTTGGGATCGTCGTCATAAGCGTACTGGTCATGGTATTTGGTTGCATGCAGAACCTATTGGCACTACTGACAAAACGCGTCCATTGTTAGACAGTGATGGTTGTATTGTTTTATCGAATAATGATATTGATAAAATTAAAAAATATATTGATATTGGTTATACCTATATCGTCATGACCCCCAAGGTCATTATGGTGCCTGTTAAACAAGTCACAAAACTTCGTAAGCAACTGCATCAGCGTTTAGATGAATGGCAAGTGACTTGGGAAACATTGAGGGATGAGCCCTATCTTGCGTTTTACTCCCAAGATTTTTCCAGCGAAGATAAAAATAAAGAACAGTGGGATGCGTATAAAAAGCGCATAAACAAACATAAAAAATTTATTGATATCAATATATCCGATGTTGGCATCTATGCCTATCCTGCTGAAGAGAATATGATGTGGGTTGAATACTACCAAACCTATAGTAGTAGTAATTTCCAGTCAAAAGGTTGGAAACGCCAAATATGGAAATTGGAGCCGGATAATGTTTGGCGTATTATTTATGAAGGTGGTGGTTAACCGCTACCTTGCTTAAATTCTTCACAGTGTCCTTTGCAGCTTTTTCGCGTTTGGCACTTCCTTACGCAACCAGCGTACAAGATCTACCCAGATACGACTGATCTCCTGCCGTGAAGGCATGCTGCCAGCGGATGCCAGTTCTACGGTAATCACAGGAATGTTTGAATCCTTTGCTGCATAGCGTCCCAATGATCCTGGATAGGTTCCCAGTAAACGTAATTTCAGGCGACCCAGTTGCTTGGGTGCGGGCACTTCACCGTCAAAGTCAACTAAACCATAGGGCGCATGAACCGCAATAATGACGTCGGGCTTGAAATTTTCGATGGTTTCGACAAACCATTGTGTCTCCGACTCACTTTTGGCATAGGGGCCAGGATAACGACGTGGATTTTCATTGGTACGATTTTTCCAATACTTGAGAGCTAGCTCATCCCAGTCTTTTGATGGGAAATTACGATTAATATCGACACCGTTGGCATTTTGTCGTTGTGATTTACTTCGCAATAATCCATCAGGGTTTAAGCCAGGCACTACAGTCCAATGAAATAAACCGGAATGATGCTTGTTCAATGTGTTCATCCATTTAAATATAATGGAATAGGTAGAATATTCGTCACCGTGCATACCTCCCATCAGTAAAACCCTGCCTAATGGTTCGCGTGAAGGTAATGGTGGATATTCCTTGTACGCTAAAGGCCGCCCTTGCGTAGAATTATGACCGCTATCAAGCAGGTTTTGCTGCAAACAATCCTGGATACTAACACTACCCAGTTTATTACCGATTTCATTGCAAAGGGATTCGATATCGTGGTCTTTCTCGGAGTAAGTCTGTGGGGAAAGTACTAACAGGAAAAACAGGCTGGTCTTAACAAATAGTTTTATCATAAATGGCATAAAAGTTATAAAAGTCCAAAATACATGCTGCATTATAGACTTTTATACTTTAATGCCCAAGAAAAGATATGACTTAAGCGGGTTTTGTTAGGAATTTGCTTAACGCGCTTTAAGGATTGCGATATTCAAGTACGGAAACAATAATAGCGCAGACCCAAGTGATACACGCCATCACGAAAAGAGCGCCGCCATCATCGCCTATTTGTGCACCTGTGGCTGGGTCAATATTAGGCATAACAATCCCTAGCGGTGTAAATAGATGAAAGTAGATAGCGCCAGTCATAATACCAGCAGCCATAATGGAGCCAAAACCTCTTCATGCAGTAAATAACAGGATAACAGCAATCAGCTCGGATGTGCCTACCAGATAGCCTCCATAAGCGCCAAACCAGTCAAAACCAGACCACTCATCCAGAGTGCCAAAAATGTGTTGTGTATTTACATGATTGGAAAACTTAAAGGGTAAGGATTGAAGAAAGACAAAGGCAATAAAGGCACAGAGTATATTAGGTAAGGTCAGGTACTTTTTATATTTATGGTTTTTCCTTGGTATTAATAGTAATAACTTAAGAGTATCTACATATGTTGACACTTGTAAATGGCATATGTTCTTTCCATTAAGTATAAATTCTTATTTACACTGTTTTTGGATTGTTTTATTGACTCTTTCTTGTGAAATCCGTACAATTTGCCACCCCTGATTTTTGGGGATTGCCCTGCTATGGGTTTTTATTAATTTTTAACGTTGGAGTTATATTTCATGGCAACGATCAACCAATTGGTTCGTAAGCCTAGAAAGCGTAAAGTACAAAAGAGTGACGTACCTGCATTGCAAGGTAACCCTCAAAAACGCGGTGTTTGCACCCGTGTTTATACCACGACTCCGAAGAAACCAAACTCGGCATTGCGTAAAGTGTGTCGTGTACGCCTGACTAATGGCTTTGAGGTGACTTCGTACATCGGTGGTGAGGGTCACAACCTGCAAGAGCATAGCGTGGTATTGATCCGCGGCGGTCGTGTAAAAGACTTGCCCGGTGTTCGTTATCACACGGTTCGCGGTAGTCTGGATACATCCGGTGTTGCGGATCGTAAACAGGGTCGTTCCAAGTACGGTACTAAACGTCCTAAGTAATTTATCACTTAGGTGTTTAGCGTTTTTTAGACACATTTTTAACCAAGAGTAAGGCCAAGCGTGGCGCTTTGTTTATAGTAAGCACATAGTCTTGGGTTTAACCTGAACAACGGCCGAGGCCAAAAAGAGGCGAATTACAATGCCAAGAAGACGAGTCGTCGCCAAGCGTGAGATTCTTCCTGATCCTAAGTACGGGAATGTCACCTTAGCGAAATTTATGAATATTCTAATGATTAGCGGTAAAAAAGCCGTTGCAGAGCGTATTGTTTATGGCGCTCTGGATTTGGTTGCTAATAAAGCAGATAAAGATGCATTGGAACTGTTTAACGAAGCACTGGAAAACATTGCCCCATTGGTGGAAGTAAAATCTCGCCGTGTGGGTGGTGCAACCTATCAAGTACCTTTTGAGGTACGTCCAGCACGTCGTGAAGCACTGGCAATGCGCTGGTTAGTAGAATATGCCCGTAACCGTAGTGAAAAGTCCATGCCAGCGCGTTTGGCAGGTGAAATGATGGATGCATCACAAGGTAAGGGTGGCGCAGTGAAGAAGCGTGAAGACGTTCACCGTATGGCGGAAGCGAACAAAGCGTTCTCTCACTACCGCTTCTAACCGAAGCATTCCTAATATGCGTTATTGCGCTATTAGTTATGTAGAAAAGGCAGCTATAATAGCTGCCTTTTTTGTATGCAACATTTTAGAAAAGCTGATCGTTGTTGATGAGCGTTTACGTATAGCTTCACTCGACACGCTGCGAATACGTCCATGTAAGCTCGGCAGCAGCATCCCTGCTGCTGACGGTCTCATGAATCTATACGTAAACACCCTGATACATCGCACTAACTTATACATTAATTATAGGCACAGCGTGTCAGTTACCGAAAATGTGCCATTCAAGACCGTTGGAGGCAGGGATGCCGGAAACGAGCTACAGGGAAGTATTTATGCGTGTCTTGAAAGGCACTTTTCGGTAAAGCTTCGTACAGCTTTAGTTAGCAATTGAATTTATAAATTGGAGTAAAAAGTGGCACGACAAACCCCTATTGCCCGTTACCGTAATATCGGCATCTGCGCACATGTGGATGCGGGTAAAACCACCACCACAGAACGTGTTTTGTTTTATACTGGTCTTTCTCACAAAATTGGTGAGGTGCACGATGGTGCAGCAACGATGGACTGGATGGAGCAAGAACAAGAGCGTGGTATTACCATCACCTCGGCAGCGACGACGTGTTTCTGGGCCGGTATGCAACAACAGTTTGATCAACATCGTATCAATATGATCGATACTCCTGGACACGTGGATTTTACCATTGAGGTAGAGCGTTCCTTGCGTGTACTGGATGGTGCTGTCGTGGTGCTGTGTGGTTCTTCTGGTGTACAGCCGCAAACGGAAACCGTCTGGCGCCAAGCCAATAAATACGAAGTGCCGCGTATGGTGTTTGTGAATAAAATGGATCGTGCGGGCGCTGATTTTACGATGGTTATTGAGCAGCTCAAAGCTCGCCTGAATGCTAACCCGGTACCTTTGCAAATGACGATTGGTGCGGAAGATGAATTCAAGGGTGTCGTTGACCTTATTAAAATGAAAGCCATTCTCTGGAATGAAGCCGATCAGGGTATGACCTTTGATTACGCAGAGATTCCCGCAGATCTACAAGCGCAATGTGAAGAAATGCGTGAGCAGTTAGTTGAAGCGGCTGCCGAAGCCAACGAAGAGTTGATGGATACATACCTTGAAGAGGGTGAGCTTTCTGAAGAGGAAATTAAACAGGGTATTCGTGTGCGCACATTGGCGAACGAAATTATTCCTGTGATTGGTGGTTCCGCGTTTAAGAATAAGGGCGTACAGGCCATGCTGGATGCCGTGGTGGAATATTTACCATCACCTGAAGAGGTAAAAGCCATCGAGGGGACACTTGATGATGGTGAGACTATTGCCACCAGAGAAGCAGATGATAAGGCTCCGTTTTCAGCATTGGCTTTTAAAATCGCCACTGATCCTTTTGTCGGTACTTTAACTTTTTTCCGTGTATATTCCGGTAAGTTGGAAAGTGGCACCGCAATTTATAACTCGGTTAAGGGTAAAAAAGAACGCGTTGGTCGTATGGTGCAAATGCACTCCAACTCCCGTGAAGAAATTAAAGCAGTCTTGGCGGGGGATATTGCGGCGGCTATTGGCCTTAAATATGTCACTACAGGGGATACGCTTTGTGTTGAGGGTAACAAAATTGTATTGGAGCGTATGGATTTTCCTGAGCCAGTAATCTCTGTGGCGGTAGAGCCAAAAACCAAAGCTGATCAGGAAAAAATGTCGGTTGCTTTGGGTAAGTTAGCTCAAGAAGACCCTTCGTTCCGTGTTAAAACCGATGAAGAGACCGGTCAGACTATTATTTCCGGTATGGGTGAATTACATCTAGATATTATCGTTGACCGTATGCGACGCGAGTTCAGTGTTGAAGCCAATATCGGTAAGCCTCAGGTGGCCTACCGTGAATGTATTACCAACATCTGTGACATTGAAGGCAAGTTTGTGCGTCAGTCAGGTGGTCGTGGTCAATACGGGCATGTTCACGTTAAGTTTGAGCCTGCTGAAGACAGTAATGCCGAAGGCCTCGAATTCGTCAACGAAATTGTCGGTGGTGCAGTTCCCAAAGAATACATTCCCGCCGTTGAAAAAGGCATTTCCGAACAAATGCGAAATGGTGTCTTGGCAGGCTATCCATTATTAGGCCTGAAAGCGACGTTATACGATGGCTCTTTCCATGATGTTGACTCCAACGAAATGGCATTTAAAATTGCTGCATCCATGGCGACCAGGAAGCTAGCTGAATCGGGTGGGGCCAAATTATTGGAGCCCATTATGAAGGTCGAGGTTGTTACGCCTGAAGAAAATATGGGCGATGTGGTGGGTGATTTGAATCGCCGTCGCGGCATTATTTTGGGTATGGAAGACAATGTCTCTGGTACAGTCGTCAACGCACAAGTCCCGCTATCGGAAATGTTTGGTTATGCCACCGATTTACGTTCAGCAACTCAGGGGCGTGCCACCTTCACGATGGAATGTGAAAAATACTCTGAAGCACCCAATAACGTTGCCGAAGACATTATGGCCAGAAATGGTATGTTATAAAAATTGTTAAGTGCTACATTTGTGTGCGTTGGTATAAGCGTTATTGCTAAAATTATTGGGTAAAATTTACCTTATTGTTTACAATGCTAAAAAGGCCTCTGTGGAGGCCTTTTTTATGCAAAATATGTGCGCTGCGTCTCTAATCTGGACTTGCGTTATTTTTTTCTGAGTTGTGTAATTAACCGTTTTATAATTATTCCAGAAAAAACTTATCGTGAAAATCCTCCCCTTCAATCTACTGACACTTTTCTGTATATGTTTAGTGATATCGGGTGTACACGCCGATGGGGGACGTATTGGTCTTATTACGGGTGCCAGCACTGGTACTTATATTCGTATTGGTAATGATATTGCTGCGCTCGCAGCAAAAGAAGGCGTCAACCTTGACATCTGTGAATCGACAGGATCATTAGAAAATATTGCCGCTGTTTTTGAGCGGGAAGAAATTCAATTAGGTCTCGTGCAGTCTGATGTTCTGGGCTATCTGCAAGAATCACAAAATCGTAAGTTGGAGCGTGTTGCGCAACAAATTGCCATGATGTTTCCTCTTTATAATGAAGAAGTGCATCTGCGCGCTAAAAAAGAGATTAAGTCTATTGCCGATTTGGATCATCGTGTGATTGCGGTTGGAGACAAGGGTAGTGGGACAAACCTGACCAGCGAGTTGTTGCTAGAGATAACGAATGTTTGGCCTAGAAAAAAATATCTACTGAAAGATAACGATGCTTTGAAAATGCTAAATGACGGAATAATTGATGCGTTGTTTTATGTGTCGGGTTATCCGGTTCAACTATTGAAAAACGTGGATGGAGAAAATTTTCATCTTGTTCCTTTGAATGAAAATAGCATTACAGATTATTATATTGATTCGAAAATTCCTGATGGCGTATATTCTTGGCAACAGGGGCCAGTAAAAACTGTTGCTGTAAAGGCGGTATTAATGACGGCCGGATTTCATGATAACCATTGTCAAAATATTAATGATTTAGTCAGAGTTGTTCGTAATAATATTTCTTATTTAAAAGAGTTTGGCCATTCAAAATGGAAAGAGGTTGAGCTTGATTTTATATTTGATAATTGGGGCCAATCTCGTTGTCTGGATAAATCTATAGGCGTCGTCAAGTGATGAGCGCATTTAAAAAATATAAAAGTATTATCGTTTCGGTAGTGATTTTTATCTTGTTGGATATATCCGTATTAATTTTTAATTTTTATATTTCTTTTCAAATTTCAGAAGATGCTGCCAAAATTAACCGTGCAGGCCAACAGCGAACGTTAAGTCAGAGTATCACCAAAAACCTTTTGGAGTTTGAGCGTGCATACCATAAAACCCGTGATTATAAATAATTCTTGACATAGATAGTAGTATGGGTTTATTAGATGTTACTCTGCGTGCTTTTGATCTCGGCGGTGACGCAGTGATTGATGATCGTATTGTTAGTTTTGATGCGGTTCTTGATGTTGCAGGACGTCAAGCTATAGAAACGGCTAAGCCAATGTGGGCTATATACAGGAATTATACCGCTGACTTATTCAACGAATTCAAGGGGCGTGAATATATTGATGAAGGATTTGTAACCATATTTTTTCGAGAATCAATAGTGAAAGATGTTGTTGATTATACGACACGAAACAATCTAGCCCTTTTGGAAGTCATGAATGATCTAACTGAGTCTGTGGAGCGTGTTGCCTATGAAAAGACACAAAAAATAAGGCTGGCTCAAGGTTTTGTTATATTTTTAGCGGTCATCAACTTTTTCTTTATTATTTTCTTTGCACTAAGAGACTTGAAAAGAGGCGATGATCAATTAAATTCAGCAAAAGCAGAAATGGATGTCATGCTGAATACGATTTCGGAAGGTATTTTTTTGTTAAATGCTGATTTGACCATCAGTAATGAATATTCGCAGGAAATGGAATTAATTTTTAATCAAAGTGATTTTCGAGGAAAGCCAATATTATCCTTGTTAAAGGATGTTTGTCCGAATATTAACTATAAAGGAGTTGAAAATTTTCTTTTTGCTCTTTTTGACAAGAGTAAAAAAGCCAATGTTCTCAATGTGTTGAATCCTCTTCAGGAAGTGTTAGCCTATGTTGATGATGGAGATATTGAAAATAGAGAAAAATATTTACGATTTTCTTATGCCCGTATAGAAAATGAAAATAAGGTTGATCAGGTTCTCGTGAGAGTCTGCGATATTTCATCCGAGGTTTTGCAAGAAAAAGTATTATACGAAGAGCGTAATAAACAATTTAAACATATTCGACTAATATCAACCTTGATGAATAGTAATGCCGATATGTTGCCCATGTTTTTTCAGCGTGGATTTTATTGTTTCGATCGTATACGCGATGAACTTAAAAAGTATAAAGGCCAGCGTTCGGTTTCAATTAAAGATATAGAGAGTATCCTTAATGAATTTCGACGTGAAGCAAAAGTATTATCCTTAAGTAATATTGTTGAACTGATTGATGAGTTTTTATTTTCACTGAAAAAAATGCAAGAAAGTGAAGTTGTTTCTGATTCTGCTTATACCGAAGTGATAACATTCCTTGATAAACTGGTATCCTATACCCGGTCTATTTATGATCTTTCTAGTCAGGTTCTTCATCGGCAGCAGTTTGAAGAGGATGATAAGAGTGAAAAGTATCTTGGAGGTTTGACAAGCTGGTTGCACCTTAACGAGTTTGCAGCTTAAGTGGCTGCACTTTATCGTAAAGAGGTGGAGGTAATTACGTCGGGCTTGAATGATTACGTTTTGGATAAAAAAGTTTTAAGGCTGTTAAACTCTATTTTGTTGCAAATATTTTACCATTCTATTGCTCTAGGTATAGAGATTCCTGAAAAAAGGCATTTTCTCAAAAAGAACCGGGCAGGTTTGTTGGATGTCCGTTTAGTTAAAAAAAGTAATGGTGGTTTCTATTTGACAATTCGCAACGATGGCGCTGGTATTGATTTGGGCCAAGTCAGAGCTTCTGTTGATGATAGTATTTATGCTGAGGATGCCAGTCGTACCAATAAAAAACAGTTGTTGGCGATGTTGTTGTGTTCGTGTAATCCTCGCGAAAATAAACCATTATCTTATGGTGGGGATTTGTTGTGTGGGGATGAATTACTCACCCTGTTCGAAAAAATAGGTGTTACTTTTGATGTGCGTAGTGTCACCGACGAGGGAAGCGTGTTTGAATTTGTATTCCCTTCTCCTTATAGCTCTTAGCCATGTTTTAATTGCTGTGCAGATGCAAGATTGACTTTTGCTGGTCTATTTGAAAATTAAACTGGCTTAATACATTCATCCCCAATAATCCTTCGTGAGTTGATGATGTTGGAAAGTCCAGTACGGCAATAACGATATTTTGTAATTGATGTTTTCCTATATTTTTATGTGTTTATTCGATATAGCTCGCCAGTCGTTTTCCCATTTGCAGTTAGAAATTCGGCTTGCTTAATGTAAGTACTATTTATTTTTCTCGCTATCGAATCATAAGTGTCTTTACTCAGTGTAGTCACGGAAGCTCCGGTATCAATTAATAACGATACGGGCGTATGTGTCAATTCAATTGAAATAATAAACTGTCCGTTATGTTTATCTAGTGGTATACCATTGTGATCTATTGTCTCTGATGTTTCTGGCTGAGGATGGTTTATTTTGTTGTCTACTTCTCGATATAATTTTGTCGCAAGTTCACGATTTTTATCATCGTATGCATAGCTCATAGCAGCTTCTAGAGAATTCAGTGCATCATACAGCTGTTGATTATCAATATAATATTGAGCCAAAAGGAGTAATGCTTCTACATCGTCATAAAAATAAGCAAGATAGGCATCAAGTGCTTGTGGGGTTAAGTTTTTGTGTGTGCTGCTATTTGCCAGATTTTTTATATAATTAATAAAAATCTGTCTTAATTTTAGAGCCAGTTTTTCATCGTTATACTGAGTATCATAGTATAAGGCAACCGCTTTCTGATATTGCTCTTGCTGCAGCATGGCTATAAAGCTTTCCGATAATGATGATTTTTTTACGGGTGCTGTTGTGCCTTGAGGTTTTATCTGAATAGGTTTTGGAGAAGGTCTTTCGACCACCTCCTGTTCTTCTTCAGAGAGTTGTTCACTGATAGTCGAATGTTGTTGTATTCCAGATAAATGTCCTACCAATAGAGCGATGACGATACCTGTACTATACCCAATAACTTTTTTTAGCATGGCTATTTATAAAGTTCCCTATAACTGTTAGTGTATTTCTGATTTATTAAGCAGCCGGACGCTTATTATGAATGTAAAAAGTCGTTATGTGTATCCCTGTGTTATAGGATGTTTGCTAGTTGGATGTGGCGGCGGGGGTGGTGATTCTGGTTCTACCACAACGACATCATCAATTTCTACCACAACAACGACACCATCCACCTTTAATGTGAATTCCCCTTCATCAATCAGTTCTGACGGTGCTGCCTGCGCACCCAGTGGTGGTACGGTGACTATTTCGGGCACCATTAACTATGAACGAGTTCCTTTTTCTTCTACCTTAAGTGCTGGTCTGGATTATAGCAATATTCAGACTCTTCCCGTTCGTGGTGCAGATATTCAGGCTTTAGGTGCCGCCGATTGCGTGATAGCTTCAGGGGTGACTAGTACCACAGGAACCTATAGTCTCGCGGTATCTCCAAATACGGACGTAAAAATCCGGGTTAAAGCGCGTACGGCAAATACAGGCCCACCGACGTGGGATTTTGAAGTGCGTGATAATACGAATAGCAATGGACTTTACGTATTGGACGGTTCTTCTGTGGACTCGGGTAGTAGCAATTCTACACGTAATCTAACGGCAACGTCTGGATGGGGAGGGACTTCTTATACTAGCACGCGTGCCGCTGGGCCGTTAGCTATTCTGGATTCAGTATACGACGCTTTACAAACAGTCGTTGGTGTTGATGCCGCAGTGGTGATGGATGATGCCGATATTTTCTGGAGCGTGAATAATAGTACCGCCAGTGGCACCATTAGCCTTGGAGAAATCGGCGGGAGTTTTTATACTACTGATCAGATATATCTTGTTGGTAAGGAAAATAGCGACACTGATGAATACGATGAGCATATTGTGATTCATGAGTGGGGTCACTATATGGAAGACAACCTTTCTCGTGCTGATAGTATTGGTGGTTCACACAGTGTCACAGATTGATTGGATATGCGTGTAGCATTATCAGAAGGTTTTAGTAATGCCTTTTCAGGTATTGTTACCAGTGATACGGTTTATCGGGATTCTTTTGGTAGCCAGCAGAATACGGATTTTAAGGTGAATGTAGAAACCAATGCAGTCACTAATATTGGCTGGTTTAATGAAGGATCAGTGCAAACCATTATCTATGATATTTTTGACAGTGCGGCTGATGCCAGTGACGGAGTTAATCTAGGATTTGCTCCTATTTACAATGCCTTGACGGATACAGATTATACCGGTCAGGCATCATTAACCAGCATCTTCTCTCTGGTGGAACAGATTAAAACCGATAATGCCGGTTCTGCGGCCGCAATAGATACGATTCTGATCGCGCAAGATATTGAAGATGTTGCTGACTTTTTTGATTCCACTGAACAGGAAGATAATAATGTGGGCAACGCCTTTAACCTGCCTATTTATAAGCAACTGGATGATGATAATCTTGCCATGCAGGTGTGTAGTCTTGATAATGAGGGCACGGTAAATAACTTGGGTAATCGTCAATTCTTGCGTTTGAGGGTGGCATCAAGCGGGCTTCATACCATTACCGCTACGCGTGCATCCGGCCTAACATCCTCCGATCCCGATGTCATTGTTTATCGCAATGGTGCTCGTATAGCGACCGGTATTAGTAGCACTGATAATACAGAAACACTCTCCACCGTTAATTTAAGTGTTGCTGGAACCGACGTGTACGTTATCGAGGTGTACCACTATGGTAACTCCATTACCCCTTCTACGACGGCGGGTGATGTCTGTTTTAATGTGTCGGTGATATAAGGATGATCATAATGAAACTACAAAAAGTATTTTTTCTTGGTTTACTTGTTGTGCTTGTTTCCTGTGATGGTTATCAACAGCAAGTGCGCATTCCCACGGATTATGTCAAGCAGCCGCTGCTGCACCATCGCAAGCCGGGTGCTGCAGTGGGTTTGGAAAACGCACAAGTGAATCCTGAAATTTCTGGCGTGCAATATGCAATAGATCCGGGTTTGATCAGTTGCTATGATGGCGCAGACCTTGAATTATCCGTCAAAGCATCAGAGGGTTTATATATTGTTGGTGGCGATACGAATCCAACGATGACACTAAGTAAGGGTAAGTTAAGTTGTCCCTTTACGGTGGTGGCAGCTGAAACAGGCCGGTATTACCTTTACCTGAATGCCAAAGTAAACAATGGCGGCACTCTGGCAACCAGAGCATTAACGTTTATTGTGCAGGTTGGAGAAGAGGAAACCGTGAAAGATACCACGGTGATTGCTCAAAAATCTTCTGCGACAGGTGAAATTCTTGTGTCGTTACCAGCACAAGAAGAAATTATTCAGCATTAATAAGAAGTGGATAATAAAAAAGGCCTCGTATGAGGCCTTTTGGTATTTCAAAGAAGTTGCTACTTTTTCGCGGCTTCTTTTCTTTCCTTGGCTTCCGCAATGACTTCATCAGCCACATTCTGAGGGCATGCTGAATAGTGCGCGAATTCCATGGAGAACTGACCGCGGCCAGAGGTAATGGTACGCAAGTGACCAATGTAACCAAACATCTCAGAGAGTGGTACATCGGCTTTAATGCGAACACCCGTCACACCTGGCTCTTGATCTTTAATCATGCCACGACGGCGGTTTAAGTCACCAATCACATCACCGACATGGTCATCCGGTGTAAATACATCCACCTTCATCACAGGTTCAAGCAATTGCGGACCTGCTTTTGGCATGGATTGGCGGAAAGCGCCTTTAGCAGCAATTTCAAACGCTACTGCCGATGAGTCAACGGCATGATAAGCACCATCAAATAGCTCAATCTCAACATCAACCATAGGGTAGCCTGCAAGCGGGCCTTCTTGCATCATCCCGGCAAAGCCTTTTTCAATAGCAGGGAAGAATTCCTTGGGTACGTTACCACCCACAACCGTTGAGCTGAACGAGAAGCCTTCACCCGCTTCAGCAGGTTTAATGCGGTAGTCAATTTTACCAAACTGACCAGAACCACCGGATTGCTTCTTGTGTGTATAGCTATCTTCAATCGGCTGAGTAATACTTTCACGGTAAGCCACCTGAGGTTTACCCACTTCAAGCTCAACACCGTAAGTACGCTTGAGAATATCCACTTTAATATCTAGGTGCAGCTCACCCATACCTTTAAGGATGGTCTCACCAGAATCTTCATCGGTTTCAACACGGAACGATGGATCTTCTGCCACCATCTTACCGATCGCAATACCCATCTTCTCAACTCCACCTTTATCTTTCGGTGAAACCGCGATCGAGATAACTGGCTCAGGGAAGATCATGGGCTCAAGCGTACATGGGTTGTTAGGGTCACATAATGTATGACCGGTTTGCACGTTCTTCATGCCGACAACCGCGATAATATCGCCTGCTTGTGCTGAATCCAGCTCGTTACGCTCATCTGCGTGCATCTCAACCATGCGACCGATGCGCTCAGTTTTACCCGTGTAAGAGTTCAATACCGTCATGCCTTTTTCCATCTTACCGGAGTAGATACGGATAAAGGTCAATGCACCGAAGCGGTCATCCATAATTTTAAAGGCCAATGCACGTAGCGGCTCATCAACAGATACGGTTGCTACTTCGCCGGTTTCATTACCTTCTTCGTCAGTTAACGGTTGTGGATCAACTTCAGTCGGTGCAGGCAGGTAATCAACGACCGCGTCCAGTACTAGCTGGATACCTTTGTTTTTGAATGCAGAACCACAGTAAGTCGGGAAGAAATCCAGGTTTTTAGTTCCCTGACGAATACAACGCTTTATATCTTCAAGTGACGGCTCTTCACCTTCCATGTACGCCATCATTAAGTCATCATCTTGCTCAACGGCAGTTTCAATCAGCTGCTCGCGGTACTCGGCGGCTTTTTCCACCAGGTTTTCAGGAATATCAACAACTTCGTAGTTTTCTGGCAAGCCAGTGTCATCCCAGATGTAAGCTTTCTGGCTCAGTACATCGACCACGCCGGTAAAGTCATCTTCAATACCGATAGGCAGTGTCATTACCAGAGGGTTAGCGCCTAGTACTTTCTTAACTTGGCCCACAACGCGGTAAAAGTCAGCACCCATGCGGTCGAGTTTGTTCACAAAAATCACACGAGCAACTTCTGATTCGTTAGCATAACGCCAGTTGGTTTCTGATTGTGGCTCAACACCACCAGATCCACAGAAAACACCCACACCACCATCCAATACTTTCAATGAACGGTATACCTCAACGGTAAAGTCAACGTGTCCAGGGGTATCAATGATGTTTAAACGGTGATCTTTCCAAAAACAGGTGGTTGCTGCGGACTGAATGGTAATACCGCGCTCGGCTTCCTGTTCCATAAAGTCAGTGGTTGCCGCACCATCGTGTACCTCACCAGTTTTATGGATTTTACCAGTGAGCTTGAGGATGCGCTCTGTAGAAGTGGTTTTTCCCGCGTCAACGTGGGCAAAAATACCAATATTGCGGTATAGGGCTAAATCAGTCATGGGATTTACTCGTCAATTATGCCGTTAAATGTATAAAACCAGTGGCCTGACAAGCCGCCGGTCGTTAAATCGCTCAAAAATAGCGCGGCATTATATAGTAATTGGCGGGTTTTGTTGAGAAAAATATTTTTATTAAGAAAGGAGCTACATTTTGATGATTGGCGGCATTAAGTGCCAATCATATCTGTACCGAAACGCCTACAGTGTGTAGGCGTTTATCGGGTTCAGGCAGGAATCGGTGAAGCAACATTGGAGCTATCAGCGATAAAAGAGGCGAGAGGGTGTTTTTCCAGTTGCTCTTCCACAAATTTTGCTTGGCTACGTTCAACATCAATCACGATAATAGCTTCGCCATTGTCCATATGATCATCAAACACACCTAGGAAATATTCATCAAATGATGCACAGGCAATCGACGCCAAAAACCGGGCGATGAGAAAGATAATCCCAAATGTCATCAATACATAAAATATATTCTGCCCAATTGCGTCAATGGCTAAGGAAATGCTGCTGCCAAAAAGCATCATGGCAATCATTCCAAAAAAACTAGCACGTTTTTTGGCGGCAAGGATACTGGTTTCTTCAAGGCCTCTGGAGCCGTGAAGGTGGTGGGTCTGTATACCGCTGGCATCTCTGGCAACCACATAAAAATGATGGTCATCAATACCTAGTTGATGTACTTCATCAGAAATGGATTCTGCATCATCAAGGTTTTTGGTGGCGTAAAATAAACGCTTCATCATACTCTCCCGGCACCGCTGTGCTTTTTATATGAACTTGGTGAAGTCTAGCGGATATTACGTCTAAGAATAGTCTTTAGATGAGCAATTGTGTTGAATACGCACAATCGGTATAAACAGTGTTTATGCTCATACTTGAGGTTATAAGCGGTGTCCGATTTTTGACGGCATTGAGGTTAATTCGAAGAATATGTCCGTTTGACGTAGTCTTCGACAATCACCTGAAACTCTTCGGCGATATGATCACCACGTAGTGTCACGCCTTGTTCGCCATCAACGTATACTGGGGCGACGGGTTGTTCACCCGTGCCGGGTAAGCTGATACCGATATTGGCATGCTTGCTTTCACCGGGGCCGTTTACTACGCAGCCCATCACGGCAACGGTCATATCTTCCACGCCTTTGTATTGCTTGCGCCACACGGGCATTTGTTCCAGTAAATAGTTTTGAATATCTTTTGCCAATTGTTGGAAGTAGGTACTGGTGGTGCGGCCACAGCCCGGGCAAGCAACCACCATGGGGGTGAATGAGCGTAAGCCCATGGTTTGTAGTATTTGCTGTGCGACAATGACTTCTTCTTTACGCGGCTGGCCGGGTTCCGGGGTCAGTGAAATACGAATGGTGTCGCCAATGCGTTGTTGTAGCAGTAGTGATAAGGCTGCGGTTGAGGCCACAATCCCTTTAGAACCCATACCGGCTTCTGTCAGTCCCAAATGCAGCGCATAATCATCAAGCTCTGCCATTTGTTCATAAATGCTGACTAAATCCTGTACGCCACTGGTTTTACAGGAAATCACAATTTTGTCTTTGCCCAAGCCAATATCCTCTGCCATACGCGCACTTTCCAGCGCGGAAGTAATAATGGCTCGGTGCTGCACTTTTTTCATGGGTAACGGTTTTTTTGACGTCGCATTTTCGTCCATCATACGTGCCAGTACTTCCTGATCCAGGCTGCCCCAGTTAACCCCGATACGTACCGGCTTGTCATATCGAATAGCGATTTCAATCATGTCTGCGAATTGGTCATCGCGTTTTTTGCCGCGACCCACATTACCGGGGTTAATACGGTATTTGGCGAGTGCTTGCGCGCATTCAGGGTGTTTTGTTAGCAAACGATGCCCATTGAAGTGAAAATCCCCCACCAATGGTACGTTCAAGCCCATGGCGTCAAGGCCTTCAACAATCTTAGGAATAGCCTCGGCGGATGCCGCATTGTTAACCGTCACGCGCACAATCTCTGAACCAGCGCGATTAAGGTCTGCGACCTGAGCGATGGTACCTTCGACATCGGCGGTATCGGTATTGGTCATCGACTGCACCACCACAGGATGGCCGCCACCCATGATGACATTGCCCACTTTGACCGCTTGCCGATTGGATTGTTTGGCAATGGTCTGTGCGGGGTAGAATTGCTTATTTGACGCTGTCAATGTCGGTCAACCTGTTATTCTCATTAATCTGCCGGATTATAGCAGTAATTTTTTACGCCCGTTTTACGCATTCAGTTGCTGGTAGGCAATAGCCTGAATGCGTTTCACCATGGATTTCAAACCATTGCCGCGTGAGGGGCTTAAATGGCGCAGCAAATCCAGTTGTGTAAAATAATCCTCGATATCGAAGTCGAGCACCTCGCGGGCAGATTTACCATTGTAGGCGGCCAGTACCACCCCCAAGAGGCCGCGCACAATATGAGCATCACTATCGGCATCAAACAACAGCTTATCGATATCGCCCTGATAATCAATCCATACCTGACTTTGACACCCTTTGACAATGCGCTCATCCGTGCGCAGTTCATCACCCATGTGGGGGAGTTGCTTGCCCAAATCAATAATATACTTGTAGCGGTCCTGCCAGCTGTCAAAAAAGCTTAGGCTCTCTGCGATATCGCTGGTTGAAATACTTGTGCCAAAAGGGTTCATGATGCTTTTTATTCCGCTAGACATACAATAATGAGACTTAAAAGAACAGGCCGGTTTCCAACTGTGCCTCTTCAGACATCATGTCGCGACTCCATGGTGGGTCGAAAACCAGCTCAACCTTCACCTCTGTGACATTGGGTACTTTAGCAACCCGGTACTCGACATCACCCACTAATACTGGCCCCATGCCACAGCCGGGCGCTGTTAATGTCATATTGATACACACCGTTGAGTCTTGAATACCTACGCCATAGACCAAACCTAAATTCACAATATCGACGGGTATTTCTGGGTCATAAATCGTTTTCAATGCCTGCCACACTTGTTCTTCATGCACATCATCATCGGCAACCGCCTCAAATTGAAGCTCTTCGGCAACAAAACCCAGTGCATCAGCGTCAGTGCCGTCAATTCTGGCCATATTGCCATTGTGGGTAATCGTGTAATTACCGCCAAGAGATTGGTTAACCGTCACAAAGCTGCCAGCCGGAATGGTCACCAGTGTGCCGTCAGGAACCAGTCGGGCAGGGCATTCCCGTACGGTGGCGACCATTTTGCTTTCCAAATTAACCTCTCACTCTCTGTTGGTTGCGGCTCGTTAAAATAAGGTGCCGCATTAAACGAGATTAAAACTTTCGCCGCAACCGCAGTAATCTCCAGCGTTGGGGTTAATAAATTTCACGGTACTGTTTAACCCTTCTGTCACATAGTCTATTTCAAGACCGCGCAGCACGGGAACGGCTTCCGGGTCAACAAACACAGACAAACCATTCAAGGTTAATGCGATATCGTTCTCCTGAGACGCTGTTACCGGATTAATATCATACATATAGCCCGTGCAGCCGCTTCTTTTAACGCTAAAGCGGATGGCATGGGCGTCATCACTATTATTGAGCTGCCGAGTGAAATACTTGGCAGCCTTATCCGTGATGGTGATTAACGGAGCATCGGGATTAAATGATTCTACTGACATAACCGCCTCTCTCTGCAAACAGGTTAGTGCAGGAATTGTTTAACATTGTCTAACGCATCGAATAAACGATCAATATCCAAATGGTTATTATAAAAGCTGAGCGATGCGCGTATGGTGCCGGGAATGCCAAATTGATCCATAATTGGCTGTGCACAGTGGTTGCCTGTGCGTACCGCCACCCCTTGTTGGTCCAATAATAGGCCCACATCTGCAGGGTGAGTGCCTTCAATAAGAAAACTCATAACACCGGATTTGTTGTCGGCGGTTCCGATTATTTCAAGCCCGGAATAGTCGCGTGCTTTGTCATGCAGGTACTGTAATAACACACTTTCATGTTGCATCAGTTGCGCACGATCAAACTGATTCAGGTAATCAATGGCGGCGCCAAGGCCGATAGCACCTGCAATATCCGGTGTTCCTGCTTCAAATTTGTAAGGTAGTTGGTTATACGTGGTGCCTGAAAAGCTTACGGACTCGATCATCTCGCCACCGCCCATATAGGGTGGCATCTTCTCCAGTAGCTCACGTTTGCCATAGAGCACACCTATACCCGTGGGGGCAAACACCTTGTGTCCTGAAAACGCATAAAAATCCACATCCAGTGCTTGTACATCAACGGGAAAATGTCCCACGGCCTGTGCACCATCCAGCATCACCGTTGCGTCCACGGTTTTTGCCTGTGCAATAATCTCAGCGACCGGGTTTACTGTTCCCAGCGCATTGGAGACATGACCAATAGAAACGATTTTCACGCGTTCATTCATCCGTGCGTGTAACTGATCCAAATCAACCGATCCATCGGCGGTGACAGGAATGGCAATCACTTCTGCCCCTGTACGTTCAGCCACCATTTGCCAAGGCACAATATTGGAGTGATGTTCCATCGCCGTCACTAATACCTGATCGCCGCTGGTTAACACGGTGGGTGCAAAACACTGCGCGACTAAATTCACGGCCTCGGTGGTACCGCGTGTCCATAAAATTTGTTCTCTGGTCGGTGCATGGATAAAGGTTTGTACTTTATCACGCGCGTGCTCAAAATTTTCTGTCGCACGGTCACTCAAGGTGTGTGCGCCGCGGTGTACATTGGCGTTGTCATGCAAATAATAATGACTAATCGCATCAATGACCTGCTGTGGTTTTTGTGTGGTTGCGGCGTTATCCAGATACACCAGAGGGTGCCCATTCACTTCTTGATCAAGAATAGGGAAGTCGCTACGTACCTGATGAATATCAAAATGGATTTGACTCATATAAATTCAATGACCTTTATTGATACAAATGCCATTAATACAAATGCCGTGTGAGTTCGCTGTCTTTGGTAAACAGCTTGGCCAGTAATGGACGCAACACATGTTGTAGGGGTTCTAGTTTGACTTCGTTTAACAACTCGTTAATAAAACCAAAACTCAACATGATTTCCGCTTCACGACGGCTGATGCCTCGTGATTGCATATAGTACATCGCCTTATCTTCAATTTGGCTGACTGTGGCGCCATGTGTACAGCGTACATCATCGGCATAAATTTCCAGTTCGGGTTTGGTTTTTATTTCTGCTTCATTGCTCAGCAACAAGTTTTTATTGCTCATGTCTGCCAGTGTTTTTTGCGCATCTGGATGAATATGGATGCGCCCATTAAAGACTGCCTTGGATGCGTCTGCCATAATGCCGCGAAATATTTCATTCGTTGTACAGTGTGGAACTCGGTGTTCGACATTGGTGTGATAATCAATTTTTTGCTTGTTCTTGGGTAGATAGATGCCGTTCATCTCACAGTGAGAACCAGAGCCATTGTGATTCACCACCAGATCAATACGTTTGAGTCTGCCACCCAAACCCAACAAGAAACTATTAAACACGGAATGTGCACTTTGGTTTACATGTATGCCACCAATATGTAATGCATCTTCCTGTTCCATATTTAGGCGGTAGTGATGCAATTGCGCATTGTCTGCAAGAACTGCCTCGGTAATGCCATGAGTAAAGCTGTTTTGAACTTCTGCCGTTGATACAAACTGTTCCAATACCGACGCGCTGGCGGCTTGTTCCAGAATGACCAACATCCGTTGGCGTGCCACAAAAGGTTGCGGCTGTGCCGTTGTTACATGAACAATTTCCAGTGGTTGTTCAAGCTGTGCATTCTTGGGTAGATACAACAGTACACCGTCATCCAGTTGGCTGTTATTCAGGCTGGCAAAAATATGTGATTTAGCTTTCGGGCCTTGTTCGAGAACTGAATTTAAATGTTGTGTAATCAGCGCTTGTTGTTGCTCATTGGCATCGTCAAAACGTACAAGCTCGGCACCAGCGGGTAAATCAATATCACTCAGGTTGGCGGATAATGTTGACGAGAAATGACCATTGACAAAGACTAGGCGTACCGTGGCTAAACCAGGAACGGCATAGTGCTGTTCGATCGTGACGTCGACATCCGTCGGCTCGGCAAAGCGACTGTAATCATCTTTGAGAGGCCTAACGGTTGTGTATTTCCAGTCTTCGACTTTATGCGTGGGTAGTGACTGCTGTTGCCAAATGTGTTGTGCCTGTTGTCTTACACCGTTGAGCCAGGGGGTGCTTGCAACCGTTTGTGCCAATGACAGGTTTTGAGAAATAAAATCGGACACGGATTAACCCTCAACGCTTTCAAGGCCATCAATCCAGCCGTAGCCGTTGGCTTCCAGTTCAAGCGCCACTTCTTTGCCGCCAGTTTTGACAATTCTGCCGTTTGCCAATACATGCACATAATCAGGGACAATATATTCCAGTAAACGTTGATAGTGCGTGACTACAATAATCGCGCGATCTTGATCTCGCATGGAATTAACGCCATCAGCAACAATTTGCAAGGCATCAATGTCCAGCCCGGAATCGGTTTCATCCAGTACGGCCAGTTTGGGTTGCAATAACATCATCTGCAGTAATTCGTTACGCTTTTTTTCGCCGCCAGAAAAACCTTCATTCACCCCACGCTTTAAAAAAGCCTGATCAAGGTTAACCTCTTTACACTTTTCACGCGCCAGTTTCATAAATGAAACCGCATCCATGGGTTCTTTGCCCAAGTGTTCATGCTGTGCATCAACTGCGGCCTTAAGAAATTCCATATTGCTCACCCCAGGAATTTCGACCGGATATTGAAACGCAAGAAATAAGCCTTGGTGGGCTCGTTCTTCAATTTCCATATCAAGAATATCGGCGCCATCCAATGCAATACTGCCATCAGTCACTTCATATTCTTCGCGACCAGATAACACATAGCCCAGAGTACTTTTGCCCGAACCATTCGGGCCCATGATGGCGTGGACTTCACCCGTATTGACCTCAAGGCTCAAACCTTTGAGAATCTCTTTATCTTCAATACCAGCACGTAAATTTTTAATTGATAACATGTAACAAACCTCTTTAACTGCAGGGCTACCCTACAGAACCTTCCAAACTAATTTCCAATAATTTGCCAGCTTCAACGGCAAATTCCATAGGCAACTCTTTAAACACTTCTTTACAGAAACCATTAATAATCATGGATAGCGCTTTTTCGGTGTCAATACCACGCTGTTGGCATAAGAATAATTGGTCGTCGCTCACTTTTGAGGTGGTGGCCTCGTGTTCAATGACTGCCGACGGGTTGTTGCTTTCAATATATGGGAAGGTGTGTGCTCCACACTTATCACCAATCAGCAACGAATCACACTGTGTAAAGTTACGGGCACCATCGGCAGCACCGGCCATACGCACCAAACCGCGATACGCGTTTTGGCTTTTGCCGGCAGAAATACCTTTGGTGATAATGGTGGATTTGGTATTTTTTCCCAGGTGAACCATCTTGGTGCCAGTATCCGCTTGTTGGAAATTATTCGTCAGGGCAACAGAATAAAACTCACCAATACTGTCGTCTCCTTTGAGAATACAACTGGGGTACTTCCACGTAACGGCCGATCCGGTTTCAACTTGTGTCCAAGAGATTTTTGCTCTTTGATGGCAAATACCGCGTTTGGTAACAAAATTAAAGATGCCGCCTTTACCTTCTTTATCGCCCGGGTACCAGTTTTGTACCGTAGAATATTTGATGTCTGCATCATCCAGTGCCACCAGTTCCACAACCGCCGCATGTAATTGGTTTTCATCACGCATAGGGGCCGTGCAGCCTTCGAGGTAGCTCACATGTGAGCCCTCATCGGCAACAATCAGGGTGCGTTCAAATTGTCCGGTTTTCGCTTCATTAATGCGAAAATAGGTGGACAACTCCATCGGGCAGCGCACGCCCTTAGGGATATAAACAAAAGAGCCGTCACTAAATACAGCACTATTTAATGCAGAATAAAAATTATCTTTCTGTGGCACCACTGTGCCTAAGTAGCTTTTCACCAAATCCGGGTGTTTATGTACCGCCTCACTGAGCGGCATAAAGATAACCCCTGCTTCGGTGAGCTTTTCCTTGAAGGTGGTCACTACCGACACCGAGTCGAACACGGCATCCACAGCAACCCCTGCCAGCATGGCTTGTTCATGCAAAGGAATGCCCAGTTTTTCATAGGTTTCCAATAATTCCGGATCGACTTCGTCAAGGCTTTTCGGGCCATCCGATGCGTCTTTGGGAGCTGAATAATAGGAGAGCGCCTGAAAATCGGGCTTGGGATAGTTAATGTGCGCCCACTCAGGTTCTACCATCTCTTGCCAGGCTTTGAATGCTCTTAGGCGCCATTGCAGTAGCCACTCAGGCTCATTTTTCTTGGCTGAGATGCCACGAATAATATCTTCATCGAGGCCTGGCGGTATGGTTTCCGACTCGATATTGGTAACGAAACCGGCTTTATACTCGGAAGCTAGTACACTGTCGATATGTGCTTGTTCTGACATTGGTTTACTACTCGTTGGTTGTGGTGTTTAAATCCTGATCGTGTCTATACGATTGACCAGATCGCAAAGATAATCAGGGCTGTAGACATCGGTAAAAACTACTACATTGTGAACTTGTCTATGTTTAATGGTTGCTTGACTGAATATACTGGCTGAATTCGTGTTCGGATTCGAGCGTATGTGGATTATGAGCAAAATCGACGTTCTTTTCGTTCCTGTCTACCAAGCTGGCAAGGCTAATACTATTGAGAAACGCATGAATCTGATGGCTAAGATCTTGCCATAAATGATGGGTTAAACACATTTCTCCGCGTTGACAGTTGCCTTTGCCATTGCACTTAGTGATGTCGATCGATTCGTTGACAGCATCCACAATCTGAGCAATAGAAATTTCTGTTGACGACCTGCTGAGTCGATATCCGCCTCCCGGCCCGCGCACACTCGCGACCAGATCGGCTTTACGTAACCCTGAAAATAACTGCTCTAGATAAGACAGGGATATATCCTGACGTTTGGAGATATCTGCCAAGCTAATAGGGCCGCGGTCTTTGTGAACGGTTAGGTCAAGCATGGCAGTAACAGCATACCGCCCTTTAGTCGTTAAACGCATTGATTCAGTCTATGTGACAAAGTTATGTAAATTATGTAATACCCTACTTTTTTAGTCAAGTATATACCTGACTGTTTTGCTGGGTTTATGATGTTTGCGGCGTTGTCTGGCAATTTCAAAGCGCTGAACTACACTTATGAGAGTTAACGATATTACGCTCTCTGAGGTGAAGTTCAGCTGTGATTTCTCTTTCTTATGTAAGTAGCGCCACTTCCCGGCCGTCTGATGAAGCTTTAATGAATTTGCTCACCAAGGCTCACCGGGTTAACTCCAGCCTTAAAGTGACCGGTTTGCTGTTATATAACGGTAAGGGTACTTTTATACAGGTGTTGGAAGGCGATGATGATGTGGTTGATGCTCTGTACGAGAAAATTAGTCAGGATGCTCGCCATACTCGGGTACATTGTATTGCCAGAAAGTCCATCAGTGAGCGTCAATTTCCTAATTGGCGTATGGTTTTTCGTCATCTTTCCCGCGAGAAAGTGCAGGGCGTAGAAGGTTTTTCTGACTTTATGTCACGTGAAGACGGGACAGACTATTTGCTGAAAAAATGCTGACCTATTTTCGTCAGTCGTCAAATGAGCTGGTGTTTTAGCCAGGTGTGCAGAGTGTGTAAGGGGTTGTTATGTTGTCCAAAATGCAAATATCTTACAAAATTTATCTGATGGGTGCGATTCAGTTGTTGTTGGTGTTGGCAATCGGCTGGGTGGGCATTAGCCAGATGAATAAAATCGGCAAGGAGATTGTGGAAATTGCCGAAGAGGATATTCCGTTAACCAAAGCGTTGACATTAATGACCGAGCACCAGTTGGAGCAAGCTATCTATTTTGAGAACGCTCTGTTCAAGGGCACTTTGATGTCTCAGGGTTTTCCAGGGGCTGAAGAGTCATTCAAGAAAGCACGTAAAAATACCGTGAATTTAACCAAGAAGGTTCATCAGGAAATTATTGATACTGAAAACTTTATTCAGGATGTTATTCCTTTGCTGCATTCTCAAAAGGCAATTGATAAATTTAACCAGTTCTATGATCAATTAAAGAGTGTTGAAAAAGATTACGAAAAGCTGGAGACAGAGGTGGTGGTGGTTCTGGATTTAGTTGAAAAAGGCAGCATAAAAGAATCTATTGATCGCATTGCCGGCGTTGAAGCACTAGAAGAGAAGTTGGATACCACTTTGATTGCAATGCTGAACGATGTGCAGCAATTTACTCTGGATGCCTCCATACAGGCGTAAAACGATGAAAAAGCCGGTATCCAAAAAATTATTGTCGTGTTTGTTGTGTCTTTGGTCTTGGCTTGTATTTTACCCTTCGTCATTGGTCGTTCTATTACCAAGCCAGTGCGCTATTTAAATGAGCGTCTTCGTGAAGTGGCCGATGGTGATGGCGACCTTACGTAAGGTTAGATGACGCTGCTGCCGATGAAACGGGTGATTTGGCGCGTTCATTGAACCGTTTTCTGGATAAGTTGCGCCATATTATTGTCAGTGTCAGTGAATCCGAAGATGAGCTGGGTAAATGTTCTGAGACAGCGCTTCGGGTCATGGAAAAAATGCTCAACAGTGTGCAGCAACAAAAAGATGAAACCCAAATGGTGGCAAATGCCGTTGAAGAAATGGGTGAGTCAACCGTGCATGTGGCTCGCAATACCTCCAATGCGGCGGAGGTGGCGACCAGTGCCAGAAAGCGTGTGGAGGATGGTAAGCGCAGTGCGGTGGCGACAGAAGATATTATTAAGCAGTTGGCGACAGAGATGGATGGCGCTTCAACCGTGATTGAGGCGCTCGCGGCAGAAACCAATAATATTGGTACGGTATTCGAGGCGCTCCGGGGTATTGCTGAGCAAACCAACTTGTTGGCTCTCAATGCGGCGATTGAGGCGGCGCGTGCCGGCGAGAGTGGTCGTGGGTTTGCGGTGGTGGCCGATGAGGTGCGCTCATTGGCACAGCGTACGCAAGCGTCAACAGGTGATATTCAAACACTGGTGGAGAATTTGCAGAGCGAAGCCTCCAACGCGTTTGCCAGTATGCAGAAAGGGGCAGAGAGTACCGAGCGTTGTTTAGAGAAAAGTGCGGAAACGGCGGCGGCGCTGGAGCATGCCAGTAATGCGGTGAATGAGATTTCTGACCTTAATGCTCAAATTGCTTCAACAGCGGAAGAGCAGTCGGCAGCATCTGATCAAATGAACGTCAGTGTGGGTAATATTTCTCGTGTTGCTCATGAAACCTCTGAAGGTGCTGCGGAAACTGGCGAGGCCAATCAGCGCATTGCTCAGGGTGTAATCAGTTTGCACACTAGTCTGAATCAGTTCAGGATTTGATGCATCTATATTTGATGTAATAAAGTGATTTGTGACCCGATTTTGCGGGTTTTTCTTATCTGGACAATAATCTTTGAAAAAGCGTAAATTTCCTGTTGACGCCCCCTGATCACATCCCTATAATTGCGCCTCCATTTTACAGGGGTGGGTGATTTTCCTGCTTGCTGTAGTCGTTCTTTAAGATTTTGGAGTTTAGTTGCAATGCAGAATCAGCGTATTCGTATTCGTTTAAAGGCGTTTGATCACAAGTTGATTGATGCGTCCACGCAAGAGATTGTCGACACTGTTCGCCGTACTGGTGCGCAGGTGAGAGGTCCGATTCCGTTGCCGACTCGCAAAGAGCGTTTTACTGTATTGATTTCGCCGCATGTTAATAAAGATGCGCGTGATCAGTACGAAATTCGTACGCACAAGCGCTTGTTGGATATCGTTGAGCCAACCGAGAAAACTGTTGATGCCCTGATGAAGATGGATTTGGCTGCGGGTGTTGAGGTGCAGATTTCACTGGGTTAATTTTCGAATTAATTCAAAGGTTAGCGTTCAGCGGTTAGTTTGTTAGTAAAAACAGCAACTGAACACCAAGCATGATTCGCCTCACGTAAGTGAGGAGCAGAATCTTGTGTAACGCTCTGAAATGGGCGGCCATAGTGGGTCTTTTGATAGCTTTTAGTTCGTTCAGGACTTCGGCTAGATAAGGTGAATAGCCCCGTACACTGAGAGGTTAGAAAAATGACGATAGGTCTAGTCGGCCGCAAAAGCGGCATGACCCGTATTTTTGCAGACGATGGTTCGTCTATCCCGGTCACTGTGATCGAGGTAGAACCCAATCGTATCACGCAGGTTAAGAGTGAAGAAACCGACGGTTATAACGCTGTACAAGTTACCGTAGGGTCTCGCCGAGCCTCACGCGTTACCAAGTCCGAAGCCGGGCATTATGCGAAAGCCAGCACAGAAGCCGGTCGCGGCCTGTGGGAATTGCGCAATGATGCAGGTGAAGAATTTGAAGTTGGTGGTGAGATCACTGTGGCAGCTTTCGAGGCTGGCCAGAAGGTGGATGTTACTGGTACTTCTAAAGGTAAAGGTTTTGCCGGTGGCGTTAAGCGTTGGAATTTCCATATGCAAGACGCGACACACGGTAACTCAATTTCGCACCGTGCCCCAGGTTCTATCGGCCAGTGTCAAACACCGGGTCGTGTATTTAAAGGCAAGAAAATGGCCGGTCATATGGGTGCTGAACAGGTGACAGTACAAACTCTAGAAGTGGTTCGTGTCGATGCGGAGCGTAATTTGTTATTAATTAAAGGTGCAGTACCTGGTGCTCCAGGTGGAGATGTCGTTGTGCGCCCGACAGTGAAAGCGAAAGCCTAAGGGGAGTGATGATGGAATTAAGTGTTTCAACACCCAAGGGCGCTAAAGGCACAGTAAAAGTGTCTGAGTTGGCTTTTGGTAAAGAATTTAATCAGGATCTTGTGCATCAGGCGGTTGTTGCTTATATGGCAGCGTCACGTCAGGGCAGCAAGGCTCAAAAGAATCGTTCAGCGGTCTCTGGTGGTGGTGCCAAGCCATGGCGTCAAAAAGGCAGTGGTCGTGCGCGTGCGGGTACGTCTCGCAGTCCGATCTGGCGTAGTGGTGGTGTAACCTTTGCGGCTCAGCCACGTAGCTATGAGCAAAAGTTGAACAAAAAAATGTATCGTGCGGCGCTACGTTGCATATTGTCTGAGTTGGCACGTCAAGAACGTTTGGTGGTGGTTGAAGGTTTTGAACTGGATGCGCCGAAAACTAAAGGTCTGGTGCAGCAGTTGGCTCAGTATGATGTTGCAGATGCGTTGATCGTGACTGAAGAAGTGACAGAGAATCTGTATCTGGCTTCGCGCAACCTGCACAAGGTTGATGTAGTAGATGCGCAAGCGATTAATCCTGTTAGTTTGATCGGTTTTGAGAAGGTTGTGATCACTGTCGGTGCTCTGAAGAAGGTTGAGGAGGCATTGTCATGAGTAAGTCTGCAAAAGTACATCAAGAGCGTCTCTATAAAGTATTGGTGGCTCCGGTTATCTCTGAAAAAGCAGCTGCGGCGGCTGAAAGTGGTAACCAGGTGGTTTTCAAAGTATTGGTAAATTCAACCAAGCTTGAAATCAAGGCGGCAGTAGAGAAGCTGTTTAATGTTAACGTTGAAGCAGTTAAAACGTTAAATGTAAAAGGTAAAGCTAAGCGTACGCGCTTTGGTATTGGCAAGCGCAATGACTGGAAAAAAGCCTATGTTCGTTTGGCTGAAGGCCAGGATATTGACTTTGCGATTGCGTAATAGGTGGAGATAGAAAATGGCTGTTGTAAAACGTAAACCAACGTCTGCCGGTCGCCGCTTTGTTGTTAGCGTCGTTAATCCGGATCTGCATAAAGGTGCTCCACATGCCCCTCTGTTGGAGAAAAAGTCCAAAAGTGGTGGCCGTAATAATAATGGTCGCATCACGACTCGCCACATTGGTGGTGGTCACAAGCAGCATTATCGCAAGATTGATTTCAAGCGTAATAAAGATGGTATTCCTGGAAAGGTTGAGCGTTTGGAATACGATCCGAATCGTAGTGCACACATTGCCTTGGTTTGTTATGCCGATGGCGAGCGTCGCTACATTATTGCGCCTAAAGGTTTAGCGGCGGGTGATAAAATTGAATCCGGTGAAGCGGCAGCAATTAAGACTGGTAATTCATTACCGCTGCGTAATATTCCAGTCGGTAGTACGATTCATTGTGTTGAGTTAAAGCCCGGTAAGGGTGCGCAGATAGCGCGTTCAGCAGGTGCTTCAGTACAGTTAGTTGCTCGTGAAGGCACTTACGCCACTCTGCGTTTGCGCAGTGGTGAAATGCGTAAGGTGTTGTCTGAGTGTCGTGCAACATTGGGTGAAGTCTCTAACAGTGAGCATAGTTTGCGCTCTCTGGGTAAGGCAGGTGCATCACGCTGGCGCGGTGTTCGCCCAACGGTTCGTGGTGTTGCGATGAACCCGGTTGATCACCCACATGGTGGTGGTGAAGGTCGTACGTCCGGTGGTCGTCATCCAGTATCACCTTGGGGTACGCCAACGAAGGGTTATAAGACGCGTAAAAATAAGCGCACCGATAAAATGATTGTTCGTCGTCGCGGTAAAAAATAATCGCGATTCCCGTAAATAAAGTAAAGAATTAGCTAATTAAGAGGAAAGAACAGTGCCACGTTCACTGAAAAAAGGTCCATTTATTGACCTTCACCTTCTAAAGAAAGTTGAGACAGCGACTGAAAAAAATGACCGTCGCCCGATCAAGACCTGGTCGCGCCGTTCAATGATTCTGCCAAATATGGTTGGCCTGACGATTGCGGTACACAACGGTCGTCAACATGTTCCGGTGTTGGTTAACGAAGAGATGGTAGGCCATAAACTGGGTGAGTTCGCAGTTACGAGAACTTACAAAGGCCACGTCGCTGACAAGAAAGCGAAGCGTTAAGGGGTTGATGATGGAAGTTGCAGCAAAATTAAGTGGTGCGCGCCTGTCAGCTCAGAAAGCGCGTCTGGTTGCCGATCAAATTCGCGGCAAGCATGTTGAAGAAGCGCTAGACATTCTTACTTTTAGTAAGAAAAAAGGTGCAGAGCTTATCAAAAAAGTACTCGAAAGTGCCGTTGCGAATGCAGAGCACAACGAAGGTGCTGATGTTGATGAATTACGAGTGTCAACGATTTATGTTGACGAAGGCATGACAATGAAACGTATCCGTCCTCGCGCTAAAGGCCGCGCGGATCGTATTCTTAAGCGTTCTTGTCATATTACAGTCAAAGTCGCCGATCAATAAGAGAGCGAGCATTATGGGTCAAAAAGTACATCCAACGGGTATTCGATTAGGCATTGTTAAGAAACATACGTCAACGTGGTATGCCAATAACGATGAATATGCAGATAGACTGCACGCCGATCTCGGTGTTCGTCAATATATCGAAGAAAAACTCGCTAACGCCTCTGTTAGCCGTGTTGATATCGAGCGTCCTGCGAATACTGCCAAGGTCACTATTCATACTGCGCGTCCTGGTATTGTTATCGGTAAAAAAGGTGAAGAGGTTGAGAAGCTGCGCAATGAAGTCAGCAAGCGTATGGGTGTTCCCGTGCATATCAACATTGAAGAAATTCGTAAGCCGGATCTGGATGCCAGATTAGTTGCCGAGAGTGTTGCCAATCAACTGGAGCGTCGTGTCATGTTCCGTCGCGCTATGAAGCGTGCCGTACAAAATGCCATGCGTCAGGGTGCTGAAGGTATCAAGATTCAAGTTGGTGGTCGTCTGGGTGGTGCCGAGATTGCACGTTCAGAATGGTACCGTGAAGGTCGTGTGCCGTTGCATACATTACGTGCGGATATTGATTACTCGACTGCTGAAGCATCGACTACTTATGGCATTATCGGTGTCAAAGTGTGGATCTTCAAAGGTGAAATTATTGGTGGTGTTGAAGAAGCTGAAGCAGCACCGAAGAAAAAAGGCTCAAAAGCCAAACAAGGCTAAGACAAGACCAGTTTTAAGTAAGGGCTAGGCAAATGCTGCAACCAAAGCGTACAAAATTTCGCAAAATGATGAAAGGCCGAAACCGCGGTTTAGCTCATCGCGGTTCCAAAGTGAACTTCGGTGAGTTCGGCTTAAAAGCGACAGGTCGTGGTCGTATCACGGCACGTCAAATTGAGGCGGCACGTCGTGCGATGACTCGTCACATTAAACGTGG
Source organism: Cellvibrionaceae bacterium (assembly GCA_965214375.1). Lineage (GTDB taxonomy): Bacteria > Pseudomonadota > Gammaproteobacteria > Pseudomonadales > Cellvibrionaceae > Endobugula. The sequence goes on along the minus strand of OZ243947.1, from coordinate 1,384,309 downwards.
CGGCAAAATCTGGATTCGTATATTTCCAGACAAACCCATTACTAGTAAGCCTCTTGAAGTTCGTCAAGGTAAGGGTAAAGGTAATGTGGAATATTGGGTGGCTCAAATTCAGCCAGGTAAAGTGCTTTATGAAATGGATGGTGTTAGTGAAGAATTAGCACGTGAAGCTTTCGCACTTGCAGCGGCTAAATTGCCAATTGAAACAACATTTGTTAAACGTTCGGTGATGTAATGAAAGCGACAGAACTTCGTGAAAAATCAGTTGATGAGTTAAGTGCTCAGTTGCTGTCTTTGTTGGAAGAGAGCTTTAAGTTGCGTATGCAGGCATCATCCGGCCAGCAGGTTCAAACGCACCTGTTTAAACAGCACCGTCGTGATGTGGCTCGTATCAAGACGATTTTGAAAGAAAAGGCAGGTAAGTAACCCATGGCCCAGACAGAAAACAAAGAAGCACGTACCCTTCAGGGTAAAGTGGTTAGTGACAAGATGGATAAGACCATCACCGTATTGATTGAGCGCCGTGTTAAGCACCCGATCTACGGTAAATACATGAGTAAATCTTCCAAGTTGAAAGCTCATGATGAAGAAAATAGCTGCGAAATTGGTGACGTAGTGACTATTGCAGAATCTCGCCCGCTGTCTAAATCCAAGAGCTGGGCATTGGTAAAAATTGAAGAGCGTGCTACGCAAATTTAATTGCGTAAAACGGAAGGTTTCGGAGACGCACAATGATTCAAACACAATCGTATTTAGACGTAGCAGATAACAGCGGTGCGCGTCGTGTTATGTGTATCAAGGTTATCGGTGGTTCCCACCGTCGCTATGCCCGTGTAGGTGACATTATTAAAGTCACTGTTAAGGAAGCAATTCCGCGCGGTAAAGTGAAAAAAGGCCAAGTGGTGAATGCTGTAGTAGTACGTACCAAGAGTGGTGTACGTCGTAATGATGGTTCATTGATTAAGTTCGATGACAATGCGGCAGTTATTTTGAACCAGTCACATGCACCTATTGGTACACGTATTTTTGGCCCTGTAACTCGTGAGTTACGTAGCGAAAAATTCATGAAAATTATTTCTTTGGCTCCTGAAGTACTGTAAGTCAGGCGAAGGGCAGTCGGGTAGAGGATAAAGAGATGCGTAAGATTAAAAATGACGACGAAGTCATCGTTATTGCCGGTAAAGATAAAGGCAAACGTGGTAAGGTCGTTAAAGTACTGAAAGATGACCGCTTGATTGTTTCTGGTGTGCAAATTGTTAAAAAACATCAGAAGCCAAATCCGCAGGCCGGTGTTGCTGGCGGTATTGTAGAGAAAGAAGCGCCGATTGCGGTGTCCAATGTTGCTATTTTTAATCCGGCAACTGAAAAAGCAGACCGTGTTGGTTTCAAGATTGAAGACGGCAAAAAGGTCCGTGTATTTAAGTCAAATGGTGAAGCGGTCGACGCTTAATACTGAGATACGGTAAAGAAAAATGGCTAGTTTGAAAAAACTTTACAACGAAGAGCTTGCTCCAAAATTAAAACAGGAGTTGGGTCTTGATAATGTAATGGAAATTCCACGCATTACCAAAATTACTCTGAATATGGGTGTAGGTGAAGCGATCGGTGATAAAAAAGTTCTTGAACATTCTGTGAAAGATTTAGAACAGATTTCGGGTCAAAAAGTGGTTGTGACCAAAGCACGTAAATCTATCGCTGGCTTTAAAGTCCGTGAAGATTGGCCTGTAGGTTGTAAAGTCACTTTGCGTAAAGAGCGCATGTACGAATTTTTAGAGCGCTTGATTGCGATTTCTATTCCACGTATTCGCGATTTTCGCGGTATTAGCCCCAAGCAGTTCGACGGCAAAGGTAATTTTTCAATGGGTGTGACAGAACAAATCATTTTCCCTGAAATTGATTACGATAAAGTCGATAAATTACGTGGTCTTGATATTTGTATCACGACTACAGCGCGTAACGATGATGAAGGCCGCGCATTATTAAAAGCCTTCAATTTCCCTTTTAAGGGTTAGTATCTTAAACATCAAGATATAAAAGGTATCCTGAGTTATGGCAAAAAAATCAATGATCGCGCGCGAAGCAAAGCGTGCTGCAACGGTTGCAAAATACGCAGCTAAGCGTAAAGCGTTAAAAGCAATTATTGTAAACCCAAACGCTTCGGAAGATGAAGTATGGGAAGCACAACAAAAGCTGCAAAAATTACCGCGTGACGCAAGTCCTTCACGTCAGCAGCGTCGTTGTCGTATCACTGGTCGTCCGCATGCGGTTTATCGCAAGTTTGGGTTGTGTCGTAACAAATTACGTGAAGCCGCGATGCGCGGTGATATACCAGGTCTGGTTAAGGCCAGCTGGTAAACGGAGTCAACAATTATGAGTATGCAAGATCCATTATCAGATATGCTAACACGCATTCGTAATGCGCAAATGGTCGGTAAAACTGAAGTTACCATGCCGTCTTCAAAGTTGAAAATCAGCGTTGCGAAAGTATTGGAACAAGAAGGTTATGTTGGTCAGTATTCGGTGTCCGAAGCCACCAAGCCATCATTGACCATTGAATTGAAATATTTTGAAGGTAAGCCTGTTATAGCTGAGATTGCACGTGCCAGTCGTCCAGGTCTGCGTCATTACGCAGGTAAAGACGGTCTGCCATCTGTTCGCGGTGGTTTGGGCGTTGCTGTGGTATCCACCTCTCAAGGTGTGATGACTGATCGCGCTGCACGCGCTGCCGGAATCGGCGGTGAAGTGCTTTGCACAGTATTCTAATTAACGTTTATTACGGTTAGAGAAATATTATGTCTCGTATTGCAAATAGCCCGGTTGAATTACCCACAGGCGTTGAAATTAAACTTGAAGGCCAGGATCTCAGCGTTAAAGGTGGAAATGGCACCTTGTCATTGGCGGTTCACCAGAATGTTGAAGTTAAGCAAGAAGATAACGTGTTAACGTTTGCTGCTAAAGATAGTGCACAAAAGTCTGTTGCGCTGGCGGGTACAACTCGTGCTTTGGTTAATAATATGGTGGTGGGTGTTACTGCTGGTTTCGAAAAGAAACTGATACTCAATGGTGTTGGTTATCGTACCAAAGTATCGGGCAAAACATTGAATTTGGTGTTGGGTTTTTCCCACGATGTGAACTATGAGTTACCAGAAGGTGTGACTGCTGAAACGCCAACACAAACCGAAGTAGTATTGAAAAGTGCCAACAAGCAATTGTTGGGTCAGGTTGCAGCAGAAATCAGAGCTTTCCGTCCGCCAGAGCCTTATAAAGGTAAAGGTGTACGTTACGCAGACGAGTATGTCCGCCGTAAAGAAGCCAAGAAGAAGTAATTAACAGGGCAAGATTATGAACAGTAAAAAACAGTCTCGTATCCGTCGCGCCCGCCGCGCTCGAGCTAAGATTCGTGAGTTAAGAATTGATCGTTTGTGCGTTAACCGTACACCACGTCATATTTACGCTCAAGTTATTGCTGCTGATGGTGGCAAGGTTATCGCTAGTGCATCCACATTGGATAAAAGCTTGCGTTCAGGCACTACAGGTAATGCCGATGCTGCAAAAGCAGTAGGTGAGTTGATTGCAGAACGTGCCAAAGCAGCCGGTGTGACTAAAGTTGCTTTTGATCGTAGCGGTTACAAATATCACGGTCGCGTAAAATCTTTGGCAGATGCTGCGCGTGAAGGCGGATTGGAATTTTAAAGGTTAAGACATGGCTCAGATTAAGAAAGACGAAGCAAACACAGAAGGCCTGGAAGAAAAGTTAGTTCAGGTTAACCGCGTTGCCAAAACAGTAAAAGGTGGTCGTATTTTCGGCTTTACCGCATTAACTGTGGTGGGTGACGGTAATGGCCGTGTTGGCTTTGGTCGCGGTAAATCACGTGAAGTACCTGCAGCGATTCAAAAGGCGATGGAATCTGCTCGCCGCAATATGATCCAGGTGGAATTGAACGGCGATACCATTCAATATCCAACCAAAGGTCGTCATGGAGCTTCTAAAGTGTATATGAAACCCGCTTCTCAAGGTACGGGTGTTATCGCTGGTGGTGCAATGCGTGCGGTATTGGAAATTGCTGGTGTACAGAACGTACTGGCAAAATGTTACGGTTCAACTAATCCTGTTAACGTGGTTCGTGCAACATTTGATGCCTTGCGTGCGATGCGTTCACCTGAGCAAGTTGCTGCAAAACGTGGCAAGAGTGTAGAAGACATTCTGAACTAATTGGGATAAGAGGCAGGTGTTAACTTGCTTCAGTTTGATAAAAAATCGAGATTTATCATGACTAAGAAAAAAGTAAAAGTAACCCAGATAAAAAGTACGGCAAAGCGTTTGCCGAATCATAAAGCATGTATTGCTGGTTTGGGTCTGCGTCGTATCGGTCATACTGTTGAAGTGGAAGATACTCCATCAGTACGCGGTATGATTAATAAAGTACACTATTTGATTAAAGTCGAGGGTGAATGATATGCGTTTAAATACATTAGCTCCGGCACCGGATAGCAGAAGCGACAAAAAACGTGTTGGTCGTGGTATTGGTAGCGGCGTGGGTAAGACTGCGGGTCGTGGTCACAAAGGTTTGAAATCTCGTTCTGGTGGTACGGTAAAGCCGGGTTTCGAGGGTGGTCAAATGCCTTTACAGAAGCGTTTGCCCAAATACGGCTTTACATCTCGTGTCGGTTTGGTTGCTGCGGAGATTCGTTTGGCAGAGTTAAAAAAGGTACAAGCAGAAACAGTTGATCTGGCTGCACTACGTGCCGCAGGATTGGTTAATGCCAACACCAAACGTGCAAAAATATTTTTGTCGGGTGAACTTAAAAAGGCAGTGACAATCAAAGGTTTGGCAGTCACTAAAGGCGCCAAGGCCGCGATTGAAGCCGCAGGTGGTAAAGTAGAAGAGTAATCATTATGGCTACACCGGGTAGTTTATTTGGGAATCAAAAAGGGTTAGGCGAGCTATGGGCTCGCCTTCGTTTTCTTTTTTTGGCGATTGTTGTTTACCGTATAGGTACACATATTCCGGTCCCGGGTATTGATCCAGATCGTATTGCGTCACTATTTGAGCAAAACGAAGGTACTATTATTGGTTTGTTTAACATGTTCTCCGGTGGTGCACTGGAGCGTATGAGTATTTTGGCACTAGGTATCATGCCATATATTTCTGCATCGATTATTATGCAGTTAATGACGGCGGTGACTCCGTCACTGGAACAATTGAAAAAAGAAGGTGATGCAGGTCGTCGTAAGATTAGCCAGTACACACGTTACCTGACAATTATCTTAGCCTTGGTGCAAGGTACCGCAATGTCGGTAGGCTTGTCAGCACAGGGCTTGGCCTATCAAACAGAATCAGTATTCCTATTTCATTTTGTCGCAATTACTTCATTGGTTACCGGTGCAGTGTTTATGATGTGGCTGGGTGAGCAAGTCACTGAGAAAGGCATTGGTAATGGCATTTCCATGCTGATATTTGCAGGCATTGTGGCTGGTTTGCCGAGTGCTGTTGGTCAGGCGTTTGAAAGTGCCGAACAGGGTGATTTAAATATTCTACTGTTGTTAGGTATTTTATTCCTGCTATTGGCTGTTGTGTGGTTAGTGGTACGTATTGAGCGTGGTCAGCGTCGTATTACGGTGAACTATGCCAAGCGCCAGCAAGGTAACAAAGTTTATGCAGCGCAGAGCTCGCATTTACCCTTAAAAGTCAATATGGCGGGCGTGATTCCGGCGATTTTTGCTAGCTCATTATTATTGTTCCCACAATCTATCGCTTCATGGTTAGGTGGTGGTGACGGTTCCGGTAGTGAGTTCTTACAGGAATTTGCCTTGGCCTTAGGTCCTGGTCAGCCGCTGAATTTTATTTTATTCGCTGGCATGATTATTTTCTTCTGTTTCTTCTATACGGCGTTGATGTATAACCCTAATGAAGTGGCAGATAACCTGAAGAAATCAGGCGCCTATATTCCAGGTATACGCCCAGGTGAGCAGTCGGCTAAATATATTGATAGCGTACTGACTCGTCTGACAGTGATTGGTTCATTGTATATGGCAGCGGTGTGTTTAATGCCGCAGTTTTTGATTGTGGCAACCAATATTCCGTTTTATCTGGGTGGTACTTCATTATTGATTGTTGTGGTGGTATTGATGGACTGTATGTCGCAGGTACAGTCACATCTGATGTCGAGTCAGTATGAATCATTGATGAAGAAGTCGAATTTGAAAGGTTTTGGTAGCGGCGTATAAAATAGCCGCAGAAAAAAGAATTTTAGTCGCTGTCGTCCTGGCACGGCTAAACAGGTGGTATTGACTGTCGTTTACCGGGAAACCGTTAAACTATTGCAATCAGGTGATTTTTTCGCTATCCTTCGCGCCTTTTTCCGTGGCAGGGTGGTTTAAATAGCTGTCAATACTTAAATCTATCGCTCAGGTTCCCTGATTGTAGGGATTAACGCCAAATGAGCACACAATGTGGAGTAGTTTGAATGGCCCGTATCGCTGGTGTCAACATACCCGATAACAAACATGCCGTTATCTCCCTAACCTATGTTTATGGGATTGGTTTAACAACTGCCAAACGCATCCTTGCTGACGCGGGTATTACCGAGTCAACAAAAATCAAGGATTTGTCCGAAGCTGATATGGACAAAGTGCGTGCGGAAGTGGCGAAAGTTACCGTAGAGGGTGATTTACGTCGTGAAGTGTCAATGAATATCAAACGTTTGATGGACTTGGGCTGCTACCGTGGTATTCGCCACCGTCGCAACTTGCCTCTGCGTGGACAGCGCACCAAAACCAATGCGCGTACTCGTAAAGGCCCACGTCAGCCGATTAAGAAGTCAGCCATCTACTGTTAAACATTAAAGGTTAGGAATTTGTTATGGCTAAGCCAATTACAAAGAAAAAAGTTAAAAAGACGGTAGTGGATGGTATTGCCCATATCCACGCTTCTTTTAACAATACCATCGTAACTATTACCGATCGCCAAGGTAATGCTCTAAGTTGGGCGACGGCAGGCGGTTCTGGTTTCCGTGGTTCTCGTAAGAGTACACCGTTTGCGGCACAGGTTGCTGCTGAGCGTGCCGGTCAGGCAGCGCTTGAATACGGTTTGAAGAATTTGGACGTTGAGGTTAAAGGCCCGGGTCCTGGTCGTGAATCTGCAGTTCGTGCATTGAACAATGTAGGTTACAAAATTACTAATATTGTCGACGTGACGCCAATTCCACACAATGGTTGTCGTCCGCCGAAGAAACGTCGTGTATAAGGGGGAGTAGAGAATGGCTCGTTATTTAGGACCTACCTGTAAACTTTCCCGTCGCGAAGGTACTGATCTGTCTTTGAAAAGTGGCGTACGCGCACTGGATTCAAAGTGTAAACTTGAAACTGCACCAGGTGTTCATGGTGTGCGTCGTGGTCGTTTGTCTGACTACGGTGTGCAATTGCGTGAAAAGCAAAAAGTACGTCGTACTTATGGTGTTCTTGAAAAGCAGTTCCGCAGTTACTATAAGGAAGCTGCACGCCGTAAAGGTGCAACGGGTGAAAACTTGTTAAAACTGTTGGAATCGCGCCTTGATAATGTGGTTTACCGCATGGGTTTTGGTGCAACGCGTGCAGAAGCACGTCAATTGGTTTCTCATAAGTCAATTCTTGTGAATGGTAGTGCGGTGAATATCCCTTCTTATCAGGTGAAAACAGACGATGTGATTTCTATACGTGAGAAGGCAAAAAACCAGTTGCGTATTAAGAGTGCTCTGGATTTGGCAGCTCAACGTGAGGTGGAATGGGTTGAAGTAAATACATCAAAGTTAGAAGGTGTATTTAAGCGTGTTCCTGATCGTGAATATCTGCCTGCGGACATTAACGAAAACCTGATTGTTGAGCTTTACTCGAAATAATCAGTTTATTAATTTTCTGAATACACTATTAAAGATTAACCTTAGAAAGGTATGGCTATGCAAAGTGCTGTTAATGAGTTTTTAACTCCACGTCACATTGATGTAACAGAACATTCACCAACACACGCAAAAGTGGTTTTAGAGCCATTAGAGCGCGGTTTTGGTCACACACTGGGTAATGCTTTACGTCGCATTCTTCTTTCTTCTATGCCGGGTTGTGCCATCATCGAAGCTGAAATTGATGGTGTTGAGCACGAGTACAGTGCGATTGAGGGTGTGCAGCAAGACGTTATTGAAATCCTGTTAAACCTGAAAGGTGTTGCGGTTGTCATGAATGATCAGGATAAATCTCAGGTTGTTCTAACGCTGAATAAACAGGGTCCAGGTATTGTGACAGCAGGTGATATTACGCTGGACCACGAAGTTGAAATCAAGAATCCTGAGCATGTGATTGCAACGATTTCTGGTGATGTTGAACTGAATATGCGTTTAACGATCGCTCGTGGCCGTGGTTATCAGCCTTCAGACGCCAGACGTAACGATGACGATGAAACTCGTGCAATTGGCCGCCTGCAATTGGATGCGTCTTATAGTCCGGTTCAGCGCTTGTCGTATTCGGTAGAAAGTGCGCGTGTTGAACAACGTACTGATTTGGACAAACTTGTTCTGGATTTGGAGACTAACGGTACTATTGATCCTGAAGAAGCGATCCGTCGTTCAGCGACTATATTACAGCAGCAGTTAGCCGTATTTGTTGATCTTGAAAGTGAAAAACTGGCAGAGCCAGAAGAGAAGGAAGAGGACGTTGACCCGATCCTTCTGCGCCCGGTGGATGATCTGGAATTAACCGTGCGTTCTGCTAACTGCTTAAAAGCTGAAAATATTTACTATATTGGTGATTTGATTCAACGTACAGAAGTTGAATTATTAAAAACCCCGAACTTGGGTAAAAAATCTTTGACTGAAATCAAAGATGTTTTAGCCTCTCGCGGTTTGTCACTGGGTTTGCGTTTGGAGAATTGGCCACCCGCCAGCCTCCGTACAGAAGTTTAAGAATTAATTGCTGCGAAGCAAAATAGGAAGGGTTAAATCATGCGTCATCGTCATAGTGGCCGTCAATTAAATCGCAATAGCTCTCACCGTAAGGCTATGTTTCGTAACATGTCTATTTCACTGGTTGAGCACGAGCTGATTAAAACAACGTTGCCAAAAGCAAAAGAACTGCGCCGGGTTATCGAACCATTAATTACTCTGGCTAAAGAAGATACGGTAGCTAATCGCCGTCTGGCATTTAGCCGTTTAAACTCAAAAGAAGCTGTTGGTAAGATGTTTAGCGATCTGGGCCCACGTTACGAAGAGCGCCCAGGTGGTTATGTCCGTATCTTAAAGTGTGGTCACCGAACTGGTGATAAAGCACCGATGGCTTATGTTGAATTGGTTGATCGCGTTGTTATTCAACCTGAAGTTGAAGAAGTGGTTGAAGAAACAGAGGAATAAGTTCTTTTTTACTGCAAGCTTTACGAGAAACGCCAGCTAATAACGCTGGCGTTTTTTATGTACAGGAAGTACTGGCAAAAAATTGCTCCTGCATTTTCTGCACTTCCACCATCCATGGTGGTCGTATGCCGCGGGCGCAGGGATGCGCAAGAGCGGCGATCTCCAAGGAGGTATTCCAATAAAACCATTCTTATTGTACCCCTATATTCATTGTGCTTAATTGATAGCCTTTAATTAATAGTCCCGAAGTTACTTTTTTTAATCCTTATAATATTCTTTTTTATTTTTTGCGTTTGGGATAATTAAATGGATAAATACTAAAGGGGTAATATTGTGTTAAAAAATAAAAAAGCATTTCGTTTTATAGGCGTGTTTATATTTGTTGTAAGCTTACCGTTTTCTGTAATCGCTAACGATAATGACGCCAACCAACTGGATGCAATTATCGTTGATGCAAGTAAACATGCTGTCGTACTTGATCGTTTGGATAATTCGGTCATTATTAAATCCGCGGAAGAACTTGAAGCGGCGAATGTTACACAAGTACAAGACCTTGAAAAAGTCTTTCCAGGATTAGTGATGCGAACACGTGGTAACCGTACTTTTGCAAGTGGTACTATCCGTGGTGTTAGTTCGCCTGATTTTTATTCGCCAGCCATTCAGATTTATGTCGATGGTATTCCGCAAGATAATTCTTTTCTGACCCAAGAGCTAATGAATGTTGAGTCGGTAGAGCTTTTACGTGGGCCGCAGGGGACCTTATATGGCGGTAATGCGCAGGGCGGTATTATCAACATAATAACCAAAAAGGCTGAGCAAGGCGGAAAGATTTCCTTATTAGCTGCTGATCAGGAAAGTGGAGCGACCTTAACAGCATCAACAAAAATGGGTGATAATTTTTATGGCGATTTTAGCTTTAGGAATTATAAAGAAGAAGGCCATATTAAGTATACCCCCACAAGAGGTTCTGATGTTGATGATGCCCAAACAGATGCGGGGCAGATTCGATTACATTATCTTCCTGATAATTCTCCTTTGGCGGTTACATTTACAGCGGGTAGTGATAGCCTTGAAAGCCGTGAAGAGTTTTATCTAACGCAGGCTCAGTTTGATGCGAGGACTGCGACATCCGGTCTTCCTCTGTTAGAGAGGGATGTAAAAACTTATGCTCTGAGTATTGATTATGATTTTGGTGATACAACACTAACCAGTATTTCTTCAATGCAAGATAGGGAAATCAATCGAGATTTTTTTGGTGGCTTTTTGAACAATGAAGATCAGGAAGCGTTTAATCAAGAATTTCGTTTAGCAAGTGCATATGCTAATGGAGCATCGTCTGTCATTGGTGTTAATTTTAAGGATGCTGATTTTAATCGAATTAGTAATAATAATTTTGCCAGTAACTCCAGTATTACCGATCTTAATAATAAATCCCAAGCACTCTTTGGTGAGGTATTGTTGCCACTATCATCTGCAACAGACCTAACGTTAGGATTTAGAGCCTCCAGAGAAGAATCAGATATCAATTTCAATGGTAAAACGTCAGGGATAGCATCATTTTCGGGGTCTGATGCAGAAAATCTATTTTCTCCCAAAGCTGCGCTTGGTTGGAATGTCGGTCAATCTAGCCGAATTTATATTTCATATACCCGGGGTTATCGTCCCGGTGGGTTTAACCGTGCGGTGGCTGCAACAACGGATAGTAAGGCTTTTGATGCTGAGAAATCAGATAATTTTGAACTTGGCTGGCGTTGTCAATGTGCCGATGGGCGTTTGTTGATTGATGCTGCTTTATACAAGGTTGATATTGAAGATATTCAATTATACGTTGGTAATGTAGGTTCTCAGTCAATCCAAAATTTGGGTGAAGCAGAGAGTGAAGGTTTAGAATTCAGTATGTCGTATCAGGGGTCAAATAATATTGACTTTAACCTGGGCGGCACCTTTGGTGAATCACGCTTTACTAATAGTGTAGATACAGTGACGAATACGACTTATACCGGCAATCATCTACCATATGCGCCCGATGAGACTGTTGTTGCCGGAGTGTCGTATACACTTCCTCAGGTTGGTAAGGGTAATCTTATTTTCTCTGTTAATAGCAACTATTATGCAGATACATTTTTTAATGAGACAAATACATTATCACAAGACTCTTACTCTTTAGTTGATGCTTCCATATCGTATCAAATCGATGATTTTAATTTAAAGTTCTATGCTAAAAATATCGAAGATAAAGAATACAGAACGTATAGTTTTCAGCAGGGAGCCAATGTCTTAAGCAATTATGGCGATGGCAGAATTGTTGGTGTCAATCTAAGTTTAGGCTTCTAATGAATGTCTGCACCGCAAGATAATTTTGGTGTTTCCACTATGAGCTCCGCTAGTGATGGTAGAGCTTTTCTTGGTACCCCGTTGTTGTTAACAACTCTGCTGGGCATTTATGTTATTCAAAGTACGATTTGTATGTTCACTTTTCAAGGGCTTCCAGCTATTTTTCGTGCAGAGGGTATCTCCACAGCCAATATTGGTTTGTTATCTTTGATAATGTTGCCGTGGGCATTGAAGTTTTTATGGGCTCCACAGGTTGAACGTTATCGCAAGGTCGGTCAATCTAGCCGACTTTATATTTCATATACCCGGGGTTATCGTCCCGGTGGGTTTAACCGTGCGGTGGCTGCAACAACGGATAGTAAGGCTTTTGATGCTGAGAAATCAGATAATTTTGAACTTGGCTGGCGTTGTCAATGTGCCGATGGGCGTTTGTTGATTGATGCTGCTTTATACAAGGTTGATATTGAAGATATTCAATTATACGTTGGTAATATAGGTTCTCAGTCAATCCAAAATTTGGGTGAAGCAGAGAGTGAAGGTTTAGAATTCAGTATGTCGTATCAGGGGTCAAATAATATTGACTTTAACCTGGGCGGCACCTTTGGTGAATCACGCTTTACTAATAGTGTAGATACAGTGACGAATACGACTTATACCGGCAATCATCTACCATATGCGCCCGATGAGACTGTTGTTGCCGGAGTGTCGTATACACTTCCTCAGGTTGGTAAGGGTAATCTTATTTTCTCTGTTAATAGCAACTATTATGCAGATACATTTTTTAATGAGACAAATACATTATCACAAGACTCTTACTCTTTAGTTGATGCTTCCATATCGTATCAAATCGATGATTTTAATTTAAAGTTCTATGCTAAAAATATCGAAGATAAAGAATACAGAACGTATAGTTTTCAGCAGGGAGCCAATGTCTTAAGCAATTATGGCGATGGCAGAATTGTTGGTGTCAATCTAAGTACAGGCTTCTAATGAATGTCTGCACCGCAAGATAATTTTGGTGTTTCCACTATGAGCTCCGCTAGTGATGGTAGATATTTTCTTGGTACCCCGTTGTTGTTAACAACTCTGCTGGGCATTTATGTTATTCAAAGTACGATTGGTATGTTCACTTTTCAAGGGCTTCCAGCTATTTTTCGTGCAGAGGGTATCTCCACAGCCAATATTGGTTTGTTATCTTTGATAATGTTGCCGTGGGTATTGAAGTTTTTATGGGCTCCACAGGTAGAACGTTATCGCAAGAAAAATAATACGTTCAATAATCATATCAAAATTTCTACGATTGGTAACACTATCTTGGCGGTATCATTATTATCATTGATGTTATTTCCACTACATAAAGCATGGACCATTTTAGTAGGCAGTCTGTTTTTTATGGCGTTGGTATCAACCGTTGTTGATATCTCTGGCGACGGTTTTGCGGTTGATCAACTGTCGCAAAAAAATCACAGCCTGGGAAATATTATCCAGGTGGGTGGTGCCTATATTGGCGTAGTTATTGGTGGTGGTTTATTTATTTATCTTGTTGACAGTATGGGTTGGCGTACAGGCTTGTTAGTGCTTGCGATAGCGATTCTAATCATGGCGCTACCGACGCTTTTTTTATATCGACACCGTCCACAGCAGAGTTCTGTAACCGATGATAAAAATAGTGATTATCGTCCATCGTTAATCAATGCTTGGCGCAATACTGCCTTAAGAAAGGCTTTATTCATTGTGTGTATTGCACAATTAGGTACACGTTTAGTATTGTCAATGATGATGCCCTTTCTTGTTGATAAAGGATTAGCGTTATCTGATATCGGTCTTCTTGCGGCGGGTGGTGGTGCACCTGCGGCCTTGGTCGGTGTCTTTTTTGGTGGCTTGTTGTTACGTAAAGTGGGTACACGTTTCGGCTTGTTTATTGTGTGCTTGCTGGAAGCGAGTTGTTTCGTTGTATTCCTATTATCTGCCAGTATTCCTGAATTATTCGGCGATTTAACAATGCCGATTATATTGTTGTTTATTGTTGTTTCGTTGGTGACTGCGGCTAAATTTGTCGCGATTTGTACCTTTATGATGGATAAAGCGAAAGGATTACAGTCTGGAGTCGATTTTACCTTGCTCCAATCTGCAGATGCATTAATGGCTGTTATTGCAGGCGTTTTAGGTGGGTTAATTATTGCTCAATGGGGTTACCCGGCTCATTTTACCTTGGCAATTACTTTTACCCTTGCTTATTTATTATTGTTTATTAATAGTGCGTTCCACTGATTTGCTAATTAATCTAAGGAATTATGATGTCTATAAATGATCGTTGTTACCAAGAAGCAAGGCTCACTATTGCGCGTTTCTTATCACTTACACCTGAAGAATTTTCCGAAAGTGAAAATTTCTTTCAATTGGGTATTGATTCTATGCATCTAATGGCGGTAGTGGGTGATTTGCGTAAACAAAAAATTACGATAAATTTGCGTGATCTTTATAAAAACCCATCCCTTGATGGTTTGCGCTCATTGATTCAACAAAATGGCCATGCACATGATGCTAATGTAACAACGGTTGTTGAATCCGTCCTTGACGATCACACACAACAACATTTGCCGACAATGCTAGACGGCCAACCTTTTGCAATGACAGCAGTGCAACACGCTTATTTTGTGGGACGTGCACCAGAGCAGTCACTCGGTGGAGTGGGATGTCATTTATATCAGGAGTTTGATGGTTCTGGTTTATCTGCTGAGGCATTAAATATTGCAGTAGCGCAGCTTATACAGCGTCATCCAATGTTATCTATGGTTTTTTCTGCGGATGGTCACCAACGCTGGTTAGCACAATCCTGTTGGCAAGGTGTTACTCTACACGATCTTCGTTCCTGCAGTGAAGAAGAGCAAGAGCGTGAGTTATTGATATTGCGCGATAAGTATAGTCATCGAGTACTCAATGTTGAGCAGGGCCAGTGTTTTGATATTCATTTAGTGATGTTGCCGGAAAATCGTCATCGTCTATTAGTGGATATTGATTTGCTCATCATGGATGCTTCTAGCTTTAGTTTGTTTTTTACTGAGCTGGCCGCATGTTTGAATCAACGTAAGCTTTCAGAACCACTCAGTCATTACGATTTTCGTAGCTATTTAGTACAGGCTAATGCTTATGAAGCAAAAGACCGTATTGCAGCAGAAGAGTACTGGCAGTCCTGCCTTGATGATTTTCCATCGGCGCCAAATTTGCCCTTATGTCTTGACCCTGAAAAATTGGGTGTGCCGCATTTTAGTCGGCATGTCACTCAGTTTTCTTCTTCCCAGTGGCAGCAACTAAAAACATTAGCCGCCACTCATCAGGTAACACCTACGATGGTGTTGGCAACGGTGTTTTCATTAATTTTATCGCGTTGGAGTGGTCAAACAAGGTTTGCACTTAATTTGACCTTATTTGACTGTTTGCCATTGCATAAAGACATCAAACAAATGTTAGCAGACTTTACGAATATCTTATTAGTTGATGTCGATATTGATCAGCCATCATTTGTTGATGTAGTACATGCGTTACAACATCGTTTTGCGGAAGTGTACCAGCATCGTTCGATGTCCGGTGTTGAAGTAATCCGCGAGTTAAAAAAATGTGGTACTCATCCCCATGGTGTGCCAGTGGTATTTACCAGTAATCTGGGCCGTTCATTATACGGTGATGATATTCAAGATGTATTGGGAGAGCCGGGTTGGGGTATATCACAGACGCCACAGGTATGGATTGATTTTGTTGCCTACGAGCAAGATGGCGAATTATTTCTACAGTGGGATAGTAACAACGCCCTTTTTCCAGAAGGCCTGTTGGATGCTATGTTTGGTGCATTTGAAGACTTGACGACTCAGGTTATCGAGCAACATGACATATGGTCAAAACCGTCCCCTGATATTTTACCGCTATCTCAACGACAGCTACGAGAACAACTAAATACGTCCACCAGTGTGGTACCGGAAGGTTTATTACATCAGAGAATTTTTGAATTTGCGCAGCATAATGCTGATGCTTCTGCAGTTATTTTTGATGAACAGCAGGTGAGTTATGGTGAGCTCATTAATACGGCTAAATGTATTGCTGCGAGCTTGGTCAATCAAGGCGTCTTGTGTGGTGAGCGTGTTGCCATCAGTATGGATAAGGGCCTTGGTCAAATTGTATCGGTACTGGGTGTTTTATACGCTGGCGCGGTTTATGTGCCTGTGCCTCCCAATCAACCTGACCAGCGTCGAAAGCAAATTTATAACAGTGCCGATATTCGCCATGTATTAATCTGTGATGAGATAAAAAATAATTATCGTTGGCCCGAAGGTGCACATTATAGTTGTTGGCAAGCAGCAAAAAATTCTCCGCCGTTATCAGCTTCAATAGCGATTGAACGCCAAGTCCTGCCTGATCAAGAAGCGTATATTATCTATACCTCAGGCTCTACTGGTGTGCCTAAAGGTGTTGTGATCTCTCACCGCGGAGCACTGAATACGTGTATTGATATCAATACACGCCACAAGGTTACTGAAAATGATCGGGTGTTGGGACTGTCAGCCTTACACTTTGACTTGTCCGTTTACGATATTTTTGGTGTGCTGTCTGCCGGTGGTACCTTGGTACTGTTAAAAGAACAACAGCTCCGTGATCCGTTAACTTGGAATAATTTGATAGAGAAACACGGTATTACACTATGGAATACCGTTCCTGCACTATTCGATATGTTATTGACCTTTGCAGAAGGCATGGCGTTAACGGCACCTGCGCAGTTGCGTGTGGTGATGCTTTCAGGCGACTGGATAGGCCTCAGTTTGCCAGAACGTTATCATCAATTGAATGCTAGTGGTGTATTCAGTGCCATGGGTGGAGCAACCGAAGCTTCTATTTGGTCAAATGAATATATTGTGACAACAGTAGATTCCACATGGCAATCCATTCCTTACGGATATCCACTCACGCATCAAAAATATCGTATTGTGGATGCTGCTATTAGAGATTGTCCTGATTGGGTTCCGGGAGAGTTGTGGATTGGTGGTGTGGGTGTTGCGATGGGATATTGTAATAATCCTGAGCAAACTCAAGCGCAATTTATTGAGGATAACGGTGAACGTTGGTATCGCACAGGTGATATGGGGTGTTACTGGCCAGACGGCACACTGGAGTTTCTGGGACGTAAAGACAATCAAATAAAGGTGGGTGGTTATCGTATTGAGTTAGGTGAGATTGATGCCGGTATTGCACGTGTTGCTGGCATTAAAGCGGGCGTTGCGGTAGCAATCGGTGAGCGTGATAAACAACTGGTTGGATGCATTGTGTTACAGCCATCACGCGTGTCAGATAATACAGAAGACTCCTTATATAAAACATTGTCTCCCGCAAACAGTTTACCAGAAAGTTATGCGTCTCTATTCCCTGACGTGTTAACAAAAAATAGTAATGAAGAGGTAACGTTACCACTAGTATTGCGCTTTATAGTGAATTACTGGCAACAAAAGGGTATTGATTGCGCACAATTGCCGCAGCTTTCAGCTGCAGACATTGTTGCCATCACGGGTGTAAAACCTGCTTATGAGCCATTGTATAGACAGTGGCTTTCTCTCTATAAAAACAATAGCGCTATGGTCAATAACCTCGTGGAATTATCATCAGATATTCATCATCCACTACAAAAGACCTTGGCAAGCTCCTTGCAGTTAATTGATGATGTCTTATGTGGTAGACGTGCCGTCGAAGTCTTATTGGATTCTGCATTGGCACCGGAGCAGTTGCTTTATCTTGAAAATGATAATGCGCATTATCAAAATACAGTTATAGACGCGATTATTCGCTTATCGAAAAAGTTACAACGCCCGGTAAATGTGGTGGAATGGGGTTGTCGTAGTGGCCTGCATGCTAAACGTTTATTACAAAACCTTGATGCGAATATGATTGCTTATACGGGTGTGGATACCGCAATGGCAATGGTTACCAAGGCGCGACACCAATTAGCCGATTTTGTAAATGCTAGGGTAGAGCACATAAATCTGTATCCTACGGAGAATATGCGGTATCAAGCCGATATCGTTTTACTGAACAATACTCTGCACACATTACCTGAGCCGCGCCAATTGCTGCCAAATATCCTGTCACTGGCAGCACCCGAAGCGATGGTTGTGGTATTCGAAGTGACCCAAAAATCACCATTAACCTTGTTAAGCGCCGATATATTGTCCTCTGATATCCGCCTGCCTACGTATGATGATTGGGCAACATGGTTCGCCGATAGTCAGTTACTTGTTGAGAAAAAGTCACTCTCTTCTAATGGTCACGCAATGTTTGTTTTACGTTGCAATCAATCTGTCAGTATTCCAGATCACGATGCGTTAATCGTTCAACTGGAACAACAAATGCCAGCTTATATGGTACCAAGGCGATTAGTGTTTATGGATGCACTACCGCTAACACCTAATGGAAAAGTAAACCGTCGTACATTACTAAAGAGTATTAGTGATGAATATAATCCACATTCTGACCCTACGATTACGGAACCGCAGAGCCTTACAGAAAAGATTGTTATTGATGTATGGAAGCGTCTGCTAGATATTCAGACAATCAGCCGTGATAGTGATTTTTTCCAGCTCGGTGCTGATAGTTTAAGTGCAACCCGGTGCATTGGTGCGCTTGAAAATGAAGGCTATAAAGCGGATTTAAGCGTACTCTTTGCAACTCCGTGTCTGCATGAATTTGCTGCAACCTTAGTGGTGCTGCATGATGATGAGGCTTCCTCAGCCAGTCAATATTCTATAACGGCCGATTGGCAAAATCGTTATCTACCTTTTCCATTAACGGATGTTCAACAGGCTTATTGGATTGGTCGTCAGGATAGTTTTTCTCTCGGTGGAGTTGGTTCGCATTTCTTTATTGAATTTTCTGTCATAGATTTAGATATTGTTCGGTTTAATCATGCGTGGAATCAGTTAATTAAACGTCATGATATGTTGCGTATGGTGGTACGTGACCATCAACAATGCGTACTGGAAACGGTGCCTGCTTTTGCAACGACCGTCTATGTAGTCAGTGAGTTCGATGATGGCACTGCCAGTCGCATACGTCAGCAGCAATCACATCAAGTACTGGAGCCTTCACAGTGGCCATTATTTACAGTGCAGGCACTTATTAATGATAGCCATGAAACGCGTCTGTTAATCAGTTTAGATAATATGATGCTTGATGGCTTGAGCATGCAACGATTGTTTGCAGAACTGGAAGCGCTGTACCATCAACCTGATCTTGCCTTACCTGAGATTGGTATTAACTTTCGTGATTATGTTACAGCATATTTATTGCAGCGTGAACAACGTGAAAGTGAACAATCGACGGCGCGTCAGTACTGGCGACAACAGTTATCTGATTTGCCTTCGGCACCCCAGCTTCCTCTATATCAGCATCCTGATAACGTCTCTCGACCCACCTTTATTCGTGCCGCTGCGCGACTTGATAGTGATAAGTGGCAAGCATTAAAAGCTTTGGCCCAACAACATCAAATTACGGCTTCAGCATTATTAATCAGCTCTTATTCAGCGATATTATCCGCATGGAGCCGCGTGCCAGAACTGACTATTAATCTGACGCTGTTTGATAGACAAGATGTGCACCCTGATATTCAGTCTGTTCTGGGTGACTTTACCTCGTTGTTGCTAGTTCCTTGGGTGCCGCAAACTGATTGGTTAACTAGCGCTAAACATTTGCAAGCAACGCTGGCTTCAGCACTTAAGCACAGTAATATCTCTGCAGTGTGGGTTATGCGTGAGTTGGCTCAAAAACAGCAACAAGCCAGTGCTACCATGCCGGTCGTATTTACCAGTGCACTGGGTGCCAATGATGGTGATTTTTTATCAGAAAAATCGTTACTAAAACCGATAGGTGGTATTTCACAAACTCCACAAGTGTGGCTTGATCATCAAGTATATGAGTCAGATGGCGAATTGCGGTTAAATTGGGATGCGGTAGAAGAATTATTTCCGCGAGCGATTCTTGATCAAATGTTCTCTCAGTATTATAAGCTATTAGAAGCACTCGCTACGCAAGAATTACTTTGGCATCAACCACTGGAAAATCTGATCGATAAACCTGCACAGATACCCCAGTGTGTATTTGTTGATACCTTAAATCAACAGTCAAATACAGATTCAACAACAAACCTTGACTCATCCTCTGAGTCTGTTGCGTTATCTCAGGAATCGACGGCTTACGATTCTATGCAACGACGGTTGATTGTCGCCGTTATTATAAAAAAATTCTTAAAAATAACTCAACAGACCATTACTCCGGATAAAAACTTTTTTGATGCTGGAGCTCATTCATTGCATCTGGTGCAATTACATATTGAGTTAGAAAAGCTGGGTTATGGTTTTATTACGGTAACCGATATTTTTGCTTATCCATCGCCTAATGCATTGGTTGATGCTTTGCTCGCAAAAAATAATGAATCACAAAATATCATACCCGAACAACCCGTTACTGATGACACAACGACATCGCGAAGAGTAAGACGGCAAAGACGCCGTGCTCGTCGCAGTACTACTACCGAACCTGCTGAATAGCTTTAGCAGCTTTACCAATAGAGGCCTCGCGGTAACAGCTATGACAGATTTTTCAAAAAATAATCCAGATACTTTTTACGACGAACATTATGCGAATTGTGATCCTATCGCTGTTGTCGGCATGGCATGTCGTTTTCCTCAAGCCGATAATATTGAGCAGTATTGGCAAGGATTGTTGAATAATACCCGTTTTGCTTCTCATTTTACTCGCGAGCAGTTATTGGCTGCCGGCGTTAATGAAGCGACTGTTGATAAAGATAATTTTGTGCCGGTGGCTTCTGTTATTGAGAGTCCGGAAAATTTTGATGCGACTTTATTTGGTTATTCCCCTCAGGAAGCAGAGTCTATTGATCCTCAACAACGCCTGTTCTTACAGGTGGTTTGGCACGCGCTGGAACATGCGGGTTATGCGCCCAGAAATATCACGCAAAAGACGGGCGTTTATGGTAGCGCGCGTATCAGTACATACCCGTCATTGAATAATTTTAGTGTCACTGATGTTGGTCAGGTTAAGGGCATGCAAGCGCTGTTGGGCAATGATAAAGATTATCTTGCTACACGAGTGGCTCACCGATTTAATTTACATGGCCCCGCACTGACTGTACAAACTGCCTGCTCTAGTTCTTTGGTTGCCGTACATATGGCGTGTGAAAGTTTACGTGGTGGCGAGTGCGATATGGCCATTGCGGGCGGTGCCGCCGTGTCGTTTCCCCAACATGCTGGTTATCTATATCAACCGGGTATGGTGTTCTCTCCCGATGGTTTCTGCCGTCCTTTTTCTGAAAATGCAGAAGGTACGTTTGGTGGTAATGGTGTCGGTGCGGTGGTACTTAAGCGTTTGGAGGATGCGCTAAATGATGGTGACCCTATTATGGCTGTACTACGTGGGAGTGCTATTAATAATGATGGTTCTGATAAGGTAGGCTTTACGGCGCCATCTGTTGCGGGTCAACAACACGTATTAACCGAAGCTCTGCATCTCGCCGATGTTGATCCCGGCCAGATTGGTATGGTGGAAGCACATGGTACGGGTACGACCTTGGGTGATCCGATTGAAATAGCTGCGTTACAAGCGGCTTATCGTGGTGGTCGTGATACTGCTAAGGCATGTTATATCGGTTCGGTAAAAAGTAATCTGGGGCATTTGGATACGGCTGCTGGTATTGCCAGTTTAATGAAAACGATACTTGCAGTGCATCATGCCGCCATCCCCGCCAGCTTACATGTGGACAAGGTTAATCCTAAACTACAATTGGATTCGTCGCGTTTTGCTATTGCTTCAGAACAGCAATCTTGGCGTGAGTCATTGCGTACAGCGGGCGTATCATCTTTTGGTATTGGTGGCACCAACTGCCATATGATTGTTCAATCATTACCTGAAGAACTACGTGCTATATCAGAAGATGCGCATGTTGCCATGCAAGATCATACACAGCCGGTATTATTGTTGAGTGCCGCCAGCCTTTATTCTTTGCAACAATTGGCATCGAAGTATGCGAGTCATTTACAACGCCATACAATCGATGCTCAGTCAGTAAAAAACGTAGCTTACACGGCCTTACATGGCCGCCAACTGGATCTGCCTTATCGTCTTGCTATGATGCTTGATAGTGATACCGTAGACACATTATCTGATTTTTCTGATAGAGATGATCACACGTTAACGTCCACACAAAAATTGGTTTGTTCTTATGCAGAAGGGGAGCCAACACAAGCGTGGCTGTTTACCGGTCAAGGGTGCCACTACGCGGGTATGGGTAGGGACTGGTACGCTATTTCCCCGGCTTTTGCTGAAAGTATTGATTATAGTGTATCGGTTTGTCGTGATGTCATTGATGTAGATTTAAAAACACTGATGTTTGCTGACGATGGTAAACATTTGCATCGTGCAGACTATGCACAACTGGCTATTGTCGTTTTTGAGATTGCTATGTCCGCACATTGGCAATCAATGGGGTTAATTCCTGATGTCGTATTAGGTCATTCTGTGGGTGAGTATGCAGCCGCGGTGGCTGCGGGCTATCTGTCTCACGAGCAAGCATTATTGACAGTGATTAAGCGTGGGGAATATGTTGCCGAGTGTGCAGATAATTATCCAGATAGCGGTATGGTTGCGGTATTTTCCAGTGCGGATGAGCTGGTGGCATTGTCGGCTTTACAAGCACTGGATCTTGCCGTCATTAATGGCGATAAGCATTATGTATATTCTGGCCCTGCAGAGTTACTTACCCCGGCTATTGCTGAGCTACAAGCACAAGGTATTAATCATAAAGTGCTCACAGTGCCTTGTGCGATGCACTCAAAAATTCTTGATGACGTGCTCAAAAAGTATGAAAAAATTACCTCATCATTAACCATTGCTGAAGGGAGTATTCCATTAATTTCCAGCCTTTATGCGCGTGAAGTTGATAGTGCAACTTTGCAGGAAAGTACTGCAACAGGCAATTATTGGACAGAACATTTACGGCAAACAGTACAGTTCAAACAAGCACTGGATTGTGCGCTCGAAAAAGGCGTGTCTTTGTTTGTTGAAATGGGACCACAGCCACACTTAAGTGGTATTGGTAGGCGTGAATACAATAATCACAACGATGTGCATTGGTTGGCAGCGGCTACGCCCAAAGAATCTGCACCAGTACAGCAACAACATCTATTGTGTGAGTTGTTTACAAAAGGGTGTCTCTTACATTGGACAACGCATTTATCATTTGCGGGTAGAAAATGTCACGCGCCATTGTATCCTTTCGATGAGCAAGCGTATTGGTGTGAACTACCCGAACATCATTCCATGGCGCAGGTAGACGCACGATATCAGGATGCCGATCACTATCAGCAATTATTCTCCTCGCACATTAACCTCGATGCTCTTGATCTGACGCATTTACAAGACGCCAAGGTGATTACTCAGCGCCACCATGAATTACAGAGTCAGTGCCTTCAGGTTGATAGTTTTGTGCGACATTGTATTGATGATGCTATTGATCAAGGTGCCACCGTAGGCAATATTATTCGCGGTGGTCGATTGTTACCGCGTTATCGAGATCAAATAACTTGGCTATTGGAACAATGCGTTAATGCAGGTATTTATCACAAGAGAAATGACCGTTATTATTCATTGGAGCCAGCAACAACACGTACCGAAGATGTACAAGGTTATGCCTTGTTCAATCAATTACGTGGCAAGTTAGCAACGATTGCCGGAGTGTCACTGACCTCGAGTATCGACACTCATTACCAGTGGTCCGCTGTGCCTGTTCATATGGATTCTTCTGTAGCACCAGTATTTGGCCTGTTGCACAGCCGTTATATTACTCGGCAGGGTTTATTGGCAGCAGGTATTCAGTTCGATGATCAGGAAACCACAGGGCTTATTATTCTTGATAACACACCTTTGCTGGAATTAGCCCTTAATCTATTAGAAATCATACAGTCTTCGATCTGTCGCCGTTGGGTTATCGTGACCTGTCAGGCATATTATTCTCCCGAACATTTCACGAGCAACATTGTTAACCCAGATCATTATGCGGTTGCCGCTCTGTTACGTTGTGCTGCACTCGATAAGGCTGATGATTGTGAAATTATCACCGTCGATATCGCTGATGTGCATCCAACGGTGATTTTTAATGCATTGTCACACTTCGACTCTACACAAGCGTCAGATATTATTTATCGTGATAATACGTATTGGCAACGACAATTACAAAAAGCCGAGACGGTTCCTTTATCTGAACTAACGGAAAACCACTGGAAAACTGCAGCTCCTGGATATTTCAAACAAGATGGTTGGCATATTGTTACCGGGGGTATGGGTGGTATTGGTCGCTTATGTGTACGTTGGTTAGCACAAAAAGGTGCGCGTCATATTGCGGTGATAGGTCGTCGTTGTCATCAGGATTGGGATGATTTTGTGGCACCCATTGTCGAACAATTTAATAGTGAAGTAATATGGCAACTGTGTGACTTATCGGTATCTGATGACCTTATTCAGACACTGGATAATTTGCAGGAAAAGTATCCAATTAAAGGGATTATTCATGCTGCTGGCATCGCTGATCACACGGATATTGATAATATAGATAAGCACCATTTGGTCAGCGTTGTAAATGCCAAAGCCGTTGCTGCAAAAATATTATGTGAAAAGCTACAGCAACAGAATGCAGATTATGCATTGTTGTTTTCTTCTGCTGCCGTACTGGGTGCACCGGGGCAGGGAGCTTATGCATTAGCCAATGCGTATCTTGATGGTCTTGCCTTGGAGAACATGACGGCAGCCAACCATCATTCTCAGGAAACCCATCAATTACGTATCAGCACTATTAGTTGGGGTGCGTGGCGCGAAGTTGGCATGACCACTAGTCAGCGTTTAATTGAGCAGTTGGCACACAGTGGCATGTATACCCTGGAGGCTGCCGAAGGGCTTTGGCATATTGAACAGGCTTTGACAGGAGATAATTTGCAACATCGTTTTGCCATGCGTGTTGATATTTCCAGTCCAAGTTTTGGTCATTATTTTGCTTCCCTATTAAACACATCAACGCAAACCTTTGTCGACGTCACGCCATCACGCGGTGTCACAAAGGAAGATAAGAAAACAGCCGTAAACTTGTCCGGTGATGATGATTATGATAGACCCGTTGTTGCGACATGGCTATCTGAACGTATTGCTTATCAGTTACGCTTAGATAAAAAAACAATACTTAATGAACAGCAAGATTTATTAACAATGGGTATGGACTCCTTACTGTTTTTAGAGCTTAGTAATGATATTAAAAAAACACTGGGTGTTAGTCTCAGTGCTGATGCCGTGTATGATGATTTTACGATTGCTGGGCTATGCCAATTAATTTTATCTAAAAAAGATAAGCTGTCGGCGGAAAGTAGCGATTCTATTGGCGAAAACAAACAGTCTTACGACGTTATTATTGATCAACAACAGCGCCATCTACCGTTTCCGCTGACACCCATTCAACACGCTTACTGGATTGGCCGCACTGACTTGCTCGATTATGGCAGTGTTGCTTGTCAGGTGGTTTTTGAGTGGGATAAATCTCTGAATAATTTTGATGTTGAACGATTTGAACAAGCTTGGAATGCATTGATACAACGCCATGATATGTTACGTATGGTCGTTGATAATGATGGCGAGCAGCGTATTCTATCCGACGTTCCATTGTATCGGTTGGAGCGACGCAGTGTTGCTGCGTGTTCCGATCATGAAAAGCAGCAGCAATTACTCGATTTTCGAAAAAGATTATGTGAACAGGTTCGACCAGCCGATATATGGCCACTATTTGAGTTGTCGTTAACGCAGCTTGATGAAGCTCATGTGCGCTTGCATATGAGTTTAGATTTACTTCAATTCGATGTACAAAGCTTCAAAATCATGATGGACGATTTGACCTTGGCGTATCAGGGTGCACAGCTACCGCATGTGCAGCTATCGTTCCGTGACTATGTGATGTATGAGCAGCAGCAACGCAATAGTGCTGAGTGGCAAGCATCGTGGCACTACTGGCAAGATATGATGCCTCTATTGCCAGATGTACCACAATTGCCAATGGCTGCCATCAATGCAGAAAATACGATTCATCCAGCCCCTGAATTTTTCACCTTGTCGGGTGGTCTGGAAAAATCGCAATGGCAACAATTGAAACAACACTGGCAACAGTGGGGTATTACTCCTTCGGCAGGATTGATGGCGTTATTTGCTCATGTATTGGCATGTTTTACACGTCAGCCACAATTTACGTTAAATATGACCTTCTTTAATCGCCAGAATATTCACTCTGATGTACAGCAATTAATTGGCGACTTTACATCCATCATGTTGATGGACTTTGATACACAGGCTGCGGTTTCTTTACGTGATGGTATGCAGAAGACACAAAATAAATTATGGCAGAATTTATCACATAGTCGTATTAATGGCGTTGAAGTATTACGTAGCTTTAGTCGACATTTACAATCCTATGAACAGAATCATAACGAACGTGAACAGCAAACATTAACGCCGGTTGTATTTACCAGTATGTTGGGCATGTCTATGGAAGGCTTGGATATTGAACAAGCACTCACGCGTTTCTTGGGTGACCCTGTCTTTGTTCACAGTCAAACACCGCAAGTATGGTTGGATCACCAAATCATGGAAGTCGATGATGCACTTGCCTTTCATTGGTATTGCATGCGTGATGTTTTAGCCGATGGTGTGTTGGATAACTTATTTTCTATTTACCAGACATTATTGTCTATGCTGGCAAAAACCCCGGAGTTAATGACAACAACATTGCGTGGGAGTGTATTGGATTTGATGTCCAATAGTGCAGATAATGTCCCGTCGAGACCACAATTCGCAGTAGCCGAAGGGCATGCTATTCAGGATGCATGGCCGCTAGAACAACAATTGCGTCAGTTGCCTCAAGTGCAACAAGCACAGCTCTTTGCGTCTGATGACTCATCTAATTGTCGGGCTTTATTTGTGGCCAATAGCCATTATCCGACGTCTGAAATGCGAACGCTGGCAATGACTATTGATTATGTGCAAACACCGATAAGTGAAACGGATTTGCAACAATCAAATGCGGCTTGGAAAGCGATAGAATGCCGTTCACTGGCTGGTTTGTGTAAGACATTATTGCGTCATCGTGTATTTGAAGCCATCAATGTTGAATATACATTGGATAATGTTATTGAGAAGTTACAAGCACAACCACAATACCGGCGTTTACTGAAGCAATGGTTGGATTTGCTTTGTCGCGAAGCGGTATTATCTCAAAAAGCCACGACTCAGAATATCGTATATACAGCAAATCATCGTTTTTTTGCCGCCGCTACATCTGATATCAGTGAAGTGCCCAATGCCATATGGTGCCAGCAGATTGATGAATATGTGAGTCGCAGTATTGCGTTACATGATGATCTTTTGCAAGGAAAAGCATCGGCCTTGGAATTGTTGTTTGGTAATGAGTGGTACATTAAAAGCCTGTATGAAATTAACCCGGCATTACGATTCCTAAATCATCATGCTGCAAGCATTGTTGATTTATTAGCACAACAATCAGAACAACAATCATCACAGAAAAAACCTTTTCGGATGCTTGAAATTGGTGCTGGAACAGCAGCGACAACACGTTCGGTACTTGCTGCGGCAGGAAGCCGCATCAGCGATTATTATTTTACAGATGTATCAAATCTATTTCTTGATGATGCCCGTGAGAGCCTTGATGATCATGCACATCAACTGCATTTTGATTTGTTGGATATCAATCAACCCATTAATTTTTCACAGCATCCTCAAGAAGGATACGATGTGATTTTAGGGGTAAATGTCCTTAACCACGCAACACATGTGCAATATTGTTTAAATCGTTTACGTAGCATTTTAAAGCCGGGTGGTCATTTAGTGATTATTGAAGCGACAGATCGCCACAGTGCAATGCAATTGGCAACGTTAGCCTTTCTTGAAAGTACAGAAGTGTTTGAAGATTTTCGTGCTCAGGATTATAGCGCTATGCTGGATCATACGATGTGGCAACAGGCACTTGTTGAGGCTGGATTTGAACCGCGTGTTAGTGTCCCGGACGTCGACATATCACCATTAAGACAACATTTGTTATTGGCTCAATCTGTTCGTGGGGGACGTGTCTCTATTGACGAGCTATTGTCTGCGTCGTCGTTAGCGAATGATATTTTACGGATACAGTCTTTCGAGCAGGTTGAACGTCTGCCAATCAATATGACCGACACCCAACAAGGGCTTAAGATTGACGATGTACTATCAGCAGAGGTGGTTAAACATATAGACGGCGTCACTGCGGAGCAATCAGGTGATGCTGCGGATGACGATCTTATTGAAATTGTGCGTAAGGTTTGGCAGCAATTGTTACAACATACTGTTGAAAATGATAGTGATTTTTTCCGTAGTGGTGGTGATAGTGTGCTGGCCACGCGTATGGTCGTTGCGTTACAAAAAGAGGGCGTTCAACAAGCGAATTTACAACCTCTTTTTGATAATCCTTTGTTTATTGATTTTTGTCGTGCCCTGAGTGAATCTGATATATCAACGCCGCAGGGTGTGAGTGAGCAGCAACAGGATGATGTTGTCAAAGAGCATCAGAATATCATGGATGAAGTACTTAATGATGAGACAGTAATACCCCCATTTCCATTAACCGATTTACAACGTGCTTATTGGTTAGGCGAAGGTGATGTGTTTGAACTGAGTAATGGTGTCGCACATTTTTACGCTGAATTATCTATTCCATCATTGGATGAAGCGCGTTTTACACAAGCCTGGAACAATGTTATTCAGCAACATCCGCAGATGCGAGGTTTCATCAATAATGCTAGTGAGTTTTGTATTTTACCGCATGTTGATAAATATCAACCGCGTTGTTATGACTTGTGCGATCTTAATCATAAACAGCGTCAGTTGCATCTTGAAAACGCTAGAAAAAATATTCGTCAGAAAGGTGTACCTTCTCATCAATGGCCCTTGTTTGATATCAGTATTCATCACTTACCAGATAATGAATCCATTGTACATATTGTATTAGATTTGGTTCTTGCAGATGGTTCCAGTGTGAATCTCATGTTTAGCCAATTGGCAGCATGGTATCAAAATATGGAGCAAAAGTTTCCCGTTGCTGAATTGAGTATTCGTGATTATTTACTAAAAATAGAAACACATAAAACCAGTGAAAAGTATCAAAAAAGTCAACAGTACTGGTTTGACCGCATCGATTCAATGCCTGATGCGCCACAGTTACCCGTGACAGATGGCGATCGCAAAGATATGGATCTGCAGAGTTTGCACTACATTATCTCTGGTGAAAAATGGCAACAACTGCAAACACAGTCATTTAGCCATAACCTAACCCCCTCATCCGTTATGTTAACGCTGTTTTGCCGTATCTTGGCGCAGTGGAGTGAAACCAGCCACTTTAGCATTAATATCTTGCATCGAAATCGTATTTTTGATTGTGACCCTGACAATCTATTGGTGGGCAATTTATCTACGACCAATATTTTAGAGGTTTTATTGGAGCCCGGAAAATCCTTAGTTCATAGTGCACAGACGATACAAGAGCAACTGTTTAATGACCTGCAACATGCGGATTTTAATGGTCAACAGGTTCTTCGTGAGATTAATCAACGTAAACATAAGTTAGCAGCAGGCATGCCTGTTGTCTTTAATGATACTGTATCGGTTTCCCAACGTCAGCAAATGAAATTAGGCGAACTGAAGGAGTTTGGTGTGCAAACGCCGCATGTATATTTAGATTGCATGCTGATTGCTGCTCCCAATGGTGGGGTTGCAGTTAAGTGGGCAGTACAAAAAAATTATCTGCAACCTGACGTCGCTGATACTATGTTTGAAAGCTTTGTGCACACGATTGAACGTGTTATACATCAACAACATGACTGGCTTGCGCCGTTCTCTCTTCCTTTGCCCGTTTCTCAGGTAACACAAAGACAGCTAATTAACGCAACAACCCTTCACCATAAAAAATTATTGCCTCCCAATAGTGCCACGCCAATGAAAACATTGTGCCAGCTTGTTGAGAATGGTGTTAAGTGTTATCCCAAGCGCTGTGCGTTAGTCAGTACAGAAGGTTCGTTGACGTATCAACAGTTATGGAAGCGTGCTTGTCTCTTGGCGTTACAATTATTAGATAGCGACAAACCGCTGACCAAGCTGGTTGCGGTAGTGATGGATAAAGGATGGGAACAAGTTGTTGCGACCGTCGCTATTCATTTGGCAGGTAAAGCCTATTTGCCGATTGATGCACAATACCCCGAACAACGCATACATGAATTATTGGAACAAGGGGGTGTTTCTCATGTGTTGACTCAACATGCAGTTATTCACCGTATTCATTGGCCCGCAAGCCTTGATGTAATGGCGTTAACTTCATTGAGTGAACCCGTAAAACAACGTATTAGTACACATAATCGCGAACGTTTGGATAAGGTTGCTCCTGTCGCTGATGATGTGGCTTATGTGATTTTTACATCAGGTTCAACGGGTAAACCCAAGGGCGTTGTTATTACCCATCATAGTGCCGTTAATACCTTGCTGGATGTCAATCAACGCATTGATTTATGTAAGGATGATGTTGTATTGGGCATTTCTTCGCTAAGTTTTGATTTATCGGTTTTCGATATTTTTTCAACCTTGGCTGCGGGTGCTAAATTAGTGGTCCCGCAAGCACAAGATGTGCGTGACCCGGCGGTATTAGCCGAGTGGGTGGTTAATGAGAAAGTCACCATTTGGAATAGTGTGCCTGCATTCGCACAAATGTTACAAGAATACGTGAATTATCACGATGTAGAGTATCGTAGTGCGGTTGATCATCTGCGGTGGGTTATGATGAGTGGTGATTGGATTCCGGTACAGTTACCAGAAAAACTGACATCCTTAAATCCTAATGTAAATGTGTTAAGCATGGGTGGGGCCACTGAGGCGGCTATATGGTCTATTGCTTATCTTATTGAGACAGTAGATAGCCATCAAAACAGTATTCCCTATGGTTGCCCCATGGCAAATCAGAGCTTCTTTATCTATAACGAATTGATGGATCCTTGTCCTACGTGGGTTGCCGGTGAGCTGTATATTAGTGGTATCGGTTTAGCCCAAGGCTACTGGGAAGATGAAGAAAAAACGTCGGCAGCATTTATCACTCACCCATACACTGGTGAACGTTTATACAAAACTGGAGATTTAGGACGTTATTTGCCCGACGGTAATATTGAATTTTTGGGTCGCAATGACCATCAGGTTAAGGTCAATGGCTATCGTGTTGAACTTGGTGAAATAGAAAATAGCCTGTCTGAATATGATCATGTACAAGACGCATTAGTACAGTTGGTTGATACTCATGAGGGGGTTTCTCAATTAGTCGCTTATATTGTTTTTGAAAAATACTTTACAGAAAAAGATCATGAAAAAATAATAGAGTCTCTGCGAGATTACATTAAACAAAAATTACCAGCTTATATGTGTCCGCGTCATTTTATGGCTCTGGATGCGGTTCCTTATTCACGCAATGGTAAAGTGGATAGAAAAGCATTGCCACAACCACATATCACCTCAATTTTGTCTGAATTTACTGCGCCTAAAACGGATATTGAAAAACGTGTGGCGGTGGTGTGGCAAGAAATATTAAAGCAAGAGCGTATCGATATTAATACCAGCTTTTTTGATCTCGGTGGAGATTCATTTTTAGCGGTACACTTGTTGGCAAAAATTAATGGCCTTTGGACATTCCGCGTTAACGCGGGTGTATTACAGGCTAATGATACCATTGCTGATCTGGCAGCTTATCTGGAGCAAAATAGCTTTGCAAATGACACGGATGTGGATATAAAAGTCAATGACTGTCTGGTGGCATTGAACAAGAATAACCATAAAAATCAGCAAAAAACCAGAGTATTTGTTGTCCATCCTATTGGTGGACACCTTCTTAGCTACCAATATCTTGCGCGCCATCTATCGTCTAATATCGGCGAAGATAATGTTGCTATATATGGTTTACAATTTCCGCAATCTTTCGTTAACGATCCGCATATTGATACCTGGTCAGTGAATGATTTGGCCTCGTATTATCGGCAAGCGATTCAATCGCAGCAAGCGGGCGGGCCTTATCATATCGTTGGGTGGTCATTTGGCGGTATTCTTGCCTATGAGATTGCACGCCAATTGCAAAAAGAAGGCGAGCAGATTGCTAATTGTATTTTAATCGATAGTTTTGTGCCCACGATGAAAAAGGATCTCGTTATTGATGAGGCCCTGCTGATGAAACATTTTCTTATTGATATATCTGGGCGTTTCCCACAATTAATAGATTACGATTCGTTTGAAGCTTCTAGTCGTCAGGCATTCATTCAGCAGTTATTACACAAGTTATCAGCTATACCTGATTTGGTGAATACATTTAATGAAGAAGAGTTGATAACCTTACTGAATATTTATTGTGGTAATTTGCAGGCAATGTTGAGTTATCACATAAAGCCTGTTGATTTTGACCTTGTGTTAATTCGTGCTTGTAACAAATACAGTAATGACTTTATGTCTTATTTACAGTCTGCCGTTGTTAACCATAAAAATTATGGTTGGGAAGACTATGCCAACGTTTCCACCTACGACTTTTCTGGTGATCACTATAGTGTATTTTTGCCAGGAGAAGTCGAGCAGTTAGCTTCCTTATTGGCTGATTTAGTGACTGATATACGTCGTTATAAAAAACCGCAAACCTCGTCTGTTAATGAAGAAACGTTATCCGATAAAGATGCTGCTCTGGAGGAAAGCTGATTATGTCCAGGAAAAAACGATTAGTGATTGTTGGCGCAAAATTTGGCGAACTATATTTGAATAGTTTTTTTGAAGAGCAAGCGACGGTTGAATTATGTGGTTTGGTTGCTCAAGGTAGTCAACGTGCTCAGACGTTAGCTGATGCGTTTGGCATCTCGCTGTATCATTCCGTTGATGAGTTACCCGACGATATTGATATTGCGTGCGTTGTTGTTCGTGCCGCCGTTGTGGGTGGCGTGGGTAATAGTTTGACGGAAGCCTTGTTAAGGCGCGGTATTCATGTCATTCAAGAGCATCCGGTTTCACCGCAAGAATTATTACGCCATCAACAGCTTGCACAAGAAAATCATGTGCATTACTGGGTCAATAGCTTTTATCCTCATACGCCTACAGGAGAAGCGTTCATCAATTGTGCCAGCGAAGTTTCTCAGCAAGACCGCCATATTCCTCTTTTTGCTCAGCTAACGACTAGTCGTCAATTATTATATTCTTCCTTGGATATAATGATGCAAGCAATTGTTCGTGGTAGTTATTGTGACATTGATGTTGACGTTAACAAGCTTCAACAGCATGAGCCTTGTTTTGATGTGTTAAATGTTTGTATTAACGGCTGTCATTTATTGATACGTTTGCAGAATTACCTCGACCCGAATGACCCTGACATGCATAACTTGATCATGCATCAAATGACCCTAGGGTGGCAATCCGGTTATCTTTCACTTAATGACAGTTATGGTCCTATTATTTGGACGCCAGTACTGCATGCAGACCAACACCAATCAACACAGTTTAGTTTATATCAATTAGCGGATAGTGATGCAGGACGTTACTTACGTGAACCGACCTCGGTGATTTTACGTCAACCACCAGATAGTGTACTCACCGCTATTGAGTATGAAGGGCCTGCGGGTGTTGCTGCGCTTTTACAGCAGTTTGTTCATTGTATAGATAGCCAACCATATAACGAATTACTTAATATCAATTATCAACAACAATTATCGAGAGTATGGCAGGAAATAATGTCTGCTGTCGGTGAACCACAAGAGCGTTATATGGAAAAACCCGCAAGTATTGATATTGCTGCTCTTAAAAAAGCCGTACAACCTCAATTTATGTCTAGCGAGGAAACAGTAATGCCATTTACTCATCATACATTGTCAGTTTCACAGTAATATTGATCAACATATATAAAGACTATGAATAATATATTAAGAACGGTTATTAATGCAGATAGTTCCGCGGCAATCCCTTGGGTTGTTTGTCCTTTTGCCGGTGGCAGTCGTGGTGCTTTTCGTAGTTGGGAGATGCTCGAAGATGTGTCTTTACGAGCTAATTTAGTCACTTACCCTGCGCGTGACCATCGCATTGCGGATAAACCTGCCACTACCATTGCACAGCTTGCCGATGAATTATCACAATCCATATTGAGTGATTCAACCTTATATCCTGAACAATATGTATTATGTGGACATAGTATGGGAGCACAGGTTGCCTATGAGACTTGCTTACGTTTGGAAAATGCCGGCAAACCACCCAAAGTATTAGTGTTATCTGCTTGCCATGCGCCACACTTGGTATCACGCCGATTATTGAGCCATCTTTCAGATGAAGATTTTGTTGCCGAATTGGTCGATATTGGTGGTTGTAGCCCGGAATTGTTAAAAAATCCTACTTTATTAGATGTATTTTTACCCATGCTGCGTGCAGATTTTATAGCAACAGAAAACTATAAAAAGTCGATTGCTGCTGCGTCAGACATGATTAAAATTCCGACATTATTGGTTTATGGATCTCATGATATGGAAGCAAGTAAAGAGGAAGTTTTAAGTTGGACGCAATGGTTAAATCATGACTGTTTATCCATAATGGCCGTAGATGGCGATCATTTTTATATGACAGAAAAGCCGCAATATTTTTTAGAACAAGTGGGACTTCATATTAGTCATTTACTTAATTCCGAGGCAACACCGCATCCGGCGCTAGGAAATATATTGCATAAAACACCATCGGTACTGCCTGATCAGCTTAATTATTGGGCCAATGTTTATGGTAACAGTGTTGCGCTTATTGCTGATGACAAAACAATAACGTATGAACAGTTGGCAAAAGATGTTGCTGCGCTTGCGCATGGCCTAAGACACTTAGGCTTAAAACCACGGCAGAATGCTATCGTACAGCTTCCCAACGGAGTAGGGTTTGTTACGACTTGTTTTGCGCTGTTTGCCATTGGTGTAGTACCAGTGCTAACCATGCCTACTCAGGGTGAGCGCGATATTGAAGGTTTATCAGCTATTGCAGAGCCAGCCGCTTATTTTATTGGTCCTGATACTCATACGGTTAATTATTTGCAGCGTGCCAAAAAGCTACAAAAAAATTATCCTCAGATGGAATATATTATTGTTGACGATATGACCAATGATTATCAGTCACCGCAAATGCAAACGTCGATACCTACCTTGACTAGTTTGATGGGTGAAGAGGTTGGCACCACTCATGATACGGTTGATTTGCGATCGACGGATCTCGCATTATTGCTCATTTCTGGTGGTACAACAGGTACCCCTAAACTGATACCGAGA
Organism: Cellvibrionaceae bacterium; assembly: GCA_965214375.1. Classification (GTDB taxonomy): domain Bacteria; phylum Pseudomonadota; class Gammaproteobacteria; order Pseudomonadales; family Cellvibrionaceae; genus Endobugula. Next base: position 1,349,132 of record OZ243947.1, on the reverse strand, counting down.
ACTCACGGTGATTATATCTTTAATTTTATCGAATCGGCACGGTTATGTGAGATAAACAAAGAATCTATATATCTTGCAGTGCTGCCAGCAGCACATAATTTTACGCTGAGTTCTCCGGGTATTTTAGGTGTTCTGAGTCAGGGGGGCACCGTTGTCTTTACCACATACCCCAGTGCTGATGAAGCATTGCCGTTAATTGAAAAATATCGTGTTACTCATACTTCACTAATTCCAACATTGGCCCAAATGTGGGAACAGGCACGTGATTGGGAAACCAGTGATTTGTCCAGCTTGCGTTGCATACAAGTAGGTGGAGCCAAGTTAAATCCAGCATTAGCAGAAAAATTATGGGCGCGTCTTGGACCGGTACAACAAGTCTTTGGTATGGCTGAGGGGTTGTTGTGTTATACCCGTTTTAACGATGATCATGACGCCATTATTAGAACTCAAGGCAGGCCATTATCGGTGCATGATGAGGTGCGTATTGTTAATGGTGATATGACTGAGGTTGACGATGGTCAAGAGGGCGAGTTATTAACGCGTGGGCCTTATACTTTACGTGGTTACTATAAGGCACAAGAATACAATAAGACAGCGTTTACCGTCGATGGCTTTTATCGCACAGGCGATCTTGTGAGAAAAACACAATCTGGCAACCTACAAGTTGTGGGTAGAATTAAAGAGCAAATTAACCGCAACGGTGAGAAATTGGCTATTGTTGAAATTGAAACTTTGTTGCAATCTTCGCCTAAAATACAAGATGCCGTTATTATTGGTATTCCCGATGATATTTTAGGTGAACGTGTTTGTGCATTTATCATTCCAAACAATAATAATGTTCTTTCTATTGAAGATGTCCGACATTTTTTGACGGATAAAGGTTTACAACCTTATAAAATTCCAGATCAATTTGAATTTGTTTCTCAATGGCCTTTAACCGCAGTTGGCAAGATTAACAAAAAACACTTAATAGCAACCGTTGTCGATCAAAAGGATACATCGTCGTCTTCAGATAAAATAAGTTCACTACACGAACTTTGACACAAGGAGTTATGTATGCAGGATAATGCTGTCCATAGTTTGCGATGGATTCTTCGAGAAAGTAAAACACAATATCCTAAGCTGTTTTTGGCCATTTTATGTGTCATAGTGAGGGTGGTAGCAAGTCTATCAGTTCCTGTTGTGATCTATTTTGCTATCGATAATATGATTGCACAGACACTGACGTTGTCTCAGGTCTTTTATTGGTTGATGTTTTGTATTTTACTGATTGTCACACGTTATATCGCGTTTTTTTTAGCAGTGTTATTGTCGCATGCGGCAGCATTTACATTGATAGCAGATATTAAAATTGAATTATCAAAGAAATTGCTGCGTTTACCAATATCTTTTTTTAGTGACAATCACAGTGCGGATATACGTCAGATTATTAATGAAGATGTCGGTAGAATTGAACAATTTATTGCACACCATATTACCGATTTTTTTACAGCGCTTATAACGCCTGTGTTGGCGACTTTAATCATATGGTATTTTTATTGGCCGCTTGCAATTGTGGCGTTGTTGCCGATGCCTATTGCATTTTTGATGCAAGCTATAACATTTCGTGGTTATGCCGGAAAAGTTGAAAATTATCAAAGCGCACTCATGGGGATGAATCGTCAATCTGAACAGCTTATCCGCGGTATCGCCGCCTTAAGAATGTTGTCAGGTATTGGCGATAGCATTAAAAAAATTAATGCGAGTGTCAAAAAATATATCGTTGTTGTTAATGATTGGACAAGACAGGCAAGCTTGCCCTTTTCACTGTTGAAAGTTGGGATGGATTTCGGGTTTATTTTCTTGCTGCCAGTGTCTATATACTTGTTGGCTTATGATGTTATCAATATTGCCGAGTTTGTGCTTTTTATGATGCTGGGCTTAACGTTAACAGAGCCTTTTTACAATTTATTAATGTTTTCTGGGTTGCTGAGTCAAATACTTGAAGGTATTAAACGGATAGAAAAAGTTCAGAATACAAAAGAAACCGCTTATGGCAGTATGCCGTGGCCGAAAAAAGTCCCAAGGCTCAGTCTAGATTCAGTATCTTATCGATTTCCTCAGAGAGGTAGGTGGGCTTTAGATAATTTTTCATTTTTGATAGAGCCTGAAGAAAAAATAGCAATTATAGGTCCTTCCGGATCAGGTAAAAGTACACTGCTGCAATTAATGGCAGGTTTTTATTTGCCGCAAAAAGGTGTTTTTTGCGTTGAGGGGCGTTCCTTGTGGGAATATTCGGAAATGGAAGTTTACAAAAATATTGCCTATGTCATGCAGGATAACCATATTTTTTCGTCCTCAATAAAAAATAATATTACCTTGGGTAGAAACGTTGATGATAAGGTTTTGTGGGATGCTATTGAAGATTCTCAGGTGAAAAAAATTATTCATGACAAGCCTGAAGGTTTGGATTATATGCTTGCGGGTCGTCAAACACGCTTAAGTGGTGGAGAAAAACAAAGAGTGGCTATTGCTCGTGCCCTGATAAAGAATGCGGGCGTGTATTTTTTTGACGAGGCTACGAGATTTTTTGATCATGATACCGAAAAAAGCATTATGTTGAGTTTGTTATCAAGGCTTAAGTTATGCACTGTAGTATATGTTACTCATCGTCGTGAAAGTGCAGACCTTGCAGATCGAATTGTTGTTATGGATGAAGGTTCTATAGTTTCAGTAGGCTCTCCACAATATCTGCAGACACATTGCCGGCATTATAATGGTCTTTTTATGACGGATTCTAAAAATAATCTTTTATATGGTGATGGCAATGGTTAGTGATTTTACTTTTTTTAATCGCCGAGATTTTTTCTATTGTGGTTTTTTATCGGTTTTAGAGGGCGTTTTCGCTTCATTGCCTTATTTTCTGACATTCTTTATTTTAAAAGGAGTGGTTAATATCAATATCAATTGGTCAAATGTGATTGGTGTTTTTGCGGCTATTGTTGTAGTCATTGGTATGCGTGTCTTTATTGCCAAAAAAAATATGGTGGCAACTACCGATCTTTCTTATGCTGGTTGTGCTAATTTGCGCATAAAAATAGCAGAATACTTATTTTGTGTTCCTATGGGATTCTTTTATCAATACGATGCGGCTTCTATTGTCAAGATAATTAATAAAGATGTTGCATTTGTCGAAACTATATTTTCGCAATTTTTTTCTCAATTTGTGGTTTCAATTACGATGATTGCAATTCTTATTGTAGGTTTTTCAATCGTTGATTGGAGGCTTGCTTTAGTGTTGATTATTGCGTTGCCTTTTAGTTTTTTAATTCAGGGTCTGCTAAAAGGTGGCGCCAATAAGTTATCAAGTAAACTGCTTGATAGTATGGCTGTGACACAGCGTGAATTGATGGATTGGGTTTTTGGTATTCGCGAAATACGAGTGTCAGGAGTGGAGCACGCACACTTAAAAAGACTTGAGCCAAAAATACGAACTATGCAAAAACTGGCTTTAAAACATGAGTGTAGAGTGGGTATTGTTCCTTTGTTATTTATGGCTATTCCCGAGATTGGTTTTTCTTGCTTTTTAGCCTTAAGCGTATATTTGTACTATTCCGGTTCAGTGTCTTTGGTGATTATAGCTATTTTTTTAATTGTTTCTGTAAGAGTGTATCTGTCAATTGGTCAGTTGGCGATTACTATTGCCGAATCACGTTTTATGTCTCAATCAGTTAACAAGATTAATGCTGTTTTTTCAAGTAAAACTCAACATTTCGGCAAAGAAAGCAAGAGCGTTGAAAAATCCTTAACTGTTAATAATTTATTTTTTTCTTATGCTGAAAATCAAGAAAACAATAATCAATTTCAATTAAAAAATATAGATTTTTCTTCGTTTACAGGTAATTTGACTGCTATTGTTGGCGGTTCTGGTTCGGGAAAAACCACGTTGCTACATTTATTGGCGCGTTATTGGATGCCCTGCAAGGGTAATATTTCAATTGATGATACCCCTATCAATAACTACAGTGATAGGGGTTTTTATAGTCAGGTAGCGCTTGTGAGTCAAGATATTCATTTGTTTGACGACACAATCATGAATAATTTTCTGCTGGTTAACCCTCGTTTAACAGCTCAAGATATCTACAAGGTTTGTCGACAGACTCAATGTCATGAATTTATTCGTCGATTACCGGATGGATACAATACGTATGTTGGTGAGGCGGGAAAATTGTTTTCTGGTGGCGAACTTCAGCGAATAGCGTTGGCTCAAGCATTGTTGGTGGATGCAAAAATTTTACTTTTTGACGAGATAACTTCTGCACTTGATGTGAAAAATGAACACCATATGGTTAATCTTTTAGAAAAACTTAAAAAAGATAAAATTATTATTATGATCACTCACCGTGAAAGTCTAATGGCGTCGTCTGATCAAGTTGTTATGCTTAAGCAGGGTGATCAGTGTTTGAAAGGAAGGCATGATGATTTATTAATAAGTAACAGGGAATATCGCCAGTTATGGAATTACAAATAATAATTTTTTGAGTGTGAAAACGATAAAAAAACCTATTAAAATATGTTGTTATCATGATCTTATTTTTATATTTTTTGTCACTTAAATCTTCTTTGTGGTGATGAGTTTTTTTAAAACTCCCGAAGCTGCTTTTTTTAATCCCTAAATTGTTATTTTTCAAATGGTTTGTTTGTCATTATAAAAATGTTTTTGTGACGTTATTTTTAATACATTTTTTATTGATGATAATAGGGGGGTTTTTTTGTCTGATTTTTGTGCTTGTCAAGTCGTTGGTTTTGGGCCTGCGTGCACCAGTTTTTTGATTAGTGCAGATCGCTGTGGAATATTGATCGATATGTTAAAGCGTGGTCTCAATATTTATGAATCCGCTATGACTGAAAAATCACTCGCAAAAAAAGGTATCAATTATGACATTCTTTCGAATTCAGACGCGAGTGATTTTCTAGATGGTATTTCTCCCTATGGTATTTTTTCTCCGGTTCTGAAAGGGGGGGTGGCAGAGGAAATAAAAAGCCTTAGAAATGAGGCGGTGCCATTAACGCTTATTGCTAAGTTTATCGAACAATTGCGACAGCGATTTTTGACATTCATTGAGAGTTATCCCACAAGTAATGTTTATTACAATACAAATGTTGACGCTATAAAACAAGGTGTTAATGGCTGGTTAGTAATGACCTCAGACAAACACATTAGAGAGATTGAAAGTGATTGGGTAGTTTTTGCCTGTGGGAGCCAACCTTTTATTCCAGCAAAAATAGATTGTTTTGCAGATATGGGACATATTCCATTATTTCATTCAGAGACTTTTTTGCGTGCATCTGGAACAGATATTTTTATTAATGAAATATCACAGTGTGAAAAAAATGCTACGGTAGTGATTGTTGGCGGTTCGCATAGCGCCTTTTCAGTACTGGATAAGTTATTGTCTTTAAATGTGAATGTAAAAGTAACGCTTATTCATTCACAACCTATACGTCGTATGCATATTGATCAATCTGTCGCAAGATCTCAGGGAGAGGAGTTTGACAGTATTAAAGATGTTTGCCCCGATAATGGTCGAGTTTTTCGATTCCAGGGTTTATATAAGCAATCAAAACAATTATTTGAAGAGATAAAAAGCGGTAGGCATCCACAGGTAAAACTTTGCCAAAATGACAATGTGATTGATGCACTGGCGACTATCAATAATATCCACTCTCTCATTTGTGCGACAGGTTATCGCCCGCGTATACCCGCAATAAAAACAGCCAGAGAAGAGAATATTGGTGTAGACCAGCAAGGTAGTCGGAATATTGTAATAAATAGGCAAGGGAAATTAATGGCCGATAATGGTAGTGCGGTTGGTGGTGTTTTAGGTATTGGGCTTGGTTGGGGGCGTCAATATTCTGGTATCGGTGAGCCTTCTTACAAGGGGGCGCCCGTCGGCATTAATATTTTTCAAACAGCCGACGGCGATGCGCTTTGCCAGGAATTGTCGCGAGTTAATCATACAACATTATTAGGGGATAATTTTGAGCAGCAACTTGTTAAAGAAATGGGCTAATCAGTTTAAAAGTGAAGCGCCGGGTGTTTCCGCAAAAACAGAATGGGCGGATCAATTAACTCGATCCAGATCAGCCGGCCCAAGAATGAACAATCAGCATCATTTAACCGCCGATAATGCGGGGGTTAGTACCTTGGCGGTTCATGCAGGAACTTATCAGGATCCTGTCACGGGTGCTGTGGGAACACCTGTGTTTAATAGCACAACATTTTTGTTTCAAGAGGCGTCCTATGATGCTTTTGATCAAGGTATGATTCGTGATTATCCAATCTATACGCGTTACGGTAATCCAACTCAATGGGCAGTACAAGAAAAAATTGCTGCGCTTGAGCATGCAGAGAGTGCTATCGTTTTTTCTTCAGGAATGGCAGCAATTAGTACTACATTGTTGGCATTGAGTAGCCGTGGCGGCCATATTGTAACCGCCCATGATATCTATGGGGGTAGTTTTAACTTATTGCGTGAAGATATGCACCAGTTTGGTCGACAAGTGACGTTTACTGACCCAACCGATATTGATGCTATTGAAAAAGCGATTAAGCCGAATACAGAGATACTCTTTTTTGAAACTTTAAGCAATCCTTTGCTGAAGTGCATCCCTTTGAAAAAATTAAGTGAAATAGCACATCGCCGTAATATTTTTTTAGTGCTGGATAATACGTTCTTGTCACCTTATTTTCTAACCCCTATGGATTTTGGCGCTCATGTGGTGCTTCATAGTTGCACAAAATATCTTAACGGCCATGGCGATCTAACTGCAGGCTGTGCTGCGGGCAGCCGTAAGTATTTAGACATAATTTGGAGTCAAATGCTGAAACTGGGTGGAAGTTTAAATCCAGTCGATTGTTCAGATCTTGAGCGCGGTTTAAAAACACTGGCCTTACGTATGAGAGAACATAACCACAATGCTAAAGTGCTTGCTAAGTATTTGTCAAATCATGAGAAGGTGAATCATGTTTTTCACCCGTCACTTGAAAGCTATCCTTATCCTTGGGCTAGTGAATTACTGTCTAATGGATCTACCGGTGTTTTGTCATTCGAGGTGAAGGGTGGTGATACTGCCGGTCTCAAGTTTATGAGTGAATTAAAACTTGCACGTGCCGCTACCAGCCTTGGTGGTGTTGAGTCTTTGGTAAGTATGCCATTTAACACCAGTCACAGTAGTTTAACGGAACGTCAACGGCGTGATATTGGCATCGAACCGGGATTAATTCGTTTTTCGGTCGGCATTGAAGATGTTGATGACTTAATCAATGACATTGATCAGGCCTTAGCGAGGGTTTAATTATGAAGAATGGAATTAATGTTGCTGCTGTGAGTGAGTTAGTGCATGAAATCAGGCATGTGGAGGGTGAAAACGAAATTTACTATGCCGTAGAGCTACAGTGGCATGGTGGATTAACTATGGAAATTAACACACTGCCGCTGCGCTTTGGTAGTAAATATGTTGCCAGAGACTTTCGTTTTTATGTCGATCATCCAGTAAACACTCGCCCATCAGCTGCCCCGACACCCATTGATTATTTTATGACGGGTGTTGGTAGCTGCGCATCGAATATTTTAGTACAGGGCGCTTCTTATAAAGGTATTACTGTTGATCGTATGCAGTTGAAGGCGAGTGCTGAACTGTCAGCAGCGAGCCTTAAGCGTCAGTCAGGACAAGTAATTATTAACCCATCATTAGAGGTTGAATTGAAAGGAGATGGTAGCGGCTTGCAGTATAAAATGATGATGATAAATGTTTCACGTTTTTCGCCAAATTATGTTACCGCCAGTCTGCCTAATAGTATTGAGCTACATTATTCGCATAATCATATTGATGCCAATGATCAATTATCGTTTGGAGATGATGCACTAGACTTACACCTTCCTGCATTACAGATTCTTGATGAAAATACTCATCTTACTCAAGGTATACAATTAAAGTGGCGTAATGGTACCCAATTTGATGCGGTCTTATTGCCTCGTTTTTGGAAAAATAAACAGTGGTTGTTAGATTGTCAGTTTAGTATCGACCAGCCTATTGCCGCTCTGGGTTTAAATGAAGCCCCCAATCCCCAGGAATATCTTTTAGCCAGTGTTGTATCTGATGTAGCGCAACAATTGGTTATTGCTTGTCAGGAGAAATCAATATCACTGTTGTCACTTTCAGCAAGTATGCACTGTCGTTTAGATATGAAAGGGTTTTTTAATATATTTAAAAAGTCAGCGGTACAATTACAAGATAACCTGATTAATATTCAGGCAGCAAGCTTGTCTTCTGAACATGAAATGAGGGAATGTTTAGATTTGGCTAAACAGCGTTCTGTGTGTTGGCAAAGTTTTGTTAATGCCTGTTCAGTTAAACTTCAGAAAGTTAATAACTTGGAAGATGAAAAGTTACAGAATGCTACTGAGGATGAATCTGAATATGCAGCCGTGTAACGCTTATCTGTTTTTACCTTGATGTTATAAAATTTTTGGTTATTGTAATAATGAGACAATAAAATTATGGATACTATAATTGGTGTCGATAAACAAGAAATAGAAAAAGGGTCTGTTACAAAATCTTTATGCCTAGTTGATTTTTATGACCCTGATCAGTGTGTTTATTTTTCTTCGCCTAAATATTCTATTCTTGCGAAGCCTCCTTTTGCGAATTTATTAGATGTTGGTATTGCCCATTTAAGTGATCGTATATCAGAGTCTTTACGTTTAGTTAAAGATTTGGGGCATAAAAATTTAGTCGTTGTTGGTGCTATTCCTTTTGACATCGATGCTAAATCGTATTTGCGTTTGAGTACAAATTTTGAACGTTCAAACGTGCAAATTTTCAAAAGTGAAAAAGTTGCTACAACAATAGGAAAAGATTATACCATTAAGGAAATTCCTCAACCGCATGTTTATATTTCAGGTGTTAAAGAGGCTTTATCGAGATTTGCCAAAGGCGAACTGGATAAAGTGGTTCTTTCCAGAACATTGGAAATAAATTGCCAAAAAAAACCGGATATAAAATCATTAGTCAAAAGATTAGAGCTTTCAAATACCTCAGGTTATATTTTTGCAGTCAAGCTGCAAGAGTCAGTAAACAATGAGGATAATAATTATCGCACGCTAATTGGCGCAAGTCCTGAGCTGCTTGTATCTCGTCGTGGTTCACAAGTTATTGCTAATCCACTAGCTGGATCTGAATCTCGCAGTGACGATCCAATCATTGATAAGCAGCGAGCAGATCAACTGTTGCGTTCTGAAAAAGATCGCCGAGAACATGCTTTGGTTGTTGAGGCTGTTGCTGATGCATTAGCACCTCTTTGTAAAAATTTACAGGTTCCCCAAGCGCCACAATTAACCAGTACGCCAGCCATGTGGCATCTATCAACCCTGATCAAGGGAACACTGAGAAACCCTGATACTTCCTCCATTGAATTGGCATTGGCGATGCATCCAACACCCGCGGTATGCGGTTATCCAAAACAAGAAGCCAAAGCGGCAATTAATGAGATTGAGAATTATGACCGAGGGCTATTTACGGGTATGGTTGGGTGGTGTGATGACTCTGGTGATGGTGAATGGGTGGTAACCATTCGCTGTGCAGAAATATCCAGCAATACCATCCGTTTATATGCAGGTGCAGGTGTTGTTGCCGGGTCGAATCCAGAAAAAGAATTAGCTGAAACAGGTGCAAAATTTAATACCATGTTACATGCGTTAGGAATTAATGAGATTAATTGAGAGTTGCTATGACAATCCCCCGAATACAATCCTATCAGTTTGAAAACGTTAAGAATGCTTTTGATAATAAAGTATCCTGGTCTCTAGATGTCGATAAATCGGTATTATTAATTCATGATATGCAGAATTATTTTGTTGATTTTTACCAGCGTAATCTAGATCCTGTAAAAACCTTAACGCATAATATCAGCGAACTTAAAAAACACTGTAAGTCTGTTGGCATGGATGTTATTTATACCAGACAACCCGGCGATCAATCTTCCGAAGACCGCGCCTTATTAACCGATTTTTGGGGTTATGGACTCAAAGATGTGCCTGAACAAACAGGAATCATCTCGGACATTGCTCCTGAAGCTGAGGATATTGTTTATACAAAATGGCGCTACAGTGCGTTTAAACGCACGCCCTTACTTGATTTTATGCAAACACATAAAAAAGATCAGCTTATTATCTGTGGTATTTATGCGCATATAGGTGTACTGTCTACGTGTCTTGATGCGTTTATGTACGATATAAAACCATTCGTTGTTGCCGATGCTGTTGCCGACTTCTCACTACAAGAGCAAAAATATGCACTTGATTATATTGCCAAGCGCTGTGGGCATGTAGAGACAATGGATACTATCTTCAGCCAACTATCAGATGCAAAATTATCTTGTTATGCATAATAAGGTGCATATTATCTCAGCGCTGTATGATCTGATAATGTTATATGTAATATAAGTTGTATGTATTCAGAATTTAATCGTAAAGTTGCTGTTGTTAGTGGTGCCGCGCAAGGTATTGGAAGGGCTATCGCTGATAGATTGTTATCGGTAGGTACCAGAGTTGTCAGTCTTGATCGGGTTTATAACAACAATGAAATTGAGACCACACCTCCTTGTTCTGAATACCAGCTACGGCTCGACGTATCTGATGGTGAACAAGTTAAGCATGTTGTTGCAAGTATCGAAAATAACCTAGGGCCTATTGATTATCTTGTGAATGTTGCAGGTATTTTAAGACCCGGCTTGTTAACAGATTTATCTAACAAAGATTGGCAAGAGACCTTCGCGGTTAATACTACCGGTGCGTTTAATCTATGTTGCGCAGTCACAAAATATATGATAGAACGTCAACGAGGATCTTTAGTGGCTATCAGTTCAAACGCGGCTTCGGTTCCACGTGTCGCCATGGGTAGTTACGCAGCATCTAAAGCAGCAACCACTCAATTTATGAAATGCCTTGGCTTGGAGCTGGCTCAGTATAATATCCGTTGTAATATTGTTTCTCCAGGATCAACCGATACCAGTATGCAACAGCAACTGTGTAAAAATACTAAAGATATTGAACGTGTTATTACTGGCTCGCTTGAAAAATACCGACTCGGCATCCCTCTTGGCGCTATTGCTAGCCCGCAGACGATTGCCAATTCGGTTATCTTTTTATTATCAGATCAGGCGAATCATATCACTATGGAAGACATGGTTGTAGATGGCGGTGCAACCTTGGGTTGTTAGCTTGTAAGCGGTTTAACATGAAGCCATCGGACATTCTGTCATCTGCCATTTTTTAGGTGTTTGACCAAACAATTTTTGGAATCGTTTGGCAAAGTGGCTAGGGCTGGAATAACCCACTTCCATGGCTGTTTCAGTAATCCGTTTACCACTTTTAAGTAATTGTCTGGCATTATCCAGACGTACATTCTCCATATAGCTATGGACTGTTGTTCCCAGTATTTCACGGAAGCCATCTTTTAATTTTTTCTCATTGATGCCAACCGTTCTTGCCAGTTCTTTGATTGTTAGAGGATCATAATATTTTTGTTTGATAATCTCTGTTGCCTTGTGAATTTTTGCACAATGTAGTGGTGTTTGATAGATAATATTGTGTGCTTGACAACTACCGATCATATTCTCTGAGAGTAACTCCAGCGCTTTTGCTTGCACCAATAATTTTTCATTAATCCCTTCGTTTTTACATTTAAGAATGCTGTTAATAATGTCCATTGAGCGTGTTGATAAAATATTAGAGGCGGATACTGACGTCCCTTTACAGATTTTTTGTGTAAAGCTACTTGGTTGTGTGTTTAAAAGATCAAAACCTTGTTGGTTTAACATGTGTGTATCAAAGAGTAACTCTATGGAATTTAATTGAGTCCCTATTGGTAAATTGAAAGCCCAATATTCGGCTTGTGTAATGATTGCGGTATAAGGCGATATGGTTAAACGTTGATCTTGATCAAGTTTTATTTCTCCATGGGCATCAAGAAAGATAGATAAGCAGGTAATTCCCTTACTTTTTACGTAACCACACATGCTTTTATCAAGCTTGCAATTTGTTCTCCTTATAAGGAGAAAATCACTGATTTTTTGTACAAGTGAGTCACATTCATCATCATAGCTTAAATCAATATTATAGTTTGAATGTTGACTTATGCGCTTGGTCTCACGTGATACAGATGTATTCATTATAGTAATTTCCTTTGGACAAAGCAAAATGTGTTGTTTAGTGATATAACCTATTTATTGCGGTCACTAAACCAATATACGCTTCGATGCAAATAATAATCATTATCAATTGGAAAGTCTATACTGAATATGCAAATGAATACAAACAAATTGTTTTTTTTTTGACATTAATGGAGTTTGTTGCCCAAATATCCACACAGAAAAAAGTGTTTTTAAACAATAAAATGATTTTTTGAATAAAAAGAAGTGTAGTCACCAAGCAATGTTGCAATTGGTGACAAAAAATTGTGATTTTATGATTAAAGAAGCCGTGTGTTAATTAATTTAACTCATATGTTTTTTTAAAAATACACCCGTATGTGAATGTGTTAATTCCATCACATGCTCAGGTGTGCCTTCAGCAATAATCTGTCCGCCACCACTGCCACCTTCGGGGCCAAGGTCAATAATCCAATCGGCGGTTTTTATCACATCTAGGTTGTGTTCGATAACGACAACCGTATTGCCGTGATCGCGTAAGCGATGGAGTACATTGAGTAATTGTTGAATATCGTAGAAATGTAAACCGGTTGTTGGTTCATCAAGAATATACAACGTTTTACCCGTATCGCGTTTGGACAGCTCTTTGGCGAGTTTAACGCGTTGTGCCTCTCCACCGGATAGTGTTGTTGCGGCTTGCCCTAAACGAATATAAGACAAACCCACATCCATTAATGTTTGCAGTTTGCGTGCGATGGCAGGAATCGCATCAAAAAATTCACGTGCATCTTCGACGGTAAGATCTAATACCTCGTGAATATTCTTGCCTTTATATTTAATTTCCAATGTTTCGCGGTTATAACGTTTGCCATGGCAGACATCGCATGGAACATAAATATCGGGTAAAAAGTGCATCTCAACTTTGACAACACCATCACCTTGGCAAGCTTCACAGCGGCCACCCTTCACGTTAAAACTAAAGCGCCCTGGTTTGTAACCGCGAGAGCGTGCTTCCTGTGTGCCAGAAAACAATTCTCGGATCGGTGTGAAAATGCCCGTATATGTTGCTGGGTTAGAGCGCGGTGTACGCCCAATCGGGCTTTGATCAATATCCACACATTTGTCGAGCTGATCAAGGCCGTCTAGCGATGTATATTCCGCAGGTTTTAATGTGGTAGCACCATTCAGTTCGGTCGCCACTAATGGATAAAGTGTACGGTTAATCAGTGTTGATTTTCCAGATCCAGAAACACCCGTCACACAGGTTAATAAGCCAATAGGAATGGATAGATCGACAGCTTGCAAGTTATTGCCACTGGCACCTGTCAGTAGTAATTGTTTATCCGGTTTATTAATGGTGCGATCTGTCGGGTATTCGATTTCACGTTTACCCGAGATGTATTGTCCTGTGAGTGATTGTTTCGCTTTCTTGATTTGAGCCAAACTGCCATGAGCGATAACCTCCCCACCATGCACGCCTGCACCGGGACCAATATCAATCACATAGTCTGCCATGCGTATAGCATCTTCATCATGTTCAACCACGATAACCGTATTGCCGAGATCACGTAGATGGATTAACGTTTTCAACAATCGATCATTATCGCGCTGGTGTAAACCAATAGAGGGTTCATCAAGGATGTACATTACACCGACCAAGCCAGCGCCAATTTGACTGGCAAGACGAATACGTTGCGCTTCACCCCCAGAGAGCGTCTCTGCGCTGCGGTTAAGCGATAAGTAATTTAAGCCAACGTCGACAAGAAAGCGTAAACGGTCACGAAGTTCTTTAAGAATTTTTTCCGCAATTTCTCCACGAGACCCTTCAAAATGTAACTGTTCAAAATATTCATACGTTTCGCCGACAGGCATTGCAGTAATATCAGGCAGTTTTTTTTCATCGACAAACACGTGACGCGCTTCTTCGCGTAACCGTGTTCCTTCGCAGCTAGGACAATCCTGTGTAGACATCAGTTTGTCAATATCTTCACGCACCATTTGTGAATCAGTGTCACGGTAGCGTCGCTCTAAATTGTTGATGACGCCTTCGAAACGATGTTTACGTTTAATGACATCACCACGATCATTGACATAATTAAAATTAATGTCTTCATCGCCAGAACCAAACAGAATGGCTTTTTGATGTTTCTTGGCCAGTTTTTTCCACGGCTGATCAATATCAAAACCGTAATGTTTGGCGAGTGACTTGAGCATATGAAAGTAATAAATATTGCGTCTATCCCAGCCACGAATAGCGCCTTCGGAAAGCGATGCTTCAGGAAAATGTACCACTTTCTCTACATCAAAAAACTGTTTTACACCCAGTCCATCACACTCGGGACAGGCACCCGCCGGATTGTTAAAAGAAAATAGGCGAGGTTCTAGTTCAATGAGTGAATAACCACAGCCAGGACAAGAATACTTTGAAGAGAATAAGCGTTCATTATCACTGTCCATAAAACGCATAATGACTAAACCGGAAGACAGATTGAGCGCTGTTTCGACAGACTCAGCCAGACGCACCTGTAAATCGTCTCGCACTTTAAAGCGATCAATCACGGCCTCAATAGAGTGCTTTTTCTTTTTATCAAGCTCAGGCACGTCATCTAGATCGACTACCGTGCCATCAACCCGTACCCGGATAAAACCGTCACGTCTTAATTGTTCAAATACATGCAGGTGTTCACCTTTGCGATCACGAATCAGAGGCGCTAACAGCATGATTTTAGTGCCTTCTTCCTGAGCAAGGATATGATCGACAATTTCACTGACCGTTTGTGCCGCTAATGTAACCCCGTATCTTGAACAGCGTGGCTTTGGGCAGCGGGCTTCACCAATGCGCGCATAGAGCAAACGTAGGTAATCGTATATTTCGGTGATCGTTCCCACAGTAGAGCGCGGATTGTGAGAGGTTGATTTTTGTTCGATAGAGATGGCAGGACTCAAGCCTTCGATATGATCAACATCAGGTTTTTCCATCATAGATAAAAATTGACGGGCATAGGTGGAAAGAGATTCCACATAACGTCGTTGTCCTTCGGCGTACAGCGTGTCAAAGGCTAGGGAAGACTTACCGGAACCGGACAAGCCAGTAATGACAATCAGCTTGTCACGGGGAATATCTAAGTCAATATTTTTCAGGTTGTGCGTACGTGCACCGCGTATGGTGATGGTGTCCACAGAAACATCTCGTGGGTTAGGTCAATCATTTATTATAAGAGAATTTACGCAGTCACGTCATCGTTAGATGACGACAGAGTACCTAGCTTGGTAAAATACCGGATTATCTGAGAATTATTGCTTTATGTCCGTTGAAGTTGCTGCCACCATATCCCAACCCCGCGCTATTGCCTCATTGGCAAGCCTGTATATTTTAAGAATGCTGGGTCTTTTTATCGTCTTGCCTGTGCTCTCTCTGTCGGGGGAAGACTATGGCGGTAGTTCATTGTTTTTATTGGGGGTGGCGCTGGGAATTTACGGTATTACCCAAGCTCTGCTGCAAATACCGATGGGTATGCTCTCTGATCGTTATGGGCGCAAACCATTAATCTTTATCGGTTTGTTGCTTTTTGCGGCAGGCTCTTTAGTGGCAGCCAATGCTGACAGTGTCTGGGGGTTGATTCTGGGGCGCGCTTTACAAGGAGCCGGCGCCATTGCCGGTGTGGTTATCGCAATGGTCGGCGATTTAACGACGGCAGAGCATCGTACAAAAGCCATGGCCTCTATGGGCGTTTCTATTGGGATAGCTTTTGCGCTGGCATTGGTTATTGGTCCAATTATCTCTAGTGTAAGCGTGTTAGGTGTTAGCGGTATCCGATTGCTATTTTGGGTCACTGTCGGACTGTCGTTGTGCGGTATTTTCATTCTGTTTGTCTGTGTTCCGAATGTTGACTTGGTACAGAAGAAAATAACGGATCTCTCGTTACATAATCTGAAGTTAGTACTTGCAAACCGCCAGTATGTTTTGCTGTATGTGGGCGTGTTTATCTTGCATTTTGCGTTAATGGTCTTCTTTTTGGCCGTACCGGTATTACTGCAAGCGCATGATCTTGATGCGAAACAGCATGCTTGGGTATATCTCGGTCTTATGCTGGCATCATTTATGATTGTCGTTCCTGTCATGATTGTTGCGGAACGTTTTAAGAAGGTTAAATCTGCATTGCAATTGGCGATTGTGTCATTCATGCTTTCCTTACTAGCGCTTACCGTGATGCCAGCCACCTTCGCTGGTTTGCTGGCTTGTTTGGTGGTCTTTTTTGCGGCCTTTAACTATCTTGAAGCTAGTCTGCCTTCTTTGCTGACAAAAGTGTTACCGGATGAAAATAAAGGCGCTGGTTCTGGTGTATTTGCCAGTTGCCAATTTGCGGGTGCGTCTTTGGGAGGGATTATCGGTGGTGCCTGCTATGCCGTTTGGGGGTTTGCATTGACGTTTCTGGTAACGGCTTTGCTGGTATTGGTATGGTGCGTGTTGGTCAGGGGTATGGTGATTCCTGAACGTGTATATTAAGCATACATGCTCAAGTGACAATGTGGTAGGATGTTGAGCAGGTAATGGACATACCTATGATAAATAAATGAAGAGAATAATGAGGAGAAACAAATGGCTAGAGGTATCAATAAAGTCATTATTTTTGGCAATCTGGGGCAAGACCCTGAAACTAAGGCATTACCCAGTGGCAGCTATGTGACCAATATCAGTGTGGCCACATCGGAATCATGGAAGGATAAGCAAACAGGTCAGCAACAAGAGCGTACAGAATGGCACCGTATTGTCTTTTTTAATCGCCTAGCAGAAATTGCGGGTGAATACCTGAAGAAGGGTTCGCAGGTGTACATTGAAGGTAAGTTACAAACACGTAAGTGGCAAGACCAAAATGGTCAGGATCGTTATACGACAGAAATTGTTGCCAATGAGATGCAGATGTTGGGCAGTCGACAGCAAGGTAGTGGTATGGGTGGTGATCCGGGCTATGACCAGAGTTATGGTGGTGGTTATTCACAACAGCCTCAACAATCGGCAGCACCACAAATGGCGCCTCAAGCTGCTCCCCAGGCACAACAGCCTGCCGCAAAGCCCATGTCTGCTCAAGGTATGGATAGTTTTGATGATGATATTCCGTTTTGATGGTTAGATTGGATTGAAGTGTCAAATATATTGATAAAAGCCCCGAAGATTGGGCTTTTTTGTTTTTAAAAGCAATATCTGGTTAATTGATGAAACAAAATATCCTCCTTATAGAAGATGAACCATCTATCGCAAACACTATTTGTTATGCTCTTGAAACAGAAAGCTTCACTGTTGAATGGAAAACTCTGGGTGCAGAGGGTATTGATTGTGTTAAAGGAAATGCGATTAGCCTTATTATTCTGGATGTTGGCTTGCCTGATATCAGTGGCTTCGAAGTGTGTAAAGCTATCCGAACGTTTAGTGATATTCCCATTGTCTTTTTGACAGCACGAAAAGAAGAAGTCGATAGGGTGGTTGGCTTGGAGATCGGTGCTGATGATTACGTAGTTAAACCTTTTAGCCCACGTGAGCTTGTTGCCCGTGTTAAAGTTATCTTAAGACGATTTCAGGCTGCTCCAGAGCCGCAGCTTAAGTCAAATCAAGTTTTTCAGGTTGATGAAGATAAAGGACGTATTTTATTTCATAATGAAATAATGGATTTAACACGTTATGAATATTACTTGCTCAAACTATTATTATCACAACCTGAGCGCATTTTTAGTCGTGAACAATTAATGCAGAAGGTATGGGATTCACCAGAACATGTCATGGACCGCACGGTAGATACGCATATCAAAATATTGCGTTCAAAACTGCGTGAGATCAAAGCTGATTCAGATTTAATTAAAACTCACCGTGGTATGGGATACAGTATTGAGGTGTAAGTGAAGCTCAGTCATCGAATATTTATTGGTTATTTTATTGTGGTCGCTATCGCAGGTTTTTTCTTATTACGCAGTGTCCACGATGAATTAAGGCCAGCAGTGCGCCAGTCTATGGAAGAGGCAATGGTAGACACAGCTAATTTATTAGCCGAGCTGGTAGAAAAAGATGTACGTCAGAATAAGTTAGTGACCAGTGATTTCTCTGCTGCAGTAGATGATTTTTTGCAGCGTCGCCCAGGCGCAAATATATGGGGACTATTTAAAAATCGCACTGATTTTAGAATCTATGTAACTGATGCAAAAGGAATTGTTATCTATGATTCCGAGCAGCAGGCACTAGGGCAAGACTACTCACAATGGAATGATGTGTACCTTACCTTGAAAGGTAAATATGGTGCTCGTAGTACGCGTACGAATCCTGAAGATGAAGATTCATCTATTATGCATGTTGCTGCGCCCATAAAAAATCAGCAAGAGATTATAGGCGTAATTACGGTATCTAAGCCGAGTATTAATGTACTGCCTTTTGTGCAGTTGAGTCAGCAAAATATTACCAAAGCGGGCATAGTGATGTTTCTGACAGCCCTATTATTAGGCTGGTTTTTTTCCCACTTTCTTGCCAATTCAACACGTCAATTAGTGGAGTATGCAAATCAAGTTAAAAAGGGTAATAAGGTCACTTTGCCAAGTATTTCTGAATATGAATTATCTCAATTAGGTAATGCTATAGAAGAAATGCGCCACGTTCTTGAAGGTAAGGAATATGTTGAACAGTATGTGCACACGTTGACGCATGAAATAAAAAGCCCATTGGCTGGAATTATTGGCGCCTCTGAATTATTGACAGAAGACATGCCTCGGGAAGATCGTGAGCGATTCTTGAAAAATATCCAACAGGATGCTCAGCGTATTCAAGGCATTGTTGATCGTATGTTAGATTTGGCACGTATTGAGCAACAACAAGCCTTAAAACACAAAGAGCCTATTGATATGAATGAGGTTATTCGTGATATTTTGGAATCTCATCAATCTCATTTTTTGGCAAAGTCTATCCAATATGAGGTCGACGTAGAATCGGGTCACTCTATATCCGGAGATTCTTTCTTAGTCAGACAGGCTGTCAATAATATTATCGATAATGCTGTTGCTTTTTCGCCGTTCGGCAGCAGTATAAAAGTCATAGGCAAGTTAACGGAAGATGTTTATCAACTGATTGTTAAAGATCAAGGGGAGGGTATTCCCTCTTATGCTAGAGGCAAGATATTTGAACGGTTTTATTCCCTACCGCGTCCTGATACTGGTAGCAAAAGTTCTGGTTTGGGTTTAAGTTTTGTTAATGAAGTCATGCAGTTACATGGAGGTAAGATTACTTTGGATTCCACTCCGTCAGGCTGTATAGCGTCTTTACACTTCCCAAACAGTTAAACTTCACACACTCTTCACATTAGCCTCACAGTCATTTCATCGTGAGTCTTTATTATGTCTCCTGTGCATCGCATTGATATCTTTATTAATAGAAAAATACGCGGGAGGATTTTATGCAAAAAGCACTACTTTATAATTTTTTTACCATTGGTGGTTTGGCGTTACTGTTACTTATACCTTTAACTATCATTGATGGTGTTATTTCTGAGAGGAAATATTATCGTGACGAAGTGGTTAGAAATATTGCTAAAAGCTCAACGGGATCGCAGCTTGTGACCGGAGCAATTCTAGTGGCACCCTATAAAGAAACCGTAATGAAAGAGGTGGAAATCTATAAACAAGGTGAAAAGCAAACGGTGTTAAAGCCACAAGTGCTGCAACGTTATAAGTACTTTTTACCTGAAAATATTAATATTAACGGGCAACTGACAACAGAAGAGCGTCATAGGGGTATATATAAGGTTCCGGTTTATACCGCTGAGTTAGCAATGGATGGAAGATTTTCCTTACCAAAAAATCTGGGTTTGACAGGCAATATTAATAATATTGAATGGCAAAAACCTTATGTGATTTTAGGCATCAAGGATGTTCGTGGTATTAACAATGAGGTCACGATTAGTATTAATAATAAGGCGTTAACACTATTCCCCGGTACAAAAACAAGGTTTATTCCTAAGGGTGTTCATGCCCCGTTTGTTGCAGACAATAATCAAGAGCAAAGTCTTGAGTTTAAGGTGAAGCTTGAACTGCAGGGTATGGAAAAACTATTGTTTTTACCTACCGCAAGTTATACCGATGTTAAGTTAAGTTCTTCCTGGCAGCATCCTAGTTTTATTGGCGAGTACCTTCCTAAAGGCCGTCATGTTACGGATTCAGGGTTTTCTGCTAATTGGAATATGTCACTGTTTTCGAGCAATATCCTACAGAACTTTGAAGATTGTAGTACTAATAATGTGTGTAAAGAATTCAATAAGAATTTCTTTGGTGTATCTCTGCTTGAGGGTGTTGATATCTACCTTAAATCTGAGCGTTCAATAAAATATGCATTATTGTTTATTATATTAACCTTCGTTGTTTTCTTTCTTTTTGAGGTATTGAAAGGCTTGCCTATTCATGCAGTTCAATATGGATTAGTAGGTGTGGCATTAGCACTTTTTTACTTTCTTCTAATTTCATTATCTGAACATATTGCATTTAAACACGCATATTCCATCGCATCAGCTGCTTGCGTGAGTTTGCTGTGTTTTTATGTCACTTTTGTGCTGCGTAGTGTGTTTAAAGGGGTTGTTTTTGGTGCGACGCTTATTGGCCTTTACGCATTACTTTATAGCGTTATTCGGTCACAAGATTATGCCTTATTGATGGGGTCCGTTTTATTATTTGGAATATTGACCTTTGTCATGGTGATTACCCGCAATGTCGATTGGCATCAAATAGGAGTGTCAAATGATAGAAACTCTCATAGAGATGTTAATGCTTAAATTTTAAGGAGGAATAACTTACAAGGGATGTTTAAGGAGCTTTTCTGACAAGGATGTTTTTTAAATTTATTCAAAACTTGTCACTTTATTCAACGTAAATTTTAAATTTCTTTAAAAAAACAACCGTTGGCACTTAATACACTACCGTTTTATCGGATTTCTTCCATACTCATAGCATGAGTGACTTTTCTGGCAATACGATTAAATTACTCCGCAAGGCGGCCGGAGAAAGTCTGACCGCTCAGCGTGAGGCTCAGGGTTTCCATTCGACACATGCTGCTTGGAAAGCGATCCATAAGGCGGGAGTAAAAATTAGATATTATCGTTATCAGCGCTTGGAAATGGGGGATTTGCCAAAGAATGAATTAGAGATGTTTGGCGTTAGCCGTTTTTTGAATATCGATTTAGATTGTTGGCTTTAGGGTTTCTGCCGTGATTATCAGCAGAATGTATGTGAGCGTATGCAGGAGCTTCCTCCTAACGTACAAATACTCTTTAAAGAAGCCTTTTATAGTTTGGTCACACGAGTGAATGAACTGGGAATTAGCTAGGAGGCTCTATAGTAGCCCCCTTATTGTCAGTAGGACGGAAACCAGTAGATCGTTACAATTTCTTAAAGGTTAAAGACGCATTCGTACCACCAAAGCCAAAGCTATTGGATAGCGCATATTGGATATCTACGTTATCTTGACGTTCGGTGATAATGGGCATTCCGTCCGCTGCTTCATCTAGGTTTTCTACATTAGCCGATGCACAGATAAAGTTATTTTCCATCATAAGTAAGGTATAAATCGCTTCTTGAACACCTGTTGCGCCCAAGGAATGACCGGTCAGCGATTTAGTCGAACTGATAGCCGGAATATTATCACCAAAGACTTCTTGCACCGCCTTTAATTCGGCCACATCTCCTACTGGAGTACTGGTGCCGTGAGCGTTGATATAATCGATACGTCCATCAATATCCTCGATCGCTTGTTTCATACAGCGCACAGCGCCCTCACCTGATGGTGCCACCATATCGTAGCCATCTGAAGTGGCACCATAGCCGACAAGCTCGGCATAAATAGTTGCGCCACGTGCTTTTGCATGTTCGTATTCTTCTAAAACCAGACAACCACCACCGCCAGCAATAATAAAACCATCACGATCAGCGTCGTAAGCGCGCGAAGCTTTATCTGGCGTGTCGTTATACTTGGTGGAGAGTGCACCCATAGCGTCAAATAGACAACTCATCGACCAGTGAAGTTCTTCGGCGCCACCCGCAAACACAATATCTTGTTTACCGAGTTGAATCAGTTCCATCGCATTACCGACACAATGAGCGCTGGCCGCACAGGCTGCAGAAATAGAGTAGTTAACGCCTTTAATTTTAAACGGGGTTGCTAGGCAGGCTGAGGTGGTACTCCCCATTGTTTGTGTTACACGATAGGGACCAATACGCTTGAGGCCGCGCTCACGTAAAATGTCTGATGCTTCTACTAGGTTGGATGAAGAGGCGCCACCGGAGCCCATAATGATACCCGTGCGCTCATTGGAAACCATATCTTCAGGCAACTGGGCGTCTTCTACGGCTTGCTTCATGGCAATATAATTGTAGGCAGCGGCATCACCCATAAAACGCAGTATTTTGCGATCAATATGTTCTTTAACATCAATGTCGACTTTGCCTGCTATATGGCTGCGCAAACCCATTTCAGCATAGTCTTCCTGAAACGTGATTCCGGAATTTCCTGCCTGTAGTGCATTAAGCACGCTGGCTTTGTCATTTCCTAAACAGGAAACAATCCCCATACCGGTAACAACAACACGTCTCATGGTTCACCTCTTAATTTACGTCCAAAAACTTGATTATAAATGCTTAAAGATAGCTGCGTTGTGCAAGTCTATCGCTTTTTAGAAAGTATCGGTATTGCTAAATAGTCCAACACGTAGGTCTTTGGCGAAATAGATATCTTTGCCATCAACAGAAACACGGCCATCGGCAATACCCATGACCAGCTTGCGCTCAATAACGCGTTTGAGATTGATATGATAGGTGACTTTTTGGGCGTCGGGCAATATTTGGCCTGTGAATTTGACTTCACCTGCGCCCAGCGCACGTCCTTTCCCGGGGTTACCTTTCCAAGCGAGGAAAAAGCCGACTAGCTGCCACATGGCATCCAGACCTAGACAGCCCGGCATGACGGGGTCGCCAGGAAAGTGGCAGTCAAAGAACCACAAGTCTGTATTGATATCCAAATCGGCGACAATCTCCCCTTTACTGAATTCGCCACCTTGGGTGGAAATATGGCTAATACGATCAACCATCAACATATTAGGAAGAGGCAGTTGTGCATTGCCGGGGCCAAATAATTCACCATTGCCGCAGGCAATAAGCTCTTCTTTATTAAAACTGTTTTTTTGTTGATCTGCTAGAGACATAATGGATTCTTTGTCTATGGTTAAGTGATTGTATAATCTACGGGTTACCATAGATTCAAGAACAGGCCATTGTAGCGGCTAAATTACCGCTGTCTAGCTTAAATCAGCAATAGTAAAGTTTTTGTGTCACACAAACTTCATTATTATTATGGTAATGTTACACTTTCGCGATAATACCACGTTTTTAGGTTGAATTATGATCAAGAAATGCCTTTTTCCGGTTGCAGGTTACGGTACACGCTTCCTGCCCGCTACCAAGTCTATGCCCAAAGAAATGCTGCCTGTTGTTAATAAACCCTTGGTTCAATATGGTGTTGAAGAAGCATTGGAGGCAGGTTTAACTGAGGTCGGTTTTGTCACTGGGCGTGGTAAACGTGCGATTGCTGATCATTTTGACGTCAATTATGAACTTGAGAAAGAAATTGAAGGTAGTGCCAAAGAGCAATATTTGAGTAGTATTCGTGATGTTATGCATCAAGGAAAATTTTCTTTTACCCGTCAGACTGAAATGCGTGGTCTTGGCGATGCTATTCTTAATGGGCGCCGTCTAATGGGGGATGAGCCCTTTGGTGTCGTACTGTCAGACGATCTTTGTTTAACCGGAAATGATGAGGGTGTATTGGCACAGATGGTACGCTTATATAACCAGTTTCGTTGCAGTATTGTTGCTATTCAGGAAGTGCCCGATGATCAAGTAAGTAAGTTTGGTGTGATTGCGGGTGAGAAGATGAAAGAGGGGCTTTATCAGGTCTCAGATATGGTTGAAAAACCGACGCTTGAAGAGGCTCCCAGTAATCTGGCGATTATTGGTCGCTATATCCTGACCCCGGATATTTGTGAAGTTATTGAAAATACCCCACCGGGTAAAAATGGTGAAGTACAACTAACGGATGCACTATTAACACAGGCGAAGAATGGCTGTGTGATGGCCTATAAGTTTAAAGGTCAGCGTTTCGACTGTGGTAGTGTTGACGGTTTTGTTGATGCGACTAACTACGTGTATGAGAATATCTACACCAAATTCTAATATCCTGTCTGTAGAGTAGTCATAATGAGTAGTGAAATTACCTGTTTTAAGGCCTACGATGTGCGTGGCCGCGTTCCCGAACAACTGAACGAAGATATTGCCTACCGTATTGGGCGTGCTTTTGCCCAATTTCTTAATGCCAAGCGTGTTGTTGTTGGTCATGACATTCGTTTAACCAGTGCGCCATTGACAGAAGCTTTAGTTGAAGGCCTGACAGATAGCGGCGCTGATGTACTTCATATTGGACAGTGTGGTACAGAAGAAGTCTATTTCGCGGCCTTTAATAATGACGTTGATGGCGGTATCTGTGTCACGGCTAGTCATAATCCGATGGACTACAACGGTATGAAGTTTGTGCGTGAAGGGGCTAGGCCTATTAGTGGTGATACCGGTTTACTGGATATTAAACAATTGGCCGAAGCCAATCAGTTTTCGGAAGCTAACCGTAAAGGAGTGGTGACGTCTTTAGACAGTCGTCCTGACTATATTCAACATCTTTTGACATATGTTGATAAGCGTCAGTTGCGTCCATTGAAGATTGTCTCTAACCCCGGAAATGGTGGCGCCGGTATTGTTATGGAGTGGTTAGAGAAAGAATTGCCGTTTGAATTTGTGCGCGTTCATCATGAGCCAGATGGCCATTTTCCTAACGGTATCCCCAACCCTTTAGAGGTGGATAACCGCGGTGCAAGCATTGATGCCGTTAAGGCGCATGGCGCAGATTTGGCTATTGCTTGGGATGGTGATTTTGACCGTTGTTTCTTTTTTGATGAAAATGGCCGTTTTATTGAGGGCTATTATGTGGTTGGTATGTTGGCAGAGGCCTTTCTATCGAAAAACCTTGGTGCTAAAGCGGTCCATGATCCGCGTTTAATCTGGAATACACAGGCATTGGCTGCAGATGCCGGTGGTGTGGCGATTCAAAGTAAAACTGGTCATGCTTTTATCAAGGAGCGTATGCGAGCCGAAGATGCGGTCTATGGCGGTGAAATGAGCGCCCATCATTACTTTCGTGATTTTGCTTACTGCGACAGCGGTATGATTCCTTGGTTGTTAGTTGTGGAACTGTTATCACGCAGTGGAAAGTCTCTTTCTCAGTTGGTTGATGACCGTATGGCTGCTTTCCCTTGTAGTGGTGAGATCAATTCCAAAGTGGCTGATGCCAAGGCACTATTGCAGCAGATAGAATCTAAATATTCCGAAGAAGCGAATTCCATTTATCATACAGATGGTCTGTCTATGGATTTTGGTCATTGGCGTTTTAACTTGCGTATGTCGAATACAGAACCCGTTGTACGTCTTAATGTAGAGACTCGTGAGGACATCAATTTAATGGAAATTAAGCGGGATGAGCTACTAGAGATCATCCATCACTCCTAACGTAGAAAAGCCAGCATTGTGCTGGTTTTTTGCATCAAGCATAAAAAAACCCGCATTAGCGGGTTTTCTTGAATCTAGCTATTAGCAGTGGCTAACAGGTGGCTCATAGTGACATTTACGCCATCCGTGCTTGTACTTGTTGTATCCGCCAGAACCACTGTAGTATTTTCTCTTCTTGCACTTGCCGTAGCCATGACCCCATTTCTTATAATTTCCGTAGCCACCATAGCTAGAATATTTATTATAGCTGGAACTGCTTACGTATTTGCTATAGCTACCGTATGAAGATCTGTAGCTGTAACTTTTACTACTGTAACCGTAGGAAGAATCATAGCTGTATTTGTTATAGCCCTAGCCGTAAGTAGCAAGTGCTTGCTGCTATAATGCAAACATGAACACAGCCACGAATAAACTTAATAATGCTGATCTTTTCATAATAATACCCCTGTGGACTCACTTAGAACCAGTTATGGTACCCATGTTAACAATCATTTTGTTGCAATGCAATGTTAATTGAGCCTTAAAACCAGAATAAAGACCAATATGACTATACTTTTTTAAACTAAAAAAGCATTTTTCTTATTAGTGTTTTGTAGGTAAATGCCTCACTAACCAGCCTAAAGCCAATATAATCGTTGCTGAAGCGGCATTTGCCATGATTGGTAGGTTAAAATCAACCAAGCTATGTATAAGCAGTGCAATAATTACCATTATAGTTGTAAAAGCCGTTGCTTGCATGGTGGGATTCTTTCGAAGTCTCATGGCCCGCAAAGCAGTAAACCCACTACTGATGACTAATAGAGCCATTATAACAAGTCCAATAATACCGTATTCGCTGAGTATTTGCAGATAATCATTATGAGTGTGGTTGTAAAAGCCATTAACATCCGGGCTTTTATAGAACGGATAGACACTATGAAATGTTCCTCCACCTGTGCCCGTCATCGGGTGCTGGTCAATGTAAACTAGGGTGTCACGAACTACTTCATCGCGAGTTTCAGTGCTGGCTGATGTGTTTTGTAGGCGCTCTTGTACTTTCTCAAACCCAAACCAATTGCCCACAACCCATAGGTCAATAATGATAAGACTAGCTAACAAAATCAATGAGTTGCGAGTTATGCTGTGGGTTAAAATCATCCACAAAAAACCAGCTGTGGCGAGAGCGATAAAGAACGAAACATTCCCCATGCGTGATCGACTCATTACAATGCCAACAACGATCACGGCTAATCCAAGTCGTAATAGCATTTTAGGACTCATCAAAAATCGAAGAACACCAATGAGCATTTCTTTGATAGATTGTTTTTTGCTATTGGAGAGGTCAATTAATAATAGCGCTGTACCCGCAGCGATACACATCGTTAGGTAATTGGCAAAGTTGTTGCGGTTAACAAATGTGCCTGTCGCATTGCCAATGTAGGCTTCCTTATCCATAAAGAATATCTTCTCAATACCTGTCATTGTCATTAGGCTGCCATAACTGGCCTCAAATAAACCGCTAAAGAAAAATACTGTTAGCAGGGTTTTCAACCGCTTTTCTTTATTGATCAGTGCTAGAGTTAATACGAAAAGGCACAAGTAAGAGAGGGTCTTTAAAAGGTGTTCTACCGTTGCTCCAGGATCCAGAGATACTTGGTTCCATCCCATTTCGTTGAGTATACCAATGGGCTTGAAATCCAATGACCAAGGGGTAAGTTGCAATGCAGTGAGTAAACTAATGAGCATTATAAGCGCAATGGGTAGCCAGCATTTTTTCACGTATTCCGTTAAGCGTAAGTTGCCTTTAAATACCAGCAATAACCATACTGCAAATAAAGCAAAAATCCAGGCTTCCATAAATGACCATGCCCAGGCGCGATTACTGCCTAAGGGTAGAGGTAGGCAGAAGGTAATGGCAAGCAGGTTGTAAAATAGCCATTTGCTTGAAGATGGGCCGTATGTCCGGTTCATAATACGTTACTCGGTTTTAATGAATGTAACGTTGTACGGTGGGCGTTATCTCATTGATATATTGGTGAGTCAAGTTTGCTGTGTGATAATAGCGAGTAATTTTAGGTGACAGCTTTGCGGCTATTTTAGTGAAGGTAAGTTAAAGTTAGGCAGATGGCAATTTCTCAAGCTTATGATAAATT
Source organism: Cellvibrionaceae bacterium (assembly GCA_965214375.1). Classification (GTDB taxonomy): domain Bacteria; phylum Pseudomonadota; class Gammaproteobacteria; order Pseudomonadales; family Cellvibrionaceae; genus Endobugula. The sequence continues at coordinate 1,321,181 of OZ243947.1, read as the reverse complement.
GGGGCGTCGGCGGCAATTACTAAAAAAACGCGAAGCTTTGGTTTATACCGTACAGATTCTGGTTGATTTGTTTTTTACCGCCAGCCTGCTTTTTGTGCTTATTCACATTGAGACGGCGTCTTGGGGGGTTGCCTTCTCATACGATCCCTGAAAATTATCGCGTTCTTTTGGTGGTTGCGGTTTTGATTCAGTTTATTATTTATAGCATATACGGTGTATATCGTCGTTCAGGTTCTCTTTATCAAGGCTTTTATCATCTGTCGATATCTTGGGCTTTATTGCTATCTGTTTTATTGTCGATTGGCTTTGTGACCAAAGTATCAGAGTCTTTTTCTCGGGAAGTTTTTTTGCTGTGGGCCATTATAGGTTACATTATCCAGCTGGTTGCTTATATTGCTATGTATTATGCCGTTGGTGTGTTGAGAGCATTTTGTTGAACGTACCGAGTGTGCAGTTGTTGGTTGTGGTAGATTAGCAGAACATTTGGTGCGTAGCATCAATAACAATAAATGGTTACCGGATAAGGTTGTTGGCTATATAGATTGCTATAATTCACATGATGATAAGGAACGCGAGTTACCTGTTTTGGGTGATATTAATCATATTCGGGAGCTTATTAAGCATCACGATATTAAGCGAATTTATATTGCGTTACCGCTCATTCAATCTGGCAGCGTAGAAAAGTTGCATGTTGACTTGTTGGATGTGAATGTCGACTTGATTTGGGTGCCGGATATTTATGCCATGAAGTTGTTGAACCATTCAATTAGAGAGGTTAGGTGTTTACCGCTTATATTTCTTAATGAAAGCCCGATAACCTCAACGAGGACAGGTATTTGTGGGAAAGCAGTAATGGATCGATCTCTAGCGTTGGTATTGTTATTGCTCTTGTTGCCTGTGTTTATTGGTGTTGCAATAATTATTAGGGCAACATCGAAGGGGCCAATATTTTTTAAGCAAGATCGCCATGGTTGGGATGGCAATGTGTTTAAAATATGGAAGTTTCGTAGTATGTATTTGCATAATGAAGAGTATGGCGAGGTTAAACAGGCCACACGCAATGATGATCGTGTAACACCCATAGGTCATTTTATTCGTCGAACATCTATTGATGAGTTGCCGCAATTATTTAATGTGTTATTGGGCGATATGTATTTAGTTGGGCCGCGGCTTCATGCGGTTGCCCATAATGATTATTACGATGATCATATTGAGGCGTATTTGTTACGTCATCGTATTAAGCCAGGTATTACTGGTTTGGCACAAATCAATGGTTGTCGTGGGGAAACTGAGCATATTGATATGATGCGAGAGAGAGTTGAATATGATGTGCAATATATTAATAACTGGTCGCTGTGGTTAGATATAAAAATTTTGTTAAGAACTCCGTTTACACTATTTTCTAAAGATATTTATTAATTATATTATTATGAATTATGTACTGACAGGTGCGGGACATCTTGGATTTGGTTTTATTCTGGGTGCCTTAATAGTGGTTTTTTTAATGATGATATTTAAAAGATCACTCGGTGTACGTTTGTATGCCCCGTTTCTACCATTCTTTTTGGGGGTTCTGGCATCGTTGCCTTATACCTTTTACGATAAGTCGACATGTGACATTTCTTTTTTGATGAATATTTTTGTCCTTTATCCGTTGGCTCATTGTAACCATATAATCATTAAATTATTAGGTAATCTACATATTGTAGCTGTGATTTTTGGTGTCATATATATTCTAGTGTTATTGTATTATATTAGTCTGATCAAACGTCTACGTAAGTCAGGCTGGAATTCTAGGAGGGCCCGTGCCTGAAAAGCATTTTTATTTTGCGGTTGGTGCTACCGTTGGTGCAGCGGTTTGTGTTGGTGTGGGAAAGGTTCGCCATGAGCTGCGAAAGAAAAATCGTTTTATTCAGTGGCTTTATCACAAAGAGCCTCACTGGTTTTTATATTTCCAATAATTATTTTTTTTGTCGGTGTATGGGGTTTAATTACTGACATTATTCATCAATTGGGTATTTTATCTAAAGACGAAACTCGAACGGAATTTTTTAATGTCTTCTTTTTCCATACTTTTTTTGAGCGTATTGAAGATGCTAAGCCTGTTGTTGATCAGTATTTGAATTTTCTGGGCCAATTTTTACTGTTTATTGTTTGCTTGGGTGTAATGATATATTACGTTTATCAGGCTAAAAAAGCACAAAGTGGTTGGGAAAAGAGAGGCGCAAGCTAAACTTTATTTTTTGATAAAAAATTTGCCTATGTAGCTATGTTTGATAATGTCCCGGATAAAGTAAGGTGGAGTATCATCTGGTTTTTTTTGGAGTTTTGCTCGGATCCTCCATAATGAGTGACAAATACTGAATATGCTATCTAAAACGCAAAAATAAAGTGCGCCATAATTTTTCATATAGAAATATCTGCGAGATTCACACCAATATTTCGTCCGCCTTTTTGTTTTTTTTGTGGCGCTGTAGATGCCGGTAGAGGCGCCGGAAATATGGAAAACAGTGCTTTTGGGGCAGCTCCAGACACCATATCCCGCTTGTTTTGCTCGGTAAAAAAGATCCACCTCTTCAAAGTATAAAAAGTATTGGGGGTCAAATCCGTTTAAATTATAAAAGCAGTCAGCGGTTGTCATAAAAGACGCGCCAGTTAACCAATCTGCAGGGCAGCCTTCTTTGCTTGTTGGAATTACTATGGTGTGCTTTTGGAACAGCTTGTCGAGTATACCCAGACTCATTTCCGATAAAAATGTAGCCATAATACCAGGGAATCTGAACGCTCCAGATTGAATGATGTTGATTGCATTAGTTAAGGCGCTTCCAGTGAAATGGGTGTTTTAATTTTTAGAAAAACCTTCTAATAATTGCCTGCCTGTATCTGCGTAAATTCTGGTATCTGGGTTTAAAAACCAAAAATGTGAGGGGTTGAATTGCCTTGCATATTTGACGCCAGTATTACAACCGATGCCAAAACCAGCATTGATATCCAGTTTTATTATCTCGATGTCATTTTCAAATGCATGCTGGCTTCGGTAGTTTTCTATGAGTTTACAGGTGTTATCGTCGAAATCGTTATCAACCACAACGATCTGGTATTCTGTTTGTTCAAGATATGGGGTTAGCGCTGATAAATAATCCTTAATAAAGCCGCTGCTATTAAAGGTGACGGTAATAATAAAGATCTTGGTCTGTGGTATACTCAAATGACTACACTATTTGTAAGCAGCATGTTTAGTGAGGCTTAATGTAACATAATTGTTTGATTGGGTGGAATTCTTTACGCGTTATTTTTCATGGTTTTCGAGTGAATAATATTGGTGTCGTCATTATTGGCCGTAATGAAGGTGAGCGATTAAAAACCTGCGTTCGTTCTCTGTCATCAATTGAGTGTCAACTTGTTTATGTGGAGTCTGACTCGACTGATCAAAGTGTTGAGTTTGTCTCTTCTCAGGGCTTTGATGTTATTAATCTTGATATGTCGATTCCTTTCAGTGCTGGGAGAGCCCGTAACGAAGGTTATCGCTATTTGCTGCAAAAGTATCCTCTCATTGAGTTTATTCAGTTTGTTGATGGTGATTGTGAAGTGCAGCCAGATTGGATAGAGCCTGCATGTGCCCACTTGATAAGATATGCAGAATTGGCTGCCGTATGTGGCCGTTGTAGGGAGCTTTATCCTGATGCGACAATTTATAATCAATTGTGTGGTATTGAGTGGGATACTCCTGTGGGTTCTGCACTTGCAACGGGAGTTAACGCACTTTTTCGAGCGCAAGCTCTTACTGATGTTAATGGTTTTTCGTCCCAGGTTATAGCTGGAGAAGAGCCTGAGATGTGTTTAAGAATGATGCATCATGGTTGGAAGATTGAAAGATTGGGCGTTGCAATGGTGTTACACGATGCGAACATAAAACAAATTTCCCAGTGGTGAAAGCGTACTGAAAGAAGTGGTCATGCTTATGCGCAAGGTTTTTCTATTCATGGGTGCGGCAAAGAAAAATATTGTCGGAATGATATTGCTAGAATTTTTTTATGGGCGCTTTTTATTCCAATATTTTGTTTTTTATCTATTGTTTTTTTTGGTTTTTGGGGTGGTTTGGTCTTTTTATTATATCCGTTGAAAGTGTTTCATATAACGTTAAAAAAACGATCAGATTTAAATTTTTATTTTGCGTTTTTATATGCTTTTTTTATTGTTCTCGGTAAGTTTCCCCAGCTTCAGGGCGTCCTTAATTTTTATTGCCGAAAAGTTTTTCGGTATCAATACGAGATGATTGAGTATAAATAACGATATTTTTAATTATGTTTTTAAAAGATAAAGGTATGCAGGCTTTAGTTGTTACCAACTTTTTAGGTAATGCTATTCGTTTGTGTAGCAACTTAATTCTTGCGCGTTTTTTGAGTCCAGAAGATTTTTCGATAACAGGTTTAGCAAACACTATTATAGTAGCGTTTAATATGATTTCTGATGGTGGTTTTCGTGCTTTTATTTTAAGGCACGATGATGGTGATGAAGATAAGGTGTTAAATACGCTGTGGACTGTAAAGTTTTTGCGCAATATATTACTGGCTATTGTGATGTTTGTTTTTTATGGAAAAATCGCATCTTTTTTTGACTTTTAAGAATTGGATATGGCATTAAAAGTATTGTGCCTTGTTTTTTTGCTAAATGTTGTATCGCCTATTAGTTTTATGGCTATTGAAAGGCAAAACAGAGTTGCAACAGTGTTGTATGTTCGTTTTTTTGCTTCGGTTGTTTCGGTCACTTTTTCTATTGTCGCAGTTTAATTTTATCGTTCATATTGGCCAATAATTATATCCATGATTCTCAATGAGTTTCTTGTGGTTGTTTTTTCTTATTTTGCTGTGGGAATAAAAGGTACTGGTTTTTCTATAGATAAAAAGATATTAAAAGAATTTATGGGGTGGGCAAAGTATGTAATACCTGCAAGTATTATTACTTTGTTGTTAATGCAGTTCGATAAGGTAATTTTAGGTAAAACCTTATCTCCAGAGGAGTTGGGTTTATACTTTGTTGCTTTTAATTTTGCTGCAGCAGTATCAACGTTAACCATTGAGTATGCGCGTGGTGTTTTGTATCCATATCTTTCTATAGTTTATCGAGAAAATCCTGAAGGTTATCTTGACAAGTATTATCAGAAGAAGTTTAAAGTATGTGTTTTTTTGGCTTTTGCCACAGGTGGTTTGGCTGGTTGTAGTTTTTTGTTTTTTGATATTTTGTATGATGATAGGTATCTTCAGGCGGGGTTTTATTTGCAGTTGTTGCTCGTTACACCTATATTAACACTGGTTACTTATTCGTCGGAATTATCGTTGATACTTTATGGTCGTTTAAAAGCTACAGTAGATGCTAATGTTATTCGGCTTTTATGGTACCTCTCAAGTACGCGGGTAAGCTACCATTTTTTGGTGTGTTAGGCTTGCTTATTGTGATTGCTATGCAAGAGGGTTTTCCTGCGTTATATATGATGGTTCGTCTGAATCGCTTGCAGGCGATTAACATACGTAAAGAAATAATTATTGTTGTTGCAGGTATTGCTGGTTTTTTGATAGGTCGAATTTTAGTTGAATATGTGTTGGGTGTTGGATAAAACTATGAAGATTATACTTTTTTCTCCAACATGGCCCCAGTATGAAGATGCCAATGGTGTGGTGACTTACTGTGCCAATATGAAGCTAGCGTTGGAAAAAGCAGGTCACTCAGTCATTATTTTAACTAGTCGTTTGGAAATGGAATGCGATGAAAATGTCTTTGAGATCAGTTATCGTCCATCATTGATTAAAGGTTTGATTGTAAGATTGCGTGAATACTTTGATCCTGGCTACGCTCAGTATTTTTATGGTTCTAGGGCTATTGCGGCAACGTTAAAAAAAATAAAAAGAAAGTATAAAAGTTACTTGATGGAAATTGAAGAGTCATTTGGTTGGCATAAATATATTGCGCCATGTGTTAATTTTCCGGTAGTTATGCGGCTGCATGGCACCCATTTTCTTAATTGTAAGGTGGCTGGAAAGGCGATGGATCAGTATGATGTTAATCGGATTCGTCGAGAGCGTGAATCTTTTGAAAATGCTCTTTATGTTAATTCTCCATCCAATTGGGTGATTAAAAAAATCAATCAAGAGTACCAAAAAAATTGGCAGACTACAGCCGTTTTTGGTAATCCGATTGACGTTGATGGTTTATCATCCTGGTGTCCAGATAGTTTTAATGAAAAAGTCCTGCTTTTTGTGGTTCGTTTGGATAGATTGAAAGGCGGCGACATAATAATTAAAGCATTTGCTGGTGTATTATCGGCTTATCCTGATGTTCGTTTAGTTTTTGCTGGTCCTGATAGTGGTGTTATATTGGACGATGGGCAGGTTGCTCACATGCAAGATCTTTTGGCGATAAATGTCCAAAAAGATAGTAGATCGCAGGTTTTATGTTTGGGTAAGGTTGATAAAAAAACGATTGATGCTTTACGGGTGCAATCGTCTATAGCTATTACCGCTTCCCGCAGTGAGGTTTTTGGATATTCTGTTCTGGAGTCAATGGCGGCTGGCATGCCTGTATTTGCCCCTTGTGTTGCGGGGGTTGCAGAGCTATTTGAAGATGGTGTTAGCGGCCTTTATTTTTTGCCTGAAAATGCCGAATCCATGACAGATAAGATTGTTGATCTGATAAATGATAAATCAAAAGCGATTTCTTTGGGGCAGCAATCTAGACTCAGAGTAGAGCGGGAGTTCTCTATTGATGTAATCGCTAAAAAAGTGGTAAGTCATTATGAAAAAGTTATCATTCATGATAAGGATTTTGTGAATAAGGTGAATTGATATGCTTATTTACGGAATAAAGTTATCCATTTTGGCTGCGATGTCAATTTGTGTTGCTTCTATGTTGGGTAAGAATTTATTTTTTTCAGACGTTGTTAAGAAAATTCTAGCTGTCTGGGTATTGGTATTGCCCTTTATTTTTATTATCATGAATGAGCCTTTATCGCTATGGGCTTCGCTTATTATTCTCTTTTTGATTAATAGGCCAAATAAGCCTATTTTTGCGTTGGTATTTTTTATTGTTGTATTGGGTGCAGTTCCGGATTGGCTTGAGCAATATATGTCTATGCCGGGTATTCAATATTTGCTTAGACTTTCTTATGATAAAGTTGCCACTATAGCTATTTTGCTTCCCATATTTTTCAGCTTAAAGTATATCAACCGATTGAAATGGAATATAACTGACACACTTGTTGTGGTGTTTGTTATATTTATGACGCTATTGACTTTTCGTGATGGAAAATTAACAACGGTGTTGAGGTTTTCTGTAGATACTTTTTTGATATATGTTGTTCCTAATGTTGTCTTCAGTCGCGTTATAAAAAATGTAAAAGACCTGCATTATTGTTCACTGGCATTTCTAATGTTAGCAATATTGTTATCTGTAATATTCTTTACCAGTCAAGTTATACAGATTGATATCTACGAAACCCTAAATCCCAGAAGTCACAGTATGGTTGCTGAGTTTCGTGGAGGTTTCCTCAGGCTTTCTGGGCCATTTATGGGTATATTAGTTGGTTTTTCCTTGGTGGCAGGCTAGCTCGCTTGGGAAATGCTTAGGCCTTACCATTTAATTAATAAATTTGTGTCTACGGGTATACTTTTTTCTTTTGTGCTGTCTGTTTTGTTTAGTGGTTCAAGAGGTGCCTTAGCTGGCGTTTTCGTAGGAATTGCTATTTATTGGTACTTTATAAAGTTTACTGGGGTTCAAAGAACGTTGAGTGTTGCTTTTGTTGTGTTGCTATTATGATGTTAAAATTACTGTTAAGTCGTGACAAATATGAGTCAGAATATATACGTTATGTAGTCATGTACTTTTCTTTGCTAATTACAGCATTATTTATGATATCGACAATTAGTATGACATCATATTTCCCGTATTTTTGATGATTATTTTGGGTGTGGGGCGAGCTCTTTCCGAAGGTGAGAGTTTTTTTGAGCGTAATGCCGAATAAATAGTAGTTTAATAGAAGGTTAAGAAGCTGATGAAAATTCTAGTAACAGGCGGAGCAGGTTTTATTGGTTCTGCTGTGATTAGGTATATTATTCAATCAACGAATGACAGTGTTGTCAATGTTGATAAATTAACTTATGCAGGTAATTTGGAATCACTTACAAATGTTGTAAAGTCAGAAAGTTATGCTTTTGAGCAAGTTGACATATGTGATTCGCAACAGATGCAACGAGTTTTTGAACAGCATCATCCTGATATGGTAATGCACCGAATCTCATGTGGATCGTTCAATTGATGGTCCTGGAGATTTTATTACTACGAACATCGTTGGTACATATATATTGTTAGAGCAGGCGCGCCGTTATTTTGTTTCTGTTGATGAGCAGCAGCAGGAAAATTTTCGTTTTCATAATATTTCAACAGATGAGGTGTATGGTGATCTTGGTGTCGAAGGCTTCTTTACAGAAACAACCAATTATGATCCCAGCTCACCTTATTCTGCCAGTAAAGCATCCTCCGATCATTTGGTGCGTGCGTGGGGACGTACATTTAATTTGCCCGTTGTTGTAACTAATTGTTCCAATAATAATGGGCCTTATCATTTTCCTGAAAAGTTAATTCCATTAATGATTCTTAATGCGTTAGCAGGAAAGTCTTTACCCGTTTATGGTGATGGTTCCCAAATTCGCGATTGGTTATATGTTGAAGATCATGCAAAAGCACTATATAAAGTTGTCACTGAAGGCCATGTTGGTGAAACTTATAATATTGGAGGCCATAATGAGCGTCGTAATATTGATGTGATAAATACAATTTGCGATATTCTTGAGGAGCTGGTACCAGAAAAACCGGAAGGCGTAGAGAACTATAAGGATTTAATTACTTTTGTTGCCGATCGTCCAGGGCATGATGTGCGCTATGCGATAGATGCAACAAAAATTGAACGTGAATTAGGTTGGATACCTGAAGAGTCTTTTGAATCGGGTATCCGTAAAACAGTGGAGTGGTATCTAAACCATAAGGCTTGGTGGCAGCGAGTTCTTGATGGTTCATATCAGGGTGAGCGCCTTGGGCTCGGCACACATTAAGTAAATATAAATAGAAGAGGTTTTGTCTGTGAAAGGTATTATTCTAGCGGGTGGTTCATGTACGCGCCTGCATCCCGTTACTATCGGGGTATGTAAGCAACTGTTACCGGTTTACGATAAGCCAATGATTTACTATCCTTTAACGACGTTGATGTTGGCGGGAATCAGGGAGATTCTTATCATTTCTACGCCAGAGGATTTATGGCGATTTGAAAAGATATTAGGAACAGGTGAGCAGTGGGGTTTGTCTCTATCTTACGCAGAGCAACCATCACCAGATGGTTTGGCTCAAGCATTTATTATTGGTGAAGACTTTATCGGTCAGGATTCTTGTGCGTTAGTTCTCGGTGATAACCTTTTCTTCGGCCACGGTATGAGTGAATCATTACAGCGTGCAGCGGTAAGAGAAAATGGCGGTACTGTTTTTGCCTACCCGGTTAGTGATCCAGAACGCTTTGGTGTAGTCGAATTTAATGATCACGGTGAGGCTGTCAGCATCGAAGAAAAGCCAGATGCCCCCAAATCCCGCTATGCCGTGACAGGACTGTACTTGTATGACAATCAAGTTGTTGATGTTGCTAAATCTATCAAGCCATCTCCGCGTGGTGAATTGGAGATTACAGATGTTAACCAAATTTATTTGGGGCAAGGAAACTTATCTGTAGAAATGATGGGGCGTGGTACGGCATGGTTAGATACAGGAACACATGATTCTTTAATGGAGGCTAGTCAGTTTGTACAAACCTTGGAAAAACGTCAAAGTTTGAAAATAGCTTGTCCTGAAGAAGTTGCTTGGAGAATGGGTTGGATTGATGATGAACAAATGTGTGATCTGGCAGAGCCATTGATAAAAAGCGGTTATGGGAAATATTTGCTCGATATTCTTGAGTTTTAAGCGATATTGATATGAATGTAATTGAAACAAAACTTAAAGGTTTTGTTATTATTGAGCCTAAAATTTTTGGTGATGAAAGAGGCTTTTTTTTTAGAGGCTTTTCAAGAAGAGCGTTATAGAGAATTAGCAGGCATTCACTTACCTTTTGTACAAGATAACCACTCTCGTTGAGCTAAGGGGGTTTTACGTGGTTTACATTTCCAAAAAACCAAGCCGCAGGGTAAGTTAGTTCGTGTAGTCACAGGTGAAGTTTATGATGTGGCTGTTGACATTAATGCGGAATCTTCAACATTCGGTTGTTATGAGGGCGTTGTTTTAAGTGCTCAAAATAAAAAACAGTTTTGGGTTCCTCCGGGATATGCGCATGGGTTTGTTGTATTGTCAGAATCGGCTGATTTTGAATACAAGTGTACGGATTATTATGATACCTCAGATGAAGGTGGTATATTATGGAATGACCCTGATGTCAATATTGCTTGGCCAATCAAGGATGTGATTTTATCCGAGAAAGATAAAGTGCTGCCGTGTTTAAAAGAAATGAGTCAATAAATATTGGGTTGGTTTTATGCGTGTAATGTTATTTGGAGCTGCTGGTCAGGTTGGTTCAGATTGCGCCAATTTACTTAATACTAAATCGTATGAGCTTTTGCCTATTACGCGTCAACAAGTTGATTTTGCAAGTTCACAAAAGGTAGTTGATTGTGTAAAACAGTATGTCCCTGATGTTGTCATTAATGCTTGTGCTTATACAGCTGTTGATAAGGCAGAAGATGATTTCGAGCTGGCGAATAAGGTCAACCACTTAAGCGTGGGTGCTCTTGCAGAGGTGTGTGCTGAGCTGAATATTCCTTTAATCCATATTTCGACAGATTATGTGTTTGATGGTGAAGCCCGCACACCATATAGAGAAGAATGTCCGGTGAATCCTTTGGGTGTATACGGGCAAACCAAATTTGCAGGGGAACAGGCGTTACCAAAAAATCATCAACAGCATATTATTCTTCGTACTAGCTGGGTTTTTGGGATTAATGGCCATAATTTTGTTACAACCATGTTGCGACTTGGTAAAGAGCGTGAGTCATTGGGGATTGTCTCAGACCAGCGCGGTTGCCCGACCTACTCCGGAGATATTGCCAAAGTTATTGATGACCTGTTGTTGTACTATGCAATGAATGGCAAATTGCCTTGGGGAATCTACCATTGTGCGTGCTGTGATGAGGTTAGTTGGTATGAATTTGCTTGCGAGATTTTTGAGTTTGCAGTTGTAGAGAGAATCTTAAGTCAAAAACCTGAAGTCCAGCCTATTACTTCAAAAGAATACCCAACACCTGCTCCTCGCCCTGCGTATTCCGTTTTGGATAACGCCAAATTAGAAGCTTTTTTAGGTCTGTCTATGCCTTCTTGGAAAAAAGGTCTGAGTGATCTTTTGTCATCAATGCCATGTTATTAAACGCTGGTGTGAATATAAACGCTATTACGCATCACCAAGCAGTTATTCTTCTTGCCTGTATTGATGATTTTTCGCTAGAAAAATTATGTTCTTTACTCGATTTTTCCGAAATTGAACGTTCAAAACGTTATCACCAAGCAAAGGATCGCAAACAGTATATTTTGTCTCAAGCGCTAAAGCGCCTAGTGTGTGCTGGGTATGTCGAAGTGCCCCCTAAACAGCTACGTTTTTCTTTCGGTGAATACGGTAAGCCATTTTGTATTGATGAGGGAACACCTTATTTTAATATTTCCCACAGTAAGAATTGGGTGGCTTTGGGTGTTTGTTTGGAATTTGAGTTAGGCGTTGATATAGAATTTCCGAGAGCTATAGATTATTTGTCTATAATGAAAAAAGTATGTGATGAGCGGCAGTTGGATCAAAATAGCCATATTGATGAAAAAGGTTTTTTGAGGATTTGGACCCAGAAAGAGGCAATAGCTAAAGCGTTGGGTAGTGGGCTTGCTGTCGGCATGAAAAACATACCATGTAATCCGGAAAAGGAGAGCCAATACATTGTTTTTAAAGGTAAAAAATTTTTTTTGAAGAGTCAGAATATTATGCAAAATGGTGTCTTATCGTATGCTCTTGAAAACCGTTTTCGAGTAGATGCCACAGTTTTTTATGTGTCTCCTCAAAATATAGATATGCCGTTAGGTGGTTTAATGTGTAACGTGTTAAAATCCGACAAATAATAATATTGAATTGCAAGAGCTTTAGTCAGAACAATGCGGTTGTATATCAAAAACTTATGTGCCTTAAGCCTGTTTATTCCTGTAGCTCTTGCTGAAGCTCAGGGTGTTGCCTATGAACCTGCCGTTATTTATGTGGGTCCTCTTGATGTAACTCCTGAACTGGTGGTCGAAGTCAGGGATGATGATAATATTTTTCAGGAAGCTAGCGGCTCTGAAACAGCATCAACATTGACTATTGTCAGACCTAGGTTTGATGCTGTTCTTGATAATGGCATTACAGTTTTCAACCTTGAGTATGAAATGGAAGATGGTGGTTATTCGGATACCGATAACAGTGATTATACTGACCATATGTTTTCTTTGGGACTTGATTGGCAAGCAGATGTACGTCATGCCTTTGAATTTGGCTCTTCTCTTAAGAGAAGCCATGATGGACGTTCACCAGATAGCGTCACTGGTATTGGCCTCGCAGAACTCAATGAATTTTAAGAAAAAGACTTTTCTGTAAAGTATACTTTTGGTGCAGAGGGTGCCAGTGGGCGCATTGATGTAGGTTTTGAGCGTGAAGAAATTAGTTATACGACTAATCGTTTGTTCACTAATATGCTTGATTCCAATCAAGATAAAGCGGATTTCACTTTTTCGTTACTATATGGTGAACAAACCCGGGCGTTAGTCGAAGTCTCGGTTGCTGAAACAGACTTTCCTAATAACGCAGATCGTAATCGTGAAGAGTTAAGTTATCTAATTGGCACGGAATGGGATTTCAGCGGTTCAACTAAGGGTTCCATTCGTTTAGGTGTTGCAGATACCGATTTATTAAATGCGCCTAACGATGATACTCGTACTACAGGTGCGGCGAAAATAGAATGGTCTCCTTATCCTTATTCTGTTTGGGAATTAACCGCAACAAAAGAAGCCGTCAATGGTGATAATGATGAAGGTAGTTTTATTGACCGTTCGAGTTTTGGGTTAACATGGGGGCATATTTGGTCTGATACATTTTCAACATCCATATCTTGGTCACAAGGTGAAGATGATTATATTAACTCAAACCGCATTGATGATTCAGATAATATCCAGTTGCAGTTTAGTTATACTTTGCGGCGCTGGCTACAATTCAGTTTGGCGGTTGGACGTGAAGAACTAGATTCTAGTGACGATGTTTTGGATTATGATAGAAACACTGCCACTTTTTCTATCAATTCAAGTTTTTAGTGGTTAAAAAATAAAAGATTCATCGCTGTCAAGTAATCGGTTTCTATTATGGGTAAAAAGGGATTGTTTATAAATAGCTTCGCTCTAGTATTGGTGTTAATGGCGCTTGTCCATCCTGCTGCGGCACAAAATAAAGAAGCGTCAGAAGGATATCAACTAGGCTACGGAGACATGGTAAGTATTATTGTCTATGGTGAGCAGGATTTAACTCTTGAAACACAGGTTAGTGATCAGGGGGTTATTTCATACCCGTTTTTGGGTGAGATAACTGTCTTGGGTTTAACCGTTGCTGAAGTGCAAGAGAAAATTAGAGTAGCATTAGATAATGACTATTTGGTTGATCCTAAAGTCAGCGTATCTGTCGCAGAATACCGTCGTTTTTATGTTAATGGTGAAGTGCGTGATCTCGGTGGCTTTGCCTTTTTACCCGGTATGACGATTCGTAAGGCAATCAGCCTTGCAGGTGGATTTACGGTTCGTGCTGCACAAAACAAAATCTACATTATATCTGATGGTGATACATCTAGAACCGCCAAGCGTGTACAAATGAATACAGCTGTTAAACCCGGTGATGTAATTACGGTTGAGAAAAGATTTTTTTAGATATTTATTGAATGTCCTCTTGAGAGCTTGGCGCTCACTTTGGTGAAAAAAGTTTTAAAGGTTTGTAATGCAAGGAGCGAAGTTAGTTTTGATCGGCCTACAGATAATAATTCTTATAATAGTAGCTATGATGTGAAACCTAATGCAGTAAACGTGGATAATGCTTTAGATATTATGCATTATTACCGTTTGTTAATGCGTAATCTATGGAGAATTATGTTGTTCTCTATAGTCATCGGTGGATTTTCAGTGTTATACGCATTATCTTTGCCCCCAATATATTATTCAGATACGACGCTACTGATTTAAGATCAACAGCCCAAAGTATTATCCTTCCAAGATGTATATCAAATTGATACACGTAGTCATCAATATCGAAGCACGCAATTACAACTACTAAAATCACGCTCCTTAGCTGTCAGAGTTGTTGATAGAATGGATTTAATAAATCATCCACTGTTTGTTTCTGCAGGTAAAAAAGGTCGCAGTAATATGTTCGATATGCTATCGAAGCTGTTTGCTACACCAGAGAGTGCAGAGGAAGTTGATGATGATTTACAGCTAGAAAATGAGGAAGACTTTTCCGAATCCGAGGAGTCTGATATACAGGCGCTTGAAATAGCGGCTGAAAGAGAAGTCATTTACAACCGTATTGTCGAAATCGTGATGAAAACGGTGGTGATTTATCCTCTGCATGGAACCAAATTGGTGAAAATACAGTATTCTGCAGAAGATCCTCAGTTAGCTGCTGATGTTGCTAATGTATTTGCTGATGTTTATATTGAAAGTCATCTGGAAGCGAAATTAGAAGTAACCCAGAAAGCAAGTTCATGGTTGAGTGAACGCCTTGGAGATCTTCGACAAAAATTAAGATTTTCAGAAATTGCCCTTCAGGCATTCAGAGAACGAGAAAGGCTTCTTGATACTGGTGATGTACGTTCTCTTGATGTCACGGAGCTGGAGCAGCTAACCGAAAGCCTTGTTGATGCCAGCAAAACCAAGAATGATGCTGCGGTATTATATAAACAGATTTCAAGTAATAATCTTTCTCTGGATCAATTACTATTGTTGCCAACGGTTGCTAGTAATACGGTGGTGCAAAGTTTGATTGACTCAAAAGTTAAGGCAGAGCTCTTGGTTGCCGAGCTAAGTAAACGTTATCGTGGCAAACATCCAAAAATGGTTGAGGCGATGTCTGATGTCAATCAAATTGAAAAAGAACTGCAAGCGCAAGTACTAAACGTGGCAGCAGGTATAGAAGTGAATTATCAAGCAGCCAGAGAATCTGAAAAGGCACTTAAATCGCAGATATTAAATGTAAAAGATCTTCTGCAAAGTGTGAGTCGAAAAGAGTTTAAACTGCGTGAACTCGAACGTGAAGTCGAAGCTAACAGACAGGTTTACGAAGTATTCCTGAACCGAGGAAAGGAGACTAACGAGAGTGGTCATCTCGAAGCAGTAAATGCACGTGTCATTGATGCAGCTTTGCCTGCAGAATATCCAACTGAGCCTAAAAAAAAGAAAATCGTTATTATTGCCGTACTCTTCAGCGGTGTCTTTGCGGTAGGTGTTATTTTATTGCTTGATTGGTTAGATAATACCATTAAAACTCCGGAAGATATTGAAGAGCGCTTACGTGTTCCTTTACTTGGGCACTTGTCATGAGATAAATCTAAAAAAGACGAAACGCCGTTCTTGGGATTTTTAACGGACGATAATTGGCACTTTGCTGAAGCGGTACGAACAGTTCGTACCAGCTTTATTCTTTCTGGCCTTGATAAGCCCGCTAAAGTAACTGTGATAACATCTTCAGTTACAAATGAAGGTAAATCAACAGTTTCTTTATGTTTGGCGCATGCTTTAGGACAAATGGAAAAAGTGTTGTTAATTGATGCAGATATGCGTAAGCCGTCTATTGGAAAAGCACTGGATATTTCTCTGTTAACACCGGGGTTATCAAACCTTCTTGCTGGTGATAATTTTATTAGCACAATGGATATGCTTAAGGAAAAATACGATAGAATTTTAATCGATGCCGCTCCTATACAAGCAGTGAGTGATGCGATCGTTATTGCCACGCATGCTGATGCACTGTTGTATGTAGTAAAGTCGGATAGTTCATCGATTCCTGTGATTAAACGAGGTTTACGTCGCTTAAGTGAAACCAATGCAAGATTCTCCGGTGTCGTACTTAATCAAGTAGATCTTGACAAGATGAAAAAGCAATCAGGTTACGAATCCGATTATTACGATAACTATGGTTATGCTTATGGTGATAACGCTAATACTTCTGATAGCTAAATAGGTTTTTAAACCATGATAGATGTGCATTGTCATCTTTTGCCAGGTTTTGACGATGGTCCTGAATCTATGGATGAATCACTAATCTTGGCCCAAATAGCTGTTGATAAGGGAATAACACATTCTATTATGACGCCGCATATACATCCGGGAAGGTGGGATAATGAAGCGTTATCCATACGTTCCAGTCTGAATACCTTCAAGCACGCGCTTGCAGATAAAAATATTCCGTTGAAAATTGGCATGTCTGCTGAAATGCGAGTAGGACTTGAAGCTTTACAAATGGTGGCTAACCATCAAGTTCCTTTCTGGGGACGTTGGGGTGATAATTACTTTTACTTTTAGAGATGCCTCACAGCCATATTCCTATGGGTATGCAGCAAATGGTGCACTGGCTTATGCAGCGTAATATTCGTCCGCTTATTGCACATCCCGAACGCAATAAAGACGTGTTAAAAAGGTTAGACAAGATACAGCCGTTGAGCGATCTGGGATGTTTGTTTCAAGTGACAGCCGGGTCAATCGCTGGTCGTTTTGGTTCTACTGCTAGAGATCGTGCTAGGCAGCTGCTAGAAATGGGGGTAGTCACTGTGCTGGCAACAGATGCCCATAACGTTAAACGCCGTCCTCCCTCTTTGGACGAAGGGCGCGATGCAGCTGCAGTAATTGTGGGCGCTGACATCGCTAATCGTTTAGTTGTAGAAAATCCTTGGAAGATTGTTTCCTGTCAATTTGAGTAGCCCTAATAAAAATGAAAATATTCCGCAAAATTAAATATTTACTCCTTTTTCCCATAGTAGCATTGATTTTCGTTGTCCTGTCTTGGGGGGTCGCTGATATTTTTGCGCACCGGTTACTAGAGCAGGAAAAAGAATGGATTTTTGAGGGTAGTGTTAAGAATTATGCGGACTGGCAAAGAGGTATTGCTTGGGGGAAATGGGCTATTAAATTGAACCCTTATCAAGCGCGTTATCCAGAAATCGTCGGTAGAGTTTATTTTTGGCGTTTTTTTATTGAAGATAAGCCTATAGAATCTTATGAACAAGCGCAGACGACTGTTAACGAAGGTGCCGAGTATTTGAGGGATGCAATAGAAAAACGTCCCACATGGCCTGCTAATTGGGCTTATTTACTGCGCCTTAAGTCTGTTGGCAGGCAAAGTGATGAAGAGTTAGAGAAGATATGGGACAGAGCTATTCTTTTAGGTGATTGGGAGCCTGTTGTTCAGGCCATCCTATTGGAAGCTGGCTTGATCCATTGGTCGGTATTTGATGATAGTATGCGTGAAAAAGTATTGAAAATTTTTGTTGAAATGACGAGTAAAGCATTTAGCCATCCTCGGGCAACAAATGTGGTTGATCGTGTTGGTGCATGGCCATTGGTCTGTAATGAGTTGGTTGACCCTGTGGTTGTGACTGATGCAATACGCAAATCATGCCTTGAGTTTGAAGCAACTACTGAAGAAAGTGCACCGGGGTTGCCCGCCATTCCACTCATTATCAATTAATCAATTTTTTCAGTAGCGCCTGAGTTGAGCTGTCCCATTGCCCATTGATATCACCAGTATTAATCGCATGGTAAATAGGCTTGCCTAATTGTTTTCCCAGCTCAACGCCCCATTGATCAAAAGGATTAATATCCAGTAACACACTTAATGTATAAACCTTGTGTTCGTACAGAGCAATCAAGCTTCCCAGTGTGTTTGGATTTAGTGTGTTTATAATAAGAGTATTACTCGGCTTATTACCACTAATCACTTTGTGTGGTGCGAGAATATGAATAGCATCTTCGCTTAGGCCTTGTTGTTTTAATTCCTTTTTTGCGTCGGTTAGTGTTTTACCTTGCAACAGTGCTTGAGACTGGCTAATGCAGCAGGCGAGTAAATGTTTGTGTTGTTGTTCCAATGAACTCATGGATTGCTTAATCGCGAGAAAGTCTGCTGGTATCAATAGCGTTCCCTGATGCAATAGTTGATGAAAACTATGCTGGCCGTTAGTACCTTCCGTTCCCCAGATAATATTACCCGTTGTGTAGTTGATGGTATGTCCATCGCGGGTCACACTTTTTCCGAGGCTTTCCATATCAAGCTGTTGTAAGTAAGCCGGTAGTCGGCTTAAACGTTGTGCATAAGGTAAAACAGCATGTGCTGTTGTTCCCCAATATTGATTATACCAAAATGTTAACAGCGCCATGATAACAGGCATATTGTTTTTTAGGGGAGCGGTTGCAAAATGATGGTCCATGGCATTGGCACCGGCTAACAATTGCCTAAAGTTGTCCATGCCAATAGCGATAGCGATGGGAAGACCAATTGCTGACCATAAAGAATAGCGTCCCCCGACCCAGTCCCACATGGGTAATATATTGTGGCTAGCAATGCCAAATTGTTCGGCTGCGGCAATATTTGCACTGACCGCAACAAAGTGATGTTGCAGCTGGTCTTCATTACATCCAGCAGCAATCATCCATTGGCGGGCACTCAGTGCATTTTCCAATGTTTCTAGTGTCGTAAAAGACTTGGATGCAATAATAAATAAAGTGTTTTCTGGCTTAAGTTTTTGTAAAGTATCGCTCAAGTCGGCACCATCGATGTTGGCGATAAAAATCACCTCAATCGATTGCGTGTATTCAGAGAGCGCTTGTGCCGCCATGCGTGGCCCCAAGTCTGAGCCACCAATACCAATATTCACTACCGTTGTAATCGGTTGTTTATTGTAGCCCCGCCATTGCCCGGAATACAGTTTTTCGACAATACTTTCCATGTTGGTCAGTGCCTGTGTGACAGCGTGTTCTTGTTCCGTTACCGCTTGTCCTTGAAAGCGTAATGCACTGTGTAAAGCCGGTCGATTTTCTGTATTGTTGACCTTTTCACCGATTAATAAAGCAGTAATTTTTTGTGGAAGTGTCTTTTCTTCGCAAACCGTTAGTAATGCGTCAAGTGCTTGATGATCAATATAATTCTTTGAATAATCTAGGTACAGTTCACCCGCTTCAACGCAAAAAAAAGTCGCGCGTTGATGATCTTCTTCAAACAGGTGACGCAATGACTTTTTATCAAGTCGTTGTTGATGTTTTTGAAGGTGTTCCATCTGTTGCATCATTGTTTTTTTCATCGTCTGCGTAGATGGGCTATGTACTAGCCTTTACCTATGGGTTGGTGGTTATGTGTTTCTACTAATAGAATAATGTGCAAGATCACTTAGTGCCTCTTTGTATGCAGACTGTTCTAATACCTGCAATTGCTCAACGGCTTTTTGCATATGCTGTTGTGCTTTTTCTTGGGTGTAAGTGATCGCACCGCATTCATTAATGATAGCGACAATCTTGTCAAGATGACTACAGTCGCCAGCTCGAATGCTCTCCGCAATACACTCCGCGTGTTCAGGTGAACTGTTAGCCATGGCATAAATTAACGGTAATGTGGGTTTGCCCTCAGATAGGTCATCACCCACATTTTTACCGAGTGCTTCTGTACTACCTGTATAGTCTAGAGCATCATCAATTAATTGAAAGGCAAGCCCAAGGTGGTAACCATATAAACGCAGAGCATTTTTGGTATTATTATCACAGCCTGCTAGAGTTGCCGCAGTTTCACAGGCGCCTTCAAATAAAATCGCCGTTTTTTTATGAATCACATTAAAGTAATTCTCCTCAGTCGTGCTCGGATCTTTGGCGTTCACCAGTTGCTGTACTTCACCTTCTGAGATGGCATTAGTGGTATCTGAAAGAATTCCCATGATTTCCATATCGTTAATGCTGACCATCATTTGAAACGCACGCGAATACAGAAAATCGCCAACCAGAACGCTAGGTGCATTTCCCCATTTGGCGTTAGCGGTTGGGCGGCCACGACGCAAGTCAGAAATATCGATGACATCGTCGTGTAACAGTGTAGCAGAGTGAATAAATTCGATAATAGCCGCCAAATCGTGATGCTGAGTGCCCTTGTACCCCAGACTATTCGCCATCAAAAGCACCAGTAATGGGCGTAACCGTTTACCTCCGGCTTCTAATAGGTAATGACCGATATCCTCTACCAGATCAACGTGGGAGTGAATTTGTTGGATAATTAGCTGATTAACAGCTTCGAAATCGTCAGCGACGACATGATGGAACGACAGCATGTAATGATCTTATTAAATAATTGAAAGCCCAATCCTAGGAGTGCAGGTAAGGCCTGTCAAGGTTTCTAGGCCTATTATCAGCGCTTGAATGACGCTCTTTAACGGATAGTGTTGTCACCATAAAAAAACGTTGCCAGCGCAGGGTAATTGTCGTAGAATGCGCACCCCTTAAATTACTCAGTAATCTAAACGGTTACGGCGCAAGTTCATATGGCTGCTACAAATGCAGTCGTATTGCAAGCTGTCAGACAGCACTTCGTGTCGTCCATCAGTTCAGGTTAAGACGAACAGTGGAGCAAGTACAATGTACGCAGTAATAAAAAGCGGTGGTAAACAGCATCGTGTGACTCAGGGTGAAACCCTGAAATTGGAAAAAATTGAAGCAGCAACGGGTGAAACCATCCAGTTTGATGAAGTTCTGATGGTGACTGATGGTGATAATGTCACTATTGGTACGCCGGTTGTTGAGGGTGCGGCGGTATCTGCTGAAGTGCTCAGCCATAATCGTAGCGAAAAAGTTCGCATTATTAAATTCCGTCGCCGTAAACACTCTATGAAGCGTCAAGGTCACCGCCAGTGGTTCACCGAAGTAAAAATCACGAATATCTTGGCTTCTGGTGCTACAAAAGCAGCGCCTAAGAAAGCGGATGCAAAGAAAGATGCTGCTTCAAAAGCTGAGAAAGCCGCACCGAAAAAGGCAGCAGCAAAATCAGAAGGTGTTGATGATTTGTCCAAATTGACTGGTGTAGGCCCTGTATTAGTGAAGAAACTGAATGAGGCTGATATCACAACATTTGCTCAAATTGCAGGTTGGTCAGCTGATGATATTGCAAAAGTTGATGAAGAATTAAGTTTAAAAGGCCTTATTGAGCGTGACGATTGGGTTGCTCAAGCGAAAGAACTGAATAAATAGGAGTATATGACTCATGGCACATAAGAAAGCTGGTGGTAGTACTAATAACGGCCGCGATTCCATTAGTAAACGCCTTGGTGTAAAGCGCTTTGGTGGTGAAAATGTCCTTGCGGGTAATATTATTGTGCGTCAACGTGGTACCCGTATGCATCCGGGCGAAAATGTGGGCATAGGTAAAGATCATACCTTGTTTGCTAAAGCCGATGGTGCAGTTAAGTTTGAAGTAAAAGGCCCTAAAAACCGTCAATTTGTCAGTATTGTTACTGCTTAATCGACTGGCCCGACATAACTGCCCGATGAATAGGACAGGTAAAGGAAGCCCTAGCGCGTTGCGGTAGGGCTTTTTATTTGCCTCTTATTTTTTATTTGTGGTTACAATACATCACTAAACGTTAATGACAAAATGGCTTTGTAATTAAGCCGGATACCTGATGAAATTTGTTGATGAAGCACCCATCTTGGTATTTGCGGGCAACGGTGGTAATGGTTGCTTAAGCTTTCGCCGTGAAAAATATATTGCTAAAGGTGGCCCCGATGGGGGGGACGGTGGTGATGGCGGTAGTGTATACCTTGAAGGTGATGCGGACTTAAATACTCTAGTGGATTATCGGTATCAGCCCAAATACCGTGCACAAAATGGTGAATCGGGTAAGGGTAAGAACTGTACGGGTGCCAAAGGTGAAGACCTAGTGCTGAAGGTTCCCGTAGGAACTTCAATTTTCGATATTGAAACTGATGAATTGCTCGGGGATATTACCGCTGATAAAGAGCGCTTGCTTGTGGCTCAAGGTGGTTTTCACGGTTTGGGTAATACGCGCTTTAAATCCAGTGTCAATCGAGCGCCAAGGCAGACCTCTCCCGGTAGCGAAGGTGAGCAGCGTAATCTGAAGTTGGAGCTAAAAGTATTGGCAGATGTGGGATTGTTGGGTTTGCCGAATGCCGGTAAATCGACTTTTATCCGTGCGGTATCGTCAGCAAAACCCAAAGTGGCCAATTACCCGTTTACGACCTTGGTACCTAATTTAGGTGTCGTTAAAGTTGAACAGCATCGCAGTTTTGTAGTCGCGGATATTCCCGGTTTGATAGAGGGCGCTTCTGAGGGCGCAGGATTGGGTATTCGTTTTCTCAAACACTTAACTCGTTGTCGGGTATTGCTGCATATTGTGGATATGTGTCCTTATGATGGAACGACGCCTTTGGATAATGCACAAAGTATTTTCCGGGAATTGGAGCGTTTTAGTGACGCGCTGGCAAGTCGTGATTGTTGGTTAATTTTGAATAAAACCGATCTCGTTCCCGAGGAAGAGCTTGAAGAGCGCTGTCGAGAAGTGATTGATGGTTTGAATTGGAAAGGACCTGTATATTCCATTGCTGCCATTAATCAGCAGGGAACGCAGACCATTTGCCACGATATTATGGATTCCATTGAAGCTATACGTCAGCAGGAAAAAGATAACCCTGAGTTGGCAGAGCAAGAGCTTGAGTATCAACGCGTGCTACAACGTGATGCGCGTGAACGTATTGAGACCTTGCGAGAAAAGCAGCGTTATCAGCGTTTACAAGAAAAAGAGAAATCGTCAGAGAATGGCTTTGATGGCACGGACGAAGATGATTATGATGTTGATGTGTTTTATGTCGAATAAATGAAGAAAAGCTTGTGTCAAACCGCAATAAAGTGAAACAAGCCCGCCGTTGGGTGATAAAAATAGGCAGCTCCCTGTTAACCAATCATGGACAGGGGCTGGATACTGTTGCTATTACACAATGGGTGGAGCAAATACACCAACTGCAACAGTCTGGTGTGGAAGTGGTATTGGTGTCTTCTGGTGCAGTAGCCGCCGGTATGAGCCGTTTGGGTTGGCTGACTAGACCCGATAGTGTGCACGAATTGCAGGCAGCAGCAGCGGTAGGGCAGATGGGTTTGATACAAGCCTATGAGCAGGCATTTCAGCAATATGGTGTCCATACCGCTCAGATACTGGTCGATCATGATGACTTATCTAATCGTGAACGCTATTTAAATGCACGCTCTACGTTAAAAGCTTTGTTGCGTGTCGGTGTCGTGCCTGTCGTCAATGAAAATGACACCGTCGTTACTGAAGAAATTCGTTTCGGTGATAACGATACTCTGGCAGCATTGGTGGCCAATTTAGCCGAAGCCGATTTACTAGTACTGATGACCGACCAAAAAGGTATGTATACCTCTGATCCACGTTCAAATTCTGATGCCAGCCTCGTTAATAACGTAGCAGCGTCTTCTGATGCATTAGATGAGATGGCTGGCAGTGGTGGTGCTCTGGGGCGTGGCGGTATGATTACCAAGGTCAGAGCTGCGCGCTTGGCGGCTCGTTCGGGGACGCATACCCTCATTGTCGGTGGGCAATTAGATAATGTATTGGTGCGAATGTCTCAGGGCGAAGAACTAGGTTCATTACTGTTGGCGGATCAACAGCCTCAAGCGGCTCGCAAGCGCTGGTTGGCTGGGCAGTTGCAATCTCGGGGTGAGTTAGTGCTTGACGAAGGTGCGGTAAGGGTACTCAGCCAATCTGGACGCAGTTTATTATCCGTGGGTGTGATTGCTTCGCACGGTGAATTTACCCGTGGTGATATGGTGGTGTGCAAGTCGACTGATGGCCGTGAAATTGCCCGTGGCTTAGTGAACTATAACCATCAGGAAACTGAAAAAATACTAGGGCAACCCAGTGATATGATTGAATCGTTACTGGGCTATAAAAATGAAGAAGAATTAATTCACCGGGATAATCTGGTGCTTGTTTAAGGGGTTTATGGCTGTTTATGTCAGTGATTAAAAAACACATTACGGCAATGTCGGCCTATAAACCGCCACTGGAAGGGCGTAATCCGCAAGCATTTACCTTGCTAGATTTTAACGAGCGCACCATTCCTGTAAGCGAACCGATTAAGCAGGCGTTGCGGGAGTATATCGATTCTGATCGCTTACAGATGTACCCCTCTTATGGTGATATTGTTCAGCGTTTAGCGACCTATTCTGGTGTTTTGCCAGAACATCTCATGATTACCAATGGTTCGGATCAGGGCATTGATTTGGTGTTTCGTGCTGTCGCACAACCGGGAGACCAAGCGATTATTCCTGGTCCTAGTTTCGCTATGTATGAACAATGTGCTCAAGTGGAAGCCATGGAGATTATTCAGCCACACTATACGCACGAAGCCGGTTATCCTCTGAAGGAGGTACTGGCGGCCATCACACCGAAAACCAGACTCGTTGTGATTTCCAACCCTAACAACCCTTGTGGAACACTGTTGCCAGTAGAAGAGGTAAAAAATATTGCTCGTCAGGCACCTCATGCGGCCATTTTGGTTGATGAATGTTATTTTGAATATACACAGCAAACCGTTTGTGATGCTATCAGTGCTTTACCCAATATTTTTATTACGCGCACGTTTTCTAAAACCTGGGGTATTCCTTCTTTACGTTTTGCGTACCTGATATCAGCGCCAGATAATATCACGGCTTTGTGTAATATCCGGGGTCCATATGATGTGAATCAATTGTCGGTGGTAGCCGCAAACGCGGCATTGGATAACCCTGAGTATACTAAGGCGTATGTTGCGGAAGTGATGCAAAAAGCAAAACCATTATTGGAATCTTGGCTGGACCAGCAAGCGATTATGTATTGGCCAAGTCAGGCAAATTATCTGTGGTGTTTCCCGGTCAACGCGGAAGTGCTGGGTCACTATTTACAACACCAGGGATTTTTAGTCAGACCCAAAGGCTGGAACAATCGCTTGGGCTTGCGTGTTACCGTCGGTACGCTCAAGCAAATGCAAAGTCTGATTGATAGCTGGGCATTATTCACTGGAAAATAATCTCTTTTTAAACTGTCAGGGAGGCGAAAAATATATAAAAATTGATAAGAGCTTTTGATGGCAGATATAATCGGAAAAATTGAAGGTATTGCAGGCACAGGTAATGCGTTGATTCTCCGTGCCAATGGAGAGCGGGTGATCGCCAAGCCCGGTGATACACTCTTTATGGGTGATACTGTGGTGACATCTGACGGCTCCAGAGCTACTATCGGACTCAGTCAAAATGCTTCCCAAGGTGTTGTCTCAATAGATTCCGCATGTGCAGCCAAATTTGATGACACTCTGTTTGATACCATTGCCTCATTAATTTCGCAGTCATCTATTGATTCACCGGTCACTATTGGTGAAACGCCTTCAAGCGAGATTATTGACTTATTCAATAACGTTTTCCCTGATGCAGGTATTACGCAACAAACAGCGGAACAGGAAAGCCGCTCTGATCAAGTGGTGGATGATCTTGCTACTCTGCCACCAGCCGGGCAGGGTGGTGACACACCTCCCAACACGCTTTTAAATCCAATAGCGCCTTTTGCGCCGCCGTTATTTCCTGACCCTGACGAGACGCTTCCAGAAATTCCTCGGGGTGAGCCGGATGATCAGAAACCGAATTTTCCATCACCAAATATACCGCCACCGCCACCGCCTCCTCCGGAATTGCTAAAGACAGAAGTGACGTTTTTGTACAATGCTATCGACGATACCGTGGCAACGACACAAAATGATGATTTCAATATTGGTATCATGGATTTGATGGCGCATGACGAAGTGATACGTGTAGCACCTGATGGTACGCGCACCACTGTGACACCAACACCTGTCAATGCTGGAGGTGGTTCATCTGGAGGTGGTTCGACCGGAGGTGGTGAAATAGACCCGCCAGACCCCGGTGGCCCTGCAGATACTGGTCCTGGCCTTGATCCTGGTCCGCCTGATCTTATTGACCCTGACCCGGCCATGCCGGGCGTTCTTAGCCAATTAAAGATCCAATTGGCGCAAGAGACGGTAGTGAGTACCTCGGTGACCACATCAGAAAGTACATCAGGGACTGTCTATGTCGAGAGTTACAGTGTTACCTTATCCAACGGCTTGGTGATCACCTTTAGTTTGGATAGTAATACATCGGAACATGGTGGTGAGGTTAAGTTGGATAAAGACGGTAATTTTTTCTATGACCCGTCAAATGGTTTTACGGGTAGAGATAGTTTTAGTTATACCGTTGAGACATCGGCAGGCCAGACTGAGTCAGCCACAGTGTTTGTGGATGTTGCTTTTTATGTTGATGCAGATAGAGTTTTTTCTTCTGATGAATTTAGTATCGCTTCAGTGGATGATGGCGGTGATCTATTGGATTTAAAGAGTGTTTTAATAGGGTAATCTAGCGATAACTTAAGTAATTATTTATCGGGAACCGATGCGGTAGAGGGGGAGGATGTCACTATTACAGTTGATGCCAATGGTGATGGTAGTGGTTTTACTGACTTGACGATTACCTTAACCGATATGGGTACCGGTGCGATTAACCTGCAAACTCTGATTGATAATGGTCAATTTATTGTTGATGGCATGTGATGTCTAAGGATTTGCCTGCATAAAAAAAGCCCCTTAACAGGGGTTTTTTTCGCTAATATCAAACAGCAAATTAGGCGGCTAAAGCCTTCAATTTGCTATTTAAGCGGCTCTTATGACGAGCAGCTTTGTTTTTATGGATAATGCCTTTGTTAGCTAGCTTATCAATGGCCGGTACTGCCTCGGCATAAGCATTTTTTGCGGCTTCTGCATCACCTGCATTGACTGCAGCGATAACTTTCTTGATATAAGTGCGTGTCATAGAACGCAGGCTGGCGTTGTGCTTGCGTGCTTTTTCGTTTTGAAGGGCACGTTTTTTGGCTTGAGGTGAGTTTGCCACCGCATTGCTCCTATATATTTAACTGTATTCGGTAGTGGGCTATCGAAGTATGACCGACAGACCGGTAATTTAGGGTGCGAAATTATGCCAGTAAACGTCGGGATGTCAAGAAGATTATCTCTACAATTGCATCACAATAGGCACAAAAGCGTCGTAAAATGGTGTATTGGCTTTATATCCAGTAAACTCGCGCTCTAAACAGCTAACAGGCGACTTTGGTGACAGAAGAATCTTCTACACAATCTGGTAATAATCCACCCAAAAGGCGCCGTGGTTTAATGCAATCGGGCGTTATTGTGAGCTCAATGACGATGTTGTCCCGAGTCTTGGGGTTGGCGCGCGATGTGGTGTTCGCACATACTATTGGTGCGCAGGCGGGTGCCGATGCTTTTTTTGTGGCGTTTAAGATTCCCAACTTTTTGCGACGTCTGTTTGCTGAGGGAGCCTTTGCTCAGGCCTTTGTGCCAGTGTTGTCAGAATACCGCGAGAAAGGGTCGGTAGAGGCCGTTAAAGGACTGATCGATCGAGTCTGTGGCTGTTTGGGGTTGACCTTACTATTATTAACCCTACTTGTTGTGATTGGTGCACCTGTAGTGACCACCCTTTTTGCACCGGGTTTTTGGGATGACCCGTACAAGTTTGCTTTAACACAGGATATGTTGCGGATAACCTTTCCTTATCTGCTGCTGATTTCTCTTACTGGGTTTGCAGGCTCGATTCTGAACAGTTATGACCGTTTTGCGGTGCCAGCATTGACTCCGGTATTATTAAATTTCTGTTTGATTACCGCCGCATTATGGGCGAGTCCTTACTTTGCTCAGCCAGTCATGGCGTTAGCGTGGGGGGTGTTAGCTGCCGGAGCCGTACAATTAGCCTTTCAAATTCCCTTCTTATGGCAAATGCATTTATTGCCAAACCCCAAGGTGGATTTTAAAGATCCCGGTGTTAAAAAAGTCTTATTGTTAATGGCGCCATCTATTTTTGGTGTATCCGTTTCCCAGATTAATCTCTTACTGGATACCGTGTTGGCCTCCTTTTTACCGACAGGTAGTGTGTCTTGGCTTTACTACTCGGATCGTTTGGTGGAATTACCTCTGGGAACTTTTGCTATTGCTATAGGGACGGTCATACTACCCAGTCTATCGCGCCAGTATGTCAGTGAAAACAAGCAACAGTTCTCCGATACGATGGATTGGGCCTTGCGCCTGATTTTATTGATTGCGATGCCTGCTACTGTCGCCTTAGTGGTTTTAGCACAACCGATTTTGACGGTATTGTTTGAATATGGAAAAACGACCTCACACGATACGTTGATGGCGTCTTTCAGTCTGAAAGCTTACGCCTTGGGCTTGTTAGCCTTTATGCTAATCAAGGTTCTGGCTCCGGGATATTTCTCGCGTCAGGACACGAAAACACCGGTCAAAATCGGTATTATCGCCATGGCATTAAATATGGTCTTTAACCTGATTCTGGTGATTCCCTTTCATTACTTGTGGCAAATAGGGCATGTAGGTCTGGCATTAGCAACAGCGCTATCGGCGTTTGTGAATGCTGGTCTTTTATTGAGAGGTTTACGTACATCAAGGGTATATCAACCTAAGGCGGGTTGGTGGGTATTTTTAGGGCGTATTACCTTTGCCAATAGTGTGATGGCTATCGTGTTACTGGCGCTCCTGTATTGGACTCCCGATTGGTCAATCCTGAGTGTCTGGGAACGTGCAGGTAACATGGCGCTTGTGTGCGGTGCCGGACTAATGGTTTATGTTGCTATGTTATTGGTTGTCGGGTTGCGCTTCATTCACTTTAGACACCTGTAGTGGGTACTACTATTAGAGTGTATACAGGATAAACGGTTATGTCTTTTTGGAAAAAACCCCTTATTCACTTTCGATCAGAGCGATTTGAGTTTTCTTTGTCGTTGTGGTGGATTCTTTTGGTATTAATTTTTGTGCCTTTATTGGCTCGCCTTGGGCTATGGCAACTGGATCGTGCTGCTGAGCGCGAACAGGCGATGAAAAATCTTGCAGTGGTGTTAACGCAGCCTCCTGTATCGATTACTGATATGGAAATAAATGACAGGGAAGTATCGCTTGTGCGAACTGAAGTAAAAGGTGAAATCGATTGGTCACGACAATTTTTATTGGAGAACCAAGTGCATAACACTGTTTCCGGTTATGAAGTGTTAGTGCCTATGGTATTCGCTCCGGGGCAAGCAATTTTGGTCAGCCGCGGTTGGTTGCCGCCCTCACCGGGCAAGAAGCCGAATTTATCTCCTCCACAAGGGATGTCAAGTAGACAAGCTGTGAAAGGGTTTGCCGTCATACCGCCACCACGGCTGGCAGATTTTCAGCGCGAAATTCTAGATAAAAGTGGTGACTTTCGGGTGCTTGATGTCAATCCAGAACATGCACAGTGGCCGGTTTTAATCCAAGAAGAAGACTTTCCTAAACTATCAGCATTGCTGCAACTTGAACTTGTGCCTAGAGTGTTACAATCAGCACAAGACCTTCCCTATGGTTATGCGCGAGTATGGAAGCCGGCTGCTCGGGGACCTGCCGTCAATTATGGATATGCCGCGCAGTGGTTCGGTATGGCGCTATTACTCATTGGCGCAATGATTGGCGTCAACTTGCGTCGTATAAAACACCGCCAAGACAGTTAATTATATATTTGACGTTTCGTCATTTATCTGTTGTAATGGCGCCACCTTTCTGATTCAGGACATTGATTCGTACTTATGTGTCCACGTTTTATTGATAAAGCTGCGCTACAGGCTCGTGAAAATGAGCTGTTGGATTGTGCGCTGGATATTATTTCAACGCAGGGTGTCGTGGCGTTAACGATGGATAAGTTGGTGGGTAGTGTCAGTTATTCTAAGGGAACGGTATATAACCATTTTTCTTCCAAGGAAGATGTGTTTGCTGGTTTATGTAATCGCAATATGAAACGGGTGTCCGAATTATTTGCGCGGGCGGTGTCGATTGCTGATGCATCTTGTCGAGAACAGATGACGGCGATTGGTTTTGCTTATATGTTATCTGTATTGATATCGCCCCAACATTTTACTCTAGTGATGCATGCCAAGACCGAGATGTTTGAAAAGGCTTCACCTGCCAGACGCGAAGAGCATGATCGTGTTGATGCTGAGTTGTTTGGCATTATTTGTGGTGTAATTGATGACGCGATTACTCATCAAGAATTGACGCTTGCAGAAGGTGTTGATTCCAAACAGGTGTCATTTTCTATGTGGGCGATGTCGTTTGGCACGATTGGCTTATTACTCAATGGCGAAACAGCCTGTAGTACGACAACGGGTATGATGCTGGAAAATCGTGTGATAGCGCATGGTGATGTAGTGATGGATGGCTTAGGCTGGCGGCGTAGCCAGCGTCACCCTGATGAGTTTTTACAGTATCTAAAAACGGATGTCTTTCAGGAAGAAGTCTCCAGTCTATTACAACAGGGGCTTGATTTGCAGTCCTGATACAGTGAATTGTGAATAATGAAAACAACGTATTGCGTTGTTTTTTTTGAGTTTTTTATGACGATTCGTCATTTTTGTACAATAAAAATAGGAGTGGTGTATGCAGCAACAGATAAAAGAGCAGTGTTTTGACTTTGTAATCCGACGGCCACTATGGGTTATTTTTACCATGGTCGCCCTGATTTTTTTGTCAGCCTACGGTGCCTCCAAACTGACATTTAAATCTGATTATCGTGTGTTCTTTTCGGATAAAAATCCGCAACTGACCGCCTTTGAGGATATGCAAACCACTTTCACCAAAAATGACAATGTGGCTTTTGTCGTGGCGCCAAAAACAGGAGAGGTGTTTTCTGAAAAAACGTTGGAGGCCGTTCACCGTTTGACAGAAGCATCGTGGCAGATTCCTTATGCCAGCCGTGTTGATTCAATTACCAATTATCAGCATACCGTTGCCGACGGTGATAACTTAATCGTTGAAGACTTGGTGTTGGAGATTGAGACCTTACCTGAAAAAAACATGCAGCAGCTTAACGATATTATTCTGGCTGAACCCACCCTCTATAAGCGCTTAATTGCGTATGATGCCAATGTCACCATGGTCAATGCGACGATTCAATTACCGGGTATTGATCCTGTGACAGAGTTGCCGGAAGTAGTCACCAAAGTCCGTGAAATTAAGGCGGATATACTGGCTAATTATCCCGAAGTGGATATTTATCTTACCGGCATGGTGATCATGAATAATGCCTTTAGTGAATCTTCATTAGAAGACAATGCTACATTAGTGCCGCTGATGTTTCTTGTGGTTGCTGTGGTGATGATTTTTCTGCTGCGAAGTATTACGGGCAGTATTTCCACGGTGTTTATCGTGCTGTTTTCTATTGTCGCCACGATGGGTTTAGCA
Organism: Cellvibrionaceae bacterium; assembly: GCA_965214375.1. Lineage (GTDB taxonomy): Bacteria > Pseudomonadota > Gammaproteobacteria > Pseudomonadales > Cellvibrionaceae > Endobugula. The sequence continues at coordinate 1,289,696 of OZ243947.1, read as the reverse complement.
GGTTGGATGGGGTTTTATTTGACGGGGCCTTCTGCCAGTGCTCCGACGGTTATTCTGACATTGGCGGTGGCCGACTGTATTCATGTGCTGGCGACAATGCTTTATGAAATGCGCCGTGGAGTGAGTAAAAAAGACGCTATTAAAGAAAGTTTACGGGTTAATTTGCAGCCTATATTTTTAACCAGTATTACTACGGCTATTGGTTTCTTAAGTATGAATTTTTCGGATTCACCACCGTTTGCCGATCTGGGTAATATTGTGGCGATGGGTGTGATGCTGGCCTTTGTCTTTTCAGTGACCTTATTCCCAGCGATGTTAAGTATTTTACCTGTGCGCGTAAAGCCTCAGACAGATGTCGTACAAAAAAACTATATGGGTCAATTAGGTGATATTGTGATTGAGCATCGCCGCAAATTATTACCTGCCTTTGCTTTGATTATTTGTACTCTCGTCTTGTTTGTGCCACAAAATGAACTCAATGATAATTTTGTTAATTACTTTGATAAAACGGTTGATTTTCGTCAGTCGTCTGATTTTATGGAAGAGAATTTATCGGGAATTATGACGCAAGAGATTGAAGTTCACAGTCGAGAGTCCGGGGGTATTAATAAACCGGAGTACTTGCAAGTGTTAGCAGATTTCAGTGATTGGATGCGCGAACAGCCAGAGACCGATAACGTCAATATCCTTTCAGATGTGATGCGTCGCTTAAATAAAAATATGCATGGCGATGATCCGGCGTACTATCGTTTACCTCAGGATCGTGAATTATCGGCACAATACTTATTATTGTATGAATTATCTTTGCCTTATGGCTTGGATCTCAATAATCAGTTAGATGTGGATAAAGCGTCAACGCGTATTGTAGTGACCACTAAGAATCTGACCAGTACACAAAATATTGATTTGGAGCAGAAAGTCACACAATGGTTTGCTGAAAATGCACCACAATATACGGTAACGCTGGCAAGCCCTACCTTGATGTTTGCCTATATTGGGCAACGTAATATTACCTCTATGTTGCTAGGTACCACGATTGCTCTGATACTGATTTCAGTCTTGTTGGGTATTGCGTTGCGATCGGTGAAGTTTGGCTTAATTAGCTTGATTCCTAATCTCGTTCCTGCGGCCATAGGGTTTGGTTTGTGGTTCTTTATTGATGGTCAGGTTGGTTTAGGCTTATCTGTGGTTATGGGTATGACATTGGGGATTGTTGTCGACGATACCGTACATTTTCTCAGTAAATATTTGCGCGCACGTCGTGAAAAAAATAAAGACAGTATTGCTGCGGTACTCTATGCCTTTAATAGTGTAGGGCGAGCCCTGTTAATTACCACGTTGGTATTGGCGGCAGGTTTTATGGTGTTGGCACAATCCAGTTTTAAAATTAATGCGGATATGGGCTTGCTGACAGCAATTACGATTGTTATTGCTTTGATTGTTGATTTTCTGTTTCTACCGCCGTTGTTAATGAAACTGGACGGTGAGAATAAGGATGATACATCCGGCAAAGTAAACCCTGAAATAAACACATCTTCTCAACAAAAGACTCAAGAGGAAAATACCCATGTTCTTGAAAATGCTTAATCATTTTACGGGTGCTTTATGGTTGTTAGTGGCTGTAGTCGCCAATGCCAGTACCGACATTGATGCCATTCAAGATTCTGCTGCCAAAGGGCTAGCGATTGCACAAGAAGTCAAGCGTCTTGATCTGGGGTGGGGTGATACACAAACCAGTCTGAAAATGGTATTGCGGACGGCTGGTGGGCGTGAAAGTACGCGAGAAATTCGTACCAAAACTCTCGAGGTTGACAACGATGGTGATAAGAGCCTGAACATTTTTGACCATCCGCGCGATGTTAAAGGTACCGCCTTCTTAAGTTTTTCCCATCCGGTAGGTGCGGACGATCAGTGGTTGTATTTGCCTGCATTAAAGCGCGTTAAGCGTATTGCTTCACGTAATAAATCGGGGCCTTTTATGGGGTCTGAATTTGCGTATGAAGATTTATCATCATTTGAAGTCGATAAATATACGTACAATTTTTTACGTAAGGATGCATGCGATGGTGGTCAGTGCTACGTAGTAGAACAAGTGCCAGTGGATAAATTTTCCGGTTACACCAGACAGCTTGTCTGGATTGATGATCAGGAATTTCGCCCTTGGAAAACAGAATTTTATGATCGTAGAAACAGCCTATTAAAAACACTCATGGTAACAGGCTATAAGCAATATCTGGATAAATATTGGCGTGCTACTGGTATGCATATGCAAAACCATCAAACGAAAAAGTCTACCGATTTGACCTGGGGCGACTATCAATTTCGTACCGGTCTTGGTGATGCAGACTTTAATAAAAACACACTAAAGCGTGCCAAATAAGTAGAGAAAAATGTTAAAACGATTACTGTTCATATTGACGGCAGGCCTTGCGTCTGTGGCACAGGCAAATGATATCGAGATTGCAGGACACCTTGAACTGGAAGCGACATTCTTTAACGATAATGGCAGGTTTGCAGGGCAAGAATACCGCAACGCTATGTCTTTAGCGGTGGCTCCCGAGTTTTATCGTGAATGGAATGAAGGTAATAGTAGTATTACCTTTATTCCCTTTGTACGAGTTGATGAGCATGATGCCGAGCGTTCTCGGGGTGATATTCGCGAACTCTCCTGGTTACATGTATCTGGTGATTGGGAGTGGCGTGCGGGTATTCAAAAAGTTTTCTGGGGCGTTACCGAGTTTAACCACCTAGTGGATGTGATTAATCAGACGGATAGTGTCGATGCGCTGGATGGCGAAGAGAAACTAGGCCAACCCATGTTTCATTTATCCCGTGTGAATGATTGGGGGATTATTGACCTGTTTGTGCTCCCCGGATTTCGTGAACGGACATTGGCGGGTCCTTCAGGGCGTTTTCGCAGTGAGCGCATTGTTGACGAGCAGAGTGCTACTTATGAATCCTCCGATCAAGAAAAGTATATTGACTATGCCCTGCGCTGGAGTCACTCGGTGGGTGTATTTGATCTTGGGGTTTATCTGTTTGATGGCACTGATCGTGACCCCTTATTACAGCCCAGCGGGAATAACCGCTTGATTCCGTTTTATCAACAGGTGACACAAACAGGGGTGGACCTGCAGGCGACCGTAGACAACTGGTTGTGGAAGTTTGAAGCATTGCATAAACACAGCCATCAAGATGATTATGTAGCCACGCAGGCGGGGTTTGAGTATACCGTTTACGGCATTAATGACTCTTTTATGGATCTTGGCGTGTTGCTCGAATATGGTTGGGATGAGCGAGATACTGCGGGTGGAGCAGCGCAGAATGACCTGTATATGGGGCTGCGCCTGACGTTTAATGATGCCAGTGACACCGCATTATTAGCAGGGCTATCTTACGATGCTGACTTCTATTCCAACAGCTTTTTGGTGGAAGCCTCGCGTCGTTTAAATGACTATTGGACGATTGCTCTTGAAGGTCAGTTTTTCCATGCACCAGATAACCGTGATCCCATAACCTCCGTTTCTGATGACGACCATATAAAACTGGTTCTGGAACGCCATTTTTAAGTCGTCTTTAGGCCCTAATACATTGTCACTGCAGGCGTGAAAAAGCTATACTTGCTTCCTTTTGCAATGCATGCCAATGGAATCGATATAGTGAACCTCTCCCGGGATATTCCCGAGCATCAACCCAAACGTGAATTTTTGCGCGGATTACACAATGTGCATGACAGTCACCGAGGCAATGTGGTGACTATCGGTGCCTTTGATGGTGTTCATCTGGGGCATCAAGCGATATTGCGTCAGGTGGTTGAAAAGGCCGCTGACCTAGGAATACCCTCATTGGCTATGGTCTTTGAACCTCAACCCCATGAGTTCTTTGCTGGCGATAAAGCGCCAGCACGTTTAATGCGTTTGGGAGAAAAAATCACTGCTTTGTTTGAGGCAGGCATTGAGCGTGTATTCTGTGTGCCTTTTAACAGCAAATTGGGCCAGCTTTCAGCAGATGATTTTATCCAGCAGATATTGGTTGATGCACTTGGCACTCAACATTTGGTGATTGGTGATGATTTTCGTTTCGGTTGTGGTCGACAGGGAGATTATGGGTTGTTAAAAATAGCGGGGCAGCAACACGGGTTTGCGGTCACTGATACCGATACCTATATTATCGGTGGTGAGCGAGTCAGCAGTACTCGCATTCGCCACATATTGGAACAGGCCGATTTTTCTATTATCCCAGCTCTATTGGGTAAACCGTATAGAATTTCCGGACATGTTGTTCACGGTCAGCAAATGGGGCGAAAATTAGGCGCTCCCACGGCCAATGTACACCTTCGGCGCTACCGCTCCCCGTTATCGGGAGTATTTGTTGTAGACACAACACTTGCCAATGGCGACTGTGTCCCTGGTGTTGCCAATGTTGGTGTGCGCCCAACCGTCAGTGGCGACGCCAAACCGATTTTAGAAGTACATCTATTTGACCGGGATGACAACCTATACGGTCAAAAAATTATCGTTGAATTTAAACACAAAATTCGCGAAGAAAAACGTTTTGATAGTCTTGATGAATTAAAACAACACATTCATCAAGATATTTTAGAAGCAAAAAGTTATTTAAATATTGGAAAGGTTTGGTAGTTATTGAGCAAACCATTGTAGGCAGGGATGCGTACACGAAAACCGCTCCTGCGTTTTCGATGTACCCTCCGTCCATGGAGGGCAACGACCTACATGGATGTATTTATGCGTGTTTGTGAAATAACTACCGGACCTTTGAAATTTCAAGATAAAAATAGTTAATTTTTGAAACTTATGATCGACTACAAAACAACATTGAATTTACCGAATACCAGCTTCCCCATGAAAGCCAATCTGGCACAGCGGGAACCTCAGATTTTGAAAAAATGGCAACAGACTTCGCTATACGATGCCATACGTCAGGCGCGTGCAGGGCGTAAGCAGTTTATTCTGCATGATGGTCCCCCGTATGCGAACGGTAATATTCATATCGGTCATGCCGTGAATAAGATTATTAAAGATATTATTATCAAATCCAAAACCTTAAGCGGTTTGGACGCGCCCTATGTGCCGGGCTGGGATTGTCACGGTTTGCCGATTGAACACAATGTTGAAAAGAAAGTAGGCAAGGCCGGCCATAAAGTCGATGTTAAAACCTTTCGTCAAAAGTGCCGTGACTATGCGGCCAAACAAGTCGCTGGGCAAAAAGAAGATTTTATTCGCTTGGGTGTATTGGGTGATTGGGATAAACCGTATTTAACCATGGATTTTAAAACCGAAGCCAATACCGTACGTGCTTTAGGAAAAATTGCTGAGAACGGTTATCTGGTACGTGGTTTTAAGCCTGTGTATTGGAGTGTGGTCGGTGGTTCGGCTTTGGCTGAAGCGGAAGTTGAATATCAAGATAAAGAATCCTATTCCATTGACGTGCGCTTTGCCGTTGCTGATGCAGCCGATTTGGCACAACGTCTTGAGTTAAGTGGCAGTGGTAAAGTGTCTGTTGTGATTTGGACAACAACACCGTGGACATTGCCCGCCAACCAAGCTGTGAGTTTACATGCGGAGCTTGATTATGTGGTTGTGCAAGCCGGTGATGAGCGATTAATTGTTGCCGATGCTTTACATGAAGCCGTGATGTCTCGTGCAGGTATTGAAGAATTTACTATTGTTGGTCGTTGTCAGGGTAAAGATTTAGAATTGCTCTCTTTACAGCATCCATTTTATGAAAAGCAGGTTCCCATTATTTTGGGTGATCATGTGACGACCGATGCGGGTACAGGGTGTGTGCATACCGCGCCAGATCATGGTGCGGATGACTTTGTCGTGGGTAAAAAATACGATATCGGCACTTTGAACATTATCGGTGGTGATGGTGTTTATCATGATTCAGTAGAGCTCTTTGCGGGTGAGCATGTATACAAAGTTGACCCGAAAGTCATCGAAGTTTTGCAAGAGACAGGCGCCTTGCTGTATCAAACCAAGTTTACTCACAGTTTTCCGCATTGCTGGCGTACCAAGACACCATTAATTTTCCGTGCCACACCGCAGTGGTTTATTACCTTAAATCACAACGATCTGCGTCATAAGATTCAAACCGCGATTGAAGGAGTGGAGTGGATTCCGCACTGGGGTGAAGCACGTATTCAGGGTATGGTAGAAGGCAGTCCGGATTGGTGTGTCTCTCGTCAGCGCACGTGGGGTGTGCCTATCACTCTGTTTGTTCACAAAGAAATCCAAGAGTTGCACCCTAATACCCCACAATTGGTGGAACAAGTGGCGTGTAAAATTGAAGCAGCGGGTATTGATGCCTGGTTTGATTTGCACGTTGAAGAATTGTTGGGTGATGATGCAGCACACTATGAAAAAGTGACCGATACGTTGGATGTTTGGTTTGATTCTGGTGTGACTCACCATGCGGTATTGCGTGAACGTTACAACCTACAATTCCCTGCGGATTTATATCTGGAAGGTTCCGATCAACATCGTGGCTGGTTTCAGTCGTCATTAAAGACGTCAATGACGATTAATGGAGTACCCCCTTATAAGCAAGTGTTAACCCATGGTTTTACCGTTGATGCCGATGGTCGTAAGATGTCTAAGTCACTCGGTAATGTGATTCCACCTCAAAAAGTGATGAATGATTTAGGGGCGGATGTATTGCGCCTGTGGGTTGCGGCAACCGATTTTAGTGCCGAAATGAGCGTGTCGGATGAAATTCTTAAACGCACGGCTGATTCTTACCGTCGTATTCGTAACACGGCGCGTTTCCTGTTGGCAAATTTGCAAGGCTTTAATCCGGCTAGTGATATGTTGCCAATGGATGAATTGATTGCTCTGGACCAGTGGGCTGTGAATCGCGCTGCTGAATTACAGCAAGATATTATCGCCGCTTATGACAGCTATCAGTTTCATACCATTTACCAAAAGCTACATAACTTTTGTATTGTGGATATGGGTGGTTTTTATCTGGATATTATCAAAGATCGTCAATACACCACCAAGCCAGACAGTGTAGCGAGACGTTCGGCACAAACAGCGCTGTACCATATAGCCGAGGCCTTTACGTGCTGGATTACGCCTATCCTGAGTTATACGGCAGATGAGCTTTGGGATGCGTTGCCAACAGTGAATGGTCGAGAATCTTCCGCATTTTTAGCCGAATGGTATGAGTTACCGCAGTCGGAGGGTGTTGCTGATATGGGCGCGCCTTACTGGGAGTTTATTGCCCAGGTTAAAACCGCGGTGAATAAAGTGATTGAAGCGAAACGTAACGAAGGGGTGATTGGTAAGTCATTAACGGCATCAGTCACCCTATACGGTGATCAGCAATTCTGTGAGCAGGTGGGCCGATTACAAGATGAACTACGTTTTGTATTGATTACATCTGCCGCCAGTGTGAGTGCAGAGACTGCTCCTGACGCTGCTGAAGCTACTGACGTTGAAGGTTTATCGGTATTGGTTGAAGCGAATAAAAACCCTAAATGTGTACGTTGCTGGCATCTGTGTGCTGATGTAGGTCATTATCCAGCCCACCCACAGTTATGTGGGCGCTGTGTCGCCAATGTTGACGGAGAAGGCGAGGTTCGCCGCTTTGCTTAATTTGTTTTTAAAAGGTGAATTGCACATCTATCAGCCACAAACAAAGTGGAAGTGGTTTGTGTTATCTTTGATCATCCTTGTGCTTGATCAAGTGACCAAACATTGGGCTAGCAGCGTATTAACGTATGCAGACCCCGTTCATTTTTTGCCGTACTTTAATTTTACGTTGCTGCACAACTATGGTGCCGCATTTGGTTTTTTGGCAGAACAAAGCGGTTGGCAACGATTCTTATTGGCCGCTATTGCATTGATCGTCAGTATTTTTCTGATGCTATGGATACTCTTTATTAAGCCGCAAAGAACCATTGAAATTGCGGGCCTATCGTTGATATTGGGTGGTGCAATCGGCAATCTATGGGATCGTATCGTTCTGGGTTATGTGGTTGATTTTGTGGACTGGTTTTATATATCTCACAATAGTGATTGTTTGCCGTTCTTTTATTGGATTTTTTCCAGTGAAACTTGCCATTGGCCAGCGTTTAATATTGCTGATGCCGCCATTATGTTAGGTGCTTCGTGCTTGATTCTTGATATGTTTTTGGTGGAGCCAAAAACAAAAAGTGAAAAGGGTTAGATTGACATGACTGAAGTAACCATTGCAGAAGGCACTCGAGTGACATTACATTTTTCCGTTGGTCTGTTGGGGGGAGATACCATAGACTCCACATTCGACGGCCAGCCGGCCACCTTTACTGTAGGTGATGGCAATTTATTGGAGGGTTTCGAACGGTCTCTATTCGGCTTAACCGCTGGTGATAAAAAAACCTTTGCCATCAATCCTGAAAATGGCTTTGGTCAGCATAACCCGCAGAATATTCAAGTCATCCCCCGTGAGCACTTTTCTGATGATATGAACCTAGAGGCAGGATTGGTATTGTCGTTTTCTGATGCACAAAATACCGAGTTACCCGGTGTTGTATTGGAATTTGATGATAAAGAAGTAAAAGTGGATTTTAACCATCCCTTGGCAGGCAAAGACGTGGAATTAACGGTTGAAATTATCGCTGTTGAGCCTGTGACAACACATTAACGAGCAAGTAGTTATGCAAATCAAATTAGCAAATCCAAGAGGCTTTTGTGCCGGTGTTGACCGTGCTATTGATATTGTTAATCGTGCGCTTGATGTTTATGGACCGCCTATCTATGTGCGTCACGAGGTGGTACATAACAAGTTTGTTGTTGACTCATTGCGGGATCGTGGTATTATTTTTGTGGACGAACTGGATGAAGTGCCCGACGATAAAATTGTGATTTTTAGTGCCCATGGCGTATCTAAGGCAGTGATGAAAAATGCCGCGCTCAGGGAATTAAAAGTGTTTGATGCTACATGCCCGCTGGTAACTAAGGTGCATAAAGAAGTCACCAAATACAGCCGTGACGGTTCAGAGTGTGTGCTTATCGGCCATCATGGTCACCCGGAAGTTGAAGGTACCATGGGGCAGTACGACGATAGCAACGGCGGTTGTATTTATCTTGTCGAAGATGAAAACGATGTGAATAACCTGACGGTTCGCAATCCCAAAGCACTCTATTATGTCACTCAAACCACATTATCAATGGATGATACGGCAAAAGTGATTGCCGCATTGCGTGAAAAATTTCCAACCATTCAAGGCCCGCGTACTGACGATATTTGTTATGCCACACAAAATCGTCAGGACGCCGTTAAACAATTGGCTTTGGAGTGTGACTTAGTCTTAGTTGTGGGTTCGCCCAATAGCTCCAATTCCAACCGCTTGCGTGAACTGGCTGAGCGTTGCGGGGCAAAAGCGTATTTGATCGACTCTGCCAAAGATATTGATGTGAGTTGGTTGGATGGTAAACGATCAATTGGTGTGACTGCAGGAGCTTCAGCCCCGGATGTGCTTGTGCAAGAGGTGTTAACGGCCTTGCAAACATTTGGCGCACAGACACCCGAAGAGCTCGATGGCCAGCCTGAAAATGTCAGGTTTTCCTTGCCCAAAGAATTGCGATCCAGTTAACATTTTTAACCGCTGATCTCTTTTTTGCTACCGTTTATCGGCAGCAAAGTCCATTTATCCTCTAATGATTCCCTTTTGTCACTTGCCTGCTATAAAGGGTGAATGAAAAGCTATCTGCCCAAATCTGTTGTCCATACGGGGTTCACATTGATTGAACTTATGGTGACGATTGCCATTTTTGCCATTATTTTGTCTGTGGCCGCTCCGGCATTTACTAATTTGATTGCCTCCAACAACGTTGATAATGCTGCGCGCCGTCTAGCAAATATGTTGGCCTATGCGCGCAGTGAGGCGGTGAGTCGTTCTGATACTGTGACCTTGTGTGCAAGTGCCAATCAGGCCACCTGTGGAACCAGTGCCAACTGGAATGACGGTTGGATAGTGCTGGATCCGACCAACAACCGACTGAAAATTGAGGATGCCAGTCAGTTTTCGGTGAACGCTAATATTACTGATGATGGTAATGCTAATTCTACTATAAGTGCTCTTTGTTTTGATGTTTTGGGGGAAGTTAGCAATAGCTGTGCGGTCACAGATTTTGGGACAGAAGATTTTGTCACGATTGCCTTTACGGATAATGGGGGTGGCGGTGAAAGTTCTTCCATCGTTGTTTATAAACGTGGCGCTGTGCGTATTCCATAGGTGAACGATGAAACTAATGTGTAAACAACAAATAGGTGCCGGCTTTATTGAAGTGTTGGTTGCACTGGTCATTTTAGCCATCGGTCTACTGGGTGTGATGAGCATGCAGGTTCAGGGTATTACCAGCAATCAGCGCGCCTTGTTTGCGTCGGAAGCCAACTTATTGGCAGAGGATATGGTTGATCGTATTTTTGCCTTGGGAGTCACTGGTGCGGTCAATGGCGAGTACAACGGAGTTGGAACAGCCGCTAACTGTGATAGTGTCGGTAATGGTTTGGCTGACGAAGCAGTGATTGAACAAGATTGTACAGATTGGAGCAATACAATTACTGGAAATAATATATCCCTGCCTTCACCAGTAGGTACTGTCGCTTGAAATGTCGGTACGAGTGAATACACGATTACTATCCGCTGAGATTCCAATAGAGATGGTAATGGAGCCGATACTTGTCCCGGTAATGAAGGTTGTTATCAAGTAGTATTTACTTTGCCGGATGTTCATGATGGTGCATAGCTTATGAGTAGTCAATCAAATCAACGTGGTCTCGGTCTTGTCGAGTTAATGATATCTATTGCTATTGGGCTGCTTATTATGGCGGGCGTGATTCAGTTATTTGCAACGTCTACCCAAAACTCCATCAGTAATGAAGCCTCCTCGCGTATACAGGAGAATATTCGTTATGTTATGCGTCGTATCGGTGACGATATTGAATTGGCAGGCAATATGGGCTGTTTAAGTTTTGCATCTGCAATTGAAGATGAAACGGTTGGCGGCGAAACCAATAATGTTGCCAATGCAACTTTAAGTGGATCACCTGTAACATCACGGTATATCAATAACGAATTAGCTGTTTTTAATAGCGGCCTTAATTCGTGGAATGACTTTCAGGCATCGTTTATTTCTGGCATCTTCGATGATGGTAATAGTGATATGGATGGCGATGGTAATAATTATAATAATGCCGATGTTATTGATGGTACTGACACTTTAATTATTAAATATGCGGATACTCGTACAACATTCGTTGAACAAGTTAATGCTACCGCCGTAGGTCAATTAACATTGGCTAACAACGTAACTCTTGCAGCGAATACTGTCGTGATGGCTGGTGGTTGTAATGGAATGTATGTGTTTAGTTTACCGTCATTAGTTGATAATAATAACGTGGTCACGCTTCCTGCTGGTGTTAGTGGCCTTGATATTGCCAATGGCAATAGTGTTATTAATTTATATCACGGTAATACGGGTGGCCATGAATATCAAATTCGCGATTCCAGTGTTGCCAACAGTGATTGTTCCAACAATGCTGCACAGTGTTCATTATATCGTGTCAGTAATGGTGATGCTAAAGAATTAACAATCGGTGTGGATCAGTTGCAACTTGAGTACGCGAATAATGATTCTACATGGAGGGAAATTAATCATGCTGCTCTTAACTTGCGTACCATAGACCGAGTACGGGTTACTTTGAGATTTAGTGCCGTTGATACCACGCAAAATAATAATATTTTGTCGCGAACAATTACGCGCGTTTTTGCATTACGAAACCAATTGTAAAGAAAACGTTATGAATTTGATAACCGCAAACAAACGCTCACTTCAAAAAGTCATCACGTTAATTGTTGCACTGGTGATGTTATTGGTCATGACGACAGCGGGCATCACTATTATCAGTGGCTCAACCTTGCAAGAGCGTATTGCAGGTAACCAACGTCACAAAGTGCTGTCGCGGCTTAATGCCGATGCGGCCCTGTTAGCGGCTGAGAATTTTTTGGATGCATTACATCCAAATAGCGCTTTTTCAACACAAGAATTGGTGACCCAGTTTGCGGGTAATGATGGTTTATACACTTCGGTTACTTTGGTGGGCGGTGCGGTCCTTGATCCTGCACCAGCGGGTTTGCGAGATGGCACTGTCGCATGGACTGTAGATAATAGTGAACCTGATAGTGCGAGTGATCAGCGTTATATTATTGAATATATGGGTACTCTAGACGATTCTGGCTACGGCGGAGCCACCATGCTGAATGAGCAGTCACTGGATTCCTCTCGTAAAGTTTTCCGCATTACTGCGTGGGGTAGTAGTAATGACAATAATATTGAATCGATTGTTGAAGCTTATTATCTTGAAGCTTCACAATCGCTTAGTGCAAATTAATAATGGTTAAAACTATGGTTAAGCAAACGTTATCAATAACTGTAAGTGCTTTTGTTTTAGCAATAATTAGCAACGTTTCTCATGCTGCTCCCGAGGAGGATCTTGCTGATCAGCCGTTAAGTCTTGCTACTGTAGTCAAGCCCAATATACTGCTTTTGCTGGATGATTCCCGATCAATGGAAAAAACCAACTTAATCGCAAGTGAAGCGCAGACAGCAACAGACATTGACGGCGAGGAAGTATTGGAAAATACTCGGCGCTTGGCTATTAGTGATTTGTCTCTGTATCAGTTGTGTGTTGGATTTAACAAGTTAGCTTATAACCCTGATATCAATTATGAGGTATGGGCAGATTACAGTATTCCTTCACAAACAGAATTAAATCACGCGGACCATGGATTTAGTTTATTTGCAACTGGTCAGGAAGGTGGCGCCGATCGATACAAGCATGTGCTAGTGACTCAATATAATAGAGGTAGCGACGTTAACTCTGCGCTTGCAGATTCTCTTGTCAGAAATCTGACAGAAGATTTTTATATCAATTGGAATGATGCTAGCGGTGCTGATAATGGCACTTACAATGTTGGTGAATGTGGAAATGCATTGTCAAACTATGATACAGGTTACGATCCTGGTTCGACAGATTTTATTCGGATGGCCGGTTCATCAACTACAGCTTTACCAAAAGGTGTTTTCTATGATATAGATTCGACTGATAATGGCGTATATGTTGCTGGCGATTCTGCCACATTAAAAATTGATGTGCCCGATACGGCTGCAGACGATGAACTTTATTTTCGTATCCATTTCGTTGCTCTTGATGTAAATCCAACACATATTTTAAAAATTTCAGCAGTAGATGCTGTTAATGCTCCTATTGCTAATGGTATTGAAATGCTGGTGCGAGGTTATGGTACCGCTGTCCCTGATGCTGATAAATATTCTCTTAGTGGTGTATATGATACAACCGATGGGGTTTATGAATTAATTGCCGCAAATAACTTTGGTGTTAGAGGTGTAGATTTTCCTGGTGATAAAAGTATTAGCGAATTCAAAGCAAAGAGTAACAAATTCATCATTGAATTTGATACAGGCACTTTTGATGCAAGTACCAACAGTAATGGTGGACGAGGTTTTTATATTGCATGGCATCACGCGTCTGCACTTACGAGTGGTGCAACTGCTATACCTTTTGATGAGGATGGCGCGCTAACGAAAGATGATTGTAGCAACCATTCTCATTGTGTGACTTTTGATAGCTTGCCAGACCCTGATATAGCTCTGGCTTTAGATTCATCAGAAAGAACGGCCCTTATTAGTGCGGGGCCTACGCCGAGCAAACCATTTAATACCAAACGTAATTATGCTATTTGGTATGCATATCATCGTACTCGTGAAAATATTGCTAAAAAAGCGATGGCTGATTTGGTCGTTGATAATCAGTAGCGTATGGGATTTGCAACTATCAACGATAATGGTGTTGGCGGTGTTCCCATTAAAAATATTGAAGATGAAGCAAATAAAACATTTAAAGATGCTAAGCATGAATTATTGGAAAAAATCTATAAGTCGAATATGTATCCAAAGTCTGATGATTTGGATTCGACCCCTTTGCTGGGTGCATTGAGTAACGCTGGCCGCTATTTTACACATGGGATTGATCCTGATAGTGATTTTTTTGGCACAGTAGATGGTAGCACCCCCGTTCTTGTAGATAGCAGCCATAACAATACAACTGAAGGTAGCGCTAGTCCTTCTCCTGTGCTTGATAAAAGCCCGATTTTCAACGAAAACAATAATGGTCAATGCCAGCAAAATTTTACAGTCTTGTTTTCAGATGGTGCGTGGACAGATAGCATTACGGGCTATGGCAACGTTGATTCTCTTTACAAAGATACTGAAAATGAAGCGGGTGATACAACGCTTTATGATATCTATGGGGGGCGCTCTTATGACGATAATGAAAGTAATACCTTAGCTGACATTGCAATGTATTACTTTGCTAATGATCTGGCCTCTGGTGTTACTGATGGATTGGCTGTTGATTTACATGGTGACGAAGTGCCCCATCAACATATGAATACATTTACCGTCGGTCTTGGTGTTAATGGTTACAAGGATTCTCAGCCGCCTAATTATACTGATACTTTTGCTTGGTGGGCTAATGCGAGAGGCAGCGCGGTGACTACCAATGATCTTGTTGCGCGTATTGATGATCTGCGTCACGCTGCATCTAACGGGCGTGGTGCCTATTCTGATGTCAATAAGTACACCGCCCTGAATGACGAGCTAGACGCAGTCATTGCTGAAATATTTACACGTGTTAGTGCGACTGCAGCGGGTGCTTCATTCAGCGATGTTGAGTTGTTTAGCTCAGGAAACTTTAGGTATGATTTAAAATACTCAACAGATACTTGGTGGGGCGACGTACGAGCATTCAGTTTTAACTCTGACTCGGATTCGTTTGAAACCAACTATACATGGTCCGCAAAAGCGGCGCTTTATGACCTAGGGGCTGATCGTCATACAGACCGTGAAATTATTACCTTTAATGGAACTCAGGGTATCCCGTTTGCATTTCCTTCTGATTATTATAATTCTCACGACACTACGACACAGTTAAGCGTAACTCAAGTTAATGATCTACTGAAAGATCCTCCATTCCCAAATCCGACAAATGCCAGTGAAAAGGATAGTAATCAGACTTATGTAGAAGCGTTGGTAAATTATCTTCGTGGTGATGGTACACATGATGGTACTGCCGGTACTTACGAATTTAGAGATCGCGAAAACAATTATCTGGGTGCTTTATTGCACTCGCGTCCACAATATGTCGGTGCACCATCAGCAAGGTATTCAGACACTCTTGAAAGTGGCGTCAATGGCATCTACTCAACATTTGTCAGTACACATAAAGACCGCCGCCATATGATTTATGTGGGTGGTAATGATGGCATGTTGCACGGATTTTATGCGACTAATGATCCAAATAATACCAACGATACTAGCGGTGGCAATGAAGTATTTGCCTATATTCCCAGTTTTATTTCCGATGCAACTCTGGGAGGTAATCTGTTAAGCCGATTCGCTGATGCTGATGGTGATGGTACTGGTAGTGGCTATCAGGGACAAGCTTATGTTGATGGTACTCCGGTGGTTGCGGATGTGTATGTTGATAAAGGAACAGATGCAGCACGTTGGAGAACTTATCTGGTGGCGGGGATGCGTTCAGGAGCTAAAGGTATTTATGTACTTGATGTAACCAATCCTGATTCTGATACCCGAAAAGGCGATAATAATGAATATCCCCGTCTGGATAAAGCGGAGGATAATGCAGCCAGTATTGTGGTAAAAGAATTTACCCATCCTGAATTAGGCTATGTCTATGGTCAGCCTGAAATTGCCAGAATGAATAACGGTCGTTGGGCAGCAGTTGTACCTAATGGCTATAATAGCCATGTTGAAGGCGTTAATGGTGGCACCGGTGGGTCTGCCTCATTATTTATTATTTATTTGGATAATGATGATGGTGGTTTGGATACGGATGATTCCAACAATGATGGAATTTATAATGACGGTCAGGGCGATTACAGCATTATCAAAGCAACGATGCAGTGGGTATTTTGTGCTAGAGAACACCAAGGGTGTGTTTTGCCCGAATCTTCTGAAAGTATCGATGTGCGTTATGGTACAACAGATGGCCTTATTCAGTTTGGTGGTTCTGTTGGTCAATATAAAACGAGTTATGCTTATCGAGACAGTAATGAGTACTTCGTACAGTTGGAAACGACACCAGTGAGAGAGAATGGTGTTACCTACGATGTTATTCATTGTAGTAATAGTGCTTTTCTTCACGACCCTTTGGCAGCCGTTGAGAAGAATTGTGAGTATCTAGACCCCAATGGACTGTCTGATGCTACGCTTGTGGACACGAATACTGATGGTACTGTTGATCGTGTCTATGCTGGAGATTTGCGGGGTAATTTGTGGATTTTTGATCTTAGTGAGAAAGACAGTAGTACGGATCAAAAAGATGCATATTACTGGGACACACATACGGGTAGACAAACTTATCCTGTCAATATCTATACAGACAGTTTTGTTTATCAACAACCCTTTTTTTCATCATGTAGTGTAAATACGACTGATGGTGGGACTACTTACAATTCTGATTTAAGGTTTGATTTTCATCAATATACTTATGGACGTTGTTCTCCAGAAAATCGTCAGGCAATTACTTCTGCCCCACTTGTTAGGAAAAATCCATTAACGAATAACCCGGATACAGACCCTAACTATTTGGTTTTCTTTGGTACCGGTCAATATATTGTTGGTTCCGACAAGCTGGATAGTAATACCAGAAGCCATCATGTTTATGGTGTTTGGGATGCTGGTGAGAGTAATAATAACGGCCCTTATAATGTAAATCTTAATACCGATTCTCTTACCAAACAAACAGTGAGTCTTTTGTCGGGAAGTACGACTGAACGTACAGTCACTTCAAACCCGGTTGATTATAATGTTTCGTCTGGTTCGAAAAATTTGGGGTGGTATATGGTTCTGCCCGCTCAGAAAGAACGTGTTATATTAAGTCCGCTACTACTTGGTCGTGCGCTTCTGTTTGCAACTATTATTCCTGCAGAAAATGACTGTATTGCAAATGCAGGAGACAGCTTTTTAATGGCAGTAAACCCACTAACAGGTGGTTTGGCGAGTGGCACTCCTCTGAGTAAGGCGAATGATGGAACTGCGCTTGCGGGTATTAAATATAGCAATCTTATTATCGGTTTAAGTGCGATTAAAACAAAATCAGGTACCAAGGTAATTACGACACAAGCGGATTCTTCTCATCAAGAATATACTATTTTCCATGCACCTAGTAGTAGTTTAACTGATACAACTCCTGGATCAACGTTTCCGCATAAAGGTAGGAAGTCATGGTCAATATTGAAATAAATTACGGTGACAATTTATGAAAACATTTTCTGTGGTTGTAATCCGCTATTTTATGATACTTGCATTAAGTGCCAGTTTTTCTTCTAGCGTTCAAGCCACTAGAAATATAATATCGTTGGTTGATAATGCTAATAAGCTTGTAGTTATTAATGACAAACCATACAAGATATCAATTAGTACGCAAGTGTATATTATAGACTCTGCGACCACAAAACCTCGTAAAGTTAACCGCTATGCCCTAAGAGTAGGTCAGACGGTTTTTATTAAATCTCAAGTTCGCGATAGACAAAGGTATATTGAGAGAATTACCATAGCATCCTATTAAATGTGCTCCTTTTGTGTCAGGTATTAGTGTAATGATCAGGAATAATAAAACATGATTAAAAAAAGTGGTTTTACATTGATTGAATTAATGATAGTTGTGGTTATTATTGGCATTTTGGCAAGCATTGGTTATCCTTCTTATCTTGCTCATATTGCATCCTCCAATCGTGCCGAAGGTGCATCTGCATTATTACAAATAGCCTCTGCTCAAGAGCGGTTTTATACCGCTAATGGCAGTTATGCTTCATCCGTCTTTGATGGAGCTGGCTTGAATCTTTCAGATCAGTCTGAAACAGGTCTGTATGCAATCTCAACAACATTCAATGGTGGAGTTAACAGTACCTACACATTAACCGCAACGCCTGTTGCCCCCTGGACTGGTCCTGATTGCGGAAGTCTACTTCTTACTAATATTGGTACTCGCAATGTTACTGCGGATGCTGACTATGATGGCAATATTAATCTTGCAGCAAACCCGAATACGGTAGTGGATGCTGATGATGTCGTTTTTGTTGGGAATAATATTATTCACAATCACCTTCTTTAATCTCACTGTGTAGTGCTGGTCTTGGCCGTCCTGTTCTGAAAATAACAATCTGTCTGGTGTGGCTAAGCGCTGTATTTTCCGGGCAGATAGTTAATCTGCCATTTTGATTTCTGGTCTCTCCATCAAAGCAATAACGAATATACCGTTTGCTGCCAGATGCGCGCCAGAAAATTGCTTCATTCGCATGACCTGGCACGACAATACGTTCAATGCTTTCGTCGTTATCACGTTGTTGATTATTATTATGATCGGAAAAAACCATCAAAGGTAATGTCCACTCATTGATACAGTGTTGTTGATCTGCCGTCGGGCAAAGTATGATGGTGGTATGGGTAAATACAGCTTTTGAGCGACTGTATTACAATAAACCGTACAGTTGGTGGTAGATGCTGTTGATTCTTGTTGACGTTAATAATGATGAAAAAGCGGGAACAGCAACTGATAGTAATATGGCGCTAATGGCAAGAGTCACAAGTAACTCTACCAAGGTGAAACCCTTTCCTTGAGTAAACATTTTCTATCCTTGAAAATGATGTTAATTTTTTAAATGATAATACGACTAGCTTACTGCTCTATGACGGTTTGTCAATATCAATGTCTAATTTTTTCAAGCGGTATCGCAATGAGCGAAAAGTAACGCCAAGGTATTTCGCTGTTACAGTACGATTCCAGCGATGTTTTTCCAACGCATCAAGAACAATGTCTCGTTCAATATTTTCAAGATAGTGGTCGATGGATTCTTTTTCTGCATCAAATATTGGAGCGGCGGTTGTAAGGCTTTCTGGACTATCTTTGGGTGCTATTTTTTCAGTAGCAGGCGGTATGCTTGAGGTGGCTTGCGCTACGGGTGACAATCCAAGGATCTTTGTATCAATAATATGACTTTCTGTTAATGCAGAGGCTCGCTCAAGAATATTTTCCAGCTAGCGAATATTGCCTGGAAAGTGATAAGTTTGCAATGCAGTCATTGCCTCCGAGTTTAAGCTGTGAGGTTGATTGTTATTAGTCTTGGATATTTTTCCAAAAATAAAATGTATTAATGCAGGAAGGTCATCAATTCTTTCTCGAAGTGCGGGTACAATGATTTCAATCACATTAATACGGTAGAATAAATCGCTACGAAATTGTTTATTAGTCACAGCGTTCGCAAGGTTTTGATGCGTGGCGCTAAGAATACGTATATCAATGGCTATTTCTTCATGTGAGCCTACGGGTCGTACACGTTTTTCGTGAATGGCGCGCAGTAACTTTATTTGCATGTCTTGGGGCAGCTCAGCTACTTCATCAAGAAACAACGTGCCACCATTAGCGGCCTGAAAGAAGCCCTGCTTATCCTGATGTGCGCCCGTAAAGCTACCTTTGATATGCCCAAAAAATTCACTCTCCATGAGTTCTCTGGGGATGGCGCCACAGTTAATGGCAATAAAGGGGTTTTCTCTCCGATAACTATGGTTGTGAATGGATCTTGCGACTAACTCTTTACCGCTACCCGATTCACCCGTAATTAACACCGGTGCTTGAGATCGGGACACCTTTCTAATCTGTTGTTTTAATAAGAGGGTGTTATGCGAGTCACCGATGATCTCATCAAACAGTACCTCTTCTGCGTCTGTGTTGGTTGACAGCGCATTATTGACTAGAAGACGTAAGCTTTTAATATCAACAGGTTTATTGATAAAGTCAAATGCTCCTTGTTTCATTGCCGTAATCGCGGTATTCATTGAGCCATGAGCCGTGATTACAACCACCGGTGTTTGAGGGTGATCTTGTTGAATGGTTTCAACAATGTCTAGTCCTGAACCATCAGGAAGTTTTAGGTCCGTTAGGCAAAGCTGAAATACGTTTTCCCTAAGCGCCTGTTTGGCTCGGGAAATGTTTTCTACGCAATAGGTTGTGAGGTTAATCCGTGAAAGCGTGATAGAAAGCAACTGGCGAATGTCGGGTTCGTCATCGATGATTAATACGTTATGACTCATATTTTCAGCTTTTAAGTAAGAGTAAACGAAAGCAGCTTTTTTGATTGTTTTCCTGATCTTTGTTGAGATAAGAAATTTCAGCCTGATTAGCTTGACACAGTTCTTTGCATAAATATAGCCCTAGACCGGATCCACCCATTTTGGTGGTGTAGAAGGGCTCGAAAATATTACCTATATTTTCATCACTGATACCGTCGCCTTCATCGACAATATCGATAAACGGTTGATGATTGATGGCATGTACCCCGGTGTTAATCGTCACATAGTTCTCAGCATCATTAAGATTACTATGTCGGAACCCGTTATCCACCAGATTGGATATAATCTGATCGAGATGATTAGGGTCAACTTGACAATATATATCTTTTTGATGAATGTTTAATCGTATAATTCTGTTTGAATTAATAATATAGTTTTGACTAAACCGACTTAGCCATTTATCTAGGTGGACGGATTGTATATCCGCTTTCTTGCGACTAGAAAAATCTAATATAGTACTGATGGTGGTGTTAATCCTTTCGGTATTCATATGAATCATACGCAACAACTCAAGATCACTCGTATGCATATTTTCTGATTCATCCAATAATTGACTAGCGTGACTAATCGCGGCCAGTGGGTTTCTAATCTCGTGTGCAATACTGGCCGTCAAGCGACCTAAAGATGCCAGCTTTAGCTGTTGAGCTTCCTGAATGGTGCGACGTTCATCCTCAATAAATAAAATTAGCGATGCCCCATAACGATCAACCATGGGGGTAAAGTTAATTTTTATATCGTGGCTCATGCCGATTTTTAAGGTGACAGAGTCCAACGATTGTTGTGGCTCATTTTTCCAAGTATTTAGGATCTGGTTGAGCTCTGGTATATCATTAATTTCTTTAAACGGCTTTTCGTTTGATAATAATTGCTCAGCAGCATGATTGATTAATAAAATATTCAAGTGCTCATCAATAATCATAATACCGGCGTGAATGGTTTCAACAATACGTTCACTAATACGTTGAATATAGTCTGCGTGTTCTATTTGCTGTTGTATTTTATATTCGTCGCTTTGTATTTTTTTCGAAAAGAGTCGAAAAGAAATGGCGGTTGCAAAGAGTAATATTCCCGTGATCCCGGCAGTAAACGTAGATGAACCGCTACCAATGCCTTGCCATGGTGACAGCAAGCTAAAGCCAATCAATAAGAGTGACGTAAATGCCGCTAGCGCAACGCTGGTTTTACCGCGTAAAAATGTGCTGCCAACGGCCATAGTAACCAGCAGTAAATAACTTAAGCCTGCGCTGGCTTTGTTACTGGCATAAATCATCAAACAGATGGCAATGAAATCAATAATTAGAATAGCAATGATATGATAGGTGTTGGCGGTTACTTTGCTCTTTGCATTTAAAATAAATGTCAGAATACAGATGCCAATATAGGCATAGCAAGTATTAATAAATAATGTCGGGCTATGGGCTTGTAAAAAATTACTGGCCAAATCTGAAGAAAAAATAATCGTCAGTAATATACCCAGCCCTAAGCGATAACTGATGTAGGTACTTAATAAACGTTTTTTTATCGTGTGTTAGATGAATGTTTTCCATGTTTGGCTGTAATAGACGGTTATTTGTTTTATCATTAGCGACCCTATTATAAAACCTGAGTGCTGTGGAGAATACAATCAATGTCACCGATTACCGTTGTTATGGCCCAAATCAACCCTTTGGTCGGTGATATTGATGGCAATACTCAACAAATCATTGAATCAGTCCTGTTGTCACAAGAACGCTTTCAAGCGGATATTGTTGTTTTTCCCGAATTAACACTCTGTGGTTATCCGCCTGAAGACCTGCTATTGCGTCATAGTATGTCATTACGTATAGAAAATGCATTAAAACAGTTACAGGCTCACGATTTTTCTGCAGTAGTCGTGGTGGGTTACCCCCAAACGATCAATGGTCAGCAATACAATATGGCGGGTGTTTTACAACACCAGCAATGGATAGCCGAGTATGCCAAGCAACACCTGCCTAACTATCAGGTGTTTGATGAAAAGCGATATTTTACCGAAGGTGGTCAAGCCTGTGTGTTTATGCTGGGAGATATCCCGGTAGCGCTCACTATTTGCGAAGATATTTGGCATGACACTCCTGTGTTGCAAGCGCGTGATGCAGGAGCCCGTTTAATGATTAACCTGAATGCATCCCCTTTTCATCGCGAGAAGCAACAACAACGACATGAATTGCTATCCATGCGAGCACTTCAAGGTTCTATGCCAATTGTGTATGTGAACCAGGTGGGGGGTCAGGATGAGCTGGTTTTTGATGGTGCTTCTTTTGCGGTTGATGCTCAAGGGCAATGTGCGGCACAAGCGCCGTTATATCAAGCAGGGCTATACCCCGTGACTTGGCATTGGAATGGAGATTCCGTCTTGCCAGTGCTGCCTAGTGATCAGCCTTCCCCCAGCTTTTTGGAACCGGAGCCGTTGTCTGTTATCTATCAGGCGTTGGTCTTGGGCTTACAGGATTATGTCCGTAAAAATCGTTTTAAAGGCGTTGTATTAGGTTTGTCAGGAGGGATTGATTCGGCATTGACGCTGGCTATTGCCGTTGATGCCTTGGGTGCCGAGAATGTTCAGGCGGTGATGATGCCGTTCCGTTATACCTCCGAAATGAGTCAGAATGACGCTGCAGAGCAAGCTAAACGTTTACAGGTGCGTTACAGCAGTGTGTCTATTGAGACGATGTATACGACCTTTATGGAGTCTCTAAAAGATGAGTTTGCCAATTTGCCCGTTGATCTGGCAGAGCAAAACTTACAGGCGCGTTGCCGCGGTGTATTATTAATGGCTATTTCCAATAAAAAAGGTACTTTGGTACTAACAACGGGCAACAAAAGCGAACTGGCGGTAGGGTACTCCACTTTGTACGGTGATATGGCCGGTGGCTTTGATGTGTTAAAGGATGTTCCAAAAACACTGGTTTTTGATCTTGCCCGCTATTGCAACAGAGAGCATGAAATAATCCCAGCCTCAGTGATAGAGCGTCCACCGTCAGCAGAGCTGGCTCCAGATCAGAAAGATGAAGACAATCTGCCACCCTACGATATTCTGGATAACATTCTGGAGTGTTATGTGGAGGCAGACCAAAGTGCGCAAATGATTATTGAGCAAGGTTTCGATGCCGAGACGGTATACCGTGTGATTCGGTTAGTTGATATGAACGAATACAAGCGCCGCCAGGCGCCTGTCGGTATCCGTATTTCTGCAAAAGGCTTCGGCCGAGATCGCCGCTACCCGATTACCAATGGTTGGTTAGCCGGAGAGTAGAAAAGCCTATTTTTCTACCGGATTGTAAATGTGTTCTGTATTAAATCCTGGTGGGGTTGAGCTCCTCAGTAGCCCAAAAGTGGCAGTACTTATCAGAGAGCGATCTCGCTGTGAGCTGTAGTTGAAATCAAATTCCCCATTACCCTTTAAAGCGGGGTGGTTGGGGTAATTTTCTTTGAGTGTTTTTAGGCTATTTGCTTCGAGGTCGGTCATATTCATTTTATGGTAACCCTGAATCATAACCGCCAATGCGTCGGGAACCGCAGGGGTTTGTTGAAAGTTTTGCAACACATATTGTCCGCGATTGACGGCTGCCAGAAACGCTTCGCGGTCCAGATAGTAATTGGCAACATGAATTTCATGGCGGGCTAACAAATTGCGTAAAAACTCCATGCGTTTTAAGGCATCTGGCGTATATTCGCTTTTGGGAAAGCGCTTCACCAATTCTGAAAAGCGATTGAAGGAAATGTTGGCATCACTAATATCCCGGTGGCTGAGATCCACATCGGCAAAGCGTTGTAAAAATGTTTTTGCTTTAGGGAAGCTGATAAGCCCCTTCATATAATAAGCATAATCAATATGCGGATGTTGCGGGTTCAGGCGTATAAAACGATTAGCGGTCGCATTGGCGGTTTCAGGTTCGCCATAACTATAATGTGCATAGATCAGCGCTAACTGAGCCGATTTGGAGTATTCTCCAAAAGGATAGCGTCTCTCCATATTATTAAAGAGTTCGATGGCCTCTGGCAAATTATTACGCTTGAGTTGTGCTTGGGCTTTCTCGTAGAGCTCAGCTTCTGTTTGTGCTGCAAGGTTAATTTTTTTGGTTGACGAGCAGGCCACTACTAATAGGGCAAGCAGTGCAATAAAGGCAACATTAAAGATAAAACGAAACATGATGTAATAACGGTTATATAGTATATTGGACACGTATTTAACCACAGAGTCCCCGCGAATACCAACACCCGGTAGCCTTTCTTTATGAGTAGACACATTCAAGAAAATCATATTATCTCCGATCAATATTCCGGCAAGCGGCTGGATCAAGTGGCGGCCAGTTTGTTTGATGAGTATTCCCGATCTCGCATTCAATTATGGATTAAAGCCTCTGCCATTACCGTCAATGGAGAAACTCGCCGTCCTCGTGACAAAGTTTTCAGTGGTGACCAGCTTATTCTGGATGCATTGCTGGAAGAAGAGCAGCGATGGCAGCCTCAGGATATCGCACTTACTATCGTGTATGAAGATAGCCATATTCTTGTGCTCAACAAACCTGCAGGTCTGGTCTTACACCCCGGTGCAGGTGTGGCAGAAGGTACGTTGCTCAATGGTTTGTTATACCACTATCCAGAAGTTGCGCTACTGCCTAGAGCAGGTATCGTGCACCGTCTGGATAAAGATACTTCAGGTTTGATGGTTGTTGCCCGTTCTTTGGAAGCACACCACAGTTTGGTAAAGCAGTTGCAAGATCGTAGTCTTGGTCGCGAATATGAAGCCGTTGTAATGGGCGAGCTGACGGGGGGGGGCGAGATCGATAAACCGATTGGTCGGCATCCAACACAGCGGATCAAAATGGCTGTATTAGAACACCATAGTGCGAATGCCAAAGAAGCGATAACACATTATCGTTTGTTGCAGCGTTTTTCCGGTTATACCCATATCGCCTGTCAATTAGAAACGGGCAGAACACACCAAATTCGTGTGCATATGGCTTGGATGAAACATCCTTTGGTAGGAGATCCCTTATATCTTGGGCGCCAAAAATGGATGGCGGGTACCCCTCCCATGTTAAAAGACGTGTTGCAGGCCTTTGGTCGGCAGGCACTACATGCTCGCCGTCTGACCTTAATACACCCTGATTCGTGTGAAGAGTTAGCCTGGGAATCAGAATTACCTGATGATATGGTGCAATTATTAGCGGCAATGGAGAACAGCACCGCAATGGAAAATAGCACAAATGAGTATTGAATGGCTGCAATGGCCTGCACCCGATAATATTCGAGCTTGCTTCAGTACGCGTTTGGAGGGTAGTAGTCTGCCGCCTTACGATAGTTTCAACGTGGGAGACCATGTTGGTGATGATAGTCATGCCGTGGCTGGCAATCGTCGCCACCTACAACAACTCACCCACGTTTCCGGTATTACGTGGTTGTGTCAGATTCATGGTACCGCTGTTGTTAACGTGCCGCTGACAGATGACAATAACAACGAATATGATGCCTGTACAACTCATCAAACCGGTCACGCTTGTTGTGTGATGACCGCCGATTGTTTGCCGGTCTTTTTTTGTAATCAACAAGGTTCGCAAGTTGCTGTTGCTCATGCCGGGTGGCGCGGTTTGTGGGCGGGTGTGTTGCAAAATACCGCGGCGACATTTGCCAACACTGCCGATATTATCGCGTATTTAGGGCCGGCGATTAGCCAATCTGCTTTTGAAGTGGGTGATGACGTGCGCGACGCTTATATTTTACAAGATTCGACATTTGCTGAGTTTTTTATACCCGCGGTACGCCAGGGTCATTGGCAAGCAGATTTGTATGGTATTGCTCGTTATACCTTGGCTCGCGAGGGTGTGACGGCCATTTATGGTGGCCAATATTGTACATATAGCGATTCGGAACGGTTCTTCTCTTACCGACGCGATGGCGTTACCGGGCGTATGGCAAATCTGATCTGGATGGAATCATCGTTGCGACCTTAACGAGGCTTGTAATCAGTGGTAGTAATGCCATAACGATTCAGTTTTTGGTTAAAGGTCCTGCGTTCGATTTTTAAATCGTCCAATACTTTGGCGACTTTGCCTTTATGCTCGCGGAGCTTAAGTTTAATCAGTAGCTCTTCATAGGCCTCTACTTGTTCTTTGAGAGATTGATCACCGCTGGAATAAAAATCATCCAGTTCATCGTTATGTATTGCTTGTTCAATATCGTTACAATGTTTTAATGCGTATCGAATGGCAATATTAATAAGTTCGCGTACATTGCCGGGCCATTCATAGGTCAATAATTTTTTGCGTGAATCATTGTTGAGGGGTTTATATTCTGTTTTCAGATTCTCGCAATGTTGCATAACAAACGTATTGAAAAGCTCAATAATATCCTCTTCTCGATGACGTAGAGGGGGAACCCGCAATTCAGCCACTTACAAACTAAAGAAAAGGTCTTGTCGAAAATTTTTGCTGCCACGCAAGTCTTCTTTAGTGGCTGATACAATACGGCAGTTAATCGGAATTTGCTCATTACTGCCAATGGGGGTGATCATGTTGTTAGACAAAGCCAATAATAATTTGGCCTGAATGCCCAAAGGTAAGATAGCCACTTCGTCGATAAACAATGTGCCATTTTCTGCCTGAGCTAACTTGCCCGTATGCACTGAAGGTTGTTCAGAAAAGCTCCCCTTAACATAGCCCCAGAGCTCTGCTTCAATAAGTTCTTCGGGAATGGCCGCACAGTTAATTTGTATAAAGCGTTGTTCTCTGCGTGGGCTGCAGTCATGTAAAAAATGCGCAACGAGTGCCTTGCCGGTGCCAGTTTCGCCGTAGATAACCAGCGGTATATCCATCGGTGCAAAATTCAATATATTGCGTTTTAAATCTTTCATGACATCACTATGCCCCATCAGTAATGTATCAATGTTAGTTTGAAAGTCTGCTTTTTCTTGGGTTTCCTGTAGCGATAATGTCAGCACGCGTTTCTCAATGGCACGTTCGATGGCGCTAATCAGGCGGTCAGTATCAAAGGGTTTTTCAATAAAGTCATTGATACCATGTTTCATCGCATCGACAGCCGTTGATACATCGCCATAACCCGTCATTAAAATAACGGGAAGGTGAGGGTCGATTTCTTTAACCTTTAATGCGAAGTCCATGCCATCATCATCCGGCATACGTAAGTCGGTAAGAATAATAGCCGGAAGATCAAAATTAATTTTAGGCAATACGGTTCTAGGCGAGCTATAACTCTCTATTTTTTTAAACTGTGTTGCAAGCAGATCGGTCGTACTGACTCGTACATCTTTATCGTCATCAACCAGAATAATAGTGATGTCTTTCTTATCAAGCGTTTTTTCCATGGTTCTTTTCTTTTTTTATGGGTAGTGAAATGATAAAGCATGCACCATCCTGTGTGTTAGAAACCTCTATTTTTCCATAATATTCTTGAATGATTTCATACGTAATAGAAAGCCCCAAACCAAGACCTTTGCCTACCTCTTTGGTGGTAAAGTAAGGGCTAAATAGTTTTTGTAAGGTGTGTTCATCAATGCCGCCGCCATTGTCGGAAATGGTTATTAGGGCGTCATCGCTATCGTTGACGCTTAACTGAATATCAATTCTAGGGTTTTCTGTGCGTTCCGAGGCATCAATGGCATTTTTAACAATATTGGATAAGGCTAAATCCAGTTTTATGGCATTTGCCTGAATATACACAGGTTTTTCAGGTGAATGATAATGGAGTCCAATACGCTTGTCGTTGGCGATATCCTGAAACGCATCGAGAGACTCTTCAATTACATTTCTCAAGTCAACAGTCTCGTTGTCAGATTTAGGGTCCTAATCACTAAAATATTTTAATAGCTTGATTACGTTATACATTTTTTGGGATAAAGGCGTTAATCGGTTTGCTGAATCTACAGCGCCCTCAAAATCCTGATGATTGATTTTGGCATTCACCGCGGCAATAGAGCTGTTCATAGCCGATAACGGTTGGCTGAGCTCATGTACAATCGTTGCAGCCATGTTGCTTAGGGCTGTGGCTTTATTTTGTTGTATTAATTTTTCTTGTGCTTTGTGTAACTCTCGAGTACGCATTTGAATGGTCTCTTCGAGAGAATTATTGATTTTAACTAATTCATCTTCAGCATCTTTGCGGCGTTTTATATTCACAAACGTCATTAGGTAAAGATCTTCTTCCATAATCGCCAGTTTGATTAATGCAAACATCACGGGCACATCTTTTTGGCCGTTTTTTAAAGCATATGTTTCATGGTAGCTCTTGGATGTGAGGTCTTTTGACAATTGGGCATCCAAATGATGTGAATCTATGTCAACAATATGGTTAATATAGATAGTGTTTTCCGGGTCAGGCATGTTGCCATCAAATAATAAGTGTTTGGTATGGTTGTTGATGGAAATAAGATGCCCTTCAGGAGAAAAGAGAATAACGCCGACGTGAACATTGTTAATAACAGCCTTAAGTTATTCTTGGCGTGTTAACTCCATTTGCTTTGTTTTATAGATTGAGGCCAATTTATGTTTACGTTCTTGCCGCATAAAATAAATTGAAAAGCTCAATGCCAAAACAGCAAAGAAAAAGGCCAAGCTGGGAAAGAGAAAGACTTTATGCTTGACCAAATAATACAGAGACCAGTCCACTTCAGGAATAGAAAACTGATTAATAACATAAAACCCACTATCCAATAACCAAAAGGTAATCGTAATTTTATCAAAAAAAGTAAATGACAAAGATTGGCTATAGATGCTGCGATGCTATTTTCCGATGAATTGTTGTTGAGACTTTATCGTGCTGATAATGTTGTTCGATAATGTGCCAATTGATTGGTAACGCCAGCTATCTTCAGAACTTAGAATAACCACATTGTTGTCATCGGTTGCAATAATACTTTCTTTTGAATTGCGCCAGTTTGTTTCCCAGTACCTCATATCCAGCTTAACCACGACAACCCCAATCGGCTTGTCGTGGTGGATAACTGGGCCAGAAATAAAAAATCCGGGGATGCCAGTGGTAGCCCCTTTGGCATAATAAAATTGGCGCGTTCTTTCGGTGAGTGCTTTTTTAAAGTAAGGTCTGAATGAATAGTTTTTATCAAGAAAGCTTTTGGGTGGATTGTTGTAATTGCTGGCAGCAATGACCTTGCCATTAACATCCATAATATACACTGCATCGGCACCGGCACGGTTGGCAATAAAATGTAATTTGCGATTAGCCTTATCGCGATTATTTTCTGGTGTTAACAGTGTGTCAATCAATAAGTTATCAGTGGCTAATAATGCAGGTAAATACTCGTACTGGTTGATAGAGGCGACCAGTGATTGCTCGTAAATTTTTGCTGAGAGTTCGTTTTTTTCGTTAGAGTAAGATAATAACGTAATATAGAAAGCCAGGCTCAGAATCAAGCTGAAGAAAAATAGCAAGATAGGCCATATGAATGAAATGCGCATAAGTAATAGTCTACCACCAATTACGAAACTGATGAAAAATTATTTGCGTTGATAACATTTTTCAGCAATGTCTAATTTCAGTATGGACTTATCTAATGGCTGTTTTGGGAAATTTTTTTCCAAAAAATGAATCAGTTTTAAGGTTTTAAACGCATCCAACCACCAATGGCAGTGTTGCAGGCTTTGCTGTGAGTTTTTGCCCTGTGTTTTTAAGTGGGTAAACAGCGTATAAATATTCAGTGCGCGTAAGGCATCTTGTAGTAACGGGTCTAAGGCATTTAACCACTGTTGCGAGTTGTTGTGGCACAGGGAGGGAAAAGCATCCAAAAGTTTGCCTAACTGTTGGAAGCACTGTGGATGATAATAGAGGTACGAATGGATAGTCAGATTATCGTCAAGAATTTTGCGTACCGCAGGCCCGGTGCCAAATGGCACGCGTTCCGAAACCCGAGATTCAATCTGTAAAATACTATCCTTCAGACTGACGATTCTCCCCATCTTGGCGAGTTTATTGAGCAAGTAAAAGTCTTCCCCGCCGGACTTTTTGGGAAAACCACGGCAAGCGGCATAGGCATGGTGTGTACAGGCAATACAGCTACCCAGCGTATGATAAGCATAAGGTGACCCAGCTGCTTTTAGGCCCTCAACATAATAATGCAGTGCTTGCTCATACAGTTGCGTGGCTAAAAACAATGCCTCATCCCCAGTGTGAACATGCCGATAGGGATATACCAATGCGCTGTGTTGTGTTGAACAATATTCCGTGCTCACACTGAAATAATTTTCAGGCAGTGTGACATCGGCATCGGTATGATGCGCCCAAGGGGATAACACGTTTTGCCGAGCATAGAGTTGGCAGGCAATATCGCCGCCAATCTTACGAGCTAATCCTACACATTGTTTACGGGGGATGGGGTGCCGAAAACGATCCACCAGTAAAAGATCAATCCCGGTGTGAGGAGTGGTCAGCCAGTGAATGTTTTTATGGTGTGCAATATGCGTATGTTGTTCCAGTAATAATGTCCACAGTGCTTGATTGCGGGCGCTCTCTTTGTGTGTGTCGGGCTGATTAATAATGACAATTAGTAATAACGATTGGCATTGCGGCGGCGTTTTTAACAGACGTTGGATGCACGTATCGTCTTCATCGCACACAGGAATAATCAAACAATGGTCATAGCGCTTGTGCGCTATGACCTGCGGTAAGTGTTCAACCACTGTATGGCATTCGGGCTCACCGTATTGAGAAAGGTATTTTTGTAGCGTGCCGGTTGCAACCATTATTGCTTGTTGGCGCCTAGTGTAAGGCGGCTCGCAACGGTAAATCGCGCACGATATCGGCTTCAATCTCCAATAGCGACATTAAGCGCGATTCAATCGCCTCCACGGGCAAATACAGTGCCGCCAAGTCAATAAACAACAAATGATGTTTGGCTTCAGAGTCGGCAATCATCTGGTAGAACTTTTTCAATTCCGGGTCGGTGTGATACTGGCCAATTAGACCAAAACGTTCACAGCCACGCGCTTCAATAATGGCCGCAATTAGCAAGCGATCCAGAAAGTATTCCTCGCGACCATTGCGAATATGCGTGCGCAAGGCGTTCACATAAGGATCTTTTTCATCACTGCTTAATTGCAGGTCGCGAGCTTGCATCAAGTTAAGCACCTCACGAAAATGTGCCAACTCTTCAATAGAAAGGTCGATCATGGCGCTCACTAATTCGGGTTTATCCGGGTAGTGAGACAACATGGACATTGCCATACCGGAGGCCTTTTTTTCGGCTTGTGCATGATCATTGAGAAAAGCATTAAAATCAGACAATACCGTATCAACCCAGTCCTTGGTGGTTTGGTAGCGTAAAACCAGTAAATCTTCGTCAATGGTGGCGTTTGTTTTATGATTCTTTGACATACTTGCAAGGTGTCCGTTGGCTTAAATGCGATATTATAAGTGGTTCGCCAATACCGGACTATCTGTTTATAATGCAGCACTGTGACTTCATACTCTCATAATGAAAGGCTTTTTTATGGTTATTTCTCCTAAAGTCCGTGGTTTTATCTGTACCAATGCCCACCCGCAAGGTTGTGCCGCCAATGTGCAGGAACAGATTGATTATATTAAATCCAAAGGCCCTTACACTCCGGCAGGTGCCGCCACAGCCCCCAAAAATGTATTAGTGATCGGCTCTTCAACGGGTTATGGTTTGGCTTCGCGTATTACGGCAGCCTTTGGTTATGGTGCTAACACACTGGGTGTGTTTTTTGAAAAGCCACCTACAGAGCGCAAAACCGCCTCTGCCGGTTATTACAATGCGGCGGCCTTTGAGACGGCTGCTAAAGAAGCTGGCCTATATGCCAAAAGCATTAATGGCGATGCTTTCTCTACCGCTTGTAAAGCGCAGTTGATTGAGCAAATTAAAGCCGATATGGGCACAGTAGATTTAGTCGTTTATAGTCTGGCTTCACCACGCCGCCAAGACCCGGTGACGGGTGAAGTATTCTCATCAACACTCAAGCCCATCGGCAATAGCTACACCGCTAAAAACCTCAATACGGATACCAAAGTTGTGGGTGAAGTCACCGTGGAGCCGGCTTCTGATGAAGAAATTGCCAACACCGTTAAAGTGATGGGGGGTGAAGATTGGGAGCTATGGATGAATGCCTTGGCAGATGCCGATGTATTAAACGACGGTGTACAAACTGTGGCCTATACCTATTTGGGCGACAAATTAACTTGGCCTATCTATGGCCATGCCACTATCGGTAAAGCCAAAGAAGACCTTGATCGTGCCGCAGGTGCCTTACGTGAAAAGCTGGCATCTTTAAATGGTTGTGCGCGTGTTGCGGTATTAAAAGCGGTGGTAACACAGGCAAGTTCTGCGATTCCGGTGATGCCTGTGTACTTGGCGATACTGTTTAAAGTCATGACCAAAGCGGGTACCCATGAAGGTTGTATCGAACAGCTACAGCGTTTATTTACCGAGTGCATGTATGCTGAAAGCCCACGTTTGGATAGTGATAATCGCTTCCGTGTCGATGAGTTGGAACTGGATCCGGCGATACAGGCAGAAGTCGAATCTATCTGGCCACAAGTGACCACAGAAAACCTCAATAAACTCACCGACTTCGCGGTGTATCAGGATGAGTTTTTACGTTTATTTGGTTTTGGTGTGGATGGTGTCGATTATGAGGCAGAAACCACACCGTTAGTAGAAGCCGACTTTTAAACGAGGGATAGCCATATTATGCAATACCGCCCCCTAGGCAATACTGATGTCAACGTCAGCCTGATAACACTGGGCACGATGACGTTTGGTGAGCAGAACACACAGGCAGAAGCATTTGAACAAATGGATTATGCTATTGCTCAAGGCGTGAATTGTATTGATGTAGCCGAGATGTACCCGGTACCACCGCGAGCAGAAACCTACGGTGATTCTGAAACCATTGTGGGTCGTTGGTTAGCCGAGCGCGGCCAGCGCGATCAATTAGTGATTGCCACCAAAGTGACAGGCAAGGGTACCAACAATCCCGGCTTCGAACATATTCGCGGCGGGCCACGTTTAAGTGCAGCGCACATCAAGCAAGCGGTAAACGATTCCCTAAAGCGTTTGCAAACTGATTATATCGACCTCTACCAATTACACTGGCCTGAGCGCATGACCAATTACTTTGGGCGTTTGGGTGTGTCGCAATTGGCGGAAGAAGAGAATGTACCTTTGGCGGAATCCATTGCCGCACTGGGTGATTTGGTGAAGGAAGGTAAAATTCGCCATTACGGCCTTTCCAATGAAACCCCTTGGGGCGTGATGGAAAGCTGCCTTGTAGCTGATATCCTCGGTATTGCTCGCCCGGTGAGTATTCAAAACCCTTACAACTTGTTGAACCGTACCTATGAGGTGGGTTTGGCAGAAATGTCGTTGCGTGAATCAATGGGTTTATTGGCGTATTCACCACTGGCTTTTGGTATGTTGTCTGGCAAATACTACCAAGGTGCGCGCCCGGAAAATGGCCGCATTACCCTATTTTCTCGGTTTACACGTTACACCAAGCCTTATGCCGAAGCAGCGGCAGATGCCTATACCGATTTAGCACGTAGTCACGGCATTGAGCCGGCCATACTCGCACAGGCGTTTGTGAATCAGCAAGCCTTTGTCACTTCCAATATTATTGGTTCAACTACCTTAGAGCAGTTGCAAATGAATCTTGCCAGTGTGGATGTGCAGTTGTCGGATGAGTTGCTAGAACAAGTAGAAGCAATACATCAGCAGTATTGCAACCCCGCTCCTTAGATTTACACAATGTCCAACGCTAAATTTTCTGCCAAGCTGTTACACCCACGTTATTGGCTGACGTGGGTGTGGATGTTGCTGCTGTTTTTGGTGGCGCAATTACCCTTTCGTTTTCAGTTATTGTTAGGGCGTTTATTAGGCCGCCTTTTATATCATTTAATAAGCACACGCCGCTATGTGGCAGAGCGTAATATCGAACTCTGTTTTCCTGAAAAAACGGTAGCTGAGCGCAACGCCTTGGTGGTTAAACATTTTGAAACCAATGGCATGGCTTTATTTGAAACGGGCATGGCGTGGTTTATGCCGTACTGGCGTTTGCGTAAACATTTTGTCATTCGTGGCGAAGAACACTGGCAAAAGATTCAAGCCACGGGTAGTGGTGCGCTGATTATGGCGGTGCATTTTAATACGCTGGAAATTACCAACGTGGCGATTAATCGTTTGTTTAATATGTCGATGTCGTACCGCCCGCACAATAATCCGGTGTATGACTTTATTCAGCGTCGTGGGCGTGAGCGTCATAATCATAATTCTTCTGCATTGAATCGTAATGATGTGCGCGGCATGGTGAAGGCCATGAAAAACGGCGAGTGGTTATGGTATGCCGCGGATCAAGACTACGGCCCGCGTGTGAGTACCTTTGTGTCGTGGTTTGGTATTGAGGCGGCTATGGTAGCGGCGCCAACGCGTTTGGCAGCTATGGCTAATGTGCCTGTGGTGGCGATGTCTTATCGTCGTTTGGATGATTACTCCGGTTATGAGATTCAGTTCTTGCCCGCGTTTGAAAATTTTCCTTCGAGTGATCTAGATGCAGATTTATTGCGCCTAAATCAACATTATGAAAAATGTATTCGTGAAAATCCTGAAGAGTATTTGTGGGTGCATCGAAGGTTTAAGACAAGGCCGGAGGGTGAGGATTCTTTGTACGAGAAGTAATTAAACAGCGGTGGCAGATATTGCTGTCGCAAACACGCTGTAAATACATCCCTGTACGCTCTTTTCCGGCATCCATGCCTCCAAAGGTTTGCGACAGCAAATCTGCCCCACTATTTTCACTTCTTACTATTCTCCAAAATATTTTCAAGTCAGTAATAACATATTGCTTTATTTATTGAAGGGAGTATTATTTTTGCGGTTGATGTTTTTAAATGCGTCATAATTAATATAAAAAAGATAGCTTTTTGAAAAAAGAGAATTAAAAACCTTCCCATGGATATGCGCCACATCGATGTGTTTAAGTATGTCGTAATGATGTCTAATATAATTTTAGGAATACGAAAAAATGAGTTTTTCCGAATCTATTAATGGTGGTTTTTCAATTATGTTTTCAGGGGCCGCATTGATTACTAGTTTTTTTGCTCCGCCTGAAGTTTCTATTCCATTGATAGCTCTATCTGATCCATTTGCAATTTATGCTGTTGGTTTATTAGTTGGCAACAGCGATGGTTGGTACAGTGGGGCACTCTATTTCTTTTTTATGCTCATAAGCGTAACTATTTTGGTTTTTGCTATAAACTACTGGCGTTATGGGCTTATTAGCAATGGCGTTCACGTGGAAATAATTTTTTAGAAGTATTGTATTTTAGCGTAACAACTTGGACGACTCTTGGCTATGGGGATTTTTCCCCTCCTTCACAAATAAGGCTTGTCACTTCTGTTCAAGCAATATTGGGGTATATTGGTCTTGGCTTGTGGATTGTCCTAATGAATGGATTTATAAATAACTTATCTAATATGCGTAAAGAAATTAATGAGCACAATAGAAAGTTGTTTGAATCACGTGATGATGAAAATAATAATTCCTAACAAGGCCATCAATCTGACGGCTTTTCCGTTGCTCGTTTTTGTGCTTAGATAGCACAATACTCACAACTACAAAGTCGCCGCTTACCACGGCGTTATACAGACTAGGAAGTAATGAAGTACATAACAGACGAAATCCATGAGTGGCCGTTTGGAGATCACTCGCGCACGAAGGGTGATTTTGACGAAGTCTTTAGAGCTCACCAACTGTGGAAACATGCTCAAGAATTGCTGACAAGTAACGATCATGATTTGTATCGAGCCGATTGTATAGCAAACTTGAAAAGATCAATTAATCACAGGTTACAAGCGATCGAACGCATCTATAAAATCAGTAAGCTGCCATTGGATATTTCTTCGGCAAAAAGAGTTCTAGATCGTTATGAGTACCTTGGTTTAATTAGACCAATGATATTAAATGAGCTCATAAAGGTGCGTAATGTCATTGAGCATCAAGATGAGATGCCACCTGAAAAAGATAAATGTATCTACTACATCGATATTGTTTGGTATTTTCTGAAAAGTACTGACTCTCTAGTCGATAACATAGTTACTTCAATTGAATATAGTGACGATGATGGCAACGAGGTTGTCGTAGATGTCAAAACAGGTGACTCTTGGACATTCAGCGCGCGCTTGAAAGTCACTGTTTCACTACTGAGTGCCGAGCCAAAGGGTAAGTATATAGAACTAGCTAAGGAAGTCTCAGCTGATGATTCAGGCAGAGTTAGAGATAAAGTTGATCTAAAACCAAATTCCGAACAACTACTAACACTTGTCAACGACTATTTTTCTTCTGCGAATTACTGGCATGAGGACCTTTTGGTGAGGGTAGAATCTGTATAACAAGCAAATTAACCATGCACTGCTCACGGGGACAATTGCCACGACACGTCGGAGTCGCTGCACTTGCCCGTTATTTAGGCGTTAGAGTATAAAAATTATGACTATAGATGATAACAGCCCTGAAAGAATAAATTTGCTGATATGTTCGTTTTGCTTTATCGTATTTTTTGTTGCTGATGGAGAGCTAACAAATAATACAATTACACTCCAAATAATAAATATAAAATTTAATAATTTAACTGTTTTAATATCAATAGCTTGGATAATGATTTTTTGGTTTGCATTAAGGTATTGGCAAAAAACGCAAGGAAAATTTGATGACGAATTTAAAGTAGAGATTAACACGCGAAAATCTTCTTGGATCGTAGTTAAATATGCAGAATATCGTTTAAACAACAAGCATAGGATAAAAGATGGTTTCCATATAAAAGAAATAACAAAATATAACGGTACATATAAAATTATATACGGAGAAATTTCTAGTACAACGGGAGAAATTGATAGGAGTGGAAAATTAACTAATTTTGCCACCAAAAATAACTTGGAGCTTACCATAGATGGAAAATTAGGCCGTCTACTTTTACTTACATTATTGTTCCAGATGTTTTTTCTTAAACCTAGTGTCGGTAGTTATTTAATACCTTACTTATTGTTCATTTATAGTGTTTTCCTAGGTTTAACACACTTAACGTTCTAGTATGGTTATTAATCCGACAGCTTTTCTGTTGCTCATTTTTGTGTTTGAATAATACAGAAATAATCAGCTGCAGAGTTTCTGATTACATTAGCGATATAAAAGCCTATGTGTGAAAGATTTAGTTTTAAATTGCTAGCTTGGAATTTCTTTTATGTGATTCTAGCTTTAGCTTCGTTACCACTAATTGTTATCGTGATTTTTGCACTAATTTTTCCTGTTAATTCATGCCAAGAAGATTCAGAGGCAGTTGCGTATGCTCGGTCTTTGTCTTCTGAAAGGTTACGCAAGTTATACTATGATATGGAGAGATACTCACGTAAAGATGACTTGCCAATGGGTGGTTATCTAATTGGCAATGAGAATTATGTGGTGCCTGAGGAGTTCTCGGATTTAAACGTTGTTGTGGTTCGCCCAAGCAGGGGGAGCATTATGGTTGAAGGATGTTTTGATCACTATATATATCTTCGCTTCAACGGTGTTGGTCATTTGGCTAAGCCCGAAGACAAAAAAGAAATAATTTTAAACTGGGGTGAGCATCTCCCTAATACTGGCACGCAGGTATTGTGGTCGGAGTAGTGAGGTGAGGGGTTCTTAGCAAGATATTTAAGTTAGAGAACTTTTTATCGGGTACAACGGGCTACCCCTTCTCCGACTTTATCCTTTCTATCACATACTCAAGCGAGTTTCTAATCAGGGTGTGAACGATAAATAAGCCTTATTTACAACTTTCATCGACTTCATTATAAAATTCCATTTCTCCTAGTAATGCGATTACCGAGCTTATATTTGCCAGTGTATCAGTGGTAGATAACCCGATTAAAGCATTCTGAGTTAAGTTGTTGTCCATTCTTTTCTCCTTGTGAGTAACTCTTCTTTTATGTTGTTTTAAGTAACGCAGCCTTGTCTTGCAATATAGTCAAGCTTGGCGTGTTGGTTTGTGTGTGAATATGCCAAGCTTGGCGTTAAAAATCAAGTGGTATTTATAACCATGCAACGCCCAAATCCTACATCTGCACATTACAAAGGCTTTACTCAGTTTCAGAAGAAATTGTGCAAAAGAATAAAAGAGCTGAGAAAGCAGCATGGTTATACTCAGGAAGATATGACAGATTTTGAGCGTTCCTTGCGGCAGTATCAGCGTATGTAGCAAGACCCCACTGCGATTACTTCACTTTGGCAAATTTATAAACTGGCTAAAGCATTTGGTATCACAGTAGAAGAATTATTGGAGTAACCCTTAACCGTGAATAACCCCCAAAGACCTGTCAATATCCATAAGGGCTATCATGCGCATATTTATTTTGATCATCAGGTTTTGGGTTTTGCATCGGGGTGGTTTAAGTGTGCTGGTGCATGCCCTAACGGGTGATGATATCGCTGATCATACTCAATATGCTTATTGGTTGGGTGATAGTGTGGAAATTAATCTTGAGGGCTTGCGGCCTCAATAATGTGTATTGAGGGTTCTCTTCACCGCTTGTCATTTTTTAAACAATCATTATAATTCGCTTTACGAACACAAGTTCATCTTGTTTACCAACGATGAATGAGCGGGTGTGGCGTAAACCATAAAGCTGAAGGTTTATGGGTTCAGGTCTCTCGGTTACCGCTGATGAGGGTTGTTCTCCTAGACGACTGACTTACCAGTTAGTTTCGAGGCCCTTTCCGCAAGCGCAGTTGTTGCTGGCTTGTTTTGCAAATTCTGTGTTTCTTTGCTTCTTTGAAGTCTGTGTCTGTATGTAAATTAATTGGCAGGCGTGTTTGTGCGTGCTGTTATTGTTAAAGTCTTGGTTAAGAATAAGAGGGTTTTCGAAATGGAAAAGCTTTCCGGTGGTGATATGCTGATCCGTGCGCTGGCCGATGAAGGGGTAGAGTTGTTATTTGGCTATCCCGGTGGTGCCGCACTGCATATTTATGATGCCATTTTCAGGCAGCAGGATGTGAGACATATTTTGGTACGGCATGAGCAGGCAGCCACGCATGCGGCAGATGCTTATGCGCGTACAACAGGTAAAGTGGGCTCGGTGCTGGTGACCTCTGGTCCCGGTGCGACGAATGCCATTACGGGTATTGCCACGGCTTATATGGATTCTATTCCTATGGTGGTGATTTCCGGTCAGGTACCGAGCAGTAAAATTGGCGAAGACGCCTTTCAGGAAACCGATATGATGGGGGTTTCACGTCCCATCGTGAAGCACAGTTTTATGGTGCATGATCCAGCCGAAATTCCTAGTATTGTGCGTAAAGCTTACTATCTGGCGGCTGCGGGTCGTCCTGGGACGGTGGTGATTGATGTGCCTAAAGATATGACGGATCCTAACCAGTTATTTGAGTATCAATTTCCCAAGTCGGTGTCGATTCGTTCTTACACCCCGAATGTGAAAGGCCACGGCGGTCAAATCCGCAAGGCGGTTAAAGCCTTATTGGCTGCGAAAAAGCCAATGATATATATCGGTGGTGGCGCTATTCCGGGTGAAGGTCCCGAGTTGGTGCGCCAGTTAGTGCGTAAATTAAACCTGCCCATGACCAGTACCTTGATGGGCTTGGGAGCTTACCCGGGTACGGATGAGCAGTCTTTGGGTATGTTGGGGATGCACGGGACTTATGAAGCCAATACGGCGATGCATAACAGTGATTTGATTTTTGCCATTGGTGCGCGCTTTGACGATCGTGTCACCAATGCCTTGGATAAGTTCTGCCCCGAAGCGAAAATTATTCATATCGATATTGATCCGGCGTCTATTTCAAAAACTATTCATGCGCATATCCCTATTGTGGGTTCGGTTGAATCCGTATTAAAAGATGTACTGGCCGAATTAAAAGATGATGCCCAATTAGATCAAACGGCTCTATCTCAGTGGTGGGCGCAAATTAATGAGTGGCGAGCCAAGCATGGTTTGTATACGCAGAATCGTTTCGATACTTCTGGCGATATGCTTAAGCCGCAAGAGGTAGTGCAAGCGGTTTATGAGGTTACCAAGGGTGATGCGCTGGTAACCACGGATGTCGGTCAGCACCAGATGTTTGCCGCACAATATTATCTATTTGATAAGCCGCGCCGTTGGATTACCTCTGGTGGTCTGGGCACGATGGGTTTTGGTATTCCGGCAGCGATGGGAGCACAGTTTGCTGACCGTGACGCCAATGTAGTGTGCTTTACGGGGGAGGGTAGTGTACAAATGTGTATTCAGGAGTTATCCACCTGTACGCAGTACCAGTTGCCGATCAAAATTATTAATATTAATAATCAGGCCTTGGGTATGGTGAAGCAGTGGCAGGATATGAATTACGATAGCCGTTATTCAGAAATTTTGTATGAAGATTCTTTGCCAGATTTTATTAAATTAGCGGAAGCCTACGGCCATGTGGGTATTAAAGTCACCAAGCGTGAAGAGCTTAAGCAAAAGCTGGACGAGTGTTTTGCCATGAAAGATCGTGTTGTGTTTATGGATATTTATGTGGATCCGGGTGAGCACGTGTATCCAATGCAGGTACCACTGCAATCAGTGGGTGATATGTTTTTAAGTAAAACGGAGCGTACCTAAGATGAATAAGCGAGTCATTTCTATATTAATGGAAAATGCCCCGGGTGCGCTGTCACGTGTTGTCGGTTTGTTTTCCCAGCGTGGTTACAATATCGAGTCGTTGAATGTGGCACCCACGGAAGACACCACTATTTCACGT
The DNA here is from genome assembly GCA_965214375.1 of Cellvibrionaceae bacterium. Lineage (GTDB taxonomy): Bacteria > Pseudomonadota > Gammaproteobacteria > Pseudomonadales > Cellvibrionaceae > Endobugula. The sequence continues at coordinate 1,248,682 of OZ243947.1, read as the reverse complement.
CTGACCTTAACCACCATAGGTAATGATCAAAAAATTGAGCAGATTACCAAGAACCTGCACAAAATTATTGATGTGATTAAACTGGTTGAGTTAACAGAATCTGCGTATGTTGAGCGTGAATTAATGCTCATTAAACTAAAAGCCGTTGGCGGCGCACGTGAAGAAATCAAACGTAGTGTTGATATTTTCCGTGGGCAAATTGTCGATGTGACACCGAATATTTATACCGTACAGTTGGTGGGTGACAATGACAAGCTAACGGCATTTATTCAGGCGGTGGGTGAGGCGGTTGTGCTTGAGGTTGTGCGTACTGGTGTGTGTGGTATCAGCCGTGGTGAGAAAACTTTAGTGTTATAAGTGTGTTGTTTGCGTTGGTTGTCAGAGTGTTAAAGGAAGTGAGATGTTTGAATCATTAGAGCCTATTGGTGTGGACCCTATCTTGAGTCTGGTGCTTGAGTGTAATGCGGATAGTAACCCGGACAAAGTTGACTTGGGTGCGATGTTTACAAGGATGAAACGGGCAATACGCCCATTATGCAGGCCGTATTGGCGGCACAGCAACAGTGGCATGAGCAGGAGCCAACCAAAACTTACGTGGGGCCTGCAGGCTTGGCTAGGTTTAAAGATTCTATGGCACGCTTGATATTGGGTGACAATCATCCAGTGCTTAATGAACAACGCATCACCAGCGTACAAACGCCTGGTGGCTGTGGGGCGTTAAATCTGTCGGGGCATTTAATTGCCCGCTGCCAACAGGCCACGGGTCAGAAAGTCGTGGTTTGGGTGTCCACGCCAACATGGGCGAATCATATTCCTTTATTAGCTGGGTGTGGTTTGGAGATTAAAGAATATCCTTACTACGATCATGTGACACATACGCTGGATTTTGATGCCATGATGACGGGCTTGGCAAGCATCAATAGCGGCGATTTAGTCTTGCTGCATGGTTGTTGCCATAACCCCTCCGGTGCAGATTTGAATCAGCAGCAATGGCAAGCGGTTGCGGCCTTATTAAATGAGAAGGCGGCAGTTCCTTTTGTCGATATTGCTTATCAAGGCTTGGGTGATGGGATTGAAGAGGATGTTCAGGGTTTGCGTTACTTGGCGGAACACTGCCCGGAAATGATTATTGCTTTTTCTTGTTCCAAAAACTTTGGTCTTTACCGTGAGCGTGTGGGCGCTGTTATGGTGATTGGTAAAGATGTCACTGCAGCTAACGTAAGTCACGGCCAATGATTGAGTGCGGCTCGCGGTATTTATTCTATGCCGCCAAATCATGGTGCTGCACTGGTGGATATTATTTTAAATAACGATGCTTTAACAACGCAATGGCTGAATGAGTTAACAGCCATGCGTGAGCGTATTTTTGATTTGCGTTCACAGTTTTTGGGTAAGTTGCAAGCGGCGGGCGCGGGTTCACGTTTTGATTATATTCAAAATGAAAAAGGCATGTTTTCAGTTTTGGGAATTAGCCCTCAACAAGTGCAGCATATAAAATAGCAGCACAGTATTTATATGGTCAACTCCAGCCGAATCAATGTGGCAGGTTTAAGCCACAAGAATATGGATTACGTGGTTCAGTCATTGCTTAAGGTGTTGTAAGTGAAAGCCTTATACTAGTATGTGCTATTATCAAGACTGATAACAAATATCAATAATCGTAAAAGTATTTGTCTTCTCTGGTGTTTGTATGGCGACTTCATCGTCTAAATTTTTTTTAAGTAGTGCTTTAGCAATGGGTGAATCCATGCTGATTTTGCCTTGTTTTATGTCGAATTCATCGGGTCCAACAATTTGATAGCAGAGTGTATTGTCATCATCATCCGCCAGAGTCACCCAAGCGCCAAAGTAAACGGTGTTGGTATCGTCGGGAATCCTGTCAACAATAATTAAGTCATCGAGGCGTTTGGTGAGAAAGCGCACACGGCTATCAATTTCACGCAGGCGCTTTTTGCCATAAATATAATCACCATTTTCTGAGCGGTCACCATTTTTTGCCGCTTCATGAACGGCATCAGTCACTTGTGGACGCTCTACTTTGCACAAGTGCTTCAGTTCAGCCTGTAAGCGTTCAGCGCCTTCGGTAGTGATATAGGGTGAGCCTTTCTCTCTAGGTGGTCGCCAACGTCCCATCAGTTTTCTTCACCGGAAAAAAATGGAATAGTTGGTAGAGTTTCTTGAGGTTGAAGCGCAAAGATATGGCTATAGAAAGCATATTCGGCCTCAATAGAGTAACGAATATTGTCTGCTTGTCGAAAGCCATGGCCTTCTTCAGGAAACGTAATATAGGCGACGGGAATCGCTTTGTTATGTAAGGCGTTGACCATTTTTTCAGCTTGCATGGGAGGCACCACTTTATCTTCCAAACCTTGTAAAAATAAAACCGGGCAATTGAGTTTTTCGATGTGATTGATCGGTGAGCGCTGTTCATAAATCCTACGTTCTTCCGGATACTTGCCAACAAGCTGGTCACAATAGCGAGATTCAAATTTATGGGTATCCTCTGCCAATGCGCTAAGATCACCTATGCCATAAAGGCTGGTTCCGGCTTTAAAAATATCGCTGAAACATAACGCCGCCAATACGGAATAACCACCCGCGCTGCTGCCTCGGATGGCCACTTGCTCTGGATGAACTCGTCCTTGTGTTATCAAATGTTTGACGCCACAAACAATATCGTCGACATCTTTAAGACCCCATTGACCATAAAGGCGACGGCGATATTCGCGTCCATAGCCCGTACTGCCGCTGTAATTGATATCAAAGACCGCAAAGCCCCGGCTGGTCCAATATTGTACTTTACTATTTAATGACGGCGATGTGCTGCCAGTGGGGCCTCCGTGACACATCACAATTAACGGTGGTTTTGCATGCTCTTCGTCCTGAAACTGACTGTTTGCGGGAGCGTAAAAAAATCCATGGCTGACTTCATTGGCTGAGTTATTAAAGGTGATATTGTCTGCAACCGCGATATCTTCCGATGAGTGTTGTTCGGTTGAGCTGCGAGCAAGGATTTTCCATTCATCTTGTGTCCAATGAATAATGGCCGAACCTGCGGTTGCATGGGAACCAATAAACACGGCGCTATCACTGTCGTCTTGACAATACATAGCCTCAATATGTGTAAAAGGAAGAGGTAATGTTTTTAGTGTGTGAGACATTAAGTCGATGGTTGCTAAAAACCATGTGCCCTGTTGTGTGTAAGTGCACAACAGGGTGTAGCTGTTAATAAAGCCATATGTCGACATGCCGAATACCCACTGTGGTGTCGCAAATTCGGCCTCCATATTGGTCAGTGCTTCAATATGTTTGTTATAGGTATTATATGAATACAGATTCCACCAGTTGGTACGATCAGAAACAAATAATAATTCGCCAGTGGGCGACCACTGTGGTTGAAAAATGGACTCTCCGGTCTCTTGTCGAGTATCGGTATCGATATGTGTGCCGCCAGCGACTTTACGATGTTTGTGTAACATACCAAAGCTATTAAAGTCAGCAATCCAGCATTCACTGCTGTCCCATGGCATGTTGGGGTGGTCCCAACTGAGCCAAGATAGTTTGTCGTGCTCGGGAGAGAGTCGAGGGTGCGAATAAAAATCGTTACCAAAGGCCAGTATGTTAAAGCCAACGGTGGAGGAGCCATCAAGCTTGAGGCTGATAATATTACTTTGAGGTTCTTTGTCATCTTGATAAATTTCGCAAGCACAAATCAATTGTTGTCGCTTTTCGTCAATACAAAAATCGGCATACCGGTAATTACCTTCAGGGGACAGTGCTTGAGGTGATTTTTTTTTGTTGCTGTCTAGTTGATAAACACGTTGATCTTGTGCGTTAACAAAATAGATGATGCCTTTGTGGGCGAGATAATTACCGCCACCATATTCGTGAATACGAGAGTGTACATTGAATGCTTTGGGGGTGACTTCTTCAGGAGAGTTGTCAGAGTTGCTCAATTTTTGGCGTATGATGACACTGCGGCCTTTTTCTTGTGGGCGTTGTTCCAGCCAATAACAGTATTCCTGATCCAGTTGTGGCTCGCTGAGTCGAACACTTTTCTGTGTGATTTGGGTGCTGCTAAAGGGCGATAGCCAGCTTCCGTAAGGCGCAATAGTTTTAGAAGAGCTCATGAATAGATTTCTCTGGTGATTACCGTAAAATAGAGACCAAAAAGTAGAGTGTGAATTAATCTTGAATGATATTTTAGCGCATATTTCCGATCAGTTGGTATCAGGTCAGTCATTGAATTATCCGGTAAGGCGCTGGGTCGTTGCCTATAGCGGGGGCGTAGATTCAACGGTATTGCTGCATGCGTTATGTAAGGTAAATCGACAACTCCCGCAACCATTGCCCATCATTGCTCTCCATGTGAACCACCAGTTATCAGAGTACGCCGCCGATTGGCAGGTGCACTGCCAACATGTGACCCACGAATTAGGGGCTGAGTGTGTTTCTTTTGCGGTGAATGTTGAGTTATCAGGTAAGGGGGTTGAGGCCGCTGCGCGTGAAGCCCGTTATGCGGTGTTTGAGTCTTTTTTACTGCCTGATGATGCTTTGTTGCTGGGACAGCATCAACAAGATCAGGCTGAAACAGTGATATTACGCTTGTTGCGTGGAGCTGGTGCTCGAGGTTTGTCGGCTATGCGTGCACATCGGATGTTAGGGCAGGGGTTATTATTAAGACCGTTATTGACGGTTACGAAAGAAACCATTTTGTCTTACGCACAACAGCATCAGCTAGCATGGGTAGACGATGATAGTAACCAATCTGACAATTATGACCGTAATTTTTTGCGACATCACCTTTTTCCATTACTGGGTAAACGCTGGCCTTCCGTGTCAGGGCAATTGGTGAATACCGCTCGCCGAATGCAGCAAACCGATGATTTATTGGTAGAGTTTGCGCAACAGGATATGCAATTACTAGATGAAAGAAAAGGGCGTTGGGGTTTCAGTATATGTTTGTCTGAATTAGGACGCTGGTCATATGTACGCAGAAATAATGTATTACGTTATTGGTGTGAAACGCTGGGTTACCCGATACTGGAAGAAACACATCTGGAACAAATACAGCAGCAATTTTTTTCTGCATCGGCAACATTGAGCTCGGCATGCGTGTGTTGGAAAAAACATGAAGTCAGGCAGTTTTCGGGCCGTTTTTATATGATGCCATCACTGCCAGCGTTTATGGAAGGCGATAGTGTTTATCAATGGGATGCAGCGCATACACTCGCGTTGGGATCCGCGGGGATATTATCGTTGGATACTGCAGAGCATCTTATTACGTTAATAAAAGCAGACTACACCATTGGTTGGCGAAAAGGTGGTGAGCGTTGTACGCCACAAAACAGACAGCAATCACAAACGGTAAAAAAATTACTGCAGGAATATCAGTTAGAGACTTGGTTGCGTGACCGTGTTCCCTTGATCTATTCTGGTGATGAACTGGTTGCTGTCGGGGACTTATGGGTAAATAAAGGTTTCGAAAGTGAAGGGGTGCCTCAAGATGTTCAGGTGGTTAACGTATCTTGGAGTATTGAAGGTCTTTAATCAGTTTCGATATCTAATTGTTTAAACACACATTGGTATGTTGCTCATCCAGTGAGCCCTCTGGTGTTGCAACGCTGGTTGCTGATGAACACAATAGTAAGAGTAATATTGCCAGTGATATCTTGTGGTGTTTTGAAAATGCCATACGTCTGCTAGTGATTACTTTATCGTATAGACTCCCGAGTACTTGGGAAGTTCGCCTACGTGATCAGTGAATCCCACAACGCTTGTACGATAGGGTTTTGCAGGCGTTTCTTTTGTGCAAACAGGCCAACATCAATAGATTCTAATGGTGGGCTATGTTGAACCTCCCGCACCAATCCTGCCAAAGGGCTATTATCCAGTACAATTTTAGGAACCACGCCAATACCAAAACCCAGGCTAACCATGCTCACAATCGCTTCATTGCCCGATACCTGCGCATAAATTTCCGGTTTGATACTTTTGTTTTGAAACCAGCCGTCCACACGTTTACGAATTAATCCCTTTTCAGCAATGATAAGAGGCGCTTTTTCCCAGATGTTATGACGTGCGTTTTCGCGTGGTGCAATCATCACCAATGGTGAAGTAGCAATGCGCTTGAAATCCAGTTTGCCGGGAAGCCTGTCTGGGCGTGCGCCAATGGCGAGATCGTCGTCGTCTTCCAAAATATACTGTATAGCGTTTTCAGAATCTCCGGTGCGAAGGGTAATAGCAATTTTGGGGTGTGCTTTGCGGAAATCATCAAGAATAGCGTGAAGAAAACTGTAGCTGGCAGTGACCGAGCAATAAATGCGAATCTCACCTTGAAGCTCTTGCGTTTCTTCCATGAGCGATTGTCGCAAATGCTGCCACAATCCCAGCGACTCTTTGGCATAGGATTGGAATAATTCACCTTCGCGAGTCAGTTTTACGGACCGATTATCGCGCTCAAATAATGGGCTATCCAGTTCTTCTTCCAGTTGCTGGATATTGCGAGTTAATGCCGAAGGACTTAGATGCATGGCCTGACTGGTGCGGCCAAAATGTAAAGTTTCACAGAGGTGTAAGAATAATTGTAAGCTGCGGTTATCCATAGTTTTCTTTATTTGGTATCTATGTTTTTAGAGTTGTGGGTATAGCTATTTAGAACCGTTGGAGGCAGAGATGCTTTACACGAACACTGCTCCTGCGTTTTCGATGTACCCTCCGTCCATGGAGGGCAACGAGCTACAGGGATGTATTTATGCGTGTTCTAAATAGCTATACCTGCAAACCTAAATATGTGTTGCAATAATCGAAATAATATCTTTCAAATATATCATTTTACGCAACAGAGTGCATTCCCTATAATCCGCATCATTCAAGTTTATGCTAAAGGGTAAATTATCATGCAAGTTTATTACGATAAAGATTGTGATCTGTCGATTATTAAAGATAAAAAAGTCTCCATTATTGGTTATGGTTCACAGGGCCATGCGCATGCGTGTAATCTCAAAGATTCTGGTGTTGATGTGACGGTCGGTTTGCGTGCAGGTTCATCTTCTGTCGCTAAGGCGGAAGCCCACGGTTTGAAAGTGACCGAAGTCCCTGAAGCAGTAGCTTCTGCAGATCTTGTGATGATTTTGACTCCAGACGAGTTTCAAGGTCAATTATATAAAGAGGTGATTGAGCCGAATATTAAGCAAGGTGCGACGCTGGCATTTGCGCACGGTTTTTCAATTCACTATAACCAAGTAGTTCCACGTGCCGATCTAGATGTCATAATGATTGCACCGAAAGCACCGGGTCATACTGTACGTTCTGAATTTGTTAATGGTGGCGGTATCCCTGATTTGGTCGCGATTTTTCAGGATGCTTCCGGTAATGCAAAAGAGGTAGCGCTGTCTTATGCTTCAGGCGTTGGTGGTGGTCGTACGGGTATTATCGAGACCACGTTTAAAGATGAAACTGAAACAGACTTGTTCGGTGAGCAAGCGGTTCTGTGTGGTGGCGCAGTTGAGCTTGTGAAAGCAGGTTTCGACACGTTGGTGGAAGCAGGTTATGCCCCCGAAATGGCATATTTCGAGTGCTTGCATGAGCTCAAATTGATTGTTGATCTGATGTATCAGGGCGGCATTGCCGATATGAACTACTCTATTTCCAATAATGCGGAATATGGTGAGTATGTGACCGGTCCTGAGGTTATTAATGAGCAATCTCGTGAAGCCATGCGTAATGCATTAAAGCGTATTCAAAATGGTGAATATGCGAAGATGTTTATTTCGGAAGGTGCAACTAACTATCCATCCATGACGGCTTACCGACGTAATAATGCTGCACACGGTATTGAGCAAGTCGGTGAAAAACTGCGTGCGATGATGCCTTGGATTACTTCAGAAAAAATTATTGATAAAAGCAAAAACTAATATTCTTTTAGCTTTTTATTCTTGAAACTCGGTGCTACTGGTTGGCCCGCGTTTTATTTTGTTTTATAAGTCATTAAGAGTATCATTACTTTATGAAATACTATCGAGACAACTAATGGCGTATATTAAACCGGTACCGGATTCTAAAGGCCAAAGTAAAAAAGAAGCGATTGAGCAAGAGGCTCAAATGGATAGTTTTATCCCGGTTGACGAACACGTCGAAGAGGTTTCGGAAGACGGTAAGAAGGTCAGGCATAAGGGAGTCTATCTATTGCCTAATCTGTTCACTACGGGAGCATTATTTAGTGGTTTTTATGCTGTCGTTGTGAGTATGTCGGGTAATTTTGAGGCGGCGGCGATTGCAATTTTTGCAGCAATGATTTTTGATGGTTTGGATGGGCGTATTGCCAGATTAACCAATACTGCCAGCGAATTTGGCCTGCAATATGATAGTCTGGCAGATATGATCTCCTTTGGCATTGCGCCCGCAATCGTGGTGTTGAATTGGGGCTTGTTGTCACTGGACAAGCTGGCCTGGGCTGCCTCCTTTGCTTATGTAGCGTGCGCTGCGCTGCGTTTGGCGCGTTTTAATACGCAAACAGCTTATACCGATAAGCGCTTTTTTGTCGGGTTGGCAAGTCCGGCGTCAGCCGCTATTGTTGCCTCTATTGTGTGGGCATGGCATGACATTTCTTTATCGACCCCCTTTGCGGTATTGATGGCCTTTTTGATGGTGTTCTTGGGTTTGTTGATGGTGTCTAATTTC
>OZ243947.1:0-1237500 GCA_965214375.1 Cellvibrionaceae bacterium | reverse complement strand
GTTACTTTAATCATGATAGAGAACAGCAAGGTTTTGGTTATTTTCAGTAATGAGAATAGTTAAAACATCGAAAGTGTTTAGTGGTTTGAACTATATGGTCAAGCGACTAAGTGCACACGGTGGATGCCTTGGCAGTCAGAGGCGACGAAAGACGTAGGAGCCTGCGATAAGGTAAGGGGAGCCGGCAAACATGCTTTGATCCTTACATTTCTGAATGGGGAAACCCACCTCTTTTGAGGTATCTTGCACTGAATACATAGGTGTAAGAGGCGAACCCGGGGAACTGAAACATCTAAGTACCCGGAGGAAAAGAAATCAACCGAGATTCCCCCAGTAGCGGCGAGCGAAAGGGGATCAGCCGATTGATACTGTGTTAGTGGAATAATCTGGAAAGTTTAGCGATACAGGGTGATAGCCCCGTACACGAAGACACAGTATTGACATATTAAGTAGGACGGGACACGTGATATCTTGTCTGAAGATGGGGGGACCATCCTCCAAGGCTAAATACTCCTGACTGACCGATAGTGAACCAGTACCGTGAGGGAAAGGCGAAAAGAACCCCTGTGAGGGGAGTGAAATAGATCCTGAAACCGTGTGCATACAAGCAGTCGGAGCTCTTCGGAGTGACGGCGTACCTTTTGTATAATGGGTCAGCGACTTATTGTTAGTGGCAAGGTTAACCGATTAGGGGAGCCGTAGAGAAATCGAGTCTTAACTGGGCGCGAGTCGCTAGCAATAGACCCGAAACCGGGCGATCTATCCATGGCCAGGGTGAAGGTTAGGTAACACTGACTGGAGGCCCGAACTCACGTATGTTGAAAAATGCGGAGATGAGCTGTGGATCGGAGTGAAAGGCTAATCAAGCCCGGAGATAGCTGGTTCTCCCCGAAAACTATTTAGGTAGTGCGTCGTGTCTTACCCTGGGGGGTAGAGCACTGTTTGGGCTAGGGGGTCATCCCGACTTACCAACCCCATGCAAACTCCGAATACCCAGGAGTACAATCACGGCAGACAGACTGCGGGTGCTAACGTCCGTAGTCAAGAGGGCAACAACCCAGACCGCCAGCTAAGGTCCCAAATGTGCATTAAGTGGGAAACGATGTGGGAAGGCTTAGACAGCTAGGAGGTTGGCTTAGAAGCAGCCATCCTTTAAAGAAAGCGTAATAGCTCACTAGTCGAGTCGGCCTGCGCGGAAGATGTAACGGGGCTAAATGTGCAACCGAAGCTGCGGATACTTTTTAAGTATGGTAGGGGAGCGTTCTGTAAGCCGTTGAAGGTGATTCGAGAGGATTGCTGGAGGTATCAGAAGTGCGAATGCTGACATGAGTAACGATAAGGGGAGTGAAAAACTCCCCCGCCGGAAGATCAAGGTTTCCTGTCCAACGTTAATCGGGACAGGGTTAGTCGGCCCCTAAGGCGAGGCGGAGACGCGTAGTCGATGGGAAACAGGTTAATATTCCTGTACTTTTTATAATTGCGATGGAGGGACGGAGTAGGCTAGGCCAGTGCGGCGTTGGTTGTCCGCATGAAAGCTTGTAGGCTGGTGATTTAGGTAAATCCGGATTGCTCAGGCTGAGAGGTGATGACCAGCTCTTTTTTGAGCGAGGTGGTTGATGCCATGCTTCCAAGAAAATCTTCTAAGCTTCAGATTATAAAGAACCGTACTGTAAACCGACACAGGTGATCAGGTAGAGAATACCCAGGCGCTTGAGAGAACTCGGGTGAAGGAACTAGGCAAAATAGCACCGTAACTTCGGGAGAAGGTGCGCCGCTGATGGTGAAGTCCTTGCGACGTAAGCTGTTGGTGGCCGAAGTGACCAGGTGGCTGCGACTGTTTATTAAAAACATAGCACTCTGCTAACACGAAAGTGGACGTATAGGGTGTGACGCCTGCCCGGTGCCGGAAGGTTAATTGATGGGGTTAGCTTCGGCGAAGCTCTTGATCGAAGCCCCGGTAAACGGCGGCCGTAACTATAACGGTCCTAAGGTAGCGAAATTCCTTGTCGGGTAAGTTCCGACCTGCACGAATGGCGTAACGATGGCCACGCTGTCTCCACCCGAGACTCAGTGAAATTGAAATTGCGGTTAAGATGCCGTATACCCGCGGCTAGACGGAAAGACCCCGTGAACCTTTACTATAGCTTGACACTGAACTCTGAACCTATTTGTGTAGGATAGCTGGGAGGCTTTGAAGCGATGTCGCTAGATGTTGTGGAGCCGACCTTGAAATACCAGCCTGGTATGTTTGGGGTTCTAACGTGGGTCCCTTATCGGGATTGCGGACAGTGTCTGGTGGGTAGTTTGACTGGGGCGGTCTCCTCCCAAAGCGTAACGGAGGAGCACGAAGGTACGCTAATCCTGGTCGGAAATCAGGAGATTAGTGCAATGGCATAAGCGTGCTTGACTGCGAGACTGACAAGTCGAGCAGGTACGAAAGTAGGTCATAGTGATCCGGCGATTCTGTATGGAAGGGTCGTCGCTCAACGGATAAAAGGTACTCCGGGGATAACAGGCTGATACCGCCCAAGAGTTCATATCGACGGCGGTGTTTGGCACCTCGATGTCGGCTCATCACATCCTGGGGCTGAAGCCGGTCCCAAGGGTATGGCTGTTCGCCATTTAAAGTGGTACGCGAGCTGGGTTTAGAACGTCGTGAGACAGTTCGGTCCCTATCTGCCGTGGGCGTTGGAAAGTTGAGAAGAGCTGCTTCTAGTACGAGAGGACCGAAGTGGACGAACCTCTGGTGTTCGGGTTGTCATGCCAATGGCATTGCCCGGTAGCTATGTTCGGACGGGATAACCGCTGAAAGCATCTAAGCGGGAAGCCTCCTTCAAGATTAGCTTTCCCTGATTCTTTAAGAATCCTGTAGGGCCGTGGAAGACTACCACGTTGATAGGCTGGGTGTGGAAGCGTTGTAAGGCGTTGAGCTAACCAGTACTAATTGCCCGTGAGGCTTGACCATATAATTGAGGTCATTAGACACGAAGAAACAATCTGTTCAATCAGATTAAAGACGATAATGCACACAGGTTGCAGTACGCAAGTACGATAAAATCGTCATACAGTGATAGAAAACGTAAATTACCGACGCTTGGCAGAACACATATTCTACTAAGTACTTTGCATCGCATTAGGCTAATGAGATAAGCGTCTTGTTAGCGGCACCGTAAGGTGTACCCCGTTAAGGGGCAAGGTTATGCTTGACGACCATAGAGAATTGGAACCACCTGATCCCATCCCGAACTCAGAAGTGAAACGGTTCTTCGCCGATGGTAGTGTGGGGTTTCCCCATGTGAGAGTAGGACATCGTCAAGCTTTTATTCTAAGAACCCTGATTGGAAACAATCAGGGTTTTTTTATGCTTGCACGACATCCGATCGAAATATATTACTAGGGGCGTATGGGAAAATTATATAGAGATAGCCTTACTTGCAATAGCCCTGCCTACCGTCTAGAATTTAAATGATAATCATTATCATTACCTTGGCTCACAATAGGTATTGCTAACAGGTAATGCTCTATAACAAACTCTATATTTGCGCGCTGTATTTTAAGCCGTCTCGTATCCTTCATGCTAAAACACGTTGAGGTTGTTCTGACTTGTGTCCGTAAAAAAAATTCTTGTTATTAATGCTGGTAGTTCGTCTGTCAAGTTTTCTTTGTTTGATAGTGAAAAGAGTGATCTTGCTTCAGGAATGGCTGAAAAATTGGGCGACCTAGATGCTTCGCTTGGCTGGAGTATTGGTGGTGATAAAAAGACACTCTCACTGGGCCAAGCTGATCACCGTATTGCCATCAAAGACATTATCTCAACTTTGGACAGCGCTAAATTACTCGACAATCGTCTCGCGGCTATTGGGCATCGTGTTGTTCATGGTGGCGAATTTTTTTCTTCATCTGTCATAATCACTGATCAGGTGTTAGACCATATCGTATCTTGTAATCATTTAGCCCCCTTACATAATACCGCGAATATTTTAGGTATTCAATTGTTGGCAGAACAGTTTCCTGACCTTCCTCAAGTTGCCGTGTTTGATACTGCATTTCATCAAACGCTACCTGAACATGCCTATATGTATGGTTTGCCTTATGAGTATTACCAACACCATGGTGTGCGTCGTTACGGCTTTCATGGCACGAGTCATCGTTATGTTTCTGAAGAAGCCTCACGTTTGCTGAAAAAACCGTATATGGAATCTGCAATGATTACTGCTCATTTGGGTAATGGGTGTAGTGCAACAGCGATATTACATGGTAAGAGTATTGATACTACGATGGGGTTAACCCCTTTGGAAGGCTTGTTAATGGGTACACGTTCTGGTGATATTGACCCAAGCATACATGAGTTTCTTGCGAATCAATTAGGATGCTCTTTACGTGATGTGACGGATATTCTGAATAAGAAAAGTGGTCTCTTGGGTATATCGGGAATGAGTAATGATATGCGCACACTGTGTGAGGCAGCCGATAATGGTGATCTTCGTGCACAGCTAGCCATTAATGTTTTTTGCTATCGACTGGCAAGATCCATTGGCGCCTTAGCAGTACCGTTGGGAAAAATTGATGCATTGGTATTTACGGGTGGTATTGGTGAAAATGCGGCGAATATTCGCGCGCAAGTGATTAAGCAACTCGCCATTTTTAATTTTGTATTAGATGACAACAACAATACGCAAATAAGAGGTGGACAACAAGGCATTATTACTCAAGAACAGTCAACTATTGCGATGGTTATTGCCACGCAAGAAGAGTGGATGATTGCACAAGATACTCTGGATTTATTGGGAGCTAATCACTAATGAGCTATATATTTTTCGTTGCCCCCACAAATGCGGGTGTGGGTTTAACGTCTGTGTGCCTAGGTTTGGTTCGTGCGATGGATCAGGTCGGCGTTAGTGTCGGTTTTTGTAAACCGATTGAACAGAGTAATACTCAAGACAAAGGCCCTGAGCGTTCCACGACGTTACTCAATGCGATTATGGGTTTCAACCCAGCCAAACCGTTAAGTTTTGAATATGCACAACAAAAGATGGAACGCCGTCTCGGTGATCAGCTAATGGAAGAGGTGATACAAGTCTATGAGCAAAGTAACAATCATTACGATGTCATGATTGTTGAAGGTCTTGCACCGACTGCGCAAGATAACTTTATTATGAAATTAAATGTACATATTGCACGTACGCTCACTAGTGATGTTATTTTAGTTAGTGCTAGAGGAAGTATCACCAAAGAACATTTAAATAATCGTATTCGACGTACAGCCAGTCTCTTTGGTGGCTTGGATAATAACCGTGTCGTTGGTTGTATCCTTAATAAAATCGGTGAACCGGATGATGCGGGTAAACCGTTTGAAATATTAAATAATGAAAATATCGATATTCCTCAGGATAATGAACAAGAGACCCCTCTGAGCGAGTTGCCAGTGTTTAACCATGATACTTTTCGGCCATTGGGTTTACTGTCGTGGAATCCGATACTCAATGCGCCCAGAGTGCTGGATGTACACCGCTATCTTGATACCGGTATTATTAATGAAGGTGAATTAGAAGAACGGCGGATCAGTAAAATTTCGATTTGTGCACTTACGGTACGTAATGTGATTCACACCTTGGTACCCGGGGCACTGATTGTGACACCCGGTGATCGTGAAGATATTTTAATGGCAGCATCCATGGCCGCTATGAACGGGATACCGTTGGCGGGCATTATTCTTACCGGTAATTTGCTGCCCAAAAATAGAATTTTAGAACTGTGCAAGCCCGCGTTACAAACAGGCTTGCCCGTATTACTCAGTAGTTACAATACATTTAGTACTGCAAAAGCGTTGGATAATATGGATATTGAAGTGCATATTGATGATACGCAACGTATGGAAGGTGTCATGGATGCTGATGCGGAGTCTATTGATGCTGAATGGTTAAAACAGCGAGCTCAAATTAAACATGAAACACGCTTGTCTCCGCCTGCTTTCCGTTATTCATTGGTTCAGCGAGCACGTGCCGCTGAAAAGCGTATTGTATTACCGGAAGGTGAAGAACCCAGAACCATTAAAGCGGCGGTGTATTGTCAGGAGCACAAGATTGCACAATGTATTTTATTAGGTAATCCTGAAACCATTCACGTAGTCGCTCAAGCGCAAGGTATTGAGTTGCCAGAGTCTCTTGAAATCGTGTCTCCCCATGATGTTAAAAGTGATTTTATTGCGCCAATGGTTGAATTGCGTAAACACAAATGCATGACCGAACCTATGGCAGAAGCTCAACTGGAAGATACCGCCGTACTGGGAACCATGATGCTGGCTTTAGGTAAAGTCGATGGGTTAGTTTCAGGTGCAGTAAATACAACGGCAAATACTGTTCGTCCAGCGATGCAATTAATTAAAACTAAAGCGGATGCTAGTTTGGTATCGTCTGTTTTCTTTATGTGTTTACCCGAGCAGGTGTTGGTTTATGGTGATTGTGCAATAAACCCGGATCCTACGGCAGAACAATTAGCCGATATAGCTATTCAGTCAGGAGATTCGGCGATTGCTTTTGGTATTGAGCCTCGTATTGCCATGATCAGTTACTCAACCGGGCAATCGGGTGCTGGTTCTGACGTGGATAAAGTTCGCGAAGCAACGCGTATCGCACAACAAAAACGACCAGACATGTTGATTGATGGCCCTTTGCAATACGATGCCGCATCGGTAGCTTCAGTGGCCGCTAAAAAAGCCCCTGATAGTCCGGTTGCTGGTAATGCCACGGTATTTATTTTTCCAGACCTAAATACGGGCAATACAACCTATAAAGCGGTTCAGCGTAGTGCCTCAGTCGTCAGTATAGGTCCTATGCTGCAAGGATTGAGAAAACCGGTCAATGATTTATCTCGAGGTGCTTTGGTCGAAGATATTGTTTACACTATAGCGTTAACAGCGATACAGGCGGTAGAGTAAGCTGTGGTCGCAAATAGTGACTGGAACAAATATTGATCAAGACGATACATAAAACAGCCCCCAGTGATACTGATACGTTTATTCTGGTGAGTAAACAATCATTCATTGTCAATCATGAATCCAACACGGTGTTTCACTCTCTTCAAACGATGAATCGTTATACTTTATCGGATGCGGATTATTTATATCTCGGTGAATTTGATCAACAGCGCTATTATGTTGCAGAATCGATGTCTGACAATTATGAAACCGTTTCTTTTCGTTCTCAGCTCGATACTCTCAGCCCGACACATTATTCTATTTTTAGTCGAGCCTTACAGCTAATTACTTGGCGTAAACAACACCGTTTTTGTGGTCAGTGTGGTGATAAAACGCGAGAAGCCTTCTCTGAGCTGGCATTGTATTGTGATCGTTGTGAACTTTCTTTTTATTCAAAAATTTCTCCGTGTATGATGTGTCTTGTGACCAAAGGTGATTATTGTTTGCTCGCTCATCATGAAAGTCACCCTGATGGTTTGTATTCAACTTTAGCAGGCTTTGTAGAAGCGGGTGAAACATTGGAGCAGACGATAGTGAGGTAAGTCAAAGAAGAAGTGGGTTTGCAAGTAAAAAACCCTGTGTACTTCAAAAGTCAGTCATGGCCATTACCCCACCAGTTGATGGATGCGTTTTTTGTAGAATATGAATCCGGTGAAATTGTAGAAGATAAACAAGAAGTTTTTCATGCAGATTGGTTTCATTATGATGATATTCCGCCTTACCCCTCGAATAAAACCATCTCGGGACAAATCATAGAAGCGTTTGTAGTGCAACGAAAGCAGCGACTATAATTTGTGCGATGTTATATAGTTAAATGGCCCGCCTAAAAAAGGTGGAAAGCCGATACCAAAAATAGCGCCGATATTTCCATCACGTTCGTTTTCGATAATCCCTTCTTTCAAGCATAGCTGTGCTTCTTTTAGTAGTGGTTGAATACAGGTGTCAATAATGAGTTGTTCATCCATATTTTTATTGGGTGTGATTCCCAAGTCATGGTAAACGTTAGTGTCTATACCTTTATGTTTTCCATCATAAGCGTAAAATCCTTTTTTTACTTTTTTTCCTAGGCGCCCTTTCTGTAATAATTGTTGCTGAATGCCACAGCTTTTCATGCGATCACCAAACGCTTGCTCCAGTATTGGCAGTATTTTACTGCCAATATCAATACCGACTTCGTCAAGTATTTTAATAGGCCCAACAGGAAACCCAAAATTTACCAGAGCGTTATCAATGTGATCAAATGGAACACCATTCATGCCTAATTCAAGAGCCGTATTCAGGTAGGGCGTTAAAATTCGATTGACATAAAACCCCGGGCTGTCTTTAACAACAATGACGGTCTTGCCTTGGCGTTTGCCAAATGCTACGGCACTAGCAATAGTCTCTTGTGAAGTCGATTCGTGTTTGATGATTTCCAGTAAAGGCATTTTTTCTACAGGCGAAAAATAATGCATGCCAATAATATTTTCTGGTCGTTTGGCACTTTGTGCGATATCCGCAATAGGAATAGAGGATGTGTTACTGGCAAAAATTAGTCTTTCATTTTCTAGTGATTCAATATCTTTTACCATATTCCGTTTCACATCAATATCTTCAAAAACGGCTTCAATCACTAAATCGCAAGAGTTAAATCCGGTGTAATCTAGAGTGCTGGAAAATGCATTGATGTTTTTCTGGGCTTTTTCTTGTGGGAGTATGCGGCGTTTAACACGTTTTTTGTAAAAATCGTTGATGTGTCGGTGAGCACTTAACAGTCCCTTGTCGTTAATATCTTTCATGCGCACACGTGCGCCTGCTTTATCAATAGAGACCGTGGCAATACCTGCACCCATTAAACCACCGCCAAGAATGCCCAGTGTATGAATGTTGGTGGGTGTGATATGTTTGCCGACAAAAGTTTCTTTTTTTAACTCGGTCGTTGCAACATACAAGCCCATCAACTGTTGAGCTTGTGGAGATTGTGCTAGCTCACCAAATTTTTCTGCTTCATAGGTCAGTGCTGCATCAATAGGCTTGTTAAGCCCATATTGTATCACCTCCAAAATAGCCAAAGGCGCTGGATATAAACCTCTGGTTTTTTTGAGGACGTGTTGGCGTGCTTGATTAATAATTAAGTCACTGATTCCGGGTAATTTCATTATACGCTGAGACAGTGATACGGTTTTTCGTTGCCATTGTTTTTGTATCAGTTTATGAGCTATTTTTTTCGATGCTTCAACTAAAATACTTTTAGGGACAACTTCATCAAGCATACCGTATTGTTTCGCACGTTGGCTGCTGACTTGTTTTCCTGTAAGCATCATATCCAGTGCTGTAGGTAGATCAATTAGGCGGGATAATTTGGTCGTGCCTGTTGCTCCAGGTAATACGCCGATCATTACTTCGGGTAGCCCGATTTTTGTAGTTGGTGAGTCACTAGCGAGACGGTAATCACACGCTAGTGCCAGCTCATAACCTGCACCAATACAGGCACCATCAATCGCGGCAATAAATGGCTTTTTACTGAGGTTAATTTTTTGCAACATGGTATGCGCACCACTCACAATCGCGGTCGCTTCTTCAGCCGTCTGTGTTTGTTGCAACATCTTTATATCTGCACCGGCAATAAAACAATCAGGTTTGCCACTGGTAAAAATGACGGCTTTGACTTGGTTGTCCTGATCGACCGAATTTGCCAACTCATAAAACTCCTCCATGACCTGTTGATTAAATACATTCATGGATTCCTGTTTTACATCAATGTTGACAGTTAAAATGCCCTCTTGATCCAGTGTTGTTTGTAAGCAATGTTGTTTTTTCATGAAGGGATAACTATATGGTTTATTCTGCTTCCAGAATCATTGCAGCTCCAATACCGCCAGCAGCACAGGCCGTGGTCAGTGCAATGCCACCACCACGACGTTGTAATTCATGTAATGTTTGCGTAATAATTCTTCCCCCAGTTGCCGCAAAAGGGTGGCCATAAGCAATAGAACCGCCCAAAACATTAAATGTATCCATATCAATGTCACCCAAAGCACTACGGCGATTTAACCAGGTTTGTGCATAGTGTTTGGAGGCAAAGGCTTTTATATTCGCTAATGCTTGTGCAGCAAAGGCTTCATGCATATCAATCAATGTTAAGTCTTTCAGTGTCATACGTGCTTTTTTCAGCACTTTTGCTGAGGCTTGTGTGGGTCCCATTAATAAATCATGGTCTACCGTATTTGCGGTAAAAGCATAGTGTTTGATATACCCTAACGGTTCATAACCTAATGCTTTGGCAACCGATTCTTTCATGATGAGTAATGCTGATGCTCCATCCGTAATTGTAGTGCTGTTCGCGGCTGTGATACTACCATGCTGGCGATCAAAAGCAGGTTTTAGTGATGAAAGTTTTGCTAGAGTGGAATCTGCACGAATATTTTCATCGCGAACAAACACATCTTTGTAGGGTGGGTTATAGGTACGAATGACTTCCTTATCCAGTTTGCCTTCCTCCCAAGCTTGACTAGCTAATAGGTGAGAGCGAAGCGTGAGTTCATCCTGTTCGAGACGATTAATACCATGATCTTTTGCCATTTGTTCAGCACTGTCGCCCATACGCAGGTTTGTTGTGTATTCAGCAATGGCGGGTGGTGTCGGTAATAAATCTTTTATGCGGGTCCCTTTTAATGCTTTCAGTTTTCCTATCAGTGAGCGCTGTTTATTTGCTTGTACCAGCTTCATAGCGAAATTATCACCAAAACAGATCGGAATCACGCTGGATGAATCCGCACCGCCTGCGATGCCAATATTAATATCCTTAGTCTTTATAACATCTACTAGTGAAGCGACCGTTTGAAAACTGGTGGTGCAGGCACGTGAGATACTATATGCATCACAGGTGACGGGTAGAGCGGTACCGAGTACGACCTCACGCGCGATATTGGGTGCCTTGGGGAGAATAACCACTTGACCATAAATTAATCGCTCAATACTGCCGGGATCAATATTGGTTTGGGCTAATAGTTCTTTAACCACCATACGTCCCAACTCAATCGCATTGGTCGAACGGAAAAAAGTGCCTTGTCTGGCGAAGGGGGTGCGTAACCCGGTTACCACGGCAATACGGTCAGGCATAATCAGTACCTTTATATGACTTACTCATTATATAGAAGATAATACCGTGATTTACCACTTTTAGCGTCATTATCCATGACATAATCCTGTTACGGCTTTGAATACGTACAATAGTAGAATAGTCTTTAGATAGTCTATGCTCATACAATGGTCATAAACCGTAATAGTACAGGCAAATAGGAGATACAGAATGACATTGTTTTTCTTTTTGGTGACGGTAGTAGTGATTGGCTACTGTGCGTATTCCAGAGCTTCCTTGATGACCTCAGGTATTATTATGGCGGTCGCGACGGTGGCCAAGCTTTTGGTCAGCGGTTTTGGTCTGTTTTCATGGATAATGATTTTGCTAACAGGGGCTTTTTTTCTACTTGCCCAAAAACACGTACGACAAAACTTGCTTAGCCGCTCTATTTTTATTGGGTTTCGCAGTGTCTTGCCTGAAATTTCTCAAACTGAACAAGCAGCCATTGATGCGGGTACTGTCTGGTGGGATGGTGAGTTGTTCAGCGGTGAACCTGATTGGAAAAAACTACTGACACTGCCCAAACCGGGCCTGACTGAAGAAGAGCAAGCATTTATGGATGGGCCTGTTAAAGAACTCGCCCGTATGACAGACAAGTGGGATATCAACCATAATCTTGCCACCATCCCAGATGATATCCTTAAGTTTATCAAAGACAAGGGTTTCCTTGGGATGATTATTCCAAAGGCTTATGGCGGCTTGGAATTTTCCGGCGTGGCGCAATCGGAAGTGCTGAGTCGAGTATCTATTTGTGGTGGTGGTATTGGTATTTTTATTGGTGTGCCCAACTCTTTAGGTCCGGGTGAGTTGTTGCTCAAATACGGTACCGAAGAACAAAAAAATCACTATTTACCACGTTTAGCCAAAGGTATTGATGTTCCCTGTTTTGCACTGACAGGACCTTTAGCGGGTTCCGATGCGACCTCATTGCCAGATAAAGGTGTGATCTGTAAAGGTGAATTCAATGGCGAAGAAGTTCTCGGTATCAAACTCAATTTTGAAAAACGCTATATTACCTTGGCTCCTGTTGCCACTATTATTGGCTTGGCGTTCCAGTTATCTGACCCGGATCATCTATTGGGTGATCAGGACGAATACGGTATTACCTGTGCATTGATTCCACGTAAAACGAAGGGTATTCGTATCGGTCGTCGCCATAAGCCGATAGGCGATGCATTCATTAATGGCCCCATTTTTGGTAAAGATGTGTTTATACCGCTGGAATATATTATCGGTGGCGCTGAAATGATGGGCAAAGGCTGGACCATGCTCGTTAACTGTCTGTCTGTTGGGCGTTGTATTACTTTACCCAGTAGTAGTAATGGTATTGCCAAGCAAATGTTAATGGGTACGGCATCCTATGCAGCCGTACGTGAACAATTCGGTTTGCCCATCGCCAAGTTTGAGGGCGTACAAAAACCGCTGGCGCGTATTGCCGGTTTCAGTTACATCATTAATGCCAGTTGTTTGGGTACCATCCAATCGTTGGCTTATGGTCAAAAGCCCAGTGTCGCTTCTGCCATCCTTAAATATTACACCACTGAAATGGCTCGTCAGTGTACGATTGATGCGATGGATATCCAGGGCGGTAAAGCTATTATGACGGGACCTAAAAACTATGTCGCGGATGCTTATAGCTCTATTCCGATTTTAATTACGGTAGAAGGCGCAAATATTATGACGCGCAATCTGATGATTTTTGGTCAGGGCGCGACACGTGGTCACCCTTATGTCTTAAAAGAAATGCAATTGGCTGGACAGGATGTCAATGATCAGACTGTCGCTGAGTTCGATGATGTTTTCTTCGGGCATGTCGGTTTCTCTATCAGCAATGCGGTGCGATCATTCGTCTTAGGTTTGACCAATGGTGCGTTTGTTGAAGTAAAAGGCCACCCTTGTTTGGCCCGGCATTATCGTGATTTAAATCGTTTAAGTACGGCCTTTGCGCTTATTGCGGACATTTCCATGCTGACGCTGCAGTCCACTCTGAAGTTTAAAGAAATGTTGTCAGCCCGTTTGGGAGATTTACTCAGTAATCTCTATCTTGCCAGTATGGTATTAAAACACTATGAGAGTGAAGGCTGTCCGCAAGAAGATTACCCATTGGTTGAATGGTGTATGAAATACTTAACCAACCAATATCAACAGGCGATGTTAGGTGTTTTACAGAATTACCCCAATCGTTTTTTGGCGATGAAACTACGCTGGCAGATATTCCCTTTGGGTGCTAACTTTACGGCGCCGGATGATAAGCTTGATATTACGGTCTCTAAGTTATTTACTGAAGATACCGACACTCGTCGCCGTCATTTTGAAGGTTTATTTTTGGAAAATCTGTCAACTAACCCATTGGGTCAAGTCAATGATGTTTTCAATCGCTATATTGAATTGCAGCCACTTTATGTAAAAATTAAGAAAGCGATTCGTGCTGGTGACGTGCGTAAAGCTCTGGGTGCAGAACAAATTAGATTGGCTCTGGATGCTGGTGTACTTACTTCTGCAGAGTCGAAAAAGCTACTCGCCTTCGATAAAAAATTGATGGATATTATTCACGTAGATCACTTTGAAGAGAAAGAATTGGTACGAGTGACAACGCCTAAAAAAGCTGCGCCTAAACGAAAAGCGGCTCCGAAGGCAAAAGCATCCCCTAAACGAAAAGCGGCTCCTAAAGAAACATCATCACCAGAAAAGTGATTGCGGCAGATGATGTGCAGGAACGTGTTACGTAAATTCAGTCGACATTGAATCAATAAGCGACTGTATATTCATGGATAGATTAAGATGGGTGATGGTCGCGTATTGCTGATACAAAGGTGTTCTTTCTGCATACACATCCGTAAAACTTTGCCCTTCAGGACGAGCTATGCCTCGGCTGGATTCATTGTGGATGCGTTTTTTTAATTCATTGAGCGGGACTTCCAGAAAAATAATCAAGCCATTGTTTGCCAGATGTTGCATGGCCTTATCGCTATACACGGCACTACCACCGGTGGCTATAACACAGCTCTCATAGTCTAGTGATAGAAGTACCTCTTCTTCAATTTGCCTAAGAGCCAAATACCCTGCGTTATCCAGAATATCCTGTAAGCAGCACTTTTGCTGTTGCTTAATCAGAATATCGGTATCGATAAAATCCATCCCCAGCATTTTGGCCAGTTGTACCCCAAGGGTACTTTTGCCTGAACCCGGCATCCCGATTAGAATAATGTTTCTTTCATTTACTGTAAGAGTACTCATGAATCAGATAGTATCTTTGTGGCCGTTTTCCTGCAATATTTATTCTCGCCATGGCATTGAGGCGCATTGCTTGTATTTGCAGGATAACTATCAAGCGAACATTCCTTTACTGCTATTTGGTTGTTGGTGTGGCGTGCAGTTCTTATCTATCACTCAGGTACAACAACAGCGCATTGAACAACTAGCTGCGCAATGGGCTAATGGTTGTATATTGCCATTACGCAGCTTGCGGCAGGCTATGAAGCAAGAAGAGGTGCTGGCTGATGGCTGGCAGCAGGTGCGTGAGCAAGTGAAACAGACGGAGTTACTGGCCGAAAAGACACTATTGCTGACCTTGGAATCATTGATAGATGAAAATGTGTCTGAAAGGTCACAAGACAATGCCAGTATGACAGACGCTTTGGAACGGTTAATTCCCCAATTATTTCAGCACGACACCGCCCATCACTCACTGATGCAAATCCTGAATGCAGCCAAGGAAGAGATAGCGTATCATGTGCCATAAATAGAATATATTGGGAAGATATACAAAATCGCGTCAGTGCGGGTTGATTGCCCACATAAATGTCGCTATAGTTTATGTATGAACACGACATTGCACACATTCATCACACTATCTTCTCTACTGCTGCCGCTTGGCGGCTAAATATCCTGTACCTGAAAAATAATTGAATTCCCAGTAACCTGATAATAATCAGGCTAATTGTTTGTGTAATTTGAGGATTACCCCAATGAGTAAAGATCAGTTGGTCATTTTTGACACCACCTTAAGAGATGGTGAGCAAAGCCCCGGCGCCTCCATGACCAAAGACGAGAAAGTCCGCATTGCCAGAATGTTGGATAAAATGAAAGTTGATATCATTGAGGCCGGATTTGCGATTGCCAGTCCGGGTGATTTTGACGCGGTTAAGGCTGTTGCTGAAGCGGTAGAATATTCCACGGTCTGTAGTCTTGCCCGTGCAATACCTGCGGATATTGATCGTGCAGGTGAAGCTATTCAGCCTGCACGCAGTGGCCGTATTCATACTTTTATTGCCACATCGCCTATTCATATGAAATACAAGCTGAAAATGCAGCCAGAAGCCGTACTGGAACAGGCGGTGAAGGCAGTAAAACACGCACGCCAGTACACCGATAATGTTGAGTTTTCACTAGAAGATGGTAGTCGTTCCGAATTTGACTTTATGTGTCGTATTATCGAAGCCACCATCGCAGCGGGTGCGAGCACGATTAATATTCCTGATACCGTGGGTTACGGTGAACCTAGTGAATACGGTGAGATGTTTGCGCGTGTGATGGCGACGGTGCCCAACTCAGATAAGGCAATTTTTTCCACCCATTGCCATAATGATTTGGGGTTGGCGGTTTCCAACTCCTTATCGGCGGTTATTCATGGTGCGCGCCAGATTGAGTGCACGATTAATGGTTTGGGGGAGCGGGCAGGTAATGCCTCTCTGGAAGAAGTCGTGATGGCGGTCCGTACACGTCAGGATCTGTATCCAATAGAAACGGCTATCGATGCGACACATATTGTGCCCACGTCGCGTCTGGTTTCCAGTATTACTGGTTTTCCTGTGCAGCCCAATAAAGCGATTGTCGGTGCTAATGCATTTGCGCACGAGTCCGGTATTCATCAGGACGGTGTATTAAAACATCGTGAGACCTACGAAATTATGCGTGCTGAAGATGTGGGTTGGAATACCAACAAACTGGTGTTGGGTAAGCACTCTGGTCGCGCCGCAGTGAATGCAAGGTATGAAGAGTTGGGTATCAGTTTTGACTCTCAAGAACAATTTAATGAAGTCTTTGTGCGTTTTAAAGCGCTTGCGGATAAAAAACATGAAATCTTTGATGAAGACTTACAAGCGTTGGTGGGTAATAACAGCGAAGGCGATATCTCCAATGTTTACCAGTTTGAGGGTATGGAGATGTTGTGTAAAACCGGACAAGAGCCTACTGCGACATTATCGCTTATCGTGCAAGGTGAAGCGCAAACAGTGACGGCTTCGGGAGCAGGCCCTGTTGATGCCGTGTTTAAGGCGATTGAATCCGTTGCACAAAGTGGTGCGGATTTGCAGCTGTATTCGGTCAATGCCATTACATCAGGTACTGAAGCTCAGGCAGATGTTACTGTGCGTTTGGATTCCAACGGCCATATTGTCAATGGAGTGGGAGCGGATATTGATGTGATTGCGGCATCCGCCAAAGCCTATGTGCACGCGTTAAATCTGCTGGCAACGGGAAAGCATAAAGCGCACCCACAGCACCATGGTGTCTAAACAGGTTAAGGCTCATTATGCTTGAGAAACAGCGACTCACCTATCTTGTGCATCTTGGTATAGAAAACTATATGCCGCGTCGGGTGTTGTCCGGCGCGGCGTCGTCATCCGTATTAACCGATGAGATGCTCGCGGTTATTCCAGACAATAAAACACCGCAAGTGCCGGTGCAAGCCACGGTTCAAGCCGAGGCCGAAACTGTGATCGCACCAATACCCATGACTGCAGCGCCTAGTATACAATCCATACTAGAAGAGTCGGAGCCTCAGGTTGTTAATAAACCCGAAAAACAAGCTGCAGTAGCGGCAGAAAATAATCCGACGCCTAAGATATCTTCTCATACACAGAACCTTCGTTTTACATTAACGGTATGGCGTATTGAGCCTGATGTGTTGGTCGTTGACTCGCGTGAGCCGGGTGCAGCATTGCCAACTGATCGGTTATTGCAAAATATGTTGCGGAGTGTTGGTTATTCACTGGCACAATTGCCCTCTAGCGAATTAATACGTTGGCCGTTGTTTGATGAGCAGCAAAGTTGTGAGCAAGAAGCACGCGCTATGGTTCAAGCCTATATCAGTGCTTATTGTGATAAAGCCGCTTCCCGCGCGATTTTGTTAATGGGTAGAAATGCCGTGCGTTTTGCATTGAATGCTGAAGAGGATGGCGACGCTTTTTACGATAAACATTGTGGTGATACACTCATGCAACCACAGTGGTCTGTGAACGTGGGGGTGGTTCCCAGTCTAGCGGATATGTTGCATGACCCATTACAAAAACGCCTGACATGGCAATCATTGCAAACTCTGTTTACATAACGACTGTGACCACTTTCCTGCGTGAAATGAGCCGCGATGATCTTGAGCTTATTGTGGTTATTGAGTCTAAAGCACATACACACCCGTGGACGCGTGGACATTTTGAATCGAATCTTCAATCTTCACATCAATGTTGGGTGATGGAAAAAGAAAACACTATTGTCGCTTATGCGGTTACTTCCACTGCAGCGGATGAAGCTGAGTTGTTGAATATAACGGTTGCTCCAGCATTTCAACGCCAAGGTTTGGGTAAGCAACTGTTAACACAGCTATGCCAGAGTTTTACTGATTCTATTCAGTCTTTTTTTCTGGAATTTCGTGCCTCCAACCATGCGGCCATCGCCCTATATCAACACTATGGATTTAACGAAGTAGGTGTGCGCACTAATTATTATCCAAGCCATCATTCTCAACGTGAAGACGCTATTATTATGGCGTTGTCGTTAAATGGCAGTTATTATTAATGGCGCATTTTTTTTGGCAAATTCCATTAAGTGCAAGGTATATGATGATGAGTGCCTTGGGTTTTTCGTTGATGGGGGTGTTTGTTAAAATCACGGCTGCACAAGGTATCCCGGTATTAGAGATGGTTGCGGCGCGTGCCTTAATTTCTGTTATTTTAAGCTATATAGATATCCGCCGAAAAAATATATCGGCCTTGGGAGTGCGTCGCGGTTTATTATTTGCTAGGGGGTTCGTTGGCGCACTGGCACTGATTTGTGTGTATTATTCTCTGAGTCACCTGCCTTTTGCAGCAGCAACGGTATTACAGTATCTACATCCAATGTTTACGGGTTTTCTGGCGTTTCTCTTTTTAAAAGAACGACTCAGTCAAGCTACATTTATCTGTGTTATTCTCAGTTTTCTCGGTTTAATTATCATTGTGCAACCTGCGTTTATATTTGGCGGTACAACAGAGCATTATCCCTTAATTGCTATTCTTGCCGCAATTGCTGGTGCATTTGGCAGTGCTATTGCTTATGTGTTGGTTCGTAAGCTCAGCCAAACAGAAGATCCTTCAGTAATTATTTTTTATTTCCCACTGATTGCACTCCCCATTTCTGTTTTATTATTGGCGGATAATGTTGTTATGCCACAAGGTTGGCAATGGCTACTGTTGTTGTGCATTGGTATTTTTACACAAGTTGGACAGGTGGGTTTGACTAAAGCCATGCAAACAGAAACGGCAGGAAAGGCAACCAGCTTTTCTTATTTACAAGTCGTTTTTGCCATTATCTTTGGTATGGTACTCTTTGCAGAAGTACCTACATTACCTGTAATATTCGGTTCAGTACTGATTATTATGGGTGCTTTTATTAATATTCGTGTTAACAAATAATGATGACTTATAACGAAATTATCAAACGCTTGCGCTATATTCTGGATGTGGATGATGAAGTGTTGCTAGAATGCTTTCGCTTGGCAGGTGCAGTGATTGCCATGGATCAATTAAAACAATTCTTTCTGGTAGAGTCGGATGAGCAGTATCAGCATTGTTCTGATGAATTGTTTACGCTGTTTCTTGATGGTCTGATTACATTACGCCGAGGGCCTTCGGATAAACCACGTAATGCAGTCGCTCTCGACAATAATGTGATTCTTAAAAAAGTCCGCATTGCCTTAGAATTGGAAGCACGAGATATCGATAATGCCTTTATGTTGGCAGATGTTGACATCTCTCCGCACGAAATTTCAGCCATGTTTCGTAAGCCGGGCACCAAGCATTATGCTGAGTGCTCGGATCATATTTTGGAACGTTTCTTTAGTGGCTTAAGTCTATATTTTCGTTCCTAGTTCAATATGTCTTGTATCCACTGTGAAATATCAGTGACTTCTTCCATGCATACGCTATGTGGAATAGGATAGGTCTGAGAGGTTAATGGGTGACGTGTTTCCAGTGCTTGTTTCGCACGTTGACCTAGCACTTCAGGAACGATCTCATCCATACTGCCATGGCCAATAAAAACAGGTAGTGTTGCATTAAGGGTATTCACTTCAATAGAATCTTGCGTCGCATAGTAAGTGGACAATGCAATAATGCCTGCCAATGGTTTGGGGTAGGCCAGAGCCGTTTGATAGGCCACTGCACCACCTTGGGAAAAGCCGGCAATAATAATACGCTCGCTGGCAATGCCTCTGGCGATTTCCTGTTCAATTAACTCACCTACAGCACTTGCTGATTGCATGATCTGTGCAGTATCAATTCGGCGCTCGATTTCGATGGAAATAATATCGTACCAAGCAGGCATTACCATACCGCCATTGACGGTGACTTTCATATTCGGTGCATGAGGAAAAATAAAACGCACTCCCATTGGTAGGCGTAATTCCGGCACAATAGGTTCAAAGTCATGGCCGCTGGCGCCGAGACCGTGTAGCCAAATCACAGCAGCGGTGGGGTTAGGTTGAGTATCAATTTCTATATATTCAAGCATAAAAAATTATCTTTGTTGCCATTGTGCTTCGCCTATATTTTTTATGGGCGAGTAACAAATTCTATGATTATAGCGGATTTGCGGTGTTGTCAGCTAGCGATAACACTTGCCATAAGTCATGTTTACTCAATTGATATTTGCGTTCAAAAGCCGTGATTGCCTCTGGTGAAGTATAGTGATTAATGATCGAATCATAAGACCAGTGATCATAATTTTTTGCCACTTTCAGTGCCTTATAGAACTCTTGTGCATAGAGTGACCAGTTGGTTCGTAAAATAATGCCTTTGCTGATATTGAGTAAGTTATTAAAGGCGGCATGGCCATGCCAACGGCGCTGTAACTGCTGAGGTTTGGGATACGGATTAGGGTAAAACAGAGTGTGGAGCGCAAAACTCCATTCGTATTGTTTTGCTAACGCCCAGCAATCACTACATTCACAGCGTAATAATAAGCAGTTATCCGCCAAATAATGATTATCTTTATGGCTTAAACGTTTCTCGGATTGATCTACACCAATCACCAAATGATCTGGAAATTTTTTTGCGAGATAACGACTGCTTTCACCAGTACCGCAACCACTATCCAATATCGCGGGAGATTTTCCATGTTGCCAATAGCGGTAAGCGTGTGTAAAAGCTTGCCTATTATGTTCTGCAATAGGCTTTTGATGTGTATGTTGTAAGTGACGTAAGACGTTTTTTTCCAGATTGTCATGGATGTCAGTTTGCGGTGAGGTAATCGGTTTGGCGGGGGTGAAACTCATGCTGCTAATTTACCTTAAGTTGGGATTGTTTTCCATGGTGATGTTGGAGAGGAAACCCTGCTCTGTTGATTATGACGATATAACAGATATTTATAAATCACTGCTTTTTTTAAGTGGTCCATAATGTATGATATCTTCGCTATTAAACATTCGCAGAACGCTTTCGTATGTAATACCGCTAATAATTATTAAGAGAGACCATTATGAAACTTGAATCTATTGCAATTCATCAGGGTTATAAATCAGAAGAAACAACAAAAGCTGCTGCAGTGCCTATTTATCAAACGACATCTTATACTTTCGATGATACTCAGCATGGTGCTGATTTATTTGATTTGAAAGTGCCGGGTAATATTTATACGCGCATTATGAATCCAACGACGGATGTCTTGGAACAGCGAGTAGCGGCGATGGAGGGGGGGATTGCGGCTCTGGCAGTATCATCCGGTATGTCGGCGATTACCTATGCTCTGCAGTGCATCTGTAAAACGGGTGACAATATTGTCAGTACCAGTCAGTTATACGGTGGTACTTACAATTTATTCGCGCATACGCTGCCCACACAAGGCATTGAAGCCCGTATGATTTCCCATGATGATTTCGAGGGGTTTGAACAAGCAATTGATGCCAATACCAAGGCTGTTTTCTGTGAGTCTATTGGTAACCCAGCAGGGAATGTCGTTGATATTGCCCGTCTGGCAGAGATTGCCCATAAACACGGGGTGCCATTAATTGTTGATAATACGGTAGCCACCCCTTATTTATGTCGGCCGTTTGACCTGGGTGCAGATATCGTTATTCATTCCCTAACAAAATATATTGGAGGCCATGGAACCTCGATTGGCGGCATTATTGTTGATTCCGGTAAGTTTGATTGGGTGGCGAATAAAGAACGTTTTCCAATGCTAAACGAGCCTGATCCGTCGTATCATGGTGTGGTCTATACCGAAGCTCTGGGGCCTGCTGCATATATCGGTCGTTGTCGTGTGGTGCCGCTAAGAAATACTGGCGCCGCAATTTCTCCCATGAATGCATTCCAGATTCTTCAAGGGCTTGAAACATTAAGTCTGCGTATCGAGCGTCATTGTGATAATGCAGAAAAACTCGCACAGTTTTTAAAAAATCATAGTAAGGTGCAGTGGGTCAATTATGCGGCCTTGGAAGATAGCCCTTATTATGAAACCTGCCAAAAAATTACTGGTGGTAAAGCATCTGGTATCTTAAGCTTTGGTATTGAAGGTGGTGCTGAAGCGGGTGCCCGCTTTATTGACGCATTGGAGATGATTTTGCGCCTAGTTAATATTGGTGACGCTAAATCTCTGGCTTGTCATCCTGCGTCAACGACTCATCGTCAGTTAAACGAACAAGAACTTGCGGCGGCTGGTGTCAGTTCAGAACTGGTAAGAATTTCATTGGGTATTGAGCACATCGACGATATTATTGCTGATGTGAGCCAAGCCTTAGATAAGTCTTAGGCAGGTTTGGTTGGAATACTATCTGTGATAATATGAGGCTATATTTCTTGCAATCGTTGCATAATATCCGAGGACGATTTCACAAAGATAGCGTCATATTGCTCAACATTCAGCAACTCATTATGTGAATAAATCTTGAGGGTTCTGCGAAAACGTTCTTGTTTGCTTTCAAACAAAAAGGTTTCAAACCCTTTCTCATTGAGAAATTGATACAGGCTTTCGGCGCTGTCACCAACGCGCTTTAACATCCCATCGGTTATTTCAATGATAATAATAATGTTGGGGTGTTAAAGAATGTTGTGTAGGCCAGACAATGCTTTTTGTTCTAAACCTTCGACATCAATTTTTATGATTAAGGGGGATTCTTGCGTAATCATCGCGAAGGCATCATCACCTTTGATAACAGGGACTTCTACCGCAGTACCTTCGGTACTGGTTAGTGTGCCCATTCCTGGATGGTTCTCCGGTACGTGTAATACGGCGGTAGAGGCTTCCTCGCCCAAGGCGGCGTTGACGACCGTTACACGGTCGTCGAATTGATTTAACGCAATATGATCATGCAAGCGTTCCAGCATTGCCGGGTTGGGTTCGCAAGCGGCCACCTTGCCTGTAGCTCCTACGAGCTGTGCGGCGTGAACAGTGATAAAACCAATATTAGCACCAATATCAATAAACTGATCCCCGGGCTTAATCACTTTTGAGAGCAAATCGATAATATCGGCTTGATAATAGACACCATTAAAATAGGCTCTCCGTTCCATCCAGTTAGTCAGATCCAAGTGTAAGCGGTAACCATAAGGCGTGGATATCGGGTGTTGTAAGCCGGAAGGCCATTGCTGGTCGATTGCTGGGTCGGCTGCAAAGTGACCGCAACCGATCTTTTCGTATCATCTCGACCACCATCATGCACATTTGCGGATACGTTTGGGCATCATTCTCATAAGATGCGCTAACAGGTAAAGGGAAGGGCTTAATTTGGTAGAACTGTTTTCTTCTTGCATACAACCCGCTTTTCTAAATTCGTTAAGCAAACGTCAATAATGAGCGAGGTTAGTGTATTCTTAATAGCCCTTGGGTTTCAAGTGTTATTCCGTTTTTGGATGTTTCGCCTTATATTAACTGAATTCGTTCCATTGCTTGCTCAAGGCTTGATTTTATTAGGCCAGTACGCATGGGCTTGGGCAGATAACGAAAAATGCTGCCGTTGTTGATCAGAGCAATAATCTGCTGGCTATCAAGGATGCTAGTCTGCACGAGGATAAGCGTGTCTGGGTAACGCTCTTTTACCGATGAAATAAAGTCTGTCACATAGCCTGTAGAGAGCTTTAATTCAGTAATAATAATGGATATGGCGTGAGTGTCTAAAATCTGGTTAGCTGCTTCTACATGTTCAGCGCTATAAATGGTGAGTTGGTTGTCCACCACATATTCAATCGTGGTTTTTGCCAGTAAATCTTCATCCAGTACCAGCAAATTCCTGACGGGAGGTGTGGTCCGGACGGTCTTTTGGCTGGCAAAGGCCTGTTGGCTCTTTTGAGTCGCTTCATCAACGGTTGTCCTCAACTCTTGATTATTCCACGGTTTATTGATGTACCGAAAGACTTCCCCTTCGTTGATGGAACCTACAATAGCGGCAAGATCTTCATATCCAGTGAGTAAAAGACGCGTGGTCTGTGGTGAAATGTGACAGGCTTGCTGCAGAACATCTATACCCGTTAGTCCAGGCATACGCTGATCGCAAATTAACACATGAATCGTGTTATCCCGCAGCAGTTGTAGAGCATCTTCACCAGAATTAGCGGTAAATACCGTCGCATTGCGCTTTAGCAGTGTGCTCAGACTGCGAGTAATTGCAGGTTCATCATCAACAAGCAATATTTGTGTCATAGTAACGTTTCCAATAGGTGTTCACTGGCTGGTGTGTAGACTGTTTGTCATGGTAAAGGTTCCTAATGATACTAACATGGATATGGTGCTGAACTATTGGGTTATTAATCGGTATAATACGGTGGTCTTTCTGCGCCAGCGATATTAAGAGCTTATCATACATGTCAAACCACCCCTTAACTCACGAAATTAACCAACGCCGCACCTTTGCTATTATTTCTCACCCGGATGCGGGTAAAACCACCATTACTGAAAAATTGCTTTTATTGGGTCAGGCTATTCAGCTAGCAGGTTCGGTCAAAGGTAAAAAAGGCCCTCATGCCAAGTCAGACTGGATGAGTATGGAGCAGGAGCGGGGTATTTCGGTGACGTCCTCTGTGATGCAGTTCCCCTATAAAGATCGTACCGTGAATTTGCTGGATACGCCAGGGCACGAGGATTTTTCTGAGGACACCTATCGTACCCTGACCGCTGTGGATTCGGCATTAATGGTCGTTGATGGCGCCAAAGGCGTAGAGGATCGTACGATTAAGCTGATGGAAGTCTGTCGTTTGCGAACGACACCCATTTTGTCGTTTATCAATAAAATGGATCGTGATATTCGTGACCCCATTGAGGTTATGGACGAAATTGAAGACGTACTGAAAATTGCTGCAGCTCCCATTAATTGGCCGCTGGGTATGGGTAAAGAGTTTAAAGGGGTCTATAACCTTTATACCGATATTATTCATGTGTACCAACAAGGGATGGGACACACCTTAAACGATGATATTCAAATTAAGGGTATTGATAGTGACGAAGCTTATGAGTTGTTAGGTCCTTATGCCGATGATATTCGTGAAGAAATTGAATTGGTGCGTGGGGCGACGCACGAATTTGAGCTGGATGAATATCTGGCCGGTAATTTAACACCGGTATTTTTTGGTACGGCGCTGGGTAACTTTGGTGTACGCGAAATGTTGGATGGTTTTGTCGAGTGGGCGCCATCACCACAAGCCCGCTTAACCAAAGAACGCGAAGTCAGCGCTGAAGAAGAAACGTTTTCCGGTTTTGTCTTTAAAATTCAGGCGAATATGGACCCCAAGCATCGTGACCGTATTGCCTTTATGCGCGTGTGTTCTGGTAAATATACCAAAGGCATGAAAATGAAACATGTACGCATTGGTAAAGATATTAAAATTGCCGATGCTGTGACCTTTTTGGCTGGAGATCGCAGTGCTGTGGAAGAGGCGGTATCCGGTGATATTATCGGCTTGCACAACCACGGCACCATACAAATAGGTGATACCTTTACGGATGGGGAATCAATGAAATATACGGGTATTCCACACTTTGCGCCGGAATTGTTTCGTCGTATTCGTTTAAAAGATCCGTTAAAGTTGAAACAGTTACAAAAAGGTTTGCAACAGCTGTCGGAAGAAGGGTCGACACAAGTATTTTTCCCAATGAATAATACCGATATTATTGTCGGTGCCGTGGGTGTTTTACAGTTTGAGGTGGTCGCTTATCGCCTCAAAGACGAATACACGGTTGAGGCGATTTACGAGAACGTAAATGTTGCTACAGCGCGCTGGATTGAATCTGGCGATGATAAAAAAATTGATGAGATTAAACGCAAGGCGAGCGATAATTTGGCGATTGATGGCGGTGGGCATTTAACCTATTTGGCTCCAACCCGGGTTAACCTGTCATTGGCGCAAGAGCGTTATACAGATATTGAGTTTCGTTCAACACGAGAGCACTGATTCCATATTATGGCGACTCTACTGTTAACATTAATCATTATTGCCGCGCTATTTTATTTATTTTACAAGCTCAAAACACCGTATTATCGTGTCGATCGTCAACGTATGATACAGACCTTGGAGTTGGTGCTTACCGGACAGGCGACAGAGAATGATTGGCAAATGACCTTTGCAATGGTTATTCGTCATTCGCCGGAGCTGGAAGTGATTCGCCAGCAATGTGTAGACATTGAAGACCAATGTTATATTGGTGAACAAAAACCTCCTCATCTTTTTGCGGAAGATGGTTTAGCGCGCTTGCGTTTTATTTTAGAAGAACTGAAAAATAATAAGGAGCCAGAGTAACCATATTTTGTGAATGGTGTACTCTGACCACTTAAAAGAGATAAATATTATGCAAACAAATAATTCTCCTGTGGCGCGTTTTTTGGTAGTTGCTGCTGCCTTTATTATTGTGGTTGCCGGTATGAAAACAGCAGAGCCTATTTTGGTGCCGTTTTTATTATCCCTGTTTATTGCCATTATTTGTACGCCGCTATTATCATTAATGAAGCGCTATAAATTACCAACAGCGCTGGCAATTGTGCTGATTGTATTATTAATGGCCGTTGTCGGTATTACCATTGGTGCGATTGTCGGATCTTCAATCAATAGTTTTTCTGATGATCTGCCTTTTTATCAGCAGCGTTTAGTAGAGCTATCATCAGATTTGCGTGCGTGGTTAGCTACCATGGGGATAGAAATTACATCTCAGCAGTGGCGAGAGATATTTAATCCTAGTGCAGCGCTAACGATGGCAAAAAACACACTGACTGGTTTTGGCAATATAATGACCGATGGTTTTTTGATTTTGTTAACGATCAGCTTTATTTTAGTGGAAGAGGTTAACTTTATTGATAAAATTCGCCACTCGTCGAATTCAGAAAGAAGTGAAAAAACGATTGAAGCGTTAGGGCGTTTTGCACAAAGTATTAATACTTACATGGCGATAAAAACCTTAGTCAGTTTGGCAACCGGTGTGTTGGTGATAATCGCCTTAACCATTATTGGTGTCGATGAGCCTGTACTATGGGGCTTATTGGCTTTTATGCTAAATTTTATTACAACCTTAGGTTCCATTCTGGCAGCCGTTCCCCCCGTGTTATTGGCGATTGTGCAATTAGGTGTGGGTGAAGCGATCGCAACCGCAGCGGTTTATGTGGCAGTCAATGTCATTGTGGGTTCAATTCTGGAGCCGCGTTTTATGGGGCGTGGGCTTAACTTGTCGGCACTGGTTGTTTTCTTATCGTTAGTGTTCTGGGGGTGGGTATTAGGTCCCGTCGGTATGCTGCTATCGGTGCCCTTAACGATTATGGTCAAAATTGCACTGGAAGGATCGCCAGAAACCAAGTGGATTGGCATTATGTTGGGTGCCGGAAAAGTATAATATTCTTAGAGTATACGTGAGTTAACAGTTGATTGTTTGAGAGCTTCGATGTCAGAAAACACAGAAATTACCCAACTTATTGATCAAGTAACCGCTATTGTGGGCAGTGCACACACCTTGGTTGATACCGCTAAAATACAGCCTTATTGCAAAGGCTATCGTTTTGGTTCTGGTGGCGCATTGGCCGTTGTTAGACCCGGATCCTTATTAGATATATGGAAGGTTTTAAACGCTTGCCATAAGGCTGATGTGGCAATGATTATGCAGGCGGCTAATACGGGTCTGACAGGTGGTTCCACACCGAGTGGTGATGATTATGATCGCCCGTTAGTGATTATTAATACCATGCGTATTGATCACATTCATTTGATTAATAATGCCACGCAGATTGTTGGTTTGGCAGGTAGTACCTTGTTTGGTTTGGAAGAATTACTGGCTAAACATGATCGTGAGCCGCATTCTGTGATTGGTTCTTCTTCTGTTGGCGCCTCTATTGTTGGTGGTATTTGTAATAATTCGGGTGGTTCGTTAATTCACCGTGGTCCTGCTTATACTGAGCTGTCACTATTTGCGCACATCGATGCAAACGGTGAGTTATCATTAGTGAATCATCTGGGTATTGAGTTGGGTGACACACCGGAAGATATATTAACGAATTTAGAACAAAAAAATTATACTGAGGCAGATATACAGTTCCCGGAAGGTAAGCTGGCTTCTGATAATGGATTTCAAGATCGCTTGCGCGATGTCGATGCAGCTACTGCCTCACGTTACAATGCGGATGAACGCCGTTTATTTGAAGCATCAGGCTGTGCCGGAAAGCTGGCGGTTTTTGCCGTACGCTTAGATACTTTTCCTAAGGCGCAGCAAGAGCGTGTTTTCTATATTGGCGTGAATAGTCCAGAACTAATGACGCGAATTCGTCGTGATATGCTTTCTTCATTTACTCACTTGCCGATATCAGGTGATTTTTATGATCGTGAATGTTATGACGTGGCAAAAAAATACGGTAAAGATACTTTTTTAGTGATCGATAAGTTAGGCTCTAAATATATTCCCAAACTATTTGCCTTGAAACGAGCGGTAGATAGGATGACGGATCGCTTACTATTTTTACCCGATAAATTTTCCGATCGTTTTATGCAGTTTTTAAGTTATTGTTGGCCTAACCATTTGCCAAAACGCATGGATGAATTTCGCGATAGATACAAATTACATTGGATTGTTGAGGCAAATAATGAGGGTATTGAAGAGGCCCAACACTATTTGGATAATTTATTTAATAATGCCGATGGTGTAGATAGCAAAGAAGGCGGTTTTTTTGTGTGTAGCGAAAAAGAAGCTAAACAAGCCGCACTACATCGTTATGTGATTGCGGGTGCGGTTAGTCGTTATAATATTATCTATGCGAAAGACAATGGTCCAATGATGACGTTTGATGTTGCCTTGCGTCGTAACGAGCAAGACTGGTTGCAACCATTGCCGCAACATGTTGAAGAGCAAGTCAAAGATAAGTTTGATTATGGGCATTTCTTTTGTCACGTCATGCACCATAATTATGTGATGAAAAAAGGTGTTGATCCGAAAACCATTAAGCCACAGATACTTGAATCCTATGCCGAACGTGGTGCAGCCTACCCATCAGAACATAACGTAGGTCATGAGTACGCCGCTAACGAAACGTAAAAACCTTTTATAAAAAGTGTGACCCCACAAATACGTTTAATCCGGGAATTGGTCAAACGAGTAAGAATAAACATTGGTTATAAGCGTGCTTATACGTGGTGTTTATGCGAGCGGTTATTCAAGGTTATTCAATGTAAGGTGCTATAATAATCAACCAGTGACGTGAGCTGTTCTTTTTGCTGGTGTTTGATGTCTTTAAACTTAAGGCCATAATAAAAGCGATCTTCACCCAATTGATTGCAATGAGATTTGTCTTCTCTGACAATGCTCGCGTTCATACTCAATGGACGTTGAGATCTAAATGCACCCTGATCTTTTGCGGGAACACGGACGTTAATCGTCAAGTCGACATGAGGCATAGATTGCTTCGTCATCACCTTGCATCCACCCATGCTGATATTCTCTATCATCGCATTCAGGCCAGCACCTGTTGACGATACAATGGTTGCGCTCACATTACTATTAACGCGAGGCTGTAAGCGATGCTCGTGTTCTTCAGGTACCTCTTGTTTCTTCGCACTAACGATATAACCACTAACATTGCTGCGCAATTGCTCGGCAGAGCGATAAAGGTTTTCAGCAAATAGCGTTGTTGAGTCTGCTTTCATGGCATTGGTTTTTAATGCGTTAAATAGATCAGTAAATTGAGACGATAACATATCAACACGTCCGGATTGTGATTGGTTGTGTTCAAGTATTTTTTGGTTCGCTTGGGCGGTATTGCTTATCTCAGACTGCATTCCCTGAAACGTTTCTATCGTGACTTGAGAGTGCTTTTGAATTCGGTTGACTTGTTCAACTAAAACATCCATAGCGTTAACGGACTCTCCCATATTTTCACTCAGGTTGCGAATCAATGTGGTAATCTCATCCGTTGATGTTGAGGTTCTAGCTGCAAGCGTTCGCACTTCATCAGCGACGACGGCAAACCCTCGTCCTTGTTCGCCTGCCCGCTCTGCTTCAATAGCTGCATTCAGTGCTAACAAGTTGGTCTGGTCGGCAATGTTTTGGATGGAGTCTACAATTTCGTGCATTTTGCTGGCAGAGCTGCTCAAATCTTTCATCTTATCAGATGCTTGATTGACATAGATGACGGTGTTATCCAGTTCCTTGATGTTCTCTTGTGCGATTTTAATGCCTTGATTCGCTTTTGACTAGCTTGCACTAACAAATTTTGAGGACTGTTCAATTTCCTCTTTAACCGTTGCGGCCAACGCTGTGAGCATATCAATCGACTCTTGAAAAACGACGGTTTTGTCATGCTGTTCTTCTGAGCCCTGTGTGATAGTGTTGGAAATATGTGTTACTTCATGTGCTGTATTTTTCATTTCTAGGCTGCTTTGCTTAACAGAAATGAGTAGCCGTTCTAATTCTTCTCGCCTGGTCTCAATGGATTGCGATAGGCATGTTAACTCGTTGTCACCTTCCAGCATTGTTGGTGTAATAGGTTCCTAGAGATTGCCATTACGAATACGTTTGGCACTTATCATAAGCGCTGATATAGGATTAGTAATCACCTTAATAATGATAACGCTGAAAAATCCACCGATGATTAATGTGAATGCTAGTAGCAGTGTTGTTTGGCTAGATAACGCATCCGTTTTGGTTGAGGATTCTTTTGCCATAAGACCAACCGTTTTATTCATAGTGCCAACGAGTTTATCAACGCGCTTATTGATACTCTTTAATGCTTCTCCTTCTGGTTTTGCTAATGCTTTTGTGCTGGCAATTAATTCTTTGTAAACAGATTGCCATTGTTTTTCTACCTCTTGTAAACTGATGCTCACTTCCGGTATCTGGGTGGCAGGAATCTCAATAGGCTTAGTCATTTGCAAATCAGAAAATGTTTGTCCGCCATTTTTAAGCGCAGCCAAGGATACGGTAAATAATTCGGCTGTTTTATTTGCCAAATTAGATGATTCGGATTGCCATTGTAAAAAAATTTCTTTGGCAAATTTTTGTGCCAGCATTCGCTGTCTGCCTGCAATATTAATAATTTGTCCGTCAAGTCGCTGTTGGTTTAATGCCGAAACGAACGAGAAGGTGGTGTAAGCGGCACTTAAGATAAAAAGAATACTTAAGCAGCCGATTTGAAATTTTAAAGAGGCTTTTTTAGAAAAATTTATCATGAATAGACAACCATTTAAGTAATTTTATTTACCCTATATAGCGCCATGCTATTACAGATAAATACCCAGTGTTGAGGTAAAAATTATATGTGTTACTCATTGTCGTTTTGTTCTATACGAAATTTATCGCGCCTAGACGTATTCCAGTCATTATCGGATAGTTGAAAATGATCAACCATTTCATGCAGTTTTAGGCTCATTTTGCTCATGTCTTCGCCAACTTGCACGGTTACTTCAGACGCTTTTTGGAATTCACAAAATTGTTCATCCAGTGTTTGAAAATCATTGGAGACTTCGGCAAAACTCTCATCCTTATTCTTGGCGGCGGCATTAATAGTTTCCACACTGTCACTGATAGTGGTAATGGCGCCTTCTATTTTAGATAGCATTTCCTGAGCTTCAGCGACCTGTTGGCTACATTTTTCGGTCGAGCGCTGACCATTTTCCATGGCGGTAACGACAGTTTCTGTCCCCGACTTGATGGCATCTATCATAGTGGATACTTCTAGTGTGGCTTCGCTGGTGCGAGAGGCCAGTGCGCGAACTTCATCGGCAACAACTGCAAATCCTCGTACTGCTTCGCCTGCAAGAGCAGCTTCAATAGCCGCATTCATTGCCAGTAAATTAGTTTGTTCAGCGATGCTGTTAATGACATCGATAATGGAAACGATTTTTTCATTGTCCCCTTTTAGTTGGTCAATTGAGACCACCGTTTCTGAAATGATTTTCTCCAGTGTTCCCATTTGTGTATGTGTTTTATTAAAAATGGTGAGCCCTTCGTTGACAACATTAATACCGTCCTGACTATGTTGTGTTATCATCTCTGTCGCTTTATCAACTTTCATGGTGGCTTCCCTAGCTGCTTCTAGTTTTACTTCCACTTTTTTAATTTGCTGATTTTGTTTTTCGGTTGTCATGGTGACAGCGTTATTGCCATCGGCTAACTCCTCTGACATGGGAACTAGTCGCATGGCAGACTTAATCAGTTGCGAAAAGGTTTCATCCAAATGGCCGACAAATTGATTAAACCAACAGGATAATTCGTCCAGCTCGGTTTTTCCTTTCACATTAATACGTTGAGTTAGATCTCCCTCACCATCTGCCATATCATGAATGGTCTCTTTTAGTATGTTAATCGGTTTAATAACGGAGCTTGCCAGTAACCACCCTAGAAAAGGCCCGATAATTAATGCACCCAGTAATACAATAATGGTGTATGTCAATATGGATTCGGACAGCTTTTCAACGGGCAACAATGCTTTTGTGGTGATTTCACTCATGATGGCCCACTGTAATCCGGCAATATTTAATGGTTTATACGCAGAGATGACTTCCTTACCCAGTGCATTGACGAAAATGCTATAACCGGTTTCCCCTGCAAGCGCAGACTGAGTACCTACCGTGTCCACTTTTTGTAAACCAATGGCCGTGTTTTTGGTATCAATGGTAGAAATTATTTTGGGGTCAAGCCCTTGTTGTGTGATGATATCTAGATATTTATCTTTCTCTTCAAGCAATAAACGATCATTGCTGCGCATAGTCAAGTCAGGGCCGACCAAATAGCTTTCACCGGTATCTCCAAGGCCAGTATCTTTCCAATGACGGTTGTGTGTCATTACTTCATCAATTTTGCTGACGGGCATTTGTAATATAAGAATGCCGACTTTTTGTTGCTGGATAAAAATGGGTGTGGCGATAAAAGAGGCATGAGCATCATAAGACGGCAAATATTCGTTGAAATCAGTGAGCGCAGTACCGCCTTTTTGGTCAAGTTTATTAGCTTTGGTAAATGCTTTACCGATACCACTTTTGGCAAAAGGCCCATCTATCAATGATGTTGTGTAATCCAGTTCTTTAAAAACGGAATAAATAATATCGCCTGTCTGGTGGTCAACTAAGAATAGGTCGTAATAGCCAAATCGTTCAACAAAATTGCGAAAAAACGGGTGATATTTTTGGTGGGCAGCCATGTAATCGGTTGCTGCTTCTGTTTTGTCCAGTAAGTGTTTGTTGCCGAGAGTATTCGGATTGTTACTAATAAAATCATATTGCAACACCAAAGATTCTTTATCCAGATTATGTAATAACGGCTCAACAGGCGGTTTTTTTGCCGTTGTTCAGCGTTTGAAATTGTCTGGAGAATTGCTCATTGTAGTACGTCTTTAGGTCATCTTTTATACCGGTGAGTTTTTCATCAGAGACCGTATTCGCATGATCATTAAAGTGGGTGGAAAACTTGATCATAGCCTTAATGGTCATCAGATTTTCAGCAACGGTAATGGCCTGATTTTGAATCCCGTTCAGATAATTCGTCACTTCTGTTGCGGTGATATCACGAATGGCGGCTAACGATTGCTTGGCATCCTCTTCGAGGGATAATTGCCCTTGATGTATTGCGATTTTGGCGACAAAAATACAGCCAAATAAAGCGGACATAAATGATAAGGTTGCACCGCTGATAATCATTTTGGTATTGATTTTCATAAAAATCCGCTGATATAAAGTGAGATAGACCTACATATTAGTGTAGAGAAAGCCCTTGAAATGCCACTGTGATGGCGGTAGAACCTAAGGCGTCTATACTTGTGTTATGTGGTTATCTATCGCTATGAAATTATTGTTAATTTTGGTGCTCCTAGGTGCTTATCCTGTGTTCGCGCAAACCCAGCTATGGGTTTCTGTTTACAGGGGTGAGCATCCCGCCAAGACGGGAGTGCGGACGTTTTCCACCAAAAACAGCGTTAATCAATTACAGCGTTTTCGGGTGCAAAACGGCCAAACTCTGGTGGTCAGCGAGAAGAATATCGTGAAGATTCCGGTGTCTAATGCAAACTACGCCGATAATGGTGAAGTGGTTATTGATCCTACTGCCGTTGCTCCTGATCGTACACCCGTGACCATCGCGAGTATTGATGGCGAATTACAGGTTGTGGATGCCACCCAAATTGATGATGAAGGGTTGAAGCTGGGTATTCCACTGGACATTAATCAGCAGGTATTAAAAGGAGAGGCCGCCAGTAGTCAGAATAGTCAACTGATTGAGGTGCCAACGGGTTTATATATTACGCCGACTTTAGTAAAACCACGGCGCAAAAAAGGCCAGAAAGTCAACTTAAGTGCCAAGGTGATTAGTGAACATAGTACCTTGGATAATGAGGCCGGAAAACAGTCGGGTGTCATACGGTTAACGCAAAGTGTCGAGACACGTACGATATTGTTACTGTCACAATGGCAGCATTTAAGCGATAGTCAGACCCTATCGTATCGTCCGGCGTTAGGTGGTAACAGCCGAGTATATTCAACACAAGATGTGGGTGATCAACAACAGGCTATCTGGGTCAAGATTGAGATAGCACGCTAAGCCTATCACCAATAGCGATTGTTTGACCGTCACCACGAGTGAGTATCGCATTT
This sequence comes from Cellvibrionaceae bacterium, assembly GCA_965214375.1. GTDB lineage: Bacteria > Pseudomonadota > Gammaproteobacteria > Pseudomonadales > Cellvibrionaceae > Endobugula. The sequence goes on along the minus strand of OZ243947.1, from coordinate 1,203,110 downwards.
TCACCGAAAGCGGGTGCTTTGGTGTTATCCGGCATGGCGTTAATGTCTGCCAGCAGTGAAAACGGTTGTTGTTGCGGGTGGCGCTTGCCGCTGTTCAAGTCAATTGTCGGTATAACACAGCGTTGGCAGGGGTAACATAAGGTCAAATCATAGTTGGCGTGATGCAACTTTTTCACCTGATGTTCTTCGAAGGCCTGTAAACCGTCAATAACAATATGGGGGCGAAACCTTTCCATGGTCACTGCATCAATAGCCTGTGTTTGCAGGTGATTGTTGAGAGCAGCTAGTGAACGTGTGTTTGCGATTAACAATGGCGCAGCATCAGAGAAGAGAGTGTGTGTGGTTTCACCCAATAGTTCAGGTTTTGACTGTGGGCGCAGCGTATTCGGTTTCATTCTGACTAGGTGTAAATCTTGTGCATCCGGCAGTGCTCGGTGTAGCCATTCGCTGGCTGCTTCGCCCTCATCTTGAACCTCACATCGATCTTTCCATACCGTTGCGAAAAAAGAAGGGCCAATAGGCGTTTTATCAATCGCTAGTGAAAGAGGCTCTAGCTTAATATCAGAGGGCTTGTGCAAAATTAACAAGCGATCTTTTATCACCGTGTGAATTAATATCATGTCTGAAAATTTTCGTTGGGTGACAAAACGATTCTGTTTATCAATAATCATGCAAAAACGGTCATATTGTAGGCCGGTCTGTGTGAGTAACGCAGAGTTAACTGAAAATCCGCGTAGCGATTTCACTGGATAAATAGTTAATTGTTTAACGGTTAACATTAATCATTAAAAAATTCGTTAAAGGGAATATACGTCACCAATGTATCTGGCGTTATGTCTTGTCCGGCCGGCTTGACCGCCAGTCCCTCAGCCCAACAGCTTGATGATAACACCCCTGAGCTTTGATTAGGGTGGATGTCCACTTTGCCCTGTGCGTTGATTCTTGCCCGCAAATATTCTTGTCGTTGTGGGTTTGTTGTACTGGAAAAATCGGCAGGCATTGAATAACCGATAGGAGCCTGATAGGACACATGTTGTAATCTATCTAGAAAGACTTTGGCAAATAGTAAAAAAGTAATAAACACTGAGGCGGGGTTACCGGGTAAACCGATCACAGGCACTGTTTGGGTCGCATGATGGATGTGTCCCAGCGCAATAGGTTTGCCGGGTTTAATGGCAACACGCCATAATTCTAGAGAACCCATACGGTTAATAGCTGTTTTGATATGATCTTCATCGCCCACCGAGACCCCGCCTGTGGTGATAATGCAGTCTGCTTCTGTTGCTGATTGCAGGGCTTCTTCAGTCGCAGGCAATGTGTCTGCGACCACACCAAGATCAATACATTCGATATTCATACGGGCTAAAAAGCCTTGTAGTAAATAGCGATTAGAATTATAAATTTTTCCGGCAGACAATGGTTCGCCAGGCTCACGGAGTTCATCACCACTGGATAAGATAGCAACTTTCAGCGGGCGATAAACCATAATCATTCCTATGCCGATCGACGCTAATAAACCGATCTCTTGGGGTTTTAACTGATGTCCAGCCTGTAAAATAGTTTCACCTTGCTGAATATCATGTCCGCATAAGCGGATATTGTTCCCTTTGCGTACCTCCGTTGGCAAGGTAACGATTCCATCGTTAAGCTCACACTGTGCCTGCATAATCACGGTGTCAGCCCCCGGTGGAATTTCCGCCCCTGTAAAAATTCGAGCCGCTGTACCAGATGATAATGGAGCTGGAGGGTGTCCTGCCGCGATGGTTTGGCTAACGGGAAAATCTTTCCGGTGTTGTAAATCTGCAATGGCGATGGCATAGCCATCCATCGCACTATTGTCTGCGGGTGGCACATGAATGCTGGCGACAATATCCGTAGCCAGAATACGGCCTAAGGATTGTGCAATAGGTATTGTTTCTGTGTGTTGCAGCGCGTATTTTTCCGCGAATTGCAAAAAATAGTCTTGTGCGTCTTCAATGCTTAGCATATGAGTTTGACGAAATTGCAAGGCTGGTGAGTACTATCCAGTTGCTCTTTAATGATTTTATTCCAGCCAGTTTCACAGGCATTATTTGAACCCGGTAAACAAAAAATTAAGGTGTTATTCGCCAAGCCACCCACGCAGCGTGATTTTATCGTTGAGCTGCCGATTTCGTCATAGGAAACCGTGCGAAATAGTTCACCGAAACCGTCAATCGTTGTATCAAAAAGTGGCGTGACAGCTTCTGGAGTACTGTCACGCCCCGAAAACCCAGTGCCGCCCGTAATAAGGATAACCTGTACCGCACTATTGCTAATCCACTGAGAAACCACTGCACGTATCTGATAAATATCATCGTTAACGATCTTGCGATCAACAATCTGATGGTTGGCACTTTCTGCACAAGTCGCGAGTATATCTCCAGAGGTATCGTTATCCCGTGTACGTGTATCAGATACGGTTAAAACGGCAATGTTCAATGCGGTGTTTGTCATGGTGCTGTCACTGTATGAGATGAATGGTTATTGTAAAACACAGTTTGCCCTTGAAGTTCGTAGCTTGCAACCAGTGAACGGAATTTTTTTGTCAGTAGCCATTGTTGAAATCGTTTGGCTAATGGATTGTCTGAATCAATTGTTAATACATTATAAGGATTAAATAGTGTTTCCGGATCTTCCCATAAAATAGTGTGTTGTTGTTTGTTGCCAAAATGAAGCCAATTGGCTTTATCGCTTAAGTTATAGGCGTTGCGGTTAAGAGTAACAGCCAATGTGGCTCCCATACCACTACCGGTTTCAATAATGAAATCATTATGTGAGTGGTCGCTCAATGAAAGTTCCATTTTATGAGTTCCGCTTTGGTCTCCGCGAGAGATAAAAAGCTGTTTTTTTTGTTGGATTTGTTGCAGCGCCATTCTGGCTTGCGATAACGTCGCGATATTGGCCGGGTCGGTTTTAGGGCCGATAATAACAAAATGGTTATAAAATAATGGAATGCGCTGTTGGATTAAGCCTGCGTTTAATAACTGTTTTTCACCGTCAGGTTCGTGACTAATCGCAACATCAATCTCTCCGCGCCGAATGAGAGTAAATAATTGGCCACTACCAGCAACCACAGGTTTCAGTTGCATGTTATGCGCGTTATTGAATGCGTTGACTATCTCTTGCAAGAGACCGGAATCTTCCAGCGTACTGGTTGCCCCGAGACGCATTGACTGATCACTGCATGCACTGAGAAAGTGTAAAATGACAACACTGATTAACCAATATCCGCCTTGTTTAGTGGTAACAGATAAAATCATGAATGGCCTCGGCAATGTCATGTCCGGTCTGAACCTGGCATTTTTCTTGATCAAAAAATGTTGTCACGGGTATATGTGATAACGCCTGACCTTGTGACATAAAAATAATATCACTGCCAATACGTTTTGCCTGATGTAACTGATGTGTGCTCATCACAACTTTACAGCCGTTTTTGCTCATCGCACCAATCAACGTTTCTACTTGTTGTTGTCGTTGTGGGTCAAGATTAGCGCAAGGTTCATCCAATAACAACAGTGTGGGAGATAATGCCCACGCGCGTGCTAAAGCAACGAGTTGCTGTTGTCCGGTAGACAGTGTTGACGCGCGTTGTTGTGCCAGCGCTTAAATGTTTGACCAAGCAAGTGCGGCTGTAACGCGGTCATCAATAGCGGACACTTGTTGATGTGTTAACGGTAGGGCAATATTGTCATAAACACTCCGATCTAATAATACGGGATAGTGAGGGACCCATGTTTTTTGTGGAAAGTCCAAGTGTTGATGATTTTCTAGAGTGCCACTATGAGGCAGTAAGCGGGCTAATAATTTTAGTAATAATGTTTTACCCGAGCCATTGCTGCCTACAATCATCGTTATCCCTTGGGTATCAAGGGATAACTCCTTGATAGATAATACGCAGCGCTTACTGAGCGTCACCCGACAGTCGTTCAGTGTTAGCATGTTTTGCCTTTGAAGAGATGAGCAAGACTATTAACGAGCAACGCGACAACAATCAATATCATACCTACAGCCAGAGCGATATACAGATTGCCCTGTTGAGTTTCCATGGCGATAGCGGTCGTCATCACGCGGGTTTCTCCTTCAATATTGCCTCCAACTACCATAACTGCACCAATCTCTGCGATAGCGCGACCAAATGCAGCCAGAACAACAGTGATTAACGCCAGACGTGCCTCGACGAATAAAATCCAGTAACGCTGATAACGGGGAATCCCTAAAGCCCGTAGTTGTTCACCCAATGTATCCCAGTGTTGTTCAAGGACATGACTAGCCAGTGCAATCACAATAGGATTAATCAGTATCGCCTGAGCAATAATCATTGCAGTTGGTGTATACAGTAGTCACCAAATACCCAATGGCCCGGCACGTGACAATAATAAATAAACAATAAGTCCAACAACCACCGGTGGCAGTGCCATTGTCGTGTCCACAACAATGCGTATGAGTTTTTTGCCGCGAAAGTGGCAGGTTGCCAGTAGAGTGGCTAATGGCAAACCCATCAGTAGCGCCAATAGCAACGCCGACAAGCTAACACGTAATGACAACAGAATAATGTACCTGAGAACATGATACCATTGGGCGAGAAGCAGAAAAGTTTTTTGCAGGGTGTCTATCATGACAACAGCATCAGTAGTGAGTCATTATCTGATCAGTGATGTTGCCATAATAGCACAGAGGGATAGCAGGCTTACATGCGTTCCATCGTTTCAATACCCAATAAGTTAAGACCGGTGTTGAGCGTTTTTGCGATTGTTTTAGACAAGAGTAAACGACTATTACGAGTCTCTGTATCAATACCGTCTTTTAACATCGGGCACTGCTCATAAAAACGCATAAATAAACCCGCCAGATCATAGAGATAAGTACACAGTAGGTGTGGATACGCGTCTTTGACCACCTGTTCCACGACTTCTGAAAATTGTAGCGCTTTAATCGCTAGCGCAATTTCGGCGTCTTCGTTTAAATCAATATGTGCTTGCAGGGTATTGATATCAATCTCTGCCTTGCGAAAAATACTTCGTATACGGGTATAAGCATATTGTAAATAGGGGGCGGTATTGCCCTCAAAGCTCAGCATAGACTCCCAACTAAATAAATAATCATTGGTGCGAGTTTTGCTAAGGTCGGCATATTTTACTGCGCCTATACCGACTTTGCGTGCAACATTTTTGCGTTCTTCCTGGTTGAGTTCGGTATTTTTTTCTGCAACCACGGCTTCGGCGCGCTCAATGGCTTCCTCAAGTAATTCTGCCAGTTTTACAGTGTCGCCACTACGCGTTTTAAAGGGTTTGCCGTCATTGCCCATCATAGTGCCAAAGGCATGATGTTCAAGGTTGATATCGTCATTCACAAAATTGGCTTTACGTGCCACGGTAAAGACTTGCTGCATATGCAATGATTGGCGCGCATCAATAAAATATAAAACGCGATCGGCATGTAACGTGTTGCTGCGATAACGTAGCGCCGCTAAATCGGTAGTTGCATAAAGAAAACCGCCGCCTTGCTTTTGAATAATTACCGGGCCGGGGTTGCCATCTTTATCCGCCATTTCGGGTAAAAACACCACTTGCGCACCTTGATCTTCTACCGCGAGGTTTTGTTGTTGTAGCTCGTTAACCAATGGTGCCAGATCATCGTTATAGGCACTTTCCCCATACACGTGTTCGCCAGTCAAAGTGACGTTGAGTGCGTTATAAATATCCTGGCTATGTTCCAGAGAGACGTCACGAAACTGTTTCCACAATGCTAGTACATCGTTATCACCGGATTGGAGTTTGACCACATAATCCCGTGCTTTATTGGCAAAGGCCTCTGACTCGTCAAAATGTTTTTTGGCGCTTTGGTAAAAACTTTCCAAATCCTTTAGTGCTAGCGACGCCGATGCGCCACCTTGTAGTTGCTCTTCCAGTTCGGCGATTAACATACCGAATTGTGTTCCCCAGTCGCCAACATGGTTTTGACGAATCACGGTATGGCCTAAAAACTCCAACGTTCGCACCAGAGCGTCACCAATAATGGTGGAGCGCAAATGGCCCACATGCATTTCTTTGGCGAGGTTAGGGGAGGAGTAATCCACCACGATAGTCTGCGGCTTGCAGTCAAGGCCGAGTCGTTGATCGTGGCTGGCGGTGATTAGTTCTTGTGCCAACCACTGTGGCTTTAATGTCAGATTGATAAAGCCGGGCCCGGCAATCTCTATGTGAGAGACGATATCATCAATATCCAGATGGTCAACAATACGTTGAGCAACCTCGCGAGGGTTAGATTTAATCAGTTTGGCAGCAGCCATTGCGCCGTTAGCTTGGTAGTCGCCAAAACCGGCTTTTTTACTGGCGGCGACATGGGGTTGGCATTCATCGGGTAGACCAGCCGCGCGCATGGCATCGGCAACACGTTGGCTCAATAACTCACGAATATTCATAGATAATGGGTGTTGTAAAAGGTTAGGAGAACAAGCAGCGCATTTTATAGAGGCTCAGGCAATAATGCCAGTGAATCCCCTTGTATCTACCGCGCTGCCTCAGTAACATAACGCCCTTGATTTTTATTTTTCGGAGTTAGGGTAATGAGTATTTCTATTCAAGGCAGTTTGGTGGCGTTAGTCACCCCGATGACAGCGGATAATCAGCTGGATTGGGATGCTTTGAAGAAGCTGGTAGAGTTCCATATCGAAAAGGGAACGCACGGCATTGTGGCGATGGGTACCACGGGCGAGTCAGCAACCCTCAATGTTGATGAACACTTGCAGGTTGTACAGGCCGTGGTCGATCAAGTCGCAGGCCGTGTGCCTGTGATCGCCGGTACCGGCGCTAACTCAACCAGCGAGGCAGTAGAATTGACACAGTCTGCCAAGTCAATCGGTGTAGATGCCTGTTTGTTAGTAGTACCTTATTACAATAAACCAACACAAGAAGGGCTATATCGCCACTTCTCACATATTGCTGACTCAGTTGATATACCACAAATTCTTTATAACGTGCCGGGTCGTACCATTACCGATATGACCAATGAGACGGTGTTGCGTCTCGCGAACCATCACCAGATTGTCGGTATTAAAGACGCGACCGGTGATATGGTACGGGGTGAAGCATTGATTCAAGCTGCACCGGAGGGGTTTGTGGTCTACTCGGGAGATGACCTAACGGCCTATGAGCTTATGCTGCGTGGAGCAAAAGGCAATATTTCCGTGACGGCGAACGTAGTACCAGATTTGATGTCAGAGCTATGCACCTTGGCCTTGTCAGAGCAACGCGAGGCGGTAGAGGCATTACAGGCACGCTTGTTACCTTTGCATGAATCCTTGTTCACCGAATCCAATCCTATCCCAGTAAAATGGGCCTTAGCGCAGATGGGATTGATCAATGAGGGTATTCGCTTGCCACTAACACCATTATCTGAAGCTTATCAACCACCCTTGGTGGATGTTATGTCTGCATTAGTCAAATAAGTATAAATATCATGATCAACGTTTTTATTGTATTGCTATTGGTAGTCTTAACTGCCTGCTCCGCCAATGATGATTATTTACAGGCACAAACCTTACCGCCTGTAACCGTGCCAGAAGGTCTTGATAAAGAGGCTCTAGGCCAAATTTATCAGGTGCCAGAAGGCGATGGGCGTTTGGCGTCGGGTGAACTGGCAAAACCGTTACCTCCGACCTTGTCAGGTCGTCAGCGTATTGCTGACCCTAGAGTACAACGCTATGGCAACCAATCTTGGGTTGTGCTTCCGAAGAATGCCGCATCAACCTGGTCGCAGCTGTTAATTTATCTGCGCTCTCGTCGTATTCAGGTCGTTACTAAAGACCCGATTAATGCCACCGTAGACACCGGTTGGATTATTGAAGCGGCCGAGCCTGGCACAGCGGTACGCTATCAGATTCGTCTTGAGGGTGGTTTACAATCAGATTTAACAGAGATTCATGCAACCAATATAAAAGGCAATCTACAAACGGTAATTCGTCGCAGCACCCAATGGCCGTCAATCCCGGAAGATACCAATCATAAAAACTGGATGTTAAAAGATATTGCGCGCAGTATTTCGTCACAGAGAAAACAGGGGGATTCCATCATTGCCAGTAGCATTTCATTTCCGGCAAAAGCCGTCGCCAGTACAGTCGCGGGTGAACCTATTATTGAAATAGCCATGGACGCTGGGCGCAGCTATGCCAGTGTGCTCAATGCCTTATCGGATGAAGAAAGTGGTTTTGCCGTTTTTGAAGACAGTGCCGCTGAACAGGTGATTTATTTTCGCGAGAATACAGTTAAAAAAGCGACACAAGAGAAAAAACCGCTGACCAAAAGATTGGTGGGTTTTTTGGGTAATATCGCGACCGCAAAGACGGGCAGAGACAATGACGCTAAACATTCATTAGCGCAATTATTGGATAACCTCCCCGATGAAGAGGCTGTAAACACTTTGTTTCCCAATAGAGTGTCCGGGCAAGATAAGCTCGGTAGTCGATCAGGTTTTTTACTGGTTCAGCGCACGGTGGATGGCAAGCAATCTATTTATGTCAGAGATGCTTATGGTCGTCCATTAAAACCGGCCAAGGCTAAAGTATTATTGGATAATATCAAGCAGCGTTTATTTTAAGTGTTAGGGTTTTCTTCGTTAGGTAGTGGTAGTAAAGGCAATGGCACTCTGGTTCGTGGTCATAACACCTTATTACTCATTGATTGTGGTTTTACCATCAAAGAAGCGGAAAAACGTTTATCGCGCCTTGGCGTATCACCTGAGCAGTTAGATGCTGTGCTGGTGACTCACGAGCACGGCGACCATATCAAGGGTGTTGGCCCTTTGGTCAGAAAATATAATTTGCCGCTACATATTACTGCGGGTACCTTGCGCAGCAAGGATATTGGGCAAATAGATGATGTGTCTGTTATTCATCAATACGAAGCATTTACCATCAAGGCACTGAAAATACAGCCAATTGCGGTTCCGCACGATGCCAGTGAACCTGCACAATACATCATTGAAGCCGATGAAAAACGTCTGGGCTTGTTAACTGATCTGGGCAATGTGAGTCCACATGTGGCAACACATTATCAATCGTGTGATGCCCTGATTCTGGAAGCCAACCACGACCCTGCGATGTTGTCATCAGGCGCTTACCCGCGGTCGTTAAAACAACGGGTAGCCGGAGGATGGGGTCATTTAAGTAACCAGCAAGCTGCGGGTTTTTTGGAAACCGTGGACCAGAACCGTTTGCAGTGCCTGGTGGTGGCACATATTAGCCGCCAGAACAATACATTGGATCTGGCACAGCAGGCTTTTGCGCATATACAAGAGTCGATTAATCAAGTGATTTATGCCTGTCAAGACGAAGGTTTTGACTGGATAAACTTATAGAGTAACAGGAAATAATTATGCAAAAACGTGAAGAGCTTTACGCTGGTAAGGCAAAATCAGTGTATACCATCGATGATAAAGATTTACTGGTGCTTCACTTTCGTAACGATACTTCGGCATTTGATGGTAAAAAAGTTGAACAGCTGGATCGTAAAGGCATGGTCAATAATAAATTCAATGCCTTTATCATGGAAAAGCTGGAAGCGGCGGGTATCCCTACCCATTTTGAGAAGTTACTGTCAGATGACGAGTGTCTGGTGAAACGAATGGACATGATCCCGGTCGAGTGTGTGGTGCGTAATATTGCGGCAGGCTCGATTTGTCGTCGTCTGGGAGTGGAAGAGGGCATTGACCTGACCCCCCCCACCCTTGAGTTTTTTTTGAAGAATGACGACCTCGGCGATCCGATGATCAATACCTCCCATATTGAAACCTTCGGCTGGGCGACCAAAGAACAATTAGCCGCAATGAAAGCGCTGACGTTCAAGGTTAACGACGTATTAAAAGAGCTATTTTTAGAGGGCAATATATTGTTAGTAGACTCCAAACTGGAATTTGGTCTGTTTCATGGTGAAGTGATTTTAGGGGATGAATTTTCACCCGATGGTTGTCGCCTATGGGACAAAGACACACGCGAAAAACTCGATAAAGACCGCTTCCGTCAGGGCTTGGGCAATGTTGTCGAATCCTATGAACTGGTTGGACAGCGTTTGGGATTAAGTTTTTAAATCATTTATAGTTGCTTTACGACGCATTATTGCCTAAATTAATAATAACAGTGTTAACTAATTAATAATTTATTATGACATTCATTACTGGTATCTCTAGCGACCCCAAACATATGCACGTAACAGAAAGACGACTTTATGAACGTAAAGCGGCGAATATTCGTGTTGAAATCATGCACCCTTCTATTGGGGCTATGGTGGGGTCTACGCAAGATATTTCTGATGGTGGTGCGTCTGTACAGTTGGACAGCCAAACCATGCCACCTGTGGGCACCGAGGTGATGGTGCGTTTTGTGAAGGTGGCCGGTGCTGTGAATCAGGATCCTATCAATATGCGTGTGGTTTATCAGCAACGTAACACTATTGGATTGATGTTCGCCTGATTTGTCTTCCTCTGCGTGTGTGGGTCTTTATTCTGTTGTAGCGGGTGACGATGTTGTCCAGCATCTCGCCCAACTACTGTCTATTCCTATTATTACTGATTCTCCTGAGATATTGCCGTCAGGCCATTTTGTTTTGTTACTGGATGATCATGGACTGTCTTTACAAGCAACGGGTAAAAAAGCACCGGGTCCGGTACGGGTTGATTTTGCGGGCGGTAGTAATGATCACCGCCGCCAGTATGGTGGTGGCAAAGGCCAGATGATTGCCAAGGCGGTTGGTCTTAAAGGACGTTTTCGGCCTAAAGTTCTCGATGTCACTGCGGGTTTGGGGCAAGATGGTTTTGTGTTGGCGTCTTTGGGGTGTGCCATGATCTGGGTGGAGCGTTCTCCGGTTGTCTATCATTTACTGAAAGATGGGTTTGAGCGCGCGTTAGCCGCCTCTGAAGAATTATGTGAGTTATTCAAGTCGGTCGAATTGGTACAACAAAACAGTATTGCTTATCTTGAGGCAATGGTTGAGCCTGCGGATGTGATTTATCTTGACCCCATGTTTCCCGAAAGTAGTCGTACAGCGGAAGTCAAAAAAAATATGAAAGCGTTTCATCGCATTGTGGGCGAAGATAGTGATGCGGGCTTGCTACTGCAAATGGCCTTACAAAAAGCCCGTTATCGTGTAGTGGTCAAACGCCCAAGGAAAGCCCCTTGTGTGGGGCAGCAATATCCTGATCTGAACTTACCCACCCCTGCGTTGGTATTTGATGGCAAATCAACCCGCTATGATGTGTACCCCTTGCAAAAGATGCCTTCGTAGCATACTCAAAAAGTGATTAATTATCTTCGAGTATTTCAGGCCAATTTGTATCTGCCTTGGTAATATTCTTCTGCATTTTTTTTTAGCCAGCGGCGTTGTACGCCAGCATTATAATTAAGGTAGAGTTTGCCATCGTGAATATTGAAAATGTCTGGTTTAATGGACGCCGTTGTATTTCTGGAAACGGCATAGGCACAATAACCGCCATATTGTGGTGCGTATTTTTCTGGGTTAGTTATAAACAATTGCAGGTTTTGCTCTGAGGAAAAATGCCAAGTGGCGTCCATATAGGTGGTAGAAAACTCTGCTCGCCCTTTAACTGGTTTGCCCTCTGTGAAATAGGCAACGGTATCATAACCTTTGATCGCCGCTCGTGGCGAACCCCCTTCATAAATAGGGTCAACAGCATGTGCTGCTGCAGAAAACCCCACTAACCACAACATTTTCAATAGCGTTTTATTGAGTTGACGATATTTCATAATCTTATACATGCTTTTGTGATAAACCAAATGATGAAAACAGATCCTTGATGCCCGCAGTCAAGCGTTGTGAGGCGCTGACTTTAAAACGTTTTTGAGCAGCTTCATTGTTTTTGAGCACATTGTGCCGGATAAACGCCTGCTCAATGGTTTTGCTCAATTTTTCTGTCGCCAGCGGTTTTTGCAGGTAACGAAACACTTGCCCTGAATTAATCAGCTCAACGGCAACATCTGCATCGGTTTCATCCGTTAAGATAATAGATATTAGCTCCGGGCGTTTTTTCTTAAGCAAGTTAATCGCCTGTAGTGCTTCACTAATATTCGTCGGCAGTTCGATAATACTAACGCCAATGGCGGGTCTGGCAGAAACGACGCCAACGGCTTGTGGAATACTTTGTGTACCATAGACGTTGATATCATTTTGTCGGCATAAGTGACGAATTTGGTTGCGTAGTTCTTGGCTATTGCCCATCATCAATATGCCTTGATCTGGTCTACTATCGATGGTTGACGCAGTGCTGGCTGACGTGCTGCTGACGCTAGACGGGCTGGGTTTTGGCGATGCTGCTTCGCTAAGCGTAAATTCGGATGCCAGAGCCGCTTCAGCAACAATTTCGTGTATTTCATCATTACGCCACGGTTTATTAATAAAGCGAAAAATTTCGCTTTCATTGATTGTTTTGATAATGGCTTCTGTATCCATAAACCCCGTGAGTAATAAACGCATGGTGTTCGGATAACGTTTATGGACTTCAGCCAGCAGTTCGTTGCCTAGCATTTCTGGCATACGTTGATCACTAACAATAACGTTAATGTCATTTTGTGCCAAAATATCCAGCGCTTCTTGACCACTATTTGCAATATATACGTTGTAATCACGACGGAAAATTGACCGAAGTGCCGTTAAAATACGCTTTTCGTCATCGACAAATAAGAGACTGTATTTTTTTTCTATGTTATACATAAGGTCCTGACCTTTTACTCATACTATGCAGCTCCTGCCTGCGTTAATGGCAGCTTGATGGCGATGGTTGTGCCTTCGCCAAGTTTGGATTTAACCTGAATTTTTCCATTATGTGTCTGGACGATGTTATATGCAATCGACATGCCCAGCCCTGTACCCTCACCAATAGGCTTTGATGTAAAGAATGGGTCAAACATCTTTTGTGATGTCTCTTCATCTATTCCCATCCCTTCGTCAGTAAAGGCAATGGCGATTGCATTATCAATAAACTGAGTTTTAATCTTTAGCTCACCACCATCGGCACGCATAGCATAAGCGGCGTTGGTAATAATATTCAGAAACAGTTGGTTCAGTTTTGATGGCATGCAAACAATAGCGGGTAGTTTGGAAAACTGGCGAATAATAACGATATTGTTGTCTTTAATAGGGCCAGTGGCAATTTTTAACGAATTTTCAATACAGCTATGAATATCAACCTCATCGTTAGCTTGACGATCTAACCGTGCAAAATCTTTTAAACTGATAACCAGTTTGGATCTTTCAGACAGACCATGGTTGCTGTCATCCAATAATTGTTGGCTTTCATCAAATACTTCCTCGGCCTGTACCTGATGATACATTTTCAGTGTTTTAGATAACAAGGTAGAAATTTTACGGTTATCTTTTTCAGGGTTTTTCGCTTCTTGGTAAATGGCATTAACACCACACAGCACTTCACTGATATCGTTCAAGTTGAGTTGAATAGTGCTGACGTTACTATTGACATAACCCAAAGGGGTCTTTATTTCATGCGCAACACCAGCAACCATCTCACCGAGCGACGCCATCTTTTCAGATTGTATTAACTGCTCCTGAGATTCCTGTAATTTTGTATAAGCCTGTTGAATATCAGCCGTTCGGTCAGCGACTTCCTGCTCTAGACCCAAATACTGTTTACGTAGCTGATAGGCAAATATTAGAATAACCACTAACAATACTAGACCGTAGATGATTAAATAACCTGTGAGTTGTTTTGAGGTGGAAATCTTTTGGTTGTGGAAATTGACTTAGGCCAGTTCTAATGAATCCAGAGTGGCAATCGTGTCTTGGTTAATCGCTTGTAAAAAGTATTTATGTGTTTCTTCCGTTTCAAGAATGACTTGTGATAGCGACAGAATATAGTCGTATACGATGGTCTGTTGATCTTCATTGAGTATATTCACTGCCTTGTCGATCTTGCCAATATTATCATTTAGGCGCTGCTTGTTTTCAGGGCTGTTATCCTGCAGAAAACGAAAAAAATCGGTGTTAATGTCTGCTATCCATTGTTCGATCGCAAGGTCTTTAGTGGCAGTAAATAATTCTGATCCGGATTGTCCGTATTCAACAATGCGTTGGTAAGACTCACGCAAGGTTCGATGATGCTCAATAAAGGGTTCAATATTCCGTTGTTTGGCAGTCAGCACTTTTTCGCAACCAACCGTTGCTTGATCAAGTTCGGCACTTTCTTCAATTTCTTCAAAGAGAGCTTCGAAGCGTAGATTATCAAACTCTTCTGACAGCGAGGTTGCTATTTCTTCTAACTCCGCATAGGTGCCTTGATTTTGATAACGAATTTTATAGAGTGTGAGTGTGAGAGCGTTATCCAGTACTTTCTAAGTTGCGCACAGAGTCGGTGGTGTCAATATAGACGTCTTCATCCACCTGTAGATTCTGTTGGGTAGTAAAATAGGTCAGTACGGCACCAATAGCAATTAATGCGATTAATAAAAAGCTGTATTTTTTCATGGTATATTATCGGCTTAATAGAGTTACAACGTTCTAGACAATAACTTGTGTACTTAGTTCTCATTATAATGGTAAATAGCGATGAAATTACATGATATGCGCCGTGAATACCTGCAAGGTGGTTTACGTCGTGATCAGCTAAAGCAGGAGCCGGTAGAGCAATTTGAACTTTGGCTGCAACAGGCGCTGGATGCCAAACTCCCTGAACCTACCGCAATGGTGCTGGCAACGGTTAATGAAAAATGTCAGCCTACACAGCGTATCGTATTATTAAAACAATTTGATCAACAAGGTTTTGTCTTCTTTACGAATACATCGAGTGATAAAGCGAATGACATTAAAATCAACGATCAGGTTAGTCTTCATTTCCCTTGGTATCCCTTGGAGCGTCAAGTTAAAGTGAATGGAGTTGCAACACCATTGGCCAGAGGTGTGGTTGAAGAATACTTTGCATCTCGTCCCCAAGACAGCCAATTGGGTGCTTGGGCATCGACACAGAGTCAAGTGATTCCTTCGCGTGATTATTTATTTGAAAAGTATGAAGACTATAAGGAGAAATATTCTGATCAGACAATTCCATTGCCGGAGTTCTGGGGTGGCTATTGTGTTACGCCGTCTGAGATAGAATTTTGGCAGGGCGGTCAGTATCGTTTACACGACCGTTTTCGTTATCGTTTGATGGATGATGGTCAGTGGCACGTAGATCGTCTTGCACCTTAGTAACATGTATTGCACATGATTGATGATGAGAGTATTAAACAGTAAAGCGGTTAGGTTATGGGTTCCCCCTGTTACCGGTTTTGTGTTTTACGGTGCATGGGCGCTATTGATTAATAGCCCGTGGGTAATCCCCTCCGATAGTGATTGGTTAACGGCCAGTAAGGCAGCGTTTACTCAGGGTTCTTACAGTTTTGTTATCACACTAGTATTGGCGGCTGTGGTAGAATGGTTATTTGTGAAATTATCCGGCACACCCTTACGCAGCGTTTGGGTGTGTTTTGTTGCAATGAGCATATTAATTATCACCTCGGCAGGGATTAATATCCTCGCGGGAACCCCTCACGTACTATGGACCATCCTTCCAGGTCTTGTGGTTAGCGCGGTTTACACAGGGTCACATGTGTTTGCTTTGAAGAAGTTAAGTCAGTCATAATTACACTGAAGTTTAAACAAGGTAAAAGGATTTACTATGAGCCCTACCGTATTGCGCCATAATGGCTACCGTTTTTTCTTTTTCTCCAAAGAAGAAAAAAGAATGCATATACATGTAATTTCAGGGGACGGAGAGGCCAAATTTTGGTTGGAGCCAGAAATAGAGTTAGCAAAAAACTACTGTTATACTGACCAACAGATTAACGATATACAAAAACTGGTTGAGGAGCATCGTCATGAACTCGTTAGTGCATGGCAAAAATACTTCGGAAGTTGAGATCACACATATTTCTCAACATGGTGTGTGGTTACTATCCTCACAATGCAAGGAATTATTTATGCCTTATGAGCACTTTCCTTGGTTTAAGTGGCAACCTGAAAATGCGATTCATCGCGTAGAAGAGCCTTCACCAGGGCATTTCTATTGGCCAGATCTTGATGTCGATCTGAGTGAAAATATCATTGAGAACCCTAAAAATTTCCCCTTAAGCTCATAAACTCGCTGTTTTTTGCATCACTTGCCATAAAGCACTACAATATCGGCTATGAAACCGTTAACTGGCACTCAAGAGATTATTATTACCGCGGCGATGATTATCGTCGCGGGGTAAGTTAGTGCACAGACGGTAAATACACTGACAAACCCCCGCGCTAAAAGGCTCGGGGGTTTTTTTATGTACAGGATGTACGGTATGCCGCGGGCGTTACTGGCTTTTGCTCCTGCAAAGTCAGCATACACTACGTCCATGTAGATAAGGGATGCTGGGGCATTTTTTGCTCCTAAAAACATGACATTTACAATATCCATGTTGTTCGAGCGGTGATGTACAAGTACGAAGTACAGGCAGAAAAGAGATAGGTATGATACAAGCATTACTGAAAAAGCTGGGTAGAAAAGGTGATTCCAAAGGCCTGACAGCACAGCAATATACTAAGGCGATCAAAAAAGCCAAGATGGATGATCTTTTCATCTTGACGGATGTGACTCGTGTCAAAAATGTTGAAGCCAAGTACCAATGTGATGTGTGGTTGAAGCGTGAAGATCAACAGCCTGTCTATTCGTTTAAATTACGCGGCGCCTATAAAAAGTTGCAAACCCTACCTAAAGGTTCGCAGGTTATTACTGCCTCGGCTGGTAATCATGCCCAGGGCTTGGCTTATAGCGCTACGCATCTGGGGCATCATGCGCGTATTGTGATGCCGAATACGACCCCGCAAATTAAAATCGATGCGGTTAAAGGATTCGGTGGCAAAGTCATTATTTACGGCAATAATTTTGATGCGGCTAATGCCTATGCATTGGAATTGGCACAACAAGAAGACGCGATGTTTGTACCGCCTTTTGATGATGAGCAAGTCATTATTGGTCAGGGTACGGTTGCCCGTGAACTGTTAGAGCAGTTACCACATCTGGATGCCGTATTTGTTCCTGTGGGTGGTGGAGGTTTATTAGCCGGTATGGCGGCGTATATCAAAACAGTAAAACCCGGCATTAAAGTCATTGGTGTTGAAGCTGAGGATAGTGCTTGTTTGAATGCTGCGATGAAAGCAGGTGAGCCGGTTGATTTGGATTATGTGGGCAGTTTTGCGGATGGTGTTGCCGTTAAACGTATTGGTCGTGAAACCTTTCGTGTTGCACAGCAATGTTGCGATGAGGTCGTGACGGTATCCAGTGACGCCATTTGTGCGGCTATGCAGGATATCTTTGTGTCTATGCGTGCGATTTCCGAGCCTTCTGGAGCGCTATCACTGGCAGGTATCAAAAAGTGGTGTGAACAAAATCAACAATCGGGATTGCAGTTAGCCGCGATATTATCAGGCGCCAATTTGAATTTTAATACTCTGCGTTATGTCGCGGAGCGTACCGCATTGGGTCAAAAAAATGAGGCATTGCTGGCAGTCACTATTCCGGAAGAAAAGGGCAGTTTTAAAACGTTCTGCAAAGATTTGGAAGGGCGACCGATTACCGAATTTAATTATCGTTACGCTAAAGGTGCGACGGCAGAAATTTTTGTCGGCATTGGCCTGCGTAATGGTGACGAGGAACTGGCCGAATTTACCCAACATTTAACGGAAGCCAATTACCAGTTTGTGGATTTGTCAGACAATGAGTTGGCAAAGTTGCATGTGCGTTATATGGTCGGTGGTAAACCCGGTGAAGATTTGCATGAACGTTTATTCCGTTTTGATTTTCCGGAATACCCTGGTGCATTATTAAATTTTCTGGAGACATTAGGTTCCAAGTGGAACATAAGCCTTTTTCATTATCGTAATCAGGGAGCAGCGATTGGAAATGTGCTAGCGGGTATCGAAGTGCCACAAGAAGATAATGAAGAGCTTATGCAGCATTTGCATAAGCTGGATTATCAATTTACTGAAGAAACCAATAATCCTTGTTATCAACGGTTTCTTGGATAAATGACCAATATCCTTGTCGACCAACAAATTCCGTTAGCGCAAGAATTATTTTCACCGCTAGGCACTGTAGACACTTACGATTACCGTGAGGTGACGTCTGAGCGTATAAAAAATACGGATGTGCTGATTACGCGTTCCACATTAACAGTGGATATGCAATTGTTAGAGGGCTCGCCGGTTAAGTTTGTGGGGACGTGTACCATTGGCAAAGATCATCTTGATACCACATATTTGGAGAAACAGGGTATTGCATGGACGAATGCGCCGGGATGTAATGCCAATGCTGTGTTACAGTATGTGTTAAGTGTGATGGCTCAATTGCGCCCCCGGTGGATGCAGCAACGTATTGGCATTATTGCCTGTGGTAGTATTGGTCGTCGTGTGTACCGTTGTTTAAACGCTTTGGGTGTTGATTGTGTGTGTTACGATCCATTTTTGTCTGCGGATGATATTCCCGACCTAACTACATTCGAAAACGTATTACAATCCGATATTATTATTTCTAACGCACCATTGACGCACACAGGCTCTTTCCCAACTCACCATATGATTGATGAAGTTGCATTAAATACTCTTCGCGAAAATAGTTTATTGATTAGTGTTGGGCGCGGTGCGGTGATAGATAATCAAGCGTTGTTATCACGCATAAAAAGCAATAAAAATTTTTCTGTGGCGCTGGATGTTTGGGAAAATGAACCGAATATTTCTGAAGCGTTATTGCAATTAGTGGATATCGCCACACCCCATATTGCCGGTTACAGTCTGGAAGGCAAAGAAAATGGTACGCATATGGTGTATAAAAAACTCTGCGAGTTTTTAGCGGTAGAGTCTGTTGTGTTGAATATAGGATCACAGCAACAACAAATGTTGAATGTAAACTATGGCGACAGTCTGTCAGATGATGACATATTAAATGCGATTCTTCTTGCGGTTTACCCCGTGATGAATGACGATACACGTTTGCGTCAGTGCCCGACCCCCGTTAATCTAGGCCAACATTTTGATGTTTTGCGTAAGCAATATCCTGTGCGCCGTGAATTACCCTATTATCTTATGCCTGAAACCCCACCTGCTGTAAACGAGTGGCTAAACGTGTTGTTGGAGTTACAGTAATGCGTATTGGTTTTTTAATTAACCCTTGTGCGGGTATTGGTGGTGCCATGGCAATGAAAGGCAGTGATGGTCTCAATACTAATGATCTTTTAGCTCAGGGGGGGCAATGCTTGTCACAGGCGCGTGCCAAAATTGCGTTGCAATGCTTACAAAAACCAACGGATATTGAATGGATTACTGCCCCAGCAATGATGGGAGAGGACTTACTGAATACTTGCGGTTTTCATTATCAAATCGTGGGTCAATTGCCACAGGAAAAAACCACTGCAGAAGATACTGAAAGACTGGCTACGCAGTTAGTTGCCGAGGGGATTGATTTATTATTGTTTGTGGGTGGTGATGGTACCGCGCGCAATATTTTTAACGCACTAAAGCAAACCGATACCTTACAACAATTGGTGATGGGTATCCCTGCCGGCGTAAAAATGCATTCTGGTGTGTATACCGTATCGCCACAGGCGGCAACCCGCGTGCTAGATATATTGTTGGCTCAAGAGGCGGTATCTATCGCTATGCAAGAAGTGCGTGATATTGATGAAGACGCCCTGCGTGCGGGCAAATTAAATTCACGTTATTACGGTGAGTTGAAAACCCCCAATGATAACCGCTACGTACAGCAGGTGAAAAATAGCGGACGTCAGGATGAACAGGAAATGCAGGCAGAGATTGCGGCCAGTGTTGTCGATAATATGGAAGAAGACGGCTTATACCTGGTGGGCTGTGGCACTACTGTACAAGCCGTCATGGATGAACTCGATCTGCCTAATACTCTGCTGGGTATTGATGTATTACTGGGACGTGAACTGATAGGGAGTGATCTGACAGCACGGGCATTGGAGCAGTTATTAGCCCAGTATCCACATCACCGTGCGGTGTTATTACTGACCGCCATTGGTGGACAAGGCCATATTATTGGTCGCGGTAACCAGCAGCTTAGCCCAACAGTGTTGTCTCGGGTGGGTAAAGATAATGTACAGGTATTGATAACCCCCGACAAGTTGGCTGAGCTCGACAATAGGCCCTTATTAATGGATAGCGGTGACCCTGAATTGGATCGACAGTGGTCAGGTTGGGTCACTCTGCACACAGGATACCAGCAAACCGCAGTATACCCCTTGAGTGATGGTGTTGATTAGCGTATCTTACGCCCTCTAGACACGGAGGGCCTGAAAAACTGTCTGCGTTGCCATTGTCAACCTGTTTCAGTGCCCCCTACAAGAAATACCGTACATAAATAAAACAGGCGTTTTCCCCGACATGAATCCAAATTACCTCGATTTTGAACAGCCCATTGCAGAATTAGAAGGCAAAATCGAAGAACTCCAACTCGTTGGCAATGACAACGATCTCAATATTACCGAAGAAATCGGCCGTTTAAGAGAAAAAAGCACCAAGCTGACAGAGAGCATCTACGCCAATCTCAGTGCTTGGGATGTGGTTAAGGTGGCGCGTCATCCGCAACGTCCATATTCCACTGACTATATTAGTCGCATCTTTACCGATTGGGATGAACTGCACGGTGATCGTCATTTTGGTGATGATCATGCGATTTTTGGTGGTGTTGCCCGCTTGGATGGCAAGCCAGTGATGGTGATTGGCGAAGAAAAAGGCCGGAGCGTCAATGAAAAAGTCATGCGTAACTTTGGTATGCCAAAACCGGAAGGCTACCGTAAAGCGCTACGACTCATGGAGATGGCGGAACGTTTTAAAATGCCGATCTTGACATTGATTGATACACCAGGGGCTTATCCGGGTATTGACAGTGAGGAGCGTGGTATCAGTGAAGCGATTGCACAGAATTTGGCAGTGATGTCGCGCTTGCGTACGCCCATTATTTGTACGGTGATCGGTGAAGGCTCTTCCGGTGGCGCACTGGCGATTGGTGTGGGTGATCAACTCAATATGTTGCAGTATTCCACTTATTTTGTCATCTCGCCCGAAGGCTGCGCCAACATCATCTGGAAAACCGTTGAGAAAGCACCACTGGCAGCAGAAGCGATGGGCGTTACGTCTACGGTTCTTGAAGAGCTGGGTATTGTTGATGAAACTATTCCTGAGCCCCTCGGTGGTGCTCACCGTGATATTGACGGCATGGCTGCTAACCTGCAAGAGCGTTTAATTGCTCAGGTCGATACTCTACAGGCGGTGCCGCTTGATGAGCTATTGGAAAAGCGTTATCAGCGTTTGATGAGTTACGGTAACTGATATTTCCATCTTTATCGGAATGCGTTAAGCGCTTGATTGTATTAAGTTAGGGTAAGGCAAGAGGTTGACTTGACTAACTTGATGTTTTATAAATTACAGGTCTCGCAACGGTGCGCACTAACAATAAATAAGCAACGCAGCTAAACTTTCGTTTTGTTGTGTCTCTTTGTGCCAAATTTTCCTTCCTTCTCACATTTGAACCTATGCTACGGCTGTTTAGTCTGCTTTAATAATTTCAAATGGGAGTGTCTACAATGAAAAATTATCTAATGATTGGTCTCATGACTTTTATAGTTGTGTTTTTTGCTAATCCAACTCTTGCCAAAACAAAAATTGGCGCTATCTTTGATCTGACAGGGGGGTTAAATATTTATGGTATCCAGCAAAACAATGCACTTAACCTTGCCGTTGAAAGTATCAATACCAATGGTGGTGTTTTAGGTGAACCGATTGAAGTCGTTAGCTATGATGCACAATCAGAATTAAGCAAATATACTCAGTATTCTAATACTTCTGTGCTTCGTGATCGTATTTCAGCGATGTTTGCAGGTTTGACAAGTTCTTCCCGTGAAGCGATACGGCCTATTTTTCGTAAAGCCAATATTCCTTACTTTTATTCTTCTCTTTATGAGGGAGGGGCTTTTGATAAGCAGACCTTTGTAACGGGATCATCGGCATCGCAACAATTATCGGTACTGATTAAGTGGGCGGTTCAACGGTACGGTAAAAGAATTTATATCATGGCGCCAGATTATAATTTTGGCACAATATCAGGCCATTGGATTAATGAATATGCGAAACAAAATGGCGTTACAGTAGTAGGGGAAGACTACTTGGCACTTTCAGTGACGGATTATGCGCCGACCATTCAAAAGATTCAGGCAGCTAAGCCTGATGTGGTTGTTGCATTACCTGTTGGCGCTAACCAAACGGGTTTTCTTGAGCAGTTTGCTGCTGCGGGTTTAAAAAAATCTATCGGTTTGGTATCTACCAACTATGGATTAGGTAATCAACAGGTTGTCGTCTCTCCAGAGGCTGGAAAAGGTTTGATCTCCAGTATGGGGTATTTCCCTTCGGCTGATAATGCGGCAAATGCTAAATTTAAAAAAATGTGGGAAAAGAAATATGGTAATGGTACACCGATTGTTGCGGGTGCAGTAGATACTTGGAATGCTGTTCACCTATGGGCTGCCGCTGCAAATAAAGCGGGTACAACAGATGCTGAAGCAGTGATTGCTGCGCTTGAAAGCGGCATCTCTTTTGATGCGCCTAATGGCAAAGTGACTTTGGAGCCAGGCTCCCATCATCTTCGTCAAAATATCTATATTGCAGAGGGCGACAGTAACCACGGATTTAAAGTCTTACGTACGTTTGAAAATTCTGCACCCACCTACGAAAATGCAAAGTGCGCTTTAATTGCTAGCCCCAAAACAGTTGCTCACTTTACTCCTGAAGATAAATAAATCATTCACTAAAAAGTAAAAATAAGTAACTTGGGCGTGCTCACGGATGAGCGCATTTTTTGGAGAATAGTATGGAATTTGATTATTTAGTCACAGTTTTATTGTCGTCACTATCCAGCGCATCTATTTTACTCATTGCTACCATAGGTTTAGCTATTGTCTATGGCTTAATGGGTGTTATCAATCTTGCGCATGGTGAGTTTTTGATGGTGGGAGCCTATTCTGCACTAACGGCCACTCAACTTGGTATCCCCTATCCATTGGCAATTGTAGTTGCGGTTGTTGTGACTATGTTTATTGGTGCGATTGTTGAGTGTTTAATTATACGAAAACTCTATGGCCGACTATTTGACACTATGCTTGCTACTTGGGGCTTGGGTATGGTGTTTAATCAAAGTGCTGTGTTGTTGTTTGGTACGGTATCTCCAGGTATAGGTATGCCTCAAGATAATATCTCTATTGGTCAATATAGCCTTGCCGTTTATCCTTTGGTTATGATTGTTGTTGCGGGTCTCATGTTGGCTTTTGTGTATTTTTTAATGACGAAAACTGTTTATGGTATGAAGGCGCGAGCTTCGATTTTAGACCCTAAAATGGCTCAAGCCATTGGTATCGAGTCTTCAAAGGTTAATACGCTTACCTTTGCGATTGGCTGTGGTCTCGCCGGTTTTGCTGGCGCAATTTTATTACCGATTATTCCTGCTACACCATCCATGGGGCTTTTTTTTGCGGTAAAAGGCTTTCTTACCGTCGTGGTCGCCGGGCCAGTCGCACTCACGGGTAGTGCAGTGACAGCACTTGAATTAGGTGGAGTCTCATCAATAACAGCAAGTTTTTTGACTGCAGTTTTTGGTGATGTTTTCTTTTTCTTAATGACAGCATTGCTGCTTTGGCTGTATCCGATGGGTATTTCGTCAAAATGGCGTCGGAAATTATAGAGGCGCATAATTAGATGTTTGAGAAATTATATTATTCTGCAGGTTTGGTATTTCCTGTGATTGCAACGTTAGTGGCGCTAGTGATTTCTAGTGGCTTAGAGCCCTATCTTGCTTTTGTTGCAACCTCATGGGTTATTTTTGGTTTGCTTGGTTTAAGTCTTGATGTGATATGGGGACGTGGCGGTTTTCTGAGTCTTGCACAAACTGCTTTTTACGGTTTGGGTGGTTATGCAGGTAGTGTTGTTGCTATTAATATGGCTACCGCGATAGGGATGACGTTATTTTGGGCGTTACCAATTGGTGCACTGTTTGGTGCGTTAGTAGCTGCTGCATTAGGCTATATTATCTTCTATGCCAGAATGGGTGAATTACAAAGTACAATTCTCTCTTATACTTTTACACTGTTACTATGGGCACTCACTCAAACCTTTAAGATAACAATAGGTGAAGCTGTAATTGGCGGTGATAATGGCTTCTCGAATATTCCCAGTGTTATTTTAGGTATTGGTCCAAATGCTGAAACACTGACACCTAATGGCATATTTGCAGTTGTAGTTATTATCTCTGCCATTATTTATTTTGTTACCCGTTGGTTAATGAGCAGTTACTTTGGTCGGATTATTGATTGTATCCGTATTGATGCACAAAAAACTGAATTGCTCGGTTATGATATCCGTAAATTTCAGGTACTTAATTTTTCTTATTCCGGTGCCATTGCGGGTATTGCCGGTGCTTTGTTTGCATTGTGGTCAAATTATTTAAATCCTTCTATTTTTTCTGTACAAGAAGCGTTGTTAGTTCCTATTTATGTCTTAGTTGGAGGGTTAGGAACATTGGCAGGTCCTTTTTTTGGGGCATTGGTGATTGGTGCTTTATCGTTTTGGCTGGGTGGAGGCGCTGCGGGCGGAAAGACAACGTTAATTTTAGGTTCAATATTAATATTGTTAGTGTTGTTTTTACATAATGGCATGTTGGGTGCTATAGGAACTTATTGGAAACGCCTATTGCCAGATCCCAATGAAGCGGCCAGAAGTGCTGGTGCAGTAAAAATTGATGTTGCTGTTTTGGAAAGTATTTTACGGGAAGCAGCTGAACAAGAAGGCCCCGCAAAAGAATTGGATAGCGTTGATTTGTTTAAACAGTTTGGTGGTGTAATTCCTGTTAATAAGGTCAGTCGACAATTCATACCGGGTAAACCCTATTCATTGATTGGACCCAATGGTGCCGGGAAAAGTTCTTATCTTAAGACCTGTGTGGGTATTTACTGCCCGGAAGGTGGCAAGATAACATTGGGTAGAGAAGATATTACCAAAGAGCTTATCTTTCATCGTGTACGTAAAGGTATGGGTGTTAAAAATCAGAAGCCACAAGTATTTGGTGAGGTTACAGTGTTGGATAATCTTTGGGCCGCCGCTTTTTCCCGTACTCAAAATAATACAAAGGCCTTAGCAGTCAGTTGAAAAGTGTTAAACATGCTGGGTTTGGCAGCTCAGTCTGCTGTACAAGCGTCTGCTCTTTCTCATGGTCAACAGCAATGGTTAGATATTGGTATGGTACTGTGTTTGGCTCCACGTGTTGTATTGTTCGATGAGCCTGCAGCAGGTATGACAAACGAAGAGACCAGGGAGCTATCTTTATTAGTACGTACTTTAGCTAAACATATGACTGTTATTGTGGTTGAGCATGATATGGAATTTATACGTACACTTGAAGGTCATGTGACAGTACTTCATCAGGGGCAATTATTTGCTGAAGGTGATATTGATACTTTACGCTCTAATGATGAAGTGCTCGATATTTATTTAGGGAGAGGTCATCATGTTTAAGATTGAAGGGGCCACTGGAGGTTATGGTAAAACTACGATAATTCCTAATATCAATATAGAGGTAAATAAAAATGAAGTTGTGGCCTTATTGGGCCGTAATGGTGTCGGTAAATCAACTTTAATGAAATATGCGATGGGATTAATTCCTGCCATGAATGGCGTAGTGACTATTGAGGGTAAGCAGGCTCCAATGGCTCCTGCAAAACGTGCCAGAGCGGGGTTAGGCTATGTGCCGCAAGGTCGTTTTGTTTTTTCGCGTATGACAGTCACTGAAAATATTGCAGTTGCTGCTGCATCTAATGGTTATGAACCTGTACAAGCAGTAGCCCGCTTATTTGAAGACTTTCCTATGTTGATACAAAAGGCAAATGATCTTGCTGGTGGTTTATCGGGTGGTCAACAACAAGTTTTAGCATTGGCGCGTGCTCTTGCGACTAGGCCTCGAATTCTTTTACTCGATGAGCCCACAGAAGGAGTTCAGCCTTCTATTATTGATGAAATTTCGTGTATTTTAAAACGTATCAGTAAAGAGTTTGGTATCTCTATTCTTGTCGCTGAACAAAATCTGGATTTTTGTCTATCCATTGCAGAACGTGCATATATTATGGAAAAAGGAACTGTTCGTGTAGAAATTGATAAGGAAAGTCTCCGTGCAGACAAGAATTTACAACAAGAATTATTGGGGGTATGAATGAAAGACCATAATATTACTCTTACTGAAGATCAGAAGAAAAGAATTGATGCAACTTTAAAGCGAATTAGAGCTGGTTTATCTTTATCCGGGGAGATACAAGAAACGTCTTTATGTGAAGAGCCTCCTCATATATTTGTATTGGAGGCTTTTAATGTCTCTTGAACTTAATACTCTTACAGTACAAAGTAGTGCACTGACTTCAGGTGAGACAAGCTCTTATTCTTTAGTTCGAACAGCACTTGATCGAGCTAAGAAAAAATCGCATTTAAATGCATTTGTCTCTCTTGATGATGAGGCAGTGATAGCGCAAGCAAAAGCATCTGATAGTCGACGGAAATCTGGTAAGCCTCTAAGTGCTATTGATGGCATACCGATTGCTGTTAAAGATAATTATCTTACTCAAGATAGTCCAACAACCGCATGTTCAGATGCCTTGCCACTTGAAACTGCAAATGTTGATGCTACAGTCGTGGCTAATTTACGCAGAGCTGGAGCGATTATTTTTGGTAAAACCAATATGCATGAATGGGCCTATGGTGCGACTAATACAACATCTACCAGTGGGCCTACACGCAATCCATATAACCCGGACCATATTACAGGGGGTAGGTAGTAGTGGTGGGTCGGCAGTTGCAGTAGCTGCTGGTGTTGTTTCTGCTGCCCTTGGCAGTGATACGGGTGGGTCTGTGCGTATTCCATCGGCTGCTTGTGGTGTCTATGGATTTAAACCCAGCTATGGTCGAGCGTCACGTTATGGTGTTTTGCCATTAAGTTGGTCATTGGATGCGCCGGGACCTATTGCGGCTTCACTAAGTGATATTGAGATGCTTTTGCCGTATTTTTTGGGGTGTGATAATCACGATTTATCGACGTTTCAAGCAAAAAATTTTCAACCACTCGACTCTGTTCAATCTTTAAATTTGGTACATTTAATAGGTGCAGGGTTAGAAAGAAATAAAGAGGTTGATCAAGCAGTTCGAAGAGCTATCAAGAGTTCATCAGCAACTGTCAGAGATGTAGAAATTCCCAATATTTTTAGTTATTTTGCAGCATGGGAGGCGATTTTGCACAGTGAAGCCTCCTCTTATCATCAAAAACTCTTACAGGAAAATCCGGGAGGGTTCTCATCAGTTACTCGTGCGCATTTAGAAGCTGGATTGAAATTGACAGCGACAGAAGTTTTACAAGCACAGAAATTGCGTCGTTCTTTCCTTCATTCTTTATTGAGTGATTATGGAAATTGGGATGCTATGATATTACCGACGCTTCCTGTTACTGCCCCCAAGCATGGAGATGACTGGCAAGAGTTTAGTGGGCGTAGAGTGACTACGCAAGACAGTATGACGTGGTTTTGCTGGCTTGGGAATTTGGCTGGGTTACCTTGCGTATCTATCCCTGTGGGACAATCACAATTGGGATTGCCTATTGGAATGATGTTGATGGGTAGACCAGGACAGGATGAAAAATTACTGTCTATTGCAATGAAGATGGAAAAATCTATCGCACTGAAAAAAACATAATATGAAAAAAGACAAGACGATGGAAAATAAGATAAAAATCGGTGTATTGTTTTCGCAATCAGGACCAATGGCTGTGCCCGAAGCCGCACATTTGCTGCCTGTGAAGAAATTAATACGCAGGGAGGTGTTGATGGTCAACAGCTTGACCCTATTATCCTTGATCCTGGCGGTGATGATCAAAGTTATGCGGAGTTAGCGACAGACTTATTATTAAAATATCGTGTCAACTTTATTTTTGGATCTTGTTTATCATCAAGTCGAAAAGCAGTATTGCCTGTGATAGAACGCTTCAACGGTATTTTATTTTATCCATCTGTTTATGAGGGCTTTGAATATTCACCTAATGTGATTTACGGTGGTGGTATTCCTAACCAGTTAGTTCTACCTTTTCTGGAATATATTTATTCAAATTACGGTAGGCGTATTGCACTTATTGGTTCAGATTATATATACCCGAAAGAAATTAATCGTATTGTCACTGAATTTTTAGATGCCAGTAATGGTGAGGTTGTGGCAGAGCATTATTTACCTTTTAGTGCAAATGCAGCAGAGACTAAAATAGTTCTACAACAAGCTTTGTCAAAAGTTCCAGATGTTATCCTATCTACTGTTGTTGTCAAAGACAGTGCTAATCTTTATACGCTGTATTCATCTTTAAAGTCAGAAAAAAATAACCCTCCAATTGCATCAATGACAATGGTAGAGTCTGAACTGGCAGAAATAGATGCAGTTGCACGTGATGGACATATTGCTGTTGCACCTTATTTTGCCTCTATTGATAAAGATCAAAATCAACAATTTCTGGCTTCATTTAAAGCCCGTTTTGGTGATGATGTTAGTCCTTGTGTATATAGTCAAGTCACTTATTCTTTGGTGCACTTTTTTTCAAATGCCATTCATTTGGCAGGCCAGGCAAATACAGAGGGTGTGCTTGCGGCTCTTGCGGGGGCTGTATTCAAATCGCCCGGTGGAGACCTTTCTATCGATTTAGAAACTAATCATCTTACACTTCGTCCTTATGTAGCAAAATCAACAGAATCCGGTCAGTATGAGATTTTATGCGGGCATTCATCAATTATTCGTCCAGACCCTTATTTAGTATCTTATGATCGATCGATTACGAGCAGGGTGTTTGTGTAATGGAATATATGCCGGTTAAAGACTATAACCTTCTTCGGCGTCTCCTGGAGATGCGAGTACTGGTAATACACCCAGAGGATTCAGAACGCCATGCTTTGTTAGAGCATATCAAGCGGATTGGTTGCCATACAGATGCGGTTTGGCCTGCACCAAATTATGTTCCTGAAAAAGTTGATGTTGTTTTATTTCTGGTTAATCATTTACATGTCGAAGGTTCTTTATCATGGATGGCTAGTACTGATAGCATTGCGAGGATAGCAATTATTACTTATGAAACCCATGAAATTGTAATTGAACTAGAGCGTCTTCATGTTCATGGTGTATTGTCGAAGCCAATTCGTATTTTTGGTATTCTTGCTGCTTTAACGACAGCAATAGCGATGGCAAGGCAGGAGCGTCGCCTTAAAAAGCGAATTCAATCTCTAGATGAAACACTAAAAGCTCGCCGTGCTATCGAACAGGCAGTTTCAATACTGTCGGAATCAAAAGGCATTCTTGAAGAAGAAGCATATAAACGATTGAGAGATAAATCTATGAAGGATAAATGCTCTATTGCTTCTATAGCGCATGCAATTATAGCGTCAAATGGGGTTTAATCACTTATGGTAAACCACAAGAACCAATAATAATATTGATTCTTGTAGGTGTGTTTATTTGGCGGCAACCGTTGTATTGGTCAATAAACGGTCATATTTTTTGCTAAGAAAATCATAAAACTGCTCGCGCAGCAGATTGATATCTTTTTTCATGGCAACGATAGTTTCGTCTTTGAGGTCGGTGCGACCGACATAAACCTGCCGTCTGAAGTTGGCAATCTTGGAGCCGTATAGTTTTAGTGTTTTTTCCAGTGCTTTTTCTCCCAGCATCAGTAGTTTTGATTCAGCGTCAGACAACTTTTTAAATTCTCTGACCAGCTCGTGGTTAACCACATCCAGCTCTTTTTTGCGCGCTTCCGGCCAGTGTTTTCCATAATGAATGGCTTCAACAACCAAAGTAGAGTATTTGGCAAACACGTGACTAAGGTTACCTACATCCGCAGAAATACTTTCCAATAGCATCAGGCGGCGATGATCCGGGTGGGTAACTGATTTACCATTGCCTTGGCGACGGTTAACAATAATCATCATAAATAGCAGGCTGACGACGACGCCAATACCGATTTTGGCAGAGGTATCAAATAGTTGCCATAAGATTTCTGTGGTCATAAGGTGCTCCTGATAAGTGCTAAGTCAGAAACTTGTCATTAACAAGCTTGTAGTGATGTAAGGAGCAAATAATAGGCCAATTTTGACGGTGATTCCGTTTAAGAGCCCGCTCATTTAACGGTATAGCCCATGGCCTCGAGAAGGGATTTGAGTTTGTCGCGTTGGTCGCTTTGAATTTCAATCACACCATCCTTAACACTGCCACCAACACCCATTTTTTGTTTGAGTGTCTTGGCGAGAGGCTTTAATTCAGCGGTCGCCACAGGCAGCCCTTTAATCAGACTAACGCCGTTGCCCTTGCGGCCTTTGGTTTCGCGGTGAATGCGGACAATACCATCGCCGCTTTCTAAGGTTGAGGCAGTGTTATCTTCTGGCTTGATACGGCCGGTTTCAGTGGAGTAAACGAGTCGGGAGTTTTTCTTCATGCGTGGATTATCCTACAATAGCGCCATGAATAACACTGAAACTCTCAAGGAACGCCTTTATCGTATTATTTTCGGTACCGATAGTCCGGCGGGTAAGGCGTTTGACGTTTTTTTGATTTACATCATTGTCACCAGCGTTGTGGTTGTCATTCTTGATTCGGTTAATGCCTTATCGTCCAGTTATGGGCATTACCTCCGTATCATTGAATGGGGGCTGACGCTGCTCTTTACAGCGGAATACCTGATCCGTATATGGGTATCGCCTAAACCGTGGGGCTATATGAAAAGCTTCTATGGTATGGTTGACCTTATAGCGATCCTGCCGAGCTATATTGCCTTGTTCTATGGCGATATGAGTTATTTACTGATTATTCGTTTATTGCGGGTGCTGCGTATATTTCGTGTCTTGAAATTAATCCGTTATATCAGTGAAGCGAATATATTGGGACGTTCGCTACTGAGGTCGCGTCGTAAAATACTGGTATTTTTCTCGTTTGTATTGGTATTAGCCGTTATTTTCGGTTCTTTGATGTATATCGTTGAAGGGCCTGAACATGGTTTTACCAGTATTCCTCGTAGTCTTTACTGGACGATTGTGACCATTACGACGGTAGGCTATGGTGATATTACCCCTCACACAATCATCGGGCAGTTGATTGCTGCCTTGGTAATGCTAACAGGCTATTCCATTATTGCGGTACCGACGGGGATTTTTACCGCCGCAATTGCCCAGGAAATGCAGCGTCAACGTTCGTTAAAAACCTGCCAAAATTGCCATAAATCCGGGCATGAGCAAGATGCCGATTATTGTCGGCTCTGTGGTGCCGAGTTACCTGAAAATACGTCGTAATCGACATCTTGATAGAGTGTTTAGTAATGACTGAAATATCGCATCAAACCTTGCAGCAATATATTGAAGAGCTTCAGGCAAAAGTCGCTTTTCAGGAGCATATGTTGCAGTCTTTAAACCGCATTGTCACTGCGCAAGACCAAACGATTATGCTGCTTGAGGGGAAGATCACACACGTCTATGCCAAGCTTGAAGAGTTGCAAAACACCCTTGATCAGGGGGGTGATGTTGTTTCTAATGACAAGCCCCCGCACTATTAAGAATATCGTTTGAATTCCTCTCCTGAATTATTGTGAAATCACGGTTTCCTGACTATTGTTAATAATGGAGTCTTAGGCAATAGTGGCACAGTAGTTTCGGAGTAGTAATGACGGAATCCCTTCCGCAAGGTCATCGCAACAACAATACCGGTATGCGTTTTTCAGATGTTCTTGAGAAATCAGAGCATAGCTATAGCAAGTTTCTGTTTGATACCCTGCGTACGGCCGTATTGTATCTGGATCAGTGGGGAAGAATTCGTTCCGCCAATAATATGGCTAATGAGTTGTTTGACACCAGTAATCTCTCCGGGAAGACAATTCTTGAGGTGCTAAATTGCTGGGATAATCCGGTACAGGTGCATCAGGAGATTATGACGGTTGTGCGTACGGGGCACTCGTTGACAGGGCAGGAAGAAAAAGTCTTTATTAACGGTGAATTACAGTGGTTTCAAACCGATAAAATTTTTGTTGAAGATGCCAGCCACGGTTTTAAAGGCATCGTTTTTACTCTGGACAATATTTCACTCTTAAAACAGCAGCAGCTTAATTTGGTGAAGAATGAAGCCAGTTACCGGGCGTGTGTGAATAGTAGTCAGGATGCTATTTGGCGACTTGATATTATTCCTCCTCTCGCTCTTGGGTCATCTTCCAGCAATGATAATAGTCAGTCATGCCAAGACGATATTATTAATCGTGCGGTCATCGGTGATTGTAATCGTATTTTCAAACAAATTTACAAAAGCCCATGTTTACAGCATTTGAACGGTTTATTGTTTAAAGATATCCCATTTTTTAACGCCATTCTTGATGTCCGCTCGTTTGTTGAAAATAATTTTCACATTAGTGAAATGGATACACAGTTTACGAATGAAGAAATTATTGAAACACGGTATTTAAAAATTTCGGCCCAAGGAATTATAGAAGATGATCATCTGGTCAGTATTTGGGGTGTGGCTAAAGATGTCACTGATCGCCAGATTTATATAGAGCAACTAGAATATCAAAATATGCATGACCTGTTGACGGGTTTGCCTAATCGTGTGGCATTGCAAAAGACCGTTGAAAAAACACTGCAAACACTTGAGCCGGATAAAAGTCATGCCTTAATGATTATTGATCTGGATAGTTTTAAAGAAATTAATGATACTCTCGGGCATGATGTAGGTGACAAAATCCTTCAGCAATTATGCCCCAGAATCTTAAAAAAACTGAAAGGTATCCCTTCCTTTTTTGCTCGTCTAGGTGGCGACGAGTTTGCCATTTTGCTCACTAATATTGATGATAGCAGTGTTGCCACCAATATGGCGCAATTATTGTTGTCTGCTATCCGAGAATACTTTTATTTTAATGGCATTGAAGTGGAGTTGCGAGCGAGTATCGGGATATCCATGTTTCCAGCCCAAGCTGACAGTTATTCAGGTTTAATGCGCTTTGCCGATGTGGCGATGTACTGCGCCAAGAAAAACATGTCTGGTTTTACATTATATGATTCCGGGCAGGACGCCCATTCGCCAAAACGTTTAACGTTGATGAGCGAATTAGGAAAAGCCATTCGTAATAATGAATTAAGCCTCTATTATCAGCCTAAAATATCACTCGATGATAAACATATTGTAGGTGTTGAAGCCTTATCGCGCTGGATTCATCCCTCAATGGGGTTTATCTCTCCGGCAGAATTTGTACCTATTGCCGAAATGACCGATCTGATTAATGAGATGACATATTGGGTGTTAGACGAAAGTCTGCGTCAGTTAAATGAATGGCGGCAACAGTCTATTTTTATCAATATGGCGGTCAATATTTCTGCTCGTAACCTACTACAAGATAACTTCTGTGATTATGTATTAGCCTCTCTGGAAAAATATGATATTCCGCCGAGTTGTCTTGAGCTTGAGATTACGGAAGGCACATTGATGAAAAACATAGAGAAGACTTTGGGTATTCTTAATCGTCTTGACAACATCGGTGTTGAATTATCTATTGATGACTTTGGTACAGGTTATTCTTCATTGTCCTATTTGAAGCGTCTTCCAGTCAAGCGGTTAAAAATTGATTACAGTTTTGTGATCAATATGTTGGAGAGTGAACACGATAGGGTCATTGTTAATTCAACCATTAATATGGCGCACAATCTGGGTCTGCTCGTGGTTGCCGAAGGTGTTGAGAATAAAAATGTATTGCAGTCACTGAGTGATATGCGGTGTGAACAGGCTCAGGGTTTCCATATTGCCAAGCCTATGCCTGCGCTTGATTTGCAACAGTGGTACAGGGAGAGTTTTTAACAACCTTACAATTTCGCGAGTTTTCTTAGGCTGCTGAGTTCTGTCAGGCGATCATTCGCATAATGGTAGAGTGTGGATTGTTTGCGTTTTTCTAATTTAGCCAGCAGTTGTAACTGCTGTTCAGCGCTATCAAAATCACCATAAAGAATGAAATATTCTGCACGGGCCTTATGTAACAAGGCTATATTTCCTCCAAGTCCTGAAACTTCGGCTAAGTCGTACCATATACGCGGGTCTTCATGACGTTTTTCCGACAGCGTGACGAGTAGTTTTATGGCAGCAGGGTATTCACGGTGTTGAGTATAAAGGCGGCTTAGTTGAAACACATACGGGTAGTAATCAGGTTTTTTCTGAGACAGTGGTTGTATGTAGAGAATCGCTTTGGAAACCTGCCCTTGTTCCGCTAATAGCGTGCTGCGGCTAATGTGGAGCATGGCATTGTCAGGATATTTTTTTTGAAGGTTATCGAATAACTCTTTTGCCTGATTAAATTTTTTATCATTCATCATCGCCAGCGCCAGCCCGTAGCGGCTACCATCCTGTGAACCGTCAAAGCCTGAGAGTTCACTTTTAAAGCGACTAATCGCTTGTTGTGGCGTACGTTCCATTAAGAGTATGGCATGTGCCCGCAGTAACTGATAATCAATGTTTTCAGGGAAGTCTTTTTTTGGATATTGTCTAGCGTGATTGATAGCATCCACGACGCGGCTACCGGTTATTGGGTGAGTTAACAAATATTCCGGAGGTCGGGAAGAAAATCGTGAAGCACGGTCCATTTCTGAAAACATGTCTTCCATGGCGTGAGGGT
The DNA here is from genome assembly GCA_965214375.1 of Cellvibrionaceae bacterium. Lineage (GTDB taxonomy): Bacteria > Pseudomonadota > Gammaproteobacteria > Pseudomonadales > Cellvibrionaceae > Endobugula. The sequence goes on along the minus strand of OZ243947.1, from coordinate 1,168,304 downwards.
TCATGTCGGCTCTAGCCATAATATCTATACCTAGGCGGTCTGCCTCTCTTTCGAAACCACGGCTAAGGCGTAATCGCTGGTCAATGGCAAGCCCTTGGGCGGCCGAAATAGTGGCCGCACCAGCATCGCCATCACTATTGGCTGCTAGAATCAGGCCCGCCAGTAGTCCAGCCATCATCGTCATCGTTCGCCCTTTTTGTTTTTGTACCGTGCGTGCGTAATGCCGCTGACTTAAGTGTGCCAATTCATGAGCAATAACGGACGCAAATTGCTGCTCTGTCTTGGCATAATTCAATAACCCGGTATGAACACCAATGACGCCACCGGGTACCGCAAATGCATTCAGCGTACGGTTTTTAGTGACAACTAATGATAGTGATGATGGTGCTGTTGGGGTGTGTTTTGATAATCTTTCAACGAGTGTCTCAATGTAATGATTAATCACAGGCTCTGATAAGATAGGCGCTTGACGACGATACTGTTTTAACCACGCAGAGCCAATGCGTTGCTCTTCTTTTTGTGTTAATGCACTGGTGCCACCGAGTGCAGGTAATTCAATAGTGTGTGCATACGATATCTGTGCAAGGCAGACAACGATATACAGACCTAGTGATAGCGGATGAAATTTTTTTAAGCGCATGCCGTCATAACCAGTTTGGAGGTTGCTTGTGTTATCCTAACAGCCTGTTAGACAAAATTGTAGAGATAGGTTCCGAACATAAAATGACCAATGAATCTGAGGTTCATACAGAACTTGATGCCAGAGGTTTATCCTGTCCTTTGCCGCTGCTAAAAATGAAACAGGCCTTAAGTCACTTAAAGGCGGGTGAGAGTGTATTAGTGTTGGCAACAGATAGTGGTTCAGTAAGAGACTTCCACAGTTTTATCGCATTGAGTGAACATTCCATGGTTGAATTTTCTGAAGAAGACAACCATTATAGCTACATCATCGAAAAAGGTTAGCACTATGATATCCATTATTCGTAGTTGGGTTGATCGTTATTTCCACAATGAAGAAGCGGTGCTTGTTGTGGTGTTATTGGCCCTGTCTTTTGTTGTCATCTGGGTGTTGGGTGATGTATTAGGGCCAGTAATTGCTGCTGTTATCATTGCCTTTCTAATGCAGGGAATGGTGGTTCAGCTAAAACAAAAGGGTCTTACTCATTGGTTGGCGGTGACTCTCGCGATTGTATTATTAATCAGCATTATGGTCGGGGCAATGGTTTTTCTGATTCCTGAAATCTGGGATCAAGTGGTCAGGTTATCCAGAGAACTGCCGCGTATGATTACTCAGGGAAGAGATTTGCTATTACATTTGCCGGAACAGTATCCTGCCTTTATTACGGCTGAAGATGTCGAACAGATTATTCGTTCGGCCAGTGTCAAACTTGCGTCGGTTGGCCAATTCGTGGTGTCTTTTTCTGTTTCCAATCTCCCGGTTGTATTAACGGCGTTGCTCTATATGATCTTGGTCCCGTTGTTGGTCTTTTTCTTTTTGAAAGATAGTGAGGAAATGCTGCAGTGGGTGGGCTCTACCTTACCGAAGGAAAGGCCGGTCATGAATAAAATATTTGCTGAAATGAACCTGCAAATTGCCAATTATGTCCGTGGCAAAGTGATTGAAATTGTTGTGGTGGGTGTTGCTTCCTACATCGCATTCAGTATTCTTGGTTTGGATTACGCTATTTTATTAGGGCTGGCGGTTGGTCTATCGGTAGTGATTCCTTATATTGGTGCTGTTGTTGTGACCATTCCGGTATTGCTGATTGGCTTCTTTCAGTGGGGCTGGGGTTACGAACTTCTTTACCTGACGATTGTCTATCTCGTTATTCAGGGGTTGGATGGTAATGTATTGGTCCCGTTATTGTTCTCAGAGGCGGTCAAGTTACATCCGGTTGCCATTATTCTTGCCGTTTTGGTTTTTGGTGGGTTGTGGGGTTTCTGGGGTGTGTTTTTTGCGATTCCACTGGCAACTTTGGTGAAAGCCATCATTAATGCGTGGCCGTCGCCGCCACAAACCATTATGAATAACCCAGGGTTTGCATTGGAAGGCCATGAGATTGAAGTTTAACGTTTCGTTCGTTTTTTAGAGAGAAGTATTATGATAAACACTCGCAAGGGTTTGCTGTCTGTTGGTTTTTTAGTGGTTTTGTTGGCGTTAGCTTTTTGGTTAAGCTCACAGAAAGTATCTCCACAAGAGTCTTCGATAGAATCTGAGCAAATAACGACCGGTGGTAGTGTTGTTATCGAAAAACCGTTGACTGACGACCGTGTTTATCATTACTTAACATTGCCCAATCAGCTACGCGTGCTGCTAATTTCAGATCCGGATACGGATAAATCAGCCGCTTCTTTAGATGTGCATGTGGGCAGCTCTGACGATCCCAAAGATCGAGAAGGTTTGGCACATTTTCTCGAGCATATGCTGTTTTTAGGAACAGAAAAATATCCCGATGCTTCTGAGTACCAGTCTTTTATTAGTGAAAACGGTGGTGACCATAATGCCTATACCAGTGCAGAGCACACTAATTATTTCTTTGATATCAAAAATGATAAATTCGAAGAAGCACTGGATCGCTTCGTACAGTTTTTCACCGCCCCTTTATTTAATGAGCAGTATGTTGAGCGTGAACGTGAGGTTGTACAGTCTGAGTACCAGTTAAAAATTAAAGATGATTCTCGTCGCGTATATGATGTGTATCGGCAGGTCATGAACCCTGATCATCCTTACGCTAAATTTAGTGTTGGTAGTTTGACAACGTTAGGAGACCGAGAAGGTGAGCGTGTACGTGATGATTTGTTGTCATTTTATGAGCAGCATTATTCAGCGGATCAAATGACATTGGTTGTTCTCGGTAAAGAAAGCATTGATGAGCTACAAGAGATGGTCGAGCAACGATTCTCTCTCATTCCCCAAAGGAACGTACCGCAAGAAACGGCGTATATCCCATTATTTCGTCCTGGAACCCTACCCGTAGACGTGCGGATAGAGCCAGTAAAAGACTTACGCCAGATGACGTTGGTGTTTCCTCTGCCCTCGGTAAAATCATATTATGCGGAAAAGCCTTTAGCCTATTTGAGTTTTCTACTAGGGCATGAAGGGCAGGGTAGTCTGTTATCGTTATTAAAAGCACAGGGGTGGGCTGAAACACTGTCGGCAGGCGGTAACGAGAGTGGCGCAGAGAATTCAGCTTTTTACATTGTGATTGGTTTGACAGAGGCAGGATTACAATCCTATGAAAAGGTGAAAGCGCTGGTTTTTCATGCGATTGATACTATTCGCTCTGAAGGTGTTGAACAATGGCGCTATGATGAAGAGAGTCGTCTAGCCGAGTTTGTCTTTAAATTTAAAGATCAGAGTAGACCCATTAGGACGGTCAGTGATTTGGCAGATCATTTGCACCGCTATCCCCCGGCTCAAGTCATCAGTGCCGGCTATTTATATCAACGGTTTGATGCGGATTTAATACACTCTTTTCTGGAAAAAATGACACCGGATAATCTCTATCTTGAGCTGGAGTATTTAGGAGCAGAAACGGATAAAGTGACAAAAAATTATCAGACCCCTTATTCGGTAACGTCGGTTTCTTCCGAGTTAGTCAGTCTTGATGATGAATTAAAGCAGCAATATGCCTTACCGCAGACAAACATTTTTGTTCCAGAAGACAGCAGCTTGGTTAACCAAGATGATACGTTTGCAGAACCTGTTAGATTGAATAATAAGAATGCAGAGATATTGGTCAGGCAAGATATTGGTTTTCAGGTGCCAAAGGCGAGTATCCATTTGCGTTTAAAGCTACCCCTTGTTGCCAGTTCGTTACGGGGATCTGCGCTGAATGAATTATTAATTGCGCTAGTGCGTGACCGTTTAAATGAAAAGAGCTACCCTGCACAGATAGCGGGTTTATCGTATTCAATGTCGCCACATAGCCGCGGATTTGACGCCAATCTCAGTGGCTACAGTGACAAGATGGATGTGCTTGTGGAGATGTTAGTGAATGAACTACAAGCACCACGCATCCAAAGAGAGCGTTTTGACAGTATCAAGCAAGAGTTAATACGCGGTTTGCGTAACAGTAAACAGCAAACACCCTATCGTCAGTTATTTAAGCAATTCTCTCTGGAGCTATTTAGCCCGTTTTGGTCTGACCAGCAAATAGCGGACATGTTGGAACAAGTCACCTTTGAAGATATTCAAGTGTTTTCAGCGCAATGGTTACAAGGCTTAAAACTGGAAGCATTGTTCTATGGCAATATCGATAAACCCGTGATTGATCGATGGGCTGCTCAGGTACAATCGCTGGTTAAACCGGGTTCTCAGCCGTTGCCTCAATCTCGAGTGCTCAAGCTCACAGATGGGCAGGCGTTATTTAACAGTATGTATGTTGATCACGGTGATAAAGCGGTGGCGCTGTATGTTCAAGGCTTATCCGATACGATTGAAGATCAGGCGAAAATGATTTTATTGCGTCAGATATTTGCGGCCCCATTTTACAATCAACTGCGTACGGAACAACAATTAGGCTATATCGTCTTTATGACCAGTATCACCTTTAAAAATGTGCCGGGCTCTGCGTTTGTTGTGCAATCACCTCAAACCTCGATCGAGGGCATTCAAGACGCAATGACCACGTTTATTGACCAGTCTGCGGCGTTAATTACTGATGACTTATCGACGTACAAACAATCCGCTGAAGCAAGAATACTAGAGAGACCCCAAAGTGTGTCGGCAAAAGCAGGGCGTTATTGGCAAGATCTTCTTCTCAGAGGTGATACCAGCTTTACCTATCGTCAACGCCTTGTGGAGGCGATTAATCAGGTTTCAGCGGACGATCTGCGCAGATACTATCAGCGTGTATTATTGGATGATACTCAACGGGTGTGGTTTACTGCAGCGAACAGTCTAGAAGATGTCTCAGCTGCACCAGACGAGCCCAAATATTATATTTACCCTTAAATAACATCGTTGTCCGTTTTGGGGAGGCATAATTTATAGAGCCTTCTATACTAAACTCGATAGTTAGCATTCTATATTTTGTATGTTGCAGTGCATTTTTGTAGTTTTTTTACATTGATGGGGTTGTGGCTTGCTATCACTTTGATTTAGATCAATTTTTGAGTATTTTTAATGGCTGTTTAAGGCCGTAAAGACTCCCAGATTAGACAAAAGCGTTATTTTTATGTAATAATACTACAAATATCGGTATAACAATGTCCCTTAAATCATCATATAGCTACAGATAGATAGACGGATAAAGAGAAGAATTCCTTAAAAAATGCTAATACAGAGTCTGACCACAATATGGTTAGGCTGAGGAGAAAAAATGCAATACGATTTAGAAACACAAGAGTGGCTGGACGCACTGTCCTCCCTGGTCAAACATGCCGGCAAAGAGCGTGCCGCCGAGATTCTGAATATTCTGAGCGAGCATGCCGATACAGAGGGGGTTGAAGTCCCTTCATCGGTTAGAACCGCATACATTAATACCATTGCAAAAGATAACGAAACCAAGGCGCCGGGTGATGTTGAATTAGATCGCCGTATTCGTTCTTTGATTCGTTGGAATGCCATGGCGATGGTGATGAAAGCCAACATTAATGATGATGGTTTGGGAGGGCATATTGCCTCTTATCAATCGGCAGCAGTATTGTACGAAACTGGGTTTGAATACTTTTTCCATGCCGATGGCAATGGTCGCTTGGGTGATCTGGTGTATTATCAGGGACATAGTTCCCCGGGTATGTATGCGCGTTCTTATTTGGAAGGGCGTCTAACGGATGAGCAAATGGATAATTTCCGTCGCGAAGTCGATGGTAAAGGACTTTCTTCTTATCCTCACCCTTGGTTAATGCCGGATTACTGGCAGTTCCCAACCGTATCTATGGGCTTAGGTCCCATCACGTCTATTTATCAAGCACGCTTCCTGCATTATTTGAGTCAGCGAGGTATTCTCGAAAATCACTCTGACCGTAAGGTCTGGGCATTTGTGGGGGATGGTGAGTGTGATGAACCAGAAACGTTGGGTGCTATTTCGTTGGCTTCTCGTGAAAACCTCGATAATCTCATTTTTGTGATTAATTGTAATTTGCAACGTCTGGACGGCCCCGTACGTGGTAACGGCAAAATCGTACAAGCGTTGGAAGGGGTGTTCCGCGGTGCGGGCTGGAATGTCATTAAAGTGCTTTGGGGAGCCAGTTGGGATCGCTTGTTGGAGAAAGATACCTCCGGCTTGTTGGTTAAGCGTATGAATGAAGTGGTCGACGGTGAGTTGCAAGCATGTAAAGCCCACGGTGGTGCTTATACTCGTGAGCATTTCTTTGGTAAATATCCTGAGTTGTTGGAGCTGGTGAGTGATATGACCGATCAGGAAATTTATCAGTTAACCCGTGGTGGTAATTCGGCCGAGAAGGTTTATGCGGCGTATGCACAGGCAACCGCACATAAAGGACAACCTACCGTTATTTTGGCTCAGACGGTGAAAGGTTATGGTATGGGTGATGCGGGTGAAGCCATTAATGAAACCCACTCAGTGAAGAAGTTGGATATCGATAGCCTGAAGCAATTCCGCGATCGTTTTGAACTGCCGTTTACTGACGAACAACTCAAAGACCTGCCTTATTACCGTCCGGCAGATGACAGTCCTGAAATGGTCTATCTGCATGAACAGCGTAAAAAGTTGGGTGGTTATTTACCTGCACGCCGCAGTGAAGTTGAAACATTGGAGACGCCTGAGTTGGATGCCCTTAAATCTCAATTAACCGGCACAGGTGATCGTCAAATTTCAACGACCATGGCGTTTGTGCGTATTTTATCGACCTTAGTTAAAGACAAAAAAATGGGCAGCCGTGTGGTACCGATCGTACCGGATGAAGCGCGTACTTTTGGTATGGAAGGCATGTTCCGCCAGGTCGGTATTTATGCTGCCGCAGGCCAAAAATATACGCCACATGATTCTGATCAAATCATGTGTTATAAAGAAGACGAAAAAGGCCAGATTCTTGAAGAAGGTATTAACGAGGCAGGTGCGATGTCATCATGGATTGCTGCCGCCACGTCTTACAGTTCCAATAGCATTTCCATGGTGCCGTTTTATATTTATTACTCCATGTTTGGTTTCCAGCGTATTGGTGACTTGGCGTGGTTAGCGGGTGATAGTCAAGCGCGTGGTTTTCTGATCGGCGCCACCGCAGGGCGCACAACATTAAACGGTGAAGGTTTACAGCATGAAGATGGTCACAGTCATATTATGGCGAATACCATCCCTAACTGTAAAACCTATGATCCCACGTATAACTACGAACTGGCCGTCGTGATTCAGGATGGTATGAAGCGCATGTATGCGGATAAAGAAAACTGCTTCTACTACATTACTACCATGAATGAGAACTACCAACACCCCGAAATGCCAGAAGGTGTGGAAGAGGGTATTATTAAAGGTATTTATCAGTTACAAAAAGGCAAGAGCAAGAAAAAGAATCGCGTACAATTAATGGGTGCGGGTACTATCTTGCGCGAAGTTGAAGCCGCAGCAGATATTTTGCGTAATGACTATAACGTAGAAGCTGACGTTTGGAGTGTGACCAGTGTGAACGAACTCGCACGCGACGGACAAGAGGTGAATCGTTACAATATGATGCATCCTGAAGCTGAGCCAAAAGTGCCTTATATTACTCAGCAGCTTGCAAACGCAGCGGGCCCAGTGATTGCAGCAACGGATTATATGAAAATGTATACCGAGCAATTGCGTGATTTTATTCCAGGCTCATTTACTACTTTAGGTACAGATGGTTTTGGCCGCAGTGATAGCCGTGAGCAGTTGCGTCGTTTCTTTGAAGTTAATCGTTACTATGTCGTTATTGCCGCATTGAAAGCATTAGCGGATGATGGTGCGATTAAAGCCAGTGTTGTTAGTAAAGCGATTAAAGACTTCGGTCTGAATGCTGACCAAGTTAACCCCATGAGCGTATAACGAACTAGGAGAATCACAGTGGCTAAACAAATTGTTTCTGTCCCTGATATTGGTGGCGCTGAAGGCGTTGATGTGATCGAAATTTCTGTTGCTGTCGGTGACAGTGTTGAAGAAGAGCAAGCGATTGTTGTTCTGGAAACGGATAAAGCATCAATGGATATTCCCTGTCCGGTAGCGGGCAGTGTTACCGATTTAAAAATCAGTGTGGGTGATAAAGTGTCCGAAGGTGACGCGCTGATTGAGGTGGATGTTGCAGGTGAGGGTGCTGCCGAGGATGCCGCACCAGACACGGTGGCAACCAAAGAGACTGCACCTGTGGCTGAGTCCGCCACGACCAGTAGTGAAATCACAGTGAATGTTCCCGACGGTGCCGAGGGCGCTGAAGTGATTGAAATTTGTGTCGCTTCCGGTGACCAAGTGGATGAAGGAGATTCTTTGATTGTTCTGGAAACAGACAAAGCCTCTATGGAAGTGCCAGCACCACAAGCGGGTATTGTGGGTAATATTATTATCAAACAGGGTGATACCACTGAAGAAGGTGGAGATATTCTGGTGTTACAAGTGGCAGGCTCTGAAGCTGCGCCAGCGCCACAGGCTGCACCACAGTCTCAATCAGCGGCGTCAGCTCCGAAACCGGAGGCCCCTGCTCCGGCAAAAGCAGCGCCAACCTCGGCAGCATCAAAACCCAGTGAGGCTGTTGTTGCTGCCAGTCAATCTAAAGATGTGTATGCAGGGCCTGCAGTGCGCAAATTTGCCCGTGAAATGGCGGTTGAGCTAACGCAAGTGTCAGGTTCGGGTGATCGTGGTCGCATTACTAAAGACGATATTAAGTCTTATGTTAAGGATGTTATGACCGGGCAAAAACCTGCGCCAGCGAGTGATGTTGCAAGTGGTACCGGTATTCCAGCCGTACCGCCCGTTGATTTTTCTCAATTTGGTGAAATCGACATGTTGCCAATGAGTAAAATCAAAAAGCTCACAGCAGCGAATATGTCACGTAACTGGTTGAATATTCCTCACGTCACACAATTTGACGATGCCGACATTACTGATTTGGAAGAATTCCGTAAAGGCTTAAAAGCAGAAGCCGAAAAGCGCGGCGTAAAACTCACGCCATTACCTTTCTTGCTAAAAGCGTGTGCAGCGGCACTAGTGGCTGAGCCCAGCTTTAATGTCTCTATGCATCATGATGGTGAACATATTGTGCAGAAGAAATATGTGAACATTGGTGTTGCGGTTGATTCACCCATTGGGTTGGTGGTTCCTGTGATTCGTGATGTGGATAAGAAGGGCTTGTGGGAACTGGCGGCCGAGTTTATGGAGATTATTGGTAATGCACGTGAAGGTAAACTGGGGCCTAAAGATATGCAAGGTGGTTGTTTTACTATCTCCAGTTTAGGTGCTATGGGTGGTCAGTGCTTTACGCCTATTGTGAACGCACCTGAAGTAGCAATTCTAGGTGTGTCTAAAGCTGAAATAAAACCCAAATGGAACGGTAGTGAGTTTGTCCCACGCAATATGCTGCCTTTGTGCTTGTCGTATGATCACCGAGCTATTAACGGAGGCGATGCGGGACGCTTCTTTACGTATTTAAATAGTGTTATTGCTGACGTACGTAGATTACTATTGTAAGTTAATTTTGAGCCTGTAGAATACGCGCCAAAATCAACGACTATACTGAAAAGCGAGACTTGTTATTGATGTAAACAACAAGCCTCGCTTTTTTGTTTTTAATTAACTTGTTGTGTATTTGTAACAGTGATAGCAATCTTAACTGAACAGTGCCCTTCAAGACACGCTGCAAGTACGTCCTTGTAAGCTCGGCGTCGGCATCCCTGCCTCCGACGGTCTTGAAGGGCACTGTTCAGTCAATCTTTCAGCAAACAGAGTGCAAATGCAGTGACAATTTATAGGCTCAAATTTACCGTTGAGCTTAATAATGTGTTGTTTGTCTTCAATTGAGGGGCGTGAGCCGCAAGGAGGCGGCTCACGAGGCTCTAGGGATGGATTTACGCCGTCCCCACAATTGAAGATAAACAACACACATAAAGCAATGAAAAATTTATCGTGTAGATATTGTTTATGTTTTCTCTAATTACCAACAACACTCACAACGTTAAAAACGACCTGCTTTCCGGCATTACCGTTGCGCTTGCATTAGTTCCTGAAGCCGTAGCCTTTGCTTTTGTCGCTGGCGTTGAGCCGATGATCGGTTTATATGCCGCGTTTATGATGGGCTTATTAACCAGTATTTTTGGCGGACGTCCCGGCATGATTTCCGGTGCGACAGGGGCCACAGCAGTAGTGATGGTGTCTTTGGTTGCTTTGCATGGTGTTCAGTACTTATTTGCAACTGTAGTGTTAGCAGGTTTACTGCAAATTACAGCAGGCTTATTACGGTTGGGTAAATATATTCGTATCGTACCGCACCCTGTGATGTTAGGTTTTGTGAATGGTTTGGCGATTGTGATTTTCCTTGCTCAGCTTGGGCAGTTCAAAATGGTGGATGCCAGCGGTGTATCAGTGTGGTTACAGGGCGAAATGCTTTACACCATGGGTGGTTTAATTTTTCTCACTATGTTGATTATGCATTTCTTGCCCAAGTTTACGACAGCGGTGCCCAGTGGTTTGGTGGCGATCGTAACGGTGACTTTATTGGCGATTGGTTTAAATCTGGATGCACGTAATGTATTAGATTTTGTCAAAGATATGTTACCTGCTGAGCAGGCGGTAACGGCAACCTTAACAGGTGAGTTGCCTAGTTTTGCGATTCCTGCGGTGCCGTTTACGTGGGAAACTTTACGTATTATTTTCCCGTTTGCGGCGATTATTGCGGCTATTGGTTTAATTGAGTCTTTATTAACATTGTCGTTGATTGATGAAATTACCAATACCCGTGGTCAGGGTAACCGTGAATGTATTGGTCAAGGTATTGCGAATACCACTAATGGCTTCTTTGGGGGTATGGGGGGGTGTGCCATGATTGGTCAGAGTATGATTAATATTAACTCTGGTGGTCGTGGTCGTTTATCAGGTATTACAGCAGCGGTTGTTTTATTACTGTTTATTTTATTTGGTTCATCACTGATTGAAATTATTCCGCTAGCAGCATTGGTGGGTGTCATGTTTATGGTGGTATTGGGTACCTTCGAATGGTCTTCATTCCGTCTACTGGGCAAAATTCCAGCAACAGATATGTTTATTATTGTATTGGTTTCTGCAGTAACGGTAGCAACAGACTTAGCGATTGCTGTTGTCGTGGGAGTGATTGTTTCTGCGCTGGTGTTTGCCTGGAAGCATGCGCAACATATTCAAGTGGATACTTACACAGATGATAATGGTTATAAAGTGTATGACCTGCGTGGTCCTGTTTTCTTTGGTTCAGTTGCTAATTTTAAAGAATTATTTGACATCAATAACGACCCAGAACATGTGGTGATTGAATTTAAACGCTCACGTGTCAGTGATCATTCTGGTATTGATGCTTTGGATAGTCTGGCAGAAAAATATCAAAATGCAGGCAAAACATTGCACTTGCGTCATTTAAGCCCCGAGTGTCGTCAGCTGCTTAAACGAGCCGGTAATTTATGTGAAGTCAATGTGCTTGAAGACCCTAATTATCGCGTTGCTACGGATGAGTTGGCCTAGTCAATATTGATATAAAAGCTGACTCCATGCCGTGTAAAGCCCAAGTTTTCATAAAAGCGATGGGCATCTTTACGTCGACTATTAGAGCTTAAACTCATTTTATAACAACTTGCTTTGCGGCAGTATTCTTGCGCTGCCAACATCATTTGTTGACCAATACTTTGCCCTTGCCAATCTTCTGCAACACAAACACCTTCTACAATTCCGGAAGGTGATCCTTGATGACCAAGATTATCCATAATTAATAATCCAAACACACCTAGAGTCTTTCCTTGTTGTTCTGCGATATAAAAGTGATAGTTAGGGTAGGTCGCTATTTTGTCAAAAATTATTTCAGCTTGCTGCTTATTTATTGTATTGCCATCGTCCATTTCTGGTTGTTGATAGAGGCTTAATATCTCTGGAATATCGTCTTTAATAGCTTTTCGAATAGTTATTTCAAGTTTTTTCATTTTAGTGTCTTTGTTTATTGTTGAGAATTTTTTAAAAAACAATGTCTTACGATTTATTGTTAAAGCTGTCATTTTTTTGCAATAAAAGCATCAAAAAACAATCATTTTAACGTCACTTTTTTGTCACTTTATTCTACTAACTTGTCTACACAAGTTGATAAGAGAGTGAATTATGTCTGCTATCCGTGTCAATAATGTGACCAAAACCTATTTGACCAAAGTGCTTGATGATGTTGATTTTGCTGTTGCTGAAGGTGAAATGCTGGCGCTTATTGGTCCCTCCGGTTCCGGTAAGTCTACCCTAATGCGGCACCTTTCCGGCTTGGTTAAAGGTGATAGGCAAACCAGTAATATTGAAGTTCTTGGTAATGCTATTCAGAAACAAGGTGCGCTGGCTAAAAATATTCGTCGCACTCGTGTAAAGATAGGCTGCATTTTTCAACAATTTAATCTGGTGAATCGCCTCTCGGTACTGACCAATGTATTAATTGGTTGTTTAGGTTCATTGCCTGCTTGGCGGGGTTATCTTTCCCTTTTTACAGAAGAAGAAAAGCAAAAAGCACTGGATGCCCTTGATAGGGTTGGGCTCAAAGATCAAGCCTATAAGAAAGCGGCACACTTATCAGGTGGTCAGCAGCAACGTGTTGCTATCGCTCGTGCCTTAATGCAAGAAGCAGACATTCTTTTAGCCGATGAGCCTATTGCTTCTCTAGATCCTAAATCCGCTCGAATCGTTATGGAAATGCTTCGAGAGATTAATCAAAAAGACGGTAAGACCGTCATTGTAACTTTACATCAAGTCGATGTGGCCCGTAATTACTGTCCTCGTGTTATTGCATTACGTGAGGGTAAATTATTTTTTGATGGTTCACGCGATGATTTAACGGATGAATTGATGTTTTCTCTTTATGAGGAAGATGCGAAGGAGATGCTGACTACTGATGATGCAGCCATAGAAGACGGTTTATGTTCTATAGCTGTGGCCAGCTAATCACTTACTAGCACAATAAATATTTAGAGGTTTCGACCATGTTAAATACAATTAAAAAATTAGCACTGATTGCCGGTGTTGCCGGTATGTCACAAGTTGCTATAGCCGCCGAAGAAATTAAAACCATTAATTTCGGTATTATTTCTACTGATTCTACACAAGTATTGCGTGAAACTTGGACGCCATTCTTGGAAGATATGGGTAAAAAAATGGGTATTGCTGTTAAGCCATTTTTTGCCAGTGATTATGCCGGTATTATTCAGGCAATGCGTTTCAATAAAGTAGATGTTGCTTGGTATGGTAACAAATCTGCGATTGCAGCAGTTGACCTTTCAGGTGGTGAAGTATTCGCACAAACTGTTGAGAATGAAGGTAACCCAGGTTACTGGAGTTTGTTGTTGACACATAAAGACAGCCCGCTAAACAGCGTCGAAGATGTACTGAAAAGTGCTAAAGATCTGACTTTTGGTAATGGTGATCCTAACTCTACATCGGGTTTTTTGGTGCCTTCATATTATGTTTTTGCAAAAAATAATGTTGACCCTAAAAAAGCCTTTAAACGTGTAACCAATGCTAACCATGAAACTAATGCATTGTCTGTTGCTAACCAAAAAGTCGATTTTGCCACTAACAACACTGCAAGCCTACGTCGTATTGAAGAGAAATTTCCTGAAAAACATGCACAAATCAAAATTATTTGGAAATCACCTTTAATCCCATCTGACCCTATTGTTTGGCGTAAAAACTTGCCTGAATCAGCGAAATCAAAAATTTATGATTTCTTTATGAATTACGGTAAGTCTGGTGATAAACAAGAACTCGCAAACTTAGACAAGTTGCAATGGCTTCCATTCCGCGCTTCCAGTGATGACCAATTGTTACCTGTTCGTCAGTTAGTTCTGTTTAAAAAGCGTTTAAAAATTGCTAACACCAGCAGCGATAAAGCTGAGTTGGCAAAAATTGATGAAGAACTGGCGAAACTAAACCGTCGTATGGCTGCACTGAGTGCAATGTCTTCTGCCAAATAATACAGCGTTTATAACATTTGCCTTCCAGGAGATTGCTCATGGATGAGCCACTTGATGATAGAAGTATAGATTATGGCTACCTTAGATACAGTTTCTAATATTCCCGAAAAAAGTTTACTGCAAACGACAACGTATTGGTTAATTAATATTGCCATTGTTGTTGTATTAGTGTGGGCCTGGAAAGGCGCAGAGATGAATCCGGTACTACTAGTACAAGATGCCGGAAATATGTGGATATTACTTAATGATTTTATGCCACCGAATTTTGCAGAATGGAAGCTGTATGTTCAAGAGATGATTATTACCATACAGATTGCCATATGGGGAACACTATTAGCCGTCATTGCGGCAGTGCCGTTTGGCATTTTGTCTTCTGAAAACTTAGTGCCAGCATGGGTTTATCAGCCTGTTAGACGCTTAATGGATGCATCACGTGCTATTAACGAGCTGGTATTTGCCATGTTGTTTGTTGTGACCGTGGGCCTAGGGCCTTTTGCCGGTGTCATGGCTTTATTTATTCACACAACAGGCGTGTTAGCAAAATTATTTGCTGAGGCGGTAGAAGCCATCGAAAAACAACCTGTTGAGGGCGTGAGAGCAACTGGAGCAGATGCTATTCATGAGGTGATCTACGGTGTTATCCCGCAGGTATTGCCATTATGGATCTCGTATTCCCTTTACCGTTTCGAATCTAACTTGCGTTCCGCCACAGTGTTGGGAATTGTCGGTGCAGGTGGAATAGGGGTGTTGTTATGGGAATCGATTCGTGGTTTCTCTTATCCCGAAGCTGCGGCCATTATTATCATTATTATTGTTTCGGTGACTTTGGTGGATATGGCATCGCAATATATTCGTAAGCGTTATATCTAAGCTAAATTTTTTTGGAGAAATATGTTGTCTAGACAAGCTGGCTATGAATTTTACAGTGATAACGGGCAACCAATTTATCGACAGTTGGCCGATGCCCTTGAAGATATCATCGCTAAATATTATCAGCTTGGGGACTACTTGCCCTCAGAGAATGAGCTGGCTATGCGCTTTCAGGTGAATCGTCATACGGTTAGACGTGCAATGGATGATTTGGTGGCAGCGGGACTAATTGTGCGTAAGCAGGGCAAGGGTGCTTTAGTAATCAATAACTATATTGAATACTCATTGGCGCAAGGAAAGTTTACTGCAACTTTAGATAAGTTACGCAAAAAATCGGAAAGTGAAGTAGTGAGTAATGATGTTATTTCATGTAATAGCAAAATTGCGGATTACTTCGGTATAGAAGAAGGTCAGCCGATTATTTTTATTGAGACCTTACGTCATGTCGACGACCAGCCCATGAGCCTAATTACGCACTATTTAAATCCAAAATATGTTTCCGATATTGATCAAAATTACAAAAGTGGGTCATTGCATCAATGTATTAAAGAAAATTACAGCATTGAATTGTTGAGAAATTCAGCTGTTATTTCTGCTGTTATGCCGACGCATGATGATGCTTTTTACTTGAAAAGTGCATTGAGTCAACCTTTGCTCAGAGTCAAGTCGTTTAACGGTATTAAGAGTTCGCCGCAAGAGATAGTCGAAGTTTCCGTGTCTCGAAGTCGTTCTGATAGATTTCAAATTAAAGTATAAAAACTCGAGGTGTTTGTGAGCCAGAAAAATCGACAAGAACAATTAGCCCTTTTAGCTAAATCACCCTATGAAAAGATTGTTGACCTTTGGTCTTCGCTCAATATTAATGTGCAATATCATTGTTTGAAAAAACCTGAAACCGGAATGGTGATGGTAAAGGCTCAAGCGGGGGGAGACGGTCAGCCTTTTAATATGGGAGAAATGACGGTCACTCGTACTGTTGTACAGTTGGAAAATGAGCAGCTGGGCTTTGGTTATTGCTCCGGTCGAGATCATAAAAAGTCAGAATTGGTAGCAGTGATTGATGCCTTATTACAAACCGAAGATTATGGCCAATTATTACAAGAAAAAGTAATTGATCCTCTATTTGAGGAAATGGAAAGTAAAAATAGACAATATAAAGAAAAAACTGATAACACCAAAGTTAATTTTTTCACCATGGTCAGAGGCGATTAGATTTTAAGGGTAACTATGAAATTACAAAAAAACGAAAAATCAACATTGCTTATGCCTTTTGCAGACCCGGTTAATCAGAGCCAGCAATGTTATCGAAAATTATTAAAAGCAATGTCAGAACCGGGCACTTGTTTTGATATGGGTGATACCACTTTATTTAATGAGAACCAGGAACCTGTCTTTTCTTCAAGCTGGGCTGTTTTGCAAACGCTTGTGGATAATGACTGTTATATTTTTCTATCGTCTATGATGATGACAAAAATGTTGTCTCAGTCACTGACTTTTTATACCGATTGTCGAATTGCCGATAAACCGGAACAGGCAGATTTTGTGCTCATAGATATTTCTGAAGTTGCTGATTTTTCTGAATTTAAAATGGGGTCACTTGAAGAACCACATCTTTCGGCCACAGTTATTATTCAAGTCCCCTCGATTGCTGAGATAGAGTTGCCGTTAGCGAATACGCTAACGCTAACAGGTCCGGGAATTAAAAATTGCCGCCATTTACAAGTTCAAGGCTTGCATTCTCGACATGTCAGTTTATTGCAAAATAATCATCAGTCTTATCCTTGTGGCTTGGATTTTATTTTATGTTCACCTCAGAGTTTTTGTGCTTTACCGAGAACGACAATTATAGAAAACTTTATGTTAAAGGAGGAGTGTTAAATGTATGTTGCTGTAAAAGGTGGTGAAACGGCAATTGATAACGCTCACCAGTTGCTAGCTGAAAAGCGCCGGGGCGATACTGCCGTTAACGAATTATCCGTTAAACAAATACAAGAACAATTAAGTCTATCTGTCGATCGTGTGATGACAGAAGGCTCTCTCTATGACCCTGAATTGGCTGCACTAGCAATCAAGCAATCGATGGGTGATTTAATTGAAGCGGTGTTTTTATTGCGCGCTTATCGTACAACTTTACCGCGGCTTTCTTATACTCAGCCTATTGATACAAGTTCAATGCGCATTCAAAGACGTATCAGTGCGACTTATAAAGATATTCCGGGAGGGCAGGTATTAGGCCCTACATTTGACTACACCCACCGTTTGTTGGATTTTAAATTGCTAGCGGAAGGTAAAGCGCCTAATCAAGATGAGTCTGTTGATAGTGTGCAAACTGAATCCACAACAAACGAAGAGTATGCTCGTGTTAGCGATTTTTTAAAGCAAGATAATATGTTGTATCACTATGTAGGAGCACCTGATGATACAACGGATTTAACCCGTGAGCCGTTAATGTACCCTTGTAAAAGGTCAGCACGTTTACAAGCACTGACACGCGCCGACGAAGGATTTTTATTGGCGATGGGCTACTCCACACAGCGTGGTTATGGTCGTACACATCCCTTTGCCGGTGAAATTCGCATGGGTCAAGTCGATGTATCTCTTTACGTTGAAGAGCTGGGTTTTGATATTGTCATTGGTGAAATTTGCATTACAGAATGCGACATGATTAACCAGTTTCAAGGTAATCAGGAACACCCACCGCAGTTTACGCGTGGTTATGGCATCAGTTTTGGTTTTTGTGAAAGAAAAACCATGGCTATGGCGCTGGTTGATCGTTCATTACAAGCGAAAGAATTAGGTGAACCTGTCGATACGCCGGCAGCGCAAGAAGAATTTGTACTTTCACACTGTGACAATGTGGAGTCTTCCGGTTTTGTTTCCCATCTGAAACTACCTCATTATGTGGATTTTCAGTCTGAGTTAGAGCTGGTGCGTCGGTTACTCTCTGAATGGTTACAACAACAAAATAATTCATCATCTGAAGAAGAGAGTTCATCAGTGGAGGTAAATCATGGTTGATAGTACGCAATATAATTTTGCCTACCTTGATGAGCAAACCAAAAGAACGATTCGCCGTGGCTTGTTAAAAGCGGTGGCTATTCCGGGTTTTCAAGTACCATTTGCAGGTCGAGAAATGCCTATGCCTTATGGTTGGGGAACCGGTGGTGTGCAGGTAACCGCAAGTATTCTGGGGCAAGATGACAATCTAAAAGTAATTGATCAAGGATCAGACGATACAACTAATGCGGTGAGCATTCGTCGCTTTTTTGAACGCACCGCGCAAGTTAATACAACAACAGAGACCACGCAGGCATCTGTGATTCAGACGCGCCACCGTATTCCTGAGCAGTCACTGACAAATGATCAAATATTGGTATTCCAAGTGCCGATTCCTGACCCTTTGCGCTTTATTGAACCGAGTGAAACCGAAGCAAGAAAAATGCATGCGCTGGAAGAGTATGGTGTGATGCATGTAAAACTCTATGAAGATATTGCGCATTACGGTCATATTGCAACGACCTATGCCTATCCTGTAAAAGTGCATCAACGTTACGTGATGGATCCATCACCCATTCCCAAGTTTGATAACCCCAAAATGCATATGAGTGAGGCGTTATTATTATTCGGTGCGGGTCGTGAAAAACGTTTGTATGCCATCCCTCCCTATACAAAAGTAAAAAGTCTGGATTTTGAAGACCATCCTTTTGCTATTCAGCAATGGCAGGAAACTTGTCACCTTTGTGGTAGTGCGGATTCGTTTTTAGATGAGGTGATTACTGACGATAAAGGCACACGCATGTTTGTATGTTCTGATTCGCATTACTGCCAGCAGCGTGTTCAACGTAACTCGGAAGTTTTATCAGAGAAAGAGGGCAGTGCGTTATGAAAATGCCTGACATGTTAACTCAGCCAATTTTGAGGATGTGTGGTTTACAAAAACTTTACGGCATTAATCAGGGCTGCCAGGACATTAATTTTAATCTTTATCCCGGTGAAGTCTTGGGTATTGTCGGTGAGTCAGGTTCTGGAAAATCTACCTTGTTGAATTGCTTAAGCGGTTTTAATGAGCCTGAACGTGGTGAGATTATTTATCACTCACAAGAGGCGGGTGCCCTTGATTTATATAACATCGATGAAGCGCGCCGTCGTCTGCTGATGCGCAGTGAAATTGGTATTGTTAAGCAAAATCCTCGCGATGGTTTGCGTATGCGCGTCAGTGCCGGTGCAAATATCGGTGAACGACTAATGGCTGTAGGGCAGCGCCATTATGGCAATATTCGTCATACGGCAGAGGATTGGCTTGAGCATGTCGAGATTGATACGGCACGTTTAAATGATATGCCCGCTAATTTTTCCGGTGGTATGCAGCAACGCTTACAAATTGCTCGTGTACTAGTGACTCAACCACGTTTGGTATTAATGGATGAGCCAACGGGTGGTTTGGATGTTTCTGTACAGGCGCGATTGCTAGATATGATTCGCTCTTTGGTAGCCGAGATGAATCTCTCCGTGATTATGGTGACGCACGATCTGGCTGTTGCACGTCTGCTATGCCATCGCTTACTAGTTATGCAAAAAAGTCGTGTCATTGAAAGTGGTTTAACCGATCAAATACTGGATGATCCACAGCACCCCTATACACAGTTGTTAGTGTCATCAGTATTGACACCTTAGTATTGATATTTTAGTCGAGAGAGTTATGACAAAAGAACGATTAGTGGTTAGTCATTTAAAAAAAGAATTTGTCTTGCATACGCAAGGTGGTGCAAAAATTTCTGTATTAGATAATTTTTCATTAAGCCTAACAGAAGGGCAGTGTGTTGTGTTATCCGGCCCTAGCGGTATGGGTAAGAGTTCTCTAATTAAATGTCTTTATGGGAATTACTGCATCCGTCATGGTGATATACAAGTATTGTTTGATGATGGTGAAATTAATATGGCAAATTGTGAAGCACAAGTGATTCATAACTTGCGTCGCTATACCATTGGTTATGTCAGTCAGTTTTTGCGCGTTATTCCACGTGTATCAACATTGGATATTGTGATGGAGCCCTTATTACTTCAAGGTATAGAAAAAACAGTTGCACGTGAAAGAGCTTCCTTATTACTACAGCGTTTAAATATTCCTGAAAACCTATGGGAGCTCTCACCCACCACATTTTCTGGCGGTGAACAACAGCGAGTGAATATCGCTCGTGGGTTTATTGCTGATTTTCCTATCATCTTATTGGATGAGCCTACGGCATCGCTAGATGCCAATAATCGTGCAGTTGTCGTTGAGCTGATTCAGGAAGCTAAAAACAGAGGAGCGGCTATTGCGGGTATTTTTCATGATGAAGATGTCCGCGATAAGGTTGCAGACCGTATTGTTGATTTAAGGGAGTATGCTGCATGAGTGAGTTAATTCTAACTAACGCCAAATTAGTGCTAAGTGATGAAATTATTCATGGAACACTGGTTATACGTGATAAAGAAATTGTCGATATTAATCAGTCTATATCATCGTTAACAACAGCAGTAGATGTGGGCGGCGATTACATTATTCCCGGGCTCGTTGAATTACATACAGATAATCTGGAAAAACACTTTTCTCCGCGACCCAAAGTGACTTGGCCCGGGCAACCAGCAGTGGTTGCACATGATGCACAACTCGTTGCTGCAGGTATTACGACAGTGTTTGATGCTGTAGCGCTCGGAGATGTAAACGAAAATAGCCAGCGTATTGAAAATCTTCATCTGATGTTAGATGCAATTAACCATACGCAGGATGCCGGTTTATTACGAGCGGAGCATTTTTTGCATTTGCGCTGCGAAGTATGTCATCCGGATGCGGTGAATTTTTTAAATCCATTAATAGATAAGCCTTTGGTGAAGCTGGTTTCGGTGATGGATCATTCTCCCGGTCAAAGACAATTTACCAAAATGGATAAATATCGCACCTATTATCAGGGGAAATATCATTTAGATAATGATGAAATTGAAACCTTTATTAAAAAACAAAAAGAAAATAGTGCGCAATACAGTGATAGTCATCGTCGCCAAGTGTTAGAGATGTGCCAAGGTAGAGATATTCCCGTTGCGAGTCATGATGATGCTACCGCTGACCATGTTGAGGAGTCTGTGGCTTTTGGAATGACAATTGCCGAGTTTCCAACAACAGCAGAAGCTGCCGAATTATCTCATCAAAAAGGCATGGGTGTCATGATGGGAGCACCGAATGTAGTAAGAGGTGGTTCTCATTCAGGCAATATCGCTGCACATGAATTAGCAGAAAAAGGTGTGTTGGATATTCTTTCTTCAGACTATTGCCCAGCCAGTATTTTACATGCGGCATTCAAGTTGAGTCAGTTAGATAATGATTACGATTTATCTGATGCGATGAATACCGTCACACTAAATCCTGCCAGAGCAGCAAACCTAAATGATAGGGGTGAGCTTGCTGTCGGTAAGCGTGCTGATATTGTGCAATTAAAGGTGGTTCATGATCTTCCAGTGGTTAATCAGGTGCTGATACAAGGCCAGCGAGCGTTTTAGATGTTTAACGAAAAGAAGACAAAATTATATTATCTCGTGGGGGCTTCGGGCTCGGGCAAAGATTCTATTCTGTCTTATTTTCGTGAACACCTTGCGGATCAATGTTCCTCGACGGTTATTGTTGCCCATCGTTATATTACCCGGGTAACAGATAATAGCGAGAATGCTATTAGTCTTTCCAATAAGGAGTTTCAACAGCGTTTAGATAATGGATTGTTTATTCTGTATTGGCGGGCGAACGGCTTGTCGTATGGTATTGGCATTGAGGTGTATGCTTGGCTGGATAAAGGTGTGTCTGTGATTGTTAATGGTTCCCGTGCCTACCTTTCTCAAGCAAAAAAAATGTATGGAAAACGTTTGCATAGTATTGAGGTTCAAGTTTCCGATGAAGTGATCGAGTCTCGTTTGCGCCATCGTAGCCGTGAAAACCACGAAGAGATTGAACAACGTTTACAGCGCCATAAGCGCTTGCAGCCACAGTGTATGACTGACAGTAATATTCTCAATGAAAAATCCATTAAAGAGGCTGCTCAGCAAATTTATGAAATCGTTAATTAAAAAACTTATTATATAAAAAATTATGATTTTTCAATTTTTAGGCACCGGTAATGCACGTCAAGTTCCTTGTTATGGTTGTGATTGTATTGCCTGTGTTAGAGCACGAGCCGTATCTTCTTATCGTCGAGGGCCTTGTAGTGCCAGAATTGAAATTGGTGGGCAGAATATCTTAATTGATGCAGGCACTAATATAGCCGAGCGTTTTTCGCCTGATCAAATTCATTCGATTTTATTGACTCATTATCATATGGATCATGTGCAAGGTTTGTTTCATATGCGCTGGGGACATTGTAAAAAAATTCCTGTGATTGGCCCTGAAGACAATCAGGGTTGTGATGATGTATTTAAACACCCCGGTATTCTTGACTTCCAAAGCCCGCCAGAGCTATTTAAACCCTTTTCTTTACTGGGTATTGAAGTGACTCCGGTACAGCTTAATCACTCCAAGCCAACAACAGGTTATATATTGGATGATGGTCACAGCAGTATTATTTATTTAACCGATACCTTGGGCTTACCAGAAGATACCTTTCAGTTTCTGAAAAAAAGGCCATTGGGTACTATGATTTTAGATTGCAGTTCGCCGCCTAAACCCAATCCGCGCAACCATAATACCTTAACAGAAGCACTGGATATTATTGATGATTTAAATCCGGAGAAAGCCTATTTAACGCATATAGGGCATGAATTGGATGAATTTTTTATCAATACCAATTACCCCTTGCCAGAAAATGTTACTGTTGCTAGTGATAATTTAAAATTTGATACAAAAAAACAGGAGCTGTCTTATGCATGATGCCTTAGATTTGTCGATTGAAAATGCAGAGTTGGCTGCTGAACCTGTTATTGGAAAAGATGTTGCCATAAAAGATTCAACATTGGGTTATGCCTGTGAAATAGGCGACCGTTGTAAAGTGGTTGCAACATCTTTGGATGATTTTTCTTATCTATCGAATGATTCAGATGTGATTAATACCCGTATTGGTAAATTTTGTTCTATTGCGTCTCATACACGTATTAATCCGGGTAATCACCCATTGCCACGTGTCGCCTTACACCATTTTACTTATCGTGCCTCACGTTATGGTTTTGGTGGTGATGAACCCGATTTTTTTCAATGGCGTGCAGATAGCCCAGTGACTATTGGTCACGATGTTTGGTTAGGTCACGGGGTAGTGGTATTGCCGGGAGTGACTATCGGAAATGGGGCTGCAGTGGGTGCTGGTACGATTGTGACTACATATATCGAACCTTACAGTATTGTAGTGGGTAATCCGGGTAAGCCATTGCGTAAGCGTTTTACCGATGACGTGATTGCAGGTTTAGAGAGTTTGGCTTGGTGGGATTGGCCGCCACGAGTATTAGCTGAACGTTTAATAGATTTTCGTGAACTTTCAGCAGAATACTTTGTTGAAAAGTATCAATGATATTTGTTACTAATACTCTGTTTCTTGTTCTTGGTTTAGGCCTTACTTGTACCATCGGTTATGGTACGGTTTACTACTCCTTTAGTTTAATGTCACTTGAAATTGAGCAGGCATTTGGGTGGTCATCAGAGTTTATCTTTGGCTGTTATTCGCTGGGTATTTTCTTAAGTGGTTTGGCAGCACCGGTGATTGGTCGTTATCTCGATTTATGGGGTGCACCTTATTTAATGAGTGCAGGCTCCTTAGTCGTAGCACTTTGTTTTTTAGGTCTATCGCAAATGGATAGCCGTTTTGAATTTATCTTTTTCCTCCTATTAATGGAAGTGCTATTAACACTGATTGTCTATGAGTCTGCCTTTGTTGCGATTACCCATGCAGTAGGGCAGCAGGCACGCCTACCCATTACGCAAATTACCTTAATGGCAGGTTTTGCCTCAACAATTTTTTGGCCGTTAATATCCTGGTTATTAACCATTACTGATTGGCGTAGTACCTACCTAATTTTGGGAGCTATGCATATTCTGATCTGTTTGCCGATTCATTTTCTGTTATTAAAGTCAGCTTCATCTGGGCGAAATGCTAATAAAGAAGATAAAGGTAAAAAGGTAGCGCCGATAACAAAAGTAGAAGTAATGGTGGCTATTGCCTTGGGGGTTGTGGCCTTCTGTATATCGGGTATTCATGTTCACTTGTTTAATATTCTGTCTGCCTTATCAGTGACCGATAAGATTGCTGTATTAGTCGGTGTATTACTGGGTCCTATGCAGGTGGTTTCAAGGCTAATCGATTTATTATTTGCACAACGCTACAACCCTATTTATTTGGGAATAATTTCTATTTCCTGTATGTTATTGGGCGTTGTATTTCTATTATTTGCATTTGTGGGGTTGCAGGCGGTTGTTTTATTTTCTCTGGCGTTTGGCTTGGGGCAAGGGCTAACCTACATCACACGGTGAGCGATTCCATTACAGCTATTCGGTGACCAGCATTATGGCACCATTACAGGTAGACTTAACGGTGTACGTATGGTGATGTCGGCGTTAGCGCCTATTACCTTTGCATTCACTATTGAAAGGTTTGGGGTATCGCATATATTAGTGTTGATGGTTATTGGTATGCTAGGTGGTATAATACTGCTTTATTGTTTACCAAGAACTCACACAGAGTAATTGCCACTTTATAAAATAGATGCTTTTGCAGAACAACCGTTTGAAGGTAATCCGGCTGCGGTTGTGCCTCTGGAGTCTTGGTTGCCCGATGAATTAATGGCATCAATTGCGGAAGAAAATAATCTGGCAGAGACGGCATGTTTTGTGCCTGTTGATTCCGGTTTTTCTATTCGCTGGTTTACGCCGAGTCGTCAAGAAGTCAATTTATGTGGTCATGCGACTTTTGCATCAGCTTTTGTATTGTTGGAGTGCTTATGGTATGAGGCAGACGTTATCATTTTTAACTCATTATCCGGTGCGCTTTCTGTTACTCGTGCAGGCGAGTTGTTAACACTGAATTTTCTGTCTCAGCCACCTATGCCTTGTGATATTCCCCAAGAGATGTTTCAAGGTTTGGGGCGTATGCCACAGGCTTGTTTGGAAGCAGAAGACTATATTGCGGTAGTTGAAAGCCATAAGGATATATTGGATATTGAGCCAGACTTTGTGGCTTTAGCATCGTTAGAACGCCGTTGTGTGATTGTTACAGCACCTTCTGAGGAGTTTGATTTTGTCGCACGTGTTTTTGCGCCTAAATATGGTATTCCTGAAGATTCGGTCACTGGGTCGGCTTATACACAATTAACTCCCTATTGGTCTAAGAAGTTTGATAAAACCACCATGGCCGCTAAGCAGGTATCTGCACGTGGTGGTAAATTACATTGTGCGTTAGTCGATGATAGGGTTCATATTTCAGGTAAAGCAGTAAAGTACTTACAGGGTGAGATTGACGTAGATGTGTAAGAAAATTAGCTCTCTACTCAAAGAAAAATCGCAGCAAACGACCGATAAGCATTCTGACTTGCGCCATCATAGCGGTGAGAAAGCCGCCACAAATAATCATTAATCCGACCAAGGTAGTGATTTCTTGAGCCAAAGAGGGTTGCAGTAATCGATAACCCCCGTAAATAACGACCAGCCCCACTAAAAATAAAGAAGCACCCAGCTTAAATTGGGGAAATACCTCTTCTGGCGGTGTGACATAGTGTTGATACAGTGCGATGAGTAGTTTCTTGCTTTTCATATCCTAATTATAGGACGTTTTAGAGGTAAGAATCGCCTCAACATTGTGTATATATTGGACAATACTTAGCCTCTTTTTTAAACTTTTATTGATTATCCTTTAAACATTTTTCGAGCAAAATACTAATTTTCCTCACATTTTGTTGGTTTTTTGTAGATACAATCACAAAGTTAATGTTGCAGTGCATTATTTTTTATGCTCACCGCAGGGAGCATGGGCTCATGTACAGGTGTTTTGCAGTTTGACAGTTGGTTGATGGATGTGGGGAGCGGCAACTGGGTGAATGACTATTTTTTTTCTTCGATCCCGTCTCTTAATCCTTTTTATCAAACCGTGGTTAGTAAATAGTTGAGTTATCTCACATTGGTGATATTGAAATGAAAATAAGCGTTGATTCTATTCAAGATATCAAAGTCGTTGGCTTTGATGTTTTTTATGTTGACTCTAACGGAAATAAGCAATCATATCCAGATGGCCTTATTGATATTGCCAAGGGTAAGCTCACTATTGAAGCGGCTGGTCGTACGGTCGATATTAGCAAGCTAGTCGATGCTGGCGAAGATGTGTCCAATTCCATCAATAATGCCTTTTTAGAAAATTCCATATTCAGCTCTTTGGGTAATGCAGATAAGGAGCAAACTTCCGAGCAAGAAAAATTAGCGGAAGAGATTATTGAGGAACAAGATAACTCTGAGGAACAGTTAAAAATAGCTGAAAAACAGCTGCAAGAGCGCCTTGAAGAAATAGAGCGTATTGAACAGGAGTTAGAAGAGCAGAAAGAAGAGCTTGAAGAGCAGCAAGAAGAACTCCAAGAGCAACAAGAAGACCTTATTAATCTTGAGAGCTTGTTAGAATCCACAAGCGCAGGTGAGTTGGTTGATGACACCGAAGGGGAAATAGAAGAGTAAGAGGTTGGTCTTGATGATCAGGAAGGTGCTGGTGATGGTGTTCCGCAAATACCGCAGACACCAGTAGATGAGGGGCGATCGCGCAATGCCAAAGGTGGTGGCGGTAATACTATAATTGAACCTGAAGAACCCAAGGAAGGAGATGTAGAGCTTGATGCAGTGTCTGTCGAAATGCAGTTGGCAGATGAGTCAGATACTGGAGTAAAAGGCGACTTCACCACAAATATTAATAACAGTATTACGTTTGTGG
The DNA here is from genome assembly GCA_965214375.1 of Cellvibrionaceae bacterium. Classification (GTDB taxonomy): domain Bacteria; phylum Pseudomonadota; class Gammaproteobacteria; order Pseudomonadales; family Cellvibrionaceae; genus Endobugula. The sequence continues at coordinate 1,141,436 of OZ243947.1, read as the reverse complement.
GGACATCCACTGGTGCAGCAAGTATTAGCCTGACCGTTGGTAGTCAAGCCGTTTTTGCTGACTTGGATGCCTCTGGTAACTGGAAAGCAACCTTTACTAGTTCTACTGGCCTCGAAGACGGCACATATGATATGCTTGTTACCGCTTTAGGTGTGAATGGTGGTGTCGCAACAGACACTGAAGAATTGATCATTGATACCACCCCTCCTGAAAATCCTACAGTAAGCTTGGACAGCAATTCTGACTTCGGGAATAAAGGTGACCTGATTACCAATGACCAAAGGCCTGTATTTAAAGGTACTGCTGAGGCTGGTTTCACTATTACGTTAACCTTCGAAATAGATGGTGAGGCTTACAATATCAATCAAAGCTACACGGCAACGGTTGATAAGGATGGTGTCTGGAGCTTTCAATTTTCAGAATCGGATGAACTGCCTGCAGACCAGGGTGGTAATGAATACATATTTTCCTATGCAATAACCGCGACTGATGCTGCAGGTAATGTGTCGGCTGAAGTGCAGGGCGATGACATCACTATTGACACTATCGCACCTGAATTGTCTGGTGGTTTATCTGCAGCTAGTGATAGTGGTAAATCATCTAGCGACAGTATTACTAATGTCGATCAGCCTACTTTTTCTGGTTTGGGTGATGCGAAAGCTGATGTTACCCTAAAAATCAATGGCAAAGAGTATGAGACCACTGTTAACGACGATGGTGTGTGGACAATAGAAGTCACAGATACTTTGCTAGAGGGTGATTACAGTTACATTCTTTCCAGTACTGATATTGTCGGCAACACCATAGACTTACCCGCGCAAACTCTCACTATTGATAAAGTCGCTGATGATGTTGTGATTAGTGGTTTGACGAGTGATACTGACAGTTATGTTGAAGAATCTGCACAAAATTTAGGTCTTAATGACCAAATAACCAATAATATAAGCCCTACAATTTTTGGTACGGCAGAAGCAGGTTCCACTGTTGTTTTAACAATTGCAGGTCAACCTTTTAATGGCACAGCAGATGCAGATGGTAATTGGCAAGTAGAAATAACAGGCTTGTTAAGCCTCAATGATCCCGCTTCTGATGGTGAATATAATTATACGGTGGTAGCAACGGATATAGCAGGTAACCCTTCAAACCCTGAAGTGGCCAGCTTTACCTTTGATGGTACGCCACCAGATACCCCTACTGCTGTTCTTGATCCTGCCAGTGACTCCGGTAGCAGTAATAGTGATGCGATTACCAATGATCGTGATCCCATTTTTTCAGGTACTTCTGAGCCAAATTCTTACGTTATCTTAACAATTGATGGCAGCTCATATTCAACGACTGCCGATGATGACGGTAGCTGGTCAGTGAATGTTACCAAGATATTATCAGACGATGACTATGAGTATAGTGTCGTTGCAAAAGATGCTGCAAATAATCAAAGTGAGGTTTTCGTTGGGTCATTTACCATAGATACCGAGGCTCCTTCATCAGTTACCGGTGGTCTATCCAGTGATAGTGAAAGCGGTAGTTCAGATTCCGATGCCATTACCAATGTCACTAATCCAACCTTGTCTGGTACCAGTGAACCTGCCGCAACCGTTGCAATCACTATAGATGGTAATACTTACTCAACGACAGTAGATGCTGATGGCAACTGGGAATATACCTGACCTGTTAATTTAGCTCCGGGTAATTACTCTTATTCTATGACCAGTACCGATCTTGCTGGTAATAAGGGTGGAGCTGTCACAAAAAGTTTTACTCTAGATACGACATCACAACTAACTATAACAGGCCTGACTGACTCAACGGATAGTTATATCGAAGAATCATCGAATGATTTGGGACGCAATGATCAGATTACAAAAGATAAGACTCCCGATATTGAAGGTACAGCAGAAGCGTTTTCTACAATTGCCTTGACCATTAACAATCAAACTTATAACACCACAGCTAACGCTGATGGAGAGTGGGTTATAAAAATACAGCAGGCATTAGAGGTTGATGGTGATTATAATTACTCTGTGGTAGCCACAGATATTGCAGGCAATGTTTCTTCCCCTCAACTGGCATCACTTACCATCGATACAACGGCGCCACAGACACTGACTGTAGATCTTGCCGGAGCTAGTGACTCCGGAGCCAGTGATAGCGATGGTATTACCAATAATCAAACACCGACATTTACTGGTTCATCTGAAGCGGGTGCCTATATTGTTCTGACAATTGATGGCAACAGCTATACAACCACAGCAGATGAACAAGGTAATTGGACCGTTCAGGTTGATAATTCGCTGGGTGATGCCAAGCATGAATATACAGTAACCGCCACAGATGCTGCCGATAATACTACTACGTTAAGCGGGCAGACGATTACCGTTGAGACCAATGCTAATGATACTTTAACGGCGCGTTTGGCGACGGCTAGTGATACCGGCTTTTCAAATAGCGATGCTACCACTAAAGAAACGCTGCCTATCTTTAACGGTGAATCGGGTAATGGTGACACCATTACTTTGAATATTGCGGGTCAAACATTTACCACTACGGCTGATAATAGTGGTCATTGGTCTATTGACCTTTCTACTGATTCTGGTGCTGTACCACTGGCGCATGGTAACCATACCTATACGGTTGAAAGCCTGGATTTGGCTGGCAATACCAGCCAGACCGAGAATACATTGCGCATCGATATTATTAATCCTAACCCGTTTACGGGGGGCTGGATGTAGCTTCGGACTCGGGAAGTAGTGATAGTGACACTATTACCAATGTTAACAACCCTACTTTTTCAGGTACGGTGGAGCTGGATGCATGAGTTACTCTTACAATTGGTGGTAACAGTTATAGTGTGATGGCTGATACCAACGACTGGAGTATTACGGTCAGTGATGGTGTTCATGATTACGTAATCACCGCTACTGATGCAGCAGGCAATGTTGTTACCTTAAATGGTAGCGTCACCATTGATACTACTCTTCCCGCATTAACCGGTGGCTTACAGTCGGATGATGTAAATGATACCGGTGATGCGCAAGATGATCGTATTACCAATAATAATCAGCCGATCTTTTCTGGAGAAACAGAGGCTGGTCTTGATGTCACACTAACAATCATTGGGCCTGATGATGAGGATCATACCTATACCGCTACAGTCGCAGCTGATGCTAGTGGTCATTGGTCAATTGATTTTACTGACTTTTCGGATATACCGGCGCTTGCTGATGGCACTTATGCTTACGAGTTATCCACTATAGATATTTTTGGCAATGAGTCTACGCTGTCTAACAATATAACCGTTGATACACAAATTACATTAACGGCCTCGTTAGATTCCGATAGTGATAGTGGTGCTTCTGATACCGATGGCATTACTCAGGAAAGCACCCCTACTTTTTCAGGTACAGGTGAAGTTGATGCCAATGTTACTTTAATTATTGATGGTAAAACGTATACAACCACTGTTGCAGCTGATGGTACATGGTCAATCACTCTATCCGAAGCGGATGAACTTGCCGATGGTCATTACGATTATTCAGTAAACACCAATGATGTTGCCGGTAATACACAAACCATTACTGGCAGCATCACAGTGGATAATGTGGCAACACCTATTAATGGTGGACTAGATGCAGCCAGTGATACGGGTAGTGATAACACTGATGGTTTAACAAATGAAAGCACCCCACTTTTTAGTGGCACTGGTGCTGAACCGGGTGCGACAATTATCCTTACTATCTCCGGCAAACAATACCCGACAACCGTAAATGATGACGGCTCGTGGAGTATCCAGGCAGATTCTGCCACTGACGGCATTAAAAATTATACCCTTAAGGCAATAGATCTGGCCGGTAATGAATCCGATTTAAAGGGCAGTATTCAAATAGATACTGTAACTCAGGTTACTGCACGTTTGTCGGCAAGTAAAGATACCGGTGATTCTGACTCAGACGGCATTACCAATGACAACCGTCCTGTGTTTACTGGTACTGCAGAAGCCGGTGCCAGTATTGTATTAACGATTGGTAATAGTAGCTTCACTGCAGTTGCTGATGTTAACGGCGACTGGAGTATTGATACAAGGAACACCACGGGCATTTTTCCTGATGGCGATTATACCTATGAAGTGACCGCCACAGATGCCGCCGGTAATGAAGCAACTACTGGTGGTGAATTTACCATCGAGACGGTAGATCCAACGTTAACCGGTGGTCTTGACACTGCACCGGAATCTGATATTGGTGTGGTTGGTGATTATATTACCAATATACAAACTCCCGAATTTAGCGGTACGGGTGAGGATGGCAATGAAGTTGTACTGAATATTGCTAATAATATTTACACAACGACTGTTAATAACCAAGGCACTTGGTCTATTGATGTCACTACACATATAGCAGCTGAAAACCATGTTTATACCTTAAAAAGTACAGATGCTGCAGGTAATGAGAGTGAAATTAACGGCTCAATACTCGTTGATACAGAAACTGAGGTTTCGGGTAGTCTAGCTGCATCCAGTGATACGGGTACAGATAACTCAGACCAAATTACTAATGACCCCACCCTTGAATTTACAGGGCAGGGTGAGCAAGGCGCTGAAATAACTTTGACTATTAACGGTCAAGCGTATAACGCCACAGTGGGTGCCGATGGTAGTTGGAATATTGCAATAGGCACCGCGTTAAGCGAAGGTGACTATAGCTATACCATTAAAGCAGAAGATATCGCCGGTAATACGGATAGCATTGCTGGTGAAGTCACTATTGATTTAACGGCACCAGTATTCAGTGGTGGTTTGTCTGCAGCGAGTGATAGTGGCAGCTCTGATAGTGATGCCATTACCAATGTGACTGAGCCTGTTTTTACTGGTGCGGGAGAGGCGGGTGCAACCATTGAATTAACCATTGGTGGTCAGACTTACACCACACAAGTTCAGCAAGACGGTACTTGGTCTATTTATGTTACGAGCACACTGGCTGAAGGTGTGCAAAACTATTCTATTGCCGCCACAGATATTGCTGGTAATACCAGTACACGTACCGGTGATATTACGGTTGATTCATCAATCAATTTAGCTGGTAGCTTATCGGCCAGCAGTGATACCGGTGCTGATGACTCTGATAGTGTTACCTCGGATACCACACCATCATTGAACGGCACAGGTGATCCCGATGCGACGGTAGTATTAACGATTGGTGATGAATCTTACACGACCACGGTGAATGCTCAGGGTAAGTGGTCACTGGATGTAACGGATGTTCTGGCAGAAGGTATACAAGCCTATCAATTGCAGAGTACGGATATCGCTGGTAACACGACTAGTCTATCCGGCAATATCACTATTGATACCTCAACCGAATTTACGGTATTGCTGGATGCTGGAAGTGATAGTGGCGCCTTAACAAATGATGCGATTACCAATGTCACAACACCGCTATTTACAGGTACCGGAGAGCCTGGAGCCGCTATCAATTTTATGATTGATGGGGCCACCTACAATGCTACTGTCGATGATGCTGGTAATTGGTCTGTCAATGTCACAACACCCTTGGCAACAGATGGTGACTACAACTATACCGTTACCGCAACGGATGACGCGGGTAATGTGGCAACACAAACAGGCAATATTACTGTTGATACACAAATTCAACTAACGGCTAATCTGGTTTCTACCAGTGATACCGGTATTTCATCAACAGACGGCATGACCAAAGACTCTACACCTTCCTTTAGCGGTATAGCATATGCAGGTGCATCCATACAATTGCAAATCGGTGGGGCGACCTACACGATTCAGGCGGATACAGATGGTAATTGGGCTGTTACTGCGGATGCAGCTTTGGATGATGGTAACCATACGTATGTGATTACCGCGACAGATATTGCGGGTAATACCGCCACTGAAACAGGTAGTATTACGGTTGACACAGAAGCGCCAGAGATAACCGGTAGCCTGAATGCTGAGGATGATTCCGGTGCTTCAGATTCTGACGGTTTAACCAATATCACCACGCCAACATTTAGCGGTACGGGTCAGTTCGACGCTCAAGTGGTATTGACGATTGCGGGTAATAGTTACCAGGCAACAGTCGCTGCTGATGGCAGCTGGTCAATTGATGTTACTAATGGCTTATCGGATGGTGTCCATCAATACAGCCTGGTGGCAACAGACTTGGCGGGTAATGAAACAGAATTAAATGATAGCATCGTTGTGGATACCACAACAGATGTGAGCATTCGCCTTGATGCTTCCAGCGATACAGGGCGTTCGGATTCCGATGGCGTCACTCGCGATAATACCCCTACATTTAGTGGCGCTGGTGACGCTGATGCCAGTATTGCGGTAACGATTAATGGCAATACGTATAACACAACAGTTGATAGTGACGGCAATTGGTCACTGACAGTCACCGATATACTGGCGGATGGTGATTACGATTATAGTGTTGCCACCACCGATTTGGCCGGTAACACAGACACGGCAACAGGCAGTGTCACCATCGATACTGCGACTACTCTCACAGCCACCTTGTTTGCCGGTAGTGATACTGGTTCATCCGATAGTGATGCCATTACTCAGGATACAACCCCTACTTTCACGGGTACCGGTGAGCAGGGAGCTACCGTCGTCCTCACGATTGATGGCAAACAATACAGCTCGGTTGTAGGATCAGAAGGTAACTGGAGTATCAATGTTGATACTGAGATGTCTGATGGCGAGTATTCCTATGAAGTCGTCGCGACTGATACGGCGGGTAATACAGAAACGGTCACCGATAGTATCAACATTGATACGCAGGCACCTGCACTAAGTGGTGGCCTGGACAGTGCCAGCGATAGCGGGTCTTCGGCAACCGATAATTTAACCAATGTAACTCAACCACGCTTCAGTGGTACCGGGGAGCCCGGAGCCAGTATATCGCTAACGATTGGCGGTAATGCCTATACCGCAACCGTTGATGCTAGTGGTAATTGGCAAGTTGATGTGACCAATAATTTATCTGAAGGTGCGTATGATTACGATCTTTCAACGACTGATTTGGCAGGTAACACGATCACCCTAAATGGTTCTATTACCGTCGATACCAGCACCGTTCTGACAGCCTCACTCTCTGATGCCAGTAATACGGGTTCACAGGATGGCCTCACTCAGCTAAACAAACCAGTATTTGATGGTACTGGTGAAGCAGGTGCAACCATTGTGTTAACCATCAATGGCGAAAGTTATAACACGGTTGTTGATAACGATGGCAATTGGTCGATTACGGTTGCAGATGCACAATATGATTATTAAGTGGCGGCAACGGATCTTGCCGGTAACCAGGCAACAGTTACTGGTTCTATTGAAGTCGATACCACAACAGAAGTGACGGCCGCATTAGACGCCGCCAGTGATACTGGTTCAGCGAATGACGATGGTATTACCAATATTCAAACGCCAACCTTTAGTGGCACCGCAGAGGCGGATGCGGCTATTGTGGTGAGTATCAACAACAAAACCTACACAGGCACCGCCAATGCCGATGGTCAGTGGTCTATTCAAGTCACTGATAGCTTAAATGATGGCAGCTATGATTATATCGTTACCGCAACAGACTTAGCGGGTAACACCGCAAATAGCGAAGGCACGATTCAAATTGACACTAGTACAGATGTGACTGTACGTCTTAATTCTTCCAGTGACTCCGGTAGCTCTGATTCCGATACGATTACCAGAGAAAATACTCCTTCTTTCAGTGGTGTGGGTGAGGCGAATTCAACCGTTGTTTTAACCATTAACGGAAAACACTATAACACCACTGCAGCAGGTGATGGTACCTGGGTTTTGCAAGTGACGGATGCCTTACCGGATGGCGACCATACCTATGAAGTAACGGCCACCGATATTGCTGGCAACACCAATACGGCGACCGGTTCATTAACTATTGAAACGGTCACAACGCTAACCGGTGGCTTATCCGCCAGCAGTGATACGGGTAGTTCAAACAGTGATGATATTACTCATGATACTACTCCGGCATTTAGCGGTACGGGTGAGCCGGGCGCAACCGTTGTCTTGTCGATTAATGACACAACTTACAACAGTGTTATCGATGGTGAGGGTAAATGGGCAATTGCAGTTGGCGATGAACTTGCTGATGGCCCTTATGTTTATCAAATCGTATCTACCGATGTTGCAGGTAACCAGTCGAATATCAATGGCACTTTGACGATTGACACCTCGACCACTGTTACAGCATCTTTGGCATCAGAAAGTGATACCGGTAGTTCCATCAATGACGGGATTACCAATGTTCAAACACCAACATTTAATGGCTTGGCAGAAGCAGGTGCAGCGATTGTTCTTGAAATTAATAACAAGACGTACAATGGTACTGCGGATGCTTCAGGCCAGTGGTCGATAGATGTTGGTGATGCTTTAAGCGATTGCAGTTATGATTATACAGTGACCGCGACGGATATTGCTGGCAATACTGCCCAAAGTACAGGGCAAATTCAGGTCGACTCTTCTACCAGTGTCACTGCACTTCTGGATGCTGCGAGTGATACCGGTAGTTCGGATTCCGATACGATCACCAAGCAAAGTACCCCATTCTTCAGTGGTACCGCTGAAGCGGGTGCGGCTATTAGCCTGACGATTGATGGCAAAAATTACACGACCACGACAACGGATGCAGGCACATGGTCAGTGCAAGTGACCGATGCTTTGGATGATGGTGCGCATAACTATTCAGTAACAGCCACTGATGTGGCGGGTAATACCGATACTGCCACAGGCAATATCACCATCGACAATACAACATATAATACCGTTGTTGCTGCTGATGGTAGTTGGAGTATTGAGGTTGATAATAGCCTTAATGATGGCACGTATGATTATCAGGCAGTAGCTACCGATCTTGCTGGCAACCAAACACCAATGACGGGCAGTATTGAAATCGATACACAAGCGCCTGCACTCAGTGGTGTTCTGAGTGCAGCGAGTGACACTGGTGTTTCAGATAGTGATACGATTACCAATGATTCTATGCCAACTTTCTCTGGCTCAGGCGAGGCGAATGCTGAAATTCGACTGACGATTAATGATCAGCATTACTTTACATCTGTAGGTAGTAATGGTGTCTGGAGCCTTGAGTTACCTGATGCACTTAATGATGGTGATTATTCTTATACAGTCACTGCGACAGATATTGCTGGAAATACGGCAACAGGAAACGGGGCAATCACAATTGATACTTTAGCCCCACCTTTATCCGGTGGTCTTGATAGCGCCAGTGATAGTGGTGTCGTGGGCGATGGATTAACTAGTGATCCTACGCCAACATTCTCGGGCACTGGAGAAAATGGTAATGAGGTGACATTGACTATTGGCTCGGCCAATTATACTACGACTATTGTTAATGGTGCGTGGTCTATCACCACTAACACCTTATCGCCGGATGATTATGACTACACAATTGTTGCAGAGGATACCGCTGGTAATACCACAGAGCGCAGTGGTTCCATTACGGTAGATAACACGACATTTGTGACCGCCGATTTGGCAACTGCCAGTGATTCAGGTTATGACGATGATGATAATATTACTAACGTGTCATCTCCAATGATTGCAGGTACGGGTGAACCCGGGGCAGGGATTAGTTTAGAGATTGCGGGTAATACTTATACTACCACCGTATTAGAAGACGGGACTTGGTCACTACAGGTTCCACCTTTGGTTGATGGTTCTTACAACTATACAGTCACTGCAACAGATATTCCGGGCAACACTGCAACGGTGACGAATAATATTATTATTGACACTCTAGATGCACCTAATGCAGGTCGATTAGATGAAATCAGTGACTCGGGTGTTAGCAATATTGACCAGGTCACGAATGTGACAACACCGTTATTCTCTGGTGTAACTGATGCCAATGTTTTTGTCAGGTTTACTATTGATGGTTTGACTTATCAAACCACTAGTAGCAGTACTGGTGATTGGCAAGTGCAGTTGCCAGCATCGAGTGAATTAGCTGAAGGAACGTATACCTATACGATAGTCACTGAGGACTATGCGGGTAATGTTTCAGGTGAATATACCGATACAGTTACCATTGATTTATCGACTAACGTGACTATCCGTTTGGATGCAACCTCAGACACAGGAATATCGAATAGCGATAGTATTACTAAAGAACCTACTCCAGTATTGTCGGGTACAGGTGAAACTGGCTCGGCGAGATCGGTGTCGATTGTTGGTGAACCCTCGACATATACTACTACGGTGAGTGATGACGGTATTTGGTCAATAACAGCTACGTCATTAGATGACGGCAGTTATACTGCTAATGTTACTATCACAGACCTTGCTGGTAACTCTAACACTGAGAGTACTACCTTTTTCATTGATACTGAAACCCTGGCACCTACGGCATCTCTTGATTCTGCGAGTGACTCTGGTTCTTCAGATTCTGACGGTATTACCAATAATATTCTGCCGCGTTTCTCGGGAACAGCTGAAGCAGGCTCTGCATTAACCTTTACGATTAATGGTCAAAGTTATAATACGACTGTTGGAGACGATGGCTCTTGGAGTATTCAGCTAGGTACAGCACTACCAGAAGGTACACATGAATATACGGTGGTTTATACCGATGTTGCAGGCAATGTTTCTCCAACAACTACCGCTAATATTACCATCGATACTACGCCATTTACGTTGGATAATATTGAATTGCGTGATACAGGTGGGACGGCGTTAAGTGAGTGGGGTACCAATACCACGGGTGGATTTACACTAGAGGGGCAGACAGATCCCGGCATTACGGTGACCATTAATATTTCTGGTCAGGCACCAGTAACAGCAACGGCGGATGCCACTGGCTTCTTCTCTTACACCTTGCCAGAGCTGGATGAAAGTAATTGCACCATCAACTTTACCGTACCGGATGATACAGCAGGTAACTCCAACAGCTATACGAAAACATTAATCGTTGATAATAGTATTAGCCTAACAGGTGAAATTCCTGATCTTTACGACACTGGCTTATCGCAGGACGATAATATTACCAATGTGAATACTCCTCAGTTTGTTGGTACGACTGATCCTGGTGCCACGGTTACGATTACTATTGGTGGTAACGTTGTTGGTTCAGTCACTGTTGATGAAACCGGGCAGTGGGAATATAATCATCTAACCCCACTAGCCGATGGTACTTACACTTATGTGATTTCTGCGGTTGATACTTACGGTAACTCTACTTTGACATCTAACCAAAATGTGGTTGATCAGTTAGTGGTTGATACGTCGGCACCCATTATTACTGGTCAGTTAAGCGAAAGCACCGATAGCGGTATTGTCGGTGATAATATTACGCAAGATACTATTTTGACTTTTGAAGGTATGGGCGAAACTAGTGCTGAAGTGACACTGGAAATTGCGGGTGAAACTTTCACAACCACAGTGTTATCGGGTCAGTGGATTATCACCACAACGGAACTGCCGCTGGTTTAGCATGAAGCCAAGATGACCATTACCGATGTCGCGGGTAATAGTCGAACCATCACCGAAGATATTACCATTCAGGCGAGTACCTTACCGTTATCAGTCGGAGTACGTGAAGCCTCTGACAGTGCCACTCTGGGTGATGGTATTACCACTGATAATGAGCCGTTCCTGGAAGTTATTGTCACGCCAACAGCGGCGGTAACGGTGACGGTCACCAATAGCAGTGATGTGCTTGTTGGTACGTTTACAACGACTTCAGATATTTTTGGTGCCTGGTCGGTGCAATTAACGCCAGCATTAACGGACGATGAGTATACCGTTGATGTGACCAGTGTCTTGGACGATGAAACCCAGTCGATTAATGACTTCAGTCTGGTGATTGATACTGAAGTGACCACCTTCACTCACGGCCTTTCCGAGAGTACTGATAGTGGCACCGTTGGCGATAATATTACCAAAGCACCGATTCCTGAAATCACCGGTCAGACTGATCCGGGCTCTAACGTTGTTGTACAAATCAATGGCGAGGAGTACTAAGCCGTTGCTGATACGGCAGGTAATTACAGTGTGGCTATTCCAGGTTTGGGTAATGGTGATTATCAATACACCATTACCGTGACGGATAAAGCGGGTAATAGTGACTCATCGACTGCGACCATTACAGTGGATCGTCAAGCACCAGTACTTACCGCAAAATTGGCCGCAAGTTCAGATACGGGTGTTTCTGATAGTGACGGGATTACCAGTGACAATACCCCAACGATTGAAGGTACCTTAACGGGTGAATACAGTCAGGTTTACTTAACACTGAACTTGATTGATTACCCGATTACACCGGATGGTGACGGTAATTGGTCAGTGACCTTGCCGCAATTAGGAGATGGTTTCCACAACTATCAAGTCTATGCGGTGGATGTTGCGGGTAACTCGGTGACCATACAAAACAGTGTGCAAGTGAAAACCGACATTGAATTTACCGCACGTTTGGAGAACGATACAGGTATCAGAGCGGATGACTTCCTGACTAATGATAATACTTTGTCATTTGTCGGTAACACTGAACCAGACAACGATATTGTGGCATCACTTTATAGTGGCAACACCTTGATTGATCAGGTCACCGTCGTTGCTGGTGCTTCTGGTGCGTATACTGTGGAGTTCCAGGATACGTTAGCGGATGGCCAATATAATGTTCGCTTTGCAGTCTCTGATGATGCGGGCAATACCTATTCCTTGCGTGAAGATGTTACTGTTGATACCACTACTCAGGCAATTACCTATGCCTTGGGTTCAGCTTCTGACTCGGGTGATAACATCAACGATGGTATTACTAACGATGTGAATCCAATTTTTGTGGGTACCGGTGAAGCAGGTTCTACCGTCAATGTGACGTTGTTGGATTCTGGCGGCAACACAGTCAGCACATTAGTGGCGGTGGTTAGTAATGATGGTGAGCTCTCATTTGCCTTCATTAATTTACCAGAAGATACTTACACTATTCAAACACAAGTGACGGATCAGGCGGGTAATACGGCGACTCCTGCAGATTATAATTTTGAGATTATTACTACTGCACCAAACTTGACGTGGTCGATTCAGTAAGATAACGATAATAGCGGTCTTATTAATGAAGATGAGTATACCGATGGCACTTTAACTTTTGTCGGTACTGGTGATGCGGGTGATACTATTGCCTTGTTAATTGCGGGTGAGGAATATAGCTCTACTGTAGATGGTAGTGGTAATTGGCAAATTCAAACGCCCAAATTGCCAGACTTTGATTATGTATTCCAGATTACTGCAGAGGACGTTGCCGGTAATACTACGGTTGTGAATGACAGTGTGGTATTGGATGCTGGTTTGGAATTATCATTTTATTTAACCGATGCGAGTGATCCTTTCTGGGATGATAATTACACCGCTGATACTGACCCGGTATTTGGTTTTGTCACTGATATTGGCGCGACAGTGACGATTAATGTTAATGGCCCCAATGGTTATAGTCACAGCGAGACGTTTACTGCGACGTCAACGACGTTTACTTGGCAAGTACCCGACACCTTAGCTGATGGGCAATATACCTTCTCGGTTCATGCCATTGACCAAGGCTTAAATACTCGTACGGTAACGCAAACAGTCACCATCGATACCGAAATTTATAGTCAGCCAGGTATTGGTGTTTCTTATGGGCGCACAGACCCTGATGATAGTAGTGTGTTGTTAACCCGTGATTGCAACACCGACTTTTACAGGTAACGTTGATTCTGACATTGTTCGAGTACTTGTTAGTGTCAATGGCGTTACTGAAACAGACCACGATGTGAGCTCTGGGTCTTTTTCGATTCCTGTGGGCTCTGTTCCAGATGGTGCGCATACGGTGACTATTACGTATTTTGACCGCGCGGGTAACTCTCATACAGCGACTCAAGATATCGATATTAAGCACGGCTTTGATAGCAATCCAACCGTAAATATTCCGGGTTTCAATGTGGTGAATGGCATCCGTTATGGACAGCCAGATAATTTGACGCTTAACGGTACGGGTGATCCGGATACCTCGGTTAGGTTCACCATTAATGGTGTCAATCATAATACTACTATTGATGCTGATGGTAATTGGTCAATTGACCTGAGTGATCAAACCTTTGCTGAAGATGTGTTCTTTACCACCGTCTATTTCTCATATAAGTATGGTAACTATTCGCACCCGGATTATGTGTTCTTCTTTGATTCCACGCCACCAAACCTCAGTGTTGAGGTGATTGGTGAAGACTTGGACCCCTCTAGTGATGTGTTGCTGAATCAGGATAGTGCCACACTACAAGGCCAAACAGGTTCACAAGATACTATTTCCGTGAGTGTGAACGGAGTCAGTACCGATGTAACAGTTGAGAGTAATGGTAGCTGGTCTTACGATTTAACGGGACTGAATGAAGGTGCCAATACCATTATCGTTACTGCAACAGATCGTGCGGGTAACGAAACCACTAACCAGCAAAATATTACCGTTGATACTCAAACCAGTGGTACGGGTGATTTGCTGGCATCTTCCGATACGGGTGCCAGCGATAGTGATGGTATTACCAGTGATACTACACCAAGCTTCTCGGGTACGGGCGAAGTCGGTGCTACGGTTACCTTAACCATTAGTGGGCAAGCGCCATTAACCGCTGTGGTTGATGCGAGTGGTAACTGGTCAATTGATGTCACCACGCCACTCGCAGCAGGTAGCTATACCTAAAATATTACAATCGAAGATGAAGTGGGCAATACCGCTGATATTGTCAGCAATTGCAATCTGGTGGTTGATGATAGCATTACAGGTAATGGCGGTTTGGATGTAGCTTCAGATACGGGTAGCTCAAGTAGTGATGCCATTACTAGTGATACCACGCCAACCTTTTCAGGAACGGGCGAGGTCGGTGCGACGGTCACATTAACAATTACTGGTCAACCCCCACAAACCGTAGTCGTTGATGCCTTTGGTAATTGGTCGATTGATGTTGCGCCACCGTTGGTGGCGGGTACCTATAGCTACAGTATTGTGCTTGAGGATGCCGCAGGAAATAGCGAAGCTTTTGTTAGTAATGGCAGCTTAACCATGGATAATCAAATAGCCGGTGCTGGTAGTCTTGAAGCGGCGTCTGATACGGGTAGTTCCGATAGTGATGCGATTACCACAGACGTGACGCCAACCTTCTCGGGTACGGGTGAAGTGGGCGCCACAGTGACGCTTAGTATTGATGGTATCGCACAACCACAAACCACCACGGTTGATGAGCATGGCGACTGGTCCATTTAGGTTGCTACACCTTTGGCATCAGCAGACTATACTTATAAGATAACTGTTGAAGACGTGGCGGGTCATACCACTGATATCGTCAGTAATGGTAGCTTGACTGTTGATACTCAAGCGCCGTCAACTACAGGCATTGATGACTTTGAAACTTCAGATACTACACCGATGTTTTCAGGACATATTGATAGTCTTGAAGAAGGGGCAACCGTTAGTATTTCCGTGGCAGGTGATACTTATACGGGAGAGGTTGATGCTGATGGAGAGTGGTCGATAGAAGCAACTCAAGAGATCAACGTGGGTCAACACAGCTACGACGTTACTGTTGTTGATGTGGCTGGAAACTCTATAACTGAAGAGCACACATTAACTATTATTTAATGTGTGCTGTTTTATAACTTTGTTAAAATCTATATGAAAACGTACTTTTTAATAGCATTGCTGTTTTTACTGTGTCAGTGTTTTTCTGTTGGATCTTTTGGTTCTTATAGTATCGGTGCAGGTGTCATCATTGCTGATGTTTTGAATGACTCACAAGAAATAAAATCATTAAAAAATACCTTGGGTTATAAAGAAGATTTGACGGATGCTGAAAAAAAAATATTTTTATCCAAAAGCAGATTTGATCGTAGAGTATAACGACTTTTATGGCAAGTTAGACCCCACTCTGGACTCTGATGCTGAATTAACCCTGAGTGTTAATTCAAAAGTGTATTCGGATATATCGGTTTCCAAAATATCAGAAGCCGATAATAATCGTTTGTCGGCACTTTATGATTTAAAAGAAAAAGAAATAGAGCTGTATTTTGAGGTGATGGAACAGCTTATTAATATAGAACGCAGCCGGGAGTTTCTTAAAAATTCCGATATGATTAGAGGGCAAATGAATGATTATATTGCTCAAATTACTAATGCTGTTGATGCCGGAATATCGCCTCGTTCATATCTTAGGGAAACACAATTGGTTAAAGTGCGTTTTGATGATGCAGTTGCCACTGTAAAGTCTGACATAGATCGTTACTTTACGCAGTTAAGCTTGTCAACAGGGTATCAAGTTGTTTATAAAGAGTTTATTGGTTTGAAGCCTGAGCTGTTAGATTTGATTTTACTTGAAGATATTGATTTTGATGGTGAAAAAGCGGTTATACAAAATTTTGGTTTGTTATCTCAATATCATATTGTTCAAGGGTTGAGATACTCTGCAAAAAATCAATTTGAAAAGCTTAAACTAACAGCCTTCAATGATGTCAATGTTGGTATAAAATCTAATTCTACTAATTAAAGTAATACGGTTAGGGAATTTTCCTCGTATGGCCTTACGCTTGAATATAAATTATTTGATTTTCAAAGGTCAAAGACAAAGTCTGCGTCACACAAAGTCTATTTGTCTTAAAGTGAGAAGCTTGAAAATGAAAGAAGTCGAATATTGTTTCAGTCCCAGGAACTGCATGAAAATTATAAAACGGCAAAAAAGAAAAGAGATAGTCTCCTTGAGCAAATTGTGCTTAGTAAAAGCTTGATTGAAGTTCAAGAAAAAGAAATTTTAGTTGATAGGATTGCATTTATTGATATGGTGAAGAGTTTGTTTGAATTAGTGCAAACCTATGTATCATTTTTAAATAATGATATACAGCTTTATTCTTCTATTGTTTACTATAAAAAGCTTTCTTCGGGTAAGTTTCAGCAAGATGTTTTTGCTAAATGAATCTGGTGATAGAGTAAATGCTAGAATTTTTTAAGAAAAATATAAAAACGCCTCGCGGAGTTGGTTTTTTATTTCTTATTTATTTTTCTGTTGTTCTTTTGGAGTTTGTGTTTTCTTACAAGATAGAAGTTGTTGCCCCGGGGCGTGGAATTACTGTTATGAAAGGTAGTGATGTTGTTATTAAGTCGCCTGAATCAGCTTATGTTAAAGAGCTTTTTGTTTCGCAAACGGAGTTTGTTGACAAGGGCGCCCCTTTGTTGACCTATCGTAATCTTGATGATGAGTACCTGCTTGAAAAAACGCGTCAGAGTTTAGTGAAAGACTTGCAAAGAAAGAAGTCAATGGAAGAGGAGATATGTTTTTTATACTCGTCAGTGTTCATAGATGGCGCATCTGATTACACGACACCATTCGATAACTGCTCTGGTGAATATTTAAAGCTTGGCGAAGGTGGTCAATATGTTTATCAGTTTTATGATGACTACCAACAAGAAAAAGAGTTTTTTTAAAATCTTCGGTTGAAAGGGTGAAAAAGAAAGAAGAGCTTTTGCAAAAAAGAAAGGTGTTATACAAAAAGCGGAGTGCGCTTTCAAGAGGTGGTGCGGCAACAATACGCTTTTATGATCTTCAGGCAGAGATTAGTGATCTGAATGGTGAGGTTGTCTCTTATGATTTAGTCGATCTTGAAAATAAAAAGAAACTTAATGATAAATTAGTCTTGTTCAATATGAAGCGCGCAGAGAGAGTGCTTTAAGTTAAGCGTGAATATGAAAGTGTTGAAAATGATATTTTGGAAAAAAGCCACCAAGTTGATTTGTTGTCTGAACAGAAAAAGTTGTCTGTTATTTATTCTCCTATAAGAGGGGATGTTTTGCGAATGATGGAAGGTATATCTATTGATACCTACATTGAAGAAGGTGCAGAGCTATTCGTCCTTAAAAAAGAGGGCGTATCTACTGAAATTAAAGCTAAGTTCGATGCTCGATATCGTTCCCATTTGAATCTCAATGCAGGGGTAAAAATAAGAATAACTTCTCCGGGTCAAAATTAATTTTTTCGTGGAGAAGTTAAAGATGTAAGTTCTGACTCTCTAGAAAGAGAAGAAAATAATCCAGATTCTGGCAGATATTATGAGGCTACAATTATTCCGGAGCCTGCTTGTTTGGATGCGGCAATTAGTTTTGATGTTGAAGTTGAGGTTTTTGTAATTTCAGAAAAAGCAACGGTGTTTGATTATATTGCTAGTGTTGTACCCTAATATACAAAGTTAGAGGTTTGGTGATTTATGATAGGTGTTGTTAGCGCTATTTCTGCTTCCTTGGCTGTTATCATCTTGGTTACTGTGTCATCTCTATTGGGTTATGTTGGCTCTATTTTGCCTAAGACGGGTATTAAAAAAGTCAGTGATAATCATTATAAATATATTATGAATAATGTTTTTGTTGGCGCTTCTGTATTAGATACGTTGACACTGACAATCGATGGTATAGAAAGTAAAAATAATATCGCTCTTCAATCACATAGACCTGTATGCAATTTCGGTTTTAATCGTTCAGAACGAGAAATGATCGAGATTGTGACGTTTAATTTTTTAAAAATTAATAAATATTATGAGGATGATGTTGAAGTGTTAAATGCTAAAACAGAGTCTTATGAGGGCGGTATAAATTACTGTTATCTTGATTTAAAGTTTTCTAACAATATTTAGGGTTTGCATTCTAAAATGAATGATGAAGCGTTAACGCCATTTGTAGATGCACTCTCTGCAAGTCTAATTATCATGATATTAATAGCAATATCGTTTATTTTGCAGAATGCGATAGCGATTAATCAGAGCGCTAAAGAGTTTGTAGATGTCCAGATAGAGGGTAATGACTATAACCCTGTAACTTTTCGTCCGGCACTTAAGGTAGATATTGATGTTCGCGCAATTCTTTTCTTGGTGAATTTTGATTTGGATGATGTAACCAAGAATAAAATTCGTGAAGAGATCATTAATTATACTGCACTGACGGTGACAATCAGAACTCGACAGTCAGATCGACAGTCAACAGCTAATATTATCCGTTTTATCAATATGATGGACTTGCCTCAGGATATTCAGGTAACCACTGTTATTGAATAATCTAAATCCACCGTCTCTCAATTAAATTGGAGTGAATAATTTATCTTCTAGGCGTATTCCTATCCGTTGGTGCCATCCTTCTGTTGCTTATACTGGATGCTGGTCGAAATTTTATCTATACAACGTATAGTCTGTCTCCAGAAATTACGGTGCTGATTTTTATCGGTTATATTTATCCATTGTTTTTGTTTGCGTTCTCATATTTTATGGATAGGGATGGGGTGACAAGAAAGTTCTTTAATTCACAAGTGACATTGGCTTCTACGCTTTGTGTTTCTTTGGGTTTGATAGGTACGTTTATCGGGCTTGCTTCAATGGTTGCCTCGATATCGTCAGGCATGAATGCTGATGGTGATTTTAGTTCAAAAATCAATACCTTATTATTATCTATCGGTACATCACTTGATGCTATGTCTTTGGCATTTTTAACATCTATTTTAGGTGTTGGTGCTTCAACAATTCTTTCTGTTTCGTGTAATTATTTAGCATTTTTTTATAAAGATACTGAAAATGAATATCAGCCTTCTGTTCAGGGTGGTAATGCTGTGGACCATCCGCAGGCAGGTGTTGCCAGTATTGATTCTCCTGAGATTGCAGAAGCTATCAATAAGGCATTAGATTTGAAGATGTTTGAGATTCTTTCGGATGCAATTAAGTAGAATAATACTCTACAGGCAAAACTTGCTGACAGTCTTAATCGCTTTGAGGAGACACAAGAACAAATTCTTAATGATGGCTTGTCTCGTATTTCCAGTTTTTCAGAGAGTGTTGTAGAACAAATGAATGCGAATAATACTAACTTGTCTGCATTACAGGTTGTTTGTGAAAGGTTTGATTCTCGCTTTCAAGATTGTGTCGAAGACTTTAATGTAGGCTTGGAGAAAATATCCAACTTCTCTTATCGGATTGCCTCTGAGGTAGGGGCAAATACCAGTAATTTACAGTCTTTACAGTTGCTCATAGAGAGGTTTAATACTAAATTCGAAAATTATAGTGCAGACTTTAATAAGTCTATGAATAATGTATCAGACTTTGCTGGTCCAGTTATCTCTGAGGTAAATTCGGTTAATGGTAATCTGAACTCCCTGCATGGTTCTTTTGAAAGTCTTGAATATATCTCTAAGCAACATGCTGATCATATTAATGAGTTGGTTGAGAATAACGCTGATAATATTAAAGAGTTATCTTCGATTATGTTTGCTATGAAGTTTTTAATGGCTCCGCCATTGAATGAAACACTTGCTTCGGCTATCCAGAAGGATAAATTAGACATTTGGTATCAAACTCAAGTGGATATTGATAAAAAAGTTATTGGTTGTGAAGTTCTGTTGCAATGGGAGGATCCTATTAGGGGTGTCATTTCTAATTCAGAAATTTTCGGCCCGGAAATGGAGGTGCATTCCGACCTAATGGTTACCTTAGATAAGTGGGTGATGGATAATAGCTTAAAGCAGCTTGCTGAGTGGTTGCGAGCCTGTGCTTGGAACCAGTCTTGGGTCTTATCTATTAATATCGTACAACAAATGGCAACAGATATTGCATTTATTTCTTATTTTAAAGCCCTTATAGAGAAATATTCATTGGATGCCAATAATATCGCCATTGAGTTTAAAGAGTCTATGGTTCTTGAGAATGTTGATACCATGCGAGAAGTTTTTAATGGGCTCAGAGCATTAGGGACTAAAATCTATATAGATAATTATGGAAAAAGCCATTCATCATTAGTAATTTATCAACGTTTAAATGTCGATAAGCTTAAAATTGATCGTTCAGTGATAAATGATCTGATTAATGAAGATGGAGATACATCGGTTATTCGCTCAATTATGGCTTCGGCAAAAGAGCTTGATTTGGATCTCATTGTCGAGGGCGTTGAAAACGATATAAAGAAATTTAAGCTGGAAGAGTTGGGTTTTCATCACTTTCAAGGTTATTTTGTTTCTCATCCTATTGATGGTATCGATTATTTGTTTAACGACGATGAATAAACATTTCAAGTGCCTATACGCTAATGAAAAAGAGTCTTAAAAGTTTATTTGAATACCATGCGGCGGTATTTGACGAAAAACGATTTGATGCGTTACAAGTTGTTGATAATGAAAGTTATTATGAAAATGTTAATAAGTTATTTGTAGATCCTTTAGTACATTATCAAATCGAACAAACCTTAGTGTCAGATACGCTTGATCTGCCAGATAGTTTTGTGTTGTTGGGTGATGAAGCAACTTTCATTAAAAGTGTCGAAGGAAGTTATATCTCCCAGTCTAATAATGTTATTAACCCTGATAGCTTACAGGGAAAATATATTATTGAGCTTGTTGAGCACCCTAAACAACATGATGTGGTTTCCTTTTTGGAAACCATCTACGGGTTTTTTCCGAAAAGCCATTTTTTTGTTCTTTTGCTTACTCCATTCGTATTATTACCTGCTTTTTTCACTAATCTTTTTAATACTAGACTTATTTTTAATGATGGTGTTTATACCTTTGTTTTTATATCCGTTGTGTTTGGTGGTGCCTATTTGTTTGATTACTTCTCCAAAGTATGGATAAAAAATTACACATTAAGAGATCTGGAAGAGGATTCAAAAAAGATTGAAAGGTATTTTCTGTTGCTATTACCTTTTTTAAATGAAAGTAATATTATTACTAAAATACGAACCATCGAATCAAGTAAGAAGGTGATTTGGGAGTCGCTTTCTACATTGGCTGTTGATTGTGTTGTTTTTGTTCTATTAATATCTGTTTTATTCCTTATGCTAGGGCCTTCGGTTCTTGTTCTATTGTTGTTTTATTTTTTAGTTGTTGTTTTTGCTGTTTACCTTCGTTATAAAAATTATAAGATATACATTGAAAATGAAGCAGTGCAACAGGAATTGTTGATAGAGAGAATTACCTATTATCGTAATAATAAACAATTTCTTTATCTTGACCCTTCTTTTTATCTTTCGTAGTTTGAACGTGTTTGTAAAAAAGTGCTTGATGTTGAAAAAGACATTGCTTTATTTAACTTCAAGTGGGATGAGTGTGTTAAGATAAGTTCCTTTTTGGCGAGTATTGTATTGTTTTTGGTTATCTTTTTCGAAGTAAAAGACAATAATCAAATATTTAATATATTAATTGCTTTGCTGATTATTAATAGCCGTATTGCTTCGTCAGCAGTGTCTATGGTGACTCGAGCTTTCCATCTGTTTTCTTCTTCCTATCATATACTTAAAGCTGCGGAAGTTATTTTCGAGTCTGTTGAGACTTACATTTTTAAAAAAGGCTTTATGCTGGATCGTGTAGATAAAATACAACTAGTAGATTTTTCTATGTCAGTTAATGAGCGAGTTCTTATTGAACCGACAAATTATGAATTTCACCGAGGTGTGGTTTATGGTATTTCTGGTGGTGTAGGTGTTGGGAAATCAACATTTTTAAAATGTATTACCCGGTCTTTTTCTGGTTTTACTGGCGATATTGTTTTTAATGATCAATATAAAATTCAAGATATTGATACGTCATTTTTCTATCATAAGGTCGCCTGTTTGGATTTGGTGTCGGATTTTGTGTCGGGTTCTTTGTATTATAATTTCTCTATTAGAGGTCATAGAGATAAAAACTATATTGTTTAGGTTGTTAAAGATGTCATGAAAGGCGAGCTAATTGATTATGAGTTTATCTTTCAAAGAGATATATTTTCAATTCATATGTCAACGGGCCAAAGGCGTAAGTTATTGATATCAATGACTCTGTCACCGTTGAAAGAAGTGTATGTGTTTGATGAAGTGTTTTCTAATATGACGCAGGCTGATTTGGCTGCCTTGATACATGAAATTAAACGGCAGGTGGATCGACCAATTATATTTATCGTTTCTCATGATCGTAACGTTCTGGGGATATCGGATGTTGTTTTTGAAATTAGAGGTAATAAGCTGGTTAAGTCGAAAAGTTCAGTGATCAGAGTTTAACGGTAAAGGTTATATTAATTTATAACCTTTGCCATACACGGAGATGATTTGTTGCTCGCCAGTAGGCTCCATTATCTTTCTTCGTAAGTTTTTAATGTGTGTCTCTATGGTTCGATCGCTAACAATTCTTTTTTTGTCGTAGCACGAATCCATAATTTTTTCTCGAGAGAAAACTTTTTTAGGTTTGAAACAAATATAGAGAGTATTCTAAATTTTAAGGGGGTTAGGTCTACCCTTTTGTCCAGTATATAACATTAAAATTCATCGTTTAATAACGTTATATCTTTATGCTTTAATTTTTTTGATAGATTGATTTCTTTAGGTGATGTTCGTCTTAGTATCGCGTGGAATCTGGCGACCACTTCTCTAGGGCCAACGGGTTTGCATATGTAATCATCAGCTCCCATGTTAAGCCCTGCGAGCCTGTCATCTTCATGATCTTTCTGTGTGAGTATGATAATTGGGATTTCAGAAATTTTTCTTAGTGATTCACATATGGATAAGCCATCAGTATCTGGAAGCATTAGATCAATAATGCATAGCACTGGATTTATATCTTCAATAACGGATAATGCATTCTTTCCCTCTTCTAATGTAATAACATCAAAGCCTTCTTGTTCTAAATATTTCTGCAAAATTTCTGCTATTTTATGCTCCTCTTCTATTAATACAATGGTCTTGTCTTTCATAAAATATTACCTTGTTCATAGAGCGTTATTATAATACTTAATCCTCCTAATTGAGAATGTTTGGCAGTAATTTTTCCGTGGTGTGCGGTGACAATATTTTGGCAAATTGTTAATCCCAATCCCGCGCCTCTGTGTTCGCCACGCTTGGTTTTTTTGAGCTCTGAAAAATGGCTCAAACAAGCGTTCGATATTATTTTGTGGTGCCGGCTTGGTATCCTCAATGTTAATCTTTATACTATTTTTCTCCTTTTTTGAGGTGATAATAATTTTCCCCGGAGCTTCTGTATACGATAAGGAGTTGTTGATTAGGTTTGTAAAAAGCTGGGTTATACGGTTATGATCAGCTCTTTTAAGAAGGCCTTCTTGCTTATTTAAAACAATATCAATATCTGTTTCCTTTGATTTATTGATTAATGTTGTCATTGCTTGGTCAATGCAGCTGTTAATATCAATAACGGAAAAGTTATATTTTAAGCCTCCTGCTTCGGAAAGAGAGAGTTCATATAAATCATCAATTAAATATTGTAATCTTTGTACTTCTTGTTTCAAGGAAATAATTTGATTCATATCCAAGGTGGTTATGCCATCCTCGAGGGATTCTATCTCATAATTTAATGTTGTTATGGGGGTTCTTAGTTCATGATATATATTGGCAAGCCACTGTTGCCGGAGTTTATGATTTTTTTTTAGTGTTTTTGACAAGCCATTAAAATTATTTATTAGTTGCTATGTTTCACAATTTTTTCCAACAGTAAGCTGTATTTCATAGTCACCTTCGTTAATTTTGTAAATGCCCTCCGTCATAGATCTTACTGGCCGCAAAATCTTATATATAATTAGGACGAAAGCCACAGTTATAGCAATTGGAAAAGAAACATAGCCAAGTATTATTAATACGTTGTCAATGCTGGATTTGTTTTAGTTGTTGAAATTTATAAATAAATTGTAATGTTTCTCTTGAGATAAAACCCAAAAAGTGACGCTAATAATAAGGCTTGTAGCGACTAAAAAAGTAATAGTGATGGTTTGAGTCAATGATTTAAGCATTGTCTATATTTTCTGGATCGACCCAGTATGCGGTACTTTCTGTTATTTCTTTTTTCCAAAAAGGTGCTTCGCTTTTTAAAAATTTCATAATTTCTTCACAAGCAGCAAAGGCTTCTTTTCGATGAGGGCTATTGACGCCCACAAACACGATATTATCACCGCAGGATAAATAACCAATACGATGAATAATCGTTACATCAATAATAGGCCAATTTTCTTTTGTTTGTCGGATAATTTTTTGCAACACTTTTTCAGTCATATCTGGGTAGTGTTCTAAAAAGATATTGGTTTTTCTTTCACCGAATATTTCACGTACGATTCCCGTAAAAATAACGACGGCTCCAGCTTTTGATGAATGAGTCGACAGTCGTTGATATTCCTTATTGATGTCGAAGTCTTCAACTTGTACCCGAATCATATTATCCCCCTGTAACGGGTGGGAACAATGCAACCTCATCACCGTCGTTGACTTGCTGAGAGTCGTGCGTCATGGAATGATTAACCGCGCATAAACAATTAGCTAGGGCTTTTTGCCATTGTTCTCCACGTTGAGATAACAACGCTTTAATATCAGCAATGGTTGTCAAGTCTGATGACCATTTAAGCGTTTCTTGATCGCAATCAAGATCTTCTTTAACTTTGGCGAAAAATAATATTTTAATCATGGTTATTGATATAGAGGTCTTATGGCTATGACAAACCGTTGGAGGCAGGGATGCCGGAAACGAGCTACAGGGATGTATTTATGCGTGTTTGGAATAGCCATAAACCTCTATACATTATCAATTGTAAAGTCACTCTTACCACCACACTTTTCGATCACTTGAATATCACCAATAACCATATGTTTGTCAACGGCTTTACACATATCGTAAAGGGTCAACGCAGCGACAGAAACAGCGGTGAGCGCTTCCATTTCAACACCGGTTTTGCCATCCATTTTACAGCTAGCTTCGATGATAACGGCATTGCTTCCGGTATCTGGAGTCAACTCAACAGAAATGTTGCTCAGAGCCAATGGGTGGCAGAGTGGAATCAGGTCTGCGCATTTTTTAGCGTCTTGAATGCCAGCAATACGAGCGGTGGCAAACACATCGCCTTTCTTGTGCCCACCTTTCACAATCAATTGTAAGGTTTCCGATTGCATGGTAACGGTAGCTCGCGCAGTTGCCGTACGCGCGGTGATCGTTTTATCACTCACATCTACCATGTGTGCTTCGCCTTGTTGATTCAGGTGGGTTAAGTGGCTCATGGGCTCAACAAGGACTTTACAATAAGATGATAGATTAATGACAATTTATTGAGGTCATCTGCGGCAATACATTCGTCTACCTGATGAATCGTCGCGTTTACAGGGCCAAGCTCAACCACCTGACTGCCTGTAGGCGCAATAAAGCGCCCATCAGAAGTGCCTCCTTCGGTAGAGAGTTCTGTTTTTAGCCCGGTAACTTCATCAATGGCCTGTACAGTCGCCTCAACTAATTCACCCTCGGCGGTTAAGAAAGGCTGCCCACTTAAATGCCAGTGAATGTCGTAGTTAAGTCCGTGTTTTTGCAAAATCGTTTCGGTACGGTTTTTGAGTTCATCTGCGGTCACTTCTGTTGAGAAACGGAAGTTACACATAATCTCCACATCACCGGGAATAACATTGGTCGCGCCTGTGCCACCATGAATATTGGATACTTGAAAACTGGTTGCTGGAAAAAAGTCATTACCATTATCCCAGTGTTCAGTCGCCAATTCTGCTAGGGCAGGTGCTAGATGATGGATAGGGTTTTCGGCTAGGTGTGGGTAGGCGACATGACCCTGTTTGCCACGAACAGTCATTACGGCACCTAAAGA
Source organism: Cellvibrionaceae bacterium (assembly GCA_965214375.1). Classification (GTDB taxonomy): domain Bacteria; phylum Pseudomonadota; class Gammaproteobacteria; order Pseudomonadales; family Cellvibrionaceae; genus Endobugula. The sequence goes on along the minus strand of OZ243947.1, from coordinate 1,114,792 downwards.
ACCACGGCGCCCGTTTTTAATGACATCGCCGACGGCGTTAGTACTGGAAGGCTCACCCACAATGCACCAGTCAATATGTATTGCTTGCGCTTGTAAATGCTCAACGACCTTAACAGTCCCATTTTTGGCTGGGCCTTCTTCATCGGCCGTAATAAGAAAAGCGATGCGGCCTGTGTGGTTGGGGTGTTCAGCAATAAAGTCTTCACAGGCAGTAATCATGGCTGCCAGACTACCTTTCATATCGGCAGCGCCACGGCCGTACAACATGCCTTCTTTGATCGTGGGCTGAAACGGAGGGTGTTGCCACAGTGCTTCGGACCCTGTTGGCACGACATCGGTATGTCCTGCAAAGCAGAGTATGGGGCTATGGTGATTGTTGTCATTGCCATCGCGCACGGCCCACAGGTTTTCAATGATATCATCACCTTCTGCACCAGAACCAAAGCTTAGTGTTTCGCACCGAAAGCCAATGTTTTCCAAGCGTTGACGTATCAAAGTCTGACAGCCTGCGTCCTCAGGAGTGACCGAAGGACGCGATATTAACTCACAAGCAAGTGCTAGGGTGGGGGATAAGGTATTCATTGACGCCCTTAATCAGTTATTGGCATGTAACTCTTCGTTGAGTGTAACAGATGACTTATTGGTTAAACATTCAACTGCACCACTACTGGAATTGCGGCGGAATAGTAAGTCATGTTTACCCGCCAGATCGCGAGCCTTAATGCGGTCAACCAAGTCACCATTATCATCTAACAGGTTAACCTTGGTGCCCGCGGTAATGTACAGTCCAGATTCAATAGTGCAACGATCACCCAATGGTATACCTGTGCCTGCATTGGCCCCTAATAACGATTCTTTGCCGACAGAGATAATAATATTGCCACCGCCAGATAGTGTGCCCATCGTGGAGCTACCACCACCTAAATCAGAACCTTCCCCAATAACGACACCGGCAGAAATACGGCCTTCAATCATGCTCGTACCCAGTGTGCCAGCATTAAAGTTAACAAAACCTTCGTGCATGATGGTAGTTCCTTCACCAATATGCGCTCCCAAGCGCACGCGGGCCGTATGGGCAATACGTACACCTGCCGGCACGACATAGTTGGTCATTTTCGGGAACTTGTCCACACAATCAACGGTTAGCAATTCACCGTTTAAACGGGCTTGTAATTGGCGCTCGGGCAGTTCTGATAAATCAATAGCACCCTGATTGGTCCAGGCCACATTGGGGAGTACACCAAATAAACCATTGAGATCGGTGTCATGTGGTTTAACCAGACGATGAGAGAGCAAATGTAGTTTCAAATAACCTTCTGGTACCGATGATGGGGCAGCGTTAGTTTCCAATAGGGTAATGACTAGGGGCTGCTCACTGGCTGACAGACTTTGAGCCAGTTGTGCTTGTGAAACTTCGTCTGATGCTTCTAATGCCGAGGACAATGCTGCCATGATATCGCTGGTGACCGCAATTGACTGATTACCAGACTGGTAATCTGTCGTTTGCTTGACGGCATTGATAATGGCTTCTGAGGGCTGTAAAAGTGGTTCAGCATAAAATATATCCAGCCACTGTTGTTGTTTGTTTTGTGTGCCAACACCCAGGCCGAAGCTGTAGAAATTTGTCATGAATAGTGCCTTTTAAGAATCAATATTTAAGAAGTTGCAAAAAGTGTCTGCCAGGTTTTTTCATTAAACCCGACGTGATATTGGTGGTTCAACTGTACTAACGGGCGTTTGATCAATGTCGGGTTTTCCAAAATAAGGGCAACCGCTGAACGCTCATTAAGCGATGTCTTATCGTTATCGGATAATTGTTTCCAAGTAGTACTGCGTTTGTTAATTAATGTGTCAATGCCCAGAGCTTCAATCCATGTAATCACCTGTGCTTTTTCCAAGCCATCTAAGCGAAAATCGTGAAAATCATAGCTGACGGACTGATGTTCTAACCATTTGCAGGCTTTTTTGACGGTATCGCAGTTTTTAATACCAAATAGTGTCGTTTTCATAGGTGCTTATATCTCTATATCAGGTCGGAGATTATATCAGCGGCTTGCTGCCTGACCAAGGTCATCTATACTAAATGTGATGATATGCGCCTTAATAACGGAACGGTATTTTTACTTTTATTCATATGAATTCGCTGAATTTTAGAACCAAAATTATTTTATTGGCGGTTTTGCCTGTATTGTTTGTCAGTACGCTGGTTACTGCGTTGTCTATTTACAAAATGCGGCAATTAGGTGAAGCGAATAGTGAAAATTTTTCACATAAAATCATGGAACTGAGACGAGAGGAACTCAAGAGCTACACACAATTGGCGCTCACGGCTATTAATCATGTCTATACTCATTCATCCAGTAGAGATGAAGCGGCTCAATATATGGCAAAACAAGTCTTTCGTGACTTGCGTTATGGTCGTGATGGTTACTTTTTGGTACTTGATTACGATGGAATTAATCTTGTTAATCCTGTGAATCCTCACTTGGAGGGGCAAAATCTTTGGAATTTGCAGGATGTGAAAGGGAATTACTTGATTCGTTCCTTAATAAGACAAGCGAAAAACAGTGTGGGAGGGTATACCGAATATGTATGGGATAAGCCCTCGGAAAAACGTCAGGCTGACAAATTAAGTTTTAGTATGGGCTTGGATAAATGGCGTTGGATGGTGGGTACAGGAATATATTTAGACGATGTTCAAGAAACCTTGGTGGCTGTTCAGGATAATATTGATAAAAATACGCGTTATACCACTTTGCTTACGATGAGTATTTCCTTGTTCTTTACTATTTTGGTTGCTTTTTTAGCGATTCGTTTTACGGTGTCTCAAGGACGATTTGCTAACAAAATACTACAGCAATTATCGCGTGCCTGTGTGCAGGAGCGGGAGGTTGAGAGAGAGGTTGTTGCCAGTAATCTCAAGCAGGATGTGTTGTCTACTATGAAGCCAATGGCTGATATGTTAAAACGGATGGCAAGCACTGGTGAGTTTACAGGTTCAACAAAATCAAGATTGCTTGATATTGCGACACAATTGGATAAGACGCGGGAGCATGTGCGTGATATCGCCAACAAACTTCACCCTGAAATTCTGGTGAAAAAGGGTATGTATCCTGCCATTGAAGAATTGGCAGAAAATCTGTCTGGTGATAGCGGTATAAACATTGATGTTAAAACCATTAACCGCATGGAGCGTCCATCGTTAAATATCGAAACCGCCTGCTATCGTATTGCCTGTGAAGCGTTAATGAATATTATCAGGCATTCTAAGGCGACCGAGGCCAGTATTCGCTTTCGTCAGGCGCGGAATATTCTAAGCTTGACCATACAAGATAATGGTGTGGGTTTTGATTTAAATGAAAAGTCGATTCGTGAACATGATCGTGGTGTGGGCTTGGCGGATATGCAATTACAAGTTGAGTTGTTGAATGGGTCTTTCACCATTTTTTCTTCCAAGGGAACGGGCACAATGATCAAGCTTGCTATTCCTCTGGTATTAGCACCGCCACCAGTAGAGATTCCTGCAGCAGCAAGAAATATAACGATTTAATGTAAATTATGCCTTGTTGGTTTTTTTGGATTTTGTACGATTAGGGTAGCAATGCCTGCATATTGGACAAACTGTGCCATCACAATCGCGAGCAGTACAAAACTCACGTCCATAATAAATAATTTGGATATGTAGCTTATTCCAAGATTCTTTAGGGAACAGGCGCTTTAGATCTTTTTCAGTTTGCACGACATTTTTTCCGCCCGTGAGGCCCCAGCGTTGTGCTAGTCGGTGAATATGGGTGTCCACGGCAAAGGCTGGTACGCCAAATGCCTGAGACATGACGACACTAGCCGTCTTGTGACCCACGCCAGGCAGTGTTTCTAATGCGGCCATATCGCAGGGTACTTCACCTTGATATTCCTCTACTAATATTTCTGATAGTTTTGCGATAGCTTTGGATTTCTGTGGAGAAAGTCCACAGGGTTTAATCACTTCTTTAATCTTTTCAACAGGTATTTGAGCCATATCAAAAGGGTTGTCAGCCAGTGCAAAAAGATGAGGGGTGATTTTATTCACGCGTTCATCGGTACATTGTGCAGACAGTAAAACGGCAATCAATAACGTATATGGGTCTTTGTGTTGCAGAGAGATTGGTGGATCAGGATAGAGTTCCTCCAATGTTTTATGGATATAATAAACGCGTTCTTTTTTTAACATAGAGGCCACTGCTGTTATAGCGATTGAATAAACGTTTTTAATCTCAGAGCGGCTTCTTGGCATTCTTCAACAGAAGCGACTAGTGCCATACGCACATGATTTTTTCCAGGGTTGCAACCATTGACCTCTCTTCCGAGAAAGCTGCCCGGTAGTACGGTGATGTGTTGTTGCTCGAATAACCGAGAGGAAAACTCGACATCATCAATCGGGGTTTTTGCCCACAGATAAAAACTGGCGGGGGGATTTTCAATATGCCAGTCTTCACTGAGGATGTCATTAAACAGACGGTATTTTTCGCGATAAAGTTCTCGGTTTTCTTTTACATGTTCTTCTTCTTTCCATGCGGCAATACTCGCTAATTGTGTTGTGAGTGGCATAGCGCAGCCATGATAGGTGCGATACAGTAAAAAATTTTCAATCAATGACTGATCGCCTGCAATAAAACCAGAACGCAACCCAGGAAGGTTCGAACGTTTGGATAAGCTGTGAAAAACAATGCACCGTTTATAATCATCTCTTCCCATAGTGGCGCAGGCCTGTAGTAAACCTATTGGGGGATGATTTTCATCGCGGTATAATTCTGAATAACACTCATCACTGGCAATAACAAAATTATAACGATCAGCCAGTTCAATTAAATGTTGGTATTGTTTCAGATTAATTAACTCGCCGGTGGGGTTTCCCGGAGAGCATAAAAACAATAATTGGCAACGTTGCCACTCTTGCTCGCTCACCTGATCAAAATCAGGTAGGTAACTGTTTTCTTCTGTGCAGTTAAGCAGCTTAAGTTCTGCGCCTGCCAATAATGTGGCGCCTTCATAAATTTGATAAAACGGATTGGGCGATATCACCAGAGGGTTTTCGCGGCTATTAATTAATGCGTGTGTAAAGGAAAAAATCGCTTCACGAGTACCGTTAACCGGTAGAATATGTTGTTCCGGATTTAATGACCCTACTTGTAAGTGGAAGCGTTTCGTTGCCCAAAGGCACATGGCTTCACGTAACTCGGGTGTCCCTTTTGTCTTTGGATAACGGCTAAGTTCATTGATGTTGTTGGTCAACTCTTCTAGAACGAATGTTGGTGGTTGATGTTTAGGTTCGCCAATCGACAAAGAAATATGTGCCAATGAGCGATTCGGTGTTAACTGATTTTTAATATTGTGCAGTTTCTCAAAAGGGTAGGGGTGTAATCGATCCAAAAAAAGGTTCATGTTTAATCTGCTTTGTAAGAGTTATCGACGATGTCGGCATCGAGTTGTGTACAAATAGCATTCTGTAGTTGTGCACATAAATCAGGACTGCTAAGACGGTTTCCATCATTATCCACAATAAAAAAAGTATCCTCGACGCGCTCGCCAAGAGTCGTAATTTTTGCCGTTAACAATGATATATCATATTCTACAAATATTCTGGCTAGTCGCGCTAAAAATCCGGGTCTGTCGGGGCTGAAAACTTCCAGAACAGTATATTCTTTTGTGGTGTCATTGTGGATATTGGTGCGAGTTACGGATGAAAAATATTTTAATTGTCTGGGGGTGCGACGCTTGATGATGTCACTATAATGATCGATTAGTTGAAACTCTTCCAATAAGCTATCTCGTAATTTTTGTACCAGTTTAGGGTTGTTTCCGATGGCTTCTCCATTTTGGTCAAGGACATAAAAAGTATCCATAATATATTCAGAGATAGTACTATAGATCAATGCACTTTGAATATTTAGATTAAGTTGGTCCAGAATAGTCGTTGCCGCTGCAAAAATATTACGCTTTGATTTAGCACGAATAAAAATTTTTGTTACCACTCCTGAATTTTGAATGTTTTGGTCTTTTATCAGAATCATCGGTTCTTCAGGGTTGTGGTGTTGTAAAGAGGCTTCCGTATGCCAAGCAATATCTTCTGCTGTTTCTCTCAGGAAGTAGTCCTCACCGGTTGTTTGCCATAGTTCCCAAGCCGCTTGTGAATTAATGCTGCTATTATTAAGTAGGCGATTCATGGCAGATTGTTGCGTTTCTTCAACTAATTCCTGCCTGTCAATAGGGTTTTCCAAGCCGCGTTGTAAAGCACGTTTGGTTTGCAAATAGAGTTCACCCATCAAGCTGGCGCGCCAACTATTCCAAATATCCGGGTTGGTGGCATTCATATCGGCAACTGTTAGCACATATAAGTAATCAAGGTGTTGCTGGTCTCCAATGTTTAAGGCGAAATCATGAATGACTTCGGGGTCAGATAAGTCTTGTTTTTGAGACACCGATGACATCAGTAAATGGTTTTCCACCAACCATCCGGCAAATTTTGATTCGCGCCGAGTAAATCCATGCCGCATGCAGAAATTTATGGTATCAGTAGCCCCAAGTATTGAGTGATCGCCGCCGCGTCCTTTGGCAATGTCGTGGTAAAGACCTACTACATATAGCAGCGTAATATTGGGTAAGCACTTTACCGTTTGGCTGGCGAGGGAAAATTTTTTAGTATTTTTTTGCAGTAAAAATGTTCGCATAAAACGAATCACATTGAGCGTATGCGCATCTACCGTATAAATGTGGAATAGGTCATGTTGCATTTGCCCGATAATACGGCCAAATTCTGGCAAGTAACGTCCCAATATACCATAACGAGTCATACGTTTTAGCTGGGTGACTAGCTTATAGGGTGAACCTAATAATTGCATAAAGAGGCGCTTGTTGTCAGAGTTGTTAATAAACTCGTCATCAATCAGATAACGGCTTTCACGAATAAGTCGTATGGTCATGGCTCGCATGCCAATAATGTTGCTGTTTTGTGCGAGTAACACAAAAACTTCTAGAAGAGCTGAGGGAGTTTCAAGAAATACATGAATATTGGTTACTTCAATATAACCGTTACGTAATTGAAAGCGTTCATTGATGGGCGTGACGTCGATAGCTTGTCCCAGTTTTAGGATGGCTTCATCAAGAAATTGTAACAGCACATCATTCAGTTCCCGTAGAGCCAGAACAGCACGATAATAGCGGTGCATAAACTGCTCTATAATTTTGTTAGGATTGTCTCTGTCTTCTTCAAATCCGAATAATTTTGCTAATTCTCGCTGGTATTCAAACAGTAAGCGTTCTTCTGGGCGTCCAGCCAGTAGGTGTAGGCCGTAACGTACACGCCATAAAAAAGCTTCCCTATCTTCAAGTAGGGCATACTCTTTATCCGTTAATAAACCGATACGATTTAATTCTTCCAGAGTATTGGTTTTAAAAAAGCGCTGGGCAACCCACTTAATGGTTTGCATATCGCGCAGTCCACCTGGCGTGTTTTTAATGTTGGGCTCAAGATTGTATTCAATGTTGTTATATTTTTTGTGCCGTTCTTCCTGTTCTTGTGTCTTTGCCAAAAAAAACTGATCGTTTGGCCACATATATTCAGGTGACGTTTGTTCTGTGAGTTCGGTCAATAATGATGGGTCACCTTGTAATGTTCGTGATTCCATTATATTGGTGGCAACCGTGATATCTTCTCGAGCGATGGTCGTACATTCGGACAATGTGCGTACGCTGTGTCCAATTTGTAGGCCGATATCCCACAATAGAGTTAACAGTTTTTCAATATTATCAGTGTGTTGATGACGCGAGCTTTTTCGAGTGAGAATCAGAATATCAATATCGGACTGTGGGTGTAGTTCAGCTCTTCCGTAGCCACCCACAGCAATCAGGGCAATATCCGGTTGCCAGTTAAATTGATGCCATGCGTAATGCAGGATGCAATCCGTCATGATCGAACGTTGGAACACCAGTGTGCGTACATTTTCGCCTTCTTTGAAGCGCATATCCAGTTGAGCGTTTGTGGCTTCCTGAACGTCTTTAAAGGGCTGAATAACAGAGTGTGCCGAAGCGAGAGCCTGACGAAACGCTTTTTCATCAAACCCTAGAATAATTTGTTTAAAAAAGGGTGGGTCTGTCTGAGTCATCAGGATTGAAAAGACCAGCTCTCTTCTTTGCGTGCGGTTAATATTTCTACCCCCGTCGCAGTGACTAGAAGAGTATGTTCCCATTGCGCTGAAAGTCGGCCATCTTTGGTTTCTACTGTCCAGCCGTCACTTTTGAGTTTAGTGCTTGGTTTGCCTGCATTAATCATCGGTTCAATGGTAAAGCACATGCCCTCTTTAAGCGCCATACCTGTGTCCGGGGTGCCATAATGTAGTACTTGAGGTTCTTCGTGAAAACTATGACCAATACCATGACCACAATATTCACGAACGACAGAGTAGTGGTTGGATTCTGCATGCTGTTGTATCGCGTGGCCTATATCGCCGAGTCTTGCACCAGGTTTAACCATCTCAATGCCTTTATAGAGGCACTCTTGTGTGATGTTGACCAATCGCTCGGCATGCGTGACGGGTTTGCCCACAAAGTACATTTTGCTGGTGTCTCCATGATAGCCCTCATGGATAACAGTGACATCAATATTGATAATATCGCCATTTTTCAGCTTTTTCTTATCAGAAGGAATACCATGACAAATCACTTGATTCACCGAGGTGCAGATAGACTTGGGGAAGCCGCGATATCCTAGGCACGCTGGAATGGCTTGTTGTTTCTGTGTGATATAGTCATGACAGAGGTTGTCCAGAGTTTCCGTCGTTACGCCAGGAACAATATATTCTTCGATCATTTCCAGTACTTCGGCGGCCATACGTCCGGCAGCGCGCATCTTTTCACTCTCTTCCGATGTTTTGATGTTAACAGTCATACATTTATACTTGAGTCTGATAAAAGCCTGTATTGTAAACCAGATAACTGTTGGATGCCTGAGTGATGGACGTATTACCCCGATATCAAGAGACAATTAGTCAATATATCCGCGCTAAAGATCACAATAAACCCTGCCTTATGCCGCACGTGTTTGATGTGTAGGCGGTGCTGGAAATAAAGGTTGCGAGTGATAATATTCGTTTTCCTGACAGAACCGAGGGGTTGGCGGATATTTCCCAGCTTCTTTCTGCTCAGTTTGCACGGCAGTATGAAAATGTTTATATCTTCTGTTTGTCGGATTCAGTCAATGCCGATGAGGGGACATTATGTTGTCGGTGGCTGGTTGTGATGTCTGGTAAAGAGGATGGTGATATTCGTGTTGGGTATGGAACGTATGAGTGGTCATTTAACCACAACTATGTCACACATCTTATTATATCTATTGATGAGATGGTATTGCTTGAGCAGCATCACTCGACAGATATTTTCCTCTGGGTAGATGCTTTGTCATATCCTTGGTGTCATTCGGCCGAAATTTTTCAGAATATGCCCCAGTCCCTCGGTTTTCTGAAAACCAATGTAGTGGTAATTCCCTGGGTAAGTCTGTACAAGTAGCCTCGTTTTATGGTATAAAGCGCGCGGCTATTGGGTGAGCTTACCTCAAGCATTGCTTAAGCTTTACCTAAGCTATTGAATTTAAAACATTAATTTCACACATATACCGTCACGTCTATCTGGGTGCTCTTTAAGAGTTGGTTGTACGGGGTATATGGAGGCCTAACCCATAGGAAAATATTATGTCTACAGTCAGCATGCGCGATATGCTACAAGCTGGTGCTCATTTCGGACACCAAACCCGCTATTGGAATCCAAAAATGTCACAGTACATTTTCGGAGCTCGCAATAATATCCATATCATCAATCTTGAGCATACGGTTCCTGCCTTCAATGAGGTGCTGGATGTGATCAAGAAGATGTCGTCTCAAAAGAAAAAGATTCTGCTGGTTGGCACTAAGCGTGCTGCCCAAAAGACAATTAAGGAGCAAGCGCAGCGCGCAGGTCAGCATTATGTCAGTCACCGTTGGTTAGGTGGCATGTTAACCAATTATAAAACCATTCGTGCGTCAATTCGTCGTTATCGTGATCTCGAAACTCAGAGTCAGGATGGCACTTTTGAAAAATTGACCAAGAAAGAAGCGTTAATGCGTACTCGTGCGATGGAAAAGCTCGAACAGTCCATTGGTGGTATTAAAGATATGGGCGGTTTGCCTGATGCTCTTTTCGTTATTGATGTTGAACATGAGCGTATTGCGATTAACGAAGCCAACAAGCTGGGCATCCCTGTTTTTGGTGTTGTTGATACCAACAGCGATCCAGATGGTGTTGATTATGTTATCCCTGGTAACGATGATGCGATTCGTGCCATTAAATTATATATTACTGCGGTTTCGGATGCTTGTATTGAAGGCGCTGCTAATGCGCAATCAGTACCGAACAAAGACGAGTTTGTTGAAGTAGAAGAGGCGAGCGAGTCAGCAGAACAGGCGTAATATTTCCTGTTGTGTTCAGTTTGAAGTGAAGGGGGCTTGGCACCCTTTTCCTATTAAATTTAACGTTATTAATGTAAAGAGGGTAGAGTCATGGCAGCAGTTTCTGCGTCAATGGTAAAAGAACTTCGTGAGCGTACCAGCCTGGGTATGATGGAGTGTAACAAAGCACTGAAAGAGGCCGATGGTGATATCGAGCTTGCAATTGAAAATTTGCGTAAAGCGAGTGGTCTTAAAGCGGCGAAAAAAGCTGATCGAACTGCTGCGGATGGTGTGGTTGCTGCGCGTGTTGCAGACGATAATTCTTACGGTATTCTAGTTGAGGTAAACTCCGAGACAGACTTTGTTGCTCGTGATGAAGGCTTTTTGGGTTTCGTTGGACTTGTTGCTGACAAGGCTTTGGTGGATAGGCAAACTGATGTTACTGCATTGATGGCGGGTGCGCTGGAAGATGCTCGTGAGAAGCTGGTGCAAAAAATCGGTGAAAATATCAATGTGCGTCGCATCGAATTGGTCGAAGGTGATGTGGTTGGCGCTTATACACACTCTAACAATCGTATTTCAGTATTGGTGAACACTTCATCGGGTACTGATGAGTTGGCTAAAGACGTGGCCATGCATGTTGCAGCAGTTAACCCGCGTGTGGTGAACCCTGAAGATATGCCGAAAGACGTTGTTAAAGCAGAAGAAGAGATTATCAAGGCGCAACCAGATATGGAAGGTAAGCCTGCAGAAATCGTTGAGAAAATGATGGGTGGTCGTATCAAAAAGTTCTTGAAAGAGAATAGTCTGATTGAACAGCCTTTTGTTAAAAACCCTGAGGTCACGGTGGGCCAGTTGGCGAAAGAAGCGGGTGCTGAAGTGCAGGCATTTGTGCGTTTTGAAGTGGGTGAAGGTATTGAAGTTGAAGAGGTAGACTTTGCCGCAGAAGTGGCTGCGCAGGTTGAGGCTTCAAAGTAAGTGATTGCCAAAATAGCTTGTAAAGAAGGGTAAGTGTTTGTCGCACTTGCCCTTTTTTGTTGTTAGAATACGGCAACTTTGTAAAACTGACTCATTACTGACAGAGAGTGTGCCGTGGGCAAACGAGATAAAAAGTATAAGAGAATTCTGTTAAAGCTGAGCGGTGAAGAGCTGATGGGTGATGAGGGTTTTGGTATAGACCCTAAAGTGCTCGATAAGATGGCGCTTGAAGTGGGTCAACTTGTGGGTATTGGTGTACAAGTTGGCTTGGTTATTGGTGGTGGTAATCTGTTTCGTGGTGCTGCTTTGAGTGCTGCAGGCCTTGATCGTGTCACTGGTGACCAGATGGGTATGCTGGCGACGGTGATGAATGCTTTGGCGATGCGTGATGCACTTGAGCGTTCTAATATTACCTCGCGTGTGATGTCAGCCATTCCCATGAGCGGCATTGTTGAGCACTATGATCGTCGGGCTGCTATTCGTTTCCTCGAAGCAGGAGAGGTCGTTATCTTCTCTGCAGGTACCGGTAATCCGTTTTTTACGACAGATTCTGCTGCTTGTTTGCGTGGTATTGAAGTGGAAGCGGAAATTGTTTTAAAAGCAACGAAAGTAGACGGTGTCTACACTGCCGATCCTATGAAAGATCCGGCGGCGACAAAATATGATCGTTTAACCTATGATGAAGCGTTAGAGAAAAAATTGTGTGTGATGGACCTAACGGCAATTTGTTTGTGCCGGGATCATAATATGCCTTTGCGTGTATTGCATATGGCCAAGGCAGGTGCGTTACTCAATATTGTTGTCGGTGGTAATGAAGGCACTCTGATCGAAGAGAAGGTCTAAAAAGTATATAGAGAAAAGTTTGAAGGTATCGTTATGATTGAAGATATTAAGCAAGACGCCAGTGGGCGTATGAAAAAGAGTCTGGAAGCGCTGGCAGTTAACTTTAATAAAATTCGTACTGGGCGTGCACATCCCAGTATTTTGGACGGTATTAAAATTGATTACTATGGTTCCGAGACCCCCTTGTCACAAGTGGCCAATATTTCTATCTTGGATGCCAGAACCTTATCAATTAGTCCGTGGGAAAAGCAACTGACGCCAGAAATTGAAAAGGCAATTATGAAATCAGACTTGGGTCTTAACCCGGCGACGACAGGTGATTTAATCCGTTTACCGATGCCACCGTTGACAGAGGAAACCCGCAAAAATTTTATCAAACAAGCGAAATCAGAAGCTGAATCCGCTAAGGTTTCTATCCGTAATGCACGTCGTGATGCTCTCGGTCATGTTAAGGACCTTTTGAAAGAGAAAGAAATTGGCGAAGATGATGAGCGTCGTGCACAAGACGAGATTCAAAAAATTACAGATAAGTTTGTTGCCGATGTGGATTCTGCATTGAGTGATAAAGAAACGGATCTGATGGAAATATAATTCTCTGACTTGGTATCATTTTGAGTTTATCTGAAAATTTCTCGGGCTCGTTAAATCATGTGGCGATTATTATGGATGGCAATAATCGCTGGGCCAAACGTCAAAAGCTAAATGGTATTGCAGGACATAAGGCAGGTGTCGAGCGCCTGCGTGATATGCTTGGGGCTTGTAAAGATCATAATATAGACGTGTTGACGGTGTTTGCTTTCAGTACTGAAAACTGGCAGCGTCCCTCCAAGGAAGTCGAGGCCTTAATGTCATTGTTTCATTTATATTTAACCAATGAAGCAAAAAAATTAAAGAAAGAAGGTGTGTGCCTAAAAGTGATCGGAGGACGTGAACGTTTTTCTTCCAAAATACTTAAGGCTATTGATAACGCTGAAGCAATAACGCGTGACGGAGATATAACCTTGGTTATCGCAGCTGATTATGGAGGACAGTGGGACATTACTCAGGCCGCCAGAAAGCTTGCTCAGCGTGTTTCCCAAGGTGAGTTATCATTGGAAGAGATACAACCTGAGCGGTTGTCTGAACAGATGTTATTGGCAGATTTGCCATCGTTAGATTTATTGATTCGTACCGGCGGTGAACAGCGCATCAGTAATTTTCTCTTATGGCACGCTGCTTATGCAGAGCTATATTTTAGCGATGTTTTGTGGCCTGATTTTGGTCGTGAATGTCTGGATCAGGCAATTGCAGATTTTCATTCGCGACAACGCCGTTTTGGTCTAACGGGTGATCAGATAGAAGAATTACAGTAACGTTGGTTTACCGTAACGGATAATAATAAATGCTTAAAACTCGTATCATTACTTCTATTTGTCTTGTTGTTATTTTTCTTGCTAGTCTGGCTTGGTTACCTTCAGCAGGGTTTGCCTGTTTTGTTGCTGTGATTATTACGCTAGCTTCCTGGGAGTGGGGGCGTTTGTCTGGTTTCTCAGCTTACCTGCCACGCATTATTTATTCTCTTGTGTGTCTTTGTTTGGTGTTATCTCCTTACTTTTTATTGGCCGATGAGCGATGGTTTCAGTCAATCTTTATGATTGCCTGCGTATGGTGGGCTGTTGCCTTGTTGTGGGTTCAAGGTTATCCATCCAGTGCTTTATTGTGGGGGAATCGTTGGGTACGTTTAAGTGTTGGACTATTGGTTTTGATTCCCAGTGGTTTGGCGCTTATCTACTTGCATCATCAGCCCCAAGGCGCCTGGCTAATTTTGTTATTAGTGGCAGTGGTTGCGACGTCAGATATTGGTGCTTATTTTTCAGGTCGCGCATTTGGTCAGCGTAAACTGGCACAAAAAGTGAGTCCGGGTAAATCGTGGGAAGGCGTCTGGGGAGGTCTATTTGCTTGTGGCCTGTTAACATTTATAGTGGCATCTATGGTAGGTTTGCAATGGTGGGTCACATTGTTGGCGATTATCTTTCCAACAGCAATGATCTCTATTGTTGGAGATCTGTTAGAAAGTATGGTCAAACGTCATTGTGGTATTAAAGACAGTGGTTATATTCTTCCTGGGCACGGTGGTATTTTGGACCGTATTGACGGCCTGACTGCAGCGGCTCCGATTTTTGCACTGGCAATTATTTTATCAGGTTGGCAATTACCTTAACTTTTATTGGCGCGATTGAGAGAAAAAAATGAATCAACGAGTGACGGTATTAGGCTCAACCGGTTCCATTGGTATTAATACTCTCGAGATTATTTCCAATCACAGTGATCGCTTTTCTGTGTTTGCTTTGACTGCAAATAATAATATTGAATTGATTGCTAAACAGTGTCAGCAGTTCTTGCCTCAGTATGCCGTTGTTCCTGATGCGGCTAATGCCAGACGTTTGACTGAACACCTACAATCAATTCATTGTAAAACGGAGGTGCTTGCAGGTATCGATAATTTGCAATATGTGGCGGAGCATTCCGATGTTGATATTGTCATGGCTGCGATTGTGGGGGCTGCCGGGTTATTGCCTACTATGGCGGCTGTTACAGCCGGTAAGAAAGTGCTCTTGGCCAATAAAGAGTCATTGGTGATGGCAGGGCGTTTATTTATGGACGCGGTCAAGCTATCCGGTGCACAATTATTGCCAATTGATAGTGAGCATAATGCAATTTTTCAGTGTATGCCAAGTACTGAAGACGCCGCAAAAAAAGTGCGTAAAATATTACTGACGGGTTCTGGCGGTCCTTTTCGAACTTGGGATGAAACGCGCACTTATCAAGCAACACCGGAACAGGCATGTAATCATCCTAACTGGTCCATGGGTAAAAAGATTTCTGTTGATTCGGCCACCTTAATGAATAAAGGTTTAGAGTTTATTGAAGCAAAATGGTTGTTTAATGTTGCTTCAGATATGATTGATATTGTTATTCATCCACAAAGCATCATTCATTCCATGGTAGAGTATGTTGATGGCTCTATCTTGGCGCAATTAGGTAATCCCGATATGCGCATACCAATTGCTTATGGGTTGGCATACCCTGAGCGTGTCGATTCGGGTGTGGCCATTCTGGATGTCATTGCTGCCGCACGATTAGATTTTGAAGCGCCGGATATCAAGCGCTTTCCTGCTTTGGGTTTGGCAATTGAGGCGGCAAAGTCAGGTATTTCCGCCTCGACAGTTCTCAATGCGGCTAATGAAGTTGCCGTAGCGGAGTTTTTGGCGCATAAACTGTGTTTTGGCCAGATTGTAGAAACATTACAACAAGTCATGAACAGGGCAGATTATCATGAACCGGAAAGTCTGGATGATGTGTTAATGTTAGACGCTGATGCACGTCAGCTTGCAGCGACAATAATAGAAACGCTATGCTAGCCGCACTATGATTATATTGACAATACTATGGTTTTTTCTTGCTCTTGGTATTTTGGTGACCATTCATGAATTTGGTCATTTTTATCTTGCGCGCCGTTGTGGTGTAAAAGTATTGCGTTTTTCTATTGGTTTTGGTCGAGCACTTTGGCGTTGGCATGATCGTTATGATACTGAGTTTGTTATAGCGGCAATCCCTTTGGGTGGATATGTCAAGATGCTTGATGAGAGAGATGGAGAGATTGCCGAGCGTGAACGTCATTTATCCTTTAATAGCAAGACAGTATGGCAACGTATGTCTATTGTTCTGGCCGGCCCCGTTGCTAATTTTATATTAGCCGTCTTCTTATATTTTGTATTGGCTGTAATGGGAAGTACAGGGATTGCTCCTGTCATTGGAAGTGTGTCAGAAGGTAAGCCCGCAGCGTTAGCGGGTTTAAAAAAGGGGGACGAAATTATTGCTGTAGATCAGGCAGCAGTCAGTACATGGGCTGATGTTTTTTCTCAATTGATTAAACGGATCGGGGACACTGGCGAAATAGAACTCACCGTCAGTGCCTCTGTGATAGAATCTTCCCCGCATCAAATTGACATTCCAATTACCCGATGGTTGGGGTCTACTGATCGGCCTGATGTGTTGACAGATCTTGGTATCACGGTTTACGTGCCAGAGTCAGCCCCAGTTATTGATAGTATCCAAAAAGGCAGTGCAGCGGTAGCTGCCGGTCTGCAAGCAGGTGATTTGATTTTATCGGCTGACAAGGCATCAATCAGCAACTGGCAGCAGTGGGTAAAATATGTGCAAGAGCGTCCTGAAACGCGTATTATGTTGCAGGTGCAAAGGCAAGGCAGGTATATAGAGTTAGAAATTACTCCTGATGTTGTTGAGCAAAATGGCAAACAACTGGGTCGTGCTGGAGTGACTGCTCGTATCAATTGGCCTCCGGAAATGCTGCGTCCGATTGAGTATACATTGTCTGAGGCTGTGATTAGGGGATTTACCCGAACTTGGGAACAAGCGGGTTTTGTTGTCTCATTTATAAAAAAATTGATTTTTGCAGAAGTCTCTGTAAAAAACCTTGGTGGAAGTTTAACCATTGCTCAGGCTGCGGGGGATTCGGCGCGAGCAGGAGTTGTCAGTTATATTGCTTTTATTGCTTTTTTAAGTGTCAGCCTTGGGGTGTTTAATTTATTGCCGATCCCTGTGTTGGATGGTGGGCATTTGCTTTACTATGTAATAGAAGCAATTAAGGGGAGTCCAGTGTCTGATAATGTACAATTGGTAGGGTATCAGGTAGGGTTTTTTTTGGTCGTAAGTGTTATGGTTGTTGCACATATCAATGATTTTGTGCGCTTGTTTGCGGGGTAATACTTACAAGGATTATTAATCATATTTTTGGTAAAGAATAATTACAATGACTATGAAGTTACTATCAGTAAAACAATGTTTTCAGGGTTTGCTTATTTGTGTTTTCTTATGCTTGGTGTCATTACACGTTCAGGCAGACACTTTTATGGTTGAAGATATTCGCATTGAAGGTTTAAAAAGGGTATCTGCAAAAACTGTCTTTTCCGAACTTCCTGTTAAGGTCAATACTGAAGTATCCAACATACAGTTGCAGCGCGCAGTAAGGGTTTTATTTAAGACTGGATTTTTTTCTGATGTCGATATCGCCAGAGATGGTCATGTATTAATTTTAAGTGTTGTAGAACGACCCGTGATTAATCGTATTGGAGTGACAGGAAATAACGTTATTCCGACAGAGCCTCTGCTTGATGGCTTAAAGACTATTGGTTTGAGTGAGGGTGAAATTTTTAACCAATCTGCTTTGGAGAGAATTGAGCGTGAACTCAATGCTCAGTATAGTGCCATTGGTCGTTACGCGACACAAATACAAACTAGGGTACAAGAATTACCACAAAATCAGGTTCATGTTGCCATTGAAGTTATTGAAGGAAATGTGGCCAATATTAAACATATTAATATTGTGGGCAATAGCGCCTATACGGAAGATGAGCTACAAGACTTATTTGAAATTAAAAAAACAGGACGTTGGTCATGGTTAACAGGTAGTGATAAATATGCTCAGCAAAAACTGGCCGGTGATATTGATCGTCTAAAATCTTTTTATTTTAACCGCGGTTACTTGGAGTTTGAGGCAACTTCAACACAGGTTTCACTCAGTCCGGATAAAGAAACAGTTTATATCACGGTCAATATTTTTGAAGGTCAACCTTATACTGTAAAAAAAGTGGATATTGCGGGTGACCCTATTATTAGTGTTGATGAAATTACCGCTTTATTGAAAATTAAAGAAGGTGATACCTTTTCTCAGGAAAGTTTAACGACAAGCTCAAAAGATATTCAAAAACGTTTAGGCGACGAAGGTTACAGCTACGCCAATGTTAATGGTGTTCCGGCGTTGAATAAGGAAGAAAAAACGGCAGAGGTGACCTTTTTCATTAATCCGGGTTCTATCGTTTATGTCAGGCGTATTATTTTTCAGGGAAACACAACGACTCAGGATAATGTGCTTCGTCGAGAAATGAAACAGTTGGAGGGCGCTCCTGCTTCAACAGAGAAAATGGCTCAATCAAAGTTGAGTTTGGAACGTTTGTCTCTGTTCAGCAATGTAGAAATGACAACCAAAGAAGTTCCCGGTAGAAATGATCAAATTGATATTGTTTTTACGGTAACAGAGCAGAATTCGGGTAGCTTTACAGCGAGTGTGGGTTTTACTCAGGATGATGGTCTTAGGTTGGGCTTTGGTTTGCAGCAGAAAAATTGGCTAGGTACTGGCGATACGCTGGGTTTTAATATTGCACGAAGTAGCGTTAATACAGATTATAGTTTTAGTTATACTCACCCCTATTTTACTAAAGATGGCGTGAGCCGTGGTATTAATATTTTTTATCGAGAACGTGACCTTGAAGAGTTGGATATTTCTAGTTTTTCTACTGATCGATTTGGCTTCAATCTGAATTTTGGTTATCCGATATCAAACAGAAGTCGATTGTCATTTGGTTTTGGTTTTGAAAATATCTCTATTCAGGCGGGCACACAAGCAGTTCAGGAAATTTCAAGTAGTCCACGTTTGCGTTCAGGTGTCTCGAATTTTGTGGTTACAGAAGTCCCCAGTGGTTTTCTTGATACTAATGGTAATGGTTTTTTTGATGAAAATGATGACTCTGTTAGCGGTACGCAGTCAGGAGCGCAATTAACAACTACGCAACGAAACTCTGCGGCTACTCCTGAAGGTTTTTTAGATGTTCATGGCGATGATTTCAATACGATTAATTTTAATATGGGGTGGGTAGGTTCAAGTCTTAATAAGGGTGTGTTTCCCACTAAGGGATCTTCACAACGATTAAATGTTGAGTTTACTGCGCCTGGGGGTGATCTTGAACTTTATAAAATTCGCTACCGAGGAGAACTGTATGCTTCAATTTCTAAAAATCTGGTAATGCGTTTTAAAACTCACTTGGGCTATGCTGATAGCTATGGTGATATTGATGTTTTGCCTTTTTTTGAAAATTTCTTCTCAGGTGGTAGTAGTTCTGTCAGAGGCTTTGAAGGTAGTTCACTAGGCCCCAAAGGAACTCCTGCGGAATCGTATATTGCTGTTCCCCGGTTGGGTGGCGGTTTTGCCTATCTGGATGATGCTGCTGATAGTAATATTGATACTTATACTGATACACGCACCCAAACTCTGGGTGGTAACATTTTGGTGGAAACAGGCGTTGAGCTTATCTTCCCTGTTCCTTTTACCAAAAATGCCAAGTCAGTGAGAAGTTTATTCTTTGTTGATGCGGGTAATGTATTTTCGGATAGTTGTACCGCAACACAGAAAAATTGTAGCAATGTTGATTTGACGAAACTTAGCTCTGCAGCAGGTCTTGGTATTCAGTGGTTATCACCTGTGGGGCCATTAAGTGTGTACTTTTCAAAAGCTCTACAAGAGCAAGATGAGGATCAAACAGAAAGTTTTCAATTTTCATTGGGACAAAGTTTTTAATAGAGTGGTATAGAAGAGATAAATAGGAATGGCTATGAGAAAACAATGGTATAAAATTGGCATTGCACTATTTTTTGTATTGCACGTTGCAGTTGTTAATGCCCAGGAAAAAATCGCAGTTATTGATTTGCAGAGAGTGTTTGACCAGTCTAACGCAGCTCTAAAGGAAAGGGAAAAGCTGAAACAGAGTAAAGATTATAATGAATTGGTGGATAAGGCCAAAAGCCTGGATGCTGAAATCAAGTCACTCATTAGTGGTTTGGAGAAAAATAATCTGACATGGTCAGATAAAAAGAAACAAGAAAATGCACTTACTATCCAGAAAAAACAAAAGGAGCTGAATTTTCTGTTAAATCAGCGGTCAGCTTTTTTAGGCCAGATCAGCAACCAAATTAGAAAAGGCATCGAACCTCAGGTTAAAAAAATTATAGAGGGAATCGTGGCTGCAAAAAGCATAGATATATTGTTAAGTGCAGAGGCAACATACTTTAGTAAAGGTTCGGTTGATATTACACAGGATGTTTTAACCGAGCTCAATAAATAACGTGTAACGCTTTCATGAATCAGAAAGTGTCCTATAGGTTAGCTGATATTGCACAGTCTGTTGATGCAGTGTTGGTGGGCGATTCTGAATATCAAATTGCTGGTATCAGTACTCTGAAAAAAGCGGCCAGTGATCAACTGTCTTTCTTGTCCAATGTGTCCTACCAAAAACATCTTGAATCTACTCAGGCGGGTTGTGTCATTTTGCACCCAGACTTTCAAGAGTATTTCAGCGGTAATAAATTAGTCACAATTAATCCATACTATGCATTTGCGCGAGCGACGCAGCTCTTTGACGACCGATTAAAAACAAAAACAGCCTCTATACATGCTTCGGTAGTGATAGGTAATGATTGTGATATAGCGGATGATGTCAATATTGCGGCCAATGTCGTATTAGGGGATGGCGTCATTGTTGAGTCTGGTGTCGTGATTGGTGCTGGTTGCGTTATTGACGACTGCGTCACCATTGAAAGAGACGTGCACCTTTATCCCAATGTAACGATATACCGCAATACACGTGTCGGGCAGGGTTCTATTGTCCACAGTCAGGTAGTCATTGGGTCTGACGGATTTGGTTTTGCGCCCAGACCAAATAATACCGGACAGTGGGAAAAGATAGCGCAATTAGGTGGAGTTGATATTGGCCGCTATGTAGAAATAGGTGCAGGCACGACAATAGACCGTGGCGCATTGGATAATACGGTGATTGGTGATGGTGTGAAGCTCGACAACCAAATCCAAATTGCTCATAATGTCGCGATTGGTGAAAATACAGCAATTGCTGGTGCAACCGCAATCGCAGGAAGTACGGTCATCGGTAAGCGTTGTACGATTGCAGGTGCGGTAGGGATTATTGGACATCTGACGATTACCGATGATGTTCATATCACAGCGATGACTTTGGTGACACGCTCTATTGCAGAGCCCGGGTCATACTCATCAGGTACTCCTATGAATAATACCGTACAGTGGCGTAAAAATGCCGCACGATTTAATCAATTGGATGCATTGGTGCGCAAAGTGAACGCCTTCAAAAATAGCGCTGACAAATAACAGGTTTTAATAAACGATAAGGTTTAAATGATGGATGTAACAGAAATTAAAAATTGGTTGCCGCATCGCTACCCTTTTTTATTGGTTGATAGAGTTGTTGAATTAAATATTGGTGAATCGATTATTGCTTATAAAAATATTTCTGCAAATGAAGAGGTATTTAATGGGCACTTTCCGCAGGCGCCTATTTTTCCTGGTGTGATGATTATCGAAGCGATGGCTCAGGCATCGGGTATTTTGGGCTTCAAGACTATCGGCAAAACGCCTCAGGATGGCTCAGTATATCTATTCGCAGGAGCGGATAAAGTCCGTTTTAGACGTCAGGTTATTCCCGGTGATCGCTTGCAACTTGAGGCGAAGGTTGTGTCTGAAAAGCGTGGTATTTGGAAGTTTGCTTGTACTGCATCGGTGGATGGTGAGTTAGCCGCTTCTGCAACCATTATGTGTGCAGACAGAAAGGTGTAAAGCCTGAACTATGATCCACTCGCAAGCTATTGTAGACCCTGCCGCAACTATTGGCGAAAACGTGAGTATTGGTCCGTTTTCTATTATTGGTCCTGATGTGGTTATCGGGGATCATTGTACCATTGAGTCACATGTTGTTATTAAAGGTCCAACGGTTATTGGGCAGCATAATCATATTTACCAGTTTGCCACTGTTGGAGAAGCGACCCCAGACCTTAAATATAAGGGTGAGGATACGCGTTTGGTGATGGGTGATCATAATGTCGTGCGTGAAGGGGTTACTATTCATCGTGGCACTATTCAGGATCGTCATGAAACGACGATCGGCCACCATAACCTATTAATGGCTTATGCGCATGTCGGGCATGATAGTGTGATTGCTAATCATTGTATTTTGGTTAATAATAGCGCACTTGCCGGACACGTACATATTGGTGATTGGGCGATACTGGGCGGCTATACTCTGGTACACCAATACTGCCACATTGGTGCACATTGTTTTACGGGTATGGGTAGTGCGATAGGCAAAGACGTTCCCGCTTTCGCTATTGTTGCGGGTGCTCCCGCCGAAGCGAAAACGATCAATGTTGAAGGATTAAGTCGCCGTGGTTTTTCCAAGGATGATATTAAAATCATACAAAAAGCGTTTAAGCTGGTGTACCGCAAAGGTTTAACCCTTGCAGAGGCGTTGGATGAATTGCAAAAACTGGTTGCTGCATGTTCTCATGTTCAGCTATTGATTGATTCTATCGAATCCTCAACCCGCGGCATTGTCCGCTAACCACTACCTATTGAGTGCTATGCATATTGGCATTGTCGCAGGTGAAGCTTCAGGAGACATCCTCGGAGCAGGCCTGATTCAGGCCATTAAAGCCCGCTACCCGGAGTGTCGATTTTCTGGGATTGGTGGCAAATTAATGTTGCAGCACGATTTTAAATCTCTCTATCCTCAAGACCGCCTGGCCGTTATGGGCTTTATTGAACCATTAAAACGTCTACCCGAATTACTAGCCATTCGTAAAAGTCTTTATCACTATTTTTTGAACCAAAAGGTGGATGTTGTGGTGGGTATTGACTCCCCTGACTTTAATCTGACTCTGGAAAAAAATTGTCGTAAGGACGGTATGCAAACTGTGCACTACGTTAGTCCATCAGTGTGGGCTTGGCGACAAGGGCGTATCAAACTGATTAAACAAGCTGTCGATCATATGTTAACTCTGCTGCCTTTTGAAGCAGGATTTTATGAGCAACACCAAGTTCCCGTTACCTTTGTTGGTCATCCTTTGGCAGATCAATTCCCGGAACATAACGATCCTGCCGCAGCACGTCAACAGCTACAACAGAGTATTGCCTCACTGCCTAACCTCGACAATAAAAAAATGATTGCCTGCCTTCCCGGTAGCCGCAGTGGAGAAGTGAAACATATTGGCAATGTCTTGTGGCGTGCACTTCAATTGTTAACACAAACACAACATGTTGAAGTATTGGTGCCGGCAGCCAATGCACAGCGTAAGCAACAAATAGAACAGCAATTATTGGATTATCCTGAATTACCCATTACTGTCGTGGATGGGGAATCGCAAACGGTGATGGCCGCTGCGGATGTGGTGGTAATGGCTTCTGGTACGACAACATTGGAAGCGATGTTGTTAAAAAAACCGATGGTCGTTGTTTATAAAAAAGATGCGTTATCTTACGCATTAATTTCCCGTATGTTGAGAGTAAAACATATTTCACTCCCTAACTTGTTGGCAGGTGAGAGTTTGGTGCCTGAGTTGTTGCAGGATAAAGCAACACCCGAAGCCATTTCTCAAGCGGTGAGTGCTTGGTTAGACAATCCTGATAAAGTCACTAGCGTCGTTGACCGTTTTAAAATATTGCATCAGCAGCTACAAGGGAATGCCAGTGAAACGGCGGCTAATCTTATTGTAAAACTGGCAGATAAAACCCATGCCCACTAAATCTTTGGCGCCTTTTGTGAGTTGTTATCAAGGCCTGCTGGCAGCTGGTGTGGATGAGGTTGGGCGTGGGCCACTGGCGGGTGATGTGGTCACCGCGGCCGTTATTCTTGATTCTGAAAACCCCATTGCCGAACTGGACGACTCCAAAAAACTCTCGGAAAAAAAACGTGAACGTCTGTTTGATGAAATTAAAGAGAAAGCCTTGTCGTGGTCTATCGCACGCTGTTCGGTGCAAGAAATTGACGAGCTTAATATTTTGCAAGCCAGTCTTGAAGCCATGAAACGTGCGGTAGAGTCTTTATCTATACAACCAGAACATGTGTGGGTCGATGGTAATAAAATTCCTCGTTGGGCTTATCAAGCAGAAGCTGTAGTTAAAGGCGATAGTCGTGTCCCTGCCATTGCTGCCGCTTCCATTCTGGCAAAAGTCACGCGTGATCGTGAAATGGTTGCTGTTGATAAGGAGTATCCCGGTTATGGTTTTGCCGGGCATAAAGGTTATCCTACCAAAGTGCATGTAGAAGCATTGGAGCGCTTGGGCGTCACGCCAATACATCGTCGATCATATGCGCCAGTGCAGAGAGTGTTAACGCTTCATAAATAAATTCCTTTCGCTCGATTTGTGGAAAGCGGTGGCAGGATTCCTCTCCAAGACACGCACAAGTACATCCCTGTAGCTCGTTTCCGGCATCCCTGCCTCCAACGGTCTTCTCGAGTAATCACTCCAACGCCTCACACATTGTGCTAAAACGCGCCCACATTTTATTTTTGTTAACTCTATTGCAAGTTGATATTAGCTTTTACATAACGTGGGGTAATATATGGATTAATTAAAAGACTTCTCCGAAGCTAGATTGATCAACGATTGTGTTTATTATAATACAGTCGCAGACACGCGCGATCATATACCATCTCTTTGAGGGGAGTATCCGCCATTTGATGCAAATTTTATTGTCTAAATATTCTTTAGATTATTCTCTACATCCATACTGTTATGTAATATGCGAATAATTAATATATTTTTGCTTTCGATCTCGTAGTAGATGGTGTGGCTTTTATGAGTATGTTTTTTGAGGTTGGGTATGATGTGGTCACAGGGTGTGCCTATCCTAGGATTGCCTGAAAGTCTTTGGAATAGCTGATCGATGGTTTGTAAGTAGTTGTGCTGTTGTTTTTTGCCCCAGCGTTTTCGGGTGTAGCGACCAATAGCTTTGAGGTCGTCATAGGCCGTGGTGGTGAGTATGCATCCTTTCATTACTTTTCTCGTTTATTCGTTGTCGAGTTCTTCCAATAGCCCTTTTAGGTTGTAGTTGATTGTACCACTATTTTTTCCTTCTATTATGAGTTCACGTAGTGTGTCCAGCTTCTTTTCTTGATCTTCAAGTGCACGTAGCCCTGCGCGAATAACTTCACTGGCTGAGGCGTAACGACCACTATCAATTTGATGAGCAATAAATCCATCGAAGTGCTCACCAAGCGTAATGCTGGTGTTTTTACTCATGGTTAATCTCCAATACCAATATATACCTAATTATGGTATCGATATGATCAAAGTACAATACCCTCTTTGTTATTAACTCCTGCTATAATCCCATCCCTTTACAGTTAACCCATTATTTATCGTTATGTTTCAGAATCTCACCGATCGTTTATCCAAAACTCTGAAGAAGGTCTCTGGTCAGGGGCGTTTGAACCACAAGAATATTCAAGATGCCTTGAAAGATGTGCGTAAGGCCTTGTTAGAGGCGGACGTTGCCTTGCCTGTGGTGAAGGGCTTTATTGAGAAGGTGCGTAAACGTGCTGTAGGTCAGGAGGTGGCGCGGGCGCTGAATCCGTCGCAGCAGTTTATCAAGGTGGTTCAGGATGAGTTGACGGCGATGATGGGTGAGGCGAATGAAACGCTTGATTTGGCCGCTCAGCCGCCGGCAGTGGTGTTGATGGCCGGTTTGCAGGGTGCGGGTAAGACGACGTCGGTTGCCAAGTTAGCGCGTTATCTGAAGGAGCGTGAAAAGAAAAAGGTCATGGTGGTGAGTGCGGATGTTTATCGTCCGGCCGCTATCCAACAGTTGGAAACTTTGGCAGAGCAAGTAGCGGCTGTTTTCCATCCTTCGTCTACCGATGAGAAGCCCGTCGATATTGCCAAGGGTGCAATTGCCGCAGCCAAGAAGCAGCACTTGGATGTGGTGCTGGTGGATACCGCGGGTCGTTTGGCCGTTGATGATGCGTTGATGGCGGAGATTCAGGGCTTACAGAAAGCGATTAATCCGGTTGAAACCTTGTTTGTGATTGATGCCATGATTGGTCATGATGCGGTGAATACGGCTAAAGCATTTAATGATGCTTTGCCATTGACGGGTGTTATCTTGACGAAAGCTGATGGTGATGCACGCGGGGGTGCGGCCTTATCGGTACGTGCCACCACAGGTAAGCCGATTAAATTTTTTGGTATGGGTGAAAAGGTTGATGCGCTTGAGCCCTTCCATCCAGATCGTGTGGCCTCACGTATTTTAGGTATGGGTGATGTGCTGTCCTTGATTGAAGAGGCAGAGCGTAAAGTTGATCACGATAAAGCCAAAAAATTGGTTGAGAAGGTGCAGAAGGGGACTCGTTTTGAT
The DNA here is from genome assembly GCA_965214375.1 of Cellvibrionaceae bacterium. Taxonomy (GTDB): domain Bacteria; phylum Pseudomonadota; class Gammaproteobacteria; order Pseudomonadales; family Cellvibrionaceae; genus Endobugula. Next base: position 1,088,463 of record OZ243947.1, on the reverse strand, counting down.
CTTAACGATCTCAAAGAACAGTTTCAGCAAATGAATAATATGGGTGGCATGGGTGCCATGCTCGAGAAAATGCCGGGTATGGGCAATATGTCGCAGATGGTTGAGCAGGCCGGTATGGGCTCTCAGTTTAATAAAATGGAAGTGATTATTGATTCCATGACACCTGCGGAACGTAAAAACCCTGAAGTGCTAAATGGTTCGCGCAAGCGCCGTATTACCATTGGTTCCGGTACCCAACTTCAGGACTTAAACCGTTTGCTTAAGCAGCACAAGCAAATGGCAAAAATGATGAAGAAAATGAAAGGCGGCGGCATGCAGAAAATGATGCGTGGCCTTGGCGGTATGATGGGTGGTGGTTCTGGTCCCGGAGGTATGGGCGGAATGGGAGGTGGTATGCTTCCCGGCGGAATGCCCCCAGGTGGCCTACCGCCCGGTGGACTTCCTCCTGGCGGCTTACCTCCGGGTGGTTTGCCTCCCGGTTTTGGTAAGTAACTTATATCAAGTATAAAGCTAGCTGAAATAGCGTCCTGCAAGACACGCACAAGTACATCCCTGTAACTCGTTTCTGGCGTCTCTGCCTCCAACGGTCTTGAATGACGCTATTTAACCTAGATTTATAAGCTTAATATTTGACTATCGTAATATAATAGTTTGATACTCACGAATAATTCCCGTAAAATACGCCGCCTTTAGCCGAGGGCACCCTTTTGTGTGCTCGGTATTTGTAGAATGAATACAGAATTTACAGCTTGCCGTGAGGCAACAACTATTATCTAACTATAGGAAAATCTTAATGGTTACCATTCGTTTGGCTCGTGGCGGTTCTAAAAAGCGCCCATTTTACCATTTGACAGTCGCTGATAGCCGTCGCGCACGTGATGGTCGTTACATTGAGCGTGTTGGTTTCTTTAACCCGATTGCTCGTGGTCAGGAAGAGCGTTTACGCGTTGATAATGACCGTGTTGACTACTGGGTTGGCCAGGGTGCACAGCTATCTGATCGTGTTGCCAAGTTGCTGAAAGATCAAGCAAAAGCGGCTTAATTTAGCTTTTCTCTACGTTTGATGTCGAATTTAATCAACGTCGGACGTATGACCAGCGTTTATGGTATTAAAGGCTGGTTAAAAGTCCATTCGCAAACCGAGCCTCCTGAAAATATATTCAGTTATCAGCCGTGGTATTTAAAAACCCGCCACGGTGTGAAAGAGGTGGAATTGCTTGAATGGCGCCCTCACGGAGGCAAACAGGCCAAAGGTAAAGAGGGTAGCGGGTTTGTGGTCAGCATTGCTGGTATTGAAGACCGTAATCAGGCAGAGCTTCTAGCTCCTGTTGATATTGCGGTTGATAACACAGTGTTCGCTGATCTTGAAGAGGGTGAGTATTATTGGCATCAACTGGAAGGCTTGCGAGTCATTAGTGAGTTCAATAATCAACCTTTTGATCTGGGGGTGGTTACACGCTTAATGGCAACGGGCGCTAATGATGTTCTGGTAGTACAGGGCGATAGTGACAGCCTTGACCAAAAAGAGCGTTTGATCCCTTATGTGCCAGATCAATTTGTAAAAAGTATTGCTATTTCACAGGGAGTTATTCATGTGGAATGGGATCCAGAGTTTTAATGAGCTTTCAGGAGCATTGAATGCGTGTTGCAATCATTACCTTGTTTCCTGAAATGTTTGCAGCGCTGACGGATTACGGCATTAGCCGCCGTGCAATTGAGCAAAAACTGTTAAGCATTCGCATCTGGAACCCGAGAGAATTTACCACTGATCGTCATCAAACAGTGGATGACCGCCCCTACGGTGGCGGCCCTGGTATGGTGATGATGGTAGAGCCGCTGAAGCACGCCATCGATGCTGCGAAAGGTTGGCTGGGTGACAGCGCTGTCAGTGAACGTGCCAAGGTGATTTATCTGTCGCCTCAGGGGCAAGTTCTCAAACAGGCAGCATTGGTTGATATGGCCAACAGTGAGCAGGACTTGATTCTTATCGCTGGCCGTTATGAAGGAATTGACGAACGCTTGTCGCAAATTGAAGTCGATGAGGAATGGTCAATGGGTGATTATGTCCTCAGTGGCGGTGAGTTGCCAGCGATGGTGCTGTTAGATGGCATTATTCGGTTATTGCCCGGTGCTTTGGGGCATGAAGATTCTGCGGTAGAGGATTCCTTTAGTGCAGGTCGCGAAGGTTTGCTGGATTGCCCGCAGTATACGCGGCCAGAAACCTACAATGGTTTATCGGTACCTGATGTTTTGTTGTCAGGTAACCATGCAAAAATTAAGCAGTGGCGTCTTGAACAATCACTGCAAAGAACCCGGGAACGACGCCCGGACTTATTAAAAGACAAATAATCTAGCTGTGAAGCTACATACCTTACAACGAGGAAATAAAGATGACTAACAAAATTATCCAGGAATTGGAAAGTGAACAGCTTAAACAGGATATTCCTGAATTTGCACCCGGTGATACCGTGGTTGTTCAGGTAAAGGTAAAAGAGGGTAACCGTGAACGTTTACAGGCCTTTGAAGGTGTGGTTATTGGTAAGCGCAATCGTAGCCTAAACTCTGCATTTACTGTGCGCAAGATTTCTCATGGCGTGGGTGTTGAGCGTACGTTCCAATTGCACAGCCCGCTAGTTGACAGCATTGAAGTCAAGCGTCGTGGTGATGTACGTCAGGCCAAGTTGTACTACTTGCGTGAATTGACAGGTCGTGCAGCACGTATTAAAGAAAAGCTGAACTAATTCAGATTCTGCATAAAAAAACCGGAGCTTTTCTCCGGTTTTTTTATGCAGAAATTAATATTGATATTGTATATATTGCTTTAAAAATATGCCGTAGTCTATAGTATTTGGTTAGCACATTACTTGCACAGGCTTGGCTTGGGTGTTATATTTCTTTGGATAAAATATATTCTCGTTACTTCATATGGAGATGGTCAAATGTTTCATCCGTTCCCTTTAAAAGCCCAGTTCACTACCACACTAATAGCCCTGTTTACCTTACTTTCAGGTTGTGCCACTGTAGAAACCAAGAAAGTAATAGATGTACCTAAAGTCAAACCTTCCAGTCATATATATAGTGGTCCTAAAACAACATTGGTTGTTGCAAATTTTGATAATCACTCTAATTATTTACAAGGAATATTCTCCTCTGGTGGCAATCGGTTAGGAGGTCAAGCTAAAACTATCCTTAAATCACACCTTCAGCAGACGCAACGCTTCAACATTGTTGATCGTGAAAACATGTCTCAAATCAAACAAGAGTCATCCTTAATAGGGAAACAGCAAAATATTAAAGGGGCTCGTTATGCTATTACTGGAGCGGTGAGTGAATTTGGTCGAAAGACGACAGGTGATAAGCAATTGTTTGGTATTTTAGGTTCTGGTAAAAAACAAATAGCTTATTCTAAAGTGACCCTCAATGTCGTAGATGTTTTAACATCGGTAATAGTTTATTCAACACAGGGGGCTGGTGAATATGCTCTTAGTGAGAGGGAGGCCTTAGGTTTCGGAAGTGATGCGGGTTATGATGCAACACTGACAGGTAAAGTACTGAATTTGTCTATCATGGAATCGGTTAATAACTTGATGCGTGATATTGAAAGTGGAAATTTAAACATTAGCGAGTAAGGATATCTCATGAATAGAAAGTTTTTAGTAATAACTTTTTGTGCCTTGATGCTATCTGGTTGTGTTAGTCAGAACACCAGCCAATACTATTGGGGTGAGTACGAGAAACTTCTTTATGATATGTACCACAAGCCAGGTGAAGCAACGCCTGCATTGCAAATTGAAAAATTAAACCTTGATATTCAAAAGGCTCAGGATAGTGGTAAACCAGTTCACCCTGGCTTATATGCACATCTCGGCTTTATGTATGCAATTGATGGGCAATCTGAGTTATCAATACAAGCATTTATGAAAGAAAAAGAGTTGTTTCCAGATTCAGCAATATTGGTAGATGGTATTATGCAACGTGCTGAAAGTTTTAAAAAGCCTGTTCAAACAACTACAAATGAAGGAAAATAAGATGAAGTATACTACATGTATGTTGGTTTGTTTTATGTTACTTGTTGCTGGTTGCGCTACTACTAAAGAGCCTTACGACTATACCAACTTAATTGAAAGTAAGCCTCGTTCTATAGTTGTTATACCGCCGCTAAATAACTCCATTGAAGTTAATGCTTCCTACACTTTTTTATCTACGATCAATGCGCCTTTGGCTGAAAAAGGTTACTACGTTTTCCCTGTAGCTGTTATAGACCATTTTTTAAAAGAAAATGGTTTGCCTACGCCAGCTGAGATGAATAGCGTCCCACTGGAAAAGATTAGAGAAAATATTGGTGCTGATGCTGTGTTGTATGTTTCTATTGAAAATTGGGGCCAAAAATATCAAGTGATAAATTCTAAAGCTATTGTTGATTCCAAAGTAAGGCTGGTTGATACCGTTTCAGGAAAGTTGCTTTGGGAAACTAATATCCGGGCACAAAGAAGTTCCAGCGACAATAATAATAATGGATTGTTGGGCGCCTTAGTATCTGCTATTGCAGATCAGATTGTTGGTTCAACAGTTGACCATACAAGAGAGTTATCAAGTTTTGCTAATAATATTGCAATAAATGATAGTCATGGTTTTTTACTCGACGGCCCTAATAAGGTTGAAAGTAAAAAATAATTTATTGGCTGTCTCTTAGTTTGTAAGCTTTAAATTAGTTGCCAGCAACATCACCCCCTCGGATGATGCTGCTGGTGTAAATCTTGCAATCTTGCTTGCGCAATATGTGTGTAAATTTGTGTGGTTGATAAATCGCTGTGGCCTAACAACAGCTGCACTACGCGTAAATCAGCGCCGTGGTTTAATAAGTGTGTGGCAAAGGCGTGGCGTAGGGTGTGTGGTGAAATCTCTTTGGTAATATTTGCCAGTTTGGCCCAGTGCTTGATGCGATGCCAGAAGGTTTGTCGGGTCATGACTTTGCCGCGCTTTGAGGGAAATACAATGTCGTTATCGGCAATATTGATTAATTCAGGGCGTGCGGTTTTTAAATAACGCTCCAACCAATCAATGGCTTCTTCTCCCAACGGTACCAGACGTTCTTTACTGCCTTTACCAAAAATACGTATCACTCCTTGGCGTAAATTAATATCCGATATTTTTAGATTAAGCAGCTCAGAAACACGCAAACCACAGGCGTAGAGTATTTCCAACATGGTGCGGTCACGCAAGCCAATAGCATCCTCTGTCTCTGGCGCTTCTAGTAGGCTCTCCACATCACTTTCCGACAGGGTTTTGGGTAAAGGTCGTCCTAAAGAGGGGTTGTCGATCAGTGTGGTTGGATTTTCTTGTATCTGGTTTTCTCGAATCAGATATTGGTAAAGTCCACGTAGGCATGAGAGGAAGCGTGCCGTTGAGCGAGCACTGTGCCCCTGATTCAAGCGTGTTGCCAAATAAGCCTGAATAATACCGTCATCAACCTGTGTGAGTGTGTGTGGATGATGAGTATCTATATATGCTGTAAATTGCACTAAATCGCGCCGGTAAGCGGCAATCGTATTCTGGCTAAGGCCTTTCTCCAGCCACAGGGAGTTGAGATAACACTCAATAATGCTCTGATTCATATTCATATCTGCTAATATAACAGGCTTTTATCAATCACGAAAAATTGAACTTTCTGGTGAAAGCATTTTCCAAGCTGTGTATTGTGTTGGCTTCGGCTATGCTTAAGCTAATGAACAAGGTTTGACAGGATAGGGGTATAGGTTGTTGTGAAAAGGCATTGGTGCATCGTTTTAGCGGGAATAGTGTTAGCATTTCACACTGTGGTCGTGGCTCAGCCCATTGTATCCGCAGTTGAAAAACCATCTGAATCGGGTATTCCAGATTCGGTGCGACACGCAATCATGAGTCGTATCAGCACTTCGCGCCCCGATTTAGAAATTTCCAATTTACGACCTTCACCTGCCAGAGGTCTGTATAAAGTGGATCTTAATGGTCAGTTGGCGTTTGTCAGCGAAGATGGTGCCTTTTTAATTGCCGGAGAAATGTATCAAATTGCGCCCTCCGGTTTAGTGAATTTACAGGAAGAAGAACGTAGAGAACAAGAAGTCGCTCAGCGTCCCAACCGTGCCAAACTATTGGCATCTGTCTTTAAAGAAGATATGGTGATATACACCCCGGAAAAAGAAACCAAAGGCCATATTTATATCTTTACCGATATTGATTGTGGTTTTTGCCGTCGAGTCCACAGCCAATTGGATGAATATCTGGCTAAAGGCATCGAAATACGTTATTTAGCCTTTCCTCGTGCGGGTGTTCGTTCCCGTAGTGCGCAAAAGCTGGCAACAGTCTGGTGTGGTAAGGATATGGAGGCTAAAAAACGCCTGATGACAGAGTTCAAGCGTGGTAAAAACGTTACCTTGAACGATTGCGGTAAAACACCGGTGCCAGATCAATATATGCTCGGTCAGGACGTGGGTGTTGATGGCACGCCGGCGATTGTCCTTGCTGATGGTGAGCTCTTAATTGGTGCGCGTAGTCCAGATATGTTGGCCATGGAAATGGGTATTTAGGGCTCCTTGAAACGCTTCAGTTGACACTTTCTCCCTCTCCACGTAAGGTGGCGCTTTTCCAAAAAAGTGGGCTTTTTGCGGTCTGTACTGAACGCCGTAGAAAAAGCCAAGTGTTCGAGGATAATCCATTTGAAACCAGTCAAAATTGGCCTGTGTGGTCTGGGTACCGTAGGTAGTGGCACATTTAATGTGCTCACACGTAATTCTAATGAAATCAGTGCGCGAGCGGCTTGTGAACTTGATATTGCACAAGTTGGTGCTCGTCGTGATAATCCTGCCTGTGATTTATCGGCCGTTAATGTCACCCGTGATATTTTTGAGGTTGCCACCAACCCTGATATTGATATTGTGGTCGAGTTGATTGGCGGTACAACCGTTGCCAAAGAACTGGTTGAGCTGGCCATTGCCAATGGTAAGCACGTTGTTACTGCAAATAAGGCTCTGATTGCCGAGTTTGGTAATGACATTTTTGCCAAAGCAGAAACACAAGGCGTGACAGTTGCCTATGAAGCGGCTGTTGCTGGCGGTATTCCCATTATTAAATCCCTGCGTGAAGGTTTAGCGGCTAATCGTGTCGAGTGGTTGGCGGGTATTATTAATGGTACGGGTAATTTCATCCTCACTGAAATGGGTGAAAAAGGCCTTGATTTTGCTGATGTGTTAAAAGAAGCTCAGGATTTGGGTTACGCTGAAGCAGATCCTAAGTTTGATGTTGAAGGTATCGATGCGGCTCATAAGCTGGTCATTCTTGCCTCATTAGCGTTTGGTATGCCACTACAATTTGACGGTGTCTTTACCGAAGGCATTAGTACGGTAGAAACGCGTGATATTATCTATGCCGAGAAGCTAGGATACCGTATTAAGCATTTGGGTATTGCTCGCAAAGAAGGAGATGCCATTGAATTACGTGTGCACCCAACTTTAATCCCCAACAAGCGCTTAATTGCTAATGTGAACGGTGTGATGAATGCGGTGCTTGTTAAAGGCGATGCGGTAGGCCCCACACTGTATTACGGTGCGGGTGCGGGTGCAGAGCCAACCGCGTCTTCAGTGATTGCGGATATCGTTGATATTGCCCGCCATATCAGTCGTGAGCAGAGTCCTGCGGTGCCATCTTTGGCTTTTGATAAGGTAGAGGATAAGCCTTTAGTGCCCATTATTGAAGTGACCACAGCGTATTATCTGCGTGTGTTGGCAGAAGATAAGCCCGGTGTGCTCTCGCAAATTACTAAAATACTGGCAGATTCTGGTATCAGTGTAGAAGCCATGGTGCAGAGCGAACCAGAAGAAAGCGCGGTTAATGCAGAAATTGTGCTGATCACCAATCTTGTGCAAGAGAGCGAATTGCTCAAGGCTGTGGCGGAAATTGAAGTGCTTGATGCCGTCACAGGGTCAGTCCATAAAATTCGAGTAGAAAGTTTGGGGTAGGCTAGGGCCATAACCCAAACCATAAAAGGTAACGAGTGTGAAATATATTAGTACGCGTGGCGATGCGCCGGTATTAAGTTTTGAAGAAGTGGTATTAACGGGCTTGGCGAGTGATGGTGGTTTATATGTGCCTGACACTTTGCCAAGTTTTACCCAAGAAGAGATTGCTTCATGGGCAGGTTTATCGTATCAGGAATTAGCGTTTAACGTCATGTCTCCCTTTGTTGCGGGTGAAATTCCGGATGATGATTTTCAAGCCATTATCGACAAGGCCTATGAAGGCTTTCGCCATGATGCGATTGCGCCGCTAGTACAAACGGCACATAACGAATTGATTTTGGAATTGTTCCAAGGGCCAACACTGGCCTTTAAAGACTTTGCTTTGCAAGTGCTAGGGCATGTACTGGATTACTTCCTGAAAAAGCGCCATCAAAAAGTCGTGGTGATGGGTGCTACTTCGGGGGATACAGGTTCGGCCGCCATTGAAGGTTGCCGTCGTTGTGACAATATCGATATTTTTATTTTGCATCCGCATAACCGTGTGTCCGATGTGCAGCGTAAACAAATGACCTCCGTGATTGCCGATAATGTACATAATATTGCTTTGTCAGGTAATTTCGACGATTGCCAAAATATGGTCAAGGCCAGCTTCCGTGATCAATCGTTCTTGCCAGAAGGGCGTCAACTGGTTGCGGTTAATTCGATTAACTGGGCACGCATTATGGCGCAGATCGTATATTACTTTTATGCCTCTCTGGCACTGGGTGGGCCTTACCGTAAAGTATCGTTCTCTGTGCCAACGGGTAATTTTGGTGATATTTTTGCGGGCTATCTGGCAAAAAATATGGGGCTTCCCATTGATCAACTCGTGGTTGCGACCAATGCCAATGATATTTTACACCGTTGTATTGCCAACAATGACCACAGTAAAAAAGCACTAGAGCACTCGCTATCACCGAGTATGGATATTATGGTGTCTAGCAACTTCGAGCGTTTATTATTTGATGCTTATGGGCGTGAAGGCGCAGCGATTAAACAACTGATGGAAGATTTTACATCCGGACGCATGACACTCTCTGAATCAGCAATGGACCATGTGCGTTCGAATTTTGATAGTTATCGTTTAGCCGATGATGCCATGGTGAAAGTGATTAACGAGGTCTTCGAAAATACCGGTTACTTGCTGGACCCGCACACGGCGATTGGTCTTGACGCTGCACGCCACACTTGGAAAGATCATTCAGTCCCTATGGTGTGTTTAGCCACCGCGCATCCGGCAAAATTCCCGGAAGCCGTTAAAAAAGCCGGTCAACAAGAGGACCCGGCACTGCCACATCATATGGCAGACTTGTTTGAGCGCGAAGAGCAGTATACGGTGTTAGAAAACGATATTGCCGTGGTTCACAAACATATGCAGGATAATATTCGCGCATAAGCTCCTCACACCAAAACCTCTTACCTTTATTTTTACGTTCCACGGGCCATCCCTGTCCCATCCCGCGCTCTTCTCTGGCGTTAGTCACTTCAAAATAATGGTAAGAGGTTTTTTATTAAAGCTTTGCTTTAAGTTGCATTCAAGACCGTTGGAGGCAGGGATGCCGTAAACGAGCTACAGGGATGTATTTATGCGTGTCTTGAATGGTATATATAGTGAAGGTATTCTTGAGTGATGATCATTTCCCGTCGTAAAGTTTCTAAAGTGAGTTTCTCAGATGATATTCATCCCTTGTTACAGCGGGTGTTTGCTGCGCGGGGGGTGGTGTCTGATGATGCGCTTGACCTTTCTCTGAAAGCATTACTCCCTCCCAACACGTTAAAAGGTTTGCCGGAAGCAGTGGCGTTGTTGACTACTGCGTTACAGCAACAGCAGCGTGTATTAATTGTGGGTGATTTTGATGCGGATGGCGCGACCAGTTGTGTGTTGGCAATACGGCTATTACGCGCCATGGGGTTGCAGCAGGTAGATTATCTGGTGCCGAATCGTTTTGAGTATGGTTATGGCCTCACGCCTGAAATTGTTGAACAGGCATTGGGTTTTACACCAGACCTATTGATGACCGTCGATAATGGTATTGCCAGTGTTGCTGGTGTCGCTAAAGCCAAAAACCACAATATCCAAGTGATTGTTACTGATCATCATTTGCCGCCTGAACAGTTACCAGACGCCGATGCCATTGTGAATCCCAATCAGCAGGGGTGTGAGTTTGCCAGTCAATCGCTGGCAGGTGTGGGTGTTATTTTTTATGTGTTAACCGCATTGCGGGCGCATTTACGTGAGCAGGGTTGGTTTGAGAACCATTCTATTTCAGAGCCGATCATGGCAGACTATTTGGATCTGGTCGCTTTAGGTACGGTGGCGGATGTCGTACCCCTAGATCATAACAACCGCATATTAGTGCATCAGGGGGTGCAGCGTATACGTGCTGGTAAGTGTCGGCCGGGGATTTTGGCCTTGTTAAGTGTTGCCGGAAAAGATTATCGATATTTATCGTCAAGCGATATTGGTTTTGCGATTGGTCCACGTTTGAATGCAGCGGGTCGTTTGGACGATATGTCAGTCGGTATACAATGTTTGTTGAGTGATGATAATGAGCAAGCGTATGTATGCGCACAAGAGTTGGACACATTAAATCGTGAGCGGCGCAGTATTGAAGGATCGATGCAACAAGAGGCCTTACAAAAAATTGAAACGATGGTTAGACAAAATACGTTACCTACAGGGATGTGTTTTTATGACCCTTCATGGCACGAGGGAGTGGTAGGTCTTGTGGCCTCTCGTATTAAAGAGACATTTCATCGCCCGGTGATTGCCTTCGCACCTGCAGGTACCACAAGCAATACCCTGAAAGGCTCTGCACGTTCAATTGGAGCGATTCATATGCGCGATACCTTGAATGATCTGGCCACGTCTCACCCGGATATTCTGCAAAAATTTGGCGGTCATGCCATGGCAGCGGGGCTTAGTATACAAGCACATCATTACGATACCTTTGCAGAGTTGTTTAATCAGGCGGTGATTGAACAACTGACAGAAGACGATTTGCAAGACGTACTACTGACAGACGGAAACCTGACTCAGGAAGAGTTAACTCTGGAGGTTGCCCACTTATTAGCGAATGCCTCACCGTGGGGGCAGCAATTTCCTGAGCCACTATTTGAGGGTGAGTTCATCCTTGTGCAACAGCGGATTGTGGGTGAAAAACACCTTAAAATGGTTGTGGCACCTGTTGCAAACCCACAACAAACCATGGATGCGATTGCCTTTAATATCGACCCTGCTGTTTGGCCTGATCATAGTGTTAACCACGTCAGCATTGCGTACCATTTATCCATTAACCGCTACCGCGGACAAGAGTCATTACAATTATTAGTTAAATACATAGAAAAATGTTGATAGCGAATTGCCAATAGTTTTTACCCAAGATCGTAAGCGGCATGGATGCCGCGCCCGAGCCTACATGGATGTATTTACGGCGAATCTTGGGAACAAGCTATTGGCAATATTGTTGCAGGAAAAAGTGCTGCATTTACTAAGAATAAGTATTATAAATTCTCTAACACATAATCCGTTAATTCCGATTCATCGGGAATAGGTGTCGATTTGCCATTGCTATCAATCGCCACAAATTTAAAACGCCCCTCGGTCACTTTTTCTCGCAAGCCAATGCGATCTCGTCTTACCCAGGCTTCGACATGGACGACCATGGAGGTACGCCCAATGTCTACGATATCTGTGTACAGGCCTAAAATATCGCCAACTTTAACGGGGCCTATAAAGCTCATACTGTCGACAGCGACCGTAACCACCCGTTCTTGTGCGCGTTGCCCGGCGCAGATGCCAGCAGCAATATCCATTTGTGAGAGAACCCAGCCCCCAAAGATATCACCAGCAGCGTTGGTATCGGATGGCATAGCCAGTGTGCGAGTCGTTAGGCGGCCAGTGGCCTCTTCTTCATTGTTAGACATAGAAAACCTGCCATTGCGATGGTGGAATCATAGAGAATGTATTACGTAACATGTTACTATTCTTAGTTTAGTCCGTATTTTCCCTTTAGAGTAATCCATGACACAAGCACTTTTTATATCCGGCCTTAAAAAATCCTATAGCAATGGGTTTGAGGCATTAAAAGGTATTGATTTAACGGTTGAGCAGGGCGATTTTTTTGCCTTGTTGGGGCCCAATGGTGCAGGTAAATCAACCACCATTGGCATTATTTGTTCGTTGGTGATCAAGAGTGAAGGTAAGGTGCGTATCTTTGGTCGTGATATTGATGAAGATTTTTCCAATGCCAAACGCGATATTGGTATTGTTCCTCAAGAGTTTAATTTTAATCAGTTTGAAAAAGTCTTTGATATTGTTGCTAACCAAGGTGGTTATTATGGTTTGCCGCGAGAGCTAGCATTGGATCGCTCTGAAAAGTATTTGAAAAAGTTGGGTTTATGGGAAAAGCGCAGTACACCGGCTCGTGATTTGTCGGGAGGAATGAAACGTCGTCTGTTAATTGCTCGGGCATTAGTACACGAGCCCAAATTATTAATTCTGGATGAGCCAACTGCGGGTGTAGATATTGAACTGCGTCGTTCCATGTGGGCATTTTTAGAAGACATTAATGCGCAGGGAACAACGATTATTCTAACAACACATTATTTGGAAGAAGCGGAAAGTTTGTGTCGCAATGTCGCTATTATCGATCATGGTGCTATCGTTGAAAATACCAGTATGAAATCACTGTTACAACGGTTAGATAGAGAGGTTTTTATTCTGGATGTTGCCAACGCTATTGAAAAGGCACCCGCTATTGAGAATTACTCTATTACGCTGGTTGATGCACATTGTTTGGAAGTGGAAATTAACAAAGGGCAACCCTTGAATCATTTGTTCGGTTTATTGGCAGAGCAGTCTGTGGATGTCTTAAGTATGCGTAATAAAGCCAATCGCCTAGAAGAGTTATTTGTGTCTTTGATTAACCCTTCGGATAATGCGATGTCTCGCACATCAGGAGACAAGCCATGAATATCTCAGAACAATGGATAGCCTTTACAACCATTTTGCGTAAAGAAATTGTTCGTTTTATGCGTATTTGGGTACAAACTTTATTGCCACCTGTGATTACGATGGGTTTATATTTTGTGATTTTTGGTGCATTGATTGGTTCACGTATCGGCGATATGGACGGCTTCAGTTATATGGAGTTTGTCGTTCCGGGCTTAATTATGATGTCAGTTATTACCAACGCCTATGCCAATGTGGTGTCTTCTTTTTTTAGCGTCAAGTTTCAACGTAGCATTGAAGAATTACTGGTTTCACCGACACCGAATTATATTATTTTATCCGGCTATGTTTTGGGTGGTGTTTTTCGTGGTTTACTGGTGGGTTTGATTGTCACTATGGTGTCGCTGTTTTTTACCGACCTAACGATTCATCATCTGCCCGTCACGGTGGCTATTGTTTTTATGACTGCAGTTGTCTTTTCATTAGCCGGTTTTCTTAATGGTGTGTTTGCTAAAACGTTTGATGATGTCGCGATTATTACTACGTTTGTATTGACACCATTAACCTATTTAGGCGGCGTATTTTATTCCATTAGTCTTCTGCCTGAATTTTGGCAGGGCGTGTCTCAATTAAATCCGATTTTATATATGGTGAATGCGTTTCGCTATGGATTTTTGGGGATTTCAGATATCAACGTGACCTATGCTTTTTTAGGGGTGTTGGTATGTATTGTTGTATTAACGATGGCTTGCCTGCATTTGTTAGCGCGCGGCACCCGTATGCGCTCCTGATCAGGTGGTATGATGAAAAATGATAACCCGTTGGGTCAAAAAACACCGTATAACAGCCAATATGATCCCGGTTTGTTATTTCCGATTAAGCGCACCGTGTCACGTGATGCACTAGGATTGACCACTGAGCTTCCATTTAGGGGAGAAGACCGTTGGACGGCCTACGAAGTGTCTTGGCTAGATGCACAAGGTAAACCTCAAATCCGGTTGGCAGAATTTGTTGTGCCGGCAGACTCTCCCTGTATTATCGAATCAAAATCATTTAAGTTATATTTGAATTCGTATAATCAAACCGTGTTTGAAAATGAAAGAACAGTGTTGGCGACAATGGCGAGTGATTTATCAAATGTCGCGGGTGCGGCTATTGTTGTTCGGCTGTTACCATTACACTATGCGAATCAGTATAGCGTTCAAGAGCCCATTGGTACCTTGTTGGATAATCTATCAGTGGATATCCGTTCTTATACACCAATACCGGAGGTACTTCGTGTATCCGCAACCGATCAGGCGAATGAAGTGATTTGTAGCCACTTGTTAAAAACTAACTGTCCAGTGACTGGGCAGCCGGACTGGGCGAGCGTATTTATTGAATATACGGGTCAACAAATTCAACATGAAAGCATACTTGAATATTTGATTTCTTTTCGCGAGCATCAAGACTATCACGAGAATAGTATTGAACAGATTTTCTGTGATATTAATGATGCCTGTCAGCCGAAGTATTTAGGCGTGTATGCGCGTTATTTGCGTCGAGGTGGATTGGATATTAATCCACTGAGAAGTTCCTATCCTAAAGGTAAAAGTTTACTCGAAGCCAATTCGTTGAGAACGATTAGACAATAGCTACTTTTTATGGTTTTGAGTCGTGCGCAAAAATTTGGTGCGCACTTTTTCGGCAGCGGATTGTAGATGTTCTAGAATCTTGTCCTGATCGTAGTTTTTTAATTTTTCCACATCCATATGCATGGAAAAACCATCAAAATTATGTGAAACATAACTTTGTTGGCTACCCAGCTCTTTACGATGGTTAACGACTTGATAGACCTGTACCGGGTGCGTGAATCCTTTCGCTTTGATATGGCCTTTATCTTTACAGAGGATGGTATCTTTAATCAGACTCCAGGTTTCATGAGAAACCAAGATTTCACCCGGCTTTCCTGCAGACTCCAAGCGACTGGCTAAATTTACGTGAACACCCAGCGCAGTATGATCCAGATGCTGACTAATACCAAACGTACCCACCGTGCAATAACCAGAATTAATACCAATGCGAATCTCCAGTGGTTTCTTAATCCCCATCTCTTGCCACGTTCCTTGCAACTCACGCATGCGTTTGCCCATCGCTATTGCCATCGAAACACAGGCAATGGCGTCTTTTTTAATCCCTTGAGTGGTTGAACTGTCATCACCGAAGGTCACCATAATGGCATCACCAATAAACTTATCAATAGTGCCATTGTAACGGTCGACAATTTTACTCATTTCACCCAGATAGCTGCTGAGTGCATTAGAGAGGGTTTCTGCTTCAAGCTCTTCACCCAAACTGGGAAAGCCCACAATATCGGAAAAGAAAATAGTAATAGGTTTACGTTCAATCTTGACTTTCTTTTTGCCTTCAATACGTTCCCATACCGTTTTGGGTAAGTAACGAGAAATTTCATAAGCTCGTAATTTTTGCTCTTTCACTTCGTTATTCAAGCTTTCATATTCTTCTGTTAGCACCTGATAATAACTGCGGCTGGATATCGCATAAATACAGATATAAACAAATGCTCCAATACTAATGCTGAGATTCACGATATCTGGACTAGTGAGTTGCCATTGTTGATTGTGTAAACCGAAAAAACCAATAGCGATGCCCAAGGCTATGCCGATATTGGTAAATAGCCAATACATGCGTCCACCTTGATAAAGCGCATGGAAATAGACCAACGTCACCAGTAAGATAGACGGCCATGGACTGTAATGTAACTGAGAGATAACCAGTGCAATAAAAAACCCATCGCTGGTGTCCAATAATTGAAGCGCTTTTGAATTGGCGGGTTTTTTTCTGATGGAATAAGCCAACAGAATATAAATCAATATTAGTGAAGCAATGATCAGCGTTATCGTATCGGATAGTGGATCTGCTGCGGTATAGCTAATTAATGCCGCTATCGATGCCAAAAACATAATCGCGCGGCAATGATAAGGATACACCGCGGATAGTGATTTTTTATTATTAATGTCCAAAATATCTGACATATAGTAACTACCTTTCCTCAAGCACCCCATAGAGTAGGGGCATAAGGGTACTCCTATTTACTCATCGCCTCAAGATTCCGCAATAAAAATGCCTCTTAAAGGGGCAGGGTAGCCTTCAATGGTTTTATTGGGGTCTGCAGGGTCTAGAAAGTGAGCCAACGAGTGGTATTGCATCCAGTCAGTTGCGCGTTGTTCGTCAAGGCTGGTTTTTTGGCTATCGACCAAGCGCGGATGTTTAAAGCCGCATTTTGTCAGCCATAGCATCAATGTTTCGGCACTGGGGATAAACCACACATTATTCATCATGGCATAACGTCCTTCAGGTACCAACACTTCACCTGATTTACCGTCGATTAACAGCGTTTCCAACACTAACTGACCACCTGGTTTTAGCGTTTCTTTCAGTTCTCTCAAATGATCCATGGGTGAACGGCGGTGATAAAATACCCCCATTGAAAAGGTAGTGTCGAAATATTCCATCTTTTTCGGCAGTGACTCAATGCCCAAGGGCAACACATCGACCGGAATGTTGCCTAGAAAATGTTTTATCATTAAAAACTGCACGATAAACCGCGGTGACGGATCGATACCAATCACACGTCTGGCGCCAGCGCCATAGCTGCGCAAACAGTGGTAACCATTACCACAGCCGATGTCCAATATATTGCGATTTTCTAAGGAGGTTAAATGGGGCAGTACGCGATCCCATTTCCAATCGGAACGCCATTCGGTATCAATATGGATACCGTGTATGTTGAATGGCCCTTTGCGCCAGGGAATCAGGGCGCGTAGAGCAGACTCTAGCGATGCTACTGTCTGGTGATCACAATCATCTGCCAAGCCGATAGTAATACGGTCTTTCAGTTCAATACTGCTGGTGGACGTCTGTGACAGGCTTGCGAGAGCGTCTCGCCACTGTGGTAAGTCACCATAGCGTTGATCACATAGCCCCCGTTGTATCGCTTCGGGGAGTTGCTGGGCCCAGTTATCCAGCGCGGTACCTTGAAGAGCCTGCAGTAATGTATCGTAATAATGCAGCATTATGATTTTATGGCCATTAATGAACAAAAATTAAAGCATTGAAACCAGATGTCGGCACTATTGAACCCACACTCGTAAAAGCGTTGACGATGCATATCAATGCTATCTGGTCGTAGTACATTTTCCAAAGCAGTACGCTTTTGTGCAATTTCCAGATCGCTATAACCATTGAGGCGTTTAAAGTTATGATACAAGTCAGTCATTAAGTCCTGATGCGGTTGTTGTTCAAATTTGACCTTTTCAGAAAGAATAACAATCCCCCCCGGCAGCAGGCCGTCATAAATTTTTTGAATCAGGGCGTGTCTACTTGTCGGCTCAATAAACTGCAGTGTGAAGTTCAAAACGACTATCGAGGCATTATCGATAGACGTTGTTTCAATATTTTGACACTGAACCGTGACGGGGTTCTCATTTTTATCAGATGCCACTATTTTTTGACAGCGTTCAACCATAGCGGGTGAATTATCTACGCTGACAATAGCACAATTATTGGCGTGAATACTGTGCCGCATTGCCAGTGTTGCAGCCCCCAATGAACAGCCTAAGTCATAGCACAGACTATCATCCTGAGCGTAACGCTTGGCAATATCCCCAATCATGCCTAAAATAGCATTGTAACCCGGTACTGAGCGCTGAATCATATCCGGGAATACTTGGGCAACGTTTTCATCGAAGCAGAAGCGGCCGACTTGATTGATCGGTTGAGCAAATAGCTGGTCTTGAGGCGTTTTCTCGTCTTTCATACGTTGATTATCAATGTTTACATGCGTTAAACGCGCCATTATATCGCGATTTTAACAACCAGCATAAACTTTAAAATAGGCTATTATAAAGAAGAGAAGTCGTGTTTCTTCGTTTTTGGTCTTGGTTGATATGTCCTCAATGGATTATTCAAATTTACGTGTGTTGATTGTGGATGATTTCCATAATTTTCGTACAGCACTGGCAAAAAATATCTACAATTTGGGGTTTCGCCATATTTTCAGTGTGTGTAGTGGTAGTGAAGCCTTGGGTTCTTGTCGTAAACACCACTTTGATATTATTTTATCGGATTATAATCTGGGGGCAGGAAAGAACGGTCAGCAATTGCTAGAAGAATTACGGCATGAAGGTTTGATGCGAGATTCAGATATTTTTATGCTGATCTCTGCAGATACCAGCCGGGATGTTGTTATGGCCAGTTACGATTGTGAGCCTAGCGATTACCTGACCAAACCCATTACCGGCAAAACACTGGAACAACGTATTCGTCGTCTGCTTGCCAAACGTGAAGAAATGTTGCCTGTTTATAATGCAATGGACGACGGTGCATTTGACGAAGCTATCACCCGGTTACAGCATCAATTGAAGTCACCGTCACGTTATAGTATCGAATGTCAAAAAATGCTGGGTGAATTATATTTACAACAACGACGTTATGACGAGGCTGCATCGTTGTATAACAGCGTGTTGGCTGTGCGTGATCTGGATTGGGCCCGTGTTGGCTTGGCTAATCTTGAATTGGAGCAGGGAAAACACGCGGAAGCGATTTCATTATTGGAAAACGTTGTCGATGAATCTCCCTCATATCTAAAAGCGTATGACAGCCTGACAAAGGCCTGTGAGATTGTTGGAGATAGAGACAAGTTGCAAGAAGTGTTGGAGAAAGCGGCGGCGATTTCTCCGATGTCGATTGGTAGACAGAAAGATCTTGCTGATACGGCATTGGCAAATGGTGATGTTGAACTTGCGATTAAAGCGTATAAGAAAACCATAAAATATGGCGCCAATTCTTATTACGATACGGTGGATAACCACTTGAATTTTGCCAGAGCCATTGCCAAAGTCTATGACAACGATGTTGAAAAAGGGAATGATGTCAGTCTGAATGCTATTCATTTGCTAAATGCGATTGATAACAAGTTTGATGTTAGTGAAGAGCAAAAAATACAGGCTAAACTACTGAATAGCCAAATTAACGCACTCAACGGCAATAAAAAAGCATCCGATGATTTGTTTCATCAAGCCCGTGAATTAATTGAAGTGAGTGACGTGCGCAATATCATTACGGAGGTTGAATCTGTCAACGCCTTGATTATTACTGGAGAGTATCAAGAGGCGCGCAAAGTATTATCAGAAATGCTCGAATACTACGCGCATGATCAAGCTGCACTTGAAAAGATAGATCCCCTTCTGGATGAACCTGTGAGTGAAGCAGGTAAGCAAATCATTGGTCGCATTAATAAAAAAGGCATCAATTTTTATAAAAATCATGATTATGAAAACGCCGTGATTTATTTTAACAAGGCGCAAAAAAAATATCCGCGTTACATTGGCCTAAAACTGAATATGGCGCAGGCCATGATCAGTGAAATCAGAGAAAATGGTTTTCATGAAGGATATGTTGAACAATGTATTTCTTTATTTACAGTGGTCGAACGTTACATCACTCCAGAAAGTGAAAAATTTCAGCGGTATAAGCAATTAAAGCTTATGTATCAGCAGGCGGTAAGCCATGCTCGAATGATTGAAAAAACCAAAGGCAACTAGGAGAACATAGCATGAATGAAATGATCGATAAGAATAAGATTTCCAGCAAGTATCGTCCCGGTGAATTGGATTTTTCGTTTGTGCTGGCATCCAGTGTGCACGATATGAAAAATTCTCTAGGTATGTTGTTGAATTCTCTGGAAGAGGTGATTCGGCATGGTACTGAAGAAGATAAAGAACAACAGGAGCGATTTTCCATTTTGCAATACGAAGCGACACGTATTAATACAGAGCTGGTGCAACTATTATCTCTGTATCGTTTTCAAAACCGAACACAAATGGTTAATGTCGACGAGTGTTATTTGTATGACACTATCGAAGATCAGTTATCACGTAACGATGTCTTGTTTAAAACACAAAATATTAACGTCGATTTACAATGTGATGCCGATCTTGTCTGGTATTATGATCAAGATTTAATTGGTAGTGTGATTCATAATGTACTGGTTAAGGGCACACGCTATGCCAACAGTAAAATGGTGATCAATGCTTACCTGGAAGACGACTACCTGATGATCGAAATTTCTGATGATGGTAACGGCTTTCCTGATAGTATGATTGGCGCCGCCTCATTAGATAGTGATGCACATAAGGATGGCAACAGTACCCAGCTGGGATTGTTTTTTGCCGCAAAAATCGCAGAAAGCCATCAGCAAAAAGAACATAATGGTTACATTAAGCTGTCTAACGGTGGCCAGTTAGGCGGTGGTGTGTTTACAATTGCGTTGCCGTAAAGACGGTTACCGTACATGAATCTTCTCCGTCAAAATCAGCACTGAACGTGTAAGTATTTCCTGCCAACACGGTGATATCAATGGTCTCTGTATTGTTGACCGTTCCTTGAATATCTTCAATACGACGAAAAACGACCACAGAATACGATCCAGCAGCAACTGCTAAGGTTTGTTTTTGTTTGTTGGTTTGAATCACTGGCTGTTCATTAATGGTTACTATGCGAGTGTACTTTTTTACTGCAAAGGGCATCGAATTTTCGGATACAGGGCCTTGCCCGGCAACGAGTAGAGCTTGATCATTAGCGCTTGTTGTCTTTACCGTTTGTGTGCCACAGCCACTAATAGCAGCACCAAGCAATAAGAGCAGTGAAAAACACATCAGTCTTGTTTGCATTGTAGTGTCCCATGATGAATGTATAAATGATATACGCTAGATACGTCATCGTGATGCAATTGGCTTACCAATGAGTTGAATATTACACAGTAAACCCCCTATACTGGCTTGCGTCATTACCCCAATAATTAATAATAACGTGGCCTATTTATGAAACCTTACAAACGTTACTTGTTTGCACTTCTATTCTTGATAACACTGATTCCATTATCTACCGTGTTTTGGAGCAAATTTGCCCCACAATCGGTTTTATCACTGATAGGTAATATGACAGGGCATACCTTATCGGCGGAAACTATTGTATTTACGGTATGGTCTCCTGGAGTGAGCGCTGAAAAGTTGATTGTGAGCGATGAGCAAGAGATACCCATCGCCACATTAGGTGAGCTGAATTTTCAGACATCGTGGTCCACAGCGTTGAGTATGGATAGCCATGTGAGTACGTTGTATAAGGCCTTATCTGATTCCACGTTAACATTACGTGATACACACATATCACTGCCAGATGGGGAGTCATTAACGATTGCACAACTTGCCAAAGTCCAGAATGATAATGTCGATCACATTGAGCTGATGGTTGATGTTCACTACCGTGATATGGCCTCCGACTTGCCAGTTAAAGGAACGATTGTATTATCATTCCAAGACGCTGCCTCAGGCAGTCGTGTCCCCCATATTGCACTGAACATTCCCTCGCTAGATTTACGTGCTCTTGCACAAAACGACAACACTGAAGATAACTCAGCTTCACAAGAGCCAATAAACTTGCAGCCAGTGTTTGATGTGGAACCGATGATAGTATCGTTGCAATCAAAACAACTTGTTCTGCCTGAGGTCACGATTGCTCCCTTGAATGCTCGTGTTGTGGTTGAGCGTGACCGTGGATTGAAGCTTAGTCACTCACTACAAGCAACTATTGCTGATTATGCTATTGATACTCACGGTACGGTAGAGCTTAATGATAACCAGCTGAATCTTGTGTTGGATAAGTTGCACATTAATCAATCGGATATTGCGGGCACTATGGCCGTAACATTTGATAACAACCCTGCCAATATTACTCACATTCACTATGATTTATCGTCATCGCTATTGGATATTCCTAAAACGGTTACCATTGATAAGCCCGCTGCTGATAAACAAGGTGCACAACAACAAACCGCCAAAACGCTGTTCAACGTTCAACCTTTACCGCTAAAACAATTAGACCAGTGGCAAATAGAGGGCACACTCAACGTCGAGGCCTTACGTTATCATGGGCGTACCTTATTTCACTGATTACAGAGTCAACTTGACGTCAGTGATCACCGGATGACGATCAAAAATACCATTGGCGAACTGGCTGAAGGTAATGTATCCAGTGAATTTACGATTAGCCATTTACATCAAACCCCTACACTGAATGTTAACGCCAGCGCCAATAATATTCTGTTGGAATCGTTAGCACTGTTGCCAGAGTGAGAATATAAAGGCGGTAAAACCAATCTTACATTATCCTTAACCGGGCAGGGAACGACCTCGCGTGAACTGGCCTCATCACTCAATGGTGATATATTACTGACAAGCTATAACGGCATTATTGCCAATAACAGTTTTGAAGTGATTGGTTCTGACTTATTACTGGGATTGTTAAACACCATTAACCCTTTTCATAACAAAGTGAAACATACCGAGCTTGAGTGTGCGGTTGTGAATACTAAAATTCAATCCGGTCAATTGCTGGTAGAAGATTCTATTGCGATGAAAACGTTCAAAATGATCATCGTGGCCGATGGCAATATTGATTTAAGCACAGAAAAAATTAACCTAGGTATTAACCCCCAAGGCACGCTCTGGGGTGGGTTTAGATATTGCCAGTCTGGCAAAATTTGTTGCTATCAAAGGTACACTAAAAGAACCCACAATGGGTGCCAGTGGAGAAGGAACGCTGAAATCGCTCGCGGGTGTAGGGGCGGCAATTTCAACCGGTGGCGTGTCTCTACTGGCGGGTAATCTGCTAGACAAAGCCGCAGGCAGTGACCCCTGTCAAAAGGCATTGAATGCGTTTTAGTGTTTATTAATTTCATCAATAATAGTGAGCGTCATTTACATTGTTGTACGCATTGGTGGCAGCATAGTGCAAACTGCAATGCTGTAATTTAAAGAATCATCCGCTAAAACTATTTTTAAAGTGGCTAGTGATTTAGCAGAAAGCTATGCAAAAAAACGAGTAGAAGAGATCTTGAAAGCGCAAGAATAAAAATAGCCTGCTAAAGCAGGCGAATTCTATTACCCGATAACCCCACGGGTAGGCCACCACTCGGCAGGTGGCGCGGATGTTATTGGCAACATTCTGCGAACATCCCTTTTTTATTATTGTATTCCCTTACAATGCCAATATTGTTTTATATAAGGTTTGCCTTGTTTACAGTGAGGCTAGTGACTCTTTTTAGTAGGCTGTTCTCCCTTTCGGGTAGGCTAGCCTACCAAAAAGACTCAATAACCTTACTCTGATTGAAGTTTTTCCTGTTTAGAGGGAGGCTAGCCTTACTTTTTTATACGGCAGCCTCGGTATTAGCATCGCCATCGGCTTCCTGAGTATTGCCCGCGCGGTTAGGTGTAAAGCGGCGCGACATGCTGCGGAGAATTTCATCCAAGCCATTATCACTGCCTGCGGCTTTCGCATAACCATACACTTCCAGCGCTTGGGCATAGGCATCACTACCCGCGGCTAGTAGGCAGGTTTCTGCGTTGCTCAGTAGTAAGGTCAATTAAGAAGGGTAATGTCTCTTTCAGTGCTTGTACTTTTGTCAGTACGCCTTCGAGTTCATAATCATTAAAGTGGCCAGAAATAATATTTTGTGACATCGTTGTCGCTCCTTATTAAGTATTACATAAAATTCCATGGCGATTGAATCATTCAATAGCTGCTGTGCAGTGTGTCGTAAAGGGGGGGACTTTTCTGTAAGACAAAGATGAAAAGCGTGTGAGATATGGCTGATATTTGATTAATAAGGTCAATTAACTTATAGTTATTGTGTGCTGGTGGATCAATTAGCTTTGCGCGTAATGCAACATAAGAATAAGTTCTAAAGAAGTCGTAGAATGCCACATAAATAAAGTGATACAGTGCTCAAAAAATGGAGTGGTGCTCTTTATACGGATTCTCACTATGATGTGCTTCTCCCGAACTATGTAATCTTAATAATGAAATCGTTGACATGGATATGGATTTACTCAATAAACATCAACACATTATTGTTTATGATGGTGTTTGCAAGCTCTGCAATGGCTGGAGCCAGTTTGTGGTAAAGCGCGATAAGTACCACCGTTTTAAACTTGCCTCTGTCCAATCAGAAGTTGGCCAGTCGATATTGCAACACTTTGCCATGCCAATCGATACCTTTGATACCATGTTGTATATAGAAAAGGGTATTGCTTATCAACAGAGTGATGCGTTCTTAAACATTATTACTGACTTTCCTCGCCCATGGTGTTGGTTAGCGGTGTTACGTTTTATCCCAAAAACCATCAGAGATTGGTGCTATGACCGCATAGCG
The DNA here is from genome assembly GCA_965214375.1 of Cellvibrionaceae bacterium. Taxonomy (GTDB): domain Bacteria; phylum Pseudomonadota; class Gammaproteobacteria; order Pseudomonadales; family Cellvibrionaceae; genus Endobugula. The sequence goes on along the minus strand of OZ243947.1, from coordinate 1,064,204 downwards.
CTTAATCGTTACCGATTATTCGGAAAATATGACTATTGTATGATTCCATCAGAGGCTCATAAGGATTGGTTTTTAGATGCAGAATAATTTGCTCATCATTAGCCATATCTCACGGTGTTGTATTGCGTTTGTGTTTTTATTTCATGGCATCGTACCAAAACTTTTGCACCTGAGTGCTGGTGAAGTTGCCATGATAGAGGCGAATAACTTTCCTTTAAATACGGCGATGATGATACAGATCAGCGGTTTACTAGAAGTAGTGTTTGCCGCTGTATTGCTTATTTTTTATAAGCACAAATGGCCTGCCTATCTTGCAGAGTTTGCATTAATTGTATTATTAATTGATGTGGCACTATTTTCACCGCAATTTTTATGGCAAGCGTTTAATCCGCTAACCTTAAATGTGAGTGTGTTTTGTTTGTGTGTGGTTAATGTAATGTGTTTAAAACCGGAAAGATAAATTGTTGTTTATTGGAGATTGATATGGTTTTCAGGGTTACGGTTTTTCTGCTGTTAATGTTTTCAGGTTCTTCTCATGCCTCTTTGGGTGCATTTCAACCACATATTGTGAGTTCAACAGATGATGCTGTTTGAGATTTGGTTGTGGAGCATTATATTGATATTTACAACTCTAAAAAAGGTGGAACTAATGGCTTGATACAGTCAGAAGGTATCAATCATCCTGCTTTTTCATCTGAGAGAATTGAGGGCGTAAGAGGTGTTGTTAAGAAGTCTTTCATTACCTGTAAAGGTAAAAGTAAAATTCTTGTGTATCATGAGCAATCGCATAGCTGGCGGGGTGATATTTATACGGGTTATGTGGTGGAGCCACATCAAATGAGTGAATTGTTACCTAAGTTAAAAAAATATACAAAAGATGGCATCAAACCCTTTTATCCTATGGGTGCCTTGACTTATGGATCTACTTTTTCATGGTGGGAGAATTTTCCCTTTGAGTACCAAGGGGAGTGGTATGTATTGGAAGATTTTGGTGATTTTGATCGTCATGATTCATTGCGTAGAGTACATAAGCTAGTTGATTCTAGTCATTCGCAAGAAGCGTGCAAAATTAAAATTTTTCAAAATTTTGATGAGAAAGTATCCGCCGATGAATTGCCCTTTTTTACAGCGTACAAAAAATCACTTGAAAAAATGCTACTTTCTCCCGGTTATTGCAGTCCTTCTAGGCCAGAGTCGCGTGCTAGGTCTAGTGGCCAACTCTTTGCTTCTATGGTAATAATTCGTCCTTGTGCGGTAAAACCAATATGGAATGATAATAGTGACTATGATTTTCAAAAAAAACATTTTTCCAATTGGAAATACCAAGATATATGGAGTTATCGAGAATATGGCACCTACGAAAACCTGAAAGAAGATTTTGTTACGGAGCTTGCAAACCATTATATGGTTAACTATTCATATTCTAAAAATGCAGCATACCAGAATGCAGAGGGAGTCGTTAATGCAATGCCCGGTAGGTATTATTCATTATGTGAATCATACAATAAAGATTTTTTTTTTTACAAAATATAATAGAAGGTAACTACAATGACTGGGAGAAGTTAGAAAATTATTTATCACTCAAGTAAAGAAATATGCCATCAACTATTTTATCGTTAATGGTAGATACTCCTCGGCAACTTAATAAGCTGCCACCACAAATTACAAAGGAATCTATTGTATCTGGTTATAATAAAGATCTACTGATGTATGCAGCCCATATGAATAATTATGATGCGGTTAAGTACTTTATTGAAAATAATTGGCCTATCAATTCCAGATACAATATTGAAAAAAATGATAATTGTGGTTCAAAAGTGCAACGTTTTAATAGCAGAGTATTAACCTATGCTGCTGAAAATGCCTCCATTGAATTGATTAAGTTGTTAGTGAGTGCAGGCGCAGATACGAGTATTAAAGATAGCCAAGGCAATATCCTGGATTATTATATTAGCCTTAACCCTAGATTTTCAGCCGAAGAAAAGCAGTTAGGCTTTAAAAAGCTTCTTAGTCAATATTATTGGATTGGTAGAGAAAAATTTATACCTGTATGTAATACCGAAAAAAGCGCTATTGATCAGGCGGTTTGTAATAGTCAAGGGCTTTCGATTTATGAACGTGAACTAGAAAGAAATTATACCACAGCAATACATCACTCTCGGGTGGGTAATCACTTAAAGGTTAGTCAATTACAGTGGTATAAAAAGCGAAATGAAGAATGCGCCACTTTTTCAGATGGTTATTTAAATGCCTGTATTGCACGTTTAACAAGAGCAAGAATTCGCTATTTAGAATATATAAGAGCTACAATGCACTAACCGAAAAAATATTAAATTTAAAAAATAAAGATAAATAAAGTGAGATAATTCTATGCAATACTTAACACTAACTTTACTATTGTTTTTGCCAAGTATGGTTTGGTCAGCCCCCTCCCTGAAAAAGAATGAAAATACAAAAATCGAGCTACTTGAAAAATACCAAGTAAAAATGATTGAAACCCCATTTGGTATTCATGAGAACGACCATGAGGCCTGTTATGCAATTGCGGATAATATTAATCGCTTAGAACAATATAATACGAATTGGAAATGTGATTTTCCTATTGCAGGGAATAACTATGATCTCTCCAAGCCTCCATTGAGAGAAGTGAGTGAAAAAGAAAAGTTAAAAAGCTTAAGTCTAATTAATCAACATGCAGATGAACGAGTTATATATAGCTATTCACATAAGATTGATGGAATAAAAGGTGATGAAAAAATTTATTTGCGCGCGCGCTCTTTAAAGTACCCTTTATGTGAAGCACGTACACAATAGTTCCAAGGTGAGCGTATGGTTTGCAACAGAAGATGGTAAACCTATCGATAACTCTTGGATTACACCTTCAATAACCTATCGGTTTGGCACTATGTTGATGTATAAAAACCATCCATATGGTGTGGGTTATTCTAGTGATAATGGCAAAGATTATTATTTTTGGGTGCATTCATTAAATAGAAAATTAGGTTCAAGGGGGGCGAGAGGATCGTTTCACGTTGTATGCACTATGAATAAATAAACAAATAATGCAACATCAATAAGGAAATAATAATGACAATACAATACCGTTTGATAGGCTCTGGAGAAGGTGTAACCGACACCTATAAAGATCAGCGTTTTGATTTAATTAGTAAAACGGAAGGCTTTGGTGTGACGGGACACCCCGGTGACCTTGGATACCGCAACGTTTTATGCCTTGAGGACTATCACGGTGGATGGTCGCACGTATGAGCGCAATTATGATGAAGGAAATGTTCGGAATATGCTCTCACAAACACGCTGTAGATACGTCCATGTACGCTCTTTTCCGTCGTCCCTGACTCCAACGGTTTGTGAGAATACATCCCGAACATTGCTTGCAGCATAGTGCAAAACTATAAATGGGTTGCTTTTGAATGGAGTTTAATTTATGGTTAATTATCTATTTGTTATTAAGAGGATTGTCGAAAAAAAACATAACTAATGGATATTAGAATAAGATAAAAAACAGTGGTAGAGTTCACAACAAGTAGGGAGAAGTGATTGTAATGATGGATTCCCACCTGTTGAAATTCTCCTTTGCTTGCCACTACTAACAATAGTGAAATCGTTTACATGGACGTTCGCATTATTTTGCCTATAACGTCAGCGTCACCTGCCTAGTGGTGAGTTTCCGAGGCTGCTCGGGCTTTAATTAATGAAAACAGAAGTTTTAATGAAAATATAAAACTTTACCCTTAGGTCATTTGTTAGCATGATAATAAGTTCATAATACCTGTAGGTTTAACAACACAGATACATATGATGATTTATAACATGATAAAAAAACGCATTCACATAATTATACTATTGGCCATTATGTTGCTAGTCGCTTGTGAAAAGAAAGTCAGCTTTGAAGAGGCGTTTCCCGGGCTAAAAGATGTAGGTGTCACCAATGATATGACCCCGGTGGAAATTATTTTACGCTCCAAGCATAAATCAACCAATGGCCATATGCTGACTTTTAGTATTCCAAAAGCTTACCTTAGAAAAAAAAGACACTGGAAAGGTGGAGAGCAAGAAGATTTAGAGATTCAAACCGGATTGCCCGATTTGTTGCCGCGGCCAGCAGTCAAGAAAAATCGCAAACAACCGGGTGAACCGGGTTATGAAGAAGCACAAATATATGCTGATAATGGCATGTATATATATAAAAAGACCGTCACAGTTTGTAAACAGCTTTACAAAACCACAGGTTCAAAAAAATCATAGAGCGGGTGGTAGGCGAGACCGATATAATCGTAAATATAAAAAACAAGAAAATAGATATGATTTGGAGTTTTATAAAAGTATTCACTGTACGGATAAATACCGTAATGAACAAGGGATAGTCTATCGTGGTGAAGAGCGCTGTAGAGAACGCCTGCATCAATATTTTATTACGCCTTTAAGTTATAAAAAACAATTGATTGCATTGCATTGCTCACGTCTAGAGTTAGACCCTAATGGAGGTTGTACGGTCGATACTATTTATAAACGTAAAAAATTTACCTATATTTTCCGCCGTAGTCAATTATATCGCTGTCAAGAGTTTGATACGGCGGTACGCCAATTATTAGATCAATTGTTAGTACAAGAAAGAGATAACGATAATATTTTATATACAAAAAATTAATACAAGGATTAAGGAGATGTACTATGAGCACACCGGATTTCACTCTAAGCACCTCTAACAAGTTAACCCTAACGCAAACAGAACTCGACCTGTTATAAGCGCATCTTGATGCTGGTGATCGCACGGGTTTTTATATGACGTATTACAATATGACGGGTAGTGAAGGGGCGATATTACAAGCACGTATTTCGAGTTTTAGTGAAAGTATTGGCGGTATTGCCTATACCGCCAATGCCGTATTGCATGAGGCCTTTCGTGATGCGCCTGAAGGTGAGGGGCAATATCAAGGTATTTATTATTTATCGCAAAAAGTCTCTGAAAAAGCACTTGAGGCTATTGAAAGTTCTATTGAAGAGACAGATTCATCTAATTCTGATGCCGGTTATATTACTGATCTAGAAATGTTTCAGTCAGCCCAGCAGGCATGGTCGGATGCAGGGCAGGAGGATCAGTTTCCGGGTGATGAGTTGTTGGATGTGGCGAATTGGGCGAATCAGGCGTTTGGTTTGGTGAATTTTGATTTGGCATCAATTGATGCAGTGGAGGCGTTAAATAGTTTGGTGGATGTGGTTCAGAATGCATCTGCGACAGATTTTTCTACTTTGTATGATGCATTGTTTACTGACCCGAGTGTGGTTGCCAGTTTGGTGTCGGTGTTTGGTGCAGATATTTTTGGTAAACGCTTAAGCGATTATGAGGGGCGCGAGGGTTATCGCTTAGTCAATACACCTGACGGCGAGTATGTTTCTGTTATTGGCGATGCGGGTGATGATTTATTGCGTGGCGGTGCTGACGATGACCACCTTGAAGGTGGCGAAGGCAACGATATTTTAGATGGCGGTGATATCACTCCCAACGATAGCGGCAATGATACGCTGATCGGTGGCGCTGACGATAATGTGCTACTAGGGGGTGATGGCGATGACCATTTATACGGTGATGCAGAAAATATCGCTCATAGTAATGTGACGGGTAATGATGAACTATATGGAGGAGACGGCAACGACAGTTTATATGCCCGCTAAGGAAGCGATTATCTGGAAGGCGGTGATGGTAGCGACAGTTATTATCTGAGTTATGGTCTAGGGCGGCATACTCTTTTTGATAACAGTACCGACGGCAATAGCAACCAAATTTTTATCCAATATTCTTCCGCCATTAACGCCCCGCAAGTTAAATTAACTTCTCTCTCACGAATCGAAGGCTCGCAAAATATCTACGCCGAGTTTGATGATGATGGCAAGCGTGTGAATAACACCACGTATATTGAAGTCCAAAATGGTTCACAAAAAGAGTTAATTATTAATGTAGACGGTGGCCGTGGTGGGACGATCACCGTACAGGGGTGGAACCCCGGTGCGTTTGGGGTAGAAGTGAATGAGAGTTTTAAGTTTGCCGAGCCGGTAACGGAGTCGTCGGCTTCTATTACCAGTGCGGAGCGTTTGGCGGCGTATGAGAATAGTCTTCAGCAGATTTCTTCGACTGGTCATACGCCTTTTCCTTTGTTGGTGGGTGTGGGGTGGTCTGCTGAGGATTTTGCCAAGAACAACCGTATGGGGGCAATCGATGTGAGTTCGGGCTTATATGGCGGTTTGGGTAGCGATGCGTTATATGGTGGTAATGCTAACGATTGGTTGTTTGGCAATCATGGTTATGAAAAAGACACCTCGGTTTACGCGGGGATGTCGTATGGGCGTTATTTAGCACCCAATAGTATTTATGTGTCTGATGCAGACCTGCAACGTTTCGAGAGACGTGCCTCGGTCAATGATTACCACCGTTTTATGGATTTTGTGAATGGTCTTCAGGCAGAAGATCATAATAGTGGCGATTTATTGGATGGTGGTGCAGGCCATGATGTGATTTCTGCGGCGGAAGGTAACGATACGGCCTTCGGTGATGAGGGTGATGATCGTCTTTATGGTGGTGACGGTGCCGATATGTTATTGGGGGGTAATCATAACGATATTGTCTTGGGTGATAGTAACGCATCGGTTGCCTTTGGTTATCGTTCCACCTTGGTGGATACGGCTGAATCTGGGGTTAATTACGATGATGTGATTGATGGCGGTGCGGGTGATGATTTTCTGGCGGGAGAAATCGGTAATGATGTGATCGAAGGCGGCGCAGGTAACGATGTGATTTTTGGTGATCGTTGGGCACAAGCCTCCGATGTTGGTCTCAATTATTATGGCTCCTATGGGTATGCAGGCCAGTATCTTCATTACGGTTCATTTACCGCGTCTTGGTATTCAGCGGTTTATTCAGATGCACCCAAGGAAAGCTGGCATTTTAATGTGCTACCCGAAGCACTTCACGGCGATGATGTGTTATCCGGTGGTGCTGTTGCTGATGAGTTATATGGCAACGGGGGTAACGATACCTTAATCGGTGGCACCGGTGATGATTGGTTAGAAGGCGGTGCCGGGGATGATTTGTATGTGTTTGCGGAGGGGGATTCTCTGCTGTCGAATGGGTTTTATGACCGTATTAACGATACTGAAGGCACTAACCATATACAGTTTACGGGCATAGCGGCGGCTTCTATGGTGGTGTCGGAATCGGGTAATGGTTTTTTACAAATTGAGTATGGCTCGGGTAAAAATGCGGTGACCTTGGATACCGCCCCTCTGCTGGTGATTATATTGATGGGGGGCGTGGCCATGACCGTATTTTCGCAGGTTATGAAGACGATACGGTTTTAGGGGGGGAAGGCGACGATACGATTGATGGTGGTTTTGGTGATGATGTGATTGACGGTGGTATGGGCCATGATTCTATCGATGGGTTATTCGGAGATGATTCTATTGATGGCGGTGAGGGAAATGAAATCATCGATGGCGTTCTTGGAGATGACACTCTCAATGGCGGCAGTGGCGATGACTTTATCAAGGGTGGCTATGGTGATGATATCATTGATGGGGGTGAGGGAAACGACACCCTAGTAGGTAGTCAGGGTGTTGACACCTCTGGTGGTTTTATTGATCCGGGTCTCAATACATTATACGGTGGCGCGGGAGACGATAATATCACCGGGGGGTATGGAGAGGATACCCTTTATGGCGGTGATGGAAACGACACGGTGGTCGCTAGTCTGGGGGAGGGCACTTACTACGGTATAAATGCTAATAGCCATACATTATACGGCGAAGCAGGTGATGATAGGTTGTATGGTAAATTAGGGGATGATGTTTTACGTGTTGGCGCAGGTCATGATGTGTTAGACGGTGGTGGCGGCAATGATGATCTGGATGGTGGTGCCGATACCGATTTACTCTTGGGTGGTGCGGGTGACGATACCTTGCGCGGTGGTACCGGGCAGAATGATTATCTTGAGGGTGGTGCGGGTGCCGATACCTATTTAGTTGCTAGGGGCGATGGTAATACCACAATCCGCACCGTCAATAACACGAGCGGTGAAAACGATACTTTGCGTTTTATCGACGATACCCGTGCAGCCGATATCAACCTTGTGCCCAGCGGCAACCATCTCATCATTACTTTGCCCGCGACTGTTGAAGCGATTACCGTTGAGCAGTATTTTGCGTTCCCAAATAATGAATTCGCCCAGATTCTTTTTTCCGATAATTCTCAACTAACGGCATCAGAGATTCGTCAGGCGGTATTAATCACCACTGAGTCAGCAGATACCTTAATCGGCTATGAAACCGATGATACGTTAATCGGTGCCGGAGGTAATGATGCCCTTATCGGTAATGCAGGGAATGATAATCTTGATGGCGGCGCCGATACCGATCAACTATTTGGTGGTGCGGGTGACGATACCTTGCGCGGTGGCACCGGAGATAATGACTACTTACAAGGTGGCGATGGCAATGATGTTTATATTTTTGCGGCGGGTGATGGCGATACCACCATTGACAATGCCAATAGTACAGCTGGTGCCAACGATATATTGCGTTTGCAAGCGGGCATTGATCCGAATGATGTGATTGCTCACCGCAGTAGTGATGATTTACAACTGATTTTACGCACGACGGGTGAGGTGATTAGTGTGCCGAGTTTCTTTTTGGCGAATTACACCTTGGCGGCGATTGAGTTTGCGGACTGTACCCGTTGGGATACGGCGACGATTTATGATCGCACCTTCAGCGATACAACGGATCGTATTATCGGTGATGAGCAGAATAATGTCTTGGAAGCGGGTGCTGGTAATGATGATATTTATGGTACTGGTGGAGACGATATTATTATCGCGAGTGCGGGCAATGATTATTTGGCGGGGAATGCTGGTAACGATACCTATATTTTTAGCGGTGATTTTGGTCAGGATTTGATTCATAACTACGGCGGTTTTTTTGATACCGACACCCTTCTTTTTGAGAACCTCAGTGCGTCACATTTATGGTTCAGTCAACAGGGAAATGACCTGCTGATTACGGTTGCCAATAGTGATAATCAGGTGTTGATACGGAATTGGTTTTTGGATGTCTTTGATTCCAATATTGCCGAAATTGAGGCCGATGGTTTGCATTTGTTCAGCCATAATATTCAGGCGTTGGTGGAGGCGATGGCGGCTACTGTTGTGACGCCAGACGATGTGGCCCGCCATGGTATTGATGCGGACACCGCTGCGAGTATTCAAGCAGTGTTGGATACTGTGTGGGAAGTGAATGCCGAACTGAATGGGGCTAATACCCTGATTGGTGATGATACCAATAATATGCTGAGCGGTTACGGTGGTAATGATGTGCTTGAAGGTAAGGGCGGTGATGATACGTTGCGCGGTGGCGTTGGCCGTGACCGCGTATTTGGTGGTGAGGGTAATGATACTTTAGACGGTGGTGCGGGTGATGATGACATTATCGGTGAAGCGGGTGACGATATATTGATGGATGGTGAGGGCGATGACTTTCTTGCTGGCGGAGATGGTAATGATACTTATGTGTTCAGTGGAGATTTTGATCAGGCGCGTATTAATAATTACGGGGCACATTTTGATACCGACACGATTCGCTTTGAAGGCATTAACATCGAAGATCTTTGGTTTAGTCGAGAGGGTGAGGACTTATTAATTAAGGTTGCTGAAACCGATAACCATGTCTGGGTACGTATGTGGTTTCGTGATGGAGATCCGCGCACTGTCGAGCATATTGATGTGGGCGACCAGCGCTTGTACATCGATGATTTTCAAACGGTATTTGATGCGATGCAGGCCACCGGTCTCAGTGCTGATGATATTGCTGTATTGGGTGTTAGTGAACAGACGCAAACCGGTTTGGAGATTCAGGGCATTTATGATTTATGGGAAAGGTCTGCAAATAATGTGCGTAATGCCGATACGTTTGAGGGTACTGATGCGGATGAACATTTTATCGGTTATGGTGGTCATGATCGACTGTTTGGTTTAGGCGGAAATGATACGCAGGATGGTGGTGACGGCAGCGATCAGCTGATAGGCGGAGCGGGTGATGATAGTATTTTCGGTGGAGCGGGAGATGATGATCTGGGCGGTGGTGATGGCGATGATGTCATGAACGGTGGCACAGGTAATGATTTCTTTTACGGTTTTAATGGGAATGATACGTATATTTTTGGTGAAGATTTTGGTCAGGATCGCATTAACAACTTTAATTGGGATGGGATTGATCGCCCCACCTTGGCGGTTGAAGATATTGTGCGTTTTACCGATGGTATTGATGCAGAGCAGTTATGGTTTAGCCAGGAAGGTAATGACCTTAAAATCAGTTTACTGGATGCCGCTGATGGCGGTATCAGTTACACCTTGAGCGACGACCACCTTCTGATTCGCAATTGGTTTAATGATGGGCAATGGTATGGGGATGAATTGCACGAAGTGGATAAAATCGAGACAGACAGTGGTGTACTGGTGAATGCGAATGTTGATCAACTGGTGCAAGCGCTGGCAACTTATGACTTGCCTGTTGATGCGGGCGATACCATTACTCAGGACATGCAAGCTGCTTTGGCGTCGGCAGTCGCCGCTAATTGGGACTATAGCTAAATTATTTTGCAGCCATTAGCGACCATGCCGATAATACCGCTGAGCAATTGTAGGCACTGATTGAGTTGGGTTTGTTGAACATTGCTTAGAGAGTAATAATATCCAGCCCCAGTGACCGCGCTTCGTCTTCGCCATGTTTACCGGTAACGACAGCAATATTGGCATTTTCGGCGCGTAACCACGTGTTGGCAACGCGCTTCAGGTCATCGGCTGTTGTGGCAAGTACTCGCTTTCTGAACTGTATACGTATCGCATCATCTCTACCTGTAAATTGTGCATGAAACGATTGCTTGGCTTCACCGGCCGGTGAGCCAGGTTTGTCCAGTGAGCTAATAACTCCCAAGATCGATTCTTCAATTTGTGTTTGATTAATGTCTTCATTCAATAACCACTCAATCGCATGGTTAAAATCGTTTAGGGTTTCTTGCATGCGTGGGTCGCGATAGGAATAAAAGCGAAAGCAGGCAGAGTTAGAGTCTTGGCTGGCAACACCGCCGTAAGCACCGCCTTGTTCACGAATGGTTCGATGCAAAAAGCCATTACGCAATACGCCCCCCAACACGGTGAGTGTAGCCGCATCGGGATGGTTCATACTAACGGTTGGATACACTTGCGCACAAAAATGCACTGGTGCTTGTGTAATCCATGCTTGTTTTATGGTTGCCGATGTATTTTGGGGCAGAGTGAGTGCGCTGTTGATATTGTCAGGTGTATCTTTTGCAATTTGCTCCAGTGTCTGGCGTACCGTATCTTGGTGCGTTTCGCGTTGCTGCTCTTCCGTAATCAATACGGCCTGCATACGGGCGCCGAGTATTTTTTGGTGCACGTTTTGTAATTGTTGAATCAGTGATTGTGCGTTATCGTCCAACGTTTTTTGGTAACACGCCTTGATATTTTTAACGCTGGCAAGTCCCATCAGTTGATGAATGGTATGTGCTACCGGATTAATATTGGCTGCTGCGGCTTGCATGGCATAAATGTGACCGTTACCAATCACACTTTGTTCACGCCCGGTTTTGTCTTGTGCAATTAATTCTTTAATACGATTGGCATCGTTAAAATTCACCTTACATAAGGTATCGTTAATTAATGCATTCATCGCGTTCTGATTACGATTTAATGCTTTAGCGGTTACTGTCATGTAAGCATGGTGTTGTTCTGGGTTGTCGACATGATTGCGTAAGGAGTAGTAACTATGGATACTGCCGACAATGGTGGCTTGTCGTTGTTGCACACTCAGGTAACTGTCATCACCAATCCCCATTTCTGTTAGACATAGTGTGTAGTAGGGCAGGACGTGTAATTCTTCTGGTGATAAGTCAGGCAGCGGTAAAATAATTTGCTGGTATACAAGACCATTGGTGCCTGCGCTGTAAGTATGTAAGTGATGTGCTTCAGCGACGGTTTCTTCTATCGCTTGTTTTAAGGGGGTAGCGTCGGGAATATCTTCAAGGCCAACTTTAGGCAGAATGTCGATATTTTCCTCTTGCTGTTGACGCTGTTCCAGTGCGATAGCCTGATCGATAATGGCTTGTTTGTCGGCGTCTGTCATCGTGTTTTTGATGTTTACCAGTTCAGCGTCTTCTTCATCCTGTTCGCGTTGCGCTATTGTATTATCGGGTGTTAACGTCAGCGTAACACGATGCGTGTTATCTATGAGTAAACGCTGAATCAGTGACGGTATATAATCGGCATGAGTAATTTTTTCGCGTAAATTGTCGAGCGCCGTTTCCAAATCCATAAAGGCCAGTATGTCACCCCGGTGAGTGGCGGGCGCCAGAGCACTCATTAACAGTTGTAAGCCATAGGGGTAGCCATCACCGCCAATTTCGCGTTGTTGTAATTCCAGTTGGTGTAACGAGGCTTCTACCTGTTCTTGTGGAATACCTTCTTGTACCAAGGTCTGTAGCCGTTCCAGTATGCTCTTTTCAATGGACTCAGTGGCATCTTCACGACACCCTTGTAGGCCACACATCAATAGCATTTCATATTGTGAATCATCCATTCCGCATAGAGGGGATGGTGAGGTGCCTAGGGTAGAGGTTTCCAAGAGGTGTTGCATGGGTGAAGCACTGTTATCGTACAGCAAGCTGGAAAGTAGATGTGCTTCCAGATTGGCTTCTAGATCAATACTTTTATCCAGTAACCAACCCATGACCACATGGGTTTGTTTGTCATCATCTTCACCGGTTGGTGTATAGGCGTAACTTTTTACAATCGTTTGTGGTTCGGTAAAGCGTGCTTCTGGATGGACATTAATGGTTTTATTTAGGCGTTCAAAGCGATGCAGTGCCAGTGACTCAAATTTTTCTTGATGATCGTGAGCAGGAATATCACCAAATGTCATAAAGGTTGCATTACTTGGATGGTAATGGGTGTTGTAAAATTGCACCAACTCGTCATAACTCAGTTTGGGAATATCGCGGGGTTCACCACCACTGTTGTAGTGGTATGTGCTTGTCGGGTAAATATGTTCACTTAAACGTTGCCAGAGTTGTGAATTGACCGAGCTCATGGCACCTTTCATTTCATTGTACACCACACCTTTATACATTAGCGGGCTGTCGGCATTACCGCTGTCTTGAAAATCCAGACGATGGCCTTCCTGAGCAAAATCCAGTGGATCCAGACGCGAAAAGAAGACGGCATCCAGATATACGCCTAATAGGTTATCAAAATCTTTGCGGTTTTCACTGGCAAAAGGGTAGGCGGTCCAGTCGGAGCTGGTCATAGCGTTCATAAAGGTATTTAATGAACGACGGATCATCATAAAGAAGGGGTCGCGTACGGGGTACTTCTCACTGCCACACAGTGCCGTATGTTCCAGGATGTGCGCCACACCGGTTGAATCCTCCGGGATAGTACGCAGAGCAACCAGAAAGACATTCTCACGGTTGTCTGCCTCAATATGAATATGTTGTGCGCCCGTGTTACGGTGCTGATATTCAGAGATAGTAATGTTGAGTGAATCAATGGTTTGACTACGAAGCCATTCAAAGCTCGGGTGGGGATGTGCCATGTTGTTCTCTTTCCTGCTCGAATTATTACCGACATTGATATTGTAGCGGTAAATTACTCTATAATGGGCACTGAATATCAATAAAAGTTTTTAAATAGTATGAATGAATATTCCATTATCAATATCGCCGTCTTTATCTGGTTTTTGTTCACTTGGATTGGTTATGCATGGTTTGCCAAATACAAAGCCAAGTGTGGTTACAATTTATCATCAGTGCTTAATCGGCAGCGTTTGCACTGGATGGAAGAAATGCTCAAGCGTGATACGCGTATTACGGATGCGGCATTGGTGGCCAATCTAGAGCGTAATACCTCATTTTTAGCCTCTACCAGTATTCTGGTGCTGGCGGGTTTATTAACGGCATTGGGGGTGGTAGGTAATGTGGATACCTTGTTGCAATCTATCCCTTTTTACGATTCGACCTATTCGTCAGTCATCTGGTTGCGCATTAAAATTTTGGTGTTGATTCTAATTTATGTCTATGCTTTTTTTTCCCTGACTTGGTCGATGCGCCAATACGGTTTTGGCTCGGTGATGATTGGCTCAGCACCCACTATTGAAGCCGCTGCAGAAGATGCAGAACTACGTACAAAATATGTTTATGCCAGCTCCAAGGTGATTGATATGGCAGGGCATGCCTATAACTATGGCTTACGTGCCTATTACTTTTCTTTGGCGGTATTGCCCTGGTTTATTTCACCGTGGTTGTTTGTTGTTTCAACATCGTTGGTGGTATGGGTATTATACTTGCGCGAATTTCATTCACGTCCTTATCGTGTTATTCGTGATTATGTGCAGTATTATGAAGAGGCCCATAAGACGCAATAATGAGTTGCTGTTTTTGTTGATGTGTTAATTGTTTGATTGCATATTCCCTTTTACTGGCGCTGCTGCGTGAATGGTCGGGTTCCTGATAACTGAGAGCAATAGGGTGCTTGCCTCGAAAATATTTTGCGCCTTGTTGTTTACGGTGTTTTTGCCAACGCCTCACCATGTTGTTGGTAATGCCGGTATAAAAATGATAATCGCTAGTGGTGAGAATGTAGACACACCATGAGCGGTCTTCTGAATCAGGCAACATGATTGAGCAAGATATCCTTGGCTTCATTAATTTGTGCGGCAATATAATCACTACCCCCTCGGTCGGGGTGATTTTTCTGAATTAACTCACGATGTCGCTGAATAATATCTACTTTGGTGGGGACTGCTTCAAACCCGAAAATTTTTAAGGCCTGTTCTTTATCCATGGTGGTTTTGGTGTTTGGTGCTTGACCCGTGCGGTGTTGTCGTTGACGTAGAGCAAAGGGAAGCAACCTTAATGCCCAAGGTAATAATCGTTGAATAATGGGCAGGGCAGCGCCAATAGCCCCCGCAATCCAGTGCATTCTGCCAGTAACCACCAGCCCAACCAGTAATGCCGCTACTGCGTAAAGACTGTATCGCCATGTCAACTGACGGCGTTGTTCTGGTGGTTGTTTACGGACATGGCGAATGGTGAATACTAAAACAACAAGTGCCAAAATAAACAACAATTGATACATAACTATTCTTCTTTAAGATTATTGATAACTGAATACAATGCCTAATGGTTTCAAATACTCAGTTTCCTGAGCTAAATTAACCGCCGTTAAGGGATGTTCTGCCAGCCAGCCTTCTGCAAAGCGTAAGGTAATATGCAAATGTTCATGGTTATCACTCATGGTGACAGAACCGATGGTCATTGTCGGCAGCTCTACGGCATCTTCACGGCGGTGGTTCAAGAGCGCGGCAAGACGCAAGCAGGCCAAGAGCGGGTATAACATATCTTGAGGGTCAGCAGTCAGTAGCGTTAAGCGTTCGGAGCGTATTTTACGACGGTGTGATCCGACCAACAATGCCAATAATTCTTGCTCAAAACGGCTAAAGCCTGCCATATCACTTTCACGAATAAGATAATGCCCGTGATGATGAAAACCTGAATGAGATATGCTCAAACCAATTTCATGTAATTGCGCGGCCCAATGTAATATTTTTTTTACCGCAATGCCATTGACAATCGGTAGTGGTAATTCTTTGGCAAAATGTGCCAACGCCACATCAACCCGCTGGGCCTGTTGTCGATCCACCTGATATTGCACCATCATTTTTTCAACGGTCTGGTCGCGAATATCATGGTTTTCATCGTTATCGGATAACTTGCCCAAGGTATCAAAAATCAAACCTTCTTTAAGTGATGATTCAACCACGTGAATTTCTTCAATCGATAATTGCTCAAGAATCGCCGCTAACATAATAATGCCGGCAGGTAGTACATTGCGCCTTTCCGGAGAAAGACTGGCCGTTATTGCCAACATTCCATGCTGGTGCAAGTGCCCCATTAAGCGATTAATACCCGCACGGGTAATGACACCGGTGACGACACTATCATCCATCAATTGTGCAACCGATTTCATCGTACCAGAGCTGCCCACTGCAATATGCCAGCCTTCATTGCAATAACGGCGTGCAATAATTTCCAATTCAACACAGCTTGCATAATAGGCTTGCCATATCATTTCAGTCGACAATTTCTCTGACATGTTGCCTTTGTCATCTATAAAAAAACGATCGCTGAAAGTGACGCACCCCATACTCAAGCTTTCCATTAAGCGTGTTTGCTTGTCTTCGCCAATAATAAACTCGGTACTGCCGCCACCAATATCAATCACCAAATGCTTGCCTTTATCCGGGCTAATATCGTGGGAGACTCCAAGATAAACCAAGCGGGCTTCTTCGTAGCCTGAAATAATATCAATGGAATGGCCCAAGGCTTCTTCCGCCCTCTGTAAAAAACCACTGGCATGACCTGCCACCCGTAAGGCTTTGGTGCCAACAGCGCGAATTTGTGTAGGGGGAATATCGCGAATACGTTCTTGAAAACAACGCAGACAGTGCAGTGCGCGTTCTTGTGCATCCAGTGACAAGGCTTTGTCTTTAGAGAGACCTCGGGCGATCTGTACCATTTCTTTCACTCGATCAATACGTTCAATAGTGCCATCATTCATTTGTACAATCAGCATATGGAAACTATTCGAACCAAGATCAATAGCGGCAAAATAAGGGGTGTCGAGGTGTTTGGTATTCATGTATTCACAACATAGACATAATTAATCCTTATGGTAATCAAGTTTGCAGGATTATAATAGACCCATGATAGATACCCACAGCCGTGATATTTTTGGAATTATTGTTCGTAAAAACAGTCATAGGGATATTCGACGCTTAAAACGGGCAGGTGGTGTTGCCTCTATTCACGGCAATAAATATTGGCATTCAACTAGCTTGATGCTGGATTATTTGCAAGCCTTTCCCCCTCAAGACGGTTGTCGTATATTGGAAATTGGTTGTGGCTGGGGTATCAGCGGCATCTACTGTGCAAAACAGCATCAGGCGCATGTTGTTGCATTAGATGCAGACGATGCAGTCTTTCCCTATCTGCACTATCACGCAGCGTTAAACGGCGTGGCAATAACCACTGTAAAAAAACGCTATGATCAAGTCACAAAGGCCATGCTGGCGGACTTTGATATGGTGATTGCGTCGGATATCTGCTTTTGGGATGAAATGACACAACCGTTAACTCACTTAATACACCGCTGTTATCAGGCGGGTGTTTCACGGGTCTTCATGACCGACCCGGGGAGACAGCCATTTCGTCATATGGCAGAAGTATGCGCTGAAACCTATGATGCCGTATATGAACAATGGTCAGTGGCACATCCGCATAATATGTCGGGACTTATATTGGATATCAAATAATGTTTTTTCTCAACAAAGATAAGATGCCAGAACAAAAGCGCGCACTAAAAGGGCGTGATGAAGCCATATCTATTCGTGGTCAGCATGTGGTGCTAGGTTCTTCTATACAACCACCATTTCCTGAGGGTAGCGAACAATTAGTGGTGGGTATGGGCTGCTTCTGGGGATCTGAAAAGTGCTTCTGGAGCCTGCCCGGTGTACTAGCAACAGCAGTTGGTTATAGTGCGGGATATACGCCCAATCCGACCTATGACGAAGTGTGTAGCGGCCGTACGGGGCATAATGAAGTCGTACTGATTGTGTATCAGCCTGAGCAGATATCCACCACTGAACTACTGCATGTATTTTGGGAATCGCATAATCCTACACAGGGTATGCGCCAAGGCAATGATCGTGGTACGCAGTATCGCTCAGGTATTTATTACTCAACTGAAGAACAACAGCAACAGGCAGAACACACGCTCAAGCAGTATCAGTCTATGTTGCAAGAGAAGCTAAACCAGAGTGTTGAGATTACCACCGAAATTCTGCCAGCAGAGACGTTTTACTATGCTGAAGAATATCATCAGCAATATCTGGCGAAAAACCCCAACGGCTACTGTGGCCTAGGTGGATTAGGCATCTCTCTTTGTAGTGCGGATCCATCTATACCCGAATAACTCCGTTTTTTATCAATTGATACGATTTTAATATAAGTGAAAACCGTCATAAGTTTGACCTTTTCCTATTCCTGAACTATTCCTATAAGTAACTAAGTCATGTTGTTGTCTCTTTTGTAAAACGACAGTATGGCTTGCTGTGTTAGTCGTAGTAGGAGTGGTTATGTCACAAAATAGTAAGGTCGTTGTTATTGATGATAATGAAGAGCGCCGTGAGCAGCTGCGTGTTATTTTAGAATTTTTGGGGGAATCACTTATTATTTCAGGAGACTTTGAATGGCAAGAAAAAGTCTCTTTATGTGCAGAAGGCGACAGTTTTAAAGCCATTATTGTGGGTTACTGCCGCCGTCAGCATCCGTTAGAAACCCGTTTACAATTGATTAACAAATGGCACGATGATGTTGCCATTATTCTGTTGGGTAATCCCGAAGATGTCAGTTTTGACCAAGATGTCATTGGTGCAGCAATTCACCAACAGGTGATTGCGACACTGGAAGCACCACCCACGTACAACAAATTGATAGATACTTTGCATCGTGCTCAGTGTTTTAATGAAGCTAAAACCATTAGCAAACGCCAGTCTACACGCAGACCACCGCATTTATTTCGTAGCCTTGTCGGCAATAGCCGCGCCATCAAAGGTGTGCGCGAAATGATGGCACAAGTGACGGACAAAGATGTCACAGTACTGGTAACGGGTGAATCCGGTACGGGTAAAGAAGTGATTGCACGTAACCTGCACTACCATTCACCACGCAGTAATAAACCGTTTGTGCCCGTTAACTGCGGAGCCATCCCCGCCGAGTTGCTGGAGAGTGAATTATTCGGACATGAAAAAGGCTCATTTACCGGAGCGATTAGTGCGCGCGCAGGCCGTTTTGAAATGGCCGAAGGCGGTACCTTATTTCTGGATGAAATTGGTGATATGCCGCTGAATATGCAGGTAAAGATTTTACGTGTATTACAAGAAAAATGTTACGAACGTGTCGGTAGCAATAAATCGCAGCAAACGGATGTGCGCATTATTGCGGCCACTCACCGTAACCTCGAAGAGATGATCGAACAAGGCCAATTTCGTGAAGACCTTTACTACCGTTTAAATGTCTTCCCCATAGAAATGCCATCACTTAATGCGCGCCGTGAAGACATTCCGGTGTTACTGAATGAAATACTGGCTCGGCTGGAAAACGAAAAACGTGGCTCGGTACGCTTTAACTCTTCTGCCATTATGTCATTATGCCAGCACCCTTGGTCAGGTAATGTCCGTGAACTGGCTAATCTGGTAGAGCGCATGGCTATTATGCACCCCTATGGCGTGATCGGTGTTAACGACCTGCCAGCGAAATACCGTCATGTGGATGCAACCGATGAAAATATTGTCCTGCAAGAAGAGGACTCCAATGCGCCCTCGGTGGTTAATATGAATGCGACCGTACTCTTGCCCGAATCCGGTATTGATCTGAAAGAATATCTAACTGGACTAGAACAAGACCTGATACAACAGGCACTGGACGATAGTGGGGGTGTAGTTGCCAGAGCCGCAGAACGCCTCACCATACGCCGTACTACCTTGGTAGAAAAGATGCGCAAGTACGGTATGCAGCGTGTATAAAGCGCTTTCAGTCACAAAACAGGTGCATCACAAAGCAGTTTGTGTATAATGCCGCCTCTCTTCGGTGAGGTGTCTGAGTGGTCGAAAGAGCACGCCTGGAAAGTGTGTGTACGGCAACGTACCGAGGGTTCGAATCCCTCCCTCACCGCCATTAACCTAAAACGAACTTTCATATGCCCCAGATGGCATATCCTCAAAAGCCCAGCATTTGCGGGCTTTTTCGCTATTTGCAATTGACTTCCTCTCTATAAAAATACCCCGTTTTTCTCTAATTTTCCTCCTATATATGCCCCTTTCCTGAAAAACACCGTACTTGGAAAAACGAAGTACGGAGCTTTTAGTCATGGGAAATCAAGGGTTTGCAATTGACCAGTTCGTAGCAGTCTATGCCTGTCATTATCAACCAGTGAGCTGGCGCAGGACATTGTCATCTGCACGAATGATGAAGCGGGTTTTATAGCAATTGTCTTTACTCGACCATGGAAGCGGGTCTTCGGAAAGGCCGAAGGATTGTTTGAGCTTATTTGCTAATTCCTGCTTCTGCTTTTTTAACTTATCGTCTGCATCGCTATCGTGCCACGAGAGGCTTCCTCCGGTTTTTGCAATAACCAATAGAAGCGTCCACTGGTTCGTTCTTTTCCCAGATCTCTGATCTTTCATCTTCAGATGCTCAGGTTCCAAACGTTGTTGAGTTTGACCGCATGTCACTGACAACATCTCTGATGCGGTAAATTCAAATACAAATTGTTCCCATGTTGCGCCTGCTGGTGTCGGGAATTGATACTCAGATCCCGGCTTGCCTGATTTTGGCAACACTGTTTCCAGCCAATTGGAGACGATGGTTTGAGCGCTCTCTTTTGCAATGACCTTACCCGCAGCATCAACGCCGAGCACATCATCTATACCGATGAGTTTGGATTTATGCCTGCTACTTGCATCAGAGCTGGCAGTGCTGATGAGACTGCTGGTGGCAGCAATCAACAGAAACGTCTGCTCTCCCATACAAAGCTGATTAACGATTTTATCCAGCTGCGAGGATGTCTGGTCCAAAAAACAATAGACAGGAAAACTATGCTCGGCTTGCGGATTCAGTACGCCAAATTTCCAAAGGGCAGTATAGCCTGTGATTTTTTCGTGTTGCTCGGTAAAACCAATGGCGACAGCAACCTTGGTAGCCAGCTTTTTGTGATCAATAGGATATAGCGCCAGTTCTGATTTTTTGAGCGTGCGGCGGTCGCACTGCTTGGTATCTGATGTACAGATGCCGACAATATCGCTTGGCCCATGCCGCACGACATTCATGTAGCATCCGGCTCGGCCATTACAGGGAATGGCGGATGCTTCCTCACTGGTGATGGTAAGCAGCTCTTCCGGAAAGTCCTGCCATTCAGCTTTTACACCCTTGCCACCAGAAAGCTCTGTCAGTTTACGCCATGGCGGCGATTGATACGGCGTCATGGCTCTCCTGATGCGTTACGGGTTGCGTGCTGTCTTCTTCCTCTTTCTGCTCATTGACAAAGCCACGTTTCCGCAGCCATGTTTCAATCAGATGAGAATCTTCCTTACGGTCAAAATTGGCCACATTCGGTGTTCGTACCTTGACCATGCGCGGGCGCTTGGCGTTTTCAAATTTTACAGAAAAGCTGGCAGAAACCAGCCTACCAAAGTTCGGGAATTCACGATCCCTTGAGGCTAATGAGGCAAATACATCATTTGAGCGCAATGTCTGTTTATCGTTATAAGGCCCCAGAAACTGGTGCTGGATTTCCACCAGCTTTATATCTTCCAGCACGTCAATATCAGCGCAAGCCAAAGCATCAACGCCATTATCGATAAGTGGCTGTAATGTATATTTTTCTGCGCCGGGGAAATATTCAGCCTTACCGAAGAGATGCTGGCTAAATAAATCCAAATACATGGTGCGCTCCTTCTTGGCACCTGACTTATTGAAGACGGCCAGATCATTATTGGCGCGATCATAGACAATCACATCATGAAACTCCGGACGATAGAAAATCGTCTTGGACTGCCCAGATTCAATTTTACCTTCACGTTTGAATGGCATGCCATGACGGATCAAGAAGTATGTCTTATCTTCGTCCTCTGCGCTGACAGGCAGAATACGGCAGCCAGTCCCGCGTTTATTTTTCAGAAACCAAGCGTCCATATCCGCTTCCAGCGTCCGCATGATTTCTGGTTTTGGCAGAGTAAAAATATCGGGCGATTTTTGTTCTGATTGGAAGTACATGAATGATTTGGGTTTGAGGATCATTACCTCTGCATGTGGACGCTTCAAAAGCTCGGGATCATGTAGCCATAACGCCAATGCCAAATCTGCTGCTGTTGATTCTTCATGTACGGCGATATTGTTAGCCTCGGCCTGTTCGCTCAATTCTTCAAAATGATCATCGTCAGACATTTCCTGAATAAAGAACAAGGCTTCAACGAAGTCGATATCCATGGCCTCTGATGGATTCATCAGCACTTGGCACAGCGTCTCGAAATCCAGCTCGCCATCTTCATCTAACTCAAAGCTGAACCCGCGCCCGGTCAGGTAGCTTTCATAACGCTTAAGAAAAGTGATCAGATTATCTTGTTGGATGTGTTTCAAAACATCAGGTTGGGCAAAACGTCGTAATTTATAGGTGCTCATGTGGTTGTCCTCCTTGGGGGTTCGTCTAGGAGGGCCTCGGTGTCAACACCCGAGCAGACGTGTAAGACCTTCCCAATTATTTTAAGTGCATCTTGTTGTCCTATGATGATGGGTTTTAGTTTCTGATTTTCAGGGCGCAGCTCAATATGCTCCCCTTCGATGCTCAGCCGCTTTACAGTAGCTTCTTCGCCGATCATGGCCACAACAATATTGCTGTTTTCAGCAATAGGTTGCTGACGCACAACAACGTAATCGCCCTCGAAAATATCAGCGTTGATCATACTGTCGCCTTGCACTTTGAGGGCAAAGCATTTCCCGCGAAGAACATTATCCGGCACCATGACCTGACCAATCTGATTCTCAAGGGCGAGAATCGGTTGGCCAGCCGCAACCATCCCTAAAACAGGAACAGCCATCAGATTATTTTTATCCGGTGTTTGTGCATGAAGGATTTCGATGGACCGCGCTTTTCGTGCCTGTCTGAGAATATAGCCTTTATCTTCCAACCGCTTGAGCCCTTCAAACACACTGGGCGCTTTTACACCCAATTCCACAGCAAGCTCTTGTACCGTGGGCGACATCCCCATGGCACGTTTCAGGCGCTCAATGGCCTGTAATAGCGTATTCTGTGCGTTTGTCAGTTGCTCCATAGCATCCTTTCAATTTTGGCTAATGACCTAATATAAATTAGGCTTATGATTTTCATAAGCCTAATTTGATTCAATGCACAGCATTGACTGAACCGACAGTTTTCAAGTCATTTCAGTAAGTAACTCCTTGAACGACGCAATAATTCTCAAGGAGGAACGCCCATGTCTTCACTTCCCCCAAACCTAATAAATGAGCGAGATCGCCGCACCGAAGTGGCGCGTTTGCTGGCGCTTGGCATCCTGCACCGCAAGATCCGTCTGAACCGTCAGAAAGAAGCAACACATCCCTCTAATTCATTGGACTTACAAGTTTTTCCAAGCGTTCATGCCCATGACGAAGAACCAAAAAACCAAGGAGAAACAGATGGATAAAACACTTCTGGCGCGTGTGGCCGCACTCCCAAACATGCCGCTATCAGACCTGAAAGCATTATGGCGGGATGTGTATCAGGACGAACCACCTGGCGGCCATAAAAGCCACATTGTTCGCAGACTGGCTTATCGCCTGCAGGAGCTTGCTTATGGCGTTGATCCGCAGATTGAGAACCGGATCGAACAACAGGCCAATGATTTATTCGGATCGGGCAAGAAAGCCAGGCCGAAGCGCAAGACACAATATCAGCGGCCCATCCCCGGCACCAAGCTCGTTTGGGAATATAAGGGCATTGAATATCAGGTCACCATTTTAGAAGAAGGCTACGAATATGCAGGCTGCCTATACAAAAGCCTGTCGAAAGTTGCACTGGCCATCAAAGGCAGCAGCTGGTCAGGACCTGCCTTCTTCGGATTAAACAACAAAGCATAAGGAGGTAAACAGTGAGCAAAACCATACCGAAAAAACGCTGCGCGATTTATACGCGCAAATCTACTGAAGAAGGCTTGGACATGGAGTTCAAAAGCCTTGATGCTCAGCGCGAGGCGTGTGAATCCTACATTGCTTCACAAAAACATGAAGGCTGGTTTCAGCTTCCTGATGAATATGATGATGGCGGCTTTACAGGCGGCAATATGGATCGCCCGGCCTTAAAACGTCTGATGGACGACATCAAAAGCGGCCTGATTGATACAGTCGTTGTGTACAAAGTTGACCGATTGTCGCGCTCTTTGGTTGACTTTGCCAAACTGATCGATCTGTTTGACGAGCACAAAGTGTCGTTTGTCTCTGTTACCCAGCAATTCAACACCACCACATCGATGGGACGACTGACGCTAAACATGCTGCTCAGATTTGCCCAGTTTGAGAGTGAAGTTATTGGCGAACGTATCCGCGATAAATTGGCCGCTTCCAAACGCAAAGGCATGTGGATGGGTGGTGTCACGCCCATGGGCTATGTGGTGAAAAACCGCGAGCTTGTGATCGAGCCTGATGAGGCTGAGAGTCTCCGCAAAATATTTGATCTGTTTTTGATGACCAAGTCACCAACGGAAATGGCAAAAATGTTGCCGCGCATGGGAGTGTTAAGCAAGAAGCGTACAACCAAGAACGGACGGGTTATGGGTGGCAAGGCACTGGATAAAGGCGGCCTCTATAAGATTCTGCAAAACCCTATCTATATCGGCAAGATCAAACATAAAGACAAAATCTACGAAGGCCGCCATCCAGCTATCATCGATATGGATGCGTGGAATAAAGTCCGCGCCAATATGAAAGAAAACACCATCAATAGAGGCGCAATCACACGCAAGAAAACCAAGGCCATTTTATAGGGCTTTTGAAATGCGGCGAATGTGAATGCTCTTTGGTGCCAAGCCATACCCGTAAAAAAGGCGGCAGGCTTTGTCGCTATTACACCTGCGAGCACTATCGCAAAGGTATCAACCCTGATTGCAAAGTTCGTAATGTCAGTGCCAATGAGATGGAAGCTTTGATCCTGACGCAGCTACAAGCCGTTTTTGCTTCACCTGAAATGATCGTTGAGACATGGCGCGAGGCATACAAAGAAGATGAAAGCGTGACTGAAACGGAAGTCCGGGACGCGCTTGGTAATATTGTACCGATCTGGAAGGAGCTTTTTCCGGCAGAGCAGCAACGTATTCTTGAGCTGATGATTGAGAAAGTCATCGTCAATTATGAATATGTCGATGTCCGTATCCGGGCAGATGGCATGCTAAGCCTTGCACGAGAATTGGACGAACAAGAAAAGCGCCTCCAAGGAATTTCAACCAAACAATTGGAGGAGCAAGCATGGATGCACGCATAAAAATGATGGAAGGCAATGTGATCTCGGTTCGGGTTCAGATAAAAATCAAACGCTACGGCGGCAAAAAACTGATTTTACTTCCTGAAGGTGCTCATATGACTGCACCGCAAGAAGCTTCGAAACCCGACGAGACGCTCGTTAGAGCCTTGGCCAAAGCCTATTACTGGCAGAACCTGATTGATACAGGGCGCTATAAATCCATCGATGACATGTCGCGCCAACGCCAGATCAATTCCTCTTATATGTCGCGGATACTGCGCCTCAATCAACTCGCCCCCCAGATTAAAAAAGCCATCTTGGATGGTACGCAGCCGCGCCAGTTAAGCCTACAAGATATGCAAACCCCATTTCCCGATATTTGGGATGAGCAATTAAAGCATTTTGGATTTTCCTAATCCCGCTTCGGTGAAATTTCACCGAACACTCTGAAATTTTTTTCAAAAAAATTCGCACCCACCAAAGCCCCGCATGTCGGGGCTTTTTTTGTTTTTGCAGCGCTTTGAGTGGCGCGTCTCACCGGGCCTCCGGTGAGTTTTCGCCAGTCCCAGTTGACCCGCCCGCGTGGCGGCTAACTGCAACTGTAGACGAAAACCATGAGCAAAAACAACTATGAAGGAATCCATCCTTATGTCGTAAACCAAGTCCGTTATCACGTACGCAGCCTGATGCGGCACTCCGCCATTCATGGCGTAGAAGTCGAGGACCTCGAGCAAGAGCTGATGCTGGATTATCTATCCCGCAAGCAGGCTTATGATCCTTAAAAAGCAAAATGGTCGACCTTTGTTGACCGCATCCTCAACCACAAATGCGCCAGCCTGATTGAATCAGCCCGCGTTCAAAAGCGTGGGTCCGGCATCAGTGATTTTTCACTCGATGCATGGCTGGAGGACAAGGACGGAGAAGACAACGCCTTGCCTGATCCTGCAACGGAAGATCTGACCAGCCGCGATATTCAAATCGACCTTGAACAGGCGGTTCAGCAGATGCCGCCGCATCTGGTGTTGCTGCTGGTTGATCTTCGGACGCTCAGCATCAGTGAAATCTCACGCAAAACCAAAACCCCACGCTCGACCCTCTACGGGACGCTGTCCGAACTACGCGGATCGCTGAAGGAGCTTGGCTTTGCGGAATATCTGCACTGCGCCGCCGACAGTTTTTGAGCCCTCTCGGTAAGTAACTCCTTGAAGGCAAGAAAACATGCCGGGTTCTCGCGGAAATACAAGACCTGAATCAGGAAATACCTCGACCGCTTTGCTCTTTGTGCGGCGTCAGAACCCGGCAGCCGAACTGAAAGTCCGCGCAAGCGAAACGACATGACCAAAGAGCAATTTTTAACCCACGAAATCAAGGAGGTTTTATGTTTATGCCATCGCTACAAAAGCTGATTAAGGACAGCTACTACGCCAAACATGTTCCGGCATTTATTCAAATTCCAGAGCTTGGTGCTATTCCTGAAGACACCACCAAACCAATCCATGAAGCAACTCTGGATGATCTGGTCTTTGCCGCACAGGCTTTGGATAAAGAACAAAGCGCCATTTACAAGCGCTTGTCTGCCATCCGCGCGCTTTACACAGAAGCGCGTGCCAAAGGCGCATTAGGCGCTGAAAATATTGTGGATGCACTCTCCAGCAAAGGAGGTGCCCAATGAGCCTTACTATCATCTCAGCCGATGAACGCTTGAAAGAAACCAAGGGCATTAAAGGATGCATCTTCGGTAAAAGCGGTATCGGCAAAACATCATGGCTTTGGACGCTTCCCGCTGAAAAGACGCTGTTCTTTGATCTGGAAGCTGGTGATCTGGCTATCGAAGGTTGGCAAGGCGACACCATCCGTCCGCGCACATGGCAGGACTGCCGTGATATTGCAGCCTTTATTGGCGGTCCGAATCCGGCCCTGCGTGATGAGCAGCCATACAGCCAAGCCCATTATGATGCCGTCACGGCCAAGTATGGTGATGCCAATAATCCAAATAATAGTGCGCTGTACAAATACGACACGATCTTCATCGACAGTATCACCGTTGCGGGACGCTTGTGTTTCAACTGGTGCAAGGGCCAGCCACAGGCATTTTCTGACAAAATAGGCAAACCTGATACCCGTGGTGCTTACGGCTTGCATGGTCAGGAAATGATTGCGTGGCTTACGCATCTCCAACACACACGCGGCAAGAATATCTGGTTTGTTGTCATCTTGGACGAAAAGATCGACGACTTTAATCGCCGTTTCATCCAGCCGCAAATTGAAGGCAGCAAAACTGCATTAGAGCTTCCCGGCATTGTCGATCAGGTCATCACTATGACCGAGATGACAAGCCCCGATGGCAAGTCATTCCGCGCCTTTATCTGCCACACCATCAATGATGCCGGATACCCGGCCAAGGATCGCTCTGGTCGTCTTGATCTGATAGAAAAACCCCATCTTGGCCGCCTCATGCAGAAAATTGCGGGCAAAGCCAAGCCTGCTGCCGAACGCCTCACGTTCTCAATTGAACAGGACGCGCCTGCCAGCAGCACCCCTGATTCCCAACACAACTTTGAGACACAAGGAGGCCAAAAATGAGTTGGAACGATTTTAATAGTTCAGATGATCAAAGCGGATTTGATATCATCCCCAAAGGAACGCTGGTTAAGGTCCGTATGACCATTAAGCCCGGCGGACATGATGATGCATCACAAGGCTGGAAGGGTGGCTGGGCCTGGGCCACGCGCAGCAATACCACAGGTGCGGTCTATTTGAACTGCGAGTTTGTGGTGTTGGAAGGCAAATATGCCCGCCGCAAAATCTGGAGCCTGATTGGCCTTTACAGTGCCAAAGGACCGGACTGGGCCAATATTGGTCGCGCCTTTATCAAAGGAATTTTGAACTCCTCTCGTGGCGTGTCCAACAAGGATAATTCGCCAGCTGCCCAGAATGCCCGCCGTATCAACGGCCCTGGTGATCTGGATGGTGTCGAGTTTGCTGCTCGGATTGATATTGAGAAAGACCAGAACGGTGACGACAAGAACGTCATCAAACTGGCTATCACACCGGACAACAAGGAATACGCCTCTCTCATGGGCGCTGTATCCGGTGCAGCTTCTGCGCTTCAGTCCAATAGTGATCAGTCCGCATCTGCGAGTTCTGCCAGCAACCTGCCGTCATGGGCGCAATGATAAGGGGGCGGCATGTTACTCAGACCAAGACAAAAGGAGCTCGTCTCCAAGACTGTTGATGCGCTTTATACCCACGGCAATACACTTGCGGTTGCGCCAACAGGTGCTGGCAAGACGATCATGCTCTCAGCAGTGCTGGGACGCATGTTTGATCGCGATATTGAGCGTGCCTGCGTGCTTGCTCACCGTGATGAGTTGACCTTTCAAAATGAAGGGAAGTTCAAGCGCGTAAATCCATTGCTGGCCACCAGCATTTTTAATGCGAATGAGAAAAGCTGGGATGTCCAAGTGGCTTTTGCCATGGTGCAAACCCTCTCGCGGGAGAGCAATCTACACTCATTGCCACCACTTGACGCATTGGTGATTGATGAAGCACATCACGCCCGGGCTGACAGCTATATGCGGTTGATTGAGCACGGTCAAAACATCAATCCAAACATGAATCTGCTGGGCATGACCGCCACGCCGAACCGTGGTGATAAAAAAGGTCTGCGCCCGATCTTCTCCAACGTGTCGGACCAAATCACGGTCAAAGAGCTGATCGCGTCCGGTCACCTTGGGCCGCCACGCACCTTTGTCATGAATGTTGGTGTTCAGGAAGAACTGAGTAAAGTCCGTAAAACCGCCCTTGATTATGATATGGGCGCGGTTGCCGACATCATGAACACACGCCCCATCAATGATGCGGTGGTTCAGCACTGGAAGGAAAAAGCCGGAGACCGGCAAGCCGTCGTATTTTGCTTGACCGTTGAGCATGCGCGGGATGTCATGACCAGCTTTATCAGCGCTGGCATTGCCACAGGCATGATCTGGGGTGATATGAGCGAAACAGATCGCGCTGATACCTTGGCAGCTTACGGCAAAGGCGATCTGCAAGTGATCGTGAATGTCGCGGTACTGACTGAAGGCTGGGACCACCCGCCAACATCCTGCATCGTTTTACTGCGACCAAGTTCCTATAAATCTACTATGATCCAGATGATTGGGCGTGGGTTGCGAACAGTCGACCCGGCTGAGTTTCCCGGCATCATCAAAAAAGACTGTGTCGTGCTGGATTTTGGCACATCGACACTGATACATGGCTCGCTGGAACAGGAAGTCCAGCTGTACGACCAGTTTATTGAAGGCGATGCGCCATATAAAGACTGCACGGAATGCGGCGCTGATGTGCCGCTCGCCAGTAAGGAATGTCCACTGTGCGGCTATATCTGGGAAGGACAGCCAGAGGCTGATACCACGCAGACCGCCGATTTCCACATGACGGAAATTGATATTCTCAAACACTCTAGCTTCCTCTGGTGCGATTTGCGTGGTGATGATCAGTATTTCATTGCAACCGGCTTTGAGGCTTGGGGCGGCGTCTTTTACCGCGACGGTGAATGTTACGCTGTTGGTGGCCGCAAAAAACACGCGGTTAAGCTCTTGGCTGCGGGTGAGCGTATTGTGTGCTTCGCTGCTGCCGATGATTGGATCAACCTATTTGAAACCGAGAACGCTGCTCACAAAACCAAAAACTGGTTGCATCAGCCCGCCACCGAGAAACAGCTTCGTCATCTCCCTCCTGAATATCGCAATGATTACAGCCTGACCCGCTAACCCAAAAAAGGACATATCATGAATGAATTGACCCGGCAGCCAGATGGGCTGCACTGGGCGTGTCGCTATATCGGCTTGCCATGGCAGGCTGGCGCGAAAGGCCCTTATGTTTTTGATTGCTGGAGCCTCGTGGTTTGGGTGCAAAAGCATCATTTTGGCCGAAACCTGCCCGATATTCCTGTCGCAGGGGGAAATTTAAAGCGCTTGGCTTTGACCTTTCGATATCACCCAGAGCGCAAACGCTGGCAACTCACCGATACACCAGAACAAGGTGATGCTGTGTTGATGCGCCAATCCCGCCACCCCATCCATGTGGGCATATGGATCACCATCAGCCCCAGTGAACAAGGCGTTCTTCACTGCGTGAAGGGCAATGGTGTGGTGTTTCAGAATATGGCCAGTCTCAAACTCGCAGGCTGGCAAATTGAAGGGTTTTATCGGTTTCAGGGGAATGCCGCTAAACCAGATTAATAAATTACCAGGGTCCCACGTTTGCTTGCGTCCACATGCTTCACAATCCTTTTATGCCAGCACGCGGACGCGATATTTTTGCGGTTGATCATCCCATCACTATTCGTGAATGGCTGAATGAAGCAGGCATCACAGAATTTGAACGCCCAACTATTGGCCTATTCAATGGCGAAGCGGTGCTTCGAGATCAATGGAATAAGATCACCATTGGTATGTATGACATCGTCACCTTTATCACGCTACCCCAAGGTGGCGGCGGTGGGGGCGGCAAGATTTTACGATCCTTACTGACCATTGCTGTGATGGTTGCGGCTCCTTATGCTGGAGCTGCGCTTGCGGGGGCGATTGGTGTGACCAGCACTGTAGGCATTGCATTGGTCACCGCCGGTGTCGCCTTTGCCGGAAGTGCGCTGTTGAATGTGTTGGTGCCGCCGCCTGTGCCATCCACCAGCTTAAATAGTGGCTTTGTTAATACGCCTGCAGCCAGCCCAACCTATTCATTACAGGTACAGGGCAATCAGGCACGCTTAAGTCAACCCATCCCAGTGGTTTACGGTCGGCATATTGTCTATCCCGACTTGGCCGCAACGCCATATTCGCTCTATCAGAATAACGAGCAATATTTGCATCAGCTGCACTGCATTGGTCAGGGTGAATATGATCTGGAGCAAATCCGCATTGAGGATACGCCGATCAGCTCCTTTGAAGAGATTGACTATGAAATTTTGCAGCCCGGAGATGCCGTCACACTATTTGATACGGATGTGGTCACTGCACCCGAGGTCGCAGGACAGGAATTACTCAGCACAGGCGATGGCGGTGATTGGGTTGGGCCTTTTGTGGCCAATCCCGCACAAACCAACTGCCATCAGGTCAGTGTCGATATTGTCATGCCGCGTGGGGTCTATTACGCCAATGACAGTGGTGGCCTGAACAACCGCACGATCACATGGCAATTTGAAGCGCGTCAGATCGATGATGACGGCACAGCCATTGGCGCATGGCAAACATTAGGAAATGAAACCCTCACAGAAGCCACCAATACGCCGCAACGCATGACGTTTGATTATGCAGTCGCGGTGGGGCGTTATGAAGTGCGGGCTTTGAGGACCGATGCCAAGGATACATCTGCCAGAGCTGGGCATGAGCTTCTCTGGGGCGGATTAAAAGCTGTCTTGGATCAAACACCCGATTTCGGTGATGTCACGCTCATCGCCATGAAAATGCGGGCCACAGATAATTTATCTCAACGCTCCTCACGGATGTTGAACTGCCTTGTCACGCGCAAATTACCTATTTGGGATGCAGTCACCGGATGGTCAGCACCACAAACCACACGCTCCATTGCATGGGCTCTCGCTGATATTGCCCGCAGCCAATATGGCGGCAAACTGGATGATAGCCGGATTGACCTGACGCAGCTCAAGGCGCTGGATGCCAATTGGCAATCTCGCGGTGATTATTTCGATGCGGTGTTTGATCAAACAGTCACGGTTTGGTAGGCGCTGAGCCGCACAGCACGTTGTGGCCGCGCTGTGAGCTTCATGCAAAGCGGTACTGTTCGCTTTGTTAGAGATGAACAACGCTCAATTCCAGTCGCGTTATTCAGCCCGCGCAACATCGTGAAGCACAGCCTCAAAATCCAATATCTGCTGGCCAGTGATGATACAGCTGACATCGTTACGGTGGAGTATTTCTCAAAAGAGACATGGCAAACGGCAGAAGAAACCGTCAGCCTGCCGGACAGCAACAGCGATCAACCCGCCCGGGTGCGATTGTTTGGCTGCACTGAAAAAGACCAAGCCATCCGTGCAGGCAAATATATGGCCGCCGCCAATCGCTACCGTAGGCGGTTAGTGATCTTTCAAACAGAGTTGGAAGGCTTGATCCCCACTTACGGTGATCTGATTGCAATTGCCCACGATATGCCGAGCTGGGGCCAAGGTGCCGAGGTTATTGCGGTTGATGACAATGTTCTGAGCTTATCGGAGCCATTGGAATGGTCTGAGCAGCTTGGGGATCACTTTATCAGCCTGCGTAAAGCTGATGGCAGCGTTTCTGGTCCGTGGCTTGTTCTACCCGGTGAAACACCCAGTCAGGTGGTTTTGCAGGATGAGCTCGACTTCACGCCCTACACCGGATAACTGCAAGAGCGTACGCGTATTGCCTTTGGCGCTGGTGAGAAATGGAGCACGCTGGCCCGCGTCACGGCTGTTCGGCCTCGCGGTGATCTGGTTGAAATCAGCGCAGTTGCTGAAAACCCGGTCGTCCATACCGCCGACCAATAACCCTTAAAAACAGGAAGAAGTAATCATGACCGCTGATAATCATCAGCGGCAGGACGATATGGTATGCCTGCCGCGTACAGAATTTGAGTCTCTGCTAGAACAAGCTGCCTGCCGAGGGGCCAGAAAAGCCCTGAAGGAAGTAGGATTGGCAGATGAAGAGGCTGCCAACGACATCCGCACGCTGCGCGATTTGGCGGGCTCAATCAAAACCATGCAACGCACCTTTCTGCAAACCGTTGTGCGCTGGATCACCATTGGTGTTCTGGCGCTCTTGGTCGCAGGCGTGGCTGCAAAACTTGGCCCCTTCACCCCCAAATAAACATGAGAAAAACTATGCTGACATTACTTGGAAGCCTGCTGGGCTTTTTCTCATCCGCATTCCCGGATTTTTTGAAACTTTGGCGTGATCATGCCGACCGTAAACATGAGTTGGCCATTCTGGATCGGCAGATGGAAGCGCAACGCCAAGGTCACACACAGCGCCTTGAAGAAATACAGGTGCACGCCGATGTGGCCGAAAGCAAGGCGCTCTATGCTCATGCCAGCCAGCCCAGCGGTGTGAAATGGGTGGAGGCTCTGAGAGCTTCTGTGCGCCCGATTATCACCTATGCATTCTTTATCCTGTTTGCCACGGTCAAAACTGCTGCACTGTTCAAGTTATTGGATCAGGGTGTCGGGATTACCGACGGACTGATTGCGGTGTGGGAAGCTGAAACACAAGCCTTGTTTGCCGCTGTCATGTCCTTCTGGTTCGGGCAAAGCGCCTTGGCCAAGTTCCGCTCAAATCCTTGAAAAACATGATCTTATTCACTTGATAAGCGCTCGGAATGAAGCGTTACTGTAAGTGTAAAAAGCAATTGAAAACAAGGAGATAACACCATGAGCAAACTATTTTACAAAGCCATGATTGAAGATGTTCAAAACGATAAATGCACCGATGCAGAGCTGGAAGCACTGCTCAATGCTTTTGAATACACGGTTAAGAAAATGGCCACCACACTAGCCCGAAAAGCTTGGTACGCGCTGGAAGATTACGCCACTGCCAAACAATACGGCATTGACCGCTTTAAGCTGATGATCGAGCGCAAAGATGTCCTCGGGCAAGAGCAATGGCATGGCGTTTTTGAATATGGCAGCAAGAATCTGAAAGTTATAGGAACACTGGAAAAATGAGGCATATCACACAAAACGGACTGGACCTGATCAAACGGTTCGAGGGCTTCTCTCGGACCGTTTATTTTTGTCCGGCTGGTTATCCCACCATCGGCTATGGTCACGTTGTCAAAGACGACGAGGACTTTTCAGCGGGTATTGATGAAGCACATGCAGAAGAATTGTTATGCCAAGATGCCCAGATTGCAGAACGTGCTGTATTGCGCCTAATTAACGTGCCGCTGTCAAATGGCCAGTTCGATGCGTTGGTGTCATTCACCTATAATCTTGGTGGCGGGGCGCTCCAGCGTTCAACACTGCGCCGTAAAATCAACCGCGAAGAACACGCCGAAGTACCAGAACAATTCATGCGCTTGGTTTGGGCTAGTGGACGTACGCTCAGAGGGCTGGTTCGACGGCGTGCAGCTGAGACTATGATCTATATTTCTTAAAATTTTCAGCCTGTTCACAGATTTCCTTATACACTTCATCTCTATCAACAGGTGGGTAATCATGCTTTGCGAGTAAAATAATAAGGTCGACCTTTAGCTCGGCTTTGATATCATCTCGTTGAGACCAGTCTGTATATTTAGCTTTATCGTCTACAACTTTTTTAACTTCTCGTGCCAAAAGAACAAGGCGGTCATCTGGATAGGCAAAATCATATCTTTTTGTAAGTTCTTTCAAAATGTCATAGAAAGCCTTTTCTTCAAAGTCTATGCCCATATCAGAAAATGAGTCTCGCTCTTTTTTGAGCGCATGATACAGATCAATAATCTCATCGGTGAATTGTTCCAAAACCTCACTACGCAGAACGTCCTGTTCTTTACGTTCATTATATTTTGAGACCAATGACTGGAATTTCTCTGAAAAATCAACGCCTTTTACCTTGTTGGTTTTCTTAAAATCTTCAATCGCTTTTGTGAGAAGCTGTTGCAACAACTTTATTTTTGTGTTTGGCAGCTTTATTTTTTCAATTTTAGCAAGGTAATCATCATCAAAGATATCGACTTCTGTTTGCTCATCATCCCCAAGCTTAAAGATTTCTTCAACGACATCGCTTTGTAATGCATCTTTGATCATATCACGCACTTTTGCATTCATTTGTGCTGTATCAGGTGCATTACCTCTAGTCAGTTTGAAGACGATAGAGCGAATAGCGACATAGAAATGAATGAGGTCGCGCTCTTCTTGAGACAGTTTGTCACTGCCGCAACAAATGTCATATGCAGCTTTCAAGCGCTTTACCAGCATCATAAAACGCTTTTCTATTTTTTGCGTAATCTGCGCGAACTCTGCCGCCATATTCAGGCATTCGAGTTGCTGCAATGATGAACCGTAAAAATATGGTGTTTTATCAAACTTATGAAACAGCTTGTTTAAAAGATCGAGATGGTCTCTTACGACAATAATTGACTGTTCGATTTCTTCAATGTTTTGTCCATCAGTCTTAGAGTAATTCGCTAGAGCAAGATTCATCTGGCGTTTGATACCAATATAGTCAACAACCAGTCCTTTTTCTTTGCCAACATATTTTCTGTTTACGCGAGAAATCGTTTGGATCAAGTTATGACGCTGAATAGGCTTGTCGATATAAATCGTATCCAAAAACGGCACATCAAAGCCTGTCAGCCACATATCAACAACAATGGCAATTTTAAAGTTGGACTTGGCTTCTTTAAACTGGCGATCCAATTCTTTACGATATTTTTTATCGCCAAGAATATTGTAAAGCTCTTCAGGGTCATCTTTGCCACGGGTCATGATCATTTTGATCCGTTCCATTGGCTTGATTTCTCTACGCTCTTTATCTGTAAGTTCAGCACCTTCTTCGGCGACCTTCACCTCAGCCCATTCTGGGCGTAATGTTATAACCTCTTTATAAAACTCATATGCGATTGAGCGCAAGCTACAAACAAACATAGCCTTAACCTTAATCGTCGCTCCTTCAAGAATACGCTTCTCATAGTGTACTACAAAATCAGCAGCTAAAGCCTTGATACGATCATGATCACCTAAAATGGTGTTCATCTGAGCCGTTGCTTTTTTGCTTTCCTCTACCGCATATTCGCTAGCACCATCATCGGCACATTGGTTGTAGTAATCTTCAATTTCTTTAAGCTTGCTGTTGTCTAGAAGAACTTTTGCCGCTCGGCCCTCATAAACAATGCGAACCGTGATTTCATCCTTAACAGATTCTGTCATGGTATAAGCGTCAACAACGTCTCCGAAGACATCTAGCGTGGCATCAATCGGCGTTCCTGTGAAGCCCACATACGTGGCATTCGGTAATGAGTCATGTAAGTATTTCGCAAAACCATAGCTGCGCTGAACACCGTCTGCAGTCACTTTCACTTTTTGGTCTAAATTCGTTTGGCTGCGATGCGCTTCATCTGAAATACAGATGACATTGCTACGATCTGTAAGAAGCTCCGTATCTTCCGTAAATTTATGAATGGTTGTTAGGAAAACGCCTCCACTATCTCGCCCCTTGAGGTGCTCGCGCAAATCTGAACGACTTTCAACGCTGATAATATTCTCATCACCGACATAGGCCTTGGCATTTGTGAATTGACCAGCCAGCTGATCATCCAAATACGTACGGTCGGTAATTAGCACAATGGTCGGGCTAGAAAATTCAACGCTCCGCATTAGCAAACGCGTTAGAAAGAGCATTGTAAAACTTTTACCGCACCCAGTTGCTCCAAAATACGTTCCACCCTTACCATCACCGTCAGGTTTACGGTGTTCCAAGATGTTCTGATACAGCTTATTCGCGGCATAATACTGCGGATAACGACAAACAATTTTCTCGTTCTTTTTTTGAAGTGTCAGGGAAATACATGAAATTACGGATAAGATCACGCAATCTGTGTTTATCAAACATTCCTTCAATCAGAGTAAACATAGAATCTATGTCGTCTTTATCAAGCTTTTCATCGCCAGTAATTTTGCGCCAAGCATAGAAAAATTCATACGGAGCAAAGAATGATCCCGCTTTGTTATTTGCGCCATCACTGATGACGCAAAAGGCATTATATTTAAACAGCTCGGGAATATCGCGTTTATATCGAGTAGTTAGCTGCACATAGGCATCATGAATTGTTGCTTCCTCACGGGTAGCGGTTTTAAATTCAAAGACTACCAGCGGCAGACCATTGATGTATCAAACCCCGTCGGTTATGCGCTTTTAAAATCCGACGATCTCCATCTGATTGACGATTTTATAAATATTCTGATCAGCAGCAGAATAATCAATCAGCTGTATGAACAAATATTTCTTATTGCGATCTTCACGTTTAAGCAAAAATCCATCTGACACCATCTTCATAATGGCTTTGTTGCTGTCATACAGGTCAGACGCTGGCTTACTTTCCAGCATGCGGATAATACTTTCAATCTCTGAGTTTATAATCGCATCATCTGCGTATTGTGCTTGCATGAACTGCTTTAAATCATCTTTGATTAAAACATTGGTCGGTTCACGATTGATATTCCCGCCCGGCACATGCGAGATATCCTGCTTCAGGATCAGCTCAATGATGGCTTCTTCTAAGGCTGCTTCTGTGAATTTCATGCTGCTTGAGCATCCTTAGCTTTGAGGTCTTTGATAACGCCTTGCATCAGCAAAGGGCAAAGAGGGCGTATCGTTTCTTTCAAGCGTTCATTGATGCTTTTGCGCTGTTCTAAAATTCTATAAAAACTTGCAATGGCCTTTTGTTCTTCAATAGTTGGCACAGGAATCTCAATTTCACAGAAACGTTCCCATTCAAGGCTTGCTCTTACGCTAGAGTCACTAATAAACCACCCATATCGGTTAAACTCTTCCCTATAAAACCACATCATCAAAAATTCGGTATTTAACAAGTCTTCGTCCGTAATTTCAAATACTGTATACGCAGGAGAAATTATTGCTTCATCTACATGAGGGTAAAGGGCAACACGGATTGTTTCGTCCCTTCCTACCTGCATTGCACTATATGCAAACTGACCTTTTTTAATGATTTTATATTTTGATAAATCTGTTTTTGACGTATTTGCCACCGAAGGCATAAATGTTTTTCGCACATTCATGCCTAAAACATTTGTAACGTTCATGTCTTTATTGCGATTATCCACTACGTTCACATATTTTCCAATACAATCGCCTTCTTTTATATCTCTCTTCAAACGGCTGATTGTCATCTCACAGACTTGGGATAAGTCTCTGATGCTTGTTTCATAGCACTGCTGATTAGCGATCAAACCTTTATATAAGGAAACATATTTTCTCTGCTGAGCGATGGAGGGGAGAGGGATTTCAATTTCACCAAAACGTTCCCAATCCAAGCTCGCCCTGACGCTAGCATCACTAATAAACCATCCATAACGATCTGACTCAGGACGCAAGAACCACATCATTATGAATTCCGGCAAAATTCCATCTTCGTTGATAACTTCAAACACTGAATATGCTGGTGATATAATTGCAGGTTCATCATAGGGATAAAGGGCAATACGAATTGTTTCATCTCGCCCTGTTTGCATGGAACTATATGCGAACTGCCCTTTCTGAATTATTTTATATTTTGAAAGATCAGTCCCTGAAGTGTTTGCAACAGAGGGCATAAATTCTTTTTTTATGTTCATGCCCAGCAAATTAGTCACTTGAGAATCAGTGTTGCGGTTATCGACTAAGTTGATTAGCGATCCTACTTGTTTAGTGTTTGACAGCATACCCAAGACCTTTAAATGCATTGATTAGTTCCTGTTGAGAGTTTTCCTCTTCTGCGAGTAGTGCACTAAAATCACGTTGAATAAGTTTCATTTCAGAATCAAAATCAACTTCACTGTCCCGATCCACAAAAGGAATATATTTACTAGGTACGAGCGAGAAGTCTTTCTCTTTAATTTCATCGAGTGAGGCTGAATAGCAAAACTCAGGAATATCCTTGTACGTGTCTTGCCAGCCGTTCTGCTGCCAATTGTGATAATTCTCAGCAATTTTTTGAATATCGCCAGTTGTTAGCTCAATATATTTTTTTTCAAACTCTGATCCCCGGCGACGCAAATCCATAAACAGAATTTCACCTTTGCGTGAACGATAATCTTTACTTAAGCCATTAAGTGCCAGCGGATGTTCAGACTTGTTTTTATTGACGATCCAGAGCGTTACACTGATATCAGTGGTATAAAACATATCACGCGGGAGTGTGATAATTGCCTCCACCAGATCGTTTTCAATCATTTTACGGCGAATTTTGTATTCTTCTCCACCACCTGATGTCGCACCATTGGCAAGAATAAAACCTGCGACGCCATTTTCTGACAGCTTGGATATCATGTGCAAAATCCAGCCATAGTTAGCATTACTCGCGGGTGGAACATCGTAACCACTCCAACGCGGATCATCTGTTAATTCATCTTTTGCACGCCAATCTTTCTGATTGAACGGTGGGTTGGCCATAATGTAATCAGCCTTCAAATCCGCATGTTGATCCTTTGAGAAGGTATCAGCATGTACATCACCCAAATTCGCTGAAATACCTCGGATGGCCAGATTCATCTTTGCCAGTTTATAGGTCGTAGGCGTTGCCTCTTGCCCATAAATAGAAATATCTTTCTGGTTACCCTGATGGCTTTCAACAAACTTCATGGATTGCACAAACATCCCACCCGACCCACAGCAAGGGTCATAAATTTTGCCTTTATAAGGCTCAATCATTTCTGCGATAAGATTAACGATGCATTTTGGTGTGTAAAACTCGCCTTTACCTTTGCCTTCCTTAAGCGCAAATTTACTCAAGAAGTATTCGTAAACACGCCCAACAACATCTTGCTCATTATCTTTTGTGGTTTGGATGTTGTTAACCGTATCAAAAAGTGCGGCCATCTTGCTGGCGTCCAAACCAATACGAGAGAAGTAGTTATCGGGTAATGCACCCCGAAGAGCCTTGTTGTTTTTCTCGATAGTATGAAGAGCTGTATCAATTTTTACGGCGATATCTTGCTGTTTCGCGTTTTTCTTAATGTAGCTCCAGCGAGCTTCTTCAGGCAGATAAAACACGTTTTTCATGGTGTAAAATTCCACCATATCAGTGTACGATTCTTGTCCTTCTGCAATTAGTTCTTCGCGTCTTTCTTCAAACTTTTCGCTTATAAATTTTAGAAATATTAAGCCCAAAACAACGTGTTTATATTCCGAAGGCTCAATGCTACCACGCAATTTATTAGCTGAATCCCAAAGGGTTTCTTCAATAGACTTTTGTTTTTTCGGTGCTGCCGCTTTTTTTGCCATCCTCTATTTATCCCCTTTAGCTTTACGTTCTTGCTCTTTTATCCACGCATCAACCTCACTTTTCCGAAAGCGCCACGATCCACCAACCTTGAAGCTCGGCAGTTTTCTTTCCGCAGCAAGGCGATAAGCCGTCTTTTCAGCAAGCTTCAGATAGGCTGCCACCTCTTTACTGGTAAAAATCTCATCATCTGCCATTGTGCATTGAACCTTAATCAAAATTGAGCTATATTGTGAAAATAGCGGAAAAAAGGGAAGCAAGCAAGCGGTCTTGATGCTAATGACGAATTTAATACTGGAGGTTTAGTAAGGCGCCTGTTGAAATACAAAGTTAATAAGTTTCGGTCTGTCAAAGGGACAGATTGGATCGAAACAGATCAATGGACGTGCTTCGTTGGTGTGAACGAATCTGGTAAAACAAACCTCCTTCTTCCGCTCTTGAAGTTTAACCCGGCTGATAATTCGACCAAAATCGACTTACTTTTAGATTATCCGCGAGACGAATATTAAAAGATTGATGAAAATGATGGCGAGCGTAAAACAGAGCCCTTCATTGAGGTCCTTTTTGAAATTACTGATGAAGAGCTTGCTGATTTCAGTGAAAAATATGATGAATTCCTGAAACCAGAAGAATCTGATGAAGGAGAAGATACCCCCAAAAAAGAAGTTCCAGAAAAAATTTAGCTGTCAAAGTTCCTGCTAATCAAAAAAGATTATGAGGGTAATTTTTACATCCATGTCTCTGACGAAAAATGTGAAGAAATAACAGAAGACATACAAGAGTTTGTTGGAAATAAGCTGTTTGATGAAATTTACGAACGCATTCCAAAGTTTGTTTACTATTCCGAGTACGGCAATCTGGATTCTGACCTTTACCTTCCTCGAGTTAAGGCTGACTTGGATCGCATCAATACGTTGAGCGGTAAAGAGCGCATGAAAGCTCGAAACCTGAAAATATTATTCGGCCATCTGAATCTGAATCCGGATGAGATATTGGCTCTTGGACAAGAAAATAAACCAAATAATGACCCGAACCAAAAACCTGCGAATGTCATAGAAGCAGAATCTCGGAATAAACAAGAGCGGTTTGCTGAAATTGAATCAGCTGCGACTTATCTTTCTTCCCAATTTAAAGATTGGTGGACTCAAGGAGATTACACATTCCGCTTTAATGCCGATGGCGAATATTTCAGGATTTTTGTCATCGACGGTGAACGCACATCACCAATTGAATTGGAATCCAGAAGTAAAGGTCTGCAATGGTTTTTCAGTTTCTTTCTGGTGTTCTTAGCAGAAAGCAAAGACAACCACCGTGACTGTATATTATTGCTGGACGAGCCCGGTTTAAGCCTACACCCCAATGCTCAAACAGATTTAATCCGCTTTTTCGAGCAGCTATCCCAGAACAATCAGCTTATCTACACCACGCATCTTCCTTTCCTCGTTGATCATAACAGCCTAGACAGAGTCAAAGCGGTTTACACAGAGAAAGGGCTTACAAAAGCTTCGAACGACATAAGTAAGGCTGATAAATAAAAGAAGGCAATCCAGCCAGTTAATGCGGCTATTGGCATTACAGCCTCGCAAAGCCTGCTTGTCGGATGTGATATTGTCATCTTCGAAGGGGTTTCGGATCAATTCTATCTGACCATGATAAAAAATCATCTGGTCTCAAAGGGTAAGTTTAAACCTCAGAAAGAACTCGTGTTTATTCCTGTAGGCGGTGCAAAGGGTGTAAAGCCTGTTGTTTCGATTATTCATGGCAATAATAGTGATTTGCCTATTTCTTTGCTAGATTCCGATGCTACCGTAAAACAGTTTCAACAGAGCTTAAAACAGGGCCTGTATAAAGGCGATAAAGATAAGGTAATCGAAACTGATACATTCACTGGCAAGACGGGATCGGAAATTGAGGACCTTATTCCTCTAGACCTTATCGTAGATAGTTTTGATCGCTTGTTTAGAAGTGAAGACGGTCTTGAAGTCGATTACATGGAAGCAAATAAACCAATCGTGCCTCAGCTAGAGAAGTTCGCCGAAGATAATCAGATTACCCTCGATTTGGGCTGGAAAGTCGAACTTAGCAAGAAAGTGAAGCAAAAGTTCAGGTCTGATGTGGCTGATGAACTCGAAAACAAGTGGAAGGACCTATTCGGTAAGCTGCAATAGGAAATAAAGCAGATGCAGCAATACGGTAACGATCAGATTCTCTACTCACCATCGGACTTGGTCACCTTTTTGGGGTGTCACCATGCGAGCTTCCTTGATGTGAAGGCGCTGAGCGAGGACATGGACAAGGCCGAGGCCAGCACCACTGGCCAGTTGCTGCGGCAAAAGGGCTTGGAGCACGAAGCGGCCTATCTCCAACAGCTCAAAGACGAAGGCAAATCCGTCGTTGAAATTCCCAAAGACCGCAATTTGCAAGATCGTGCCCAACTCACACTGGAAGCCATGCAGTCCAGTGCGGATGTAATCTATCAGGCCGTGTTCTTTATGCCGCCTTGGCGGGGCGATGCCGATTTTCTGATTAAGTGCGATACACCGTCCACTTTGGGTGATTTCATCTATGAGGTGTTGGATACCAAATTGGCACGAACGGGTGAGCCTAAGCATATCATGCAGCTTTGTGTCTATTCTGAGTTGCTGACTGACCTGCAAGGATTGCGCCCGGCTGATATGCATCTGTTTCTGGGTGACCATGAAAAACACAGCTTCCGCGTCGCTGACTTTTTCTATTACTACACCCGCGCCAAAGGCCGCTTTGAAACCTATTTGCAAAACCTGCCAGCGGAATCATATCCTGAGCCTTGCGGCCATTGCAATTTCTGCCCATGGCGCGAGGTCTGCAAAGCGCAGTGGGAACAAGATGACCATTTAAGCCTTGTGGCCAACATTCAGCGTTCACAGATGGACAAGCTGCGTAAGGCTGGCATCCGCAGCGTTGCGGAGCTTGCAGCTACAGAACCCGACACTAAAATTCCTGATTTGAGCCGTGATGTGTTTTTGCGCCTGCGCTCACAAGCCGTTTTGCAACATCACAAAGCCACCACGGGTGAGAATAAATGCGAGATCATTCCATTCCCGCCGGGAAAAGGTTTTACCCGGATGCCTGTACCGGATGATGGTGACCTGTTCTTTGATATGGAAGGCGACCCGCTTTACCCAAATGGCTTGGAATATCTGTTTGGAGTCTATTACTTCAAAGATGGCAAGGAGCTTTTCTTGCCATTCTGGGCGCATGATCACGAAGAAGAAAAAGAAACCTTCAAACGCTTCATGGGTTTTCTGGCTGATCATCTGGCAGAACATCCACACGCCCATATCTATCATTACAACCATTATGAAACCACAGCACTGAAACGCTTGGCCTGTAGTTACGCTGTGTGTGAAGAGCAGCTGGATAATCTGCTTCGCAATCAAAAATTCATTGATCTGTATCTTGTGGTGCGTGAAAGCATCCGCACTTCTGAACCCGGCTATTCTATCAAGAACATGGAAGCATTCTACATGGACAAGCGGGCCAATGCCGTGGCGACCACTGCCGATAGCATCATCGTTTACAATGAGTGGCGTGAAACAGGTGCAGATGAATTGCTGCAGGAAATTTCTGATTATAACGAGGTAGATTGCGTTTCCACGCACTTGCTGCGTGATTGGCTGCTGACGCTCAAGCCAGAAGATGCGCCGTGGTTTAAGGGGTTGCCTGAATATGCCGAGGAAGAAGAGTTACAGCGCAAGGACTGGGAAATCGAATATGAGGATTACCAAACCCGCCTTGGCGTGACCGTGGATAACCCGCCGCCCACCAATGAACGGCTTT
Organism: Cellvibrionaceae bacterium; assembly: GCA_965214375.1. Lineage (GTDB taxonomy): Bacteria > Pseudomonadota > Gammaproteobacteria > Pseudomonadales > Cellvibrionaceae > Endobugula. The sequence goes on along the minus strand of OZ243947.1, from coordinate 1,020,222 downwards.
CACATCTGCTGGAGTTTCATAACCGGGAAGCCAACCCCCAATGGTGGAGCAGCTTTGAAAGGCAGAACAAATTTGAAGATGAGCTGATTGACGATACGGAGTGCCTTGGTGGCCTGCAGCAAGTTGGCAGCCCCGAACCAGAGAAACGCTCCCTGATTTACAGCTACCGCTTCCCATCACAAGAATACAAGCTGAAGGTGGGTGCTCAGGCCGTTGACATCGCCGTCATGGAAAATGCAGGCACGATTGTTGAGATTGATGAAGATGCCTGCATAGTCAAAATCAAGCGCGGAGCGATTAAAGAGCCATTGCCGGAAAGTCTCTCCATTGGCCCACCGGGACCGATTGATAGCAAGATCATCCGCTCAGCTATTTACCGCTATGCGGATCATGTGCTGGAAGCGCCGGACAGCACGCATTCCGCAACCGAACTACTGGCACGACATGTGCCGCGCATCCATGGTAAGCAGACGGGCGAAGCGGTTATTACCTCTAATGATCTGCAGGGTGATGCGCTGGAGGCCATTGCGGCGTTAGACAACAGCTATCTCTTTATCCAAGGTCCTCCGGGTGCAGGTAAGACTTATAACAGCAGCCACATCATTGTGGACCTGATCAAACGCGGCAAGAAAATCGGCGTTACTTCCAACTCGCACAAGGCCATTCATAACTTGCTTGAAAAAGTAGAAAGCGTTGCCGCTGAAAAAGGCGTGAACTTCCATGGCATCAAAAAAGCAAGTGGTGGGAATGACGAGACCATTTTTGATGGGCAGTTTATCCGCTCAGAAACCAAGACCGACAATATGAGCCTTGGCGCTGATCTTTTTGCAGGCACCGCATGGACCTTTGCCAGCCCGCATTTTGCCAATGAAGACAATGGCCGCAGCTGGATTATCTGTTCATTGATGAAGCCGGACAAGTCGCCACGGCCAATGTGGTCGCTATGGCAACAGCAACTAAGAACATCATTCTGGTCGGCGCTCAGATGCAGCTGGGTCAGCCCATTCAAGGCACGCATCCGGGTGAAGCTGGATTGTCAGTGCTGGAATTCTTGCTGGGCGATCATTCGACCATCCCAGCAGAGCGCGGTATCTTCCTTGGCCAGACACGCCGTATGCGCCCGAGCATCTGCCAGTTTATCTCTGATGCCTTTTATGATGGCCGCCTGACAGCCCATGAAAGCACCGCCGAGCGTATCCTGAACCTCCATGGCATTGATCTGCCCAATGAAGGGATTGTCATGATCTCGGCAGAGCATGAAGGCTGCTCACAAAAAAGTATCTAGGAAGGTGAGATCATCAAATCCAAATATGAAGCCTTGCTCGGCCAAGAATTTACCGACCGTTATGGCAGCACACGCCCAATCACCAAAGAGGATATTCTGGTGGTCACACCTTACAATGTGCAGGTAAATTATCTGCGTTCCATCCTGCCGGATAATGCCAAGGTCGGTACCGTTGACAAGTTCCAAGGCCAAGAAGCACCCATCGTGCTGATTTCCATGGTGACATCCAGCGCCGAAGACTTGCCGCGCAATATTGAGTTTCTCTACAGCAAGAACCGCCTGAATGTAGCCGTCTCCCGCGCACAGTGTTTGGCGGTGGTGGTGGCCAATCCCAAACTGCTGGAAATCCCATGCGGCACTGTGGAGCAGATGAAACTGGTCAATACATTCTGCTGGCTTGATGAGTATGCTCAAGCACCTGCATGACCATATTGCTGACCTCGGCAAAATGGTTGTTCAATCGATATGCGGTGAATATATCCCCTAATCACCGCATCCAGTGCGGTGATTTATCTTGACCTTGCGGCGAACAACACCTATAATCACCTTAAATAATGCGGTGATTATTATGTGGATTCATGAACATCAAGACTGGCCAAACTTTACATGGGATGCGGAAGCCATTGCATCCAAGTTGGCTGATATACGCCATCGCCAAGGCCGTTTGCTGGGGCGCATGGAGGGGCTTGGGTTTGATCTGAAACGTGAAGCGTCTCTGAGCACGCTTACCAATGATGTCGTTAAATCCTCGGCCATTGAAGGCGAGAGCCTGAACCCAGCGGAAGTGCGCTCATCCATTTCCCGTAGGCTTGGAATTGATATTGCTGGGCTTATTCCGGCAAGTCGTGACGTTGAAGGTATCGTTGAGATGATGCTGGATGCCACGCAACAATTTGCCAAGCCATTAACCAAAGATCGTCTGTTTGGCTGGCATGCCGCCTTGTTTCCAACGGGTCGTAGCGGTATGCACAAAATCACCGTTGGGGGATGGCGAACGCTTGAGGCTGGCCCCATGCAGGTTGTCTCCGGGCCTATCGGCAAAGAAAAGGTGCATTTTGAGGCTCCTACGGCGGAGCGCTTAGAAAAGGAAATGGAAGCGTTTCTAGCGTGGCTGGCAGGAGGAGATGATACCGATCCTTTCATTAGGGCGGGCATCGCTCATTTGTGGTTTGTAACGATCCACCCGTTTGAGGATGGCAATGGGCGTATTGCCAGAGCGATTGGTGATATGACGCTCGCTCGTGCCGATGGTACGCAAGACCGTTTTTATAGCCTGTCATCCCAGATCGAAGCAGAACGTAAGCAGTATTACGATCAGCTGGAAGCGCAACAACGCGCAACACCTGATATCACAGACTGGCTGTCATGGTTCTTGGACTGCCTTGGCCGCGCTATCAGCAATGCAGAAACTACGCTTGGTAATGTGCTGTTTAAAGCGCAGCTCTGGGATGTGATCAATCAAAAGCCTGTGAATGACCGTCAGCGCTTGATCATCAACCGTATGCTTGCGGATGATTTTGAAGGCTTTATGAACACCTCCAAATACGCCAAGCTGGCTAAATGCTCTAATGATACGGCCTTACGGGATATCCAAGAGCTGAAGGAACGTGGCATCTTTATTCAAAACCCCGGGGGCGGACGCAGCACCAGTTACAGGTTGCCAGACCGAGATGAATGATGTGTTTCCAATGAATCCCAAACAGGGATTCGAACTCGCTTTTGGTACGGTACTTCTGTTATTGTGATTGAAGCCATGCCAAGAGCGGAAATCAAAGCAGCACAAGGCGTTGCAACATAAAACTTGCTTTCTATTGTTTTCAGGGGGATTATTTGTTGCAACACAATGGTAGGTGTAGAGGATTCGAACTCAAAGGGGTTCAATACACCGCCAAATACATAAAATACCTCACTCCGCGAGTGAATCCCTCTCACAGGGATTCACTGCGTAGTCTCTTCTATTTTGCCTTGAGTGTAAAAAGCGACTATTTGAATCTTTGATATCTTATATGATGTCATATACTATATGATATTATGGTTTTTAGATATGTATTAGACACTGATACGATTATTGCTGCACTGAGAAGTCCTTCGGGTGCTTCTGCCGCCTTATTGGGGTATGCCTTAGATAAGCGTTTTGATGTTTTAGCCAGTGTTCCCTTGTTTTTTGAGTATGCAGCAAAATGCACGTCCCCTATACATTGGGCGGCAGCGGGACTCACTCAAGAGCAAGCAAATATATTGTTGGCGGGATTAGCGGCTTTGATAACACCGGTTAAACCCCATTTTTTATGGCGCCCCATACTAAGAGACCCCAATGACGAAATGGTGCTCGAAGTTGCTGTTAATGGTCAGGCTGATGCTATCGTCAAGTTTAATTTGAAAGATTATGGCAGTGTACCTAAGAGCAAATTTAATATTGATGTTATTACGCCTGCAGAGGCATTGAGGAGGATTAGAAATGTCTGATGTATCAACCTATCCATTACGTTTACCCAAGTCCTTAAAAGAAGAGGTATCAAAACTTGCCAAGCGTGATGGCACAAGTGTCAATCAATTTATTGCAATTGCTGTGGCCGAGAAAATATCGGCTTTGGAAACAGAAGAGTTTTTTACCCAACGTATGAAAAATGCCGATTTAGATGCGTTTAAGTCACTACTGTTTCGCTCTGGCGGTGAGTCTCCTCGTGCGGGTGATGAAGTTATTTAAATACAGCCGCAGGCTGCCGCAACGCGGCGAGCGACATGGAAGGCGCGAGTTAATCACTTCTTAAAATAATATATATAGTAGATACATTACTGTACGGTCTTTTCCGGGAATATATTTCTTGTTCACCACAGTGTTTAAGAGTAAGGTTGTTATAAGTAATAAGATAGGCTTCACGATAACGTGTTTTATCACGTCGCAGTGATGTCTAATATGTTGTTAGGCGTATTAAAAAATGATTTTACTTACACTAATTATAATCGTAGCTATTTGTATGTTTATTTCATACTTTGTTTTTTTCATTAATATTGTAAAACTACAATCGAGACTGCATAAATTAAAAACAGATCTGCCCACTGAATATTTATATTTAAACTCTATGCTTCTATCTGCAGCAAGAGTTAACGGCAAAAATCTTATCAAAGAAATTAAATCCGGCAGCTTATCCAGCCTTGAAGACGAAGAGGTTAATATGTTGTGTAACACTATAATATCTAGTGAAACATTATTTAAATTTAGTGCAATTGTATTTATAAGCCTACTCATTTCCCTTATTCTGCTAGCATTGGCACTTTCACAATGAGTATACGCATAACAATCTCATCAACCCGACAGCTGTTCCACTGCTCGTTTTTGTGTTTGAATAACACAAAAATCAAGCAGCTCTAAAGCTGCGGGTTATAACGGCGTTATGCATTAATATAAAAAGATAATTGGCAAAATGGATATAATAATTAAAATTATTGCTTTAGGAATTTTTGCAACAGCAATTATTGATATCTGGGCTACATTCTCAAATAGATCTCTTAAGTTTCCGCGCACAAATTGGGCAATGGTGGGCAGGTGGTTAGGCCAAATTCCAAGTGGTAAATTAGCTCATAACCCTGTTATTTCTGCTACTGAAGTAAAATATGAAAATGTATTAGGTTGGGCATTTCACTATTTTATCGTCATTGTGTATGCAGCACTTTATATTTTATTTGTTCTTTTTGCTTTAGATGGTCAGCCCTCATTATTTTCAGCATGGATGTTTGGTTTAGTAACTATCTTGTCGCCTTGGTTCATAATGCAGTAATGTTTAGGCATGGGGTTATGTGCATCTAAAGCACCACAACCTAATATGGTACGGCTGCAAAATTTTGCAATCCACTCCATTTTTGGTGTGGCTCTTTACTATGGTTGGTTATGGGGCGTAAATGCATAACAAGGTCATCAAGTCGGACAGCTTTTCCGTTGCTCGTGTTGCATTTTATTGTAAGGCAAGGAACGCTTGTTTAGGGCGATGTCTACTATATAGCGGCTTTGTAGTGGTTTATTAAAGGCTTAATTGGGGCGAGTTGGTCAACGGTTAAATCCGCCTTAATGGAAAAACGGATGCGTTCTGTGCCCTTGGGCACGGTGGGGTGGCGAATGGGCAATACATAGAAACCATTGTCTTGCATGTAGCTGGCAAAGTGAATGACCTTCTCGTTGCTACCTAGCACAAAGGGGATAACGTGACTGCTGGCTTCTACGCCTAGTGCGTCGGACAAGGAGCCGCATAACACCTGTATGTGTTTTCTTTGTGCAGAAAACTCGGGCAGTTTTTCTAGCAAGAATGTTGTCCATGCTAGGTTTATTGGGGGTAAGCCGGTGGTATAAATTAAGCTACGGGATTTGTTGACCAAATACTGCCTACATATGTGGTTACACACCGCAAAGGCACCGAGTGACGCCAGCGATTTACCAAAGGTGCCGACGATGAAATCAATCTTGTCAATCACGCCTTTTTCTTCTGCTTTGCCTAAGCCTTTTTCGCCGTACACACCAAAGGCATGGGCTTCGTCCAAGTAAAGAAAAGCATCATGCTTTTCTTTGATCGCGATGAGTTTATGTAAGTCGGGTGTCAGACCGTCCATCGAGAAAATACTTTCCGTCACAATAAATACTTGATCGTATTGGTCTCGCGTATCTTCGAGTATGGTTTCGAGATGTTGTAAGTCCATATGCTTATAGCGACGCACAGCTGCTTTGCCCAGTTGCATGGCATCAATGATGCTTGCGTGGACTTCTTTATCAGCAATGATGAGATCGTTTTTCCCTGTCAATGCAGGCAGAATACCCATGTTGGCGTGGTAGCCACTGTTGAATACTAAGGCCGCTGCTGTACCGAAGAGTGACGCGAGTTGATGTTCAAGCTTAGCGTATTGGTCGATATTGCCTGTCAGCAAGCGTGTGGAAGAGGCGCTAAAGGATAAATCTCTGAACGCGGGTGTTTCCTTGAAGGCCTGTTGAATATCGGTCGCATCATTTAGCGATAGATAATCGTTAGACGATAAATTTACCAGATCTGCCGATAAATTGGTTGGCAGGGCACGTAAATTTTGCGCCTTTTTGAGTTGTTCTAATTCATCTTGATATCTTTTCATGACTGACGATTATTCAATTTAGGGCTTATGGCTATTCAATAGGGATTGATTTCACTACCGTCTTCATTGCTGCTGTTAATGTGGCAATCTCTTCATTGCTCATGATATACGAAGGCATCACATAGACCAGTTTGCCAAAAGGACGCACCCACACACCCAATTCTACGAATTGTTTTTGCACATCGGCAACGTTAACCGTGTCTACCATCTCTATCACACCGATAGCACCGAGTACGCGAACATCCGCCACGCCTTTAATCTGTTTGGCACTGGCTAAGCCTTCCGTCAGCGCTTGCGCAATTCGATTGACTTCCCCTTGCCAGTCTTGTCCAAAGAGTACATCAAGGCTGGCATTGGCCACAGAGCAGGCCAAAGGATTGCCCATAAAGGTTGGCCCATGCATAAACACGCCCGGTTCACCATTCGAAATGGTATGCGCGATATGGGTGGTGGCTAAGGTGGCCGCAAAACTGACGTAACCCCCAGTGATACCTTTACCCAGACACATAATGTCTGGCGCGACGTCGGCATGTTCACAGGCAAATAATTTGCCGGTACGACCAAAGCCCGTGGCAATTTCGTCGGCAATCAATAAGATGCCATACTGGTCGCAAAGGGCTCTCACTTCGCGCAAATAATGTGGGTGGTAGAAACGCATACCGCCAGCACCTTGCACGATAGGTTCCAGAATAATCGCCGCAATACTACTGGCATCCTCTTTAAGCACCTGCTTTAGTTCATCCATATCCGCAGGGTTCCACTCTCCACCAAATGTGGTTTGTGGTGGGTTGATGAATGTTTGTTTCGGGAGAAAGGTACCAAAAATATGATGCATGCCCGTCACTGGATCACACACCGACATGGCGTTCCAAGTGTCACCGTGATAACCCTTACTTAGGCTAATGAATGTTGGTCTGGACTGTTTTTGGGAGTACCAATATTGCAGCGCCATTTTCATTGCTACTTCGACGGCGACAGAACCCGAATCGGTATAGAAAATGTGCTGTAAGGGTTCAGGGGTGATGTCAATCAGGCGTTTGGCCAGTGTGACCGCAGGTCTGTGTGTGATGCCGCCAAACATAATGTGCGACATATCATCGACCTGATGTTTAACCGCATCATTGAGAACCGGGTGATTGTAACCGTGAATGGCGCACCACCAGCTACTCATGCCTTCTAAGAGTGTGCGGCCATCCTCTAACTCAATATACACGCCTTCTGCGCGTGTTACAGGATAGCAAGGCAAGGGTTTTGTGGCAGAGGTATATGGATGCCAGATATGCGCTTTGTCGTATTCTACAATGTTGTCCATGAGTGTCTTCAGTCTTTTGCGGCATAGAAAGGATGTAAATGCACAATATCAACAGAGCCGTGTTGAATATGACCCCAGATATCAATGCCTAATTTATTCAGCGTTTCATAATGTGAATCCGTCACTATTTGGCTTTCATCGGCGGCAAGATCATTAAAAATGATGCCTGCTGGAATCGACTCTGGCGCATAGTTTAGGGTAATGCGCGCCTGATTAATCGCGCCCATTCGATTGCGGATAACGACAACGATAAAATCGACATCTAGTTCCTTTGCTAAATCAGCATAGTCTTTGCCCGAATGCTCTAGCGGCACAGCGATACCACCAGCCCCTTCAATCAACTGGATATCTTTATCTTCAGGTAAGTCTCGCAGTGCGTTTAACACTTCGTCAAAACGCAAGGGTGCTTTTTCAATATCGGCGGCCTGCACTGGGGCAAGTGGCGTCTCGAAATTAAATAGGGTTCTGGCTGAAATGCGGTCTGACGGTGTCACATTCGACAAAACCCATTCCGCATCACCCGGCTCGCCATGCGGTACCCCAGATTGAACTGCTTTCACAACCTCAACGGTCTTACCTTGATCGGTCAATGCACGAGCAAGGGCTGCTGTGGTTCTGGTTTTACCTACTTCGGTATCGTGGGCGGTAATTAATATTTTTATCATGCTGCGTACTTCTGAGGTTGAGGTTTAACCGTCATGCCTAGTTCAAAGATAATTTTTTTGATGGACTCGACGGATGCGGTTTCTGTTTGCAGAATTTTTTTGCCGATGTAGGCGCCGTTTGCACCGGCGGTAAACGACAGCTTTTTCATCTCTTCTGTCATTTGCATCACGCCAGCCGCCAGAGAGATAATGGAATGTGGCATCAGTAATCTTGCCACTGCAATAACACGAGTATACTCGTGAGCATCAATGAATGGATGTTTTGCCAGTGGTGTACCATCGACGGCAACAAAAGCATTGAGTGGTACGATATCAGGGTGCTCATCGAGGTTGGCAATCTCTTGGAGTAAGCGCATGCGATCGCGTACGGACTCTCCCATGCCAATAATACCCCCACAAGAAAGCCCTAAACCGGACGCTTGAATATTTTCAACCGATTCAACACGCTCCGAATACGGGCGCGTGGTAATAACATTGCTGTAATACTCGGGTGAAGTGTCAAAGTTATGATTAAAGTGGCTCACACCCGCTTGTTTTAGCTTCACCGCCTGCTCATACGTTACCGAACCCATACTGCAGCAAGCTTCAATACCCACACTTTTTACCGCATCCACAATCTCGATAACGCGATCAAATTGACGATTATACGGGACGCGTCGCCAAGCCGTACCTAGACAAAATTCAATAGCACCTTCATCATACGCTTGTTGAGCCACGGGGACGATTTGTTCGGGCGCGAGCATGGCTTCACGTTCGACAAAGGTTTTATAGTGAGTTGATTGTGGGCAGAAAGTACAGTCTTCTGGGCAAGCACCGGTTTTAATGGACAGTGCTGCATTTAACTGCACTTGGTTCCACATCGGGTTTGATAACCGTTGCTTATCGACCAAGGCCATCAATTCCGCAAAGGGTAGGTTAAACAGCTCTTCAATATAACGTAGCGAATATCTCATAACGGTGATTATGCAGTGTAGAAGGGAATCTCTAATACGGGCACGATTGTAAACGCATAGAAATCGCTGTCAACATAATAAGGCTTTATAAGTTAACAGGTGGTTGTTTTTTGAACGGTTTGTGATGTATATTAGCTAATCAGCAGTCAATCATTGTTGCATCTAGCCATGGATAAGCAGACATATAAAATCCTTTTTATAGTGTTGACAAGAAAAACTCACAGTAGCATATTGACTCAATAAGCGGGAATTATTCCCACTGAACACTTCACTGTATTTTAAAAAGTAGAAATTGTATATAAAAATCAAAGGGATATCCTATTGAATTTATCGCCGTCCAAAAAAACCAATAGATTCTCGATAATATTGATAAATGGGAAGAATTCCTTTTTATCATGCTGTTGTACGCTAATAACCTAGTAGTGATATCTTAATTGAGCAATGAGAAGGGAGTCTTGGTGAATCTTATAAACAATTCTATGTTCATCGTTAATTCTGCGCGACCAATAACCGGAAAGCGCATGCTTTAACCGTTCCGGCTTTCCTATACCTTCAAACGGATTTCGCTTAATATCCTTAATGAGGGCATTAATTCTGTTAAGCGCTTTTTTATCTGTTTTTTGCCAGTATAGGTAATCTTCCCATGCCTTTTGTGCAAAAATTAGTTTCACTCAAGCAATTCCTTTTCTTGTCCTCTGTCATCTTCCAGTTCAGCAATCGACTCTATAAGACGCCTAGTATTTTTCGGGCTGCTCAAAAGGTAAGCCGTTTCTTCAAGCGCTTGGTAATCATCCATAGACATCATTACTACGGCACCTTCACCTTTACGAGTAATAGCAATTGGGGCATGATCTTCACAAACCTGCTCCATTGTTTTGGCAAGCTTGCTTCTAGCTGCGGTATAGCTTATGCTTTCCATCTTCTTAAACCTGTACATGTACAAAAATATGTACAAATTGTAACTGCGTATAACAAATTGGTCAAGTCTGCTCCGGCGGCTACGCCACCTACGCGGGACAATCAAAGATATCGCTTTTTCCGCCGCTTAGCAAGGCGTTCAAGCTGAAGAAAAACTCCCTCAATTGCTAATTTTTTAGTATGATTTTGTTCTCACTGAGGACACGATTATGCCTAACTTTAAAAAGTATAATTATCAGCAAGACGCAATGGTTGTCATTAACTTTGAGAAGCAACTACAGCCCAAGACCTTTGAATATACACTCCATCATCTGATTGATCATCACATTAATTTGTCAGCCTTTTATGATCAATATGCCAATGATGAAGGTGGTCGTTCAGCGTACGATCCAGCCATTCTTTTAAAGATCATTTTATTTGCTTACTCAAAAGGCATGACCTCTAGCCGAGATATTCAGTGGCAATGTGAGAACAATATTATTTTCAAAGCGCTGTCATGTGATTCGGTTCCTCATTTTACGAGTATCTCAAATTTTGTGAGCAACTACCCTGATGCTATTGAATCTGTGTTTGAGCAGGTATTACTGGTTTGTGAGCAACAATGTCTATTAGGTAACGAACTTTTGCGATTGATGGCTGCAAAATGCCATCCGATGCATCGAAGGGGCATTCTGGTACCTGTAAAGAGTTGGCACAAAAACAGAAAAAACTGCGTAAACGTATCCAACAATGTTTGCGAGAACATAAAAAACTGGATGGTCGACGCCCTGCTGAAAGCGAAGATAAAAAGCGATTGGCCAAGGAGGCGAAAACACTGGAGAAACATTTTAACAAAATAGATCAATTCCTAAAGACCCACGAGCCAAGGATGGGTGTTGGGAAGAGAAATCAGGAGATAAAGAGTAATATCACCGATAACTAATCCGCAAAGATGCATACCAGTAAAGGAACGATTCAGGGTTACAACGGTGTAGCCACTGTGTATAAAAAACATCAGATTATTATTGATGCTCAAACCTTTGGGGCCAGCCAAGAACAACATGTTTTACAGCCTGTATTAGAAACAATCAATGATCGCTATCATCGATTAGGACTAAGTGATGACATTCTACAGGAGCAAGTAATTGTGACAGCGGATACCGGGTTTTCGAGTGCTGCTAATGATGATTACTTACAAAAAAATAACATCAACGCCTACATAGCCGACAATCAATTCCGTTCACGAGATCCTAAATTTAACACACAAAAAGCGAAACATGGCAAACGCCATCAAGACAAGGCGGTGGGTGTAAAAGAAGTGATACCGGCTCGTGAATTTACGTTTAACTTTAAAAAGAAAACCTGTCGCTGTCCTGCAGGTAATGCGATGTTGTTAAAGCATGAATACGCACAAGGTCCGGGTCGAGTGCAGTTATACTTTGAGGGCAAGCTAACGGATTGCCGCCATTGTCCACGTAAACATGAGTGCATGCGAAACCCATCATCTGCTGACACGCGGGAAGGTCATGGGCGACAAGGCTCTAAAACTTTCTCTGTTCATACTAATGCAACAGATTGGATGAAGAAGCGAGTGGATAGTCGAGAAGGTAAAGTGATTTATGCGCATCGCATGTCGGTTGTTGAACCAGTGTTTGGTAATATTGAAAGTAATAAACGGTTAAATCGTTTCTCATTAAGGGGTAAAAAGAAGGTGCAAGGACAATGGCAATTATACTGTTTAGTGCATAATATTGAGAAGATAGCTAATTATGGAAAGATAGCTGCTTAATCACAGAGATATCCACATTCTAGTTTTTACACTTCTGATAATGGGTGATTATGTCAAACGGTTGTGGTTAAATGGACATCAACAATAAATGAATAAAAAGAGCTGTGGACAAGTCCGGAAACAATGTGTTTTTCTACAGATTCGTTAGCATAATATTATAGGAATAAACACGTGTTTGAAATTATAAACAATACACCCAAATGGGTTTTCTTTGTTTTCTTAGCTTTGCTGGTTGTCGGCTTTATACAAGCTAAGCAACGTGAACTTACAGATAAGGCAGTATTAATTTTGCCTGTGGCAATGATTTTTTTCTCACTCTTCGGCGTGTATTCTGTTTTCGCTATTAAAATAGCAGCAATATTAATGTGGGCTATAGGTTTGATCGTGGCTACTTTGATAGGTATATATCTGGGCTTTCCTAAATCAGTAATTTATTTGCCTCAAACTAAAAAATTCGTTGTCCCAGGAAGCTGGGCGCCTTTGTTTTTTATGATGGCTATATTTTTCACTCGATATTTTGTTGGCTATTCAATAGCGGGAGAGTTAATTTTTATAGATAGTTTTATTTTTTTAGCTTTGGTCAGTTTCGCTTATGGTGCGTTTAGTGGTGTTTTTGTTTCTCGTAGCTTCATTGTTTTAAAAGCCAAAAGAAATCATGACTAAAAAATACGCTAACAAGCGATTACGCTTAACCGCTACGCTAACGCAAAATTTACAATTACGAATGTGCTGCGGAGCACGTGTTATATGAATAGGAAAATTGAATGTTTGTAGTATCAATTGAATACAAAGTAAATTTATCTGAAGTCGATAAGCTCATTCCAGAGTATATTGAATTTTTAGATAAACTTTATGAGAAAGGTAACTTTCTTGCTTCTGGACGTAAAGTCCCCAGAATAGGCGGTGTTTTATGTTCGTTGTAAGACATCACGGGAACTTATAGAGACTATTGAACGGAGCATGTATGAAAACAATCGATTACTTTTATGTATTATTTATCGGTTTGCTGTTGCCAAACATAGTGTTGGCGCATGAGTCTGTGCAAAGTGGCGTTTTCATGGGTGCCTTGTGGAAAGGGTAAATACGATGTCTGATGACGCGCTACGGGGTTTAACGGTTGCTCAAGCCGTACAGAGTGTTAAGCCTATTGTGGGTGATATTGAGCATGGTTTAGATGTGTGGAATCAGTTATTTGGCATCCTGTTCTATGGGCCGTTGCCTCTCGGTGATGAGTGGCTCAAGCATCTGGATACTTTGGGGGCGGTGAACATACATTCGGTTGAGACGCCCCGACAAAAAGCACAGCGGTATTATGTAGTGGTTTGTTCCGGTTATACAGATATCGGTATGGAGCAGGACTCAGCAAGTTACCGCGAGGCCATTGATATACTGAAGACGAATACGTTACCCCGTGGCTTATTGGTCAAGCATCGCTTAAATGATGGCTATGTCAGAATCCCTGTGCCCGATAAGGCGAGCATTGATTCTCTATCAATACAACAGCGGGTTTGGCAAGATGGCTCGACGGTGTTGGTACCTGTCAGGTTAACAGAAGATCAGGTAGCCGAGATTAATACTATCTACGATCTTTACACTCACGATCAGGGTTTAAAAGAGCGTATTGCGCATTCGTTTATGAAGGCATGGAGTCAGAGGCCGCACTTACGTATGCTGCAAGAGTGGTGGGATAATATCCCCGTCGCGTTCTCAATAACTCCTGCCGGACAAGCGTTGGCACATGCTAATGCTCAGCAGCGCGATGAAAATTTTCCACCGATGGATTAGCGGTTAGACATATAAAACAGAGGTGTTACAGAGAGGTTTTCTATTATGCTATTCCTGCCAGTCCAACATGAACTTGATTGCATTAATGATAGTGGTCGTATTCTGGGGAAAATAAAATTTGATTACGCCTAAAATAGCCATATATTTTGTCCGGATAACGCATCCATCGTTCTATCCAGCCTAGAAAAATCCAGTATCGATGCGAGACTGTCTGGTCTAGATTCCGGTAAATATACAATACCCTTGCAGGATGATGATTGATTATTCACGCGCATGTGAGAAGCGAATTTCAACGAAGGTTTCCTAATCCCGGTGCTATTGCGAAAAAAAATCCGTATCGGCATACTGGTCATTTTTGTAAGAGGACAACATTTTATGGAAGTTGGCAACAATATGAGGGTGGATTTTCATTATGTGATTACCGAGTGTGGTAAAACGCTTGAAAATAGTAGAAAAGGCAGCCCCATGCGGTATGTTCACGGTCATCATGCGATGTTGCCGGGTGTTGAGAAAGCGCTTATCGGCAAACGTAAAGGCGAGTGTTTGCAGGTAACCCTATCGCCCGATGAAGCGTACGGCAAGCGTATGGCTGGGCAACAGCAACGTTTTTCTATCAAGCAATTGGAACATCCTGCAGGTATTAAAAATCCAAAATGGCGTGCTGGCATGGTGGCGCTATTAAATACCGATCAGGGTCAACGTCAGGTTACGATCATCAAGCCCGGTCGTTTTACCATTGAGTGTGATACTAACCATACCTTTGCGGGTAAAACATTGGACTTTGCTTTGGAAGTAGTGGATGTGCGTCAAGCGACAGCGCAAGATTTATGGACAGGCAGTAGCAAATGTTGTGACGATAGTAGCTGCTGCGGATAGTGTTTATTGGAACGTATTGTGGCAAAGGACTACATAATCCGTGGCATATTGAATCATATGCCCCGACGAGTTTGTGTGATTTAACGCTCACTCATTGCTTGATAATCGCGAGCAGTTTCTCCGGTATATAATTGACGTGGGCGTCCAATCTTGTAACTGCCACTAATCATTTCTGCCCAGTGAGCAATCCAGCCAACGGTACGACCTGTTGCAAAGATCACGGTAAACATATCCGTTGGAATACCAATCGCTTTCATAATAATGCCCGAGTAGAAATCCACATTAGGGTACAGTTTACGTTCGATAAAGTATTCATCTTCTAATGCAATTTGTTCTAGTCGTTTGGCGATCGCTAATAGTGGATCATCTTCGAGTCCCATTTCGGCCAGAACTTCATCACAGGTGGCTTTCATAACGCGAGCACGTGGATCGAAGTTTTTATACACCCGGTGACCGAAACCCATTAGGCGGAAGGGGTCGCTTTTATCTTTGGCTTTGGCGACAAACTCATCAATACGGCTGACATCACCAATTTCTGCCAGCATCGTCAGCACGGCTTCGTTGGCGCCACCGTGCGCAGGTCCCCACAGTGCGGTAATGCCAGAGGCAATACAGGCGAACGGGTTCGCGCTGGAGGATCCAGCCAGACGTACGGTTGAAGTCGACGCATTTTGTTCGTGGTCGGCATGCAACAAGAAGATCTTATCCATAGCGCGTGCCAGTACTGGGTTAACATTGGGCTCGGCACAAGGCGTACCAAACATCATATGTAAAAAGTTTTCTGCATAGGCCAGGTGGTTTTTAGGGTACATAAACGGTTGACCAGTATGGTGTTTATAACACATCGCCGCCAGTGTAGGGACTTTTGCAATTAAACGGTGTGCGGATAACTTGCGGTGTTCCGGGTTGGTGATATCCAATGCATCATGGTAGAAAGCCGATAAGCCTCCCACCGCACCACACATCATTGCCATGGGATGAGCGTCGTGGTGGAAGCCACGAAACATACGCGCAATGCCTTCATCAACCATGGTGTGCATAGTGATGTCATATTCAAAGTCGTCGTATTGTTCTTGGGTGGGTAATTCACTATTGAGTAATAAATAACAGGTCTCCAAAAAGTTGGAGTTTTCAGCCAGCTGTTCAATAGGATAACCGCGATGTAGCAATACCCCTTTACCGCCGTCGATATAGGTAATGGCTGATTCACACGAGGCAGTCGACATAAAACCGGGATCAAACGTAAAGTAACCTTCAGCTACTAAACTGCGAACGTCAATAACGTCTGGCCCTGTGACGCCAGACAGTATGGGAAGTTCGATGGTTTTATCGTGACCGTCTATAGTGAGTTGTGCTTTTTTGTTACTCATAAGATCTCCTGTTATCCAGTAAAAAAGATATGCCGCAGGGCTTTAATTAGAGAAAGATTTAATCAATAAATCACCATACAAGAAACGACAGTGATAATTCGAAAACGTTCTAAATAGTATAGATGACGTCTGCGATTTTGCATTTATTGCAATGATTTACGGCGTTTACTGCCGATACGATTACATATAACTAAATCACTGTTTTGTGCGGCTTTTGTAGCTTAGAAAAACATATTAGCGCTTTTTTTTATGGATTTGTAGAAAATAATGGCGTATTTTTGTTTTAATTTTTTTATGCACTATCGTGAAGCGTATTTATAAAGAATGTTTTTTTTTTGGTGCGATTAAAAAATAAACAAAATTCGTTTTTTTGAAGGAGATAGTTGAAAAATAAAGGAATTTTGTGCCATTTTATTTGTATTTTATGCCTCCTCTATCTATAATCCCGCCCGTTATTTTTTTGGGTCAATTGGTAATTATTACCGATCTTGTCTATCTTTAGTACTATTTGGTAATGTTTTTTAAAGCGCATTTGGTTGTATTTTGTACAGGTGTGGTGTCTCAGTTTGCCAGTGATCGTCTTAATGCTTGCGGGCGTACATGTTTTATGAAATTTGATGATATCGATCAGGTTTCAAACTATTCATCATTATTATTGCTTTTAGCTTGGAGTTGGTCCCATGGCTGATATTAAAACAGTGTCTTTTGATGGTATCGTCGTTGGCGGTGGTGGTGCGGGTATGCGTGCCGCATTACAAATGGCACAATCGGGTTTTAAAACGGCGGTGGTTACTAAAGTTTTCCCGACCCGTTCTCACACGGTATCTGCGCAAGGGGGCATCACTTGTTCCATTGCCAGTTCAGATCCCAACGATGACTGGCGTTGGCATATGTACGATACCGTAAAGGGTTCTGATTACATTGGTGATCAGGATGCCATTGAATATATGTGTTCGGTGGGTCCAGAAGCCGTGTTTGAAATGGAACATATGGGTCTACCTTTTTCACGTACGGCAGAGGGGCGTATTTATCAACGTCCTTTTGGTGGTCAGTCTAAAGACTTTGGTAAGGGTGGTCAGGCTGCGCGTACTTGTGCTGCAGCAGACCGTACAGGTCATGCTTTGTTGCATGCGCTTTATCAAGGTAATGTTAAAAATAATACCGTTTTTTATAATGAGTGGTTTGCCGTTGATTTGGTAAAAAATCAGGACGGTGTTGTCACTGGTGTTATTGCGATCAATATTGAAGACGGTGAAGTCATTCACGTTAAATCGAAGGCCACTGTCTTTGCTACCGGTGGTGCGGGTCGTATTTATGCTTCAACGACGAATGCTCACATTAATACCGGTGATGGTATTGGTATGGCATTGCGTGCGGGTTACCCCATGCAGGACATGGAAATGTGGCAATTTCATCCGACGGGTATTCATGGTGCTGGTGTATTAGTAACCGAGGGTTGCCGTGGTGAAGGTGGTTACCTGATTAATAAAGATGGCGAACGTTTTATGGAGCGTTATGCGCCTAATGCAAAAGATTTGGCCGGGCGTGATGTGGTTGCCCGCTCAATGGTGATAGAGATTCTTGAAGGTCGTGGTTGTGGTGAAAATGGTGACCACGTACACTTGAAGCTGGATCACTTGGGTGAGGAAACGCTCAACCAGCGTTTGCCGGGTATTTTGGAACTGTCACGTACCTTTGCAGGTGCTGACCCTGTAAAAGTACCTATTCCTGTTATTCCGACCTGCCATTACATGATGGGAGGTATTCCAACCAATGTGGATGGTCAGGCATTAACGCAGGTTGATGGTAAAGATAAAGTGATCGAAGGCTTTTATGCTTGTGGTGAAGCCGCCTGCGTATCCGTGCATGGCGCCAACCGTTTGGGTGGTAACTCGCTACTGGATTTGATCGTTTTTGGTCGTGCTTCAGGCTTGTTTATTGAGAAGGCGTTGAAAGAAGGCATTGAGCACCGTGATGCTTCTGAATCGGATATTGAAGCTGCTATGGCAACGTTACAGCGCGTGAATAATAATACCGGTGGTGAAAAAGCCTCTGTATTGCGCCATGAGTTACAACAAGTAATGCAGAATCACTTTGGTGTCTTCCGTCGTGGAGACTATATGGAAGAGGGTGTGAAGAAACTGATTGACCTTCGTGAACGTATATCTAATGTGACGTTTGAAGATAAAAGTGATACCTTCAATACGGCACGTATTGAAGCGCTTGAGTTGCAAAACTTACTCGAAGTCGCAGAAGCAACAGCAATTCCGGCTGAAGTGCGAACAGAATCACGCGGTGCGCATGCTCGTGAAGATTTTCAAGAGCGTGATGACGAAAATTGGTTATGCCACACGTTATACTTCCCGGAGTCAAAAACAGTAACCAAGCGTGAGGTTAACTTTAACCCGAATACTGTAGATATGTTTGAACCAAAAGCTCGTACGTATTAAGCGAGGAGAGGTGAGATGTTAAAAGTAGAAATTTACCGTTACAACCCTGAAACTGACCAAGTCCCTAGTATGCAATCCTATGAGATTGAAACCAATGGTCGTGATTTTATGGTGCTGGATGTTTTGGAAATGCTAAAAGCTGAAGATAGCAGTTTGGTATTTCGTCGTTCGTGCCGTGAAGGTGTTTGTGGTTCTGATGGCATGAATATTAACGGTAAAAATGGGTTGGCCTGTATTACGCCGTTATCGGAGTGTGTGAAAGATAATACGCTAATTCTGCGTCCTTTGCCGGGTTTGCCTGTGATTCGTGATCTTGTGATCGATATGAGCCAGTTTTATGCGCAGTACCGCAAGATCGAACCATTCTTGCAAAACGAGATTGCCGCCGAAGGTATTGAACGCTTGCAATCACCTGAAGAGCGTGAAAAGCTGGATGGTTTATACGAATGTATTTTATGTGCCTGTTGTTCAACCAGTTGCCCGTCTTTCTGGTGGAATCCGGATAAGTTTATTGGTCCGGCAGGTTTGTTACAATCCTATCGCTTTTTGGCCGATAGTCGTGATACTAAGACGGAAGAGCGCCTTGATAATCTACGTGACCCGTTTAGTGTTTTCCGTTGCCACGGTATTCAGAACTGTGTGTCTGTTTGTCCCAAGGGTTTGAACCCAACAAAGGCGATTGGTCATATCAGAAGTATGTTGCTGTAACAGGCAATAAATAAATGTTTGAAAAGCCGGTAGCTGTGTCAGCTACTGGCTTTCTTGTGAATAATGGTTGGTGATGAAGATTTCGGTCGCATCATCCCTCAGTCAGTGAGTTTGTAATGCATGGTGTTAGTAATGCAAGATAATTCTATGGAACAGCTATGGAGTACCGGCCATATTTCCGGTGGTAATGCAGCCTATGTCGAAGAGCTGTACGATACCTATTTATACGATCCCGGTAGTATTCCGGATGAGTGGCGTGATTATTTTGATCAACTGCCACGTATTAACGACTCTAGCAGTGTGCAGGATACCCCGCACTCAACCATTCAGGAACAGTTCCGTCTACTGGCTCAATCAGGTCCCGTGAGGACAGGCGGTAGTGGTGTGGCGAGTACATCCGCTCAGGATGCTGAACATGCCTTGCAAATTCACGTGGCACAATTAATTCAGCATTATCGTCGTGGTGGTCATCTCAAAGCCAAGGTCGACCCTCTAAATCTTTCCAAACCCAATTCTCTAGAGCATCTTGATTTACATTACCACGGTTTAACACCAGCTGATCTGGATACAGTATTTTCGACAGGCGATCTGTTTTTTGGTAAAGACAATGCGCCACTCAAGGAAATTATTGCTGAGCTGGAAGCCACCTATTGTGGAGCGATTGGTGCTGAGTTTACTCATATTACTGAGCTTAAAGAGCTGAAGTGGCTGCAGCAACGTATGGAAAGTGCACGTGGTCGTCCTTCTTATGCCAAGGACACCAAGCGTTCTATTCTTGAGCGTTTGACCGCTGCTGAGGGTTTGGAAAAACACCTCGATAGTAAGTACCCTGGCACCAAGCGTTTTGGTCTGGAAGGGGGCGAGTGTTTTATTCCCATGTTGGACGCCATTATTAAACGTGTCGGTACCTATGGTGCTAAAGAACTAGTACTGGGTATGGCTCACCGTGGTCGTTTAAATACACTGGTGAATATATTTGGTAAAAGCCCAGCTGATTTGTTTGATGAATTTGAGGGTAAGAAGCTGGTCGATACTTCCGGTGACGTAAAATATCATCAGGGTTTTTCATCGAATGTCATGACGCCCGGCGGTGAAATACACATGGCGATGGCTTTTAATCCGTCTCATTTGGAAATTGTCTCTCCAGTGGTGGAAGGCTCTGTGCGTGCCCGTCAGGATCGTCGCCATGATACTGATGGTTCCATGGTGGTTCCGGTTTCCATTCATGGTGATGCGGCCTTTGCTGGACAGGGCGTTGTTTTTGAAACGTTCCAGATGTCACAAACCCGCGCCTATAAAACAGGTGGCACGATTCATATTGTGATTAATAATCAGGTGGGCTTTACTACCAGTCACCCCGAAGATGCGCGCTCTACGCATTATTGTACTGATGTGGCTAAATTTGTTGGCGCACCGGTTCTGCATGTGAACGGTGATGATCCTGAAGCGGTGGTTTTTGCGGCACAATTGGCCGCTGATTATCGACACGAATTCAACAAAGATGTGGTGATTGATCTGGTGTGTTACCGCCGTCGCGGTCACAATGAAACCGATGAACCGTCGTCTACACAGCCGTTAATGTATCAGGTGATTAAAAAGCTCAAGACGACACGTACTCAGTATGCAGCACAACTGGTAGCGGAGGGTGTACTAAGCCAACAGGAAGCTGATGAGATGGAGAAAGGTTATCGTGCTTCTCTGGATCGTGGTGATCATGTGGCTGACGGTTTGGTGAGTGAGCCTGATTCCAGTATGTTTGTTGATTGGGCGCCTTATCTAGGACATGATTGGGACGCTGAAGGTGATACCAGCTATCCGTTGAAGGAGCTTCAGGATATCGCGCAGAAGATGTGTACCATTCCTGACGGTGTTCAGGTGCAGCGTCAAGTGAATAAAATTTATGAAGACCGTAAACAAATGGCAGCTGGTGCGATGCCCATTAACTGGGGTATGGCAGAAACATTGGCTTATGCCACATTGATAGAGCAGAATGCTGATGTTCGTATTACCGGTCAGGATGTGGGTCGTGGTACCTTCTCGCATCGTCATGCGGTGGTGCATAGCCAAAAAGATGCGGTACCTTATGTTCCCTTAGCGAACTTGTTTGAGGGGCAGCGCAACTTTGATATTTATGACTCCTTCTTGTCAGAAGAAGCGGTGTTAGCTTTTGAATATGGTTATGCAACCACAAAACCCGATGGGCTGGTGATTTGGGAAGCACAATTTGGTGATTTTGCTAATGGTGCTCAGGTTGTTATCGATCAATTTATTACCAGTGGTGAGCATAAGTGGGGTCGTTTATGTGGTTTGACCATGCTCTTACCACATGGTTATGAAGGTCAGGGTCCCGAACACTCCTCAGCGCGTCTCGAACGCTTTTTACAATTGTGTGCTGAACACAATATTCAGGTTTGTATTCCAACGACACCTGCTCAGATTTTCCATATTCTGCGCCGTCAAGTGTTGCGGCCCATGCGTCGCCCATTGGTGATTATGAGTCCCAAGTGGATTCTGCGTCATCCGTTGGCAACGTCAACACTGGAAGAACTATCAGCAGGTAAATTCCACAATGTATTAACCGACTCTGGCGTATCTCCTGAAAAGGTGAAAAAAATTGTCGTGTGTAGTGGTAAGGTTTACTACCATCTGTTGGAAGCACGTACAGAATCCGGGCAAGACGATGTGGCATTGGTACGTTTGGAACAGCTATACCCATTCCCGAAAGCTGAGTTTATTGCGGCATTGGCTCCATTTAATGCAGCTAAAGAGGTGGTGTGGTGTCAGGAAGAGCCGCGTAACCAAGGGGCATTTCGTCAGATCAAACATCGTTTGGCGGATGCGCTGGAAGATACGCATCCGGGTCTGGAAGTGGGTTACGTTGGACGTATCTCTTCTGCTGCACCGGCATGTGGTTATATGTCATTGCATCTTGAGGAACAGAATCAACTCATTAGTGATGCGTTGACAGTAAGCGAATAACAAAATTTTTATTGATTGACTAGTTACAGGAATCATACGAATGGCAAACGAAATTAAGGCACCTACTTTCCCTGAATCCGTACAGGATGGTGTGGTTGCAACATGGCATAAGCAAGCGGGTGAGTCAGTCTCTCGTGACGAGCTGTTAGTTGAAATTGAAACGGACAAAGTGGTGTTGGAAGTGGTTGCGCCCGCCGATGGCGTTTTGGGTGACATACTAAAAGCTGAAGGTGAAACTGTATTAAGTAACGAAGTATTAGCCTCCGTTATTGAAGGCGAAGCGGAAGCATCAGTTGCCGCTCCAGAGACAGTTGACGCACCAAAAGCAGCCCCAGCGGGTGCTAATGTTGATATCAAGGCGCCGACTTTTCCTGAGTCTGTTCAAGACGGTACGATCGCCACATGGCATAAAAGTGCTGGTGAAGCAGTCGCTCGTGATGAGTTGATTGTTGAAATTGAAACGGACAAAGTGGTGTTGGAAGTGGTTGCCCCTGCCGATGGTTTATTGGGCGATATTATTAAAGCCGAAGGTGATACGGTCCAGAGCAATGAAGTCATTGCTTCTGTGGTTGAAGGCGCTGCGGCTCCAAGTGCCGCGCCCGCTGCCACTGAAGCAGCGCCCGTTGCTGAATCGAACGAAGATGCCATCGCTAGTCCTTCTGCCCGTAAACTGGCAGCAGAGAAAGGGGTTGATCTGGCAGGTGTCGCGGGTTCCGGTAAAAATGGTTTAATTACTAAAGAAGATATTGAAGCGGCGGCCAACAAGCCTGCAGCACCTGCTGCTGCGCCAGCGCCGGCTCCAAAAACGGCTCCAGCAGTAGAACCCATGGCGGCTCAAGGTGACCGTGTTGAGAAGCGTGTACCGATGACACGTTTGCGTAAACGTATTGCTGAACGTTTACTAGAAGCGACATCAACCACGGCTATGTTGACCACGTTCAACGAAGTGGACATGGGTCCGGTGATGGAGTTGCGTAAAAAATACAAAGACCTTTTTGAAAAGTCCAATAATGGGACACGCCTTGGTTTTATGGGCTTCTTTGTGAAAGCTTCTGTTGAAGCGTTGAAAAAATTCCCTGCTATTAATGCCTCTATTGACGGTGATGATGTGGTTTATCACGGTTATCACGATGTGGGTGTTGCGGTATCGACGGAAAAAGGCTTGGTCGTGCCAGTATTACGCAATACGGAGAGTATGGGCCTAGCAACTATCGAGTCGACGATTCGTGACTTTGGTTTGCGTGGTCGTGATGGCAAGCTGGGTATTGAGGAAATGACGGGTGGCACCTTCACTATCACCAACGGTGGTGTATTTGGCTCTTTGCTATCAACACCGATTTTGAATTTGCCGCAAACCGCGATTCTGGGTATGCATAAAATCCAGGAGCGTCCAATGGCAGTCAATGACCAAGTTGAGATTCGCCCTATGATGTACTTAGCTTTATCGTATGACCATCGTTTGGTTGATGGTAAAGAAGCAGTACAGTTTTTGGTAACAATTAAAGAGCTGCTGGAAGATCCTGCACGCTTCTTGTTAGAAATTTAACTGGAAATTAATTATGTCTGAGAAATTTGATGTTGTAGTGATTGGTTCTGGCCCTGCAGGGTATGTTGCTGCGATTCGTGCAGCACAACTGGGTTTGCAAACAGCGTGTGTTGAAAAATGGAGTGACAAAGACGGCAAGGTAGTTAACGGTGGTACGTGTTTGAATGTGGGTTGTATTCCTTCAAAGGCTTTGTTGGATACTTCTCATCGTTACCACGATGCTCACGACGGTTTTGACAGCCACGGTATCAGTACTGGTGATTTAAAAATTGACGTACCGGCCATGATCAAGCGTAAAGAGAAGATTGTTGCGCAAATGTCGGGTGGTATTACTGGCTTGTTCCAAGCGAATAAAGTGACCTCGGTTTTTGGTTACGGAAAATTATTGGCAGGCAAAAAAGTTGAAGTAACTGATAAAGATGGCAACGTGTCTGTGCTGGAAGCAGAGAATATTATTCTTGCCTCTGGTTCTGTACCAGTCAATATTCCTGTGGCCCCTGTTAATCCTGAAGAGAACGATATTATTGTCGATTCTACTGGTGCACTTGAGTTTCAGGCTATTCCTGAACGCTTAGGTGTGATCGGTGCGGGCGTTATTGGTTTGGAATTGGGTAGTGTTTGGTCGCGTTTGGGTTCCAAAGTGGTATGCCTTGAAGCTATGGATAATTTCCTCGGTATGATGGATCAACAAATTGCCAAAGAAACGAAAAAAATTATGACCAAGCAAGGTTTGGATATTCGTTTGAGTTGTCGTGTAACTGGAAGCCAGATTAATGGCAATGAAGTTGAAGTCACCTATACCGACAAAGACGGCACTGAGCAGAAAGAAACATTCGATAAACTGATTGTCTGCGTTGGTCGTCGACCATTTACGGAAGGCCTATTGGCAGATGACAGTGGTGTTAATTTGGATGAACGCGGCTTTATCTTTGTTGATGAAAACTGTGCGACAAATGTCTCCGGTGTATATGCAGTTGGTGATGTCGTGCGTGGTCCAATGTTAGCGCATAAAGGTTCAGAAGAAGGTGTTATCGTTGCTGAGCGTATCGCAGGCCAAAAAGCGATGATGAACTACGACCTGATTCCAAACGTGATTTATACCCATCCTGAAGTAGCTTCGGTTGGTAAAACTGAAGAGCAGCTAAAGTCAGATGGTATTGATTACAACGTGGGTACATTCCCATTCTTGGCAATTGGTCGTGCAGTTACCGCTGATTCTCAAGACGGAATGGTAAAAATGTTGGCCGATGCTAAATCTGATCGGGTTTTGGGTTGCCATATTGTGGGTCCTAATGCAGCAGATTTGGTACAGCAGGTTGCCGTTGCTATGGAATTTGGTTCTACCGCAGAAGATATCGGTATGACAGTGTTTGGTCATCCAACATTCTCCGAAGCAGTGAAGGAAGCAGCCTTGTCTGTACATGGGCATGCCATTCATATGCCGAATCGAAAAAAGCGTAAGTAAGAAGTAAACCGGGTTTGGTATCAAGGGGTCAGATTACTTGATTATATTTAAATCAAGTAATCTGACCCCTTGATAACAACTTCATAACATTTAAATTAATTAACGGAAAAAACTATGAATTTGCATGAGTATCAGGCTAAACAATTGTTTGCCGAATACGGTTTGCCTGTTTCTAAAGGTGTTGCAGCAGCAACAGTTGAGGAAGCGGTAGCAGCTGCCGACACTATCGGTGGTGATAAGTGGGTTGTTAAAGCACAGGTTCACGCCGGTGGTCGCGGTAAAGCGGGCGGTGTGAAGTTGGTTGATTCAAAAGATGAAATTAAAGCATTTGCTGAAAACTGGTTAGGTAAGAATTTGGTGACTTACCAAACAGATGAAAACGGCCAACCGGTTAGCCGTATTTTGGTTGAGTCTTTTACTGACATTGGTCAAGAATTGTATTTGGGTGCGGTTGTTGACCGTGCTACTCGCAGTATCGTTTTCATGGCATCGACTGAAGGTGGTGTTGAGATTGAGAAGGTTGCTGAAGAGACTCCAGAAAAAATCTTAAAAGCAATCATTGATCCATTAGTGGGTCCTCAACCTTATCAAGGTCGTGAATTGGCTTTCCAGTTAGGCTTGAATCCGGCACAAGTGAAGCAGTTCACTAAAATCTTCTTGGGTCTTGCAAAAATGTTTGAAGATTTCGACTTCGCATTATTAGAAATTAACCCATTGGTGATTACTGAAGAAGGTAACTTGCACTGCTTAGACGGTAAGATCAATATCGACAGTAATGCGTTGTATCGCCAGCCAAAAATCCGTGAGATGCACGATCCATCACAAGAAGATGAGCGTGAAGCACATGCTGCCTCTTTTGAGCTGAATTATGTTGCTCTCGATGGTAATGTCGGTTGCATGGTCAATGGCGCAGGTCTGGCCATGGGTACTATGGATATTGTTAACTTACACGGTGGTAAGCCAGCCAACTTCCTAGACGTGGGTGGTGGCGCGACTAAAGAGCGTGTTATTGAAGCGTTTAAGTTAATCCTTTCTGACAGCAATGTTAAAGCGGTATTGGTGAATATTTTTGGTGGTATCGTGCGTTGTGACATGATCGCTGAAGGTATTAGTGGTGCTGTTGAAGAAGTGGGTGTTGAAGTCCCTGTGGTTGTTCGCCTTGAAGGCACCAATGCGGATGCGGGTAAAAAATTATTGGATGAGAGCACACTGAATTTGGTGGGTGCAACATCATTAACAGATGCAGCTGAAAAAGTGGTTGCTGCTGCGGAGGGCAAATAATGTCTATTTTAATTAACAAAGATACGAAAGTTATTTGTCAGGGTTTTACCGGTTCTAACGGTACTTTCCACTCTGAGCAGGCGATTGCCTATGGTACGCAAATGGTTGGTGGTGTAACACCAGGTAAGGGTGGTACCACTCACTTGGATTTGCCGGTGTTTAATACGGTTAAAGAAGCTGTAGCCGCGACAGGTGCAACAGCGACCGTTATTTATGTGCCTGCACCGTTCTGTAAAGACTCGATCATTGAAGCGGCGGATGCTGGTATTGAATTGATCATTACCATTACTGAAGGTATTCCAACGCTGGATATGTTAGTGGCTAAAGAATACGTTGAGAAAAAAGGCGTACGCATGATTGGCCCTAACTGCCCGGGTGTGATTACACCAGGAGAATGTAAGATTGGTATTATGCCAGGCCACATTCACTTGCCTGGTAAAGTGGGTATCGTATCTCGTTCCGGTACGTTAACTTATGAAGCCGTGAAACAAACAACGGATGCTGGCTTTGGTCAATCCACCTGTGTGGGTATCGGTGGTGATCCAATCCCGGGTTCAAACTTCATCGATATTTTGACTATGTTCCAGGAAGACCCTGAGACTGAAGCGATTGTCATGATCGGTGAAATCGGTGGCACTTCGGAAGAAGAAGCAGCGGCATTCATTAAAGAAAATGTGACGAAACCTGTCGTGTCTTACATCGCGGGTGTAACCGCACCTCCAGGTAAGCGTATGGGTCATGCAGGAGCAATTATCTCTGGCGGTAAAGGTACAGCAGATGAGAAATTTGCAGCCTTGGAAGATGCGGGTGTTAAAACCGTTCGCAGCTTGGCAGATGTTGGTTCTGCATTGAAAGAAATTACTGGTTGGTAATAGCAACAAAAAACGGGGTCGGAGTCGTGGCACTTGCTATGACTTTGGCCTCAACATTACCCTCATCACCACTGGAGGTATGATATGAACGATAAAAGACCAGTTAACCTTGATTTGGGAACAGTGAGATTCCCGGTAACCGCCATTGCCTCAATCCTACACCGCGTTTGTGCAGTGATTAGTTGGGTGGGTTTAGGCTTTTTACTGTTTGTACTCTGCTATGTTTTACAGAGCAAAGACAATTACACCATTCTGGCTTCCATTCTGGAAACCCACTTTCTTGCACAATTTGTTGCTTGGGGCCTTTTGACCGCCTTTGGGTACTACTGTGCTGGTACGGTTAAGCATATTATTCAGGACTTTGGCTATTTTGAAGATTTTGCCGGTGGCAAGATGATTTCTTGGACTGCCATTGTTGTGGGTATCATTTTAAGTGTTTTGGCGGGAGTATTGGTATGGGTATAATCAAAAACGGTGTTCAGCAATGGGCATTTCAACGTATCAGTAATGCCACTTTTGTTATCTTCGGTATTGTGCTGCTCGTCCATTTAGTTGACGGTGGTTTTGCTTATGAACGTTTAATGGCATTGTTGGCTAATACTGGATTTAAAGTCTATTTGGCGGTGACGTTACTCTTTGCGGCATTGAATTCCGTGCTTGCTGGTTGGCAAATTACTGGCGATTACGCTGAAAAGTTCGGCATTCCTCCGATGTTAATGATGGGAGTGACAGTACTTGTTAGCGCAGCTTATCTCGTATGGGGTTTATTACTGCTGTTTTAAATTCCCAACGTTGTTATATCAAAGCCGGGTATGAGTTATTTTATCCGGTTTTTTGTGTATTCTTGTTGTCGCTGCATTATAAAAATTATTAATGCTTTAAGATAACACATTGTCAATTAACTCGGTGTGTTTTGGTAGGCATATAGTACTGTAGTCATACTTTTTCTTGATAGTTTCCCGAGCCGTGTTTCCAATAGCGGTGCGTAACGTTTTTGACGCGAGTAGGTGTGTGAACTTGTCGATCAGTGCTTGCTCATCAAAAAAATCAAATAATATACCATTTTCCCCATCATCAATGACCTCTTTAACGGGCGGTGTAGAAGATGCCAGTATCGGTGCTTTACAGCCCATGGCTTCCATTAGTGACCAAGATAAAACAAACGATGTTGTCCAATATACATGAAGGCTGGTTAACGAAAATAAATCTAGCAGTGTTGGGTAGGGTATTTTCCCGGTAAAGAGAATTCTCGACATATCCAATTGGTCTTTCACTTCAGATAGCATCGCTTCTTTCCATGTGCCAGATTCAGGCCGACTTGAATAGCTTTGTTCGTCTCCCCCAACGATCACAAACCATGCTTGAGGCCTTATTTTTTGTAATTTGGTTAAGGCGCGCATAAAGCGATGAAAGCCTCTGGATGGCTCCAGATTTCTGACTGAGTAGCTAATGATTTCATCGTTGTTGGATAAGGTAATATCGCCTTGTGAGCTTTGCTTAAAGTTTATTTGAGAGGCTTTTGTCGGCTTAACAGTAGTAGTATCTATGCCATCATGGATGACTTTTATTTTTGTATGAAACGCTTGTGGTTGGCTGCTCCTTTGCCAATAGGTGGGTGATACACCTACATCACAGCTATCCAACGCCAATAGACAGGCGGTGTTCGACATACGAAAACTCACCTGTTTTTGGTAAGTTGACGGAAATTCCGGATCAAAGTTTATATTGTTTTTTAGCGTGCTAAAGAAAAATTCAAAATAGCAAATAAGCTTGGCATGAGGGAATATTTCTTGCAAATACAATACTTCTCCCCATCCGGGATGGGCCAGAATAACATCCGGGTTAAGTCCTTTAGCGCGTTGACGTATCAATAACTTTTCTATGGCAGCGGCACGATCTACGTGATTGGCAAAATGTTGTAAACGAGGGCTGATGGAATCCTTCTGAGACTTTTTAAGGTCGTACCCCAGAATAGTAATGTTTTCAGGTACCAAATGAAGCTGTCGTTTAATACAGCTTTTTTCCCCTACCGCATACACTTGCCAATCGGCTTGTTTGGCGTAGTATTGTGTTAAATAGCGGTATTGCCCGGGAAAATTGTGATGGATAAAGAGTATTTGTTTTTTTTTGAACCTATAATTTTGTTTTCCATTAGGGTAAGAGCTCCATTTGTTAACGATTTTTCACCGTAGGGGAGGATATATGATCGACTAGACATAATACTTTTTCAACAAAAATTAAATTATTTGGTATTTTTTTACCAATTATATTGATTTTTGCTGTTTTTTGCTTGTATGATGACGTCTCAACGTAAACGCGAAGTGGTGGTGTCAGTTTTGGACGTTAAGGAAAACAGCAGTAATACTATCGATACGGGGCTCACCTGTTTGGTAATGTTGGCGCGTTTATTTGAAATGCCCGCGAACCCGGAAGGCCTCCAGCACCAGTTTGGTCAAAGCGATAAATCGTTCTCAACGAATGATATTTTGCGAGCAGCTAAGTCTATTGGGCTCAAGGCACGCGAGATGGAAAGTCACCTTTCTCGCCTTGAAACAACCAGCCTGCCTTGTATTGGAAACACGTTGACGGCCGCTATTTTATTATCGGCCAGGTTAGCCCCAGCAAAATTTTGATTCAGCAGCCGGATGAAGGTCAGCCTAAAGCCTTAAGTCATGAAGAGTTTCAAGATATTTGGAGCGGCAATCTTATCTTGCTCACTCGACGCAACGGTATCATGGATGAGATTCGTAAGTTTGATATCAGCTGGTTTATCCCGGCAATGGTTAAATACAAACGTTTTCTGATTGAAGTACTGGTTGCCTCCTTTTTTATACAGCTGTTTACGTTGATTACGCCCCTGTTTTTTCAGGTGGTGATGGATAAAGTCTTAGTGCATATAGGGTTGACCACTCTGGATGTATTGGCTATTGGTTTGTTAGCGGTATCATTTTTCGAGGTGCTGTTAACGGGCTTGAGAACCTATGTATTTTCTCATACCACTAATCGCATTGATGTTGAACTGGGCGCCAAGTTATTTCATCACCTGATGAGATTGCCCTTAGGGTATTTTCAAATGCGTCAGGTTGGTAATATCGCGGCACGCGTTAAAGAGCTCGATACGATCCGTAATTTTATTACGGGTTCAGGTTTAACGCTGGTGATTGACCTGTTTTTCACTTTGGTCTTTTTTGCCGTCATGTGGTTTTACAGCCCGATATTAACCCTAGTTGTTGCCGGGTCAGTTCCATTATATGTACTGATTGCGGTATTTGTCACACCGACGTTGCGCAAGTATCTGGATGAGCAATTCCAGCGAGGGGCACAGAATCAAGCGTTTCTTGTGGAATCGATCAATGGCGTTGAAACCTTAAAAGCGGGCGCCATAGAGCCACAAAGCCAACGCCGCTGGGAAGAACAACTTGCCGCCTATGTGCAGGCGGGTTTTAAAACCACCAACCTTGGCAATATTGCCAGTCAAAGTACGTCATTTATCAGTAAGTTGACGACCTTATTAATCCTATGGATAGGCGCCAGGCTCGTTATTGAAGGGCATCTTAGTGTCGGTCAGTTAATTGCTTTTAATATGTTGGCGGGCCGTATCAGTGCACCTATCTTGCGCTTGTCTCAATTATGGCAAGACTTTCAACAAGCACGAATTGCGGTTGAGCGCTTGGGCGATATTCTCAATACACAACCATAACCGGCCTTTAACCCGGGTCGAGGTTCTTTGCCTGAGCTTCAAGGAGCCATCAAATTTGACAAGGTCACCTTCCGCTATCAGCCAGAAGGCAGAGAGATTTTAAAAAATCTCAGTGTGGATGTGAATGCGGGTGAAATTATTGGCATTGTAGGTCAATCGGGCTCTGGAAAAAGTACGCTCACCAAACTGGTACAAAGACTGTATGTGCCGCAGTCAGGCCGTGTATTAGTGGATGGCGTCGATTTGGCCATGGTTGAGCCTGCATGGCTGCGTCGCAATATCGGTGTTGTGCTACAAGAGAATTATTTATTTAGCAAAAGTGTGAGAGAAAACATTGCGCTGAGTGACCCCTCTATACCGATGGAAAAAATCACGCAGGCCGCCAAAATGTCCGGTGCCCATGATTTTATTCTCGAATTAAGTGAAGGCTATGACACGGTATTAAGTGAACGTGGCAGCAACTTGTCAGGTGGTCAACGCCAGCGTATTGCCATCGCCCGCGCCTTAATTACCAATCCTAAAATTTTTATTCTTGATGAAGCCACCAGTGCGCTGGATTACGAATCAGAACATATTATCCAGCAAAACATGCGGTATATCTGTAAGGGGCGCACAGTCATAATTATTGCTCACCGCCTCAGCACCGTTAGAGATGCCGACAGAATTTTAGTGATGCACCAAGGCGAGGTGGTTGAAGAGGGTAGCCATAGTTCATTGTTACAACACCAAGGCTATTACGCAAAACTACATTCTCACCAATCCGGTGGCCGTTACCACGAAGACAACCGCAGAATTCAGAAAGATTTCTCTGCCAGTCTTCCTGAGGGAGAGCCATCATTAATAAAACTCTACAGTATATACTGGGTGCAACACCTGATCCTGAACAAGAATTTTTACCTGCAGCACTGGAAGTGCATCAGACACCGCCAGCCCCTCTAGGCCGAATCATCCTGTGGGTGATTATGTTTGTCTTTGTGTTCGCGGTTATTTGGGCGATGGTGGGCAAGATCGATATAGTGGCGGTTGCCCAAGGTAAAGTGATTCCCAGTGATCGGGCAAAAGTTATTCAGCCTCTAGAGGCCGGTGTCGTCAAGGATATTTTTGTGAAAGAAGGCCAAACCGTCAAGCAAGGGCAACCCTGAGTGGCACTGGATCATACCTTAACCGCTGCTGATCAGGAACAACTGAAAACCGAAAGCACGCGCTTGCAACTGGATAAGGCCAGATTAGAAACCTTGGTTGCATTGCTCAATGATTCAGTCAGTGACGACGGTAAGAATCAATATTTTACAAACCGTCTGTTAGTCGATAACACGCATAAGACTATTGATATTCATAACAACGATATCTTTCTGCATCAACAACAATTAGATCAGCAGTGGCTCATCTATCTTTCTCAAAAACAAGCATTAGTCGAAAAGTATAAAGAATACCAAGCATAGATGAGTGCGCATAGTAATCGTATTGCTCAACTTCAGGAAACTATCCCGCTTATAACCGAGCGTACCAATGCGATTAAAACCATGCTTAAAAAGAAAATGGCTCCCAGAGTGCAATGGCTGGAGTTGGAGCAGGAGCGTATTGAACAGGTCAAAGACCTCGCGGTTCAAAAAAGTAATAACAGTAAACTGCAAGCGTCATTAGAAAGCGTTAAGCAGGAAAAGATCACGCTGCGCGCACAAACACAAGGCCAGTGGTTATCCGATCTCAATACCGCCTCCAGTGAGTTGCAAAAAACCAGTCAGGAATTAACCACAGCCAACCAAAGAAATCGTTTACAAACATTAACCTCTCCGATTGATGGGAGCGTGCAGCAATTGTCTATTCATACGATTTGTGGTGTGGTGACATCAGCGCAAGAAATTATGCGCATTATTCCTCAGGATAATCAATTGGAAGTGGAAGCCTTTATTGCCAATAAAGATATTGGTTTTGTTGATCAAGCGCATATTGTTGCCGTTAAGCTCGAAGCGTTTCCTTACACCAAGTATGGAACGATAGAAGGACAAATAACCAATATTTCATATGATGCGATTCAAACTGAAAATCAAGGTTTGATCTATTCGGCCTTGGTTCAATTGACAAAGAATACCATTGCGGTCAATGGTAAAGACATTCTGATTGCGCCGGGTATGGTGGCTACCGCAGAAATTAAAACCGGAAAAAGACGAGTCATTGAATATGTCATGGGCCCTTTGCTGCGCTACAAGAGCGAAAGTGCCCGAGAACGTTAATCGCTAATAAATAAAAATCAGTATTACATTAATTTTAGAAAAAAGGAGAGCCATTATGGCAAAAGCGAATAAAAAAAATTGGAAAGTAAAACAGCAAAAGTGAATAAGGCAATAGATAAAGCGAAGGAAAAAGCAGAAGAGTCTAAGCCTAAGGCAACAGTAACGCCGATTAGAACCGTGAGCAGCATTATTGGCGATATGGTGTGGTTAATGGGTCAGTCTTCAGGCCATAAATATCTCACGCTATCCGATCTGGAATGGATGGTTATGCCGCCGGTGCTGTGGGAGCAATACAAAATTTACCGTGATGAAAATCAACGCCCTGTCGGTATTGCTTTGTGGGCTTACCTGAGCGAAGAAGCTGAGAATAAAATACAAAGCGGCGGCAAGATAGTGCCGATGGATTGGGGTAATGGTGCTGAGATCAGTGCGGAAAACGGCATCACTAAAACAGAAGGTGGTACCTTATGGTTGGTTGAACTCATCGCCCCATTTACTAATGAAGCCAATAAGAAAAAAGAGAAGATGCTAACAGATTTAATGAATACGAATTTTAAAGAGACGCCATTTAAGATGATGCGCATTAACCCTGAAACAGGTAAGCGTGAATCTGGCTGGGTGAATGATAAAAAATAGTTTTAATATTTAATTATTTTTAATAAATGATGAATATAAAAAATAATCAATATCCAATAATTAAAAATTATTGGATATTAATAATGGCTGTGCTATGTGTTAGTGTTGTTTATTACTTATTGTTGATAATAAACCCATTGCCTGATGATGAGGATATGATTGCTCACTTTCAGAAACATCGAAGTGATTTTGAAGAAGTTGTAAAACGCTACCGTGAGCATAAACGCCCTGTAAATAATGATTCATCTCTTTGGTATAAGGAAGGCGATACACTTGATTTGTATCAGCGAGCAGGGATAAGCAGCATTGATTATAGTGCTTATAGTCCATGGTTTCCTAACCCTTATAGCTTGAATAATGCCAAGGTGATTCATGAAAGAGTTTTTAACGGAGATTATGCTATCTTTCATAAATATGGAGCTTTAAAAATAAAACTTTCACCAAAACAGAATTACTATTCTATTCGTTTTCCTTTTTCTAGGGTTTGGAAAGACTTATATTTTATTCCTGAAATACCACTCATTGAAAATGGCTATATGCTGTGGCCATTTAACCTTAAAGGCGAATACTCTGCGAGAGGGCGAGTATTCTCTTCTCTGAATTACTTTCCAATTAAATGGAAATATGTTGAATGTATCTATCGACCTATTGAACCTAAATGGCATATAAGAATGTGTAATGGCCATTAATTATTTACATGTAAGGAAATTATCATGACAACAGTAGTTACTTATTTTACAAACGCAACGAATGAAACTTATTCTGACGAATCCTTGGATTACATTACTGGTTTCGAAAGTATTATTAATAATATAAGTACGATTTTGGGTGTATCTGCGGGTGCTATTGCAGGAGCGATAGCAGAAGAAAATACTGCTTATTCTTATGGTGATCAGGCGCTTGATTTATATGCTAAATCTAGTATTGATGCTGATGAGGTTGCAGAGGGTTTATTGACAGCTATTGCTGAAGGGCCAGCTGCTGTCAGTATATGGGTTGCAGAAAATACAGTACAGTTGCTAGGAACTACTCGTACGCATGAAGAATGGTTTGCAGATTATCAAGCAGTGAAAGACTTGAGTGGTGTTCCTGGTCGTCTTGATAAGCTTTTGCATCCTGCATTAATAGATGTTGCCCCGGCTAATTTTAAAATTAGCACAGCTATTAATTTAATTACTAAGTATGCAAGTGAATACCCAACGTTAGGCCTTAATCAATATACTAATGATTACGCTAAGCTTGTTAATGATTTGATAGATGAACAAAGTCCTTTAACAACTCAGCTTTACGGTTTATATCTAAAAGAGGCTGAAGAGTGGTATATAGATAATAATGCTTTCAATGGTCAATGGGATAGTCTGCCACAAACCTACAAAGATGCACTATTGATTACTTTCACCAAACTTGGTGAAGAGAAAATGGAAGAAAATAAAAGGGATTTGTATCTGGGCAGAGGGTTGCCTTATGAACCCCAGCCTGGTTTGACTAACTCTGGTGGTATGAATCACTTATTAAATGCTACCAGTATTGGTAATGCCCTAAATTTGAATGATTATACGATCGATTTGGTGGGAGTTGATGATTTTTATGATCAAGCATTGGAACAAAGTGAAGCTGGACTCGCTAGTCGTTATGCTTTATATCGATTACGTTATACCTCTATAACAGGTTTAGATTACAGTTCATATAATACTAATGGTGAACTTGATTTATATAACCCTGTTACAGGCAAAGGGTTAACTGATGCATGGATTAGAACGCGTTCAAGTTTACTCGGATTTAGGGTGTTGGACCAGGAATCAGATAATGATGGAAAAATAGATCAATCGTTGGGTTTACCTTTTCCCGTCGATGGTGACCTCGTTTATGAAGATATTCAAAGTGGTTATAAATTAGAAGTTGATGGTTTAGACCTTGGGGTTTTACCTGTTAGAAAAGTCTTATTCGGTGGTAATGATGCGGATTTTCTTACAGGAGAAAGTGGTGATGATCGTCTATTTGGTGATATAGGTAATGATAAATTAAATGGAGAGGGTGGTGATGATTATTTAGAAGGCGGTGAAGGCAATGATACATTACTGAGTTCTGGTGGTAATGATACCTTGTATGGGGTTTCTGGTGAGGATAATTATTTTGTCAGTGGTTCAGGTAGTACTATGGTTACTGATGCAGCAGACTCT
Organism: Cellvibrionaceae bacterium; assembly: GCA_965214375.1. Classification (GTDB taxonomy): domain Bacteria; phylum Pseudomonadota; class Gammaproteobacteria; order Pseudomonadales; family Cellvibrionaceae; genus Endobugula. Next base: position 984,127 of record OZ243947.1, on the reverse strand, counting down.
GACCGTTATATTATAGGTGCGCTTGACGAAAACCTATTAACTTTGCCCGAAGTTTTCAGTGGTACGGTAACGATTACCGATAACGGTACCGATGTAGGCTTTACCAGTGATAACGAGGCCGACGATTATTATTATATTACTGGTGATAGCACTGCCGATATTACCATTAACGATGCTGCTGGTGAAGATCGTTATGTCATTGAAAATTTCTCCGGTACATTACGTATTAATGACGCCTCTAATGCCGGTGAAGATTGGATAACCGTTGACGGTGTCACGCTCGGTGATTATCTGATTCCTATTTTGAACGAGACCAATGCGTGGAATACGGCAACGGGTGATTTTCGTGTCACCCAAAATAGTCCAATTACTGTTCATACTGAAAATGGCGGACAAATTGTTCTTGAAAGTTTTACCGACGGTGATTTTGGTATTTGTTTAGGTGATGGTTCTGCAGAAGAATCTGTGGGTCGTATTAGTACCGAACATACTGAGGTTAATACCAGTACAGAAGATATCAATGATCTGACTTACCGTGTTGAGCGCGGTGATACCGTCTCGACGACGATGCGACGCATGGGGCTGAGTTTTTATAATGCCGAGCAGCGTGACCAGTTTTTATCAGTCAATAATATTGAAAATGCGGATTTGATTTTTGTAGGTCAAATTCTCACTAACCCATTTCATCCTGACTATCAGGAAAGCACCCCAGGTGATGACACCCCTGAAGATATCACACTCGAAAACTTTGCAAACACACTTCCAGAAGAGAGTGTAGCTTTGATTATTCTTTGGGTAATTATGGTATTGAGGTTGATCGCCGTGTACATGGTAATGGCGAAAATGCCGAAGAAACACTGGACATTGAACTCAACTTGGGAAGTAATAATCGTGTTTTCTACGATGAAAATTTATTTGAAGGTGACCACCGTACAACGGATATTGAATTACAAATTGGTGACGATCAATTAACCGTCGACCAAAAGCTTTACGATGATGGCAAAACCACGCGTGATATTCGTTTAGATATTGATGACAACATTTTAGATATCTCAGAAGATGTGTATGCCGATGGTCAAGAGACCCGTGATGTAGAAATCGTTATTAGTGATGATAGTGCGCACCTAGATCAAACCGTTCATACCGATGGTCGTCGTACCACTGATCTTAATGTCGAAGTTGACGATAACTATTTGCGCGTCAATGTCTTTTCTAATAACCGCAGCACGCAAGATCTCGATGTTAAAGTTGATGATGCGCGTTTAAAAGTGGACGAAAAAATTTATTAAAATGGTATCGAAGCTCGTGATATTGAATTACATCTGGGTGAGGATCACCTAACCATTACAGAAGATGTCTTTACTAATGATCAACTTGCCCGTGATGTGAATTTAAAACTGGGTGATAAGCAGGTTAGTTATGAATAAGACATTACCGCACAGGGTAATCAATTAACGGATGTCAAAATTGATGCAGGTGAAGACCAACTTTATATCAATGAAGAGCAAGCCATTGACGGTAGTGTTATCAAGGAGACTTTTATCAAAGTCGGTGATAGCAGTTTTACCTTAGATAAAGAAGTGGAAACCTTTGGTGAAGGTGATGCACAACAATATCGTGATACCGATTATGTGCGTATTGAATCGGGTGATGATTACATTGAGCTGGATGAAAATGTTGAAGCAAATGGTGCTGTTGCAACTGATTATGATGTCAAGATTGATGAGTATCGCGTTAAGTTGGATACCACGATAGATGCGAATGGTAACGAAGCGAATGACACCTTACTTGAGGCGGGCTCGGATACTATTACCGTTGATGAAAGTTATGATGCTGCGGGCAGAAAGGCAACTGATATCACTGCCAATATTAATGGTAATCAGTTTGCTATAGATCAGGAGTATGAAGGTGCGGAGGGTGCACAACAACTGACTGAAGATCTTACCTTACGTGTTGGTCAAGATACTCTTGTTGTTAATGAAGATATAGATTCACAGGGTAACCGTACGACCTTCTCTCGCCTTGATGTCGGTGATAACTATCTAGAGGTGGACGATAACGTCGAAGCCAATGGACAAATCACTACGGACTTTGAAGGACGATTAGACGATAAGCATTTTGATCTCGAAGAAGATATTAATGCGGCAGGACAATCTACTCGTTATGTTGAATTGTCGGTTGCCGATAAGCGTATCTAAGTGGATGAAAATATTTCTGCAGCAGGCACTAAAACGACTAATTACGATGTACGTTTTGGCGATTGCCATGTCGATATCGATAATGATGCAGATGCCAATAATAATGCCACCCGTGATATCAACATTGCCGTAGGAGATGATCACTTTACCCTGGATGAAGAATCCGACTTGGACGGTAATTACACCACGGATATTAATGCGAGTATTGATGATGCTACAGTTAATGTTGATCAAAGTTTAACAGCAACAGGATCGGGTGAGAGTGAAACTAAGGTAGTAGAAACGGATGTAAATGCCACTATCACGCACAACGGTGAAGTGACCAACTTCACTGTTGATGAAGAAATTAATACTGACGGTGTTAAAACAGAACATATACGTCTTAGCGTCGGCGATGATTACGCACAATCTGTTGATACCATTGAAGTCAATAGTCAGGTAACCACGGATGTTGATATTAAAGTAAATGAGTACCGCCTTCGTACTACTACAGATATCGATGCAGACGGTGATAGTACCGAGCAAACTATCTTTGATGCAGGTCAGGACAGCGCCATTACAACGAAAGAGACACAAACAATCAATGGCATTACCTTAACAACTGACGATGTTGCCCTTCGTGTTAACGACAATACATTAACGATTGATGAGTCACTCGAATTTGCTGATGACGATATTGTCACGACAACTGATGTTGAACTCAATATTGGCGAGAGTCGTGTGTTAATTGATGAGAGTGGTGACGGTACCACCGATACCACTATTAGTCATGGCGATAGTAATAGTTTATTTGTCGATGAGAATGCCGATGGCACCACCGACACCACGATTGTTCATGGCGATGGTTCTGTCTTTGTCGATGAAAGTGCTGATGGCACCACAGACCATACCATTACCTATGAAGATACGACGATTCATTTTGATGAAAGTATCAATGGTGCTGAACGTTCTCGAGTGATTACCATTAGCAGTGGCGCAAGTACGATTGTGATTGCTGCGGATGATACCGTCACGGCAGATTTACACGTTGATGATACGCATATTCTTCGTGATGCCCAAGGTAATATTGCGGTCACCCTACATAACAACCAAGGTTCATTGCAGATCACCAATACGGGTGATGTGGATATCGAACTTCGTGATGGCGATAGCGTGATTCACCTAAACGAAGCAGGTGAGTTTAATGCGAATATTGTTAATTGTACTAACACAGTAACCTTTGATCACACCGGCGCCTTTGCGGCGAGTCTTATCGAAGGCGGTAGTAGCCTGAACTTAGATTCGTCTGGCAACTATGATGTGACACTTCAGCACGAGAGCAGCAGTGTCTCATTTAATGATGAAGGCAACCTCAATGTTAATTTAACTGATGGTGCTAGCAGTGTTTCATACAACGAAGCGCAAAGTTTTAATGCAGAGTTGGTTGATAACAATGGTAGCCGTATTCAGTTTAACGATGCGAATAATTACAACGTGCTACTAACCGATGGTTCGAGTCAGATTGGTTTTGATAATACGGGTGATTTAGATGTTGTCTTAACCGATGGTAATAACCAATTGACCCTGAATGAACAAGGTGAGTTTGATGTCACTTTAAGTGATGGAACTAGCTCACTAACGTTTGATCACGAAGGCCAGTTTGCAGCCAACTTTATATATGATACAAGCCAATTGAGCGCAGATAGCCAAGGCAATTACGCCTTGAACTTTGACGATGGTCAAATTCACTTAGTGCTCAATAGCGAAGGGGCGTTGGATGCACAATTAGATGATGGCAATGGTAGTACCGTTAGCTTTAATAATGCTGGTGAGTATGCGGTTGATGTGACCGATGGCGTTAACCGAATTGCGTTTGATCACATGGGGAATAGATCGGCGACAGCAACGGTGAATGATACAACATTTAGTTTTGCTCGTGATGCCGCTACCGATTCAACAACGGTAGATGTAAACCGTAACGATATTGGCTTGTCAGTGACCAAGGATGCAGACTCTACGGACGTTGAGTTATCCGCAGGCGATAGCAGTATCGGTGTGATTGCAACGGCGGATAGCCGCACAGTGGAGTTAACTCATGAAGATACTTCACTCGCTATTAATAAAGATACTACCTCTACATCAGTACAAATTACCGATGGCAGTAATCGTTTGCAAGCGACTAGTAGCAATGGTGATGCATCGGTTGAATTAGCCATTGATGATAGCAGTGTTAACTATACGGAAACTGGTGACGATTCTGCACTGTCGTTAAGTCATGCAGATACCACCTTATCGGTAACTAATTCTGAGAATCAAAAGACGGTTAGTTTGACAGATGGTACGGATAAAACGGCAAGCATTACGGATGATGGTGATGGCCTTGATTACACGCTCACAAATGGTGATGCGAGTTTAACCATCGCTAATGAGAATGGTGATACCGATGTTACCTTGACCAAAGATAACAACAGCATCACTTGGAATAAAGATGATGGTGTGACGGCAACACGTGATGATGTGTCATTGAATCTCAATAAAACAGACGATGGTTTACAAGCGACGGTAGCCAAAGATGATAAAACCTTAACGATTACCGGCGGAGATAATGGTGTCAGTGCCGAGTATAGTGATGGCGATAAACATTACGAATACAACAAAAATGCATCTGACTCCCAACTTTTTGCAGGCAAAGGTGATCATGAATTTACCGTGGTTGATGATGGTAATGGCATTGATATTGGTGTATCACTTGAAGATGGTGATGTGGTGTTGGCGCTTGATAATGAGGCTGATGGTCAGAGTGCATCTTTAAATACACACGGTATCAATACTGATTTGCTCGCTGGTCGTTCGCATATTAATGCGGGTGACCTAGACATTGAGTTGCTCGATGGAGAAATTAGTGATATTGATTTTCTGGATGGTTCTCCTTTAGCGGGACTGAGTTTTGGAACACACTTTGATTTATTTGAAGTGGGTGAGCGCTGCGGTTCTACTTTTGGTGATTTTATTGAAACTGGTGATCAATTCTCCACGCAATCCCTTAATGGCTTATTCTCAGCGATTGGAAATAGACTAGGTGATACTTTACCGAGTCTTACCTCAGCAGGTTCTATTCGCGAAGCAGTGCTGGATGCGATTGATGATGTAGCTCAGTTCACGGGAGCACTCAATAGCAGTCTAGTAGATGCTTTAAATGGTTCGTTATCTGGTGTTGATTTAAGTGGTTTAGATACCTACTTATCTAGCTTATTGGATCAACTTTCTTCTGTTAGTCGCGGTATTGGTGATTTAGATTTTTCTAAAATTACGGATCAAATTGCAGAGCGCGCTAGTGATTATTACGACAACGAATTACCCGGTAAAATTACCGATAAAATTTTTGATGAGCTTGTTGATGAAGGTAGTTTAGACGCTCAAGAAACTGCTGTCGCTAAAGGTTTGATTCTGCACTATGTCAATCAGGTACTTAACACAGAGGTGCCCGGTGTTATTAATTTAGCGGCACCAACCGATGAAGACCGCGCGCGTTTAACGGCAATTATGCATCCCGATTTGGCAGCGTTGTTTAACAATGAAACTACCGTTGTTGAACTTATTTCCGATTACTATACGCAAGAAGTACCCACACTGATTAGTGATCGTATTAATGAAAATATTGGCGGCCGTTATGCGGATGCGCTTAAACCTTTGGTTGAAGGGTATGTTTCATCAACGGTTGCTTATTCGGTCAATAATCGTGTCGATTTTACCAAGTTAAATAATCAAGCACTATTTACGGCAACATCAATTTTACGACTAGAAGTGCAAAACTTTATTAGTGATGAAGTGGTTGAGTCATTGGGCGTCAGTGGTTCAGCCGCCGATATTGTGAGTAGCGTTGTTGGTTATTATACCAATGAACTTACTTCACTCTTTACCGATGGTGAAATTAATTTTTCACAAACTAACCAATCATTGGTACGCCATATTCCCGATGTTAGTAGCTTATTAGTGGGGCAGGCGATTGGTGAGTTGGGCTTAAGTGGTAGCACTGCTGAATTTGTACAGGCCTATGGTCAACAATATGTGGCAGATGTTTTTCTTTATATTTCAGGTGCAAATAGACAGTTAAATTTTTCAACGATCAATAATCTGATGTTGGCAAGAGGCCAAGAATTTCTTATTGAGGGAACTACAGATGCGGTGATTGATGATATACTCGAGGCTCTCGGCGTTGATGAAGATGATAGCGAGTATGGTTTAGTTTCCGGTATTGTTAACGATTATGCCACCGAAGTCTTAAGTTATTTTCGAGATGGTCAGGTTGACTTTAGTACTCTCAAAGCTGAGTTTCTTGATAATTTATCAACACGCTTTTTAACTGAAGCAGTTTTTAAACGTATTTCCGATGAAACAGGACTTAGTGAAAATGAAGCTAAATTACTGATTAATGTTGGTTCAACGTATTGAGGCTTTGGTGCTATTGCAGGTGCTATTCCGGTAGGTGCTCTTCCCAGGGTCGATGGCGCCCATAGTACGATTGATGCCTTGGATGGTGCAGAACATCAAGGTCCGCCGGCTCCTCAGGATGTAGGGCAACAATTACAAGGAGCGGTATCGGCATTTCTTGCATCTGAAATTACCTCAGCCTTGGGTATTAGTGATGGTCCACTAGGTGACTTTGTCACTGCGGCAGGGACATTAGTAGTTAATCAGGTGATTACCAATATTACTACCGGTGCAAATATTTTTGAGGGCGTTAGCAATATTGATTTTGGTGAAGTTGGGCCGCAATTGGTGTATACCTATGTGGGCTCTAAGTTGGGAGCACAAGTCTATGATGTTGAGACTACTTAAGGTGCTATTGGTGCGGCATTCGGTGCATCTTATGGCGCTAAGGTCGGTCTGGAGATTGGTGCGGGTATTGCCGGGCCTATTGGTGCAGCGATTGGCTATATCCTTGGTGGTGTAGTCGGCGATTTATTTGGCAGTAAACCACCAACACCGGCAGCGGGTGCTGATGTGGTGTATGACCCGAGCTCTGGCGAACTTGTTGTTAGAAATACTTGGACTCAAGGTGGTGGACAGCGTCAATTGGCAGATGCTTTGGCCGGTTCGGTGTGTGATATTCTTAACCAAATGGTTAAGTCGATTGGTGGTGAGATATTAAACCCTGGTGATATTCATGGCGGTACTTATGGACACTACAGTTCATCATTAACCTATCAGCCTTCCGGGCGCCATAGCGCTCGCACTGATTTGATTCGAGCAATGCCTTCTTGATGTTAACGGAAGGTGTGATTCGCACTATGCAAAGTATCGATATTGTCGGTGGTGATATTTATGCTAAACGCGTGGTTTATCGCGGTATTGACGAGTTGGTGGCATCAGAAAACTACACCGAAAATTCTGTGCAAGATGTTGTTACGCCATTAACCACGGCACTGGATTACAGTTTTTATCAGGAAAATAAAGAAGAAATTAATGCGCTTATTGCGCTAGAACCAAACTCTGCATTTGCAGCGGGTTGGATTATTAACCTTGAACAAGCCCGTGAGATGCAATTGGGGCGTCGTTATCATAACGATTACGAAGGCGGTTGGCAGGGCTTACTGGATGCCGAATCCGTATTTGCCGATTCCTCTTTGGGGGTCACTCGTCAAACGCCGAACTATGCCGATACCGATCTACGTTTTGAAAATAATGATCGTATTGTTGAGGTGCAGCGTGCCGATGGCTCACAAGTCTTAATTGATGACGTAGTCGATGGTTCGACTAAAACGGAAATTAATTTTACTAACCAAGCATCACTTAATACACAACTAGAGGATGTACATTCTTCTGCGGTGATTCATGGTACTTCTGGAAACGATGTTATTGCAGCAGGGAACTTAGGTAATGATGTCTTCGGTGGTGATGGCTATGACAACATCACCGGGGGTAATAATGCCGACTGGCTCTTTGGTGGTGCCGGTAACGATACGCTGGATGCGGTAGGTGCTGAGAACAATGCTCTGTTTGGTGATTCCGGTGATGACCGTTTGATTGGCGGTTCTGGTTCAGATTGGTTAGAAGGGGGATCAGGTAAGGATATTTTAACCGCAGAAAGTGGTAACGATATTCTGGCCGGTGATAGTGATAATGATGTACTCCATGGTGGTAACGGTAATGATACTTATATCTTCCGCCGTGGTGATGGTCAGGATACGATCTATGACCATTCCGGTACGGATACCATTTCCTTTGGTGAAGGTATTTCTATTGCAGATGTGAATATTCGTAAAGGTAATGCCAGAAATCAAGATCTGATTATTCGCTTCTATGATGCCGGGGGTAATCTAACCAATGATAGCCTTACCATCCAACAGTGGGCGGACAGCCAAACTCGCGTAGAGCGTTTACGTTTTAGTGATGGTCAATTGATTTACTTGGCGAATATTGATCGCTTCTTTATCGGTGATGATAACGATAACGTCTTAATCGGTAGTAACGGTAATGACTTTATCCACGGTGCCGGTGGCGATGATGTGATCAGTGCTCTTGGTGGTGATGATATTGGTATTGGTGGTTTAGGTAATGATGCGGTATCGGGTGATTCGGGTAATGACTTGGTAGTTGGTGCCAATGGTAACGATAACCTTCACGGGGGTAGCGGTACTGATATTGTCACCGGTGATTTAGGTAACGATGCTATCTATGGTGGTTCTGGTAACGATATTCTCTTTGGTGGTCAAGGCAACGATGAACTTGATGGTGGTGCTGGCGGTGATACCTATATCTTTGGTGTAGGTGATGGTCAGGACACTATTCAAGATAGTGGGGCGTCCTTAGGTTTAGAGCGCATTACCAATGTGGGTACAGATTTAGTCAGCCCAAGTTTTATTAATGGTTATACCTTTAATGATATCTGGGATGCTGATAATCAGCGCTTAAAACAGGGTGATGTTTTACAAGACGGTGTTGTGTATCGACTGGTGACCACAAGCAGTGATGTTCAAGATAGCCCCAGTAATGATGTGCTTGAGTTTAAACAAAGCGTAAGTCTAGACACCATTCGTGTGCAACGTGATGGCAATGATTTATTACTGGCGACAGAAGAATATGCCAACTCACGTTTAGCTTTCTCTGGTATTAACGATCATGTGCGTCTTAAGGATTGGTTTACCAGTGATGGTGCGCGTTTAGAAACTATTCGTGTATTTGGTATGGATGGGATTAATCCCCAAGCGATTAGCCAATGGCTAGGTGGTGATAGTGCTGATGATACCTTTATAGGTTCGAGTCAAGGGGATTGGATTACCTCCTCAGCGGGTCAAGATACCATTCGTTCCGGGGCAGGTAACGATGTGATCAGTGCCGGTGCTGCTGACGACTTTATTGATGGTGGTGCCGGTGCCGATACCATTACCGGCGGTGATGGTAGTGATACCTTAAGTTATGAAAGCGCAAGCAGTGGTGTAGAACTAAATCTGAGCACAGGCCTGGGAACCTTGGGTGATGCGGCGTGTGATCGTGTGGCTAATGTTGAGAATATTATTGGCTCTAACTATAACGATCGCTTATTGGGTGATGCTGAGCGTAATACGCTGATAGGTGGTCGTGGTAACGATACCTTAATTGGTGGGCAGGGCGATGATATTTACCACTTTAACCGTGGGGATGGCAGTCTTATCATTAGTGAAGATGATATCGCTTCAGGTATTATCGGTAACGGTGATGATGTGATTCGTTTTGGTCCGGGGATTAATCCGGGGGATTTAATTATCTCGAAAGAAGGTGAATATGGCTTACGTATTAACCTCTTTAATAGTACCGATACCTTATTGGTTGAAAACTGGTTCTTGGAGTGCAGAGACCGTATTGAATATTTTGAATTTGCTTATGGTGGTTCGGTTGATATTCAGTTCAGAAGTTTTGGTGGTGACGCGAACTCTCTCTTAGATTGGCTTAATGGCACAGACGGCGCAGATTATATTGACGGTTTAGGTAATCACGATGTGCTGACAGGCCGTGGCGGTGACGATACGCTGGATGGTGGTGATGGCAATGATGTCCTTACCAGTGGCAGCGGTGATGACCTCTTAGAAGGTGGTGCTGGTGATGATATTTACTATGTCGATTCCAGCAATGACCAAACCATTGAAACGCTTGATGGCGGCGTTGATCGAGTCACTGCTTCTGCAGATTATACCTTAGCAGATAATATTGAAAACTTGATACTGGTTGATAGTGCAATTGCGGGTACTGGTAACGCATCGAATAACCGTATCGAAGGTAATCACCAAGACAATGCATTATCAGGCTTAGCTGGGGATGATGATCTATTCGGAGGAGATGGTAATGATACCCTCTCTGGCGGCGCAGGTAATGATACTTTATCTGGTTTCGTAGGCGATGATACTTACCAATTCAATAGAGGCGATGGCAGCGATCAAATTATAGAAACAGGATCAGGCATGGACCAAGTGATTTTTGGTGCAGGTATTACCATTAACGATCTATGGTTCACTCGCATGGGTAATGACCTTACTATTAATATTGATCAAACTGATGATGAATTGGTGATTGATAATTGGTATATGCAAAGTAATACAGTTGAACAGTTTGTAACTAGTAACGGTGAGGTATTACTTAACACCAATGTTGAGCAGCTCGTTCAAGCGATGGCAACTTTTAATCCACCCGATAGTGAGGTCACTATTCCACAAAATGTACGTGATGACGTTGCCCCTATTATTGTAGGTGTATGGAGTTAGAGTATAACGAGTAAATATCTAGAAACCAAAAAGGCATGCAGTGTGAGCACTTCATGCCTTTTCATCTTTTTAATGAAGCTACAAAGTGAAGTTTAGTGCTTTATTAGATATTCATTGGTGAAATAGTAAGTTCAGCCAAAGGTTTTTTGACCACTTCATCAGCGATATATTGGCTCATTTCATCGATACTGCCAAAATGGCGAGCCATATCGTACTCACCTTTATAGTTGTTGCCGGATTCATCTTCCAATTTTGCCAGCTGAAATTTCTGACCGCCTTCGCCGCGACCAAGAATAATATAGTATTCGAGATTCATTGATTAGCTCCAATAAATACAGTGATTGTTACTCATTATAGCTCAAAACCTTAAAGCGCAGAGATGGAAAATAGCCTGTGTAAGCTATAAATAACGGCTGTTTTGCGGCGATGAGCTAGAAATTTGGCAGTATTTTAACTGCAATTATATCCTGAAACAGTAATTTTCAGGCAGTCCAGAGGATTTCTGGCAATTATTTCGTATAATAAGCGCTTATCATCTTTCAGATTTTAAAGGAGCTGATGTGTGAGTGAACGTAGAGAACCCACTGTATCTTCCGTACTATCGTCAAAAGAAGAGTTAATGGATCGTAGAACACGCTCCAAACAGCAACCGCGTGCAGATGTCACCCGGTCAGCCTCTTCACCTCGTGTCGTTGAACAACAATCATCATCCAGTTTTTTGTGGTTTACGTTTTTAATAACATTACAGGTTGCTGTGGCTGTCGGATACACGTTTTGGCAACTGCAACTGGCTCAGAGCACGATTACGCAACAAAGTAACCGCATTGCTCAGTTGGAAAGTAAATTGGCGTTATCCGACGATAGTGCGTCGCAGTCATTTACTACCGTTAGTGCCAAAATACGTGAATTAAATGTGAAAGCAACAAAAGCAGAATCCGAAATTGATAAATTATGGGCGGCACGTAATAAAAATCGTAAGGCCATTGCCGCACATGACAAATCACTTAACGATATGAAAAAGACAGAGAAAAAAGTTGCGACGCTTGAGAAAAATATGAAAGAAATTGATCAGGTAAAAAGCGCTGTTGCTTCATTGAATCAAAGTGCTTCTGATCAAGATATTCTATTGCAATCAATACGCGAACGAGTATCTACACAAGCACAAACCTTAACCTCTATCAATACTAAGGTGTCTGCGGCAGCAACATCTTCTCAATTTCAAAATATTGATAAGCGTGTTAAGGAAAATGAGGAAGCTGTAAAGTCATTCGATGCGTTTAGACGCACAGTGAATCGTGATTTACTACAATTAAAACAGGTCAAAAAGTAGATCGTATTAGATCGTATTCTCAATTTACACCACAAAGAGAGAGTCACTATGACGACTGTCATCCAGCAAGAAGACTTCATCGCGAGTATTGAAGACTCTTTGCAATTTATTTCCTATTACCACTCGTTGGATTTTATTCAAGCTGTGTATGAGGCGTATAAAAAAGAACAAAATCCTGCGGCTAAAGATGCAATGGCACAAATTTTGATTAATTCACGAATGTGTGCTGAAGGACATAGACCTATTTGCCAAGATACGGGGATTGTGAGCGTCATTATGAAAGTCGGTATGAATGTTCAGTGGAATATACCGATATGAGTATAGAGGATATGGTTAATGAAGGTGTGCGCCGTGCCTATAATCACCCAGATAATAAATTGCGTGCGTCTGTGTTAACTGATCCTGATGGAGCTCGTAAAAATACGGGTGATAATTCTCCAGCAATGATTACGTCTAAAATAGTGCCGGGTCATACGGTGACTTGTCATGTGATGGCAAAAGGTGGTGGTAGTGAAGCCAAGGCAAAGTTTGCTATGTTGAACCCATCTGACTCTGTGGTGGATTGGGTGTTAAAAATGGTACCTACGATGGGTGCTTGTTGGTGTCCGCCGGGTATTTTGGGGGTCGGTATTGGTGCACAAGGGTTAGGTGGTTTAACAACCGTTTTGGATGTGAAAGTTAAGGATTGCCCAACCCACGCAGCCAATAAGCCTATTGCTATTTTACCGAATTGTGCCGCGACGCGTTTGTGTCAATTTACTCTAGACGGTTCTGGTCCTTCATTTCAAACGCCACCTAGCTTATCTGATTGGCCTGAAATTACACGTAAATCGAGTGAGAATACGCGATCAGTAAACTTAGATACGGTAACACCTGATGATGTCTTAGAGTGGAAACCTGGTGATACATTATTGTTATCAGGAAAATTGTTAACAGGTCGTGATGCGGCACATAAACGTATGGTGGACATGATTGCCAAAAGGCAAGCATTGCCCGTTGATCTGAAGGGGCGTTTTATTGACTACGTTGGTCCAGTTGATCCAGTGAGAGAAGAGGTGGTTGGTCCCGCAGGCCCGACAACAGCAACTCGGATGTATAAGTTTACTCGTACTATGCTGGAAGAAACTGGTTTGTTGGGCATGGTCGGTAAAGCGGAGCGCGGTGATGCCGCCATCGCCGCGATTAAAGATAATAAGGCTGTTTATTTAGTGGCAGTGGGTGGTTCGGCTTACCTTGTTTCAAAAGCGATTATAAGCGCCAAGGTGGTGGCATTTGAAGACTTAGGTATGGAAGCTATTTATGAATTTGAAATCAAAGATATGCCGGTGACCGTTGCGGTTGATAGCGATGGTGAATCAGTGCATCACACTGGGCCGGAAATATGGAAAGCTAAAATTGAACAGGGAGTGTTAACACTGCATGACTGAAGACTATAAAAATGGTTAATTTTTGATCTAACCCCATCTTTTTATTTGATTTATCGTCAAAATACCGCATTACATGCTGTAAATGCTCGCTAGCTGTTATATATTTCTTAGCACGTCTGTTTAACGGATGGATACAATAAACAATAAAATGATCATAATGATAATTCTTTAAGACTCTGGAGGCCTTTATCATGAAAAAACAACTGATTAGCGTGGCAGCTATTGCGTTGACATCGGCTCTTTTAAGTACCCCTGCATTAGCGCACGTTAAAGGTGGTGCCGTCATTAGTGGCAACAAAAATGCAATTACTAGTGGTAATGGTAATTGTGTCACTGTAGCCAGTGGTTCAGACATTGCGAAATGCCATGGAGCCAAGCCTAAGAAATCTAAGCCTATTGCTTCCAAGATTTTGACTTTGGTGGGTGGTGCATTGTTCGCAACGAATAGCGCTGAGTTAAGTGCTGGTGGCAAAGCGGCATTAGATGATTTTGCCTCTCGTTCTACAGCATTGGAAGTGACTAATATTACTGTTGTTGGTCATGCGGATAGCCGTGGTGATGAGGCTTATAACCTTGCCTTGTCTCAGAGACGTGCGGCAACTGTGAAAGATTACTTGGTAAGTAAAGGTATTAATGCTTCTAAGATATTTACATCAGGTTTGGGTGAAGCTAAACCTATCGCATCAAACGATACCGCTGCGGGTCGTGCTCAAAACCGTCGTGTAGAACTTAGTGTGACGGGTCTGAGAAGATAATTTTTCTTTCTTAGTACGATATATAATAATACCCTGCCAGTAAACTGGCAGGGTATTTTTTTATATGAAAACGTTATTTTGGCACGACTATGAAACTTGGGGCGCTTCTCCGGCTCAGGATCGGCCTTCGCAGTTCGCTGGCATTCGAACCGATGAAGCCTTGAATATTATTGACGATCCGGTAATCGTTTACTGCCAACCTGTTGTTGATTGTTTACCTCATCCCGAAGCCTGTTTTCTGACAGGTATTACACCACAAAAAGCACGTGAAGAAGGTGTTTCTGAAGTTGATTTTTTTCGTTTAGTTTACGAGCAGCTTGCTCAACCGGGCACTTGTGGTGTTGGCTACAATAGCATTCGTTTTGATGACGAAGTCACGCGCTATGGATTTTATCGAAACTTTTATGACCCTTATGAAAGAGAGTGGCAAAATGGTAATTCACGCTGGGATTTAATTGATGTTGTCAGGATGACTTATGCCTTGAGGCCAGAAAAATTACAGTGGCCGCTCAACGACGAAGGTGTGCCTAGTTTTAAATTGGAGCACTTAAGTCAAGCCAATGGTTTGTTACATGAAGCAGCGCATGATGCATTATCTGATGTGCAGGCAACCATTGGTTTGGCCAAACTGATCAAACAACATTATCCCGATTTATATGATTATGCCTATAGCTTGCGTGATAAACGTAAAGTGTCTCGCTTGATCGATGTTAAACAACGTAAACCAATTTTTCATGTATCATCGCGATTTTTAGCATCTCGTGGCTGTGCTGCATTAGTGGTTCCACTTGCGATTCATCCAGTAAATAGTAATAGTATTATCTGTTTTGATTTATCACAAAACCCTCAGGATTTGTTGACATTATCTGCTGATGAAATACGTAACCGGTTATATACACGACAGGAAGATTTATCGGAGGGTCAAGAGCGTATTGCCCTTAAGGAGATACATATTAATAAGTCTCCTATGGTGGCAACACCGAACATACTTGATTCTGATAATGCCAAGCGATTAGGGATTAATAAGCGATTGTGTGAAGCACATTGGCAACAACTATTAGCAGCAGAAGATATTGAACACAAGTTGCAACAAGTTTTCTCCACCACCTCATTTGCCAAACGTTCAGACCCAGAGCAGCAGTTATATGATGGTTTTTTATCTCCTCAGGATAAAAATCTGCTTGCTGCGATTCGCGGTGCTGAACCGGCCACTCTGTCATCTTATACAGATCTTATAAAAGATACTCGTTTAAAGACGTTGTTATTTCGCTATCGTGCCCGACATTATCCTGAGACACTCAGCGCTCAAGAACATGCACAATGGCAACAATGGTGTTACCAGCGTTTGACAGATAGAGATGCCGGGGCTTCTATTGTGTTAGATGATTACTTTGAACGGTTAGCGAGTTACCAAGAAGGCAATACGGCTAACCAAGATACTTTAAAAAACCTATTGGAATATGGAGACCAGCTATTGAGCATCAGCTAATATTAATTGTTGATATTTGGTAATTTAAACACTATTATTTTGTTTTTTTTTTGCAAAAATGCTTGTTTTTGCCTAAAAACCAACATTTAGTTATTAAACAAGACGGGGGATAAGGAAGTGCGTCTGTTTACCATTACCAAGCTTGGTCTATTGTGCTTGATAAGTACCAGTATTCTTGCGGCGGATTATCCCCCTAATATTGATTACGGTTCTACAGGTGATTTTTTAGCCCATCGAGCTAATCAGCATGGACGCATGTCCATGCTGAGTACCGCCGGGCCTATTTTGATTGCTAATCCAATATTACCGGGGAGTTCTAACATTGGTATAAACCCTGAGGTTACCGATACATCATGGGATTTATCTGATCTCACTAATCCGACATTAATTCAAAAACAAAACTGTTACGAGCCAAGTGGCAACTGCTATATAGGTGGGGGTGTACATTTTCATGCACAAATTACCTCGTACGCTAATGGCAAAGCTTATCTGGCTTCAGGACGTTGGTGGGAATTTGGGACAGGGGGGTGGTTAACCTATGATGCTAATGCCGAAACATCTATTGATCAAATGTATTATCATCGAGATCCTCTGGCACCGCGTAGTTTACGGGGTACTGAGCTTGGTGAACCGTGGCGTTATAGCCATTTAACATCGCCCTAAGATACGATTGATTACTGGGAATATGATAAAAGTATCCGCCCCACATTTCAGTTGCGAAGTACTGACCGTTCCAGTGGAATTGTGTTTGCCGAATGGGATCACTTGGGTTTAACGGGCAACACGGGTTTCCCCTGTCTTTTCTGGAAATTTGATGATTTTTGTCTCCGACCAGCAACAAACGGGGATGTTGATTTATGAGGTTTCCGGGGTGCGTGAAGGAAAGACACCGCGGTTAATATCCCGTTTTAACCCCGAGTTGAATACTCCACTTGCAGTTTATAGCAACCCTGTGACTGGCGAACGTTTAGGTGGTTACTGGGTAGAGCCTTACGGTGCCAATAAGGTTGTTTGGGGTGCACGCCGACGCGGCACGATACCCAGCCGTGAATACAGTTCAATGTATATTGTCGATTTTACCGACCCGTTAAATACCCAGTTGACCTGTGAGCTGTACTTTGACCGTGATGGCACCACCCTAGCGGATGGTGATGCGAGCTATACGCACACCTCTTATGTTAACTTTCAGGATCACTATGCATTCAGTGATCATTTCAAGGTGGATATGCCTGCTTGTGAGGCGGCGTATGCGAATGATAAGTTGGTTGATACCCAAGAATTTGAATCTGTTGTAACGAATTTAAGTGCCTTTCATGAACATGGTTGCAGTATGGGACAATATTTTCGTCCTTTAGGTCAAGTGGGTGCCTTTGGTGGTGCAGACAACACGGCGTCCTCTATGATCATTGAGCACGATGGTGGTTTTTTACATAACCAGCGTGTCTATATGCCTGGAGGGCTGCTATACAACGTGTTTCGTGATAGTGAGCCCGGTGTATATCGCAGTGGTACACCTATTGGTGCTTTTCCGGTTTTTCGTAATCTTCAGGAAAATATCAGCCTGATTCCCTTAGGGTCCGACGTTCAGCCTGGAGATACAATTCATTATCGCGATTTAGTCACCAACGAGCCGAGAATCCACAATATTATCAGTGTCTCCGATCCAGATGAACGAGTGAATGAACAGGGCATTTGTTTTGTTGTCACAAGCGACGATCCTGATACGAATCCACCATATGTTTCCGGCCACCGTCCCTTAGATGGTGAGAGCAATGTTCCCATCGATACTTTTATTCATTTTCATATCCCAGAAACGTTGCGAGGGGATACGTTGGCGGATGCCGTTACCGTGACAAATACCCGCGCTAATGCAACTATCGGCTTTACTATGCAGTCAAGTCACACGGGTACTATCTCGGTTTTTCCAAATGATGTTCTTAGTATGGGTGATGAATACCGCGTGGATATTGCGGGAGTGGTGCAGGACTTTATGGGTAATACCATGGCGCCGTACACTTTTAGTTTTACCACTGGAGCGAGCATTTACGAGCCTATTAATATCCAGCCGGTAGAGCCTGCGCCAGAGTTTGACGGTACCCCGTTTATCGCCAACCACTCAGGTAATCTAGCGTGTGAAGCCGGCGATGGTATTGATCTGGTATGGTCAGCCAATCCGCATAATGACACGGTGAGTTTAATACGAGCCACGATTGACTCAGACACTTATACGGTGAGCACCGAGACGTTTGAGCGTGTGGTTGCTCAAACAGGAAGTAAACCCTCTTCAGTTACACGAGTTGGCGATTGGCTGGCAGTGACCTATAGCGATTGGGATCGAGTGAGTTTTTATGAGGTGGCGGCTGATGGCACCACTGCCAGTGAGGCGGCTTGGTCGATCAACCTTGACTACGGTTCCAATCCGATCGCGTCCGTGGGCCATGATGATTTTTTGTATGTGGTGTTGTATAACAGCGGTGAAGTCGCCAAGATTGATACGGTTACACAACAACTTGTCTCGACCTTAGCGGTAGGTCCTACACCTAAAGCGATGTCTTTAAGTAGTGATGGTTCGCGCCTATTAGTCACCCGTTTTATCTCAGATAACGACTATGGTGAAGTCTACGATATCAGTACCGCTGGGAGTATGGCCTTCCGTGATGAGGCGCAGCCCAGTATTCGTGTGAATAAAGTGTTGGTACCCGATGATCTTGATCACGGTTCCGGTGTTCCCAACTACTTGCGCAGTATCGTGATAGATGCCACTAACGAGGTAGCGTATATCACGGCCAACAAAGCGAATATTGACCGCGGCCTGTTTCTCAGTGGTGCCTCATTAGACGATGATAATACGGTTCGCCCGATGATTATTGCGTTGGATTTAGCTAACCACCGCGATGCTAATATTGACCCTGCAACACGAGAATGCACTGTTGACCTAGACAATGCTGCTGACCCGTCGGGCATGACGATGTTGCCTGATGGCATCACGCGTGCCCATGCATTGCAAGGGAATAACGTGGTAGTGTTGACCAATCAGGAGACAAATCGTATTGACCGTAACAGTACGGGTGCTGCACCACAGAGCTGATGTGCGACTCCGCGTCATCTTTACGTGAAGAACTTTGCTGATCGTACGGTGACAGCACTCGATATTGCCGATCACATGTATTACGGTACCCAACCACGTGTAATCGACACGCTAACCACCGTGTCTTCTGAGAATGAAGCGCTTACAGCGGAAGAGTTGCGTGGCTTGCAAGTGTTCTACCATGCGCGGATGCCGGATATCTCACCGGAAGGTTATATCAGCTGTGCCTCGTGTCACGATGATGGTGGACATGATGGCATGACGTGGGATTTAACGCATATGGGTGAGGGGATACGTAACACGATTTCACGACGTGGTAGCAGTGGTACCCGTTTTGGTAATCTGCATTGGTCATCCAACTTTGATGAAGTGCAGGACTTTGAAGTGCAGCTAGAACATCTTAATGGTGGTGAAGGCTTAATTGCTGGATCGACTTTTACCGACGATGTGTCTCCGCTTAATGAAACGACGGGTGGCGTTTCTCCGGATTTAGATGCCTTGGCGGCGTATGTGAGTAGTTTGCAAAAAGAGAGTGTCTTACGTTCTCCTCAGAGCAGTGAGACGGGGGGGTAACGCCTGTTGTGAGAGCAGGACGTGCCCTGTTTGAAGAGCGTGGCTGTCGTGATTGCCATGCCAATGCGGCTTTCCGTGATGGTGCCAACCATGATGTTGGGACTATTACCCCGTCTTCCGGTCAGCGTTTAGGTTTTGCGCTCACCGAAATTCGTACCCCGACGTTGGTTGAGCTGTGGGACAGCGCGCCGTATTTTCATGATGGCAGTGCTGCAACCTTGGCTGAGGTCTTCACTATTGGAGCACATGCAGCCAGTGATTTCAGTGCTGAGGAGCGTGCATCGCTAACTCAATTTTTATTGACGCTGGATCGTTTGTATTACATTAATGATGAAGGGGTAGTGAATAACGATCCAGTAGTGGATCAGGCACTGTCTGATCATCAAGTGCCAGGCAATAGCGCAATCAATATTGTTATTCCTACGAATACCTTTAGTGACCCGGATGGTGACCCACTATATCTAACTGCAACCCAAATAGATGGTTCTCCGTTACCGACCTAGTTAGTATTTGATGCCGCCAGTCATACGTTCACAGGTATGCCACCTGCTGAAGCTGATCTGACCCTTGCGATACGTGTTGTGGTGGATGATGACCAGGGTGGTATGTCCAGTGAAACATTTACCTTAAGGGTATCTGACTGGGTGCGCTGTGGTAGTGAAGGCACTATATGCTCAGTACCTGCAACAGCAACAGTACGTTATGGGGCGAATGACACTTATGCGTATGTTTATAATGTGGCTAGTTCTATTGATTGTGACAACAGTGTGTTTGGTGATCCGATTTTTGGTGTGTATAAGTTTTGTGAGTATCAGTTGACATCCATTAATAATACGGCCCCTATTGTTAATGTCCCCATTGTTGATCAGTTAGCTGCTGTAAATTCAGTATTTGTGTTTGAATTTTCTGCAGATACATTTATTGATGATGATAATGATGTGTTGACTTTTAGTGCTACATGATCGGATGGCTCTGTATTACCCTCTTGGTTAAGTTTTGATGCGAATAGTCGTCGTTTTAGTGGAATACCCATGGCAGGTCACGTAGGTGTATTAAGACTGAGTGTGACAGCAGATGATGGTCAGGGGGGGCAGTATCGGACACATTTATTCTGACGATCAATTCAGGCTTGGATTGGGTGTTTTGTGGCTATGAAGGACAGACGTTTATGGTTCCTCAAATAGCCACAGTACGTTATGGCGCTAATGGCACTTATGTGACGATAGAAGATGTTGATACAGGTATTGTATGTGATAACAGTATCTTTGGTGATCCTATTTGGGGTGTTGTTAAATACTGTGAATATCAGGTGCAGTTACAATAATATTATTGTAACTGCACCTACATTTATCATTTATATGAGAGCCTGCCATCGCCCAGGCTTTTTTTTGTTACAATAGTTGCCGTACGATTTATAACAACAATTCTGGAAGGTCTTTATGGAATTTGTCGGTTCCCACATTTTATCAATTACCCAATTTGACCGCGCATACATTGATAGGATTTTTTCTGTAGCTGCTTCTATGAAGCCCTATGCCAAACGTCAGCGCGTGACTCGTGTACTTGACGGAGCCATACTTGGCAATATGTTTTTTGAGGCTAGTACCCGTACGCGTGTGAGTTTTGGTAGTGCCTTTAATTTGTTAGGTGGTAATGTTCGTGAAACAACAGGATTTGCAAATTCCGCGCTTTCAAAGGGGGAGTCTCTCTACGATACCGCGCGAGTCCTTTCCGGTTATAGTGATGTTGTTTGTATGCGTCATCCGGATGAGGGATCTGTGGCCGAATTTGCCAAGGCTAGTCGTGTTCCAGTGATTAATGGCGGTGATGGAGCTAATGAGCACCCAACACAAGCATTGCTGGATTTATATACAATTCGTAGTGAGCTAGCCTCTAAGGGTCGCGATATTGATGGCTTACGTATAGCCATGATTGGTGATTTAAAAAATGGACGTACGGTGCACTCCTTGAGTCAACTGTTATGTCTTTACAATAGTGTTAGCATCAACCTGGTTTCTCCGCCTGAGTTATCAATGCCCGATTATCTTGTAGATGCATTACGCACAGCAGGGCATGAAGTCATTATTTCTGAAGAGTTAACACCACATATTACTCATGTTGATATCGCATACTCAACCCGCATACAGGAAGAACGCTTTGGTAGCCAAGAAGAGGCTGATCGTTATCGTGGTCGATTTCGCCTTAACCAATCTATTTATACGCAATTTTGTGAGCCTAACACGGTGATTATGCATCCATTACCGCGTGATTCACGAGTCGAAGCCAATGAGCTTGATAGTGATCTTGATGAAAACCCAAATCTGGCTATTTTCCGTCAGGCAGACAACGGTGTGCTGGTGAGAATGGCGCTATTCGCACTGGTGCTGGATGTGGTGCATTTAGTCGATAAACACTCTCATGCTGTTCCCTGGTTTTCAGGTTTAAGATAATAATGAATAGTAAATATGATGATATTCGCCCCTACAATGACGATGAGGTGCGACCTACAATAGAGCGCTTGATAAAAGATAAGGAATTTCTTGAAGCGATTGTACGTTTTCGTTTTTCAAAAATACCAGAATTTTTATTGCCACTGGCGGTTCCTTTTGTTTGTAGTTACTTAACACGTAAAACAGATCCAATTCATTCTGTCAGCGATTTACAGTTAATCGTTGCAAAATATTTGCAGCATATGATTGATACTACCATGACATGTTTGAATGTTTCCGGTATGGAAAATATAAAGGATAATAAGCCCCATTTGTTTATCAGTAATCACCGTGATATTGCTATGGATCCAGCATTGATTAATTGGGTGCTATACCATAATAACCATAAGACCTTGCGTATTGCGATTGGCGATAACTTGCTGACTAAGCCTTACGTTTCTGATTTGATGCGTTTAAATAAAAGTTTTATTGTTAATCGTTCGGCAACGGCACCGCGTGAAAAGCTTAAAGTTGCCAAACATTTATCTTCATATATTTACCACTCTATTGTCGAAGATCATGCCAATATTTGGATCGCTCAACGTGAAGGGCGTGCAAAAGATGGTGTTGATCGCACCAATAGTGCCGTGATTAGTATGTTGGCATTGAATAAACCCAAAACAGTTGATCTTGCAGACTATATTAAAGAATTAAATATTATTCCTGTGTCAATCTCTTATGAATATGATCCCTGTGATGAAGCGAAAGCCAAAGAGCTTTATATGAAAGAAATGCATGGTGAATATCAAAAAGAAGAGCATGAAGATGCCAGTAGTATTGCCAAGGGTATTACTGATTTTAAAGGCAATGTGCACATTCATTTTGGTGAGGCGTTACAAGGCGATTACCAATCAACAGATGATATTGTTGAGCAATTAGATCAAGCCATTATTCGCAATTATCATTTGCACCCAAGTAATATTGTCGCTTATCAAACATTACACGGACATAATAAAGATGAGGTGTTTGATGTGCCTGATTTTCATGCGGGTGCGTTGTTAAAGCATAAACAGATGTTTGAGCGGCGAGTGCATGACTGTGATAGTCGTTGGCGTGATGCTTTACTTTCCATGTATGCCAATGCGGTCATTAGCCAGCAATCGCTGTAATATGCTGCCACAAGATGTTAAAGACACCATTCAGTCTGCGTATTCCCAATTTCTGAATAAGAATCAGCTCACGGCGCGTTATGGGCAAAAGTTGATGATTGCTGATATCGCGCGTACGTTATCTGCCATTACAACCGATACTGATGGACAACGACAAAGTAATAATCATATTGCGATATTAGAAGCAGGTACTGGCACCGGAAAAACGATTGCTTATTTACTATCAGTTATTCCTATAGCGCAAGCATTGGGGAAAAAAGTCGTTATCTCCACGGCAACAGTAGCACTTCAGGAACAAATTGTTCATAAAGACTTGCCCGAAGTGAAGCGTCATACCGATCTTTCTTTTAATTTTATTTTAGCCAAAGGGCGTGGACGTTATTTGTGTCTAAGCAAACTGGACCGTTTGTTAATGGATATTGAGGGCTATAATGAAATGCATCGCACACTATATCAGGAAGAGCATTACCAAGAAGGGAATACGGCAATCGATGGTTCCGCAATAACGGTTTATAATGCCATGGTTGATGCATTAAGTGCTGGCAATTGGAATGGTGATAGAGATGATTGGCCACAAGAAATTGATTCTACTGTTTGGTCGGCAGTCACCGCCACTCATCTGGAATGCACACGCAAGCGGTGCTCTAATCCCTCCAGCTGTCCTTCTTTAAAATCTCGTGAAGCGATTGATAGTTATGATTGTATCGTTGCGAATCATGACTTGGTATTAGCTGATTTAGCATTGGGGGGAGGTGCAATTCTTCCTAACCCCAAAGAGACAATTTATATTTTTGATGAGGGTCACCACCTGCCGGATAAAGCCCTTGGTCATTTTGCATTTCACACCCGTGTTGGCAGTACCGCGAAATGGTTGGATCAAAATCACAAAGTTTTGTCCTCCATGCTGGGTGATATCAGTGGCGCAGGACAGGTTGATCATTATGCAGAGCAATTGCCTGCTTTATTGTTAGAAACCAAACAAACTTTAGATTTAATTTATCCTCTATGCCAACAATATCTTGAGCAGTCAGAAGAAGACAGTGATCGCAAATATAGAAATGATAGTCAGCGTTACCGTTTTGAAAATGGTGTGGTTGATCCAATTTTTAGTGATTATGCACAACAGCTTGCCGATCAGTTCAGCCAATTACTAAAAATTATTGATCACGTCGTTGATGAGGTTCAACAAGCCTTAGATGATGGTTATTGTTCTGTGCCGCGTGTAGAGTTGGAAAAATGGTTAACAGCGGTGAGTAACTGGCAAGCACGCACTGAAGCGAATATGCAGTTATGGCGAACCTATCAATATGCGGATGAGAATAAAAAAATTCCGCAAGCACGTTGGATAACGTTAGTAGATTTTGGCGGTACAATTGATTTTGAAGTCTGCTCTAGCCCCATATTGGCTGCCGACACCTTACGGTATAGTTTGTGGAATGAGTGTTATGCTGCGGTTGTTACCTCTGCAACACTAACCGCATTAGGTCGCTTTGACCGTTTTTGTATGCGTGCGGGAACCAGTGATGAACATTTTTACAATGTTATGCCCAGCCCGTTTGATTTCTCGAATGCACGTTTGCAAGTACCTGAGTTTGCGGTAGAGGCTAATGATGACTTCGCTCATACGCGCAGTATTATTGATCATTTGCCGAATTTGCTGGATGAAAAACAAGGCAGTTTAGTCTTATTTTCTTCTCGGAAACAAATGCAAGACGTATATGAAGAGCTTCCTATGCACTGGCAAGAAAAAATTTTAATGCAGGGCGACCATAGTAAACAGGAAATGCTGAATCAGCATAAACAGCAAATTGATAACAAGCAGGGTAGTGTCTTGTTTGGTTTAGCCAGTTTTGCCGAAGGTGTGGATCTTCCCGGTGATTACTGCAGTCATGTCATTGTTGCCAAATTACCTTTTTCAGTGCCTGATGATCCTGTAGAGGCCTCGTTGGCAGAATGGATTGAAGCACGTGGTGGCAATCCATTTATGGAAATTGCTGTACCTGATGCTTCCATTAAACTGGTGCAAGCTTGCGGACGTTTGTTGCGTAAAGAAAACGATAAAGGGTTGATTTCTATTTTGGATAAGCGTTTGGAAACCAAGCGTTATGGCAAGGTGTTGCTAAATTCTTTGCCGCCGTATAGCCGTTAGCTTGGTTAGTATCTAATTTGGTATTGTGTATGTGGGTGTGTATATGTATACTTGGTAGACATTTGTCGCATTTTTAGTGAGATTAGCTTATGTCGCAGCATTTGGTAAGAAAACAGTTTCTGGTATCGGAGTCCAATGTGTCCAAATTAGAGCGTTTAGCTCAGGAAAAAGGCACATCTGCAACAGAAATTGTTCGTTTGGCGATAGATGCCTTTGATCCAGAAGATGCGAATAGTATGGCTTCTGAGGAGTTAATGGAGCTGGTTTCCGGTCAAATTAAAGAGGCACTCGAGGCCACTAGCCAAGCGAATGCCAAAGTCAACCAAACGATTAAAACAATTAAACAGGGGTAGTTAATGAGTAATTGGAAGGATATCCTTATGGATACGCTTAAGCTAACAGAAGAGGTTAAGCGCCTTAATAAAAGAACTGAAAAGCTGGCTGATGTGACCTTAGATATTGATAAGCGTGTGGTGCGCTTGGAAACCATGGTTGAGATAGCGCAAATCAGCAAGCAAATCTCTAATAAGAATTGATCATCTTTAGGGAGTATCACTCCCTGACTGAACTCCTAAACTATTATTCTGTCTTACTGTTAGATAATTAGTAATAGCAGGTAAAATATGTTGTTCAGGATCATTCTTTTTTCATTCGCAATGTTTTTATATGGCACAAGTGTCAATGCCGCAGAAAAAACCATTATTGTCGCGGGCGGTTGTTTTTGGTGTGTAGAATCATATTATGAAAAATACCCCGGTGTGATTAAAGCAGAATCTGGTTATATTAATGGCACTGTGCCTAATCCTACTTACCAGCAGGTTGCCGCTAAAAAAACAGGGTATTATGAAGCCGTAGAAATTACCTATGACGATAGCCAAGTTTCTATCGAGCAACTAGTCGATTATTTCTGGAAAACCATTGACCCAACAGATCCTCACGGCCAGTTTTGTGATAAAGGTTCACCCTATAAAACGGGGTTGTTTTATCAGGACGATGAACAAAAGCAAGTGTTTGAACAGTCATTGGCCGCATTGCAGAAAACCAAACCCTTTGCTGATGCTATTGTTACGGAAATTCTTCCCGCAGAAACGTTTTACATCGCTGAAAATTATCATCAAGACTATTATAAAAAACGCAAATTCCGCTATTCTTACTATCGTTCAGCCTGTGGACGTGATGCGCGTATAGAAGATTTGTGGGGCGAGGTTGCGTCTGAAAAGTATAAAAAATAGTGGTTTGCCTTTTGTTGAACAAAAGGCAAAAACGGCACCACTTTATTTAAAGTTCTTTTGTGAAAATCCTGTTTTATAGTTGGCAAACACGGTGCTGACTTCACCAAAATAGACCGTATCATTGATGGATAAAGCCAGTTGAAGTTGAGTGTTGTCCAAAAGATCAGGCGTTACTGATACCACCCATTGAGTACTTTCATTATGTTGGCTTGTCATGTTGAGTGGTGTGCTATTTTTACCTTCTTGAGCAAGCGCTATTTTTGCACCTTGTAGTGCAATATTACTTTCAAGCAGAATATTGGCAGCGGTGGCGCCAATGATTTCAGCCGTGATACTTACTTTGATATCACCGTTTTGTAGCGTACATTTGCCACTTTCATAGCGGCAATTAGATTTGGCAACGAGAGGGTAAGACGCACCTTTAACCGCTTGATGGGGTTTTTCGCTGACGTAGTGATCAACTGCAAAATAGGCAATGACGGCTAGAATAGGCGCCACAATCATAGCGATAATCACGTGTTTATTGGTGAGTACGTTGATCATAAAAAATCTCTATTTTTAATGTATTTGCCTTTCCTGAGCGTAGGCAAGTAATAATGTTATTTAAGACCGTTGGAGGCAGGGATGCCGTAAACGAGCTACAGGGATGTATTTATGCGTGTCTTAAATAACATTATTACTTGTTTATGTTTAAATGCCCACTAAAAAAATAAGCCCCGTGAAAACGGGGCTTTAAAACTGACTTGGTTAGGGGCAGGGGGTAGTTACTATGTGGGAGAACTATCGGGATTCAGATGACGTGCAGGGCCTGCATTACCGGGTACACGAATGTCATCAACCAGATGTTGAATCTCTTCGGGTGGCTCTTGAGTCACACGTGATACCACGGTCGCAACGACGAAGTTAACAACAGCACCAATAGCACCGAAGGCATTAGGTTCAATACCCAGGAACCAGTTAGGCGACATATCACCCAAGAAGGACGTGCTGGCAATAAACATAACCCCCTTATGTTGGAATACATAGAGCAGGGTAATAGTAATACCTGCAACCATACCCGCAATCGCTCCTTCTTTGTTCATCTTCTTATTGAAGATGCCCATCATTAATGCTGGGAAGATGGAGGATGCTGCCAAGCCAAAGGCCAGAGCAACCGTACCTGCGGCAAAGTCAGGTGGGTTAAAGCCAAGATAACCCGCGAGAAAGATTGCACCCGCCATGGATATCCGGCCGGCAATTAGCTCGTTCTTCTCGGAAATATCCGGCATCCATACACCTTTGAACAAGTCATGTGAAATGGATGCAGATATTGCCAGTAATAAGCCTGCCGCAGTTGATAGGGCTGCGGCAAGACCACCAGCCGCGACTAATGCGATCACCCAGTTAGGTAGTTTGGCAATTTCAGGATTAGCCAATACCATAATGTCGCGGTCAACTTTCACCATTTCATTAGTAGCTTTATCGGCCGTGTACTGAATTTTGCCATCACCGTTTTTATCTTCAAATTTCAGTAGGCCGGTTTTTTCCCAGTTCTTGAACCAGCTTGGACGTTCATCATAAGCCAAGTTTTGACCCGCAGCCGGCTGAATGGTATCCATCAGATTTAAACGAGCCATTGCCGCAACGGCAGGAGCAGACGTGTAAAGAATGGTAATAAATACCAATGCCCAACCTGCGGAAGTGCGTGCATCACGAACTTTCTTCACGGTAAAGAAACGAATAATCACATGAGGTAGACCCGCAGTACCAATCATGAGCGACATGGTATATACAAACATATTAAACGTGCCTAGCCGTTCTTGTGTCGTGTATTCTGCAAAGCCAAGTTCTGTTACCACCTGATCTAGCCGATCCAATAGATACGTCTCTGTGCCGACCAATGTGCTGCCAAGGCCTAATTGTGGCAGTGGGTTACCTGTTAAGTTAAGTGAGATAAAAATAGCTGGAATGGTATAAGCGAAAATTAAAATGACATATTGGGCTATTTGCGTATAGGTAATACCCTTCATGCCGCCGAGTACGGCGTAAATAAAGACAATGCCCATACCTGTCATTAAGCCAGTGTTGTAATCAACTTCCAAGAAGCGTGAAAACGCAACACCGATACCCTTCATCTGACCGATCACATAAGTAACCGAGGCGATAATTAAACAGGCGACCGCAACCACGCGAGCGGCTTTGGAGTAGTAACGATCACCGATAAATTCCGGTACCGTAAATTTACCGAACTTCCGCAAGTAGGGCGCTAATAACAAGGCAAGCAGTACATAACCACCTGTCCAGCCCATCAGGAACACCGAACCACCGTAGCCGTAAAAAGCAATTAACCCAGCCATTGAAATAAAGGACGCCGCGGACATCCAGTCGGCAGCGGTCGCCATACCATTGGCAACAGGGTTGATGCCACCACCGGCAATATAAAATTCACTGGTGGAACTGGCTTTTGCCCAAATGGCAATACCAATGTAAACGGCGAAGGTCAATCCAACGATAATAAATGTTAACGTTTGTAGGTCCATGATATCTCCTCCTTATTCGTCTTCATCAACGCCATATTCACGGTCGAGTTCACCGATCTTTTTGGCGTAGTAGAAAATTAGGCAAACGAAGATATACATCGAGCCTTGTTGAGCAAACCAGAAGCCGAGTTTATAACCACCGATTTGAATGGTGTTGAGTAAATCAACAAACAAGATGCTGCAGCAGTATGCGGCAACAAACCAGATCGCCAGTAACTTCAGTACCAGCTTGATATTGGCCTGCCAATAGGCATTGGCCTGTTCTTTATCTAAAGACATAATATTGCCCTCATTATTGTTGTAGTACTGGTTCTACTCTATCAATAGCGTTATTGAATGGCTTTTCTACAATGGTCTATGCAAGACCAACGTCTATATAATACTAATGTCTACGATAGAGCGGCTGTCAGGATGCGTGACCAGTCAGATAGTGATAGAGTGGCAGAATAAAAATAATCAGGGGTTTATTGTGTCACCCGGTATTGTTCTTGTTATTGTCTTCAGCTATATCTTTGTACTGTTTTTTGTTGCCCGTCTCGGTGACAAGCAGCACTTTGTTAAAGCAAGCTGGGCTCGTCATCCTGCCATTTATGCCTTGGCGCTGGGGGTGTATTGTACGTCGTGGACCTTTTACGGCTTGGTTGGTACAGCGTCGAATAAAGGATGGAGCTTTTTACCGATTCTACTGGGTCCTGTTTTATTGTTTACTGTTGGTTTTCCGGTTCTTCAGCGTATCTATACCGTCTGTCAGCAGGAACATATTCACAGTATCGCGGATTTTATCGCTTCGCGTTATGGTAAGCGTCAAGGCGTCGCCGCTACCGTCAGTCTTGTGGTTCTGTTAGCGACGATTCCCTATATTGCCCTGCAATTAAAAGCCGTATCGGATACCTTACTCTTGACGGTGCAAGAGCCAATTTTGTTAAGTCAGGATCTCACATTTTTGGTTGGCTTGAGCATGATTGCTTTTAGCTTACTGTTTGGTGCCAAACGTTTGGATATGTCCGGTTATCATTCTGGCTTAATGTCAGCTATTGCCTTTGAATCAGCGATGAAATTTATTGTATTTGTCGTGGTGGCTATTTTTGCCTTACGTTGGCTACCCAATATGGATATGCAAGCCGTTGCACAATTGATGACACAAGAGGCACAAAGCTATTCAGAAAAAAACTTGCCGTGGTTACGATTTATAGTGGAAACGATTTTGGCTGTCTGCGCTATTTTTTGTTTGCCGCGTATGTTTCATGTGACCTTTGTGGAATGTTTATCACCGCAGCACTTATCTTATGCGCGCTGGGGGTTTACCGCCTATTTATTAATTATCTGTCTTTGTATCGTGATTATTGCAGCGACAGGAAATGCCTTGTTTGCGACTGGTAATGGTGTGAGTGGTGACGATTATATGATTGCCTTACCTATCTCTCAGGGATTGCCATGGTTGGGCATGCTCGCATTTTTAGGTGGTTTTTCTGCTGCAACCGCAATGATTATTGTTGCAACAGTCACATTAAGCCAGATGTTGAGTAACGATGTGATTTTGCCGTTATTGATTCGTCGTCAAAAAGCACGTAATACCCAATATGAATTTTCACGTAGCTTAATTTTTTCACGCCGTCTTACCGTTATTCTGGTTGTGATAGGCGCCTATGTTTATCAAAGTGTACTGGCAGAAAATGCAGCACTCACCAGTATTGGTTTGATTGCGTTTGCATTAGTGGTACAACTGGCTCCCGCTATTTTATTTGGCTTGTATTGGCGCAGAGGCAATGCGACAGGTTTATATATGGGGCTGACGGTAGGTGTAACCTTGTGGTTTTATACCTTAATGATTCCCTTGTTAGCTGAGGCAGGTCTTGTGAGTCCGGTCATTTTACAGCGTGGATTGTTTGATTTTTTATGGTTGCGTCCAGAATATTTATTTAATGTCAGTGTTGGTGACAGCTTTACAAGGGGAGTGATCATTAGCCTAAGTGCTAATATTCTTTTTTATTGCTGGTATTCGGTAACCTCACCGGAAAAACTGGTGGACCGTATGCAGGCGGCGGCGTTTACCAATCTTGAGAAAGGTAATTATAAATATTACGACGCGATTAATCTTGCTGATTTACGGGCTTTATTGAATAAATTTTTGGGTGAACCATTAACCAACAATCTTTTTTCTGCAAAAGACTTTAAAGCAGGAGGAGAAGAAAAACAGGCGGTTATTGAACGTGCACAAAAATCGCTGGCTGGTGTTGTGGGTGTTGCGTCTTCTCAGGCCATTATTCAAACACTGTACAGTGGTAAAGAGTTGGCGGTTGCTGATGTGGCTAATCTGTTTGGTGAAACAACAAAAGCCTTACAGTTTAATCAGGAAATGTTGTCGGCCTCTTTTGAAAATATTTCGTCCGGTATTAGTGTTGTCGATAGTGATTTGCGCTTAATTGCATGGAACCAGCGTTATGAAGATATGTTTTCATATCCTGAGGGTTTATTACATATTGGTTGTCATGTTTCAGATATTATGCGCTTCAACGGCCAGAGAGGGATGCTAGGTCATGGCGATATGGAGTCGATGATTCGTAAACGTCTATCCTATATGTCGCAAGGTAAAGCTTACCGGGTGGTACGTTTTCATGATGACGATATGGTGATTGAGATCAAAGGCCAGCCGCTTCCTAATGGCGGCTATGTTACCACTTACGATGACATTACCGAATTTATTAATATACAAAAAGGGCTGGAAGATGCCAATGCTAATTTGGAGCAACATGTTTTTGAGCGTACGCAGAAGCTGGAAGAGGCGAATAACCATTTAATTCGAGAAATTAATCAGCGTACTCAGATTGAGCAGGAGTTACGCAAAGCCAAAAAGCAGGCAGATGAAGCCAATGCCCTAAAAACCAAATTTCTGGCATTGGCGAGCCACGATATTATGCAACCGTTGAATGCAGCCAGTTTGTATGCCAGTGCATTGATGGATAATAAAAGTTATACCGAAGATAGCCATATTATTACGCAATTAAAATCGGCCATACAAAATACAGAGTCTATTATCTCGACATTACTGGAGGTATCCAAACTGGATAGTGGCGGCATTCAACCAAATCTAACGAACTTTAGATTACATGACATGCTGTCGAGTATTGTATCTGAAGCCAGTGTGCAGTTGTTACCCTCCTCGGATGGAGGGTACGGGAGCAGCGCAGGAGCAGTTGCCGCATCTCTTCCATTGACTATTCGTTATTGTAAAACTAGCGTTTCTGTTTTTTCAGACCGACATTATTTGCATCGTATTGTGCAAAATTTTGTATCAAATGCGATTAAATATACTCAGCAGGGAAAAATTTTGCTCGGATGCCGACGCGTTATTTTGGCTAAGGGGCAGCCCGGTGTCGAAATTTGTGTGTTGGACACTGGAGCAGGTATTGCTGAGCATGAAAAAACCGCTATTTTTGATGATTTTTACCGTATTCATTCCAAGGAAACCAGTGTCGATGGTATTGGTTTGGGTTTATCGGTTGTTGCACGTTTTAGTGAATTGTTAAGCCATCCTGTTTATTGCCGTTCTCAACTCAAGAAGGGAAGTTGTTTTTCAGTGGTTGTCCCCTTGTCTGATTACGTAGCGCAGGAGGGGGTGGTGAATCAGCCACAGAACACGAAAACAGGTCTGGAAGATTTGCATATTGTGTATGTGGATGATGAAAAACATAATGTATTAGCAACATCTACGTTATTAGAAACATGGGGTTGTCGTATGACGGCATTGAATAGTGTTGCAGAAGCCCGGAGTTATTTGGAACGCACGCAAAAAAATGATGCACTCATTCCGGATGTACTACTGATGGACTATCAGTTAGACGAGTATGATGTCGACGGGTTGGCATTGACCGATGAAATGACAGCAGCATGGAAGTCTTTAAAAAAACAACAGCCTGTTTGCGTGTGTATTATTTCGGCAGCAACAGAGTTAGACTTGCCCGATCGGGCTGTGGCAAAAGGGTTCCAGTTCTTACGCAAACCTGTAAAGCCAGCACGTTTGCGTGCTTTATTAACGCAATTTAAAGAGTAAGGTGAAACAACAGGAATTAGTTGGATTCCAAGGCCATTTTGCTTAGCTCAATCACAGCCTGAGTGCGATTGGTGACGCCCAGCTTCCTGAAAATAGCGGTAATGTGTGCTTTCACCGTAGCTTCTGTTACCCCGAGCTCAAATCCTATTTGTTTATTTAGCCATCCTTCTCGCAAATAACACAGTACACGGTATTGTTGTGGGGTGAGGGTTGAAATTTTTGTCGCTAATGATTTTTCTTCATCGGTAATGGGTGAGAGGGAGTGTGCAATATTCGGCGGTAGCCATTGTCCGCCTTCAGCCACTGTTTTAATGGCCGTATGCAGGGTGTCAGCCGATAATGATTTGGGAATAAAACCGCTGGCTCCATGACCCATAGCACGATTGATGATTGAAGGGTCATCACTCGCAGAAACAACGACAACTGGCACACTGGGGTATTTCTGGCGGACAGTAATTAAACCGAATAGATCCTGACTACCGGGCATGTGTAAATCCAACAATAGTAAATCAATGTCATTACTGGCATCTAGCGCCGTCAATGTTGAATCCAGATCGGAAGATTCGCTGATAGTAATATCATCACAATGTTGATGGATGACCTCTAACAGTGCACTTCTGAATAGCGGGTGGTCATCTGCAATATGGAAGTGATACATAGCACTTATAGTTATTATGATTTATAGGGTTGCAACGATATCCTAAAATGCAAGTAATGAAAATACTTTATTACAAAATATCATCATAATATTGTCACTTGTGATCATTTACAGCAACGATTGTTTAATACTATGACAGGAATAAACTGCTCACTATAATTGTCGTTAGAATGGCGATCCATATTGGCCATTTTAAGAAAAATAAATACATCAGTAATGCACCGATAATAGTGATATCTGTTATAGAAACCACACTTGAGGTGATTAGGGGATTATAAAGTACCGTAGCCAGTAAGCTAATAACAGCCGCATTAACACCGGCAAGAACACCGCGTGCCAAGTTGTGATGTTGAATTTTCTGCCATAGTATTAACAGAGAAGGAACAATAATAAACGAAGGCAGGAAGATTGCGATGGTCGCAACAATGGCGCCCAGCCATGGTGAATGTGATAACCATAAAGCACCGACGTAACTTGCCAATGTAAATAATGGACCAGGTACCGCCTGTGCCAGACTATAACCGGTCAAAAACATATCCGATGAGATAGAAGAGTGGTTCATAACTTCTTGTCGCATCAGTGGCAGCACGACATGACCGCCACCAAATACTGTGGCACCGATTCGATACAGGCTATCGAATAACATTGCTATCGGCTTATCAATGAATTGTGTGATGATTGGTAATAGAATTAATAAACTGATAAAAATCACTATACCGATGAATGCATGTGTACAGGACGACGTTGTTGCTGGAACATTATCATCAGTCATCGTTACTGGCTTGAGTAAAAGCCTTCCTGTAATGCCTGCTACGATAATCACGACATAGGGTACCCACGAATACTCGAACAAGGCTTGGCTGCTAATGACAATGATAAAGCATGCAATGCATAGTATGCGGTTGGACCAGCGCGGTAGTAAGGTACTACTCATTTGAATAATGGCTTGTATCACGACGGCAATCGCAACTAATTTCAGCAAATGGACGACTTCACGAGTGAACACTATATCGTTATTGAGTAGACCGATAGCGACCATAGTCATTAGCAGGGCTGATGGCAGTGTAAATCCTGACCAAGCAGCGATAGCTCCCCGCCAGCCGTGCAAATGATATCCGATACCTAAACCCACTTGTGAACTCGTTGGCCCCGGGATGAAATGGCACAAGGCGACCAGTGAACTGTATTTATCGGCTGTAAGCCACTGTCGTTGTGTAATTAACGATGCGTGAAAATAACCCAAATGTGCAATAGGTCCACCAAAAGAAGTACAGCCCAGTTTCAGGAATGTCCAAAATATTGTCCACAAGGATGGCGTCTGCATTGATCGACCTTTTCAATTGATACGTTGGCGTGTAGAGTGCAACGTCCGTAATCTACTATCGCTATGTTACAGTGAATCGTTGCTAGACTATGTTGCTAGATTTTCATCTATTGGTATTTCTTGCCGTAATGGCATTGTTTACCGTTTGTGATAGTGGGAGCAGTGATTGGACGGCGTTTTCTTGAATGGATTCCTCAAAAAGTGTTTAATCACATTATTTTAATAATTACTGGCGTGGCGGGTTTATGGTTGTTTATTCGCTACACATTATAAGTAAAAAGGTGTCTTATGTTATTGCGTTTTTGGGGTGTTTTGTTACTGGCATTTTCTTCTATGGTGTCTGGGGAGTCTTTAGAACTGACTATTGCCTCTTTTTCTGGTAAAGAAAAAGGCAAGGTCACCATTGAATTAGATGAAAAAAGGGCGCCTAATCATGTGAGACGGATCAGAATCTTAACCTTTGAAGGTGCTTACGATGGGGTTGTTTTTCATCGAGTGATTGATAATTTTATGGCACAAACAGGGGATGTAAAGTTTGGTAATATTAATGATCTGAATTTGTCTCGCGCTGGGACTGGTGGCTCACAATATGATGATTTGAAAGCGGAGTTTTCGGATATTCCATTTGAGCCAGGTATCGTCGGTATGGCACGTAGTCGTTATATCCATTCCGCTAATAGCCAGTTTTTTATTATGACTGAGTCGCATTCAGGGCTGAATGGCGCCTATACGGTTATCGGTAACGTTACCCAAGGGCTTGATTTAGTGCGTGCCATTCAGCTCGGAGACAGAGAGTTGAATGGTGCTGTTAACAAGCCAGATTATATTAAAAAAGCCGTTATTCTTCCTTAGTTATTACACTCTAATCATTATGTCAGAAAATAACACGATTGATCTTGAGCCCGGTTGGTTACATCAACTGGAACATGAATTTGAGCAGCCTTATATGCAACAGCTCAAGCAGTTTTTGTTACAGGAACAACAACAGAAAGTGATTTATCCCAAGGGAGGCGATATTTTTAATGCCTTTAACTCTACGCCTTTTGATCAGGTGAAAATTGTCATTTTAGGGCAAGATCCTTATCACGGCCCTGAGCAGGCACATGGTTTATGTTTTTCAGTCAAACACGGTGTGCAATCACCGCCTTCTTTGGTCAATATCTACAAAGAAATGGCCCGTGATTTACAGATTCCTATTGCACCACATGGTTGTTTGCAATCATGGGCTGATCAAGGGGTGCTGTTATTGAATGCCACTTTGACGGTAGAGCATAGCCGAGCGGGTTCGCATCAAGGTAAAGGCTGGGAAACGTTTACCGACCGCGCCATTCAATGTTTGAATGAAAATCGTCAACACTTGGTGTTTCTGTTATGGGGCAGCTACGCACAAAAAAAAGGACAGTTTATTGATAGACATAAGCATTTGGTTCTAAAGTCGCCACACCCTTCACCGTTATCAGCACACCGCGGTTTTCTGGGTAATGGACATTTTTCCAAGGCCAATGACTACTTACAACAGCAGGGTATAGCGCCCGTTAATTGGCAGTTACCCGTCTAGTGTTATTGCGTATTTAATTGTGCATTGCGGTCATTGATTAAGTGCTGGACGTTTTTAGCATCATCCATTAGCTTGGCAATATTTTCCGGTGATAACTTCGTTGAATGCTCTGTATTTTTTGTTGGTGCCGGGTTGTTCTCCGTACTTGTTGTTGGCTTTGTCTTGGTGGTGACTTTTTCTGCCAAATCACGGTTAAGGTGACCGCTGAGTTGGATTTCTTCAGACGCGTTCTCTGCGGGTGGTTTGTCTGAAAATTGCCATTGCCCGCTTGCGTCCTTCCAGCGATAAATTGTTTGTTTGTCATCATGATTATGGCGTGATGGGGTGATGGTCTTTATCGTATTGCGATCAGGTAAAAATTCGTTTAGTGAAAGCCATGGTTTACCGTCAGGCTGTTTAAGAATAAACAAGCCAGAAAAGCCGATAATAAATAGTGCAATAAACATTTTAATGATGATGCTCACGACAACCCCTTATGTCAGTACAGTCAATGGAGACTGTTTTTTACCTAATTGAAGTGGATCATTATCTTCTGTATCAATATTGACGGCGGCGAGTATTAACACGTCGTTCTTAAATATACCAACATTAATGACTTCACCCACATTTTTGTTATCGCTGCTGCGGTATATGGCCTGTTTTAGTTCTGGTTTTACATCCAATGTTTCTGTTCTTAATAAAAGAAGCTGGCGCTTGGTTTTTCCGAGGTAATGCATGCGTGCAACGACTTCTTGCCCTATATAACACCCTTTTTTAAAGTTGACGCCAACATCTTGAAAGCCGATAGCGTGCGGTGTAAATACGCCACTTATCTCGGGAAAAATGTCAGGAATTTTTTGTTGTAGTAACCACTGTTGCCAATACTCGTCTTGATCGGAGGGTACCAAGTCTAACCCTAACATGTGTTGTTCATCTTGATGTAACCATAATTCGTAATGTTGATCATCTCTACGAATTATGGTGCTGCTTCCGAATACAGAGGTCTGATTGTCTATTTGTGGTAGTTGGCAGGGTAGCGAGTTGAATTCGTCAAGATTTTCAATAGTGATACCATAGAGTTGATATTGCTCTTTGACATCAAATGCTTCTGCTTTGGAAAATGCAATATATTTGACTAACGCAGAGTGCGCTATTTCGATCATCGACTCGGGTAGTTTTAAGGCGATGGCCTCAGAGCTAGTTGCTATAGCACTAAAGTTGAACAGCATGCGTCCTCGGTGGTTACAATGCGCACCAAATAGATATTTTCCCTGACCATCAGTGATTTGCAGTTGTTGAATGTCACAGGTGACTTGTCCTTGTAAGAATTTGAATGCATCAGGCCCTTGTAGCAGTAATATAGCGTGCCTAAAGAGAGGGAAAACGTTCATAAATGATCAGTAATATTCACTATGTGTAAAAATCTTATTATAAACCTTAAATTCTTGTGCTAATATAGCCTACGTTAAACGATAGTATCAGTATAGAAATTTTAATGGATCATAAACGTTTGTTGTGGGGTAGTCGTCGCGGTATGCTGGAGTTAGATCTGGTATTACAGCCTTTTGTTGAGCAAGTTTACTCGGGTTTGGATGCAGCCGATCAATTATTGTATCAACGTCTATTGGAAGAGCAGGATCAGGATATGTTTGCTTGGTTAATCCATAAAGAGGACCCTCAGGATTCTGATTTGCTAAGGATAGTGAATATTATTCGTGAAAGTACAACAAAACGTCGTTCAACATAACGATATTCTTTTAACACCCTCCTTAGTTCACGGCAGGATCACGCTATTTACGCATGGTCTTGCCGCGATAGTTGTTTTGTTATTACCGTTTCCGATTCCTTGGTGGTGGATATGCCAGCTCGCTATATTGGTATATTTACTCTGGAGTGCTTATCAGTTTTTTAGTGAGCAAAGGCGGCATCCGCGATTATGTTTACGTTATTACCAAGGCAATTGGCAGTTATTGACGCAATCACACAATGAACCATTGGGTTACGTGGTTGCGAAGTATTATTGGACACGTTACTTGGTGATTGTGACATACCACCCCCTACATCACCCGATTGTGTCCAATACTGGCCATTCTTTTGGGATTGTGCCAATAAAGAGGATTTTCGGCGTTTGCGTGTGATCGCCCGTTTTTATTTGTGATCTACGATCACATTCTGAGCGGCAAAATTAGTGGGCACTAAAATAGTATCGCGAGTAATTTTACCCTGATCGGGAAAATCGAGAGAGTAATGCAGACCACGGCTTTCTTTGCGCTCCATCGCTGATCGAATAATCAGTTGTGCCACGGTAACCAGGTTACGTAGTTCTACCAGATCACTGCCGACTTTATAATTACTGTAATACTCGGCAATCTCTTTTTGCAACAATTTGACGCGGTGTCGAGCACGCTCCAAGCGCTTGTGTGTACGGACAATACCGACGTAGTCCCACATAAAGCGACGCAATTCATCCCAATTGTGTGAAATCACCACATCCTCGTCGGAATCAGTGACTTGTGACGCATCCCAATGAGGGATGTCACTGATATTTTCGATATTTGCTAATTGTTGATGGATGTGTTGTGCAGCAGATTGCGCATAAACAATACATTCCAATAGTGAATTGCTCGCCATGCGGTTGGCACCGTGTAAACCGGTAAAAGATACTTCACCAATCGCATATAGGTTCTGCAAATCAGTTTCGCCATATTGATTGACCATCACCCCGCCACACGTATAGTGAGCCGCAGGCACAATAGGAATAGGTTCTCGGGTAATATCAATACCATAGTCGAGGCATTGTTTTTTTACCGTAGGAAAATGTGAGTCAATAAAATCTGCTGGCTTATGACTGATATCTAAATAAAGGTGGTCACAACCTAGACGCTTCATCTCATGATCAATCGCGCGCGCAACAATATCCCGTGGAGCCAATTCTTCACGGCTGTCAAAATGTTGCATAAAGCGCTCACCATTAGGCAGCTTTAAATAGGCGCCTTCACCTCGTAGGGCTTCAGTCATCAGTAATGTTTTGGCTTTAGGGTGGTATAGGCATGTAGGGTGGAATTGATTGAATTCCATATTAGCCACCCGGCAACCTGCTCGCCATGCCATGGCAATACCATCACCGCTGGCGCCATCAGGGTTGCTGGTATACAAATATACCTTGCTGGCGCCACCTGTTGCCAAAATAACCACCTTGGCGCTAAAGGTCTGTACCACATCGTCTTCACGGTTGTAGACATAGGCCCCGCTACAACGTAAGCGTGGATTATGTGAGTCTGCTTGTTGAATCAGATCGATAGCAATATGTTGTTCATAAAGATCAAGATTGCGAGTTTCTCGAACGCGTTCTATCAATGTGCTATGAACCGCTTTACCTGTCGCATCAGCACTATGAATAATACGTCGATGGCTATGTCCACCTTCTTGAGTTAAATGGTATTTGCAATCATCATCAGCGGTGTCAACATTGCGTGTAAAATCAACTCCTTGATCTATTAGCCATTGAATGGCTGCCTTGCTGTTATTGACTGTAAATCGCACCGCTTCCTCATGGCAAAGGTCGGCACCTGCCTTTAGTGTGTCGGCAATATGAGCATCCGCTGAATCCTGTTGATCCAAAACGGCCGCGATACCCCCTTGCGCATACCAAGTTGAA
This sequence comes from Cellvibrionaceae bacterium, assembly GCA_965214375.1. GTDB lineage: Bacteria > Pseudomonadota > Gammaproteobacteria > Pseudomonadales > Cellvibrionaceae > Endobugula. The sequence goes on along the minus strand of OZ243947.1, from coordinate 943,824 downwards.
CCGTCTTGCAGGCGTTCCTTACTAATGACGGCTACTTTGCCAACAGAGGATAAATTGAGTGCGAGGGTCAGGCCGGCAGCGCCGCTGCCAATGATGAGAACATCGTGACTAAAATGGGGTTTCATTGATACACTACTGATCCTAAATGGTTGTCCGGCCATTATACCATTGGGAACTTATACACGTCATAACAGTCCTAGGGCTGATAACAATATTATGACAAGCAAGACGATTATTGGGGAGTCAACCGTGAGTGAAGAGCCAGCAAAAGATGCTGACCAGTTGTTGGTTGAACGAGTACAGCAGGGGGATAAGCGCGCTTTTGACCTGCTGGTGATTAAATATCAGCATAAAATTATTGCCGTTGTTCATCGTTATGTGAAAGATTCGGCAGATGTGAATGATGTCGTACAGGAAGCTTTTATTAAAGCCTACCGTGCACTTCCTGGGTTCAGAGGCGATAGCGCTTTTTATACGTGGATGTACCGGATTGCCATTAATACGGCTAAAAATTATCTCGTATCCCGTGGTCGTCGTCCGACCAGCTCAGATGTGGATGTTGACGATGCAGAATATTATGCAGGCAATGAGAATATGCACGATGTTGATACACCTGAAAATAATCTGTTTAGAGATGAACTACAGGATGCGGTGAAAGATATCATACAGAACCTTCCGGAAGACCTGCGTACAGCGGTAACTCTGCGAGAAATGGACGGTTTGAGCTACGAGGAGATCGCCGAGATTATGGAATGTCCAGTAGGTACAGTACGGTCCCGTATATTCAGAGCTCGTGAGGCGATAGATAAAGTGGTTAAGCCCATGATGGATGATTTTTAAAAAAGAGTAAAAAATGTTGAAAAAGGCGGAACTTTACTAAGAACCCTGTGTCTGAATTCACAGATATTGTAAATAAAGCGCTAATTAGTTTACAAATAATATGTGTTTTTTATTTGTAAACAGGCACTTATAAAATAATAAACAGCAATAGTTACAAAATGCGAGGCTGATTAAACAGCGAGCTAATCAGGTAAATAGGTATTTAAATGAGCAAAAATTCAACAAAGCAATACATGGAAGAGTCCTTATCTGCACTGATGGATGGTGAAATTACTGCGCTTGAACTGCGTCGTTTGCTTAAACTCGACGAAGAGCAATTTTCTGAGCTGCGTGAGCGTTGGTTGAGTTATCAAATAGCCAGTTCCAGCCTCAAAAATGATATGCCTGCCATTGCTTATCAGGACATCTCTGGGCAAATCAGTGCGGCGATTGTTGATGAACCTGTTCATCGTGGCAAGAAGCAAACCTCTGGCCGTTTATGGGCAGGTGTTGGTCGTTTTGCTATTGCCGCTTCTGTTGCAGGTGCGGTTGTACTTGGCGTGCCATTCTCCCCGGATAACGTTACTCAACAAGTGGCTGATGTAGAGAAGCCTGTAGAGCAAGTGGTGCCGTCACACCGTGTGCCTAGAAGTTTCGGACATACAATGCCGCAAGATACGGTGGTTAGTACTGTGAGTAATGAAAATCGCCCTTCAGAGTCTTCAAAGAAGGAAATTACGATAACTAAAGATACCCAGCAGAAGTTGCAAGAAGCGGGTTCACAGGTCAATCGCCTGATGCTTGAACATGCTCAGAATGCTGCGCAAAATACTCAGCAGGGAGTACTACCATACGCGCGATTACCAGAGTCTTCCGAGACGGAGTAGTGATATCTGATCTACATTGATTGTCTAAAAAACGTATAACATTAAAAATAACACGACGACACCTTGGCAAGTGCATTAAAATACTTGTATAGGTGTCGTTTTTTTTGGTCTGTTATGAACCTTTTTCGTATTTTTATACTGCTGGTGGTAATTGCTCGCCCGCTGGATATTGCGGCTGAAGACTCAGAGCTTTCTGTAGATCAGTTTGTTGACAGAGTTCTCAGCAGTGTTATCAGTGCTAACCGCTATTATAGTTATACTGGCCTATTGACCTATGAGGCTGGTGGCTCATTGAGTACCTTGCGTTTGCGACAAAAAATCAAAACGGTAGATGATAGCTACCGAGCCTATCAGGAACTGGAGTTTTTGGATGGCGTGAGTCGACGAGTGATTCGTGATCAATCTCTCGCCCAATGTCAGAAAGGACAGACTCGTTGGGGACTATGGCCGGATCAGTTTGATACACAGATTTTACGTCAACATTATGATGTGAATTTATATGGCTTGGAGCGAGTGGCTAATCGTTCCACAGTGTTAGTAGGACTGTCGTCAAAAGATAATTTACGTTATGAGCATCGCTTTAATATTGACCAACAAACCGGCTTGATACTGCGTTCAGCGGTGCTTGAAAAAGGAAGCATTATCGAAAGAACTCAATTTGTAAGCGTGGAGTTTAGTGAAGAAAATGCGCAGCCAGTATTGGATGAAAAACAAAGCTTGCTGTGGCGCGTGCCGGAAATCGAACCCTGTCAAAGTAACCAGTTTACCAGTGTTTGGCGTGTTACTTGGTTGCCTGATGGTTTTATTTCGGCAGGTAATCGAGTGACTGCTAAAGGTGAGCAAGTGTTAATGTTTACGGATGGTTTAGTGTCGGTGTCTGTCTTTATAACAGAAAATCAGCTAAATAGTATTCCCAATTTAACGGCTCGACGTGGTGCAACCGTTGCGGTTATTGTGCCGTTGGCAGATCAGGCAGAAAGTGTCGCAGTTGTGGGTGAAGTCCCTGTTACTGTGGCACGGCGCATGGCTGTATCAGTGAAACCGGAATAAACTTTTTTAACTTTTTGTGTCTAACACTCTATGACATTAATGACTGAAACCGGGCGTATTGTGGGTATTGATGATGACGCCTTATGGTTAGATATGACTCAGCAATCAACGTGTTCCCGTTGTATTTCACGTAAGGGTTGTGGTGAGCGTTTAATCCGTAGTTTAGGCGCTACCTATATGCTTTTGCGCGTGCCTATGCAGGTGGGCGGTGCGACTAAGTATCAATTAGATGATCAGGTCACTGTGGCAATTCCCGATGATATTGTTGTTAAATCGTCATTGTTGGTTTATTTGCTGCCATTGCTCTTGTTACTTTTTTTTTCTGGTTTTGCCTATACTTTTTTAGGTAATGAACTCGTCACGGTGTTATTGGGAATGAGTGGTTTATTGGTTGGCGTTGTTCTTATACGGCGGTATGCAAATAGCGTTCGTAATGATCAGCGGTTCCATCCAGTACTCTTGGAACAAAAGAATGATAATTTTACTGAATTGAGGTAATTTGGAATGGTGAGAATAAAGTTATTGGAAAGCATCAATGCGGTATCCCTTTTAGTTGTAGCTGTGTTGCTGTCAGTGTCAGCACAGGCGGTTGCTAACAGGGCAGCATTACCTGATTTTACAGGTCTTATTTCTCAACATTCACCTGCGGTTGTAAAAATAGAAACCGTAATTCAGGCTTCTGCAGATAATCAACCTCAGGTGGCGTTACCCGATAATATTCCTGAGATTTTTCGAGAGCTCTTTGAGCAGAGGCAAGCTCCTCAGCGCCGAGGTGCCTCTATGGGTTCCGGATTTTTTATTTCAGAAGATGGCTATATTCTGACGAATAATCATGTCGTTGAAGGTGCTACTTCGATTACTGTGCGTTTGATAGACCGCCGTGAATATAGTGCGGAAATTGTGGGGCTTGATCCTCAGTCTGATTTAGCACTAATAAAAATTGATGCCAGTGGTTTGCCTTACTTAGAGCTGGCCGATTCAGATAAAACTCAGGTCGGTGAATGGGTACTGGCTATTGGGTCTCCTTTTGGTTTGGATTACTCTGTCAGTGCAGGTATTGTCAGTGCTATTGGCCGCAGTATCCGCTCCAGCCAGCAGCAAAATTATGTGCCATTTATACAAACTGATGTTGCTATTAATCCGGGTAATTCTGGCGGTCCATTATTTAATCTTGATGGTGAAGTCGTCGGTATTAACTCCCAAATTTACACTAATTCTGGCGGCTCTATTGGGCTGTCTTTTGCCATCCCTGCCAATCTTGCAAAAAATGTGGTCGCACAATTGAAGGAGAATGGAAAAGTTGAGCGTGGTTGGTTAGGTGTTGTTATTCAGGATGTGGGTAAAGATTTGGCATTATCGTTTGGTCTGAAAAAACCTCAAGGCGCATTGATTGCACAAATTGATGAAAATGGCCCCGGTAAGAAAAGTGGTTTGGGTGTTGGCGATATCATTTTAAGCTTCAATGGTAAAAAGATAAAAACCTCATCAGATTTACCGCACGCGGTTGGTCCACTAAAACCTGGAAAAACCGTAAAAGCCATCGTTATGCGTAAAGGCAAGAAAGTAACACTGGATGTCACCATAGGTTCTCGTAGCGGTGCTGTTGCCACAACAAATGCATCAATTGGCAGTTCCCGTTTGGGGGTCACGGTTGAGACCTTAAGTGATGAAATGCGTAAAACGCTTGGTAATGGAGGTGTCATTATTATGGATGTTAAGCCCGAAAGCGCAGCTGCCAAAGCGGGTTTGTTAAAAGGTGATGTTATTGTTCAGTTGGGTTTTGAAGATGTTGCCTCCTTGGAAGACTATCAACGAATTGAAGAACAATTACCTGCCAATAAGCCATTGCCTATTCGTGTTATTCGTAAAGGAACTTCTCTATACAGGAGTGTGATATTGGATAAGTAATCGCCATCGTCGATAGCTTATCCACCATCAATCATGTAAAATCCGCGCCTTTATACTTTTTACTTTTAGCCCTTATAAGGGTGCGGATTTTAACGGTGTTACTGTAGTGACCGATCTTAGTCATATTCGAAATTTTTCTATCATTGCACATATTGACCATGGTAAATCTACTCTGGCTGATCGCTTTATTCAGCTATGTGGTGGCTTGACTGAACGTGAAATGGCAGCGCAAGTGCTTGATTCCATGGATATTGAGCGCGAACGGGGCATTACTATTAAAGCACAAAGCGTGACGTTGGATTACAAGGCAAAAGACGGTAAAACCTACCAATTAAACTTTATCGATACCCCCGGACACGTTGATTTCACCTATGAAGTGTCTCGTTCTTTAGCGGCTTGTGAAGGCGCTTTGTTAGTCGTTGATGCGGCACAAGGGGTTGAGGCTCAGTCGGTTGCTAATTGCTATACCGCTATTGAGCAGGGTCTTGAGGTTATTCCTGTGTTGAATAAAATGGATTTGCCGCAGGCAGACCCAGACCGTGTCGCTCAGGAAATAGAGGATATTATCGGTATTGAAGCAATAGATGCAGTCCGTTGTAGTGCTAAATCTGGTTTGGGTATTAAAGACGTATTGGAAGAGCTAGTCGCAAAGGTTCGTGCACCTGTCGGTGATGTGGATGCCCCTTTGCAAGCATTGATTATTGATTCTTGGTTTGATAACTACCTTGGTGTGGTTTCTTTGGTCCGTGTGACACAAGGTACGCTTAAGGTTAGAGAGAAGATTGCAACCAAGTCTATTGGCAAGGCACATGTAGTGGATAGTGTGGGAGTATTTACGCCTAAACGTCATGAGACTAAAGTACTTAAAGCAGGTGAAGTTGGGTTTGTAGTAGCGGGTATTAAAGATATTCAAGGTGCACCTGTTGGGGATACTCTCACACACGCTTCGGACAACGAAACAGTTGACGCCTTGCCGGGTTTTCAGCGTGTTAAGCCTCAAGTATATGCCGGTATGTTCCCCGTCAGTTCGGATGATTATGAATCGTTCCGCGAAGCGTTAGCAAAATTAACATTGAATGATGCTTCCTTGTTTTTTGAACCGGAGACATCTGATGCCTTAGGCTTTGGTTTTCGCTGTGGCTTTTTGGGTATGCTCCACATGGAAATTATTCAAGAGAGACTGGAGAGAGAATACGATCTTGATTTGATTACCACCGCGCCTACGGTGGTTTATGAAGTGCTCAACAATGATGGTGAAATAGTATCAGTGGATAATCCATCTCGGCTGCCAGATCCATCGTATATTGATGAAATGCGCGAGCCAATTGTTGAGGCAAATATTCTTGTGCCCCAGGACCATTTGGGCGCAGTGATTACACTGTGCGTAGAGAAGCGCGGTGTACAAAAAGATATGCAGTATATTGGTGGTCAGGTAGCAATTCGGTACGAGTTGCCGATGAATGAAGTCGTCATGGATTTTTTTGACCGTTTAAAATCTGTTAGTCGAGGGTTTGCCTCGTTGGATTATAATTTTGTGCGTTTTCAAAAAGCATCTCTCACGCGCCTTGATGTATTGATTAATGGCGATAAAGTAGATGCTTTAGCTTTGATTATTCATCGCGACAATGCACAGTCTAAAGGGCGGAATTTAACAGAAAAGATGAAAGAGTTGATTCCCCGACAAATGTTTGATGTTGCTATTCAAGCGGCATTGGGAGGCCAAATTATTGCCCGAACAACCGTCAAGGCTTTGCGTAAAAATGTGACTGCTAAATGTTATGGCGGCGATATTACGCGCAAGAAGAAATTGTTGGAAAAACAAAAAGCCGGTAAAAAGCGTATGAAACAAGTAGGTAATGTCGCGATACCACAGCAAGCGTTTCTTGCGGTATTAAAAATGGATAACTAGAGAAAGAATCAAACTATGGATTTTAATTTTCCTTTAATTTTATTGTTGTTGGTTGTCATTAGTGGCTTAATTTGTTTGCTGGATATACTTTTTTGGGCGCCACAAAGAAAATACCTGGAACAGCAAGGCGAGCTTAAAAAAGAACCGTTATACGTTGAGTACTCTAAATCTTTTTTTCCGGTGCTTTTTATTGTGTTTGTTTTGCGGTCATGTATTGTGGAGCCGTTTCAAATTCCATCGCCTTCAATGGTGCCAACTTTAAAAGTTGGCGATTTTATTCTGGTCAATAAATTTACCTATGGCATACGGTTGCCCGTAGTGCGTACTAAAGTACTGGAGTTAAATAAACCCCAGCGTGGGGACGTGATGGTGTTTTTTCCACCGAATGAACGTCGTTATTTTATTAAACGTGTTGTCGGTTTGCCAGGGGATCGTATTGACTACAGAGCCAATAAACTCTTTGTTAATGGTAAAAGAGTGCCTGAAAAATTACTGGCTACTTTGCCAACTGGAAAGCCTTTTTACGAAATATATGAAGCAACGTTAGGTGATGTGACGCATCGCACACATAAATTTACTAACCGTAATTTTCATGGTCCAGATGTTAGCTATACTGTTCCTGCGGGGCATTATTTTATGATGGGTGATAATCGTAATAATAGTTCTGATAGTCGTAAGTGGGGAACAGTGCCTGAAGAAAATATTGTCGGTAAGGCTTTTGCAATATGGATGCATTGGGAAAGCCTGTTTAGTTTGCCAAGCTTTTCAAGAGTAGGAAGTATTGATTAATTGCCACCACTAAATGGGAGGTTGTATGGCTTCTCGTAGTCATTTGTTTTTTTCGTTAGTCTCCTGCCGGGGCGCATCAATAACAGGATGGTTATTGATTATTGTTGTCGCGCTAATTTTATTACAGTTAGTGTTTAAAATAGTCCCTGCATATACAGAAAGCTATGCAGTTAGTGAAGTTCTGAAGTCAACAGCGCAAACCGATGACTTTAAAAGGCGAGATAGACATCAAATCTTTACACAAATACGAAAAGGATTTTTGGTTAATGATGTGGGTAGCGATGTCGCTAATGCATTATTAATTAAACGCTTCGATCAAAAAATTCATATTGTCATTAATTACGAAAAATTAATTCCAATCGTCAAAAATGTTTCTTTGGTTATTTCTTTTGAACATTTTTTGGATAGTTATCAACCCGAAAAGTGTTGTTCGCCGCCGTGATTGCTGCTCCTGACCTCAGAAAATTACAAAATCGTATCGGCTATCATTTTTCTGATGTTGGATTATTGAGTTTGGCATTAACACACCGCAGTTTTTCAAGTCACAATAATGAGCGTCTGGAGTTTTTAGGTGACGCCCTTCTTGGTGTTATTATTTCTGAAAAACTCTACCAACAGTTTCCTGGCGTGCGCGAGGGTGTTCTTTCTCGTTTGCGTTCGAGTCTAGTCAAGGGTGAGACTCTGGCAGAATTAGCCCGAGAGTTTTCTTTAGGTGATTATCTAAACCTTGGTAGTGGCGAATTGAACAGTGGTGGCCAGCGACGTGATTCGATCCTCGCTGATGCTGTTGAAGCACTGACTGGTGCCATATTTCTGGATGGTGATATGCAGCAGTGTCAAAAAATGGTTGTTACATGGTTTGCACAGAGACTATCATTACTATCTATAGAGCAACCTCTTAAAGATCCTAAAACTGAGCTGCAAGAATGGTTGCAGGCAAAAAAGCAACCATTACCGACGTATCAGGTTTTATCGACAGAGGGTGCATCACATCAGCAGGTGTTAACAGTAAGCTGTCAGGTTAGTCTTTTGGAACAACCTGCTATTGCGACGGCAAACAGTCGTCGACAAGCTGAAAAAGAAGCTGCCTTGTTAGCCCTGAATTTATTAAAACAAAAGTAGGGCATTATGGAACATAAAAGTGTTCATCGTTGTGGTTATGTTGCTATCGTTGGTAGACCTAATGTTGGTAAATCAACATTGCTTAATCATATTCTAGGGCAAAAGCTCAGTATTACGTCGCGCAAACCACAAACCACTCGCCATAAATTATTAGGTATTAAGACGACAGAGGATACACAATATATTTATGTGGATACTCCGGGGTTGCATCAGGGGTTCAAAAAAGCGATCAACCGCTATATGAATCGTGCGGTGACGAAGGCTATCCAAGATGTTGATATTGTTGTTTTTGTGATTGAAAATTTGTCATGGCTTGAAGAGGATGAAGCGGTTGCCAAGCGTCTTGAAAACAGTACTGTTCCGGTTATTTTAGTCGTCAATAAAGTCGATACTCTTGACGATAAAGAGTTATTGTTACCCCATATGCAAAAAATGCTCACTATGTTGAATGTCGTTGAGGTGATTCCGGTTTCTGCGTTACATAATCATAATCTTGACCGTCTTGAGGGCTTGATTCGTGACCGCTTACCTGAAAATGAACCTTTTTTCCCTGAAGATCAGATTACTGACCGTAGTTCCCGTTTTTTAGCGGCTGAAATTATGCGTGAAAAAATTACACGCCAGTTAGGGGATGAATTACCTTATCAAATGACGGTTGAGATAGAAGCCTTTACTCAAGAAAAAAATATTTTACATATTAACGCCTTGATTCTTGTTGAACGTGAAGGACAAAAACGTATTCTAATTGGCGATAAAGGTGAGCGTATTAAAAAAATCGGACAGCAATCTCGTGAAGATATGCAAACACTTTTTGACAGCAAAATCATGTTGAAAACATGGGTTAAAGTAAAGTCGGGTTGGTCTGATGATGAGCGCGCACTCCGTAGCCTTGGTTACGACGATTTATGACCGATCATCGTATCGACTTACAAGCAGCTTACGTGCTTCATGCACGCGCTTACCGTGATACCAGTCTTATCATTGATGTGCTGACGCAGGACTATGGTAGAGTGTGTCTTGTGGCAAAAGGAGCCAGAAAGGCCGCAGGAAAAGGTAAATCCTATCAGCGTTCCATTTTACAACCGTTTATTACTCTGCAAATTTCATGGCAAGGAAAATCCTCATTAAAGACATTAGTGGGTGCAGAAGCGTTTGAGAATTATACGACGTGTTTATCGGGGCATCGTTTATACAGTGCACTGTATGTTAATGAACTGTTGCTGTATTTATTACCACAAGAAAACCCCACCGATGATATCTATTATCTCTATCAGACGCTATTAACGCATTTGTCTGATAACAGTTTGGAACTTGAACCTTGTTTGCGTCAATTTGAGTTTCAATTGTTAGAGGAGTTGGGTTACGGTATTAATTTTTATACGGAAGCGGATACGGATGTTCAATTACAAGCAGATACACAATATTCGTATGTATTAAACCACGGTTTTGTACAATCGGTTGATAGCAATTATGAGGCAATATATTTTCAAGGAAAAGATCTTTTAAATCTACAAAACGGTTTTTTTGATGATCCATCAACGTGCCAAACAGCTAAAGCCATTACACGATTAGCTTTTAAACCTCACCTGAAAGGTAAAACGATTAAAAGTCGGGAACTATTTTTTTGAGCACCGAGTTTAACAGGAGTTAGCTTTTTTGTTGCGTTGTCCAATAATGGCCAGTGCCGCAACACGATAGGCTTCCGCTAATGTTGGAAAATTAAAAATACTCTCTACAAAAATATCGACATCAGCGTTAGATAGTAGGGCCATTTGACCGATATGTATTAATTCCGTTGCTCCTTCGCCCACAATCATAACACCTAACAGCTTTTTCCCTTTATCATCGCAAACCAGGTTTAGCATGCCATCTTGAATACCTGAAATTTGCCCTCGCGCAATTTCTTCGAATACGGCTTTACCTACAATGATATCCCCATACTCCTTGCGAGCAGCATGTTCACTTAAACCAACAGACGATAATTCGGGAATACCGTAGATTCCGGTGGGAATCATATGGCTCATCTTGCCAATAGGTACGTCATAGGCATTACATGAGGCTCTGCGCCCTTGTTCCATAGAGGTAGAAGCCAATGCTGGAGGGCCGATAACATCGCCCGCCGCATAAATACCATGAATACAGGTTTGCAGGTTCTCATCAACAGAGATTAACCCTTGCTCATTGAGTTCCAAACCGATGTTTTCCAGTTTAAGATCACGTGTATTGGCAACACGTCCTGCAGCACACAACAGCTTTTCGCTGGTAATTATTTCGCCATCTTCGCATTCAGTCATGACTTTTTCATCATCCCAGTAGACTTGATTGACCTTGGTTTTACCCATCCAACAGCCACCCATTTGTTCAAAAGCATGGACAAATTTTCCGGTCAAGTCACCATCGAGAAAGCCTAAAGGTTGCTCGTATTTATCAATCATTGTGACTTTAACATCCAATGCCTGAAAAATAGATGCGTATTCACTAGCGATAACACCACCACCAAGTACGGTCAAACTTTTGGGTAAATACAGCATCGACAAAATGGAATCACTATCGTAGATGTGTTCGTGATCAATAGGAATATTGGTCGGCGTTCTCGGATATGAGCCTGTAGCAATCACACATTGATCCATAGAGATTATCTGTGGTTCTCCCCGTGGAGTCACTAACTTGATCGTTTTATGATCCACAAACTCTGCTCGTCCGTGAAAGCGATCGACATGGTTGCGACGGATTTGTCGTTCCATACACATTTCATGGGCTTTAAGAACTTCATCAAGTCGATCAATGAGTACCGACATTTCCAAATTATCTGTCAATGAAAAGTCAGATAAACGCGCATTGGCGCGCATATGGGTAACGCGCAATGCATTTTCGCGTAATGTTTTGGAAGGAATTGTTCCTCTGTGAACACATGCACCACCCAGATAGCGATCTCTTTCTATCAGAGCGACGTTTTTACCAATTTTAGCGGCTTGGATGGCAGATTTTTGTCCTGAGGGACCACTGCCAATCACCACTAAATCATAATGTGTGCTCATACTGACAAGGCTCCCATAGTTACTTTTATGGATTCTGTTTGTTCGATTAACTCGTCAACTTCCTCAGGGTATAGGTTCACTAATTCCAGAGCATCTGAATTATTTAAATCTTCACGGGAATAATTATCCGGATCTAATGTATGGCTGGCTATTTGGTGACCAAATAACACAATAGCAGCGACTTCAGCACAACTGGGTGCATTTTTAAAGTTGTTGTAGTAGGTGATAGCCTCAGTAAGAATTTCAGGTAATCCCCATTCTAACGCAACCACGTGAGAGACCTGGCTTTCGTGAAGATTAAATAATTTTTGTAGGTCGTAATCACCCATAACACTATCGTTGCTTGTGCGAAAATCAGCGATCGTCTGTAGAATGACAGCTTTACCAATACAATGTAATAAACCGCACAAAAATGCCGCTTCTACATTAGTCCGTAATTTTCGAGCCACTTCCTTAGACCAAATGGCTGTCATTAATGCATGTTTCCAAATATATCCGATATGTTCTTCATAGCCGGGTGCTTTAAACATTTTACTGTTTAAAGACGTAGACAACGCAATGTTACTGATTTCTACCATACCCAGACGAGTAATGGCTTGTTGTAATGAAATAAGGTTAGAGTTAGGTGTATACGCGGCTGAGTTAGATATACGCATTACATGTCCACTTAGCGTCGGGTCTGATTGAATGATTTTGGCAAGTTTTGCCGCATCGGAATCTGGATCTTGTGTAATGCTAATCACTTGCTGTGCTGCGGTGGGCAGGATAGGGACATCAATACATTTATTATCGATTGCTGTGGTTAGTTGTTCAGCGATAGAGTGTGCAAAAGAAGAGTTATAGCTCATTACTGGTTAACCTTATGCCATTCTGGGTATTTATTTACAGTGTAGTTCAAAAACACAGAACTGCTGATTTTTATCTTCTGGAAAAAGGAAACGTCAAAATGGTAAAGGGTGACCAAGTTGGCATATTTACTTTACAATAAACAGCCTGCTTATCTGATAATGTGTTCACAGCGTAATGAAAGGTTTTAGCTATGCAAATTCGAGAAATATCAACAACTTCACAAGCAACTCTAGAAGCAATTTTGCGCGCTATTCCTTTTTATAAAGCCGTTAAAAAGCAAAGTGAAGAACAGTTTTCTACTTTGATGAATTTGTCCAGAATTATGCAATATGAGTCTGGTGAGAGGGTGTTATCAAGAGGGGACCTGGATACGTGGACCTATTTTGTTGTAAAAGGGCAGTTGATCGTTTCTGCTCCGGATAATGACGGGTTAAATCACCGCGTCAATTATATTACGCCAGGAGAAGTATTTGGTGATTTATCCGTGTACTTACAAAGTGCACGCACGGCGGATGTTCTGGTTGATAATAATTGCAGAGAAGCGATTCTTTTTGGCACTGATTTTGGCTTATTTGGCGAGCTATTGGACTTTAGTCAAATCTCACTAGAAACTAAGTTGCTTTACTATCGTCATGCAACTCACAGTTTGCGTTGGAAGCTGGAAATGAACCGCTCTCGCTATCGACAGCATGAGCTGGCCGACTTACATCGTAGCATCAAATTATATTCTGGTGAAAAGGACAGTCATCAAGAGTTAAAATCACTCTATAAGCAGGCAGTGGCACTTGCCAGATTATTATTGAAGTGGAATCAAAATTATGGCAACTTATCCTTCGCTGACGGGATTATTCCTGATCCAAACTTACAAATCTAAGCCCTTCGGTAGACTGGCATAAATTATCACTGCTTTCTACACTTGTTAAAGAACGATTATTTTTCAGGTGTACGGTGAAAACGGCTGTCTTTTTTATCTTATTGAGTTTGACTGCTTTTTTGCAGGCTCAATCCTCAAAAACCTATCAATCCCGGTTATGGTTGCCCATTGCCTATGAAAAGGAGTTTACCCGTCTTATTGAGGCTGCTAAAAAAGTGGATGAACATGAACAATGCCATAAGCTTGTTAATGGCACTCTACATGAAAGCCAAACGACGCCAGAGCAAATTGTTTTTATCTTCCGCTGCCGTAATCAACAAAATACTATCAATCTACTGTATGTGGATGCTGAAAAGCTGAGTATTAATAGTCAAAGTGAGATATGGTCTAAAGATAATGAAAAGAAAAGACAAGAGCATCTTCGCCGAATTTTAATGAATAGGGAGAAATATTGGGGTATTTGTGAACAAGAGATACATAAAATTTGGAAAAATTTTAATCAACCCAGTGCTGTTGGAAGGATGCCTCCACGTCCTGATATTACCGAGGATGCCCAGTTGGTTTATCGAGTAGAATTTACAACCTTGAGCCCGAATAACAATACATTGTCATATATAGCGACAGCAAAAGTGGGGGAAGTTGGAGTGTGCGAAATTAAGATAAAACCGATTTAAGAGAAGAAGATGGCCGGCTAATGCCGGCCAAAAGCATTATTTTTCTTTCTTCTTTGCGGTTGCCTTTTTAGCAGCTTTTTTAGCCGCGGCTTTTTCTTTAGCCGCTTTTTTCTTGGCAGCCAGTTTAGCGCGTGCAGCTGCTTTTTTAGTCGCTATTTTGGCGCGTGCAGCCGCTTTTTTGGCAGCGGCTTTTTCTTTAGCTGCTGCTTTTTTAGCCGCTACTTTAGCTTTAGCCGCTGCTTTCTTTTCAGCCGCCGCTTGTTTCTTGGCCAGAGCTGCTTTTGCTTTTGCCACCGCTTTGCTGATAGCTGCAGCATCGTTAATCTCGGCAGTTAACGCTTGAAGAGCATCTTTTGAAACTGCCTGTGCAGCTTTAGCTTTAGCAATATTAGCTTTTGCTGCAGTTGCTGCTTTTTTCGCGGCTGATAATTGTTTAGCGGTTGCTGGCGTTTTCTTTTTCTTACCAATAGCGGCAACTGTTGCTGCTGCAGATTTGGATTTTTTAGTAGCTTCAGCTACGGCTTTAGAGACTTTAACGATGTCTTTCTTAAGAGCGGCGACTTGCTTTTGTTGTGCACTAGCAAGTTGCTTCTCAAGTTTTGCGATTTCAGATGCGATCTTTTTAACTGGATCAACTGATTTTTTAGATACGGCCATGAACTCAGTCCTATAGTTAGTTAAGTTGGTTAAGTAAAGAAAATAACAAACATTTCTTTGAGAACATGCGAATTATACAGTTAATGATAGCAGAATAAATATTTTGCAAGGAAAAATTACATAATTTTCAGGTTTTTTTTATCATTTCGACACTTTTTTCTAAAATTCTTTATGTTTTATAAAAAATAATTAGCGAAAAAATTTTCTCTTCATTTTTTATCTCCCAATTTTAAATAATGTTTACTATTTTTTTCTATCAAAAATTTCCTTTATTTCATGATTTTCTTATCACGTTAAATAACTGCTTGATAGAAACTAATCGTTAATAAACGGGTTACAAAAACAAAACAAAGTTGTGTGATGTATAAATATACAGTATTATGATTTTATATACGGTTTTGGAAATTAGCAGATAAAGTAGTTTATGGATAGAAAAATTATTCATTGTGATGCGGATTGCTTTTTTGTTGCATTAGAAATGCGAGATGACTCTTCTCTGAGGGGAATTCCGGTTGCTGTTGGTGGAGATCCCGGACGTCGTGGTGTCATTTCTACGTGTAATTATGAAGCGCGAGCGTTTGGGGTACATTCGGCACAAGCTTCTGCTTATGCCAAGAAGTTATGTCCACAATTAATTATTCTTCCACACAATATGTATAAATATAATCAGGCTGCAGAGATGATGCAGTCGATTTTTATGCAGTATACCGACGCTATCGAACCGCTCTCATTAGACGAAGCATTTTTGGATGTGACATTTGCAAAACATTTTTGTGGTAGTGCAACCTTAATTGCACGTGATATTCGTCGAACAGTAACGCAGGACATTGGTATTACTGTATCTGCAGGTATCGCACCCAATAAATTTTTGGCAAAAGTCGCTAGTGATTGGAATAAACCTGATGGTCTAACGGTGGTTGAACCATCACGTGTTAAATTCTTTCTTAATCAATTGTCAGTTTCTCATATTCCAGGTGTCGGAAAAAAAACGGCGCGTAAATTGAAAAAACTGGGTATTGATCTCTGTGTGGATCTGTTACCTTACAGTGAAATTGATCTTGTTCAGGAATTTGGCCAATTTGGTCAACGTTTATACCATTTTAGCCGTGGACATAATACTCGCCCCGTTATTGCAAAAACTGAACGTCGTTCTTTAAGTGTTGAACATACTTATGAGAAAGATATTGAGATAAACAGTGATTTGTTGAGCCTTATAAAACCACTGTATCACAAATTATTGCTACGCCTACAGCAAAAGTCTGTAGATACTCCAGTGAAAGCCATATTTATTAAGCTGAAATTTATGGATTTTATGAATACAACCATGGAAACCCGTTCTTGTGAATATTTTATTGAAGGCTATCAGGAACTACTTGATAAATCTTGGCAGCAGTATAAAAAGCCAATACGTTTACTCGGTTTGGGCGTGCGTTTTGCGGATAATCCACATAGTGATCAGCAGATCACGTTATTTGATAGCTGATCACATTCATTGAATGTTCAGTCAATATCAGATTCATCGATACTGAATTTATCAATAGAATTCCGTAGCGATCGTATTGATGTAGACATTTCTTGCGTTTTATTAATGGCAAAAGAGGCGCCTTCAGAGTTATTGTTGGAAATAGTAGAAATCTCCTCTACATTGTTTTTCACTGTTTCACTCACAGCACTTTGCTCTTCTGCACGGGTTGCTATACGCAAATTCATAGCTTTAATATCCGTAATTTGATGTTGAATCCGTTCCAATGCTGTTTGTGCTTTTTCGGCTTCTGTGACACAAATATTCACTGCTTCATGACCCTTATTCATAATAGATACTGCCGAGTTAACATTTTGTTGCAGTGTTTCAATAATAGTATTGATCTCCAATGTGGATTCCTGTGTTCGGCTGGCTAATGCACGAACTTCATCCGCAACAACGGCAAATCCTCGGCCCTTTTCGCCAGCACGGGCAGCCTCAATCGCCGCATTCAATGCGAGTAGGTTGGTTTGTTCTGCAATGCCATTAATTACCCCTACAACGGACCCAATGGTTTCACTGGTATGTTCCAGCTCGCGAATAATGGTTACTGCTTCCTCTACATTACTGGCAACGGTTTGAATTGAGTTGGATGTTGAATATACCATTTTCGCGCCTTCATCAGTTGCGACCATTGCCTCCGAGGCCGCTTGCTCTGCACTAGATGCGCTTTGTGCAGATTCACTGGCGGCCAAACTCATTTCACCCATAGATTGATGCACTTGTTGTGCGGTCATTTGCTGTTGTTCTGCTCCCTTGGCATTATCTACGGCAATCTTCTCCATCGTTGTGGTTACATTGTGGAGGTTTTTTGCCTCAATATTAATATTACTGACCATGTCCTGAATTTTTTCAATAAAACGATTAATACCATCCGCCAGTGCACCGGTTTCGTCATTCCGATTATTGTTAATACGGCTGCGGAGATTGCCATCATTGCCTGCTAGATTGTCTATCAATACGATAATTTGTTGCAGTGGCTTCATAAGAATACGTGAAAAGCTGAAGGCAACTGCAACACAAATTAGTATGCTGATTAGAGCAGTCATAAAAGCCGTAGTATTAATTTTTCCTAACAGAGCATCCGTAGGGATGGTCGCTTCATGTAAATCCAGCTCACTCAATACTACCCATTCCTGATCCAGTACTTTGAGTGGACTGTAAGCGGATAGTACCTCGTTGCCAGTGTATTTAATATAATGTATTTTGCCTTTTTCACCACTAAGGGCTGCACCTATGGCGGCGTTATCCAGTGTTTGTAATAAAACATTACTTTCGATCTGTTTGATACGTTGCAAGCTTTTTTCATTAGCTAATTTTTTGTCCATCAATAACTGTATAAACCCGTCCCTGTCTTCAACTAATTGGCGGCTAATACTGCGTACTCGGCCATCTTTTCCGACAAGCACCGTTTCGCCAGTTTTTTCAGCCCCGCTTCTTCCCACTTATTATGATGGGTCATGATGTTATTAATCTTATCAATGGGCATTTGAAAAATAAGTACCCCTATTTTTTGCGTACCATCATAAATATGGGAGGCAATAAATGACGCTGGTGCATTATAAGAGGGGGGAGTACTCTTTAAAATCTGTCAAATACACATACTCGGGATTGGTGGCTGTTGCTGCTTTTTTAAAAGCTTCACCAATACCGCTATTGGCATAGGGGCCATCAATGAGTGAGGTACCATAATCCAGTTCTTTGAATACTGAGTAGATAATATGTCCGGTATCAATGTCTGCAATAAAAATATCGTAAAAACCAAAATGATAAAGAAACTCACGAGTGTGCGGATGAAATTCACTATGTTTTTGGCTGTAGGCGCTATTATCCGACGTGCTGCCATCGAAGAGTTCTTTGTTACCCAAAAGGTGTGTGTTGGCCGCAATATATTGGTATTGAAGGGCAAGTGCATTGCCATTTAATTGTTCCAGTAAACGATTGGTATCAATCATTTCACCGTTGATACGTCGATACTCTTCACCATATTCCTGATTGTAGTACTCTGCGACTGCGTTTTTTTGCTCATTAGTACTCGGTAAACCAGAGGCAGATTCAGTATAGCGATGAAATGCCGGTTTAAAATGGTTAGTAGCTTCAACGACACGAGGATCGGACGAATAGATTTGCACTAGCCCTTTCATTTATGCAAAATAATCCTCGACAGCGTGGCTGGTTAGTTCTCGGACCGAAATTAAATCACGAAAAGTCAGTTCCTCCAGTGTAACTGAGGATTGTTTGCCAGCGCTATAACTGATCGAAAAAGAGGTAAAGGCCAGAGCCAGAGCAATTAATGTACATGATCCAATGGTGAGTTTATTCTGTATATTCATTTTCAGTTCTCAATGTGGACAACAGGCAAATTTAGGAGGGACTCATTTAGGTGTAGTTGAAAAGTACCCGGATTGCCATTTTTAATAACTGAAAATAACTGATTTTTCAGAATGTTATATTTTTGTGTGCAGCCTATTGATAATCAGTGATTGGCGCACATGAACACACCAAGTTGCGGTCACCGTATACATTATCAATACGGTTAACCGCAGGCCATACCTTATGCTGTAACAGCCATTTGGCTGGATGTGAGGCAATCGTACGACTATAAGGATGCTGCCAATCATCTTGCAGTAAATCTGCCTGAGTATGTGGTGCATTGAACAGGGGGTTATCATCAGCAGGATATACACCATTTTCCACCTGTGTAATTTCTTGACGTATGGTAATCATCGCGTCGCAAAATCTATCCAATTCTACTAATGATTCAGATTCAGTCGGTTCAAGCATCAAGGTTCCTGCGACCGGAAAACTCATTGTGGGTGCATGAAAGCCGAAATCCATCAGGCGTTTGGCGATATCTTCTTCTGTAATGCCACTGCTGGCTTTAAGTGGGCGTAAATCCAAAAGGCATTCATGGGCAACAAAACCGTGTGTGCCGGTGTAAAGTATCGGGTAGTGTTCCTGTAATCGTTGCGCGATGTAGTTGGCATTGAGAATGGCCAACTCTGTTGCCTGGCGCATGCCGCTTGCGCCCATCATTTTGATATACATCCAACTAATAGGCAAAATACTGGCTGAACCCCAAGGTGCTGCTGAAATCACCCCATTGCTAATCTCCGTTTGTGGCACTTCACGTATCGGATGACCCGGTAAAAAAGGTGCAAGGTGTTCTTTAACACCAATAGGCCCCATGCCCGGCCCACCTCCACCGTGAGGGATACAGAACGTTTTATGTAAGTTCAGGTGTGACACATCACCACCAAATTTACCCGGTGCCGCGACGCCGACCAAGGCATTCATATTGGCGCCATCAATATACACTTGGGCTCCCACACTATGAATCATCTCGCATAACTGTGTAATACCTTCTTCAAACACACCATGTGTCGAAGGGTAGGTCACCATAATGCAGGCGATTTGAGTGCCCAATTCATCAATCTTTTGTTGCAGTTCATTTAAGTCGACATTGCCTTGTTCATCGCAGCCCGTCACTACCACATCAAGGCCTACCATTTGTGCCGAAGCAGGGTTGGTGCCGTGTGCAGAAGATGGAATCAAACAGATGTGCCTATCTGTCTCTCCTTTGGATTGGAAATATTGTTTGATTGCAACCAGGCCCGCATATTCGCCTTGTGACCCCGCATTTGGCTGAAGGCTTACGCGGTCATAACCCGTGCACTCGGCCAACATATTTTCTAATTCACTCAGCATGGTGTTATAGCCATGTGTTTGTTCAGCCGGTGCGAAAGGGTGCATGCGTGAAAATTTTTCCCATGTGATCGGAATCATTTCACTACTGGCGTTGAGTTTCATGGTACACGAGCCAAGAGGAATCATGGCATGATTTAAGGCAATATCTTTAGCTTCCAAACGATGCAGATAACGCAGCATTTCTGTTTCGGAATGATAAAAGGAAAACGTAGAGTGTGTCAGAATCTCATTCTGACGTAACACATTTTCAGGAATGCCATGGTATGTCTTTGCCAGTTCAATATCGATAGTAGAGAGTTCTTCTTCACTGGTCGTGACGTTAAATAGTGCCAGTAGTTCCTCGACATCTGCAATCGTTGTGGTTTCATTCAAACTGATGCCCAGTAAATTATCATCACGTCGCATGTTAATATTTTTTTCCAATGCAGATTGATAAATACTGTTTGCATGAGTGCCGACATCAATTGTCAGTGTATCAAAGTAAGTGCTGGACACCATTTTATACGTCGTTTTTTCAATGGCTTTTGCCAGAATACCGGTTAATCGATGAATGCGATTAGCAATACGTTGTAGTCCTTGTGGTCCGTGATAAATCGCATAAAAAACACTAATTAATGCCAATAGTACTTGTGAAGTACATATGTTGGAATTGGCTTTTTCACGACGAATATGTGGTTCACGAGTTTGCATTGCCATACGTAAAGCCGTATTGCCTTTACTGTCAATAGAAACGCCAATAATACGTCCCGGTGCGGAGCGTTTGCATTTTTCACTAAAGGCAAAGAATGCCGCATGTGGACCACCAAACCCCATCGGGACACCAAAGCGTTGGTTTGATCCAATAACAATATCCGCCCCCATTGCTCCGGGAGATTTCAGCAATACCAAACTCATAATGTCGGCAGCAACAGTAACGAGTGCCTGTTTACTGTGTGCGAGTGAAATAATATCAGTGAGGTCTCGTACCTCACCATGACTTCCGGGGTTTTGTAAAAACACACCGAAGCAGTCCTGTGTTTCAAGCAGTTGTTGTGCATCACCTACCATAATGTCGAAACCAAAATGGTCGGCCCGAGTACGGATAACGGCTAATGTCTGTGGATGTACATCGGGATCAACAATAAATACATCAGATTTATTACGCGTTTGTTGGCGTTTGCTCATCGCCATCGCTTCCGCCGCTGCCGTACCTTCATCCAGCATGGATGCATTCGCCATATCCATTCCTGTTAGGTCGATGATCATTTGTTGGAAGTGTAACAAGCCTTCCAAGCGACCTTGCGCAATTTCAGGTTGATAAGGTGTATAAGCGGTATACCAGCCAGGGTGTTCCAGTACATTGCGTAGTATCACAGTGGGTGTAATGGTGTCATGGTACCCCATACCAATATAGTTTTTAGCCAGTATATTCTGTTCGGCAAGCGACTGCAGTTGCTGTAAAGCAGCTTGTTCAGAGTAAGGTTTTTCCAACGACAGGCTATCTGTTTTTAAAATACTCTCAGGGACAATTTTTTTTATTAAGTGGTCAAGGCTATCAACCCCCAAGGTGCTTAACATCGCATCTATTTGTTGAGGTTCTGGTCCGATATGCCGTTCGATAAATTCGCCATCATTTGTCAGTTGTTGCAGTCGTTGATTGTTGACGGGCGTATCGTTAGCCATAAACACGAGTCCTGATTAAACCTGAAAAAAGGAGGACATTATACCTGATTTTTATATGCTATGATCTGGCGTTTGAATAAAAAATAATATTCTTGTGGGAGTCTATGTATGGGCCAGTGACAGCAGAAAAGTTCACAAGTGGTTTACGAGAATCCTTGGATTAGAGTACATCACGATACCGTTATTACTCCATCGAATACACAGGTAATTTACGGAGTTGTTCATTTTAAAAATCATGCATTAGGTATAGTGCCAATGGATGATCAGGGGAATGTGTGGTTGGTCAGCCAAACACGTTATGTTTTTGCCGAAGCAAGTTGGGAAATCCCCGAAGGTGGATGCCCTGAAGGTGAAGATATACTGGATGCTGCCAAGCGTGAATTGCAGGAAGAAACGGGGCTAAGTGCACGTTATTGGCAACCATGGTTGGAGATGGATCTGTCAAATTCGGTAACCGATGAAAGTGCCACTGTTTTTTTAGCACAGGGTTTGACCGCAGGCCAAATGTCTTTGGAAGACACTGAAGATATTTGTGTAAAATGCTTGCCACTACAAGAAGCGGTGCAGATGGTGCTTGATGGAAAAATCCGTGATGCCATTTCAGTAGCGGCCCTATTGAAGGTCGCGGCAGTGTTTAATCGTGATCATTATCCTGAAAAAGAGTAAACAGAGCAGATTTTTCATCCGTAGTTACCGCTTGTTCAGAGTCTTTTTCTTTATCAAAACAGACTTGGTTTCTGCCTTGTTGTTTAGCTTTATAGAGTTGTTGGTCGGCCATTTCTATGATGGCTGAAAGCGCAGTGTCATGCTTTCCTGAATACATACTTAAACCTGCACTGGCAGTGATATGAAGGTGTTTGTCATTATAGGGTAACACCGCTTGTTCTATCGCTTTGCGCACACGTTCCGCGACAACGATACCTGTGCGAATGTCAGTTCCCGGGAGAATAATTGCGAATTCTTCACCACCATAGCGGCAAGCAATATCTAGCTTGCGAATATTATTTAGAATACATTGGCTCACCAATGTTAATGCCTGATTACCCACTTCATGTCCCCATTGATCATTCACTGATTTAAAATGATCAATGTCAACCATAATAAGAGAGGTGGGTTGTAATGTCCGTTTTGAGCGTTCTATTTCTTGCGTGAGTGCTTGGGTAAAGTGACGATAGTTAAAAAGACCCGTCAATGTGTCCATATGAATAAGTTCGGAAAGACGCTGTACTTCTTTATGTAAACGCTCCACTTCCTTGGTTAATGGGCACTTGTCTTTGAGGGAGCAATGAGTCACGCTATTTTTGGGCATAATCGTTAATGATTAAAGGTAATGGTACTATTATAGTATCATCTATGATGGTTTGAACTGAGATTCTTTATGATCAATCAACGTCAGTAAGCGTAGTGCAAATGCGTTTACCTGATAAGGTGACAAATTTTCGTCATTTGTGAATAATTTGTTTCCTTTTTTTGAACTAAATGACGGTAACGCACAAAAATCATTGATGCTGGTTGTGGCATCGTAGATATAAAATTGATGGAGATTATTCACAATGGATTGCAGGGTATGATAGATCGTTTCATGCCAATCGTGCTGGGGGTTATAGTCGACATAGCAAAATGCATTGTTAACTAATTGTTGTATCAACCAGTCAGAAGGCAATTGCGACTCATCATATCCTGCAGAGCTAATCTGGTTTTTCAGATGTTTAATGATACGCGCGGTTCGTCGACATTTTCTGTGACTATTATCGCTACCGCTCTCACCCAACGCTTGGCTAAGGTAATGGATATTGTGAGTGCTCATTGTCAATCCTTGCTAATGCACCGGATTTATCTTTTTATCTTTGCTAGTTCGTGCTTTTTTGGTGATATTTCTGGTATTTTTTGCATTGGATTTGCCGGGTTCCAATGAGACAGCTTGCTGTTTGATTTTTCCCAGAACTTCACTCATTACCTCGGTAATTTGTTCAAGCTGATCGATCGCAATTAATAAATCTTCATGCTGTACCTGCCGTTCTTTTGCGGTCTGTTCCTTTCGCGAGAGTTGTGCTTTATGTGCCATGTATCCCCCTGTGTTATTTACATCACGTTTGAAATGATTCTATAACGACCTCTATATGTCCTTCTATTATGCGACTCTTTCCTGAATACAAACTGAAAATCTTTATCTCGAATGACAACAGCCTCAAAAACAATAAAAGTAGCGTCAGCAGGGTACCTCGTGTTCATTACCTCGCCCTGCTTATGCTACTGACTGCACTCTCCCCCAAGAGACATAATTTTACAATTAAAACCCCATATATTGGGGTGCATAATCGACGTACCATAAGATAGTGCGGTTTTGAGAATAAATCAAGAGGATGAGTTTGCGTTTTTCTTGTGAGTAAAATGTGGAAAAACAGGCAATGTTAGTATTTCCTAACCCGGAATGGTACAAAAAATAAAATAAAGGGGTGTAAATAATTATGAATAATGATCTTTATATTATTTTGTGCTATTTGAAGGCATTGTTTAGCAATTTAAAGAATGAGAATTGGTTCATAAAACGTGACAAAAAAGCTTGCTTAGAGTGCACCTAAAAGGAACTCCATCAACGCTTTTTGGGCGTGCAAACGGTTTTCAGCCTCATCCCATACCACCGAACACGGTGAATCCATAATCGTCTCGTTGATTTCCATTCCGCGATAGGCGGGTAGACAATGCATAAAGACGGCAGCGCCGTTAGCGTGAGACATGAGTTCTTCATTGACTTGCAAACCATTGAAATCGTCAATGCGCTGTTGTGTTTCTTGTTCTTTACCCATCGAAGCCCACGTATCAGTGACGATCCAATCGGCATTGAGAACGGCTTCCTGTGGTGAGCTGAAAAGCGTCACTCTATTTTTATGTTCATCAAGCAATATTGGAGAGGGTTCATAACCTTTCGGGCAGGCAATATGTAAATTGAAATCACACAAATAGGCGGCGTTAATATAAGACTGACACATATTATTACCATCACCAATCCACACCACCGTTTTCCCTTGAGGACTACCACGGTGTTCGGTATAGGTTTGTATATCTGCCAATAGTTGGCAAGGGTGATAGCTGTCAGTCAGGGCGTTAATAACGGGTACACTGGAATATTGTGAAAACTCTTCAACAATGTCGTGTCCATATGTTCGAATCATAATAATATCGACCATACTGGAGATGACACGTGATGAATCACAAATAGGTTCGCCACGCCCCAGTTGTGTATCGTTTGACGATAGAAATAGTCCGCTACCTCCCAGTTGTGCGATGCCAGCTTCAAAAGAGACACGAGTCCGTGTGGAAGATTTTTCAAAAATCATTCCCAGTACTTTGCTTTCTAATGAGCGGTGAATATGGCCTGCTGCACGTTCCTGTTTTAGGGTTATCGCGCGCTGTATTACGGTGTCCAATTCATCTTTGGATAAATCAAGAAGCGTTAAAAAGTGACGCACATTCATGACGTGTTTCTCTTGTTGGTTTAATCGATAATTTTATTGAGGACATTAATTACAGTGTCAGCTTGTTGCTGCGACATAATTAATGGCGGTAGTAAACGGATGACGCTGCCTGCAGTCACATTCAGTAGTACTCCCTGATCGGCAGCCTGTGCAACGATGTCGGGGCAATCATCATATAGCTCAATACCAATCAGCAAACCTCGTTGACGAATGTCTTTGACTCGACTTTTGTTGCCTAAAGTCTCAGACAGTTGCGCAGCAAAATACTCACCCAGTGCCTGTGCGTTTGAGGTCAGCTGTTCATCGCGTAGTGTATGTAATACGGCAGTGACCGCAGCACAGGCAACCGGATTACCTCCATAAGTAGAACCATGGTTACCCGGTTGTAAAATAGTGGCCGTTTTGCCTTGTGTTAAACAGGCGCCGACGGGCAAACCATTACCCAGCCCTTTTGCGGTTGTTAACACATCCGGCAGGAAATCATATGCCTGAAAAGCAAAGTAATTTCCCGAACGCCCATTACCCGTTTGAATTTCATCTAACATTAACAGCCAGTCGTTGTCATCACAAAGTTTGCGCAACTGAGGTAGATAATGTTGATCAGGTACTTGAATACCACCTTCGCCCTGAACCGGTTCTACCAGTACAGCAACAATATTATTGTTATGAATATGTGCTTGAATAGCGTTAATATCGTTGAATGCCACTTCGATAAAGCCTTCAACCAGTGGATGAAAACCGGTTTTGACTTTGGCATTTCCTGTAGCACTTAGGGTTGCCATAGTGCGGCCGTGAAAACTGCCTGTCATGGTAATCACTGTTGGCGTGTCGATGCCTTTTTCATTACCGTATTTGCGTGCAATTTTGATCGCGGCTTCGTTGGCTTCAGCCCCGGAATTACAAAAAAACACATTTTCCATGCCGCTGAGATGACACAGTAATTCTGCGGCTTGTTGTTGTACTGGCAGGTTGTATAAGTTTGATGTATGAACCAGTTGCGCCACTTGCGCCTGTACCGCTTGCGTGACTGCCGGATGGCAGTGACCTAAACCGCATACGGCAATCCCTGAGAGTGCATCAAGGTATTGTTTTCCTTGTGCATCCCATACGGTGCAGCCTTCTCCTTTGACGAGTGTTAAGGCGCGTTTGCCATAGGTATTCATTAATGCATCAGAATTCATCACAGAAATTTCATCTCAAAAAATAAAACAGGCAGCGGTTGCTGCCTGTTTTTAAGCTATTATCCAGTAAGGCACTATTATTGGCAAGTACTGTTAACAAGCGTATCACTAGCGCTCGTTTTCCGATAAAATGACGCCCCTTATTGAATGATGCTGTTAGCGAGGCAATCACCCCATGGAAATCATGGATACTATCAAAGATCAAATTGAATCCAACCCGATTATTCTTTACATGAAAGGTTCACCCAATGCACCACAGTGTGGGTTTTCCATGCGTACAGTGCAAGCCCTGATGGCTTGTGGTAAACGTTTTGCCTATGTAGATGTATTGAGTAATCCGGATATTCGTACCCACTTGCCTGAGTATGCCAATTGGCCGACGTTTCCACAATTGTGGGTTAAGGGTGAACTGGTTGGTGGCTGCGATATTATCACCGAAATGCATGAAAAAGGTGAATTGCAAGCGTTAGTTGATGAAGCGGCACCTGCTGAAGGTGATGAGTAAACTATCCGTTGCGGCTATTCAGCCAGATTTGCTCTGGCTGAATTCTGAGGCTAACCTAAGCCACTTGTCCAAACAGATCTCTTCTTTGCCAAAAACAGTTGATATTATTGTGTTACCGGAAATTTTTACTTCCGGTTTTACGCAAATACCTGAGTCTGTTTCCGGTGATCAACACACTCTCGAATGGATGTTAGCACACGCCAAAATGCATCAATGTGCTTTAGCGGGGAGTGTTGCTTATGAACTGGATAACGTTGATGATTCCCCCGGTTTTGTGAACCTTTTTTTATTTGTTATGCCAGATGGTCAATATCATCACTATGATAAATGGCATCTGTTTCGTATGGCAGGAGAGCACCAGCGCTATCGAGCCGGTCGCCAGCGTTGTGTCATCGATTACCGTGATTGGCGTAGATTTTAAGTGTTTGTTATGATCTGCGCTTTCCGGTTTTTTGTCGTAATCGTCACGATTATGATCTGATTCTATGTGTTGCCAATTGGCCTTCATCCAGACGACACCAATGGCGCACTTTATTGCAAGCCAGAGCGATTGAAAATCAAGCCTATGTTGTGGGTGTGAATCGTGTTGGTAAGGATGGCAATGGTTTGCATTATCAGGGAGATTCGTTGTTGGTTGATTATGCCGGACATATATTACAGGATGGTAGAAACGGGCAAGAGCAAGTACTGTTGCAGGAACTCGATCGGCATGCATTATATGACGCACGTCAAAAGTTCTCTGTTCTGGAGGATGCAGACCCCTTTAAAATGCTATAAGGTGTTTTTTTTCAACAACATATAAGATAGAATCTCACGTGTTTTCTAAATTGTAGTTCACACAATTTTCCAAATTAACGGGTTTGATACGTTATTTGCTTTGTTAGTTGTATCACAGGCGTAAAAATTAGTCATAACGTCATCACACTATATATAAATTGATATTTGGTAGCCGTTGCCATTTTTACGGGAGTAAATTATGAAACACACTCTATTGCGTGGTTTATTGACAGCCATGTTTTCCGCCAATGTCTTATTGCCTTCATAGGTAATTGCGTCAGGCTTTACATACCCTGAAATTAAGGAAGATCGGTCCCCCGGTTTTACCATTACGCCGATGATTGGTGGATTTACCCTTGATGAAGATCGCGGTTTTGATGATACAACGTATGCGGGTATTGGACTTGGTTATCGTTTTACCGACCCTTACATGCTGGAATTCGTGTATTTGACCGTTGATGCAGATAATCTTGCCGGAGTGTCACAAGGTGACCTGCGCCAGTTCCGTATTGAGATGCTGTACGATATTACCAATAATGAAAATGCATTCCAGCCATATATTGCCGTGGTTGGCGCCAGTACTGAATTTGGTGATAATCGTACTATCAATGACGATGAAGGCGCACTGACATTGGGTATTGGTACACGCTATCACTTTTCAGAAAGCATTGCCTTGAGAGCTGATGCGCGTTATTTACGTACCATTGGTGATGGCAATGAGAGCGATATGAGTTATGGTCTAGGTTTGCAGTTCTTCTTGGGTAAAACCAAACCAGCGCCCAAAGAAGAGGTCGTGGCTGCTCAACCCGTTGCTGAACCCGCTAAACCTGCGCCCAGTTTTGCAGAATTATGTACTCAGGCAGGCGGTATTGTTGAAGCGGGTACTTGTGTGAAAAAATCTATCGTCACAGAACGCGTGAATTTGAATGTGCAGTTTGAATACAATAAAGATACTGTTCAATCATCTTACTTGTCCGAAGTTGCTAGTTTTGCAGATTTTATGAAATCTTATCCGTCAGCAACGGCCGTTATTGAGGGGCATACTGATTCTATCGGTTCTGATACCTATAATCAGAATCTTTCACAGCGCCGCGTTAATGAAGTAGTGCGTTTACTGGTGAGTGACTACGGTATTGAAGCGAGTCGTTTGTCTGCACTGGGTTATGGTGAAACACAACCGATTGCACCTAATGATACCGATGCTAACCGCGCCAAAAACCGTCGTGTTGTGGCTTCGGTAACCGTTGAAGTGGAAGAAACATTGTCGCTTGATGTTAAATAAATATTTATCCAAGGTTGAAAAAATAAAATGAACGCTGAAAAATTTATCCCGCTGATCAGTG
The DNA here is from genome assembly GCA_965214375.1 of Cellvibrionaceae bacterium. Classification (GTDB taxonomy): domain Bacteria; phylum Pseudomonadota; class Gammaproteobacteria; order Pseudomonadales; family Cellvibrionaceae; genus Endobugula. Next base: position 915,074 of record OZ243947.1, on the reverse strand, counting down.
ATTACGCCGTAACTTATGGCGTTAAGTTAATTGTTGCCATTGCCATTTTTGTCATTGGTAAATGGTTGGCGCAAGCTATCACGGGTTTTATTGCTAAACAAATGAACAAAAACGGTGTCGATTCGGCACTGAGTCAGTTTGTTAAAAATATTTTGTATTACATTCTGTTAACGGTCATTATTATTGCGGCGCTCGGTCAGTTGGGCGTACAAACTGCTTCTTTCGTTGCTATTGTGGGTGCTGCTGGTTTAGCGATAGGTCTCGCATTGCAAGGCGCATTAGCCAACTTTGCCGCAGGTGTATTAATTATTTTATTCCGCCCAATAAAAGTAGGAGATTTTGTTGAAGTGGCGGGTGTTGCTGGCAGCGTTTCAGAAATTTCTATTTTTGCGACAACCTTGCTGACAGGTGATAACAAAACCGTGATTATTGCCAATGCTGATGTGACGGGTGGCAATATTACCAATTTTTCCACACAGTCAACGCTTCGTATTGATCTGGTGGTGGGCGTTGCCTACGATGCCAACCTGCAACAAGTGAAAGATGAACTTAAAGCACTAGCGGATGCAGATGAGCGTATTCTGAAAGATAAAGATGTCACCATCGGCGTTGTAGAGTTAGGTGACTCTTCAGTGAATCTGGTCTTCCGTCCTTGGGTCAATGCTGCCGATTATTGGGGTGTGTCTTTTGATCTTAATGAAACAATTAAAAATCGTTTTGATGAAGTAGGTATTGGTATTCCTTATCCAACCATGGATGTTAATGTCACCAAATCATAAAACACAGGCGTCATATCTCCCTGTGCGCCCCTAGTTGTAAAAAACCTATTGATGCCATAAAAATTATCAATAGAAAAAGACAAACGATAGTCTACATTTCCAAAGTCAGAGCGGTATAATGCCGCTCTAACTTTTTATCGCACCACATTATTCCTATAGGAGACATATCATGGCTGTTCTCGTTGGCAAATCTGCCCCTGACTTTACTTCATCTGCTGTATCTGCAACTGGTGAAATTCTTGAAGAGTTTAATCTTGCTGAAACCATTAAAGGTAAAAAAGCGGTTGTCTTCTTTTATCCTCTGGACTTCACGTTTGTTTGTCCATCGGAATTACTGGCGTTTGATAAACGTATTCCTGAATTTGAAAAGCGCGGCGTTGAAGTGATCGGCGTTTCTATTGATAGCCACTGGACGCATAACGCATGGCGTAATACACCCGTTGATCAGGGTGGTATTGGTCAGGTTAATTACACACTGGTTGCTGATATGAAGCATGAAATCTGTCAGGCCTATGATGTTGAATCCGAAGGTGGTATGGCATTCCGTGGTTCTTTCCTGATTGATGAAGAAGGCACTGTGCGTCACCAAGTGGTTAACGATTTACCGCTAGGCCGTAATATTGACGAAATGCTACGTATGGTTGATGCTCTGGCGTTTAATCAGCAGCACGGTGAAGTTTGCCCCGCAGGCTGGAACGAAGGTGATCAAGGTATGAGCGCTGACCCTGAGGGTGTGGCGGCGTATTTGAGCGAGAATGCCGACGCTCTATAAGAAAACATTAAAGCCGTGAGATATCACGGCTTTTTTATTTAAGTCGTATGCTGGTTTTCAGTGAAGTTATTTTTCCAAATGCTCAATTTTGCCGTCAATTCCATCCCACTGTTCAGCATCATCAGGTGCCGGTTTCATTTCAGTGATATTCGGCCAGACTTCCGATAGTGCAGCATTCAATCCGATAAATACTTCCTGACTTTCCGGTAATTCATCTTCAGAAAAAATGGCATCCACCGGACACTCAGGTTCACAGAGTGCACAATCGATGCATTCATCCGGATGAATCACCAGGAAGTTGGGGCCTTCATAAAAGCAGTCCACAGGACACACTTCTACACAATCAGTATGTTTACACTTAATACAATTCTCACCGACGACATATGGCATGGTGGTGGACTCCCCGTGTACTTTATGACTTTTACGTTTTCGATGCCTTTTTAAGATCAAACAAAATTTCCAATGCCTGACGCGGAGTGAGGTCTTCCGGATCTATATTTTTGAGCGCCTCTACTACCGGGTGAGGTGCACTGGGAAATAAATCATTTTGTTGCGGTATGGCGGCGGATGTTGCAGGCATAGCGTACGTCATCAAAGGCTCCATGCTGGGTACACTATGCGGATGTTCACCGTTTTCCAGTGCAGTCAGTTGCTTGCGCGCTTCCATGATGACGTTCTGCGGTATGCCCGCCAATTTAGCGACCTGCAAGCCATAACTTTGGCTGGCAGCACCTTCTTCAATATGGTGTAAAAACACAATATTATCGTTATGTTCTGTCGCTGAGAGGTGTACATTACACACGCCATCCATGCTCTCGGGTAAGGTGGTGATCTCAAAATAGTGGGTGGCAAACAAACACAGCGCTTTTATCTCTTGTGCCAGATGCTGGGCGCAAGCCCACGCCAGCGATAAACCATCAAACGTACTCGTACCACGGCCAATTTCATCCATTAATACCAAGCTGTGTTGAGTGGCATTTTGTAGAATATTGGCAGTTTCAGTCATTTCTACCATAAAGGTTGAACGTCCGCCCGCTAGATCATCAGATGAGCCAATACGGGTAAAAATACGATCAACAATACTGATCTTGGCATTATTGGCTGGAACATAACTGCCAATATGCGCCAATAATACAATCAATGCCGTTTGGCGCATATAGGTGGATTTACCGCCCATATTAGGACCAGTGATTATCAACATACGGCGTTCGGGTTTGAGTAGTACATCATTGGGCACAAAGGGCGCCGAACTTGCCAGTACTTGTTCTACCACCGGATGGCGACCCTGTTCGATAGCAATCGTATTGTGTTCACTGGCCTGTAATGTTGGGCGGCAGAAGTTCAGGGTGTAGGCCCGTTCTGCCAGCGTATTCAGTACATCCAGTTCAGCAATGGCAGCCGCGGACGTTTGTAGTGCCAAAAGTTCTTCGTTCAGGCGCTCAATAATTTCCTCATAAATGGCTTTTTCACGTGAGAGAGCACGGCTTTTGGCCGACAGTGCCTTATCTTCAAATTCTTTGAGTTCCGGGGTAATAAAGCGCTCGGCATTTTTGAGGGTTTGGCGACGAATATATTCCGCGGGCGCTTTGTCTGACTGCGCACGGCTGATTTCAATAAAGTACCCGTGTACACGGTTATAGCCAACCTTTAAGGTGGCGATACCAGTACGTTCTCGTTCGCGGGTTTCCAACTGCACCAGAAAATCGCCGGCATTGCTGCTGATATTACGTAACTCATCCAGTTCCGCGTCATAACCTTCAGCAATCACACCGCCATCACGAATCACCACGGGCGGGTTTTCAATAATGGCTTTTTCTAATAGCTCGACAATAGCGGGGAAGGTACTGATTTGTTCGGCCAACTGTTGTAACAAGCTAGCATCATGTTCTGCCAATACACTCTGGATGTGTGGGTAGGCCGCTAATGATAAACACAAACGAGAAAGATCACGCGGGCGTGCCGAGCGCAGTGCCACACGCCCGAGAATACGTTCTAGATCGCCAATGACTTTTAAGCCTTCATAGAGGCCTTCAAAACGGTAATCTTGTAACACGCTTGTAATCGCGTGTTGACGTTGTTCCAAAATATCCAGTTGAGTCAGTGGGCGGTTAATCCAGCGGCACAGTTGGCGGCTACCCATGGTGGTGGCGCTGTGATTCAACATCGCAAATAGAGTGTTGTCTTCGCCGCCAGACAGATTAGCTGCTAGCTCTAAATTCTTACGCGTTGCGGCATCCATCACCACGGCATCTTTGTGATTTTCACGCTGAATACGGCAAATATGTGGTAGGGCGGTACGCTGGGTTTCCTGTACATAGGCCAACACACAACCGGCAGCGCCTTTGGCAATAGGCAAGGTTTCGCAATCAAAGGCGATTAAATCCCGGGTGCCAAATTGTTCGCACAACAAACGCTGAGCGGTATCTTCATCAAACTCCCAGGGTGCGCGGTAACGCATGCCCTGAGTATTTTTGCCAATATCGGTGCCTTCCAAATGCTGGTTAACTAATAACTCGGCGGGGTTAAGGCGTTGTAATTCAGCTTCCAGTGCTTCAGTATTTTCCACTTCCTGCACGTAAAAACGGCCGCTGCCGACATCCAGACTGGCAATACCGTAATGATCATTACCCTCAATAGCTTCATGATTAACCGCGACTAATAAATTTTCTTGGCGATCATTCATTAAAGCTTCATCGGTGACGGTGCCGGGAGTGACAATACGCATCACTTTGCGCTCCACCGGGCCTTTACTCGTGGCCGGGTCACCAATTTGTTCACAAATCGCAACCGACTCGCCCATTTGTACCAGTTTGGCAAGATAACCATCAGCCGCATGGTAAGGCACACCCGCCATGGGGATGGGATCGCCACCGGATTTGCCTCTGGCGGTTAAGGTTAGGTCGAGAATATCGGCAGCACGTTTGGCATCGTCAAAAAACAGCTCGTAAAAATCGCCCATGCGGTAGAACACCAGCTCATTAGGGTGCTGTGCCTTAATAGCGAGAAATTGTTGCATCAGGGGGGTGTGTTGGGCGGTACTGCTCATGGATGGTCTTACTGTTTTTTTGTTGTGTTGTTTGGGTGGGTAGGATACTGGGAAGTGAGTGTTTTTGCCAGTGGAAACGAGCGGGTTTTATGGTGTGGGCAGGTAGGCACAGTGCATGTCAGGGCGGGGATTATCTTTCAGGAGACGTCGTGAATCCATCAATTGAGACTCGGGCACCGCATGACCTACATGGACGTAGGAAATGCAGGTTTTGCAGGAGCAAAAACCTGTCCCTGCGGCTTACGCTCCTTCAGAATAATCCCCGCTCTGCGCAAAACCGTGGTATCCCGCGCCAATGTTGGGTTTGGATGACAAAAGGCCTTTTGTTTTAAAGGCAAGGAGAGTAGAGTTTTTCACAGCATTCAGTAGTAATTAATTATTGTCTGATATTATCAGTAGGTAATAGGCGAGTTTTAATGAAAATAAATAAGCAAAAAAATTTTAATGAGGGTGATGTATTTAATATAGAGAATATAAATGCAGGACAGGAAAAGGTATTTCAAAATATCAATCCATATTTAATTCAAGAAAAAGTTGTTACGGGTAAATCGGTATCTTCTTCTTATAAAGAAAGTCTTGTGATTACTGTCACTGCTAGTCTTGGCGTTTTAGCTGATTTATCAGAGTTGTTTTCAGGTTTTAGCATTCCCTGGTGGTTATGGGTTTTAGTTTTTTTGGGTGCTATATTTTTCTACTTACCGTATAAATATGGTGAATCTTGTGGAGTTTCTAAAGGTAAGGATTTACACATTTCTTCTACCGGAGAAAAGTTTTAGTTTCTTATGGAGAAGATTTTTTAATGAAGCGTTCTGAAGCGCCGTGCATATATCCTAATTGCACAGGCTTTATTTTACCAATTGATACTCCTGCTAAATTTGAGGGAGCATATAACTTTATGGGTACTTGCTCAAAAGCAGGTCTACAGCATGGTTATGTGATTGATGATAATTTGCAAGCATATAAAGCTGATATATATGATGAATTTAATAAAGATGAAGATTGAACCTTCTAGCCGAAATTTTTATACATAATTAATGATTTGCTCCGCTCCCGGAGCAGTTTTCCAATATTTTCTTGTTAGCATTCTTCTATGTAGAACGGAGGGGTGTTTATGTCTGGTGATGTTGATTTAATTGATTTTTGTGATGAGTTTGCGCATTTCAGAGATTCCTTGTGTTTTTTCTCCGAGGCGTCGGGATGTTTGTTGGAGCAGTCGTTGGAGGGTGAGCCAGATTTGGCGGTGGTTTTGGGTTTGCGGCGTTTTGGGGGTGATCTAAAGTCTGAGTTTGTGCGTTTGCAGGGGTTGTTGGATCATTTGCGCAAACAGAGCGATTGACAGTGTTGCGCAACGCGCTACAATGGTGGGATGATTAAGTCATTCAGGCACAAGGGATTGCGGAATTTCTATGAGTTGGGCAGTACTCGTGGAATTCAGCCGAGTCATGCTAAGCGTTTGCGCATGCAATTGACAGCGTTAGATACGGCGCAGGTTATTGAGGATTTGGATATTCCCGGTTATCGCTTGCATCGTTTAAAGGGAAGTCGGCAGGGTGTATGGTCAATTATGGTAAGTGGTAATTGGCGTATTACGTTTGAGTTTCTGGATGGCAATGTATATGTAACTAATTATGAGGATTATGACTAATGGCTATGCATAATCCACCGCATCCAGGCGAGTTTATTGTGAGTATGTATCTTGAGCCGTATGGTTTGAGTTGTCGTTATTTGGCGAGTCAGTTGGATGTATCGGCGTCGACCTTGAATCGTGTGCTAAAGCAGCAGAGTGGTGTGAGCCCGGAGATGGCGTTGCGTCTTGCTAAGGCAGTGGGACGTACTCCGGAGAGCTGGTTGGCGATGCAGGATGCTTATGATTTGTGGCAAGCACGTAAGCGTATTCGTTTGAGCCGAGTGAAAAAACTTAAATTAGATGCGGCATAAGCGGGTTGATTTTGACGTCTTTTAGGTCCATAGTGGTTTTGCAGTGTTGTGGTGGTAGGAGCGCCCCACGTAAAAAACAGAACCCCCCAATAGAATCCCCCCTTTATTTTACCCCATACCCGGTAGTTTTTTGCAGAGTCCTAAAATAATACTGCTGATTAATGCAATAATTACGTAGCTTGAGATAGCTTGGTCGGAGTTGAGCGGGAGTTGGGTGATGTTGGCAAGCGTGTGGCCGAGGAAGTAGAGGCCAATGTATAACAAGAGAAACCAGAAGACGATGTAGGCGCTGGTTTTAAGTTTTTGGGATTGTATGTGGCGTATGTGTGCGATGCCCCAGAATCCCATAATAATCATTAATAGTAGAAAGAAGTAGTCAGCGAGTATATCGATGGCGGTAATGTCGGATTGTGGGTCGAGGTCGTTGAGCGCCAACAATGACATGAGTGTGACGACAATCATTAAGGGAATGGCGATAAATTTTTGGGGGGTAGTGAATGTGGAGGCCATTTGTGGCGATAGTTGTTGCCGTGTCTCTTTTTCCAGTGATGCAATGGTTTCTTCGTCGAGTGGGGATTGTTGTTTCAGGGTTTCCAGTTCTATTTTGGCTGTTAGTAATTCAATGTGTTGTTTTTCTTTGTCGAAGTCCGATGCTTTGGAGCGTTGCAGTCCCAGTCCATCGCGAATGCGTGTCCAGCTAACCAGCAGGTAGTAGGCAATGACGGCAAATCCTGCCACGGCGTTTTCTTCAAGGTTTTGAAAGATTGTGGTGATGTCGCTGGCGTCCATGTGTTTCTCCGGGCGTTGTGTCTGGTTTATTGTTATTGTCTGGTACTGATAATAAAACGTTTCATTGTGGCTGAAAAGCCAGTTGATTATCTGTGGTCATTTTGCGTTGGTCTTTAGGGGCGATTGTCGTCACATACAACCTATTTTAATCGTTTTATGGCAAACCTCATAAAGTTGTCTAGGCTAAAGGAAGGCATATCTAATTATGAGGGTTGTTTTATGAAGTTTCAGAGCCTTCGGGACCGCTTGATTGCAGCGTTGGTCCTGGTTGTTGTTATCTTTACCATTTCATTTACGTGGTTAATGGCATCCGGTACTTATGAGCACTCTGAAGAGGCCGCGCATGAGTTGTTGGGCAATGAGGCCGCACAGTTAACCAATTCTATAGAAGCGTGGGTTGATAAGAATACCAAAGTGATTACGGCATTGGCCGAAGAGCAAGCTTTGTCGGGCATTGGTGATCTGGCAAGTTTGGATTATGCCAGACGTGCAGCAGGATTTTTTAATGCTTATGTGGGTGAAGAGGGCGGTAACTTTTTTATCAAGCCGGATACCAATATGCCGAGTGATTATGACCCGCGTGTGCGTGGTTGGTATAAAACCTCCATTGCCAAAGAAAAAGCGATTATCAGTAAGCCTTATATTGGTAAGCCATCGAGTTATCGCATGGTGACCTTTGCTAAGTCCATTGTTAAAGAGGGTAACCGTGAGGGTGTGGCAGGAGCCAGTGTGTTACTCAGCACGATTAGTGAGTCGGTGCTGGCTGATCAATATTATAAGGACGGTTTTGCAACATTGGTGGATTCCTCCGGTACGGTACAGGTGCATCGTAATGAAGATGTGCAGGGGAAAAGTATCAGTGACTATATTGCGCAGATGGATGCAGCCGTATTGAGTGATTGGGTGAATTCCGGTGATGTGAAAGAGGTCGATGTTAATGGGGTGACTCATCTTGTGGCACTGGGTGCCGTGAGCAATCATGACTGGTATGTATTGGTAGGTATGAAAACCGATGCGGTGTTTGCGAATACTAATTCACTGGTTATGCGTTTCATTATTATTGGTATCATCGCGACGCTAATACTGGCTGTGGCGGGTTACGCGATTGTAGACCGTTTGCTGGAGCCGTTACAGAGGTTAAATGTCACCATGAATGATATTGCTTATGGTGAGGCTGATTTAACTCAGCGTTTAAGCGAAGTGGGTAGTTCATATTTAAAACAAGTGGCAGCGTCGTTTAATGAGTTTGTGTCGCGTACTCAGGCGGCCTTACAGCAAACCCGTATGCGTGCTGAGAAGCTGACAGAAGTGGCGGGTGACGCTCGTGAAAGTGCGGATCATAATCATCAGCAGGTTGATAGCCAGCTTGATGAAATCAAACAGGTGGCAGAAAAAATTGATAATATGGCCAGTGCTTCAGAACAGATGGCCGATAGTTCTTCAGAGGCTGCCAGTCTTGCCAAAGTGTCTGCGGAAAGTGGTGAAACATGTATGGAATTTTCCGAAGTTAAACAATCCAATATGTCTCAGTTGGATGAGCAGGTTGAACAGGCAACAACCGCTATTCAAACGTTGGATGAGCATTCACAACAGATTAATTCTATTTTGTCGACGATTCAGGGTATTGCAGAACAAACCAATTTATTGGCACTGAATGCCGCCATTGAGGCTGCCCGTGCGGGTGAACAGGGCCGTGGTTTTGCGGTGGTTGCCGACGAGGTGCGATCATTATCCCAACGTACGCATGAAGCCACAGAAGAAATTCAGAAAATGATTTTCACTTTGCAGGAGTCTTCAAAATATGCGGTCAATATTATGGATACCGGGCGTGAATTAGCAAAATCGACCAGCGCCAATACGATTGAAGTAACCACTCAGTTAAAAGCCATACATGAGTCTATTCATTCCATTTCTTCCATGTCGGTAGAAATTGAAAAGACCGGTTCTGAACAACAGAGAATGGCAAAAATGATTAACGATTTGATGGTACGTATTCGTGATGCGTCGGATGCGATTAGCGCAACCGGAAACTCGTCAATGGATAGCTGTAATACGCTGGATGACTTGGGTGGTTCTATCTACGATGACTTGAAGGTGTTTAAACTATAAAGGCGTGAACTTAACGCCATCAGCCCTGTCTATAGCATAAGATAACATTATGCTGACGGGGTGTAGTATCTATGGAATCGGTTGATAATAATAAAAAAAATCTGGTTATTATCGGTGGTGGTTTTGCAGGTGCTCTGTTGGCATCTAAATTTGAAAAAACGCTTCCGAATCATTGGCGTATTTATCTTCTCAGTAAAACCAATTTTATTACGTTTAATCCGCTGTTGCCGGAAGTGGTCGGTGCTTCGGTATTGCCGGGGCATGTGCAGGCACCGATTCGTCAAATGGTAAAACGTACGCGCATTCGTATGGTGACCGTTGACCGTGTGGATTTTGATCAGCGCGTAGTGCATGACCACAATAATGAACCGGGTCAGTTGCGTTTCTATGCATTGGTGTTTGCGGCTGGTGTTGCGGCCAATGTGAAAATGATCGACGGTTTAGCCGACACGCCTTACCGTTAAAAACAGTCGGGGATGCACTACATATTCGTAGGCAGGTGATTGAACGCCTAGAGCAGGCAACCATCCATCCATCCAGACCCTGAGCGCCGTAAGGAATTAACACAATTTGTCGTGATTGGTGGTGGGTTTAGTGGTGTTGAAGTGGCGGGTGAGTTGGAAGATTTCTTGTGTGCCGCACAACGGTATTACAAAGGAGTGAATCGGAAGGATTGTCAAGTTACACTCTTGCACGGTACCGATTGTTTATTACCAGAACTATCACAAAAGTTATGTAAGAAAACCGAAAAAATATTTAGAAAACGGGGGGTGGATGTCCGTTTAAACGCACGTGCAGTAAAAATTGAAAACGAAAAAGTCATTTTATCCGATGGTGAAGAAATTAGTGCTGCTACTATTATTTGTACCATTGGTACTTCACCACATGCGTTTTGTCAAAGTGAACCTTTGCCGATAGAGCGCAGTAAAATTATGGCTCAGGCCGATATGTCAGTTGCCGGAGTTGATGGTGTCTGGGCGTTGGGTGATTGCGCTCTGGTACCTAATCAGCAAGACGGTAAATTATGTCCGCCAACCGCTCAGTGTGCTGATCGTCAGGCACGAGCGTTGGCAAAAAATATTGTTGCCAAATTATCGGGCAAAACTACCAAGCCGTTCTCCTATAAACCAGTCGGTATGCTGGCTTCTATCGGCCATAATAAAGCCGTAGCAGAAATCTATGGTATTCGTCTTTCCGGTTTGATCGCGTTTATGATGTGGCGTGGAGTGTATTTACTCAAAGTGCCGACATTGGCTCGTAAAATTCGTTTATTTCTTGAATATAATTGGGCCATGTTTTTTCCACCCGATATTGCCCATATGGGTTTTAAACGCACGGGTGAAGATTAATATTTATATTTATACCCTACGTATTTGCCAATAAAAATGATTGATTATGGTCATTGCGTCTTTGGGTATTAACGCTTAGCCTTGGTTTTTGGTCGGCGGTGTTTGTTCTTGTTGTTAGTCTCGCGTCGATTGTTCGAGTCTTGACCTTTGGTTTGATTTTTATTCCTTGGGTGTTGTGGTTTAGGTTTTTTAGGCTTTTTCGGGCGGATGTGTTTATGCGCAGTATGAGTCTCTGGAAGCTGATGAATAGGGTCAAAATCATCAATAATTTTCCGTGTGAGTTTCTGTTTAATTAATTGTTCAATGCTTCCTAACGCGTTGACTTCATCGGCACTGACCAGAGAAACTGCCTGACCAGTAGCGCCCGCACGCCCAGTACGGCCTGTGCGGTGAACATAATCTTCGGCAACATTCGGTAAATCAAAGTTAACGACTTGCGGTAGTTGATTGATATCCAAGCCTCGTGCAGCAATATCTGTTGCCACCAATACACGGACATCGCCTGCTTTAAAAGCAGCCAGTGCTTTGGTGCGTGCGCCCTGACTTTTATTACCATGAATGGCCGCAGCAGTAATGTGTTTTTTTGCTAGCTGTTGTGCCAGTTTATTCGCGCCGTGTTTAGTGCGGGTAAAGACCAGTACTTGTTGCCATTTATGTGTGTGGATCAGGTGGCATAGCAGTCCGGGTTTCTGTTTCTTGTCAACAGGGTGTATCCATTGTTTGACTGTTTTTGCCGTCGAGTTAGCTGGCGCGACAGAAATTTCAATTGGGTTGTTAACAATACCCTTGGCAAGGTCTCGGATTTGTGTTGAAAATGTCGCAGAAAATAATAAATTTTGTCGTTTGGCCGGTAACAATTTTATAATGCGACGAATATCATGAATGAAGCCCATATCCAGCATACGGTCCGCTTCGTCCAGTACAAGCGTTTCCAGATGAGCAAAGGTGATGGCATTTTGTTGGTATAAATCCAGTAACCGGCCGGGAGTAGCCACTAAAATGTCTGCACCTTTGCGCAGTTTCATCATTTGTGGATTAATGTTCACTCCCCCAAAAACAACCACGGATGTAAGTTCTGTGTATTTACCGTAGGCGACTATACTCTCGTTTACCTGTGCCGCTAGTTCACGTGTTGGTGTTAACACCAGCGCGCGTAAGCGATTGTGGCGTGCGGACATTACCGATTGTAAACGTTCCAATAACGGTAGGGTAAATCCGGCAGTTTTGCCCGTGCCTGTTTGTGCCGCGGCCATCACATCTTTACCGTCTACAATCGCGGGGATAGCTTTTTCTTGAATCGGTGAGGGGGTACTGTAGCCTTTATCAACGATGGCTTTGATTAAGGGTTCAGATAGTGGCAGATAAGAAAATGTCATGTATAGCAACGCAGGGGCTTTATCAAAAGTCGCGTAGCTTACAGCAAATGCATAAAAATTACAGGGGAGTTTCCCTTTTAATACCACTATTTTTTCGAAATGTTCTGTGAATGTACTCGATTTTTTAATATGGTTTTTTTGAAAAGAATTGATGATTTTATCGGTGTTATTTTAGGGTTTGTGCCGATGGGCTTTTATAATGTGCTTTTTTGGTGTGTACCTATTAACGTGCTTGATGCAATACCAGATTGACTATAAAGATGACAGCGGCAATAAACACGACTGTGAATATTACGCCAGCAATAATATAGGTGGTGATACTGCCATGTTTAAAGTCCCTTTCTTGGTTTTTACGGCTCTGTACGCCAAAGGCAGCAGCCAGTGTGCTCAGTACAATCTGCCAAAAGCCGGGCACCTTATTTTTCAGCTTGTCATTGTTTTCTACCATATTAACCCCATAATTTATGGGTAGAGTCTATCAATAAATCATGGCACTATGTGATTTGATGTATTACTACTGGGAGAATAGCGATTATGAGCGTAACGATTACCGAATCCGGCCAAGATTACCTGAATGAGCTGCTTGATAAGCAGGATGTGGAAGGTATCGGTATTCGTATGTTTGTGTCTAACCCGGGCACTCCTCAGGCAGAAACCTGTATTGCGTATTGTCGCCCTGGTGAGGAGCAGGAGGGCGACGAAATCGTTGAATATGAAAGCTTTACGGCTTATTTTGAAGGTCGCAGTTTACCTTTTCTGGAAGATGCGAAAGTGGACTATGCTGCCGATAAAATGGGGGGGCAGTTAACCATTCGTGCCCCCAACTCCAAGATGCCGCAGGTGACTGATGATAGTCCGGTAGAAGATAAGATCAACTATGTATTGTGTAATGAGGTGAATCCGGGGTTGGCCTCACACGGTGGTCAGGTCGAATTGGAAGAGTTTACGGACGATGGCTTGGCGATTTTGAAATTCGGTGGTGGTTGTCAGGGCTGCAGTGCTGTGGATATGACCCTAAAAGAAGGGGTAGAGAAAACACTGATAGAGAAAATTCCTGAGGTGAAAGGTGTAAGGGATTCGACGGATCATTCCGACCGCACCAATGCCTATTATTAATAGGTTGATTCTTTGGTGGTGTTCCATTAAGTTTTTTTATAATCATGATGAAGGGAATTAATGTCCCCATTTACTCTTCTGGCCCCATACTACACAATCATTATTCACACCATTTGGGAAATACACTATGTCACGTTTTACTATCTTTGGCCGTCCTGACTGCGGTTATTGTGTTAGGTCGAAGCAGCTACTAGGAAATAAGGCACTGGAGTTTCTTTGGATAGATATTAAAGAGCAGGGTATCAGTAAAGCGGACTTGGAAAAAAACAATTGGAAAACCCGTGGAGACCGTTCCTCAAATTTTCACGGGCAGAATCACATTGGTGGTTATACCGAGCTTGAAGCTTCTCTTAAAGAACAGCAAAAGCAGCCCGAGCAGGAAGAGGTTGCCTGAGGGTATAATCCCCGGTCATAAAAAAACCGGAGTATGACTCCGGTTTTTTGTGTAAGCATGTTAACGTTTAGGTAGTACGTCTTTCAGTTTGTCGCGCATATCCAGTAATACCTCTTCCGTCGTCTTCCAGTCAATGCACTTGTCTGTAATGGACACACCATATTCCATTTTAGAGCGATCTTCACTGATTTTCTGATTACCAGCACCAATATTACTTTCAATCATTAGGCTCATAATGGAGCGGTTACCGTCAATAATCTGGTTGGTAATATTGTCCAGTACCAATGGTTGCAGCTTATGATTTTTATTAGAGTTCTCATGACTACAATCTACCATGATGTTTTCTGGCATATTGCCAGCACGCAACTGTTGCTCGCACAAGGCAATATTCACGGAATCGTAATTGGGTTTACCACCACCGCCGCGTAATACTACATGACCGTAGGCATTTCCCTTGGTGCGAATAACAGCCACTTGTCCATCGCTGTTAATACCCAGAAAATGGTGCGAGCTGGATACGGATTGCAACGCATTCATGGCAACGGTCAAACTGCCATCGGTGCCATTTTTAAAACCGACTGCGCATGACAGCCCACTGGCCATTTCACGATGGGTTTGTGATTCGGTTGTGCGTGCGCCAATCGCTGACCACGAAATTAAATCATGCAAATACTGTGGTGATATGGGATCCAATGCTTCGGTCGCTGTTGGCAAGCCCAGTTCGGCAATATCCAATAATAATTTGCGGCCAATTTTCAGACCTTCTTCAATATTGAATGAACCATTGAGGTGCGGGTCATTAATCAGGCCTTTCCATCCCACCGTTGTACGAGGTTTTTCAAAGTACACACGCATCACTATCGCCAACGTATCACTGACCTTGTCAGATAATGCTTTGAGTCGTCTAGCATAATCCATGGCGGCATCGACATCGTGAATAGAGCAGGGGCCAATGACAATCATCAGACGATGATCTTTAAGATCAATAATACGATTAACCGCATCACGCCCATTCAGGATGGTTTGTTGAGCTTCCGCACTCACAGGAAGTATCTCCTTCAACTTTGCAGGGGAAATTAATACGTTTTGTGAAACCAGGTTCAGGTTTTCTATATTTGACGCTGACATGTGGTGTTAGATCCAAAATCAATATGACAAAGGCGTTATTGTACTTTGCTATGACGGTTTTGTGTGATTGATTTTAAGGATTGTTACATATTAACAGGGTGAAACCATCTGTTGTTAAGCTAAATACGTAAGTAAGCCTATGAATACAGTATTCCAGTCTTTTAATAATAAGCCATTAACCGTTGTGATTATCGGTGCCTCAGGCGGTATTGGACAAGCGGTTGTGCAGCAATTATTGGGCATGCCCACCATATCGTGTATTTACGGTTTGTCGCGTAGTAAGCATGTGCTTGAAGATCATCGTTACACGCATATATCAGCGGATATTACGGATGAACAATCACTCGGTAACGCCGTAGAAGAGTTGCCTGGCTCGATTGATCTCGTTTTCATTGCCACGGGCGTGTTACATGATACGCAGAGTCTCGCTCCAGAAAAAAAACTATCACAGCTACTTGCAGATAATCTGCTTCAGAGTTTTCTCGTCAACACAATAGGTCCGGCGTTATGTGCTCGTTACTTGTTGCCCAAGATGAATAAACGCCATAAAAGTGTGCTTGTGGCATTGTCGGCACGTGTGGGGAGTATTAGTGATAATAGGCTGGGTGGCTGGTATAGCTACCGCGCCTCTAAGGCCGCATTGAATATGTTGATAAAGACATTGTCAATTGAAGTCAAACGCCAGTACCCCGGGATGATTATTGCTGGTTTACACCCCGGTACCGTCGATACACCGTTATCACAACCGTTTCAACAGAATGTCCCCGCCAATAAGTTGTTTACCCCCGAATACTCCGCACAGTGCTTACTCAATGTGATTGAGCAGCTGACACCGGAAGATAGCGGGGCGTGTTTTGCGTGGGATGGGAAAAAGATTCCCGAATAAATTAGCCTTTACGCGATTTTTTGATCAGGTCATAGGCTGTTTGTACTTCTTGAGCGCGTTCCGTAGCGACTTTTACCATATCCTCTGGTAGACCTTGCCCCATTAGTTTGTCCGGGTGGTATTCACTCATCAGTTTGCGGTAGGCTTTTTTAATGTCTCGGTCACTGGCGGTGGCTTCAACGCCCAGTGCTTTATAAGCGTCTGCGAGAGCAGTGGTATTTTGGTAAGCTTCTTGTTGTTCATAGCGTTGATTATTGCTGTGATAATAGCCACCTGAAAAGCTACCTTGAGCACGCGTCATGCGAACCAGTTGCTCGAAAGCAATGTTGGAAAAATTCCATTGCTGTGCAATGTGTCGTATAGCCGCTTCTTCATCGTTATCAAAATTGCCATCAGCCATAGCGGTATTTAACAAGTATACAATCAGCATTTGCACTAATTGCACCCGCTTACCACAGGTCGCACGAAAATTGTCAATGGTTTGATAGGGATCGAAGTCGTCCGCTGAACCCATTTTAAATAAGCGAATTGCCTCTCGTTTATGCGGTGCAGTGAGTCCCATGTTGTCCATGAGTCGCTGAGTTTGTGCGATTTCTTCCTCTGAGACTCTGCCATCGACCTTGGCAAGATAACCAATCAACGTAAAGGTTGTTTCGAAAAAGTTTAGCTGTATCGCTTGAATGACTTCAGGTGAATCATCCAGTCGTAATTGTCGGAAAGATTTATCGAACATATGTCCGACAAAGACACCGATAAGAGCACCAATAGGACCAAAGCTGAAAAAGCCAATCAAGCCACCTGTTAATTTACCCATAATCATGAAAAAGATACCTGTTGTTTGGTGGTGCCAATACTCGCATCACTCATAAAATACGTATATAGCGGAACCAGTTCTTCTGGTGCTTTTACACTGCCTGGATTTTCAGCCGGATACGCCTGCGCACGCATGGCGGTACGCGTCGCACCCGGGTTGATGGTATTCACACGAATATTACTGGTGTTTTCCAGTTCATCTGCCAAGGTTTGCATCAGATTTTCTATTGTGGCTTTTGAGGCGGCGTAAGCGCCCCAATAAGCGCGTCCCTTAAGGCCAACCGTTGAGCTGGTAAAAACAATCGAGCCCGCCTGACTTTGGCGTAGTAAAGGCAGCATATATTTCGTTAACGCAAAAGGTGCGGTGACATTGATGGACATCATTTTGTCCCATAGTTTAAGCGAGTAGTTGGCTATGGATGTACGTGCTCCCAGTTCTGCCGCATTGTGAATCAAACCGTCAAGCTTGCCAAACTCTGCTTCAATATTGGTAGCAATATGTTTGTAGTCACTTTTCTTTGCGCTCTCAAAATCAATAGGAATGATCGCAGGCTGAGGATAATTCGCGGCTTCGATTTCATCGTAAACATTTTCCAACCGCTCAACGGTTCTGCCCATAAGAATAATCGTTGCTCCATAACGGGCAAGACCTATCGCCAATGCACGGCCAATGCCCGCACCAGCACCAGTAACGGCAATAATTTTTCCTTGCAGGCATTGGTCTGCGGGCTGGTAGTCTCTCATGAAGCACTTCCTTTCATTATAGTGTTAATAATATTCCAGATATCGTCTGCATTGTCGGCAATATGGTCAGCATTCCAATTTTCAATCCTATCGGAGGATTTTATATAGCCAAAGCTAACCGCAATGCTTGGGCTGCCGGCGGCAATGGCGCAATCAATATCACGTTGATGGTCCCCAATATAAATAGCCTCATGGGGTTTACAGCCCACTTTATGACAGGCCAGTATCAAGGGTTCCGGGTCGGGCTTAGTGTTATTGACATGATCGGGGCAAATCACCAGATTGGGTTGAATTGTCAGTGCTAAGCGTTCCAGAATTGGATCGGTAAAACGTTCAGGTTTATTGGTAATAATTCCCCAGAATAGTCCAGCATTTTTTATTTGTGTTAACAATTCATTCATTCGGGGAAACAGTACACAGTTTTTTCCCATTTCTTCGTAATAAATCTCCAGCAATCGTTGATGGCGTTCTGTAAAACCAACCTCTTCGAGACCCAAGTCAAACCCCAATGTCGTCAGCGCTCGAGCGCCATCAGAAACCGTGGCGCGAATAGCCGTTTCAGCAACACGCGCTTGTTGGTATTCATCCATTAAACGATGCATGGCCGCGAAAAAATCGGGTGCACTATCTAATAAAGTTCCATCCAGATCGAAAAATACAGCTTTGATTGACATGTGTGATTGTTCACTTTTGGTTAAAGTGTTTATGTGTTCGTGTAAAGGGCGTAAGCCACAGGGATGCGGGGCCGAGCCTACAGGGAAGTATTTACGGCGTCCCTTGTAGCGAATGCATAAACGCTAATTAAAAATGTTTTTATATGTGAATAAGTATATTTTTACTCACCTTTATACAGTAATTTACTTAATCAATTAAATTGGTTTTTTAGTATGCACCAAATAATTCACACTGACATCATGGCTGTTTAAGCGATATTTTTTAGTGAACGGGTTGTATGTCATTCCGGTAATTTCCTGCCATTGTAAACCCGCTGCACGTACCCATTGAGCCATTTCGGAAGGCTTGATCAGTTTGTCGTAATCGTGAGTGCCTTTGGGGAGTAATCGTAAAATATACTCTGCCCCGATAATGGCAAACAAATAAGATTTTGGGTTGCGATTAATCGTCGAAAAATAAATGTCCCCACCAGGCTTCACTAATGTTGCGCAGGCTTGAACAACCTGAGACGGATCAGGCACATGCTCCAACATTTCCAGGCAGGTGACGATGTCGTATTGGTTGGTTTCTTCCTGTGCGAGTTCTTCTGTAGTGATGCATCGATAATTAACCTTAACGCCACTTTCCAGTGCATGTAATTTGGCCACACTGAGCGGGGCTTCGCCCATATCAATGCCTGT
This sequence comes from Cellvibrionaceae bacterium, assembly GCA_965214375.1. Lineage (GTDB taxonomy): Bacteria > Pseudomonadota > Gammaproteobacteria > Pseudomonadales > Cellvibrionaceae > Endobugula. Next base: position 896,480 of record OZ243947.1, on the reverse strand, counting down.
GACGTGTGCGCCACGTTGTGCCAGTGCTTCGCAGAGAATGCCGCCGCCGCAACCGACATCAAGTATCTTGAGCTCCGCTACCGGTGAGCGCTCATCAATAAAATTGGCACGTAGGGGATTGAGATCATGAAGGGGTTTGAATTCACTGTTTTTATCCCACCAGCGTTTGGCGAGTGCTTCAAATTTTGCAATTTCGCTTTGATCAACGTTGAGTTTTTCGTTCATAGTTTTTCCAATGGTTGGTCGCTCAGGATTTTTGCTGTAGTGTGTGTTGCCATTGTTGTGCTTTATTAATAATTTCTTTGCTATTGAGTGTCAGTAATTGTCTGTCTTGCAGTAGAGGTTTTCCGTTAACCCAGTTATGTGTCACGCGGTGGCCATTATGATGATATACGAGTGTTGAGAGTATATTGTGCAATGGTAATTGCTCCATAGGATCCACTTCAATGGCAATCATATCGGCAGCTTTACCGATTTCTAGACTACCCGTTTCTTCGGCAATACCCAGTGCTTTGGCGCCATTAATCGTTGCCATTTCCAACGCTTGTTGGGCGTTTAATGCGGCCGCATTCTTGGAAACAGGTTTTGCCAGTAAAGCTGCAGTATGGATTTCACCAAACATATCCAAATTATTATTACTGGCAGCGCCATCGGTACCCAGCGCAACATTGATACCCGCGTCCAGTAATTTTTGTACCGGACAAAAACCGCTGGCAAGTTTTAGATTGGACTCAGGGCAATGGATGACATGAGCACCGGATTCGGCAACCAGTTCAATGTCTTTATTCGTTAGTTGGGTCATATGTACACATTGTGTTGCCGGTGTTAATACTTGTAAATCAAACAAGCGTTGGATAGGGCGTTTTTGTGTATCACTAAGAGCACTGTCCACTTCAATTTTGGATTCATGCAAATGCACTTGAATATGCGTTTGAATTTCTGGCGCCAAAGTCGCAATACGTTTGAACGTGTTATCAGAAACGGTGTAAGGTGCATGCGGGCCAAAAACAATATTAATGAGTTCGTGGCTGCGATAGTTATCACGCAGTGCCAAGCCCTTGCTAATATATTCGTCGGCATGTTGTGCCCATGCACTGGGCAATTCCAAAATAGGGAATGTTAACTGGCAGCGTATACCTGCATGATGCGCTACCATTGCTGCTTGGTCAGGGAAAAAGTACATGTCTGAAAAGCCGGTGGTGCCACTGCGAATCATTTCTGCAATGGCGAGTTCAGTGCCATCTTTCACAAAATCAGCACTCACATATTTTGCTTCTGCTGGCCAGATGTGTTCCTCGAGCCATGTTTGCATAGGGAAGTCATCGGCGTAACCACGAAATAGCGACATGGCTGCATGTCCGTGAGCGTTAATGAGACCCGGCATCAGCACGTGATTATTGAGATGTATGGTATTCTGGCACTGGTAAATTTGATCAATTTGGTTGCTGGGTTTAATGTCAACAATCTTACCGTTGTGAATAACAATACAACAATCAGTAAATACCTGATGCTGTGGAATGATGGGAACAATCCATTTGGCATGGATGATGGAATCGACAGTTTGCATAAAAATGGACGAACTCTGTAAATGTACTGGTGAGTGTATCAAGTTGTTTGTCATATGGAAATCCGTTCCAAATAGCCTTCCGTAAAGCGGTGATAATCTAACATATTTTTACGATGACGTTGGAGTCAGAATGAACTTTATCTACGATGCTCATGCTTTAACAATATTCATTGTTATCATTTCCATTATGGTAACGCCCATATACAGTTTTGCCACTTATGTATTTAGTGGTGCTTCAGTGATGAAAGGGTTGGTGATTAGCGCCGCTTTTTGGCTGTGGGGAGGTGTCATGTTTTGGGTATGTTTGGCGCAAATACTCGAAAGGATGGGGTTGTTGGGTAATGCTATTGTGCCTTTGGCTTGGATACTGCCAAGTTTGTTACTTTATCTGAATCGTGACTGGTTCCTAAGTGATCGCCTGTCGCAGAAGTGGTTGGTAGGTTTGCAGATTTTTCGTGTTATTGGTGGTGTGTTGTTAATTGAAATGATGCGAGGCCATATTCCAGGTATATTTGCCTATCCGGCAGGCTTGGGAGATATATTGGCGGGCCTGTTGGCATTGTATTTTATCGTTGTTTACAGAAATCATACCGGTTTGCCAAAAGTCGCTATTTTTATTGTTTTGATTGTGGGTGTTAGTGATTTTGTCAGTGCATTTTTCTTCGTATTTACTTCTTCGGAAACACCCGGCCAATTATTTTTCCCGGAGACTAAAAGCCTATTAATTAATTTTCCTACAGGTATGATTCCTCTGTTTTTGGTGCCTTATGCGATATTTTTTCACACTCTATCATGGTTGAATTATTTACGTTATGAATCCCGATAGTGGTTATCCCAGAGCAGTGGTTAACCATTCAACGGCTGTTTTTTGTGGGTAACGGTTGGCACTAGAATCGATTAATAAGGTTTCACTTATGGGCGTTGCTCCCAATGTGCGTAGCGCCTCATCCAGTTTGACGCCAGCTTCACCATACGTTGGGTAATAACTGTCGCCGATATTGATAAGGCAATAGTGGCGACCTGCTATATCTGGTTTTTTATGGATCAACGCTTCATAAAATGGAAGAATATTATCAGGTAAGTCACCGCAGCCTGTATTGGATGTACAGAACACCAATAACTCATCACCGTCACGTAATAAGTCGCCTTGTTGTGCTTCAAGGTTAACCTCAATAGTGTAGGTATCCCCAAGTGTGTGTTGTATATAGTTGGCTATTCCTGCTGCGGTGCCCATCATGGTGCCGACAATAATTTGAATTTTTTTCATGCTTAACCCTTTATTTTTCCAGTTGGTGACAGACCCTATCAATCACTACACGCAAAAGTATAGTAAAGACGCAGAGTACAATGAGTGCGGCAAACAGTAAATCGATTTTCACGCGACCATTGGCGAGTAACATCAGGTAGCCCAAGCCTTGAGAGGCGCCCACCCATTCGCCAATCACTGCGCCGATAGGCGCATACACTGCCGCGAGTCGAATGCCTGAGGCTAATGCAGGTAATGCCGCAGGAACACGCACAAAAAACAATGTGCGCATTTTGGTTGCCTGCATACTATTAGCAATATCGAGAAAGCCTTGCGGTGTATTACGTAGGCCGTCAAAAAAAGTCGAGGTGACGGGGAAATAAATAATTAACACTGCCATGGCAATTTTAGAACTCAGCCCATAACCAAACCATAAGGTTAAAATCGGCGCCAGTGCGAATACCGGAATAGTTTGACTAATGACCAACACGGGCATTAATAATTTTTGTGCCCGTGTGTAGGCTTGTAAACATAGCGCGGTGATGGCGCCTAGCAGGCTTCCCAGCAACAAACCGATAAGTACTTCAGTGATGGTCACTAAGGCATGTTGCGCCAGTAATTGCTGGTTGTCCCACAGTGCAACAAACACACGTGATGGGCTGGGTAGAATGAAGCGCGGTATATCCGTTAGCCATACAAAGCATTCCCATACCATAAAAATTAAAGCGATGGAAAGAGCAAAATCTTGCCAGCGGATGCGAATAGTTTGATTCATAAAGAGTGCGGATTTATGTTTATGCATCAACAGACATCCGTTTTATCGGTATTGGCTAATGTATTGAGTAGCGCTATTTGTGCTTCCCGTACCTGTGGGCTACCGATATCTCTCAATGGCGTTGTTGTGGGTACGTATTGTTTATGCAATCCCATGTTGTTAAGTACATAAAGATGGTCTGCAAGTCGCAAGGCTTCTAATGGATCATGTGTAACAAGTAGTACGGTTTTTTCTCGCAGTGTTGTGAATGCCAGTTCTTGCATGGCATAACGGGTTTGGCTGTCCAGTGCAGAGAAGGGTTCATCCAGTAAAACAATGGACGTGTCTTCCATTAATGTGCGTGCTAGTGCCGTACGCTGTTTCATGCCACCGGATAACTCGAGTGGACGTTTGTGCATGGCATCAGCCAAACCGACATCTTGAATTAATTGTTTGGCACGTTGCTCCTGATTTGATGATGGCTTACCTCGCAACTGTTGTCCAAGCATTACGTTTTGATACACAGTAAGCCAAGGGTATAACAAGTCCGATTGCGACATAAAGGCAACCCGTTGGTGATTTTTTTGCGGGTTATCGTAAACAATGTCGCCATGAAAGCGACCATTGGTGGGTAGGCCACCGAGCAGACGCAATAACGTGGATTTGCCAACGCCCGAGGTGCCGAGTAAACACGTCCATGTATGATTCATGAGCGGCAAGTGCACGTTTTGGAACAAGCACTTGTCGTCAAAGTAAAAACTGCCGGTGATGTTCGCAGCAGTTTGCATGATCAGTTTTCTTGAGCCAAACGCAAACCCATTTGCCAGAAGTTGGCTTCAAGGTGCGAGGCGGTTGTAAAGTGTTTACATAGGCTTGACCAGCGGGGATTGGTTTCAGGTGCGTCTCCAAGTGTATGTTGGGTCACATCTTCAATCAGTTTTCCAACAATCTGGCAGACGTCCCGATACTCCGCGCTTGCGTAGGTATCAATCCATTCGCGATAGAGTGGAGTGGTGTCTGTGCTGCCTGAAAGTTGTAGCCCAATTTCACCGTAGCCCATCACACAAGGGCTCAGTGCGGCTAATAAATCCAGCATATCACCCGACACGCCAGCATCCATAACATAACGTGTATAAGCAAGATTCTCCGGTGCTTCTTGAGCCTGAAGTAATTGTGCTTCAGTAATAGCTTCCCGCTCGCAAATGCCAATATGTAATTGGATTTCTTCATTAATTAACGCATGAACTGTCGCTGCCGCAGTACGCATTTGTTCTGGTGTTTTGGCTTTGACGACCGCTAATGCCCAAGCACGCGTAAAATGCACAAGAAAAATATAATCCTGAATCAAGTAATGGATAAACGCTTCTCGCGGTAAACTGCCATCTTCCAGTCCTTTGACAAACGGGTGTTGAACGTAATTCGTCCATGCGTCTCCAGCGGCACTACGCCACTTTGCAAACGTGGTTGATTGGTAATCTGGAAGCATGGTTAGTCCTCTATTTGGTTAAATCTATTGCCAATTTTTCAACCGGGCGTTGGGTTTTATACATTCCTGATTGCTGTAAAAATTTTTCCATTTTTGCATAACGACCATGATCGAATGCAGCAGGACGCAGTGCAAAACGCGGTAAGGTGTCACGCCAGGCGCGTTTGTTTAATTCATCTTGCAGTTCTTTCGATGTGCCTGAAAAAATCTCCCAACTTTCTTGCGGGTGATTCACGATAAATTGAGTGGCTTTCTCTGTCGCCGCCAAAAATTTCACCAATTTTTCTTTATCCATGGTTTTATTATTAGCAACATAAATTAACTCATCGTAAGCGGGTAAGCCGTCTTCTTCCAGATAAAAACATTTGCCGTTAACGCCTTCAATATCCATCTGATTCAGTTCGAAATTTCTAAATGCACCGATAACGGCATCAACCTGTTTGGACATTAATGATGGTGACAATGACCAGTTAACATTGATCAGTTCAATATCCTTAAAGGATAAGCCGTGAGGTTTTAAAATAGCGCTCAGCAGGGCTTCTTCTACACCTGCAACCGAGAAGCCGACCTTTTTGTTTTTGAGGTCAGCAATGGTTTTAATGGGGCCATCTTCCAGTACCAGTAAACAATTTAAGGGTGTGGCGACCAGAGTACCAACACGAATCAGCGGTAAGCCTTGTTCTACTTGAAGATGGAGTTGTGGTTGGTAAGAGACCGCTAAATCTGCTTTTCCGGCAGCAACAAGTTTAGGTGGGTCTGCCGGATCTGCCGGAGGAATAATGTCCACTTCAAGCCCTTGTTCGGCAAAATAGCCTTTTTCTTGGGCAATAATAATAGGGCCATGATCTGGGTTAATAAACCAGTCCAGTATCAGCGTGAGTTTGTCAGCAGCCAGTAGGGGCACTGAAAATGCCATCATTAATAGGAAGCAAAATGGTTTCATTCGTTGTTTTCTCTTTGTGGGATAAGTATGTCTGTTGAACAGGTCAACGGGCGAAAAAACAGGAGCGGGCGTAATACGTACTCGTTACTGTGAATACGAATGATTAATAAGGTAGTCAGTTCACCGTTCCCTTCGCCAGAATTACCTGGACAGGTTCAATGGGTTGGCTTACGCCTCTCAGCCTTACGGCACCCCAACAATGCGCGTGAGAGCATAGCAATCTGTGCAAAGTAGTACAAGTTGTAGCAATCATGATCTTGGGAGGCATATACTACACCAATGAAAAAACAACACGATATATGAGAGTTATGAGTAAAAAATATACAAAAACTTTAACGATAGCAGGCTCGGATAGTGGTGGTGCTGCTGGTATTCAGGCTGACTTAAAAACATTTTCTGCTCTGGGTTGTTATGGCATGTCGGTATTAACGGCATTAACGGCACAAAATACAACCGGAGTCACTGCCATTCACGGTGTGCCAACGGAGTTTATTGCCGCACAAATTGATGCGGTATTGCTAGATATAGGCAGTGATGCGGTCAAAATTGGTATGTTACATAGTCCTGAGGTCATTGCCTTGGTTGCTGATCGGCTTAAGCATCACAAGGTTAATAACATCGTGCTTGACCCGGTGATGTTTGCCAAAGGCGGAGATAAGTTGCTGCAGGATGATGCCGTTGAAGCTCTCAAGTCTATATTGTTACCCATGGCTAGTGTGCTAACACCTAATCTTGCGGAGGCAGAGACCTTTTTAGAGCGTGCTATTGTGTCTGAAAGTGATAGGAAGCAGGCGTGTAAATCATTAGCGCAGCACGGTGCACAAGCGGTGTTATTAAAGGGAGGGGGAGTGAATACGGGCAAACCCACTAACCACAGCGATGATGTGTTGTATTGTGCCGATGACGAACAGTTTCATATTTTGCCAGCACAGCGTATAGCGACCAAAAATATACACGGCACTGGATGTACATTATCGTCCGCTATTGCGGCATTTATTGCGCAGGATTATCCGCTAGTGACAGCAATTGCCAAGGCGAAAACGTATATTACAGGTGCTATTGAGTCCGGTGCTGATTATCAACTTGGTGATGGGCACGGTCCGGTCCGGCATTTTTATCAGTGGTGGTAGTAAACAGAGTGCGATAAAAATACTTATAAAAAAAAGGGTTTATATTTCTTGTATTGCTTATAGAAAAGGCATAGAATCCTTTCCCTTAATTCATTTTTTATCAAAGAGGAAAAATACTATGTCGCTACGCATCAATGATGTTGTACCCGATTTTACGGCTGAAACAGATCAGGGAACGATTAATTTTCATGAGTGGCTAGGCGGTCAATGGGCCATTTTATTTTCTCACCCTAAAGATTTTACACCAGTATGTACCACAGAGTTTGGTGCGGTTGCACAATTGGCGGATGAGTGGGCCAAACGTAACACCAAAGTGATTGGTGTGTCAGTGGATGGTGTTGAAGAACATAAAAAGTGGAAGCAGGATATTAAAGCGGTGAGTCAGGCAGATCCTGTGTTCCCGATTATTGCCGATGATTCTCTTGAGGTTTCCAAGTTGTTTGATATGCTGCCTGCTGAAGCCTATATGCCAGACGGTCGTACACCGAATGATAGTGCTACCGTTAGAACGGTCTTTATTATCGGTCCAGACAAACAATTGAAGTTATCGATGACGTATCCAATGAGTGTAGGGCGTAATTTTGCGGAAGTGGTGCGTGCTCTTGATGCATTGCAGTTAACGACCGCAAAAGGTGTTGCTACACCTGTTAACTGGCAGCTTGGTGAAGACGTTATCGTGCCTCCTGCGGTGAGTGATGAAGATGCCAATGCCAAATTTGGTGGATTCGATGCAGTGTTACCTTATTTGAGAAAAGTTAAAGTCTAATTTCTCAAAGATCGGGTGGTACATGTGCCGCCCTTGCTGTATAAATGATGGTGCTCGTTTTTGTTGGGCACCAAACCTTATATCACATAACATTTTCAGGATTTTCGCGATATGAACAACTGTTTGTCTATTGCCAAACCGATGTCTTATGCCACGGCTAATCACCGAATTTGGTGCTTGCCTATTGCCGCGTGTCTGAACACTTTGTGATTTAAATAAATTTGGCCGCTGTACTTATCGCGGTCATTGTTCCTCTTCATTTTCCTTCTTGTAAACAATCCTCGATAAGCCCGCGGTCTTCCTGATTAATCTGGAGGATACAGTGAAGTTGATTAGCTATTTAACCCGCTTTTTTTATTTTTTATACAGTATTTACTGCCAATGGCGTCTGTTTTTGAATAAAAGACGTTCAATTTACCGCATTCAGCAATTAGACGATTACCTGTTGGAGGATATCGGGTTTCGTCGTACGACAGAGGGTGATATTGTTCCAGCGACTCAAAAGCGCATTATGGAGCAAAAAGCCATCGAGCGTGAGCAACGGCGTAAAACACGTTTTCTTTACGCTTATCTAATTCGGCGCAGAAGACGTGAACTGCGACGACGGTTATCTGGTTGATGGAGGTTATTGATGTGAAAATGAGGGCATGGATGCCTCATTTACGAGAAGGCGGCTATATTGTATTCACTTAGCCAAAAAAGCCCTTTATGTGGTAGAATTGCCGCCTTTAAAAATTAGCAGGTAGCACGTTTTATGGGCGAGTTGGCACACGAAGTATCTCCGGTCAATATCGAAGACGAACTCAAACAATCCTATCTTGATTACGCCATGAGCGTTATTGTCGGTCGGGCACTGCCCGATGTCCGCGATGGGCTAAAACCGGTACATCGCCGGGTTCTTTTCGCCATGAGCGAACTCAAGAACGATTTCAATAAACCTTATAAAAAATCGGCACGTGTTGTTGGTGATGTGATTGGTAAGTACCACCCTCACGGTGATTCTGCGGTCTACGACACCATTGTGCGTATGGCTCAAGATTTTTCTTTGCGTTATCCATTGGTGGATGGCCAGGGTAATTTTGGTTCTATCGACGGTGACGGTGCGGCCGCCATGCGTTATACCGAAATCCGGATGGAAAAATTGGCGCATGATCTATTGGCGGATCTTGATAAAGAAACCGTCGATTTTTTCCCTAACTATGACGGTACTGAGCACATTCCAGAGGTCTTGCCGACCCGGGTCCCCAATTTGTTGATCAACGGTTCTTCCGGTATAGCTGTGGGTATGGCGACTAATATTCCGCCACATAACCTGAAAGAGGTGATTCGTGGTTGTTTAGCATTGATCGACAATGACGATATTACGATTGACGAGTTGATGGAACTGATCCCCGGACCAGATTTTCCAACGGGCGCCACGATTAATGGTCGAGCCGGTATTGTACAAGCGTATCGCACGGGGCGTGGCCGTATTTATGTACGTGCCAAGGCAGATATTGAACGTGATGAAAAAACCAATAAAGAAACAATCATTATCACTGAGATTCCCTATCAGCTTAATAAAACGCGTTTGATCGAAAAAATTGCCGAGCTGGTCAAAGAGAAAAAAATCGAAGGTATTTCTGAGCTGCGTGATGAATCGACCAAAGATATCCGTATTGTTATCGAGCTCAAGCGTGGTGAAATGGGAGATGTCATCCTGAATAACCTTTATGCGCAAACTCAAATGGAAAGCGTGTTCGGTATTAATGTGGTGGCGCTGGTTGATGGTCAGCCCAAGACACTAAATTTGAAGCAGTTATTAGAGTATTTTATTCGTCATCGTCGAGAGGTCGTGACACGTCGTACGGTGTATTTATTACGTAAAGCTCGCGAGCGTGGACACATTCTGGAAGGTCTAGCAGTGGCCATTGCCAATATTGATGAGGTGATTGCCCTAATCAAGAGTTCGCCAAGCCCGGCTGAAGCGAAAGAAGCATTATTATCTCGTGGTTGGAAAGCCAGCAGTGTGATGGAGTTTTTACAGCGAGCGGGTTCAGATGCTTGTCGTCCAGAAGGTTTAGCAAAAGAATTTGGTTTACACAACAATGAATATCATTTGTCGGTGGAACAAGCTCAGGCAATCTTGGAATTACGCCTGCACCGCTTAACAGGTATGGAACATGATAAGTTGTTGGCGGAATATCAGGAAAAACTGGAATTAATTGCTGAGTTTTTGGAAATTTTGGGTAATCCTGAACGCCTCATGGCAGTGATTCGTGAAGAGCTGGAAGAGATTGAGCAAAATTATGGTGATGAGCGCCGTACTGATATCGAAAGTTCCAAACGTGATTTAACGATTGAAGATTTAATTACAGAAGAAGACCGTGTGGTCACGATTTCACACAGTGGTTATGCGAAGACACAGTCGTTATCTGATTATCAAGCACAGCGTCGTGGTGGTATGGGTAAAGCGGCAACGGCGGTTAAAGATGAAGATTTTGTTGAACATCTATTGATTGCCAATACACACGATACCATTTTGTGTTTTACTAATGCGGGTAAAGTCTACTGGCTAAAAGTGTTTCATATTCCATTGGCGGGTAGGCAATCACGTGGTCGTCCTATTGTGAATTTATTACCATTAGATGAAGGCGAACGTATTACCTCTATTCTTCCTGTACGTGAATACGATGATGATCACTTTATTTTTATGGCAACCGCTAACGGTACCGTGAAGAAAACACCCCTTACACAATTTTCTCGCCCGCGTACCAGTGGTCTGCGGGCCATTGATCTTGAAGAAGACAACCATCTCGTAGGTACTGCGATTACGCATGGTGCTTGTGATGTCATGCTGTTTTCTTCTGAAGGTAAGGCGGTACGGTTTAATGAAAACGATGTTCGCTCAATGGGTCGAACATCACGCGGTGTACGTGGTATTCGTTTGCCAGAATATTATCAGGTGATTTCCATGGTGATTCCTGCTGAGAATGGCAAGGTGTTAACCGTGAGTGAAAACGGCTATGGCAAACGCACCAGTATTGAAGAATATCCTACAAAAGGTCGTGCCGGTAAGGGTATGATTGCCATGCAGACCAGTGATCGTAACGGTAAAGTAGTGGGTGCTGTGCAAGTCTTTGATGGCGATGAAATTATGTTGATTTCTGATCAGGGAACGTTGGTACGTACCCGTGTCGATGAAGTGTCGGTTTCTGGTCGCAACACTCAGGGCGTACGCGTTATTAAGGTAAAAGATGGCGAGCACTTGAAAGGTGTTGAGCGTATCGAAGAAACCGTCGGACAGTCTTCTGAAGAAATAGTAGAAGAGTAAGTAAGTGATCGTAAGAACACTTCTTTAAGTGGATATTATTTATGTCAGAAAAAAAACCTACATTAGCAGCACTACGCGATAGCATTGATAACATTGACCAAAAAATTGCGGACCTAATCTCCGAGCGAGCACGCTGTGCTCAGACTGTAGCGGCCGTTAAAAAAAATAATGGCGATGCGGATGTTGTGTATTACCGTCCAGAGCGCGAAGCACAAGTATTACGCGCGGTTATGGAACGTAATAAAGCCAATGGCGGCCCTTTGGACGACGAAGAAATGGCGCGTTTGTTTCGTGAAATCATGTCCGCGTGTCTGGCGTTGGAACAACCGATTAAAGTGGCTTTTCTTGGTCCAGAGGGTACGTTTACGCAACAGGCGGTGACTAAACATTTTGGTCACTCTGCAGTGCCTATTCCCATGGGAGCAATTGATGAAGTCTTTCGTGAAGTGGAAGCGGGCGCTGCCAACCATGGCGTTATTCCTGTTGAAAATTCTACTGAAGGTGTCGTCACTCATACGCTAGATAGCTTTATTAATTCTAATTTACAAATTTGTGGTGAAGTGGTGTTGCGTATTCATCAAAATTTGTTGATTTCTGATGTGACCAAGCGTGATGGTATTACACGCATATACTCCCATCCACAGAGTTTGGCGCAATGTCGTAAATGGTTGGACGCCAATTATCCGCAAGCAGAACGAATCCCTGTTAACAGCAATGCTGATGCGGCAAAACGTATTAAAGGCGAGTGGCATTCTGCCGCCATTGCTGGCACAACAGCGGCAGACATTTATGGTTTGACGGTGCTACAGGAAAAAATAGAAGATATGCCGGATAACTCCACACGCTTTTTAATTGTTGGTCAACAAGAAGTGCCTGCCAGTGGCGTTGATAAAACATCTATTGTTGTCTCTATGCGTAACGAGCCAGGTGCCTTACACAATTTATTAGAACCTTTCCATCACTTGGGGATTGACCTCACACGAGTGGAAACACGTCCTTCACGCTCTGGTGCTTGGAATTATGTTTTCTTTGTTGATTTTAATGGTCATGTCAGCGACGACAATATACAAAAAGCATTACATGATGTGGGTCATAAGGCATCTGAAGTCAAGGTATTAGGTTCTTATCCTGTGGGCGTATTATGAGACTTTTTTACACATGATATTTTATCCTCATACTTCGTTAAAATCGTACTCACTCAGTTATTTATTGTATATAAACTCCTTCGTTGTGTGCGATTTTGCCTCGCCTGCGAATAAAATCTCTATGTGTGAAAAGGTCTCATAGTGTTCATAGGTAAATTGGTTGTTGTTGGTTTGGGCCTGATTGGTGGCAGTCTAGCGGCGGCCGTGCGCCAGAAAAATTACGGCAAAGAAGTGATTGGCGTAGTACGTTGTCAGGAAACTGCAGATATTGCTTTGGAACAGGGTATTGTTGATCGCGCTGTTTTATCACTGGAAAGCATCGCATCTGAATTGGGCGCAGGCGATGTAATTATGATTGCTGTTCCAACGTTGGCTGTGGCTGATACCTTGCAAACGATTCATGCCAATATTTCCAGCGAAGTGACTATTACCGATGCTGCCAGCGTCAAAGGTAGCGTGGTAAACGCAGTAAAAACAATTTGGCAATCCAATGTTATGCCACCCTGTTTTGTTCCCGGACACCCTATAGCGGGTTCTGAAAAAAGTGGTGTAACGGCCGCGAATCCAGAGTTGTATAAAAATCATCGTGTCATTCTTACACCAGAAAAAGTAACGGATTCCGAACATATTTCTCGTGTGATGTCATTATGGGAAGCGGTAGGTGCAGAGGTGTTAAGTATGCCTGTTGTTGAACATGATGCGGTGTTGGCCGCAACCAGCCATCTTCCGCATGCAATTGCCTATTCTCTGGTAGACACTTTGGCGAATGATTCTGAAAATGAAAATATCTTTCGGTATGCAGCAGGGGGCTTTCGTGACTTTACGCGTATTGCCAGTAGTGATCCGCAAATGTGGCACGACATTATGTTGGCCAATCGTGATGAAATTTTACAATCGATAGATTTGTTTCAAAATAATTTGCAACATATGCGACAGGCCATTGAAGAAAAAGACGGCGATTCTTTGTTAGAAACGTGTACGCGTGCTAAAGAAGCGCGTGATCATTTTACAGCGCTTTTGGATAAAAAAAACTTATAAATTAATTAAATTAATGCATCTTCGATAACTTGTTATCCAGAATCGTGAGTGGCATGGGCAGGTTTTTGCTCTTGCAAAACCTGCATTCCCTACATCCATGTATGTCATGCCGCGACCGAGCCTACAGGGGCGAAAACAAGCGTTTGCGAAGCATGCTTCGCGCGCAGTTGTAGCGCCGACAATTTGTAATTGGCGACAGGCCCCGTTTGCGGGTATTGACGGCGTATTCTGGGAACAAGTTATCGAAAGATGTACTACAAATATTTGAGAAATTTTAATTTATGTCAGACCAGTTAATGAAATACATTGTACAACCCAGTGAAAAAGTGACGGGTTCTTTCCGTGTGCCGGGTGATAAATCTATTTCTCATCGCTCTATTATGTTGGGCTCCATTGCCGAAGGTGTCACAGAGGTCAGTGGATTTTTAGAGGGCGAAGATGCCTTGGCAACTTTGCAGGCGTTTCGTGATATGGGGGTGGTGATCAATGGTCCTGTTGATGGCAAGGTAACGATTCATGGTGTTGGTCTGCGAGGTTTACGTAAACCGGAAAAACCGCTAAACGTCGGTAATGCTGGCACTGCTATGCGTTTGTTGATGGGGCTGTTGGCCGGGCAGGACTTTAAGTTTACGTTGATTGGTGATGCTTCGTTAAGCAAACGTCCGATGAACCGTGTTGCCAATCCATTGCGCGATATGGGAGTAAAAGTAGAAACCGCACCTGAAGGCCGCCCGCCTGTGACAGTAAAAGGCAATGGTAAAGTAAAAGCCATGACTTATGAATTGCCTATGGCTAGTGCGCAAGTAAAGTCATGTGTATTGCTGGCAGGTCTTTATGCCAAAGGCGAAACTGTGACTATTGAACCTGCACCCACACGCGATCATACCGAGCGCATGCTGCGCGGTTTTGGCTATAAGGTTAATAGCGAAGGCAATCGAGCTAGCTTGAAAGGAGGCGGCACATTGAAGGGCATGGCGATAGATGTGCCCGCAGATATTTCTTCGGCAGCTTTTTTTATGGTGGCAGCGTCAATTGCAGAAGGTTCTGATATTACCCTTGAGCATGTCGGTATTAATCCTACACGTGACGGTATTATTCATATTTTACGCCTGATGGGTGCTGATATTACCTTATTCAATGTGCGTGAAGTCGGAGGTGAGCCTGTCGCGGATATTCGTGTGCGGTATGCGCCATTAAAAGGTATTCATATTCCAGAAGCGTTAGTGCCGTTGGCGATTGATGAGTTTCCAGTCTTGTTTGTTGCTGCCGCCTGTGCTTACGGGCAAACGGTATTGAGTGGTGCGGAAGAGCTACGAGTGAAAGAAAGTGACCGTATTCAGGTGATGGCCGATGGCTTACAAGCACTGGGCGTGGATGCTTCTCCTACCCCGGATGGCATGGTCGTTAATGGTATTACCGATACTGTAGCTTATGGTGGTGGTGCAGTGGAAACCCATGACGATCACCGTATTGCCATGTCATTCACGGTTGCCGCTTTGCGTGCCGGAGCGCCCATTACCATTCATAATTGTGGTCATGTGGCAACTTCTTTTCCGGGGTTTGTTGAGTTGGCACAACAAGCAGGTATAAGCATAGAACAACAAATTGTTTAGCAATTGCGTGTAATTTCCTTATAATGCCGCCGCTGTAAGATTTTTATCCATCGTTTTTTTTAAAGATAATGAACTAATGAGTGATTATTCCCTGACGCACCTTAAACAATTGGAAGCGGAAAGTATTCATATCATCCGCGAAGTGGCTGCTGAATTTGATAATCCGGTGATGTTGTATTCCATCGGTAAAGACTCGGCGGTGATGTTGCATTTGGCTTTGAAAGCCTTTGCGCCCGGTATACCGCCATTCCCATTGTTACATGTGGACACTACCTGGAAATTTCGCGATATGATCAAGTTTCGCGACGAGTATGTGAAAGAATTGGGGCTCGACCTGATTGTACATACTAATCAGGAAGGTCTTGAGCAAGGTATTGGCCCGTTCACTCACGGTAGTGCAGTGCATACCGATGTGATGAAAACGCAGGCGTTGAAACAAGCGCTCAATAAATATGGCTTTGATGCCGCTTTCGGTGGTGCACGCCGTGATGAAGAACAGTCACGTGCCAAGGAGCGTGTTTATTCTTTCCGCGACAAAAATCATCGCTGGGATCCCAAAAATCAGCGCCCGGAATTATGGAATATTTACAATAGCCGGGTTGATAAAGGTGAGAGTATTCGCGTATTTCCGTTATCTAACTGGACCGAGCTCGATATTTGGCAATATATCCATCTGGAAAGTATTCCATTAGTACCGCTGTATCTCGCGGCTAAACGCCCCGTTGTCGAGCGTGATGGTACTTTGATTATGATTGATGACGATCGTATGCCGTTGACCAAAGATGATGTCGTGGAAGAGAAAATGGTGCGTTTCCGTACCTTGGGTTGTTATCCATTAACGGGCGCTGTTGAGTCTGAAGCGACGACTGTGCCGGATATTATTCAAGAAATGTTATTAACCACAACATCCGAGCGTCAGGGTCGTGTGATTGACCACGATAGTGCGGGGTCGATGGAGAAGAAGAAGCAAGAGGGGTATTTCTAATGAGTCATAAGTCAGAACTACTTCCTGAAGATATTCATGCCTACCTTGCTCAGCACGAACAAAAAGAACTACTGCGTTTTTTAACCTGCGGTAGTGTTGATGATGGCAAGAGTACCTTGATCGGTCGCTTGCTGCATGACTCCAAAATGATTTATGAAGATCAATTGGCAGCCATTGAATCTGATTCGGCCAAACATGGCACCACGGGTGAAAAAGTGGATTTGGCGTTATTGGTTGATGGTCTACAGGCCGAGCGCGAGCAGGGCATTACGATCGACGTTGCCTACCGTTATTTTTCCACGGCCAAGCGTAAGTTTATTATTGCCGATACACCGGGGCATGAACAGTACACGCGTAATATGGCAACCGGCGCTTCGACTTGTGATCTGGCTGTTATCCTGATTGATGCGCGCCATGGTGTGCAAACACAAACTCGTCGCCACAGTTATATTGCGTCACTATTGGGTATAAAACATATTGTGGTTGCGATTAACAAAATGGATTTGGTCGATTTTAGCCAAGAAACATTTAATAGTATTCGTGATGATTATCGTTCTTTTGCTGAAGGCCTAGGCCTGACAGATGATATCTATTTTGTGCCTATGTCTGCGCTTGAAGGTGATAATGTTGTGAATCTGAGTGAGCGTTCGCCGTGGTATCAAGGTGAGGGTTATCAGGGGCAAACCATGATGCAAATTCTGGAAACGGTGCAAATCGAGAAAGACAAAAATGTTAATTATTTTCGTTTTCCGGTGCAGTATGTCAACCGACCTAATCTTGATTTCCGTGGCTTTTGCGGCACAATTGCTTCGGGCGTTATTAAAGTTGGCGATGCGGTGCGTGCTTTACCTTCAGGTAAAACCAGCCATGTTAAAAATATTGTGACTTATGAAGGCGATTTAAATTCTGCTTTTATCGGTGAGGCAGTGACCTTAACACTGGAAGATGAAATTGATATCAGCCGTGGCGATATGATTGTCAAAGCAGCGGATGATGTTGCTCAAACTAATCATTTGCAGGCTCACATTGTCTGGATGTCAGAGCAGGCGCTGAATGAAGGTTCGGAGTACTTTTTCAAGTTTGCGACTAAACTTACAACGGGAAATATTGAGAGCATTGTTCACCAAGTTGATATCAATACACAAGAGCACCAGCAAGCTCAACAACTGCAACTTAACGATATTGCACTGGTGGATGTTGCGTTAAACCAATCGGTCGTGGTGGATACTTATCCGCAAAACCGCGCGACCGGTGCTTTTATTATCGTGGATCGTATCAGTAATATCACCGTGGGCGCAGGCATGGTGAGCAGCGTCTTGGATAGTTTGGAGCATGTCGCGGATCACAGCGCCTTTGCAGGAGCGTTCGCAGGTTTAGTTAAACAGCACTATCCTGAGAAAAGTACGCAGGATATTAAGCTATTAGTCAATAAGCTAACACAATATTTGTAAGATATATTCTACACGATATTCAGCTATAACGCCTAGCGGATACTAAAATGTAGCGTGACTTTTACTTCTGGCCGGAGAAAGACATACTTCTGGACGCTATTTATTGGGTTTTTAAGGGATGTCGGGAGCGTCGCGGCTTGTCGGCCTGATACCGTCACGCTCTAAACGAGTGGAGAGGGCATTTCTGGACGGTATTACCCACCCCTTGGAGTCACTGACAGCCTTTAACCTCCGAAAAGCCTCCGCTCTACAGTTGCCATCTAGGTACAGTTGCTTAAAGTAATCGTACGCTTCCGGGGTACATTCAGCATATTGCCCCTTGCGGTGAATGCCGTACTTAGATTGTAGCAATTCAGGCCATTCCTCCATTGGGTGTTTATGTACTATTGCATACCAGTTATACAGTGTTGACCTGCTTTTAATACCATGCCTTTTAGCCACTTTATCCCAAGCCTTAGTCGGTAAAAGACCAGCATGAATCAGGATTAGACCTTCCTTTAACATCTGTGCTCTGGTGGAGCCTGATAGCACTTTTTTCATAATATAGCTAAAACCCCAAGCGAGACTTCGCTATATTCTACACCGAATACCGATCTATGGCTGCTCCAACCGGGCAACCGCTTGCCCGTATTCCTTCTCTCCCATCTCACTACCGATAAATGCCCGTTTCAGGTTACGAGCCGCTATGGGGGTGCTGCCACTGCCTGTGAAGGGATCGAGTACCAGATCGCCTTCGTTGCTGCTGGTCTGGATGATGTGCTCCATTAGCGGTAGTGGCTTCTCGCAGGGGTGCTTGCCGGGGTAGGGTTGTACCACTTTGAAGTCCCACACATCGGTGTAAGGCACATGCTTGGTCACGGCAAATTTACGGCCATGGCGACCTGCCTGTTTGCGTATGGCCACGTACTCAGCCCGTAGCTTGTCATAGGGCTTTAATTCAGGTGCCAGCTTACGCAATATCTGTTAGTTTTCACGGCTCGGAAAGGCGAATTGTGAAGCCCCAAACCAATGTCCTGACATCTGCGTTTTGGTGGCCTCATTGACCCGTTTACTACTTACCCCAGCGGCCTTGATTGTGTTCGCCAAATGGCGGCGAATTGACTCATATTGGAAGGGCTTTTTCTTGGTGCTTTCGGCGAAAATCACCCGCTCCGTTTGGGGAAAATACTTGGTCAATGATTCCTTGCAGCACCCCTGAAATTTACCCGACGGCTTACGCCAAACGATATGGTTTAACACCCTGAAATGTTGCCCCATTAATAGCTCGGTTTCAGCGGCTAAATACGGCCCACAAAACAGGTAAATACTGCCTGTGGGCTTGAGTACTCGCTGGCACTCTTTGAGCACCTGATCGAGCCACTGAAAGAAGTCGGCTTTGGTTGCCCATTGCCGATCCCAATCGTCGGTTTTGACCTTGTAATAAGGTGGGTCGGTAGCGATTAAATCGACGCTGTCATCGTCGAGTGTGTTGAGTAGAGTTAGGCAGTCTGTGTTGACCAGTTTGACCTGTCTTTTTTCGTAGATTTCCATGGGTGCTATCTCCTGATAAATTCGGCACTCGTGGGCGCTCCAGTTTGTTGATTGTCTTACATCTTGGACATTTAATTTCTAGGGTCTCATAACCCCCTTTAGCCAGTAATTTATCGCAATTACTACAGCGTACCTCTTCTAACATGAGCATATCCTTTATATACCATCTTTGTTACTATCCCTCTGCTGTGTACACGGCAGAGGGCCTCGGTCTTACATGCTCTGTTCATGTAGGATGACCATTGAGTGGTTGCCGCCATTCAATGGTCGCCTGTTCTTCTTAACTATGATTGTGTGCCACACCTCCGAAAGCTCACCAGCCAGCGTTTAATAGCAAAGACACATTGCCAACCTGTCATTAACACAAACGCGATACAGGCCACCCACCACCAAATACCATCATGACGCAGTTGCTTAAAGAAACGTAAGCCCGACGACCACCACTGATCGATATTGCTCTTTAGTTCGTAGTCGTGGAGTAGTGCGGCATTAAATGACAGGCCAAATCGTGAGAACAATGCCAGTGCCAGCAAGAAGATCAGTCCCGGAATATAAAACCAGACCGATAGCCAATCCGCTAATAACCAGCACACCAAACCCACGAATGGCAACCAACGTGGGATTGATGCACCGTCAGATATAAAGCCGCTGGGTATCACTACGCCTTGAATCATCGTTGGCACATTCACCTTGACTTTTGCCGAACCCCAAAAGGATACGGCAGGGATAAATTCATAGATCACATTACTCATAATGCCTCCTATTTATACACTTGATAATAATTGTTCAATATCGGCTTGGTTGGTGGTTGCATCAAACGCAACCGCAGCCGTAATGGCTTGCTCTGCCTTTTCTAATTGACCATCGACAATCCAGTCATCAACCGTTTGTCGGAATAACTCAATTAAATCAGCAAAGGCACGAATGGCGTCGCGTGTTGCTTCGTAGTTTGCAATAATCGCCGCTCTCTCTTCGGCAGAAAATTCACCCGCCAATGCGCGTTCGTATTTATCTTGATAACGTCGCCGTTGTCCCACGGTGTTTTTGTGTTTCAGCATGTAGCTTTCATCCTCATCCTGTTTGCTGTCACACAACTGCATCAACCGGGAAAACAACCCCTCTTTGTTTTGCTTTAACTCAAAGTCTAACCATTCCTGATCGGTTTTTAAGGTCGGCTCTTTATCCGTAAATTCTTGCTGCATAGGAGACCAACCAACAGGGGTGCCGTTATCATCTCTTACAAAATAAATGCTTTCATCACTCATCATAATTTACCTATTCTGTGGTTTATCCATCCCTTGGTATTAAAGTTTGTCGCTGTGGGTGCGGACGCCTGAGCGGTTGCTCTAAACCGTGCGACCTCACCATCACCAACAAAGATATTTTTATGGATACTGCAATACGAACCGCCCGATGGCACTATCCGCATATCATAATCGCCTGTATCAGCAACATACTGGTTTCCAGCATCCCACTCCGTTAGTCGCAACGCCAGTACACCACCCGTCCACGCTGAGTGAAAATGAAACATCCCCTCGGCATTAATATGCGTAGGGACATAGCAATTTACTTGCGTACCAGCGCCCGTTACTGAGAGAATAACACCGCCAAGCCGAGCATTTTTTAAGGTAAAAACATTGCCCTCTTGAGAGAAGCCTCTGATACCCGAAGCGTCATATAGGAGAGAGCCAAGCAACTGTGCATCCACATAATTTGTCATCACAGACAATAGCGATGTGGCTGTTGCATCGGTGGTATCAATGCCAACATTGACCTGCCCATCGTTTTTGAGCATTGCATATACATGGAAAGTATTATTGGCAGAGATTGAAGTTATCCCTGTTTTTGCTCCACCACCCGTAGCACCATCGACTATTGGTTGGTCGATTATTTTTGAATACACAACAGATGTTTTAATCAAATTGCCATTTTTACCAATACACTCAAACGGTTGTATGTCTAATGTGTTGGCTGTTGCATCGGCTACATTGACGGATAATCTACCGCCAACAACTGAGCCTTTTGATACGGGAGAAGTATTAAGTAAGGACTGATATAAATCGTACAACTTTTTCAGCGTATCACCTTCCGAAGCAATACCATCCTTTATAGTACTAATGGTTTGTAAATCCATTATTTGAATAGCTTGAAGTACTTGATTAAGTATATTTTCATCCGGCGTTAACCCCGCCGCCGTAATCAAATTCAACAACTCATCAGTAACCGCATTCATCCACGATGCTGGGTCAAGACTAGGGTCGATACCTTCGGATTGGTTGCCGTCGGTAAATTTACCGTTGTGTAACTTCACTATTGGGTTACTGGGATAATCCATAGTGCGCCTCCTTAAATGTAAACAAAAAATAAAATTCGGTGATCGTGTACCAAATCACGAATCACACACTCTAAAAATTCACCACCCCATACCGTTAAAGGCTCACCACTTTGTGAGCCGCATTGCCGCCGTGTGATTGGGATGGTGCCGTGGTAGTTCTCATCAAACACAGAAAACGGCTCACCCACAGGTTCACCACACTGTCTGCGTTTGGTGTTGGTGGCATTCACATTGATCTGCCAAACAAAATTCCAGTCCTCACCATCAATGGGCATCCCTTGATAACTTACATAAGGGCCGGGGTTATTCTCATCGTACTCAGTGATGGAAATGTCAAAGCCCAAGTCTTTTGCCACGCCAATAAAAAACTCGCGGCTTTGATTGCCACTCATTTTGTATTTAGCAACCAGCGCTTGTCGGCGTTGGGTAAAAGTTTGATCGAGATTGCAAGAGCAATCATTGGGCAGCGCGTAGTTGGTTTCCCATTCCGGTAATAGTGCAACGGTTTGGGTGGGTCGCATCTCGGCCTGTAGTTGCTCATTGGTCATATCCACTCTGGCAAACTCTTCGGCAAAAGGCATAAACAACTTGGCCCAGTCACCATCCACATCACGGGGCCACGCATCTCCCTGGGGTAACATAGCCAGCATCATGTCGCGGTAGGCTATTGCTGATTTGGCCATGCAATATCTCCCACTACCGCAAACTGGTTATTTGCCAATGCGATATTTTCGGTTAAGTTAATGACATGATCCTGTTCACCTTCGGCCGCACTGATCGCTTCACGAATCTGGCTCACTAAAATGGTGGCACCGCCGATAGATTCTCTGCGTAATAGATCGCGCTGCTCGGCTTCAATGGCTTGTTGTACTTCGGGTGTGTTCGGTGTCAGTGATGAAAAGGCCAGCCCCAGTTCTACCGCTTCCGGTGCCTCAAAGGTAAAGTTACGCAAACCCGCTGGGCGCATGGTTTGGATATAGGATTTCACCGCCTGAATATGGGCGGCTGTCTGGATCGGGTCAGCCAAGTCTTCGGTCACAAAGCGAAGCACAATCGAGCCAATACCATTTTCATGTGGAGTGATCCACACCTTGGTTACATCCACATGCGCTGCTTTAGCCCATGCCACATAGTCATAATCTTTACCGCCCAGTGGTGGGTTCTGTTGCTTGTCCAGCAAGCGATCACGCAGGCGTTCAATATCTTCAATCTCGGCACCTGCACTGACTGTGGCTGCACTCACATCACCATCCACACCTGTGATCGGGCTAATCAATGACAACACGCCATCGGTAATATGGCTACGAGTGCCAGCTTCCATCGCCACTAAATTCAGCGTCGCGGTACCGCCTGTAATAATCGCTTCATCAGTTGTGCGGTACTGTCGTCCATCTTGGTGTTGCAATACGGTTATTGCAGGAATCACGGCACCGTCGTTACCTGTAATAGTAGCGGTACCTGTTGCATAAGCGGCGGGGATACGTTGCAGCCATTCGTCGGCCACTTTTTTTAGCAAGGTCTCCGCATCGCAGGTTTTGGTATGAATCTGCTCGGCAATATAGGCTTGGTTGCCATATAAGCCATGGGCTACCGCAGCGACCACGTTAGCCAGTTAGGTGTAACTTGTTCCCGGTGTATGCGCATCCGCAGCGTAAGGCACACCGTTGACATCACCGCGAACAGATCGCTCGATATTATTGGCAATACGTTCACGAATAGTGGCTAATGAATCTCGATTAAGCGGCATGATTAAAAAACTCTCTCTGTTCTTGCACGTTGTTTTGCTGACCCGTCAGCCCACGTTTGTATTGCACAATAATTTCCACACGGCTCGAACCCGGCTTGCGTGTAGTGATCACATCCAGCCAGCTCACATGCTTATCACGTACCAGCCATTGCAACGCATCCAAACACATATCCCGCACACGGCCTTCCAAATTATTGACAAACTTTTCACGGCGCAGCGTCCACAGTAAGGAGCCATAGCTGTCACTAAAAAAACTATCGCCCCAGTAACCTTGTGGATCGGTCACTCCCTCTGGCAGCTCATCATTGGCAGCGCGTTTGTTGGTAAACAACGACGTATGTATCACCGTCGTTAGCCAATCGCCCACAGGTAACGATTGCCCCAGCACCACATCGGTCTGCGTAATCGCAGAATTAAAACCCAGCTGTAAGGCCGTCATTAACTACCCCCTCCACTTTGTGGTGGCGACACCAACGCACCATCGCCTTGTTCACGGTGCGTATGCGGCACAAAGGCAATATCATTAATGATGGCGTCCTCGGTAATGGTGGCGGTGCCTTTCACTAATAAATCATTACACTCGGTAAGTGGCGCATTGATTAATACCTTGGCCGCAGCGTCCATTTGAATCACACGATCTTGGCGCATCACCACCTTGTCTCCATGGTGGTTATACATCGCCGATTCGCCCTTATCGATATCAATACGGTAGCGACGATCCGGGGTCATAATGCAAATGGATTTCCCTTCATTACCGCCACGACTCACGATCACCGCATCGGCGTTTTCCAACACTCGGCTGGTAAAACCAAAGGCTTCCAAGTGTTCAATATCATCCGCAGGAAATTCATCGTTCATCTGAATTTGCAGATAACGCACCTTGTTTTTAATCGCATCACGCTTGACCACTTTTAAGGTCACCAAGCGGCGAATCTTGCCGATAATGTTGTTCAACTCATAGCGCACTTAAGCCCACCTCTTTTTTCTCTGCCTTGGGGGGTAGCTTCACCAGTTGCATGGCTTCCGGTGGCATCACGGTAATATCGGTTTTCTTGCCACTGGTATCAATCAGGCGCATACGGGTTTCGGTAATCAAACGGTTACCATTAATGCCCATCACAGGGTCATTCATTTCAACCAACATATTGGTTTGCCATGTTTCACCGTTACTTTGTTGCCAGCCATCGACGGTATAAGTGATTGATTGGCTACGGCCATAATGGGTATTGCGTTGCCATTGCGCACGGCGTTCACAGGCCTCTGCGTCCAGATCGTCGTCGGCCATAATGGTTAATGGGCGATAGCGGTTGACGTGTTCATCTTTAGCCACACCGCGAGTTATATTCATATTGCTGGCACTGAGTAGCTCATTGCCCCGGCTCTGGCTACCCATCACAATGTACTCACTAAAGCGTTCATCGTGGTTAAAGTCGGCAGAGCCTTGCAGTACATTTTCACCCAATACCAAACGGTCTGCGGCGGTACGCGCTCCGGTTCGGGTAATCAATAAATGGCCTTGGGCGGTGCTCATTAAACGCAGTGCCAAGGCACGGGCTTCACTCTCTAAAAAATCCCAAATGGGTTGCCCTTCATCCAAGCTCGGTTGGCGCAATACCTGATTAGCATTTACACCACTATCCACCTGTACCTCAATACCGAATAAACCACACAGGTGATTAGCAACAGCCAGAAAGGTTTGACCCTTAAATTGTTTGCCCGGTAAAGAGCAGGCCACCAAGTCGTCCAGGCGGCTTTTGGCATTAAAGGCAAGATCAATCGACGTGGCATCGTAAGACGGTGAGCGGGCGGTACCGTTGCCTGTCAGCAACAATTCATTATCTAAAAAGATTTGCACCGCAATACTTTCATTCAGTGCTTGCTGAATATCCCCGGAGTGGTTACTGGTAAAGGTGGCTGCCAACTCATCCGCTGCGCGTTCCATGGAACGCACCAAGCCAATGGTTTTAAACCCCAGCCAGCGATCATTCGGAGTGGCGATCACAAACTCAGACATTCGCCAACTCCAGTTGCTGGTTCTTTTCTACAAACACCGCATTGCGAATTGCATTACGTTCCACAATATCCGCAGCACGGCTGGCATCACCGTATAAGCGGTACGCTGTCACCAAGGAGGGTTGTGTATTGGCAATCGTGATCTGGTTAAACCGTGGCAAGTTAATACCGTGCGCCTCAATATGAGCGTGTAGGGTATGCTGTAAATCTTCCAGTTCCACATAGCTGGCATCATCAGCAATTAACATTTCTGCATCGAGCTGCGCGGCTAATTGGTCACGTACCTGTTGCGCTTCGTTGTAGCTGCTAAAAGGTGACTGGCTCACGTCGTCTACGGCAATAGCACTGGCCAGTGTTGCCATATGCTGCACGGTTTGGGTTAATGCCAAACGGCTAAACGCATTCGCTACGGCGGTGCGGTTTTGCTGTTGCTGCTGGCGTGAGGGTGTATTACGGCTGGCAGCAAATAACGCCGTATTGGCGCTGGCATTGGGTACGGGTTCCAGTGATGCAAATGGCTGGTTAATAGTACTTAAGCCATTCAGTCCGTTATCAATCGTGGTAAATAAACCCGTGGTCTGGCTAATGGCTTGGCCGAGGCTATTAGCCAATGTCAACGGTGTATTGATCAGGGTATCCAGTGTGCTATCAACATCACCGATTAACGCTGTCACTTCACTCACTGGCGACAACACGCCTTGCACATTACCACTTAATGATCGCAACTGTGCCAAGCCAGTACGCACTTGGCTAAGTGCATCGTCTTTCACAAACTGCGGCGCAGCGTCCACGTTAAAGTTATCAGCAAAGGTCGTCATGTGGGTGTCCATATTCAGGGCCACACTACGATTCACCGAAGATAATGTATTGGCGGCAACTTGTGGTTGTTTGGTATCACCGGGTTGTAAACATTCAACACTAAAATCTTCACGATCAGTACGAGCACTAAAGCGCAATTTGTACTCACCCAGTTGCACACGCAAATTACCAAAGCGCGGATGCACAATTGCGGTGGTGCCTTCGCTTTCCAGTACCCGTAACAATGCCTCACGCTGCTGTTTAATATCGCCGTTATCATTCAGTAAAAATGCATTGAGTGTATAGACACGCTGTTTGCGGCCCATATCATCTGTCCATGGATCATCACGATACGGGTACTCATCACTGACCACACGACGGCCACCTGTTAATTCGCCACCATCGACAAAAATAGGCACATCACCAAGTTGGGCTGGGTAACGATCTTCCATTAGTACAACCTCATCGTGCCGCCACGGAGTTGCTCCACAACGGTTTCCGGTGCGCGGTTATTACGCTCAACATCGGCACGAATTAAACTGGCCGGGTCTTTGATTTCAATTAAGACTTTGGCAGGCTCTGTCGGGGCAGACGGTACCGGGTTGCTGCGGCTATAAACGGTTGGTGTAGGTCGTTCTTGCAAGTCACCGTTGGCAATTAATGCACGGCGGGCTTCATCACTACCAAAGGCCATTAAGACATGAGCGATACTTTTACCAATACAATCACTGGCAGCGGTGCCTTCGATAAAATTCTTATTAATGAATGTACCAATGCCCCAGCCAACGCCACCCGCCATACCAACATAACCTGCACGGCTTAATAGTGCAGGGGCAGCTTTGCCTAATGTACGTGCGCCGTTTGCAATCTTGCTGCAAGCACCTTTCGCTCCTTTAGACGAATTACCTGTATTAATATGGCCTTTACCTTTGCGGGTTTTATCAAAGCCACCACCCACGCCTTGGTTGATCACCCAAACAAACATCGGTGTGGTTGCTGAACTTCCCAATACTGAATTAACCGCAGACTTTTTATTGCCTTTTAGTGATCGCCCCACATTCACCAGATTACTGGCTAGTTGAATCCCCTTGAATGCCAGATAAACACCGCCGATAACCTTCGCCCATGTTTTGGTTTTTTCAATAATCTCATCAATTTTTTTATCGTCGAGATTATTAATGGCTTCGGCTAAATCAATAATTGGCTGAGACAAATTCTCATCGGCTTTGCGTGATGCAACATTCGATAAAAACTGGATCGCCGCAGCGGCGTTTTTGGCATTCTTAGCTGAGGCATCCAAAGTCATGCCTTTATTAATTGCACCATCTGACAGCTTTTTTAATAGCGCACGGTTTTCAGGATTTAACTGTGATTTAAAACCATTGATCGCTTCGATAGGTAGCACGGTAGCCAAGCGTTGTTCGCTATAACCTGCCACCTCAGCAAGATCTAAAAACAGAGTATGTACATCACGTAAGTTACCATCGTCCAGATGTACTTTTTGTTTTCCACTTTCTACAAGGGCTTTATTAATGGTTTCAAGTTTTTTGGGATCATTAAACGTAGACAGCGTCGAAATTAACGAGGTTGTCGATTCCTCCGCACTACCTTTGGTTTTACTATATACCTGAATTAATGCTCCCATTTGCGATACCGCTTTAGGGCCTTGAGCTAATATCGCAGAGAATAATTTAGGACTAACACGGGCAATATCTTTAACCGATACAGAACCCTGACTAAATTGTGTGAATAGGCGATCAAGTGTTTCTGTCACTTGCTGTGGGTCACGGATTCCCTTTTCCCAAAATTGAGCTAATAGATTACCGGAATCAACTGCATCAGCCCCCAAGCCTTGCATCACAAAGCCGAGGTTTTTCAGGTTTTCTTTTTTCTCAACAAAACTATAGTCACCCGTTTTACTTAAAAACTGTGCCGTCGCATCTTTTAATACATTATCATCAATACGCCGGTCTTTATCGTTCGCAATTTCCTTGATACTTTTTTTGAGTTTACTCACTTGCTCTTCGGTCAAATTGGCATCCGTCCCCAAACGTACCATCTGCGAGTCAAAATCAGCGACACCTTTAGCCGCTACTGCAAGGGCACCGCCAGAACCTAATGCCAGATACCGATTACCCAAACGCCCCATGGTGCGTTCCAGACCCATCACACCACGATTCATCGTCGCCAAGTGTCGGCGACTTTTAGCACTCATACGGCCAAAGCTCTGCGAAAAGCGTTGCGCACGACGCTCAACATTTCCGCGTAAATTGACAACTAAGCTGACGGTGTTTTCGGTTGACATTCGTTAATATCCAGTTGCAATGCAAATAATTCAGAAACGGACATAGCCAATAGCTCTTTGCGGGAATTGGCTGTGGTATAACTTAATTGATTATCGGTTTTACTCAGCTCCCGCGCTTGCCGAATCAGACTTCCCCCGGTCAGCTAACTCCTTGTTAATGGCTAAACCATCCAGAATATCGGCTTCTTGCTGCAAGATTTCCAAATCTTTTTCACTTAGCATACCGAAGAGTTCTTCCTCTAGAGGCATGTCAAGATCGCCGAGTTTGTCGATACGCAGCCGTAATATTTCATAGGCCATCAAGTGCGGGTTACACAATAGTTGCGGGTCAAATAAGGTCTCACCACGCGCATCAACCCCCGCAGGAACCATGGCAACCTGTTGAGACTTTAACGCAGCACTGAGTAATGCCTCAGCACTATTCCCATTTTTAAGGCGGCATTCTTTGTGTTCAACATCACCCACGCGAATGCCTTTTTCTAATGTGAAAATCTCATTGGCGCTCATTACGAAATTTCCTTCTGGCTGTCAAACTGCATTGTCATATCGTACTCACCGTCGGACAGTTCAACGTTCTCGGTGGTCGAGGCTTTTTCACAAGACCACATGGCACCGTTGCTATCGGTCACTTTGACAGTAATGCCTTTCAGGTTTTGCAGCTTGGTGGCAGAAAGCCCTTGTTTGTTTTTCACCTTGAACTTCAACTCGCCATGCTGAAACTCATCGGATTCACATGCTGGGCCAAGGTCTGAGGTTTATTTGTTGGTTTTAAATCCAGCCAGTTTGATCGATCCACCTGTAGTATGTACTCGCCCAAAGTCTGGCAAATCAAAAAATAAACGCTTTGCTATATCAGTCATAAAATCACCTGTTGTCCTGTTTAGTTCACTAACTCACTGCGCCCGTAAAGCTGACGCAAGTTTTCAACGAAGTTGGGTTGATCCACATAGGCTAAACGGTTGCCTTGCTTCTCAATTAAAAACGAGGCTTCGTATTGCTCGAAATTTTCACACCAGCCAAACTCCGAGATAAACCGCTGGTACAAACCCAAGAACAAAAGCTTGGCTTTATTCGGTGTCATAATGGGTTGGCCTTCGGGCAGATCGTTACCATCATCCATCAGTTTGTAGCGGCGGTATGGGGCAAACAGTACCTGTTGTTCCCAGCGATAAGCGTCAAAGAGTTCCGGGGTATTCACATACAACACCGAATCATCAGCCATGCCCTGTGCGTTTTCTTGGTAGTTGGTGATTTGTGCTTCGATATAGACCGAACCATCACTACCCACGATATAGGTACTAATACCATCAAATAATTGCTGGTTGCGTTCCTGTGCAATAAAGCGCATCTCGGGCTTGGGCGGTTCAACCATCAGTTTTAAGGTGCTCAACTGGCGGCTGGGGTCAATAGCCAAACTATTTGCCGCCGCAACCACATTGGTGGCTACCCATAAATAATCTGGCTCTGGTGAGCTACCCGCACCCATGGTAGTGACATGGTAGTTATTGCGCGTATTACCAAAGGTAAGCAACTCGGCATGGGTACCGTGTTTAGCCGTAAAGGCACGGCAACCAATTTGGTTCATTGGGTCAAAACGGCGATCCAGTTCATCATCCAAAATCGAAAGGTTGGCAGCATCTGTCCACGGCATACCAATCCAGTTAAAACAGTCATCACCTAATACTGCAAGTAGATCGGTCAAGTCGGGATTACCTGCACCACCACTCATCGGTGTAACAGCAACCGATGGGGCGCTATCGGCACTGGTGCCTTCAATACCAACACTTAAACTGATGGTGTTACCGCATTCCCCTTTATGGCGAGCGGTCACAATAATATTGTCAGCATTACCGCCATCAATTTCTGCTTTTACGGGCAGATCAGCAGCATTAATAGCCGCCACCACAGCCGGGGTATCACCACTGGCAAAGCCAACCGCCAGACCATGCAATTCACTGGCGATATACACACGCAATAGACCACCACTGGATGCATTGTTGCTCAGTGTGTAAGCCCCGGTGGCATATTGGCCTGCGGTCAGATCATCGGCAGCAATCACATACAAAGGAATTTGTGGATTTGTTTTTAATGCGCGTTCACACATATGTGAGAGCATGGAACCGGCACCAAAATATTGAGCGCCTTGACCGCTGCGAGTAATCACCGTTAGCGTATTCGCTGCCACGGTTCCCGTTGATAGACGTTGACCAAACAGCACTGCTTTTTTTAGCATTTGTCCGGTATTGGCTCGGCTGGGGTCAAACTCCAAATAGTGACCGGGTACACTCCATGCGCTGGGTATGCCATTAAATAAAATGGTCATTATTGTTCTCCTTCATCATTGGTTGTTTTTGTGCTGGTGGTTGGTTTTCTGGTAGCAGTTTTGGCCTTGGATTTTTCTGCCTCCACATCAATGACATCACCACGATTAATCGCACGGCGGGTAAACACCGTGTTAGGCCACTCGCCGCCTTTTTCTGGCAGTACTTCACCTGTGTCGGGGTGGCGACAAATCAAACTTTTAACAGCAGGTTTAACCGTTATTGTTTTTTTGGTGTTGCTAGTTGTGCTATGAGTCACGGGGTTATTCCTCCGAATTAAAATCAATATGTGTTTCTGCCATCAACTGTGATGAGTTTTCTGGATTTTTATGCTGCCCTTCCAATCCTTCAAAATCTTCCAAAGGACTATCCGCATCCATAGGCAGGTGGTGCCAAAAATAAATCAGCCACAAGGACTGTCCGCTTTCATTAATTGCCCCGGAAAATACCGGGTCAACTTTTATCTGGTAAGCGCCAGAGACTTCATTAAAACCAAAGCAGCTGCCTTTAATAAACTTGCCAATTTTTTGCGCCAGTTGCCGTGCCTGTTTGTTTTGCTTTTCCAAACTACCGGAATGCTCAGTAATCAGTGCCAGCGCAAAACGGGCCGCATAAATATCTCCCATGCTGGGTGATCGGGACTCTTCATTGTCTCCCAGCTCTCGCCACCCCAAACAGGATACAAAGACCGCCGGGGCGCTATAGGTTTTTTCTTCAAACTCTTTCCACGTAAACGAACCCGCGTGCTCATCCACTTTTTTTAATTTCCACTGTTTGCTTTTGTTTTGCTCTTGTAATTGCGTCACAATGGCAGCGAGTAATTGCTCAATCATTTAGTGAAACACCTGCATGTGATAATCCATGGCCATCTGACCAATCTCTTGTTCGTAGTCCTCTGTCATACCCAATGCCTGACGTTGTGGAATAACCACACTTTTAGTTCGTATCCATTGATCACCAATCTTAAATGTGAGATAGCCGCCGTCTTTCGCTTTGATCACACCACCGTGGTGATGAATCGCTGCATAGATCATGGTACAACCCACTTCAACATCATCATTGGAAGCATTGTATGTATAGCTGTCACGATAATGACCGCGACCTGTAAGTGTTTTACCGCCTTCACTTTTTGCGCGTTCGGATTTCTTCCACTGTTCTCCATCTGGCGTTTGAGTCTTATCGAAATTCAACGCAGTTTGCGATACCAAAAACTCCCCGATTTCTTCCATCAAGGGGTGGGTATCAATGCGGGACAGATCAGCCATTTGCTTTTCGGGGATCGTTAAGCCACGGATATCAGTATCCAGTCGAATGCCAGACATTAGTAACCACTCCCATCCAACAATGATTTAGGGCGGCGTGTATGAAAGCGTTGAGCGGCACCCTGTGTTTTATGGTTACGATCTTCCAATAAAAAAGCCTTACCTGTTGACACATCTTTTAACCACTGCCGCCAGTGGTCGCGTTCTTCGGTAACTTTTTTCGCGGTATTGGTGCCATCGTCTGCCAGTGCTGCGCGGCTTAATGCCAAACAACATTCAACAACGTTGCCTTGCTCCGGGTTATCCAGTGGTAAGATATGCCGTGCGCTGAAGTTGCTATCCATAAAATCCGAGATGCGTTCAATGACCACATCAGCACGATCTACAGCGCCTTGCGCTGCCTGCACCTCTTGGCTGGAATAACTGCTGGTAGAATCGTTTAACATTGCCAACAATAATTCTTCTGTTAATAGGTCGTGTTCATCAGCGAGTAATTGGGTAATCTCTTCAAGGCCGAAGTGTTCGATTAATTGTTCAAGCGTTGCGTAAGACATAGACCTACCTAAGAGAGTACCTAAGTACGATTAACAGAAAAAAATAATATGGCCCTGTTTCAATTTATGTCATCGCGGTGGAAACAGGGAAAGACCGCTGCTCTGGCGGGGGTTATTTTTTAGCAGAGGATTTGGCCGTAGTTTTGCTGGCCGCTTCCAATTGCTGTTTAAGTTCCGCTACTTCATTTTGCGCTGTCGTTAATTCATCCTGATTTTCTGCAAGCGCAGTTTGCAGTCTGGTGATTTCTTCCTTGGCAAACTTATGCTTTTCTTTTTCTTCAACCAGAGCGTCTTTGATTTCGACAAGCTCATTGGTTAAGCCCGTATTTTTTTCCAGCGCCGCTTCATAATCTGCCAGCGGCACCACGTCCGACGGTTGATCAGTCACAACACCTTCATCCTCAACATCATCGCTTTTAATGGGCGAGTCTTTGAGTGCGCTTAACTCCAAAATCAATGACAATGGCAATGGGTGCTTGCCCGGTGGTATGGTTTTACCGTTGTGGCGAACTGCCGAGATTAATACCACCTCTTCAAGTTTTTCGTTAGTTTTATCAGTCATGGTCGCTCCCCTTACTGTGCGGCTGGGTTAAGGAAAATAAAGCCAGCATCCATGGCAGTTAAGTACGGCGCATGTTCAAACTCCACTGGATAGATAAACGACTTGGTGCCTTTGTCGTAATAGTTTTCTTCAACCAGTGGGTGGCCTTCCAGATAGTAGGTGTAACCGAATGATGGCGTACCCTGATTACGGTTGGTTGTAGGCACATAAGCCAGTACGACTTCTGTCCACACGTCGGTTAAATCACCATCTTCGGTCTCCGTGCTGACTGACTTGGCAACAATCACCTTATCGACTTCCCAATAACGGGCTAACATTTCAGCCGTGACCGATTCAGCCGAGGTATATTTCAGGCGCTCACGGATATGATTGTTTTGATCAAGAACACTAAAGACATTCGCAGGCACTTCGACCACGTTCGGGTACATACCGATTTTTTTACGGACAGCTTCCTTACCTTCGGTGATCAGTTTTTTGGTGTCGGTTGCAGGGTTCAAGTAAAGGAACTTTTTATATCACAACGCAAAAGTTTTTCCATATTTTTTATGACATAAAGATACCTATTCTGGTGCCTCAGTAAAGCTTTTACAAAAACACCAAACTATTTACTAAAGTATCGCAATTTACCAAATAATTGTGCATAATGGCTGCATAAGCAACCCGAAAAAACATCAATAAGTATTAGGATTATGTCATCTAATCGCAACAAATTGACTGCCTCACAATGTGCAAAAGCGGCGGGACTAAAAAATCTCAATCAAGTATGCGAATTGACACGCCAAAGCTCAAACACGTTACGAAATTGGAGTGAAAACAAACCTGAGTTATTCGAGATCGTCTTATTGGGTTGCATCGCTAAATTAAACAAAGGTACTGATGAGGGAGATAAATAATCCATGCCTTCTTTATTAACTATTAACAACGTTCCAGCTATAGAAGCTATCGCCCACTTCCGGCAAAAAGTACAGGTACCAACTCAACGTTGGGATCAGTTAATGGGGGCTGCTAATGCTCATGCATTTACTGTCGCCGGAGCAACAAAAGCCGACCTATTAAACGACCTTTATGAGTCGGTATTATCAGCCATAGAAGACGGTGAAAGTATCGGTCAATTCAGGAAGCGATTTGACAAGATTGTGGAGGGCCATGGCTGGCAATATAAAGGTAAGCGTGGATGGCGTACACGGGTCATTTATGACAACAATTTACGTACTGCAAAAATGGCTGGGCGCTGGCAACAAATACAGCGAACCAAGGCCACCAGACCTTATCTAATTTATACCACGGTTGGCGATAGCCAAGTGCGTGATGAACATAGAAAATGGGACAAGCTGGTACTACCTGTTGACTATATTTTTTGGGATACTCATTACCCGCCAAATGGTTGGAATTGTCGCTGCACAATTCGCATTGCAAATGATCGCCAACTGGAACGTGAAGGGCTATCATTATCAACCGCGCCAGAGGTCGAACACACCGAAAGAACCAACCATAATACAGGCGAATATTTTGGCAAACATCCGAAGGGAATTGATACTGGCTGGGGCTATAATGTGGGCAAGGCATGGCTAGGCCCTGACATCTCTTTAGGCAATAAATTAGCCTCGCTGCCAACCCCTCTCAGGGAGGCTGGGTTATCCAATATTGCCAACCAACAATCAGCCCGTTTGGAGTCATGGAAAGTATGGTTAAAAGACCGTGCGAAAGATGATAAATCAAGAGGCCACCAGTTCACTATTGGGCATATGCCAGCCGCATTATTTAATACGGTGATGAAGGTTAAAAGGCCACAAAGTACAGCCCTTGTTATCGGTGATAAACAGCTCGATCATCTGTATGGAACACACAAGAATAAGAGCAAACGATTCCCCCCTGACTGGCTTAACGATATACCAACAAAACTATTGGGATACCAAGCCATATTAGAGCACAAGGGTAATATCGTGATTGTTCTACCGGATAAGGTAAATGATCGTAATGGTCGAGCCGTGGTGACTATCGACTATAAGCAAAAAGGCCAAGTCTTTAATAGTGTGCGATCTTTGGGGATTGTTCAGTTGAGCAGTTTGAAACGTGGTGAATATACATTATTGGAGGGAGAGTTATAGCCAGTGGTGGGGCGGCGTATCCCACATGCGTCTGGACATCAAAGATGCGCAACGACAGAAGCCTTTTCCTGCCTCACTGGCTTACCATTATTATAATACTATCCGAGCCATTCATCCAATCAGCACCCCCAGCGGGCAATTAGTAGCAATTAATGTGCGAGCAATTTATACTTAACACACCATTTTGTAGCGAATTATTAACACTTTAAAAGCACTTTTTGAGTAATTTTGTCCAGAAGTATGTGTTAATTGCAAAATTCCTTGAAAATCCTTTTTTCTAACAAAATCAATTGTTTGAACGTTTTTCCTTAAATAACCCTCTGTCCAGAACTAAACACCCCCCCCCCCCCCCCCCCCCTACATAAAATCAATCAGTATGATGACTACAGTTTCTGGGAGACAGAAACTTAACTCGGCAAGGATGCCAGAGCATTAATACTGGACTATTCTTGCTTTCCCTTATCTTACATGGAGGTTATCTGATGGAAACATCATTAAAATATTTTTATCCCTTGCTGTTATCTTTGGTTCTATTACCCCTTGGCTTGGTTTCGTCACCCGCGAATGCAACCGAAGTGCCAGAGAGAACCGCTTCTCAAATATCCCAATCCCCATTAATACAACGCGTTAATATTAATAGTGCCAGCGCAGAGGACATTGCTGCGACTGTTAAAGGCATCGGCTTTAAAAAAGCCCAAGCTATTATCGAATGGCGTGATGCTTACGGTCAATTTACCGCTATTGAGCAACTATCCGAGGTTAACGGTATTGGTAAAAAAACGCTTGAACGCATTAAGCCTTATATTACTTTTTAGTTTTCCTAATACAGGGTGTCTCAAATTGAGGCATCCTTTCCTTTATGCTATCGTGCGCTTCGATAATTATCGGAGCCGTTATGCCATCATCTTCATCAATATTTTCTTCTCCCATTGTCGTTGCAATGGATTTTCCTGAAGCAGAATCATGCTTACAGTTAGCGTCTCAATTAACCCCTGAACATTGTCGTTTAAAAGTTGGTAAAGAATTGTTTACGGTGGCTGGTCCACAACTAGTAGAGCAATTAATGTCTCAAGGTTTTGATGTTTTTCTGGATCTCAAGTATCACGATATTCCTAATACTGTTGCCAAATCTGTCAAAGCTGCCGCTGATCTGGGTGTCTGGATGGTCAATGTCCATGCCTCGGGTGGTCGTCGTATGTTAGAAGCCGCACGCGAAGCGGTAGAATCTTCATCTAATAATCCACTGTTAATTGCTGTAACGGTATTAACCAGTATGACCGCTGAAGATCTTGTTGATATTGGCTTGGACACTGATCCCCAAGCGCAGGTGCTGCGCCTTGCCAGGCTCACACAGTCAGCGGGTTTGGATGGGGTTGTGTGTTCTGCTCGTGAAGCCTCTTTATTAAAATCAGAATTCGGAGATGACTTTTGCTTGGTGACTCCCGGTATTCGTCCGGCTGATTCAGTTGCTGATGATCAGCGCCGTGTAGTGACTCCTGTTGATGCAATCAAGAACGGTAGTGATTATCTGGTAATTGGCCGTCCAATCACGCAAGCCGTTAATCCAGCACAGGCATGTGAAGCGGTGTATACGTCTCTCAAAGCTGTAGCAAAGGTAAAACTATGATAGTTCCTGTGATTACCGTTGATGGTCCCAGTGGTGCGGGTAAGGGGACGATTTGTCAGTTATTAGCTCAGAAATACGGGTTTCATTTACTGGATAGTGGTGCGTTATATCGTGTGACAGCGGTGGCAGGTATTCAACAAAAATTGGATTTACATAACGCTATGGACATGGCTACCGTTGCCGCGCAGTTAAATGTCAGTTTTGAACCGACAGAGGTGGGTGTTGTTGTTCTACTTGACGGCCATGATGTGACACAAGATATTCGTAAAGAAACGGCAAGTATGGGAGCTTCAGTCGTCGCAGCGCATACATCGGTACGTGAGGCATTGTTGGATCGCCAGCGTGCTTTCCAAATGCCACCCGGTTTAGTGGCTGATGGGCGTGATATGGGGACAACCGTCTTTCCGCAGGCAGTGGTCAAAGTGTTTTTGACTGCATCGGCGGAAGAGAGGTCTCAGAGGCGTTATAAACAGTTGCTTGAAAGGGGCGAATCTGCTAATCTCCGCGCCCTGCTGGAAGATATACAAGCACGTGATGAATGTGATATGCAGCGTTCTGCATCTCCGTTAGAACCTGCTGCTGATGCACTGGAAATTGATAGTACATCAATGACGATTAATGAAGTGCTTGATGCGATTTCTTCCGTAGTAAAAGAGCGTCTGACTATTAGTTGATCTTTAATTAAAAATATAACGATATCAGACATTTGAATAACACTGTTGATTTGGTTTGTCAGGAAAAAAAATTACAGTGTTGACATTAACTGGCCCGCATGCCTGATAATGCGGTGAAAGATAGGTCTCTCCTTATGAGCGAAAATTTCGCAGAACTCTTTGAAGAAAGTTTAAAAACCGTTGATATGGTTCCTGGAGCCATTGTAACGGGTGTTGTTATTGATATTGATCGCGACTGGGTCACTGTTCATGCAGGTCTCAAGTCCGAAGGTGTGATACCAGCCTCTCAGTTTATTAACGAGAGCGGTGAAATTACACTGGAAATTGGTGACGAAGTTGATGTTGCACTGGAAACCGTAGAAGACGGTTTTGGTGAAACCAAGTTGTCCCGTGAGAAAGCCAAGCGTGCTGAGTCTTGGAAAATTTTGGAAGCAGCCCATACGGCTGAAGAAGTCATGACCGGTATGATCAACGGTAAAGTCAAAGGTGGTTTTACGGTTGATGTGGCAGGTATTCGTGCCTTCTTACCAGGTTCTTTGGTTGATGTGCGCCCAGTACGTGATACGGCGCATCTGGAAGGTAAAGAGCTTGAATTTAAAGTGATCAAGCTGGATCAAAAGCGTAACAATGTGGTTGTTTCGCGTCGCGCGGTGATGGAAACTGCAAATTCTGCTGAGCGTGAAGAATTGTTGGCGAGCCTAGAAGAAGGTTCAATTGCCAAAGGTATTGTTAAGAACTTGACTGATTACGGTGCCTTTGTTGACTTGGGTGGTGTTGATGGTCTGTTGCATATTACTGATATGGCGTGGAAGCGTATCCAGCACCCAAGTGAAATTGTTAATGTGGGTGACGAAATCGATGTTCGCGTACTGAAATTTGATCGTGAGCGTAACCGTGTATCTCTGGGTCTGAAACAAATGGGTGAAGATCCTTGGGTTGAAATTACGAATCGTTATCCTGTAGGTGCGAAAGCGAAAGCAGTTGTGACCAACTTGACCGACTACGGTTGTTTTGCTGAGATTGAGGAAGGCGTTGAAGGTTTGGTCCACGTTTCTGAAATGGATTGGACTAACAAAAATATCCACCCATCTAAGGTTGTCAACTTGGGTGACGAAGTTGAAGTCATGATACTGGAAATTGACGAAGAGCGTCGTCGTATTTCTCTGGGTATCAAACAGTGCCAAGAAAATCCATGGGATGCCTTTGGCGAGCAGTTCCAGAAAGGCGACAAAATTTCTGGGAAAATCAAATCTATTACCGACTTTGGTATTTTCATCGGTCTTGATGGCGGTATTGATGGTTTGGTTCACTTGTCTGATATTTCTTGGAGTGAGGCAGGCGAAGAAGCGGTTCGTAACTTCAAGAAAGGTGATGAGTTAGAAACCGTTATTATGGCCGTTGATCCTGAGCGTGAGCGTATTTCTCTGGGTATCAAACAGCTGGAGGAAGATCATTTCTCTGCCTATACATCAGCGAATGGTAAGGGTTCCATTGTCAAAGGTACGGTTAAAGAAGTCGATGCTAAAGGCGCTGTTGTGACCTTGGCTGAGGAAGTTGAAGGTTACATTAAAGTTTCTGAACTAAGTCGTGATAAGGTGGATGATGCATCAACGGTATTGTCTGTTGGCGATGAGGTGGAAGTGGTTGTGATCAATGTTGATGGCAAAAATCGTTCTTTGGCTCTCTCACTCAAAGCCAAAGATGCCGCTGAAGAAAAAGCAGCGATCAAAGAGCATAGTGAAAAGTCCGCTGAAGGCGCTTCACCAGCGACACTGGGTGATTTGATCAAGGCGCAGATGGAAGGTCAGGATAAGCAATAATTGCTCAATTTCTGCTTGAAATCGTGAAAAAGGCCGCATAATGCGGCATTTTTTGTAAAATTTATGTGTTTTCTCGTTACATATCCCTAATGTATTGATATTATTGGGATTAGTACCATGTTGTCGATATGCAGGGTGGGCCTTATGACAAAATCAGAACTTATTGAAAAAATGGCAGAGCATCAGGATCAGCTTTCAATTAAAGATATTGAGCTGGCCGTTAAAAGTATGCTTGAACATATGTCGCAAACGCTAGCCGGGGGCGAGCGTATAGAAATTCGTGGTTTTGGCAGTTTTTCACTTCATTACCGTGAACCGCGTGTAGGACGTAACCCGAAAACGGGTGAATCCGTACAACTGGCAGGGAAATATGTTCCTCACTTCAAACCCGGTAAGGAAATGCGTGATAGGGTTAATGAAGGTATTCAGCGGGAACAGGGACTAGAACTGACCCATGCTTAAATGGATCAAGCGACTGTTCTTATTGATACTCTTTTTATTTGCTCTGATTATAGGCATCACCTTTACTTCAGAAAATAACAGCTTGGTACCATTAGTTTTTTTTGGTCACCAACTGCCATCTCTCAGTATGGGTTTATGGATGACCATTGCGCTTTTTTTAGGTGCTATCGTTGGATTCCTTATCAGCTTTTTGCCCGGCTTATGTAATCTTCGTGCCGGAAAGTATAAGGACAAGCGTATTACGCAGCTGGAATCAGAAGTTAATCGTTTAAGAATCGCGAGCATTAAAGGTTCCTGATCATGAGCGATTGGACTCTTTATCTGGCATTGCTGGCTGCACTGGCCATTGGTTTTTATGCTGGTGTGCGCCAGGCTCGTAAAGGATTGCAAGACTCTTCACAAACACAAATTGATGATCATTACTTTCAGGGGCTTAACTTTCTTCTCAACGAGCAGCCTGATGCCGCTATTGATACCTTCATAAGGGCGTTGGAGGTTAATAGCGACACACTGGAAACCCATCTGGCTCTAGGTAAGCTTTTGCGAAAGCGTGGCGAAGTTGACCGAGCGATACGTATTCATCAAAACTTGCTGGCAAGACCGGGTCTGACATTACAACATGTACAACAAGCACAATATGAGTTGGCAATGGACTTTGCCAAAGCAGGTTTGTTTGACCGTGCAGAAGGCTTGTTGGTTGAGTTAGTGAGTCGAGAAGGGCTGTATCGTGTTGCGGGATTGCAATGTTTGCTGGAAGTATATCGTGATGAAAAGGAGTGGTTGAAGGGGCTCGAAGTACTACAAAAATTGTCCGGATCACGTCTAAGCCGAACCTATGAAAAGTGGGCGCCAATCCGGGCGCACTTTTGTTGTGAATTGGCCGAGATTGATTTTGAAGCCAAGCGTTATGAGAATGCGAGACATTGGTTAAAACAGGCATTGAGTTACGAACGCCAAAGTATCCGGGCAGCATTGCTGTTGGGTAAATTGGAAATTGCTGTGGGCGATAACGCAAAAGGCATCATTCAGCTCGAACGCCTGTTAGCGTCGCATACCGATTATGCGGCTGAAATTATTCCGCTCTTGACGACGGCGTATCAAGTGATAGGTAATACTCAGAAATATAAGGCTTTTTTATTAAATTTACATCAACGTGAGCATGATGTGGTTGTGCTATTGGCATTGGCAGACTTAATTGCTCAACAAGAAAGTGATTTGGTTGCGGCTGAATATGTTGCTAATGAAATTATCAAACACCCCTCGGGCGTTGGTTTACATAAATTGCTGGATTACTATTTGGCGTTCGCTGAGGGTAAGACCTTTCAATATTTGTCTTCCCTAAAGGTGGTAATGGAGCGCGTGATTGCTAAAAGTGCTTATTATCAGTGCCAGCAATGTGGTTTCAAAGGGCAATCCCTACATTGGTTATGTCCCAGTTGTAAGTCTTGGGGAGGCCTGAAATCCAAGCGTACCGTTGCTGATGAGGTTTGAAATAAATCTTTGATAAATAAGTGCAATTTAAAAAAAATACAAGGCTTGAGAAAGGTTGACAGAAAGTGAAGGTATCTATATTATGCCCACCACTTGTTTGGGTGCCCTTGCCTGAATTGTTATTCCGCCTTAGCTCAGTTGGTAGAGCAAATGACTGTTAATCATTGGGTCGCTGGTTCGAGCCCAGCAGGCGGAGCCAAATTATTCAAGCGTTCCAAAAAAGAAAGCTTTATAATAATTTATTAAAAGTAGAGGGTTTTTTTCTTCATGTAACTCGTTATCGGACGACTCTACAGTATTTGCCTTTAGCATCAAATAATAGCCACTTAGAAAAATAAATATGTTAATAAAGCTTCGGAAAGCGTCTTTACCTCTTTTGGCTTTGCCTCGATATGCGAAACGAGGCATAGCGCTTGCCGTTGATACATGTCTTTGTGTTTTAACTGTTTGGTTTGCTTTTTATTTGCGTCTTGGTGAGTTTGTATGGCTCTCTGGTGTAGAGCTTTGGGCAATCTTTTTTTCAATTACTTTTTCCATTCCTGTTTTTATTGTTTCCGGGTTATATAGGGCTATTTTTCGTTATTCTGGGTGGCCAGCTATGTTTGCTATTGCAAGAGCAATGGGGATTTATGGCCTTCTATATATTAGTGTTATTACTGCTATAGGTATTCCGGGCATCCCTAGGACTATCGGTCTTATACAACCGTTGTTACTGTTTTTTGCGATTGGCGGTTCGCGCGGATTAATTCGTTACTGGCTTGGTGGTATCTATCAAAGTCAATTACAGGTTTCTGCTCTACCAAGAGCCCTTATTTATGGTGCGGGTAGTACCGGGATGCAGCTTGCTTCTGCATTGTCAAACAGTTTTGAAATGCAGATGGTTGGCTTTTTGGATGATGATGATAGATTGCATGGTCATGTGTTAAATGGTCAGCCTATTTTTTCTCCTAGTGATTTGCCTGACTTGATTCAATCTAAAAGAATTACCCATGTACTTTTAGCCATACCCTCAGCAAGCCTGCATCGACGTAATCAAATTTTAAAAAGTATTTCCGAACACCATGTAGCTGTTCGCACGTTACCTAGTGTGACTGATTTGGCTGAAGGTAGGGTGACCACGTCTAATTTAAGGGAGCTTGATATTGATGATTTGTTAGGGCGTGAGAGTGTTGCACCTAACTATATATTATTGACCAGAAATGTTTCAGATAAAGTTGTTTTAGTAACAGGTGCTGGTGGTTCTATTGGTAGTGAGTTATGCCGACAAATAATCAAGTTAAAACCAAGAAAATTATTGTTAATAGAAATTAGTGAATATGCGTTATATTCAATTCATAGTGAGCTGGAACAACAACTGGATTTGCTTTCTGTAAAAGAAGATATACTGCTCGTTCCTTTATTGGCATCTGTAACGAGCGAAGAGCGTATGTTGGAAATTATTGATACTTGGCAGCCGGATACTATTTACCATGCTGCGGCTTATAAACACGTTCCATTAGTTGAGCATAATCCCACTGAAGGTATTAAGAATAATGTGTTTGGCACGTTAGCTACAGCTCAGGCAGCCATTGAAAAAGGTGTTTCTGACTTTGTGTTAATCTCTACTGATAAAGCAGTGCGACCGACTAATGTAATGGGTGCAAGTAAGAGGTTAGCTGAGATTTGCTTGCAGTCACTTTTTTCTAAACATTCCAATACAGGCAATACCCGCCTTTCGATGGTGCGTTTTGGCAATGTGCTGGGTTCTTCCGGTTCAGTGATTTTAAAATTTCGGAAACAAATACGTGATGGTGGTCCTATTACGTTAACGCACCCAGATATTACTCGTTATTTTATGACTATCCCTGAAGCGGCACAGCTTGTGATACAAGCAGGAGCTATGGCAAAAGGAGGTGAAGTTTTTGTATTGGATATGGGTAATCCGGTAAAGATAGCAGAGTTGGCTCGACATATGATTGAGCTTTCAGGATTGACAGTTAGGGATGAACAAGACCCCGATGGTGACATAGAAATTAAAATTACAGGTCTTCGCCCGGGGGAAAAACTATACGAAGAGCTATTGCTTGGTGATAATCCAAAGCGAACATCACATGCCAAGAT
Organism: Cellvibrionaceae bacterium; assembly: GCA_965214375.1. Classification (GTDB taxonomy): domain Bacteria; phylum Pseudomonadota; class Gammaproteobacteria; order Pseudomonadales; family Cellvibrionaceae; genus Endobugula. The sequence goes on along the minus strand of OZ243947.1, from coordinate 853,334 downwards.
ACTAAGGGCGCAAGACTTTTTTATTCCCTGGGATGAATTGAAAAAAGATATTGATATGTTGCGTACTGTAGTTGATCAAAATGATATTGATGTGATTTTATGTATTATAAAAAAATTGGTTGCTGAATATAAAACTAATGAAAATATTGTGGATTGGGTGTATGTAGAGCAAATCAATTGTTTGGGCAAAGAGGAAAAGGAGTTAAAAAGCTAAATTGCTTTTTTGTGATGGGAGAGATTTTATGGTAGAAAAATGTAACCATTGGTTTTTGGTGATGACTAAGCCTCAAATGGAATCTGTTGCTTATGATAATTTGATAAGGCAGGGTTATGATGTCTATTTACCATATTGGTCTAGCTTAAAAAAACAGCGGGGTAAATGGGTGTTGGTTAGATCACCAATGTTTCCTAGATATATGTTTGTGCGCGTCAGAAGTTCAGAGCAGTCAATCGCACCTATACGTTCTACCCGTGGTGTCAGCCATATTGTCAAATTTGGCTTAAAGCTGGCTACAGCAAGTAGTATGTTAATCGCTAGTATACGTGAGATTGAAAAAAGTGTTGATGATCATAGTGCGGTGCTAACACCTTTTCAAAGCGGTGAACATGTTCATATTATTGAGGGTCCGTTTAAGGGGGTTGCTGCAGAGGTGCTTTCCTGTGATCAGCAAAGAGTTATTCTGTTGTTAAAAGTTATGGGTAAACAACAGTCGCTAGAATTTGAGGCTAGTGTTTGTCAGGCCAACTAGCGTTTTAAATCATCTTGACCTTAATGTTGACGTATTTTTGTGTCTCTTTGATGTTTTTCGGTTGGCTTTGATTGTGTTGGTCGGATATAAATAATTAAAGAATCAATAAGCTTAACGGATCGTGATTTAAAAGGAGGCGAGGTGGTTCCTGATAAGTATCCTCTATGGTATAATTCTCCTATCATGTATGTTTATCTAGGGCGATCGTAGTAGTGGGCCTTGGCGGTAGCCTGAAAAACAATAAATTTTTTTTAAATCAATAGGTTGCAGACAATTGTTAGACATAAAAAAACGTTAAAATCTAATGTGCTTACATTGTTTTCCTGTACATGCTCCCCGGGCAGCTTGCTCGGATATCCATAAACAAGCTTCGAATATAAAAATCCACAGAGAACCCTGCATAACCGACCGCTTTTATAAGATCAGCCAACTGTTATCTGATCAAGGTGGAAATAATCGTTGTTTTTGAATAACCATTAAATTAATTGAGCCCACTTTCTTTAGGGTTTTTTGTTGTATACATTGTTTGGAAAAAAAATCATGAAAGTATTGGTCACGGGTGCGGCCGGTTTTATTGGCTCCGCATTGACATTGCGTTTATTAGATCGTGGAGATGAAGTCGTTGGCATTGATAATCACAACGATTATTATGATCCAGCAGTAAAGGAAGCACGTTTAGCTCGTCATATAGATCATGCTAACTATACACATTTACGTATAGACTTGGCTGACCGTGAAGCTATCAACGCTTGTTTTGCAGAGCATAAGCCAGAAAGGGTCGTTAATTTAGCTGCACAAGCGGGCGTACGTTATTCAATTGAAAATCCATTAGCTTACATCGATAGTAATATCGTAGGTTTTGCGCATACTTTGGAAGGTTGTCGTCACAATAATGTCGAACACCTCGTTTATGCGAGCTCTTCAAGCGTTTATGGTTCTAATACCTCTATGCCATTCTCTGTTCATGACAATGTTGATCACCCTTTAAGTGTATATGCGGCGAGTAAAAAGTCGAACGAATTGATGGCGCATACCTATAGCAACTTATATGACTTGCCAACCACAGGCTTACGCTTTTTCACTGTTTATGGGCCCTGGGGAAGACCCGATATGGCTTTATTTAAGTTTACTAAAGCTATTTTAGCTGGCGAAAAAATAGACGTATTTAATTATGGCAAACATCGACGTGATTTTACGTATGTTGATGATGTTGTCGAGGGTGTTATCCGTGTATTAGATTGTCCGGCATCATCTAATCCTGATTGGAACGGGAGTCAGCCTGACCCTGGTACTAGTAAGGCGCCTTGGCGTGTTTACAATATTGGCAATAGCCAACCTGTAGAGCTTATGGATTACATTGGAGCATTGGAGGCCGCATTAGGTAAAAAAGCGGAAAAGAATCTATTACCGCTACAAGCTGGTGATGTACCTGACACTTATGCAGATGTTACAGACCTTATTGTGCAGCTAGATTACAAGCCACAGACTCTAGTGGAAGATGGGGTTGCGCGTTTTGTTGATTGGTATCGAGAGTATTTTCAAGTATGAGCAATTGCGCTCCTGAATCCATAAAAGATTTAAATTTAGCTATTATCGGTCTTGGTTATGTTGGGTTGCCACTCGCGGTAGAATTTGGCAAGAAGCGTTCAGTTGTCGGTTTTGATATTAATAAGCAACGTATTGATGAGCTCAAACAAGGCAAAGATTCTACACTGGAAACAACCGATGAAGAATTGCGTGATGCTAAACATTTAGTTTATACGACAGACGTTACAAAATTAAAAGATTGTAATTGCTATATTGTTACGGTTCCAACGCCTATTGATCAATATAAACGCCCTGATTTGACTCCATTGAAGAAGGCGAGTGAGATTGTTGGTAAAGTTCTTAAGTCTGGTGATATTGTTATTTACGAATCTACAGTTTATCCCGGTTGCACAGAAGAAGCCTGTGTTCCCATTCTTGAGCAGTTCTCAAATCTGAAATATATTACTTCAAAAGTAAGAGTGGTTGAGGGTGATCGAGTTACTGATCAAGGTTTTTATTGTGGTTATAGTCCAGAACGCATTAACCCCGGCGATAAAGAACATAGAATAACAACAATTAAAAAAGTGACTTCGGGGTCCACGCCAGAAATTGCCGATGTGGTTGATGCTCTTTACAACGAAATTGTTATTGTGGGTACCCACAAAGCGAAAAGTATTAAGGTTGCAGAAGCGGCTAAGGTTATTGAGAATACTCAACGAGATCTTAATATTGCATTGGTTAATGAATTAGCGATAATTTTTAATAAGATGGATATAGATACCCAAGCAGTTTTAAACGCGGCCGGCAGTAAATGGAACTTTTTACCTTTTCGCCCTGGTTTAGTTGGGGGGCATTGTATTGGTGTTGACCCCTATTATTTGACACATAAAGCGCAAATGCTTGGTTATAATCCGGAAATTATTCTTGCTGGCCGTCGCATGAATGATGGGATGGGAGGCTATGTTGCTTCGCAACTCATTAAAGCAATGACAAAAAAATCTATACAGGTTGAAGGTTCGAAAGTTTTAGTTATGGGGCTTACCTTTAAAGAAAATTGTCCAGACCTACGTAATACAAAAGTAATTGATATGATTAATGAGCTTCATGAGTACCAATGTCAAGTTGATGTTTATGATCCATGGGTTGATACAGGCGAGGCGCAAAGAGAGTACGGTGTTGTTTCAATTGAGTATCCGCAAAATGATGCTTATGATGCAATTATATTGGCGGTAGCACATGAACAGTTTAATGTAATGGGTATTGATACTATTAAGCAGTTTGCTAAAGCATCTAGTGTGCTTTATGACTTGAAATATGTCCTACCGGAAAATGAAGCTGACTTGTTTTTATAGTGTTATTGCTTGGGATTTGAATTGTTATTCCGAGTTTTTATTATAAAAACTTCGGGCTAATTTTATTATGGTGAAATAGAATTTATGCAAGAATCATCGCATATAAATAAAACAGTTTTAGTGACAGGAGCAGATGGTTTTATCGGCTCACATCTTGTTGAAAGTTTGGTGGCTAATGGTTACTCAGTCAGAGCTTTATCTCAATATAACTCTTTTAATAATTGGGGTTGGCTTGAGGAAATAAACTGTAAAGACAAAGTAGAAGTGTTGACAGGGGATGTGCGCGATCAAGCTTATTGTAAGCATATTACACAAGGTGTCGATGTTATTTATCATTTGGCTGCTTTAATTGCGATTCCATATTCGTATATTGCACCAGAGAGCTATGTTGATACGAATGTTAAAGGAACATTAAATATTTGCCAGGCTGCAAAGGAACACGGTAACATTCGTGTTATTCACACTTCAACTAGCGAGGTGTATGGGACGGCACAATATGTGCCCATTGACGAAAAGCACCCGACACAACCACAATCTACCTATAGTGCAAGTAAGATTGCTGCCGATGCAATGGCACTAAGTTATTTTAATTCTTTTGATCTGCCCGTGACGATAGCTAGACCATTTAATACTTACGGTCCTCGACAATCTGCTCGTGCCGTTATCCCAACTATTATTACGCAAATAGCAAGCGGGAAAAAACAAATTAAGCTTGGTGATGTTTCTCCAACAAGAGATTTTAATTATGTAGGAGATACCTGTAGAGGTTTTATTGCTTTAGCTGAGAGTGACAAGACTATAGGTAAAATTGTTAATATTGGTTCAAATTACGAAATTAGTGTTGGAGATACATTGAATTTGATCAAGGATTTGATGGACAGCGATGTAGAGTTTATTACAGACGAGCAGCGCATAAGACCAGGGAAGTCAGAGGTTTTTCGCCTTTGGTGTAACAATAAATTAATCGAAGAGTTAACTGGGTATAAACCTCTAGTTGGTATTATAGAGGGACTGAAGGAAACTATTGATTGGTTTTATCAAGGCGATCATTTACAAAAATACAAATCAGAAATATATAACGTTTAGTGGTTAATCATGTTTGATAATGCAAATATCCTGATTACAGGTGGGACAGGGTCATTTGGTAAAAAATACGTTCGTACTATCTTGGATAGATATTCACCTCAACGGTTGATGATTTATTCTAGAGACGAATTAAAGCAGTTCGAAATGCAGCAACATTTTAATGATGATTGTATGAGATACTTTATTGGTGATGTTAGAGATAAGGAGCGCTTAGCTCAAGCAATGAGCGGTGTTGATTATGTGATACATGCAGCAGCTTTGAAGCAGGTTCCTCCGGCTGAATATAATCCAATGGAATGTATCAAGACCAATGTACATGGTGCAGAAAATGTTATTAAAGCAGCAATAGAAAATGATGTGAAAAAGGTTATTGCGTTATCTACAGATAAAGCGGCTAACCCAATTAATCTCTATGGTGCAACCAAACTAGCATCAGATAAATTGTTTGTCGCTGCAAATAATATGACGGGTGGACGATCTACGCAATTTGCTGTTGTACGTTATGGTAATGTTGTTGGCTCAAGAGGATCTGTTGTTCCATTCTTTAAAAAATTAATGAGTGAGAAGGCTGAATCTTTGCCTATTACTCATACTGAAATGACGCGTTTTTGGATTACTCTACAGCAAGGCGTTGATTTCGTATTGAAAAATTTCACAAGAATGTATGGTGGAGAAATTTTTGTGCCAAAAATTCCTTCTGCACGCATTACTGACTTGGCAACCTCTCTAGCACCCGATATGCCACAGAAAGTTATCGGTATACGTCCAGGTGAAAAATTACACGAAACCATGTGTCCAGAAGATGATTCACACCTTACAATTGAGTTTGCAGATCATTTCGTAATTCGCCCAACCATTGTCTTCAATAATCGTGAAAATGATTTCTTAACTAACGCTATTGGCGAAACAGGGAAGCCTGTTGAAAATGGTTTCTTTTATAATTCTGGAACTAATGACCATTTTCTTACTGTTGATGAGCTTCGCGAATACGACAAATTTGCTGAATTATAGTACACGTACTTAGTTGCTATTTGATTTTATGTCGAAGCATATTGTTATTTCAGCTTTCTCTGCTAGGCGCGGTGGAGGAAAAACATATTTGCGTAATTTGTTAAAGTTTTTCTCTGATGACATGGATATTAAAGTGACAGTGCTTGCATCAAAGGACTTTTCTTTAGTAGAAGAACGTGAAGGTTTATCCGTGAATAAAATTGCCTTTCCGGTACAAAATCATACTTTAAGGATTTTCTGGGAGTTTTTTATATTGCCTTTTTATTTGCGCAGAATTAAAACGGATGTGTTCTTTTGTCCTGGAGGAATTATCCCTATGATGGGTTATGGGCCATGGAAAACGGTGACGATGTTTCGCAATATGATCCCTTTTGATATTGTGCAAAGGAAGAAGTGGCCATTAGGTTATATGCGTTTTCGTAATTGGTTGCTTGCACGAGTTATGCTAAGGAGCATGCAAAATGCTGACCTTGTTATTTTTATTTCTCAATTTGCCAAAAAAGTGATCGACAATGTCAGTCATAAAAGAATAAAAGAGAGTATTGTTGTTCCACATGGGGTTGGTGATGAATTTAGGTTTTTACCGGATAATGTATCGGAGCGTCCCCAAGCTTTGCCGCGAGAACCATATATTGTCTATCCTTCAATCATAGATGTGTATAAATCACAGTTTGAAGTGATTCAAGCTTACAGCTTGCTGCATGAAGATGGAGTAGTATTACCACAACTTCTTTTAGTTGGAGAGGTATATGGCAAATATGGAGCAGATGTAATTGAGTTGATAAAAAATAAAGGTTTGCAAGATAAGATTAAGATTGTAGGTGCCGTTGATTACCAATTTATGCCGTCACTTTATCATCATGCTGAATGTGTTATTTTTGCCTCTCAGTCTGAAAATTGCCCTAATATTTTACTTGAGGCAATGGCAAGTGCATCGGTTATTCTTTGTTCTGATGTAATGCCTATGCCAGAGTTTGCTGGGGAATCGGTTATATATTTTAATCCAACCGATCCCAACTCTATTGCTGATAGCATTAAAAAGTTTTTATCCAATCCATCAGAATTTGAAAGATTACGAGAATTAGTGACTCTTAATGCTAACACTTACTGTTGGGAACAAACAGCAAAGCAAACATGCCATGCGTTGGTAGATATTAATTAGTTATGAAAATAGGTGTTCTGAGTACATTAAATTCACCCTTGCTGGGTTATACATTAGAAGCGATGCTGAAAGAAGGCTTACAAGTGTCTGCAGTATTATTAGATTCAAAGAATCTTACTGAAAAAGACCTGCAAATATGGAACCAACGTACAGAAAATCGCATGCCATTAATTTCCCCATATCAGTTCAGTGGGATTGGAATTCCTTTTTATTTTGTTGATAGCCACAACTCAACAGCAACAGTAAATATTATTAATCAATTAGATTTAGATTTGCTCGTGAATGGTGGCACGCCTCGTATATTAACTAGTGAAACTCTCGATGCAGTTAAGCTAGGTGTCCTTAATATACATCCGGGTAAATTACCCGATTACCGAGGGTGCACATGCCCTGAATGGGCGATTTATAATGATGACCAAGTATTTAATACAGTACACTTTATGACAGATAAAATTGATGCTGGTGATATTGTTGCTGAAGAAGCATGTGAATTTCCTAAATTATCTAATTATGTAGATGTGCGTATTAATGTCTATAAGAGAGGTTTTTCATTGCTTGCACCAAGTGTAAAGCAGTTGTCACTTGGTGGCACACCTCAACAAAGAGAAGGTGGACAACAGGGCAATTATTACAAGCCTATGTCAGATGACTTGTTAGAGGATGTTAAACGAAAACTAAGCTCTGGTACGTATAAATATCAATGCCTTTAATTAATTATTATTTCTTACCATTATTTTTGTAAATTAAATGAAAAAAGAGAATATTCCATACAACCGACAGTGTATCGATGATGAAGATATCTCAAGTGTCGTAGAAGCTTTAAAAAGTGAGTATCTAACAACTGGTCCCGAAGCTCAGATATTTGAGCAAGAATTATGTGAATATACAGGTGCTAAATATGCGGTTGTTTGTTCCAATGGGACAGCTGCTTTGCATCTGGCAATGCATGTGCTTGATGTAACTGAAAACGATACAGTACTAACTACGCCGATTACTTTTGCCGCAGATGCTAATGCCGCTCGTTTTTTGGGTGCTACAGTTACTTTTGCTGATGTTTGTGACAGTAACGCAAATCTTGACCCAGAAAAAACACGCGCACTGTTAGAAAAAAACCGTAATATTAAGGTGGTTATCCCTGTACACTTTGCAGGTCAGGCAGTAGCTTTAGAAGAATTTGCCAAACTTGCCGATGAATATGGTGTATCTATCGTAGAAGATGCTTGCCATGCTCTTGGCGCAAGTTATCGAGATAGTGATGATGGGGTTCATCGTATTGGTAGCTGCAAGTACTCTGTTATGACGTGTTTTTCATTTCACCCGATTAAAAGCATAACCACAGGTGAGGGTGGTGCTATTACCACTAATGATGAAAATCTCTATCGGCGTTTAAAAAGATTACGTGTACACGGTACAACTAGAGAACAGAATGAGCTGAAAAATCATGATCTTGCTTTTACTGAAATAGACGGAGAGCAACGCGTTAATCCATGGTATTACGAGATGCAGGAATTATCTCCAAACTACCGGATTAGTGATTTTCAATGTGCTCTAGGACGTTCACAGTTAAAAAAAGTAGAGCAATTTGTACAGAGAAGACGTTACTTAGCGGCGCAGTATTATCGAGCTATTGAAGAAGTTGCGTTACCATCAATTCGTATTTTAGATACAGGTGACAACGACCTTCACGCTTTTCACTTATTTGTAGTACGCATTCCATTTAGCGACTTAAAAGGAGGAAGAGCTGCGTTAATGTACTATTTGTTGGATCATGGTGTTCAAGCTCACGTTCATTACATACCCATATACTCACATCCCTATTATCAGTCGCTATTAGAAACTCCTCCCGATTGTCCTAGCGCTGAACGTTATTATGATGAGTGTCTTAGCTTGCCATTGTTTGTAAATATGGATGATGAAGACCCCTGTAAAGTCGTGGAGATACTTGCGAAAGGCATAGAAATATTACATGTGGAGAACCCTTAATGAGAACCGTTGCAACGATTGAAGCTCGTATGGGATCAAAACGCTTGCCGGGTAAAGTGTTAATGCATATCGGCGGTGTACGTAGTTTAGAGTGTCAGGTACGTCGTTTACAACGATGTGAGCAGATAGATGATATCGTTATTGCAACAACAACGCATGCAAATGATGAAGCTATTGTTGATTTCGCTCAAGAAGTAGGCGTGCATGTGTTTCGTGGTAGTGAAGATGATGTGATGTCGCGCATATTAGGTGCGGCAAAATCTGTTGATGGTGAATTACAGGTTCAGACAACCGGAGACTGTCCAATTATTGACCCGAGCATTGTTGATGAAGTTGTTTCTGTGTTTAAACAGGCAAATGGTAGTTTTGATTTTGTGAGTAATGAAATAGAACGCAGTTATCCTATTGGGATGGATTGTCGAGTATTTCCAGTGGCTGTATTAGAAGAAGCAGCTTCTCTTTGTCAGGATCCAACACATCGTGTTCACGGTTCGACATATATCTATGTTGGAGAAGGTAGTGCACGTTACCGTGTCAAAAATGTTTTGGCACCAAAAGAACTACATTATCCTGATCTACGTTGGACTTTGGATGAACCCGCTGATTTGGAGTTTCTTAAAGCCGTTATGGGGCATTTTGGTGATCGTTATGACAGTTTTACTGCCCATGAGTTGATGCAATGGTTAAAAGAAAATCCTGAACTTAGTGATATAAACGAGAATGTTCGCCAGAAAACACTGAGCGAGTGTTAGCTTCGATATGTATCAATGTCTAATAGTGGGATGTGGTGCAATTGCAGGTGGTTACGATACTCCTGATTCCCCCTTGATAAGAACGCATGCTAAAGCCCTTATACGTAATGCCGAATGCCATTTGGCGGGAGTTTGCGACCTATCTACTGATACTGCTCAAGCATTTGCCTCGACATGGGGGGTAGATGTATTTGGCACTTCATTTTCTGATTTATTGAAAAAAATACAGCCCGATTTGGTAAGTATTTGTACCCAGGTAGATTCACACAAAGCATTGCTCGAGCAAGCTTTGCAGGCCGGTGTTCCATATATTTGGTTGGAAAAGCCAGCAGCACCTAATAGTGAAGAATTAAATGAAATGAGGGCGTTAGTTGCCAAGTCCAATAGTCAGGTTTGGGTTAATTATTTTCGTCGTTATGATGCGGGCTTCCAAAAAGTAAAATCATCTCTTCCTGATTTAGGAAAAATTCAACATGTTAATGCATTCTATACTAAGGGCTTGCGTCATAACGGTAGTCATCTAATTGATGTTTTGCACTGGTTATTTGGTGATGTGACTCATGTTACTCCAATTAAAGAAATACCAGATGAACAATTTCCAATGTTAGATGCAGTACTAACAATAGACGACATAAAAGTTTATTTAAAAAGTTTTGATTGCGATGCATTTGAATTATTTGAGTTAGATATTATTGGAACATGTGGTCGTATTCGTATTTTAGATGGAGGCCAAAAAATTATTTTTGATAATGTTGTAGAAGGTAAATATTACCCAGGGTATCTAAACCTTGCTCGACAGTATCAACATGATTCTTCTTATGCCACTTTCATGGAAGCGGGATTGGCGATGGCTTTACAAGGAAAGCCGATGCCAAATCTAGCTAATGAATTAGCTATTAATCAGACACTTGATTTATGTAGCCAATCGATAGGTCGTGCGATTGTTTTTTAATGTAATTACGGTTGGTGATAGTGCTAAATTTATTTAAGCCGATTCATGTCATTATTAATACCCTGCCTAGATGGCCGTGGATTTATTTTCCACTTTATCGTTGCGCGGCCTCAATTACTGTGCTGGATAACAGTGTCATGGAAGCGCGTTCTCAAGCACCTCACATTGAGATGTTTATAGATAAGCTAAGAGGGTGGGGTTTAGAAAGTAAAATTAAACGCTGTGCATTATATGATTTTGATCAATCACGCTGGCAAGCTAATCGGCTTTCTGTCCGTTTTCTAGAGTTTAATTATAGGTGTCAGAGAAAAAAACCTGGGGAGGAGCGTTACTTCGCAGGTTATACTGGCCATAGACAAACAGAAACGATCGCTCGTTTAGCTTATTTAAAAAAAGTGCGCCGAAAACTCATGCAAGAAGTGAGTGGAAATATATGGGTGCAACAAACAGGAGATTTTCTTGGTTGGCTGAATTCTTCGCGATTGCTAGCTATTTTTTTGGGTGCTTTAATAGTTTGGGTTATACCGCTATTGTTTCTTCGCCTATTATTACAACATTGCAATTGGAAAAGAGGCATAAAAACAGAGAATTATTCTGGTGTTGCTGTTGACCATATTTTTGGTATCACACAGCAATCGGCAGGTGAAATAGATCGCGTTAATTACCATGACGGATTTCTTGTGGAAGACGATGTGTCATCACCTTTTTATGGTGTGGCTCTGTTGGGTTATGGTTGGTCTTTAAATGAACAAAAATTAAAGGTTGAGAATCAATCAGCAAAACGTTTTCGTGTTTTTGGCTGGCGTGGAAGACGCGTACTTATTGCACCTTCTGTTGCGCTTAAACTACTACTTCGTCATTGGGTTGTCGCATGTAATCTGCTATTTGTAAGCAGTATAAAAGTTAGCTGTTTAAAAAATTATTATGTTTTAGCGTATTGTCGAGATCGTTTTTTGGCATCTTTGAGTTTTACTGAATTGCGTCCAACCACTTATCTATCACGTATGGACTACTCTCATCGTCATCATGCGGTAGGTGCGGCATGTAAAGATACAGATATTCATTATGCGGGTATTTGTCATTCTGCTTTAGGTGGCGATGGCTATATCCCACAGCGTTCAATTATTTCTTTTGACACATTTTTTGTTTATTCATCTTGGTTCCCAGCGCATTTTTTCCCAACATGGTCAAACTCTTTTACATCTCTACAGACAATGGGAGTGTGGCGGAGTGACTTATCTATACAAGCACGACAAATAGATTCTATAAACCAAAAGGCTCAAGTTATTAGGCAGGGTTTGCAGAAAAACTGGATTGTCGCTTTACATTTGCCAGTACCGCAAGCCTATATGTTTGACTTAAACACAACCAACCAATGGATGGAAGGTTTTGCTAATTTAGTCGAATCATATTCGGATGTTTCTTTTATTCTTTTGCCTCGGCGTTTGGCTCAAGCACCTGATTTGTTTCAAACACAAGTTAAACAGTTAACTAATTTTGAAAATTGTATATTAGCTGAAGAGTTAGAACCGAATTGGCAGCAAAGTTATTGTTGGTCAATAGTTTGCGATATGGTTATTGGTTGTTTTTATTCTGATGCGGTGGCGGAAGCCCTTGCTGCTAGGATGCCTGCAATACTTTATACCGATACAGGAATGTATGCTTCTAAGGTTGAGCAGTTCGACCGCTCATTAGTTGCTTACAGGGTAGAAGAAATTGCGAATGCGATTAATTCTGCGCGAGAAGGAATATGGCCAGATAAATTATTATGGCAACGAATTCATGAGCAATTTTTAGGGGCTGCCGATGGTCAATGTATGATGCGAATACGTTCAGTATTAGCTAAAACTTTGGCTTCGGTGTAAATTAATAATTAAAAAAATTGGAGTTAAATTATGTCAATTTGTAAATGTCCTCTTTGTCCTAAAACTGATAATAAAATTATTCGACAGCGACTCTCAGAGGAAGATTCTACTACGGTTTATGAATGTGGTGATTGTGATTTGGAGTTTCTTAATACTTGGGATGATGTTGAATATGTGAAGTCTCTTTACGAAGGTGATAAATATATTTTCACTCATAATGCAGTAGAAACTGAAAATGTTGACTTAAAATTTAATGAATACGATGTGCGTTATAAGCGCATGAAGCCCTATTTAAATAAGTCCACTTCATTATTAGAGGTTGGTTGTGGTGATGGATTGTTTTTAGATAGGATTCGCAATGATGTTGCAATAGCTGAAGGTATAGAGATGTCTCCTCCACAGGTAGAAAAAGTTAGGTCGATGGGTTTTACCTGTTACGACGAAATGGTTGGAGAACTTGTTCCTCCACGTAAGTATGATGTTATCTGTATGTTTGCAGTACTCGAACACGTCCCCTTAGTAGGTGACTTTTTGCAACAACTTAAAGAGTATATGCATGAAGATACTCATTTATTTATTGAAGTGCCGCATCGTAAAAACGTGTTACTTAATAGCTATGATGTTACATCGTTTCAAGATTTCTATTATCGTGCTATCCATCTTTATTATTTTAGTGCGGCATCATTAAGTAAAGCGTTAACTGATGCAGGATTTAATGTAGAAACTACAACATATCAGCAAGCGTCATTCACTAACCATTTACATTGGATGCATAATGGTACAGGTCAACCTAATGCAAATTATATGACGTCTGTTGTTTTACCTAATGGCTGGCGTAATGAGAAAGAAAATGTGGCCGCTATTTTAGAAGAAATGGACGATTTGTATCGTACTCGTCTACAAGAAGCTGGTCTAGGTGATTTATTAGCAGCGCATGCCACGTTGAAAAAAGATGTCTAAATCCATGTTGGGGTTACAGCCCAAAAGCCGCGTTTTGGTACTAGGTGCCAGTGGTCTTTTAGGCTATCACTGTGTTCAAGAATTAAAGCAATATCATGAAGTTTTGGGAACGGTGTGTTCCAATGCTCCCAAGTCAGCATCTGAAATCTATTTTGATGCTGAGTCAAAAGATTCTACATTATATGAAATGCTCAATACATTTCGTCCAGATGTTATTATTAATACTATTGCACTTGTTACAGTGGATGGTTGCCAACAGCAACCAGATAAAGCACATTACTTGAATGTTGAGCTTGTCAAGAAAATAGTTGATACATTAAGTGATGTTGGTTTATCAGACTGCCATTTTATTCAAATATCTTCAGATAGCGTTTATGGATGCTTGCCAGGACAGTCGGCTACTGTTCAAAACGATCGTCCTTGGAAAGAGGACGATCCCATCAATCCTTTATCGGTATACGCTGCAACAAAATATCTCGGTGAACTTGAAGCTTTAAAGCACAAGGGACCTGTTAGTGTTTTACGCACAGCATTTTATGGGATTAATCCAAATTCAACCAAAAGCTTACTGTGGTGGATTATTGATAATGCTTCGCAAGGTCGTGAAATGGATGGTTGGGAGAATATCTATTTCAATCCGTTATCTGCCTCTGACCTTGTTGATGTAATATATAAAATGCTTACACACAGAGCAGAAGGGGTTTTTAATGTTGGCAGTGTGGATGCATGTAATAAATATGATTTTGTTGAGTCTGTGTGTGTTGCTTTAGATATAAAAACAAAATTAAATCGCGTGAATAGTAGTTTTAATGAAATGTCGACTATTCGGCCACATTTTAGTGTTGTAGATGTTAGTCGTTTGTATGAAAAATTGTCATGGAGAAGTTCATGGCATGATTCTTTGCTGGCTTATGTGCAAGACATGCCATCTTTCCCTAAATAATTTGAAAATACTTTCTGTAAACAACCATGTAATGGTGACGGAGAAATAATAATGAGTGTTACTTTTACATTGGGTGAACAAGAGGTGGGGGGAGATAACCCTACTTATTTTATTGCCGATATCGCTGCTAATCACGACGGTGATTTGGAACGTGCTAAAGCACTAATCTATCAAGCTGCAGAAGCAGGTGCTGATGCTGCTAAGTTTCAACACTTTAAGGCAGAGAATATTGTTTCTGATCAGGGGTTTCGTGCATTGCAAACGCAACAATCTCATCAGGCAAAATGGAATAAATCTGTTTTTGAGGTATATCAAGATGCTGTTGTGCCCCGTGACTGGACATCTGAACTTCAGCAAACTTGCCAAGATGCAGGCATTCATTTTTTTTCAGCACCGTATGACTTTGATGCAGTGTCACTGCTAAATGAACACAATGTTCCTGCACATAAAATTGGTTCTGGCGATATTACTTGGAGTGGAATTTTAGAAAAAATTGCACATTCGAAACGTCCAATATTACTAGCAACAGGCGCCTCGATGATTGAAGATGTTGTTAGAGCAATGAATATTTTAATGGCAGATAATCAGCCTCTTTGCTTGATGCAATGCAATACTAACTATACGGGTGATTTGGCTAACTTTAAACATATTCATTTAAATGTATTAAAGACCTATTCTCTCATGTGGCCTGATGTTGTTTTGGGTTTATCTGATCATACCCCAGGTCATGCAACAGTATTAGGTGCCGTTGCATTGGGTGCTAGAATGATAGAAAAACACTTTACCGATGATATAGCTCGTGAAGGTCCCGATCATGCGTTTTCTATGGATCCTTCTAGTTGGCGTGAGATGGTTGATAGGACGCGTGAGTTAGAACTGGCTTTAGGTTCTACGCAAAAATTTGTTGCTGATAATGAAAAGCAAACGGTCGTGTTACAACGTCGTTGTGTCCGAGCAAAAGATGATTTACCTGCAGGTACGATTCTTACTGAAGAGCATATGGAATCACTTCGTCCAGCACCATTTGAAGCCGTTATGCCCTATGATATAGATATGTTGATAGGGCGTACATTAAGAGTGGGTAAGCCTAAAGGCGAACATTTTGTAGTCAATGATGTTGACTGAGTATAATGTTGCTGTTGTCATTCCTGTACTTAATGAAGAGGCAACAATTCAAATAGTAGTTCAGTCCCTTGTGGAATTAGGGTTGACCGCTATTGTTGTCGATGATGGGTCATCAGATAAGTCTTCGGAGAAGGCATCTGAATCGGGTGCTATTGTCGTACAACATACTCATAACCGAGGATATGAAACCGCTTTAGGTAGTGGTTTCGATGAAGCTTTGCAACGAGGTTTTGAGTGTATTGTAACCTTTGACGGTGACGCACAGTTTGATGCACTCGATATTGTTCGTTTTGTGGAGCGACAACGTGAAACACGGGCTGATTTAGTTATTGGTGTCCGTGACTACCGTAACCGTCATACGGAATCGCTATTGGCATGGTTTGGTCGTTATCGCTTTAATGTGAGTGATCCTCTTTGCGGTTTAAAACTGTATATGGCATCAAGTGCGACTTCGTTTCTTCCATTTGATACTGAAAATCTCGTTGGTATGCAGCTGGCTTTTCGTATGATTGATGGAGGGTGCACTGTTACTGAACAGAAAATACATGTAGAAAAACGACTTGTTGCGTCTCGTTACGGCGCTTCTCTTAAAGGAGAGCTGCGTATCGTGCGTGCCTTTTATAAAGCCATAAGTGTGTTTGGGTTATTTTCAAAAAATGTCTAGTCCTAATGTCGTAGCGATTGTTCAAGCGCGAATGACATCTAGTCGTTTGCCAGAAAAAGTATTGCTCCCATTGGGCAATAGTTGCGTATTGGGACACGTAGTAGCGCGTTTGTCACGTTCACAATATGTTAACAAAGTGGTGGTGGCAACGACTCAAGATGATGAAGATCAAGCTATTGTTACTTGGGCGAATGTTCATGGCTTCGATGTCTTTTGTGGCGATAGAGATAATGTATTGTCACGCTTTTACGAATGTGCACTTTTGCACAAAGCTGATGTGATTATTAGAGTAACATCGGATAATCCGCTTGTTGACCCTGCGATTGTTGATAAAACAATTTCAGCATTTTTAGAGAGTAAGGTTGATTATGCTGCCAATAACTTGGTCAAAACTTATCCGCATGGTTTAGATGTGGAAGTCGTAAGTTTTGATTCATTGGCGATTACTTGGCGAGAAGCAATTGTATTAGCAGATCTGGAACATGTGACACCATTCATTCGTCACCGTCCAGAGCGTTTTTCTTTGTTAAATATTGCATCACTATAATGTTCGTGTTACCGTGGAGGATTATGAATTGATTAAAGAGGTATTTCGCTGTATTGGTGAAGAGCCTAATTATGATGCTCTGATTGCTTTATTCCGAGATAAACCAGAACTTTTGGAAATAAACAAAAAGGCGCGAATATCTCATGCCGAATACAACAAAAATTTAAATATTATTTGAGAAAATATGATTATTTTTTGCAGTTGGAGTGTAAGTACTTGGATGTAGATAAAGATTTCGGAAAACAAGACAAAATACCAGATCGTTATGATTTAGACTCTTTGTTTGATGAGCTTTGGCCTATAGCGCGATCAATTACTGGTCCGGGAATAGAGCAATCACTAAAAATTATCAGTAAACATGTGCCAATTGAAATTAAAGAAATTGCGTCGGGTACTGAAGTGTTTGATTGGGTAGTGCCTCCGGAGTGGAAACTTAATTCCGCCTCACTCTATACAGAAGATGGAGAAAAAATACTTAGTACCGAAGATAAAAATATACATGTTCTCAACTTCTCGGAGCCATATTCAGGCCTGATTGATTATGATAATCTTGAGCCGCATTTATACTCAGACCCTTCATTACCAGAAGCCATTCCTTATGTGACTAGTTATTATGTTCGTCGCTGGGGATTATGTCTTTCGGATCAGCAAAAACAATCTTTAAATAAAAATAAAAAATATAAAGTAGAGATAGATACAGAAATTTTTGATGGGTTTCTTCGCTATGGCGACTTTACGCTTAAAGGCAAGAGTGAAAAAACAATTCTTTTAACCTCTTATCTGTGTCATCCAAGTTTGGCTAATAATGAACTATCTGGGCCATTAGCTTTAGTAGCTTTATACAAAGAATTATCAAAAAAAGAAAATTACTATACATATCGCTTTATAATTATTCCGGAAACTATAGGCTCTATAGCATTTTTAGCGACAACTCAAAAAGAAGAGTTGAATCAAATTTTTGCTGGTATTGTATTGACTTGTCTTGGAGGGCCTTTAGAAAAAGTATCGTTTAAACATAGTCGTCGTCATTGGTTAGGTATGCCTACTGAAATAGATTCGTTAGTAGAGTCTTTTTGTAAATATGATAACTTGTTTTTTTCTGAAAGAGCATTTACGCCTACAGGTGGTAGTGATGAGAGACAGTTTTGTTCCCCAGGAATTAACTTGCCGATCGTGCAAGCAGCTAAGACTATTTATTGTGAGCATAAGCAATATCATACGAGTTTAGATAATAAAGAATTTATGAGTATTAACTCAGTATCAGATTCAATAGAAAAGTTACTTCTTTTTTTACAATGTTTAGAGTTGAATTGTTCTCCTTTTATATCTGAAATTTCCGGTGGAGAGCCGATGCTCGGAAAACGAAATTTGTATCCAACACTCAATAGTTCTAAAACCGTAAACATTTCTAGTGATTCGGCCTTTGATTCTAGAGATCAACTGAATCTTTTGTTGAACGTTATTTCATTAATTGATGGCACGAGAAATCTACAAGAGATAGTTGAATTTTTAGAGAAACCTTATGATGAGGTTGTGCATACAGTGGAAGGATTGATTGAGCAGGGCCTCGTGAGGAATAAATAATGAGTATATGCATGATTACAGGCAATCATCCTAGGCATAAATATCTCGTGAATGAATTGATAACAACAGGGTTAGTGTCTTGTTGGGTTGCAGAATCGAGAGAAGAGTTTGTTCCTTCTGCACCAGTAGGATTAGATCAGAAACTTTCTGAATTATTTGATTTTCATTTTTCTGAAAGAGCTAGGATAGAAAGCGAGATTTTTGGAGCTGTCAAAGACCCAAGTTTACACGTGCCAACACTTACTGTTGAAAAAGATAATCTTAATTCGGACAGAACGATTAAATTTATCAATGATCATAGCCCGAGTTTAGTATTAAGTTTTGGATGTCATAAAATTAGTGATAACTTGATTGCTCAAGTGAATGCTCGTTTTTGGAATACGCACGGCGGGTTATCTCCAGAGTATCGAGGTGTTACTACTCATTTTTGGCCAAGTTACTTTTTGGAACCTCAAATGACAGGTATAACACTTCATGAAACAACAGACTCCTTGGATGCGGGGGGTATTATATTACAAACAAGCGCTCCAATGGTTCGTGGAGACACATTGCATCGTTTAGCAGCTCGGAATCTTGAGCATTATGCAAGTGAGTTAACTTCACGGCTCGTATCCCTCGATCTATCTAGCCTGCCTGAAGGAATTAAACAAAAAAAATATGGGAAGGTGTTTATGAGTGCGGATTGGAGGCCAGAACATCTTCTTATTATTTATGAGATCCACAATGATAAAATTGTTGATTATGTCCTCGATGGTAAAATTGCAGGCCGTGAACCTAATTTAGTTTCCGCCATTTGAGTGTAAAAGTGTAAAAATTTAAGTTAGTAAATAACCTCAAGCACGTATTATTGAAATTAGAGAGTTTAAAAATGAAAATGACTGATACACCAGTCTTCGAAAATTTACCAATCTACAATACTATTGGAGAAGCTGAAATAAATGCCGCTTTAAAAGTATTGGAATCTGGTGTTCTGTCCGGTTTTGTTGCAAATCCTGGTGCGGATTACCTCGGTGGCGACCAAGTGTTGGCACTTGAAGCTGCATTCTCTCAACGTTTTAATAAATCTCATGCTGTTAGTTATAATTCTGCTACCTCTGCTTTGCACGGAGCATTAGTAGCAGCAGGTGTAGATGCTGGAGATGAGGTCATTGCTCCCCCTTATACAATGTCAGCAACAGCTACAGCTGCTTTAATGTGTGGTGCTACTCCCGTATTTGTTGATATTGAGCCCAAAACATTTTGCATTGACCCGAGCTTGGTCGAGGCAAAAATTAATTCGAAAACAAAAGCAATTATGGCAGTAAATTTATTTGGTTTACCTGCTGATTTGAAACGGCTAAAAGAAATTGCTGATCGTTATGGTTTAGTATTAATTGAGGATAATGCTCAGGCTCCTGCGGCTTTGTATCAAGGCGAATATACCGGCACTATTGGACACATGGGAGTATTTAGCTTAAATAGACATAAGACTATGCAGTGTGGTGAAGGTGGTGTAGTTATTTGTGATCAAGACAAATTTGCTCATAAATTAAAAATGGTACGTAATCATGGCGAGGCAGTATCTGCGGAATGGTCTGATTCGGAATGTCAGCCGGGCGACGAACGTGTCATCGGGTATAATTATCGTTTGACAGCTTTGCAAGCTGCGATAGCATTGCCGCAATTCAAGCGTATTGATGAGCTTAATTCAACCCGTATAGAATTAGCCGATTACTTAACGCAAAGCTTGGCTCAATTTGATTTTCTAAGCCCTGTTACATTGCGTGAGGGATGTTCGCATGTTTATTATCTTTACCCGATGCTATGTGATCCCAAGCTTGCCGGAATGAGTCGTGATCAATTTGTCGAGGCTATGCAGCGAGAAGGTGCTCCGCTAGCTAATTACGGTCGTCCTTTGCATCGGTTGCCAGTTTATAAGTCCCGTTCAGATAATCCAGAGCAGTATGCGCCAGAAAATTTTCCTGTAGTAGAACAGCTGTGGAAAGAAACAATGTTAGTGACTTCTATTTGTCGTCCTCCACTAGATAAGCAGCATATTGACTTGTTTGTTGAGGCGATAACTAAAGTTGTATCAGCTGCTAACTAATAATTGATGATTGTTTTAAGGGGGGCATAGGTATGGTTTCAATTAAAAATTTAGATGGTTACAGGGATATTTTTTGGATAGTTTTATCCTTAGTGTTGGCAATAATAAGTATTAGTCTTTTTTCTTCGCCACAAAACCAAATGTTGCTATACGTATTATTAGGCCAAGTAACATTAGGTATGCTTGTTTTATGGTATTTAATACGTGTTGAACAACAAATTCCTGTATTTGATGTAGGTTTTATACTCATATGTGTTACAATATTGTATTGCGCCTATCCTTTGTTTGCGTTCGTTATGACCGATTTTCAATGGTCGATAATTAGCGATAATAGGATGCGGGCCTATAAACCTTCATCATCCGAATTAGCTAATTTTTCATTACACCATCTTACATATATTGCAGGCCTAGTTTTTGGTTATTTAGTATTAAGAAAGCGATCAGTGCGGCTCATAGATTTACCTCAAAAAGTAGAAATTAGTACTTTATCCATTTTCATTATTGTTTTTCTTTATGTGGCGATCGTTACCTATTTTCAGATTTTAGGTCTATTAAAGCCAATAGAACTACCTTACATAGTACTGCAAATCAATAATAATTTAAGTTCGATAAAATTCATCTTATCAATTGCCTTAATGTATTATGGGCTTTGCCATTGGCACAATAAATGGTTGCGTACAGCGGTTATTATATATTTGCTTTGTCAAGTATATTTTACGTTGTCAGGGCAGCATGGGCGCACATATTTGTTCTTAACACTGATTGCTGCAGTAATGTTGTACCACCGATTAGTGTCATCTCTCACCTTTAGTAAGGCTTTCTACTTATTTGTTTTTGCACTTATTTTATTTATTTTTGTGGGGTACAAAAAAGCAAATATTTTTTATTATTTTGGCGAATATTCCATGTGGTCGGCCACTAATGAGTTTACCTCGTTGTTTGGTACTGCATATGATCTTTATATGCGTGAAGAAGTTACAGAAATTCCAGCATCACTTCATCTTAACGATTTTTTGCTTTTGATACCTAGCCAACTATTAAATTTTGAAAAGTGGTCAACCTCGCAATGGTATTTAGAGGTTATAGGTTTGAGAGGTACAGGCGTCGGTATGATGTTCGGTGTTATTTCACAGGGAATTATAGGAGGAGGTATACTTGAATTGCTTCTCCGTGGGTTATTCCTAGGAGCCGCTGTTGCTATTTTTCATAATTGGTATGTTCGTAAAGCGGGCTTGTTTTGGATGAATATTGCTTACGTTTTTATTGCTGTACGTATTTATTATACCTACCGAGCTGGAACAGGGTATATTTTTTACTACATCATATATCAACTTATTCCTTGCGTTATTCTCGTTTTAATTACTCAAAAGCTTGTTGGGTTAATTTTTCCAGAAAAATTTAAAAAGCCTGAAACTCCTACACATATATAAACTATTTTGACTCGTATTTTATTGTTGAGTAGCTTTGCTGGTTCATCGCGTTACATAGCATCGTTATTACCTTTTATAACAAAATCAGCATCTGTCCTTTTGGTGGCGGAAGGGATTGGCGCTGATGTTTTATTGAAGGATGGAGTTAATATTGACCGTGTTATCGAAAAAGATGAAAAAGCTATTTGTAATGTTTTTGACTCTTTTATGCCAGATATTGTTTTTGTTGTTTCCCAGTTTAGTCATTCAATAGAAAAATTAGCTATACAAGAGGCGAAAAGACGAGGTGTATATTGTATAGCAGGTGTTGAACATTGGTCATTTTATAAGGAGCGTTTTTCTAAAACAGATAATTATGGTAATGTCGTAGGTAATGGTTTTGAGTACTTGCCCAATAAAGTGCTACTGAATGATGATATCGCCTATCAAGACGCAATAGATGTTGGAATGCCAGCTAAGTGCTTATCGATTGTTGGCAACCCTGTGCTTGAATCACGTTGGAAACATCACAATATTTCTGAGTATGGGAAACAGACTCTTGATAATTTTCACGCTTTACCAGTTAATAAAAAGATTATTTTGTTTATCTCTGAACCGTATTCAGAATGTCTCTCGGATAACAGTCAGCAATATCCCGGTTTCGATGAAATCGATGTTATAAAGGATATACTTTGGGCTATGCCCGAAGATGCATGTTTATGTATAAAGCCCCATCCAGCTGACTCGGTTGAGAAATTTTTACCGTTTATATCACACGAAAATAGTTGTAGATTAGTTTCTGATGAACCTATAGACGATATTTTATTGGGTGTAGATAATATTGTCGGTATGGGCTCGATTTTATTGCTCGAGATTGCATTGATGCGACAATCTGTAATAAGTTATCGACCGAATGAACAGGTCTCGTTTGTCGGAAATCGTCTTGGATTTACTAAAAAAATAATGAATAGAGAAGATTTGCAGCAAGCATTAAAGAAGAATAGTCCTATGCGTGAAAACCAATTAAGTAATCAATATGTCGGTTCAACAACGAAGATTATTAATAGCATCGTAAGTGTTGCTTTGACTCAATAAATTTAATAGGTATTACTGTATGAAAATTATTGCCGAATCAGCCTCTAACCATGAAGGTAGCTATGACTATCTGGTTCAGTTAGCTAAGGCTGCTACGGATGCTGGTGCTGATTATTTTACTGCTCAAGTGCTTGAGCCGGAAGCATTTTTGATGAAACATAATCATCGTTAGACGTTGTGAAAAAAGTGGCGTTTGATCGTTCTACTTGGAAAAGTTTCTTTGCTTAATGTGAAACACTAGACATTGATTTTATACCATGTCCAGCCGATAGCATCAGTCTAGATTTCTGTTTGGCTGAAGGGTTTACGTTAATTAAGCTACATGGAACTGATTTGCTGAATATTCCAATGTTGGAGAAAATTGCAGCTTTAGATATAAAGGTGCTCGTTGAAACTCAGCTTGCTACGGAGCGAGATATTAACTTGGCTTTAAGTACTATTGGCAAAGATAAAGTTGAAGCGTTATTGCATGGATATAGCAATTATCCATCTGAAGAGGAAGAGTTGAACCTCGGTGCCCTCAACGATATGAAAAAAAAATGGCAGCTTCCAATCGGTTATTCAGATCATACGCTAGGTACTACTGAGGTGCCACTTATGGTAATGGCTATGGGGTGTGATTGGATTGAAAAGCATATTACATTATCGAGAAATGATCGCCGCTATGATTGGCAGCACTCATTAAACCCCAATGAATTTTCCATTATGGCGTCACAAATCAATTTGTATGCGAAAACGATGGGTACTGGTATCAAACATCCATCTTCTATCGAATATGGAATGCGTGAAGTGATGTACAAGCGATATATCGAGAATGAAAAAGGATTACATGTTATTCGTGCAGATCACGGGCCGAATTATTATGAGTACCAGTATGAAAAATATGATCCAGAGCATATTGTTACTGCAGTTATTGCGCGCTTAAAAAGCATGAGACTTAAGCGTAAAGTACTGAGAAAAATTTCTTAATGATGGCATGATTTTTGACTTAATGAGATATGTTAGCCAAGCGAAATCTGTTACTAAAACTATTTTGGCAACTTCTTATTTGGATTCAGATCAGGACTTGGTTGAAGAAGCGAATAGTCGAGAAATTGATGTTTATCGTGGCCATCCAATGATTGTTATTGATCGATTATTGGATATAGCCGAGCAAGAGAAAGCGGGTGCAGTATTTCTTATTACTGGCGATATGCCGTTTGCAGATCCAGTGGTGATGGATGTTATGGCTAAGATGCGTAAGGAGCATAATTTAGATTAAGTGCGTGTCATGAATTTCCCTCTAGGGATGTCAGCAGAACTATTTTCTACCAAATACTTACAAAAACTGTATCAACAAATGGAAGATCCTTACCAATCTGAGTATTGAGGTTGGTTTGTGATGCTTGATCGAGAGGCGCGTAAAGGCTGTGTAAAAATTGAGTTCGAAGATCGAGATTTAAGTGTATATAGCTTAACAGTGTATTACCAAGAAGATTTAGATCGTTGTCATAAATTAATGAGTATTATTGGTAAAGATGATGTTACAGAAATTACATGGGAAGATATTCTTGCGAATTTAAATCAACTATCTCAAGTAGATACTGAAATGGAAATTAAGTTACCTGGTGGACAACGTATGAAGTATTCAGAATTTGTCGATATGCAATGGGATCAAGGTTTTAATATTGTGGAGCCATTTAAGGTTGAGCTGTGAATTAAAGGCTGACGAATCAGTCATTGGTATTTTAAGGGCATATGGCAATGAATCTATTGGTAGTGGCCATGTCATGCGCACATTGGCTCTTGCACAATTTTTGACCGGCCTAGGAAAACTTATTTTTGCAACTGATAGTAAAACACCTTTACCTTTAGTTGAGCAGTTTCATGAAAATGGATTTGGATATTGCTTGCTTGATACGGCAAGTGATGAAGAGGAAGCTTCTTTACTGCGTGAATTTTATCCAAAGGCTATGTTTGTTGTAACTGACGGCTATGATTTTTCTGAAAATTATCACAGCTTATTGCAAGATCGCGGTTTTCGCATTGCTAGAGTTGTTGATTTTGCTAATAAGCATTTTATTGCAGATTTAATTATTAACCATAGTCCTGGAGTCAAAATCGATGACTATGCTATGAATAGTAATATTCCGCTATGTTTGGGTTTAGACTTTTCCTTGTTGCAATCAAAATTTATCGAAAAGGCAAAGAGACCTATACAAAAATTACAAAATAGAAAGAGTTTATTTATCAATGTTGGCGGGGCAGACCCTGAAAATATAACTGGAGATATTATCCAGCTCTTGGAGTTTTTAGAGCAAACTTATGAAATAAATATCGTTGTTGGAAAATTAAATATTCATGAAAAAAAACTGTTGAATTTTTCTAAAAAATCTAAGCATAACATTTTTATTCATTCGGATTTAACGGCCGAATCTATTATTTCATTGTTAGAGACGTCGAGTATGGCTATATGCTCTGCTAGTACCATTTCTATCGAGGTCTGTGCATGCCGTGTTCCCTTATTAGTTGGGTGGTCTATCGATAATCAATGCTTAATCTATAATGGGTTGGTTGGAAAAGGGTTGGCAATAGGCCTTGGAGAGTTTAATAAACTTGATTGTCATAAATTAAGTGAAGCAATTGATGTGTTGAGTCGAGACAATTTTTTGCAGGCCCGATTAATGCAAGACATGCAAAAAAAATACTTGTCAGGTAATTCGGATAAAAACTTTATTATGGCCTTTAATAAGCTATTAAAGAGTGCTTAATAGTATTTTTATTATAAATCATGAATCAATCTAAACCTTTTCGAATAGGTATGCTGCTCGGTGGATCACTTGGTGTATCTGTTCTTAAAGAACTCATCGATTTTTTTGAAATAGCCTTTATTTTAACTGATCGCGGATCACCGGAAGTGCCAGAGCTTGCAAAGCAGTTAAATTTTACTTTGTTTGTAGGAAACCCTCGTGAGGGTAATGCCTTGGAATTTATTTCTTCATTAAATCAAAAACATGTTGATGTATTGGTTTCAGCGAATTATCGTTTTTTAATCAGTGAGGACTTGATTTCTTACCCACGTCTTTTTGCAATTAATATTCATGGTTCACTTCTGCCGAGGTACCGAGGTAGGGCGCCCTTGATTTGGGCTATTATTAATGGTGAAAAAGAGTCTGGTATTACGATTCATTGCATTGATGATGGTTGCGATACAGGCGATATCTTGCTCCAAAAACGAATTAATATTCCCTCGGATGCAACGGGTGGTGAAATGGTTGATGTGTTTTCTACTATGTACCCGAGCCTAATTAAAAAAACGTTAGACGATATTAAAAATGGTACATATGTCCGTAGTGTTCAAGATGAGAGTGAAGTAACATATTATGGTAGGCGTACCCCGGAGGATGGATTGATTTGCTGGGATTGGCATAAAGAACGAATTTATAATTGGGTGCGTGCTTTGGCGTATCCGTATCCGGGTGCTTTTACTCTTTTTGAAAAAAATAAGATAATTATTAATTCCGTATGCTTTAGTACTAAAGGTTTTTCTTCATCAGACCCAAATGGTTTGGTCTTAGCAATAGAATCGAATAACCCTGTTATTAAGACCCCAAATGGTGCGCTTATTCTTAATGATTTTGTATGTGAAGGTCAGATGCAAATTTGTGTTGGCGACCTGTTGGGCGAAAAATGAAAATAATTGATCTAGATAGAGATCGTATGGTAGAGTAGGCATGTTTGCTAGTATCTATGATTGATGATTCACCTTTAGTCGATTGCAAAGAAGAGAATTTTATGTATGAATTGCCGAATAAATGGCAATGTTCTTTTGCTTTTTATAGTGGTAATGGTCCTGTGAGCTTTTGTATTGCATCAAAAAAAACCAGATCAAAGTTATTATATTCACTTGTTGTTTGTTGATGGTGCTATGAGAGGAAAGGCAGTCGGCAGCAAAATGATTGCAGAAGCGTTGCGTCGTGCAAAAAAATTAAATTTCCCCTCTATTGCTTTGAGGTGTCCTTCTTATAACGAAGAGGGTCGATTATTTTATTTAAAGGAAGGTTTTTAAAAGAAGATTTTGTTTGCGATGATGTTAGTGGCGCATGCGCTAATTATTTGATGCGTTTAGTTATTGATAGTAATAGGTGTTAATGTTTTGTTATGATAAATTCTTTTTCAAAAGTTTATGTAATAGCCGAAATTGGAAATAACCATAACGGCTCTGTCGCTAAAGCAAAAGAGATGATTGATGCCTCTGCAGAAGCGGGCGTTGACGCAGTTAAATTTCAAAGTTTTCGTGGTCTCGATATTGTGATCCCTTTAGTGCCTGTAAGTGCTTATCCCGGTTGGAATGTTAAAGACAAAACATGGTGGTATGAATTTTTAGATACTATTGCTTTACCCCTGGAGGATCATCAAGAAATTATTGATTATTCACATGCCAAAGGTGTTGAATTCATTACTACACCTTTTTCCCCCTATATTGTAGATTTTTTAGAAGGGCTATCAGGGATCGATGCTTATAAAGTTGCCTCTATGGATTTAAATAATGATGGTCTTATACAAGCCATTGCAGAAACAAATAAGCCAGTCATTATGTCTACAGGAATGGGTCATTTACCTGAAGTTGATAAAGCAGTAGCAATGTTGGGCGATAGAGATTTTGGTATATTACATTGTGTCAGTGATTATCCTCTAAATGCAGAGGATGCTTATCTAAATAATATCAAAGTTTTAAATGAAAGGTTTGAAGGTAAGCAAGTAGGTTTTTCTGATCATTCCTTGGGGCATGATCTTGTTATTGCTGCAATTGCCATGGGTGCGACAATTATCGAAAAGCATATTACTTTGGATCGCAATGATCCCGCTACTGCTGAGCATCACTTCTCCATGGAGCCTAAAGAGTTGACTGAAATGGTTCAATGGGTTCGAGCACTTGAAAAAAACTTTGCAATTACTGAGTGGGCGAGAAGTGAAAAAGAAGATCAAGAGGGCCGTCAATCGTATCGACGTAGTTTTCATTACAACAAAAAATTATTGGCAGGTCATATAATAAATCGCGATGATTTGATTTTTTTGCGACCAGGCTCTGGTATTGGCTATGATGATTTAGATAAAGTTATTGGCCGATCTTTGGTGTGTGATGTTGATGAATACCAAGCTTGTGAGATTGTCCATATTTAAAGTACCTACGAGGGTAATATAGTGATAAATACATTTTTCTCCGGGGCTCGTATTTTAGTCGTGGCTGCACATCCTGGTGATGAAGTAATAGGTCAAGGAGGTACAATTCATCGTTTGGTGAGTCGTGAAAAGTGTGAGGCGCGTGCAGTTATTTTAGGTGAAGGCATGACATCACGAGCGGATCAACGTATACCTAGTGAGTGGGAAGAACAGCTTGCAAAGCATAGAGCTAATGTTCAACGAGCGGTGAAGTGTGTTGGCTATGCGTCTACAGGCGTTTATGATTTTCCTGATAACCGTTTTGATTCTGTTGACCTCTTAGATATAGTGAAATGTGTTGAAAACGAAATCGATACGTATAAGCCTGATATTGTTTTAACTCATCACCCAAAAGATTTAAACATTGATCACCGCTTGACGTGCGATGCAGTGATGACAGCAACTCGTCCAATGCCAGGTTGGACTGCACCAAGTGTTTTAGCTATTGAAACGTTGTCATCAACTGAGTGGCAGATCCCTGAACAGGATTATGTGTTCCAACCTAATTTGTATGTTACTTTAACTGAGCAAGACATTGTCGCTAAACAGGCAGCATTAGAAGCTTATGATACGGAGCTACGTGATTATCCTCATCCGCGTTCTGTGCGTGGCATGGAAGTATTAGCTCGACGTTGGGGAATCAATATTGGTGTTGAATTTGCTGAAGGTTTCCGTATGTTACGTTGTACGGTGGCCTAATGATTTTAAGTGCTCATCAACCAGCCTATTTACCTTGGTTAGGGTATCTTCATCGTATTGCTATTAGTGATCAATTTGTCATTCTTGATGATGTGCAGTTTGAAAAAAATAGCTTTACAAATCGCAATCGTATTAATATTGGTGGCAAAGCATCGTGGTTGACAATCCCTGTACATCTTAAAGGACATATGTCCACAACAATTCGTGATATTACAATAGCACAAAATATAAAGTGGACTTCAAAACATTATAAAAGCATATCTCAGGCATACCAAAAAAGCCCTTTTTTTCATTTGCATAAAGAATTTTTCGAGTCAATTTATCAGCAGGAATGGTCTTCTTTGCTTGATTTAAATCATGCCTTGTTATCATACTTGCTTGAACAATTTGCAATTAAGACACCCATTGCAATGTTAAGTGATATCAATGTTCAAGGTAAAAAACAAGAACTGATATTGGATCTTTGTCAAAAATTGTCAGCTAAAGCCTTTATTTTTGGTGTGCAAGGTCAAGATTATGTGGATAAAGCACTATTTGCTGAAGAGGGAGTTGAAGCATTGTTTCACCATTATAAGACGCCTGTTTATCAACCTCCAAAAAATGATTTTGTTCCTGATTTGTCATGTGTTGATGTACTGTTTCATTATCCCGTAGATGAATTGCCGCAACGTCTTTTAGCGGGGGCGCAGGCGCTAAATAAATAGCATGTCTCAACGATTAATTATTCTTGCCTCGGCTGATTACTTGCCAGATGATTCGTGTGATATTTTAGCGTTAACTTTACCTGCAATGGCGTTGTTAAAGACTAAAAAGCGTTCTTTTCTTGTTCTAGAAGATTTTTTGCCGCATCAAGATGTATACAAAAATACTCATGAATTTTCGCAAAAAGTAGCAGTATGGCTGCAATCTTGTGACAAGCTGTGTTTACAAACCCTTAATATCGAAAGAGCATTTTCTTCTACAGGATTTTGGATGTTACATCGTTTATCTGACTTGAACTATATTCATCATTTCATTGATGCAATAAGTGCCAAATATCAAAATGTCGAACTCTACGCATCGTCGCAAATTCCTGAAGCCCCTGTACCGAATGTAGACTTTGGTTCATTGAATATGCCTTCATTTGGTATGGGATTGGCGCATGTACTATGGTTTATTAAAGCAGGTTTTCCGAGTCTAACCGTTCATGTAACAGGTGCTTCTAACAAAGAAGCCTATAGTCAAAAGATCGGTGGTGAACCACTGCTGTCAACATTAAAACGATTACCCAATATTTTAAAACGGCGTACTAAACTTATTATTAGTAAGTTTAGTAACGCTTTACACAAAAAAATCGGCAGAGTATGGGTGGTTCAGCAGGGTTATGATGTTGAAGTGCTTAAACACCATAATCCCCAATGGGATTTTATATTGGTACGTAATGATGAAATTAACGAGGCTAATCATACCTCAGAAAGTAAAGTAAAAGAGTTGGATGACTCTATCATTAAAATTTCTGAAGTCTTTTTTAACGAACATCTTCCTCGTTACTATAATTGGTTGAATATATGGCTTGAGCAGTATTATCGAAAAATCGTATTAAAGCTGAATAGCTATGAAAAAGCGTTAGAAGAAAGAATGAGGATAAATAAGCCTGCAGCATTACTTTATTCTATTGGTGCCGAGGATGCTTTAGAAGAAGTTCTATGCCGAGTTGCTAATCGTTTGTTAATACCAGTTTTTTTCTTTAAGCATGGAGGCATTGCTGAGCAATTTTTGCTTCCCAGTATTCTCGACCCTTATTTAGAGCACAATGCAAGTTTGCAACGTACACAATTTATCCATAGTGAGGAAGAGGTATCTGCTTATGCAAAGCTATCTTCCGTTAATACAGTTGTATCAGGCCCTTTATCAAGAACGCAATTAAATTATAAAAAAAATCCACAACAAAAAAATATTCTCTATAGTCTAGGTCCTCCTGCCCATTTTAGTTTTAAAGAACTGCAAAAAGTAATTAGCGATCACGAGCGTTTTACGTTTATGTGTGATCTATTACATGTTTGTAATGATAAAAAGTTAAACTTATCCGTAAAAGTGCATCCTGCCGAATGGAGAGTGGCTTGGCAATGTATGCAAATGCTTAATGATGAAATAAGCGATTCTCGTTATAGGGCAAAACTAATTGCAGGTGGAGCAATTGAACGAATATTTAGCCAGTTTGGTTTATTAGTGTTAGATATAATTTCCACCAGAGTTAT
The DNA here is from genome assembly GCA_965214375.1 of Cellvibrionaceae bacterium. Taxonomy (GTDB): domain Bacteria; phylum Pseudomonadota; class Gammaproteobacteria; order Pseudomonadales; family Cellvibrionaceae; genus Endobugula. Next base: position 822,344 of record OZ243947.1, on the reverse strand, counting down.
GTCAATGGCGATAGGGATAGATATTCCGATAGTTCTATATTTGCCAAAGGGAAGCCCTGTTAATCAGAAATATTTTGCTGATCTAGAGAAGCGAGTCTATGTAGTTAACAACCGCCATGATTTGGCCGACATTTTGAGCAGATATCAAAACCACGGTTTGCCATCAAAATACAACCAAAGCTTTGTTGAAAAATATTTAGGTTGTTTTAATCCTGAGTCTGCTATACAGAAGGTTAGTGACCAAGTTTTTAATAAAAAACGAGAGACTATATGCTAACTAGCTTTAAAAATTCATGGGCATTATTAAAACGCCTCCCCAACTTAGCTTTATTAATGCCATTAATCTTATTAGCTGGTTTTGTCGAAGGTATTGGCGTTTCTGCACTAGTGCCTATGGCTTCTACTTTAAATGGAGATTTATCAGTTGATGATATGCCAGTGCCCTTTAATATCTTCCCTGATATTTTACGTTTTATGGGAGTTGAGCCAAGTTTTAGCGCATTATTAGTAGTAATTACATTTACTATGATCAGTGCTTTTTTATTTATTCACTTACAAGAAAGGGCGATCGCTTATACTCGTTACCGCTTCCTCGAGGATTTACGTAATCGTGCAAGTCATGTGGTATTTGCTTCTCGTTGGGAACATCTATCAGATCTTTCTTCGGGTGATTTAGCAAACCAATTGTTACATGAATCTGAAAGAGGAACAGAAGCGCTGATTGCAATGTTAAATATCTTTGCTTTTACTGTGCACTTGTTTGTTTATGCAGTTTTTGCTTGGTTACTTTCATGGCAAATGTTTCTTATTGCTGCTGTAACGCTATTATTTGCTACATTTACAGCTCGCCGTTTAATTCGTGCAGTGCGCAAGCTCGGTGAAAATCTTGTTGAAGTTAAAACACGCTATAGTCGACAGTTAGTTGATTTTATTCGTGGATCTAAATTATTAAAGGTTACCTCTACCGAACCGGTAGCGACAAAAAAATTGGAAACTTCAAACAAATCTTCATGTGTTGCTGCGCGTGGTATTATTGTAAATCAATCACTTATGCGTTTTGAACTTCAAGCGATAATTAGTATTGCAATGGTTTTGATTTTGTATGTTGCCGTTGAGGTGTTAGAGGTTCCTGTCTCTATAATGTTAGTCTTTCTGTTTATTATTATTCGTTTAATGCCTAAGTTTTCAACGCTTCAAGGACAGTGCCATACATATTCTGCTTTTCATCCGGCACTCGCCACTGTTGATGAAATGATGCGAGCCAGCAGCACAATGGCTGAAGATACTACTCAAGGAGATCACCTTTTCAATGAGCTGCATCAAGGTTTATCACTACAACAACTTTCTTATCGTTACCCGACTGCAACGCAAAATGCATTATCCGATATTACTCTTAATATTAAAGCTAAAGAGTTCGTTGCTTTCGTCGGTCGTAGTGGTAGTGGGAAATCAACAATATTAGATATATTAATGGGGTTGATTGAGCCTACAGAGGGCAGCTTTAATGTTGATGGTAATTCATTGAACACGTTTACGCGTCAGAGTTACCGTAACAGAATTGGTTTTGTACCTCAAGAAAGTGTTTTTTTCACGGGTACTATCCGTGAAAATTTGTGTTTTGGTGGTGATTACCAAGATGATGAATTATGGCACTATCTTGCCATTGCACAAATTGCTAATTTTGTTAAAAACCTTCCAGAGCAATTAGATACTGAAGTAGGGGAATCAGGTTCTAAGTTGTCAGGAGGGCAGCGGCAACGAATTTCAATTGCGCGTGCGTTAATTCGTAAACCAGCTCTACTGGTTCTCGACGAAGCTACCAGTGCCTTAGATAGTGAATCAGAACGACATTTTCAGGAAGCGATTGAGGCGATTGCAAATGAATATACGCTTATTGTTGTCGCTCATCGTTTATCAACTATCCGCGCGGCTGATTGTATTTATGTGCTTGAAGAGGGAAGGTTAATTCAACAAGGGGATTACCAATCTCTTCAGCATCAAGGGACATTTTCAGAATTGAATAATGTGCAGAATGATAACGTTCAAACTAAAACGTAATAAATTAATATGTGTGGAATAGCAGGAACATTTAACTCAAACAAATCGATTGATTCCCTGTATGAGATGGGCAACCGACTTATTGAAAAAATTAACCATCGTGGACCTGATGGACATGGAGTAGCCGTTCGCCAATGTTCAGGCGGCGGTAATGTACTCTTGGCACATGCGCGCTTGAGTATTATTGATTTAAGTAATCATGCAGCTCAACCTATGCAAACACCAAATGGTAATTGGATTATCTTTAATGGTGAAATTTATAATTATGCTGATTTACGTACAGAATTAAAAACAGTAGGAATTAGTTTTCGTACAAAGTCCGATACTGAGGTTATCTTACATGCTTATGAATATTGGGGATTAGCTTGTTTTGATCGTTTTATCGGGATGTGGGCTATAGCGTTATGGGATGAACATAAGGGTGAATTAATTCTTTCGCGGGATCGATTGGGTATTAAACCACTATATTTCGCTGAAAAAGATTCGACATGGTACTTTGGGTCTGAACCAAAAGTAATTTTAGAACAATTGCCAGAGTTACGACAAGCTAACCTCCAGGCAGTTTCCGACTATTTTAGTTACCGCCAAGTATTAGGTACGGATTCATTTTTTCAAGGGATTTCAAAACTTGAAGCAGGAACACATCTTATAATTTCAAATAACGGCCATCGTACTATTCGCTACTGGAGTTTGGATGCTGTTACTGATAAAGAAAACCCGGACATTGAAACTGTTAGTGAGAAAGTTAAAGAATTGCTAGGTTCTTCAGTACAATATCGTATGTTAGCCGATGTTCCAGTGGGTTCTTTTTTAAGTGGCGGGCTTGATTCTAGTATTTTAGTTCAGCAAATGGCATCACGTCACCCTAACGCCATTAAAACATTTTCTATTGGATTTGCTGAGGAAGGTTTTAATGAATTCGATTATGCCAGAGCTGTTTCAGAACATTTGGCAACTGAGCATACTGAAGTAAATTTAGATGCAGAGCAATATTTGGAATGTTTGCAAAAGATGTTATTAATCAAAGATGCGCCATTAGCGGTACCGAATGAAATTGCTTTGCATGTATTATCTAAACGTCTAAAAAAAGATGTGACTGTGGTACTTTCTGGTGAAGGTGCCGATGAACTATTTGGTGGTTATGGACGTATTTTTCGTTCTGCTTATGATTATGAGCGTGTACAACAATATGGCCAATCAAATATTCCCGATGAATTACACAAAAATTTAATGAATAAATATGCTGAACTTAATTGGAACGATGGGCTAGATCACTTTTTAGGACAGTATTCCTACATGGCACTCTCAACAAAGCGAGAGCTGTTTAATCCAGAGATTGTAGAAAAATTAAACGGTGATCTTTACAGGCGTCATTATTTCGAGGGTTTATGGGCGAATTTAGAAGGGATGCCACTAACTGATAAATATATTTGGTTATTTCAACGAGTTCATCTCGAAGGCTTATTAGGTCGACTCGACAGTGCTACAATGTCAGCTTCAGTAGAAGGACGAGTTCCTTTTGTAGACCATAGATTAGTTGAATACGTCAATGGTTTGCCGATAGATTATAAAATGCACTGGCGTAGTGTTGACGACAAAAACAAAGCGGCATTATTGAACAGTAATCAGATTAGTGAAAAACACGATATTACAAAATATATTCTCAGAAAGAAATTTTCAAATGCCTTGCCTAAAGCTATTTCTCAAAGGCGTAAGGTAGGTTTTCCTGTACCTTTAGCAAAATGGATGTCGGGTTCATTACGTGATTATGCGACAGAATATTTATTAGGTGCAGATGCTCGTAGTCGTGATTTATTTCAGGCTAAGTCGTTAAAAAAATTATTAACAGCTAAAAATATGAATGCGCAAACCAGTATTAACATTTGGATGATGTTAAATTTAGAAAAATGGCTTCGTAGCTATAATATATCGATATAGTGGATATTTTTACATGAATCGAACAGCAACTACTCTCTAAAATCGTTGGGCAAAAGTAGACTTAGTCGCCTTATTGGCTATTATTTTTTATATCTTTTATGTAATATTGGGGGCATCAAATGTACCCGTTGGTACGGACGAAGCTAAATATTATCTAGTGGCAACTGAAATCTATTCCGGGCGTATTCCTTGGGTTGATATACATCCCGGTCCAGCGGGAAATATTTTTTATATCCTTCATGTAATGTGGATGAATGTTGCTGGTATTGGGTATGAATCCGGAAGAATATTAGGCATTTTATTGAGTGTAATATCAGTTGTTGCTGTGTATGTATTTTTGAGAATTTATTTTAATCGTTACTACATACCATTGATATGGTTGATTTTATATATTTTTAATCCCTTTATTATTTTCTATGGTGTGCTGATATCACATCATTCAGTTTCAAATGCGTTCATGTTGATTGCTGTCGTCAGTGCGCTTACTATATGGAAGAAGAATCAGGAAGCACGAAATGAAAAAGCGATTTCTAACACCATTGTTGTCTTAGCTTTGATTCCTGGAATAGCATTTGGGGCTATGGTTTCAGTTAGGGTACATATGGTGCCGCAGTATTTTTACCGGTATTTTTATTTCGATACTTGCTGCAAGCTTATTCGGGTTATTTTTATCAGTCATACTTTTTTTTAAGCATGATTGCATTAGTGGGTATATCATGTTTATTAAGACCGTATGCCGATTGCTCTGTAAAAAATAATAAACCGATTTTTATCGTTTTGTTTATACTTTTGGTTATGCAAAACTTCGTTTTTGGAAAACCGCGATACTGGTATGAAAACCCGACTTATGCCATATTCAAGCGCTTAGGATATGTTGAAAGTAGTTATGCAAATTCACTCTATAATATCAAGGGTGCCGCATCAATAGTTAATGCTATGTCGTCTGTCGATGATGTGGTCTTAGTTGGAAATAATGGGATTTCACCATATTTAAAAGCTAAACATGTTGCAGGTACAGAAATGAACTTGTGGCCTGACTTTTTCAGTTATTATGCGGTTTCTCTAGCAAACAAATATAATTGGAAATGTAATTATATGGGAGTAGATGTGCGCGATATTGATAAAAAATTACGAGAAGGAGAAATTCAGAACATTGTTGATCGTGGCTTTATACACAGCGATTTGTTTAAACGTATGAAAGGTGTTTTTTGTTTGAAAGAAGAAAAGTTTGGTCATCGTATTTACGCTAGATGTTCAAAAGAATAAATGATTATAAAATGATGAGGAAAGGTATTTAATATGATAGCAATATTGATTTCTGCAGGTAAGGGAACAAGAATGTACCCTCTGACTGCTAATACACCAAAATGTCTTATTGATATTGGTAAAGGTAAGACTGTATTGGAAAGCCAGTTAGATGCACTACAAAAATGTGGAATAACAAAAGTATTTATTGTTGCAGGTTATCGTATTGAACAGGTGCGTGCAAAAATAGATGGTTTAGATTTTTCTGGAATGGAAATTGAAATTGTTCACAACCCTTTTTACGATACATCGAATAATATTGTTTCTGTATGGTTAGCATCATTATTGATTGACTCCGAATGTATATCTATCAATGGTGATGATGTTTTTAAACCTAGTGTTATTGAAGCTCTTATAGGTGCTCCTGGTGAAATTGTAATGACAACAAGTATCAAAGATAGCTATGACAGCGATGATATGTTGGTTATTCATGAAGGTAATAGAGTCTATTCTGTCGGTAAAGATTTAGACGTTGAAAAAGCTACCGGTGAATCTATTGGTATTATTAAATATAGTGCTTTAGGTCTTAGTATTTTAAGAAATACATTAGATGATATGTTGAGAGAGCCTGAAAATCACCAGCGCTTTTATTTGCAAGCACTACAAAAAATTATGGATAGCGGTATTACGGTCAATAACTGCTTTATCGACTCAAATGATTGGGCTGAAATTGATTTTCATCCCGATATTAACGATGTGCGTGCAAAAGTAGATCATTTTGTAAAAAAGATAGATTTATAATATGGAATCCATTAAAGAATTAAGAGCAATATGCCAATCAACACGACCAGCAATTTATACTGATTTTTTGTCAAGTGTATATTATCGCCTATCTATTTATTTTACATGGCTATGTTTGCTGTTAAGAATGTCGGCAAATCAAGTTACCGTTCTTTCCGGTGCGGTTGCAATCATTGGCGGCGTTTTATTATCCAGTGATTCAAAATGGCTGGTGTTGTTGGGCGCTGTTTTGTTCCACGTGTTCGCAATTTTAGATATGAGCGATGGTGAAGTGGCTCGTTACCGTAAACAATCGGGTGTGGCCGGCCATTATTTGGATTGGTATATGCACTTTATTTCTTCTACCTCATTTGTTGTTGGTCTTTTCTTGGCTAGTGCAGTCTACTTTCAGTCTTTATGGCTAATGTTAATTGGTTTATTGGCGGTAGTGATTCCTATTCTTGACAAAACGGTACAGAATGCCGGTTGGACGGTTATTTGCTGGACACGTTTGCGTGATATTAAAAAGAAATCAGAAGGTATATGCGAGTCTGCTTCTGATGATAAAGGATCTACTGCCAAAAAGCAAACGGGTTCATTGCTGTATCGTCGTGTGCGGTTTTTATTTTTAGCCCCTTTACAGGATCATTGGGTTCCGCTATTGCTTATATTAGTAGCCGCCATAGATCTTCTATTATCTTTATTTGGTGTAGATTATAAAGAACTGTTTATATTAGATTATCGTTTTATTTGGCTAATGTATATAGGAATTCTTGGTCCAGTAATGTTATTTTTCAATGTTAAATATATGGTTCAAAGCTCAGCTTTGATTGACGGTTATCGACGTTTAGCTTGCCCGACTAAAGAAATAAAATTTCCTGAAGATGATTTTTTGTGATATTTCTTTACTAAATTAAATCAAATCACTTAGGAAAAAAATTGCTTTTACATCTAGTGAAAGAATGCGGCCTCAAACCGCAGTATTGGTACAGCATTATACTGTTGGTTTTTCTGAGGCCATTACGGACGCGTATAAGGTTGCGTTTGCGTGGTATGTACCATCCAGCATACTATCCTGTATCAATTCGTGCACAGTATAATGAATTGAAAAAGAGTCCCTTAGTTCCTGTCAGTATGCCCAAGGAATGGAATTTTTATAACCTTAAACATATCGCTTCTGGTGTCGATTTTGAGATAAATTGTGCTGGTGCTAAGTGTGATCTTTCCCAATTATCTGCATTATGGCGTTCACTTGATAAAAAGGATATTGATCCAGAAGTTGTTCAGTCTAGCCATCGCTTTCATTATTTTGTTGAGAAGCTCGCTATAGGTATTGACGAAGCTGATCGATCTAAAATGTTGGAAATCATAGCGCAGTGGTTGAATGAATTCGATAACACAACATCTGAACTTGTTTGGCAACCATATACCGTATCAGAACGATTATGTAATTGGATTGTTTGTTGGCAGATATTGGCGCCACAAAAAGACCAAGTTGAACTTGCTAGCCAGTGGTTAAGCGCTATTCAGCGTCATGTAGTATTTTTGGTCGCCAATCTAGAATATCCAGCGAGTGGCATAGTCAATAACCATATTCTGAATAACGCGCGTGCACTATATATTGCCGGCCAGTTTCTTGATAGAGAAGTTATAAGTGAGCTTGGACGAAAAGTATTGAAAATCCATGTGCCAGTAATGGTAGGTGGTGGTGGCTTTTTACGTGAGGCATCTTCACATTATCAGTGGTTATTGACGCGCAGCATTCTAGAAATTGAAAAGATAGCACAAATTACCGATGATCAATCCTTTATAGAATGGCTGGATGATCTGCCTGAGAAAATGGTAGCTGCTAGCCAGCAGTTACTACCGAGTTATTTGAAAAAGTTAGATGATATGCCCCGTATTGGTGATGTATCACCTGATGCTCCTTTTGACTGGTTTAGCCCTTGTTCGGAAAAATTAAAAGCAAATTGGAATACCTTATGGAATAGATCGACACCGATATGTACCACTTTATCGGATCGTGATGGTTGGCTAACACACATAAAAAATCAGTGGTATATGGTGGCCTTCTCACACCCTGATAAAAATGAATATCCAGTTGGACATGGACATAATGACTTCGGGAGTTACTGTTTATACTACAATGGCTTTCCTATTGTCATTGATGTTGGTCGATTAGATTATCAAGCTGGGAATGTTGATCGAGAAAAAGGTACTAGTGCGGAGATGCATAATACCATTATATTAAATGGACAGAGCGCACTGCCTGCCGGACATGGTTGGGCATCTATCATTAGTGGTAGTGCGCGGCGTAAAGCGGATTGCTATAGTGATAATCATCACAATTCCATCTGCTGGTCGTTATTGCATCATGCTCGAATTAATTGGACGCGTGAATTAACCATAACCTCACCAAGTTCAGTGAGTGTAACAGACGAAATAAATAATATAGGTCTAGTCGAAGGTTATCTTTATTTTTCACCTGAAGCGGTCGTTGAACAGCAAAGTGCAAAACATCTATTGTTAAAGATAAGTGATATTGTAGTAAATATCTTTATTGAAGGTTCTTCGACTTTACGACTAGAGCCGAGTACTTTTTTTCCGCGTTATGGCGAACAGTGCCAAACAACTCGATTATACTGGCACAGTGATTCAGAACATCAATTATCAACAATCAAGTTAACATTTGACGTAATTGATCCAAGCGATGATGAATTAAAAGATGCCTAAAATTTCGATAATTACTACATTTTTTAATGCAGCGGATACATTAAACCAAACTATAGATAGCGTGCTTCAGCAAGATTTTGAAGATTATGAATATATTCTTATAGATGATGGCAGTGATGACAATTCGTGTTCTATTATTTCTGATTATGATGACTCACGAATTTGCTTACAAAAGCCAGGACGTATGGGGCGTGTTGAGGCCTTAAATGTCGGGCTCAATGCTGCAAGAGGTGATTATATAGCCATTCTTGATGCTGATGATTGCTGTTTTAAACAACGTTTATCGCATCAATATAAGCAGCTAATTAATAATCCCCAAATTACTTTGGTATATAGTAATGCAGAATTAATAGATATATCGGGAAATAAAATAGGTGTAACAACATTCCCTGTTACACACGAGAATATTCTTGCTTCTCTTATATCATTAAATCCTTTTCCTCACTCGAGTGTCATGTATCGTCGTCAATTAGCTGTAGAGATGGGTGGATATAATTGGCGTTGTGAAAAATCAATTGACTATAACTTCTATTTGGCGTTGATATTAGCTGGTGGTAAAGTTCAAGGTTATGAGCGGCCGCTGATTCAATTAAGAAGCCATGCGGATTCTTGGGGCAAGCAAGATCAACAAGCATTACAAATGAGGTATGGTGTGATGGGACTTGTTAATTATTACCAGAAACAGCATGGTCAAGTTGGTATAATGGAGTTGAATGGCGGTTTGTGGGAAAGTGCGAAAGAATCATTTAATCAGTGGTTTGATAATATGTATTTTCAGAATCAGATAGGAGCCAAGCAACACCTATATCGAGCCAGACAGAACCTAAGAAATATCGAATTAATCGCATTAGTCAAAAATGTTTTCGCTACGTTGAAGTTAGATCCTTGGTTTTGGCGTTATAGAGGGTGTAATTTTTCATACCCAAAGGATATCGAAAAATTTTTGGTAAATCTTCTTAATAAGGAATAGAGTTTGTTTAATAAAATTCAACAATGGTTGACAAGACCTTATCTCTGGTTGGTGCTTTCTTCCATCGTGTTAATGCTACCGCTTTTTCTTCTGGGTGAACCCGGCCTGTATGGTGATGATGTTAATGCATACCAAGCGATGGAAGCACTTTCTCTTGAAGGGGCGATCGCTCATTGGTTAAATGAGTATGGTTGGTCATATCGGCCAGTTGGTATTACCCTTTTATATATCTACTATGCCTTGTTTCCAGAGAATTCTTTTTTACTCTATCTGGGGTATCAGTTATGCTATTTGATATTATCATTAGTATTATGCCGAGAAGTTTTTAAATTAACTGGCAGTGTTTCTGCAGGTACTTTTGTTGCATTATTTTTCTTGTTTTTTCCATTTAATCCAACGGTATATTGGCAAATTTCTAGTTTCATGATGGTCTTTGCAACATTGTTTACGGTTGTAATTATTCGTCCTCTATTAAACGCGGCTATTCAACAGTCGTATGGTATATTTTTTCTCTTATCAGTTGCTTGGCTGTTATTATTGTTTAGCTATGAACAATTGCTTGGATTAGCCGCAGTCATTGGTCTTTTAATAATTTTTGCTGTTTATAGCAGTAACTGGAAAGAAGTGGTAAAAAAGATAATTGTTCCTTTAATGATTTTAGGGATAATTTCTCTCATTTTTTTGGTGTCATACCTTTCTTCAGATAGTAACCCTAAACTAGTTAGTTTAAAGAGCGTTAATGGGAACGTTAGTATTGCATCACAAGAAAAAATTGCTCTTGGTGGTACATTTGAGAGTGATGTTTTAGATAGTCTATCTCTTGACGGATCATCTTCCATCGATATTTTTCCAGCTGATTTAGATGTCCGTGTATTCGCTAAAGAATATAATGATATTGTACAAAAAAAAGTGAGTGTTAATAAAGTAATCTCTGGAAGATTGTGGAGTTTTCTAGGTCGCCTAGGACGAGGCGTTAAATTTTTATCGGATAGCATTATTTATTCCTTTAACAGTTTGATAATGGCCGGCGCTTCAGGCTACATAATGATGTCTGCAATTCTAATGTTAGGGTTTTGTGTTTTTTTTATACCGAATTTAGTTCCTTCTATGAACAACCAAACTGCATGGTTATGTTTGGTTATTGGAGGTTTATGGGTTGTGGTAACGTTGGCTCCATTTTTTGTTTATAATAAAGTAAATATTCCTCCATATACTTTAATGCTTCCGTCTATTGGCTTAGGTGTTGCGGCATTTGGTTTTTTTATCTTATGGTTGTCCTTTTTTTCTGAGTTGTATATAAAATGGATAATTAAAATTTTACTGTTTTTTTCAATAATAAGTTTATCGTTGATTCAATATGGCTATTATGCAGGTTTAAAGGAAGAATTAAATCATTGGCAAAATGTTGCCGGTAAGGTACAGCAAAAAGAAATATTAAGATATCGTAATGCAGTGATTGTTTCAGGTGTAGAAGAGAAAATAAATACGCATATATTTTGGTTAGAAAGAGCAGTAGGCTTGCGTTACCTGTCAATACAATTAAATCAAAATGTATTACAAGTCGTTCATAATGGTAATAAGTTATTATTAATTTTGGATAGCAATTAACGATTTATAGTTTGGCTTTGAAAGATATTAAAAGTTTTAAAAAGTAAATGTAAAGGATATAGAAACAATATGCAGGCATTAATATTAGCCGGTGGTAAGGGCGCTCGCCTTCGGCCATATACAACAGTCTTACCTAAACCGCTGATGCCAATTGGCGATATGCCAATTTTAGAAATTATATTAAGGCAATTAAAGTCGTCTGGAGTGGCTTCTGTTATTTTGGCAGTAGGCTATATGCACCATTTGTTTGAATCCTTTTTTCAAAATGGTGAGCGTTATGACTTGTCGATCAGTTATTCCTTTGAGGATAAACCACTAGGCACCGCAGGCCCCATTGCGTTAGCGATGGATCGTCTTGAAGATGATTTTCTTGTTATGAATGGTGACTTACTGACAACTTTAGATTATTCGAAGCTCTTCCATGAGCATATTGCTACAGAGTCTGCAGCAACAATTTCCTTGCATCGAAGAACTGTTAATATAGATTATGGTGTTGTTGATTATAACGAAGATAATTGTTTGTTAGGTTATCGAGAAAAACCCTCTTATGATTATGATGTGAGTATGGGTATCAATGTGTTAAATAAACAAGCTCTTAGTAAAATAGTCAAAACAGGGGAGTACCTTGATCTTCCTGATTTAATGATGCAGCTTGCTCAATCGGGTCAACGAGTTGTTTGCCACCAGCAAGATTGCGACTGGTTGGACATAGGACGCATTGATGATTATCAGCGTGCTACGGATATTTTTGAATCCAATCGATCAATGTTCCTAAAAGATTAAAAATGAAAGCGTTACTTACAGGTGCATCTGGTTTTGTTGGTGCTCACCTTATAGATTTTTTGATTGAAAAAAATGTAGAAGTATTTACGCTGGGCCGTACTACCGTTGCGGCGAGTCAAAAGCATTACGACTTACAGAATCCATGGCAAAAAGAAACTTTTGTTTCTCTTATAGAAGATATTCAACCAGATTATTTGTTTCATTTGGCGGGTTCTTCCCAAACGACAAATATACGTCAAGCATTGACGATTAATGCTTGCCTTGGGACAGATATTCTTGAAGCTATTAGTATAGCCGGATTGCAGGATAAAATAAAATGCCTCATGTTTGGTAGTGCTGCTGAATATGGTTTAGTTGAAGAAACACATTTGCCACTCAATGAGCATTCTGTCTGCCAGCCGTATAATGATTATGGTATTAGTAAGCTAGCACAAACGCACTGTGCAACATCTTGGGCTCATAGAGGTGGTCATATATTGGTCGTACGACCCTTTACGATATTAGGTAAGGGCATGCCTTCCTACATGGCTATTGGGAGTTTTGTATCACAAATAAAAGAAATGGTTAGAAGAGGCGACGAAGGCACGTTGTATACTGGAAATATTGATATTTACCGTGACTTTGTCGACGTTCAAGATGTGGTGAATATTTGTTGGCAATTGATCAATCTTGATCAGCTCAACGGCCAAACTATTAATATTTGTTCTAACAAGGCACTGTCATTGAGAACTATGATTGATTATATGCTTGAAGTTACACAGCTCGATATTTCAGTAAAGTCTGAATCAGGACGCATAAGAAAGGTTGATATAAAAACGCATTATGGCGACAATAGCGAGTTGCTACGATTGGTGGGGCCGTACGAGTTTATCTCTTGGCAATCTTCAATAAAACAAATGTTAGAATTATCTTGATGGAACCAAAAAATTTACCTAGCTTACAGATTATTTGCCCCGTTTATAATGAGCAAGATGTGATTGAGTTGTTTCATCAAGCACTGAGTTCGGTATTAGAGAGTGTGGAAGATCGTTATCAGTGGCGGATTCTCTATGTAATGGATCGTGGTACAGATAATACCTTTGATATTCTTGGTCGTTTAGCGCAGAAAGATAAACGAGTTCAAGTGTTGCTACTGAGTAATCGTTTTGGTCACCAAATGTCACTGGTTGCAGGTATAGACCATTGTGATAGCGATGCCATCATCATGATGGATGCAGATTTACAGCATCCACCAGGACTGATTCCCCAGCTATTAGATGCCTATGAGAAAGGTAATGATGTCGTCTATACCATCAGAAAAGAACCTAAAGATAACAGTGCTCTAAAGCGTATAGGTTCTAGAGGCTTTTATCGCTTGATGAATGTCTTATCTGATATTCCGCTAGCGCAGGGTGAAGCTGACTACCGTCTTATCTCGCGTCGAGTAGCTAATGTGTTTAAACATAATATTCGTGAGCGTAATCAGTTTTTACGAGGTTTGTTTAGTTGGGTAGGCTTTAATCGTCATGGTATTGGTTATGAGCCTAGTGTAAGGGCTGAAGGTGAAAGTAAATATAACTGGTCAAGAATGATCAGGTTTGCTTCTGCTGGTATCGTTTCATTTAGTAAAAAGCCGTTGCAATATGCCGTTATGTTAGGTTTATTGGTATCATTTTTAGGAATGTTATTTGGTGTTTTTATTTTAGGTAGTTACTTTGTAAATGACCAAATTCCATCTGGTTGGACCACAATAAGTATTTTGATTTCCATCTTTGGCGGCATTCAGTTGTTGTTTATGGGAATCATTGGAGAGTATATAGGGGCTATATTTGATGAGGTGAAAGCCCGTCCTTTATACCTGGTTGAGGAATGTATTAACATTGACTAATCGTTGTATTATTTGTGATTCTGAAAAATCTACTGCGTTGTATACAGGTATTGTGAGTTGTTGTGATTGTGAATATATATGCTGATGTTGATATGATACAGGCAGAATTCGAAGTGCTATACCATTCTGATTATTTTAAGGGTGAAGAATATTCGGATTATTTAACTGACAAGAAGGTATTAGAAAAAAATTTTTCCAAACGTTTGGAAGTGTTAAAAAAGTATATAGACCCAAATCGTCATCAGTCAGTAGTAGAAGTTGGTTGCGCTTATAGTTTTTTTCTTGAAATGGCCGAGAAAGAATTTAGCCATGTTTCTGGTGTTGATGTTACTCCAGCAGGTGTTGAATATGCGCGTGATCAATTAGGCTTGAATGCGTATAAACCCGATTTATTAGAGTGGTATTTTGAGAATAAGCAGTTTGACGTAGCTTGTCTTTGGGACACTATCGAGCATTTGCGTGCACCTGATAAGTATATTGAAAAGCTCGGTGAAAATATGTCATCAGGTGGCTTGTTAACGGTAACTACTGGTGATATCGATAGTCGTGTAGCTCGTTGGAGAAAAAACAAATGTCGTTTAATTCACCCGCCGACACATGCACATTATTTTTCAGTGAACACACTTACGCAATTGCTTGATCGCTATGGGTATGATGTTATTCATGTAGAGCATTTTGGCTTCTATCGCAGTGTCGACAATATTGCATACAATATTTTAACGTTACGTTCCAACTTTTCATGGTTGTATAACTTTTTGAAAAAAACCCGTGTGACCAATTAGGATATTTATAGCAACATGTACGATATTATGTATGTTATAGCACGCAAGCGTTAAGTATATGCAACTGAGGTCGATCATTCAGTATGGTTTAGTCGGTGCTGGCGGTTATCTTGTCTATCTGCTGCTGCTTGCTTGTATGGTTGAAAAGCTTGCATTTGATCCTGTGTTGGCCTCTTTTTTGAGTTTTATCCCAGTATTTATTCCCTCCTATTTACTAAGCCACCGTTGGATTTTTCGTTCTAAAAATGATCATCGTACGGCATGTTTACGTTATATGGTGGTTACTGGTATAGGTTTATTTCTTAATCTTTCGATTATGTATGTAACAACACATATATTAGGCTGGTGGTATATGTATGGTCAAATAGCAATGTTCATCATTGTCGCGTCCAATAATTATTTATTAAACAATTATTGGACGTTTGCTGCGCTATCGAATGATGATTAATTATGGTGAAAGTTTTTTATGAGTAATAGTCAAAACAAAAAAATAGAATTTTTATGTACCACTTGTTGTTCTAGTAACTTTTCAGTGGCGCAAGACGAGAAAGAGTTAATTTGTGATTCTTGTCCGCAAAGATTTCCAATATTAGAAGATATACCGAGAATTACAGAAATAGATAATTATAGTGAATCTTTTGGTTATCAATGGAATATTCATCGAAAAACTCAACTAGATAGCTATACCGGTTTACCTATTTCGACTAAACGCTTATATGCGGTGACGCACTGGAATGAAACAACAGATTTAAGTGGGCAAACGATACTTGAAGCAGGGTCTGGTGCTGGTCGATTTACAGAGGTATTGGTAAAAACAAAAGCCGATCTGTATTCTTTCGACTATTCTCGAGCAGTTGATGCCAATGCAAAAAATAACGGCTCGGCAGAAAATTTGACCCTGTTTCAAGGGAATATATTCAACATGCCTTTTGCAGATAAAATTTTTGATCATGTGTTTTGTTTGGGTGTAATACAGCACACGCCTGACCCTGAAAAAGCATTTTTTAGCTTAGCATCTAAAGTTAAAGAGGGTGGTTATCTTTATATCGATATTTATACCCAGAGTTGGTATCACTACTTGCATTGGAAGTATATTTTGCGCCCGTTAACTATGCGTATGGATAGAGAAAAGTTATACCGATTAATTTCTAGAGTAGCACCAAAATTGATTCCTGCTGCAAAATTCCTTAGAAAGTGTTTAGGGCGAGCGGGTGCTCGACTAGTTCCTATTGTTGAATTTTCTCATTTAGGTTTAACTAAAGAAATCAATGAACAATGGGCAATTCTGGATACATTGGATATGTATTCTCCTGCACATGATCATCCAAAGACAAAGAAAACCGTAGAAGCATGGTTTAAGCAGGCTGGTTTTAAAGAAGTAGATGTTTTTTATGGTGATAATGGCGTTGTCGGCCGTGGTAAAAAATAAGGTTGATAACTGATGTGTGGTATTGTTGGGCGTATTAACTTTAATGGGCATTATGTAGATGATAAACATTTACAAATAGCCGCGGAGTCATTACATCATCGTGGTCCTGACGATGTCGGCTACTGGAATGAAGAAGGGTGTGGTTTTGCACACAGGCGCTTATCTATTCATGACCTAACGGAAGCCGGTCATCAGCCAATTTTATCTATGGATGGGCGCTATGTCTGCGTTTTTAATGGTGAGATTTATAATTTCGAAGAGTTAAAAAAGACGCTTTCATCGAATAAAATTGATTGGCGTGGACATAGCGATACGGAAGTATTACTCGAATCTTGGCTCGTTTGGGGTGAAGATTTACTTGATCGTATCGATGGAATGTTTGCCTTTTCTATATGGGATAGAAAAGAAAGAAAGTTGTTTGCGGCAAGAGACAGAATGGGAGAAAAGCCGTTTTATTATCACGCAGGTATACGCTGCTTTGGTTTTTCATCTCGTCCGTCACAATTGTTTACTTTATTTCCAGAGTTGTCGAATGATTATGATGAGCAGGCATTAAGGTTATTTCTTGAGTCTGGTTATATTCCGGCTCCATATTCTGTTTATAAAGATGTTAAAAAATTACCTGCAGCACATTATTTAACCGCAGATGATAATGGCATCGAAATCAAACACTATTGGAATTACAGTGATATAGAACCAGAGCATGCATGGAATCATCGTAAAGAAGATGACCTTCTGGATGAGTTAGATGAAATTTTAAGCCGTAACGTTGCTATGCTTATGGCAAGTGATGTGCCATTAGGGGCATTTTTATCTGGAGGTATTGATAGTACTTTAATGGTTGCGATGATGGCTAAGCAATCAAGAAACCCAATAAAAACGTTTACCATTGGTTTTGATGTAAAAGCCTATGATGAAAGCCAGCATGCACAAGTTGTTGCTGAGCATTTGCAAACAGAACATCATTGTGAACAGTTACAAGTTAACCGCCTACTGGATTTAATGCCAAATTTCTTAGAGCATTATGATGAACCATTTTTTGATAGCGCAGCTTTTCCTACCATGGCGGTTTCCCGCCTTGCAAGACAGCAAGTCACCGTAAGTATGACGGGCGACGGTGGCGATGAATTATTTGGTGGTTATCATTATTACCGTATTGCTAAGATGATGAGTCCGTTTTTCTCATTACCAGACTGGATGCGCCATACTGTTGCAGGTTTGGTAGGAACAGTACCAAAGCATAATTTTCAATTGATGCGTGCAGCATTACAGCAGTCTAATTCTGCTAGAGCATTTGCCTTTTCACGAAGTATTGCTAAAGATTTCAGAGATATTTTGAATGATAATCTTCTACAAGAAACTCACAGTTTAAGAGATTTATTCGAGCACCGCGCAAAGCAATTCCCTAAAGGTCTACATGCCAGTGAAGAGGGTATGAGACTGGATATGCAATACACCTTGAATGATGATTATCTACAAAAAACCGATGTGGCAAGTATGGCTTTCTCATTAGAATCTCGTGCGCCCATATTAGCGCGTGAAGTTGTTGAGTGGAGTATGCGACTTCCTGTTCGTTGGAAGCTACGAGGTTCTACGAACAAATACTTATTAAGACAGCTTGCTTACCGCTATGTGCCACAATCGATTATGGATCGCCCCAAGAGAGGTTTTGGTGTGCCAATTGATGGTTGGTTGCGTAATGAACTTTCCGATTGGGCAAAAGAACGTATCGATAACCCTCAATATTATGAAGGCTTACCTTTACAGCAGTCTGCGGTTAGAGAGCTCTATCAGCTACATAAGTCAGGAATGCGCAATGTACATCCATTACTTTGGGCAATTATTATGTTGCTTGAATTTAATGCTAAAAAATATGCATAGTGTGTAGTGATTAATTATGAATAAACCACTAAAAAAAACACTTCGATATATCGGTATATACGGAATTTTTCGTACGTTAACTAAAGTATTAGGACGACTCAGGCCTAAATTCAAACTGTGGTTATTGTTAAAGTTTCCATTTTACTCACGATCAGGGAAGCGTATTGGTTTAATTGGTTGCGGACATCATGCTTTTTCTTCATTAGCATACTTTTTAACAGCGTCCAGTAATAGTCGAATTGTGTTTGCACTTGATATTGATGAGAAAGCATCATCATCCTTAGCAACTGCTTATGGTGCAGTTGATGTGGGTGCTGAATACACCCCGAATAAAAAAGATGTGACATTGCCAGACTTGGTGTATATCTCTAGTAACCATGCAACTCACACAGACTATGCAATTAATTTTTTACAGTACGGTTGCGATGTTTTTATTGAAAAACCCGTCTCTATTAATACAGAACAGTTAGATAAGCTTGCACAAGTGGTTAATCAGTCGGGTCAAGCGGTTTATGTTGGTTATAATCGTCCACATTCACCAGCGATTAAGCTTGTTGAAAAATATACTACCCATAATAAAGAGTTACCTTTTACGCTATCTTGTTTTATTTCTGGGCATTTTATACCTGCAGATCATTGGTATCGTGACCCTTCAGAAGGTACGCGTGTGGTGTCTAATGTAGGTCATTGGATTGATTTAGCAAGTTATATGCTCTTCTGGGCAGAAGAGCAACCAGAGTTTCTTGATATATCGGTGTCTTATAGTGATTTAAATATGCCTAGCGATAATATTGTTGTTTCTATGGTATCACCCCGACACGACCTTATCACAATGACATTTACATCACGCAGTGAACCCTTCGAAGGAGTTAATGAAACAATTAACTTCCAGCAAGGTGATGTTATTGCAAAGATAGATGATTTTCGTACCACAAAAATATGGAAAGATGATATTTATAAAAAATATCGTCATTGGCCTAAAAATAATGGCCATAACTCAACAGTCTTGCAACCATTTACATCCGGAAAAAAACGTCAATGGAATGAGATAGAGTTTTCAACTCGCTTAATGCTACACATTGAAGCCATGGTGTTATCACAAACTAAACAGAACCGGTTTATTAATACGGTTAAACCAATAAATAATTCTTAGACAATAATCATGTTAATTGATCTTATTGCAGGAGCGCGACCTAACTTTATGAAGATAGCGTCTATTGTTCGCGCCATACATGCACACCAAGCAAAAGGTGGAAAGTTACAATATAGACTAGTGCATACAGGTCAGCACTATGATGCCCGAATGTCAGGAGATTTTTTTACACAACTAGGTATCCCTACGCCAGATGTTAATCTTGAAGTTGGTTCGGGTACTCAAGCCGAACAAACGTCTGAAATTATGAAACGCTATGAAAAGCTATTAACAGAATCACCTAGTCAGCTTTGTCTTGTTGTTGGCGATGTAACTTCTACGATGGCCTGTGCTATTGTTTCTCAAAAATTGCATATTCCTGTAGCACATGTAGAAGCGGGTATTCGTTCAGAGGATTGGACAATGCCAGAGGAAATAAATCGCTTAGTAACAGACTCAATTACTAACTATTTCTTTACAACCAGCGATGTTGCTAATAGCAATTTGCGTAATGCTGGTGTTTCAGAAGAGTCTATCTTTTTTGTCGGTAATACAATGATTGATACATTGTTGCACAATGCATCTAAACTACAACCGCCCACTTTCTGGAATGAGAAATTATTGACTGCGGACAATTATTTCGTTTTGACCTTACATCGTCCGGCGAATGTTGATCAAGGTGATAGTTTTATTCAGTTGCTGCATGCTATTGGTGAACATGTTCGAGGTTTACCTGTGATATTTCCAGTGCACCCGCGCACGGCTAAAACTTTAGAAAAATTTAATGATTTGCCCTCTACTATACACTTTGTTGAACCGCAGCGTTATCTGGAATTTAATTACCTCGTGAAAAATGCGAAGGCAGTAATTACCGATTCTGGGGGGATAACAGAAGAAACTACTGTATTAGGTGTTCCATGCATGACACTGCGAGATTCTACTGAACGCCCAGAAACAATTACTACTGGCACTAATGAATTGCTCGGTACCGATCCCGCTGCCTTAGGCCCCGCTTTAGATCGTCTTTTTGCGGGACAGTGGAAGAGTGGTACTATACCTGAAAAATGGGACGGTAAAACCGGCGATCGTATCGTAGCCACTTTAGCAACACTACTATAATTTCTTGTCATATTATTATTAATAAAAGACTCATCGATAATGAAACAAATACTTCAAAGCCTCGCTAACGGTGAAACTATTTTAACCGAAGTTCCTTGTCCGAAAAATACAACGGGTAATGTATTAATTGCTTCTCGCTCAACGTTGGTTTCTGGCGGAACAGAGCGTATGTTAGTTGATTTTGGTAAAGCAAATATGCTGGATAAGGCGCGCCAACAGCCCGATAAAGTTAAGCAAGTTATTGATAAAGTGAAGACCGATGGTTTGTTACAAACGGTTGATACAGTTCGTTCTAAATTAGATCAACCGTTGCCACTGGGTTATTGCAATGCAGGCGTTGTATTAGAAAGTGGCGTAGATGGCTTCGAAATTGGTGATCGTATTGTATCTAATGGCAATCATGCGGAAGTAGTGCGTGTACCTAAAAATTTATGTGCCAAAATTCCAGATTCAGTTGATGACGAGTCTGCAGCATTTACAGTTCTTGCGGCAATCGGTTTGCAAGGCATTCGTTTGATTAAACCAACTCTGGGGGAAACTATTGTTGTTTCTGGTCTTGGCTTGATTGGTTTACTGTGTGTACAAATGCTTCGCGCCAATGGTTGTCGTGTACTTGGTATCGATTTTAATAGTAAACGCTGTGAATTGGCTCGTCAATTTGGCGCTGAAATTGTTGATCTTTCTCAAGGCCAGGACCCTATTGCAGTTGCGAATGCATTCTCGAGAGGGCGTGGTGTTGATGGTGTGCTAGTAGCAGCTTCAACGAAAAGCGATGAAGTGATGCATCAAGCGGCCGAAATGTGTCGTAAGCGTGGGCGAGTTGTTTTAGTCGGAGTAGTGGGCCTTAACTTGCGCCGAGATGACTTCTTTAAAAAAGAAATTACATTTCAAGTTTCTGCTTCCTATGGTCCGGGTCGATATGATTCTACTTATGAAGAAAAAGGTCAGGATTATCCGGTAGGTTTTGTTCGCTGGACAGAACAACGAAATTTTGAAGCTGTACTCGACCTTATGGCTAGCGGTATGTTGGATGTTAAATCATTGATTACTCACCGTTACAGTATTGATGAGGCCATTGATGCTTATCAGCAATTAGATAACCAAGCTGCTCTGGGTATTGTATTACATTATCCTGTTCAGGAAGAAACTAAGCTGCGCACTTCTCTGGTTAAGCTAAACAATCAGTCATCAGTAACTACTCAACCAACAACACCTGTTGTTGGTTTTATTGGTGCGGGTAATTATGCCTCACGTATTCTAATTCCTGCCTTTAAAGAAGCGGGCGTAAGCCTAGAAACTTTAGTGAGTAGTGGTGGGGTCAGTGGCGTTCATCACGGTAATAAAGCGGGTTTTAATACGGCAGCTACCGATGAAGAAACCGTGTGGTCAAACTCAAACATTAATACCGTTGTTATTGCAACGAGGCATGATGCCCATGCTGCCCAAGTGATTGCTGGTTTACAGGCTGGAAAGAATGTATTTGTAGAAAAACCACTAGCATTGACGCTAGATGAATTAGTTGAAATCGATTCAGCTTATCAAGCGACTGAGCAACAGAGCCTTATGATTGGTTTTAATCGACGTTGTGCACCACACGTAGTTAAAATGAAACAATTGTTAGAGGTTCGTCCGGAGCCTAAAACATTTATTATCACCGTTAATGCGGGCGCTATTCCAGCGGATCATTGGACACAAGATAAAACAGTGGGTGGTGGGCGCATTATCGGCGAAGGCTGCCATTTTATTGATTTAATGCGTTTTATGATCGGTCATCCAATCACTGGGCATCATGCGACGATGATCGGACACACATCTGGTGTAGATATTCAGGATGATAAAGTGAGCATTAGCTTAACATTTGCCGATGGTTCTTTTGGTACGATTCATTATCTTGCAAATGGTGGCAAAGCTTTTCCTAAAGAGCGTGTAGAAGTTTTTTGCGGTGATGCCGTATTACAAATGGATAATTTCCGTGTCTTAAAAGGTTTTGGTTGGCGAGGCTTCAATACACTTAAATTGTGGAAGCAAAATAAAGGTCAGTCTGAATGTGCCCAACAGTTTGTTCATGCTATTCGCGATGGTAAAAAAAGTCCAATTCCCTATGAGGAAATCATGGAAGTGAGTCGAATAAGCATTGAAATCGCAGAGTCATTACGATTGCAAAAATGAACTACCTGTTAAGACTGTTTCATACAGTTAGATACTTGAAGGTAAAGCAAATTGTTTACCGCTTGTATTATCGGTGGCGTAATGTTTCTACATCTCCAATGCCAGTTCAGGCACAAGCAAGACAGTGGCAAAGTAGTTGGAGTGCACCTCAATGGCAAGCATCGCCTATGGTAAAAGAGGGTGAGTTTTGCTTCCTCAATGAGTCGGGAGTTCTAACATCAGTTGATGATTGGAATAGTCCCGATAAGTCTAAATTATGGCTATATAACCTTCATTATTTAGATGCATTAAATACACAAAATGCAGATTCTCAGCTTGGTTCTCTTAATAAACTCATTGATCGTTGGATTGATGAAAACCCAGAAGTGCAAGGAAATGGTTGGGAAGCGTATCCAACATCATTACGTTTAACTAACTTAGTTAAATGGCAAATGCGTCATCATTATAGTGGTAATAAGTTATTAAATAGTATCCAACAGCAAGCGGTAGTTTTATCCAAGCAAGTTGAATATCACATTTTGGCAAACCACCTTTTTGCTAATGGTAAAGCATTAGTGTTTGCTGGTGCTGCTTTATCTGATAGAGATGACTTTTTACAACAAGGTTTAGCCATTTTAGATAAGGAGATTCCTGAGCAGTTTTTAGAAGATGGTGGGCATTTTGAATTATCTCCCATGTATCATGCGACTATGCTATGGGACTTATGTGACTTATTAAATTTAGCAAAAAGCAGTGGGTTGCCAGAATTAACCTTACGTAGTGCCAATTGGCGCGCAGCGATTCAACGTGGTTTAATATGGCTTGCTCATATGTGTCATCCTGATGGAGATGTTTCTTTTTTTAATGACAGTACATGGGGGATAGCCCCGCACTATAATGACTTATGTGAGTACGCATCATATTTAGATATTAAATTTCAAACATCTCCCTCAACTCAGCCACACTTGTCAGCCGTACATTTACACAATACTGGCTATATGTGTTTGACATCCGATTCACAAACAAAACTATTGTTTGATGTCGGTGCCGTTGGGCCCAATTATCAACCAGGTCATGCACATGCTGATACCCTCAGTGTTGAATTAACGATTTTCGGACAGCGTTTATTTGTTAATTCTGGAATTTCACAGTATGGCGTAGATAAAAAACGCAGTTATCAGCGTAGTACCAAAGCACATAACACAGTCACTATTGATGACAAAAACTCGTCGGACGTATGGGGTGGTTTTCGAGTTGGTAAGCGCGCTTTTTCTAGTAATATTCAAATCACTAATACGGATGAACAGGTCATTGTAAGTGGTTCGCACAATGGCTATCGTTCATTATTCAACCCTGTTATACATTCTCGCGAATGCCAGCTTACTCGTGACTACTGCCGAATCGCTGATAGCATAAAGGGATCTTATCAAAAAGCCGAAGCTCGATACTACTTACATCCAGACGTGCGAATAAAGTCATTAGGTTTGGGTAGTTTTGAATGTCGTTTTCCTTCAGGTCAATCGGTATTGCTTACATTTACTGATTATACGGATATTTATATTGAAGACAGTGAGTGGTATCCTAGCTTTGGTATTAAACAAGATAATTGCTGTTTGGTTGCAGTATTTTCTCAACAGTCCTTGTCAATTAATATCACTTGGTGATTATAGTTTGCAAATTCTTATTCTTAGTTTTTATTACTCCCCCGATTTAAGTGCGGGCTCTTTTCGAACAGGTGCTTTGGTCAATGCATTACTTAAGCAGCTTCCAGATCATATTAATATTGAGGTGATTACGACCTTACCGAATCGATATCATAGTTTTAGCAGTGAAGCACCAGAATATGAAAGTTCTGATAGATTAACGATTCATCGTATTCAATTGCCTCCTCATAAAAGTGGCATGTTAGATCAAGCAAAAGCTTTTTTATCTTTTGCTAAGAAAGCATTAGGTCTAGTTAAACATAAGGAATATCAATTGGTGTACGGCACGTCTTCACGTTTAATGACCGCTGCCTTAAGTGCTTATATCGCTAAAAATAAAAAAGTACCACTGTATTTAGATATACGCGATATTTTTGTTGATACGATTAACGATGTTTTATCTAAAAAGCTTGCTATATTTGTTGTGCCAATATTTAAATGTGTAGAAAAGTGGACGATCAACAAAGCGCAGCACGTTAATCTTGTCTCTGAAGGTTTTCGTCAATACTTTGTAGATAGTTATCCTCATCAATCATTTTCCTACTTTACTAATGGTATTGATGAAGAGTTCATTGGCTTGAATGATCTTCAAAGGCCCCAAAAAAGTGATACGAATAAAAAAATTATTTTATACGCAGGTAATATCGGTGAAGGGCAGGGTTTGCATAAAATATTGCCAGACCTTGCTCCGATGCTAAATGAAAAATTTACCTTACGAATTATTGGTGACGGTGGGTGCAAGCCACAATTACAAAAGGCAATCAGTGATCGTAATATTAATAATATTGAGTTACTTGAACCAGTTGACCGTAAGACACTGATACAGGAATACCAACAGGCAGATATACTGTTTTTACACCTTAATAATTACCCGGCTTTTGAAAAGGTGCTGCCCTCAAAGGTGTTTGAATATGCCGCCTTGAGTAAGCCGATATTAGCGGGTGTGCCAGGCTATTCGGCAACCTTTATTCATAAAAATATTGATAATGCTGCCGTTTTTCCCCCTTGTAATGCACAAAATGCTGTAGAAGCTATCGCCAGTTTAAAATTAGAAGATATCAATCGTAAAGCGTTTATAGAAAAATATTCACGTAGTAATATTATGCAAAATATGGCCAAAAATATTATTGATTCTTATAGGAATGTTTTTCAATGATGACGATTTTGCTGGTTTTTCTTGGAGAATAATTTGAAAAACGATATAAATAATTCCTATATACCTTATTTTGATGGTCTGCGTGCATTTGCTTTTTTTTTGGTTATCTTTATTAATCATATCAATTAAGATTATATGCCTCATGGTTATTTGGGTGTTGACATTTTTTTCGTTATTTCCGGCTTCTTTATTTCAAAAAGATTGGCAAGAATACTGCCTGCATTAGTCTTTATGGTGTTAATATGCATAACCTTTGCAGCCCTGTTTCTAGAAAAACCAGCTGAGTCTTTCTCTACGGGTTTTTATAGTACAGTCGGGCTATCAAATTTATATTTATACCTTTCTAGTGCATATTATTTTCAAACTTCGGCCTTTGAAAATATATTTATTCATACGTGGTCTCTAGGTGTCGAAGAGCAGTTTTATTTCGCTTTTCCGGTAGCTTTTTTATTTTTTTATTGTTTTGTAAAAGACAACTTTAAATCTAGGTTGACGATATTTTTAACCGCTTCTGCTGTTGTTTCTTTAGCTATTTACTTATATTTCAAGTTTAACAATAGAAATATCCGGTATTAGGTAGCAGTTACACCTAACATTCTCAATATTTACCTACCGCTTTAATCACTTCGCAAATTAGCAGTTCTTTCTCAGGGTTGCTAATTAATATATCTTGTATGGCATCTTCTATATTTTTTGGTATTGGCCTTTTACCTTCGCTTCGATAACTTTTGATAACGCTCATCACTTTTTTTGCGTTTTCAGTATAGCGAACCCCTTTTTCGTTAAACCATCCCCAAACCTGAGATTGAGGCACATTGGCCTTTCCAGCAAGATTATTAACACTCATCCCTGATTCATCTATGAAATATTTTAGCTCTTTATGGAAGTCTGAAATTAACATTAAATTATAGTAATTTATCTAAATATTGTGTAATATACATATAATTTACTATAATTAAAAGACTTAAATTATGTCTGCATCTTTCCAAACCCCTTTACGCTACCCTGGTGGAAAGGCCAGATTAGGGCCGTGGATAGCTTGGTTAATGCGACACAATGAAATAAGTGGAGGAACGTATGCCGAAGCTTATGCAGGTGGGGCAGGAGCAGCAATGTATCTACTGCTAAATAGATATGTAGATAAAATCGTAATCAATGATTTAGACCCTTCCATAAAATCTTTTTGGAAGGCTTGCCTGTATGAGACAGATGAATTTATTAAGCTTATTAAAATACCCGTGTAACGCTTAAAGAGCGAGAAAGACAATTAAAAATCCTTAAAAGTAAGGAGTCAGAATCAACTTTACGATTAGGTTTTGCAACTTTCTTTCTTAACCGTGTGAATCGCTCAGGAATTTTGACAGGTGGAGTTATTGGTGGCCACGGGCAGGATGGCAACTATAAAATAGATGCAAGATATAACAAAAAAGGGCTAATAGAACGCATAGAAAAGTTAGCTCGCTTTAAAGATAGAATATCTGTCTATTCAGAAGATGCTTTAGACTTTCTTGATATGATACAGGATGACTTAGAACCAAATTCATTGATCTATCTTGACCCTCCTTACTACAATAAAGCCAGCCAACTATATCAAAACTTCTATAAACCAGACGATCACCAATCTGTTGCCAATAGGATAAAATCGATTAAAACGCCCTGGATTGTCACATATGACAACTGCCCCGAAATTAGATCACTTTATGAAAGTAATGATTCGTGTGAATTTTCTCTCACCTACTCTACAAACACAGATAGACCTCTGGCTACGGAACTTCTAATATATAATAAAGTTGATTTGCCAGCCGATCCATTTATGTATCGTTCTTCGAAACCATACCCCAGCAAGTGGACAGAAATTGGTCAAGGTCATCCCAGAAATGGTTAACACTTTTCTTATCTGGGTGAAAATGCTCTGAGTGAAGCATAGCCTGAATAGTTTTAACTGAGAAAAATGCATTGCTCAAAGTTTGCTCCTTGCCAGAAATTTTCACAACTTTATCTCGTAATGGTTTATTGATTGCATTAAGCTCAAATAATCTATAAGCAAGAAATTCTGTATTTTTAGCCAAATCACTTGCTCTCCATATACCACCAATTGTTTCGATGGTTTTCTTTAACGTCGCTTCGAAAAATACTCTAAGCATTACAATACAAGCTACAGGACATTCCTCAGATTTAAGTTTCGCCATATCAGCAAAAATATTGTATTCCTTTGTGTAATTTATAGGTACAGTTGTAAATCTTTTGGCGGGAATAAATTTTTTCCGTGTGTATGTAGGTTTTGGTGTTGGCTTCGGGGTTGGCTTTTCATTGCTATCTTTGCCATCTGTTAATTTTTCAGTATCTGACTCCCCTCGTTTTCCGCCTGATTTTTCAGTGTTAGGCTTCGACGAATGCTTACTAACTAAATCTTCAAGATACTTATCTCTATACTCTTTTTCACGTGCACTAGGCTTATCACTGCTAGTAGATACACTGATCCTCTTTTCTCCCACATCAGAAACAAATTCCAATAATGCATCAACGGCATTTTGTTTTTTTGATTTTACTTCAAGAGATTTATTTAAACTTGTTGGGTAAGTAATTCCGATTTGTTGGCAAAAGGACTTAATCGGAAATCTTCCCAATGTTGTAATGGGATAGTCTTCATTTATTTGATAGCCATACGTTTGAGCCAACTCCAAAAGACGATAAGCTGCTGCACTGGTAGACCTTACATTGTTATTTTTACTGAAAATAGCTTGCAACAATGAGTTCCAAGGAACTTGTCCAAGCCCCCCTTGCTGTCCATTATGTGTAACCATTAAGTGCTTAGCTATTGCGTCTTCATCTTCAGAAACGTAGCAATCAACTTTCGAAGACAGTTTCTTTTTATGCCTTCTACTTAAATTCTCAATCGATTTTGCTACACCACTTAATTCAGAAGGGCAAAGACCTATGTCATCCAGCAATTTCATTGCAGCCACTCTTCTATTTCCGTCCATTACGACCCATCTAGTATCAACAGGGGTCACTACTATAGGTGTAATACCTAGACCATTTGTTGCTATATCTTCCAAGAGGACTGAAAATCTTTTGTCTTCCATAAGCTTAGAAATACACGCCTGCTCATCCTTTTGTGAATAAAGAAGGCGAGGGTTTTCTCTCCATAAATCTAGTGCCGTTAAATCAAATGTTTTAATATAAAAATCTTGTCTGCTCATATATGCCCTTTTAAGTATTTTATGTACTACTGATTTGTAGTTCCTCACAGCCTATGACTTGAAGTATTTGCATCATAAATATTGCGCCAAATGTACCACGACCTATTTTATTACTGATGTTTTGTGGTGTTTCATCAACACCTATAGCTTTTAGCCTTTCAGCTATATCAACATAATTCAAATTGCGCTTGGCTATCTCAGCTTTTACTAAACCCTTGACGTAATTTTTCCACTCAGTTTCACTCATGACTAGCACCTCAATCATATTTCAATAAAAATCATTATAAATGATGAAGAATCACTTTACAAATCACCTTATATGGTTAATAATCACTATATATGATGATTTTAGGTTGAATTACGTGCAACACTTTCTTTTATCCAAACAAGCCTGAAGCATGTCGATCACTAAAGTGGCTCGACTCAGCGACAATGAAGCGTTTGACGTTTTCAAAAGTATTAGCTGGGCAGAGAACAATAGTAAAGCGGTATGCCCAAGCTGTGGCCATAAAGAATGCTGGTCGTATAAAACCCGTAAAATTTTCAAGTGTAAACACTGTAATAAACAATTCTCTGTCACTTCGGGTACTGTCTTTGCGAATCGTAAGTTACCTATTCGTGACTACTTATTAGCGATTGCTATTTTTGTAAACTCTCATAAAGGTGTTCCCGCCTTGCAGTTAAGTCGTGATCTTGATGTGCAGTACAAAACGGCTTTTGTGATGGCGCATAAGATTAGAGAGTCTTTGGGTAGTGATATTGATGATCGAGTCTTACAGGGTGAAGTAGAAGTCGATGGTGCTTACTTTGGTGGTTATATTAAGCCTGCGAATAAAAAGGAAGATCGTATCGACCGTCGCTTGGCCAAAAATCAAAATGGTAAACGCCGTTGTGTATTTATCATAAGAGAGCGGAATGGTCGTAGCGTTCCTGTTGTTATCCGTTCCGAAAACACCAAAGATGTTAAAGCGGCTATGCTGAAAAATATTTGCCGCACTTCAACAGTCTATGCAGATGAAAACCCTGCGTATGATGCACTACATGGAATTTACAATATAAAGCGTATTAACCACTCAGTCGCTTACAGTGATGGTGATATTTGCACGAATGGTGCTGAAGGCTGGTTCACTAGAATGCGTCGAGCTGAGATTGGTCAACACCATCATCTAGCCAGTCGTTATCTTCATGCTTATGCTAAAGAAATGTCATATCGAGAAGATGATCGCCGTGTCGATAATGGTTCAGTGATGCAAGACGTTTTGAAGCGGTGTCTAAATCGTCGGCCTTCGGCTAACTGGTCTGGCTATTGGCAGGGCAATCGCCAAGTGGGGGAAATGATGGTTTGTGGTGCCTAATGCACCAGCCCCCACAGTAAAGCGCCGCCTTTGCCTGATACCCCTTGTTTTTGCACAATACTTTCTTTTTCTAACCGCTCTAAGGCTTTATTAATATTGACCTTAATGCGTTGGCGCTCCGCTGTTGAGTAAAGAGTCCCTTTTTCTTCCATAATAAAATCAAGAATCTCACTAACCTTAAAGGGTTCTTTGCTATCCCTCACAAAATCACCTGTGAATTGCGGAATTTCACCACGGCCAAGAGTCGTGCTTTTCTTATTCGTCCGTTTGGCGTTAATTTTTCGAGTATTGTAATTGGGGTCGAAAAGATGAATACTGGTTTCAATGGCATATAATGAGTTTTTAAGCTGTTGTAAGGTTGTTTCTACCTTCTGAATATTACCTTGAATTTCAGCGTGTTTTTTAGCGAGAGACTTAACGGTGTTTGATGTGGTCATTGATATTTCTCCGTATATTTTGGAGAAATTTTACGGGGTAATTACCGTCCCGTTTAGGTGTAACTGCTACCTAATACCGGAAAGTTGCCAAGGTAGTAGAGAGGGTTGTAAGTAAAGTATACAAAAATACTGTCGGAGCTGTATTTAAGGCGTTAGCTAAAGTTCCTATATTAAATGCTATCGCTCAGATTGCCGTATGTGCGACAGGTAATTTGTTTGCGTGTTCTGAATTTGCTTTTCACTCGACATATGCGCAAACAGGAAGTTTGAGTTCTGCATTTAAAGCGGGTGTACCTTCATACTTTACTGGTAAGACGTCAAATTACATAGGTAATAGTGGTTGGAATCTTGCTGAAAAAGCTATTGCCCATGGTGTAGTTGGTGGTACAACTGCTGAAATACAAGGTGGTAAATTTGGAGCTGTTTTTGTAAGTGCGGCATTTACAAAGATAGTATCCGAACCTATTGATGGTTTTGCAAAAGGGTTTTCTAAATCAACAGGCATTAATTCAGATATTGTCGGCATTATTACAGCCTCAATTGTCGGGGGTACAGCCTCCGAATTAGGTGGTGGTAAATTCTCAAATGGCGCTAAAACAGCTGGAATGCAGTATCTTCACAACCATCTCTTTAGCAAAGCTGCAAAAAACTTACTTAAAAATAGCCCATGGGCAATTACACCTCATGGTACTAAATCAGTGTTAAAAGCTGGACAACGCCGTTATTATCAGAGTAAATCTGATGGGACTTGGTGGTAAATTGATACCGCTGGTCATGGAGGTTCGGCATGGAAAGGTTATGATAGGAAAAGTGATGGTCTACATTGGATTGCGGATGCAGATGAATATGGGAATTATATAGCTAATAAGCATAAAGGCGATGTTGGTAACTTTATTCC
Source organism: Cellvibrionaceae bacterium (assembly GCA_965214375.1). Lineage (GTDB taxonomy): Bacteria > Pseudomonadota > Gammaproteobacteria > Pseudomonadales > Cellvibrionaceae > Endobugula. The sequence goes on along the minus strand of OZ243947.1, from coordinate 791,119 downwards.
ACATAACGTCTTGAGTGCGGCAGCGAAACCTAATCGTGCTATAACTGCAGCATTAACAGTAGGCATAACTGCTTTAGAGATAATTGATCCGACAACATATATGTCCGGAAGTGGACATAGAAATGCAGATGGAACACCTTATTACAGTTCGAAGTAGATACAGAGGAGTCGCTCATTGATTAATAAGTTAGAGAAACTAATTCAAGAAGTTGATAAAAAAACACTAACTATTAGTAACATTACTAATGAAGAAGCTATTAATAACATGACAATCGTAGCTTTGTCCTCTATTGAGGCCCAGGAATTTGGTCGTGACGATTTAGTGGCATTTTTTAGAAAAATTGAAGACCTACTTAGTGAGAAATGGGATAAATCTTTTTTTTTATGTCTGGTATGATTTAGATTATCGTCAATTACGGTTTAGTAGTATATCAACGATGCATGAAAATATTCCGTTCCGATGTGAATTAAACCCTGTTGAAGATATTAGTGTTATCGTAAAGAGTATGTTGGATGATTTAGAAAATGATAATTTCCTCCACAAAAGCATGTCTAAATTAGATATATTTATAAGAAGACATGTAATTTAAAGTTCGTGAATAATTAGGATCAGAGTAAAAACTATCTAATCCAGCTTATTGCTGGCTTTTTTGTTTCGGAGGTTCCTCTCCATATTGGTTAACGAAGTAGCTCTCGTGATTCTACTTTGCGAAACACAAGATTATGTAAATGAGCCATTATTTATAGAGGCGCTTTACGTTTAATTATATTTATGGTGTTATAGGCTAAAGGAATAACTAAGGAGGCAAGGATATGCCAGAGATAGCAAGGTTTTATGGGATAGTTATTAAATTATTCTTTGGTGATCATCCCCCGCCTCACTTTCATGCAGTATATGGTGAGTATGTTGGTTTGTTTGATATTTCAACACTTGTGAAATAATTGGGGTCAGAGTAAAAACTGTCTAAGCCAGCGTATTGCTGGCTTTTTTCTGTTTGATGAAAATTTTCTGCCAATTAAAACTAATCCAATTCGTAGTTCTTAATATAGCTATTGTCTTTTGATACAGTTTGTTTAGGTTTATCTAAAAATGATTGGCCTACAACAAGAATGTCTAACTCCGTTCCCATAAAGCATTTAAAAGCATCTTCCGGGGTTCACACAATGGGTTCGCCACGAATATTAAATGAAGTGTTAACCACGATAGGACAGTTAGTTTTTTCTTTGAACTTGCTAATCAGTGCATGGTACATTGGGTTGGTGTCTTTGTGTACGGTTTGTATTCTTGCCGTGTAGTCAACATGAGTAACGGCTGGAATTTCTGAGCGTCTGACATTGAGTTTATCAATACCAAATAAAGCCTCTTCTTCGAGCGTCATTTCTCTACGAACATTTTTTTTGACTGAATCTACTAGAAGCATGTAGGGGCTGTCGTCTTCTAGATCAAACCAATTGCCAACATCTTCTCTTAAAATAGACGGTGCAAATGGTCTAAAGCTCTCACGATATTTTACCTTGAGATTAAGCGTTTTCTGCATAATGTCAGAGCGAGGATCCCCAAGTATAGAGCGACCACCGAGTGCACGTGGTCCAAACTCCATGCGCCCTTGAAACCAGCCAACTGCTAAACCATCAGCGAGTGCTTGCGCAGTTTTTTCAATGACTTCTTCGTGAGAAACAGTATCGAATATAGCACCGCAGTGTTGTAATTCATTTTCTATGTTTTCTTGGTTGAATGAAGAACCAAGATAAGAGCCGTTCATTGCATCATTGGCAGCTGGAGTTCTGGGTTGGTTGAGCTCTTTATGCCATACTGCTAGTGCTGCACCTAAAGCACCGCCAGCGTCTCCGGCAGCAGGCTGAATCCAAATGTTTTCAAAATGCCGGTCACGTTTAATTTTTCCATTAGCGACGCAGTTTAATGCAATACCTCCGGCCATACATAGGTTAGGGATATCGTATTCTTTTGCGAGCGAGCGTGTCAGTCTCAGTACGACTTCTTCAGTAACTGCCTGTATGGATGCCGCAATATCCATATGAAATTGAGTAAGTTCATCAGTTTCTGGCTTTCTAACAGGTTGACCAAAAAGTTCAGCAAATTTTTTGTTGGTCATTGTTAGCCCTGTGGCATAGTTGAAATAAGATTGAGCCAAGCGAAATGAACCATCGTCTTTAAGGTCTATCAATTTCTCTAAGATTACATCTTTGTATTTAGGTTCTCCGTAAGGGGCGAGCCCCATTACTTTGTATTCACCACTATTTACTTTAAATCCAGTGTAATAAGTGAATGCTGAATATAAAAGTCCTAATGAATGAGGGAAATGTATCTCTTTAACAATATTTAATTCATTACCTGAACCAATTGATACCGTAGTTGTTGCCCATTCACCCACGCCATCTAATGTTAGAACAACGGCTTTTTCATAGGGTGAGGGATAAAAGGCACTGGCTGCATGACTCAGGTGGTGCTCAGCAAATAGTAGTTTTTCGTCCGTAAAAGATGAATCCAGTTGTTTAATTTCTTTGGTTAGCTGGTCTTTAAGAAAAAGTTTTTCTCGCATCCAGACAGGCATAGCCATTAAAAATGACTGAATTCCCTTGGGTGCATGGGCCAAATAGGTTTCTAGTAAACGTTCAAATTTTAAAAAAGGTTTATCGTAGAAAGCAACATAATCAATTTGGCTAAGCTCAAGTCCCGCTTTTTTTAATACACAACCGATTGCATTGCTAGGGTAGCCTGCATCGTGTTTTTTTCGTGTAAAGCGCTCTTCCTGCGCGGCAGCAATAATTTCACCATCGATTATTAATGCCGCTGCACTATCGTGGTAGTAAGCAGAAATTCCTAGTATAGCTGTCATAGTATTAAAACAACGTATAAATAAATGGTGCGACAGCGGAACCTTGTGTCAGAACAATGAGCGACCCGAACATTAACATGACTAGAAAGATAGGTAGTAGCCAGAATTTTTTTCTGACTTTCAAAAAATTCCAAAACTCTTTTAAAAATGACATTTTATTCTCTTCAAAATTGATTTTTCATTGAGCCAACAGGATCTTTGCGCTCAATCCAATAAGAAGATGCACTTTTATCCAGTTTTTCATTTAATAAATCTTTACGCAATATCTTCATGATTATTGCAATAGGTAATACTGTTAATACGTAAACAAGTAAAGTAAATAAGGGGCCTATAATGCCACCTAGAAATAGCCCAAATCCAAACCACCATTTATTCGGCGTTGCTAATATATTAGGTGCCGTGTAGGCAATAACTATGAGTGTGGCAGCTATTAAAAGAGCCCAAATATAAACAGGCTCTGAATTGACCAACGGCCACAAACCAATTAAAGTAAAAAAAATAGCAAAGACAATCCCAAAACCTTTTTCGGAGCCGTTCTTTATAACAACATGACTTTTGTTATCTGACACTTTTTAATCCTATTGGATGATTATTGATTAAACTTTTTTTCAACCACTTCATACATGGATTTTGCCAATACTTTATGACCTTCTTCGCTAAGGTGTTCGTTCTTTTTCAGGTATAGCTCCGGACGATTAACAAATTGTGGGTAAAGATCAACATAAGGTAGTCCAGCCTGATCTAATATGCTTTTAAACTTTGTGTAATAAAATTCTATAGCAGCATCTTCATCACCAATACCGCAAGATGATGTTGCCTTTAAAAAGTAATCCGGTCTTAGTATTTCAATAGAAGAGGGCATAAGTACTATGGTCGGTAGTGCTCCATTAGAAAATTTACTTTTATACTCTTTGAATAGCTCAATAAATAGTTTATCGACCAACTTCCAGTAATCAACAAGTGCACTATTATATTGACCATAAGTTATAAAACATGCAGCATCATTAAATTCTTTATCGGAATACTGGGTTTTACTACTTGGAAAATACTGTATTCTGAGTATGTTTTCTAGTTTTGGTGTTATGTGACCATAATTGGCGAGCCTTGAATAAATAAAATATAACAAATATGAATTGCCTACTAGATTTCCCAATACAAGACGGGGCCTTTATTTCGAAAGTGATAAGTCGTATTTTTCTTGGTAAGCCGCTAGAGAAGGAATATAGGCTAATTTATATTGCTGTGTTTGGACTTTAAATGGAGAATCATTTAGTTCCAGCTTTCCATCTGATGCGATGTCATAGAAAGGTCTTGGTATCAGGTAGGTAACGGATGATAAGCTACCTAGAAAATCATTATCCATATTGAATATAACAAATGAATGGTCTGGAGAATAAGCATCCTTGATGGTGTCATATTGAAGAATATAGTTTTGTAAATCAAAACCAGATACGCCAGCATTGCTCACACTAAATTTTCTGTTTTGATTGGTATCTAGCTGTGCTTGCAACAGTGAAGTCATACTTTCTTCTGTTGTCATGCCGAAACCAAGAACATTAGAGTCTCCTTGAACGGATATTTTTAGATGTTCTTCAGGTATCTCATCAGGGTTTAAAGTATCGCGAAAACCAAGGGTGTTAGTATTCATGGATTGTGTCTTGCCAGAATACCATTCTACGTAAGTCGTTAGGTTACTTTTTGGTTTCCAGCCAGCTTCGGGATCATGTTCAAAAATACTCCAATATTGCAATGCATTTGAAACGATTTGCTTGGCAAAAAATTCCGCTAATAACATGCATATAATTGAAACGACCAACAAAAGTAAGATAATTTTTGTGAAATTATGCTTAAGCATTTGCAAATTCCGATAATTATTTGAATAGATCCATAGCAACAGAGAGCCCTACAACTACTGATGACGCAACTCAATCGAGCGCCACATTTTATACTATTGTTTGGTTATAGTGAATAAATACCTTGTTAACAGCGAGTGGTTTCAGTTGTTTTTGATATTTAGTTGTCATTTAGATATTTTTATCCGTGCCTGCAGTAAATGATGGTAACATTGGCTATCAAAGAGCTGCTGTGCTATTTATATTGGATTTTTTAAATTAATATGACAATTTTATTAACTGGGGCGACTGGCTTTGTTGGGGCAGCTCTTTGTGAATGTTTGTGTCACCAAGGGCAATCAGTGATTGCGGCAATACGTCATAATAGCCCCCGTTTGCCATCTTCTGTACAACACGCATTAGTAGGTGATTTGCTTCCGGATACTGCTTGGATGCCTGTTTTAAATAATGTGGACGTGGTTATTCATCTCGCTGCTCGCGCGCACATCATGCATGATACTGTTAATGATCCATTAGCAGCTTTTCGGGAAACTAACACTCAAGCTACGTTAAATTTGGCGCAGCAGGCAGCTGATGCGGGTACCCGTCGTTTTATCTATCTGAGCTCTATTAAAGTCAATGGTGAATTTACCACGGATACACCATTTGTCTCTGATAGCGACAATATTCCAAGTGATCCCTATGGTCTTTCTAAATATGAAGCTGAGCAGGGATTGAGAGAAATAGCACAGCAAACTGGTATGGAAGTTGTTATTATTCGCCCCCCATTGGTATATGGTGCTGGTGTTAAAGGCAATTTTTTGTCGATGCTAAGATGGTTAGAGCGAGGCGTTCCATTACCGTTAGCGTTAGTTAACAATCTGCGAAGTTTAGTCTGTGTTGATAATCTTATTGATTTAATAATGACCTGTGTAGAACATCCTTCCGCTGCCAATCAGACTTTTTTGGTCAGTGATGGTGAAGATGTGTCAACCAGTCAACTGCTTAGGTGTATGGGCAAGGCATTGGGTAAGCCTGCCCGACTCATTCCGATACCTCCCAAATTACTTAAGCTGGGGGCAGGTTTGTTAGGTAAAAGCGATATTACACAGAGGTTGTTAGGTAATTTGCAGGTTGATATTACTAAAACGAAAACATTGCTTAATTGGACGCCGCCTCTCAATGTGGATGAAGGTTTACGCAAAACAGCTAAATGGTACTTGCAACGATCATGATACGTATTCTTGATATTATATTTTCTGGTCTGGGGCTTTTATTGTTATCACCACTATTGTTGGTGCTAATGGTATTAGGCTGGTTTGATACAAGATCCCCTTTGTTTTTCCAAGAGCGTGTCGGACGCCAACAAAAGCCATTTACTTTGGTGAAATTTCGTACCATGAAGCGTGAGACTCAATCAGTGGCTACACATTTGGCGGATGCGTCAGCAATTACATCATTCGGACAATTTCTTCGTCGCACCAAATTGGATGAGTTGCCACAATTATGGAATGTATTAACGGGTGATATGAGCTTGGTGGGGCCAAGGCCGGGTTTATTTAATCAAGAAGAGTTAAAAGTTGCGCGACAACGCTTGGGAGTTTTTACGGCAAGGCCCGGAATTACGGGTTTAGCTCAGACAAATAATATTGATATGTCTACCCCTGAATTATTAGCAGAAACGGATGCTAAGATGTTAGCAATACTTGATGTTAGCTATTATTTTAAATATATCATGTTGACGATTACTGGTAAGGGGCAAGGTGATCGTATTATTCGCGAATAAAGTTGATAATTCCAATAACAATGGTATAGTCGCTGCCCTTGATTTTGCTCAAGTAATACGACCGTAGCTCAGTTGGTTAGAGCACCACCTTGACATGGTGGGGGTCGGTGGTTCGAGTCCACTCGGTCGTACCAACTTCATACATATATAGTTTTTCACGCGACCTTTAGTAGGGGCCGCCACTGATAGGATACGCACATGCCGGTTATTACTTTGCCTGATGGCTCTCAACGCTCTTTTGATTCCCCCGTTTCTGTCTATGATGTGGCTGCTGATATCGGCTCAGGCCTTGCTAAGGCGACCTTGGGCGGTCGTGTTAATGGTGAGCGTCGCGATGCTAGCGATATCATTAGCGACGATGCTGAACTGACCTTATTCACTACCAAAGACGACGATGGCCTTGAGATTCTGCGCCATTCCTGTGCTCACCTTGTTGGGCATGCGGTTAAACAGCTGTGGCCTGAGGCCAAAATGGCGATCGGGCCAACTATTGATAACGGCTTTTATTACGATATTGATCTTGACCATATGCTAACGGAAGAAGACATCGCGACGCTTGAAAAGCGTATGAGTGATCTGGCAAAAACACATTATGATGTCGTGAAGAAGGTGGGTAGCTGGCAAGACGCTTATGATGTATTTAAAGCGCGTGGCGAAACCTACAAGCTGGAAATTCTTGAGCGCGATATCCCCAAAGACGCCACGCCTGCGCTTTATCATCATGAAGAATACGTTGATATGTGCCGTGGCCCGCATGTGCCCAATATGCGTTTTTGTGAACATTTTAAATTAATGCGTGTATCTGGTGCCTACTGGCGTGGTGACAACGATAACAAAATGTTACAGCGTATTTACGGCACGGCATGGCCGGATAAGAAGCAACTCAAGGCACATTTACATTTCCTGGAAGAAGCCGTAAAGCGTGATCACCGTAAACTGGGTAAAAAGTTCGATCTGTTTCATTTGCAAGATGAAGCGCCAGGTATGGTATTTTGGCATCCCAAAGGTATGGCGATTTATGCCGAAGTAGAAGGGTATATGCGCCAAGCCAACCGCTTAAATGGTTATCAAGAAGTGAAAGCCCCACAAATTTTAAACCGCACCATGTGGAAAAGATCAGGTCACTGGGATAAGTTTCGTGAAAATATGTTTACGGTCCAGTCTGAAGATCGTGATTTTGCCGTCAAGCCCATGAACTGCCCAGGCCATATTCAAATTTATAATCAGGGTTTAAAAAGCTATCGTGATTTACCGCTGCGCCTTGCAGAATTTGGTGTGTGTCATCGTAATGAGGCTTCAGGGACTCTGGCAGGGTTAATGCGTGTGCGTGCGTTCACACAGGATGATGCGCATATTTTCTGTGAAGAAAAGGATATTCAAAAAGAAGTGTCTGATTGTACAGACCTGTTATTTAAGATTTATAAAGACTTCGGTTTTGACAATATTCTGGTCTGTATCTCTACACGTCCAGAGCAGAGAGTGGGTTCTGATGAGGTCTGGGATAAGGCAGAAAAGGCGTTAGAAGATGCCTTAAATGCAAAAGGGTTACCTTACGAGCTCCTACCGGGCGAAGGTGCTTTCTATGGTCCTAAAATTGAGTTTTCATTAAAAGATTGCCTTAATCGTGTTTGGCAATGCGGTACGATTCAGGTGGATTTCTCTATGCCGGGCCGTTTGGATGCACAATACATTGATGCCAATGGTGACAAGCAAGTACCCGTGATGTTACACCGCGCTATTTTGGGCTCTTTTGAGCGCTTTATCGGTATTATGATCGAACATTATGAAGGAGCTTTTCCTACATGGTTGGCCCCGGAGCTGGCGGTTGTCATGAATATTACGGATAATCAGGCCGATTATGTGAAAAAAGTACAAGAATCCTTGCAAAACAAGGGTTTCCGAGTCATTTCGGACTTGAGAAATGAGAAGATCGGCTTTAAAATCCGCGAGCACACTTTGCAGAAGATTCCGTACCTTCTGGTTGTGGGCGATAAAGAAGTGGCAAATAACGCCATTGCGGTACGTACGCGCACGGGTGAAGATTTGGGAACTTTTTCTGTTGATGCGTTTATTGATCGTCTACAGAAAGATATTGAGCTGAAAAGCTCAGTTCAAAAGTAGTTTCAGTTGCTAATTCCCACTGTGAAGGCTATTTTTACAATTTATGATCAATAAGGCGCTGCCCTTTAGTGGATAAAGAGAAGGGCGGCGTCTTTGCGTTTAACAACAGTCGGTTAAGAGAACTCCTCAAGTCGATATTGGGGGTAATAGGCCGAGAGGTCAAACAAAGAGGGTAATACTATCAATAGACCAGACAATACCAAAGGACGTGCAAAAAAATCACGTATTAATGAGCAAATAGACGCATTAGAAGTACGTTTGATTGGCGCCGATGGACAACAAGTTGGCGTTGTATCTTTAGATGAAGCATTAACAAATGCTCAGGCTGCAAGCCTCGATCTGGTAGAGATTGCGCCCGATTCAACACCGATTGTTTGTAAGGTCATGGACTATGGTAAACACCTTTTTGATCTTAAGAAAACACGTGCTGCGGCTAAAAAGAAGCAAAAGCAGCAGCAAGTCAAAGAAATGAAGTTTCGACCAGGGACGGAAGAGGGGGATTATCAGGTCAAACTACGCAACCTGATACGTTTCCTAGAACACGGGGATAAGGCCAAAGTATCACTGCGATACCGCGGCCGTGAAATGGCTCACCAAGAACTAGGGATGGAGATGCTTAAACGCATCGAAGTAGACTTGGAAGAGCTCGCTACCGTAGAGCAATACCCTAAAATGGAGGGTAGACAGCTCATTATGGTATTGGCCCCAAAAAAGAAAAAATAAGTCGAACTTAGTCATAAGTTCTCAAGGCTTTTAGCTGCCTACTGATTTTTATTATTAACTATAGAAACGTCGTGAGCGACATAAAGACAAGGCAAAAGTGTATTGAGAAAGCGGAGCTTATTAGTAATAAGTGAGCATTTCGAAAGAGCTTTTAACGCAGTATTTATAAGCGCAACAGTTTCTAAACAAATGTGGAGTATGAAACATTATGCCAAAAGCTAAAGTACACAGTGGAGCTGCGAAGCGTTTTAAAAAGACGGCTTCAGGCTACAAACGTAAGAGTGCCTATAAAAGTCACATCCTCACTAAAATGACGACCAAGCGTAAGCGTCAACTGCGTGGTACCAGTATGGTAGATGCAGCGGATAAGCCAGCAATTGATCGTATGTTACGCGCAAACTAATCGCGTTTATCGACTTGTAAAAAGTATTTTTAGAAAGAGGAAACTATTATGGCGCGTGTAAAACGTGGAGTTGTGGCTCGTAAAAGCCACAAAAAAGTTCTTAAAGCGGCAAAAGGTTATTATGGTGCGCGTTCGCGTATCTTCCGTGTCGCCAAGCAAGCAGTGATCAAAGCGGGTCAGTATGCATATCGCGATCGTCGCGTTAAAAAGCGTAACTTCCGTGCATTGTGGATTACCCGAATCAACGCACAGTCTCGTGCATTGGGTATGACCTATAGCCAACTCATTGCGGGCTTAAAGAAAGCAGAGATTGCTCTGGATCGCCGAGTATTGGCTGATCTTGCCGTTCACGACAAGGCAGCATTTGCGGTTGTTGTTGAAAAGGCAAAAGCAGCTCTGGCGTAAATCTGGCACTAATGGGGCCAGAGTCAATGTTATTCCTTCTTACGGCGGTTGTTAGCTGTGGTATCGAAAATTGACTCTTATCCCGTTTGTTGCAAGAATCAAAAGGGAAGGGCTGTGTACTCAGTTCTTCCCTTTTTTTGTTGTGTAAGAAAGACTGGGGGATAAGAGTGGAAAATCTACAAGCGCTCAAAGAAGAAGCGCTCGATCTCGTGAATAATGCAGAAGAGCTCGCCATTTTAGAGCAGGTGCGTGTTGATTATCTGGGTAAAAAAGGCCAGTTAACCGCGCTGTTAAAAACCCTTGGCCAGTTATCGAATGAAGAGCGCCCAGCCGCAGGTGCCAAAATTAATGACGCTAAGCATCAGGTTCAAGAAGCGATTCAAACTAAAAAAGATTCTTTGGAGCAGGCCGCTATTAACGCGAAGCTGGCTTCAGAAACGATTGATGTTACATTATCTGGTCGTGCCAATACGACCGGGCAATTGCATCCAGTTACACGCACCTTGCAACGTATTGAAGAAATTTTTACGGCCGCAGGTTACAGTGTTGAACAGGGGCCCGAAATTGAAGATGATTATCACAATTTCGAGGCGTTAAATATTCCGGCGCATCATCCGGCGCGTGCTATGCACGATACGTTTTATGTGAATGATAATCATGTGTTGCGTACGCATACTTCACCAGTACAAGTTCGCACCATGGAAAATAAAGAGCCACCGATTCGAGTTATCTGTCCGGGTCGCGTGTATCGATGTGATTCCGATTTGACCCACACGCCGATGTTCCATCAGGTTGAAGGTTTACTGGTGGACACCCAAGTCAGTTTTGCGGATTTAAAAGGCACCGTTGATCAATTTTTAAAGCGTTTCTTTGAGGCGGATATTCCGGTACGTTTCCGTCCGTCGTATTTTCCCTTTACGGAACCTTCTGCTGAAGTAGATATTCAGTGCACTAGCTGTGCTCCTGGTTCAGGTTGTCGTGTATGCAGTCATACGGGTTGGTTGGAAGTTATGGGTTGTGGCATGGTGCACCCCAATGTATTGACCGCGAGTGGTATCGACCCTGAAAAATATAGCGGTTTTGCTTTTGGCATGGGGGTAGAACGTTTAGCGATGCTGCGTTATGGCGTCAATGATTTACGTTTGTTTTTTGAAAACGATTTGAAATTTTTAGAACAATTTTAATAAGGCACTTGCAATGAAAATCAGTGAATCCTGGTTGCGGGAATGGGTTAGCCCGGAATTAACCACACAAGAATTGGCAGACCAAATTACCATGGCTGGCCTGGAAGTTGATGCTATTGAACCCGTTGCAGGTGAATTTAGTGGTGTGGTTGTCGGCGAAATTATCAGAGCAGAACAGCACCCTGATGCGGATAAATTACGTGTCTGCCAAGTGGCTGGTAACGGTGATGAAATCATGCAAGTTGTGTGTGGGGCACCTAATGCTCGTGCTGGTATTAAAGTTCCATTTGCGACAGTCGGTGCGACATTACCCGGAGACTTCAATATTAAGAAAGCCAAGCTGCGCGGTGTAGAATCGTTTGGTATGTTGTGCGCGCAAACCGAATTGCAGTTAGGTGATGACGACGATGGTCTTTGGGAATTACCACAAGAGGCGACAGTTGGTCAGGACTTACGTGAATATTTATCGTTAAACGATACCTGTATCGAAGTGGATCTCACGCCGAACCGTAGTGATTGTTTATCCATAAAGGGGATTGCCAGAGATATTGGCGTGTTAAATCGTTTATCTGTTAACGAACCTGATATTACCCATGTGCCAGTTACTATTAGTGATACCTTTCCGGTGGCATTACAACAAGCAGACATGTGCCCACGTTATGCTGGCCGCGTGATTCGTAATATTGATCTCAGCCAGCCGACCCCCTTGTGGATGCAGGAACGTTTACGTCGTGCGGGTATTGGCAGTAAAGACATTGCGGTTGATGTCACTAATTACGTGCTGTTGGAATTAGGGCAGCCTATGCATGCGTTTGACCTAGATAAGTTGTCTGGCAGTATTGTGGTACGTAAAGCGACAGCCCAAGAACCATTGAGCCTGCTTAATGGTCAGGATATTGAATTAGACAATGATACGTTGGTGATTGCCGATGATTCAGGAGTAATTGCTATGGCAGGTATTATGGGTGGCAGTGCCACAGCCGTTAGTGATACCACCACGAATATCTTTTTGGAAAGCGCGTTCTTTGTGCCAGTTGCTATTGCGGGTCGTGCGCGCAGTTATGGTTTGCATACCGATTCCTCGCATCGCTTTGAGCGTGGAGTAGATACACAATTACAGGAGCAGGCTCTAGAGCGTGCGACCCAGTTATTAGTAGCGGTTGCTGGTGGCGATGTCGGCCCGGTAACACGGGTTGAAGAATCCAATCAATTATTGCATTCGCGTACCGTAGAATTGCGCCGTCATCGCATAGAACAAGGCTTGGGTTTTGTCATGAGCGATGATGAGATAGTCGATATACTGACGCGTCTTGGGCTGGAAAAGCAACTGGATACAGACATTGGTTGGATATTCAGTGTTCCCAGCTACCGTTTTGATATAGCGATTGAAGCCGACCTTCTGGAAGAGCTGGCGCGTATTTACGGCTATAACCGTTTACCCACCAGTGATTTGCCCATGTCACTGGATTTACCCGAGAAGTCAGAAGATAGCATCGATATTCGTCGTATCAGACAACAATTATTGGCAAGAGATTACCAAGAAGCGATTTGTTACAGCTTTATTGATCCTGAACTACAACAATTATTTAATCCGCAACAACCTTCAATTACGTTGAAGAATCCAATTAGTGCCGATATGGCCGTTATGAGAACATCGTTGTGGCCGGGCTTGATTCAGGCATTAACGCACAATCTTAACCGTCAACAACAACGAGTAAGATTGTTTGAAACCGGATTACGGTTTGTGCCGCAAGCAGATAACACTCTAGAAGGATTAACACAGGAGACGATGGTTGCGGGTTTGATTTATGGCTCTCGTGATGCGGAATCATGGCAGGCGTCTGCTGATAAGGTCGATTTTTACGATATTAAAGGCGATGTTGAATCTCTCCTGAATGTAACGGCTCAACAAGAGGCCTTTCAGTTTGTAGCCGGTGAACACCCAGCATTACACCCCGGGCAGACAGCGCAACTCACTTTGCGAGGAGACCGTGTGGGCATCTTCGGGGCTCTACACCCCCAATTACAAAAACAGCTCGGGTTTTCGCACAATGTGTTCTTGTTTGAGATAGCCCAGTCGGCGTTGTTACAGGCTAAGTTGCCAGAATTTAGCCCTTTATCACGTTTTCCTGAGGTGAGACGCGACTTAGCCGTGATTATTGACCAACGTGTGTCGGTTGCGGATATCGAAAGTAAAATAATCGCTGCCGCCGGAGATCACTTAATAAACTTAAAGGTATTTGACGTATATATTGGCAAAGGTATTGATTCTCATAGAAAAAGTATCGCTTTAGGTTTGACATTTCAGCATCTTTCCCGCACTCTTACGGATGAAGAAATTAATAACGCACTAAATGGCGTTATTGAGGCTCTAAAACAGAGTTTTAATGCAGAATTAAGATAAAAAAATTTATTTTTATTCTTTCTAGTTATTTGAATCTTTTAAAAAGTAGTCGTTAACTAATAAGTTACCAATAAGTCATTAACGGCTGACGATGGAGATAAAAATAGTGAGTGACGATAACGGGGCGCTGACAAAAGCGGAAATGGCTGAACGGCTCTATGAAGAACTTGGCTTCAACAAGCGTGAAGCCAAAGAGCTGGTTGAGTTGTTTTTTGAAGAAATTCGTCACTCACTGGAATCCAACGCGCAGGTGAAGTTGTCGGGTTTTGGTAATTTTGATTTGCGTGATAAAAAACAACGTCCAGGTAGAAATCCGAAAACAGGCGAAGAAATCCCCATTTCGGCTCGTCGAGTGGTGACATTTCGTCCGGGGCAAAAATTAAAGGCTAGAGTAGAGACATATGCTGGAACCAACGAATAACGATGAGCTCCCTGTTATTCCGGGGAAGCGTTACTTTACCATCGGTGAAGTCAGCGCGCTGTGTGCAGTTAAACCGCATGTGTTGCGTTATTGGGAACAGGAGTTTCCGCAGCTAAAACCAGTTAAACGTCGCGGTAATCGTCGTTATTATCAACGTCAAGATGTATTACTGATTCGTGAAATACGTTCATTGCTGTATGAGCAGGGCTTTACGATTGGCGGTGCTCGTCAAAAAATGGTTACCCATACGGCAACAACTGCAGAGACTGATGTACAACAACCATTGGATGAGACCTCATTTAATTACCTTGTTGATAAAATGATTGATGAGCTTGAAGATGTCTTGACCTTGCTCAAGCCCTCCCGCTAATCTGGTATCCATTAACGTAATTTTCAACAAACTTCTCAACAGAATACTTGCAATCATCAATGGCTGCAGTATTATTCGCCCTCGTTTTTCGAGGCATATCGGAGTGTAGCGCAGCCTGGTAGCGCACCACACTGGGGGTGTGGTGGTCGTCGGTTCAAATCCGGCCACTCCGACCATTCTACAAGGCTTTCAAGGTAAGTAGCCGCTCAGGGTACAAAAAGGGTACAAAAACTAGGGTACAAAAACTATTTGTCTAGTTTTAAGTTAACCTCGGTGTATGGTAGTTCGTTTGGATCCTGATAACCTATCGTCGTCGTTATCGATTCATGAGCCATTAAATCTTGTATTTCTGAGTTGGTATAGCCTTGTTTTTTCAGCAGTGTTGCTGATAACCCACGTACTTCGTGAAAGGTGGTGCCTTCAATTTTTGCAGCTTCTCGAGCTTCTGCAAACATTCTGCTTAGTCTATCCGGCGTTACTTGGTAAAGGTGTTCTTTTTGCTCATTCCATACACGTCGCTTCGGTTTATGATTAATGATAAATGGGCATCTTTTGTTTTGTAGCGATAGTTCTCTTGCTTTATCGATCGAACGTTTTAGTAGCGGGTGTTGTGCTAATGTCCACTGGTGGCGTGTGGCTCTAGCTGTGCCTTTTTGAGCAACTGACTTACTAACAACAACACGTAATACTCCGTTTTCTATATTGGTCCATTTCAATGCGCATATATCACCTTCACGAAGTGTGGTGTAGCGCGATATCTCCATTGCAATTTGTAATGCTTGGTAATCAATATCGCCGGCGGCTTTGTGTATTTTATTGTAATCGTCTTGAGTTAGCGTTTTGCGCTGCTTTTTGGGCTTTGTTTTAAGTAATAATCGTGGCTTATCGTCGGCTGTGGTAAATGGGTTAAAGTCTAATTTTGGTACTAATCCTTTACCCATTAGCCAATTAAAAAACGTTCTGAATGCACTCATCCGTAGCTTTTGTTGTGAATATGTCAGAGTATCCCACCAGGTTCTTATTGGCTCGTGAGATAGGTCGCGTAATAGCTCAAATTCTTTAGCGAACTGTTTCAGCGCATACTTTCTATTATCCCAGCTACGTTTCTTTTTTAGGTCTGGGTTGATTGATTCTTGATAAGAAACATATTGAGGTACATAAAAAGCCAACTGGTCACGTAAAGGGTGTTTTTTCTCAATAGGCAGGTCTATATGCCTGATAGAATTGGCTTCTTCAGCAATATTGTTAGCTTCTTCAGCGCTAGAGGCAGCAAAACCTTTGAAGGTTCCATCGGGTCGTTTATAGCGATAGTGGTCTTTTCGCCCTTTACTATCCATGTAAAGATTGTCCGCTAGCTGTGTGCCGCAGGGTGCAAAACGGGGTTTTTTGGGTCTCATGGGCTCAATCATAGTTAAGTTAGTAGATCAATTCCACGAGTTTTTTGTTCGGTTGGCTTGATTATGTCATTAGCTGCAAACCAGTTTAGGTCAATAAATACACTATCTCCGATCACTTTTCCTTTGACCAAGCCATCTTCAACCCATTTTTGCCACTCACTACGCTTTGGTGCGCAGCGTGGCTCAAAGAAGTCTTTGTTGGCTTTTCGGTAGCTTGCTAGCATATTAATTAACTTTCCTGCTTACCATGGTGTTATGCCGCTAAGTGCTCTACAGCTTTTGCATAAATAGCTTTTATCGTGTCCCACCCGACGGTGGTTTTGGCGAGGTACGTGCCTTTACCATCACAACAATCGCACGTCATAGTTTCATCAACATCTAGCCAATCAGTGCCAGCACAATAAGGGCATTCTATTTCAGTGATCTCGCTAAATTCGCCTATTAACAGTGCCTTAGCGCCATTCTCCGCAGTTAGTTCACGCGGCATAACAACGGTGTCATTCGGACAGTTGCCACCAAACTGTTCGTTTAGCATATTTCTATTGTGTTCAGCTTTCGTGGGTTTCATTAAAAATTCCTCGCGGCAACTGCCGCATACACTGGGGTTATATGGCAGAAAATAACTGCCGCTTTAATTCTATTGCTACCGATGGGTGGCAATATACCGTATCTCCATTTATCACAACTTCTCTGCTAGGAACTTTAGGAACAATAGTTCTAGTTTTTTTAAGTGGTCGCCACTGTAAAGAAAAAAACCTTTCTTTAATGGTTATTTTTTTCTCGTAAGGCTCGCCAGCTACAGTTAACATTGGATTTTCAACAACTTTTAATCCGTTATAGTTGCAAGGGTTGCCATATAAAAACTCGCTCATATCGTTCCTCATTTTTCGTTATTGCGACAGCGCAAAACACTGCGCTTATTTGTCTGCGTTATATTCAGGGTGATGGCTCATACAGGCACAACTTCAAACTCAAGCTGAGATAAGTTTTCGACAAATCCTAGCCTTGGTCTGTCAAGTAAGCTTGTTGAGTTAATCCTTTGAGCGCCGATAATATTGCCATCAATATCTAAACAGATAACACTGGTGTTATTTAAAATTTCACCATGTATGGCAACCACTAAAAAATAAGCCGTTCCCTTTCCTGTTTTTCTTACTGGAAAAACATCTCCTATCAATCCTTCTGTAATTCGTGTATCTTTTTCTCTTTGTTTAAAATTAAATTTCATATTGACTACCTTTCCGATACAGCCTTATCTAATGCTTTTTGCTTGTCCTTGCTGCCTTGGCTAGAGCCAAAGAAGTAGGCGACGACTTGAGTGGCAATGGTGGTTAGCGCACCTAATATGTAAATCACAATGTCTTTCATGCCGTTATCTTCTAGTTTGATCGTGCCGCTTAAAATCCAGAAGAACATTAAAAAAGTAAGAGCAATAATGCTTACCGCTAACAGTGGGTGTACATTTTTAGCAAGCCAGCTTGCATGTTCACTTTCTTGTACTCGGCTTTGGTTGGTTCGTGCACTATCTACATCAGCCAAATAGGTTTTGGTTTCTTCGATATCGAGTGTGCGCATTTCGACGTTATAGGACATTTCTGCTTTCTGCATTTCGTTGTTAAGTTCCATGCGTTCTTCATCGCTGGTAAATAGGCTGTCTAGCCCATTGCTTACCGCCTCAACAATACCGCCACCTGTTTTACTCACTATTTTTCTTAAAAAACTCATTACAGGGCCTCCAAAGTTCTGCGCACCCATCCGAAGAAGTACTTGCGGCTAGCGGGGCGTTTTTTGCAAATTGCGACATAGCGTTCAATCTTCGCCAGTGCGAATGTGGCTAGAAACATGGCATCATCGGTGTTGTTGATCATAGCAATACTTTGTTCGCCAATAATTCCGTCAGGTGTGGCACCTACCGATAATTGCGCTAAACGTGAGCTAGTGCGAACTCCAGCATTGACCGCAAAGTCAAAAATAGACTCGGCAACGTCTTGGTCAATAATGTTGTCGCCTTGCACAGCATCCCAGTAATTCGCTTCGTATAGGTCTTTCACTTGCTGTTGCAGGGTTTCATCACTATCGAGGTTTTTAGGGAATCCACTTTTTTGTTTAAGCAAGTCGATAGTTACCCAGCCATCCCATTTACTGTTACGGGTGCGGGCAACACCCATATAGGTTTCGCCACCAGGGTCTTGCGGGTCATTCACATAGCCCCCTTCAGCGCTCATGGTATGTGCAAATGCTTTATCAAAATCTGCCATGCTAATCTCCTATTGGTAACTTAGTGTTTGTGAACCGGTGATAGTGAAGGTAAATATTTTGTTGATATTACTTACCGTCTTTTCTTCAACCATGGCGTTAATGCCTTCTGTCACGACGGCGAGGTAGCGTACAAAGCTGGCATAAACGGCGGCTTCTTCTGGCTTCATTGCGGCTCTGGTTTCCATAATCGGCTGCAGCACTACGGTTGCCACGTCTGTAACCTCCACATAAATCGACTCAGTTGCCCATGCGTGCTGAATACAGCAGCTAACTTTTATGCGTATTGCATCGCCTTCTTCAGTTACTATTAATTTTGCATCAAGCATATTTGCCTCTTTGGGGCTTCTCGAAAACCCAGCATTTTTTTGATTTTTGAGTGATTGCGCTGTTGACCACTTTGACTTCTTTAAACTTGTGGCTACGGCTGGCTTTAAGCAGCTTTTTAAGACCCGACATTAGAATCATTTGCTGATTATGTTTTTGTCGAATCTCGTCAAATTCGTTGAGGTTGACCGCTATAAGGTTCGGGTCTTTGCTGTGGTTAAGACCAGGTATATATTCTTGGGCAAATTCCTTTTCTTCTTCATTGTCAAAGTCAAAATCAGACTCATCAAAACTGGCTCTTTGTGCCTCAGTCTTAACCGTTGCCGCGGCATCATTAAGGTAATAAAAGGTTTCCCAAAATTGTGCCACCATAGGATGATCAGCGCCGATAGCCTGTTGACGGTCAACAGCCATTTGGGCAAGTTCTCTCAATGTCTCGGCTCGTTGTTCTTTAGTTATAGAAATAACGGTGCTTAGTGCATCCACAAGTGCCATGATTTGTGCATGGTTTTTAGCAATACGAACGGTTTTGATTTCAGGGTTTTCAAGTAACTTTTGTTCGTAAATAGGCTGCCGCTCGGTAAGGATTTTAAGTACGGCTTCTTCTTGGGTAGCGCCTTTTAGCAAAAAGTAACTCAGGTTTTGCATATCGGCTTTTGCTAGCCAATCTGCCGCGGCTTTTGTTTCTGCGGTGTGGTTTTCCCTTGTGAATTTAATATGCACAATCCGCTGCAAGATAGCTTCGCTGGCGCTTACGTCGGCATTTTGTGAAATAACCACCGTGGCTCTAAAGGGTGGCTCATAGGTTTCATTGCCTGAATTTTTTAAACCACGTGAGCGTGTTGGGCGACCATTGTAGGCGGTTTTCATTTCGTTCCAGTCCATAGAACGGCTACGGCTTTTGTCGTCGTCCTCTCGATCACCCTCAAGAAATACAACAGGAAGGTTGGCAACTTGGCTCATATTACGTGCACGGGCTGCCGCGGTTGCTTTACTCGGGTCAAAACCTTCGTGGTCTTTGCGCCCGTAGAGCATCCACAAAAACTCCAACAGCGTCGATTTACCGCTACCAGGTTCACCGACTAATTCTAAGAAGGGGTAACTTTCTTGTTTTGCCCGTATTTGCTCGGCAAACAGGCTACCAAACCAAAAGGCCAGTGCAGCAAATCCACTAGGCCCCCAACATGCCCATACGTGTTTTACCCACGTATCTTGGTACTTGTGGGAAGTTGAAATAACAATTTCAGGGGTGCGAGTGAGAGACTTAATTGATTTTTTCCCAACCTCAAAATAGTCTTCTTCATTAATATCGATAATACGGCCTTTGTGTACCGCCTTGTCATTAAAAATGTAAGTATTGTGTTCTCTGCTGTATCCAATAAAGTCGACGGTGCTAACGGTTTTAATATCGAAAATTTTTGGTTTAACAAGGCGTGTTAATTGTGTGCTATTGCCATCAAAAACCGCACCAGGTGCAACTAATAAGCGCTCTGAAAATTTGCTTGATGCTAGTATTTGGCTATTGCTAAAAGTTAGCTTTATTGGTTTTCCACGGTGTGGAAAAGTTACTCGAGCGTAGTACCAGCTTTCATCGGTGAGTTCGTTGCGTTGGTAATAGAGGAATTGAATACTACAATTGGCGATTTCGTAAATATTATTGGCTTCGTCGGCTGCTTTTTCTCGTAGCTCTTTATCACTTATGATTTCTCCACTTTCTTCTGCCTGTTCTTTTATCTTTTCTAAGGTTTTGCCGAATTTTTCAATATTCATGCTGAACCAATATGTGCGATTATTAAAATCGAGCGGGAATGTGTTGGTACCTCGTTTATTCCATATCAACAGTGCTTTAGCTAGTGCGGTACGTGCGGTTAATAAGCCACCTTGATAGCGATATTCCTCCATTTGTTCCGATGTGATTTCCTGAGACTGGTGTAAATCGTTCCAGTCGGTCTTTTCTTTGCCGTGTGGTGGTACCGCGGCACAAGATTTATAACCCTCATCTTGCATGGCAAGGGCAAATTTTGCCATGTATTTGCGTCCGGCTTTATCACCGTCAAGTGCCCACACCCAATTGATGGTTTTATGTGGGTCTAGCTGTTCAATACTTTTCTTTGGGTAGTTATAGCATGTCAGTGCAGCGACAGCTTTATAGCCATTTTGCTGTAACGATATAGCATCAATGCATGCCTCGGTAATGTAAACCGTATCGTCAGGCTTAATGCTTTGTAGTGGGTTATTCCAGAATAAGCCTTGGTAACTCCCATTAAAGTTTTGTTGACGGGGTTCGATCTCTCCATCATCATCGGGAATATAAAGCGTCTCTACAAAACGCTCCATATACACATTGTTCTCTTTGCATATATCAAATACCACCGTGGCAGTTTTCTTCTTAATACGTGATGAATAAAAGCTGCCTTGGCGGTATGCGCCTTTTAAATTAACCAGACTAAAACCACGTTGTAGCTGCATATAGGCATCTGCAGTGGCGGTAGGGTTCTGCGTGGTAGCCTCATACTCTTCATTGAGGTTTTCAAAAACGTCTTTATAGAGGTCGCGTGTCTTTTCTTCATAGCCACAATTATTCAAGCGCCCACAACGCAGCATCCATGGGTGTTGCTTATTGATGTAAAGCTCTTTTTTACCACAACTAGGGCAGACACCTTGGCGCAAAAAATCGGTGGTTTCTTTAAATTGAAACTCAGCGATTAAGCGCTCGATGATTTCATTTTTTATTAATGTATTTCGCATTGTGATTCTTTCGGCCTCGTTAAAAATGGGGCGGCGAACCGCCCTAAGCGTTGCAGTTATTGATTGAGCATTAGCTGTCGAGGGTCGCTATTGTTAAGTAACACTTTATCGGGCAGCGGTAAGCCCAGCGCTAACGTCACTTCGGTGAGTTGGTCATACAGTCCTTCACGAACAAACGTATTGGTACAGGTGTTGAGCTTGCCTAATAAATTGATGCGCTGGTTGCCCAGCTGAATACGATCTTTAGGGGTTACGTTACTGCGCCCGTACTCCCACACAAACGAGGCCACTTGCTCTTTCATCGTGGTTGCCTTGGGTTGATCTGATTCCATCACAATGAGCAAAAAGCCAATGGGGTGATAGACTTTGGTTTCATAGTTTTTGCCGTCAGTACCTGACAGATTGACAGGTACTGAATAACTATCAATGCTCGATTTCCTACTGATAATGGCATCAATACCATTTTGAGGATCTTTGTATTCCAACCACTCGCCAATGGCTCGGCGGGTAAAATATGGAATACCCTCAATAAATATCGCCTCACTTACTGCGATTTCTTGAAAGTTGAATTGTGTGATCTTAGTATCTTCGTTTTGCATGGTTTTTCTCCAGTTGTGGTTAATGATGGGTTAAAAGTCGTTAAATTTTTCTTTTAGCATTGCATCAATATCGTCATAAGTGATTGCCATGCCTTCGCCTTCGTGGTTTTTAAGCCATAAATGTTCGTTATCATGCATTAGCTTGTAATTGGCAGTTTTAAAGATAAGCCCCGCGTTTATTTCATCTAGCTGTTCAGACAGTTCATCGGCTGTGGCAAGTGACTCGGTGGCGCTTGTCGCTCGGGTTTGTATATTGCGAATGGTGTCTGCCGTTAGCTTGAGCATTGCAATCAATGTTTCATTATCTAAAAGCGGTGTTTTTGTAGGCTCAATCAGCAGTTTTTGTGCGTAGACCAATGTGGCGGCAAGCGATTGGGATTGTTGATTGATAAAGCGCAAGTTTTCGTGTGCGTAATCAAGGTCGCCAAGCATTTCTAAGGCGTGTTCATTATCTGCTTTTGCTATTATTTCGGCGGGGGCTTCCTCGGCTTGTGATTGATGAACTAACAATAAACTATCGCGGCTGGCCACAAATCGAATCACGGCTTTATGCAGAGCTACATCTAGCGCAATATAATACGTGCCGTTAGCAATGGAGAGTTGCAGTTGTTCAAATAAGGCAGCGGTGCGTAAATCAATCAATGCCGTCGGTGCATGGTGATTGACGATATTGCGTAGCGCGGTATAAGTTTGACTTAAGGTTTTATCGTTTGCTGTTGGGTTTAACAATTGGCAGCACAGGTTATACACTTGCTTTACGATATCGCTATCGAGCGGGAAGAACGTATGGACGGTTTTTGGGTGTGTGTTAGACATTAGCTGTCTCCTTCTATAGTAGGTTTTAAACCCCACCACACGAAGACGCCAATCTTAGGGTGGCAGGTCGAACGGATTGGCGTTACCGCTAGAAGGAAACGGCGCACCCGAAGATGCTCCGAACGACCTGCCATAACAGGCAGATTGCAGACACAAAAAAACACGCAAATCTCTAAATAAGGCGTGTTGTCTGCCTCTTCTAATTGCGGGACGCCAATCCCGGTTACCGATTTTGCGGTAACGGCGATGATATTATCACCATCGGTAACGAAAGCAAGTGTTTTTTTGTCAGAAAATTCCATTATTAACTTCCTTGTTCCAGGGGCAGTTCCAATGCCGTTTGTAAGGGAATATTAACCCCCATTTGCTGATTCGCTTGGGCAATCGCTTGTTGTTTAAGAGGATTGGCTTGTATCTTGTCAATTTTTGCCAGTGCGTTAATGACTTTGGCACCGTTATTGATCATTTGAGTTTGTAGTTTGATGGCTTCAGCTGACATTAATGCAATTCGGCCTTTACGCTCCATTTGCAGTAGATAAGCAAATACTTTTCTTGCTGACTCATTTTGGCCTTTGGCACCTGCAAGCAGAAAACCATCCCAGCCAAGCAGTACCGTTTTGCCATCATTTGGGTGAAGCCCAAAGGCTTCTTTGATTAACATTCGGACTTCATGTCCGAATGTTCCCAGTTTTACCCCCTCAATTTGGTAGTTTTGGCATAACTTACGTAGTCCAGATTCATCTAAGTACCCAAAAATAGAAGCCAATTCACTACGCATCGCGTAATATTTACCCCGATGTTCTACTAACTTGAAATCAAAGTGTTCGGCAGCTTGTTGGTAGCACAAGCCCTCACTTTTAAGATCAAGCTCTGAAAGCAGGTTGTGTACCTGATTAGCGTCTTCGTTAGTGACTGCAATTTGAAAGTCAGTTAAGTTCATTTTCGAGTCCTCGATATTTAACAATTAAAATTCAGTAAACTTCCGCTTCAAAAAAATAGATCGCTTTTTTGACACCCCTAGGGGTACCAAAAAGATCGATAAAAAGTCCTTAACATCTTTATTAAGCATGCTTACCTCTTTTTTCGTACCGATATCGGTACGAAAGTTGTCAAAAACAGGCGGTATTAACTCGCAAGTGCCATATAATTCTCCATTGTCACCATTAAAGGTAGAAATTCTTGCCGATTTCCACTGTAAGGAAAGCATCTCTACAATAGGTTTTAATTGAATATAATCTTGACCGTTATGCTCGACAATAGTGAGTAGTAAGCCATGAAAGTTAATAACGCCTTTAAATATTGTTTCTATTTGCATTTTCTTATCTCCCGTGGTTAAAGTTATCCCGCGTTGTAATGTTTCAGGGACTTTTTTATGGTGATGTTTTATGTTACGCGGCCACATCGTTTTGCTCTTCGGCGATCCATTGAATGTAGTCTTCGATTTGTTGCTGATCATCTTCGTCCAGATTGCCTATGAGTTTTTGAATTTCATTGTTAAGCCCTTTTTGATCAAGCAAATGCATAATAAGTATTTGTGTGGGGTTTTCTTGAGCAGCAACTAAGATATTTTTATAAATTGGTTCGCCATTGTTATCAAATAACTGTTTTTCAGGGGCATACCCTTTATCCTCTGCGAGTTCGATTCATTAACACCAAAGGGCATACCTATCTCAATGGGTATTTTGTAGTGATTAATTAGTGCTTTCACGCCTTCTATTGAAACACAAAGAATATTTTGCTCTCCGCCACTTGTTTTTGTAGACAAAGTAGCCTTTTGATGTTCTTCTAATGCTCGTAACGATTTAGCCTCTCCCATCCACTTCTTTTTTATTTGGGAAAAAACATCCTTCGCGCAATACCAATCCGCATTTCGCAGACCTTTTATAATTTTTATTGTCATCGTTGTCTCCTAAAGTTGAACCCACTCGGGGCTGATACGCTGTGCAACTTTGGATTTTGCACTGCATTCGATTTGATGGATTCGTTGGTGGCTACACTCGCAAATATCGGCAATATCTTTTGCTGTTAATGTCACGTTTTTAATTTCATTTTTGATGGCCAACGCCTCAATAACAGCAAGCCCTAAATCCACACTGGTTTTTTGTCGATGATGGATTTTCATGCTTATAATTTCCTCCAGCCACCTAAAATCTGAGTGGCTTTAATGATTTAATTGGTGGCGATAGCGTTAATATTTCTGCGTCAAAAACCGTTTTTTTGATCGTGACAATTTCAATGGAGTCTTGGTCTATGCGCTGCAGGCTGTTGACTTCCGGCATTGATAATAAAATTTCCATGTCATGCTCCTTATGAAAGTGCGTGAATGGCAAAAACCATATATCCGGCATAACTCAATACTGCTAACAGCGCTGACAAGATTAAGAATGCCCAGGCTTTTTTTGCTGGACGCTGCTTACTAAAAAAGGCGTTTAATAATTTCAAGGCAGCAATAACAAATAATATTTCTGAGACGATAAAGACGAAGGTGGATAAAGCGAATAAAAACATAGGTTGCCCCCAATGTGTTGTGCTTGCACCTAAAAACCCCGTGCCTTGCGGCTACGGGGTGGTTGACGGAAAATAGTTGCTTACTATGCAGCGTTTTGTTGTTGTGCGATAAGCTGCTCTTTAACGTATGCAATAGCGCTAGGGTTTAACTCAATGACTGTGTAAAATTGTTGCGGACTTGCATTGCGATCAGCACCGTTGTAATGCCATTGTTTTTCTATCCAACGGATCCCTTTTCTTGCTCCTGCTGGCGTAACCTTTTTAAAACCACTACCGTCTTTGTAAATTAAGCCTTGAGACTGCAATAGATTTAAAATTTTTCGATTGCTAAAGCCTATGACTTCTGCGACCTTTTTCGTTTGTTGCCATTGTCTTTTTGAAGGTTGCATGACTCTCTCCTTTATTGTTATCTCGCTAGCGGTATATCAATACTAGGGTTAGGGTTTGCAGATTCGGTGACTGTGTGCATTGGGCTCTCGATATACTTAATAACCACGCCACACGTTTTGTCTTTTTCACTAAGGCATTGCTTACGGCGCATTGTGTTTACGCCTGCACGCTCTACACCGCTTAATACCCGCATACGTGAGCCACAGTGAGGGCATAAAGTCGTTGTTCCTCGTGAGTTACCTTTCATCGCATATAGCCTCTAAGCAATTAATAACAGCTAGCCCTTGAGAAAAAACATCGTACATTTCGCGCTTAATATCTTTGAGATCTTGCGAATCAATATTGCCGTCCTCCCATGCTTTGCGAAAAGCCTCTGCTACTTCGCCCATTTCTTTTTGCAAAATTAAACAGCCGTCTAGCAGTTCTAAATCGCCGTTTTGTGCCAGTTTCTCGGTGGGCATTTCAACCACGGCATGATCTAGTGCGGCGGCGGCAGCTTTTAACATGTTGTAATTTTGGGTAATTGCCATGATGCCTACGGCTTCATCAAGGCTTAGATGATGGGTGTCGACGTTGGGGTTAACCTTGTTACTGAGGGTGCTCGACTTTACGCCGATTAATGGCGCTAGAGCGACAGCGCCGCCCTTGTGCTGTTCAACCGTATCGTGCTTCGCTTGATCTAACTCTGAATAGCTCATGCGCTTTGCTCTATTGTATGTTGATTAACTATGAGAGCGGGGCTGGGGTGTTCTCGTTGGCTTTTTGTTACCTTTGGGAATAAAATAGCTTCTGGCAGCTTGAAATATAGCGAGAACCCAAGGCGAACTATTTTTTTGGGCGTGGTTCTTGTATTGGCGACGCGGGACAGAAAGTGGCGTGATAACTCTAAATCGCTACATATCTTGTTTTTTTCGTGTTTTTTAGAATCTCGCCAGATTTCAGCAAATGTCGTGTCTGCGTATGGGTACATGCTTGCCTCTATTTGTGCATATTATCGCTATAAGTAATATTACTATTAGCGATATTTAGGGTGCAAGTCTTTTTTTAACTTTTTTATGGGTAATAGTTAATGGCTAACGGAACCGATACGCTTAAACGCTTAAACGCTGCATGGATAGAGGCAAAAAAGGCGCGTAAATTAACACAAGGGAAGGCTGCGCAGGCGCTTGGTGTGACACAGTCTTTCTATAGTGAAATGCTTAATGGGAAGAAGCCATTAAGCCTCGAATGGATATTTAAGCTCTCGCTTTTTTTAGAAAAATCACCTATGGAAATTGCCCCTGACATTGTAGAGCCCTATGCCGAAGCATTTTATGCAATGATTGAAGACGTTAAGCAATCTGCCTACGAAAAAGACCAGATTATTGCTGATCTTGAGCGCAGATTAAGCGGTAGTGAATATTCTGTTGCAGAGCCACAAGCCACTCACAACAATACAAAGCACGATATCGTTTCCAGCTTATTAAGTCAGTTGCCTGTATACGAAACTGATTTATTAATACAGTCTTTGCAGTCTCGAGTTAACTTGTTGCAAGGAGAATCTAGCATGCTAACAACAGCGGGTAAGGCTGCTGTTGATCTTAGCGTTTCGGATTCTGCTCGTTCAGCGAAATCGAAAGTGACGTAAGTCCACCTATCATTGCTGTATTATATTGAGGGTCACCAACTGACCCTTTAACAATGTCTCCCTCTTGTGAAACATACACAACTCCCAAGTGCGCTATTTGGTTTTGTCGCGCAGCCAGCAATAATGTTTCTAGCAATTTAACTGTTTTACCTTCGGTTTTTTGTCCCGATGGGAACGGTACAACATGGCCTTCCATTTTTTTGTCCTTTATGTCTTTTATGTGTGTGGGAGGCTTATAGTTGACAGTTTTTTGACTAAAAACAATGAAAAATTGATAACGTTTTTTTATAGAAGTGAATGCAATTAGAATAATTGCAATTTTTGTTGTTTTTTTGAGCGCGGGAATAAGTTTTTTACCATTATTTATGTATGGGCGTAGAGTTAGGTGACAGACTGAAAAAGTTTAGACGAGATGCGAATTTAACGCAAGATGATTTGCGCGTCAGACTTATAGAGCATAATGTTATTTTAAATGACACGGCGATTTCTAATATTGAAACGGGGAAACGAAAAGTGTCTGTTGATGAGTTATTTGCCTTCTCTGAAATACTCGGTCTGTCCATGTCTTGCATCTCGCATGGCTGCTGTCAAACGAACGAAGATTGGGAAAAACTAACAAAAGGATTAACAGAAAATCAAAAGCAAGTATTGTTTGTTACCGTGAAACATAATATGCCCTTAGTGCAAAATGTGACTTTTAATCAGCACTAGATTCTAGGTCGGCGCTACAGGTGTAGCCATCTTCATTTTGATTATGAGTGACCCTAACAGACGACCAGGTAATATTGTCGACTTCGTTCTTTATTCCGCTCACCCGCACGGGGCTTTCGGTTATCCATTCTGGTTTGCCATGAGTTAACGACACATTTAAGGTGTGTTTGCCGCGTTGTATTTTATTCCATTCTGATTGTGCCGCGGCTTGTGCTTCAGACTTGTTGGAGTAAGTCTTTTTAAGGCGCTGATACTTGCCCTTATTGCCTGCAATTTCCCATTCGGTTTTGCCTGTGTCGGTATTATGCCACTTGGCTTTTACGCCAGTGTATTCGCTATCCTTCTCTTGACCTTGGTAGCTGGCGGTTTCGCATTCGCTCACATCAATATAAACGGTGGATAATGATTTTCCACCGGCAGTTTTCCCTTTGCCTTGAGGCAGCCAAATAAGCGTATCGTTTTTAATGTTCAATAGGGCATCGTAACGCTGGGCAAGGCGAGTTAGAAAATGTCCGTCGCTTTCGTCTTTTTGATCGATGTGATTAATAACAATGGCATCGTGAGCCGCGGGTATTTTGACTGACAGCTTTTGTCGTTTAGCAATCTTGCCAACAATGCTGCCCAGCGTTGTGTCGTTATAACTGCGGGTACGGACTTCGTTTAAGCCTTTACGGAAATTAACTGTTTTTGCAGTCACCGTAATTTCGCGAGGATTGATGTCATAAGAAGGGTGGCCTGCAACAAAACTACCCTTGTGGGTTAGCGTGGTTTTGCCTTCAATTTCCCAGCCTATCCAGCATTCAATTTTTGAGTCTTTAGTGGGTAGGTTAATAGAGTTATCAGGATCCGAAAAAACGAGCGTGAGCGAGTCTGCTTCAAATGAGCGATTATCGATAAGTGTTAAACTCACAATGTCAGCCTTGATTGGCTTGCCATTAACGGTGATTTTGCGTGCAGGTTTCATTAGTCTTTAAAGCTGTTGACTAGCGTAATGCTAAATTCAATTTTACGGGCAATTCCATCGCGTAAAAATTCGCTACTGGTTTCATCAATACTTTTTATGTACCACTTAGCGTGAACATAGCCGTTACCGTCTATCAGCGTGTAAGCTTCGCCTTGAGATTGCATATCACGTAACTGTTGTAACGAGGGTGCACCGCTTGTGATTTCGGGGTATAACGTGCCGCCAAGGGTTTGTTGATCCTCGCCTTGGCCTATTGGTTGGTATTGCGGTTTGCTGCCAACGCCAAGATGTTCAGCGAGTCGGTATTCCGTTGTCCTCTGCTGCGTTTTATAGGGTACAGAGCGCAGTTCAAATAAAAACTTACCAAGAGACATCATCATGCGGGTAGCGCTCCTGCGGTGTCGTAGAGCTCGTTACCGCGGCGGTTATTGCGTCGGCGACGACGTTTATCTTCGTGAAGTTTTTTCATGACTAGGTTGGCAGTTTCTTCGGGGTTATCACTGCCTTGTACAGTGATTTGCACTTGGCTGTTGTCAACGATATGCTCTGATTTGACTACTTTTCTATTTTCTGCCGCTCTTTGCTTGGCTTTTTCAGCAGCCTCTATTTTAGTTTCTCCTGATTTACTCGATAATATATTGCCACCAAGCCAACTCCCTGCAGCAAAGCCAAGCCCACCACCAATTAATCCTCCAATGGCGGCACCAACGGGACCCAATAGTGCACCAGCCATCGCACCACCTTTAGCTCCTGCCCAAGCTCCCGCAAGACCTCCTCCAGTTGTGGCCACTTGGTTAGTTTTTGCACCAGCACTCAATTCATCATCCATCAATGTAGAGCCAATGGATAAAACACCTAAGCCCGCACCTAATACGCCTAAACCTTTGCCAAATTTACCAAACTTGCCACCTTTCCCTTTACCTCCACCCATCAAACCACCCGCAGCTTGAGCCGCAGCATTGGCTGCAAATTGTTTAGATGCCCACGCGGCTGCCGCTGCCATTGCATATAAACCGGTTACTACAGGGGCGATAGCCACAGCGGCAACACCTAGTCCGCCTGCTGCAATTATTGCCCATTTAGCAAGCGTGGGGTGAGTTTCAATAAAATTACTGATACCACTAACAACAGGTTTTAGTGTTTCAGTTATGCTACCAATAATGGGCAGTAACTTTTCGCCAAGCTGAATTTTTACTTCTTCCCAAGCCTGCATTTGAATTTTAAGTTTTGTGGATGTTTTATCTAAATCTCGCGTGTATTCTTTATTGGTACTTCCTGCAAATTTTGATGTATCTGCTGCAGCATTCATTACTTTGCGGTATTCCGCTAAATTGCCCACCATATTCGCGACAGCAGCTTGTGATTCGCGTCCAAATAAGCCGTTAATAATACCGTTACGATCAGCAGCGTCAGCACTACTAATCGCCAGCAACACTTCCTCAATGGTTTTACTCGCGTTTTCCTGCATTGATTCTGCAAGGTCTGTGGCATCAAGACCCAAGTCGTTGAGAATATCTTTTTGTCGTCCAGATAACTGCTCGCCACCAGTTAGTGCTGTTAAAATATTTTTCATGCTGGTAGCTGCTGTTTCGGCATTAGGTGCGGCAGAGTCAATAACTGCAGCAAGACCAGCAATTTCGGCATTAGCTAAACCAGAGGCTTTACCAACTGCACCAATGCGGCTGACAATGGTATTGATGTTTGGTGCGTTTGAACCTGAGTTGTCCCCCAGGTAGTTAATTGCATCGCCCATTTGTCGAATTTCATCAATACTGAGATTCATGCCTGTACGAATTTTAGTAATGGTGTTGGCGGCTTCATCGACTGAAATACCATAAGCAACAGATTGCTGTTCACTGATCTGTGCAAATTTAAGAGCATCTTGAGCGTTTAAATTAATTTTTCCGCCTGCGGCAACAAGGTTAGCAATACCAACAGCACCAATAGGTGAACTACCGCCCAGTTCCCGAATTTGTTTGCTGAGTTCTGGTATATTTGCTCCCTTAACAAACTTATCCACTTCTGTCATAGCATCTTCAAAACCCATAGCAGAGCGTGTGGGGGATGCAACGGTATTAATTAAGCCTTGACCAGCGCGGCTAACCCCGCTAGAAATAAGCGCTGCATTTGCAGCACGTTGTGATATGTTGTCAAAACGAGCATTGGCATCAATAACACGTTTTTGTGTTTCGCCAAAAGCCTTTGCCCTTTTTTCTGTATCGGCATAAGCGTCACCTAAGCGAGACTGTTCTTGTGCTAGCCTACGTGTATTAATACCTTCTTTTTTTAGTAGACCTAGCCGTTTAGCTGTTTCGCTGCGGGATTTTTTGTGTGCTTCAGTAAGGCGATCTAATTTGTTGGTTGCTGATTTGTAATCCCTGATTAGCTTTTTAGTCGGTTTACCAGCCGCATTGATTTGTTCTTTAAGCTCTTTGGCGCGTTTAGATGCTTCGTGTTGCTCTTTTTTTAGCTTTGATGTCTTGACATTTAATTCTTCAAATATCCTTATACTTCTTTTTTGATGCTGTAAACCGAGCATTTCCTTGCCGAATTTACCCACAAGGGTCACCGCTTCTTCAGTTAAACCATTAAATTTACGCATGGGCGATTCAAATTCGCCTACGGCCTTCATGCCCAAATTTAACTCTACACGGTTGCTCATGCTATAATGACCTTATGTTTGATTTTAAACGGCTACATTACATTACGGTGCCGCTATTAATTGGTTTTTCGGTAATACAAGGCATGGCAATACCAGACAGTATTTTGTCTGTATTGGCATCTGCTTTATTGTTGTGTGTTATTGATCTTTTATTCGTTATCATGCTGTGCATATTAAGTATTCCTGCACGTTATATTCCTGCCTTAAACAACTTGCTGCTTTTTTTCAATAAGCCTAATTTGGATGTTGAGTAAAGCCTCGTTCATCCGCTATTGCGTGATATTCAACCAAGTCAGATAATGGTAAAGCCTTCATTTCTGAAGGCTGCCAGTGAAATACTGTTGCTATGTCAGCAAACACCGGTATAAATTCCTTGGTATTTAACCTAAAAAAGGCGTCACCATGACCAGCATCTTGGTAAAATCACGCGGGACAACTTGGTTAATTGCTTCTGGTGATAGGTTGTCTGCCAATAGTGTTAAAAGCTTCTTGTTTTGATTTAATTCTGAACCTTCTTTTTGGGCTATTTCAATATCGCCAATTGTAGGTTCGCGGAAAACACTTTTTTCGACAATGCTGTTTTTATCATTTAATGGCTTTTTAAAGGTGAACTCGATAGGCCATTCAATTTCATCGAGTTTACTGGGGTCGATTTCTTTACCAATAACCTTCTCTTTGCCATCAACTTCTTTTTTAACATCGATAATAGGAAGCTCTTCGTATTTCATGTTCATGCCTTTTAGTTAATTTTAGGTTTTAACGATTAATTTACACCAATGGCATCACGGCGGGCAGCGTAACGGTCAACGCCATTCACTTTGTACACCATATTGACGGTATCAATTTCAATTAATGGTTGCCCATCGACTTCGTAACGGAAGTACGTCAAGGTTAAGCCCACGTTAAGCGGCTGTTCCTTTCCTCTCTCAAAGTCAGGGAAGTCGAGCTCTTTAATGCGGCCTCGCATAACCATGTTAATGGCTTGCAATTCTTCTGAAGCGTCGTCGCGCTCTGCGGCATACGCTGCACGAAAACCTACACCCGCATGGTTGACTACGCCGAATTGAATCAAGACTTCTTTAGTCCATTCGTGCAAGACAAAAGAAGCTTCGAGTTTTTCTAAACCCATATCAATGTCCATGGGAGCAACCATACCGCCACTGTTAAACTCTTCAGTGGCAATGGCTATTTTGGGTGGCTTGAGTGATTTGAATTTGCCAGCAAAGCCACGGCCTTCGACAAACAGGTTGCCGTCTTTAATAACTGCAGGAATCATGTGCTATCTCCTCGGTGTTAATTTAAGGGAGGCGGCTATTAAGCCGCGACGCCTTGCGCAAAATTAGCCAGGTATGTGCTGGTAATTTTTTGACGAAGGTTTAAATGCTCCAGCGGAGGTACTGGGGTGTAGTCGTAGCTAATGGTTAGTTTGCCGTTGTATAGGTCTTGTTCACTGTTGAGTGCAGGGTCAATCCATGCTTCACCACCAATTAATTGACCTTGTGCCACCATGTCACGAATTTTGGCGTTAATGCCTTCGAGCACATCTTTTGCCAGTGTTTTGGTCAGTGGTAATGCTGCCGCCCAAAAGTGGCCTTCTGCCATGGTTTCTGCCATGACGTGTGCAGTACGTGTGTAAGTTTCAAACGCATATAGCGGGTCGCTCGAGCAAGTGCGGCAACCCCAAAAACGATAGCCTTCACGGTTAATAATACCGGTGACTTCGTTTTTGTTGAGGTAGGCAACGTCTGAGGTTGCATCTTGTAAGCCCCAGCTTAAGTCTTTACTAATACCGGTAACACCTGCGACGGGATGGTTGGAGATTGAATACCACCAGCCAAATAGTGCGTCCACTTGAGCACGTAATCCTAATGCACGCGCAACGCCGTCAAGTTCAACGGTAGCATCGTCTTCGGTATCCCAGCCTTCAAAGTCTGGATAAATAGGCATGAGTTCGCGATCACCAAAGTTATTGCGATAAGTTGCGGCTTCGGTAATGTCGTTACCTTCCGCTTTAAAGTAGACAAATGCTCGGGTTTTCTTTGCGATTTTTGCTAGTTCTGCAACCACTGGTTGTGTGCCATATTTAGGAATGCCCAAAATACGTGGTGTAACTGCCAGCTTGGTTTGTGCGGTAAGTAACGCTTGCATACCAGTATGTTTACCACTGGTATAGCCACCAATAATATTGCTTTGTGTTTCCGCATCGTCTTCGCCTTCTGCTACACGGACGATAACCGTATAAGGGGAACCATGATCAGCAAGCGCATCAAGCAGAGGCAATAATGTACCTGTTGTGCCGGCGACGCCTTTCGCTTTTAATACATCGGTAACCAGTACCGCCGTATCAAGCGGAAATTCGTTAGCGTCTGCATCGTCTGCGACTACTACAGAGCCAACAACTGAAACGTCGGCGGTTTGAATTGGGCGCACTCCATCGGTAACTTCTTTTACCGTTACGCCGTGGAACGAAGTGTTAGGCATTTCTACGCCCTCCTGTTAAGTTACATTTTAAAAATCGAATAACGGCCATAAAGGCTTGATAAATAGTCACCGCGGCAAACATTGTGTAAGCTCGGGACCAGTGAATGCCGTCGTTAAATAACTGCGCTAAAAAAAAGATATTGGCTGATATCCATTTATCGGGATTTTGTTGCAATAAATAATCGTGCAGCAAAGCGGCTCTAAATGATTTACCAAAGCGCGGGAAAAGCGCCAGCGATAAAACCAGCAATACACCAGGTATGAAAAGAGGCATGAACCAATGACCAGCAATCAAAAAAAGCAGACCTAAGAGAGTGAGTGAACGAGGGACGCTAGCACCATCAGTTACAAAGCCCGCAGGAATAGAGACAAATTGAATAACTTGGTTTTCTTCTGTAATAAATTTGGCAGGTTGCCACCAATTTGCAGGAATAATTAAACTCAGTTTCATTGTTCAGCCTCCACATTAGCCAGTAACATTTTTACGTCATCTAGCTTAGTTTCTGCCCGAAAACTGGCAGCCTCGGCAATAGCCCTTTCGGCTTTTTCCAATTGCTCGTCAACAATCCAGTCATCAACAGCCTGTCGGAAAAATTCAATTAAATCGGCAAAAGCACGAATAGCATCACGCACTGATTCATAGTTGGTAATCATTGCGGATCTTTCTTCAGGAGAAAATTCACCTGCCAAAGCGCGTTCGTATTTGTCTTGGTAACGTCGCCTTTGTCCTGCAGTGTTTTTGTGTTTTAGTATGAAGTTTTCGGCTTCTTCTTGTTTTGAGTCACATAAGGTCATCAACTTAACGAAAAGATTTTTTTTATTCATCTCAACTTTTGCGGCTTCATAATCATGCGCATCGTAAATGGATAGAACTGCATTCTTATCTTCTTCTGAAATAGAATCATCAAAAGTAAAAATACCATCTTCGCTATATGAAAAAGGTAAACCTAGTAGTCCTGCCGCCTTTAACTCTTGATTAAATATTTCTAAGCAAATTTTTATCATTAGCCTACACTCCCAGACATACCGAAGCCTAAATAATCATTTGAATTATTATTTCCATAAAAATACCCAGTACCACCATTAGTTACAGATCCTAATGCTGTCGCATAATGATAGCCTTCGCTTAAATTTTTACTCATAGAACATGCCGCAGGTGAGTAAACATATCCACTTTGATTTCTATGCCCACTACCAGCCGAATAAGGTGTTGTTCCATCAATACCGATATTGACCACAATTGCTTCCGTACCTAAATGACTATTCATCATGGTTCCAGAAGTGCTAAACTCTGCTAATTCACCCTCCCAACAAACAAATTCTAATCTTTCGCTCGACCTGAGCTCGACGAGAACTGTAGAGCCAATATTCACAGTTGAGTTAAAAACCATATTTAATGACATTGATGTTCTATTAAACCAACTTCTAACAAATCGTTTATCTGCCGAATCTTGCCACGCAATTCCAGAATCAGTTCTAGCAATACCAACAAGCGTTCTTGTAGGGTCGCCCGTTTTTATTTCTATTCCTGTTCCCGCTTGAGATGAATGCGTTGTTGTGCTGGCATCAGCAAAATCTAAAGCCATAGCACCGGCGTTCATTCTTGCGTAAATGTAATATGTGTTATTAGCGACAAGCCCCGAAGGCGAAGCACTTACTCCGACATCCGGTATGACTTCTATCTTGCCATCAATAATAATTTTATTACCATTAAAAGGCTTTAAAACCAAATTAGAACCATCTTTAACTAGAACACATTGGCCGCCAACAAAATCAGATTGCAAAACATATCTGCCATCAGCCTGCAATTGAGTTAAACGCTCATTAATTGCAGAAAATAACGTTGCAATATCTGAATCATTGTCAGTGAGGGCTGTTGCTAATTCGTTGAGCGTATCTAAAGCAGCAGGTGCACCGTTAATTAAGTCGGCAATTAATTGGTCAGTTTCAGCTTTTGAATACGTATCAATATTTGCCAGTGAGTTTGCAATGGCAATTAGCTGTGCATTTAGGTAGTCTGTTCGATGCGCCAGTTGTCGCGGTGCTTTATTAAGTGCGCCATCATCACCACCGTCTAAGTCGTCGGTGGTTTCCATAATGCGAACATCGGGAAACCCGCTAGTGTCTTCTGCAAAAAAGCGATCTTCAGGCATTGATAAATGCTCCTGCTTTGTATTCACCATTGGCTTTTATTTCGCCATCGGCTTTTAAGGTTCGGTGAAAACGTATTTCGTGTAATTCTGAGTGCGCGGGTGCGGTAGAATTAAAAAGCTGTAAAAAATTAGTTGCCATACGATTACTAATGGCTTGCGTGAAAATAAATACGCTTTGCGCCCACGCATTGATATTGCCAGCAGTCTTAACGCCGTCGGCTTTGTAGGTGCCATCCGCTTTTGCACGGTAGCGACCTTCAACAATGTTAACCTCGCCATATTCGGCAGCTTCAAGCATTATCTTAATGCTTTTAGGTGTGCCTTTGATTTCGTGCACTTCGATTGATTTTTTAATGACTCCTCGCTTGATTTGTGGAGGCCACTTTTCATCCCAAAAATCAACGGATAGTGACCAAGCAAGCCATGGCAAAAAAGCCTCGGGGCATTCATCAGGGTTCCATAGCTTTTTAATATCAATGGGTAGGTGGTTATATTGAGCTCCACTCACCTCGAGCGCTTTTTCAAAGCCAGTTGCATTCGGTGGTAATAAGCTAGCCTGCATAAACACCTCCATCCTGTAATGTGGTGCCGATGCAATAAGCCGCTTGTATCTCTGTTGGGGTAATCGGTAATGCAGGGGAGTTAATCACTACGTTTTGCACACCTGCTTGGTGTAGTGCGGCATGAATACCCGATTCTGTAATAGCTGAACCATGCGCGTGCTGGGTATTGACGTAGTTGTCAATTGCTTCTTGCGCGTTTTCTTCTACAACGGCTTTATCGGGTCCAGCAAAGAATGTTAGCGTGGCATTAATAGCGTATTCGATAATGTCAACGCTCTGCACGGTGACGGTAATATTAAATGGTCGCACAGTCTCTGCGTTTAATGCGTTGTTGACGGCATCTAATAGATTTGCATCAGCTATGCCATTACCTTCGGTACTCATAACACTAATGAGCACTTCGCCACCAGGTACTTTATCAACGCCGATGTCTTTAACGAATCCTGACGCGGATAAACCATGGAATTTATAAGACTCAATACTGCCGGCAGTGGTGTAAGCTTCGGGTGCTAATTGTTTACGGCGACGATAAGCATCGTCGCTTTCGTAAACTGCCTCAACGGGTGGAATGGCATCGGGCTGTGCTTCAATAATGACCAAGCGCTCTACATACTGAGGCCATAAATTATCTAAATCTGTGCCTTTTGATTTTGCCAGTAGCATGGCATGAGCGGCATCGTTAATACGACGGCGCAAGTTCAGTTCATCATAGGCGGATAGCTCTAAAATTTTATAGGCTGTATCAGATTCAATAGGGGCGGTATGATCAGGGTTGGCAGCAAGAAAACGGTCAAGTTTATCTTGAAGAATAACCTCGTAACTGAGTTCTTCAATAATTTGCGGTGCTGGCAATGTTGTTACGTCAATAGCGTTTTGTAGCATAGTTAACCTGTTTGCACCTGAATGGTTAAAGGCTCGCCAGTAAGTTGCTCACCCTCTATCGTAATATTTGCTGCTCCGTCAAATTCTGGTGCAACAGTGACTCGTATTATTTTTAATCGTGGCTCCCATCGGTTTAATGCTTCAACAACCGCAACAATAACCTGCATAACACCTGCATCGTTTTGTGGTAGTGCCAATACGGAAAAATCAAAACCGTAATCGCGCAACATGACGCGAGAGCCTATCGGAGTCGTTAAAATATCTTTTACCGATTGTTGTAAGTGTTCCGACCCACTCATTAAACGACCATCTACATTGCTAATACCCTGCATAGTTTTTCTTAATAAATAATATGCTTGACGAATAAATAACTCAGTAGATAGCAGTCTGCTAGGTGTTTTATGGTTTTAAAAGATTTGTACACGCATTTGCGACGCTAATGCACTGTATAGATTGTTAAGACACAATAGGGTTAGGGTTATCTGTATTACTACCAGCGCCATTCTCTTTATGGTTGTGTTCGCTAACAGAAACATTATTAGAAATAAAATTACCGCCGCCGTGAGTGGTATCACCTTGCCAGTTTGTTGTACCGATAAATAAATTGGCGGTTTCTGCATTAAGATTAAAGACTTGTGTATTAATCGTTGTTTGGTCAACAGCAGTAATTATTAAGTGATGGGCTTCGCTATCGTACTCAATGCGGGTGCCATCATTAAAATCTATGCGATCAATATTTTCATCTTGTGTTGACGGTAAAATATTATCGGCAGGTGTATAGAGCTCGCCAACAATGACTGCATTGGATAAATCGCCACTCGGGCATAACAAAATAACTTGTGCATTAATACGGCATGGTTTCCAGTGTATATAATTACGGCCTACATCCGCAGGCCATGGTATCCAGCCTGTATATTCACTGCTTTCATCATCATTGTGCAGGATACGTAGTTTTCTATTGGCATGATCTGTTTGGGCAATTTTACCGATTA
The DNA here is from genome assembly GCA_965214375.1 of Cellvibrionaceae bacterium. Lineage (GTDB taxonomy): Bacteria > Pseudomonadota > Gammaproteobacteria > Pseudomonadales > Cellvibrionaceae > Endobugula. Next base: position 752,536 of record OZ243947.1, on the reverse strand, counting down.
CCACCAAACCCTCTAACATGCGAAAAAGTTCTTCTGTATACATGCTTTGCCTTTTCTTGTGAAAATAGCCTTAGTTAAAAATTGCTACAAGCTGTTCCATTAATGCTTGTTCGTCTTCTCGTGTAATACCCACTAATTGTCGTGTAGGGTATTTAATCTTTGGTCCATTCGTTGATACGCGACCAACAAGCCCGTAATGATGAATGAGTGCGACCAAACTACTGCCAAAGCCAGCGGCACCACTATCTGCGCTGGCTTTAATTCTAAAAAGTTTTGCTGTGGCTAACTTTTTCATCATCTTTTTAGGCTGTCCTTTCCTACGGCGTTTACGTTCTGCCCATGGTTCACCATCGGGTGAGACGTTATCCCTCATGCGCTTTATATTTCTTCTCCGCAATTCCATAAGCATTTTGCGAATTAACAAGCGTCTACGTGGTGGTGACAGCAGCTCTAATGTTTGTGTGGACCAGTCCAGTAGTTCTTCAAAGTTATTCGCTTGCGGCATCTTCACTACCCAAACTATTACCACCAGGTGCGCGTACTATGGTGACTTCGGTTGTGTCGGCATAATGGGTATTTTCTATGCGCTCTTGGCTGGTTTTAAGGCTGGTAATTCCTTCAAGTTCTTCTGGCTTGATGGTTTCCGATAGGGGAATAGCAAAAACAATATCCGATAGTGTGTCGTTAACAACATCGGCATCAAAGCGAATGGCGTCTTTTTCAAAATTGCTTTGATTTTTTTTGTACCATATTGAAAGCGGGTAACACAGTTGGGCAACGGTTAAACAGGAGTCTTGCACAATAATGGTAGCGGTATATTTTACGGTGAAATTGTTGTTTTCCTCGCCTTCATAAATCACCAATGAGCCATCATTGATATAAATTGCCAATGATTCTGGACGATCTTTTAATGGCTGTAGCTCTTTGAGCAAGTATTCTTTAAGTTTGTTGATTTTTTGCATGGTTGAACCTGTTGATAACGTGCGTTTTTACCAATGCCTGTAAATGCGCTGGTACTGCCTCAAGTGCACGGTTGCGTAGTTCTCGTGTTTTTAGTTGCGCTATTTCAGCAGCATATTGTCTTGGGCGCTTATCGGGCATAGTTTTTTTCCAATTTGTCGTGATCTTGCTGGCAATCAATACAACGAGTAATACCGCCAAGTGCACGTCTTTGTTCTGGAATATCAATACCGCAATCAATACAGTTTTTTAATGAGGGCTTTTTTTGCAGCTGTGCGGCTTGCAGTGATAGTTCACGCTGCTTTTCCTCTAGCCGTTGTGCGTGATCGAGAATATCAGCCACTGAAGTAATTCGCCTTTACCCACATATAGATGAACGGTGATATTGCTGCCCACAGACCGGCTAAAACCCATAATGCGGCATGTAGCTTTGCCATTTTTATGTCTGTTTTGTCTTGGCGATCATCAAGCGCTTGGTATTTATCCTCCGCATCATTGACGCGCTGGCTTAAATTTGAAACGCGCTCCTCCATTTTTAAAATGTTTTTCAGGTATTGCAGTGCTTCTGAAAGGCTATCTTTAATACCGTTAACGTCTTGCTCAATAACTGCTAGTCGCTCACCAGTGGTACGCTTTTTTTCTGCCATAGTTAGTCGTCCCATAAATTGGTCGTTTGTGTGTTCGTTTTTGACTTAACTGCCGGCAGTGTAATTTTTAACCCCGCTGGCAAGGTTAAGCCGTGATCGGCAAGGCCATGGTTAGCTTCAAGTACCGCCTCAATAACGCCATTGGTATGCCCATAAAAGCGGTGGCAAATTATGTCAACGGTATCGCCTTGTTGGCTTATTACGGTTGTCATTGCTCTTTACTCATAACAGTGTTACCCGTGTTGTTGTTTGCCCGAGGATACGTTGTACTGATGCCCATGCACGGCGGTTATATTCGTCGGCAATTAAATCGTTATCGTCGGCTCGATCATGGCCGAGTTTGGTCGCTGAGGTATCACGGTAATCGTTAGCAATAGAGGCTAGCGCTTTGTTGTACACCGCATTCTTATAGTGGTGTACCAGTTCGTCGCTGATGTCTTGTAGTGCTGTTTCAGTTTTTGATTGCCACCATTCACTCAGAATGGTGTTGGTGTCGTAGACAGCGGTTTGCAGTGCATTGGCAATGAGTGAGCCCTTTGTGTCACTATTGATACGGTAGCTGTCTTTGAGGTCAGTAATAGAGATTTCAGGGTAAAAGCTCTTGTTAGTAATGCTTACTTCTGTTTCATCGGTGTTTGATGAATATTGAACCATAATAGCCTCTACTTAGGGGTAGTCTACGCGGTAAGCAAGCAAGAAAATAAACGGGGGCTATGACTTGATTACTTACCGCGCGACTACAGGGGCGGGAACTGTTAATCGGTTTTTTCTTGTTGTTTAGCGTCTTTTTCCGCTTGCTCTTGGATACGTTTTTGCAAGGCGGTAATGGCTTTGCCAACACCAGAGCGGCTATCTAACTGCTTGGCGCGTGAATAATAAATTAACGCTTCTTTCGGGTTTTCTTTTTCGATTGATACCGCATAGGCTTTGTACAATTTAGCTGCAACCTTGTCGGCGATATCTTTGTCTTCCAACAGCACTATGGCGGTTGCTAGATTTTCTGCACCTGGTGCTTCATCTTCAAGGTAAGCCTGTGCCATTTCACGGGCAACCACTGTAACGGCATCATGTTCAAATCGACGCGGCATGGCTAAATCATGCTCGATAACGTATGTCGCAACTTCCATAGCTTTATCGTATTCTTTGGCATCAAGGCACCACACCATGAGTTCAGCAATAACAGGGTCTTGTTCACCGGTATTTGCTTCCAATACACCCGCAATATAGTGTTCATATTCTGGCAGTAACGTTGCTTTTTCTTCGTTACGTTTAGCAATACTTTTAATGCTTGATAAATGTTCGCGGTGCTTGTTAAGCATGGCTAACATTTTTTCGCTTTCGGTGGCTTTTCGGTGTGGAACCACAACACCTGCCTTAGATTGGTGTTTAGCTAATTTTTTAGCGCGCAAGTCTCTTAATTTTGCCATGATGTATTCCCGCTAATTTACTGTTATAAAAAATTGAGGCTAGAAGCCTCCGTTAAATGCTTTTAGCTTTACGCTGCAGCTTCGGTAACGTTTTCAATAAATGCAGTGCAACCGAAGTCTTCTACTACATAATCCTCGTTAACTGATTGGTAATCTTCTACGCGGCTACGTTTTGCATTGTTCTCAATCGTGCGGCGGCGAGAACCTTGCTGATAGTAAATAGACAGCATATCCAGCTTCGTTACTAACACTGATTTAGCAGGGAAGAATGGCACCTGAATGGTAGGGATATTGCCGATTCTTTTCGTTGACAGCATTGTCGGGATAGCAACTTGTTCAGTAGGTTTGTCGTTATCGCTGCTGTTTACCAAACCGACATACTTATCTGATAGTACATCACGTCCACAAATTGCGACTAAGCCAGTATCCATTGAATACCAAGGCTCCAACATATCACTTACCATTGCCATCACTAAGGCATCAATATTCTTATATTCATTAGAGCCACCAAGAACAATGTTTGCCTCGTGTTGTGAGCCACCAGAATATTGACGGATATTTTCAAGCCAGCCAATATTGACGTCTTGTAGTAATGGATTGGCTGCGCGGTCTGTATTTGCGGCGGCGCTAGTACCATTGAAACCTATCATCATACGGTCACGCGCAATTTGCTCAATGACCGCCATTTGCCAAAGTGTTTGGAAATTAGATTGTGACGACCACTGATCCATTCGTGAATAGGTTAAGTGTGAGTCAAAGTCGGTTTGGCGACATTCGTAATCACCTTCACTCAATGCTGAAGGGTCTTGTGTGGCACGATCTGCCGTTGTGGTATCGGTGCGACCTGCTAATGTATTGCCAGCGCCTAAGCGAATTTTTTGGCCTTTAAGGTCACGAACGCCGACAATGTTAATTGCTTGTAGAAAATCCGCTTGTTCTTGAATCAATGCCTCCATGGTTTGTTCGACTGAGGGCGTGACAGCAAAGTTAAGCTCATTCGAGCCTTGCGAATATGCAACGCCATTAAGTTTAGCTTGACGCTGTAGCATTGCGTGAAAATGTTGCTGGGTTAGCTGATGCATAGTTTGCTCCGAGTGAGTTTGCAAAAATTAGTGGTTTAGCACTGCGCTAAATTTGCGCTATCGCCGTCTGCGGGTGGTCGTGCTGAATAGTTGAACGAGGGCTGTTCTTCCAATGCCTTTTTCAGTTCATTAAAATCGTTTTGCAGGTTGTCATAATCTTCCTGCAGCGCTGCAAAGTTTTCTGAATAAACAAAGCTTTCGCTTTTCTCAAGTAAATCAGCTTGTGACTGAGCGACAAATTCAAGTGCGGTAGCAATGTTCGTATCGTCACCGCCGTCTTTTCCGTCATTGTCAGGACGCTTGGATTGCTTTTCACTACAGCCATCAAGTAAGTTGCTGAACTTTTCGAGGAAACCGGTTATTGCGCTAGAGTCTTCTGAAAAATCAAACTCGGTTTCGTAATGATCTGACCAGTCGCCAGCGGTTGTTTTAAAGTTAAGTGTTTGGTCTTTGCCTTCGGTATCTTTAACAACCATGCTAAAGGACTGAGATTTTTGCGCAGAAAAGTGGAGCATAGATGTGCCGGTGCTCGCGGGTGAATCTGTGACGGCTAAACCTGTTAAGTAAACGCCGTCGAACTCGGGAACAATACCCATTTCAACAGAGGTATAGACTTTCTGCCGTTTCTTGTTGAGTTCGACAAGTTCTTTTGTCGGGTCTAGTTGAGCTAACAAGCAAAGTTTGCCTGTTTTATCTTTTTCAGTTTTTAATGCAAGTACATCACCGAAAGCGCCGAACTGATCTTCTAGGAAAAAGCCACGAATGTGCTCTTTGTTGATACGAGCACCATAAATTTCAGTGTCGTAATTGTCTGCCATGTTTTGTAAATCATTCGCTTTAATTTCGCGATTATCAACAGTGCCACCTTCACGTGCGACTCGAAACCATTTCTTTGCCATTGGGAATTCTCCGATAGGTTTTATATCGGGAATTGTTACAGCACCCCTATAAAGCGCAAGCAAGCCCAGCGCATTTGCGCCACTAATGCGGTAGCTCTTAATAAAGTGTTTTAAGGCTTAAAGTATATTGCTCGCATGATTGATGCGATTCCAGAAAAGACAAAAGCCCGTAATTTTTACTGGGCGGGTTACAGCTTAAAACAAATTGACGAACTTATGCCGGACGTCAATTACAGTACGCTTGCTAGTTGGAAAAGACGCGATAACTGGGATAACGCTTCAAGCCTGCAAAAAATAGATGCGCAACTGGAAGCGCGTTATTGCTTGTTAATGGCAAAAGATCATTTAACCGATGCTGATATTAAAAGTATGGATGCCGTTGGCAAACAGCTTGAACGCACAGCGCGTATTCGTAAGTTTGAAAAAAGCGGTAATGGTGCTGATATAAACCCCAAACTCAGCCAGCGCCGTAAAGGTAAAAAACAGGATAGCAAGAAAAAGAATTATTTAAGCGAAGAAGATGTTGCCAATCTTAATGATGCCTTTCTTGATGAAATGTTTGATTATCAAAAGGTCTGGTACAAGGCAAAAAATCACGATATCCGCAATATCTTAAAAAGTCGCCAAATTGGGGCGACCTTTTATTTTGCCCACGAGGCAATTATTGATGCAATCAATACCGGCGATAATCAAATATTCCTGTCTGCTTCAAAAGCACAAGCGCATGTCTTTAAAAATTACATTATTGACTTTGTGTACCGCATCACAGGGGTAGAGTTAAAAGGCGACCCAATTAAATTATGGAACGGCGCTACATTGTACTTTTTAGGTACGAATAGTAAGACTGCGCAAAGTTACCACGGTCACTTTTACTTTGACGAATATTTCTGGACCAACAACTTTACAGAATTACAAAAAGTCGCCAGCGGTATGGCGATGCAAGATAAGTATCGCGAGACTTACTTTTCTACTCCTTCAACCACAACACATGAAGCCTATACCTTCTGGAATGGTAAGCACTTCAATAAAGGGCGTCCTAAGAAAGAACATATTGCGATTGATATTAGCCACAAAGAATTAAAGCACGGGAAATTATGTGCCGATGGTCAGTGGCGGCAAATGGTCACGATTGAAGATGCACTGGAAGGCGGCTGTACATTATTCAATATTGATAAGTTGCGCCGCAAGTATAGCGAGACTGATTTTAACAACTTGCTAATGTGCCACTTTATCGATGATACCTTGGGCATTTTTCGATTAAAAGAATTACAACGCTGCATGGTGGATGCATGGGAAAAATGGAAAGATGTTCAACCCATGCTCGAGCGCCCATTTGGTTATAACGAAGTGTGGGTGGGTTATGACCCCAGCCGCACAAAAGATGATGCCAGCTTGCTAGTGGTTGCGCCGCCATCCGTTAAGGGTGGCAAGTTCCGTATTTTGGAAAAGAGAACCTTTAAGGGAATGGACTTTGAATACCAGGCACAACAAATTCGTGAAGTGACCGAACGCTATAGTGTGAGTTATATCGGTATTGATACCACTGGTCTTGGTGCAGCCGTTTGTGAATTGGTTGCCAAATTTTACCCCGCAGTAACCCCCATCACTTACAACGTCGAAGTTAAAAACCGCCTTGTCTTGAAATTAAAGCACTTGGTTACTGGTGGGCAATTGGAGTATGACGCGAGTTGGACGGATTTAACCATGGCCTGTATGACTATCCACAAGGATGTAACCCCTAGCGGTAGACAGGTGAGTTATCAAACATCGCGGAGTGAAGAAACGGGGCATGGTGATTTAGCTTGGGGCTTGATGAATGCGCTTGATAAGTTTGAATTTGAATTTACCGGTGATACGGGCAACGACGTGTCGCAATCTTTTATGAGGATATTTTGATGGCTAAAAAACGTAAGCCCCGTAACCGCGAAAATATGCAAGCTTCTGATAAAAAGAGCAGCATTCAATTTCGTTTTGATGACCCTGTACCGGTAATGGATGGTAACGACTTACTGCAATACATGGAAACGTGGATTAATGGCGACTACTACGAGCCACATTTGTCACTGCAGGGGTTGCGCAAAACCTTTAAAGCGTCTGCGTCTCATGGATCCGCTATTTGGTGGAAGGTCAACCGCCTAACATCCAGCCTCGACCCTAAAAGCAAAATCAGTAAGCCCGAGTTTAAGCGTAATGCGTTGGATTATTTGCTGTATGGCAATGGCTATGTTGAGCAAATCAAAAATACCTTGGGTAGCCCATTGTCATATCGTACATCACCGGCATTAAAAACCCGTCGGATGGTTAATTTTGATCAGTATTGTTTTTTAAAGAATTGGTCTGAAAGACACGAATTTGACGAAGGGGCTATTTTCCATTTGATAGAGCCAGACTCAGGCCAAGAGGTGTACGGCGAACCGCAATATTTATGTGGTTTGCAATCGGTATGGCTTGGCGAAAGTGCGACATTATTCCGTCGCAAATACTACCGTAATGGTAGCCATGCCGGTTACATTATGTATATCACGGATCCCGTACATAATGAAAACGACATTAAAGCACTTGAAAAAGCGATGGCTGAAAGTAAAGGACCAGGTAATTTTCGCAATCTATTGTTGTATGCCCCGAAAGGCCAAAAAGACGGTTTGCAGGTGATGCCATTAGCCGAGGCCACTGCTAAAGATGAATTTTTTAATATTAGCCGCGCAACCAGTTCAGATATTTTAGTAGCCCATAGGGTACCGCCTGTGTTGTTAGGTAAAACACCTGAAAACGTGGGTGGTTTTGGTGATGCCAAGACGGCAGACGAAGTAACCTACTTAAACGAAATTGTGCCGATTCAGGAATACATGCTAGAGATTAATGAATTCTTTGGTGAAGAGGTCGTGAAGTTTAAACCGTACCAGCCGTTGGTGTCTGCTAGTGATTGATATTCGTTGTAAGTCATGTAACAAATTATTAGCACGGGTAAAGCCAACTAGCATTATTGAAATTAAATGCCCTCGTTGTAAAACCTTATTTTCTAACCAGAGCGCCGTGAGCAGCCCCACAATGGAGTCTGCCCATGACAATCGAGATTCAACACACCGATGCGCTCACACTTCTCAAGAGCCTACCCGACAAAAGCATTGATTTAGTCGCCACTGACCCGCCATATTATCGAGTTAAAAAGGATGCGTGGGATAACCAATGGAAAACCGAAGCTGATTTTTTGCAGTGGTGCGAAAGTATTGCGATTGAATTTAAGCGCGTATTAAAAGATAACGGTTCGCTGTATTGGTTCGCCGGCGAAAAACTGTCCTCGCGCATTGAAATGGAGATTCGCAAACACCTAACCGTAAAGACGCATATTGTTTGGCATAAGCCAAGTGGCAAACATAAATGTGTATGTAAGCGTATGCAGCGCAGTTATTTTCCCGCAACTGAGCGGGTTATTTTTGCGGTTGCCAAAGAGAGCGATAATCGCGAAAACAATAAACGTTACTCCGAGGCTTGTGAGCCATTAATTCACTATTTTAGAAATGCGCTGGCTGATTCTGATTTAACACAATCTGATGTTAATGCCGCGGTAGGTAATCAAATGAGTGGGCATTGGTTTGGTCGTTCACAATGGCGCTTACCAAATGCGGAGTATTACCAGAAGCTACAGGCATTATTACCGGCACTGACTCGTGATTACGATAAACTGGTTGAAGAGCGGGATAGCTTGCTTGCCAAAAAACACCATGGCTATTCGCGTATCTTTAATGTGGACCAGAGTGTATTTAATACCGATATGTGGATTTGTAACCCCGTGCAATACTATGAAGGTAAGCATCCATGCGAAAAGCCTCAAGAAATTATGCAGCATATTATTCGGGCTAGTAGTCGTGAAGGTGACCTGGTACTTGACCCGTTTGTTGGTGGTGGAGCCACCGCGGTAGCCGCAAAAGTATTAGGTCGCCGATTTATTGGGTGTGAGTTAGATGCTGGTTATGTAGAGCAAGCAAGGGCAAGGGTTACAGGTTAGATGGGAGCCTCATACTTGTTTTTGATATTCAAGTATGAGGCAGTTTTTTTAGAAGTGGGAGCTCATGTGCTCACCAAGCATTTTGTCCAGTTGGTGTAACTCCATTACCATGCCTTCACCCTCATTATTCTTTAACCATAAATCACCGTCACCCATGGGCTCACCAACCGATAAGGTATAGTTTTCAGTGCAAATAGTAGATTTTTGATGCTCAAGAGTGCCAGCAATTTCGTGTAAGTCGTCATAACTGTTATCTAAATGCCCTGATATTTGAATATGATTTATATCCATAGCCTGAAGAGTTGCATCGACCAGTGTTAGGTGTATTTTAACGTCTTGTAGATTAGCACGCCGTTTTTGAACTTCTTCGCTATCGTTTATTGTTGCCGGCATTGACCGAAATAGTTGTTCGAGCACTTCCAGCGATTTTTCAGTAGCAGATTTGCAGGCTCGAGCTTTGCGAATATTATCGCAATTATCCATGATAGCGGGGCGAATATCGGTTTCAGCAATAGATTCAATATGTTGTACTTGTGGATTAGGGTTTTCGTTAGGCATGGTGGCTTCCTATGTTGTTGTTTTAAGGCTGCCACCGAAGAGGTTCAATTCTAGGGCGGCAGATTGTGCGGATTGAACCTACCGTCAACATAGGAAAACGGCGCACCGAAGTGCTCCACACAACCTGCCATAAACAACGCGCAGGCGCGGATTTCTGGCACAAAAAAACACGTATAGCAAAAGCGAGACGTGTTATGCCTCTATGTTAGCTTTAGGGGGGTTCAATCCCTGCTACGGATTTTGCCGTAACACTTGCCACTTTACTCCTATACGGGAATAATGCAAGCGTTACATTTGGTGGTTTTATAGAGAGCAGCGAGGGAAGTTACTGATTGAAACATTCGTTTTCGAAGTACTCTGATCTGACAACACGAGCAGTTCTTCCATGAGTGCCCTGATACATGCATGAATAGTATTTTGCATAGTGTGACTGAGGGTTAATCTTGCCTTCCATTACTTTCTCTTCCATAGAAATAATTCTATCTTTGAAGTCTTCTGGCAAAGTTTCAATGTGTTTAGCTATTTCAACTACTAAAGTAAAGAAGTTTGATTTTCTAAACCACATTGAATCTAGAGGCAAATCCAAATCACTGATAGTTGCAAAAACTTTGATTAGAAGGGATATCATGTGATCTTTATTAGGATATTCTTCATTTAGCCCTGAAATCATTGGTTCAACCTCTCGATCTTGAGCAAAGTAACCTCCTTTTTCTATGGTCGACATAACTAACAAAATAAAATGGAGGTCTGCCATCCGAGTAAACTCAGACTCTTTCAAAACACCATATTTCTCAAGCTCAATGTTGTCTAATATAGTTTTTGCAGACTTAATGAACTCTCCATCATAAACTGCATTATGAATTTCAATATCATCAAGCTTGAACTTAGTGAGATTAATACGCCTAAAGATTTCTCTAGTAGTTTCCAAGTCGACTTTTCCTATATCACGCATTACAATCTGATAGCTAAGGAAATTTTGCTTTTGTTCGTCTGTTAAATCTTCATATTTTTTAATTTTTACAGGGTCTTTTTCATCCTTTCCTTCGATGTAATTTCTTATAGTTGTGAGTCGTTGCTGTCCATCAATTACGTTTCTTGTGGTTTTCATTTTTTTGACATCCACATCACCTTCACAAACATATATTTCGGGGAAGGGTAGACCACTTAATACAGTATCAATAAAACTTTCTTGATGCTCGTGAGTCCAAACGAATTTTCGCTGAAAATCAGGGCTAAGGATTAGTTTTCCTTCTTCAATTAATTGATAAATGTCAGCGACTGTGGGGTTAGTTACGGAGGGTTTAATTTGGTTAAACATTTTTTTTCCTCAATTTTAAGAGCTGTTGCTAAAGATCTTATAGAACTATAAATATATTGTTCTAAGTGCCGATATGTTTTAAACACGCCAGCGCTTACCTTGTAATTTCCGACCTCTGATTGTCCATAAGAGATAGAATCAAAAAAATTAAACCAACTATTCTTAAGCTCTCCTATTCGAAATGAGTATGGTAAGTGATCAGGCCTCATCCAGCCCATAGCGCCATATTCAAGAAACTTATGATATGTATCTATTTCGTTTTTAGAGACACTAAGCCTCGAATTTCTAAGCAGCATTTGATATTCGCGTATTGATTCCATGATTTCGTCATAGAGTTTTTCTGAAACAACAGCCACATCAATATCTGATTCGAGGCTGAAAATTGTCTTTTTATGCGGGCTAAACCCTAGCTTTGCAGACCCAGTTATATATATTTCGTTAAAGCTGATATTAAAATTTTTTGCAATTCTCTTTCTAAATTCGTAAAAATCATCTTCTCGCCCTTGAAATATTGATGGAATACCATGTAATACCGACTTTCTACAGAAGTCTAATAGTGCCTCGTCATCAATAAGTCTCTTTAAACTATCTAAAAATTCTTCCATTATCTTTCCTCATTTGAAAAAACTCAAGATTTGTGTGACCCTAACAATTTCGTGCAAAAGAGCCATTGTTTTATATTAATAGGAATTCCCCATATTTTAATGCTCGTTTTAAGTACACAGATGACTTACTTTGTGATTTTTGATAATTTTCATAGCACTTCAAAAAATACCCAAATCGAAGCAGCGGCAATAGGGAATATAGTCGCAGCCATACCTATTGGGCGAAGCAGTGATGAAGCGAACCCACAAATACCAAGATAGTGAACAATGCGTCCCGTCACTAAAGACAAACACAATACATGCAACCACGTATCCGTTGCACCCAGCAACTCCATAGTGATAAATACAATCAGTGAAATAGGCACTGTTTCAACAAAGTTCGCCTGGCCACGCATTCTGCGTAGCATTTCTGGGTCGTCACCGGTGCCAATCGCTATTTTTGTCTTGAAGCGATAAATACCCACTCGCGCTGTAAAAACCAGAAACAATAACCCCAGTATTGCAATATAAAGAGGTGTAACACTGAGCAAAGAAGGAAATGGAATAGCCATTAATAAGCTTACCTGTTTTGGATATCAATGATCACGAAGCCTACCCTCAAACAGATTGTTATTCAACTTATCGCAGAAAACCGCCAAACCGCGCTCCCCGCCGCGCTTGTGGGCTTTTTTGAGGTCGTTATTTTTATGCACCAGGCAATATTGCTATGAAATGCAGCAAATAAGGGGCTGGCAGGGGAATGGTTAGGCTGGGAATTGTGCGTTTTAATGAAAATGAAGCAAGGGAAAGTGAATCGGTTTTGAGGGTGTCGAAAGCTCTAAAAGGCTCTCATATCTTGTGGGGTATAAAAAAGGGGTAATGACGGTAATAAGTGTAATTTTGGCTTGTAAGTTTTTGTATTTATTAGATTTTGTGATTACCCCAAAAAGGTAATAAAGGGTAATCCAAAAGGTAATTATTTTTAAGTCATTGTTTTTATTAGTATTTATTTTATATATATATTACCTTTTAAAAGGTAATCCGATTACCTTTTAATTACTATTTGGTTAAAAAATAACTCTATATTATTCAATGGGTTACGGAAATTATTACCCTGATTACCGTCATTACCCCTTTTTTTATACCCCATATATTTTGGCGGTTGTCTTTTCTCAGGTTTAGGGTATTATCCATCAGCAGCAGAATGAAACTGTTATATGAAAACATGCAATATTGATAAAAGTGCAGTATTCACTTTTATTACACTGTTACATGCTCTATAGGTCACTATGGTCTTTGACGAAGAACAAAGAAAAACAATCACATACAGCATTCGTTGCTTAGATTCCTTACAATCAGAGTATGACGACTCTCATGATCAATATGAAACTTCTAAATCCAAGTTTTATTGGTCTCTGTATATTTGCGGAGGCATGTCCTTTGAGGTACAGGCTACCATAGGAACGATTGGGGTGATCGCTTTATCCGTAATTATTATTTGGTTCGGCTTGTCATTTTTCATTGCTAGAAATAAGTACCACCAAAAAATGTCGGAAAAATGGGAGATAGGCCAGCCCCTAAGGGATCTTGGTCTTTCATACTTACCAAAATGTAAGCATTTCAGCGAGCCTTTTCTTACCGTACTAGAATCGGGAGAAGAGCTTGATATAAGTGAATTCAGTAAACTCATGTAACAAGTTTGTCCAGTTGACGTTTTGGTCTACGCTTCGTTTTGGCGTGGCTGCGCCACTGTACGCCAAAACTACACTACAACCAAAACGCAACTGACAAAGGCGTTAGCGTTCAATAAACAATTTTCAAATAAGGAGGTAAGATGGCATCACAAGAAAAAATTAATGATTTATCAGACCTGATGGGTGAAATTACAGAAATTGATATATCCGATCTTATTTATAACCCTAATTGGGGGAGCATAAATTTTGAAAAAGCTAAGGTTGATTAAGAGCGTTTATATTCGCTTTGTAACCATTTTAAAGTATTGCCTATTGAACAGCTACCAGATGATATTGTAACCGAATTAGTTAATAACGGAAATCCGATAAAGCAAACAGTTGATAATATTAAAAACTTTACGATTGAACAGTCAAATCCTTCTGGTCTAAGGGATCAGTATGTTAATGAAGTAAAAACTAATGTTGATAACTTTTATAAATGTGCACATATTTATGTACCTTATTTGGCTTACCAAAAAGGTGAAGTGCAAAATAATATTAAAGAATTAACTAGTTCTATTTCGGACGCAAAAAATTTACTTTCTACAACAATAACAGAAGTTGAACGTAAGAAAGATGTAATAGACAAAATAATACAGGCTGCGAGGGAGGCTTCTGCTAACATTGGTGTGGCACATTTTACCGCTGATTTTGATTTAGAATCAGTCGATCTAAAAGATCAAGCTAAAAAATGGCTAATAGCAACTATTTTTTTAGCGGTTTTTTCATTGATATCGGCTATATATTTCTTATTTGCAACACCAGACATAACAACCACTGCAAGTGCAATACAGTATGTGTCTTCTAAAATACTAATATTAATTTTACTTATAACTGCAACTCTCTGGTGTGGAAATCTTTATAAAGCAGCAATGCATCAATCAGCAGCTAATAGATTTAAAGCCAACTCCTTAAAAACATTTCAAGCATTTGTACAAGCTACAGATGATAGTGGTATACGTGATGCTGTACTGGTTGAAACTACTAGAGCCATATTTAGTGAAAGTGCAACTGGTTATTTAAATAGTGAAAATGGTTCAACCGAGAAAAGCACAAAAATTGTCGAAGTCGTCAAAAATAGTGCTCAAGCAGTAGCAGCAACAAAAAGCTAAAAAAGCCATTTTCATGGTTTTTGTAATGAATGTGCTGCCACCGGCGATTAACGCATATCCCTAGCGAACAAGACCAAAGTCCGTTGGTGGGTGGCAGTAGTAGCAAGATATCAAACAAAAACAGTGTTGTATGTAGGAAATATCCCAAATTCTGCTACCCGCACTGTTAGTGAATTAGGTTAATGAATTAGGTTAATCTGGCACCAAAACTGTCGTTTTGGTATAATTCATTTTTTATTATATAAATCAATGGGTTAACTTTTTGTACTCTAAATGCTGGGGGTGTGGTGGTCGTCGGTTCAAATCCGGCCACTCCGACCAACTAATGACTTAAAAAACGTATTATTATAAAATTGCATTGTGGCATTTATGTTTACATAGGTTATGTTAATGCGCTTACTGAAGTTTTTATCACTGTCTGTTGCCATGAGTCGAAATCAAGCAGGCTTTTTTATTAAAAAAGGGCGCGTCTCGGTTGACGATGAGGTTATTACGGACCCCCATTTTGAAGTGCATGACACACATGCGGTTACTTTCGATAAAAAACCAATTACTATTGCTTCACACCAATACGTTGTCTTATATAAGCCTGCCTCTTACCTCTGCGCAACAAAAGATAATGATTACCCATCGGCCTTAAATTTAATTAACACTATTTCAACGGATAGTTATTATTATTTTGCAAATATGCTGGGCCCTGAAAGCACGGGATTAGTGATACTGAGTAATGATGTTAGGTGGACGCGACGAATAAAGTCGAAGGTGTACAAGGCAGAAAAAATCTATCATTTGCGTTTATCCCAAAAAATAACACATGACCAAGTGCAACGTTATAAAGAAAAAGTTGCCACATTATCAGGTGATAATACATTACCAATCACTCACCTCGACCATGTTGATCAGAACTCGTTAGTATTGACTACGGTTCAAGGTGATTGTCACGACATCAAACAGTCATTTGCAGATGCTGGTCACCCTATAGAAACGATATGTTTACAACAGATCGGTAAATTAGGCTTAGGTGAATTGACCGAAGGTGATTGCCTCGAATTAAATGCTGATCACATTCGAATCTAGTGTCGTGTGTCCTGAGCATGATAATGCCAACACAGATCAACAGGCTCTTATTGTCATTAAAATGTCATCGCGGCACGTTATCGTTGTTATAAGAGTAAAGAAAAAGTGAAGAGACATCCAAAGTGGAAGATTATCTTGAAGAACTCCTCGATAGCCAATATCAAGAGTTCGAAGACGACACCAGCGATAGCGACGATCAGGTCAATTAATCTAGCCTTAAATCGGTTTTAGCGATGCAAGAATTGACGGAAGAATATTTGCGTCGCTATGCATCCAACGCTATCTCTCAGCGCTTGATCATCCCTCCTATTGCCGATAAATCGCTCGATATTTTTTTGCGGCGAGACGATTTATTGTCAACGCATTACCCAGGCAATAAATTTTATAAACTTTTTTTTAATATCCAGTATGCCCTAGAAAACCACTATGATGCCATCGTGACTTTTGGTGGTCCTTGGTCGAATCATATTCATGCGGTTGCAGCAGCAGCTAAAGAGTATGCTTTGCAAACAGTAGGCATCATTCGAGGGCATCGACCTAAAGTACTGACAGCGACGTTAGAGGATGCACAAGCGAATGGAATGCGCTTATTATTTCTGGATAGAAAACACTACCAAGAAAAAAACATCACGCCACTGCTACCAATATTAGAGCGTGATTATCCACATTTTTTCCTGATTCCCGAGGGGGGTAACAATGATAAAGGTATCGAAGGCTGTCAAATTTTGGGGCAAGCCCTGTCTGCTACATTAGCCTCTAGCAACGCGATATCGAAAACTATTTGTTGTGCAGTCGGCACAGGGGCAACACTGACGGGTGTGATTTCTGGTGTTACGGACGATATTCATTGCCTTGGATTCAGCGTATTAAAAGGAGATGATACCTTAACAAAGACAATCACTGAGCAGTTAACCGCATTATCCTGCGATCGTTCTAATTGGCGTATTGAACATGGTTATCATCATGGCGGGTATGCAAAGACAACCCCTGAATTACTATATTTTATGCGACAGATTGAGCAAGAAAATCAGTTATCCTTAGATCAAGTGTATAGTGCCAAAATGTTATGGGGCATCTCACAGCTCGCGTTACAGGATTACTGGGAGCCAGGCAGCCGTATTGAGATTATTCATGGTGGTGGGCTACAAGGGCGTCGAGGTTTTACGTTATAAGCATGCGTTTACCGCGGTAAAATAAAAAACCGCCGTTGTTCACAGTAAATGCCGTCAGATGTTTGCGCCACTTCTGCAATATGCCATTCTGTGTCCGTCTGGCTGTTTGCTTTTTGATCGATCTCTTCGATAGATAAACATGGTAATTGACCATCGAGAATATCTTGATGAGTGATATCAGAGAGCCATAATTGCCGGGGTAACACAATATAGGATGATGCTTTCAAATATCTCGTGATTTCTGATGGATGTAGCCAGAAAGCTATACCATCATCAGAGTAATCGCTGTGTTGTGGTTTTTGTGTGGGCTTTTCGGTGATGTGTTGATATAAACGACCGGTTAATAATAGCTTGCTTTCCAAGTTTTCAATATTGAGTGCGGTTGCAGCTGTGTTGCCGGCGGGTGTGTCATAGAGGCGTAACTGATGTTGCAGCAAGCGTCTCATTTTTAAACCCAGAGAGTCTCGTTGATTCGGACCAATCCAGTGGTGCCAGTCGTGGTATGGTGCGTTATGTGGAATGGGCGTGTTAGACGTTCTTTTTGTATAAAATTTGATCTCAACTTCGATATGGTAATGGCTATCCTGTTTTTTATCGTAAACAATAAAATCATACTCTCCCAGCGTGCGTTTGTTGTCATTAACTTGAAGGTTTTTGGCAATAAGATCAAAACGGGGATAGTGCGCAAAATAAAAGCTCAATAATTGTTCAAAATAAATACCCAAACGTGTTGAGCGTTGTTCCGAGCGATGTTGTAATAGTGCTTGAGGCTTATCGTCCAGCCAGTCTAACCAGTGTTCCCAACTCTGCATCAATCCATGGGCAATCAAAATAAGATTGCTTGGTGTCAGGTATGCGCTTAAAAAAAACGTGATGTTGTAGACTCCAGGCTAAATCTCTTACCGGACGATGTTGGCGTTGATTCATAGTGTTATTTTTCATTCATGAATTATAATACGCTTTTCTGACAAATTATTGGCTGAAACAATATGCAGGCATTTAACCACATTGGTTTGATGGGGCGCTTAAGTTCTGATCGTGCGCAGCGAACCACCCATAAGATCATTGATTTTTTGAGACAACTTCATGTTGAAGTTATCATAAGTAATGAGCTTGCCGAGCTTTTAGGACGTAATGATATTCCTGCAGGCGATGATAGTTTTATTGGTAATAATAGTGATCTGGTTATTGTGGTTGGTGGTGATGGCAGCATGTTAGGTGCGGCTAGAGCGATGGTCAACTATCAAGTGCCGCTATTGGGTGTTAACCGCGGACGCTTGGGGTTTCTCACCGATATTATGCCTGACGAGATAGAAACCAAGGTGCTTGATGTATTAAATGGCTACTATATTGCGGAAGAGCGCTTTATGTTGGACATGAAGGTCGTGCGTAAAGGTAAAGTCATTAGTCGATGCCATGCCTTGAACGATATTGTACTGCACCCGGGGCGTCATTTGCGCATGATTGAGTTTGAGCTATATGTTAATCAAGAGTTTGTTTACAGCCAAACATCGGATGGTTTGATTGTGAGTACGCCCACCGGTTCGACCGCTTACGCACTCAG
This sequence comes from Cellvibrionaceae bacterium, assembly GCA_965214375.1. Classification (GTDB taxonomy): domain Bacteria; phylum Pseudomonadota; class Gammaproteobacteria; order Pseudomonadales; family Cellvibrionaceae; genus Endobugula. The sequence goes on along the minus strand of OZ243947.1, from coordinate 734,397 downwards.
TGGTGGAGGCCCATTAATGCACCCGGGTTTGGATGCGATTGGATTGGTGCCTTTGAATGCACATTCTCTTACGAGTCGCCCTATTGTTGTTAGTGGCGATAGCGATATTTGCTTACATTTGGGAAATGAAGATTTGACCATTATGCAGGTAGCCTGTGATGGTCAGATTTATCATAAGGTTAGACCTTATGATGAAATTTTTATCGCCAGAAAACAGAAACAACTTAGACTTATTCACCCCAGCGACCATAATTACTATGAGACCTGCCGGCGCAAGCTGGATTGGGGCAAACTCCTGACAGAAAAGAGGGATGGTGAGTAAACGTGCCTGTTAGTGGTTACGATATTATCGGTGATGTGCACGGTTGTGGTCATGCACTGGAAGCTCTGTTGTTACAACTGGGTTATGCTAAAAAGCAGGGGGTCTATCAGCATAAAAACCGTCAAGTAATTTTTGTGGGTGATATTGTTGATCGTGGCCCGCATATTCGTGAAGCCTTGGCATTGGTCTATGATATGGTGAGCAATGGACATGCGCAGTTAATTATGGGAAATCATGAATATAATGTGTATTGCCATGCGACGGTTCACCCGCATCGCAATGCGTACTTACGTGAACATAATCCGCATAATGATCGTCTGGTTGCCGAAACCTTTGAACAATTTGCCAATTATCCTCTAGAGTTAAAAGAATATCTGGCATGGTTTAGTCAACTCCCTTTATTTTTGGAGACAGAAGCTTTTCGAGTCGTACATGCCTGTTGGGATCATTTTTATATCCGTGAATACCAAAAGCGCTACAACAGCCACTGCATTTCTCCAGAAGTATTAGTGGAATCAGCCGATAAAGACAGTTTTGTCGGTATGATTGTTGATAGGTTATTACGAGGTACGGATATCCGCTTACCGGATAATCAGGTGATTCGTAGTCGCGATGGATTTGAGCGTCGTTTTTTTCGGGCCAAATTTTGGGCGGATGACCCCAATACTTATGGTGATCTTGTTTTTCAACCTGACCCCTTGCCGGATCATCTGCTTTCACGACAACTGACGGAAGAAGAAAAGATGCGTTTGGCACATTACCAGGAAGACGATGTGCCTGTTTTCTTTGGACATTATTGGTTGCACGGGCGACCTATGCCAATTAAACCGAACATTTGTTGCTTAGATTATAGTGCTGTGAAATATGGTCGTCTGGTTGCTTACCGCTTTGATGGTGAAAAAACACTGGATACCGACAAATTTTCCTGGGTTTATGTTGACCCTCCTGAGAATGAATAAAGTATGAGAATGTTATGAAGAGTATTGCCGAGCTTTTGAATAATCTGACGCCGGATATTTATGTCAATCTTAAACAGGCCGTTGAGCTGGGAAAATGGCCCAACGGGGGAAAGCTAACCTCTGAACAACGCGATTTATGTATGCACGCAATGATTGCTTACGAAAAACAACATTTGCCTCCAGAGCAACACAGTGGCTTTATTCCTCCCAAGGAGCATACTCACTGTGGTAGCACCAAAGGTGATATTGCAGACGACAAAGAACATCCTTTAAATTTTAACGAGTAAATGAAGTAGACGCTCATGACTGAAATAAAACCGCAGGAAATATATTTAAAAGACTATCAGGTTCCTGACTTTTTGATTGAAAAAACAGACTTGGTTTTTGCCATCGAAGAGGCGCAGGTGACAGTCACCTCTACCTTATTGGTCGCGCGTAATCCGGATTCATCGAATACGGAAACACCGTTGGTATTACATGGGCAGGCACTCGATTTGGTTTCAGTGTCTATTGATGGTAGAGAACTCGCGCCCGAAGAGTTTCAGGTTGATGATGAAACGATGACCTTAACCGTGGCTAACCGTTGTATCGTGACGTGTGTTACGCGTATTCAGCCACAAAACAATACCTCACTTGAGGGATTATATAAATCTAACGGCATGTATTGTACTCAGTGTGAAGCCGAAGGATTTAGAAAGATTACCTATTATCTTGACCGCCCCGATGTCATGAGTGAATTCCGCACCAAAATCATTGCGGATAAAACACGGTACCCGGTATTACTATCTAATGGTAATTTGCTAGATCAGGGAGAGCTGGATAACAATCGGCATTGGGCACAGTGGCACGACCCCTTCAAAAAGCCTGCCTATTTATTTGCGCTCGTTGCAGGAGAACTCAAGTATATCGAAGACCAATTTACAACTATGTCTCAGCGTGAAGTGATATTGCGCATTTATGTTGAAGAAAAAGACCTGGACAAATGCGATCATGCAATGACCTCATTAAAAAATGCCATGAAATGGGATGAAGAGGTGTATGGTAGAGAATACGATCTTGATATTTTTATGATTGTCGCTGTTGATGACTTCAATATGGGAGCGATGGAAAATAAAGGGTTAAATATCTTTAATACCTCTTGTGTTTTGGCAAAACCCGAAACCACAACAGATGTCGGCTTTCAACGTGTCGAAGCCGTCGTGGCTCATGAATATTTTCATAACTGGTCAGGAAATCGCGTCACTTGTCGAGACTGGTTTCAACTCAGCCTTAAAGAAGGTTTTACGGTTTTTCGAGATGCTGAATTTTCTGCTGATATGGGATCCGCGGCAGTTAAGCGTATAGAGGATGTGACGTTATTAAGAACAATGCAGTTTGCTGAAGATGCGGGTCCAATGTCACACCCGGTGCAGCCACCTTCTTTTATTGAAATCTCCAATTTTTATACCCTGACAATTTATGAAAAAGGTGCAGAAGTCGTGCGTATGATTCATACCTTGTTAGGCGCTGAAACCTTTCGTGAAGGATCAGAGTTATACTTTCAGCGTCACGATGGGCAAGCAGTTACTATTGGCGATTTTGTGGCTGCCATGGAAACGGTGTCAGGCAGAGATCTAACACAATTTAAACGTTGGTATACGCAAGCAGGGACACCTATTGTTACCATTAACGAACAGTATGATGAACAAAAACAACAATATTTTCTGACCTTAGAACAGCATTGTCCCGATACGCCAGAAGCTACCTCAGGTAACAAAAAGCCATTTCATATTCCGGTCGCTATGGGTTTGGTCGGTTCAAGCTCCCAAGGTTACTTACCTTTTTCCTACGGTGACAACGATCGTATTGAACAAACGGTACTGGAACTCACCGAAAGCAAACAGGCGTTTGTTTTTGAACAGGTGATCGAGAGGCCTGTGGTATCGATATTCAGAGATTTTTCTGCGCCGGTGCGCATAAAAATACAGCGTAGCCGAGAAGAGTACTTACAACTGTTAGCATACGATACAGACAGTTTTTCGCGTTGGGATGCGGCGCAACAGCTAGCAGTAGAAACGATGATGGATATCGTTGCAGCGTATCAGAATAATCAGCATGACAATATGGCGATTGATCCATCATTATTACAAGGTTTACGTGTTGCTATTGCTGATAAATCTATTGACCCGGCAGTATTATCGTTGCTATGCACGTTACCTTCGGAGGCATATTTGATAGAAATATCTCATACTGCGAATGTTGATGCTATTGTTTATGCGCATAGAAAACTGGATGAGTTTTTAGCGGCGGGCTTAGTGGATGAATTTGCTGCTATTTATAAGTCATTGGATGTGCCGGAGCCTTATCAAGCGGTTTCAAAAAGTGTTGCCAAACGAAGCCTTAAAAATATCGCCTTGCGATATCTCGTGTTAGCCAATCATCAACAACATGTTTCATGGTGTCAGCAACAATTTGAATCTGCTGATAATATGACCGATGTGTTTAGTGCATTAAAATTATTGGTGCACTATGTGGGAGGCGACATTGCACAAAAAGCATTGGATGATTTTTATGAAAAATGGCAGCACGAATCACTAGTGGTTAATCAATGGCTAAGTGTCCAATCTTCCGCTCCGAGAATCTCTGCGCTGAAAACAGTGCATGAGTTAATGGGTCATCCTGGTTTTTCCATCACAAACCCCAATAAGGTGCGTTCTCTTTTAGGAGCGTTTGCGCAAAATACATTAGCATTTCACCAAGAATCCGGTGACGGCTACCGATTTTTGATGGAGCGCATCATTCAATTAAATACATTGAATCCACAAATTGCAGCGCGCGCGATCATACCGTTAACGCGTTGGAAAAATTTTGATGATAAGCGCCAGTCATTAATGAAAGAGTGTCTGCAAAAAATTTATGATACCCCAAAATTGTCTAAGGATGTTTTTGAGGTGGTGAGTAAGAGCTTACAGTGAAATTACTTGCGAATTTAAGGCATGCTTTAATTAGTTGTTTTCGGAATATATTCGAAATAAGACCACTAGATGAAACCTTTGTTGATGTGCGCGAATGGTTTTTTAAAAATAGCGGTAGGCCCATATTAAGGCATCAAAAAAATACCATTGCTAAAATACTGCCGGATATTTTTGGGTACTATTTGATGCAAGTGAGTGTTCTAGGGAGTAAAAAGCTCTATAAAAGTAGTCCTATTCGTTATCCTTTTATAGTAGTGCCGGTTGATTCGTTTTTAAATGATAGTAAAAAAGTACCTGGTAATGTTGTTGTTTGTGATTTTCAAGAATTAGGTATAGAAACGGATAGTGTTGATGTTGTTCTTTTACATCATGCATTAGATTTTTCGCCTAATCCCCATCAATTATTACGTGAGTCGGCAAGAATTACTATGCCCAATGGGCTGGTTATTATTGTAGGCTTTAATCGGTGGTCTTTTTCGAGTATTACCCGATATTTTTCCTGCTTTTTTAACCGCTCTCATTTTTACAGGCATCATCGATTTGGTGTGCAACGATTAAAGGATTGGTGCAAAGTATTGGAGCTGGATGCAGTACATATAGAATACGGTTATCATTGTCCATTATATAAAAAGCAGTTTTCGAAAAAGCTGGATGCTATCTTATCGTATTGTTTGCCGATGTTTGGTCAATACTATGTGTTAATTGCAAGAAAAAATGTTAATGCCATGAATAAAGTGAATATGAAGTGGAGAAAAAAGTCAGTGCTACCGCAATGGGGCGAGCGTGCGTTAAATAAAAGCGCTCCGGTAAAAAATATTGCCATAGAAATACCGTTGGAAAAAAATGAAAAATGTTGAAATGTTTAGTGATGGAGCTTGCAAAGGCAATCCCGGCCCTGGTGGTTGGGGTGTATTAATGCGTTATGGTGAAACAGAAAAATCGTTATGTGGTGGTGAAAAGTTAACCACCAATAACCGTATGGAACTAACCGCCGCCATTGAAGGGTTAAAAGCACTGAAAGAATCCTGCTGTGTGAGTTTTACTACAGATTCTCAATATGTTCGCCAGGGAATTATGCAATGGTTACACGGTTGGAAAAAGAACGGTTGGAAAACCGCGGCGAAGAAACCGGTTAAAAACGTTGATCTATGGCAACAATTGGACGAACAGGTGCAACGACATGATATCCAATGGCATTGGGTTAAAGGCCATAGTGGTCACCGCGAGAATGAAATCGCTGACGAATTGGCAAATAAGGGGATTCCTCAATGATACAGGTTGTACTCGATACTGAAACAACAGGCCTAGAGCCGGAAAAAGGCCATAGAATTATTGAGATTGGTTGTGTTGAGATGGAGAATAGAAAGTTAACCGGACGCCATTATCATCAATATATTCAGCCACAACGTGAAGTGGAAGCGCAAGCGATAGAAGTCCACGGTATTACTAATGAATTTCTTACGGATAAGCCCATATTTGTTGATGTTATGGACGAATTTATGGATTTTGTTAAAGGTGCAGAACTAATTATCCACAACGCACCGTTTGATATTGGTTTTATTAACCATGAACTGGCCCACTATGGTGATCATAAATATCAGGCTATTACGGAATATTGCGCTGTGATTGATACCCTGGTGATGGCGCGTCAAAAGCACCCAGGCCAAAAGAATAATCTTGATGCGCTTTGTAAGCGGTACTGTGTCGATAATTCACAGCGAGATTTACACGGCGCATTACTCGATTCTGAAATTCTTGCCGATGTGTACTTGTTAATGACGGGTGGTCAGACCTCGTTGATGTTGGGTAATGAGCATACGGCAGCGTCACGCGAGGAATCTATTGGGGCCTCATTTACTCGTCATGTGGATTCGGACTTAAAATTGCCTATCATTAAAGCAAATGAAGAAGAATTGAACGTGCATGAACAAAAACTCAACAGTATCCAGAAAGCCAGTCAGGGAAATTGTATATGGCTTAATACCTACTGCGATTAGTGTGCCGAAGTGATGTTTTATGAGTGATAGACCTAAACCTGTACATTTGGCCTTGCAAGGTGGCGGCGCTCATGGCGCCTTTACTTGGGGCGTGCTTGATTATTTGCTGGAAGATGGGCGATTAAAAATAGAAGCAATCAGTGGTACCAGTGCTGGTGCGCTCAATGCAGCGGTTATGGCCTCTCACTATGTGAAAGGCGATATTGAACAGGCTAGGGGCGCGCTAGAGTCATTGTGGCGCTCTATGAGTGCTCATGGGGTGTTTAGCCCCTATAACTATAGTGGCGTTTCTCCTTGGGCTAATCAATGGGCCAATGCCTTATCCTGGTTCCAGTCTTTTTTTAGTACATCACCCTATCAAAATACCTTATTTACGACCCATTTTCTGGAAAGATTATTAAAACAACATGTAGATTTTGAACAACTCGATTATGATTGTTCAGGCATGCGGCTGTTTGTCTCCGCGACCAATGTGCTCACTAATCGTTTACATATTTTTTCCAATGAAGAACTATCAATAGACGTATTCTTGGCATCCAGTTGCCTGCCTAAAATTCATCGCGCGGTTGAGATTGATGGAGACTTTTTCTGGGACGGTGGCTTTATGGGAAACCCTGTCTTAGAGCCCTTGGTTAAGGACGGCGGTGCAAATGATATCGTCGTCGTACAGGTCAACCCTTTGCATATTCCCGAGGTTCCTAAGTCACCCATGGAAATTGCGGAACGTATGGAAACCATCGGTTTTAATGCCACCCTGTCTCGTGAAATAAGGCATGTTGCACATATCGAAAAATTGATCGAAGATGGTGAGGTTGCGGCAACGACGGCTTACGGAAAATATATCCACCTATTACACAATGAAGATGTCATGGCTCAATATAATGCCTTCACTAAATACGATACGTCGTGGGAATTTCTTATGACGCTTAAAGAAGTAGGGCGTGAGGCTGCCAAAGAATGGCTTTCTCAGCATCTTGATAATATTGGGGTGAAGAATACCATTAATCTGGAGGAGTGGAAGCCAACCTATCGCCAGCCCGTTTGTCGCATTAAATAATATTCTTGGATGAATACTCTTTAATTTCCACTAAAAACTACTTTTTGATAGCTTATTGACTACACTTCAATGGAAACAAATGCTTAGAGCAGGTATCTCCAATGAAAGTGATAGTCGCTTTTCTCCTCCTTTTCGGTGCGTCTGTATCAGCGGATACTATCAACACCTATTATCAACAGGGTTCTGCGCCGAAGTACTTTCATTCAGAAAATCAGCTACACGGTATTTGTGTTGAGTACATAGAGAAGCTCAATGGCATTATGCAGGCAAATAATGTGCAAATTAGCGTGGTGAAAGGGGCTAACTTTTCACGTATCAAGAAAGATTTGGCATCGGGAAAAATTTCAATCTTTTTTGGTATAACAAAAACTAAAGAGCGTAGTTTACGTTACGACTATGGTTCTCCTTTATATTCTATTCGATATTCCTTTGCGGTACCGATGGATGACAGCGACGAATATATTCATACTACGCATCTTGTGGGTAAAAAAGTAGGGGTTATCGCGGGTACAAAATCTGCCAGTTATTTAGAAAATCACTATCATGGCTTTAAAATGGTTAAAGTAAATTCTATTCATCAAGCGTTAAAAATGCTTGATTCAAAACGTATTGATGCTGTTTTTTACCATGATTTAGGCTTATCCCATCAAATAAAATCATTAAAAGTTAATGATAAAATTAAAGTGCTACCCAGTTCTGCAAAAGCCAAGTTACAGTATTTCGCGTATTCAAAAAAATTTCCAGAAAGATTAAAAACTATTATTGAAAAAGCATTCGTAAAAATCGTTAATGATGGTGATCAAATTGCGATATTAAAACGTTATGGTGTTTATCAAAGTTATGCCCAAATAGCGGGTTTGTAATAGTAAAAGATGTCTATCAATTGGTTCAAACAAAAAATCGGTTTCAGGCTGTCTATATATGCCGTGCTTATCGCTATATTTTTTGCAATTATTAGCTCTATATTAATATTATCGTTTGAGTATTATAAAAATCGTAATCAGACAATAGTCTCTGCTAATCATTTGATGCAGGCTATCACGCCCCAGTTAGCAAAAGCTTTATGGAATATTGATGATGAAACTATCAGTATTACGCTTGACAGTATAAAGAAATACAATTTTATTAAAGATGTTCAACTTAGCCAATAAAAACTTACACATTCCGATAAATATATTGAAAATCCTATTGAGTATGACGGCGAAATTCTCGCTTATTTATATTTTTACCACGATTTCTCCGCTATTGATGAATCACTGCTCGAAGAATTTAAACTGATTGTCTACATTATAGCGGCGACGATGATTGTTATGGGGTTGTCTATCTATTTTTTAGTAGACATTTCTATTATTAAAAATATTTCCAAGAGAAGCCAGTTTGCAAAAAAAGGTAATGCGGGTTCAATCACTGAATTTCGTCTTTTTGTGTTTGATAAAAGAATTTATCATGATGAATTGGCCGCATTAGTCGACGCAATTAACCAAGGAAAAAGAAATTCTATCGAATTGTTATCGGAAAGAAATAAATACAATGAGAAAATTGAGCATCAACTGAATCACGATGTGTTGACTGGTCTACCAACCAGAAGAAAATTTGAATCTCATCTTTCTGAAAAAACTCGTAGTTACGAAAAAAATAGCGGTACTTTAGACATTTATTTTGTTGATATTGATGACTTTAAACTGATTAATGACAGTGTGGGTTATTCGGGTGGCGATAGACTACTTAAGAAAAGTGCAGAAAGACTCCAAAAGGTGTTTAATAGAGATAATGCCTATCTTGCCAGATTGGGAGGCGATGAGTTTGTGGGCTGTATACTGTCTAAGTAAGACAGTACTGTTGCCCAAATTGGGGAAGCAATCAACCGTGAGTTTGAACAGCCCATTTTGCATAATAATTTTTGTTATCGGCTAAGTTGTAGTGTTGGTATTGCTCTATACCCCGATCATGTAGGTGAGTCCTTACATGATTTAATTGCTAATGCAGATAAAGCAAAACAAAAAGCGAAGGATCTGGGTAAAAGAGGGTGTTTTATTTTTGATGAAAAAATGATGAATACCTTAATGCTGGAAAGGGATATAAAAGAAAAAATACAGAACGCTTATGACGAGCGTTTATTTCAGCTTCATTATCAGCCACTGGTTGATATAGTCAATAATAAAATTTTGGGTTTTGAGGCTTTAATTCGCTGGTATGATAAGGACTTGGGGTGGGTTCGTCCGGATATTTTTACCAGTGTGGCAGAAAAAACCGGAATCATGTTGGATATTGACTCTTGGGTTTTTGTGAAGCGGTCAAACAGGTAAAGTATTGGCGTAGCATATTTAATGAGGACTTTATTCTCTCGGTCAATTTTAGCCCGTCAAATTGTTACCATAGCCGCTTTTCCGAATCGATTAATCATGATTGGTTTTCTGAAGGGGGAGTCGACTTGGTAGAGCTGGAAATCACCGAGCGTATTATGTTGAATAATGATACAACGGTGATGGAGGGGCTAAGTTTAATTCAAAATAAAGGGGTGCGTTTTAGTATAGACGATTTTGGTATTGGTTATTCCTCAATGGGTTATATTAATAAATTTAGCCAGTACTTGAGTAAAATAAAAATTGACAGGATGTTTATTAAATCGCTATCAACAGAAGACTTTGATATGGCATTTGTAAAAAGTATTAAACTTTTGGCAGATAACTTGGGTTTACAAGTGCTGGCCGAAGGGGTAGAAGAAATGAATCAGGTTAATAAATTGCGGCAAGTCGGTTGTCAGTATGTTCAGGGTTACTTTTATTCAAAGCCACTGCCTCCTGAAGAAGTAGAAGAATTTGTTAAAGCTTGGCCTAATGCCGAAATTGAAGCCTGACAGGCTATGAATTTGTGAATATAGAGTGGTAAAAACTGCTAATAATATTAATTTCATTTTTACTGTTTAACATTGGCGCGTGCCCCACGTTTTCAATCTCTTCATAAAGAACTTCTGTCCCTCTCCCCATCATTTTGTCAGCCGTGTCGGTAGAAAAAAAGGTAGACAGTTCCCCGCGAATCAGTAGCGTAGGGCATTCTATTTCCTCCCAGTATTTCCACAGATCAAAATTAAAGAAAGAATAGCTAGCTCTAAAAGCATCACCAATTTTAGGGTCGTAATGCATACGATAGCCATAGTCTTCCTGAAATGAACTATATAATGCCATTTGTTGCCATTGCTTATCTGGTAAAATACCGAAGGCCTGATAGGTTTCTTTGTAGTAGTCAAATAATTCTTCTTGACTGTGAAACTTAGGCGCTTTACCAATATATTTGCCCAGTCGTTGTAACTCTGCTCGTTTTAGTTCCGGGCCAACATCATTCAATATCAAGCTGTTTATTGGTGTGTGCGGAAGGGCACTAAGAATAAGGCCGATTAATCCTCCCATAGATGTGCCAATCCAGTGAACTTTTTCCACGTCAAGATTGGCAATGAGTGCATTCATATCAGCACAGTATTGTAAAAAGTTATAATTTTGTTTGTTGCCAAACCAGTCACTATAACCACGTCCAACAATATCAGGACATACAACACGGTAAGTTTTTGCGAGTTCCATCGCAAGTGCGTCAAAGTCCCTTGAAAGACGTGTAACACCGTGCACACAAATAATGGTGTGTTCGCTATCCGGGTCGCCCCATTCGCGGTAATAATTACGATGAAAACCCTCATTACTCAACCCGTAATAAAAATTATCCCGTGGCACAGGTTTACTTTTTCGTGTGGATTTAGCTTTTGACATAGAGCAACAATACGATAATGATACCTAGCACATCAAGATTCATTGGAGGAGGACTTAATAGGAACAACTCGGTCGTCCATTTCAAAAATTTCTTGAAGATATTTCCCCAACGCTTTACGTGCTTGTTTATCCGATTCAAACAAGTGGGGTGATACTTTACGTTTTGTGAGCGCTTCACCCAGTTTCATCCGCAGGAACGCGCCCGTTGAGTAGCGTGTGCTAGTGGTATAAAACTCTTGCTCCAATACACTAATCATATTGGCATGGTAATCCATCAAAATAGGGTCGATAAACACACCATCGTAATTTACTACCATGGCAAATTTTTTGCTGACACTATGGAACAAATCTTCAACGCTATGGTGAATACGATCGATATCATCTTTAGTGCGAATTTGATAACCTTCAAGGTTAAGGAAGGCCGTATTTCTCTCGGAGTCGTAACTAATACGTTCGTCCAACTCGCGTTGTAAAAGTTGATCATTAAGATGCATGGGGTCTTCAAAGAAAATACATTCACGCATGATCTTGGGTTTGTTAATGATGGGTTTGAAATCCATATGTGGCAGAATATCCGTCTCAATATCAATACCGGGAGCCACTTCATTCAGTTCGAGGCCATTGTAACGTAATTTGAAGACACAACGCTCAGTCACATAGTAAACGGGTTTTTCTTTCAGCGTGGCCAGTTTGCCATTGAAGGTCACTTGTTCTACTTTTTTGACAAACTTTTTAACACGACCTTCTTGCAAGATGGTCACTTTGCCACCGCTGACGTCTACTTTAAGACCTCCGGCAGTAAACGTACCTGCGAATACCAATTTACGTGCATTTTGGCTGATATTAATAAAGCCACCTGCTCCGGCAATCTTGGGGCCAAATTTACTAACGTTAACATTGCCGTGTTGATCGGCTTCAGCCAGCCCTAATGCGGCCAGATCAAGGCCACCGCCATCATAGAAATCAAATTGCTGATTTTGGTCCAGTAGCGAATCAATATTGATAGAGCAACCAAAGTTCAATCCACTTTGCGGTAATCCACCAATGACGCCGGGTTCTGCCGTCAGTGTAATAAAGTCCAAAACTTTTTCTTCATTGGCAACGGCAGCAATACCTTCTGGCATGCCGATACCCAGGTTAATAGTTCCACCCATGGGAAGTTCATAAGCACACCGCCGTGCAATCACCTTACGTTCACTCAGCGATAGGGGCTGTATATTATCGGTAACTGCCTGTATTTCACTGGCAAAGGCTGGATTATAGTCGGTACCATACGTTTGCCGATGGTTTTCCGGTTGAGAGACAACCACACAATCTACCATGATACGAGGAATTTTCACCAGACGTGGATTCAGGCTGTGGTTGTTGGCAATACGTTCCGTTTGCACAATGGTTAACCCGGAGGAATTTTTGGTTGCCATTGCGATGGCGAGGTTGTCGAGTGTGAGCGCTTCTTTTTCCAGAGTGGTATTGCCATGAGGGTCCGACGATGTGCCGCGCAAAAAAGCCACATTGATCGGGAACGTTTTATAAAACAACCATTCCTGACCATCGATCACCATTAATTCTACCAAATCTTCAGTGGTGACCTCATTAAGCTTTCCACCGTGTTGTCTTGGATCCACAAACGTGCCCAGCCCTACCTGCGTGAGAATACCGCCACGATGAGCGGCAATATCCCGAAACAACTGAGTCAGGGTTCCCATAGGGAAATTGTAAGCTTCTATTTTATTGGCATTGGCAAGTTGTGCTATTTTCGGCACCAGAGCCCAGTGACCGCCAATAACACGTTTGATCAGCCCCTCGTGTGCGAGGCGATTCACACCTCGTTCACCCCCGTCGCCCGGTGCAGCCGCAAAAACCAAGGTCAGATTTCTGGGTGACCCGGTGGTCAGAAAGCGTCTTTCCAAAGCAATAATCAACTCTTCCGGAGTGCCTGTACCCACAAAGCCAGAAACACATAGGGTGTCTCCATCTTGAATGAGTGCCACGGCATCTTCGGCTGAAACGATCTTGTTTTTCATAACCGGTCTCTTAATTTGTACCTATGTCTGGTCGCGTTCATGTAACCATTCGTAAATACCTTTACCCAATATTCCCTGCGATTTTCCACTCACAAATACACCCACATGACCACCGGGGATGGGCAGGTCGGTATAATCATCAGAACCGACATAATGCTTAAGGGCCTTTGAGCACTCGGGCGGAATGATATGATCATTGAGTGTAAATATGTTAAGTATAGGCATATTCACGTGTTTTAAATTAACTTTTTGATCATTAAACACCAGCTCATTTTTAATCAACTTATTGTTTTGATAAAGATCCTTAAACCACTGTTTGGCCGCCTCTCCTGGATGATCAGGGCGATCAGACAGCCACTTTTCCATACGCAAAAAGTTCATTAATTTTTTTTCATCTTTGGCAATATCAATAAGATCAAGATTGTATTTCGTTAACGATTTAATCGGGGTAATCAACTGAAATACCATGGCCATCAATTCCCCTGGCATATTGCCATAGGCTTCTACCATGCGATCAATATCGTCAGCCCCCAAATTGCGTGTCCACAAATTGATGTAGCCATGAGCCATACAGTCATCACGTTGGTCTCCGTGAAAATCAACGGGCGTAATACTGGTCATCAGATTTTGTACATTGTTGGGATGTAAGGCGCTGTAACAAATGGAAAACACACCGCCTTCGCAGATGCCTAAAATATTCACTTTTTCCAAATTATTTTGTGTCTTAATACATTCTACACAATCGTGAATATAGCCACAGATATAGTCGTCCAATGTTAACCAGCGATCGGCGCGGGTAGGGGTACCCCAATCAATAACATAAACATCAATACCGGCATTGAGCATATTGCGGATAAGTGATCGATCTTCTTGTAGGTCAGCCATGGTATAGCGGCCAATAAGCCCATAAATAACAATAACGGGAATAGCAATGGTCTGTTCGGTTAATGGCTTATAGCGATATAAAGAGACTTTATCCTGAGTGAATACAAGCTCTTTTTCAGTAGTGGCAATGTTAACGTCGGCATCTTTGGTGACTTTAAGCTTCCTAATTCCGGCGACGATATCAGAATTAAGTTGTGATAATTCAGCCAATGCTGAATACGGGTTTATGGGTGGTAATTTTTCCAAAGCTTATGCTCCACAGTAATACAAAAACACACTAAAAAGTGGCGGTAAAATCTTAAGGCTATTTGCTTGCGGCTTTAGCTTTTGTTTTTTTGGTTGCTTTTTTTGTGCCTTTAACGGTCGTTTGTGAATTTTTTAATGCCCGCACTTCCCGGCGTAACTCGGTAATGGTTTTATGCAGGTCATCAACCTCTTTGCGGGTCGGAATATGTAACGCATCACATACAACTTCGGCAATATCCTGTTCGTAAAGGCGATACTCCGAACTGGCTTTTATGAGTTCTCTTTGTGCGCGCAAAAATTCATCGGAGCGATGCATGGTCATCAACTCTTCATTGGCAATGTTTAACCACAATTCAATCAGTTTTCTAGGGGTGAGCTCATTATCTTCGCTGGCGTTAACACTTTGAACATGTTCAAGAAAACGATCATAGGCGGACATCCAGTTCTTAAGCAGTATTTCATAATAGTCTTGATTTTTTCCGCCTAGCTCTAGCCACCCATCCATTGCCTTTGCAATGCGATTATCAATATCTGAAATACCTGAAAATACTGGGCCTTCGCTAAAGCGTTTGATACCTTCATCATATTCAGTGCCAGAAAATGTTAACCAACTGTAAGGATTGGAAATCTCATCCAAGGTATTTAAAAAGTAGTCCCGAGTTGCGTCGTTAGGCAGATGGTTAATAAAATCTTCCTTCAGTTTGTCAAACAATGCCTTGCTGCCATTAACCAACTCATTCATTTGTTGAATAACAGAACCCGAGCCGGGGAAGGTGCTCATCAGCTCTTGCCAGTCATTGGAATGCTGTAAATTAAATTGTGGGTTATGGTCGAGAAATTTTTGAATCAGTCCCTGATAAATATCAAGCACCGGGTTATTACTGTAAAAAGAGCTATCATCCTGTTCAAAAGAGCGCAACCACTTTTGCATGTTTTCCACCATTTGCTCAGTCATGCTGGCTTGAGTTTTCTGCCAATCTGCCATCATTTTTTGCCATGGCTCGATAATGTTGTCGCTCATTACTTGTCCTCGGGAAATGTGAGTCTTTTTAATTGCTAATTACTATCATCGGTGTTGTTTGCATCGGTGTTACTGGTGTTGTAATTGGTGGCTGCCATTGCGGCGATAAAGTTTTTATATTGTTCCATGGCTTGTATCCCCATGGGCATAAATTTTTGAAACATGGCTTCAGGGTCAGTAATGTCAGAGAAATACGCTTCCATTTGTGCCTGCATTTTTTCCATCATCGCTTTTTGCAAAGGCTCCATGTCCGGAAGCCCCATTAACTTTCGAGCTTCTTCGGGAGTCATTGCCATATTCACATTCACTTTCATCGTTGTTACACCATTAACCTAGTTATCGTCTTCACTTTTTTTGTCGCTGGCACCCTCAGGCCGATTACTTGTACGAAAGAATTGACGTTGCATTTCTGACATTGCCTGCATATTCTTCGTGGCAATATCCTGAAAGCTGCCAAACGGAGACGATTCGATGAATTGTTGCATTTGTTCCTGCATGGCTTCTTGTTGCGCAATAAAGGTCTTAATGCTATTGGCAATAAATCCACTCATCATATCCTGCATCGGATGACCATAAAAACGAATCAACTGATTTAAAACCGCTTCATTGAGTAATGGCGTGCCACCTAACTCCTGTTCGGACACAATCTGTAACAACAATGCCCGAGTGATATCCTGTCCATTAGTATCATCTAGTATAGTGACATTTGTACCCGTTGCGATAATATTCTTGATATCTTTGAGGGTGACGTAGCGACTCTCTTCAGTGTCATAGAGTCGACGGTTGGCGTATTTTTTTATAATGCGTTTATGACTCATAGGGCTATTAATAATTATGAATGTTCAGGCTATTGTGCCTTAATAATACAAGAATTAGTAGGGGAAAAATAAAAAGGGGGGTATTCTCGAATACCCCCCTTTAATATCCACCAGGGATGGACATTGATAGCGATTATTAAGGCTTAAGCTGCTACCGCTGCTTTCTTAGTCGCTTTAGTGGTTGCTTTTACCGGTGCTTCAAATGCAGGTGCAATTTCAACCTTTTGAATAGACGCCTGATAGTCTTTAGCCAGATCAGAATACTCGGTAACACGACCAGACATTTTTTCACCAAATGCTTTAGCGGTTTCATATTGCTTGCTTAGCAGGCTGGCCATATTGTCAGCAGACGCCAACAACTGTGCTTGTTCAATAGCGTAATCAACGAAATCGCCTTGAACGCTGTAGTTCAAACGAGACAGGTTTTCGAAAGAATCAACAGCAACGCCGTTCATTTCACGCACAGGTTGCATAAATTCAGATTGTAGTTTGGCAAATTCTTGGAATTGCTCAGTAAAGTCAGTCATGGTGTTCTCCATATATGTTGGGTTAAATTGAATGCTTCGATGCAACATTATAAGGAAAAATTATTGCAGTGCAACATTTATTTTTACCGTTGGTTGTAGTGATTGTTGGTCATTAAGTTTCTGATATTTAAATATTATTATATTTTTTATTTATTTTTACGCTATAATTTATTGCGATGCACACAAAAAAATATAAGTGATTTGATCGTTATTTGATCGTTTTAGTGCTGTAAGTAGTAATGTTTATGGCGTTCGGACACCTGCGTATTAAAGATTTCTCTGGCAATTACTTTGCTTTGGTCATCGCGTAAATTGTGAAAGCGTACGCCGACCAAATAACTGCCATTCGCTTGTAGCATATTGCGTGTCACCTGAGCATATCCAATAACACCCGTATAAGATGGTAGAAAAATTAACTTAAAGGCGATCCAGCTCTCTATACCAATAGGGCGCTCATGCTGAAAACCCAACCCACCTAGACTGATATCGATTTTACCGCTGTCCAGATCATGTACAGAAGATTGGTTTGATAATACCTGCTGGCAAATCAAATCGATTTTTTTATTGGTGTTGCTCAAATATTCGGCAATCACAGGATTTTCCTGTTTGATCGATGCCAGTAGCTCCGAGCTACGTTCTTCAAGATACTGTAGTTCAGAGAAAAGACAGAGGGTTTCTGTATGTTCAAAGTGCTGTGCGGCAGGGGTATGCGTTACATCATCGTTGCTCACAGTATGAAAATTAAACACAACATCTTGTTCGATGCGGAAGAACTGGCGCTTTTCATTATCGGAGTGATTGTACATAACTGGAAATCCGCTGGTTTTCTTTTGAGTGTAGACCCTCTCAAAAATATTTCACGAAATTGGCTTGTTCTCATGGCGCTTTTTCCGTTTAATGCTCGAATGTTTACCGATACCTATCTATTTATTGGCGTGCGTTATATTAAATCGAAGCGACGTAACCAGTTTATTTCTTTTATTGCAGGATTTTCCCTTCTGGGTATGGCACTCGGAACCTTAGCCCTGATTGTCGTTTTATCCGTGATGAATGGTTTTGATCGAGAGATTAAACAACGTATATTGCAAGTCGTGCCTCATGGCTTTATTGACAAACCCGGTGGCCTCGAATCTTGGAAAACATTAGGACAACAGGTTATCGACGTGTCGGGGGTTCAGGCAGTGGCCCCCTATATCGGTGGTTATGGCATGCTCAGTTCTGCGCGAGGAATACAAGGCAGCCAAATACAAGCCGTATTGCCAGATCAGGAAGTGAAGGTATCTGCCGTCAATGAATTTATCTATAGCGGGTCTTGGCAGAACTTACAAGCGGGTGAATTTGGGATTATTTTGGGGCATTTTTTAGCACGTTTTTTACAAGTTGGTGTCGGTGATCGTGTGGTTATGACATTGCCCGACATCAGTATTACCCCGGTAGGCATATTTCCAAGAGCCAAACGTTTTAAGGTGGTGGGTATATTTGCAGTGGGTGCTCAGGTTGATCAGAACCTTGCGTTAATTCATGTGGCCGATGCCCAAAAATTATTTCGCTATGGACAATCGGTGCAAGGCGTACGTGTACAAGTGGAGAATATTTTTGATGTGACCACAACGATGGCGCGAGTTCAACAACAACTGGGTACACAGTATACCTTTAAAAATTGGACGCAGACGCAAGGCAATCTTTTTCAGGCTATTCAATTAGAAAAACGTATGGTGACGTTATTGTTGCTCATTATCATTGCCGTTGCCGCATTGAATATTATTACCGGTTTAGTCTTAATGGTGGCAGACAAACGTGGTGATATTGCAGTGCTGCGGACATTAGGTATGAAATCGCGCGATATTATGGCGATCTTTATTGCTCAGGGCACCATAACCGGTGTCGTCGGTGTCTTAATCGGCGCTATTTTAGGATGTTTGTTGGCGTATTTTATCAGTGATTTTATTGCTTGGATTGAATCGCTATTGGGGATGTATATTTTTGATCCGAATGTGTATTTCATCAGTGAAGTGCCGTCGGAACTACGATTTGAAGATGTGGTATTTATTGGTTCGGCAGGAGTAGTAATGAGTATTTTGGCAACTATTTATCCTGCTTATTGTGCCGCACAGGTAGAACCTGCCGAGGTATTAAAATATGAGTGAAACCGTGATTAGCGCACAGCGCGTACAAAAAATATATTCGGATGCTGGTAGCGATGTAGAAGTGCTCAAACACGTTGATTTAGAGGTGGCAAAAGGTGAGCGTTTGGCCATTATCGGTAGTTCCGGTGCCGGAAAAAGTACATTACTCAACGTCTTAGGTGGATTGGATACACCGACATCAGGCACTGTACACGTTGCTGGGCAACGGTTGGATCAATTGGATGACATTCATCGCAGTCAATTGCGTAATCGCCACTTGGGTTTTGTTTACCAGTTTCACCATTTGTTGGGAGAATTTACCGCTCTGGAAAATGTCGCTATGCCATTATTGATCGCGGGTGAAAAAAGAGAGCTGGCAGAAAAACGCGCACTGGATGTGTTGCAACAAACCGGTTTGGCTGATCGTATTCAACATAAACCAGCGGAATTATCGGGTGGAGAGCGTCAGCGTGTGGCGATTGCGCGTGCGATTGTCATGCGTCCTGCCTGTGTGCTGATGGACGAACCGACAGGTAATCTTGATGAACAAACGGCGGCGAAAATAGAATCGTTATTAGTAGCATTAAATCAATCGATTGGTTTAAGTTTTATTTTAGTGACGCATGACAAGCGTCTGGCATTTAATATGGATCGAGTACTTGAACTGCGAGCCGGTACGTTATTACCTGTTGCGATGGAAACCACTGATGCTGGGTGATTCGTCGAGTGTATTTATTGGCTTACGTTATACGCTGGCGCGCAAACGTAGTCGTTCGGTAACCTTTATGTCTCGTATTGCCATGGTGGGCATTGTACTGGGTGTCGCATTACTCATACTCGTGCTATCGGTAATGAATGGTTTTGATAAAGAATTGCGTGAACGAATTCTGGCGATTATGCCGCAAGTCACCTTGTACCAACAGGCAAACGACAACCAAACAACCTGGCAATCATTGCGACAACAAATTTTACAACACGATGACATCGCTGCTGCCGCGCCATTTGTTGAGCTGCAAGGTATGGTCAACGTGGGCAAAGCGACACAGCCATTATTACTGTATGGTATTGAGCCTTCTCTGGAAAAAACGGTGTCCATTGTGCATCGTTTTTTGGATCAAGACGACTGTCATATGCTCAGTGATTATTCCAATGATATTATTCTCGGCAAGAGCCTGGCGGAAAAGTTACACCTTAACGCCGGAGATAAACTCAACCTGATTATTCCTCGGTTAGATGGTCAATCTCAACGAGCCGCCATACGTCGAGTCACACTATTAACCACCTTTAACTCGGGTACAGAGATAGATCATTCGCTCGCCTTCATGAATTTATCGTTTGCACAAGAATTATTATCCAGCCCCGGGGCGGTATCAGGCCTGCATATAAAAGTACATGACTTGTTTCATGCGCCAAGGGTAGCGTCTGAATTACGTTCACAACTACCGTTTTATTATTACCCTCGTGACTGGACGCAAACCCATGGCAATATTTATTATGCCATTCAAATGTCAAAACGATTGGTTAGCCTGTTATTGTTTTTGATTGTGGCGATTGCGGCATTCAATGTAGTCTCTACCTTAATGATGGTCGTGATCGATAATCAAAGTGATATTGCGGTATTGCGAACGCTGGGTACCAGCCGCCGTCAAATTATGGCGATTTTTATGGTGCAAGGTGTGGTTATTACCGTCATGGGATTGTTCATCGGTGTTTGTCTGGGCTTGTTGTTATCCATCACTATTGGTGATGTGATTGCGTTTATTGAGTCGATATTTGCGATTGATTTTTTGCAAAGTGATATTTATCCCGTCAGTTACGTCCCTGCGGATATTCACTGGCAAGATACAATAACCGTGGTATTAATCACATTGGCGATGAGCCTTACGGCAACATTATACCCTGCATGGCGAGCGACTAAAGTCGAACCTGCACAGGTGTTACGTTATGACTGAGGCTGTTATTTTTGTCGGCGTTTGGCGCGTTTTTCCTTGCGGTGTTGCCATTGATAGACAACATGCCAGCGCCATAGCAACTTGACCGTAATATAACTGGTCAATGAGACAACACTACCCGCACACATTGAGCCAATCAATAAAGGTTTCCATATATTGTCCATCTGTGCGCTGATCCATTCCCAGGTAAAGCTGGCATCTATATCAAGAGCGGGCGTATCCAGTAACCAAGTCCCTAATTTATAAGTGGCAAAGAACAAGGGGGGAATCGTTAATGGATTAGTAATCCAGACCAATGCAACGGTCAACGGCAAGTTACAGCGTACCCAGAAGGCAATAATACCGGCCACGACCATTTGCCCCGGTGCCGGAAAGAATGCCAAAAATGTTCCGATTAGAAAGGCCATTGATACCGAGTAGCGATTGAGATGAAACAGGTTGGGGTCTTCCATCAAGGAACCCAAAAAACCAAGAGAAGGGTGTTTTTTAATGAAATCCGGAGAAGGCGACAGTCGTTTAAATAGCTTCTTGGGCATGTAGGCGTTATCTCAATACGGCAGGTAAAAACGGCGGCTGCATTATGCCTGCAAATAGTGCCTACTGGCTACCGATTTTTATGCTACATAGGTGATCAAATAGAGTATGATACGCACGGTGAATCTTTTCTGGTTTTAATGGTCACAAAGGGAGTAAGACAACCTTTTGACAATTTCAGGAGTTTTTTTGGATATTGCAGCCTCACAACACACGCAACAAAATGTATCAGACCTGATTCAGGCCAATATCTCGGCACTGCATAGTGCCAAGGGGATTATCAACAGCATACCCGCTGATAAATATAACCATGTTGCCGCGCCTTATTTTGAATCCTGTCTTGGCAAACACATGCGCCATATTCTCGACCACTATTTATGCTTTATACGAGATATTGAATCGGGTACGGTTAACTATGAAAAGCGAAATAGATACGCCCGCCTCGAAACCGATGCTCAATACTCCTTAACGGTGATTGATAATATTTGCCGCTTCTTTGACCAGATGAGAGATGCTCCGGTTGAAGACAAACACGTCAGTGTGCTCTTGTGTAATGATATGAATCAACCTGAAGGTGCCGCCACCTATTCCTCGTTAAGACGAGAGCTACAATTCCTGCACGGCCATTCCGTGCATCACTTTGCCCTTATCGCAACCATGTTACGTTTTCACGGTATCTCAACCGATCGTGGCTTTGGTGTTGCCCCCTCCACATTGGCGCATGAAAAAACCATAAAAGAGACTGCTTAATGATCAGCTACCGTCGACAGCGTTTGTTGATGTCATCCTTTAAGCGCGCCTTCCGTTGGGAATTTTGGCCAATGTGGCTGTTCTATATTCCTGTCAGTATTTACATTATTTACCTGACCTTACGTTACCGGGGTTTAAGCTTTACGGCCGTTAACCCAGGCATGAGTGGCAGTGGTTTTGTGTGCCATGAAAAAAGTCAAAGCCTAATACAACTGCATACCGCCATGCCCGAGCTGGTAGCCGCCACCTTGTTACTATCCCATCAGAAACCCATTGCAGAACAACTGGATGCCTGTCGTCAGTTTATGCAAGATCAGCAATTGCATTATCCGGTTATTGCCAAGCCCGATTCCGGTCAACGCGGAGTGGATGTGGCGATTGTCGACACCGAAGAACAGCTTACGCACTATTTACTGCAGGCAAATGTTGACTCGATTATTCAAGAATATGTGGGTGGTATTGAAATGGGTGTGTTTTATTACCGTTTGCCTACACAAACACACGGTAAGATTTTTTCATTGACCCATAAATGTTTTCCTCATGTAATCGGTAACGGACACGATAATCTGGAAACCTTAATTTTGGCGCATCCGCGTTTACACTATTCAGCCCGCTGTTTACTGGAAGAACATCACAGTGATTTAGAGTGCGTGCCTGCTGCGGGTGAAGTGGTGGATGTTGTACGTTTGGGGAGCCATTGTCGAGGCTCGTTATTTCTAGAGGGAGAACCGTATCGCAGTGATATACTGGAATCCCGAGTAGATCAGTTAAGTCAAAGCATGCCGGATTTTTTCTTCGGCCGCTATGATATTCGCGCGCAGACGCTTGACAGTTTTCAAGCGGGCAACTTTAAAGTGATTGAAGTCAATGGCGTCACGTCTGAATCCACGAATATGTATGATCCTCAATACAGTGTCTTTACGGCTTATCGAATTATGTTTAAACAATGGCGCCTCGCATTTGAAATTGGTCGCCAAAATATATCCAGAGGATATTCCGGTATGTCATTATTTTCTCTACTGAATCAATTGCGTTTTATGAACCGAGGCAGTGATATTCATTTATCGTAAGGTTTCGCGACGTCAGTCTTACTAAATAAACCCGTTTTTGAGATAATTAATAGTATTTTCATTCCCTAGATAAATAAGATATACGTATGTTTGATATTGAGGCAGTATTAAAACAACGGCTGCCAGCCAACAGTGTATTGCGCAAATATTTTTTTAAGCCCGCCGTTTGGTTGCTAAAAAAAATTCTGCACGAGCACGAATTTAAAGACTTTGCAGAAAAGTATCCGCATGTAAAAGGTTTTGACTTTGTTGATCAGGTGCTTGATTACTTCAATACCAGCTACAGCGTTCGTGATACTGAACAAGAACGTATTCCACCACAAGGCCGTGTGGTCATTATTGCCAACCATCCCATTGGCTCGCTCGATGGTTTGGCCCTCTTAAAATTAGTACGCTCTGTCCGGCATGATGTCAAAATTATCGCCAACGATATATTGATGGGATTAAAAAATCTTCAGCCGTGCCTGTTGGCGGTCGACAATATGACCGGCAATACTCACCGAGACAGCGTGGTGGCAATTCGTGAACATTTAAATCAAGACGGTGCTGTGATTGTTTTTCCGGCTGGGGTGGTATCCCGGTTTGGCACCAAAGGTGTTCGTGATGGTAAATGGAATTCAGGCTTCTTACGTTTTGCGTCCAGCACACAATCGCCGGTATTACCCGTGCACGTAAAAGCACGCAACTCGGCATTTTTCTATATTTTATCCATGATTTCACGGCCGCTATCGACCATCTGGCTAGTGCCCGAGATGTTTAAACAGCGCAATCAATGTATCCCCATTCGTGTGGGTGATTTAATACCGTATGAGTCCTACGCCAATAACAAAATGCCGCGCCCAGAAGTTGTCAGACTTTTTCAAAAACACCTTTACCGAGTGGCGAAAAAAACGCCGGGTATTTTTGAGACGACGCGCGCCATTGCGCACCCTGAAGATCGCCGGATGATTCGTCAAGACATCAAATCTCATGAGTTGCTTGGTAAAACCACCGACGGTAAACAAATATACCTGTGTCAATGCAATACAGATTCTTCGTTGATGCGTGAACTGGGTCGCATTAGAGAAGTTACTTTTCGTGCGGTCGGAGAGGGCACCGGGCGCCGACGCGATACCGACTATCTGGACTTATCCTATAGCCATCTGATTCTTTGGGACGATGATGATTTAGAAATAGCTGGCGCCTACCGCATTCACGATACACGCCACATGACATTGCCGCAAAGTGAAGAAAAGTTATACAGCTCACGTCTGTTTACGTATCAACAAGGTATGGAACCCTATTTGCAGATGGGACTGGAATTAGGGCGCAGTTTTGTACAGCCACGGTATTGGGGGCGTCGCAGTCTGGATTATTTGTGGCAAGGCATTGGTGCTTTATTAAAGCGTAACCCTGAGTACCGGTATTTATTTGGTGCGGTCAGCATTAGTGACTCTTACCCATTAATGGCTAAAAATATGCTGGTTTACTTTTATCAAACGCACTTTGGCATTGATGGAAATTTGGTAGAAGCCACGGCACCGTTTCGATTATCCAAAGACGTTACGCAAGAACTGGCAGAATTATTTCCCGGTAACGACTATAAAAAAGATTTTCAAGAACTGAAAAGCCGTTTGCATTATATGAACTGTAGTGTCCCAACGCTGTTTAAACAGTATGCTGAATTATGTGATCCGGGCGGTGTCGTGTTTGCAGATTTTGGTTTGGATCTGGATTTTAATAATGTGGTTGATGGTTTTGTAATTGTTGATGCCTATCGTTTACTGCCACATAAACGTCAGCGTTATGTCGGTACGCCTCCAAACGATACGGATGTCGATATTTATGAGTAGGATGTATGCAGAAAATCATTCTCTACTCTACTGTGGGCTGTCATTTGTGTGAGTTAGCCAAAGAACAACTTGAGCCTTTAATTGATCAGTATTCATTGGTAATAGAAGAGGTGGATATTGCAACCGATGAAGCCTTGTTAAATGCGTACGGCGTTAACATTCCTGTGCTGTATATAGAGCGTTTGCAACACACCGTATATTGGCCATTTGCTACTGATGCAATTGATGAGTGCTTGCGCAGATAGCGTAGGATTAAAAACGGTTTTCGTTACACCACTGCACGCTTTGCAGATAGCTGTGGGTGATAATATCCTGATTGATGTTGTGAGCGCGTAGCATTTTATGATGGGCAACATCCCACTCGTTTTGTTGTTCGTAATCAATAACGGTTTTTAATATACAGCCTTTGATGCCCCAGAAATATAAAATAGCATCGTTGATTTCTTTGTTCAGCGATACTTTTTTTAAGATTTTTTCAAGAGGGACATCAAAAAAAGCATCCAGCATTGAAAATAGCCCTATAGTAAAAAAACCGTCGGGCGCTTCTTTTCCGGTAATATGTTCACCTAATAATTCGCACATTTTGGCTCTTAACATGGCGCTTTCTATGAGTATGGCGGGTTTATTATCCAGACTGCTCAGGGCCATAAAATTAGCCCATTTTTTTAAATGATTAATGCCTAAGGTGACGGCCGCTTGTTTGATAGATTCAATCTTACTTGAGATGGGAAACATGCCGGAGTTCACTGCTCTTAACAGGCTGTAACTCAGACTCACATCCTTGGCGATCACTTGAACCACTTGATCATATTCAATCGCATCCTGATTTAAGACATCTATCAGGTTCATAATAGATGCTGCGTTTTGTGACATTTTTTTGCCGGCTAGTATTTTAGGCTTGGCAAAGAAAAAGCCCTGAAACAGAGTAAACCCCAACTCCCGACATTCTTCATAGACATCATAATTCTCTACTTTTTCGGCCAGCATGATAATACCGCGGTCTCTCAGTTTGGGAATATAAGGCGCCCATTTTGCGGGGGGGTCTTGTAGGACATCCAGTTTGATAATGTCAGCACAATCAATTAATGACAGTGTTTCTTTATTGAGGCAGAAGTCATCCAACGCAATTTTATAGCCTTTTCTTCTGAGGTGTTTCAGGGCTTTAATCAGTTCGGGGGTGACTTCTTCTCCTTCTAATAATTCAATGACCAATTGTTTGGCCGAAATAGGAGGCAACTGATTCATAATGATATTGCTGGTGAAGTTAACAAACGCCAGTTGGTTACCCACGACATCACCGATGGATAAATCATTATAAGCCGCAAGCAGTACATCAATGGTTGCACTATCAGAGTTATGAATAACGGCATGGTTGCCGGCGTTATTCATACGGTGTAGTAACTCAAAACCAATCACTTTCAGTGTTTCGTTACAAATGGGTTGTCGTGCAATCAATTGTGACATTAGGGTTATTTATCAGTTTAAAAACGTTGGTATACCTTTGAGTTTAGTTGAAATCATGTGAAAGCAAGGCTTTTTTATGCGTTATGATGACATTCGTCTACACTGATAGTAATACCGTGTATTACAACAGGCTTTAGGGTAGAAACAGCATGTCCAATTTAATGGAAAGTATTGATTCAAGAACCAAATTGGTTGGAGAGAACCGTCTTGAGCTATTGATGTTTAAGCTCAAATCCCATCAGGTGTTTGCAATAAATGTCTTTAAAATTCAGGAGGTTGTACAGGTTCCCCGCTTAACTGAAATGCCCGGTAGTCACCCGGCCATTTGTGGTGTGGCACAACTTCGCGGTCGGGCAGTGCCAGTGATTGATTTAAATATGGCTATTGGCCGTAGCGCGCTTTCTAAAGATGAGACCTGTAACCTTATCGTGACTGAGTACAACCAGTCTATACAGGGATTTTTGGTTGGCCCGGTTGATCGCATTATTAATCTGAATTGGGATACCATTTTGCCGCCCCCAAAAGCGACCGGCAAAGAGCACTTTTTAACCGCCTTTACGCGTGTTAATGATTCTATTGTGGAAATTCTTGATGTCAGCGTGTGTTAGCGGATATTATTCCACCCAATACCGAAATTTCGGACGGTGTTTTTGAACAGGATCTCTCTGACTTGGTGGGCGATAAGACATTACAAATATTGTAAGTCGATGATTCTCAAAATGCGCGCCGCCAAATGATTGAAACCGTCAGTAACTTGGGTTTTAATATCGAGGTGATTACGGCCAGTGATGGGCTGAAAGGATTAACTCAGCTACAGCAGTGGGCAGATGAAGGCATTCATGTATGTGATAAGTTGCTGATGGTGATTACGGATGCCGAAATGCCGGAAATGGATGGTTACCGTATGACCTATGAAATTCGTAATGACGAAAGATTAAAAGACTTACATATTGGTATGCATACATCCTTAAGTGGTAGCTTTAATAATGCCATGGTAGAAAAAGTGGGGTGTGATGGTTTTCTATCAAAATTCCGGCCCGATGAGTTGGCCACTATCGTACAACAACGTATCCGCTCAGTTTATAGTTAAGCATTAGTTACAGGTCAGTATTCGCTTCGGCTAATGTTAGCAGTTTGCTGTGTTGACCTTGACGATAGTTATAAATGACTTCATACGATAATACGTTTTGCACATATTTTCTGGTTTCGTTAAACGGAATAATTTCTATCCAAGTATCCGTGTCCAGTTGCGCATTGCTTTTTTCCAGCCAACGTTTAACCCGGTGCGGACCAGCATTGTAAGATGCAATCGCAAGCGGGCGGTTGTTATTATGTTTTTTTAACAAGTAACTGATGTAGTGGCTGCCCAGCGTTATATTATATTCGGGATCTAATAATTTTCTTTTGCTGTAACGTATTTTGGCTTTTTTCGCGGTTTGTTTAGCAGTTTCAGGCATTATTTGCATCAGGCCGCGTGCGCCTAAACGTGAGCGTGCATCGTGTTCCCAGGCACTTTCCTGACGTGCAATAGAAAAAATAAGCGAGCTTGAAAGATTATTGTCGGTCGCTTTTTCATGCACAATATGTTGATGTACCACCGGAAATCTGATGGTGAGATCATCCCAGTATCCCGCTTTTGCCATCGATTCAATGGCTTTACGATTCCATCCCCATAGATGCGCCAGTTGCCCTGCGGCAATGGATTCCATGGGTGAGAAATTTTTGCGGGCATATGACCATTCAACACGGGCTTTATGGTAATCACCCAAGAGATAAAATTCACGTGAGCGTTGCAGCGCAGGTAGAGATTTAACCTCTTTAATAATGTCTAGTTTTACTGGTGCGGGTTTATCTTCAAATTTATATTGGCTTTGTTGAATATCAGCGGCAAGAAAACCGTAATAGCCACGTGTTTTTGCCACCTGTTGAAAAATGTCTTTATGGCCTGATGTGCCGGTTTCTTGTAATGCACGAGCTTTCCAATAGAGCCAACGTTCGGATTCGGCCAGATGTCTGGGTAGATGATCAATCCACTCGATAATACGAGGCCAGTTTTCAAGCGCAAGATAGTGCCGTAATAGCCGCTCTATTTGTTCTTCTCTATTACTGGCAGGCAGTGTTTTGATCAGTGGTTTTGCGGCATCTATTTCCCCATTTCGTATAAAACGTGTGGAAATACGGTTAACCAGTTGTTTTTGCTCATCGTCGTTAAATGTGTAGATATCTTTTAGTGTAGAAAAAATATCATAGGCGGCGGCAGGTTCCCGATACGCATAACGGTAGATACCATGGTAAATAATATCAATTAATTGTTGCGAAGATTTATCTTCCGAATGCTTATAGGATTTGAAGCGTTTAACATTTTTAATGGTGGCCGGTTGCCTATGGGTTTTTTCATAAAGAGTAGCGAGATATTTTGTGGCCGGTAACATCTTTTTTTGTAAATAATGCGCTAATTGATAGTTACCCTTATTAATCGTTAATTTATGTCGTTCCCACAGGAGTTCTTGTGTTAAATGTCCGTTATGTTCCCATTTTTTAAACAACACATCGCACTCGTCGGGTTGTGATTTACCTTTTAACCACAAGGACTGAACGGCATCGGCTTCAAGAATACCACGGGTGTAGAGAATGGCTGTCCAATAATGGCACTGCAAGGTGGTGTTTTTGAGATAAGGCTGATAGTAATAGGCGTAGTCTTTCCAATTCTTGTTTTTGGCGAGGTGTTTCAGCCATTTAACACGCAGGCGCTTTTCAAGGTAGCTACTTTTGTAGGATTGTAAAAACTGGTTGATTCGTTGCGCTGTTTTCTGATAATCCTTTGATAGGGTGCTTCTGCTGGTATCCAGCTTATAGCTTAATTCACGGTAGAGTAAATAAGGATATAAGGGATAGTTAGCTAATTGGGCTTTTAGTGTCTGATAGTATCGTAAATCTCGATCAGAAAAAGCCTCGACGGCTTGTAAATAGATTTTGCGCTGTTTCTCGCGCGTGTCACTATTGGCTTCATGATCAAGAGTCGTCGCAGAGACATTACTCGAGAGGCATGCCATAAGGACTGCCAATATAAATCTGACATGAAACATAGGTTTCTCCACATACTGAGCATCTGTTTTGACAGCTTCCATGATAATATCTTTAGTGTGAATACTGTTTATGAAATTATGGGGAATCAGTATTAATGGAGAACGCGAATTTGTCCATTAAAAATCGTCCGAAATGTTTTAAATAGGTAAATAAAAAGATGAATATTTGGCCTGTGATATTCATTGTGCTGGCAATTGCATTGGTTGTTGGCCCTGTCATGATGTTTAAGCCCAGTCGGCGCGATCGCCAGTTAGCTACATTGCGTCAGTCTGCGGCTCTTGAGGGGGTTGTTGTGCGCTTGCGGGAGTTAGAGGTGTCTGGTGAGAAACAAGCGATTGCTGAATACTTTCTGCCCTTTCATGACAAACGCGCTACGCGTAATGATTGGTTGTTAATTCAGCATTCATTCACACATGAGCTGCATTTCAGTCAGCATTGGACGTGGGAAAATAGCCAAAAACAAGCCGCTACTGATGTTCATCGCCGATTAAAAGATCAGATATCAACCATGCCTGAGAGTATTCTGGGGGTCGGTGCCACGTCGGCAGGGGTTTATCTGCTATGGCGTGAAAGGGGCGTAAGCGTTGAAGAGGTTCTGCAACGGCTTACGACACTTCGGGAAATGTGTTAGAGTGCTTGCAGTTTTAATAACCCCAATAACCTACTGATTGCAGGAGTATTTGTGGAGAATATCATTGTTGCTGGCGGCTGGTTGATGTGGCCTATTATTCTGTGTTCGATTGCCGTTTTTGCCATTTCTATTGAGCGATTATGGACACTGAGCCCGAAGAAGATTGCACCGAAACACCAGTTGTCACAGGTGTGGAATTGGGTGCAGACGAATCAGGTCGATACTGCACGGTTACGTGAATTGCGCAAAACGTCTGAGTTGGGTCGTATTCTTGCGGCCGGTTTGAGTAATGCGCAGGTAGGCCGTGATGTCATGAAAGACAGCATTGAGGAAGCCGCCAGTCAGGTTGTGCATTCAATGGAACAATATGTCGGTGCTTTAGGTACGATTGCTGCGGTGACCCCTTTGTTAGGTTTGTTGGGTACCGTTATCGGTATGATTAAAGTCTTTGTGGCGATCGAATTAGAGGGAACGGGCAATGCGGGTGCGTTGGCTGGAGGTATTTCCGAAGCCTTGATTACCACTGCGGCCGGTTTGTGTGTCGCTATTCCGGCGATGATCATGCACCGTTTCTTTCTGCGTCGTATTGACTCTTTGGTCGTTACCATGGAGCATGAATCTATCAAACTGGTCGATGCCATGCATGGCGATCGTGTGAATGATCCCAAGCCATAGGCAGTAAGGTGCATATATGCAATTCCGTCGACAAAAAAACCATGAAGAAAATATTAACCTGACACCACTGATTGATGTGGTGTTTTTGTTGTTGATCTTTTTTATGGTCTCGACAACGTTCACTAAAGAAACCCACCTTGAGATTAATTTACCTGAAGCGTCGGTTGAACCCGTTGCCGTTGATTCGGTCACGGGTGTGGATATTGTGGTGAGTGCCAGGGGTGCCTATACGGTAAATGGACAAGCACTTGTCAACCAACAAGCCGTTACCTTGCAGCGGGCATTAAAGTCCCTTGCTCAGTCGGGTACGGATAAACCACTGACGATTACTGCTGATGCCAATAGTTCTCATCAGGCGGTTGTGCGCGCCATGGATGTTGCGGGTCAGGTCGGCTGGTCGCAATTACGTATTACGACTCGACAGCCTGCTGAACAGTAATGTCTGACCGTCAGCATTCCCAACAAAGTTATGGGCAACGTGCGTTTTTAACGTTGTGGTTTGGTAAGCATCCTGCTTTATGGGGAATTCGTATTGTTTTATGGCCCCTGTCATTGATTTTTCAATGGCTCACGTTGCTGAATCAATATTACCAAAAAAAACGCTCTGTAAAATTACCCGTCCCCCTTATTATTGTTGGCAACATTACAGTGGGAGGTACCGGAAAAACCCCCGTGGTTATTGCGCTGGCAAAGGCTATGCATGCCGAGGGTATTAGTGTCGGTATTATTAGTCGGGGATACCACAGCAACGCGCCTTACTATCCTTACCCGGTTAATCCGGATGATTGTGCCAGCACGGCAGGAGATGAACCGTTATTAATCGCGCGCAGCAGCGATTGTCCGGTCGTCATTGGTAAAGACCGTGTTGCGGCTGCCAAGCATCTGTTAACAGAATATCCAGATATCGAGATGATTATTAGTGATGATGGATTGCAACATTATCGCTTGCAGCGTGATGTTGAAATTGTGGTTGTCGATGGTCATCGAGGCTTGGGTAATCATTTGCTGATCCCGGCAGGTCCCTTACGGGAATCTGCTCATCGGCTGGCGAAGGTGGATTGGGTGCTGTTAAATCAAAGTGATCAACAGATTGATAGTGAACGTGTAACTACTTTGGGAGTAGAGCCGTATGGATGGTGCAATATTCATACTCAAGATTGTTATCCACTGCATCCATTGCCGTGGAAGAAGGATACTGCAAATACACCCTTGTCGTTGAAAGCAATAACAGGTATCGGTAATCCGGCGCGTTTTTTTGATACGCTACGCGCGTTAGACATCCATTGTGCGGCTTATGCATACGATGATCATTACGCTTTTTCTGAAAAAGATTTTAATCATTCGCAACACGATATTGTGTTAATGACAGAAAAAGATGCCGTAAAATGCCAGACCTTTGCAAACAAAAACTGGTGGTCTTTGAGAGTAAAAATAACACTCCCACATATGTTACTGGATCATTTAATGCGACTGAGGAAATTGTAAGCTATGTCATTTTTTGTTGTTATCCCCGCACGTTATGCATCGAAACGATTACCCGGTAAACCGTTATTGACTATCGCGGGTAAACCCATGGTGCAACATGTGTACGAGCGCGCTCAAGCGAGCGATGCACAACAGGTGATTGTTGCTACTGATGTTCAACGTATTGCTGATGCGGTAAAACAGTTTGGTGGTGAGGTGTGTATGACTTCATCACAACACTTGTCGGGCACTGATCGTATACAAGAAGTAGCGCAACACTATCAATTGGATAATGATCATATTATTGTGAATGTGCAAGGTGATGAGCCTTTAATTCCCCCTGCGGTGATTAATCAGGTGGCTCGTAATTTACAACAAGTAGAGCAGGCTTCTGCTGCCACATTAGCTACAACAATACCGTCACAAGAAGAATTATCCAATCCTAATGCCGTTAAAGTTGTCACGGATAGTCAGCAATTGGCGTTATACTTTTCTCGCTCACCCGTGCCGTACTACAGAGATGTTGATAGTGACATATTACTGCGTCAACCCGAGCAATATAATTTACATTACCGACGCCATTTAGGTATTTATGCCTATCGTGTTGCGCTGTTAAATCAATTTGTTCATTGGGAGCCTGCGCCGCTGGAAAAAATAGAAGCATTGGAACAATTACGTATTTTGTTTTACGGTCAAAAAATTCATGTGGATATTGCCTGCGAACCGGTACCTGCGGGTGTCGATACGCCGGAAGATCTTGATAAAATACAAGCCATTATCGCCGCACAACAATAAGCACGGGAGTACACAGTGGCAGAAAAAAATATCAACGTCCTTTTTGTTTGTTTGGGAAATATTTGTCGATCACCCACAGCACATGCGTTATTTCAGGCTCATGTTAATAAGCAGGGATTGTCTGCAAACATGGTGGTCGATTCTGCGGGTACTGCGGATTGGCATACTGGTCGTCCGCCAGATGAAAGAACGCAAAAAACTGCACGTAAATGTGGTTATGATATGAGCCATTTGCAGGCGCGTCAGGTATCAGTACAAGATTTTGATGAGTTTGATTATATCTTGGCAATGGACCACGATAACTTGAGTCATCTTCGTGCCATGAAACCTGCGCACTATAACGGAGTGTTGGGTTTGTTTTTAGAAGAGGCCGGTATTGCGACAGATACCGCGGTACCGGATCCGTACTACCGTGGTGAGCAACATTTTCAGCAGGTGATTCAGATGATTCAGGATGCTGTTGATGGATTGCTACAACGTATTCGTAAAGATTATCAATTGTGATACAGGATAATATTTCATTACAGGCACATAATACGCTGGCAATACCGGCTTATGCCGAGCATGTTGCGGTTATTCATACTCCTGCAATGTTAAACGATGCCTTAGTGCTTGCCGCCGAATCACAATGGCCTGTAACGGTGTTGGGATCCGGTAGTAATGTGGTATTGCCCGATTGTCTTCGAGGTCTGGTGTTGTTGATGAATATACACGGCACTCGTGTTGAACAAGAAACGGATAACCATCTCTTGTTGTCGGTTGCCGCAGGAGAAAATTGGCACGAACTGGTGATGCATTGTGTTGCTAACCAATGGTATGGAATAGAAAATTTAGCACTGATACCGGGTACGGTGGGTGCCGCACCGATTCAAAATATTGGTGCTTACGGTGTTGAGCTTTGTGATTGTTTTGAATATCTTGAAGCCGTACAGATTGACACCTTAAAGACGCACCGTTTTACTCGCGATGAGTGTCAGTTTTCTTATCGTGACAGTGTTTTCAAACAAAACGCAAAAGATCAGTTTATTATTACACGTGTTGTGTTGCGCTTATCCAAAGTGCCACATTTGCGATTGGATTATCCCGCCTTACAACAGGCATTGGACGAGAAAAAAAATAGCGGTATTGATGATGTCGCTGACGCAGTCATTCGTATTCGGCGTAGTAAATTACCTGATCCTGCCATCATTCCCAACGCTGGCAGCTTTTTTAAAAACCCGATTGTCGATAGGGCTTGTTACGAGCAGTTGCAACAGCGTTATCCGCAGTTAGTCGCTTTTGCTTATTACGACAATCACTATAAACTGGCCGCAGGGTGGCTCATCGATCAGGCGGGTTGGAAAGGCCAATGGCTGGATGATATTGCCATGCATGAGCAACAGGCATTGGTATTGACGAATCCGAACGCTTGTCATCAGCGTAAAATCCTATCATTTGTGACGCGTCTTCAGCAGGATATTTATGATCGTTATGGCATACATCTGGACATCGAGCCTCGCATCTATTCAGACAGATGAATAATCAATCTTCCTTATTTGGTTCTCCCGCTGCGCAAGTCTTTGAATGGGACGACAGTGGTATAGTGTATCTGGCAAAATATTTTCACCATTTAACCGTGTATGAAGAATTGCGGCAGACTATTGCATGGGAACAAAGTGATATCCTGCTATATGGTAAGCGCATGAAAATTCCCCGCTTAAATGCTTGGTATGGTGATAAAGATTGCCACTATACTTATTCGGGCAAATATTTTGCGCCTCATTGTTGGACGCCATTGTTAGAAAATTTAAAGGGTAGAGCAGAAGCTGCATTGCAATCGCACCTAAGTGGCGCGAAATTCAACAGTGCATTGGTGAATTATTACCGGGATGGTGCCGATAGTGTTGCTTGGCATAGTGATGATGAACCTGAATTAGGTCAAAACCCTTTTGTGGCTTCAATCAGCTTTGGTGCTGAACGTGTGTTTCACATTCGTCATAAAGAGAATAAGCACAATAATATGAACTTATCGTTGGGCGATGGGGACTTACTATTAATGTATGGTAGTTTTCAGCATCACTGGCAGCACGCCATTCCTAAAGTGAAGGCGGCTTTACAACAACAAACCCAAGGACGTATCAGTATTACCTTTCGACATGTGCATAAAAATCTGTCGTAAAAAAGTAACATAAAGGTATAATTGACTATTTAAAGTCGTTGCTAATAGGTATTAGTTACTGACATACGGGAGAGCTTGGTTAATAATTAACTCACTTTGCAACATACTGCACAGTCATAAATATACGGGGTTTCTGTGGTTAAATTATTGATTGTGGATGATCATGATCTGGTCAGAACAGGCATGTCTCGCATTTTGGACGACGTTGAAGGGTTTACGGTTGTTGGTATGGCCAGCACGGTTGAACAGGCCATTACACTGTCCAAGCAACTATCACCCGATGTCTTAATGATAGATGTGAAAATGCCAGGTATTGGCGGCCTTGAAGCCACTAAACGTATCAATCTGGCAAATGACGCTATAAAAATTATTGCTGTTACATCCTGTGAAGATTATCTCTATCCGAGCAATCTGCTACGGGCAGGCGCTTCAGCTTATTTGACAAAGAAAGCATCACCGGCGGAGTTGATTCAAGCGGTTGAAAAGGTGGTGGCAGGTCAAATTGCCTTAAAAACCGCGTCTCCGGTTGTAGGAGATGACTCGCCTTTTGAAAAATTGTCTGATCGTGAACTGCAAATCGCCATGATGACTATTCGGGTTGAAAAACCTGCCGACATTGCCAAAACATTAAACATCAGCTCCAAAACAATTAACAGTTTCCGTTATCGCACTTTTGAGAAATTTGAGATTAGCAGTGATGTCGAGCTGGTGCTTTTGGCGGTAAAACATAAGATTTTTGATGTCGATACGTTGGAGTAATACCACTTTTCAATGACAGACGGTGTTTTTGACTCTCAGCAATTTTTAAAAACGGTTAGCCAGCAACCGGGCGTTTATCAGATGTTTGACGCTCAGGATAACATTTTATATGTAGGCAAGGCGAAGAATCTCAAAAACCGTTTAAGTAGTTATTTTAAATCCGGTCAATTGCCAGTAAAAACACAAGCGCTTGTTGAAAAAATTGCAGCAGTTCAAGTAACGATTAGTCATTCGGAAGCAGAAGCGTTAATTCTTGAACAAAACCTGATTAAATCTCTCCGGCCTCAATACAATATCCTGTTAAAAGACGACAAGTCTTACCCTTATATTTTTGTTTCAGACGCGGAGTATCCACGCATCAGTTTTCATCGCGGAATGAAACGTAAAAAAGGTGATTATTATGGCCCGTATCCCAATACGGGTTCAGTGTATAAGGCCTTAAACTTTGTACAAAAAACATTTCGTGTCAGGCAATGTGAAGATAGTGTCTTTAATCACCGCACGCGGCCTTGTCTGCAGTACCAAATCGATCGTTGTACGGCGCCTTGTGTGGGCTTGATTGATGAAAAAATGTATCAACAGGATATGGAATATGCCAGTTTGTTTTTACAGGGTAAGTCAGATGAATTAATGAAAAATCTGGCAGATGCCATGGAGCAGGCTTCACAAGAATTACATTTTGAAAAAGCAGCCACTTATCGTGATCAAATTACAGCTTTACGTCAGATTCAGGCCGATCATGATATTGAGTCGGGTAAAGGGCAGATTGATATTTTTGCGTTAAGCAAAAAAGACAATTCTGTTTGTATACATTTATTGTATATTCGTCACGGACGTATTTTGGGCAGTAAAAGTTTTTTTCAAAAAAACAAAATGGATTTGTCTGAAACGGATTATCTTGCAGCGTTTTTGGAGCAGTTTTATCTGGGACACCAGCAACGTGAATTACCACAAGAAATTATTATCAATTATAGGCTTGAAGATTCCGAGAAAAACTTGCTTGAAGAAGCGTTGTTACAGCGTGCAAACACAAAAATTGTATTATCGCACCGAGTGAGAGCACAACGCCATAAATGGTTATCCATGGCGGTGACTGCTGCCGAACACAACTTATTGGCACATATCAATACCAAACATAATTTATTAAAACGCTATGAAGCATTACAAGAAGTTTTGGCACTGGATGAGCTGCCTCAACGTTTGGAATGTTTTGATATTAGTCATACCTGTGGCGAATTAACCGTTGCCTCATGCGTAGTGTTTGATCATTCGGGTGCTTTGAAATCAGACTACCGCCGTTTTAATATTGAAGGCATTACTCAAAGCGATGATTATGCAGCGATGGAGCAAGCGCTGACAAGACGTTATACCCGACTTCAAAAAGGTGAGGGGATATTGCCGGATATTCTGATTATTGATGGTGGTAAGGGTCAGTTAAGTACGGCTAAAAAAGTGATGGCTGAACTCGGGGTGGATCGTGTGGTGTTGCTGGGTATCGCCAAAGGCACGACACGTAAACCGGGGTTTGAAACACTTGTGATGGAAGATGGCACAGAAAAAATACTGGGCGCTGATTCTCCCGCATTGCACTTGCTACAGGACATTCGTGATGAAGCGCATCTTTTTGCAATTACCGGACATAAACAGCGTCGGGATAAGCAGCGCAAAACTTCAACCCTAGAAGGCATTCCTGGTGTTGGAGCTAAACGTCGCAGAGAGTTGTTGCGCCACTTTGGCGGCTTGCAACAGGTTAAAACCGCCAGTATTGAGGAGTTGACCAAGGTTGAGGGTATTAATCACAAACTGGCAGAAGATATTTATAGCGCCTTACGCCATTGATAAGGTGCGCGATAGCGCTACAGTCTTTATAATGGTGTATTAATTGATATACACAGGAAGCATGTTAATGAATTTGGCTAATCAGTTAACTTTATTGCGTATTTTACTGATTCCATTAATTGTGGTTGTTTTTTATCTTCCTTATGAGTGGCGTTACCCTCTGGCTTCGGGCATTTTCTGTCTTGCAGCAATTACCGACTGGTTTGATGGCTGGGTAGCGCGCACCTATAACCAGAGTACACCCTTTGGCGCCTTTCTTGATCCAGTCGCGGATAAGTTAATGGTTGCTGCTGCTTTGGTGTTATTGGTAGAAGTCCATGCGACGCCATGGTTTGCTGTTCCTGCCATTGTGATTATTGGTCGCGAAATTGTCATATCTGCTTTGCGTGAATGGATGGCAGAGCTGGGTAAACGTGCCAGCGTTGCAGTGTCTATGATCGGTAAATTTAAAACAGCGGCACAAATGGCGGCGATTATCGTATTGTTATTTGATAATCCGCAGCAGCCAAGCTGGTTGACTACTGCCGGTTATCTTTTACTTTACATTGCCGCGACATTAACGCTGTGGTCAATGGTGGTATACCTCAAAGCCGCATTGCCGAGCTTACACCCTAAAGATCAATCGTCGTCAGTAAACGATCAATAGTTACCATCATTTTACGGTATTTTTCGTGATCAAATACCTCTGCATGCGGAGGGGCAAATTGCTTGCCATCGTTATCAAAATATTTTCCTGCTGCATCAGAAAACTCTTCACTTAATGCGGCTAGCACGAGTATTTCCGAGCCAATTCGAATGTCGCTGCCTTCGATACCAAACCCTTCTTTCACCATTTTGGTCTGTAATAACGATCCCGGTTTTACGGCGACCATCACAATGCCATCCTTTAGATATTCGGGTGCCGCATGATGGGTCCACAATGTGATCGCTAATTTACTTTGCGCGTAGGCTTCCATCGCTTCCAGTGTGGTGTGGCCGGCGAATGCGTCAAGATTAATCGGCGCTTGTGCGGCAGAGGATACATTAACAACTCGGCTATCATGACTCATTAGAGGTTTTAATTGCCGTGTTAATACGTAAGGTGCAATCATATTCACGACAAACCGTACATCCAAACCATTGCTGGCAATGTTGTTGTCGGTACGAAATATTCCAGCATTGTTAATTAAGACATCCAGAGTGTGATGGTTTTTTAGCACCGCATCAGCGAGCTGAAGCACGCTGTTTATATCGGATAAATCTGCAAGATAAGAGGCTATTTGATTATTATCTTTCGCCATGCATTGCAAATTATCATGCACGGTTTTTAATTTATCCGGGTTGCGCCCATGCAGTAGTACATTATGACCTTGCGATACCAGTTCCTTTGCGGTTTCCAACCCAATGCCGTCGGTAGCGCCTGTGATTAAAATCGTTTTTTTCATATTAAAAACCTTCCAGAACAATTTTGCCAATCGATTTTCCGGCTTCTAATTCAGCGTGTGCTATTCTCAGGTTTGCGGCATTAATGGTGCCCAGATGTTTTCCCACTGTGGTTTTAATATATCCCTGATCCACAAGGTCTGCGACCTGTGTTAGCAAGCGGCCTTGCTCATCCATATCGTGTGCGTTAAACATGGAACGTGCATACATAAATTCAATATGCAGCGATAAACTTTTGGGCTTCATTTTCATGATATCCAATGGCGTTGCCGGATCATCAATCATGGTGATTTTTCCAAAGGGCGCCAGTACGTCAATATAAGTATCAAAATAGGCTTCGGTATTATTTAAACTGGCAACGTGGGTGACATTGCCTACGCCTTGTTCAGTAATCAGGCTGTCGATTTGGGGTTTGAGTGGCTGTGTATGATCCACCACATAATCCGCGCCTAATGCGTTGACCCAGGCTTGTGAGCTTTCGCGAGAGGCACTGGCAATGACGGTAGCGCCAGTGATCGCTTTCACCAGTTGTAGCAAAATAGAGCCAACACCACCCGCGGCACCAATCACTAAAATCACTTCATTGGTTTTGTGTTGTTGACCGGCGTTTTGTTGTTGAATACCTAAATGTTCGAATAACATTTCCCAGGCAGTAATCGTTGTTAGAGGCAGGGCAGCCGCTTCTGTATGACTCAGGCTTTTGGGTTTGTTGCCAACCAAGCGCTCATCAATCAGCTGGTACTCGGCATTGCTGCCTTGGCGGTTAAGGTCTCCCGCATAAAATACCTGGTCACCCGGCTGAAAGCCGCTTACGGCATCACCTACGGCAATCACTTCACCT
Organism: Cellvibrionaceae bacterium; assembly: GCA_965214375.1. Taxonomy (GTDB): domain Bacteria; phylum Pseudomonadota; class Gammaproteobacteria; order Pseudomonadales; family Cellvibrionaceae; genus Endobugula. The sequence continues at coordinate 694,430 of OZ243947.1, read as the reverse complement.
ACGGCGTCCCAACCCAACACTTTATACTCACCCTCTTCAGGGGATACCCGTTGACGCATTTTGTAATCTACCGGATTCACGGCAATGGCATTGATTTTGACTAATAAATCACGCCCTTGTGCGACAGGTTGCGGTAATTCAACGTCAATGAGTGCGTCATTATTATCAATCGGTAAGGAGTGTTGGTAGGCAACAGCTTTCATGTGAGGACTCCGTATCTTCTTTTATAGAGTGGGTTATGCACAACAAGGCACTATACTACGGCTTGCATCATTAAAATAAAACAGGATAATAATTGATAAATTATCAAATATTTTTTGAACATGGTGTGAATAGTTGCTGGTAGAGAGATGCTATTAGAAGACCTGAATATCGTATTAAAAGTTGCTGAATTGCGCAGTATTACCGCCGCTGCCACTCAGTTGGATATGCGTGTTGCCACCGCCAGTGCCGCCATTAAGCGGGTGTAAAGTCAGTTAGGGGCCGATTTATTTGTGCGCACGACTCGCCAGTTGCGCTTATCAACGGCCGGTGAGCGTTATATTCCATATTGTCAGCAAGCCCTATCGACATTGGATCAAGGCAAGCAGAATCTGCGTGAAGGTATGGAGTCGATAGCGGGTGAACTGCGTATGACGTTATCTTCTGATTTGGGACGTAATGTAGTGGTGCCCTGGCTGGATGAATTTATGGAGCAGCATCCGGATATCCGTATCAAGGTTGATATTAGTGATAGTAATATCGATTTTTACCGTGACTCTGTGGATATCGCCTTGCGTTATGGTTCACCCAAAGAGGCTAACCTCTATGGTTTTAAAATGTGCGATGTCCCGTTATTACTCTGTGCTGCAAAAGCCTATGTGGATAAGCATAAGAGTCCACAACACCCACAGGATTTGGCCGCACACAATGGTATTTTTTATCAGCTACTCGATGTCATATACGATACTTGGACGTTTGTCAGGGATGACCAGCACTATAAAATTAAAATGAAAGGCAATCGCTCGTCTAATGATGGCGATTTGGTGAGGCGTTGGTGTGTTGCCGGGAAGGGAGTCGCGGTTAAGTCTTCACTGGATATGGCAGCCGATGTATTGGCGGATAATGTCATCACCCTAATGCCTGAGTATCACCCCAAGAGTACGGAGCTGTGGTTGGTTTGTCCGAGTCGGCAATCTATTACACCTGCGGTGCGTTTGTTGAGAGATCATATCAAAGATAAAAGCCTGAATATTATCGAACAATTAATGCATCGACACTGAGGTCTTAGTCACTACAGCGTCAGGGTGTGGCCTCTTTTGCCGCTCCGATACGGTTCCTATGCGGACCTAACACACAAGCGAGTCCTAGAATTGCACCTGATATGGCGGCAATCATACCCGCGGCACTGACTGAATGTTGTCCGCCGAACCACAGAGGCCCATAACCGGCAAACACATAACCCAACACCGCCGATAGAGTCGCAAATACGACAGACCACACTACCTGATTTTCTAAGCGATTAGTCATTAGCCGTGCTGCAGCTGGTGGACAAATAAACATGGCGATCACAATAATTGAACCAACCGCATCGAAAGCGGCGACAGCCGCGATGGCAGCCGTGACAACAAGCCCAATACCAAGTGATGCAGCAGGGATACCGAGTGCTTTAGCAAAGCTTTCATCAAACGTTGCAATTTTCAGCCAACGCCAAAAGATGAGCATTAATATAATGATCAGCACGCACACGGAAGCAATACGCGGTAGTTCATGGGGAAGTTTAGCGAGTGCCGCAGGATCGAGAAGGGAGTGCCAACCTTCGGCACCAAACCAGATAAGGGATTCCAGATTACCCATTAATGCGTGCTCAACATCAAGATGAACGTTACTGGTGTCTGACTGCTCGAGGATCAGAACACCCGCCGAGAACATGGTGGTAAAGACGACGCCCATGGCAGCTCCAGGTTCAATATTGCCTAATCGCTTAATAGCCTCAATAAGGACGACAGCAATAATGGCCGCACCTGCCGCACCCAGTAACATAGGCAGTGTTGCCACTACACCCGTAAACACAAAAGCCACAACCACACCCGGAAGTACCACATGGCTGATGGCATCACCGATCAGTGCTTGGCGGCGTAGTATCAAAAAATTCCCCGGTAATGCACAGGCGATGGACGATAAAATCCCAATAAGAATAGGTGTCAGGGAGAGTTGTACAAATTCAGCTCCCATTATGCGCCACCTAGTAGGAAGGGAGAGCCGAGATATTGATCAAACTCTGCGATTTCATCGGCGGTGAAGACGTCTTCAATTGGTGTCAAACCATCATAACGGCCGACTAGCCCCACGTCGTGGTGAATCTGTCGCGCCACGTTCCAACGATGTTCGTCACGAGCAACCTTGGCGGCTAATGCGCGGCCCTTTTCCGTAGGGACACTGTCCGGGCGCATCAACCCCTCGCGTACTAGAAGACGAATCGTATAGGTCTCACGAATCGGATGTTGTGCCGCAATAGATAATAGACCTTGGCGGCGATGTACGCGCGTCTGAAAACGATAGTGGCGGATCACCGCCGCCAGTATGCCGTGAATAGGAGCGAATAAAAGTGAAGAAAAGAAAATCCCGGTTGCCACGAGAACAATCACTGGACCAGTCGGCAAGGCTGGCGCCGAGGCAGATAATACTGCCCCCAGATAACCAGAAATACCGCCAATCAACCCCGCTATCCAGACAACATGATTGGTTCTATCTGTCCAAAATCGTGCGGTCACTGCCGGCACGATTAACATTGCTAGTATCAGAATCAAACCGACAAGTTTGATTCCGACTACCGTGACTGTTAGTACAAGCCCCATCATCAATAGATCAATCCGGCGTACGTTATAGCCGATAGCCGCCGCGTAGTCGCTATCGAATGCGACGAGTGCCAATTGTCGGCGCAAAAGCCATGTGGCCAACACGGCGGATAATCCGCCAATGGCGATAACGATAGCATCGTGAAACAGCATGCCTGCCGTAGAGCCTAGCAGGAAACTTTCTAAGCCTGCCTGACGACCGACATTCATGGTCTGGATAATCGTTAGGAGAACGACACCGATGCCGAAGAACACACTCAGTACCGCACCAATGGCAGCGTCTTCCGCTAATCGCGTGCGACGTGGAATCCACTCGATGAGCAATAAGCCGAGCCAAGCTGAGATCGCCGAGCCAAGTAACAAGCCAATGAGATTGCGACCATCCAAGCCGAAAGACACCATAATAATAAAGGCAACTGCCATACCGGGTAACGTGGCATGTGCCACGGCATCAGACACCAGTGCGCGTTTTCGCAAGAACAGAAATGTACCTGACGCGCCTGCGGCTAGACCCAATAGTGATGCTCCTATTGCGACGAGTGCAGCGTTATAGCCAGCCTGGAGGAATAGCGCGTTAAAAAAGGGGTCCATTAAACACCCTACGCCATATAGAGTTTGTCTAGCTGGGTCTCTGCAAGTCGTCCGCCGTAGGTGGCTTGTAGGTTGTCGTTGGTAAAGGTGGTTTCTACTGATCCTTCTGCAATGCGTCGTACATTGATCAGAAAAAGATTATCGAAGTAATCTCGAACCGTAGACAGATCATGATGTACCGCAACTACTGCCTTGCCTTCAGATTGTAGTGTTTTGAGCACATTGATAATCGCTCGCTCAGTTGCAGCGTCAATCCCAGCGAAAGGTTCGTCTAGTAGGTAGAGATCGGCATCTTGTACCAGTGCCCTTGCCAAGAAAACACGTTGTTGTTGACCGCCTGACAATTGACCAATTTGACGATGTGCAAATTCCGCCATACCCACACGTTCCAGGCACTCTTGTACGCGTTGATCCATTGTGTTGCACAGTCGTCCGAGCAGTCCAATTTCTCGGTAAAGTCCCATTTGCACAACATCTTTTACGGTGGTGGGAAAGTCCCAATCAACACTGGCTCTTTGTGGTACGTAGGCGATACGCTTACGCGCTTTTTCGATAGGTTGACCAAAGATATAGACGTTTCCAGACAATCGCGGAATGACACCGAGAATCGCCTTGAGCATGGTTGATTTGCCTGCACCATTAGGGCCAATGATGGCGGACATCGACTTAGCAGGAAAGGTGGCGTCAACTGAGAATACGGCAGGTTTTTCACCGTATGAGACGGTAACGCCCCGCACAGCAATGGGGGTATCTGTTGAAACGGCGATCGGGCGCACGTCCCGCCCTTTTTCTGTCACTAATGTGGGTTGTTGGTCTCTCATTGCAGTAATCCTTTCATACCACCTTTAGGGGCTTTGCCACCTAAAGCATTGGCGATAGTGGTTGCATTTGAATCAAGCATGCCGATGTACGTACCACGGTAAGTGCCTGGTTCACCCATTGCGTCTGAAAATAATTCGCCACCGACCATGACCTTGTGTCCACGGGCTTTTGCGCCTTCAATTAACGCTTTCATATTTCTGTCGGAGACCGAAGTCTCAACAAAGACGGCACCAATATTTCGTGACACGAGCATATCGACCATTTCTCCCACTCTTTTAAGACCCGCTTCGGACTCTGTCGATACACCTTGGATACCGACTGGCTCAAAACCATAGGCACTACCAAAGTAGTTGAACGCGTCGTGGGCAGAGACCACCACGCGGCTTTCCGGTGGAACAGTTGACAGTACTCCTACGACATAGTTAGCCAGTTCAGATAACTGACGTAAATAAGCATTGGCGTTCGTACGATAAATATCTGCATTATCGGTATCTACGGCAACTAATGCATCGCGCACTGCGACAACGACTCGACTCCACAGATTCACATTCATCCATATATGTGGATCATTGCGGCCTTTATAATCTTCAGAGCCAAGTAGTAGATTGCTTGGTATTGCCTCTGCAACGGCAACAACGTTATTTTCCTTGGTTAAGCCAAGAAGAAATTCTTCCATTTGTGCCTCGAGATAATGACCATTCCAAAGCACGAGATCGGCCTTAGTCATATCAACAATATCGCTACGGGTCTGACGATAGGCATGCGGATCGACACCTGCTCCCATCAACGCGCGCACCTTAACCAAATCGCCACCCACTTCCTTTGCAGCATCAGCAATCATACTGGTTGTTGCTACAATGGAAAGTGTCTCTGTGGACTGCGCTACTATCGACATGCTTGTTGCTATCGTCACACATATCGACAGCACAAACGTCTTGAATGTGCTACGGCTGAAAAAAGCCACCCTAAACATCTTTTTTCCTTCTCCTGAAATACATTGCTAACAATGACAATTAGTGGCATCGTTAAAAAAATCTTATGGTAGAAAATTTAGCACTTGCTAACTATACAAGTCAAGGCTATTTTCGTTAGGATTGTCTATTTTAATACGAGCTTGCCTTAGCGTCGCTGATCATTGCGATTCAAATCAGTTTGTTTATACTACTCACTGAATCCTGTAAGAGCCGTAACACATTGTTTAGGTTGGTCAATGTCACCCAAAGCGTATAGAAAATCTCATATCACTCTAGTCGACCCGGAAACCCAAGCAAGTTGGTTTGCAAGGGTGCGTGAGGCACATCAAACCGAAACCCTCGAAGATTATGTGGAGTTGATTGCTGACCTTATTGATTTTCAAAAGGAAGCGCGTTCAAGTGATATAGCTGCCAGACTGGGTGTTTCCCAACCTACGGTCAGCAAAGTATTGGTGCGTCTTCAGGAAGAGGGGTATATCGAAAGCCAACCTTACCGATCTATCTTCCTAACCGACAAAGGCGTTAAGCTTGCAAAACGCTGTAAAGAAAGGCATCAAATCATTCTTGAATTTCTTATCCGACTTGGCGTGGATTCAGAGACGGCAGAATTTGACGCTGAGGGTATTGAGCATCACATCAGTGAGCAAACGCTTGCGATCATGCAAAAATTTAAAGGGTAGTTAACCGCGATCATTGCCATACTCAGATGTTTGTCAATCGCATGCCATAACACCTAGCTCTTGCTATGGCAGAGGTGTATACCTGTACTTTTCATAAAAAATATAACAGTATGTCATTACAACAACATCGTTACAGTCTATTTATTATTAACGTATTCAAGCATTTTATGGCTAATCATGGTATACGCAATGCGGCGGCATTAACTTATACCACCTTGTTTGTCGTAGTGCCTCTAATGACGGTAACCTACGCGATGTTAGCGGCGATTCCTTCTATGCAAGGTGCGGGTGATGGTTTACAGGCCTGGATTTTTGATAACTTTGTACCCAGTACCGGGGAAGTGGTGCAGAGTTATTTATCCGTTTTTGCGGCTCAGGCTAAATCACCCACTGGCGTTGGTATTGCCATACTGATTCTCACCTCTATTATGATGATGAAAACCATTGAAAGTGCGTTTAATTTTATTTGGCGTGTGCATGAGCCCCGCAAGGGTTTATCCAGTTTCTTACTGTATTGGGCGGTATTAAGTCTTGGTCATCAGTTATTATATCACGTCTTTGTCATTGATTTCGAGTGCTACCGAGCTAGTGGGGCGGCAACGCGTTTTAGGATTAGTCCCTGTGATGATGTCCTGTATGGCGTTTACCTTGTTGTATATGGCAGTTCCTAATTGTCGGGTGCTTTTTAAAAGTGCTATTTTGGGTGGCATTGTTGTGGCGTTATTCTTTGAAGGCGCCAAGCGTGGCTTTACACTGTTTGTCACCGCGTTTCCCTCTTACGAATTAATTTACGGTGCTTTTGCCGCATTCCCTTTATTTTTGCTGTGGGTGTTTGTTAGTTGGATTATGATCTTAATGGGGGCTGAGCTGACTCGCGCGGTGACGGTTTATACACAAACGGGTGTACGTACACAAGAACCTCATCTATACACCATTATTGCGGTGTTGGAACATTTATGGCGAGCACAGCAACAAGGTGTGTCGGTGCCGGATTATGTGTTATTAAAAAAAGTCACAGGAATTAACCAAAGTCGCTGGGATAACTATCAACAGTTATTGATCGACGGGGATATTATTAAGCGTAAAGATCAAGGCGAATACTTAGCCGTGATTTACACGACATCAGTATTTATCAACTGAATCAGCTATTGCCCTGGCCTATGCCGAGTATATCGGCGGATTTACCGACAGACCTTCCTTGGCAATACTCGCTTAACTGTTATATTGAGCGCATCAATAACATTAGTGCAGAGTCACTGAGCCCAAGTTTAATTACTTTGTTGCAATCGGTTGATGACCAACATTAGGGTGATTGATAGAGGAGAAACGATCCCGTGCTACTCAATACACCAATTGGTGACTTTGGGTGGCAAGCACCTGAATTCACATTAAACGACCCGGATGATAATAGTTACACAATGTCTGAACAGCTCGGTGAAAAAGGCTTATTGATTGCGTTTATCTGTAACACTGCCCTTATGTGCAAGCCATTTCAGACCGTTTTGTTGATGATGTTAAAGAACTTCGGGCGGAATGTATTAACGTATTAGCGGTGATGTCAAATGATTACCGTTATGTTGAAAGTGATAGCCCGCCGTTGATGAAGCGCTATTCAGAAGAAAAAGGATTTACTTTCCCTTATTTAGTCGATGAAGATCAAACCGTAGGGCGTGCTTACAATGCCGTTTGCACACCGGATTTTTTTGGTTTTAATAAACATGGTGAACTGCAATATCGTGGCCGAATTGATGATGCCGCGATGGGTGACCCGGATAATCGTACTAAAGAGCTGGTTAATGCAATGAAGCAGATTGCACAAACGGGTAGGGTTCCGGCAGAACAAAATGCAAGTATGGGTTGCTCAATTAAATGGCGTTGAGAATGCGTTAAATGCGTGGTTTAAAATTGGTCTTAATAAGAATATATATTAACTATATGCTTATTATGAAGGGTTTAGTACGGGGGTATAAAAGCCGAAAATCGCTGAAACGCAGTAATTTCAATGGTGCCGGGGCCGGACTTGAATTGACTGCCTAACTATTTGTAAATATTAAAATTATTAAAGGTTAATCTCTGGTAGGGTTACTTTCAGGGTTACTAAAAGATGTTGCTGCAACGTAAAATATAGCACTTGTATTGATAGTGTTTGACAATAACCCTCTGTAATGTAACTCTACGAATATGGAGCGTAGGAACTCCCACAAGCGGGCAACCGCACAATCCAGATGTAGCGGTTTTTTTGTGCCTGACATTCTGGCCTTATGGTCGGGAGGCTCAGTGAATAGAATACCTGCTTGCAGGGAATAGCTGAGGCAGTTCTTGTGGCTGTTTCTAACCTCCTGTCCACCCTAATATAAGGTTTAGCAACGTAGAAATTGCCACGAGGAAAACTATGAATACCTACCGTAACCCCCTGATACAAGATAACCCTGCCGATACCTTAACTAATATCGAACAGGTGATTAACTTCCTACAAGACTACCATTTAACCCATTCACAACCAGATAGCCCTCAACAGTCAGATACGCATAGCGGCTTATTTTGGGTGTTGCGCTCTGTGAATCAAGCGATTGAATTTGAGCTTGAACGGCTGGATACCGCTTAATTGTGATCGATAATACTGTTGTTTATTATGATTCGCTTGCCTCTGAGACGACCCAAATACGTTTAAGAGGCAATTCTGCTTTGATGTCTTCATCCAGCTTATCGTAATGCGTTAATACCTGATCAATCAGATCACCCTGATCCCAAAGGCGAACCCGAAAAAATTGAGTCGCCTCTTCCTTGTCGATGCTGGACTTAAAACCACCCCATGACACCAACAAACCATGGCTGGCTTGTACGTTTTGCATCACGCCGATCAATTGATCCAGCGTGGGGCGATCCAGTGCGGAATCGCCAGATTTGACTTGCACACAAACGCGCGGCTCACCAAAACCCATGGGTTCCGGTGCCGCCAGAATATCAATGCCTTTATCGGCACCTTCGGGGCTTAAATACGTGGTATAACCTCTGGCACGGAGTACAGCGTCCACCAGTCGCTCCATGCCATGGCCTTTAAATCGTTCCAGTATCCGTTTGGCAATGTGATCCCGTGCCGCTTGTGTTAAATCATCAAAGGCATCGTCACTACCCCCTTCGGGGTTCTCTTTTTCTTGTTTGCCGGATAGTAACGGTACACTGGAAGTTTTCCATGCGTTTTTTGCCATATAGTGGATACGCTGTTCAGCATCATTACGACTAATCTGGCACACTGTCATACATGCACCGAATGAATACAGCAAGTCTTGATCAAAATTGGTGCGGGGAATATCTTGCGCCAACCATTCAATATCACGGTAATGAAAAAAAGGATCACTTGCATTCGCATTAAAAGTGTAATCACCTTTGACCTTGGCAATATGGATCGCCGGTTTCTGTTTACTAGGTAAAACTATCCAGTCATTATTGGCTATGCCCTGACTGAACGCCCAAATTTGCCCTGTGTGATTGGTTATTTTACCTTTGGGAAAGTGCGGATAGGTTTTTTGTAACAGGTTACGGAGTTGTCCGCGTTCTTTTAATGCGCCCAAGTCGTGAGATAAGCCGCCCCAAGTAAGATAGATACGATTTTCTTCCAGAAATTTTTTTTCATATTCCCCATGCGCACCCGCACGGACTAACCAAAGCGCCATGTGTTATCTCCCGTATTTATCGTTTTAATCATGCATGTGTTGTTAAGCGAAGTTATAAACTTGCTTCATTATATTATTAAATCGTAGTTCAATCATTAAAAATCAATCTGGTCAATTTGTTGCATAAGGTCGATGGTGTCATTCAGAGCGATGATGATTTTTTGGTAGTAGAGTATGTCATCAAAACTTAGTTGTCGGCCTTTGCGGTCTTTTAGCCATTTTTGGGTGGGTTGGTAGCCGCCGATATAGAACTCCCATACTTTGAGAGGGATGCTATCGAAGTATTGGGTGTCGTTAATCCAGATGCGGCCTGTGGGGTTGTTTTTGTCGGTTAGCACCCAGTCTTTGGCGTGTATTTTAGTGGTGATTTCATTATTACCGCTTTCAGGATAGGTAGAAATAATCCGGTCGCCAGTGTCGAACTCCATTAAGTGTAAGGTACGCAACTGTGCGCCTAAACCAGCGAGTTGAAAAAACTGCTCCTTACTTTTGGGATAAGGCACACGCGGGAAGTCGGTTTTTAAAAAGACTTTGTACTTGTCGCGGTAGCTGGTTGAGTGCAATATCGCGTAGATATAATCCAATACATCAATGGGGGAAAACGTGCCTTCTGTATCACTTTTTTCGGGAGTAAAAGTTAGACCAATGTTCTCCGCAATACTGGCAATGATCGTAGCATCAAGGTTGGGGGTGCGCTCAGGCGTAGAACTTAGTGATTGTTGAGCTTTGATATCGGGGTAAATGTATAACGGCAAATTCATGGCATTACTGCCCGTCAACGATGAAAGATAAATTGCCTCAGATATGTTTTGTGTCACAAAAACATGATTAAAATTAGCATCTTTAAATGCCTTAGGTACAAGCAACCCCACATTCTCACCTCTTAAAAAGTGTTGCATCACTTCGGCTCGGGGATAGCAGTGAAACCCTTTAGACTTGCCTGTAAAAAATGTCCATCTTGTATCAAAAGGCCGATAAGCCACTTTTGTAAAACAACCTTTATCTGGGTAGTGAGCCAATAAATCTTTGCGGGCATAATTAACTTGCCAATCTCTTACATCCTTTCCAAGTTGGAAGTGATTGCGAGCGGCTTCGTCATCCATGTTTAAGAAAGTGTCGATTGTTGTTTGTACTGACTCTTTCGATGGATGTATTGTAAAGCCATCACGTGCAGTGACCATGCCTACATTATTAATCGTAAATAGCTCATTAACCTTAAAACCATTATCGTATTTTTCCTGTAACGCAAAATCTTTTTTCACTATAAAATACATCGGTGCTACGTTGGGTAGTTTTTCAAACGGTGTTTGAGTTAGCGTGTTCTCTTGTAAAAATTGATATTTAGACTCTCTCGAACCGTATAGGTCATAGTGAAACACTTGTGCCAGTTCATTGGTTTTCTTTTGCCCTGTTTTGACAAAGAAGTTGATAGATACCCCTTGTTGAATATCAAACACATTTTTATCAGGAGAACCATCGGGTGAGACTTCTTTCTTCTTACTGTTGCCGTGTAAGTCGATGATGTAAATTTTGTCGTAGGTTTTTAACAGGTGCCAGCGCATGCCGCGAAAGGTGGGGTTATCTAAAAAGCCGTGGGGGTTAATATAGGCCAATACGCCTTCGCCATTTTTTTCAATAAATTGTTGACCGTAGCGTAAAAATTTAACGTAATCGTCGTTAATCCACTTGGGGTTTCTATCTTTGAGTTTTTCTCTGCCTTCAGGTTCTTTTTTGTAGTCCTCCATTAAGTCCATAATCCATTGGCCTTTGTTGGCACTTTCGCCACTATAGGGTGGATTACCCATGACCACCATGACAGGCGTATCGCGTTTAACGGTATTAGCTTCGTTGGCCTCGGTGCTTAACCATGAGGAAAACAGTGTGCCCGTATCGGGGTGATATTCTTCTAGCGAGTTGGTCAAAAAGATATTAAAACGCGGGTTCTTTTTGGCTTGGTAGCCTGTTTCACTTAGCAGCATATCTAGCTTTAAGTGTGCCATCGAGTAGGAGGCCATCAATAGCTCAAAACCGTTTAATCGCGGTATGAGGTGTTCTTCTACGTAGCCACTCCATGCGCCTTGCATGGCTGTAAATTTTTTGTGGTAGATAAACTACACTACCTCGGCCAAAAAGGTGCCTGTACCCGTGACGGGATCGAGTATTTGAACTTTGTGTACCTCTTTGCTTTGCGTGAGCCGTTTACCTTTGGATTTCCCCTTGGCAACTGCGGTGCCCTGTACCTCAACGTCAATGGTGGTTTTACTGGTATCTGCTAAGCCATCGGCTAGGCCAAATTCGGTTTTGAGGATGTCATCCACGCCACGCACCATAAAATCCACCACAGGCGCGGGGGTGTACCATACACCACGGGCTTTACGTAGTTTGGGGTCGTATTCTGCTAGGAAAGTTTCATAAAAGTGGATAATCTGGTCTTGGGTTTGTGTGGTTTTACCAAAGTTTTGTAGTAATGCTTCGACGTTAGTGGCTCTAAATACATCGGCAAGGTTGTCTACGGTAGTTTCGATACGTTCATCAATATCGACTCCTGCCACATGGCTAAACAAGTTGCGTAAAAAGGGGTTACTTTTGGGGATCAGCTCGGCGGCTTCTTGGCGGCTAAAGGTATCAAGGGTTTTATCGTGCAGGCGGGCGGCAAACATGCCATAGGCCAGTGTTTGTGCGTAAATATCCGCAAAGCCTTGCGGGCTGAGGTCGTGTATTAGAATACTTTTAAAGGTTTCGTATTGTTGTTTTAGGGCAGTATTGTCTTCATGCTGTTCATCAGAGGTAATGGCGTTTTCGAGTATATTTTCCAGTAGCCTTGCCTTGCCTTGCCTTGCCTTGCCTTGCCTTGGCTGCCATCATCTCGGCTAGGGTTTTGGGGGATTTGATGGTTTGTGCAATAAAGGTACAAAAGTCATTGATCAAGTTGGAAAATCGGGCAAAGTTTTCTGCTAGGGGCTTTACTTGCCCATCGGCTATTTCAGCAATGCGAATTTCGTGGACTTTTGAGCCATTTTGAAAAAACTGAAAGTGGATATAATCGGTGATAATTAGGTTATCCAGTGCTTTGCGGTAACGCCCAAACTGTTCAGCATATTGTTTGCTGTTGAGGTCTTTGCCTAAGTCTTTGGCTTCAATAAAACTAATGGGGATGTTTTTGCGGGTAATGACGTAATCAGGGTTACCGCAATCAGTGACGTTACTGGGTTCATTGGTGATGTGTACATTGGGCACTAACCCTTTTACCAGCTCGGCAAAATCCCCTCGATAGGTATGTTCAGTGGCATGGCCTTATTGGTAGTGTTTATTGACTGATTCGAAGTATTGGCTCAGATTCATGCTAAAAAGTGCTCCTTTGTGCAGAACTGTTTTTTTATACAGTTAAAAGGGTTGATATATTATTTTTATCCCATATATCTGCCTATGATATAGCAATTAATACTACTACGTCCTACACGTTGCCGTTTAATGTTGAAGGAACTTTGTAAAAGGAAAGATAATGGCATCACAATACTCAAACCGACAATTTTTTAGACAAACCCCTAACCACTATCTAGCACTGTACTTTGAATCCAATGGTATTGATGTGGATACTGATATTAATGCGCTTTAAGAAAACGATAGTGATGCTTTGCAAGGTATTATCAACCAATTAGACGATACTCTAAAAGCCGATATAGAAGCCGATTTTCAAGGGATAAATGCCTTGGCTTGTGAAGGGGGTATTAACGCCTTAGTGGATGAAGCGCGGTTTCATGGGGATGATGATTTTATTGAGGCCATAGCGACTATAGAGGGTTTTCATGCCAAGGCGTGTTATGCGTTTTTGAATAAGCGCAATTATTGGCAAGGTGCAGCACGGTTTTTACATGCGGATAATGTCAGCGCGAGTTATTGGAAAAAGCGCAATGACTTACCCCATACACCCCCACACGTAGAAGAAAGTGATATTGATGATCTGGCAAACGCCTTGAGTGATTTCTTTTACCGCAAAGAGGGGCGAGGTAAAAACTGTATTGTGGAGCCATATCGCCGTAATCATAAAGAATACTTTTTTGCCTATCCTGAAGACTTTGCCCAATCGGCGATTGAGTGGGTAGGTAGCTCATTAGAAAACAAAGCCCGCCACCCCGCCTTTGAAATTATTTTTGTGTATAGCCAAGATGAGGGCATGTTAGATATTTATGCCCCAAAAAACACAAAAGCCATTCCTAAACTACAAGAGATATTTGCCCAGCATATTTTAAAACTTGATACCTTGCCGCAAGGGGGTATTGATAAGCGGGTATATGAACTAGCGCCTGTGGTGGATGATGGTTTTGAATTTAAGCTAGAGCCGACCTCTGGTATCGCTAGTGTGGTAGTGACACGGTTGCGCGTGAATTTAAAGCAAGGCAGTAAGCGGCGAGTTACGGTAGAGGCGGATTACACCAAAGATAATGATGCGGTTTATCGTTTATTGGATGAGTTACATTTACCACCTTATGATGTCACACAGGTGGCTTTAAAAGTGACTTTTGAGCCTGTCGGTAATCAACGAGCAAGAACTAAAACCTTTAATATTACCTACCCCAATTCGTGTGCGTTGCATTATGACGGTAACGATTTAAAAATACGAGAAATGCTCGCCCGTTCTGGCCTTGAGCCTGCCTCTGTGAAGGTATAGCTGTATGAGCGAGCCTTTGTCACCATCGCGGGCATTAACGGCCTTAATCGCGCATATCAACGCCTCTGGCAAGCTTATTACTATTGGTTGGGATGAGGTCATGCAATGGCAAAATGGCGCAGTCGCGCTATTTGTGGGGGGTGAAGCTACTAAGTAACAGCAATGATGCCCAGTCATTAGAGTGCCAAGGCTGTGAACACCGTTGTTTTATGCCTGTAGAGTCTACCGACGATAAAAAACGAGCCTTTATTGTGTGCGACCACATAGATAAACAAAATGAGATGGGGCGAATTAGCGTACCACTGGAGCGATTGAGGCAATGGAAAACTAGCCCTAAGCACTTTGCTATGGTCGTTATGAATTTGTTGGGTTTGGAGGGTGAGCCGCAAGCTGAAAAAAATGGTTCTAGCTATAAATTAGGCATGTTAAAAAGTAAGAGTGGGCGGCGTTGGGTATCATTGATGGTTAGCCCGCTATCTATAGTGATTAACCAACACGCTACCGCTGTGGGTGATGTGCTGTATATACACAATAACGAGCTAACCATAGACCGTGAAGGCATTGATGAGTTGCTAAATAAGCCTACCCGAAACGCAAAAAATCACGCCCCTAATATTGATAAGCGAGAAGCCCGAAAACAAGCCACCCAAGCCATGTATCAAGATTGGAAAGATGCTTACCTTGCATCGCTCAAAAAACACCCCAAAAAATCGGATACATGGCATTCGCAGCAAATAGCCAAACTGCCTATTGCACAAGGTAAAAGTTCAGAGACTATAAGAAAAAACATGAAATAAGCAAAAAGTTGGGCGGAAAATTTTCGCCCAAATAAGTGCCTGAAATTGAAGGGTGTTTTTAATAGCTACGTCTATTCTCATATTTTTCTATTGTTACTAACCCCTTGTTTTTTAGTTATCCATTGCCCTTTTCGGGTAATTCCTAAAGGTTTTATCGCCCAATCCGCACAACTACTTTGTGATCTCTTTCCTAGTAACACTAAAGAGGTTTCACAATGACACATATTATTTTACGACTTCCACAAGTGATAAAACGCACAGGCTTATCCCGTAGCAGTATTTATTTGCGTATGACTAATGGTGAGTTTCCAGAATCGGTTTCATTAGGTGGCCGTGCAGTAGGTTGGCTTGAATGCGAAGTTGATGAATGGATTGTTACCAAAATTGAGGAAGGCCGTATTAACGATCATGGCTAATTACAATCCTAATCTGGTCAAGATTCATCGCAATTACACCTATGAAGAGTTAGCTGAAGTTTTTGGCATTCATAAAAATACCGTTGCGCAATGGGTAAAAGATGGATTGCCTTGCCTAAAAGAACAGCGGCCTTTTTTGGTTTTGGGGGTGGAGGCTAAAGCCTTTTTACAGGCTCGCCGACAATCCAGCAAGCGAAAATGTAAGAAAAATGAGTTTTATTGTGTGCGTTGTAAAAAGCCTGTTAAGCCCGCTGAAAATTTTGTTGAGTATATACCAATGTCATCGACAAAAGGCCGCTTAACAGCTTTGTGTAAGTGTTGCGAGGGGGTGGTCAATAAGTTTGTTGCTTATACCCGTTTGGATGAATATGAGGCTATTTTTGATCTCGATAAGCCGATAGGTTTGGAGCATAAATCGCTGCGGGTGTTGACGTGCTAGTCGTTGATACTGCGCATGGGCATTCAAAGAATGTGATTGAGCGTGTGCGCAAGATTAAACAGGAATACCCGGATGTTCAGGTGATAGGCGGTAATATTGCCACAGCTGATGCCGCTAGAGCACTCCAGGAAGCCGGGGCTGATGCGGTTAAAGTGGGCATAGGTCCTGGATCCATATGTACGACACGTATTGTGAGTGGTGTTGGCGTACCGCAGATTGCAGCGGTTGCCAATGTTGCTGAAGCCTTAAAAGACACGGGTATTACCGTGATTGCTGATGGTGGTATTCGTTTTTCAGGGGATGTTGCCAAAGCGATTGTCGCGGGTGCCAGTTGTGTGATGATGGGCTCCATGTTTGCGGGCACTGAAGAAGCTCCTGGCGAAGTGGAGCTGTATCAGGGACGCACGTATAAATCCTACCGCGGTATGGGTTCCTTGGGCGCAATGTCGAAAACGCAAGGCTCGTCAGATCGTTATTTCCAAGATGGTAGTGCCGTTGAAAAACTGGTGCCTGAGGGGATTGAAGGTCGTGTTCCTTATAAAGGCCCGCTGTCGGCTATTGTCCATCAACTCATGGGTGGTCTACGTTCTGCAATGGGCTACACCGGCTCTGGTGATATTGATACTATGCGTACGCAACCGCAATTTGTCCGTGTCACCTCTGCGGGTATGGGAGAGAGTCATGTGCATGATGTGCAGATTACTAAAGAAGCGCCTAATTATCCTATTCGCTAATTAATCCAATTTATCTGATAGGCCTATTTAGTATTTCAAACACGCATAAATACATCCCTGTAGCTCGTTTCCGGCATCCATGCCTCCAACGGTTTGAAATACTCAATATTGCCTCTCTTTGATATATCGCAGTTACTTTTAGAGAAGACTATATGTTGCAAGATATTCATTCACAACGCATTTTAATATTGGATTTCGGGTCTCAGTACACGCAGTTGATTGCACGTCGTGTACGTGAGATTGGTGTGTTTTCGGAAATTCGTGCGTTTGATATCTCACTTGACGAGATAAAAGACTTCAAGCCGAACGGCATTATTCTTTCCGGTGGCCCGGAGTCGGTCACGGAAGGTGAATCCCCGCGTGCACCAGAAGGGATTTTTGAATTAGGTTTGCCTGTGCTGGGAATTTGTTATGGCATGCAAACTATGGCACAACAGTTAGGTGGTGAAGTGTCTACCTCAGACCTTCGTGAATTTGGTTATGCACAAATGGCGGTAGAAGGTGAGGGTGGCTTACTGTCAGGTTTACAGAATGCAGCAAATTCTCAAGACCAGGCATTGTTGGATGTGTGGATGAGTCATGGAGATAAGGTGACTTCAATACCTGATGGTTTTGAATTAACTGCTTCAACGGCTTCTTGTCCTATTGCAGGCATTGCCAATACAGAGAAGCATTTGTATGGCATTCAATTTCACCCTGAGGTAACGCACACTTTGCAGGGCAAACCACTCTTTGAAAAGTTTGTCTTAACTATTTGTCAATGTGATGGTTTGTGGACACCGGCAAACATTGTTGAAGATGCCATTGAACGTGTTCGCGAACAAGTAGGTTCTGATCAGGTATTGTTAGGTTTATCTGGTGGTGTGGATTCATCGGTAGTTGCTGCGTTGCTACATAAAGCGATTGGTGACCAGTTAACGTGTGTTTTTGTCGATAACGGTCTGCTTCGTAAAAACGAAGGCGATCAAGTTATGGAAATGTTTGCTAAGAATATGGGCGTCAAAGTTATTCGTGCTGATGCTGAAGAGCTATTCTTAAGTCAGCTGGCAGGTGTCAGTGATCCTGAACAAAAACGTAAAGTTATTGGTAATATCTTTATTGAAGTTTTCGATGCAGAGTCGACAAAACTTGATGGTATTAACTGGTTGGCACAGGGCACGATTTATCCGGACGTGATTGAATCAGCGGCGTCTAAAACAGGAAAAGCGCATGTGATTAAATCACACCATAATGTGGGTGGTTTACCGGATGATATGAAAATGGAGTTGGTTGAACCGCTACGTGAACTGTTTAAAGACGAAGTCCGTAAAATTGGCCTTGAATTAGGTTTGCCATACGATATGGTGTATCGTCACCCATTTCCAGGGCCTGGCCTGGGTGTGCGTATTCTGGGTGAAGTCAAAAAAGAATATGCAGATGTATTACGTGAAGCCGATGCTATTTTTATTGAAGAGTTACGACATGCAGATTGGTACCATAAAACCAGTCAGGCCTTTGTCGTGTTTCTTCCGGTTAAATCGGTTGGTGTGGTCGGCGATGGTCGTTGCTATGAATGGGTAGTGAGTTTACGCGCGGTAGAAACGATCGATTTTATGACCGCTCGCTGGGCCCACTTGCCTTATGCTTTACTGGAAAAAGTCTCTAATCGTATTATTAATGAAATACCGAATATTTCTCGTGTAGCCTATGATGTTTCGAGTAAGCCGCCTGCAACCATTGAGTGGGAGTAGTTATTTTAGTGTAAGTAATTGATTTTATTGAATTAGTTACTTACACATTACTTTCACAATAAGAAATCAATCGTTGATTTCCTTAGTCTTTTTTCATACAGTTAAACAAAATGTTGCACAAACGTGTGACTACTGAAACTTGTAGTAACTCAGAGACTAAGATTTGGCACTAAAGAAACAGCACTGTGCTGAAGGCGAAATACCAATATTTGACGAAGCTTGTATCTATAATCGAGGTGAGTATTGGCAGTTTCGTATGTGGTTGTCAAAAGAAAACAAGTACGCACGTAAAAGCCTTCGTACACGCAGTGAAGCTACTGCAATTGAAAAGGGTAAAGCTGCGTACTTAGAGATTTACGCTAATCTACAGCAAGGCAAAACCTACTTCTCCATAACCACAAAAGAAGGTGTGGAGAAGTATCTTAGCTTTCGACAGCGTGACGTTGAACTTGGACACATAGTCAAAGGACGACACACAACAATCGCAACGCACTTACAGCATTTTCTTAGCTTCATAGGCAAAGACACTAAGCTGAAATAACTAGAACGCACTGACTGCGAAAACTACTTCTACCATCGTCACAAAGCCACCAACGGCAACGTCAAACAAGTCACAGTTCAAAACGAACAAAGCACAATTAATGCGCTTATGAAGTGGCTACATAAGAATAGCGAAACACACATCGATGGCTTTGACTTTAAGAAGCTGCCACGCTTAGACAAAGGCAATTAAGCTATTCGTCGTGCAACACTTACTAACGATGAGTACGAAGCACTGTATCGTGCTATGCGCACCTACACTGCGAAACACAACAAGCTAGATGATGCAGAACTTAGAGAGCTAAAAATCGTGCAGCACTACGTGCTTATCGCAGCTAACAGTGGTTTGCGTGTTGGTGAACAGCGACAGCTACGTTGGATTGATGTGCAGATTGAATGTCACAAAGTGAATGGCGAAGAAAAAAAGCTAGCACGTATCCATGTTCGCGCAGAGACAAGTAAAGTGCGTACAAGTCGCACCTTCTTGTGTCGCAATGGACAGTACTTTGAACGCTTGCGTGAAATATCTAAGCCTAAAACAGCTGACGAGTTAATCTTTACAGTTGATAACGAAAACGAACTAAGTAAGCGTACGCTGCTATACCACTTCCACAAGATGATTAAATTAGCTGATATTGCTGATAGGGAAGTACGTGACTTAGTTCCCTACAGCTTGCGTCACTTTATGATTACGCAACGTATTATGAGTGGCTTAACGTTTAGACAAATAGCAGATATGTGTGGCAATAGCGTGGCGCAGATTGAAAAGACGTATTATCACTTGAATGACGAAATACGTTTAACGAACGCTGTAGCTGACTACAGACGTAGAGAAGATGGCACTATTGAAGTGCTGTAGAGGAGTATCAAAATGAAAAAAGCCACACGTGTTCTCGTTAACTGGATAAATGACAAAAAAGTAAAATCAGTTGATGTTAAACCTCTGCATTTCGATGACGCAAAACCAAATCAGTGTTTTCAGAACATGATGTTATTTTTAGATATCAACGATGATTGGAACATGCATAGTGGATGGTTGGTTGGAGATTATTTAGGTGAACTAGGTACTGCGATAGTTCCTCACTTCTGGGTAGTTAATCCACAGAACCAACACTTCGATATAACGCCTAAAAATGATAGCGATACAAAATCTTACGAGTACGTTAGTGACTTAAATATCGCTAATTATGTTACAAAAGATGTTCAGCTTCCAGTGCCCTTAAAGCTAAATCAGAATGGAGAATTTCTCGCGTTACACAAGGATGGTTCATTTGAATCAATTGAAAAAATGGACTATGGACACATCTTCAGTTTGGTTAAGTGATAAGTCCAGCAGCGTTTCGTTTCATCTCATCGTTAACTGTCACGTAACGCTGTGTTGTCTGAATGCTTCTGTGTCCAGCCATATCAGCTAGAACAAATACACTCACTCCTTTCTGACTAAGTGATGTTAACCAAGTACGTCTGACACTGTGTGACGTAGCGCCAGCAATTCCAGCACGTGCATACAAGCGTTGTAGATGCTGTGTAGCAGTGTTTGAACTAAATCGCGCACTCTTTTGTGTAGAGAACAAATAACCATGCTGTGGACGCTTAGCTACGCTTCTAACGTATGCTTGTAGCTGACGCTGCATTTGCTTTGGTAAAAATATCTTACGTGCTCGTTTTGACTTGGTACGTGCTGCATCAAGTGTCATTTCGTCTCGTACTGTGTCGTTTGAATCTAATACGTCATCAAAGCGCAGTGCTGCAACTTCTCCAACATGTAAACCACACAAATGCGTAAACAGCAGCATGGTGCTGTCACGCAGTGGATAACGACTGCACGAATTTGTTACGTCTAGCAGCTGCTTGAGTTCTGTTTTGTTAAGTGTCTTGGCTTGTGCCATATGTCACCACCTAAATATAATGTTTTCGTACATACAGCGTATTTTCTGAGGTTCTATTTGAGCAACCAATAAGTGCTCATATAATTCCTTCCATACATCAAAGACTTATGTGGAAATGTAAGATAATCACAATTTTCTTACTTATTTAAAGTGCTGTTTGAGTGTCAGCTTCGCTAACACTACTTGTGCCGTTTGTTCTTTCGCATTCGCTCAATCACATACAGCACAGAGTGATTTTCTTTGACTGAATAATTGTCTCTTACTCATTTACTAGGAAGAACAAGTCAAAGCCTAGTTTTAGGCAATGATTAAAGTTCTTCACTCATTTAATGAGGATTACACAACTGGGCTTACACAACTCTTAACGAGGAAGGTAGGTTTTGCTATCACCTATTACGTGCTGTTTTACGCAAGTCATTGCCACGAGCCAGCCAGAAGCAGCGCAGCGACTTTGTTGGTTTAATGACAATTCCAACTCACTTTACAATAGGCGTTCCTATTCAACCATTCCGACAATGCAAAATCGTTAATCACACTTAGGTGTGTCGTTTAAGGCATCCCAGCATCACTGGGGTAGTGCATTGAAGCAGACAATGAGCAGTCCGTTTGCTTGTCCTCTCACATCAGAAGGCATCAGCAGTACTATTTCAATCGGCGTACCAACCTTAATCTCATTTGTTACTAGCAATACGCGCTAAATACACAGCAACACATACAAGCTGTGCATGTAGTTATTTATCAACTGAGGAATGATTGATGCAGAAAACGGTTCTAAACGAAGTATTTGAGTTATTGCAGCAGATTGGTGCTGTAAGCAGCGAAAGCGAATTCAGCAAAGACTGGCTGTGTAGAAGCGAGTGCTACATGCGTACGCTGCGTTTTAAACGTGTTAAACCAAGCGTGGGTACGTTTGCTATATGTGCAAGCAAATTACAGCACTACGGACGCTGTATGATGGCGACAGAACGCCATACACAGCTAGGAAAGCGTTTTATTGAGCTGAGCGAACAGTGTCATAAGCAGATAAACAGTGATGCTGTGGGGTGGTGGAAAGACGAGGTGAGGATTTGACAAATAGCACTATAGCTTCAAGCCAACAACCTCGTCATCCGAAATTGGGTTTTAAGCAGTAAATTTTAGTGCTGCGGTTTTCAGCGTTGGAGTACTTACAGAAGTGAGGTGGTGATTTTGCATCACCCCATTCTGCTAGTTGCTAAATAACAGTATGAACAAGAGTACATTACAAGACATACAGCAAGCATTGAACGCCATACGCAGCGAAATCGAACGTGTAGACGACGAGACAAAGTGGGCAGCACTTGAGTTAATGCTTGGCACAAGCGGCAGTGTGGTTGCACTTGCAAAGAAGATGGCAAAACCAGAAACAAAGGCTGTTACACGCACTGTAGCTGTTCCAAAGACTAAGATAGTCAAGCAAGAACCACAGCAGCAGACGACGCCAAAAGACACAGAACGAACAGACTTTACACCTATTCGTCCGCAACCACCGTTACCAACTCAACAAGACGACAGACAAAAGAGTTAGAAAACCAGTCAAAAGTGCATGGTTTGTAGCTGTTTGACTGTGTGGTTGACAGAACCACTGACGGGCATAGTGAGACGCTGTGCAAATACTATCCCCTTAAACTCACTACACTTCAGCAAGCGTAGAAAAAAAGTGCTTTTCATCCCTTTAACAAATCTATAATATAAGACTGACACATAACCAAGAGAGAGTTGAGATGACATCTTATGACGAGTTGAAAGCTGAAATGGAAGCAATTCAGCAGCAGATGGTTGAAGCTAAGAAGAACGAACGTGCTAACGCACTGAAAGAAGTAAAGCGTCTTTGCAAAGAGTTTGGCTTTACTGCTAGCATGTTAAAAGGTTCGTTATCTGAAGGGCGGAAGAAGTCATGACAACCAAATACCACGTGGTTTATTCGAAATTGGGTCTAATTTGCAAAGATTCATTTGAAACGCTTCAAGAGGCATCTGACGATTACAAGTTGAAGCATGAATTGGACAAGAAAGGGTATTTTGATGATAGATTTGTTCTCTATGTTGAAGATGACGAAGGGGAAAGGGTAAATGTCAAAATTTAGCATTGACTCTACTTTGGTAGTTATCCCAGCGCGTGGTGGAAGCAAACGAATTCCAAATAAGAATATAAAAAAAATATCAGGCCAACCAATGATCTACTGGCCTTTGATGGAACTTAAAAAGATTTTCTCTGGTGAAAATATTTTGATATCTACCGATTCAGAATTGATTAAAGAATGTACTGAAGACAAGGGGCTAAGTGTTCCATTTCTTAGGCCAGATGCTCTCTCTGATGATTACACTGGCACAGCAGCAGTTGTTGAGCATGCACTAGATTGGTATGAAGCTAATGTAAAAAAAGTTGATTTTGTCCTTACAGTATACCCAACTGCAGTTCTGCTAAACGAAAATGACATACGTGGAGCCATAGGTGCATTAGACGATGATCACGAGTGTGTCTCTGTGATGTCAGCTACCAACTTTTCCTTTCCGATCCAAAGAGCGGTATTTGAAAACGATTTTGGATATGCTGAAATGTTTCACCCAGAACATTATTCAACTAGATCGCAAGATTTAATCGAAGCGAAACATGATGCTGGCCAATTTTATGTCAGCAGAGCAGTTGCTGTAAGACGAAAATCGCTCTTGGTGAATTCTAAAGTAAAGTTGCAATTGCTGCACAGAAATAATGTAGTTGATATTGACACGCTTGAGGACTTCGAAATTGCAGAAGAAAAACTGAATATCTATAAGAAAAATGCATTCGATGAAAATTGGACATTTTAATTATCGCCATGAGTGAGTGGCTCGATAACCAAAAGAAGCAAAGCAGCAACTTGAGCAAGCTGCTGAAAGAACGAATTGAAAAAGCAAATCCACGTCGCGAACTAACTGCTGACGAAACCAAACGTCTTAACAAGTTAGAAGGTATAGCTGACAAACTTAAGCGTGGAGAAAACGTGCAAAACCGTCAGCTGCGTACGTGGTTAAGCGAAGAGGAATACGAACAGCTTGAGTATGAGTGGCAAGAGCAGCTTGAACTGCGTGAGGCGCTCAAGGATAAACCGAGTGAGATTAAACGCTACGAGGCAAAGTTAAGACAAGCAAACATGATGCATAACCGAGCTGAGAGTTACAGTAATAGAGGTAATCACGCTACAGCCAAGAAATGCTACTACAAATGCGAAAGCCTTTGTGAGGATGCACTAGAGATACTGCAAGAAATTGTGCACTCTGACAGTAGTCTTCGTGTTTGGTTTGATAGAGAGATTAGCTTTGAAGTAGGTAGCGACTTAAGCGCAGATATAGTGTCACTGCCACGCTTGGTTACATCACGTAGTCATGAAAAGCTAAGTGATGATAGCAGACTTTCGAGTAAGCAAAGTGTTAAGTTAGCTGTAGTTGAACGTGCAATGCATAATATTGGAAGAGGCTAATGGGCATAGTTTACGTATTGAGTAATCCAGCTTTTGACAACTACGTAAAGGTAGGACGTACTGTTGATTTAGAACAGCGATTGAAACAACTTGATAACACAAGTGTACCACTTCCTTTTCGTTGTGTGTTTGCAATCGAAGTAGACGACGAAGTTGCTGTTGAAAGGTTAGTTCATCAAGCGTTTGCTGATGTTAGAGTTAGAACTACACGTGAGTTTTTCGAAATAGATGCGCAACGTGTTATTTCTGCATTAAAGCTGACGAATGGTAAAGACGTTACACCTAAAGAAGATATTGCAGAAGACGAAGAAAGTATCGAAGCACTTGAACGTACTGTAGCTAAGCGCAAAAGCTATAGCTTTTCTGATGCACACGTTAACGTTGGTGATGTTCTTACTTATTCAAAGGATGATGCTGTAACAGCGACTGTAGTAGCTGATAAGAAAGTAGAATTTGAAGGTGAAATTGTAAGTCTGAGTAAAGCTGCACTAACTCTTTTACACAGAGAGGGGTATAAGTGGAAGCAAACTAATGGATGGGCATTTTGGATGAAAGATGGTGAGACACTTGGTGAACGTGTTGAACGCTTTTCTGATAAGGATGAAGATTTAAATTAGTTTTCGGATGACAACCTTCTAACTCTGAAAGCACAATGCTTTTAGCTAACCAGGAGGCTGTTATGACTGTACTTGATACGTTAAACTTCGTTGCTTTTAATCCACTTCAAAACAACAACCCTATCGCTGTTCGTCGTCGCAAGCTGCTTGCAAAGATTGATGAACAAATCCAACTTGCAGCAAATAAAGACTACACACCTACGCAACACAAATGGGTTAATGACGAACATGGTAACCAACGTAAAGTGGAAGTTGCCAAACGTGTTAAGCGTTGGTGGACTGCTAGTGTTGCTGGAAAGATAAATTTTGTAGTGCGCTATGGAAGCAAGCCTTTAGAGTTTGCTAAAGGCAAGAATGTTATCCAACTAGCTAGTGAAGCAGAAGTTGCTGACGTGCTAGCTAAGGTGCGCGAAGCTGTTGAACATGGTGAGTTAGATGCACTGATAGAAAAGCAAGCGCAGTTTGGCAGACGAGTGACACAAAAGAACAAGTGAACAGAAAGAACAGAAGAACGTGTGGTTTAAGCATGTTCTTCGTCTTACACTGTGCAGCAAGGGATTGCGCAAACTATTGAATTGCAATAGTTACACAAGGGTAGAAAAAACGTGCAGAGTGGTTGGTGAGTTACACACTTGTTACACACTTACTATTTCGAGGTAGTAAATGATTGATATTAAACAAGAAAAAATCAATGTTACTACTGAGTGGGAATAATATATCTACAAAAAAATCAATAATATCAATAACTTAGGCTATACTACTTGTTACCAAGTTGTTACTAAGTTATAGTGTTTTCAACAGTTTAGATTCGTGAGTTTCTAAGTTTGTTACCAAGTAGATAGGTTATTCCGTAGAATGATATATTGAAAATCATTTCGTTTGTTTTCAATACCTTATTCTTCCAAACCTGTTACCAACCAATTAGTAACAACTTAGTAACTATGACTAAGGTTTGAACACTATGGCAGTTAGAAAACAGAAACCCAAAGGCACACTGGATGCACATAGTCTTGTAGAAAAGGCACAGGCGTTATCCACTCGTCCAAAGCACTCCAAAAACAAGACAGGTTTCAAGACAAAGTCTGATGCATATCTGAACAAAGTTCCCATACTTGGTGATAAAGGTGTCATCTACACAACGCCTCAATCTGGCGGTAACTACTATTTACGAACATGGATACCAGAAGAAAAGAAGTATTACCGACAGTCATTACGAACCACTGATTTAGATACTGCAATCAAACTTGGTGAGAATGAGATGCTCGGCATCCTCTCCAAAATCAATACAGGACATAGAGTATTTGGATTGTCCTTTGGTAATATGTGTGAGGATTGGTTACAGCATCAACAGGACAAAGTTGAGACTAATCGTATTACGGCAGGTCGTTTAGGCACTCTCAAAACTCAAGTCCGTAGGTGGATAGTTCCCTACATCGGCAAGCGTGAGAAAGTGGGCAGTCTGGATAGAAACTCATTCTAAGACTTTGGAATGTTCAGGCGTAAACAGACTGACAATCAAGTTGAAGATGTGACCATCAGAAATGAATACACCACCGTAAATGCGATAGCGAAGTGGGCGTATCGTCATGGAATACTGCCATTTGAGAAGTTCAATGTTGAAGAGATTCGCATCAGAGAGATGCCAAGAAGAGATACCTTCACGCCAGAAGAATACAAACTGTTCTATACAAGAATGAGAGAATGGGTGAAGGGCGCTGTTGATGGGCATGAGATTTACTATCGCTCTCTGATACAGAACTTCATTCTTCTCAAATCAAATACCTTTTGTCGTTTTGGTGAACTTCGTTTGTTGAAGTGGCACATGGTGAAGTTGTTCAGACATGAAGGTGACACACTGGTTGAGTTGTCTTTACCTGCTCACATTTGTAAGAACAGAAAAGACAGAAGGTTCGTTTCAAGAGGCGGCAGATACCTTGAGAGAATGAAAGAACTGTCTGCTCATACAGAACCAGATGATTATGTATGTCTTCACCATAAGAACCACAGCGTTCTTGCAAAACCTACCTTCTACAAATACTGGAAGGAGTTGATGGACTACACAGAAATGCAAGAACACACAGGCAAGCAGTTTACCTACTATTCACTCAGACACTTTGGCATTACTGCACGATTGATTGCAAAAGTTCCACACTACGAAGTTGCAAAGTTTGCTGGAACAGACATTAGACACATTGAAACGCATTATGAACATCTGGATATGATAAGAATGGTGGAGAGTGCCACTAAGTCTTTCAGTATTGATGAGAATGGGTTCTATCTCACAGAATAACTAGGTTCGGTTAGTTGGCATATAAGCCAATGGCTGTAAACCAACTAACCTATGAATGTTATAGAAATATCGCTCAGTTTTAGGGGGGTGGTATTTCTTTCATGGAAACATGGTGCGTTTATAGATTAGGTAACAACGCTCAGTTTTATGGGGGGATACTAAAACGCCCCCATTTCTGAGGGCTCAGTCAAACTCTATTCAGAGTCTTTGGTTATGCGGCAAGTGCAAAACCTTTGTCATTCAGAACACGATTTGTGGCAGTTGAAGGTTTGGTAAAATAACTACCTTCTCCAAGTGAAGAGTTGTATTCCTTGATGCCATTGTGTGTCTTTGGAGTGCCTGTCTCATAGATACGATGTTGACTCAGTTCACCGATAGTCACCGCCTCTCGCTTATGGTCTCCATCAAATCCTTCTGTAAGAAGAACGCCTTTCTCTTTAGGATTGTGTGGAATGACAAAGTCACGGGCAGTGACAAACAGTTTTTCCGTTACTTCTGCAACAGGAATGAACATTGAATAGTCACGAGACACTTCACCGTCCAGTTCATCACGAGTCATTGTTGGGTCAATGGCAACTCCTTCTGGTGTAATCCAAATAGAGTGCCAAATCATCTGAGTGCCAAGACTTGGAACGCCTTCCATCAAAGGAACAATCCAATATCCTTTGATATGCCGTCCACCAAAGGTTTTCTTCAACAACGCACTGTTGTCGTGGCAAAGGTTAGGCGCACCACTTGCAGTCAAACCGTTCTGCCGTTTCTTTACCTTTAGGACACGAGTTCCTAATCCCAAACGAGTAAAGACACGCAACTGTGACTGTGGAATGTAGTCACTAACAACTTCACAACCGAATGTTTCCAGCATCCGACTCATTTTCACTTTTACTTTCTTCATGGTTTTGTTTCCTCTCATATAGAACCAACTTACATACTCAATATAGCAATGTTCGTATGGTTGGTTTATTGGCTATAAAAGAGGCCGTGTAATAAACAACTAACCTTTATGGTTCAGAAAATGAAACAAGTTGAACCCCTCAAAAAACTCTAAACAGAGTCAAGGAAAGCAAGGGTTTCAGAGGTGCATTTTCAAGACACTTTCTGAACCCATAAAAAAAGGGGCGCATAGCACCCCTTTTGTCATCACAAAATCCTAATGTCAGTTAGGCAACCAAAGCATCATCCTCTCTTTGTTTGATAGAGGTGATAAGTTTCATCAAGTCTGGATTCGCATCACACCAGTCTTGATGGTTTATTTTTAGTGTGTCCCCATCAATCCAGGCATATTCGCCTTTGCCCCATGAGTCGTCTTGCCATCCATTGTGGTCTAACTCCTCACCGTCATAACTAAAACCAGTAACCAGTAACCAGTAACCAGTAACAAATCACCCCATGACGAACAGAGTATCTTCAACTTGGATAAATCAAACTCACTATCAATCTCAAAGGCAGTCATAAAACCACCTTTGACAAATGATTGGGCATAGACAACCACATCGTAACCTTTGTAGTTCACTGTCTCTTCATCTGCGATGAGAACCATCTGTTTCGCTTCATCGGTGGCAAAGTCCAGTGTAGCAATCGTTTCCTCTTGGTCTATATGGGCAATACCGTCATCAATGACTTTCGCAAACTCTATTTGATTTGATGCCGCAAACTCTGGCGCATTGATGTGTTCAATATCATCAATCTCATAAAACTCAGGCAAACGTAGATGTTCTGGAATGTTCCAAACCTTATTCAAGTCACAATCATCGTTTGCGCCTGCCCATTGGAAATGTAGGTATTGCGTAAACAAATCATCACCCATCTGAAGCCAGAAGTGTCCTTGTTCTTGAGTGATTGTTCCAATGGTGTGTTCTCCACCATATCGTGAGGCGAGGGCAGTAATAGTGGTCATCTCATTTCTCCTTTATGTCTAAAACCAACTTACATATTCACTTTACCAAGAAGCGGTAGGTTGGTTTATTGGACAGAAAGAAGCCCTCATAACTATCAACTAAACGAATCAGTTATGGAAGATGCTTGTCTCGTTCCTATGTCTCTGGAGTGAATTTGTTTGAGATGACTTCTCATCACCATATGAGCGCCTTCTTCTAATAGGTTGGTAAGGGTGGTGCGATGATACTTGGCAAGGGCATCAAGTCCTTCTTTGGCATCGACTGTTAGGTGGGCGTAAATCGGTTTTCTAATCGGTTCTGCAATATGCATATGTTCAGTGTCCTTTTGCGTTGTCCATAACTCCACCACCAGTGAACCTACGGAACTCTATTTCGTCTTGTGAAGGTTTGTAGTTCTTTGAAACAACTTG
Source organism: Cellvibrionaceae bacterium (assembly GCA_965214375.1). Lineage (GTDB taxonomy): Bacteria > Pseudomonadota > Gammaproteobacteria > Pseudomonadales > Cellvibrionaceae > Endobugula. The sequence goes on along the minus strand of OZ243947.1, from coordinate 664,945 downwards.
AGCATAGGCATCCTTCATATCTGGAATCCTGTCATGTCTTGTTGTTGTTCGTTGTTCAAGAGCAGCAAACTCTCTTGCACGAACCTCTTGTTGTCTCTTCTCAAGTTCTCTTTTCTGTTTGTCTTGATAATCAACTAATCCAGTGTTGTTCATTTCATCTATCTCCTGTCTCAAGTATTTATTCATTTATATCTGATTCATATTAGGTAAGTTGGCTGTAAATGGTTTATATTAATACCAACTAACCTATTCATGTTCTAAAAAAAGACTCTGTTCTGAGTCTGTGTTTCCTTTAGGTATAGATACTCCATCTACATCATCGGCATCCGACAATGCAGTTGGTATGAAGAAGTCTAAGGGATTGAAAATGCGCTACTGGTATTGTTTCTGATGTAGTCCACCATTCACGCCCACTATTAGTGGCACTCAAAGAACTCAAGACATAAACCTGTCCAGAGTTCCACTTGCTCCATCTTTCTTTGTAATCTTTACTGGTGTTCGTCTTGAGATTGGTTGAATCGTCCAATCCTTCCAACTCATTATGCAGTTCGCAAAATGGTCTTCACCGTTGTTGTTTCTGATGTGTTTGGTTGTCATTTCTTTGGTTGAGTAAATCGCCATTTTCCAATCATCTTTTCTGTATCGCCTTTCGTAGAGGCGGAACTCAATCTTTCCATTCAACTCATATGAATCCTGTAGCGACTTGAATGTTGTCTGCATTGCACGCCTAATCGTATCCCACTCGTTTTTGTAAGTTTTGACTTGGGGCAATGTATTCAACTCAATGAAACAGTTGTAATGAATATGCCCATCTCCTCTTTCTGGTAGACACACCCAACGACTTCTATCTGGCACAGAAATGTATTCCGGTTTGTTGTTGGTAAGTGTCCACCTATCAAAGCGGAGATGGGCGTCATGGAGAATATGTTCACAGTCAGAACGGTGAGGAAAATACCCAAAGGTAACTACCCAAAGGTAACTACCCAAAGGTAACTACCATCCAGTAGTTCCAATCAAACTCTTTTGTCAGAAAATCCACTAACGAATAGCGACAGGCGGATTGATGAACAGATTCGTTCTCAATGAACAGGTTCTTTTCTTGTAACCGTTCACGGAATGATTTGGTTTCATCTAACGATATATAACTATCTTTATTCACAACGGATTCCCTTTTTTCATCACATTCTCAGATAAATTCCTCAGATATATTTGTAAGTTCTGATTTCTTTACATTTATGAGTATAGGCGGAATAGGTTGATTGGTTTAATGGTCTTTATTGAGGCCATGCGTAAACCAACTAACCGAAAAAAAGTAAAAAGAAACCCCATGCAGAAAGTATCTAAAGCATGGGGTCTTTGGGGGTTATGCCGCTTCTCCAACTCCTTCCTTTGCGGCAATGAATGACTTTATCTTGTCCTCAAACTCATTGATGAGACCCATCAAGTAACCGATTTCTTCATCAGTTGCGTTTGGAGAAGTATTGATTTGCACCAAGTTGTCAAAAGTCAGTGCTTCATCCCATGCGGTGTAATCAAATGCATCACTATTTGAGGCGAGAGAGAGGAAATAAGACATTGCATCTTTGTCCTCTTCGTTTTCAGAACTCTGTTCAGAGTCCAGGACGACCTTTACCTCAGAAGTTTCCGCTACTGGTTCTTGAGTTGGTGCATCTTCCTCCGATGTTTCCGCTACTGGTTGAGTAGTGTCCTCAACATCAGTTGAAGGTTCTTTTTCATCCTCTGCAAAACCACTCAAATCAAGGTCTTTCTTGGTAGGTATCCCAAGAGCATCCTCAACTTTCACCACTTCCACAGAGTTGTTCACCCTGTTAGCAGCAGTAGTTCTCAAAGCAGTGACTTCTGAGGTTGTCATCGCTGGATTGATTTTTTCCAGAATGATTTTCCACATATCATCACTAATTTTCTTGGAGCAGAGTTCATACAAACTGGTGTATGACGATGGCATTTGGTGAGCGTAGCGGCAGATAAACTTGTTTCGTGAAATCCGAACGAACTTCTCTGCGACTTTCTTTCCAAACGGCAGTTGCCCCTCAAACATCAACTCATATTCAAGTTCTGCGCTCTTTTGTTCAGAACCAGATAGTGCCTCTATCTTGTCCTTTAGTTTCCCCAACTCTCTTCCGACAAAAATGACATTGAGTGTTGATTTCTTCATAAAACCGTTGATGTTTCTAACGGCACTTTCAGTATCAAGAATCTTGGCTTCCATAATAATCTCCTTTGTCGATTCCTGTTTTGTAATTTTCGCTAGAGACACCCCTTGTGACTTCAACCAACTTACATACTCATATTACCAAGCACCGTATGGTTGGTTTAATGGGTGCAACAAAGCCCACCTATTGACCAACTAACCTATTATTGCTATGCTCTTTTTATGGCACATTCTAAACCACCGATCCTTGAACTCACTTGAAAGTCGAACAAGGTAATCAATCCAACTGGCGTTAGGCGCAAACAGTTCGTCATGCGTGACACAAGGGGCATGGACGATAGGGCGTTGCGAGATGAATCTGCATATCGTGGTTCAGCAGACAAACCAGAGATTGATGGCAAGGTTCTTGATAAACCAATACAGATTTACCGTATGTGGTATCGCTGCCTTCAACTGGCATTAGAACTGGAAGAACAGAAGGTTTCACTCATTGTCAGAAAAGAGAAGTTGAAACTGAAAACCCCAAGAAAAGACAAATGGGGCAAACTCCAAAAGTTTGAGATGCGTGATGTTCTTCGCAAGGTGAAGGTGAATCACAAAGCGTATGAAGGTTGGGATTTGGATTTGATACCAACCACATCGTTTGATGATTGTTGGAAAGGTAAAAAGAGTGCTGGTATCTCAGCACATATAGAACTCTTCTATTCGGACAACAGCACCATCATCGTTGGTAAAAAGGATGATTGGGTTGATAGTCCGAACTACGCATATGTAAGAGTAGACAAGCGTAGGCGCATCAACGACATAGTTGATGATTTGAGGGATTTTTTCGCCAAGCAAAGTCGTGAACTTGAATCCACATCTGATTTTCCTGTAACTGGAAGACCATTATCAACACTCTTATCAACCGATACAATGCGTTGGTAATGCAACTCACATCCAAAAAGAGTGACATAGAAATACTTTCGTCAGGCATATTTCGAAAACATCTGAAAGACAGTTGATACCAACTAAATATGACGATGACACAGATGCAAAGTTTGATGAAGTGTTGGGCGTATACAGGGTTGGGAAGTCTTTGTCAGATGGACAGTTTGAGCGTATTGGACGAACCATGCGTGATTTGATTCTTCAGGCAAAAATCACTCTTTTGTCTGTTTGCGATGGATATTTCATTTCCAACCCAAACAAGGACTATCTCAAGAAATAAACTCTGTTCAGAGTCTTCCAAATCGTCCTGTAAGCGGTTCTAAAATGGGTTCAGTAATGTTTGGGTGGAAAGATACCCCAAACCCCTAAATAACCCTATATTCCCTCACATTCTCAGAATATAGAAACCCCAAGAATCCTTGATTTTGGGGTTTCGTTTAGTTTGCGTATGCTAGGCTTTTACTTTACCAACTAACCGATTTTTGGTATATTTTAGTTGTTCCCAATAAACAGTGAAACGAGGTGAAAATGAGAGTCATCTGTTATGCCCGTGTCTCTGCTGCCCATCAGAATCCAGAGAACCAACTGAACGAACTTCGTGTTGCGGCAGGACGGTTTGGTTGGACGATTGTCAAAGAATATGTTGACCACGGCATCAGTGGTGCAAAGGGGCTTGATAAGCGTCCTCAATATGATGCAATGTTGAAGTCTGCCATGAAGAAAGAGGCAGACTTGGTGATGTTCTGGAGCATTGATAGAGCATCAAGAAATCTGTCTCATCTGGTAGAGATGATGAACGAACTTCATGCGAAGAATGTCGGTATGTATTTCCATCAACAGAACATTGATTCAACCACACCGTCTGGACGGGCGATGTTGCAAATGGCAGGCGTCTTTGCAGAGTTTGAGCGTGAGATGTTGAAGGAGCGTGTCCTTGCAAGTCACGAGCGGGCGAGGGCAGAAGGCAAGACAATAGGTCGTCCTTCCATGATAAATGATGCACTAAAGACTTCTATCAAGTTCATGCGTGAACAGGGTGTCGGTATCAAGAGGATTGCCGCTGAACTCAATGTTGGAGTTGGAACAGTTTACAAGGCGATTGACGCATAAGATGAAGAAGTTACTTTTGACAGTGGCAACTTATGCAGTCATGTCATCCAGTGCGTTTGGGGCGGATTGGATTACTGGTGAAATCAATCAAGGTGTTCTAGCGGAAATCATCGTCAAAGAACTTGTCACGCAAGCAATGGGTGGGGAATCAACAATACGGATTCCCAACACTCTTGTTGAAGTCACAGCCAATACTGCAATCGCCAGAAAGCAGATGCATCTTGGAACTCATGGTGTTATCATAGTGATGGCACTAAAACGCCTCGTGTCCAGTGTATGTAAATGACACCACTCAAGTTCAACACTCTATTGAGGGCGATTAGAGAGGCGCACAGATGGGATATTGAGTGCGAATGATTTATCATCAAAATATCTCACTTCATAGACCAATTGAAGGTAACGACTCTGACCGAAAGGATGTTTTTATGAATGGGGAGAATAATGTTTTTGTAAGGGCGGCAGAGCAAAAAGATTTATCAGACGTCGTCATGCTTATAAATGTAATTAATAAAACAAACTATTCAGTAAAGGAATATTCATCTATTTGGAGTGAATATTTTAAGCAAAAGTTTAATTACTCTGCGGTCGCACTTTTTAACCAGAAAGTCGTTGGGTTTGGGGCAATCGTCATCTCAAAACGATTGAGGGGTGGTCATTTGGGAGTTTTAGAGGACATAATTGTGACTCCAAATTTTAGGAGACAAGGAATAGGTAAGACTATAGTGGACTTTTTGTTTGATATTGCAAAAACGCAAGGTTGTTACAAAGTTGCCCTTTCCTGCAAAGACCACAATGTGGAGTTTTACGAGATATGTGGTTATGAAGTATCTGGCGTGGCAATGCAGAGATTTTTGAAATAAAAGTTAAGTGTGATTATGAAGTATAAAAGATACCGATTCTCCTCTCTAAAACCGTGACTTGATTATAAGAGGTAAAGCAATGACAAAATACAATGCCAATAATGAACGCACTAAGCGTAAATATTTTATATTTTTATAAGAAGCGAAAGGCCAAAATGAAGCTACGCTGGATAGTGTTGCCAAAGCGATTGCGCGTTTTGAATCCTTTAACCAGCATAAAGAGTTTAAGGGCTTTCACTTTGAGCAGGCGATAGGCTTTAAAAAGCATTTAGTGAAAAACAAAAACCAACAAACTGGCAAGCCATTCAGCTTAGCAACTATTAATGGTACGCTTAGGCACTTAAAAGCGTTTATAGAATGGTTGTCGCAATAGGTGGGTTATAAATCGCGTATTAAATATTCGGATGCTGAATATTTTAATTTGTCAGAAAAAGAATCGCGTACCGCTAAGACAACTCGTAAAAAGCCCGTGGCGACTCTTGAGCAAATAAAGCATGTACTTGAGCTAATGCCCAATAATACACCGATAGAAAAGCGTGATAGAGCTTTGCTTGCTTTTACTTTATTGACAGGGATGCGCGAGAGGTTAACACCAAATTCAGTAAAACCTTTACGTCTTATTTTTTTCCTGTAGGTGATGAGGTAAAAGCCATTGTTGTTGAATGGGTGCAATACCTAAAAAATGATTGTCTATATGGTAATGATGACCCGTTATTCCCTAAAACGAATACAGGCCAAAATAGCGATAATAATTTTGAGGCAGTGGGGTTAAGCCGTGAACATTGGCAAAGTGCAGCGGCAATACGCAAAGTTTTTAAACAATCGTTTGCCTTAGCAGAATTGTCTTATTTTAACCCTCATATCTTTCGTAATACCTTGGCTGCATTGGGGGAATCATTATGCCAAACGCCTGAAGAGTTTAAGGCGTGGAGTCAAAACTTAGGGCATGAAGGTGTACTCACGACTTTTTATAGTTATGGTGAGGTACAGGATAATCGGCAAGCGGATATTTTTAAGGGCTTTGATAAGCCGCGAGTGACAATATCAAGTTCAGTTGATGTTACAAATTTAGCAAAAGCACTAAAAGCTGAAATGGGTGATAATTTTATGCGTGGCTAATAACGCTGAGCGTTTTGTTACCCGTTAGATTGATCTTGCCATTGGCCGCCTGTTCTATGTAATGACTCCACCATATCATCATAGTTCGGCGTTGTTGCAGGTAATCACTGCGGTTATAGGCACGGCGCACTTCATTTTTATCAATATGGGCTAATGCAGCTTCTATCAAATCAGGTGGAAATTGTTGCTCATTGAGAGCAGTAGAGCCAATGCTACGTAAACCATGAGCGGTTTGGCGGCCTTGGTAGCCTATGCGGTTTAGTACACGATTAACGGTTTGTTTGTTGGCAGGGCGGCCTTGTGTGGATTGACTGGGAAACACATACTCTAAATGACCACTGATAGGCCGCATATTTTGAAGAATATCGAGCGCTGGATCAGTCAGTGGAACAATATGATCACGTCTTTTTCCTTTCATTCTTTCGGCTGGGATATGCCAAAGTCGTTCTTTAAAGTCTATTTCATCCCAGCGTGTGCCTGCCAGTTCAGCAGGGCGTAATAAGGTATGAAGGCTCCATAGTATTAAGTAACGTGTAGGGGTATAGATATTGGCGAGTTTAATAGCCTGTAATAATTCAGGGAGTTCTTTGGGGTGAATAGCTGGTTGGTGGCTGGTTTGATTGCTGTTAAACGCAGCTGATATTTTGCTCAATGGATTATGCTCAACTACCCCTGTATTTACGGCAAAAGTCATTATTTGATTAAGTTTGGTGCGCACCCGCCCCAGTGTTTCGAGTTTATTTTGCTTTTCCAATGGTCGCAGCGTTTCAATAACCAGTGGCGCGGTAATTTCTTTTAAGGGGTATTCACCCAGTGTGGGCAAAGCGTAAAGCTTCATGTGTCTTATGGCTTTTTTGACCGTTGTTTCGTCTTTGCCGTCACGCCAAACTTTTAACCATTGCTGGTACACATTTAATAGAGTAGCTGAGTATTCATTAGCTCGTGATCGCTTTTGGGCTTCTCGGTGGTGCTTGGGGTCAATATTGTCTATCAACAGTTGTTTGGCGTTTTCGCGCTCTTTACGTGCGTTGGCAAGGCTAACGGTAGGGTATGTACCAAAACTGATCTTGTTTCGTTTTTTCGTAAACGGATGGTAATAGTTGAAAAACCATGATTTAGCACCATTGGGAGTGATTCGCAGTAATAGGCCACCCCCATCGGTTAATGTGTATTCTTTAGCCTTGGGCTTGGCCTGCCTGATTTCAGTATCGCTGAGCGGTTTGGTTGTTCTTGCCATTTTAGTAACCCTGATTAAGTAACCCCGTCATCTAGGGTTACTAAAAATCGTGGATATTGCAATACTTAATAGAATGATAGTGGATGTAAAACAGCGAAAATTCGCTGAAAAATAAGGTTTTTTTGTGCTTTTTAGGAGGTTGCTGGATTTGTTGTTGGTGCCCGGAGCCGGACTTGAACCGGCACGAGATATTATCTCGGGAGATTTTAAGTCTCCTGTGTCTACCAATTCCACCACCCGGGCGTCGGGGGTCAATAAGCATTGGTGGCTTATTTGGAGGCGCGGGTCGGAATCGAACCGGCGTACACGGAGTTGCAGTCCGCTGCATAACCACTCTGCCACCGCGCCTTATTGCTTCACAATGTGCCGTAACTCATTGAAAGAGCGGCGCATTCTATACTAATGAATAATAAAATCCTAGTGTTTTTTCATGAATTTCAAGTGTCATAAAGTAGAGTAACCACCCCCTACAAAGAGGGTGGTTGATCTGTTCGGAATTTCGTGTGGCGAGAAAATTTGGCTTGGGTTATGCCAGCTCTACGTTTTCCGCTTGAGGGCCTTTTTGACCAGTGCCTTCAGTGAAGGTCACAGTTTGGCCGTCTTTTAGTGTTTTAAAGCCGTCACCAATAATATTGCTGAAGTGTACGAAAAGGTCTGCGCCGTTATCGCGAGAAATAAAACCGTAACCTTTGCTTTCATTGAACCATTTTACGGTTCCGTTGAGTTTTTCTGACATAGTAAAACCTGTGTATTGCGATGGATCTTGTTAATGTTTCGCGTAAAAACTAATGCACAATTGCTAATTAACTACAAACCAACAGGCCATAACATTTACGAAAACCAGGCTAGTCTAGATCCTTAGTTTTTTAATATCAACCTGTTTATGCAGATTTAAAAAGTTTTTTATTACGTTTTGGTGACATCCTAAAAGTAAGGGCTTAATAAGCACCACTAAAGTGCAATATTATGCCTTTCTGACAACATGATCCCTATAAAATACAAATTTACTGAAAAAAATCCCCTTTACGCTCATAATGCTGCGTTATTACAGAATAAAGGAGGCAATAGATGAAGGTTTCTGCGGCATTATAGACAAAAGTCTTATTGGTGTTACTCATTATTTCTCTCTGGCATATATACAATCACCATAAGGAATATGAGGTTTTATCTCAGGAGAACGCTCAACTGGAACAAGCGTTGGTAGAAAGCAAAAAGTTACTGGCCCAATCAGAAAAAAAGCGTGAGGCTCTAGAAAAGAAGACACTTGAAGGCATGTTGGATGAAACCAATAAAGCGGTTATTTCAGGATGGTAAGCGTTACTTGATAAAGTAGAAAAAGAGCTCGATAAAGCTCGTGATAAAATCTCTACTGAAGCTAAGCCGAAAGTGGAAAATGAACAAAAACAAAAAAATGAAACTGTTGTTGGTGAGAGAACCTAGGGGAAAAATATGAAAACAATGAAAATTATTCTCAGTGTAATTATTTTAGCGGCATTGATTATTACTGCCGTTGTCTTTTACGGTTTAAGTAATTTAAACGGGTTTGTGGAAGACATTATTGAATCAACAGGCACCGAAATGACACAAACGCGTGTTGATGTCGGCAGTGTTGATATTCAACTCACAGAAGGTGGTGGCGCAATTTATAACATAGCTATCGCTAACCCAAAAGGATATTCGAGTAACGCGTTATTTCATGCTAAATCGGTTGCTTTAACATTAGACATAGACACCGTTGCAGAACCCGTTAAAGTGATTGAGCGTGTCGATGTGGGTGAAACTACGCTGCGAGCTGAGCAAAAAAATATCAAAGATACCAATATACAGGCGCTGCTGGATAATATTAAAAAAAGCGGCGCCAATAGCAAAACAACGAGCAGTAACGACAGTGAAACCAAAATTATGATTGAGCGTATACACTTTTCAGCTGCAACGATAGATTTGCAAACGGAAAACTTTGGTGGTCGTTCTGTTGCATTACCTGCATTTAGTGTGCGCAATATTGGTAATAAAAAGACCGAGGTGACGCCACAACAGGCAGGGCAACAGATCACACAGCAACGTATGACTAAAATGAAAGCTGCGGTATCTGCTGAATTAAAAAATCTGGTCAGTGAGCAGGCGAAAGCCAAGGCAAAAGAAAAGATACAAGAGAAACTAAAGGAAAACTTGTCGACAGATAAGCTGAAATCACTGTTTAAATAAGGCTGTCTATCGTCTTGTCTTTGCCTTAAGAAGTGGTCAATACTGGTATTGTTGTTAGTTTGACCACTCTTTCATGCTTTTTGAGCAGATCAAGGTCAGTAATATAAGCATTTACGTTGAAAACACGAAAAAGTGATTCGTGAAATCAGTGGCTTAAGGTAGAATAAGCGCCTTTTGTGATTCAGTATAGAAATTAACCAATGACATCTCAGACGATGGCCACACTAAAAGACATTCTTTCCCAACGTATTATGCTGTTAGACGGTGCTATGGGTACCATGATCCAGCGCCATGTTCTTGAGGAAGAGGATTTTCGAGGGGATTACTATGCCGATCATTCTTTACCGTTGAAAGGCAATAATGATTTGTTGGCAGTGACTCGACCGGAGATTATTCAGTCTATTCATGAGGCGTATTTTGAGGTGGGTGCCGATTTTGCGGCAACCAACTCATTTAGTGGTACAACCATTGCGCAAGCAGACTATGAAATGGAAGCGCATGTGTATGACATCAACTATCATTCAGCGCAATGTGCTCGTAAGGCCGCGGATATTTGGACGGCTAAAACACCGGAGCAACCCCGTTTTGTTGTGGGAGTGATTGGCCCGACTAACCGTACCGCCTCATTATCACCCGATGTTAATGACCCGGGCAAACGCTTAGTCACATTTGATGAACTTAGGCAGTCTTATTTCGAAGCCGCTATTGCCTTATTGGACGGTGGCTCTGACATTTTGATGGTAGAGACGGTATTCGATACGCTAAATGCCAAAGCGGCACTATTTGCCATTGACCAAGTGCGCGATGCTCGTGGTGATGTTCCTTTAATGGTGTCTGGCACGATTACTGATGCCAGTGGGCGTACCTTATCGGGGCAAACAACAGAGGCATTCTGGGTCTCTATGATGCATGGCAGTTTACTGAGCATCGGCTTGAATTGTGCGCTGGGTGCCACCGATATGCTGCCATATATTCAGCGTTTGGACAGTCATGTGGATGTGTTTGTATCCGCGCATCCCAATGCCGGATTGCCCAATGAATTTGGCGAGTACGATCAATCTCCCGAAGAGATGGTCACCTTTATGGAACCTTACGTAAAAGGTGGGCATGTCAACGTATTGGGTGGGTGTTGTGGCACAACACCGGAACATATCGCAGCGTTAAAAGCGATGGCAGATAAGTATCCACCAAGAATCCCCTCGACGTAAATAGCGGTAAACACCAAGTAATAATTGACGAAATGACAAACAAAATTCCTGATATGGTTCTCTGTGGCCTTGAGCCACTGGTTATTAACGACACCACCGGTTTTGTTAATGTTGGCGAGCGAGCCAATGTTACCGGTTCACGTAAATTCGCACGTCTGATTCAGGAAGAGCAGTATGACGAGGCAATTGCTATTGCTCGGGTTCAAGTCGAGGATGGCGCTCAGATTATTGATATCAATATGGATGACGCCATGTTGGATGGTGTTGCTGCTATGCGTAGTTACTTAAACCTGTTGGCTGCCGAACCCGATATTTGTCGTGTTCCCTTCATGATTGACTCTTCAAAATTTGAAATTATCGAGGCGGGCTTACAGTGCGTGCAGGGTAAAACGATTGTGAATTCTATTTCGTTGAAAGAAGGTGAAGAAGAGTTCATTCGTTATGCCAAATTGGTCAAGCGTTATGGGGCGGCAGTTGTCGTCATGGCCTTTGATGAACAAGGGCAGGCAGATACTTATCAACGCCGTATTGATATTTGTAAACGTTCATACGATGTGCTGGTAGAAAAAGTGGGTTTTCCGCCACAGGATATTGTTTTTGATCCGAATATTTTCCCGATTGCGACAGGCATCAGCGACCACGATAGCTATGCCGTTGACTTTTTTGCGGCAACAAAATGGATTAAAGAGAATCTGCCAGGGGCGAAAATCTCAGGTGGGTTATCGAATGTTTCTTTCTCATTTCGTGGTAATGATACTGTTCGTGAAGCTATGCATTCTGTGTTTTTATATCACGGTATTCAGCATGGTTTGGATATGGCAATTGTTAATGCCGGTATGCTCACGGTGTATGATGACATCCCCAAAGACTTGTTGGAGGTTGTCGAAGATGTTGTCCTTAATCGTCGTGAAGATGCTGGCGAACGTTTGGTTGATTTTGCCGAGCAAGTCAAAGGGCAGGCATCGGAAACGAAAGAAAGCGACAAGCTGGCATGGCGTGAGGGTGACCTTCAAGAGCGTATTACTCATGCCCTAGTTAAAGGTTTAACGGAATTTATTGAAGAGGATGTTGAAGAAGCACGACAGCAAGCAGAAAAACCTTTGCATGTTATTGAAGGCCCCTTAATGGTGGGTATGAACGTTGTGGGTGATCTGTTTGGTGCCGGTCAAATGTTTTTGCCACAAGTGGTAAAAAGTGCGCGTGTGATAAAAAAAGCCGTGGCTTATTTGCTACCTTACATCGAAGCAGAGAAAAAACGCTCGGGTAATGAAAGCCAAAATAACGGTGTTGTTATCATGGCAACGGTAAAAGGCGATGTACATGATATCGGTAAAAATATTGTGGGTGTGGTATTGGCGTGTAATAACTATGAAGTGATTGATTTGGGCGTGATGGTCCCACCAGAAAAAATTCTGGATGCCGCAGTTGAACATAATGCTAATATTATTGGCCTTTCTGGTTTAATTACGCCCTCGCTTGACGAGATGGTCACGGTTGCGAAAATGATGCAAGATCGCAATATGAATATGCCATTGATGATTGGTGGTGCAACGACATCAAAAGTTCATACGGCGGTAAAAATCGAGCCGGAATATGAAGGCGTCACAGTCCATGTGTTGGATGCCTCCAAATCGGTTCCTGTAGCGAGTGGCTTGTTAAGTGAAAATAAACAAGCGGCTATCGATAAGATTAAAGCGGACAATGAAAAAGTGCGGCAGCAACATGCCAATCGAAGTGCAAAAAAGACATTTGCGACACTCGATACTGCGCGTACCCGTCCAATGCCCATAGATTGGTCAAAGTATAAGCCTGTTGTTCCAAAAAAAATAGGCCAGCAGATTTTCCACCATTATCCATTAACAGACATTGTAGAGCGTTTTGATTGGACACCCTTTTTCTTGACGTGGGAGCTGCACGGGAAATACCCGAAAATTTTAACCGATAAAGTCGTCGGTGAAGAAGCCAAGAAACTATTTCACGATGCCCAACAAAAATTACAGGAAATTATTGCTAATGACTTATTGCAATGTCACGCAGTTATTGGTTTGTATCCTGCAAATAGTATTGCTGGTGACCAAACAGAGCTCTACAAAAACGATAAGCGTGAGCATGTGCTTGCGACATTAAATCACTTGCGGCAGCAATCAGAACGGCCAGCAGAGAAACCTTATCGCTCCTTGGGAGATTTTGTTGCACCAAAAGATTCTGGTGTGGGTGATTATATGGGGGCATTTGCAGTCGGTTGTTTTGGTGCCGAAGCTCTCGCTAAAGAATATGAAGATAAACTGGACGATTATAATGCCATTATGATTAAGGCTATTGCGGATCGTTTTGCGGAAGCTTTTGCTGAGCTTATGCACGAAAAAATTCGTAAAGAGTATTGGGGTTACGCCAGCGATGAAAACCTTGATAACGACGCCTTGATTAAAGAGGCCTATACGGGTATTCGTCCCGCACCGGGTTATCCTTCTTGCCCAGAGCACAGTGAAAAAGCCACGCTTTGGGAGTTGTTGGATGTCGAAAATGCTATCGGCAGTCAATTGACCGATAGCTATGCCATGTATCCTGCTGCTTCTGTTAGTGGTTGGTATTTCGCTAACCCTGAGGCTCAGTACTTCAGTTTGGGAAAAATTGCTAGAGATCAGGTCGAAGATTATGCTGCCCGCAAAGGGTGGGATATAGACACCGCTGAGCGTTGGTTAAGACCGACCTTAGTCTACTAATCATTTACTCCATTCTATCGCGGCTATCAGGTTATTCTGGCGAATGACATGAATTGGGCACGTATCTTGGTTAATAAATACTAAAACGGTTACCCGTCAAAAAACTAACGAAATTTTTGGCGCATTAGTTATCTAGGAACTATTATTAATATAAAAGTATGAAGGTAACAGCAGTAAAATGACGGAGAGTAATGATATGCCGCATTATTTTCTTCCATCAACGGTTTGAACAAAGGTAAAGCACAATATACGAGCAAATATTGAAATAGATAACACACTTGATGCATTAGGAGACAGTCATGAGCATTTTTAGTCACTATCAACAACGTTACGATGCCACTCAGCAAGAAACGATGACTATTCAAGAGTACTTAGAACTCTGTAAACAAGACCCTAGTGTGTATGCTTCTGCTGCAGAAAGAATGCTACAAGCGATCGGTGAACCGGAGTTTATCGATACCGCCAAAGATCCCCGCCTAAGCCGTATATTTTCCAATAAAATTATTAAGCGCTATAAAGTATTTGAAGAGTTCTATGGTATGGAAGAGGCTATTCAACAAATCGTATCTTTCTTTAAACATGCTGCACAGGGCTTGGAAGAAAAGAAACAAATCCTATATCTGCTCGGACCCGTGGGCGGTGGTAAGTCGTCTCTTGCATAAAAGCTCAAATCATTGATTGAAAAACAGCCTATTTATTGCCTAGAAGGCTCGCCAGTATTTGAATCTCCTTTAGGCTTATTTGACCCTGAAGAAGATGCAAAAATTTTAGAAGAAGATTACGGAATTGCCCCGCGTTATATAAAAAATATTATTTCACCATGGGCCGCTAAACGCCTTCATGAATTTGGCGGCGATATGAGTCAGTTTAAAGTGGTTAAAGTCTATCCTTCCATTTTAGATCAAATAGCCGTTTCTAAAACGGAGCCTGGGGATGAAAATAATCAGGATATTTCTTCTTTGGTCGGTAAAGTGGATATTCTTAAACTCGAAGACTTTCCACAAAATGATCCCGATGCTTATAGTTTCTCCGTTGGGCTTTGTCGTGCTAATCAGGGATTGATGGAATTTGTTGAAATGTTCAAGGCGCCAATTAAAGTGCTGCATCCATTATTAACAGCGACTCAAGAAGGTAACTATAATAGTACTGAAGGTGTGGGAGCAATTCCCTTTGATGGTGTGGTGCTGGCACATTCTAATGAGGCAGAGTGGCATACATTTAAGAACAACAAAAATAATGAAGCATTTATTGACCGTGTTTACATTGTTAAAGTGCCTTATTGCTTGCGTGTGTCTGAAGAAATTCATATTTATGAAAAACTACTACAACATAGTTCTTTAGCTGCTTCACCGTGTGCGCCCGATACCTTAAAAGTGTTGGCTCAATTTGCCACCTTATCACGCCTTAAAGTACCGGAGAACTCCAATTTATATTCCAAGATGGGGATATATGATGGTCAAAATTTAAAAGACACTGACCCTAAAGCGAAATCATTACAGGAATATAAAGATGCTGCCGGTGTCGATGAAGGTATGGATGGCTTATCGACCCGTTTTGCTTTCAAAATATTATCAAAGGTGTTTAATTTTGATGCTACAGAAATATCGGCCAATCCCGTCCATTTCTCTATGTTCTTGAGCAGCAGATAGAGCAAGAGCAGTTTCAAGATGAAACCCGGGACCGTTATTTATCCTTTATTAAAGAGCACTTAGCGCCTCGTTATGTAGATTTTATTGGCAAGGAGATTCAAACCGACTATTTGGAATCTTATTCTGAGTACGGCCAAAAAATTTTTGACCGCTATGTTACTTATGCGGACTTTTGGATTCAAGATCAGGAATATCGTGATCCGGAAACCGGCGAACTTCTTGATCGCTCATCCCTCAATGAGGAGTTAGAAAAGATAGAAAAGCCCTCTGGAATTAGTAATCCAAAAGATTTTCTTAATGAAATTGTTAATTTTATGCTGCGTGCGCGGGCGAATAACGACGGTAAAAATCCGATATGGAGTAGCTATGAAAAATTGCGTCGCGTGATTGAGAAAAAAATGTTTTCTAATACATAAGATTTTCTGCCGGTAATTTCATTTGGTGGGAAATCATCTGCGGAAGACAAGAAGAAGCATGAAGATTTTGTCGCTCGTATGGTTGAAAGAGGATATACCGAGAAACAAGTAAGGTTGCTGTCGGAATGGGATTTGAGGGTTCGGAAATCACAATAATGGAACGGCAGTCAAACCCTGAGTTCAACTATGAGTAAAAAGGTGATCCTTGAATTACATTATAGACCGACGTTTAAATTCAAAGAAAAAGAGTACGGTCAATAGGCAACGTTTTCTTGAGCGCTATAAGCATCATATTAAGAAAGCAGTGGCCGATGTCGTTAATGAGCGCTCTATCACCGATATGGAAAGAGGTGAAAAAATTACTATCCCTTCCAAAGATATTAGCGAACCTATATTTCATCATGGCGAGGGAGGCAAAAATACGCGAGTACTTCCCGGTAATGACCGTTTTAATAGCGGTGATAAAATTAAACGTCCCCAATCAGGCGGTGGACAGGGAAGTGGCGGCAATGGAGCCAGCGATTCTTGCGAAGGCGAAGATGATTTTGTTTTGCAGATTTCTCAGGAAGAATTTCTCAATTTTATGTTTGAGGATTTAGAACTGCCGAATATGGTCAAGCGTCAATTAGCCGGTGTCGATGAGTTTGAGCTCAAGCGTGCAGGTATTAGTAATGAAGGTTCTCCTAGCAAGGTCAATATTATCCGTACATTACGCTCTGCAAATTCTCGTCGTATTGCATTAACGGGTAAAAAAAGAAAACAACTAAAACATCTAAAAATAAAGCTTGAAGAATTGGTGTCTCGCGGTTGTGAGCACAGTGAAGAAGCGGTGGCGATACGAGAGGATATTGAGGCGATCAATAATAAAATTAAGCGCGTACCGTGGTTGGATGATTTTGACCTAAAATATAACCTGCATGTAAAACACCCTAATCCACAATCAAAGGCAGTGATGTTTTGTATTATGGATGTGTCTGGCTCTATGGATCAGGAGACGCAAAATATCGCTAAGAGATTTTTCTTGTTGCTGTATTTGTTTTTGCAGAGAAATTACGAAAAAATAGATGTTGTTTTTATTCGTCATCATACCAATGCTAAAGAGGTTAATGAAAAAGAATTTTTTTATGATAGAGAAACAGGAGGAACGATTGTTTCCAGCGCCTTGCACCTAATGAACGATATTATTGATGAGCGCTATCCGGTTACGCAATGGAATATCTACGGTGCCCAAGCATCTGATGGCGATAATTGGAATGATGATTATGCTGTGTGCTATCAATTGCTTACCGAACGTATTTTATCCAAATTGCAATATTATTCTTATCTAGAAATTACGACACAAGACCATCAGTCGCTGTGGTATGCCTATGAAAAGGTGCTAGAGTATTTTCCCCATGCTTTTTCTAAGGAAGCAGTTAGAAGACGCGTCGGATATTTATCCGGTTTTTCGACAACTTTTTCAAAAGAGGACCGTATGAGTGAGCGCAATAGCAAAAAAAGACAGCCTATATCGACGGGATCGGAATGGACATTTGAATTACTGGAACAATATGATCAGGAAATCGCCAGTATCGCTGAAGAATTTGGTTTAGATACTTATCCCAATCAAATAGAAGTCATTAGTTCTGAGCAGATGATGGATGCTTATGCCTCAGTGGGCATGCCTATTAGCTACAATCATTGGTCTTATGGTAAAAAGTTTCTTAATTTTGAGCAATCCTATAAGCGTGGGCAAATGGGATTAGCTTATGAAATTGTCATTAATTCGAGCCCTTGTATTGCCTATTTAATGGAAGAGAATACCGTTGCTATGCAAGCTTTAGTGATTGCTCATGCCTGCTATGGTCATAATTCTTTTTTTAAAGGTAATTATCTGTTTCGTACTTGGACAGATGCAGAATCTATTATTGATTATTTAGTCTTTGCAAAAAATTATATTGCTGAGTGTGAAGAGCGGCATGGTGTGTCTAGTGTTGAAGCCATTCTGGATTCTTGTCATGCGATTATGAACAATGGTGTTGATCGCTATAAGCGTCCTTATCCACTTTCCGCTGTAGAAGAAGCTGAACGGCAAAAAGAGAGAGAGAAACCTACTTGCAGCAACAAGTGAATGATTTATGGCGAACGGTTCCGCTATCTGAGCATGAGAAAAAAGAAGAAGCACAAACAAGATTCCCTGCTGAGCCACAAGAAAAACTTCTATATTTTATTGAAAAAAATGCCCCTTTATTGGAACCTTGGCAGCGCGAAATTGTTAGAATTGTTAGAAAATTGGCTCAGTATTTTTATCCTCAACGACAAACTCAGGTAATGAATGAAGGCTGGGCTTGTTTCTGGCACTATTTGATCTTAAATACCTTATATGAGCTGGGTCTAGTAACAGAAGAGTTTATGATGGAATGCATACAATCGCATAGCGGTGTGATTTATCAACCACCTTATAATAGCGATTATTTTTCCGGTATTAATCCTTACACCTTAGGCTTTCATATGATGACCGATATTCGTCGTATATGTGAACATCCAATAGAGGAGGATAAACGGTGGTTTCCTGATATCGCGGGCAGTGATTGGCGAGAAACACTGGATTTTGCGATGCGTAATTTCAAAGATGAAAGTTTTATTTTGCAATATCTCTCACCGCACTTGATGCGTGAATTAAAATTATTTGCCATTGTCGATGACGATGAAAACAGTGCTATTGAGGTTGCGGCTATCCATGATGATCAGGGTTATCAGCAAATACGATAAACACTATCCGCACAATATAATATGGGCAATAACGAACCCAATATACAGGTTTATAGTGTTGATGTGCGCGGAGACCGCTCACTCACATTACATCACTCACGGTTTAACCGTAAACCGCTGGAAACAGATAATACACAAGAAATACTGAAACATATTCATCAGCTGTGGGGCTTTGATGTGCATTTACATTCGTTAGAAGGCGATAGTATTGAACAGCGTTTTAGTTGTCCCCCTAAAGAAGAGATGGCAGACGATTAGTTTGGGTGGTTTAAAAATGATTTAATGCTTTATCTTTTTATTTGATAACCCACAATTTTCTGTTCTTCCAATGAGCCAATAGCAACTCCATTTTGACCATAACGTTGATAATTTGGGGTGTTGCTATATAAACTCATTTGCACACGAAAAATATTTTCCTCTTCGATGGCTTGGCCCTCTGAGTCAAAGTAACGCCAGGTGCCTTGTATCTTATGCATGGCATGAGCAAGTTCATGATAAAGGTTTTGTATAGCCGTAAATTCAATAAGATTACGCTGGCTATTAAATACTGTTTGTGTGCCTTCCTCGGGAATACTAGCATCAAAAATAATAACAATATCTGCTCCAACACCATTAATTAAATCATTGGTCATCGGGGCAATGGTTCTACCTGCCGACAAGCGTGCAGCGGGCGAATGTGTGATGGTTAATTGATGGGGTGTGTTAATAATATTCAGCAGTGTTTGTTGGCCTTTAGGAATATCGGCAATACGGTTGAGCCAAGATAAGAAACGCTTTTGCTGTAGTGGGGTGCCGGTAATGGTGATGTTTTGTAGAGTGTAACTGGAGACTGCGCTTTCGCTATAACTGTTACCTGCGCTACTACTGATTGCAAGTAATAAGATAAGGCTATGTAATCGACGTTTGCCAAAAATCAAACGGCACCCTCTTGATAAAAGCTTACTAGTAGGTATAGCTCAAGAAAGTGAAAATTTCTAGTTAAAAGTTATCGTCTTCGGTGAGGTTGTTAGCAAAAGGTTCGGGGTTATAGTAGCGCGATGTGATAATTTCTTTGGGTTTTATCTCTCTTTTTAAAAGGCTTTCTACATCGTTTTTAACTAAGGATAAAACGCTAAATTGCTGTTTTTTAACCATGGAATTATTTAAGGCGTTGCCCCAAATAATCATATGACGAGTGTTAATCACTCGTAAGGTTCTATCTTTTGCCCATTCGGCGGAGATTTTTGCGCCGATCGCTAACATCAGGCGTTTGCCTTTTACTTTCTCTTCATGGGTGTTTAATGTGGCTGTGAGTTCATCGGTAGCTTGTAACCAGCCACGACGATAAAAATCCCAACCAAAGTAAAAACGGCGTATCCATAATAAATAAGTATCCAGTTTCGTAATTTTTTGAAAATCAGGATCTTGCTGATAATACGTAACAAAGTATTGTTTAGGTGGAAGTTCTACAGGCCATACAGTGTGCCGTGGAGTAGAAGAACACGCCACTAGCATGCCAAGTAAACTGACAATCGTCATGCGAAAGAATAGGGTCATAACAATTAGGTGTTTCTTAACACAATCACCTTAAAGCCATTATTTGAGTTGATGATTTCATGGGTATTGAATAACCCGGTTAACGGCTTGGGCAGGCTAATAAACTCGTTAACTACAAGCATAGCAATGCCTTTGTGAGATAACAAACGCAAGATGGCGCGAATAAACTTTTCGGTGAGTTGCTTATCGTGAGAAAAACCTTGATGAAAGGGGGGGTTACAGAGAATTAAATCAAACTCTTTATGAATGGTATCTCCGCAGTCACCTGCGACAATATCAAGTGAAAAGGAGCAAAACGGTTGGTTTTTTTCGGCGGCATCAAGTGCGGCAGCATTATTATCCGTAGCAGTCACTTGCTGAATATTGGGTAAATAATGCGCCAGATTTAACAATATCCAACCATAACCACAGCCTAAATCGAGAGCGTTATGTATTTCAAGCTTATACTTGTTAAGCACTTTGGGAATACTACTCAATAATAGCTCGGTTCCCTGGTCAATTTTTTGCCAGCCAAACGTGCCGGGCTTGCTGTAAAAGTGTTTAATAACCGGGTGTTGGCAATCAATTAATCGTAGCGAGCGATAATCTTGATCATCGAGTTGTGATTTCCGTTGGATATTAAAAAAACAGCCATGATAAACAATGCCGTTTTTCTGAAGTTTTCCATTGGCTGCGGTTGCTTTTTTAAACTTATCCGTATAGGTTTTAATACCTTCCTTTTTTAAACCACTGATATGTAATTCGCCACCGGCTAGTAGTAGCTTACTACAGTGGTTAAGTAGGTGATGCACTAGCGCTTTTTCTTTTGAAATACGATAAAGAATTCGTTCGGGTGTAAAAGGCAGCTTATCCAATAAAAAATCATTAAAGATGGCGGGTATATTTTTGGCCTTAGCAGCAGCCACAATATCATAACGATTGCTAATAAGGAGGAGCGGGGCGCCATCTTGTTTTGCTGGTATTTGTTGCAATACATCGATGGCATTTTCATCCGCCAGCCATAATGTTGGGCGATCAACGTGCTGTAAAAAATAGAGTAGCGCTGTAAAGCTATTATCTATCATTAAAACCCTTCAACTTCTTTTTGAGTCAATGGGCGATATGCGCACGGATCTAATGCAGTATCCAGTGTGACCGCACCTATCTGAAACCGATGTAATGCTGTAACACGGTTACCGACAGCGGCCAACATCCGTGTGATTTGGTGATATTTGCCTTCCTGAATACTGAGATGAATTGTATATTTGTCAATGACGGTGACCTTGGCCGGGAGCGTGGGGCGTTTTTCATGGTGTAGCGGTAACCCCGTTTCTAATTGCTTAATGGCGTCATTATTGATCTCTTCTTCAATACATACGCGATAGGTTTTTATACAGTGAGAACGAGGTGAGTTAATGCGGTGATTCCATTTCCCATCATCAGTAATGAGTACCAAACCGGTGGTATCTTTATACAAACGACCCACAATCTGCAATTGATGGCTATTGGATTCTTCCAGTAAGTCAATCACGGTTGGATGATCACTATCCTGTTTGGCGCAGATGGTGCCAGCAGGTTTATGAAGCATAAAATAGCGTGGTTTGGGTGCCTGTAACGGTTCTTCAAACAAACAGACAATATCCTGCGCGATATTCAGTGCTTGTGCAGGATCAGATGCCTGCTGATCATTGACTTGAATATCTCCACGTTTGATCAGTTTTTTGACTTCATAGCGGGAGTAATCGGTTGTGGAGGCGATATATTTATCTAAGCGCATATAATTTGCTCATGTTTACCTATAGCTTTGTTTTCAAGATACGCCGTGAATACATCCATGTAGGCTCGGGCGCGGCATCCATGCCGCTTACGATCTTGAAGAACAAACTATAGGGAAACATTGTACGATTGATCGAGGCAATGATATTTATCTCTATTTCAAACCTTTGGAGGCAGGAAGCTGGCACGAAAACTGCTCCTGCGTTTTCGACGTACCCTCCATCCATGGAGGGCAAAAAGTAGTTACAGGGACGTATTTATGCGTGTTTGAAATAGAGATAAATAATCATTGTTTCATACAATTACCCTAAAATTTTCTTCTCACCAGAATCAACAGACTGGTAAATCAGCGTATTAATCGTCATCGGGCCAACACCACCTGGAACCGGGGTATACGCGCTGACGCGTTCTTTCAGTGGTTCCAGTTCAATATCACCGATACCACCTGGGTGATAACCTGCGTCGACAACGACGGCGCCATCTTTCACCCAGTCAGCTTTGATAAATTCCGGTTTGCCTACAGCACCGACGATGATGTCCCCTTGTTTGATATGTTCTTCCAGATGTTGTGTGCGTGAATGGCAAATCGTGACGGTGGCATTGGCACCAAGAAGCATCATCGCCATGGGTTTACCAAGAATCGGGCTGCGACCCACAACCACGGCATGCTTGCCTGCAATTGGAATGTCATAGGCTTCCAGTAACCGCATAATACCTTTGGGAGTTGCACAACCATAAGCACTTTCACCCATGCTCATACGGCCAAAACCAAGGCAAGTAACTCCGTCGACATCTTTTTCCAGTGCAATGGCATCAAAACAAGCGCGTTCGTAAATCTGAGACGGTACCGGATGTTGTAACAGAATACCGTGTACATCATCATTGTCATTAAGGTCTGCAATGGTGGTCAGTAATTGTTCGGTGGTTGTCGTCTCGGGAAGTTCTATTTTCAATGAGTCCATACCAATACGGCGGCAGGCGTTGCCTTTCATATTGACATAGGTAGCTGAAGCTGGATCACTACCGACAAGAATAGTGGCTAAAATAGGGGTTCGGCCGCCGCTGTTCTCTTTCAGAGTGGTTACCCGTTGCAGCAATTCTGCTTCTGTTTGTTGGGCAATAGCTTTACCATCAAGAATCAGTGCGCTCATATTTACGGCTCCCCAAATAAAAGGGTGTATTTTCCCACTAAATGCCTGATTTGCCTATAGGTCTCGGTGAATACTCTGCACGAAAATGTACGAAATTTTCGTTGACTGTCAGAAAGCGCGTGGTATGATGCGCACCTCCTGAAACATGGCGGTTGCCGTTATTATAGGTAAGTATCGGAGTGTAGCGCAGCTTGGTAGCGCATCTGGTTTGGGACCAGAGGGTCGGGGGTTCGAATCCCTCCACTCCGACCAATATCATCAGGCCATGGCTGCGGGAGTTAATGCGCCCGTAGCTCAGTTGGATAGAGCATCCGCCTTCTAAGCGGACGGTCAGAGGTTCGAATCCTCTCGGGCGCGCCACGTTCTATCAACGTCATTATGGTGACTGTAGCTCAGCTGGTAGAGCCCCGGATTGTGATTCCGGTGGTCGTGGGTTCGAACCCCATCAGTCACCCCATTTATTGTCTGTCGTAAGAGTAGGCCATCCATTGACTGAGAGTGTTGATATTAAAGATTCATTTCTTGCAGGTATGCGACGTTTGGCATCTGGAGTTTGTGTGGTATCAACGCAACACAATGACCAGCGTTTTGCCATGACTGTTTCGTCTCTCACCTCTGTTTCCGATAGTCCTCCATCATTATTGGTGTGTCTTAATAAAGATGCAGCCATGCAGCCCTTTATGACCAAAGGCCAAGCTTTCGCGGTTAACTTGCTCTCTCGTCAACAAGAAGACATTTCCAATAATTGCGCATTTGGTAGCCCCGAAGAGCGTCTTGCGATAGGGGAGTGGTTAGACTCTTCTGAAGGTATTCCTTATTTGAAAGGTTGTCAGGTGACGTTTTTCTGTACGGTAGACAAAGATGATTATGACTATGGGACACATCAGATCGTCATTGGCCAGATTGAGTTAGTACATATTGCTGGCGATAACGTTGATCCACTGGTGTATCTTGATGGACAATACGTAGACGTAACCTTTAAACAGTAATCATTGCTTCAATGGCATAGTAATAATGAATTTTGTTCCTGTGCCAACTTCAGAATCAACACTGATACTGCCCTGATGGTGTTCGGTAATAATAAAATAAGAGACTGATAAACCTAGGCCGGTACCTTTCTTGGTTTCTTTTGTTGTGAACAAGGGATCAAAGATATGGCGTTGTGTCCAATCATCCAGTCCGGGTCCATTGTCTTCAATACAAATTCTGGCTTTCTCATTACCAAAAGAAAGGGAAACGGTAATATTGAACCGGGTTTCGGCAGTAATACCCTCATCGATGCTGTTCGACAAATGGTGTTCACTGAAAGCCTGATAAGCATTGTTGATAATGTTGAGAAATACTTGCTGTAATTCAGCAGAGGATCCATAAAAAACCGGGCATTCCCGTGGAAAGTGGCGCTCAATAATAAAGTCGATGTTTTCGTATTCTTGTGAAAGAGAAGAGGAACTCACTGCCAATTCAATACTTCGATTTAACAGCTCATTCAATTGTATTGGTGCGTGCTTGAAAGTATGTGTGCGGGAAAATTCCAGCATATTGGTGACAATGGCTGCTGCTCGTTCGCCAGCGTCTTTTATGTTATCCAAAAAAGAGAGTATTTTGCGCTGTTCCAAATACGCATATATATCATTTAAGTCTGTTTCCAGTGTTTCTGCCGTGGCCTGATTGGCGGGTAGTTCGGTGGAGAGGCGCCGATGGATATTTTGAATACTTTGTAGAATAGTACCTAACGGATTGTTGATTTCATGAGCAACCCCTGCAGCCAATTCGCCTAACGAAGCCATTTTCTCGTTTTGAATAATCATGCTTTCTAGATGTACCCGGGTAGTCACATCATCAATGCGAACAACGGCACCGTCAGAATCAATATGTGTTAATGGGTAGATAGTAATATCTTTAAACGTTGCTCGATTTCCATGGCCCTCTTGTATGGCTTCCAGTTTCTTGGTTTTCTTTTTATCAATTGCCGATTCAATCAGGCTTTGTTTTATATCAGGCTCATTAATGAGCGTATTAAGGTGCTTTCCGAGAGCATCATTGTAATGAATATTGGTTTTCTCTTGGGCTGCAGTATTCCAGTGAGTGACTTGTCCATCACGATCAATACCAATCAACCGGGATGGCATGGAATTAATGATACTTTGAAGATAGTTACGGGTTTGTATCAGAAGTTCGGTGGTATCCTCATGTTTAGCAATTTCTTCATACAGCTGGTTATTAATGCGGTAGAGTTTTTCAGTTTTCTAGTTGATGTCCTTTTCCAACATTTTATGCCTGTCGTGAAGTGCTTGCTCTTGCTGTTTTAATCGTTGTTGATATTGATATAAATAGAAACCAGCAATAGACATAATGCCAAGTATGATAGTGGCCGCAATACCCAGTAAGTTATTTATAGCATCCATAGATAGCATGTGCCCCAAAACCATATATTTGAGGGGATTTTAACAGTTTCCATGGTAATGGGGGGCACTAAAGAAAGTGTTTGACATAAACCGGGATTCGGGTAGAATGCGCCCTCTCGTTCAGGGGGTGGTTAGCTCAGCTGGGAGAGCGGCGCCCTTACAAGGCGTAGGTCACAGGTTCGATCCCTGTACCACCCACCAAATAACGAGAATTCATTCTACGGACCGGTAGTTCAGCTGGTTAGAATGCCGGCCTGTCACGCCGGAGGTCGCGGGTTCGAGTCCCGTCCGGTCCGCCATTTCCAACGCGTCATCGTCAAAATACCTCTTATCAGTAGATATTCTCAGGGCCGGTTCCATTGTTGCGCGTAGTATGCTGTTAACGTCTTCAATATTGCCGTAAACAAAAAGAATAAAATCGCCGTTATGACCACATGCGGCTTGTTGCTTGTTCATGATTCTTGGTTTGCAATAAAATCTTTTATCATTAGAGAATAACAATAAAGGTGATCTTTGATGGTGTCTTCTGTACAGCCTCCCGGTAAAGCCTTAGGCATTTTCCCGCAGATACTTTTTACAATAGCCTTTGTTGCCGCCATTCCATTATTCGGTTTATGGTATATCGGCATTGAAAAAGCACAAGCGCATTGGTCAGATCAAATTTACAGAAATTTGGTTCATAACACTGATTCATTAACACAAAGTGTGGATGACTGGACATCTATGAATTTATTGTTGTTGCAGCAAAATGCAGCCACACCAGATATTTATGCTATGGATAGTGAGAGACAATTGCCGGTATTGAAAGACATGAGTAATACCTACGACTGGATATATTTGGCCATCACTTTTTTACCTGACGGTAACAATATTGCACGTAGCGCAGGCAAACCGAGAAAAAATTACAGTGATCGAACATACTTTCAGGATGCTATAGGAGGAAAACAGCTGGGTCAGCAATTGTTAATTGGTAACACGTCAGGAAAGCCATCATCCATATTGGCAAAACCGATTATTGCAGATGATGGAAGCAAAAAAGGCGTTATTGCACTGGGGATGACTCTGTAAGCGTTATCAAATACAGTCACAAAAAATCGTATTGGTAAGACGGGCTATGCGATTTTCGTTGATAGTAAACATCGCCTGATTGTACATGGTGACGGAGATGTAACGTCTGAATTGCAAGATTTAAGCAATCATCCGGTTCTAAGGAATGATACGCCCATAAGCCGTAAAAATTTTGTGTTTGAAGAAAATGGTAAGAAGATTGTCGCCTATCGTAAAGAGACTCAGCAAGGTTGGTTCTTAATAGCACAGCAACATTACGATGAAGCGTATCAAGTTGCCAAACGGGCTAAGAAAAACGCCCTAATTTTATTGGCGGTAACAATAGTTGTGTTGTTTGTTGTTGGTTGCTTTGTGATTAGCGCAGCGATTTAGTCGTCCGATTCGAAAGTTCACTCTGGCTGCGGATCAAATTAGCCGAGGTAAATTTGGTATATCGGTACCGGAAACGGATCGACATGATGAAATTGGTGATCTGGCCAGATCAATTCAGCGAATGTCCGTGAGCTTGTTTATTGCAATGTCGAAATTACGAAAAATTCTAGATCGAAAACGACTCAGTAATATATGCCTGATCATCAGCTTCCACTAAAAAATATTATTGAGCAGCTAGCGTTATATTGTAAGGGCCGTCAAACAGGTATTTTTTCTATTGTTGGCTCTAAAAATAAATCTGCACAGAGTGTTCTGAAAAATGGCAGTATTATTTATATTTATTGCTCAGCCAAAAAGGAATAAAGGCGATTGATTCTTTGTCTGATTTTGAGGTAGGCAACTGTCGTTTTCAAAAAAAAACCATTCCTGATCGATGGCAAGAACTCCCTCCGACATCAAAAATACTGGAAAAACTGTTGTCCATCGCCCAACAAAATGTTTCAGGTGCTCCAAACACTACAAACTCTGACGTTATCAATAGTCAGCAAAAAGAGATAATTGAAGAGTGTTTAACCAACTATATTGGGCCTATGGCATTTATCGTCTGTAAAACGTATTTAACCAATATTCTGATTTAGACGCCTTATTAGAGGCGATAAAAAAAAGTATTCTGTCCGAGTCACAGCAGGGTGCTTTTTATAATGATGTCATACAACGTGTTGGCTATGATAGTTTTTAATACTGCTTCGTTCAGAATTCTCAACGGTTGCCATGAATTTTATAGGATTTGCCTCGTCCTTATACCTGTCACGTTCGTCCATCATGATTTTATTACATTGTTCAGTAAATAGACAAAGCACATTGGCATTGCAAACCTTCAAAATTGCTTTAATGTTTGTTTAAAAATCAAACACTCTCTTTATCTTCTAAAAAAATTTTCTTGCCGGGCGTGTTTGAGTGTTGCGGTTTGTCATCTTAATCAACAAAAAAGCTATAAAAATATTTTTTTTGAGAACTTTATCTTGTATTAACTTTTTATTTAGGTGTTAAATGATAATTGTAATAAGTAATTAACAGTTAGTGTTTATATTTCGATTGGTTATTTAGGGTACGCCTAGGAAACTGATTGTTTTGTGTACGATTATTGTTTTCTTGAGGTCTTAAGTGAATGCCTAACCCATTGCCTAACGTCAAAAATAGCCGATCCGAAACCCCGAATATTTTTAAAAAACTGTTTTTGGGTTTTATTATTGTGCCCATTATTCCAATCATTACCTTGTTATATTTGACGCATGCAGCACAAAATGAACGTGAAAATCTTTTTGAGAAAGAGCTGATTAATGCGTCTGAGTTGATTGCACAAAATATTAACAATTGGGTTGAAAAAAATATCCACACATCGCGTGTTGTTTCTCAGATAGATGATATTAAGTCGATGGAGCCCGAGAGACAAAAGCCTCTGTTGTTGAATATGAAACGTAATGCTAAAGCGATTACGGCAGTCCGAGTGGATAACAATAGTGGTCAGGCAATTACACGAAGTGATGACAAAAAAATTAAAAATTATTCAGACAGAATATATTTCCAACAGGTTAAAAATGGCGAGCCTATTGGACAGCAGGTTATTTTCGGTAAAACGCAACAAAAGCCGTTACTGTGTCTGACCGTACCGATTAATAATTTGGGAGATTTCGTCGGTGCCTTGAGTCAATGTTCGACGCTGGATGACATTTCTAAAGGTGTAACCGACTTACGTATTGGTGAGACGGGTTTTGCATTCTTAGTAGATGGTTCAAAGAAGTTAATTGCCTATGGTGGTACAAAAAAATCGTTAACCGGTAAGTTGGAAGATATGAGGGATGACCCAGCTTTATTAGCGGGTTCTGACGAGCAGGTATTTACATTTTCAGTCGATGATAAAAATAAAATTGCCTACAAACAAGCGGTTGGTCTAGGTTGGAAACTGGTAATTCAACAAGATTATCAGGAAGCATTTGCAAAACCTGCTGAGTCGCGCCAAGCGGCAATTGCGGCAACCGCTGTTACAGCAGTAATCTGTTTGTTTATTATTCTTTTGTTGAGTCGCATCATTGCTAAACCTTTACAAGAAGCCCGTCAAGAAACTGATAATATTTTAGGTGCAGCAACGGACGTCCTATTCTTGATTGATGACGAGTATACGATTGTTAAACAGCAATCGGCTAATTTGAGTGCAATTTTGCAGAAAAGCAATCTTGCTGGTGAAAGCTTTGTAAAGTACTTATTTAATGCGGTGACGGTCGATGTTGCGCAAATGGCAAAAGACTATATTGAGTTATTATTCTCAAGTCGAATCAAAGAAGAACTATTGCAATCACGTAATCCTTTACGGCGTGTTAAAACCAGTATAGAAAATGAAAAGGGTGGTATAGAATCCAGGTATTTAAGCTTAACCTTTAAACGAGTAATGCGTAAAAATAAAATTACCAACTTGTTGGTTACTGCAAAAGATATTACCAAAGAAGTCAAGCTTTAAGAAGAACTGGAAAAAACGAAAGAAGAAAAGCAAGAGCAGGCTAGTTTGTTAACTAGCATTCTTCATATGCCTCATCAACAACTTATGAATTTTCTTGAAGAAACTAATGTTTCCTTGAATAAAGTTAATATTATTTTGGAATATCCCGGTTCAGGTAATCACTTCTTTAGGAAAAAAATTGATGATATTGATCGTTTGATTCACAAAGTAAAAGGTGATGCAGCCGCTATTGATTTTGAGATGTTTGTGAAACAATGCCATGATTTTGAAGATTTGCTGGATAATTTGAAAAAGAAAAAAACGCTTGCCGGTAATGATTTTCTACCTGTTGCTCTCGCCTTGGAAGAGCTCTTCCAAAAACGCTATATGCTTGATGAATTATTTAGAAAGATTGCTTCACTGGTAAAAGAGGGAGGGGGTGACCCTTCCTATATGCCCGAGTATTTGCAGGAATGGTACCCTCTGCAGCAATTGGCAGATAATATTGCAGCAAAATATAATAAGAGCGTCGATTTACACTTCCGCGGTTTTAAAATTGAATTGCCTACAGATTATCAGACCGCAATTAAAGATATCGCGGTCCAATTAATAAGAAATTCAGTGGTCCATGGTATTGAAACGGTAGAGCAAAGAAAAAATGCTGCAAAAATAAATGATTGTCAAATTGTCATGTCAATTAATTATTCCTATGAAAGAGGGTATGTGTTTACTTATATGGATGATGGGGCTGGTATTAATTATGAGAAAGTCAGAAGCAAGTTGTTAGAGATTGGTCATGTTAATGCGTATGAAGTTCAAGAGTATTCAGAGAAGCAGCTATTAAATGCTATTTTCAAAAGTGGTTTTTCTAGTCAAGAAAGTGCTAACCAAGATGCAGGAAGGGGCGTTGGCTTATCTGTTGTGGCAGAAAAGGTCAGAATGTTTGGCAGCAAAATTCAGGTTTCCAGTGTCAAGGGGAAACGTACAGCATTTAAAATTTTTCTTCCTTGCAAGTCGTCTATGGCGGCTTAAATTTTATTGATGGTTTGTTGATGAAAAAAATATTGGTTGTTGATGATTCTGAAATCATTAGAACACAAATTAAACAATGTTTTACTTATGTTTTTAGTGAAGTATATTTGGCAAAAAATGGTATAGATGCGCTTGAGAAAATGCATATTGTTAAGCCTGATGTCGTGACCATGGATCTGACAATGCCGCAAATGGACGGTGTTGAATGTATATCGAAAATGATTGAAATAGATCCGAAGGTTAAGATTCTTGTTGTGTCTGCATTGTCGGATTATGTAACATGTCTGGAATCGTTAAAGCGGGGCGCCAGTGGCTTTTTGGATAAGCCTTTTAATGAAGAGGAATTGCAGGAAGCAATCAGTATTCTTTTGGAGGACTAATGGTTGTTGTAGATGATATTAGACCATTTGTTGATTGTTTGGAAAGTTATTTTGTAAAGCGTTCGTTTTCAGAAATAATAATCGAAACACCGTACTTGACAGAGAGTGTTAATTCAGTGTTATCCGATTTTACCGGAATTATTTCTATTAGCGGAACATATGGCGGCAGTATTTATTTCACTGCTTCTAAAGACTTCTTGGAAAAAATGATCGCAGCACATGGTCAATCAACTTTTACGGATGATTTAATTAGGGATATGGTAGGGGAAATAACAAATACATTGTCGGGTAATTCTCGTAAAGAATTAGGTAGTAATTTTGTTATTTCTGTTCCTAGTATTATGGAATGAGAAATCGAAGAAGATATTATGGCCCATGGTGTCCATTCTTATTTTGTACCTGTTGTATGGCTTGAGCAGCAGGCGGCAATGATTGTTAGTGTTATAAAAAGCTAATACTGCTCTATTTAATTTTTTTAAATGTTTTAATGCTTGGGTAATTTTTTGCTTGAGGCAGTTACTTTTGGCTTAAATTTATAGATGTTGTTACTGAAACGAGGGATTTTGTTATGTTGTTTTATATGGTTTTTGCATTATTTGTTAGTTTTATCGGTGGTTTGCTTGCCTTCTTATTGCATTTGTCGATACCGTGGCTGACAGGCAGCTTGCTGATTATTGTTTTGTGCCGCAAGGTCAAATTTATCCAGTCACCGCCAAAGATATTTTCTCGGTGGATGAGAGTTATTCTAGGTGTTGCCCTAGGCGCTTCCGTTTCCGAGAGTCTTCAAAGTTTTAATACATCTTATGTTTCTCTTGTTGCGGTTGTTATTGCTTTCGTATCCTTTGTCAGTCTCGTGGGCTTTTATTATTTTAAACGTTTACCATTATTCTCAAGTATTGATGCTTTCATGTCATCTTTGCCCGGTGGATTAACATTTTTAATGTCATTGTCAGATGATCTGGGTGAACGATTTCCAAGAATAGCGTTGATTCATACCGTGCGTATGGTTTTTGTTATTGTTTGTTTTTCAGCGTTTGCCTTTATGGCTGGCGTGGGGTCAAATGAGCAGATATTGCATGCGTCTTTTGCAATATCCACCGACCCTATGTTGTGGCAGGTTGCCGCGTTTACATTTGTACTAGGATCGTTGGCCGACAGGCTGAATATTGCAGGGGGGCATATTATTTTTCCAATGATTGCGTCTGCAATATTTTTTACCTACGGGTTAATTGCCGTTCCTGTGCCAGAAATTTTTGTCACCTTTGCCATGGTTACTTTTGGAGTCGGTATTGGGTTTAAGTTAAACAAAGTATCGTTTAAAGAATTCAAACCGTATGTCAAAGCATCATTACTATCTAGTGTGTTTGCTATGCTAATGGCTTTTTTGATTGCAGTATTTTTAGGTAAAGCATTGGATATGCATTACTTCTTATTCTTCTTGGCGTTGGCGCCAGGGAGTATTGCTGAAATTTCTTTAATTGCACTAGCGCTTGGTTTTGATGTGGGGATAGTTGCGATGGTACATACCTGTCGTTATTTATTCATTATGTTTATTGGTGCGTCAGGATTAAATATTTTGACGAGTAAAGAACAAGAAAAACATCAACAGGCAGAAAAATTAGCGGGATAATATTGCTCACCGAACAGTTCTGACTTTTCTAGAACTGTTCGGTGAGTGTGGAAAGCATTGAATAGATGAGAGTTGTTTAGTTCACACCATAAGAAATCATAGCGTCGGCCACTTTGACAAAACCACCAATGTTAGCGCCTGTAAGATAATCCACATGGCCATTTCTACTGCCATATTTGATACAAGTCTGATGGATTTTATTCATAATGCCTTGTAGTTTTTCATCGACATCCTCACGCGACCAACTCATGCCAATGCTATTTTGACTCATTTCTAACGCTGAAATGGCGACGCCTCCTGCATTTGCCGCTTTGGCTGGGCCAAACAACACCCCTTGTTCTTGTAAATAATCAACGGCGTCATTGGTGCTTGGCATATTCGCTCCTTCAAAAACCCCTTGGCAGCCGTTATTTACTAATAGTTTTGCATCATATAGCAATATTTCATTTTGTGTGGCACACGGGAATGCAAAATCGGCATCTATTGGCCATGGTTTTTTTCCTTCCTGATATTCAATACCGCTTGCGGTTAATTCTGAAAGCGACTGTCTGTTCAGTTTACACTTTTTAACTTCTTCCAGTAATTCAACAGTAATACCTTCTTTTACATATATTGTGCCGCGACTATCACTCATGGTGACTACTTTTGCTCCTTTGTGAAGGAGTTTCTCGGTCGCATATTGTGCAACATTACCCGATCCAGATACCAAACAGGTTTTACCCTCTAATGATTTGCTGACATGGTTAAGAACATTTTCAGTAAAGTAAATCAAACCGTAGCCTGTTGCTTCTGTGCGAATTAAACTACCACCAAATTCAAGCCCCTTGCCAGTAAGTACACCATTGAACTCATTGACGATGCGTTTGTGTTGACCAAATAAGTAGGAGATTTCGCGGCCACCGACACCAATGTCACCCGCAGGAACATCAACATCGGAACCGATATGTCGATATAGTTCAGTCATAAAGGATTGGCAAAAACGCATGATTTCACGATCAGACTTGCCACTTGGATTAAAGTTGGAGCCACCTTTGCCGCCGCCAATGGGTAGTGTAGTTAAGCTGTTTTTGAAAATTTGTTCGAAGCCCAAAAATTTAAGTACACTTTCGTTAACTGTAGGGTGAAAACGTAAGCCACCTTTATAAGGCCCAATAGTATTATTAAATTGCACACGAAAACCGCGATTCACGCGTATATCGCCGTTGTCATCTTCCCAACAGACACGAAAAGAAATAATACGATCAGGTTCGGTTATTCTTTCCAGAATTTTGTATTCAAGATATTTGTTATGGTCAAAAATAAACGGCAATAATGTTTTAGATACCTCTGCAACAGCTTGATGAAATTCAGGTTGTCCCGGATTACGTTTAATCAGCCCCTTCATAAAATAATCGTGATAATCATCTGGGTTATCCGCTATACAATAGAATGCTTCTGACATAAGTTCTCCATGCAGTAAGTGATTAGTTAAGACACAGACACATAGCGTCTGTAATAGTTCCAAAAACTCATGAGTGAGACGATTGGAGTACCTTGCGTTTTTTAAAACGGTGCAGGAGAGATAATAATCATTCTGCGATTGATAATAGGGTGTTTAAATATCAATTGTGAAGCATGTAGCAATAAACGCGGACTTGTTTTGCAGATGTCAGGTGGAGCATAAAAGGCATCTCCTAAAATAGGATGCCCTAATGCCTGCATATGAACGCGTAGTTGGTGTGATCGACCGGTGATTAGCTGTAACTGTACTCTTGAGACATCTCCAGCGTGTGAATCGTGTAAGCATTGATAGATTGTTTTTGACGCTTTGCCATTTTCATGGTCAACGATTTGCTTAGGGCGACGTTCCCAGTCACAGATCAGGGGTAGATCAATAGAGCCCTCCTGTTCTATTAAGCGGCCAGCAACGAGAGCAATATAGTTTTTCTCGACTTCACGGTTAGCAAAGCATTGATTCAGGGCAGATTGTGTCTGATGGTTTAATGCAACAACAATAATACCGGATGTTGCCATATCCAGACGATGCACAATACGTGCATTGGGGAAATCCGGTAATAGACGGTTGATCAGGCAGTCCTGATGTTGTCCTCCTTTTCCCGGTACACTGAGTAAATCTGCCGGTTTATCAACTACCAACAAATGTTCATCTTCATAGAGAATGGGTATTTCTGGTTTGCTCATCGTTATATGGTACTATTCTTTTTTGAGAAGAATATGGCCTTTATTGTGTCTGATCAAGCTCTTTTCGCAATTCCTTATCCCTGGCAGCACACCGTATGGGAGCGATTGCAACAACAACTGTTACAGAAGAAAACGCCACATGCCATATTGCTTGCCGGTCCCCAAGGGATTGGTAAACGGCAGTTTGCACATGCATTCGCCAACTTTTTATTGTGTACGTCACCACGTTCAGCACTGGCTTGTGGTCAGTGTCGCCCTTGTCAGTTAATCGTTGCGGGTACCCATCCAGATAAAAAAATTTGCCAGCCGGAAGAGGGCAGTAAAACCATCAAGATTGAACAAATTCGTGAGTTATCCGCATTTGTCACCAAAACGGCGCAACAGGGAGGCAAAAAGGTCGTTATATTAGGTCCGGTAGAGCAGCTGAATATCAACGCGGCTAATGCTTTACTTAAGAATCTTGAAGAGCCTGCAGGTGATACGGTATTTATTTTGGTAACGCATGTGGTCGGTGCCGTAATGGCAACCATTCGTAGTCGTTGTCAATTACTGCCACTACCGATGCCAAGTGTAAGCAGTGCACGTCAATGGTTGGAGACGTTGCAAATAGATCAAGCCGATATGTTGTTAGAGCTTGCGGGGGGAGCTCCCCTGACCGCCAAAGCAATGGCTCAGGGTGATATGCTAGATAGGCTGGGGCAATTTATTGGTACTCTGGATTCTATTGCAACAGAAGCTCATAAAACCCCTTCTCCTGATATGACTAAGGCAGCTGATTGGCTCTCACTCGATATTCAGGATATTACTCAGTGGTGGTTACGAATTATCCATGGTATGTTAACGAGCAAAGCGCCGATACAAAAAATGGGCAATGGTATAGACCAAGAGATTGGAGATGCATTAAATCGTCTATTGGCACTGCAAAAGACCGTGAATCGACAATGGTTGTTTAAATTTAGTGACAAATTAGTTGTCTTACGTAAACAAGCTTTGCAAGGTGCTAATCCGAATATGCAATTATTAATAGAAGAGTTATTATTAGACTGGCATCTGTTAATGCGGCAAGCTTAGCCTCTTAAGAACAGCGTGGATACCATCAAAGCGAGATTTGGCAATGAGTTCATTTAATCTGGGTGGTGTTCAGGGAATACTGACACTAACCATCAAAGACGCAACAGCGCTGTACGCAGCCTATATGCCCTTTGTTGAAAATCGCGGTTTGTTTATTCCTACGAATAAAAAGTATTCGATAGGTAGTGAATTGTTTGTTTTGCTATCACTGATTGATCAGCCTGAAAAGATCCCGGTGTCAGGTACGGTGGTGTGGATATCTCCTAAAGGTGTACAAGGCAAGCGTTCTGCGGGTATTGGCGTACAATTTTCTGAAAACGATACGGTGCTTATCGATAAAATTGAAACCTATTTGGTAGGAATTCGGGATTCTGGTCGACCTACCCATACAATGTAATATGCTCATCGATTCTCACTGTCATCTCGACAGGCTTAAACTGGATAAATATCAAGGCAATCTGGCATTGGCTATTGAAGCGGCGTTAGCGCGCGATATCCAACAGCTACTTTGTGTGGGTATTAGCATCCATAATCGTCAGACGGTAGTGGATATTGCAGAACGATTTGCTCCCGTCGTTGCTGCTGTTGGTATTCACCCTTGCGATGTAAAAGAAGGATTGGCGAGTCACGATGAATTAATCGAATGGTCTTCACATACCAAAGTGGTTGCGCTGGGTGAGAGCGGCCTTGATTATCATTACAGTGAAGATGACAAAAAGTTACAACAAGAAAGCTTTTCTATCCATTTGGAAGCGGCCAAAGATGCTCGCTTGCCTGTGATTGTGCATACTCGTGATGCACGCCAAGATACACTGGATATGATTAAGTCATATGGGAATCATGAGACGGCCGGCGTACTACATTGTTTTACTGAAAGCTGGGATATGGCCAAAGCGGCAATGGATATGAATTATATGATTTCCTTTTCCGGTATCGTGACATTTAAAAATGCAATAGAACTGAAAGAAGTGGTTAAAAAAATACCATTGGACAAATTGCTGGTAGAAACCGATGCCCCTTATTTGGCGCCAGTTCCCTACCGGGGAAAACCCAATGAGCCACAACATGTGCGTGAAGTAGCAGAATATATCGCCGAGTTAAAAGGTTTGTCATTTGAAGAACTAGCGAATATCACAACCGCAAATTTTTATCGCCTGTTCCCCAAGGCAAAAAACCCATAATACCAATAAATTAGGAGGCCATGTGCATACACAAGTACAAATAATGCTGGATTTACAAGATGCAATGAACACCCGAGTTCATATTGATTGGCGTGAACAAGGATTTGAATGGTATCGCGCGATCTGGATTGAATGCGCAGAACTGATGGATCATTACGGCTGGAAGTGGTGGAAAAAACAAACGCCGGATATCGAACAGGTCAAACTTGAGCTCATTGATATATGGCATTTTGGTCTCAGTATTTTGCTGGTGAATGGCAACTCTGCTCATACCATTGTTGAACAATTATCCGCCAGTTTGGCGCGCGATAATGACGTCGTTTTTCACGACGCACTGGAAAATTTTGCCAGTGATACATTAGTGCGTCAGGACTTTTCTATCAAAAATTTTTCAGCCTTATTGAATGCCAGTGAGCTATCTTTTGATGCCTTGTATACCGGTTATGTTGGAAAAAATGTGTTGAATTTTTTCCGACAAGATCATGGTTATAAAGAGGGAACCTATCAAAAAATCTGGGATGGGCGTGAAGACAACGAACATTTAGTCGATATTGTAAAAACATTGGACACATCTACACTCAACTTTAAAGATACATTGTATGATGCCTTATTAGAGCGTTACCAGGCCTTAACGTAGACATAGAAACCCTAGTGCGCGCATGGATGAATTTTTTCAACAACTCCGTATAATACGCGTCTCATTACAGACATTGGAGATTAATAGTGAAAGCACCTGTGAGAGTTGCCATTACTGGCGCAGCTGGTCAAATCAGTTATTCCCTTCTTTTTCGTATTGCAGCGGGTGAAATGCTGGGTACTGATCAACCCGTTATTCTACAAATGTTGGAAATTACGCCAGCATTAAATGCACTGAAAGGTGTCGCCATGGAACTGGACGATTGTGCCTTTACTTTATTAGCGGGTATGGTCACGACTGATGATGCCAACGTTGCCTTTAAAGATGCGGATTACGCATTACTGGTCGGTGCACGTCCACGTGGCCCAGGTATGGAGCGTAAAGATTTATTGGAAGCGAATGCAGCGATTTTCTCTGCACAAGGTAAAGCCATCAATGAGGTTGCTTCACGCGATATTAAAGTATTGGTCGTGGGTAACCCCGCGAATACAAACGCATTGATTACGCAACGTAATGCACCAGACATTGATCCACGTAACTTTACCGCAATGACGCGTTTGGATCATAACCGTGCGCTTACACAATTGGCACAAAAAACAGGTACATCAATCAACGATATTGAGCACCTGACCATTTGGGGTAATCACTCCGCAACCCAATACCCTGACATTCATCAGGCAACGGTCGAAGGCAAAGACGCTATGAGCCTCATTGACCAAGCATGGTACGAAGGTGACTTTATTCCAACCGTTCAACAGCGTGGAGCAGCGATTATTGAAGCACGTGGTGCCTCCAGTGCGGCGTCTGCGGCCAATGCGGCTATTTTCCATATTCGCGATTGGGCATTAGGTACTCCTGAGGGCGATTGGACCAGTATGGGTGTCTATAGTGATGGCAGTTATGGCATTGAAGAGGGTCTGATTTATTCTTTCCCTTGCACCTGTAAAGGCGGTCAATGGGAAATTGTTCAAGGCGTTGAAATAAACGACTTTTCAAGAGAAAAAATGGCTGCGACAGAACAAGAGCTAAAAGAAGAGCGTGATGGTGTAGCACACTTGCTACCATAAGCGTTTGCTCCAACTCATTAAAACGCGAGCTATGCTCGCTTTTTTTGCCCTCCAGGGAAGGAGGGTACATCGAAAACGCATGAGCAATTTTCGATTCTATAATGCAACATCTCTGTTGTTTAAACGGCGTTAATCCAAAAGTTCATTATTGTTGTATAACATTATGCTTATGTACTGACGCAAGACACGCGGTAAATACGTCCATGTACGCTCGGGAGCCGCGTCCCTGCGGCACACGGTCTTGCTTACAATCATAAGAATAAGTCCAGTAAAAAAATCTGTATTAGGAGTTGTTCATGTCATACCCAAAAATCGGCAACAAAGCCCCAGCGTTTACTTTACTGAATCAAAAGGATGAAAAAGTCTCCTTAAAAGACTTTGCGGGCAAAAAAAATGTCGTTATTTATTTTTACCCTAAAGCCTTAACCCCGGGTTGTACCACCCAAGCGTGTGGTCTTCGTGATATACAAAAAGAATTGGATGCACGCGATACGGTGGTTTTTGGCGTCAGTCCAGATCCAACGTCCAAATTGCAAAAGTTCATTGATAAGCATGAATTGAATTTTGACCTGTTAAGTGACGAAAATCATGCCATTGCTGATAAGTATGCCGTTTGGGGTTTGAAAAAGTTTATGGGTAAAGAATTTATGGGGATCATCAGAACAACATTTCTGATTGATACAGAATCTCGTCTGGTATTTGTGCTCGATAAATTTAAAACGGCGAATCATCATGAGGAATTAATAAAGGCGCTAGACGAGTATCTATAACTTTTTCTTATATTGTTTTGTTATCTGAAGCCCTACATTGGTCGAAAGAGACATTAAAAAGCAGTTTTTTTACCATTTTCGAGGAAAATTGGCGCGCAAATCACCGTAAAAAGCATTTTTGACGTTTTTTGATTCCACTATGGCATGTTTTTCATCCTGTTCATTTATAAATAGATTCATATAATCTAATCATGTCCACTGATTAATAAGGTCACGAGGTTTCAGGATGAGCACTGCTACCAATGATTCTGGAGTACAAAATACTGCTGTTATTACACCATCATATTCAGTATCCAGAATGGATGCGGGTTATCAGGATCTTGAAAGACTGAGAGCCAGAGCGCGCATTCCGATGATGTCGGGTACGGCAGGTGATGTGTTAAATCGCTTACAAGAACGTATAGGCCGGTTGCCTCTGGATATTCAGGCGGTTGCAGAAAGTCTGGATTTATCACAGCGTACGCTCCAGCGGCGCTTGAAATCTCAAATGGTTACCTATGTTGCCCTGAGAGATAGGGTACGTTTTCACCATGCGATTGATTGTCTGCTCGTCGATGGTATGGGGGTTGAGGAAGCGTCTAAATACCTCGACTTTTCTGATAGAACCAGTTTTACCAATGCGTTTAAGCGTTGGGCTAAAATGTCTCCTAATACGTTCAAAAAGCTTTATCGCGACTACGTATAATTCAACCTATTCATTTCTTGTCTGTATCCTGTAAACAGGGTAGAGTATTGCTCGTTTTTTATTTTTTTATTAATGATAATAAGAGGTTAGCATGTCTTTTTTAATCCCTTCTGCCCATGCGCAAGCATCAGCTCCCGCGCCAGGTGGCGATTTGACCGGTCTTCTGTTGATTGCGGGTATGTTTATATTGATGTACTTTATGATCATCCGCCCACAACGCAAGCGTCAAAAAGAACACCAGTCACTGGTTGAAGGCCTCTCCAAAGGTGATGAGGTATTAACAACCGGTGGTATTTTGGGTAAGATCACTAAAGTTGATGGTGATTACATGGTGCTTGAAGTGTCCAACAACGTTGAATTAAAGTTTCAAAAACAGTCTTTACATGCCGTTCTTCCCAAAGGCACTATCAAGGCGATATAACAACACAAAGCAATATAACAACAATTCTGATTGTTTTCCGGACTAACATATGCCTACGGAATTCGGAAAAAAACTGGTTATTGCGATTTCATCCAGAGCCTTATTCAATCTGGATGAAAGCCATAATGTCTATGTGAGTGATGGTTTAAAAGCGTATTCTGATTATCAAATCGCCCATGAAAATGAAATATTGCAGCCAGGTAGTGCATTTACTTTGGTCGAAAAACTGTTAGCCCTCAATACGATAGGTAAGCAGCACCCACGGGTCGAGATTATTTTACTTTCCAGAAATAGTGCCGATACCGGATTACGTATTTTTAATTCGATCCAACACTATGACTTAGATATTACACGAGCAGCATTCGCGGGTGGTGAAAGCCCATACCGCTATATAGAGGCATTTGGCTGCCATCTGTTTCTGTCGACCGATGGTGAAGATGTGCGTCATGCACTGAAACACGGCGTTGCTGCCGCTACGCTGATTCCTTCTAGTCCAGCATCCACCCAAGATAGCCAATTGCGTTTTGCGTTTGACGGTGATGCGGTCATTTTTTCTGATGAGGCTGAGCGTGTTTATAAACAACACGGGCTTGAAGCGTTTACTAAAAATGAACAGGAAGCGGCAAAGACACCGCTGACCGGAGGACCTTTTAAAGACTTCCTCTCAGTCTTGCATCAGTTACAGGCTGAGTTTGCAGAAATGGAATGCCCCATTCGTACCGCGTTGGTTACTGCACGCTCTGCACCCACGCATGAGCGTGTTATTCGTACCTTGAGAGCTTGGGATATCCGTATTGATGAGTCGCTGTTTTTGGGCGGCTTAGCAAAGGGGGAATTTTTGAAAGCCTACGGAGCCGATGTCTTCTTTGATGATCAAGCGCTGCATTGTGACTCCGCCAAAGACCATGTGTTTGCGACCGGACATGTCCCTCATGGTATTGCCAACGAGTAGAGTTAGAGCGCTATCTATTCCCAATTTGTCTATAAAACAACCAAATTTGTGGGTATCTATTGCTATGCTGTCATTATGGAGTCCTGTTTTTGTTGTAATCGATGTTGGGCATGGTGGTTGAGCATCGTTGTTAGGAAAGCTCAGTGATAAAAAAGATAGTACTTGCCGTAGACCTTGGCATTAATACCTCATACTTACTGCAATATGCGGCGAGCCTATCCAATCAGTATCGTGCCAGTTTGATCGTGGTACATGCCATTGAACCTCTAGGCACGCTGGGTTATTCCTTGTTACAGACATATTTACAGCCAGAGGTTAGCCGCAACCTGACTGTCGGCAGTATGGATTCACTGGTAGAACAATTGCGTTCACAAGTGATTGATATCCTTACCGATGAATATATGGCGGGTGAAATAAAGCTCCCGCGCCTTGAGGGAGTGATCGTGCGCCCGGGTGACCCTGTGGACGTTATTCTGGAGATAACGCAGGAAGTGGATGCAGATATGTTGGTGTTGGGTAGCCAAGCATCCAAAGCGGGCAGCGGCAACATGCAGGTTGGATACGTGACTCAGAAAATGGTCAACAGCTCA
This sequence comes from Cellvibrionaceae bacterium, assembly GCA_965214375.1. Taxonomy (GTDB): domain Bacteria; phylum Pseudomonadota; class Gammaproteobacteria; order Pseudomonadales; family Cellvibrionaceae; genus Endobugula. The sequence goes on along the minus strand of OZ243947.1, from coordinate 623,186 downwards.
AAGGTTCCGGTATACCTGATTCCCTGTGCGCAGCCTGTCTGCCAGGAATACAAACCGAATATTGGTGATATGCGACCGCCTTCACCCCATTAATACGCGTATTTAAAAAAAGACGAATTTGACCCCGATGATCATCAATATAGAAGCGAGTATTGGTTGCAACAATCTATTGGGGATACGGCTGCTTAAACTCGCGCCCAAATAGGTGGCGGGCAAGGAACCAATCAATAAACTGCCTAATAATACAAAATCAACATTACCCAGTAATAAATGCGCAAACCCTGCGATAAAGGTGAGTGGTACCGCATGGGCAATATCTGCTCCTACAATATAGCGGCCAGCAACGTAGGGGTAGAGTGTCAGCAGCACGGCTGCACCAATAGCCCCAGCACCGACAGACGATAGCGTGACAAAAATGCCAAGAAAAACGCCCATAGCGACGGTGATAGCCGAGACATGTTTTTGAACAAATGACATTCTATCTGGTGGGTTACGGCGTTTGTCTTTCAAGGTATGCCTGAAAAATAATACACATGAGGTCAATACCAACATAATCCCTAACGCACTGGTTAAAATATGACTATATTCATTGGCGTCTTGAAAAAAATACCACAAGGCCAATGAGGTAATAATGGCGGCTGGAATACTGCCCGCCGCCATGCGGCTGACCAGCGACCAACGTATATTACCTTGTCGTTGATGCGACACAATGCCACCTGATTTAGTGATGGCGGCAAACAATAAGTCGGTGCCAATCGCAATGTTGGGGGGGATATTGAAAAAGAGCAGCAAGGGCGTCATTAGTGAACCGCCACCAACTCCAGTAATGCCAACAGCCAAACCCACAACGGCGCCAGCGATAACATAGAGAAAAAAACTTGCTTCTAGCATGATAAAAATATCCAAAATAGAATCAATAAAACGTTCCTATTTGAAATGATATAGTCTAAAGTTATAGATAGATGCTGTTATCATAATAAAAATCAGAAAAATAAGTGGCAAATATACCGAAATCCAACTATTCTGGATAAGAATATTTGCTTCTATTTTTATAACGCCAAATACTAGCGGAGAACTCTCATGAAGCTTCAGCAACTGCGCTATATCTGGGAAGTGGCTCACCACGACCTTAATGTATCAGCCACGGCTCAAAGCTTGTACACATCACAGCCGGGTATCAGCAAGCAAATTCGTCTTTTGGAAGATGAACTGGGCGTTGAGATTTTTTCTCGTAGTGGTAAACACTTGACGCGAATTACCACGGCAGGTGAAGCTATTTTGCAAACGACAGGTGAAATCCTGCGCAAAGTGGAAAGTATCAAACAGGTTGCGCAAGAGTTCAGCAATGATAAGAAAGGCAGTTTGTCGTTAGCGACCACACATACTCAGGCACGTTATATGTTGCCGGGTATTATCAGCGGTTTTATCGAGCAATATCCGGAAGTCTCTTTGCATATGCATCAGGGAACACCGATGCAGATTTCTGAAATGGCCGCTGATGGTACCGTCGATTTTGCGATTGCCACGGAAGCCATGGAGCTTTTTAGCGATCTGATTATGATGCCTTGTTATCAATGGAACCGTAGCATTGTGGTTCCTAAAGACCATCCCTTTTGTGAATTATCCGAATTAACCTTGGAAGAGGTTGCTAAACATCCTATCGTCACTTATGTGTTTGGTTTTACCGGGCGTTCCAAGTTAGACGAAGCCTTTATGGAGCGTGGTTTAGCGCCGAAGATTGTCTTCACAGCGGCGGATGCTGATGTTATCAAAACGTATGTGCGTCTTGGTTTAGGTGTGGGTATCATTGCCAGCATGGCTTACGACGCAGAGGGTGATTCCGATTTGGTAGCACTCGATGCCAGTCATTTATTCAGACCCAGTATTACCAAGATAGGTTTCCGTCGGGGCACTTTTATTCGTGGATTTATGTACGAATTTATGGAGAATTTTGCGCCACATTTGACACGTAATATGGTCGATGAAGCTTACAGTTGTACGTCACGTTTGGAATTGGATGAACTGTTTCAACATGTAAAATTACCGGTTTATTAATTGCCTGAACGCCATTTGCTTCTAAACTTATAACATGCCCCCGTTGTTCATAGAGCGTATTACAGGAGTGTGTTGGTGTCGCGTAAACAGCTTCTTATTACCAGTTTTTCTTTTCTTGCCGTATTGAATATCGCTATTCTGGCGACATTTTGCCGGTATTATTTTTCAGCCCTCAGCTGAATAACTGGAAGCTCAGCGCCTAGCAGAAGAAGAGGCTAAACAAGCGGCAGAAGAGGCGGCCAAATATGCGCACCTTAAACCTTTACCTGAATTTAAATCTCGTACAGGCTACGTGTCGTCAATGGGGGAAGCAATTCAGATGTGCGAAGAAGAACTTCATCGTAAAGAAACCACTCGTAAGACGTGGTCAGTGAACTACGTTGAAAGTCGCTATATTTCTGAAAAAGAGCTGTATCTGATTTTTATTGATTACGAAACGGTGCCAGGCAGTGCAGGTGGTGAGCCCAAAATCATGAAAGCCACCTGCGATGTTGATGAGGAGAATAAGGTGATTGCGGCATGGGCAGCAAAGCCAAATGCCCCATAAAGTTAAAGATTATTAATAACTTCCTTAACAAAATTAAAGTAAATAGTATAAATGGATGTGGTGCCATCATCGGCCTCAACAATAAAAAATGGCGCTTTATCCACTTTGTGATGTGCCGCCAATACCATGCCTTCACTATTGCTGTCAGCTTCATCGGCTACGGCAATATGATCAATAAAACGCATTTGACCAGCGTCTTCCATTTTGGCGATGACCTCGTTACATTTCTTACAAGGTGAGCCATCCGCAAGAACTTTCTTTACAAAGGTAATTTTCATACTCTATCCCTCGTGGTTACATCATATGTGGCGCGCAGAATACCAAAACACCTTCCTCATCCAAAATACTTTTGGTTTATATCTTTATAATCTTAGAGTATCCTAGCGCCTCTTTTAAAACCGTCATTAATCATCATGAGGAGTCTCACGTGGAACTAGCATGTTTGGACCTGGAAGGGGTATTAATTCCGGAAATCTGGATCGAGTTTGCCAATAAAACCGGTATTGAGGAGTTAAAAGCAACAACCCGTGATATCACCGACTACGATGTGTTGATGAAGCAGCGCTTACGCCTGTTAGATGAGCATAACCTCGGTTTAAATGAAATTCAGGAAGTGATTGCCACTTTAGAGCCGTTACCGGGTGCGCGTGAGTTTATCGATTGGTTGCGTGAGCGCTTTCAGGTGATTATCCTGTCAGATACTTTTTATGAGTTCTCACAACCACTGATGCGCCAGCTGGGCTTTCCTACCTTGTTATGCCACCGCTTAGAGGTCAACGAGCAGGGTAAAGTGGTGGACTATACCTTGCGCCAAAAAGACCCTAAGCGCCAATGCATTTTGTCTTTTCAGGGCTTGTACTACCGCACCATTGCCGCTGGCGATTCTTACAACGATACCACGATGTTGGGGCAGGCCGATGCGGGTATTTTGTTTAAATCACCACAAAATGTCATTGATGAATTCCCACAATTCCCTGCAGTACACGAATACGAAGATCTTAAGAAAGAATTTATCAAAGCCAGTAATCGTGATTTAACGTTGTAATTATTAATCGTTTTGGGTGTCATTCTTTAAACCCATTCAACACCTGTAACAAAGCATCAATTTTAGTCAGGCTTTCCTGATATTCATCTTCTGCACGGGAGTCGGCGACAATACCGCCGCCGCCCCAGCAGAATAGTTTTTCACCATCACAGGCGACGGTGCGGATAGTGATATTGCTATCGAGCTTACCGTTGCTACTTATGTAGCTAATACTGCCGCAATAAATAGAGCGCTGGCAGTCTTCCAGTTCTTCAATAATTTCCATGGCGCGCTTCTTGGGGGCGCCGGTAATAGAGCCGCCAGGAAAGCAGTGTTTAAAGACATTCAGTGGATTTTTATTGTCGGCGAGGGTGCCTGTTACTGTGCTAACCAAATGGTGAACATTGGGAAAGCTTTCCAAGTCAAACAGCTTGGGAACTTGAATACTGCCGGGGATACAGCTTTTGCCCAAATCATTACGTAGCAGATCAACAATCATAAGATTTTCAGCTTGATTCTTGCGGCTGTTGCGTAAGCTTTGCGATTGTCTTCGGTCGATTTCTGGCGTTTTTCCTCTTGAAGTGGTACCTTTAATAGGCTGCGTAATTATTTGATTTTCTTCTATTTTTATAAATCTTTCCGGTGATAAAGAGAGTACTGCCTGATTGCTCCCTAAATCCATAAAAGCACTAAACGGTGAGGCCATTACCTGGCGCATTTCGCGGTAAACGGTATAGGGGTCTCCCTGATAATGCCCGCTAAAGCACTGTGAAAAGTTGACTTGGTAACAGTCACCCGCCTGAATATAGTCAGTAATGCGTTCAATCTTCCGGTGATAATCTGCTTCACTGGTATTTGAATTTAGTGTGCTTACCTTAAAATCTTTATATTTTAAATATTTATGATTGCTTTCTAAGAAGGTTTCTAAGTGTTGAATGTGCTTGTGAGGAGAATCAGAAAGGCTCACCAGCCATGTTTTTTTTAATTGATGATCTTGAATAATAGCCCACAGGTAAAGTCCGGCCACGGCATCAGGCAGTTGGCAGTCATGCTGAGAGCGCTTCGAAATCTGTTGTAGCTCACGTCCAAGATCATAAGAAAAATAACTGATAATACCGCCAGTAAAGGGTAGGTCAACAACAACATCCGATGTGGGGAGGGTTTGCTGTGTATTTTCAAGCACTTCAAACATATCACCCGCCACAGAAGTGACGGAGATTACTTTTCCGGCGTGGTTGTAATGATATTCATTAATGCCTTCTTTGGTCGCGACCCAACGTTTTACGGGTTGTGCCACCATAATATCGTAGCGCCCGGCACGGCTATTGGGTTTACCGCTATCTAGCCAGCAGCTAAAGGGTAGTTGACGTAGCCGATCGAATAACCGGGTACCATCAGCGTGATAAGCGATATTAATTAAAGGCATTAGCGAATTATATAATCCCCTTTGCCTGACTGATGGCATTGCCAATATAATTTGCCGGTGTCAGTGCTCGAATATCGGCTTTAGCAGTTTCAGGAATATCCAGAGTTTCGACAAACTCTGCCAATATGGCCGCTGTAATCGTTTGACCACGAGTAAGTGCTTTGAGTTTTTCATAAGGTTCATCAACACCATAGCGACGCATAATGGTCTGAATCGGTTCAGCGAGTACTTCCCAGCTATTATCAAGATCCTCGGCCAAGCGTGCCTGATTGAGTTCCAATTTGCCCAAGCCTTTTTGTAAAGATGCCGCAGCAATACCGCAGTAGCCAAAACCGATCCCCATATTACGTAGCACAGTAGAATCTGTCAGGTCGCGTTGCCAGCGGGATATGGGCAATTTGGCCGCCAAGTGTCCAAATACAGCATTGGCAATGCCGAGGTTACCTTCGGCGTTTTCAAAATCAATTGGGTTTACTTTATGTGGCATGGTAGAAGAACCCACTTCGCCAGCAATGGTTTTTTGTTTAAAGTAACCTAGCGAAATATATCCCCACACATCACGGCTAAAGTCGATCATGATGGTATTGCAGCGGGCAATGGCATCAAATAACTCGGCAATATAATCGTGTGGTTCGATTTGTGTTGTATAAGGATTCCATTCTAACCCCAGGCTATTTACAAACGTCTCAGCATTGGCTTGCCAGTCAACATCTGGATAAGCGGAGAGGTGGGCATTGTAGTTGCCGACAGCGCCATTGATTTTGCCTAATAAGGGAACGGCATTGATTTGAGTCAATTGACGGCGTAATCGTGCGACCACATTGGCGATTTCTTTACCGACGGTTGTTGGTGATGCCGTCTGACCATGAGTACGTGAAAGCATAGATTCTTCGGCAAAGTTTACCGACATCTCGGCCAGCGTATCCGTCATATCTTGGTAGCCACGTAACAACACTTCACGGCCTCCTTTTAACATTAATGCATGTGAAAGGTTATTAATATCTTCTGACGTGCAGGCGAAGTGAACAAACTCTTTAATGGCATCCAGTTCGGGATGATTGGCGAATTGTTCCTTAATGAAATATTCCACGGCTTTAACATCATGATTGGTTGTGGCTTCAATCTCTTTGATGCGGCCAGCATGATCGACGGAAAACTCACTAATTATGGCGTCTAGCGCGGCATTGGCCTCATCACTGAAGGAAGGAACTTCTGCAATACCCGGATGAGCTGCCAGTTGTTGTAACCAGCGTATTTCTACCTCTACACGGCAACGGATCAGGCCAAATTCACTGAAAATCGAACGATAATCGCGGGTTTTATTGCCATAGCGGCCATCAATAGGGGATACCGCAGTGAGAGAGGATAAGTCCATAGGATCCATAGAGTGTACCTTGTGTCGGGGTGATTTTAAAAAGGCGCCATGATACATGAAATGCATCATTTCTTGTACTGGCATGTAGTGGTGCTTGGGCTATGCTGAAAGAAACGTGATCATTTTTTATACTCCGGAGTCCCCTTTATGGACATGAGTCTTGTAGTTACTGACAATCATTCGACCTTTATTGGCCAGATATCAACGGCAATCGCTGCCAAAGTTCCGGATAAACAACATGCAGAGCAGTTACAGCGTTTCGCGGAATTATTTTTTAGGCACTACCCCATTGAGGAGCTTAGTGGCCACGATATTCACGATGTTATTGGCATATTACAGAGTAATTACTCTGTCATTACGTCTTACAAACAACGCCGTGTAAAAGTACAAGTTTTTAATCCGGATCTGAAAAAAGACGGTTGGACATCAAAAAATACGATTATTACTGTTCACTATAAAAACGTGCCTTTTGTGATTGATTCCGTGCGTATGGCTGTTGTTGATAGTGGTGTAGTGGTACATAGCATTAAAAACCTAGTGTTAAAGACTGAGCGCGATAGCAAGGGAGATTTACTGTCGTTTAGTGCGTCTGAAGAAGACAAGGGGACCGGTAAGGACGATGAGTTATTGATGTATCTTGAAGTCAGCCGTAATCACAAAGCACAACACTTGAATGAGTTGGCGATGGCCATCCGCAAGACAGTGACGGATGTCAATCTGGTCAACAATCATTACAACGATATTGTTAATGAGTTGCACTCAGTACGTGATCAAATTGCCTATGCGCGTGATTACCATAGCCGTGAGGAAATTTATGAGGCTAATCAGTTTGTCGGCTGGTTAATGTCGAATAATTTTACTTTCTTGGGTTATGCGTTTCATGAATTTACGAAAGATGAAAAGTCGCCTAATAAATTTTCCAAAACCTACGGTTTGTTAAGTAAAACCAACGATATTAATGATTATGTGTGTATTGATGCCAGTCGTACCATTCATGCTAAAGATGAGTTACTAAAATATAGTAAATCACCTAGGCGTTCTAGTATTCATCGCCGTGCATACCCTGATCATATCACCGTGCAGGCTTACGATACTGAGGGACATTTCACGGGCGTACACCATATTGTGGGTTTATACACGTCTCAAGTTTACCGCAGTAGTGTGAAAAATATTCCCGTTCTTCGTAAAAAAATAGAAGGCATCTATCAATCGTCCAAGCTTGTTGAAGATATTTATGATGGTAAGGTGTTGCGTCAGGTTTTGGAAACTTTCCCTCGTGATGAATTGTTTCAATGTGAGCAAGAGAAGCTGCAAGATATTTTATTATCAATATCACAAATTAATGAACGACCACTGATTAAATTATTTATGCGCTCTTCAACAGATGGTTTTTTTGTGAGTGCAATGGCGTATATTCCCAGAGATCAGTTTTCGACTGTATTGCGGGAACGTATGATTGATTGTATCAGTAATGATGTTGGAGCGACTTCCAGCGATTTTTATAGTTATTATTCAGAGTCTATTTTATCCAGAACCTATATGATTTTCAGGCTTGATGCTGGTAAGGAAAAGCAATTGTCTGAAAAAGTGTTAGAAGCTGAAATTCAAGCATTGGCAAGTTCATGGCAGGATCATTTCCTTAGATCTTTGAAACAACATTATGGCGATGAAAAATATCAGCATATGTTTGTTCAGTATAAAAATGCATTTTCCATTGCTTATCAGGAAAATTTTTCATCTGACGATGCAATTTGTGATATTGAAACGGTTAACGAGTTGTCAGAAAGTAATCCCATTGCCTTAGGTTTTACTTCTTGTCCTGATGATAAAGATGCTGTTCACTTCAAAGTCTTCAACTATGCAGGTGCATTACCGTTGTCAGATGTGATTCCTGTACTTGAACGTATGAATTTAAAAGTGATCGGTGAGCATCCCTATAAGATACGTAAGAGTGATGCCTGTGTCTGGTTGCATGATTTTTCATTAAAAGCTAGTTCAGGAAGTAATGTCGAATTCGACAAAAGAAAGCAGGTATTCGAAGATGCATTTATCAATATCTGGAATAAACAGGTTGAGAACGATTTCTTTAACGGACTAGTCCTATCAGCAAAAATGTCTTGGCGTGACGTTGCGCTTTTACGTGCTTATGCCGCGTATATGAAACAAATTAAATTTCCTGCGAGCAAAACCGCTATAGTCGAAACCTTAATGGCTTACCCTGATTTGTCACGTACGCTGGTGGTTGCTTTTTATCAACGTTTTGATCCGCAATGGAGTCCCGCAAGAGAGTCCATGCTGGCCTATCGTCAGACGAGCAAACAAATTACAGAAGCATTTGATGATGTGAGTAATTTAAATCATGACCGTATTATCCGTCAGTATCTTTCATTAATTGATGGAGCAGTAATAACTAATTTTTTCCAAAAAGAGGGTGAAGACAATAAATCTTATTTTTCATTTAAGTTGACGCCACAATTGATTCCAAGTGTGCCGCACCCCAGACCCGAATATGAGATCTTTGTGTATTCGCCAAAAGTAGAGGGCGTGCATTTGCGCGGAGGTAAAGTGGCGCGAGTCGGCTTGCGTTGGTCTGATCGCGCGGATGATTTCCGTACCGAAGTATTGGGTTTAGTTAAAGCGCAAAATGTAAAAAATGCCGTGATCGTTCCCAATGTTGCCAAAGGTGGTTTTGTTGCTAAAAAAGCTACGATGAAAAAAGGCCGAGAGGCTTGTATGGAAGGGGGCATTAATTGCTATAAAACGTTTATCAGTGGTCTATTGGATGTGACGGATAACCTCATTAAAGGTAAAGTGATACCGCAGCAGAATGTCGTACGTCGTGATGGTGACGATCCTTATTTGTTCGTTGCTGCAGATAAGGGGACGGCCACTTTTTCTGACATGGCCAATGAAATTTCCAATGAATATGGCCATTGGTTAGGTGATGCATTTGCCTCTGGAGGCAGTCAGGGCTATGACCATAAATGCATGGGGATTACCGCCAAGGGTGCTTGGGTTTCTGTGCAGAGGCATTTTAAAGAAATCAATGTTAATGTTCAGGAAGAAGATTTCACCGTTATCGGGATTGGTGATATGGCTGGCGCTGTCTTTGGTAACGGTATGTTAATGTCAAAACATATTCGTTTAACGGCTGCGTTTAACCATTTACATATTTTTATTGATCCCAACCCCAATGCTGAAAAAAGCTTTGTTGAACGACAACGTCTTTTTAATATGCCTGGTTGTAGTTGGGAAGATTATAACAAACGTTTGATTTCTAAAGGTGGAGGTGTTTTTTCTCGAGATGCTAAGTTTATTGAAATATCGCGGGAAATGAAAGACCGTTTTGGTATTTTTAATAATCGTCTGACTCCGAATGAGTTCATTACAGCACTGTTAAAGGCATCGGTTGATTTAATATGGAATGGTGGTATTGGTACCTATGTGAAAGGTGGTAATCAAGCACATGCAGATGTCGGCGACAAAGCCAATGATTCGATACGTATCAATTGTTCACAGCTGAATTGTAAAGTGTTCGGTGAGGGTGGCAATTTAGGTTTAAGCCAAAAAGGACGTATTGAATTTGCCATGCACGGTGGTGCTTGTAATACCGATTTTATCGATAATGCTGCGGGTGTTGATTGTTCAGATCATGAGGTCAATATCAAAATTTTACTCAGTGATATTATGTCAAGCAAAGGTCTTTCCGTTGTGCAGCGTAATCGCCTGTTGGCCAGTATGACTGACGATGTCTCTGAATTGGTGTTAAAAAATAATTATGCACAGACCCAATCGATCAGTATGTCTGAGCGTGATGCGTTAAGTTCATTAGATGAATATCGTCGTTTAATCAATGCGCTTGAAGGTAGTGGCCGTTTGAATCGTGAGCTTGAATTTATTCCTTCGGATCAAGAATTGGTTGATCGTGCAGCCGATAATCATGCATTGACACGACCAGAACTTGCCGTGCTCAATTGTTATGTGAAGGTTGAGTTGAAAGAAGCATTAGCTGTCGACGACATTGCCGATGACCCTTATTTGTCAACATTGGTAGAAAATATTTTCCCTGTGCAAATGTTGAAAAAATATAAGCACAATCTCCATAATCATATTTTGCGCAAAGAAATTATTGCGACACAATTGGCAAATGATATGGTCAATAATATGGGCATTACTTTCTGTCATCGTATGATGGAGTCTACCGGTGAAAGTGCGTATGCCGTTGCCAAAGCGTATGTGGTTGCCAAATATGTTTTTCAACTGGATGATTTTCGCAACAAAGTACAATCTCTGGATTATAAGGTGCCTGCAGAGGATCAATTATCTTTGTTGGCGACAATGGTGCGCCGTGTGCGTCGAGGTATACGCTGGTTCTTGCGCAATTATCACGGTCGTATGGATATGCAAAAAACGGTAGACATTTTTAGAGTCGCTGTGGCCGAGGCGATTAACGAAGCACCTAATGTCCTGACGTCTGGAGAAAAAGCGGTCTGGCAAGAAACGTCGGAACATTTTGAAAAGCTAGGTCTGGATACCGAATTGGCCAATACGATGTCTATGCCGGGGCATCTGTTCTCCGGCTTGGGTATTGTTGAGTCTGCGCTGAATAGTAAACAGAGTATTCCTGCTGTGGTTGACATGCATCACTTATTGGGAGATAAGCTTGGGTTTTACTGGTTTGCACATGCAGTGACCGATGTACAAGCTAAAGATTTTTGGCAATCGATGGCGCGTGAGTCCTTTATTGACGATATCGACAAGGTCTTGCGTAGTATGACGGTCTCATTATTACGGCTGGCAGGAAAACGCCTCCAGTACGAGGAAGCATTACAACTATGGATGCAGGAGTACCCCGTTACGGTGACACTCTGGCGTGATATTGCTCACGACCTGCAAACCTCCACTGCTCCGGATTTTGCCATGTTCTCAGTGGCAATGCGTGAATTAACCGAGCTGGCGGAGGTGTGTCAATCATGCAATAGGGTAGGTTAATGCACGCATCGGTACACACTCGGCAAGTACAAGTTTCGCTCTATATACCCGCTGATGAATATCTGCGGGTATATCAGGGTTCTGCCAAGCGTGTATCCGCTCTGGATAATCATGGACGCCGAGTGCATTTTCCTGTCAGTATCCTCCAGCCTTTTATTACCCGTGAAGGTATAGAGGGTGCGTTTGTGATTCATACCGATCACCATAATCGTTTTGTCAAAATAGAGAAAGTGGCGTAAAGCCACTTTCTCTATTTTGTGGTTACAATGCTTTCATCGATGAGCTTCTTTTTCTTTGCCGGAGGAAATTCTCGTGCAGGCGATGAGCCTCTGGTTTGATCTTTAATAAAGTCGTTAAAGTCAGGTGACGCCATTGCCATGGCAGTAGTGCGGGTGTGACCATAAGATTCTTTATCTGCTTCTCGCCCATCATGCATATTGGGTTTACGTTTTGCGCCTGAAAATGCGTCATTAGTCACGCCCGGAATAGTGGGCGCTTCAAAGGCATTAGTTGTTGCTTTTTTAGCGATGATGGCACGTGCCATTTGCCGTTCGACAAGGTCTGCACCTGCTAAGCGAGCACTTTCTTCAAATGCCTGCATAATTCCGGTACGTAGTGCATGAGCACGCGGACTGGCACCGACATTATTACCCATAGCACTACCTAAGGGGTCTTTGCGTGGTCCGGGGTGTGCGGCAGTTGCGCCTGTGATTCCATCAAAGCCTCCTGCAACAGCAGTAGTTGGTGTACGTACCAAGCTGCTGGATATTGCTAACAGTTTGTGCATGTCTTTAAGGTCTTTAATGGTTTGTGTTTGATCACCAAAGTTAGCGGTAAAGTCGTCTATAGCTTCTTGCCGTCCTTGAATGCGTGAGTGGACAATTTCTGTTTGGATGTTTTCGTCCCAACCGCCTGTGCGTCGACCTCCCACTCGAGACCCTGCGGATGTTCGGTACCTATCAGCTTCTTCGCCATCCAGCAAAGCTTTGGCTCGTGCTTCAAAGACGTTGGGTAGTCTTTTACTTTCCCAGGTGTTGGCCACATCTATACTTTGCTGCTTAACAAAAGCATCCATTCGTTGTATTTGTTTTTGGCGCTGTTTAGCCGTTAAATGGCTAAACTCCTCCATATCAGTTCTGCCTCTATCACGTGCAATAACTGCGGCATCTTGACCGCTGGTATCGACAGGGACTTTGGCCTTTAAATCACGATCCTTCCCAGTGGTTAATGCCACTTCGGCAGAGCCTTCTATCGCAAAAATTTGATTGCTGGGTGCTTGCATCAAATGATCTGCAAGCTGTTTAAAGGTTCGGTAATTTCCATCATCTGCCATAGTACGACTTATGTATATTCTTGATTTTTTCTATTACAAAGCAAAATTAGCACCAATATGGTTTTTTGCGATAGGTATTGCAGTGACTGGCTTCCAGATAGGAACTTCAAGCTAGGCAGCTAAGCTGATAGAATAGCCCGCTTACTCATTTTGACCTCTCTTTGTTATGTATTCTCTGTTACGCACACTGTTGTTTGCTCTAGACCCTGAAATATCCCATGATTTATCGCTCGATTCTCTTGGAGCTGCTGAACGCCTTAAATTATTATCGTTATTTTGTCGTGAACCTGCGGATTTACAGCGCGCTGATGAATCGATTGAAGTGGCAGGCTTACCGTTCCCCAATGCAGTGGGTTTATCTGCTGGTCTGGATAAAAATGGTGATTATTTCAATGCTTTAGGGCGGTTAGGCTTTGGTTTTGTCGAAATTGGTACAGTGACACCTAAGCCTCAGGCGGGTAATCCCAAGCCACGCTTATTTCGTTTGTCAGAGCATGAGGCGATTATCAATCGCATGGGTTTTAATAATAAAGGGGTTGATCACTTTGTTGAACGCGTTCAACAGCGTCGTTATCAGGGTGTGTTAGGGATTAATATCGGTAAAAATAAAGTCACTCCTGAAGACGAGGCGCTGAATGATTATGTCATTGCTATGGAGAAGGTTTACCCTTATGCCGATTATATTACGGTGAATATTTCTTCACCAAATACACCGGGTTTGCGTAATTTACAGTTTGGCGAAAATTTGCAGCGTTTACTGGAAGGCTTAAAGGACAAACAACAACAATTAGCCCAACAGCTGGGTAAAAATATACCCGTATTTATTAAAATTGCCCCGGATATGGAGGCACAAGAGATCAAAGATATCGCCCAAACATTCTTACATCAGGGCGTTGATGGTGTGATTGCCACGAATACTACCTTGGATAAAAGCGTTGTTAGCGGCCATGCTTTTGGTGAAGAAATGGGTGGTTTAAGTGGGGCGCCATTAACTCAGCAATCGACACAAGTGATTGCACAATTACGTAGCGAACTTGGGCCGGATATGCCGATTATTGGTGTGGGTGGAATTACTCAGGGTAGTGATGCCGTGGATAAGTTGCAAGCAGGGGCTAATCTGGTACAAGTGTATTCCGGTTTTATTTATCGTGGCCCGGCTCTGGTAAGTGATGCGCGCCGCGCCATTATGCAACATCGAAGCCTTGCTTGATATGACAACGCTATTTTCTTGTTATGCCACTTGCCCTAAGGGGTTAGAATCATTATTGCTTGAAGAGTTAATTCAGCTTGATGTGCAATCTTCTAAAGAAACTGTCGGTGGTGTTTATTTTGATGCCGAGTTAACGACAGTTTATCGCGTTTGTTTATGGTCGCGTCTTGCGAATAAAGTGTTATTGCCGTTAGCAACTGTTGCTTGTCCGGATGAAAAAACCTTTTATCGCAATGTTGTTCAAATTCGTTGGGAAGAATATTTTGGCACTGATGCAACCTTTAAAGTTGACTTTAGTGGCACTAACCGCGTTATTCGCAATACGCAATTTGGTGCGGTACGTATTAAGGACGGAGTTGTTGATCGTTTTCGCGAACAAACGGGTGAGCGTCCTTCTATTCGGCGTGATCAACCGGATATTGTGATTAATGCACGCCTGTTAACCTCAGGTAAACAGCGCGGCATTGTGCATATTAGCCTAGATCTTGTGGGCGAAAGTTTACATCGGCGCGGTTATCGTACCCAACAAGGCATTGCGCCTTTGAAGGAAAATTTGGCCTCTGCTATTTTATTCCGTGCTCGTTGGCCGGATATTGCTAACAAGGGCGGCAGTCTTCTTGATCCCATGTGTGGTTCTGGCACTTTGTTAGTGGAAGGCGCGATGATTGCTGCCGATATTGCACCGGGCTTGATGCGCGAGCGTTGGAGTTTTACGCATTGGAAAATGTTCAAACATGCGAAAGCGCAAGGGCAGTGGGTGGCATTGTTAGAGAATGCGCGCCAGTGTAAAGAAGCCGGTTTGCAACGTCTACGTGAACAGGATATAGAGTTTCGTGGCTACGACATTAACCCTCAGGTGCTGCGAGCGGCCGAAGATAATATTTCATTGGCTGGTTTGCATGAATTTATTCGTGTGCGCATCAAGCCTGTCAATGCATTTAAAAAGCCGACGCATAAGATTGTTAATACTGGTTTAGTTATTTGTAATCCGCCTTATGGTGAGCGTCTAGGTGAAGAAGAGGCCTTATTACCCGTATATCGTCAGTTAGGTTTAGCACTACGTAATGAATTTACGGGTTGGCAAGCAGCCATTTTTACTGGCAATTTACGCTTGTCAAAAACCTTGGGAATTCGTGCCCAAAAAACCTACAAATTTTTAAATGGTAGCATTCCAACAGAATTAGTATGTTTTGATATTCATGAAACATCGTTGGTGAGAGAAGAAATGCTAAAGCAGGATGAAAGACAATTTACAAACGGTAACGATAACCCATGGGGGCAAAATGTGCTCAGCGATGGCGCACAGATGGTCTGTAATCGCTTGAAGAAAAACGTGAAGCAATTGCGTAAGTGGCGTGAAAAGAACAACATCGAAGCCTATCGTTTGTATGATGCGGATATGCCGGAATATGCTGCGGCTATTGATATCTATGGTGCCTATGTGCATGTGCAGGAATATGCAGCGCCTAAATCGATTGACGAACGTAAAGCACAACAACGCTTTAATGAAGTATTAGATGCGATTCCGGAAGCGCTGGATATTGATTCGGATAATATTTTTACCAAGCGCCGCCAACGTAATAAAGGTAAGCAGCAATACGAGCGTCTAGATATTGACGAGCACCGTGCAAAAATTGCTGTGCAAGAGGGCAAGGCCAGCCTCTTAGTAGACTTATGGTCATATCTTGACACAGGCCTGTTTCTTGATCATCGGCCAGTACGCCAATTGATTACACAATATGTGCATGATAAAACGTTTTTAAATCTGTTTTGTTATACCGCAACGGCAACAGTACATGCGGCGCTAGCGGGTGCGCGTTCCAGTATCAGTGTGGATATGTCAAAAACCTATATTGACTGGGCGTCAGAAAATTTTACGGCAAACAATATTCAACAACAACGTCATGAGTTGGTTCAACAGGATTGTTTGTCTTGGTTAAAACAATGCCGTCAGGGCTTTGATGTTATTTTTCTCGACCCGCCTAGCTTTTCAAATTCTAAGCGTATGGACAGTGTTTTTGACGTGCAGCATGATCATGCATCAATTATTCACCGGTGTATGGACTTATTAAATCCCGGCGGGACGTTGATATTTTCCAATAACTTGCGCAGCTTTACGTTGGATAATGACATTAGTGAAATATATTCTGTCGATGATATAAGCCAAAAAACGCTAGATGCTGATTTTCAAAGAAATCAAAAAATTCATCGGTGTTTTGTTATTACGGCTAAAGAGTAATCTGAATAATAAGCGATGTCGTTCTTGAGGGGATATAGATAAATATGACCAAAGATTTTCAGGTCGTGAGTGATTATACGCCTGCTGGAGACCAGCCGGGAGCTATTCAAAGCCTTGTTCAAGGTATTAATAATGGTCTTGCGCATCAAACCTTATTAGGCGTTACCGGTTCCGGTAAAACGTTTACGATTGCTAATGTGGTTCAGGAAATTAATCGTCCTACCTTAGTGATGGTGCATAATAAAACGCTGGCTGCCCAACTGTACGGGGAGTTTAAAGAGTTTTTCCCCAATAATGCCGTTGAGTATTTTGTTTCCTATTATGATTATTACCAACCAGAAGCCTATGTGCCCGCTTCAGATACCTTTATTGAAAAAGATGCCTCTATTAATGAGCATATAGAGCAAATGCGCTTATCGGCAACAAAAGCATTAATGGAACGTAAGGATGCGATTATTGTGGCAACCGTATCTGCTATTTATGGTCTAGGTGATCCGGATGCCTATTTAAAAATGGTGTTACATCTGGACCGAGGAGAAAAAGTTAATCAACGCGATATTTTAAGACGCCTCGCCGAGCTTCAATACACACGGAATGATGCGGCGTTTCAGCGTGCCACGTATCGGGTGCGAGGTGATGTAATCGATGTTTTTCCCGCTGACTCTGATCGAGAAGCATTACGCATTGAATTATTTGATGACGAGATAGAACAGTTAAATCTATTTGATCCGTTAACGGGAGAAAGCTTGCAAAGGCTACCGCGTTATACCATTTACCCGAAATCACATTATGTGACTCCGCGTCAACGCATCCTCGATACGATTGAACAAGTTAAAGACGAGCTTAAAGAGCGACTTCAACAATTGCGGGATGCGAATAAACTCGTAGAAGCACAACGTTTGGAGCAGCGTGTTAAGTACGATATAGAAATGATGCAAGAATTAGGGTATTGCACGGGCGTGGAAAATTATTCCCGGTATTTGTCGGGCAGAGAGCCCGGTATGCCGCCCCCTACTTTGTTTGAATATTTACCATCTGATGCATTGTTAGTGCTTGATGAATCGCATGTGACTGTGCCGCAAATCGGAGCCATGTATCGTGGTGACCGATCACGTAAAGAAACTTTGGTGGAATTTGGATTCCGTTTGCCGTCTGCATTGGATAATCGGCCGATGAAATTCGAAGAATGGGAAAGTTTAGCACCACAGATGATTTTTGTATCGGCAACGCCGGGGTCCTACGAAGAAGAGCATCAAGGACAAGTCGTAGAGCAGGTCGTGCGTCCAACAGGTCTTGTTGATCCGATAGTGGAAGTGCGTCCGGCAGGTGCACAGGTTGATGAAGCCATGTCAGAAATCCGTGAGCGTGTTGCATTAGACGAGCGTGTGCTTATTACAGTGCTGACTAAACGGATGGCCGAGGATTTAACAGAATACCTTAGTGATCACGGTGTGCGTGTGCGTTATCTGCACTCTGATATTGATACCGTGGAGCGTGTAGAAATTATTCGTGATCTGCGTTTGGGTGAGTTTGATGTCTTGGTGGGTATTAATTTGCTGCGTGAGGGGCTGGATATGCCAGAGGTCTCTTTAGTGATGATTATGGATGCCGATAAAGAAGGTTTTTTACGTTCTGATCGCTCGCTTATTCAAACGATTGGTCGTGCGGCACGCCACCTAAATGGCAAGGCTATTTTATTTGCAGATAAAATCACCGGGTCTATGCAGAGAGCGATGAACGAAACGGAACGTCGTCGTCAAAAACAATTGGCCTTTAACGAAGAAAACAATATTACCCCCAGAGGCATTGACAAAAAGATTGCTGATATTATGGAGGGGTCTGTTGTGATTGGTAAAGGTAGGCGAGGGAAAGTCGCTGAAAAAGAAGCGAGTTATCAAGTGCATCCCGAACTTGAAGGAAAATCATTGGCGCAAAAAATTAAATTGCTGGAAGAGAAAATGCTGGCTGCGGCTAAAGATTTAGATTTCGAAAAGGCGGCTTCTATCCGCGACCAGATTCAAGCGTTAAAAATCACTGAGTCATAAGGATGACACTATGCCGTCTCAGGATAAAGTGGCGGTAAATGGCCCTGCTGTTTTTTTTGTGTTTTTATCTGTTGCTTTTTTAAGGTTTCAACCAGTCCTTGGCTGTTCCATTCAGTAGTTTTTGAATTGCTATAGATTTCTTGTTCCAGTGCCCGCAGCATCTCCTGTAACTCCGGAAATAACTCGGCAACTTTTTCAATGCGGGTAATTCTTGTCTTAGAGGTTAATGATGCCCAAATAAGTAATTGTTTTCTAAGTTTGCCCCATGTGTGTTGATCGATAGAATGTTTTATAGCGGGATATAGTTTTTTTAGTGCATGATCAACTTTGGATTGCTTGTTCTTTTCTTTGATGGCTTTGTTTTCCAATAATTGCCTATGTCGATATTGTTGTAAAGCAAGCAAAGCAATAGTAGTGATCAAAAGTATGCTCAATACTCCGGATAACAATTTCCAAAAAGGGTTGTCGTCAACTCGTGAGGTTTTAGATTCGCTACTTCCTACTGTTGTTTGCTGTGGTATGGTCTGTGGTAGTGTTTGTTGAGAGAGTTCTGTTTGTGCCACGGTTATTTTTTGTGAGTGTAATTCTATGGTCTCTTCTTTATCTGTGTTTATGTTCCACCATTTTAAACGGATAGGGGGTAATGAATGGCGTCCGGTTTTTTTAGGAATAATTGCATAATGGCTGGTGAGTTGGCTATTAATGCCTGTTGGGGTTTTACTGTTGTTCGCTTCTGGTTGATCTTTATAAATAGTAAAAAACTCATTGCTATTCATTTCAATAGCCGGCAGTTGCGAGGATTGTAAGCCTTCGGCGGTTATGGTTAATGTATAGTTAATCGGTTCACCTATTTTTGCCGTCACAATAGATTGTTGCCATTGTTGTGATAGGGAGACGACTGAAGAGGGTAGCCAATGATCTGCTGTTGATGTTGTGGCAATGGGATTTATTGTGACACGAATAGCATCACTCGTAACGCGGCGGAATGGAACGCTATTACTACCAAATCCAAAGCTTCTGCTTGGTCTTTCTAGTTGCCATTGTTGTTGTGGAATGCGTAGTTTTCCGCTGGTTTGTGGGTAAATAGCATAGCGTTTTTCTAATACGTTGTACGTGATACCTTTTATTTTCTTTTGGTAGTTGCTTTCATGGATGGCCTCAATGGCAGCATTATCGACGATGAGTTTGCTTTCTTGATAGCCAGAGAGCGAAATACGGTAATATAATCTCACAGTATAGATAATTTGTTGTTGTACATAGACGTTATCTCTGTCGGTGAACGCTTCGAGAAAAACCTCTTCATGTTGTGATGTTGATGAGTTTGATGTGGTTTTGTTAACCTGAATAGTGATGGGTTCGCTAAAAGCGCCCTCCGTATTAAATGAAGGGATGATTAAGCTGCCGGTATCTTTAGGGGAAAGTAACAATGTCCATTGTGTTTTTGCCGCTATATTACCGTTAATGATATTCATTTGACTGCTTCGGTTGTGTCGTAAAATATCAAATTGAATTTGCAAGTCATTAAAGTTAATTGGCTCGGCGTTTTGTTTGTTTGCTGTCACGGTGAGCGTTATTGTTTCACCAATCTCTATATTGGTGCGATCCACTTCAGCATTGACATTAAGGCCTTGTGCCTGAATGCTCAATGCCATAGAAAAAAATAGTCCGGTAACGAGTAAAAAATAGTTTTTCATCATCTTTTAGTAGCGCAAGTGCGCTTTATTTTCTGGCGGTGTCCACTCTCCCTTACGGTAGAGTTGTCGCCGTTTGCGAAATTCATAATCAAACTTTCTTCGCATTAAACCGCTAGGGTCATCAGGTATTTTATTGATCCATTGTTCTAATGCTTGTTGATTTTCAGTCTTTTTTTGTGTTTCGTTGGTTTTTTGTTTTAATTGTTGTTCTTTTTTTTCTTTTTCAGATTTTTCGTCTTCCTTGGTCTTTGATTGTTCTTTTTGTTTTTGTTCTTGGTTGTTTTCTTTAGTATCCTGCTGCTGGTTCTGCTGCTGGTTCTGCTGCTGGTTCTGCTGCTGGTTCTGCTGCTGGTCCTGTTTTAGTCTTTCAATAATTGCTTTGTTCTTGGCGGCATCGACAAGGTCAGGGTTTTTGTCGAGCGCATCATTGTAGGCAGCAATGGCTTCATCAAGTTTTCCAAGGTGTGCAAGGGTATTGCCAAGATTGTAATTATCGGTTGCAGATGTGCCTTTAGCAAATGCTTCGGCTGCTTTTTCATAATTTTTATTGCGATAGGCAGCGCTGCCTTGCCATTGAGAATGATCAAATTGTTGTTGTGCTTTGTCGTAGTTTTCAGCGTTAAAGGATTGTTGGGCTTGTTGGTTGTTTGTTTTCCATAAATCATTCCACGACATGGCATAAGTCTTGTCGCTATAAAATAATGGTGTTGTAGCAAAGCATATACACAACAGCCATCCACGTCGATAAAGTAAAGCGTAAAAAGGCAACAGTAGCAGTAATAAAGTAGGGCCAAATTCATGCCATTGGTCAGCACTATATTGTGTGTTTTCTTGTTGTAATTGCTTTTTGATAAGACGAGACTGATGTTCAATGTGCTGACTAATAAATTGCATATCCGAGTCGCTGGCTTGTAAAGGTAGAAAGTAACCACCGCTTTTCTGAGCTATTGATTGCAAGGTGCTATCATTTCTTGAGGCGCTGACAATGCTACCTTTACTGTCGCGCAAAAAAGAGCCTTTACCTTTCTCGCCGCTAGGTATTGGAGCCCCTGCGGCTGTGCCGACGCCAAGGATTAATAGAGAACGTGCTTCAGCTTGTTGAGTAATAAATTTTTCTGCGCGTGGATCAATACCGTCAGTAACGATCAAAAATGTACCCGCATTAATTGCTGATTCGGACATTAATTGATTGCCCAGTTCGAGCGCCATTTCTATATTACTACCCGGTATCGGAAGGAGATTAGGTTCTAAGGTATGAAGCAGGTTGGCAATTGTTTGCGTATCGTTAGTCAGGGGAGTAACAACATGTGCTTCACCGCCGTAGACAATAAGCGCCGTTAAGCCTCCTTTGCGTTGTTGTAAAACATCTTGAATTTTTAAGCGCGCACGTATCAGGCGTGACGGTTTGTTATCTTCTGCCATCATACTGGGAGAAAGATCGAGAAAGATAATCAAGGCATGTTCTGATTGATGCAGTGGTTGTGGTAATTTTTGCCACGCCGGTCCAGCAAGAGTAATAATACCGATGCAAGCCGCTATTATTGCCATAATAGTGGGTAATGATGTTTTTTGCTTTGCTTGCCCTGTTTTTAAATGTTGCAACAATGCGTTGTCAATCCACTTCTCAAACCCGGTATTATTAGCGTCAATTTTTGACGCCCAAATACCTATTACAATAGCCACCGGTAGTAATAATAACCACAGCGGACGTAAAAAATGAAATTGCATTAATTCATCCATGAATATTGCCTTATTTTAGACACTGTCAGTAATAAACATAAAGCCATTGCTAGACCTAATGGCCACATAAATAATGATGTAATAGGTCTAAACCACTGTTGGTCTTGTGCTATTGGTTCAAGGGCATTAAGTTCTTGGTAAATCTGGTTAAGCTCATCGGTATTGCGTGCGCGAAAATAACGTCCATCTGTCGTTGTTGCGATAGCCTCTAGGGTGTCTTCATCTAATGCAGCTGATGGGTTTATACGCCGATTGCCAAAAAAACTACGGATAACCATTTCATCAGCGCCGATACCGATGGTGTAAATTTTTGTATTAATTTGTCTGGCAAGGTCAGCGGCTTGCACGGGATCAATTTCACCGGCGGTATTGGCGCCATCAGTTAATAAAATAATGACACGATTATTATTTGCCGTATCCTGTTCCTGTAAGCTTTTCACCGACAAGCCAATAGCATCTCCAATAGCTGTTTTAGGTCCAGCAAAACCGAGTTGTGCCTCTTCTAAAAATGTTTTAACACTGTGTGTGTCGAAAGTCAGTGGTGTTTGTAGGTATGCATTACTGCCAAAAAGTACTAAGCCGATACGATCTCCTTTGCGCTGTGCAATAAATTCGCTCACGACTTTTTTTACCGACGCTATGCGTGTTGCTGAGCGACGGTTAATTTCCATATCTGCTTGTTCCATACTTTCGGAAATATCAACAGCAAGTAATAGGTCGCGACCACTTTGTGTTAATGCCTGTGGTGTTCCGAGCCATTGAGGTTTTGCCGTGGCAGCGACGAGTAAAACCCAGATAATGAGTAAAGTGAATTTTTTTAATATGGGTGAACTACTCTTGCTGCGACTATCGGAGTATATAAGTGTTTCTTGATAAAAAGGGACGATAATGCCATTATTTTTTTGCTCATCTTTGGGCGACAAGAAAAAATAAACCAATAAGGGTAAGGGGAGAAAGATAAAAACCCATAGGGCTGCAAAACTAAACATTACCCACCTTCATGTTGTTTAATCCACTGCTGGCAGGCAATATACAAAGATGAAAGGGTTTCTTCTTCTATAACACCATGTTCTTGGTATTGTAAATTATTGATCAGTGCTGCTAACGGCTTATTGAAGTAGGGACGGGGTGTCTGTTGATTTAAAAAATCAACCCACCTTGAGCCATGTAAGCTATTAACCGTTTGCAATGGGTAGGCGGTTATGGCGCAACGCTTTAATATCGTTAACATAGACAGGCAAGTATCTTGATCTTTTTTTGTAACATGTTGTTGCCATTGTGCTTTTAATAGGCTCAAAGCGGTATTACGATATGCCCATTTTGTTCGGTAGTGTTTCAACGTGTAATAACCCAAAAAACAACAGGTGATCAATACGAGTGCTAGCAACCACCATCCGGGTGCCAGTGGCCACCAGCTAATGGGGTCAGGAAGTCGTATATCTGCTAAGTTTTCTAAAGGGTTATTTGGTAAAGCACTCATGATGATAGAATTCCTCTGCAAATATCTACTGCAGGTGTCTGTACAGGAGCCTTAATGAAAGGCACCTGTAGTTTTTGACTAATCTGATTTAAGGTATCTTCCTTGTGTTTAAATATTTGCTGATAGTACTGCCTTAAATTGCTTTCTGTAAATAAAGATGTGCTATTACTGCCATCACTGATCGTGAGTTGTCGGTTTTTAGGTAAATCGGTTTCCAGTTGGTCATAGACCCAAATTAAATTCACTTGTTGATGGCGAGAAAGTTGAAATATTAGCGATTCACAGTGTTTGTCTAAATCATAAAAATCACTAATGATATAAAGACTACTACCGGTTTGACGGGTATGTAATAATCGTTCAAATAAATTATTGAGTGATAGGCTGTGTTTGGTGTGTGCTGTGAGCGATTCGTTGGCATAGCTTAGCTGTTGTAACCAGCGATTAACGGTTTTATGGTGACGTGCTGCACGTGTTTCTTCAATGCTATGATTTCCTAAGACGATGCCCCCGCAACGATCACCTCGTTCCAAGGTTGCCCAGTTCAGCAAGGCGGTAATATGGCAAGCATACACCGATTTAAAGCAGGGATGACTACCAAAAAATAAACTCTGCCGTTGATCGACCGCCGTAATAACTGGTTTTTCTTTTTCTTCGGTATAACGTTTGGTGTGTGTGATTTGTGTGCGCGCGGTGACACGCCAATCGATTGTGCGAATATCATCGCCGGCTTGATACTGTCGTACTTCTTCAAACTCCATGCCGCGACCGGGAGTACGACTTTTATGGCTACCTATGAGTGGTGTACGATTGACAGAACGTGGTACATGTTTAATGTATCGTGCGAGATGGCGCAGACTTAGTAAACTCTTCAGTGAGGTGTATGCCTTATCGTCCTGATAGTTTTGTATTTGAGACATTCTTAAATAACGGCTACATGTTGTAATAAATGAGTAATCACATGGTCTGCTGAAATGTGTTGTGCTTCTGCTTCAAAACTTATCAATAAACGGTGTCGGAATACATCATAAATAACGGCATGTATATCATCCGGAGTGACGTAGTCACGACCTTTTAACCAGGCATGGGCCTTGGCACAACGATCTAGCGCAATGGTGGCTCGTGGACTGACACCATATTCAATCCAGCGCGCTAAGTCGGCATCAACACGATCAGGTTTACGTGTTGCAGCAGTCAATTGCACGATATAGGCATCGATACTGCTCGCACTATGAACGTCTAATACTTGTTTGCGAGCGAGCAATAAATCTTCAGCACTAATAGGATCAGGCACATTGACAGCAGTGTCGGCTGCCTCAGATCGTGCCAGTAGGAGAATCTTGGTTTCTGCTTCCGGGGTCGGATAGTCAATATTCACCTGCATGAGAAAGCGATCCAGTTGTGCTTCTGGCAGTGGGTAGGTACCTTCCTGTTCTATTGGATTCTGTGTGGCCATGACCAAAAACAATTCAGGTAGCGGATAGGTTTTATTGCCCACGCTGACCTGTCTTTCTGCCATCGCTTCCAGAAGGGCAGACTGTACTTTTGCCGGAGCGCGATTAATTTCATCCGCCAGAATCAAATTGTGGAAGACCGGGCCGGATTGAAAATCAAAACTGTGCTCCTGAGGGTTGTAGATATCAGTACCGGTAATGTCGGTTGGCAACAAGTCTGGCGTAAATTGAATGCGTTGAAAGTCGGCATCAATTCCTTCTGATAAGGCTTTAATAGCCTTGGTTTTTGCTAAACCGGGTGCTCCTTCCACGAGTAGGTGACCATCGGCAAGGAGTGCAATTAATAAGCGTTCCACAAGATGCTCTTGACCAATGATACGGCTTTCCAGCCAGTTTTTTAATGCCACTATTTTCATAACGCATAGATTCTCTTAAGACGTTGTTTCCTGAACTACAATCAAAGGTTTAATGACGACAGCCCATAATTCAGTATTATTCTGGTGCCAATTTTTGGCCTGTGTATCACTGACAAATTGAATAAGGTTTTGTTCCAGCCACTGTTTAACTTGTGTTGTATTATCTTCGGCAATGGCTTTTGCCGCTGCAATTAAATCCAGTGTTGTGCTGATATGGAGAACATTTCCGCTAGCAAAGTGTCCCTGTAATTCATGCCAGTGAATACGAGCAGTTTCTTGATTAATTTTGTGTTCAATGTTTTCTTCGTTGGTATTCATTGATTAGTGTAGTAATTCTTCTTTAGCCTGCTTTAATAGTTGACCTGAGCTTGTAATAATATCCTGACGTTTAAAAATAACTTGCAGTCGATTGCCCCCCATTTGTCGCCAAAGGATGGCTGAGCGAATACCAGCAAAAAGTAGCACGCGTACTTGATTACCCACACGTTGTTGTTGCAAGTAATTATAATCTCCCATGACTTGGATGCGAAAGCTAAATGTACTTAATGTGCTGGTATAAATATCTGCGAGACTGGCGATAACGTTGTCATGGGTGGTATCGAATACAGTGGCTTGCTGTTGCGCTTGTTGTAGGCGCGAGCTAATAATCTCAAGCATATCTGTGCGTTTCATTAATTTTTTTTGTAAATGTAATATACCCATGACGTATCTTACGATAATGTCCCCGTTTTCTGTGTTGCTGCGCTTAAATATATGGTGAGCTTTTTCCAGTCCTAACTCTAAATCAGATAAGCGGCCGTAAACATCTACAACACTGTTAGGGTTTTGGTTAAAAAGACTCTGTATAGAGACTTCCAGTTGCTTATTATTGACAGAGCCTGTGGTCGCAAGTTGCTGCACAAGAGCGGCTGCCTGAAAAACTCCGGCAAGAGCGGTAACCCGATGGTTCCATTTTTCTGACATAACAATCTCTGACTGATTACTGTGAACGTGTATTAATAATAGCACCACCCAAGCACTGTTCACCTTGGTAAAGTACAACCGATTGTCCTGGAGTGACTGCGCGTTGAGGTTGGTCAAAAACAACCTCGATGCTGCCATTAGAGAGCAGATGCACTTCACATGCTTGATCGGGTTGGCGATAACGTATTTTTGCGCTGCACCGTAGCGTTTTTTTCTCAGGTATTGGATTGATCCAATGCATATTGGACGCTTGTAATTGCTGATGGTATAGCAACGGATGGGTATCACCTTGCACAGCAATGAGTTCATTGGTTTGCAAGTTTTTGTCAACAACATACCAAGGTTCATCGGGTGTATCTTTAACACCGCCAATACCCAAGCCCTGACGTTGCCCAATGGTGTGATACATCAAACCACTATGTTTGCCGATGGTTTTTCCATTATCATCGACAATATGTCCAGATTGCGCAGGAAGATATTGTTGCAAAAAGTCTTTAAAACGACGTTCACCAATAAAACATATTCCGGTACTGTCTTTTTTGTTGTGTGTAATCAGTTGGTGTTCTTCTGCTAATGACCGCACGACGGGTTTTTCCACTTCACCAATAGGGAATAGGGTCTTTGCCAACGCGTCTTCTGTTACTGCATGGAGAAAATAACTCTGGTCCTTATTGTTATCTAAGCCCTTAAGCAGATGGGTGCTGCCCGCCGTGTGGCTAGTGCGAGTGTAGTGTCCTGTTGCAATCAAGTCTGCGCCCAAAATGTGGGCATACTCGAGGAAAACCTTAAACTTGATTTCACGATTGCAAAGAATATCCGGGTTAGGTGTGCGTCCAGCCTTGTACTCGTCTAAAAAATATTCAAAAACATTGTCCCAATACTCGGCGGCGAAGTTGGCAGTGTGTAATTCAATCCCTAAGCGATCACACACCTGTTGTGCATCAGCAAGATCTGATTTAGCGGTGCAGTATTCAGTGCCATCATCCTCATCCCAGTTTTTCATAAACAGGCCTTTGACCTGATATCCTTGCTCTTTTAACAATAGCGCTGTGACTGACGAATCAACGCCGCCAGACATGCCGACGATGACGTGTGTTTCCTGTATGGGCTTGTGTGTGTTCATGTTATGTGCAAAACGGTAAAAGGCGAGTATTCTCATGCATCAGTTATTGGGGTTCATGCAATAATCTCAAGGGGTAAGATTCTCCGGAACGGTAATCATTAATGGCCTGTAGTACCAAAGGGCTACGTAATTGTTGTTGCAGAGAGATAATTTGATCGTAAGTCAGCCAGACAGCCTCAATAATCCCTTCATCTAGCGTATTTTCAGTTTCAATAATAGAGCGTGCATGAAAAGCATACCGTAAATAGGTCACTCCATTCGGTGCGACAAAGCGGTAAATACCAATGAATGACTCAATGGATACCTGCCAGGCCGTTTCCTCCAGTGTTTCACGCTTGGCTGCCGTTAAAAGGCCTTCGCCCTTATCTAAATTTCCCGCAGGCTGGTTGTAAACCTCTTTGCCATCATGTATTTCATGCACTAACAAATACTCTTCTTCATCGTGAGTGTTTGTTCGGGTAACAACGGTAGCG
This sequence comes from Cellvibrionaceae bacterium, assembly GCA_965214375.1. Taxonomy (GTDB): domain Bacteria; phylum Pseudomonadota; class Gammaproteobacteria; order Pseudomonadales; family Cellvibrionaceae; genus Endobugula. The sequence continues at coordinate 595,600 of OZ243947.1, read as the reverse complement.
ACCGTAGTATTAGGTTTCCAGCGATTCATAAGACCTTCATTTTGAACGTGATTTATGTACTTTTGGCTTACTCTTTTTTTGGCTTGTATGTACTTCAATACACCGACTCTCACCCGGTTGTAAATTCTCCAACGACCACTGTCCAATTTGTACGCGTATTAGGCGCAAAGTAGGGAGCCCTACGGCAGCGGTCATACGACGCACTTGTCGGTTTTTCCCTTCGCTAATGGTCAATGATAACCAATGGGTGGGTATATGTTGACGAAAACGCACGGGAGGTGTTCGTTGCCATAAATCGGGTTCTGGGATGATGGCCACTTTTGCCGGGCGTGTTATGCCATCTTTTAGCTTAACTCCTTGAGAGAGTTGTTTTACTGCCGATTGATCTTCGCTACCTTCAACCTGTACCCAATAGGTTTTAGGTAGTTTATTTTTAGGATTACTGATGTGTTGTTGAAGTACACCATCATCGGTTAATAAAAGCAGGCCTTCAGAATCATAATCCAGGCGACCAGCAGGGTATACGCCTTTGTCCTTAATTAAATCAGCGAGGGTCTGTTTATCTTCAGAAGCAGAAAACTGCGATATTACGCGAAAGGGTTTATTTAATACGATCAGTTTTGCCATACGCTTATTCAGCAATCTTATCTCGGTTATAACTATGGTAAATACAGTTTTGTGTTAGTATCAGCGCCCTAAATAATGGCGTCAGGTAGCGAGACTCAAAACCCGATAAAGGCATTATTATAGACTACACTGACTTGCGTTAAATGAACCTTTTCATTTATTGAGGATACCCCCCCATGTCTGATAAGAGACCGACGATCATTTACACCCACACGGATGAAGCGCCAGCATTGGCCACTTATTCATTTCTACCCATTGTAAAAGCCTATACCCAAAAGGCAGACGTTAACATTGAAACACGTGATATTTCCCTAGCTGCCAGAATTTTAGCGGTATTTCCTGATTATCTGACTGACGAGCAACGCGTGCCGGACTCATTGAGTGAGCTGGGTGAACTGGCAAAGCAACCTGAAGCCAATATTATTAAATTACCGAATATCAGTGCCTCGATTCCACAGTTAACGGCAACGATTAAAGAGCTTCAGTCAAAAGGTTATCGCTTGCCGGATTATCCTGAAGAGCCTGCAACAGACAGTGAGAGAGAGATAAAAGCCCGTTACGATAAAGTGAAGGGCAGTGCAGTGAATCCGGTATTACGTGAAGGTAATTCTGATCGCCGCGCACCGGGTTCTGTTAAACAATACGCTCGCAACAATCCACATTCCATGGGTGCTTGGTCTTCGGAGTCAAAGAGCCATGTAGCCAGTATGGAATCTGGTGATTTTTTTGGAAGTGAGCAATCAGTGACGATAGTGGATGCTGGTAGTTTGAAAATTGAGCATGTTGCAGACAATGGTAACGTCAGTGTTCTGAAAGAGAGTGTGCCAGTTCTTGCGGGAGAGGTTGTTGATTCAACGGTTATGAATTGTGCTGCGTTGAAACACTTTCTGGAAAAGGCTATTTCTGATGCAAAAGACGAAGGTGTACTGCTATCGTTGCACATGAAAGCCACCATGATGAAAGTGTCAGACCCGATTATCTTTGGTCATGCGGTTAAAGTGTTTTACAAAGACGTGTTTGAAAAATACAGTGATGATTTTGCGGCTTTGGGTGTGGATGCCAATAATGGTATCGGTGATGTCTATACCAAAATCCAGCAATTGGATGATGCCAAGCGTGTAGACATCGAAACGGCATTAGTGGCTGTTTATGAAACGCGTCCGGAATTGGCGATGGTGAATTCTGATAAAGGGATTACCAATTTACATGTGCCTAGTGATGTGATTATTGATGCTTCCATGCCGGCGGCTATTCGCTCCTCGGGTCAAATGTGGGGTTCTGACGGTCAACTAAAAGATACTAAGGCGGTGATTCCTGATCGTTGCTATGCAGGGGTCTATCAAGCAACCATTGATAACTGTAAACAGTTTGGCGCGTTTGATCCAACCACGATGGGTAGTGTGTCCAATGTGGGATTAATGGCACAAAAAGCCGAAGAGTACGGCTCGCATGATAAAACGTTTGAAATAGCAGCAGCAGGTACGGTGCGCGTCGTTGATCCATCTGGTAACGTGTTAATGCAACACGATGTTGCCGCGGGTGATATCTGGCGGATGTGTCAGGTAAAAGATGCACCGATTAAAGATTGGGTTAAGCTGGCAGTTAACCGTGCTCGTGCTACAGGTAATCCGGCCGTATTTTGGCTGGATAGTGAGCGTGCCCATGATGCACAGCTTATCAAAAAAGTGGAGCAATACCTGCTTGAGCACGATACTGAAGGTTTGGATGTTTTAATTAAGGCTCCGGTTGCGGCAACAGAGTTCTCGCTGGAACGTATTCGTGCAGGCAAAGACACGATTTCAGTCACAGGTAATGTATTACGTGATTATTTGACCGATTTATTTCCTATTCTTGAATTAGGTACCAGTGCCAAAATGCTTTCGATTGTGCCTTTAATGAATGGTGGTGGTTTGTTTGAGACAGGCGCGGGTGGGTCTGCCCCCAAACATGTGCAGCAGTTTGTTGAAGAAAATCACCTACGCTGGGATTCTCTGGGTGAATTTCTAGCGCTGTCAGTGTCGTTAGAACACTTGGCTGAAAAGTTTTGTAATACCAAAGCGGGCATTTTAGGTTCGACGCTGGATAAGGCAACAGGCAAGTTTCTATTGGCAAACAAGTCGCCTTCACGCAAGGTGGGTGAGTTAGATAACCGTGGCAGTCATTTTTATCTGGCAATGTACTGGGCTGAAGCGTTGGCTGAGCAAGCGGATGATACTGAGTTGCAAGCGATATTTACACCTGTTGCCAGATCGTTGCGTGGCAGTGAAGTGGCGATTGTAGATGAACTGAATAATACTCAGGGTGTTGCTGTCGATATTGCCGGTTATTATCAGCCTAATATTCATTTAACCGACAGTGCGATGCGTCCAAGTGCAACGTTAAATAACATCATTAATGCGCTGTGAATAAATTCAGAGAAGAGAAATAGCAAACAAACATAAACCTCGGGCTGTAAAGACCCGATAGAGACACGGCTAAAGGACGTATACCTTAGACAGGTTCCAAATGACTTTGGTCTGTATCTTCGGTATTAGTCGTGCTCGCTGACTCCGTTTGCTGAGTGTTGGACTCAGTCTCTTCGCCTGATGCTGTGACGTTAGAGGTGATATTGGTGGCATGGAGGCCCTTGTCGCCGCCAATGACATCAAATGACACCATTTGTCCCGCTGTCAGGGTTTTGTATCCATCCATCTCAATAGAGCTATAGTGAGCAAAAAGGTCTTCTCCACCGTTATCAGGCAGAATAAACCCATAACCCTTAGCATTATTAAACCACTTGACTGTGCCAGTTGCCATGGTACTTCCTATCTGCTATTTGCTGTGTATATGGTATGACCTGTGCGTAGACTGGTACATACATGTTATTATTATGCAAAACCTGTTCGAAATTTAATCGAACGACTCCGTTTATACGCAATCATTGCACTAATGTCAAATATTTGTTGAAAGATTGTTGACAAATGATGAATAAAGTGACAGTGACAGTTTTTCAGCAGATTAGAAAATGATGTTTTTATCACAATTTAATATGGGTAAGCCTCGGAATCATCTACTAAGATTAAGTAGAGACGAGAATATATATGATCATGGTGATTCGTTACTGGTTCAGGCAGCGAAACCTGCGGTCAAACAACCTCCTCTGTATAAAGTCATTATGATGAATGACGACTATACGCCAATGGAGTTTGTTGTTCATGTCTTGGAAAGCTTTTTCAACATGGGACGTGAACAAGCGACTCAGGTTATGTTGAAAGTGCATACGGAAGGGCAGGCAGTGTGCGGTATTTTTACTCGTGATATTGCGGAAACCAAGGCTGCACAGGTAAACCAATTTGCAAGGGATAACGAACATCCATTGCTGTGTGAAATTGATATAGTGGAAGATGAAGAATGAGTGTGTGGGTAGTCTTATCACAACTGAGGAAAGAAGATGTTAAGTAGAGAATTAGAGCAAACATTGAATGACGCGTTCACCAATGCTCGTTCCAAGCGGCACGAGTTTATGACGGTTGAACATTTATTGCTGGCTTTGTTAGATAATGATTCTGCATCAAAAGTACTAAAGGCTTGCGGCGCAGATATGCAGCGTCTGCGTACAGAACTAACAGAGTTTGTTGATTCAACTACGCCACTTTTTGAGGTCGATGATACACACGAAACCCAACCAACACTGGGTTTTCAAAGAGTGCTGCAGCGTGCGGTTTTTCATGTTCAGTCTTCGGGCAAGAAAGAAGTGTCCGGCGCGAATGTATTGGTCGCTATTTACAGTGAGCAGGAAAGTCAGGCGGTTTATTTGTTAAAAGTACAAAATATTGCGCGTATTGATGTCGTTAATTTCATTACTCATGGTATTTCAAAAGTCGGTGATGAAAATGCTGCGCCTATGGATGAGAGTGATCATAGCGAAAGTGCAGCAACGGGTGAAGCATCCAATTCGGGTAACGTGAATCCGTTAGAAGCCTATACGACCAATTTGAATGAGTTAGCTCTGGATGGAAAAATTGATCCGTTAATCGGACGTGATTTTGAATTGGAACGCGTCAGTCAGGTATTGTCTCGTCGCCGCAAGAATAATCCATTGTTGGTTGGTGAAGCGGGTGTCGGTAAAACGGCCATCGCAGAGGGTTTAGCAAAACAGATTGTTGATTGTCAGGTGCCGGATGTCTTGCTAGATAGTGTGGTTTACTCATTGGATATGGGTGCATTACTCGCGGGAACCAAATACCGTGGTGATTTTGAAAAGCGTTTGAAAGCGCTGTTGGTTGAATTGAAACGACGCGAGAGATCTATTTTATTTATTGATGAGATTCATACGATTATTGGTGCTGGTGCAACTTCCGGTGGTGTGATGGATGCCTCCAACTTGTTGAAGCCTCTATTGTCTTCCGGAGAAATGCGCTGCATTGGTTCGACGACTTTTCAGGAGTATCGTGGCATCTTTGATAAAGACCGTGCACTATCACGTCGCTTCCAAAAAGTGGATGTGAATGAACCGTCGGTTGATGATACCTATAAAATTCTTAAAGGCCTTAAATCGCGATTCGAAGCACATCATCATATCAAGTATACGGATACCGCCTTGCGTTCAGCAGCGGAATTGTCCAGCCGTTATATTAATGATCGCTTCATGCCAGATAAGGCGATAGACGTGATTGATGAAGCGGGAGCCTTTCAACAACTGAAACCTGCGAATAAACGCAAAAAACAACTCGGCGTTCATGATATCGAAAGTGTTGTTGCCAAAATTGCCCGCATCCCGGAAAAAACGATTTCCAGTAACGATAAAGAGCAATTGCGTAAATTAGATGCCTCTTTGAAGATGACTGTTTTTGGACAGGATGAAGGTATTGATGCCTTGACTACAGCGATTAAGTTATCGCGCGCTGGTTTGGGTGTTGAAGAAAAGCCTATTGGTTCGTTCCTGTTTTCTGGCCCCACGGGTGTCGGTAAAACAGAACTGTGTCGTCAGCTCGCCAAAGCAATGGGCGTTGAATTAATTCGCTTTGATATGTCTGAATATATGGAGCGTCATACCGTTTCCCGCTTAATTGGTGCGCCTCCGGGTTATGTCGGTTTTGATCAGGGCGGTCTGTTAACGGAAGCGGTGACTAAAAGCCCATACAGTGTGGTGCTGTTGGATGAGATTGAAAAAGCGCATCCCGAGGTCTTTAACTTGTTATTACAGGTCATGGATCATGGTACATTGACGGACAATAATGGTCGCAAAGCGGATTTTCGTAATGTCGTGTTAATTATGACCACAAATGCGGGTGCCGAAGAAATGAGTCGTTCCTCTATTGGATTTACCACCCAAGATCATAGCAGTGACGGTGCTGAAGCATTGAAGAAAATGTTTACGCCTGAATTCCGTAATCGTTTGGATGCCGTTATTCAATTCTCTGCATTGTCCATTGACGTGGTGAAAACCGTGGTGGATAAATTTCTGGTTCAATTGCAATCCCAGTTGGATGAAAAGGGGGTGCAGTTAGATATTGATGACAAGGCACGAGAGTGGCTGGCCAACCATGGTTACGATGTCAAGATGGGTGCTCGCCCGATGGCGCGTCTAATTCAGGATAAACTGAAAAAGCCGCTCGCAGAGAAGGTGTTATTTGGTGAGTTATCTCATGGTGGTCAGGTAAAAGTGACCGTTAAGAAAGGCGAGCTTGTTCTGGATACAGGAAAAGAACTGGAAACAGTCTAGATTATCCTTTAACGGGCACGGAAGGTAATGCGGCCTTTGGATAGGTCATAGGGTGTCATTTCCACCTTAACTTTATCCCCTGTCAGGATGCGGATATAGTTTTTGCGCATCTTGCCAGAGATATGTGCAGTAACCACGTGTCCATTTTCGAGTTTTACGCGGAAAGTGGTGTTTGGCAAAGTCTCAATCACTTCACCTTCAAGTTCAATCTTGTCTTCTTTTGCCATGCGTTGAAAAATTCCTGCTGCTGCAAATTTAAAGCGCTGCATTTTGCCTGAATTTGCGCCAATAGCCAAGGGTTGTCGTTAATAATATTTATTAGTTGACCTGAACCCAGCGATTAGCGGAAAGAATTTCAAGAGGGCGATAACTGGATTTATAGTTCATTTTATTGGAACTCTTTATCCAATAGCCGAGATAAACGCTACCTAAGTGGTGCTTTTTGCATTCTTCAACCAGATATAAAATGGCATAACTACCCAGGCTGCGCTTGTCCTTGTCCGGATCGTAATAGGTGTAAACGGCAGAAATGCCATTATCCATAATATCGGCAACCGAGGTGGCGATTAATTCACCCTCAAAGCGAAATTCATAGTAAACGCAGCAATTCCATTCTATTACCAAAAAGTTCTGAAATTGGCGTTTAGAAGCCGGGTACATGTCGCCATCGGTATGTCGCTCGTTAATATAGCGTTCATAGAGCTTATAATGCTCGCCATTATCAATGTCGTACACTTTACGAACATCAAGATCTTGGTTGCGGTTCCATGTGCGTTTTTGGCTACGACTGGGGCGAAAGATATCGGCAGGGATACGCATCGGGATACAGGCATCACAATTTTCACACAGTGGTTTATAAATGTGTGTCCCACTACGACGGAACCCATAATCCGATAGCTGGCTGTATAGCGCTTGATTGATGGTTTGTTTGGGGTTTAAAAATACCGTAGACGCCATTTCATCATCGATGTAGCTACAAGGATGAGGCTGGGTTTGAAAAAACTGTAATTCCTCAAGTTCTGTCGTTTCTTCAATCAGATCAATTTTTTCGTCAAGATGGCTCATGTGATTTATTATATTGCCAGTGGCAAGTCGTCCTATGAACATAGTGTTTGAGTAACGTTTCAAAAGTATCCCGTGATACTTCAACGGCCCCCATACTTGCCAGATGGTCACTGTATATCTGACAATCAATAGCGACATATTGCCATTCTTTCAGGCGTTGTGCCAGATGAAATAGAGCGATTTTTGAACAGTCTCTCTTGCGGCTAAACATGGATTCACCAAAAAACATCCTTCCTAGCGCAACGCCATACAGGCCTCCAACCAGTTCTTGTTGATCCCATACCTCTATGGAGTGCGCAAAGCCCTGTTGATGCAAGGTACAATAGGCGTGAACCATGTCTTCACTGATCCAGGTCGAATTCTGTTCATTATCGTCGCCGCGTGGCTCGGCGCACGCTCGAATAACCTGTTCGAAGGCGCGATCAATACTGATAGAGTAGAGGTTTTTTATTAAAGTTTTTTGTAAGCTTTTGCTTATATGTATTTGATCTGTATATATAATTTCTCTTGTTGCTGGGCTCCACCATAAAATGGTTTCGCCATGGTTATACCAGGGGAATATTCCTTGAGAATAGGCAGTCGTGAGCCAGTCGGGTGTTAATGCGCCACCTGCTGCCAGTAGTCCGGCAGGATAGTCCAGAGCCTCGTTGGGGTCTGGGAAAGCAATGTGGGTAGGTGATAGCCAGGGCAGTTGATTCATGACAAATATACAGGAGGTTGATACACTCTACGATGACGTTTTCAAATAAAGCACAGAAGAACGTTAAATAATAACGCTAATACTATAACGCATAATATCGGGGGATCGAATGAATAAAATCGTTTTAATTATCTTGGCCTTACTGCTGCCGCCTGTTGCTGTTTTCTTAAAAGTTGGTGCGGGTAAAGATTTGTTGATTAATATTGTTTTGTGTCTATTTTTCTGGATTCCAGGCATTCTTCACGCCATTTGGTTGATCACCAAGTAAAACACGATCTTTTTGGTTATCATACAAGAGTATGATAGCCTTCCCACCTATGTCTGACACACCTGTAATAAAAACCGTTATTGCCAATTTTGATAATCTTGATCTGCAAGAAGCTGCTGAAAAAGTGCAACTGCTCAGTCAACGGTCTAAATTTGCTTATGTAATTACACCCAATATGGACCATTTGTCGCGTCTTTGTGAACGTGCTAACCAGTATTTGCTACCCATTTATAAAGATGCTGATTTGTCCTTGTGTGATAGCCGTATTGTCGAGAAGTTATTGAGTACAGTAGGTAAACCCGTTAAAGCGGTCGTTCCTGGCAGTGATTTAACGCAGTATTTGTTTCAACACACCTTAACACCTCAATCACGTGTTTTACTGTTTGGTTGTTATGAAGCCGGGGTGGAGTTGTTGCGAGCGCGTTTTCCACAACTGACCATACATCATCTAAATCCTAGTATGGGGTTTATTGATAAGCCGGAAGAGGTGGAGCAGGCTATACAAGACATTAAGGCTTACCAAGCAGATTATATTTTCCTAGCCGTTGGTTCCCCACGTCAGGAAGTGTTTGCAGGGTATTTGAAAAAATCTGGTTTAGAGAAGGGGGGTTGCCTTGTGTGTGGGGGCATCTATTAATTTTATTATTGGTGTTGAGAGTCGCGCGCCAACCTGGATGCAGGCTATACGTATGGAGTGGTTTTACCGTATGTGTCAATAGCCTGGTCGACTGATTAAGCGTTATTCCCTTAACGCTTTGTATATATTGCCAATTCTACGCCGCTTCAAATACTCTGTGTAATGATGAGTTATTGATCAAGATATTTTTCGGCATCCAGCGCGGCCATACAGCCCGAACCCGCGGAGGTAATGGCTTGACGGTAGATATGGTCAGCGACATCGCCTGCCGCATAAACACCTTCGATACTGCTTTGGGTTGCATTACCATTTAAACCGCTATTAACGACAATATAGCTATCTTTCATATCCAGTTGTTCTGTAAACATATCGGTGTTGGGCTTATGGCCGATAGCGATAAATACCCCTTGCAGGTCAATTTCCATAGTGCTGTCATCTTTTGTGCTTTTGATGCGCATGCCAGTGACGCCACCTTGGTCCCCTAGTACTTCATCGAGCTGATGATTCCATTTGATGGTGACATTGCCATTTTTTTCTTTATCAAACAGCTTGTCTTGAAGGATTTTTTCGGCACGTAAGCTATCTCTCCGGTGTACCAAAACCACCTCTTTACAAATATTAGACAGGTAAAGTGCTTCTTCAACAGCGGTATTGCCACCACCGACAACCGCGACTTTTTGATCGCGGTAGAAGAAGCCATCACAGGTCGCGCATGCGCTAACGCCTTTACCCATAAAGGCTTTTTCCGATTCCAGACCCAGATACTGCGCTGAGGCACCCGTGGCAATAATCAGAGCGTCGCAGGTATACGTATCGTTACCTTTGATGACAAAAGGGCGTTGTTTTAAATCGACCTCATGAATGTGATCAAAAATAATTTGTGTATCAAAGCGCTCCGCATGTTGCTGCATTTGAACCATCAGGTCTGGCCCTTGAAGGTCGTGAACGCCGCCGGGCCAGTTTTCAACCTCAGTGGTTGTGGTTAATTGACCACCTTGCTGCATACCCGTAATGACCATCGGGTTTAAGTTGGCTCTGGCCGCATAAATAGCGGCGGTATAACCCGCTGGGCCCGACCCCAGAATAATCAAACGGTGGTGTTTGTTAACGATCATTTGAAATAGCTCACTAATTTTAGATGACTAGCTGACATAACTGTATGAATAGCCTAGTAAAAAATATTCTAGGGTTTACAATAGCGGGGCATAATAACACAGCTACTAAGTACTTGTGTCGAGTTTTGGTAGAATAGAACGTTGTCTTTGACCCGGGGGGAATTTAGTGGGTTCATCATCTGCACAATTATTGGTTTTGCGTATCCTAAAGGAAGGAGCCCTGACCGCATGGCTATTGGTGTGTGTCTACCTATTGCTAGCTTTTGCTTCTTATTCACCGTCCGACCCACATGGCTGGTCGAGTACAGGCACTAATACGATTGTTCAGAATACTCTGGGGCCAACGGGTGCCTGGTTGGCAGACCGCTTTTTTTCTTTTCTAGGTTATGCCGCCTATTTATTTCCTTTAATGATTGCTTATCGCCTTTGGAAACTGTTCCAACAGCGTCACAATCCAGAGCCTTTTGATGGAATGATTTTTGGTGTGCGAGCATTTAGCTTGTTGGTATTGTTAATTTCTGCGACAGGTTTGTTGTCTATTCATACGATTGGTGAACAAAGTCACTTACCTTTTTCGAATGGGGGTGTTGCTGGTATTGCCATTGCTGAGGGTGCCGAAGGTGCCCTGGGTTTTGTCGGCGCTACATTATTGTTTCTGGTATTAGGAGTATTCAGTTTTACTATATACACGAATCTTTCTTGGCTAACGGTTATTGATGGTATCGGCAATATTGTTTTATTGTCGTATGAAAAAATTAATGGGTATGTATCCTTGCGTTGTCAGCGTTATGTTCGTAAAAAACACGATGAGCAGCAAGCGAAAGCGGCGGGCAAATTGCGTAAAGACGCGATTCTACGACAGTCAATGAAAATGCAAGAGCGTGTTCCGCCAGTAATTGAACACCCTGCCGTTAAACCAACCCTAAGTAAACGGGTTCAACAAGAAAAGCAAACGCAATTATTTGATGCTGAAGTCAGTGGTGAATTGCCAGCGATTAATTTATTAGACCCTGTTGATCCTGCAGATAAAAAAGGTTTTTCAGAAGAGTCGCTTGAAGCCATGTCAAAACTGTTAGAATTGAAGCTGCAAGATTTTGGTGTCTCTGTTGAAGTGGTATCTGTTCTTCCCGGGCCAGTAGTCACTCGCTTTGAAATCCATCCTGCGGCTGGTGTGAAAGCCAGTCGTATCACCAACCTTGCAAAAGATCTTGCGCGTTCGATGGCCGTTGTCAGTGTGCGTGTGGTGGAAGTGATCCCGGGTAAGTCAGTGGTTGGTATTGAAATTCCTAACGAACATCGAGAAATGGTGCGGCTCACGCAAGTACTGTCTTCATCAGTCTATGACAAATCAAAGTCGCCACTAACTTTGGCTCTGGGTAATGATATTGCGGGCGAACCTATTATTGCCGATTTGGCAAAAATGCCACACTTGTTGGTTGCAGGTACCACAGGGTCGGGTAAATCTGTGGGTATTAATGTGATGTTGTTGAGTTTACTTTATAAGTCATCACCCAAAGATGTGCGCCTGATTTTGGTGGACCCCAAGATGCTTGAGCTATCAGTCTATGAAGGTATCCCGCATTTGTTAACGCCGGTCGTGACAGATATGAATGATGCGTCTAATGGTTTGCGTTGGTGTGTGGGTGAAATGGAGCGGCGCTATAAATTAATGGCAGCCTTGGGCGTGAGGAATCTTGCTGGCTATAACCGTAAGGTCGCAGAGGCTAATAAAAAGGGTGAGCCGATCCCCGATCCATTATGGAGGCCGGAAGAAGAATTTATTGCCGGAGACGATGTCCCAACAGCGCCGAATCTTGAAACATTACCTGCTATCGTTGTAGTTATTGATGAATTTGCTGACATGATGATGATCGTGGGCAAAAAAGTTGAGCAATTAATTGCGCGTATTGCGCAAAAGGCTAGGGCAGCAGGCATTCATTTGTTATTAGCCACACAGCGACCCTCTGTTGATGTTATTACCGGATTAATTAAAGCGAATGTGCCTACACGTCTTGCCTTTCAGGTGTCATCAAAAATAGACTCACGTACCATCCTTGACCAAGGGGGCGCTGAGCAGTTGTTGGGGCATGGAGATATGTTGTATTTGCCTCCCGGTACCAGTGTGCCTATTCGTGTTCACGGTGCGTTTGTTGATGACCACGAAGTGCATAAAGTAGTGGCTGATTGGAAGAAGCGTGGTGAACCCAATTATATTGATGGTATTGTAGAAGATACTAATAACAGTATTCCTGTTCCCGGTATGGCAACCGAAGGTGATGGTGATTCTGATAATGAAAGTGATGCACTTTATGATGAGGCTGTTGCGTTTGTGACGGAGTCACGTAAGGCATCAATTTCTTCGGTACAGCGCAAGCTGCGTATTGGTTATAACCGCGCCGCTCGCTTAATGGAATCTATGGAGGCAGCAGGTGTCATTACCGAAGCGGGGCATAATGGGAGTAGAGAGGTGATTGCGCCTCCACCACCCAAATAATTTTATAGATGATCTTTTACTTTCATACAGCGTTAAAAATGTACTCACTCAGTCATTTACTATATGTAAATTCCTTCGTTGTGTGCATTTTTGCCTTGCTTGCAAGGATGCAAGTAAGGGGCGAGAGCAGGATGCGGTAAGCTTTGCCTGAAAGCAAAATATCTATCTGTAAAACTGGATAGTATTTTCTGTAACAGAAAATTAACTGAGAGATTTTAATGAAAATTTTAAGTGTTATTTTTGTATTTGTGTTTTCTATTGCTGTTTGGGCAGATGATGCACAAGATTTTGCCCTTCGTATGGGAGAGATAAAAAGTTTATCTGGTGATTTTGAGCAAACCATAACAGATGCCAAAGGTGCTACAATACAGGAGTCTAATGGCCAGTTTTTTTTGTTGCGCCCAGGGTATTTTCGTTGGGAAACCATTGCACCTTTCGAACAATTATTAGTTTCTGATTTAAAAAAAATATGGCTGTATGATCCTGATCTGGAACAAGTGACCATTCGAGATTACGATCAGCGTGTATCACAGACGCCATCAGTATTATTTAGCGGTGATGCGGATACAATCGCAGAGTATTACAGGATTGCAAAAGTGAGTGATGCTCGTTATCAATTAACCCCTAAAAAAACTCAGGACTTATTTGAATATTTGTGGGTGGACTTTGTTGATGATAAGTTGATGAGCATGACACTGCATGATTCATTAGCACAAGTGACAACGTTTTATTTTCGTCAAACACGCGTCAATACCAGCATTGATCTGAAGCAGTTCCAATTTTTTCCGCCTGAAAATACCGATGTGATTATCGGTAATTGAGCGTATGGTGACTGAAGACCTTTTTCAAAAAAAGCATAAAAAAAATCATACCGCCTACATGCCGCTGGCGGCGCGTTTGCGTCCTACGTCCTTAGATGAGTATATAGGTCAACAGCATTTATTGGCTGAAGGAAAACCCTTGCGTGAAGCCGTAAATAAGGGGCAGTTGCACTCCATGATTTTATGGGGGCCGCCAGGGGTAGGGAAAACGTCTCTGGCAACAATGTTGGCTTATTTAGTGGATGCAGAATTTAACTCAATTTCTGCTGTACTTGCCGGTGTTAAAGATATTCGTCAAACCATTGAGCAGGCAAAGATGCTGCTCGATACTACAGGACGGCGTACCAGTTTATTTGTTGATGAGGTTCACCGTTTTAATAAGTCCCAACAAGATGCTTTTTTACCTCATGTAGAAAATGGTACGGTTACCTTTATTGGCGCGACGACCGAAAAACCTTCGTTTGAACTCAATAATGCCTTACTGTCACGCTGTCGTGTTTATGTTTTACGTAGTATTGAGCATGATGACATCGTAGTATTATTGCAACGTGCGTTACAGGATAAAACCCATGGTTTGGCTGATAAATATACGTGTGATCCATCAGTGATAGAAACACTAGCCAAGGCCGCTAATGGCGATGCGAGACGTGCGTTAAATTTACTAGAAGTTGCCAGTGATTTTTCCATCGATAATACCATTAGTGAAAGTGCTGTTCAGGACATTTTATTGGGCGATGTACGCCGTTTTGATAAAGGCGGTGATATTTTTTATGAGCAAATATCGGCGTTACATAAAGCGGTAAGAGGCTCTTCTCCAGATGCTGCACTTTACTGGTGCATGAGAATGCTCGATGGTGGTTGTGATCCTCTTTATGTGGCTCGCCGTGTAGTGCGTATGGCAACAGAAGATATTGGTAATGCCGATCCGCGTGCCTTGCAGATCAGTCTTAATGCATGGGATGTGCAGGAACGTCTGGGTTCTCCGGAGGGGGGAGCTGGCGATTGCTCAAGCCATATTGTATTTGGCTGCCGCACCGAAAAGTAATGCGGTGTATAATGCGTTTAAAGCTACGCGCGCGGACGTTGCTGCATTACCGGATTACGAAGTGCCAGTACATTTGCGTAATGCCCCAACACAATTAATGAAGGAATTAGACTACGGTGCTGAATATCGTTATGCCCACAATGAAGAGGGCGCATATGCGGCAGGTGAAAGCTATTTTCCCGAAAGTATTGCGGATAAGCAGTATTATTATCCTGTAGAGCGTGGTTTGGAACAGAAGATTAAAGAAAAGTTGGACTACTTTCGGGAACTGGATAAAGCGAGTGCAAATAAGCGCTATAAACCATAAATATTAAGATTATGGTGTTTGTTCTAATGCGTGTCTTGGACGACATGAATTAGAGGGATAAATCTATTGATAGCAAAAGATAAATTAATATGATTTGGTTAGCAGTGGCATTGGGGGGCGCTTTAGGTGCAATGAGTCGTTTTGCGGTAGCGACCTATTTGCTGCCGGTGGGAAGTAGAGATGTCCCTTGGGCTACCTTGATGACTAATGTCATAGGCTCTTTTTTAATAGGCTTATGCTATGTTGTTATTACCGAAAAACAATGGTTTGCGCTAGAATGGCGGCCATTTTTGATGACCGGATTTTTGGGAGCTTTTACCACCTACTCAACATTTGCACTAGAGTCGTTTTTATTATGGCAGCAAGGACAAAGCAGTTATGCCATTACCTATGCTTTTTTATCATTGTTTGGGTGTTTGCTTGCAGTTGCTGCCAGTATTTGGCTGTGTACCAAAATTTTACATTAAACAAAAATCATTGGAATTTTTATGTTAGATCCAAAAGTGCTTCGTAATGAACCGGAAGCTGTTGCCAAGACATTGGCAAAACGTGGTTATGAACTTGACGTTACCGCATTAAAAGAACTCGAAGAAGAGCGTAAAGCCATTCAAATCAAAGCAGAATCTCTGCAGCAGGAAAAAAATGCCAGCGCTAAAAATATTGGTAAAGCCAAAGCGGCAGGAGAAGATATTGCTCCGTTATTAGCGGCTGTTGACGGTTTAAAAGGACAGCTTGCTCAAGCAGAAGAAGCACTAAGTGTTGTTCAACACAAGTTGGAAGTATTGATAGCTGCAATTCCAAATCTTCCAGACGATGCCGTGCCTGAAGGAAAAGATGAGGATGATAATGTCGAGGTGCGTCGCTGGGGTTCTCCACGTGAATTCAGTTTTGCCGTCAAAGATCATGTGGATTTGGGGGCAGGTGTTAATGGTCTGGATTTTGATGTTGCTAGTAAATTGACAGGGTCTCGCTTCGCTGTTATGCGCGGTGGTATTGCACGTTTGAACCGTGCACTAATTCAATTTATGTTGGATACACATATTAACGAACACGGTTATCAGGAAATTTATGTACCGTATATGGTGAACAAGGATTCTCTATTTGGTACAGGCCAATTGCCAAAATTCGAGGAAGATTTATTTAAAACCAGTGATGAACGCGAATTATATTTGATTCCTACTGCAGAAGTCCCTGTAACTAATATTATGCGTAATGAGCTGTTGCAAGATGATGTGAAGCTGCCCATTAAACTCGTATGTCATACCCCCTGTTTTCGTAGTGAAGCAGGTAGTCATGGTCGCGATACTCGTGGCATGATTCGTCAACATCAATTTGAGAAGGTTGAGCTGGTGAATTTTGTGAGGCCACGAGATTCGATGAAAGCACTTGAAGAGTTAACCGCGTGCGCCGAAGCTATTTTGCAAACGTTAGACTTGCCATATCGCACCGTTATTCTGTGTGGTGGTGATATTGGTTTTTCATCGGCGAAAACTTACGATATTGAAGTGTGGTTGCCTTCGCAACAAAAGTATCGTGAAATTTCTTCATGCAGTAATTTTAATGATTTTCAGGCGCGTCGTATGAAGGCACGTTATCGTAACCCAGAAACCGGTAAGCCTGAACTATTGCATACTCTTAATGGTTCTGGTCTTGCGGTTGGCCGTACTTTATTAGCGATTATGGAAAACTATCAACAGGAAGATGGCAGTATTGCTATACCTGAAGCATTGAAACCCTATATGGGGGTTAATGAAGTTTCGATGTAATGCTTATCTGTTAAAGAGCCTTTAATTTTATAAAAGTTATTTATGAAATACATGCCATTTTTTTTCGACCTCAATGGTCGTGATTGCCTCTTTATCGGTGGTGGTGAAATTGCTACACGTAAGGCTCGGTTATTAATAGAAGCCGGTGCGCGTTTACTAGTGGTTGCCCCTTATATTACCGATGAAATGCAACAAATGGTAAAAGATAGTGGCGGTAAATGCTTTTTTCGTAACTATCAAACAACAGATCTTGATAAAGGGTGTTTGATAAT
This sequence comes from Cellvibrionaceae bacterium, assembly GCA_965214375.1. Classification (GTDB taxonomy): domain Bacteria; phylum Pseudomonadota; class Gammaproteobacteria; order Pseudomonadales; family Cellvibrionaceae; genus Endobugula. Next base: position 578,779 of record OZ243947.1, on the reverse strand, counting down.
ATGTGCCACAGATGATTCTTCGGTTAACCAACAAGTATCCCATCAGGCTCAAGATAAAAAAATACCGGTCAATGTTGTTGATTCCCCCGATTTGTGTAGCATTATTACACCTGCCATTGTTGATCGTTCACCATTGATGATTGCTATCACTAGTGGTGGCGATGCGCCAGTATTGGCACGTCAAATTCGTGCCAAGTTGGAGGTGATGTTTCCTTCGGCCTATGGTGCGCTTGCACAGCTGGCGGGTGGTTTTCGTGATCGTGTTAAGGCCTTGATTTCGTCTGAAGAGAAGCGTTTACGTTTTTGGGAAAAAGTCTTTGATGGCCCAGTAGCAGAAAAAGCATTTACTGGAAAAATTGAAGAAGCAGAAAAATCCATAGAAGCATTACTTGAAGATGATCCTGATCGTGAGTTGCAGGGTGAAGTGTATCTTGTGGGCGGCGGCCCGGGAGACCCTGATTTATTAACGTTTAAAGCGTTACGCCTCATGCAGCAAGCGGATATTGTGCTTTATGATCGTCTCGTGAGTGATGCCGTCATGAATTTGGTGCGTCGTGATGCTGACCGCATCTATGTTGGTAAACGCCGCAATGATCATGCCGTGCCACAACCAGAAATTAATCAGTTGTTAGTTGATTTGGCAAAAGAAGGTAAGCGTGTATTGCGCCTAAAAGGCGGTGATCCATTTATTTTTGGGCGTGGTGGGGAAGAGATTGACTTGCTGGCTGAAAACCATATTCCCTTTCAAGTGGTACCGGGTATTACCGCTGCATCAGGCTGCGCAGCTTATTCCGGCATCCCTTTAACGCATCGTGATTATGCTCAGTCGGTAAGGTTTGTCACGGGTCACACGAAGGAGGGTCGTGTCGATCTTCCTTGGGAATCGCTATTAGATGATCATCAAACACTCGTTTTTTATATGGGCTTAATTAATCTAAATCCCATTTGTTCGGAGCTTTTAGCGCGTGGTCGTAATCCCGATACCCCAGCCGCCCTGATAGAAAAAGGTACCTTACCCGAGCAGAGAGTGATCAGCGGTACACTGTCTACCTTGCCAGAAATAATCAGGAATCAGGAGGTTCATGCCCCGACCCTATTGATTATTGGTGGTGTGGTTGAGCTGCAAAGTAAACTTCAATGGCTGCCAGATGGCAACGGCGCTTAATACCCATAAGAATATCTTTTTTTAACTATACGGTATTTGCGACTACTTGCTAATATATCCCAGTATTCATTTACCGGGTGTTTACTGTTAAAATCGCCAGTAACTTCGTGAGTGTTAATAAGGTGATTGATTGAAAAGTTTTCATAACGACGAGAGTATTGCAAACACTCAATCTGTTGAGCCACGTCATTTATTTCCTTTTTCTGCAATATCCGGTCAAGAACACTTTAAATTAGCGTTACTTTTAGCGGCCATTAACCCGCTGGTGAGTGGTGTGTTGGTGTGTGGTCCTAGGGGATCTGCAAAATCTACGTTGGCTAAAGGCCTAGCTGATATTTTACCTCAACAAGATAGCAATACTGAGACACCATTCGTTACGTTACCCTTGGGTGCTTCAGAAGAAATGTTGATAGGCACGCTTGATTTGCAAAAAGTATTAACAGAGAAAGATGTTGCTTTTCAGCCCGGATTATTTGCTAAATCTCATCAGGGCATCTTATATGTTGATGAGGTGAATTTGCTGCCGGACAATCTGGTCGATCAATTGCTAGATGTTGCAGCCAGTGGAATCAACGTTATAGAACGTGACGGAATTAGTTATCAACATTCTGCAGACTTTATTTTATTGGGTACTATGAATCCGGATGAAGGTGAGTTGCGCCCTCAGCTTATGGATCGTTTTGGTTTGTCTATTACTTTATCGGATCAATACACTTCAGATGAACGTATTGATATTGTTAAACGGCGTGAACAGTTTGATAAAAATCCACATGAATTTATAACAGCGTATCGTGATCAACAGCAACGACTAACCCATGTGATCGAGCAGGCAAGAAAAAAAATGCCGACAGTAGAATGCCCTGATCACTGTCGACACCTGATTGCTGAACGTTGTATGGAGGCTCATGTTGATGGTCTGCGTGCCGATATCGTGTGGACACAAGCGGCTATTTCTCATTCGGCTTATCTTGGAAATCAAGAAGTGACGCGGGAGGACGTGCTGGCTGTAGAAGCGCTGGTGCTTGCCCATCGACGCAATGACTCACCCAGTCAAACCCCGCCACAAACACCACCATTCTCTCGCCCGGATGAAGGCCGCCAACAGCATAAAGAAAAACAAGGTGATTGGGGTGCTATGCCAGCAGATCAGACCGCTCAATCAACACAGCGTATTAATGGCTTGGAATTACCAACGTTTAATCGCTTGATGCGTGAAAAGACAGTGCGATCATCACATTCCTCGGCTAACAATAAAATAAAAGGTGCGGCTAGTGGTCAATATCAAACATCAACGATAAATAACAAAGTGAATTGGTTTACCTCTATTGTGGCTAATCGTGGTTCATGGCCCCTTAAAAAATTATATTTTCAAAAAAAAAAGCAAGGTGAAACCGTTATTCATTTGGTGTTGTTAGATACTTCTGGCTCTACTGTGGCGAATAATACGATCGCAGCAGCAAAAGGGGTGTTAACACACATTGCCGAAGCGGCTTATCTTAAACGTGAACAATTTGCATTATTGGGCTTCGGTAATCAAGCCGTAAGTATGTTAGTTAGTCTGCGCCGTGCACCAAAGGCTATAGATCAGCTATTAAACTCAATTAAAGCGGGAGGAGGAACCCCCATAGATTTGGCTCTGTTAACAGCGGAAAAGTTTCAAAAGCAGCAATTGCAAAAGCATTCATCCTTACGATTTAAAAATTATATTATTACCGACGGCAGAGTTAGCACTGTAAATAATAAAAACTGTTTGCAAGGTGATAGTGTGGTCATTGATGTTGAGCAATCTCAGGTCAAGCGCGGTAAAGCTAAGCAGTTTGCACGTTTTTTCAATGCAGAATATGTTTCATTATTAACGTAATGGGTTGCTAATGACTGATCAAAAACATAAAAAACGTATGGCGGCAAAAAAAGCGGTAATGGATAAAAGAATTGCCAAAGCGACAGAAGAGCGCGGTGTATTGATTTTACTCAAAGGGAATGGCAAGGGTAAAAGTAGTTCGGCTTTTGGCACTATGGCGCGAGCGTTGGGGCATGGCAAAAAATGTGGTGTTATTCAATTCATTAAAGGCCGTACAGAAACGGGCGAGTTTAAATTTTTCAAAGATCATCCTCGTGTTGATTGGTTTGTTATGGGGTACGGTTTTACTTGGGAAACTCAAGACAAAAGTCAAGACATGGCTGCTGCACAAACAGCTTGGAAAATAGCAGAAAAATTATTAGCTGATGAAAGCTACGATATGTTAGTTTTTGATGAATTAAGTTACATGTTCAAGTATAAATACTTGCCTGTTGAACCGGTGATCACGGCTTTGAAAAGTCGTCCCAAAATGCAAACAGTTATTATTACGGGCCGTACAATGGCATCATCATTACAAGATATTGCCGATACTATTTCTGTCGTTCAAGATGAAGGCCATGCTTTTAGATTAGGGGTTAAGGCGCAGGCGGGTATTGAGTTTTAATGGCGGATAAAATTTTTTTACTGCACATTTTTGCGGATGCTCACCATGACTAGCGCCTATTGTCCCGCTATTTTTTTAGCCGCTCCAGCGTCAGGCCAGGGGAAGACAACAATTACCGCCGGTCTATCGCGTTTATTAAAAAAACAGGGAAAAGTTGTTAGAGTTTTTAAAACCGGGCCAGACTATTTAGATCCGCAAGTACTAAGCCAAGCTTCTGGCTCTCCGGTTGAACAACTTGATATGTGGATGGCAGGTGAGGATTATTGCCAAAATGAACTTTACAAGGCTGCATTGGTTGCGGACTTAATTATTATTGAAGGTGCTATGGGGCTGTTTGATGGTGAGCCCTCTAGTGCTGATTTGGCAGCACGATTTAATATTCCTCTAGTCATTGTTATGGACGTTAAAGGCATGGCACAAACGGCGGCTGCTATTGCTCAGGGATTAGCAACGTTTCGTGATGATATTCAGGTCGCTGGTTTAATTGCCAATAACTGCGGTTCGGATCGACACCAACAGTTAATACAAGATGCTTTGCCCGAGTCTTTACCGTTGGTCTCTACACTTAAACGTTCAGGTGATGTTGCTTTGCCTGAGCGCCACTTGGGGTTGGTGCAAGCAGAAGAAATCACCGATGTGCTTGAGCACCGCTTTGATAAGAGTAGTGATTATTTGGCGTCCACGGGGGCGACTGATTGGATTAGTGCTTTAGAGCCAGTAGCGTTTTATCCAGCAATATTGCCTGATCCCGTGCATTTGTTATCAGGTAAGACCATTGCCGTTGCAAAAGATGAGGCCTTCAGTTTCATTTATGCCTCCAACATTCAATTGCTCACTAGTATGGGTGCCAAGGTGGAGTATTTTTCACCTCTTCGTGATAGTGATTTACCTCTAGCCGATGCGCTCTGGTTACCGGGAGGGTATCCAGAATTGCACGCTGAAAAGTTATCAAAAAATACTGCCATGTTAACGGCTATAAAAGCGTTTTATCAGCAACGTAAACCGATGTTATCAGAGTGTGGTGGTTTTCTTTATTGTTTGCAACGCTTGACGGATTTAGAAAACAATAGCTATCCAATGGTTGGAATACTATCAGGTGATGGGGCAATGCGAGGGAAACGTGGTTGTCAGGGGATGCAAACCTTGCCGTTGCCAGAAGGCGAGATACGTGGCCACGCCCATCATCGTTCAATCAGCAGTCATACACCTGAACCGATTGCTTATGGCATCCGTCAGCGACATCCAGCTCCGGGTGAACCAATTTATCGTGAAGGGTCTTTAACGGCAAGTTATTTACATTTATTCTTTTCTTCAAACCCTGAGGCGATTGCTGCTTTATTTTTAGGTAGCCATATAGACGCTCGGCAAGATACGTGTACACACGCGATATAAACTATGTGGAAAGAAAGTAGTGAAGATAACAAACCACTGCGTACCGGTCTAACGACGGGCACTTGTGCAGCGGCTTGTGCGGTTGCCGCGGCAGAGTATTTGCTCGCCAATCATGCGCTAGCTACGGTCAGTGTTACTTTGTCTAAAGGAAAAACGGTAGAGTTAACGGTATCAATCGATAGAAAAGATCCAACCATCGTTGTGTCCACCATTAAAGATGCGGGTGATGATCCTGATGTGACTCACGGTGCACGTATTTATGTTGAGTTACAATTGATAGAAAAAAATGCCGTAGAATTTAACGCCTTACAGGGTGTCGGCACTATTACCAGAGAGGGACTGAGGCTTCCTGTTGGAGAACCTGCGATTAATCCTGTGCCAAGAAAAATGATTAGTGAAAATCTGTACGCCTGCGCTAAAAAATATGGTTATCGACAAGGATTTACTGTTGCGATAGGGATTGAAAACGGAGAGTCAATTGCTAAAAAAACCATGAATACTCGTTTAGGTATTGTCGGTGGTTTATCCATATTAGGTACTACAGGTATCGTGCGCCCATTTTCTTGTGCGGCCTGGATTGCGTCTATTCACCAAGGTATTGACGTTGCTAATACCAATCATATTGAGCATATTGCGGCAAGTACGGGTAATAGTAGTGAACATTGTGTGAAAGAAAAATACCCATTACACGATATGGCATTGATTGAGATGGGTGATTTTGCCGGTGCAGTATTAAAACATCTTAAGAAAAAATATACTAAGGGTTCAGCGATAAAAAAACTGAGCGTTTGTGGTGGTTTTGGAAAAATGACTAAACTTGCTAACGGCCATATGGATTTAAATATTCGTGTCTCTAGCATTGATTTTGCTCAGTTGGCATCGTTGGCTAAGCAATTGGGAGCCAGTGATTGTTTGCAGCACAAGATTCTGAATGCGAATACCAGTATTGAAGCCTATATGCTTTGTAAAGATGAAAATATTCACTTAGCTCCACTGGTTTGTGAGCAGGCATTAAGGGTCGTCAGAAATATTATCCCTAGCCATATTGGTGCAGAGGTATTAGCGATTAATCGCCAAGGTGAGTTAATCGCCACGGCTTCTGAGTTTGGTGAGGCTCATCAACAATGAGTTTACTGGTTTTAGGTGGTACGGCGGATGGTCGGTGTTTAGCTGATTTTTTTCATCATAATAATCTATCGGTTATTTATTCTGTTGCGGGCTTGGTTAGAGTGCCAAAGCTTGATTGCGAGGTGGTCAGTGGTGGCTTCTCTCAGTTTGGCGGCCTCCCTGTTTTTATCCAACAAAACGCTATTTCAGCCATTTTGGATGTCACACATCCCTACGCAGAAAATATTAGTGTAAAGGCAAAGAGCGCGGCTGTTCAACGTAATATTCCCTATTGGCGTTTCCATCGAGAAGCATGGTCACCACAGAATGAAGATGATTGGCACACTTTTTACCGCTGGGACGATGTGGTGTCTGCATTACAATCATTTGAACGCATTTTTTTAAGTTGTGGGCAGTTAAAGCAGCAGCAGTTAAATGTATTAGCAAACAGTAGACAACAATATTGGTTAAGGACAGCTGTGCAACCTGAGGCTGTATTACCCTCTAACATCCACTGGATTCAAGCGATAGGTCCTTTTATGTTGGCTGATGAAAACACGTTATTTCAACAACATAATATCGATGTTGTGGTCAGTAAAAATAGCGGTGGTGATTTTACTTCGGCAAAATTAGTGGTTGCCAGAGAACGTAAAATTCCAGTATTTATGTTATCCAGACCATCGTTACCAAAAGCCGATAGTGAATTTACTACGTACCAGCAATGCCAAGAGTATGTGCTGCAAAGATATAGAGGTGAAGAGAATGCCCTATAACTATCAATCGGATCCTATTGCTATTGAAAAAGAAAGTTTTCGCCAAATACGTCAGCTCACCGATTTGTCACTCTTCGATAAATACCAGAAACAAGTGGTTCTGCGCATCGTGCATAGTCTGGGAATTCCCGAATTAGCAAACCATGTGCGTTTTAGTCACAATGCCTGTGCTGCAGGTATGCAGGCACTGGCAAATAACAACGCCATTCTTTGTGATGTTGAGATGGTGAAGCAGGGTATTACCAAGCGTATGATTCAAAATGAGCCACTGTGTTTTTTGAACGATAAACGTACGGCTGATCTCGCTAAAGCGCAAAATGAAACGCGTTCTATGGCTGCGCTTGGACTATGGAAAACACATTTGGCAAATGCTGTTGTCATTATCGGCAACGCACCTACCGCACTGTTTCGCCTGTTAGAAATGATAGAGCAAGGAGCGGATAGACCAGCACTCATTATTGGTATGCCAGTAGGCTTTGTCGGTGCTGCAGAGTCTAAACAAGCATTATGGGATGCTCATCAATCATTAGGTGTAGAATGTATCACACTGCTTGGCCGAGAAGGAGGTAGTGCTGTGTCGTCAGCGAGCTGTAATGCATTACTGCGTTGCAATATTGCTGAGTATTATTAGTGCGTAGATATGAGTGATAACAAGATACATATTATCGGTCTTGGTGTAGCCGAAAACGCTGAACTAACACCCTCGGCCAGTGATGCCTTGCAACAAGCAAGGGTTATTATTGGTTCAGAGCGGCAGTTAGCGACGGTAAAAAGCGTGTTATCGAACCACGATTATCACTTTATACCTTTACCTAAATTATCTGAATTGGCCTGTCTACTACAACAGCATACCCGTGAATTCACGGTCATTCTTGCCTCTGGAGACCCACTATATTACGGTATCGGTCGTTGGTTGTCTGACAATGTCGACAAATCACGTTTAGTTTTTTATCCGGCGGTCTCTAGTCTTCAGGTGGTCTGCCATCGTTTACGTATTGCCTTGCAAGATGTTCATGTAGTCAGCTTACATGGCCGTCCGCTGGTATCGCTCAGGCCTTATTTAAGACAGCAACGGCGTCTATTGTTACTGACAGACGACAATAGCCTGCCACATCACCTTGCATACGAGTGTATTCATGCAGGATTTGAGCAGTCTAGTATTACGGTTTGTGAAAAATTAGGCTATCAGGAGGAGCGTATTCAGCGTTTTGACGTTTCTGAATTAATAAATAGTGATCACTATTTTGACCCACTTCATATCACTTATATAGAGTTGCAAGGTGATGGTGGTGTTTTTCCAGAGTTTCCCGGTATTCCCGATCATTACTTTGCCACAGGTGATATACCCGGTAAGGGAATGATAACGAAACGTGAGGTTCGTTTGAGCATCCTGTCGCTATTGCAAGCGTGTAAACATGATGTGATATGGGATATTGGTGCCGGATGTGGTGGTGTGTCGATAGAGTTAAGTTTATGGCAACCTGCTGCGAATATTTATGCGATTGAACATCACGATCAGCGTTTGTCGTATTTGCGACATAATCAAAAAAAGTTTGGTGTCGTCAAAAATTTACACGTTGTTGAAGGTCGTGCACCTGAAATATTGGACCAACTGCCCCTGCCGACAAAAGTATTTATCGGTGGTAGTGATGGTGAACTGTCGAACCTATTATTGTTGATTTGGCCCTTACTACCTTTGTCAGGAATTTTGGTCGTTAGTTCTGTAACCGAAAGTACTCGGCAACAGCTCCATCAATTTTCTCGCACTTTGTTACCACATCAGGTAGAGTCGATAGAGATTGGTGTTAAGCGTGGTCATCTTGAACAAGACGCATTACAGTATACGGCTAAATTACCGGTTGAAATCTTTATATTTACTAAACGAGAGAGCCATTCATCATGACGGATGTTACTGGTCAATTCATTTGTGTTGGCGTTGGTCCAGGTGACCCTGATTTAATCACATTGAAAGCGGCAAAATATATCGAACAGGCAGATGTCATCAGTTATATTGCCAACGAACAAGGTCATTCGCAAGCAAAATTTATTGCCAGAGATGTTCTTAAACACAGCGAACAGCAAGAACATATACCGGTAATTATGCCGATGTGTGATGATAGAACGATTGCCAATCAGGTCTATGATGAAGCTGCGCTAACGATTAAAATAGCCGTTGAATCGGGTAAACGGGTTGTTTTTCTTTGCGAAGGTGATCCGCTGTTTTTTGGATCATTTACTTATCTGTTAGAACGTTTGCAAAAGTGCGTCACTTGTGAAGTAGTGCCAGGTATTTCATCTGTGCATGCAGCATCTGCAGCTTTGAAATTGCCTTTAACATTATTAAAAGAATCTTTTGCGGTTGTCAGCGGTCGTCATAGTTTGGAAAAAATACAAGACACCTTGATACATTATGATTCAGTGGTGATTATGAAAGCAGGGAAATCGCGTGAACGTATACTGAAAGCACTGGTGGCTACTCAACGTAGTGATGATGCGCAGTATCTGGAGTATATTGGCCGTGAAAATGAAGCAATATATTCTGACGTTGGACGTTTGAGTAACGAAGTCGGGCCTTATTTTTCATTATTTGTTGTCACCAGAAAAGAGCGCAATTAAGAGTAGTGTGTGCTGATGAATAGACATGTTTGCATTATTGCATTGACCGAAGCGGGACAGCGTCTGGCTGAAAAATTACAGCAGCATAACTCGAACTCTGAGATATGGTTTAAACCACAACCTTTTACAGACAAAGTTCAACAAGCCTTTCAGGCGGGTAGCGCCTTAATTATGATTTGTGCAACTGGCATTGCCGTACGCTCCTTAGCGCCTGTGATCGATAATAAATATAACGATCCCCCCGTCCTTATTCTGGATGAACACGGTGAATTCGTTATTCCATTATTATCCGGTCATGAAGGTGGCGCTAATGACTGGGCCAATACAATAGCGAGGCAATTACACGCACAATTAGTACTTACAACCGCTAAGCCTTATCTGCAACCTGTTTATACTGTTGGCATGGGTTGTGAGCGCCACTGTTCAGAAGAGGCATTGAAAGAATTACTGATGGATGCCTTAGAGCAATCACAACTTACTCTTTCACAAATACACAGTATTAATAGTATTGATGTTAAAATGGATGAAAAGGGGTTAATTGCATTAGCAGACTCATTACATAAACCGTTTCAAACGTTTAATCAAGAGGTACTTGCTAACGTCGACCACCTGTTAAGTACTCGTTCTGATTATATCTTTAATACCGTCGGTGTTTATGGTGTGGCAGAGTCAGCCGCATTGTGGGCGGCGCAGGAAGTGACAAAGCAGTCTAGTGAACTGGTACTCAAAAAAATCAAGCATGCAAAAGCAACCTGTGCAATTGCAAGAAGTTATCCGCAAACCTTAATGTGATTAATTTTCATGAAAAAGCTTTATGTTATTGGCATCGGCCCTGGTGCAGAAGATCTTATTGTTCCCAGAGCAGTTGCCGCGATCAAGGCCAGTCAAGATATTGTCGGTTACGGCTTATATTTAGAATTACTGGGTGATCACTGCAAAGATAAGCAGCATCACGACTTACCATTAGGGGAGGAGGTCGACCGTGCGCGTCTGGCACTTGATTTGGCGGCCAGCGGTCGTGTGACGGCATTAGTTTCTAGTGGTGATATTGGTATATATGCTATGGCAACGTTGGTGTTTGAGTTGTTAGATCAGCAATTACAAAACAAAGAACAACATCCGGAATGGCTGGATGTTGATATTGAAGTCGTACCGGGTATTTCCGCGATGCAAGCGGGAGCGGCTAAAGCGGGCGCTTTGCTGGGCCATGATTTTTGTACCATTTCATTGTCGGACTTACTAACACCTTGGCAGACGATTGAAAAACGTTTACATGCCTGTGGACAGGGGGATTTTGTGGTTTCTTTTTATAACCCAAGATCAAAAAAACGCGATTGGCAAATTAACGCGGCTCGCGATATTTTATTACAGTATCGCCCTAAGCAAACGCCTGTCTTTTTGGGGCGACAACTCACGCGTGAAAATGAATATGTTAGTACCATTACACTAGAAAAATTGCATTCAGACAATGTTGATATGTTTACCTTAGTGACTGTAGGTAATATTGAGTCTAAACATATTATCTATGACAATAATGAGTGGGCTTATACACCTAGGGGTTATTCTAAAAAGCTTTAGTATGGGATATAACAACAGTCTTGATTAAGTTAGGAAAATATTATGACAGTTTATTTTATCGGGGCAGGGCCAGGAGACCCGGAATTAATTACCGTAAAAGCACAAAGTCTCATTCGTACTTGCCCGGTCATTCTCTATGCAGGATCATTGGTGCCCAGAGATGTTTTTGCTGATGTTGAACAAACGGCAGAAAAAATACTCGATACAGCGCCGATGCATTTGGATGATATTCTTCAACATATTCAAGAGGCGCATCAGTCGGGCAAAGATATTGCCCGCGTACACTCAGGTGACCCTTCTTTGTACGGTGCGATTGGCGAACAAATTCGCCAGTTGGAAATGTTAAAGATTAACTATGAAATTATTCCCGGTGTTACTGCGACCTCAGCATCGGCTGCATGGTTGGGTAAAGAATTAACACTTTCTGGTGTTTCTCAAACTATTATTATGACGCGTTATGAAGGTAAAACTCCTTTTCCTGAAAGAGAGCGTTTGCCTTCACTGGCTGCTAGTGGCGCCACTTTGGCAATTCATTTAGGCATTACGCGCATTCACAAAATTGTTGATGAATTAATTCCCCATTACGGTGAAAATTGTCCCGTCGCTGTCTGTTATCGTACTTCTTGGCAAGATCAGGAAAAAGTGACGGGAACCTTAAAAGATATTGTTAAGAAAGTACGTGATAAAAAATTTACCCGTACGGCACTGATACTAGTTGGCTATGTATTAGACGCCGATGATTTTCACAATTCTTACTTGTATGACGAAACACAGGCACATATTTTTCGACCAAAACGTAAAGTAAAAAAATAACGATTAGTTTTTTTTACAACTAGGCACGCCATCCACTTCATTTTTTTTGGCTTTTTCTTCATCAATCACATGTTGCGGAAATTGCGACATAAAACAACAGCAGAGGTTATCATTGATCATTGTACGTGGGCCATTAGGGTGTCCTATATGCTTATAGGGTGCATGAGAGTGGCTGTGCGACTGAGAATGGCTATGTGAGTGAGAATGAGCATGCGAATGACTATGTGAGTGATCATGCCCGTGATCGTGAGAATGCTCATGGTCGTGGGAGTTATCTTCCGGTTGAAATTCTGCATGGTGATGATGTACATCGACTTCACCGTTGGCTAAACGTTCTTTGAAGTTTTCCATTAGCGTTTGTGCCGGCTGTGGCCCGGCAATGGTTTCTTCAATGCGCCGAGAAAAGGTATTAATGACGTGTGCTTGATCTTTTAGATAGTTCGCCTTAAAAAAGGTGATATCGGGATTATTTTGCGCAACAGTATCGACATAGGCGTGAATGCGATCAATTAATCGGCCACCGAATAAAAAGTACGGGGCCACGACGATTTTTTTGAAGCCCAGTTTCACGGCCATTTCTAAACCACGCCCCACAGAAGGGTAAGTGACACCGGAGTAAACGGTTTCAGCCCAGCCAAAACCTAAATTTTCACAGACAATTCTGGTTAATTTTGCAGCTTCTGCATTGGCCTTACTAACGGATGTACCTCGTCCAACGACGACTAGCATGGTGTCATATAAATCACCGTCTTGATAGCTCGCCATGCCCAGTGCTTCTAATACGCGGCTTTGGAAGGCTTGTATCATTTCGGCGTGAAGCCCTAACTCTTTACCATATTCAATGCGTAATCCGGGGTGTTTTTCCATATAGGTGGTTAATACCGAAGGAATATCATTTTGCGCATGGGTGGCGGCAAATAGCATGCCCGGTACCGCATAGATTGTCGTGACCCCTTGTGCTAACAAACGGTCTAGTGCCATATGAATATTGGGTGCAGAATATTCCAAAAACCCATATTCCACTTTGAGTGTCGGGTGACGCTCGCGTAAGCCTTTGGCTAATAAACCGAATTCTTCTGCGGCGATTTTAGCGCGGCTACCGTGTCCACAAATAAGTACGCCAACTTCTTCAGGTACGTTTTCTAAGGTATTCATTATTCGATATTTTTTACTATTTGGTGGTGGTATGTTTCAACATCTATAGAGATTGTATTATCGTAGCTTTGTCTCCATCTTAACAGTATTGACCTGTTTTTTTGTCGATTTTTTACGTAAAAATCACTACTATGTGCGCCTATATTGACTATTTAAGCGTTAGGTTTTCTTCTAGAAAAAATCTATAAAATATTGATTTATAACAACTTTATTGTTATTCAAATAAACATTGAGGTTCATCATGCAATTACAAAAAATTCCTGCGACCGTGGTAACTGGTTTTTTAGGCAGCGGTAAAACGACACTCTTGTCCAGTGTAATTAAACAAGCACAAGGCAAGCGTATAGCGGTTATTGTGAATGAATTTGGTGAGCTTGATATTGATGCTGATTTACTACGTAGCTGTCCTGTTGATTGCGGTGAGGGTGGGGTTGGTGTTGACGGTGAAAATGGTATTTACGAGCTGGCTAACGGCTGTATTTGCTGTACTGTAGAGGAAGAATTTCTACCCGTGATGCAGCAATTGGTTGAGCGACGAGATGATATTGATCATATCTTGATAGAAACATCCGGTCTCGCTTTGCCCAAACCGTTGGTGCAAGCGTTTAATTGGCCGGAAATTAAACAGTATTTTACCGTGGATGCTGTGATTACATTGGTCGATGGTCCAGCGGTTGCCGCGGGTCGTTTTGGCGATAATGAGGAACAAATACAGCAACAGCGTTTGGCGGATGAGAATCTTGATCATGGGTCCAGTCTAAAAGAACTGTTGGACGATCAACTCAGTGCGGCTGATCTTGTTGTTGTCAGTAAAAATGATTTGTTGGATGAAGCGGGGCGCAGCTACGTAAAGTCTATTGTTGAGGCTAAGGTACCCGCCGCAGTGAAGACAATTTATACCCAGCAGGGTGAGGCAGCACTTAACACCTTGATGGGTATAGAGTCTGCAGCGGAAGACCGTATTGACGCTGTGCATAACCATCACGATCATCATCATGAACACGGTCATGACCATGATCACGCGCATGATCATTTTGACTCGTTTGTTGTTCACTTTGGAGAAGTTGATGGCGATAAGCTACAAGCGGTGTTAAGTGATTTACTCGTTAAGCATAATATATATCGGGCTAAAGGTTTTGCTGCATTACCCGGTAAACCTATGCGCCAAGTGCTACAAGCCGTTGGTCAGCGTCTTGATGTACATTTTGATCGATTATGGCAAGTGGATGAACCTCGAGCAACTCAGCTCGTGTTTATTGGTAAAGGTATTGAGCACGGCAAGATTAACACCGCACTACAACAAGCAGAGTTAGTCACTCAATAAGTCGCAGCGGAACATTTTAGCGTGCACTTACTCGCATCAAAACCCGGTGGCTTCACGGATGATGAAGGTATTGTTGATCTCGACCAGTCACCTGGTGATATTATCGTACTTTCTGCCGCGGATAGCGTGTTAGCCGCACTGGCGAGTGCGGCGGAGCAATTGCCACAACACTTTCCCACCATTCGTTTAGCGAACTGGATTCAACTGCTAAAACCAGCAGCGTTTGATTTGTATTGTGAAAAAACACTTGAACAAGCCAAGGTAGTGGTTGTGTCTATGCTAGGTGGTGCAGGGTATTGGCAATATGGATATGATCAACTAAAAGCATGGCAGCAACGTGATGTAACTCGACAATTAATCTTAGTCCCTGGTGATGATGCCGAAGATAGTGAGTTAATGCAGGCTTCATCAGTGCCTTTTGAGCAAACACAAAGAATTTGGCGTTATTTGCGCCAAGGTGGCGTGTTTAATAATGCACAACTTCTTAATTTTCTCGCCACTGAATATTTACGGGAAAGTTACTCGTGGTGTGAACCTGAATATTTGCCAAACTGTATGCTTTATATGCCGGGTTCACGTTTAAAGCATTCACAGGCGACCTTAAATGATTGGCAGGTTCGTTGGCAAAAAAATATAAAAAAAAGTGAGCAAGCAGATGCGATATTACTTTTCTATCGCAGCCATCTGCAAAGTGCTAACACATTAATGTTTGATCAACTGATTTCTATTTTAGAGCAGAATAGCCTGAATGTTTTACCCATCGCTATTGCGTCGTTAAAAGATGACGAATCGTTAACGCTAGTGAATTATTTTATTGAACAGACGGCTGCCAAGCTTGTGATTAATACAACAGGTTTTGCTTCTAATACCGTGCCCAGCCCGGATTTATCATCACAACCTACCCATTTTAACTCGCCATTCACTCAGCTAATTCCTGTTTTGCAATTAATCTTATCAAGTAGCACAGAGGAAGATTGGCAAGAGTATACTCAAGGCTTACGAGCACGTGATATTGCGATGCAAGTCGTATTGCCAGAAATGGACGGACGTATAGTCACCCGTGCTATTAGTTTCAAAACAGAAAGTCATTGGTCTGAACGTTGTCAAATATCGGTGGTTCGCTATATTGAGCATCACGAACGTACCGTATTCATTGCGCAATTGGCGGCTCGCTATATTCAGTTAGCGAACAAACCTAACTCTAATAAGCGTTTGGCTATTGTATTAGCGAATTATCCTACAAAAGACGGTCGTATCGGTAATGGCGTCGGATTGGATACACCGTCATCAACTATTCAGTTATTAAAGGCATTGCAAGAAAATCACTATCCAATAACGGGTATCCCTGATGACGGTACAGCGTTAATAGAATTATTATTGGCGTCAGTCACTAATAATCCCAATACACTTCATCATTTGCCTTGTTGGCAAAGTTTGCATGTTGATGATTATCGTAAATACTTTTCACAAATCCCTCAACAGTGCCAGCAGGCATTATTGCAACAATGGGGTGAGCCAGAGCAGGACCCCAAATATCGACATCAGCGCTTAATGATATCAGGGGTACGTCTCGGAGACACTTTTGTGGGCATTCAACCCGAGCGCGGTTTTAATATCGATTTGCTCGCTAATTATCATGACCCCGATTTAATTCCACCGCACAGTTATCTGGCTTTTTATTTCTGGTTGCGTCATGAATACCAAGTGGATGCTGTGATCCATATGGGTAAACACGGTAATCTGGAATGGTTGCCGGGTAAAGGTTCAGCATTATCTAACGCCTGTTGGCCCGATATTGCATTAGGTCCAATGCCACATTTTTACCCTTTTATTGTGAATGATCCCGGTGAAGGGGCACAAGCAAAACGACGTACGCAGGCAGTGATTATTGATCACTTAATGCCTCCGATGACGAGAGCAGAAGTGTATGGTGATTTGGCTGATATGGAAGCGTTGGTTGACGAGTATTACCAAGCGATGGGGATGGATGTTCGACGTGAGTCGTGGTTACGCGAACAGATTATCGAAAAGCTTAATGATACTCATATTGTACAAGAGCTAGCAGCGGATAAAGTATCGGATGATAATGCCTTGCTAAACCAGTTAGACGCCTATTTGTGTGATATCAAAGAAGCGCAAATTCGTCATGGCTTACATATATTAGGTCGTTTACCCAATGATGAAAAACTCAGCGATACTTTGGTCGCTTTGTTACGATTGCCTCGGGGAAATCAGCCCCAAGAACAAGGTTTATTGCACAATCTGGTATCTGATCTTTCTCTCACGCATAAAGAAACTCTTTTCGATCCACTACAAAACGATATTGAAGTCTGGCAATCAGATAGACCAGAGTACTTATCGGTGGTGAGTGATCGTCCATGGCGTACCACGGCCGATACACGTGAACGTTTGGAATTATTGGCTCAACAGTGGGTAAAAAAATATGTGCTTGGTGATGATGAACGCAGTGATAAGGTTGATCATTTCCCTAAAACTCGTCAGCAGATGTTGTATGCCAAGGAGACTCTTCATCACGCTCTGAAACGTTCTGTGCAACTGGAAATTGATTCTCTTGTCCATGGATTGTCAGGCCATTTTGTTGAGCCAGGTCCTAGTGGTGCACCAACGCGAGGTCGTTTGGATACCTTACCCACAGGACGAAATTTTTTCTCTGTTGACAACCGTTCTATTCCTTCTCCTGCTGCCTGGGCTATTGGTGAACGATCCGCGCAGGCATTGATTGAGCGTCACCTACAAGAACAGGGCGATTATCCTAAACAGCTGGGTTTATCGGTGTGGGGAACGGCCACTATGCGTACGGGTGGTGATGATATTGCGCAAGCGTTTGCTTTAATGGGGGTGAAGCCAATCTGGGCACCGGGTTCTCAACGTGTTGTCGATGTTGAAATCATTCCTTGTCTGTTATTGGGTCGGCCTCGTGTTGATGTGACTCTGCGTGTGTCAGGTTTTTTTCGTGATGCATTCCCTAATGTTATGCGACTGTATGATACTGCAGTGCAAGCATTGGCAGATTTTGATGACCCCGCTGGAATGAATACGATTCAACAGGCAATTCAACAACGTCAACACATATTAGAAACATCCGGAATTGACCCTTTGCTAGCAAGACGTGAAGCAAGTTACCGTGTGTTTGGTAGTAAACCCGGTGCTTATGGTGCCGGTTTACAAGGTTTGATCGATGAACGTTGTTGGCAAAACCGAGATGATTTGGCCGAGGCATACCTTAATTGGGGTGGTTATGCGTATGGACAAGATCAAGCATCACGCGATGGTGTGGATGCTAAAGACAGTTTTCAACACCGCTTGAGCGAGTTAGAAACAGTGATACATAATCAGGATAACCGTGAACACGATATATTGGATTCAGATGATTATTATCAATTTCAAGGTGGGATGACCAACGCTATTGCGGCCTTTTCTGGTACAGAACCCACAGTCTATCACAATGATCATTCCAATCCATTGCAACCTAAAATACGCAGCTTAAAAGAAGAACTCAATCGAGTCATACGCTCACGAGTGTTAAACCCCAAGTGGATTACAGCGATGCGTGAACACGGCTATAAGGGGGCCTTTGAAATGGCAGCCAGTGTTGATTATCTCTTTGCATACGATGCGACTACTCAGTTAATCGACGATTACCAATATCAAAATGTCGCAGAGGCATTAATTTTTGATCGCGATAATCACGTTTTTTTAGAACAACATAACCCCTCTGCATTGGAAGAAATGGCTGAACGGCTATTAGAAGCAACTCAGCGTGGTTTATGGCAAGAATCCGGTGATTATGCCGAACGGTTACAGTCATTATTACTAGAGATCGATGCGTCTCGGGAAACATCAAATTGACTCTGTTTTATAAGCTCTTTATCATGCCCAACATCAAGTGTTTGCATACCGCAAAGTAAAAGGGAAGTACGGTGAAAAGCCGTCGCTGCCTCCGCAACTGTATGTGTTTTTCTGAAATATTATTTCAGGGCTGATGATCACCACTGGTGTATCCGGGAAGGTGTTCATCAAATACTTAAGGTCTTCAGCCTTAAGGAAAAGCCAACACAAGTCAGGAAACCTGCTTGATATTCACAATTACAATAAATTATTCGGAAGGAATAAACTATGCATATAGAACCCGGTGTCGTTGACGGCGCAAAAATATTACTCAGTTACGGTACAGCAGCTTTATCCATCGGCTTTCTTGCCAAAAAATCATTTGATAGCATCAAAAAGCATGGTGTGGTTCAACTTTTAGGGAAAAGTGTTTTTACTACGCTATTGGTGTTTATATTTTTTGAAATATTGCCAAAATTCCCGGTGGGAATATCGGAAGTCCACTTTATTTTTGGCTCAAGCTTATTGCTCCTCTTTGGTTTTGCACCTCCAGCGATTGGTTTATCGCTCGGCCTGTTGGCTCAGGGAGCCTTATTTGCTCCCGGTGATTTGCCACAGTACTTTATTAATGTAACAACGTTATTGGCTCCGTTGTTTGCCATGGCGTTTATCGCAGAAAAGGCGCTTCCCAATAATGTGGCTTACAAAGACCTCCGTTACCTAGATGTTTTGACACTCTCTGCGGTTTATCAAAGTGGTATTATCGCTTGGGTGGCTTTTTGGGCTTTTTATGGCAGTGGGTTTGGCGCAGAAAATATCAGTGCGGTATACACGTTTGCTCTAGCTTATATCACCGTTGTGGTTATAGAGCCTGTCGTTGATCTAGCCATCTTATATGTGGCAAAACAATGGCCAAAGTTGGCAAATACTGCGCTGTTTGAACCGCGACTTTACCAATCAGCTTAACGTTAAAAATAACCGTCAAGTTTTTATCTTTTCAGCCGCTATACTTAATAAGAGCTGCTCATTTGGCAGTAATAAGTAGATTAAGTAAGCGGAGGGTAGATTATGAACATTGGTTCATTTCTTCCTCCAGTAAATACCGCCAAGCTTAAACAACCTAAGAGAAGCGAGATTGCAGTTGCTGGATCGGAAGTCGGTAAAGAGCCTCACAGGCAAGCACCTGTACCGGCACAAGAAGACGAGCAACAGGATAGTCGTGGTCAGGAACGGCGCGCGCGGCGCAAAGACCGGCGTCAACGCAATATCAAGCCATTAATTGATATGCGTTCAGGGAGTGACCGACGCAAAGGCAGTGCCAAGACCTCAATTAATGTTGACGTATAGAATAAATAATTGATCGGCGCTCTAGATAGAGCGCTGGTCAATGCGTTTTCTAAACTCTTCAGCCGTTTCTTTGCGTTCGGAATAGCGGTCGACAAAGTATTCCTTGTTTTCTCTTAGCAATACCGTAAATTTCATCAGCTCTTCCATGACATCGACAATGCGATTATAAAAAGATGACGGCTTCATACGACCATCTTCGTCGAATTCTAACCAAGCCTTGGGTACAGATGATTGATTGGGGATGGTAAACATACGCATCCAGCGTCCTAAAATACGCATTTGATTGACCGCATTAAATGATTGTGAGCCACCGCAGACCTGCATAATGGCTAATGTTTTTCCTTGCGTAGTACGCCGGCCTTCCAATGCTAATGGTATCCAGTCAATTTGTGTTTTCATTACTCCGGTCATAGCACCATGGCGCTCAGGTTAACACCAGACCATACCCTCGCTCCACTCGGCAAGTTCACGTAATTCTTGCACTTTGGTGTGCGATGCATCTTCATCATCTGGTAGGGGCAAACCCGATGGGTTAAACGTTTTGGTTTCAGCGCCCAGGCGTTCCAGAATTCTCGCGGCTTCCTCCGTACATTTACGACTGTATGAAATCTCTCTCAAAGAACCGTACAATAAAAGAATACGTGGCTTATGAGAGAGTTTCTTTCCTGCAAATAATGTTGCTTCATCAACAGCAGGTAGTAGGTCGTTTTCTACATTGGGTGTGTTAGTCATAAAGCCACATACATAAAAATTATTGAGTTAATTATCAATCAAACCAATGTTTAGTACGATTCGCACAGGCTACCAAGGACAACATCACCGGAACCTCAACCAAAACCCCAACAACGGTTGCCAGCGCTGCGCCAGAGTGCAAACCAAAGATTGAAATAGCGACAGCAACGGCAAGTTCAAAGAAGTTAGATGTGGCAATCATACAGCCCGGAGCCGCGATGTTATGAGGCAATTTCAATGCTTTGGCAGCGCCATAAGCCAGCGCAAAAATACCGTAGGTTTGAATCATCAGTGGTATAGCAATCAATATGATAGCAAAAGGGTTGGCGATAATTGTATTTGCCTGAAACCCGAATAATAAAACAACCGTTGCCAATAAACCGGCAATAGAAAAAGGTTTTAATGTGTGCGTTAATGATTCGGTGTTATTGTCTAGTAAATGGCGTGTAAGTATGCCTGCGGCAAGCGGGATAACAACATACAAAAGACCTGATAACAGTAGTGTGTCCCAAGGTACAGTGATATCACTGATTCCCAATAAAAACCCGGCAATCGGCGCAAAGGCAAAAATCATAATAATGTCATTAACCGATACCTGTACCAAGGTGTAATTTGGATCGCCTTTGGTGAGTTGGCTCCAGACAAAAACCATCGCAGTACAGGGTGCTACGCCTAAAAGAATCATGCCTGCGATGTATTCAGTGGCGGTATCCGGATCAACCAGATCAGCGAAAATAATACGAAAAAATAACCACCCCAAAACGGCCATAGTAAAGGGCTTTATAAGCCAATTAATGACCAGAGTGAGTATAATCCCTTTGGGTCTTTTGCCAACATTCTTAATGGAGGAAAAATCTACCTGAACCATCATGGGGTAGATCATGATCCAAATAAAAATAGCAACCGGAAGGTTAACATTAGCCACCTCCATAGTGGCAAAGGATTCAAAGAAGCCGGGTATCATTAGCCCCAGCAATACACCTGCAACAATGCATAATGCGACCCATAAAGAAAGATAGAGTTCAAATATCCCCATTAGTATTCATCATTGGTATGTAGTCTTACAAGCGCGTGGTGTAGTTCATCGTGACTGAGCGTTTGTTCACTAAGGTCGATAAGCTGTGCGACACGTTGTTTGATGATATTAATTAAGTGGTGAAATGCTTGGGCGATGTCTTCTTCAGATCCTTGGACTTTAGACGGGTCTGAAAATCCCCAGTGTACCTTGAGCGTATTGCCAAACCAGATAGGGCACTGTTCATTGGCCGCGTTGTCACATACTGTGATAACAACATCCAAGTCATCCTGTTCAATGTCATCCCAGGATTGGCTTTGCAGAGAGTCTGTGGATATACCATGTTCGGTAAGATACTTTATGGTTAGCGGGTGTACCTCGCCAACAGGGCTACTGCCTGCGCTGACAGCGGTAATGCGGCCGTTGCCGTAATGATTGGTAATCGCTTCACCCAGAATACTACGGCAGCGATTATGGGTGCAAATAAACAAAATTTTCATAAATGATAAGCCGTTAAAGTTATAAAAATCAACGGCTTATTAAACAAAACTAATGTGACAAAAATATTACAGATTAAACCTAAAAAATGTAAGCGAGATCGGTTATTTTTCACATTTCTGCGTTGTGGTAAACACGTTGCACATCATCCAGATCATGTAACATATCCAGAAACCTCTCAAACATAGCGCTATCATCATCCCCAGTGATAGGGGTTGTGGTTTGGGGAATAAACTGGATTTCATCAATATCAAATTCGATATCGTCAAACGCTTCCTTGAGCGCCTGTTTGGCTTTGAAATACTCGGTATGAGGGGCAAAAACGCTAATTTTGCCACCTTCGCTCTCAATATCGGTGACATCGATATCGGCCATCATAAGTGCTTCCAGTGCAGTTTCCTCATCTTCACCATTAAAAACAAAGATGGCACAATGATCGAACATATGTGCCACGCTACCTTGAGTACCGATCTTACTCTTGGTTTTCGTGAAACACATACGTACATCACCAAAGGTGCGATTAGGATTATCGGTTAAACAATCGACAATGATCATGGTGCTACCGGGGCCATAACCTTCATAGCGAGCAGGAGATAAGTCTTCGCCAGTGCCCCCGGTGACTTTATCCAGAGCCTTTTGAATGACGTGACTGGGAACTTGATCTTTTTTTGCACGATCCATCATGCTGCGCAACGCCAGATTACCATCGGGATCGGCGCCGCCAGATTTAGCGCAAACATAAATCTCACGACCGTATTTGCTATAAATCTTGGCCTTCATATCCGAGGTTTTTGCCATTGATTCTTTACGGTTTTGAAATGCGCGACCCATTGTATTCTCTCTAACTATTATGATTAAAAGCACGATTTTACCGTTATCAGCGTTTTCATGAAACCTTTTCGCCCTATAGCTTGTCTTTATATCGTTAATTAAGCCGTTTGATTATCTATATTGTGGTGCTCCGGTTATCATTCGCCACTGATATTTTCAGGTGTAACATCTACTACTGACCATTTTTGTAATAAGGAAAAACCTATGTCTTACGATTACGACTTATTTGTTATTGGCGCCGGTTCCGGTGGTGTTCGTGCCAGCCGTATTGCCGCTGGATTAGGCGCTAAAGTGGCGGTTGCCGAGGATCTATATCTTGGTGGAACGTGTGTCAATGTCGGCTGTGTACCCAAAAAACTGTTTGTGTATGGTTCACATTTTTCGGAGGATTTTGAAGCCGCTGCGGGTTTTGGTTGGAAAATAGATAAACCAGCGTTTGATTGGGCAGTATTGCGTGACAATAAAACCAAAGAAATCGAAAGACTCAATGGTGTTTATGACAAGATGCTGAATAATGCGGGCGTCGAGATTATACAGGGGCGTGGTACCATGGTTGATGCTCACACCGTTCAGGTAGGCGACCAACAATATACCGCAGAACGTATTCTTATTGCTGTTGGTGGTTGGCCGATGGTGCCGGATATCCCTGGAAAGCAGCATATTATTAGCTCCAATGAAGTATTTTATCTAGAAAAATTTCCCAATCAAGCCATTGTAGTTGGTGGTGGTTACATCGCGGTTGAATTTGCAGGAATATTTCAGGGCTTGGGTGCCCAGGCGCATTTACTTTACCGGGGCGATTTATTTTTGCGGGGTTTCGATCAGGATATTCGTGAATTTACAGCCAACGAAATGCGTAAGAAAAATATTGATTTACAATTTAATCAAAATATTACAGCGATTGAAAAACAGTCAGATGGTAGTTTGTTGGCGACATTGACAGATGGTTCTACATTAGAAGCCGATGTCATCATGTATGCGACTGGACGTAAACCAAAAACAGCAAATTTGGGCTTAGAAAATACACGAGTTCAGCTAACTGAAAAGGGCAGTATCGTTGTTAACGATGATTTTCAAACGGCAGAACCAACAATTTACGCTGTAGGTGATGTTATTGACCGTATGCAACTGACGCCTGTCGCACTCGCAGAAGGCATGGCTTTGGCGCGTAACCTTTATGGTGATCAGAAAAACTATACAGTTGATTACCAATACATTCCAACGGCGGTATTCTGCCAGCCGAATATTGGTACTGTCGGTTATACAGAAGAACAGGCAAAAGAAAAGTTTAATGCTGTCGCCGTCTATAAATCAGACTTTAAGCATATGAAGCATACATTAAGCGGTTTAGATGAGCGGACATATATGAAACTGTTAGTTGATCAGGAAACCGATAAAGTGATTGGCTGCCATATGGTAGGAGCCGATGCCGGTGAAATTATCCAAGGTCTTGCCGTTGCCATGAAAGCAGGGGCAACAAAAGCCGATGTTGATAATACCATCGGTATCCACCCGACAGCGGCAGAAGAATTCGTTACGATGAGAGAACCCGCCTATATTATTTAGTGTGGGTTATTTATTACCCTAATATTAGCGGGTGGGTTATTTATTACAGGATTTCTATGGGTAATAAATAGCCCACAATTTTTCTTTCATTTTATTTTAAATTATTTTATTATTTTTTTTGCCGCAAAAAACAACATCAAAAAAATCCTTATTTTTTCTTCTGTCTCTTTTTTCATCATTCTTAAAAACAATAAATATCTCTTTTCTCTCTTTCCCATAGGTAGTTAACGAGTTATTAACAAGCTTTACAACAGCTATTAACGCTTTTGGTACAACTTCAAAAAAAATAAAAAAACGCTAGCTGTGCCTGTAGTGAGTCGGTATGCTCTGGCTTTAAAAAAAAGCAGTAATTTTTTTCAGTGTTTTTAAAAAGTTGGTATCGGTTTTGCTGTGGTAGTGATGGAAAGAAAAAATAAGCAGGATGCAAGGCAAAATAAAGAGAAACTTGCAACCACTAAACCGAACAAATTATGACCATACAACACAGCTACCATACAGAAACAGAAGAGCATTTTGCTAAAACCGCACCCAGTCATTTTGCGGCTACACCTGTTGCTGATAATAATGCAGAGCTGTTATGTAACATTATTGGTGAATCAGAAGCCATTAAAAAAGTACGTTTCCTGATTAGCACTCATGCCAAATACGATGCTCCGGTTTTAATTACCGGAGAGACCGGTACAGGTAAAGAATTAGCCGCACGTGGTTTGCATTATTGTGGTTCACGCCATACAAACCCTTCTATCGCCGTTAACTGTGCAACATTAACGGATGAGTTATTTGCCAGTGAAGTATTCGGTCATGTGACAGGCTCTTTCACTGATGTCAAACGTGATAAAAAAGGATTTTTTGATTTAGCAGAAAAAGGTACCCTGTTTTTAGATGAGGTGGATAGCCTTTCATTAAAATCTCAAGCAGCTTTATTGCGCTTTCTACAAGAAGGAGAATATCGACCTGTAGGTGCAGAAAGTGACATTAAAGCAGATGTACGGTTAATTGCTTCGGCAAACTGTAATCTTGAAGAAAAAATACGCAAAGGCGAATTTAGGGCAGATTTATATTATCGCTTATACATTTTAAGTGTTCATATGCCATCCCTGCGAGAAAGAATTAGTGATATTCCATTATTGATTAATTATTTTATCGAACAGTTTGATTATAAATATGCATTAGGTGTAAAGCGGGTTGATTGCAGATTACTTGATAACTTTTTACAACGTGAATGGCCTGGTAATATCCGCGAATTAGAAAATTTAATCCATCGATTATATCTGTGTAGCAATGGGTCTACGATCGATGAAAGTACACCGGGTGTTCTTTCTATTGATACCTTATTTAATAATAACAAGGATGAAAGTTCCGTAAGATTGAATGACGAGCCATTATCTAAAATTGAAATTTGTAATGATGAAAATATTAGCGTCGACGATGATTACAATTTTTCAAGGGATAAAAAAGCAGCGGTAGAACGGTTTGAACAACGCTATGTCAAACAGGTAATGGAGCAAGCTCAAGGCAATGTTACCTTAGCGGCTAAATTATGTGGTAAGGAACGTAGAGCCTTTGGCAAGCTGGTCAAAAAGTATAATATCAAGAAAACGTCTATTGATTTTGATGTTGCTTATTAACCCATTCTCTTCTTCTGCTTTCCTATTTTTTATTTTCTGATTATTGTTTAAAAGTATTGTGGGTGAAAAAAATCTCCGGGTGGGTTTTTTTATGTCCGGGTTAATTTTCTTTATGGGTATGTTTTTTTAAGCGCATGATTTTAAAGGATAATTTATTTTTTTATAAATCTGCATCGTGTTTGCTAGATAGTATGTAGGGTGTATAGAGGGTTGTGAATTTATTCATTAACCAAAACAAAAACTTTAAACAGTATATAGGTGACATTGTGCCGCAAAATCGTTATGACCAATCTGTGTATGTGGCTCACTCGATTGAGGAGTATCTAAAATCACATCCCGATGCAATGGATAGCTTTGAAGGAATATCAAAATGGTGGATTACTCGTCAGAAGTTACACGAGTCAGCCAATTCAGTGAATCATGCACTGAGTATTCTTATTCATAAGGGTGTTGTTGAGAAAGTCGACAAAGAATACTACCGCTATTTAAATTCGTAGTCTTTATTTGTCACTTTTATTCATTAATTATTAGAAGAGGAAAAAGTTTTGGAAAGCGTACAGAAAAAATTATCACGGGTTCGTTCCCCACGGGTACACATTACCTATGATGTAGAAATAGGGGATGCAATTGCTCAGAGATAATTGCCTGTTATTGTAGGTATTCTTTCTGATCTTTCAGGAAAACCCAAAGAAGCACCATTACCATTTAAGCAGCTCAGTTTTGTTGAGATTGACAGAGATAACTTCGATAAAGTCATGAGTGGTTATAAACCACGCTTAGTGTTAAAGGTCGAAGATTTAACTGCAGCAAAATCTACAGATGATTCGAAAAAATCTGAAGGCGGAGATGCCGCTTCAGAGACTGCCGAAGATGAAAAGCCTAAAAAAGGCAAAAAAGCAGAGGAAGAGAAAAAAGAAATGATTAGCTTAGAGTTGTTTTTTAACTCTATCGGAGACTTTTCTCCCGTTCGCTTGGTTCAACAAATTGAAAAAACCAATGACCTATATTCCACACGCAATGGTTTGCGTGATTTTCAGTCGAAGTTAGCTGGTAATGATGATCTGGATGATCTTCTTGAAGAATTAATGGAAGATGAAGCTAAACAAAAAGAAGTTGCAGGTTTCTATAACGATAACGAAGAAAAGCTCAACACCGCATTAGCGGAATACGAAAAAGACGGAGACGCTGAAAAGCTTGAGGAAGCAGTAAAGCCTACAGAGTTTATGGAAAAATTGTTAACAGATGGAAAAATGGCTTTGGATAAATCTCAGGTTCCTTATGCCATTGTGCTTATTGGTAAGTTTGTTACTGAATTTATCAATGCAGAAGATAAAGATAAGTATCAAGGCGATGCATCAAGCCGCATGGATGACCGTGTGTCACATATTGATAATTTGTTAATCCGTCAAATTAATCTGGTTATGCACGAGAAGGAATTTCAAGCGCTAGAAGCCTCATGGCGTGGTCTGCATTATCTAGTAATGAATACCGAGACTAGTACACGCTTAAAACGACGTGTAATGAATGTTAGCAAATCAGAGCTTTTAAAAGATTTGCAAAAAGCGTCTGAATTTGATCAGAGTGCGCTGTTCAAAAAAGTCTATGAAGAGGAATTTGGTACCTATGGTGGTGATCCGTACAGCTTCTTAGTTGGTGATTATGAATTTGGTCGACATCCGGCAGATACTGAATTGCTGGAAAAAATTTCCGGTGTGGCAGCAGCAGCGCATGCGCCGTTTATCACCGCAGCATATGCTAAATTGTTTGATATGGAAGACTTTTTCAAACTTTCTCAGCCTCGCGATCTCTCTAAAATTTTCGAGAGTGCTGAATTGATCAAATGGCGTAGTTTCCGTGACAGTGAAGATTCACGTTATGTTACTCTGACATTGCCAAAAGTATTGCTTAGGTTACCTTACGGACCTGAAACTGTTGTCGTTGAAGAATTTGACTTTAAGGAAGATGTGGACGGTACTCAAGCCAGTAAATATTTATGGGGTAATCCAGCCTTTGTTTTGGGTCAACGGATTACGAATGCTTTTGCCAAATTCGGTTGGCTAGCAGCGATTCGTGATGTCGAAGGTGTTGGTTTAGTTGAAGGCCTTCCTGCACATACATTCAAGACGGCAGCGGGGGATATTAAACTGACTTGTCCTACACAGGTTGCTATTACGGATCGTCGTGAAAAAGAACTAAACGATCTCGGTTTTATTACAATTCTACATTGTAAAGGGAGCGATAAAGCTGCTTTCTTTGGTGGCCAGACAACCAATCAACCGAAAAAATATAATACGGATGCCGCTAATGCCAATGCGCGGACATCAGCGATGTTGCCTTACGTTCTCAATGCTTCGCGCTTTGCGCACTACATCAAAGTGATCATGCGAGATAAGATCGGTTCATTCCTAACCAAAGATAATGTGGACGATTATCTTAATACCTGGATCTCAAGTTATGTACTAATTGACGATAACGCCGCAAATGAAATAAAAGCACTTTATCCATTGCGTGAAGCCAGAATTGATGTCACAGATGTGCCAGCCAAACCCGGTTCGTATAAAGCTGTTGTATTCCTCAAGCCACATTTCCAGCTTGAAGAATTAACAACATCTATTCGTTTGGTTGCAGATCTTCCGGCGTAGCTACTTATCACGTGGTTTATATAACAGTTAACGTCGTAACTAATAATGTAAAAAGATTCGGAGAAAAATATGGATTTAATACTGCTTGAATTGGGTGATGCTGCACTGATAGCTCCAAAAGGTAATGATACAGGTGCTGGCGGCTCTTTAATTGATGGCGAAGCTGCCGTTGATAATTGGTTCGCTTTAACAGAAAACCCTGGTCAACTCGGTTTTGATGCGACTAAATGTGTCGAACTGGTTTCCATTAATCAGGGTATTCAACAACAGGTGACAACTGATGTCAGTAATAGTGCGCGTACCTCGGGACGTCCGGTGGTATCAGATTTTACCTGTGTAAAATATGTTGATGTGAGCTCGCCCAAGTTATATGAGTACTGTTTGCGTGCCAAAACCTTAGATAGTGATGATGCACCTTGTCGTATTCATGTATTAAGAAACTCGGGCGATCGCCTTAACTTGTTAATGCAATTTGAATTAACGCAGGTGTTAATCAGCGAAATTCAATTTCAATCTCATCCTAATGATATGGCAACAGAGCAATTTAAATTGAACTTCACCGAGATTTCCTGGGTACATTGTTTGCACGGACCTGTTCTCAAGAATCAAGGGCATGTGGCAACAGGTTGGAGTATTGCTCGCAACCGTCCTATTGCTCCTGGGTCGTATACCTTGTAATGACAGTAGTTAAGACTTTACTGGAAAAGATAGATTCCTCCTGTGATGGTATTTCTCAGAAGAATTCTGTTTGTAATCAGGTGCAGCGTATTATTTCTACAAGGATGTATCTCGGCTCAGAGCCTGTTACAGAAACATGGGTAACAGGCTTTGGTGTCCCTGAAATTGTGAGTGAATATGCGGATACAAGAAATCCTCATGATGATTATCGGGAGGTATTACGAAAACGACTATTACAGTTTGAGCCTCGATTAAAAAATGTGATTGTTAAAAATGTAAATAATTAAGTCGATAGAGGAAGCTGTCATTTAGTGTTGGAGTTGGAAGAGGGGGAGATAGAAGAGCAGGTTTTCTTTTAAATTTAATATTACAAGACCTAGTAGTAACAATAATGAACGAACCAATTTATTATTTTCAAAATGAGCTAAGTAATATTCGCAATGCGGTGGATAATTTTAGTCATACCTATCCAGGTATCGCTTCCGAATTGCGTTTGAGTGCGGGTCAATCATCTGACCCGCATGTAGAACAGTTGCTACAATCTTTTGCTTGGCTAACCAGCCAGCTACGTTTTGATATGGATCAAAGACGCTATGAGACTCCCAATTATTTGCTCATGAGTCTTTATCCTAATTTATTAAGTTCTATTCCCTGTATGAGTGTCATGGAGGCCAATGTGCTTCCCGATGACGCTAATTTTGTCAATGGCTATTCTCTGGAAAAAGGCCGCTTGTTTTCAACGTGGAGTACTCGGCACCGTAGCGTAGAAGGTGATGAAAAAAACCGTTTGAATGT
The DNA here is from genome assembly GCA_965214375.1 of Cellvibrionaceae bacterium. Taxonomy (GTDB): domain Bacteria; phylum Pseudomonadota; class Gammaproteobacteria; order Pseudomonadales; family Cellvibrionaceae; genus Endobugula. The sequence continues at coordinate 548,810 of OZ243947.1, read as the reverse complement.
CGCTTACAATGTTGTTATGACACGCCTCTCTGGCCCTTAAAAGTAACTGATATTTCAATAAAATCAAAAAATGCCTTTGAGTTTTTGGAAGAAGACAAAATTGCAAAAGGTGCAATATCAGTAAAATGATCAAACTTCGGCACTGATCCTATTTATGAGTATCCCATGTCGTCGTTACGATTTTTTATTGCGGATGCTTTCGCCCGCCCTGAATTGTACCAAATGCTATCGAATAATTTACATCAAGTCGTTATTCGTTCGGGTAAGAAAATTATTCCTTTAAATACAGCGAAAATTAACTGGCTTGGTTTTGCGGAAGAACACAATATATTACCACAGCCATTCGGGAGCCATCGTGCGTATCGATTGCTCATGGAATACTTTTATTTCCCTGAGAAATTTTACTTCTTTGATCGTGAAGGTATTGATGTTTCATATATCGAAGGAGATTTTGAAATCATCTTTGTTCTAAACAAGGCAAGTAAATTAAGTAATATTAATAAAAATACCTTTAAAATTAATATTTTTCCTGTCGTTAATTTGTTTCCAACGACATTTAAACCCGTGCAATTAGATTATAGCCGCTATGAGTACCGTATCATTGCTGATGAGTCGCAATATGGTCAAAGTGAAATCCACAGTATTAATCAAATGAGAGTCATTAGCTCTGATGGCGCCAGTCATAATGTTAACCCGTGGCTGGGTTCTATAAGCGATGAAACGATAAGCAGCGAAAATCATATTGATAATATTGAAAAATCAAAATTACATTATATTACACGATTAGTGCCACCGATTATTCCTGGTAAAACAGGCTCTGATACGATGATTGCCTTGTATGATGGTAGTTTGTCACCTGCACAACCTGTTGATCAGACAATTAACACCAAAGGTGTCTGCAGTAACAGGGATCTTCCCGAGTCTTTGAGGGTTGGTGACTCGTTGAAATTAATGGGCGCAGGCGCCATGGTAAATGCCGACGTTGTGTCTAAACCGACGCAATTTAGAGGCGCGCAATTAGCAGGTAAGTCGATGACTAAGTTATTGTCTCAGTTACAACTTAATCAATTATCAATTATCGATTATTGATGCACAATCAGATGAAAAGTCTTTAAAACGACTGAAACAATTGTTGAGTATTTACTGTGATTCGATGAGCCCGTCGCATCAAAAACAAATCGATGGATTAATGGAAATAAGTAGCATGCCTTCCGTTAAGCGTATGGGCAATGAGTCTTGGCGAGGTCATTATCGTGGTTCGAAAGTCACCGTTAAGATTTATGAAAAATTTTTTGGTGGAGCTAATCCAATGCTATTAGGTGAGGTGTTGAGTTATTTTTTCGGTCTGTATACAACGTTAAATCATTTTGTTCAACTTGAACTAATCAGATATCAACGAGAAGGAGTGTGGAAGCAATGGCCTCCGCGTATTGGCGAACGAATCATACTGTAGAAACACTACTTAACGAGACAGAAGTTAATTGGGAGTTTTTACAATTAATTAACGTTCTTCTGATGGTGTCAGAAGGGCGTTTTTGTGCTAATGATTCAGAAATCTCTAACTTGATTTCAGGTAAGGTCAATTTTAAAGCATCATTAGCCGAAGATTTTCCTCCTGGTGAAATCAGAAAAATAAATATTCCAAAAAATGGCGAGAAAATAGATGTTGTGCTCGCTAACGGCACATTATCTACACAAGATGGCCCCTTGCCCGAACCTTTTGTTAGCTGGATAAAAGAATTGTCGGCTCGTGGTGACGATGCCATGGCCAGCTTTATTGATTTATTCAATCATCATGTTGCCGTACTACGGTATTTGATTGCACTTTCAACACGACCAACCTTGGCTAATTCTAGTGCAGAACAGAGTGAATGGGGTGATTTTTTACAAGGCTTGAGCGGCGTATTTTTTAATCGTGATATTGAAAATACAGATGTTTTGCTTTCTGGAATGTTAGCCAATAATCGTCTATCACTGCCGGTAGTACAGCAATTACTTTGGTTTTCGGAAGGTTTACGCTTAACAGAAATGAATTCTTATCAAGGCGTTTGGTTAGACGTTGATGAAAGTGATCACACTCGTTTGGGAAGTGAAAAAACAGCCATATTAGGACAGACAACAGCTTTGGGTAAAAAAATATGGGACCAACATAAAGGGATTGAATTAGTCTTTGAAGACATTCATTGGCAAAAAGCCCGAGAAATCATTCCGGGAGGAAAAGGCCATAATGAATTTTGTCATTTAATGAGAAGGATTACCGATTGCCGGTGTGATTGTCATGTCGTTTTTATGTTGCCGAGAAAAGAGGTTCCCGGCGTTACCCTAAAAGAAGGCGACATTGACCTAGATAGCGAGCGGATGCAACTGGGGACATCATCATTACTGACATCAAAAAATGGATACACATCCGACATGGGTGTAGAAATACGATTTACTGTAGAGGCAAATACCTGCTATGACGCCGTTGCTTAATGGAAAAAAATTATTGCTGGCAGGATGCGCTGTCATCGTTATTGTTGTTAGCGGCTGTTCCACTATGAATAAAGCTTTAAGGTTGGCTGGTGTTGGTAGTGATAATTCGTTGAAAAATATTGTTGTAGAGGCCGCTAAAAACAGCAACAAAACAACCGCAGTGTCCCTCGATATCCTTTTTGTTATTGATGATAGCGTAACACCGATCTTATTAAATATGAATGGCCCTGATTGGTTTATCAATAGTAAAGCAGCCATTATGAAGCGTTATGATAAAGAGATTGAACTACTTTCATGAGAAGTGGTACCACTGACAATCATAGAGTCGATTAAATTGCCAGAAAACCATAAAAAAGCAAAAAATATTATTTTATTTGCTAATTATATTGCGCCCGATGGTCAATATGTTGCAGATATGAGTCATTTTAAATCATTAATAATTCGTTTATTGGAAGACAGTTACGAATTAATGGAGGAGGGTAAATAGCATGCGAGTCTTTTCTTCGGCGTCTAATGATGAGACCAATGCTGGTGTTCTGCCAAAACCGGTTTGTTGGTCAGAAGGTATGTTGTTATCTCCACATCATTTTCAACAAAATCATCAATATTTGGAAAAGCAAATTAGCCGTATTATTAAGCTTCTTACGCCTAATTACTGGGGTGTAGGTAAAATGGAGTTAGATCATTCCGCATTATCAAACGGAACGATAAATATCAAACGCCTATTTGCCATTTTACCGGATGGCTTATTAATCGATTATGATTATAAACACGATGGTCCATTACAACTTGATATGAGTGAACTCGGTGACCATCCGGTTGCTGTTCAATTAACGGTTCCCATCCAAGTGCCAGGTAGTGCGAGTAGTAAATCTGAGATACAACGTTACAGTAGTGAGGAAAGTAGACCCGAGAAAGATGAAAATACAGGCGATAATTAAGTGCTCTTATCACGTATTCAAGTCAAAATGTCGTTAAAATTGGGCGATAAAGTACATGATAGAGATGTCGTCTTTCCTCTGTTTCCTGTTGTCAAACCAGAAGGTGGTGTTATACAGATCGACTCTGAATATTGCCCGCCGTTGTTGACATTAGCCGCCGGAAATTTTTTAGCAGGAACTGAAGAACTACCGGGACCTAAGACCATTCATATCCGCGTTCAAGAATTAACACAAAAAATTCGAAATAAAGTCATGCAGTTGGCAGGAATATCGTCGAATGATGAGAGCTTCGGGCGCAATATTAGTAGTAAGCATCATCTGTGGATACGCTCTCTGGTACAGGGTGTAATGAATCTTGAAGTGGTTGCCAATTCACCAGAGAGCACGCCTAGATAGCTGTATAATGAACTGTTAAGGATGGCGGCTTATGCCAGTGATTTATCGCCTAGCCATGTCCCACCAGATTTTGCGCCTTATTGCCATGATGATAATTTGCCAAATGTTGATCAGGCATTTAATTATATTAGACATCATTTCGACAGTGTTAATTTAAATTATACGACCTTAAGTTTTGACCAAATTGATAATGGTGTATTCGCGTTACTCATTGAAAAATCTTGGCAAGGAAAATACCTTGTTATAGAAGTATACCCAGAAAAAGGTGGAAACATCTCAGAAGTTTCACGCTGGTTAACATCTAGTCGTATCGCCAGTGCCAACTTACACAAAGACTTGTCGCAACGTCGCCTTTTAGGAGCTAAGGCAGAACTGATAGAAAAAGATGCTAACACGGGTGTTACAGCCGGAGCCGGAAACGTATTATTTAAAATAAAGAGCGATAAAAAACTCATCATTCCCGGTGAAAAATTATTGATAGCAACAACCAGTAGCAAGTTTAAAGAATATAGCCCTAAGGCAATTATGGTACATATCCCTCATGACTAATATGGATGAGAATATAAACACAGTCACTATTTTTAGTGATACCTATACGTTCATTAAAGATATTAGTGATCCTTTGCAAGTGCTAAATGCTTTTTATCGTTAAATTATTCTGGTTAAACAATCGATAGAAAATAAAAAACTAGACATGGACGTTTCTCAATATCTTAAGATTGACCGCTCTCCCAGTCGTGAAGAAATGGCTGAGGTGATTAGTTCACGGTTACAATACTGGCTTGAAAGAGCACGCAAAAATGCGAAAAAAAATCTAACGGAAAAAGAATTTATACGTATTAATGAGACTGTTTATGTGGCCGCCGCTCTGGCGGATGAATTGTTTTTATTAGAGATCGACTGGCAGGGTAAGTATTGTTGGTCTGACACCTTACTGGAAGAACGTCTTTTTGAAAGTAGTTATGCTGGGGAGCGTTTTTATCAAAATATCGTGGGATTACTGAATAAACGCATTCTTGATGTGCAACAGCAGGCATTATTATCGGTATACTTTTGGGCAATACGGCTGGTGTTCTCGGGCCGTTTTCGTGATGATCATAGCCGTATTTCTGTAGTGAGAAAAAGACTCTTCAAGCGAATCAATGGGTCTATTGATGAACAGCCCAAGGTGGTTGTTCGGCAAGCGTAAGATCATCCGTTTATTTCTTTAAAAGAGTATCGTTTAGCTCCTTTAGGAAAATGGAAAAAATCATTAATACAGGTGGCAATTGTTTATCTTTTAACGGGGTGGTTTGCATGGGAAACTCTTAAAGGAAGCTGGCTGGTAGCAGTGTAAATGAATAATATAATGAACAATATCATTGATCAATTGTTGACATTACAAACGCAGGTGGGTGATAGCCTCGAACCTTTGGTTGAGAATACGCGGCCTATTTGGAGCGACCCTTTATGGCAATTCTTAGGCCTGGTTTTATTGTGTGTCGTCGTCATTATTACAATTTATGTAGTATTACGATTTTTAGGTGCTGGTATAGCGTCTTTATTTGATGGTATAAAGAACATTATTATAGGTTTTGTCTTGTTGTTATTCGGAAAAATGAAAAATGATACGGAAGAAAAACCCGAAGATTCAGGAATAGATCACGATATCTCAACATCATCGTGGTTAAATCGCATGTCTTTCAAAAAGGCATTTGATTCTGTCAAGCATTTAACCACCAAGAGAGATTGGCGTTATCAAAGCTCATGGTATTTGTTAAGTAGTGCTGATAAAAAACCCAATATTGAATTGATTGAAAATATTAATCATCACCGTCGTACACATTTGCTCTTTCGAGAAAAGCAATTAATCAGTGCGGATACGGGTTGGCATTTTTTTGATGAAGGTCTAGTTATCAATATAGAAAATCCGGATAGCTTTTCTCCGGCGGTTGATTTGATCAGTACTTATCGACCCGAAAGGACGTTAGATGGTGTTATTTTAACGATTTCTGCCAACACGCTTATAGAAAAACAAGCGAGTGATGTCGACCTTAAACGCTATGGTCAACATTTGTTTCAACAGCTTTGGCAAATACAAAAAACAACAGGGTTTATTGTTCCTGTTTATTTGGTTGTTACAGAATGTGAACATGTTAAAGGTTTTGATACCTTTTAGACTGCTTGGAATAACGATATCTCCGATGATATGTTTGGTTGGTCAAATCCATCCCGGGTGGATACTGCATTTTCTATTCACTGGGTGTCAGAAGCGTTTGCAACCATTGTCGAAGCACTTCGAAAAGCGCAATTACAAGTGGCTGCCAGTGGTAATGAAATCAGTGATATTGATAGTTTTGTCTTGTTTGATCGAGAGTTTTTATCTCTGGAGCCTGCACTCACGAAGGTAATAGAAGAAGGTTTTTCCCGTAGCAGTTTCCAAGAAGCATTACCTTTACGGGGTATATGGTTTACAGGCAAGGTGAACGGTAAAATCGCCCTGCAAGAAGATTTATTCAGCGACAAAATATGGCCAGAAAAAATCTTGCTTATCCCGTTCAACAACGTTTCTTCTCGGCACAGCGTGTGTTACGAAAAATTTCAGTATTGTTCGCTGGTGGTAATTTTACTGTTTGCATTTGGTCTGGGTATTGATTCATGGCGCTTAAATAAGTATACCCGTGGTGCTGAAAACATATGGACATCCGTTTTTTCTTACGATACCCGTGAGAAAAGCTATTGTAATAGTGAAGGCTTGTCGACATGGTGGTTGCTTAATAGTTTAACCAAATTATCATATCAGCCATTAACACCTACCATTCCTGCGTCTTGGGGTGGAGGGCAAATTCCCGAAATACAACAGCAGTCTGCAAATAGTATTTATCCTGCTATTATTTTTCCAGCTTATGAATGTCGATTACGTCAACGAGCAGAAGCAGTAAATACTCTAGCGCGTAAAAAGATTACTGGTAGTTCTACTATAGAAGATGGCAGTGAACAATTATCGACTTCTGTTAAAGCGTTATCAGAATATCAGTATGCTCAACATCGCTTTATTCGTTTAGCGGGTCCGCTACCTGATGAAACCAATGTTGCTAAAGATCTCCGTGATCTTAGTGATTATCTCTATGACAGTGCTATTCCTGCGTCCATTGATTTTTCTTCTCCAATACTATTGGGTGGTGTTATGGAAGCCCATTACGATGTAGAGTGGAGTTCTAATGAGTTAGTCGATTCCTCGTTACAAATTGATCATTTATTTTATCTAAGCACAGCAATTCGTAAAAAAAATAGATGAAAAAGTCTCTAATCCTCCACTTGCTGCTATAAGGCGTGCTTTTATTGTTGATAACTCATCAGCTTCTACACAATCTATGCTTCAGTCTTTGGAAAGTTTTCATCAATGGTTACAGTATATTTCTCGCACATGGTTACGATCTAATTCAAACAATAGTGTTTGCGCCAAACTTAATGATACCTTATCGACATTGTCTCACCAGTTAATCAATGCTGGATATTCGGAAGTGTCATTAAACACAATAACCAATAAATACAGTACCAGTAATTGTGATCAACATGCACGTCAGCGTTTAAAAAATTTGAACGTTGCTCCTTTCGGCCGGCTTTTTGTCGAAGCAGGAAACGGCAAATTAATGTTTTCCAATACTTTACAGCGCTGGTCTGAAGAAATGGCTGCTATTGAAAAGCTCAATGTTTTTTCATACCAAACAGCCACAATGCATGACGCCAAGATAATGGATAAAAAACACCATATTACGGCGTGGGATATTAAACCATTAAATGAAGCTATTGATTTGCTGGTTAATCTTCAACAATTCACTCAGAAGTGGTGGCAAGGGCATCGAGATCCTTTTTACGCAACCGCATTGACATTGCGTTTACAAACAGCGGTGTCAGCATTAATTCAACAATCTGCCGTTGAAAAAGATCCGGGTGTCAATCAAATATCCATTCTGGGCGATAATGAAGATAAGTTAAGTGAAAGTATTGCCAGTTTTCAAGCTGCCGAAAACGCCATACAACAATTGTACGCCTTGTATGATGTATTTTACCAGTTTTACATCACATTATTATTCGATAAAGTGAGACTCAACCTGTAGCCGCAGGTTTTGGTATAACAGCCCGATAGACGCCAGGCGCTGATCTCTCAAGCCCGTTAACAAGCGTGGGCGTTATACCAATTTCAAATATTAACTCGAACAGTCGAAAGAGCCTCGAGCTCGAATGTAGCCAGGGTGAGTCATGAATACAACTCCTAAGTCACAGAAGAAGCAGTTACAACGTCATATTGTTATCTATGTCGGTAAATCTATGCTGGACATTTGCATTTATGAAACCGATGAATATTTCCAAGTGGAAAATAATGCCGTCGGTATTAAGCAGCTCCTACGAAAAATCAAACGCTATAAACTCACGCGTGTTTTAGTAGAAGCAACAGGTGGTTATGAGCGTACTGTTGCAGAAGCCTGCGCAGAACATGAGTTGCCTATTATTATTGTTACCCCAGTAAAAGTGCGACAGTTTGCCCGTGCACAAGGCATATTAGCAAAAACCGATAAAATAGATGCGCGTCTCATTGCACAATGTGGTGTTGTCATGCAGCCAGAAGTCAGGGTCTTACCCACTAAAAATATTAGGAAAGTCAGAGATTTAAATGCGCGTAAGCGACAATTCATGGAAAGCCGCACTCAGGAGATGAATCGACAACACAAAGCTCAATCGTACTTAGCTGCCTCGCATCGTCGTATGATAAAAATGCTGGACAAGGAGCTAGCATGGATTGACCAACAACTTGAAAAAGAAGTGGCTAAAATAGAGCAATGGCAACAAGCGAAAGAAATTTTATTATCGGCTACTGGCATCGGTACGGGTGTTGCGTATACCCTGCTCGGTGAACTCCCTGAGTTAGGCAAACTCAGCCACCGTAAAATTGCATCACTTTGTGGCTTTGCGCCGTTCATCATGAAAGCGGGTCAATAACAAAAAAACGACGTATACGAGGCGGGCGTTCACCGATTAGAACGGTGCTTTATATGGCAATGATGTCCGCTATTCAACACAATCCAACAATGAAACAGTTTTAAAATAAGTTGGTTGCACAAGGAAAGCATAAAAAAGTAGCGCTAACAGCGTGTATGCGCAAGATGATGACGATTTTAAATGCCAGGATCAGAGATAATCAGGAGTGGATATGGCTTAAATAAATTGCGCTTTAGGCTTGAGTTTAATCACAGTCGCTTGTTAGGTATTTTCACTTTACTTTATTTCTAATATGTTAGGCAATTTATATAAAAAGTATAAATATGCAGAAGCCAAAAAGGATACTATTGAAAAAATAACTAAAAAGTCGGTTGTTTTATCTAGCTGCTTTATAAAGACTGTTTGGCTTTCTAAAGTTAAAGCAGTGTCATTTTCTAAATTTTCTTTAAGTCCTTTCGTCGTTGTATAAATATTGCTTATAGAAAAGAACATAATATTAAATACAATGACAAGGCTCATAGGGAATACAACATAAAATATATTTTTGTACCCCCTAGGATGCTTATAAGCTAAAAATGAAACTCCCGATAGTATGGCTATAATTATTGGATAAATAAAAGATTGTAAATCCATAATATAAATACCTAACAGTCTGATATAGAGGAAATCATTCCTCTATATCATGATTCTGAGGATTCCTCATATTTTTTCGAGAAAGTATTAAGAAACCCTTTTTATGTTTTTGATTTTTATTGTTTAACTAGCGTTTTGAGATGTCCTTGAAAATAAATAACAGGCCTGAAGCCTAATAATTTTCTTATGATCTAGGATATTGTGGGGGCTGTCAACAGAGGGCAGCTTTTACGCTGCCACTTCAATATACTCTAAAAATCGTTTCAGGTCGGTTTGATTGTCGGGGCTCATTTGTCGGAATTCAATGCCGATCTCGGTGGTTCGAGAAGGGCGGCTGACGTAGCGAAAACCTTTTACTGAACCTTGGCATTGGATGGTCATGTTGTTATCTAGTAGGAGTTGGCATTTGGGGAGTACGGTATTCTTTTGTAAATGTGGCCGCAAGTCACCCGCGACGTTGATTCGCATACCACCACGGCTGATGTCTTTTACGGTGGCGTACCAAGGTGATCCATAAATAGGGTAAATCTGGCTTTTTAACAGTTGTTTTCCAGAGAGCACCAATCGCGGGTAAAGTCGTCGCGCCTGATACCCCACATATTCCGGGAGTAGCATGGTGTATTGAGCATTGTCAGCGTCCCAGTCTAGTACGGAGCTGGTGATTTCCAGTTTTTGCCAGTCTTGATAATGGCGAATAACCAGATTTTCCTCGATTAGTGCTTCGGGCTGTGCAATAGCGGGTGAAAATTCATCCAGGCTAAAGGTGCCTGTCGCAAAGTCGATACCGATAATCATACTGTGTACGCTATATTGCTCTCCCGGTAAAAAGACTTCTAAAAACTGCCGCTCATCCTGTAGACGCATTAATGGATAATATTGCTCGAAAGATTCCATGACCTGCTGTCCAACAACCTGCTGTGCCATGTCATGTTCAGTGGTGGGTGGTTGGCGATGAAATAAGTGTTGTAGAAACCCCATAAGACCTCGTTGCTTCGTTATTAGCGGTATTCGTATGTGCTGTATAGATGTAGCAACCCCTATGCCAGTTACTAGAGTTTTGTATTTTGTTGATTTATATGAATTTTTTATTTTTTATCGTGCTGCTTAGGTCAATGTTTTAGGAAGGTTTTCGCCTTTCGTGGCAATCATTTTCCTGCCGGGTATATAATGCGCATCCTTGGTCAATAAGTGGTTAGATGTCATCAGTGAGTGATCGTAAACAACGTCTTGAATTTAATAAACTACAAAAACGCTTGCGGCGCCATGCTGGGCAGGCGATTGCTGAGTATGCCATGATTGCAGAGGGCGACAGGATTATGGTGTGTTTATCTGGCGGCAAAGATTCCTATGCCATGCTGGATATTCTCATGAATTTACAAAAGACGGCTCCTGTTGATTTCGAACTGGTTGCCGTTAATATGGATCAAAAGCAACCCGGCTTTCCCGAGCATATACTGCCTGAATATCTGGATAGTCTTTGGGTTCCTTATTATATCGTTGAAAAAGAGACTTATAGCGTAGTCAAAGCGGTTGTGCCGGAAGGTAAAACCACCTGTGGTTTATGTTCGCGCTTACGTCGCGGCACATTGTACGGTTTTGCTGAAGAAATCGGCGCCAATAAGGTGGCTTTGGGGCATCATAAAGATGATATTGTCGAAACCCTGTTCTTGAATATGTTTTACGGTGGGCGTTTGAAGGCCATGCCACCTAAATTGCTGGCAGATGATCAGCGTAATATTGTGATTCGCCCCCATGGCCTTTTGTCGCGAGTCGGATATTGCCGAGTATGCTGAGTACAAGCAGTTTCCGATTATTCCCTGAAATTTATGTGGTTCACAAGAAAATTTACAACGTCAAGCGATTAAGCAGATGTTACAACAATGGGATAAGGAATTTCCTGGTAGAACCGAAACGATTTTTTCTGCTATCAGCCGCGTTTCTCCATCGCAGTTGGCTGATACCGACCTATTTGATTTTAAAAATTTAGCCATTGATCGCACATGAATTCGTGCGGTTTCAGTTTCCTGATAGTAATAACAAAAGATATTACTATAGTTTTACGTTAGATTGACCATCCATATCAATAGCTATACTAAATATATAGCATGGTAGATAGTGATATGGTTGTATACACATCAAAAAAAAGATTTCGTATGATAAAAGGCTTTACTCTTATAGATTTAATGGCCGTCGTTGTCATTATTGGTGTTATCGCGGCAGTGGCTATTCCGCGTTTTGTAAACTTAAGTGATGCCGCAAAAGTAGCTGCACTCGAAGGTGTTGCGGGTTCTATGAAATCGGCGATTAATTTGGTTAAGGCAAAAGCGATTGCATCAGGTTTAGTGCCTGTTACGGCTAATCCCGGAGCAGGTCAAACCGCTTATATTGTCGATTTTGGAGGTCAAACTTCTGAGGTTGATTTTCGTAATTTGTGCCCGGAAAGTATCGCAGAATTGGGTGACTCGTTAAGAATGCTTGACTTTCTTAACTTGAATACGACGGCTGGAATGACATCTCAAGTGAATAATCAATACACGTTAGTCGGGTTTGATATTCCGAGTTTTTCTGTGCCAACGAATCAAGGCTGTTATGTTGCTTATGACTCTTTTGGCTTTCCTGCCTGTACAGTGACCGTAGTGACAGCGGACTGTTAGTATTTATGGTTAGTGATTGGTGGTATATCGCAGTCCATCTTCATACCCTAATTCAAAACGGCGATTAATGGTTTTTTCCGTAAAATCGGTAATGCCCAACATATTTTCATCGCCAGTGTATTGGATAATGGTTAGCTTATCGATTTTGCTATAACTCATCAGTTGCTTAAAAGCACTGGTTTCACGCAATGAACTACCTTCGGGAAGTTCTTCGTCAAGTACTCGAACCATGTCGATATAATCTTTAGTGCGATTAAACATTTTATGATCAAATACCATTTTGCTTTGAAAAATTAACGAACCCATACGCTCAATAACGTCGGCTATATTGTGTGGTGTTTCACCTTCTTGTGGAAATAATTCCACCATAATAATTTCACGTTCACAGTCATCATCGCCAATTTTTTCTAAACATTTGAAAGCAGGTTTTAGTGGTGTATTGGAAAAAAGGCCGCCATCCCAGTAATGGTCGCCATCAATTTCAACCATGGGGAAGGAGGGGGGTAAACTACCACTGGCCACAATATGATCATCAGTAATATACATTTCTCGATTGTTAAAGGACTCACTAAGGCCGCGTTTAATATTGGTTGCGGTGACCACAACATTCGGTGCTTTCATTGAATTGAGTTTTTTAAAATCAATAATGTCATGTAGCGTGCGGTAAAGTGGAGTGGTATCAAAAAAATGAGTGGTTGAATAAGGTGTAAATAATCCAGAGTAATTGGGTTTATACATGCCAGCATTGTATGGCATAGTCATTAAGACCTGCATGGGGTGAGGAACAAATGGCATGTTGTGTGAGGTAAACATTTGCCAGAACTGATCCAAACCAGCAACAGGGCCATCTTTGGCTCCCCCGATTACTGCCGCAGAAAAACCACCAATCGACACGCCACAAATAATATCCGGATTAAAATCACTGTTTTCATACAATGCTTTAACCACACCATGTTCATACGCGCCAAGTGCGCCGCCGCCTTGTAATACTAATGCGGTGATTTTTTTCTTTGATGTATTAACCATGTTTTTTCCTTTAGTGGACCATTGGATAATGCTATTCAAGACACGCCGTTGCCCTCCATGGACGGAGGGTACATCGAAAACGCAGGAGCAGTTTTCGTGAAATACATCCCTGTAGGCTCGGGCGCGGCGTCCATGCCGCTTACGGTCTTTCATAGCACCATCCAAGGGTCTGAAACTTAGTTAATCATAATAATATCAAAGAATTATGAAAATTTCTTTAAAAAACAAGAGGATAAACGCGCCAGTTAGCATTATTTGTGTAGTGATTAGACAAGTAGTTAGTAAAATAATTTACTGAGTAAAACAGGCACGGCGGTTTCGACTTTAAGGATACGTTCACCAATATGTATGGCCTGACAACCCACTTCTTGAAGTTTTTCAATTTCGTAAGGAATAAAGCCCCCTTCAGGGCCAATAACCAATGTGGTTTTTTCAGTGATGTTTTGTGGGCAAGGTGTACTGCAATAGGGGTGTGCGACTAACGCATGCGTGTTTTTACAAATATCCGGTAAACGATCTTCTACAAAAGGTTTAAATAATTTTTCACAAATCACGTCAGGCATTAGTGTATCGTTGGCTTGTGCCAAACCGGTGATTAATTCTTTTTCAATATTTTGTGATTGCAATAATGGTGTTTGCCAATAACTTTTTTCAACGCGATAGCTATTTATAAAAATAATTTTTTTAACACCCATAGTGGCGCAGGTTTGTAAAATGCGACGCAGCATTTTGGGTCGCGGTAACGCAATAACCAGTGTTAGAGGAAGTGGCGTTGGTGGCGGGGTATCAAATAGGGTTTTTATGCTAACGCAGTTGTTAGCGATATCAGTAATAATACCCTGGCCGAGATGACCATTGATCAAGCCAACAGTGATAGCGTCGCCCGCTGCGGCGCGATGGACATTGATGATATATTGGTGACGTTGATCACGTAACACAACGTGTTCGTGATCAACAAAATCTGCTTTATGTAATAAAACCAGATTCATTTTTTCACCATGAGTGATTTAGAGTTTTGACATATTCGTTTGCTTGCCGCAAACGTAGGATTTTTGTAATTTTTTGAATACCGCTTTTGGCATGGCTTTGGGCAAGTCAACCGTTGAGTGATCATCGTTAATTTTAATATGACCAATATGTTTACTATCAATGTCGGCTTCGTTGGCAATGGCGCCGACAATATTGCCAGGTTTGACACCATCATTATGGCCCACCTCAATACGATAAGACTCCATTCCTTCAAGATTGATGTCTTTACGCTTTCGGACTTTGCGTTCTTTGCCATCATCTCTATTGCGGTCGCGGCGTCCACGGCCTTTTTTACGGTCGTTGTTCCCTCTGTCATCAAAACTGTGTGATTGTTGCAGTTCTTCTTCAAGAAATAACGGTTGATTACCTTGTGCCATAGCGGCTAATGCAGCCGCAACAACCTCTACGGTGTATTCATTTTCGTTAAGCGTGTCTTCTACTATCGCATTAAACGGCGTTAAGTCTTCCTGAGCAATCACCTCTTTAATACGCAGTTTAAAGTTTTCGACACGCTTTTGATTAATGTGATCGGTGCTGGGAATATCCATGCGCGCAATGGTGCTTTTAGTATGGCGCTCGATAGACCGTAATAAATGACGTTCACGTGGTGTTACTAATAAAATGGCATCACCGCTACGACCTGCACGCCCTGTACGACCAATCCGGTGTACATAGGATTCAGTGTCTAATGGAATATCGTAATTAATCACATGACTGATGCGTTCAACATCCAATCCGCGTGCGACCACATCGGTGGCAACCAGAATATCCAGTTGACCTTTTCTTAATTTATTCACAACCTTTTCACGGTGGTTTTGTGCAATATCACCATTGAGTGCCTCGCAGCGGTAACCTCGTGCCGAGAGTTTATCGGCCAACTCTAGGGTCGCAATTTTGGTTCTGACAAACACAATGACGCCGTCAAAATTTTCGACTTCTAAAATACGGGTAAACGCATCCAGCTTTTGATTGCGATTCACAACGGTAAAGCGCTGATTAATGGTCGTTGCAGTGGAGGTTTTGGTGTCAATTTTAATATGCACAGGGTCTTGCAAATAACTATCTGCCACTTTCTTAATTTCTTTGGGCATAGTGGCTGAGAATAGGGCGGTCTGACGTGTTTCTGGTGTGTGTTCCAGAATCCACTCTACGTCATCAATAAAGCCCATACGTAGCATTTCATCGGCTTCATCAAGTACCAATGATTGTAGTTGATCCAATTTTAAGGTGCCACGGCGAATATGGTCCATGACACGTCCCGGAGTACCGACGACTATCTGTGCACCGCGCTTGAGTTGTCGTAATTGATTGTCATACGACTGACCACCGTAAATCGGTAACACCGAGCAGCGCATATATTTTGAATAGCTTTGAAACGCTTCCGCGACCTGAATCGCCAATTCGCGGGTTGGAGCTAGCACTAAAAGCTGCGGATGCTTGTCCTTGAGGTTGATATTGGCCAGTAGTGGTAATGCAAAAGCTGCGGTTTTACCTGTACCCGTTTGTGCTTGGCCCAGTAAATCACGGCCTTCTTGCAGTGCCGGAATGCTGGCAGCCTGAATGGGTGACGGGGTTTCATAACCAATTTCTGCTAGTGATGTTAACAATGATTCGGGCAGGCTCAGTTCTTTAAAAGACTGAACGTCAGAAGTATTACTTGATGTCATGTGTACCTTGAGGGGAGAGGATAGGGAAAGCGCGCGATTGTAACAGAAAAACAGGCCGTTGTCGGTGTTTTTGGCCCACCCGGCAGGATTCGAACCTGCGACCTACCCCTTAGGAGGGGGTTGCTCTATCCAGCTGAGCTACGGGTGGAGATACGTGTTTAAACGGAGGCATTAAACTTTTCGGGCACAATTATGTCATACTTGTTATTATCTTGTGTTAATGGAGTCGAGTCTTTTTATGCTAGATACCCGTCCTTTGCTGGTTAATACTGATTTTCCGGCGGTTTTTCGTGAAACCACGCAGACATTACAGGTGAATTTGGGCTATTTATGTAATTTAAAGTGTACCCATTGCCATGTGGATGCCGGGCCAAAGCGTACCGAGCTGATGTCATTGGACACGATGAACGATGTACTGTCCTATATTGATAATCACGGGATCAAGGTATTGGATCTGACCGGTGGCGCCCCTGAAATGAACCCTAATTTTCGCTATCTCGTCGCTGAAGCCAGATCTCGTCATGTGGAAGTCATAGACCGTTGTAATTTAACCATATTGGAGGTACCGGAGTACCATGATATGGCACGGTTTTTAGCCGAGCACCAAGTACGTATTGTGGCATCATTACCCTGCTATTCTGAAAAAAATGTGAATCAACAGCGTTGTAAAGGTGTATTCTTTGATTCTATCTAAGCACTGAAACAGTTAAATGCCTTGGGGTATGGCAAGGATCAATCGTTGTCGCTGGATTTGGTGTACAACCCTGGTGGCCCTTTTTTGCCACCACCACAAGAAGGCTTGGAAAGTGATTATAAGCAGCGCCTATTTGATGATTTTGGCGTTGTATGTGATCAGTTATTAACGATTAGTAATATGCCGATCAGTCGTTTTGGCGGTATGTTGTTATCAAAAGGGATTTATGACGATTATCTCCAGCTATTGAAAGATAATTTTAGTGAATCCAACTTGCAATCGGTCATGTGCAAGACCTTGGTCAGTGTTGATTGGCAGGGTTTTGTCTATGATTGTGACTTTAATCAAATGTTATCCATGCCATTAATGATTGGTTCGGATAAACACAAAACCCATATTAAAGATATATTGGCCAAAGATATTGAAAATCAACGCATTGTTATTGGTGACCACTGTTATGGTTGTACGGCTGGGCAGGGCAGTAGTTGTGGTGGCGCGCTGTCTGAATGATGCAGTTGAGTATTATTATCCCTGTGCTTAATGAAGCACACAATATTGAGAAACAATTACAGTCTTTGCGTGAAACAGTAAATCGTCATTCTTCTTTATCGGTTTAATTCATTATTGTTGATGGTGGCAGCAACGACAATACCGTCGCATTGGCAAAGCCTTACGCCGAAAAAGTTATTAGCAGCGATAAAGGACGCGCGCGACAAATGAATGCCGGAGAGGCGGTTGCTAAAGGGCAATGGTTATTGTTTTTGCATGTGGATACCCGTCTTCCCGATGATCCGTTTCCTTTTTTATGCGCTACAAACCCATGGGGCTTTTACGCCGTTAAGCTATCAGGCAAGCAGCGTTGTTTCCGTATTATTGAGTGGATGATAACGTGGCGTTCGCGGTTAACGGGTGTGGCAACTGGTGATCAATGTCTTTTTGTTCAGCGTGCATTATTTGAGCAATTACAGGGTTTTGCCGACATCCATTTGATGGAAGATGTAGAACTCAGCAAACGTTTGCGCAAAAAAAGACAACCATTATGCATTCGCAACCCCGTGAATACGTCCAGTCGTCGTTGGGAGCGGCACGGTATCATACGCACCGTATTATTAATGTGGTATTTGCGCTTATTATATGTCTGTGGTGTTTTACCCCATCATCTAGTGCGTCAATATTATGGTGAGTGATTATCATTACCCGCAATATCGCCTACTGGTGTTTAGTAAGGCACCACAATTAGGGAAGGTTAAAACCCGGATGCAGCCCGTACTGACGTGTGAAGAGTCAATGAAGCTGCATATTCAATTAAGCCGCTATTGTATTCAACAATGGCAAGATGCTCGCTTGTGCCCGATAGATATCTGGGTGGCCGGTGATCTTTTAACCTATCAACAACAGGTAGTTGATGATGAGCGCCTGAATTTTTATGCACAAGCAGGCCGTGATTTGGGTGAACGCTTACAATATGCCGCACATACCACCTTGCGTCGTTCGTCCGTTGCGGGGATATTATTAGTGGGCACCGATTGCCCGTTTATTGATACTAATTATTTGCAAAAAGCCTTACTTGCTATGAAGCAAAATAATGATGGAGTGATTGCTCCTGCAACTGATGGTGGTTATGTGCTATTGGGAATGAAAGCCTATCACTCGGCATTATTTGACAATATTCAGTGGGGTGGTGAGAAGGTGTATACACAAACACTCACGAATATTCATGGGTTGTCTCTGACGTATAGCGAACTTGAGTCGTTGCCGGATATTGATCGTCCTGAGGATTTGCCGTTGTTGGAGCCTTTAGGCTTTGGTAAAGGTGCAGTTTGACGATTGATTATCGCGGTTACCTTTAGCGGTATAGAGGTCGGTTTGTTGATCGCCACCTTTTAGAATACGTAATAAATCACCATAGGTTTTTTGTCCTCGGGTAATTAATAAACCGTTGGTTTCATTAATCTCTTTGCATTGCGCAATGAATTGATTGACCTTTTGCCATTGCTGATTGATGTCGGCATCGTTAAATGACTCCAACAATTGTTTCCAGCATTTTTCATCAGACACTTTATACAGTGATAACAACCATTGTTTACGGATATCAGCATGTTGCTGTAATTGTTCCAGCAAAGGTGCTTTTGCCTTAATGATTTTTTTAACGCCATCATAGTCTCGTGCTTTGATACAGGTCGTTTCCTGTTGCAAGAGGTTGAGCAATTCTTGACTGGTTTGGTGGTCTTGTTCGACCATTTGGCGTACGGTATCAACGTTATAAGGGCGCATGGACACGTTCTCTGTGGCAATAATCTGTCATAAAATTTTTTTGTAGAAAAAATATTGCAAAAGAAGTACCAATTTTAGGCAAGTAGGGGATCAATATAATGCGTCATAACGCAGCATCTGTGCCGCAATACGTTGGGCATTAATAGTATATTCACCGTTGGCAATTTTTTGTTTAATACTTTCCACTTTAACGGCGTCAAAACCTTCGGCGCTTTTAGCACTCGTTTCCAGTTGCTTTAATTGTTGTGCTGCTGCACTGAATTGCACACTATCGGGCTTTTCTGTTGCCGGAGTACTTTCTTGGTGACCACCGGCTGCAGGCACAGGTACCTTGCTTGCCGCTTTCTGGCGCGACTGTGTACTTGAGCTTGTATTGAGATCATTTTTGGTATTGATGACCATGATGACATACCTGTAAATTTCATTTTCAGTGTGGCTATCGGCTATCGCTAGATTAACTTTAGCATTTTTTTATAAAAAATTATAAAACGACCTCAACGGTGTCAGGTCCAGTAATTTCTGCGGTGATAATACGCGAAGAACGGGTATTTTCTACTTTGATTTGTTCTCCGTATTTACCACTACTTAAGGCGATACCTGAGGTTATCACGGATAAACCGCCGATTTTGGCAATGACATTGACGTTGTGTCCCTTTTTAATCATCGCTGGCTGGCTCAAATGATAGCCATAAAGCATGGAGCCTGATTTGATGGGTCGTTTAAGACGTTTACCAATTAACTGGTTGATATTGTTAATAAAACCTGGGCGTTGTTTAAATATATCCTTATTAATAGTCGTAAAATCACTGGCTTGTAGAATATGGTTCCTCGGCAGAGGCTTATTGGTTGTGACCACTGCTTTATATAGAGACGTGTAATGGCGTGTATAAACGGCCCATGGTTGATTACTATGACAGGAGACTTTTATAGAGACTCTACCTTGCAGATTAGCCGATTGGCGATGTGAAAACGTCAAAGGTTTGTCACAGTGGGACAATGATAAGCGATGATCCAGAGCAGAGCTGGTAATTTGTATGTTGTTCTGATCGGTTTGCGGTAGTGTTTGCGCGACTTGTGCTTGTAAATAGCGTTCTGCTTGCGCGACGATAGATGCCAGTGGCAGCTTTTCCGCCGCATAGCTGTAACTGCTCAATAAAAAACCACAAAAAAAATATAAAAAATTACATGCTTTCATTTTCTTGGCCTATGCTTTTATAAACAGCGCTTTTAAATGAACGGAGTCATTGATTAAAGCGACAGTAAATTGTAACTGCTGGTATCTTTGTGTTGTATAAGCAAGCCCTGTGCCGTTTTTCAGAAGCAGATGCCAGATGGGTTTTGAGGAATTACTATGTCCAGCGTCCTAGATTCAGTCAACCAACGCACGCAATTAGTTGGGCAAAATAGACTGGAGCTTTTACTGTTTCGCCTAAATGGCGACCAGTTATATGGTATTAATGTTTTTAAAGTGAAAGAGGTGCTTCAGTGCCCAGCTTGAAATTAAATTCCACAGCGTCACGAAGTGGTACGCGGATTCGCACATATTCGCGGCGGTACCATACCCATTATGGATATGAACTTGGCTATTGGTTGCTCACCGGTTGAAAATATTGAAGAAAGCTTTGTCATTATTACTGAGTACAACGGGTCTACACAAGGCTTTCTGGTGAGAGCCGTTGAACGTATTGTGAATACCAACTGGGAATCTATTCATCCACCACCGAAGGGATCTGGCAGTGAAAACTATCTCACCGCCGTGACCAAGATGGACGAAAAACTGGTCGAAATTATTGATGTAGAGAAAATACTGGCTGAAGTATCTCCTTTGGATGAGGGTATTAGTGAGGGTATTATTGAAGATGGTATTTCGGAACGTGTTATTAAACGCCATATTTTAATTACGGATGATTCAACCATTGCGCGTAAGCAGATACAGCGTGTTGTTGAACAGATGGGCATTAAAACCACCCTGAAAAAAGATGGACGTGAGGCTCTTGAATATTTAGAGGGTCTGGTTGCAGAAGGTAAAGACCCCAATGAAGAGTGGGTGTTAGTGATTTCGGATATTGAAATGCCTGAGATGGATGGTTATACCTTTACTGCCGAAGTGCGCGCTAATGAGAAGCTGAAAAACCTTCATATTATTTTACATACGTCACTAAGTGGTGTCTTTAACGAAGCGATGGTGAAAAAAGTTGGAGCAGATGATTTCCTTTCCAAATTTAATCCGGATTTGCTGGCCAAGCGATTAAATGACCGCATATTCGAATTAACAGGTGAACATGTAACAGAACCGGAAGAAGAAGAGTAGGAACGTTTTGGGTATTTTAAAAGATATTCCACATGACTGTCTTGATTTCAAAGCGTTCTGTGATTATTTGCAAAAGGCGAGTGGTATTACTATTACGCCAAATAAATCTTATCTAGTGTCTGCGCATCCGCAGTATCATGCAAGAGTATGAGATGAATGATATGGCAGAGATTATTAAAGAGCTTAATAAATCCAGTCGTAGTGAGTTGCATCAGAAAATTATTGATGCCATGACAACCAATGAGACGTTTTGGTTTCGAGATTCCTATCCTTTCGATTATTTTTCAAAAACTTTATTGCCTTACTGGAATAGCCCTGAGTGCAAAGAAAGACCTATTAAAATATGGTCCGCTGCTTGTTCTTCGGGCCAGGAACCTTATTCGCTAGGTATTTTGTCTGAGGAGTACCGTGAAAAAAATCCATCCAGTAAAAATATAGAAATTCTGGCAACCGATTTATCCAGTGAAATACTGGATCGTGCCAAATCAGGCATTTATGACAAGCTTTCTATTGGTAGAGGGCTTTCTGACAAACGGCTTAATAAGTTTTTTGAGTCATCGTGCCAAAAACAATGGGTCGTTTCACCCAGTGTCCAACGTTATATCAAATTTCGTTCTTTGAATTTGCTGGAATCTTATAGTGCGTTAGGTAAGTTCGATATTATTTTCTGTCGTAATGTATTAATTTATTTCACGGCTGAAACCAAGAGCGATATGATTACCCGTATGCATGCGTGCTTAAAACCCAACGGTTTATTATGTCTGGGTTCTTCAGAAGGTCTGGCGGAAACAACATCGCTCTTTAAAATGGAGCATTGTAATCCCGGCATTATGTACCGTGCGGTTGGCAAATAGCGGTAACGGTTTGCCGTTTTATAGTTGCTCACTCTTTTTATTTTTATCTATGATTATAAAAAACCTATAATAATCAGTTAGTTAAAATAATAAAAAAATCTGGCATAGCCATTGCTAAATACTCAATGTTGATAAGAGGCATGAGAGTATGGCAATCAGTTTCAGCAAAGCATTAGGTATTCACGAACAGGCATTAAGCTTGCGGTCAGAACGTTCAGCAATTTTGGCGAACAATTTGGCTAATGCGGATACGCCAGGCTTTAAAGCAAAGGATCTGGATTTTCAGTCTATTTTACGTGGACAAGTGCAAATCAATGAGTCTAGAACGCATTTAAAGGGTACCCACGAAAACCATTTCTCAACCCAAGCAGCCAGCGATTACGATCAGCTATATCGAACACCTCATCAGCCATCCATAGACGGTAATACCGTTGAAGAGCAAGTAGAACATGCCGAATTTATGAAAAACAGTCTGGCTTATCAAGCCAGCTTTACGTTTTTAAATAGCAAATTTAAAGGTTTAAACACCGCTATTCGTGGTGAATAGTAAAAGTAAGAGGAAACGTTGATGTCTCTCAATAGTATTTTTTCAATTGCAGGCTCTGGAATGAATGCTCAGAGTCTACGTTTGAATACCACCGCAAGTAATTTAGCAAATGCGGATGCTGCCGCGTCCCGTATTGATGAAACGTATCGTGGTAGGCACCCAGTATTCGCTGCATTGGACGATACGTTAAACCTAGATAAGGAAACCGGCGCCTCTGTCGGTGTAGGTGTTTTGGGTATTGTTGAAAGTAATGCGCCATTACAGCCACGTTATGAACCGGAACATCCCTTAGCCAATGATGAAGGCTATGTGTACTATCCGAATGTAAATGTGGTTGAAGAGATGACCAATATGATTTCGGCATCACGTTCTTTTCAAGTGAATGTTGAAGTCATGAATTCAGCAAAACAAATGATGCAGCGTGTTATTACGTTAGGGCAATAAGTAGGTGAATAATGAATACTATTTCAAGTAATTCTTATCTTAACAGCTTAACACTTGAGCACCGTCAAAAAGTACAAGCGGAGAAGGAAAAACAAGAACGCGAAGAACGTGGTAGCAATCAGCTAGGGCAAACGGCATTTTTAGAGCTAATGATTACCCAAATGGAACATCAGGACCCGTTAAGTCCTCAGGAAAATACTGAGTTTATTGCACAGTTAGCACAGTTTAGCTCTGTGGAAGGTATGGAGAGGCTGAATCGAAGTTTTGACGGCTTCTCTGCAAACTTTAGATCAAATCAAGCATTAGAGGCTTCATCGTTAGTGGGACGTTCTGTCACAGTGCCGACAGATGAAGCTCAATTAAGAGAAAATAGTTATGTTGGCGGATCAGTGACTCTACCTAATGCGACAACGGATATAAAACTTAATATTAATACTGAGCAGGGCACGTTATTACATAGTATTGCTCTTGGTAACCAGCCTGCCGGAGAATTAATATTCCGATGGGATGGGCGCCGCCTTGAAGTCAATGGTGAATTAACTAATTTTGTGGCTGAAGAAACCGCTGAACCGGGCGCCTACAAATTTGAAGTTTTAGCAGTATTGCCTGATGAGGACGCTAATGGCGCATTAACTCCTCAGCAATTAGATACGGCACTTACTGCGAATGTTAATAGTGTGACGACAACAACTAATGGCGAGCTAATTTTAAATTTATCAGGCCTGGGTGCAGTTAATATTAATCAGGTTAAACAGTTTAATTAATATAATATTTTGAAAAAATTATAAATATATTTTTCAAAATTAACTAAAGAGAGGAGAGTAGTATGCCTTTTAATATTGCGTTGAGTGGTATTCGTTCTGCGAATGTTGATCTTAGAATGACAGGTAATAATATTGCCAATGCATCGACGACAGGCTTTAAAAAATCCCGCGCAGAATTTGGTGATGTGTACTCTACCTCTGTTCTTGGAACCGGTAATAACCAAATTGGTAGCGGTGTTCGATTACAAAATAGCGCCCAAAAATTTACACAGGGTCATATTTCTTTTACTGATAACATCCTTGATCTTGCCATTAGTGGTGAAGGTTTCTTTGTCATGGATTTAAATGGCGAACACATGTTTACCCGTGCGGGCACCTTTAGTTTGGACCAATATGGTTATGTCGTTAATAATATCAATGCGAGACTGCAAGGGTATTCTGCCACATCGAACGGGAATATTAATAATGTGGTCGGAGATATTCAAATTCAGGCAACTAACATATTGCCACAAACGACAACTTTGGTTGAGTCAGAAATTAACCTCGACTCCAGAGAGGAAGTACTTCAGTCTTCAGGTACTCAGTATATATCATCGGGTGGTACAGCATTATCAAATGATAATGGGTATACCGCGCAAGCACTAACTATTACCGCTCCGGATAATTCGTCTGTGACTGTGAATACCTCTCTGAATGATAATAGCGTTACTACCGCTAATGCATTAAATACCTTAGCGGGTGTTTCTGCAACCACACAAGCAACAGCAACATTATCCACATGGACAAGTGGCCTAGTGGTTAATATTAATGGTGCGACCTTAACCAATACTGATATTAGTGCTGCTACAGCCACAGAAATTGATGCGCTACCAGGACTTTCTGCCACTTATGATGGTACCGCAGGTACTATCGCCATTACTTCTACTATCGGTGATTTAGTCTTTTCTGCTACGGGGAGCGGTGCCGCCGCTGATGAGGTGCTGACAGTTAAAGGTTCGTCAGGTGCCCCACAAACGATTGAAATTGACGGTGCGAATGATGGCACCGCAACGGGTAATGTGAATACTTCAGGCCGTTTTGTTGCGGGCGCCTCAGCCTTTACAACTGACCTTGCGACACAAGGTGTTGGTGCCAATGATTATGACTTCAATATTACCGTCGATGGCGTAGCTTCTGCAGCAGCGATCAGCGTACCTGTAGCAGACTATGCCAACCACGCTGAAGTGGCTGCAGCATTAGAAACTGCGGTCAACGCGGATGCTAACATTTCGGGCGTAACCGTGCTTTATGATAATGATCATTATGTATTTCGTTCAGGTACAACAGGAACGACATCCACCGTATCACTTACCGCAGTTGGTGGTAGTGCTAATAACTTAGGGATTGCCACAGGTTCTTCTGTCACTGGGGTCGATGATGTCACTGTTGGTGGATTAATCACATTGCAACTAGACGATGGATACAGCCTCACTGATACCTCCGGTACCCCCATTTTTAATAATGGATCAACGACATTTGTCAATAACGCTTTTGATCCGACAGATCCATCAACATACAACCATTCAACATCAGTGACTATTTATGATAGTTTGGGTAACTCCCATACGATGCAACAATATTTTATTAAACAACCTGAAACCGGAGCGACCCCGCCCAATCATTGGCAAGTGGTAGTACGTGTCGATGGGCGTGATGTTGGCGACCCTATTATTACGGCACCAACCACACCTACGGTGGCAACATTTGATGTATATTTTGATAATAATGGCGCTATTGATGAAAATTTATCAGACAACATGCTGATCTCTAACTGGCAACCATACAATAGTGACGGTACACCTATCTTAGGATCACTGCAGCCTCTTAACGAATTTAGCGGTGGTAGTTTGCCCATTCCATTTCCTCCTACAAGAAGCTCTAATTTTGAACTGCAACTAGCAGGCAGTACACAAGTGGGTAGTGCATTTGAAGTACGTAGTGTCGCGCAAGATGGTACCACGACCGGTCGTCTTGCCAGCTTATCCATTGACGATGATGGCACTATTTTTGCGCGTTATACTAATGGTGAAAATGAAACGTTGGGGCAGGTTGTGATGGCTGACTTTCCTAATGTTCAGGGCTTGCAATCGCTGGGGGATACTGCGTGGGCACAAACCTCAGAATCTGGAAGTCCGGCTATTGGTATTCCCGGCACAGCATCATTAGGTTTGGTTCAATCAGGGGCTCTTGAAGAGTCAAATGTAGAATTGTCTGAGCAGTTGGTTAACCTAATTATTGCCCAGCGTAATTTTCAGGCCAGTGCAAAAACCATTGAGACGGCTGACCAAGTAACACAGACGATTATTAATTTACGCTAATAACACTTTCTACCCACATACTCTGTATATAAGGCTGGTTTTTCCAGCCTTTTTTCTTTTCCTGATTGTTTGGCACTCTTCTTGCTTATTCCTTATAGACATCAATGAAAGCCAAAAAAAATAGCAGGTTATTTTCATGGATAAAGCACTCTATATCGCGATGACTGCGGCTAAAAACAATGTCCTTAGCCAGGCCATTCGTGCCAATAATATGGCTAACGTTAACACTACCGGTTTTCGCAGTGATTTTGAACAAGTGCGCAGTATGGGAGTTTATTACGGTGAAGGCTCACCAACACGCGCATATGCAATGACAGAAAACCCGGGTGTTAATTTAAAAGAAGGCCCGTTAATACAAACGGGCAGAGATTTAGATGTTGCCATAAAAGGTAAAGGATATATCGCCGTTCAGGCGCCGGATGGTCGCGAAGCCTATACGCGAGTGGGATCACTTTCCATTGCCAGTCTGGGCGTGGTAAGAACAGGCAATAATTTGCCAGTGATGGGCAATGCAGGTCCGATGGCTTTACCAGAATTTCAAAAACTGGAGATTGCCCAAGACGGCGTTATTAGTATTGTTATTAAGGGCGAGTCGCCGGATGCATTAACTCAGGTTGACCAGATTAAATTGGTTAACCCTGAGAGAGATCAACTTAAAAAAGGCAAGGATGGCTTATTGTATGCACAGGGAGATGTAGAAATTGATGCCGATGTCAGAATGATATCGGGTTTTCTCGAAGGTAGTAATGTCAATGCCATTGAAGAAATGACAAAAATTATGACCTTGGCAAGACAATATGAAATGTCGATAAAAATGATGAAAACCACAGAAGAAAATTCTCAAGCATCGGCGCGATTATTGCAGATAACTTAATGCGTAGCGCATAAGGCATCGATAGAAAATGAAGTAGAGGCAAATATGAACCCGGCATTATATATCAGTAAAACAGGACTATCTGCACAAGACAGGCAACTGGCATCGATTTCCAATAATTTATCCAATGCTTCAACGGTTGGTTTTAAAAGAGACCGTATTAATTTTGAAGATTTACTGTATCAAATTCAACGACAACCAGGTGCGCAATCATCACAAAATACGCAGTTACCATCAGGTTTGCAATTGGGTACCGGTGTGCGCGTCGTTGCAACCCAAAAACAATTTACTGGTGGTAGTTTGCAGGTGACTGAGCAGGCGCTGGATATGGCGATTAATAACCGAGGGAATAACCGAGGGTTTTTTCAAATTCAGTTGCCAACAGGGGAAACCGCTTACACGCGTAATGGCCAGTTTCACTTAAATGCTAACGGTGAGATTGTTAATGCTAACGGATTTTTATTAGAACCTAATATCACAATTCCGATTAACGCTAATAAGATCACTGTTGGTCATGATGGTATTGTCACTGCTAGTGTAGCTGGTGTTGCTGACCCACAACAAGTAGGTGAGATAACTCTGGCAGATTTTGTTAACCCGGCAGGTTTACAGGCATTAGGAGGAAATTTATTTTTCTCTACCGCTTCCAGTGGTGATCCACAAACAGGAACTGCAGGTCAAAATGGATTAGGATCCATTGTTCAAGGTTCACTTGAAAATTCCAATGTGGATATTGTCGAAGAGATGGTCAATATGATTACCACCCAGCGTGCTTATGAAATGAATTCGAAGGTGGTCTCAACGGCGGATCAAATGTTGCAATTTATTTCACAGAACTTATAAGTAATTATTGATGATGACAGGCATTAAGAAAACAATATTATTATTCATAAATATCATTCTGATATTGTCGTTGAGTGCCTGTGACAAACCCAATATAAAACCGGATGATCCACAATTTGCGCCCGTTTATCCACAGCCGCAACCGATTACCAAGCCTAAAAATGGTAGTCTTTTTCAGGATAGAAACGGTTTGTTATTGTTTGGTAATACTAACAGCCATAGAATCGGCGACATTATTACCATCACTTTGGAAGAAAGTACCTCATCGACAAAAAGTAGCGGTGTTGCTATCGATAAAGAATCAAATACATCCTTACTTGAAGCAGGAAATCCAACTGTATTAGGAAGAGATACGGCAAAAGATTTGCCCATTGTAGGGAATGTGACGGTACCGCTTAACACTGCTCAAACAAGAGGTTTTTCAGGTGACGCCTCAGCAGACCAAAGTAATAGTTTACAGGGAAATATCAGTGTCACCATTACCAATATTCTCCCCAATGGCAACTTGATTGTGCGTGGTGAAAAGTGGCTTACCTTAAATAATGGTGATGAATATATTCGTATTAGCGGCATTCTTAGAAAAGAAGATGTCACTTTAGAAAATACCGTGTCATCAACTAAGCTGGCAAATGCGAGGATTTCCTACAGCGGTACCGGGGATTTGGCTAACTCACAAAAAATGGGTTGGTTATCAAAATTATTTAATAGCAGTCTCTGGCCATTTTAACGATAGAGTGATTTATGAAAGTTAAAGTGAAAATGCTAGTTATGTTTTTATTATTTAAGGCTCTGTTTTTTTTCAGTGCTGTAAGCAGTGCTGAACGTATTAAAGATATCACGACGATAGAAGGTATTAGAAGTAACCCCCTAATCGGTTACGGATTAGTTGTAGGGCTTGATGGTTCCGGTGATCAGACAAACCAAACACCATTCACCACAGAATCATTTTTAAATATGATTAAACAGTTTGGTATTGCCATTCCTCCGGGTGCTCGTATGCAACTAAAAAACGTTGCAGCGGTTGCTGTTCATGCAGACCTTCCAGCATTTTCAAAACCAGGCCAACAGTTGGATGTTACCGTATCCTCTATTGGTAATGCGAAAAGCTTACGTGGTGGAACCTTATTAATGACTCCGATGAAAGGTGGTGATGGCAATATCTACGCTCTGGCACAGGGCAATCTTGTCGTGGGTGGTTTAGGTGTCGAAGGGAAGGATGGGTCGAAACTCACGATTAATATTCCCAGTGCAGGCAGAATTCCTAATGGCGCAACCGTTGAACGTGAAGTGCCAACATTGTTTGCTGCAGGGCAACCGATCGTATTTAATTTACACCGTTCAGATTTTACAACCGCAAAACGTATTGTTGATAGTATTAATACCCTGTTGGGGCCAGATGTTGCTAGAGCAAAAGACGCTATGTCTGTGCAGGTGAATGCTCCCAAGGATCCGTCTCAACGAGTCAACTTTATTTCTTTATTGGAAAATATCCAGATTGTTCCCGGCGAGGCGCCCGCCCGCATTGTGATTAACTCGCGTACCGGCACTATTGTAGTTGGTAGCCATGTTAGGGTATCACCCGTTGCGGTTACGCATGGTAGTTTAACCGTGACAGTTTCTGAAGATGTTGAAGTGAGTCAGCCAGATGCACTGGCAGATGGTACAACCGTTGTCTTACCAAAAAGTAATGTAACTGCAGAAGAGAATTTTAATCCGATGTTCAAGTTTGCTCCTGGACCAACCATTGACGAAATCGTTCGCGCTGTTAATGAAGTGGGTGCGGCGCCCGGTGATTTAATGGCGATTATTGCAGCACTAAAACAAGCGGGAGCACTCAAAGCAGAATTAATTGTTATTTAAAGTGATGTTATGGATCGTTCATTATTCAATATTGGCCAACAGTATACCCAGCAATCCTATATGGATTTGCAGAGTTTGCAATCCATACGTAAAGAGGCAAAAGGGGATATTGATGCGGGATTACAACAGGTTGCGCAACAATTTGAGTCTGTTTTTATCCAAATTATGTTAAAAAGCATGCGCTCGGCTAATGATGTGTTTGGAAAAGAAAATCCGTTAAATACATTTGAATCTGATATGTATCGGGATATGTATGATAATCAATTAAGTGTCAGTCTTGCAGGGCAAAATTTAGGTATTGCCGATGCCTTGTATCGTCAACTGACAAAAGAATTTAATCCAACGGTTTCTTCATTAAATAATATCGATTATTCAACGACAACGGTACCACAGCGGATCAAAGATGCCAGAGCTATAAATCAAGTCAATGACAAGGAGAGCTTTGTTCAACTGATGACGCCTTATGCAAAAAAAGCTGCTCAAGAAATGGGAGTTGATCACCGTGTGCTTGTTGCACAATCCGCATTGGAAACAGGTTGGGGTAAACACCTGATTCGTGATCAATACGGTAACCAAAGTTTTAATCTATTTAATATTAAAGCAGATAGTCGTTGGCAGGGAAAAGCCGTTGCCGTACCTACCATGGAGTTTAAAGACGGCATCATGCAAAAAGAAATTGCCAGCTTTAGACGGTATTCATCGATTGCAGAGAGTTTTGCCGATTACCAACATTTTTTGCAACAACCACGCTATAAAAAAGCGTTAGAAGCGGTAAATAATCCCGATCTATTTATACAGAAATTACAACAAGCGGGTTATGCAACAGATCCGGAGTACGCTAAAAAGATACAAAAAATTATGAAACATCCATTACTACAGGCAGCGATATAATATGGCAGGTGATATCCTACATGTCAGCTTATCCGGGTTGCGCGTTAGCCAAAACGCTTTGCGTACGGTCGGTCATAATATTGCTAATACCAATACAGAAGGATATAGCCGCCAGTTAGTTGAAATTAATACTTCACAGGCATTTTCTAACGGTGATGCATTTTTAGGCAACGGAGCCTATACGGCATCCATTGAGCGTTCAGTAAATGAGTTAGTGACAGGTCAAATTCGTCGTGATAATACTTACTATAATGAATTGAAAGCTTTTGATGATGTGGTTAGTCAGGTTAATGATTTATTATCCGGTGAATCCAATAGTTTAGTCTCTGGATTAAAGTCATTTTTTGCAGCCGCACAAAACGTCGCTGATGATCCTACTGCTATTGCCTCTAGGCAGTTATTTGTCAGTGAGTCAGATAATCTCGCAGATCGTTTTAATTCCTTATATTCCAGCCTGGATACGATTAATGATAGCGTCAATCATAATATTGAAGTGGCTATCAATAAGGTTAATAACCTACTGGATAATGTTGCAGCACTCAATGCAGATATTGCCGATGCCTCTGGTCAGGCTCAAGGTGGTGCGCCTAATGACCTATTGGATAAGCGAGACGAAGTATTAAAAGAATTATCAAAACTGGTTCCTGTACAGGTATTTATTCAAGATGATCGTCAAGTCAATGTGACAGTTGGTAGTGGTATTCCTTTAGTTCTGGGTGCTAATGCTAGTCATATTCGTCTGGGTCAAAATGAGTTTAATCCACTTGAACCAGAACTATATCTTGAAAATACAGCGTTAACCGAGCCGATTACCGATAACTTTTCCAGTGGTGAGGTGGGTGGTCTTCTATCGATTAAAGAGACGGTATTAGACCCCGCATTTAACGAATTAGGACGTGTTAGCCTGTTATTGGCAGATGATATAAATCGTATTCAACGCCAGGGCATTAATTTAGATGGAAAATTCGGCACAGATTTATTTTTTGATATTAATGGGAATGCTACGGCTTCAGCGCGGTTACTCCCAAGTGCCAATAACTCTAATAACAATCATGATCTTTCCTTATCAATTAGTGATGGTACACAACTAACAACCAGTGATTATTTGTTTGCTATTGATAACACCAGTAACGTTTACACCGTGACTCGTTTATCGGATAACACCGAAGTGGCGTCTAGCATTATGCCTGTCAACTTTCCAACGAGTATTGAGTTTGATGGACTGTCATTAGATATTGCCTCTGGTACCTTTGTGAGCGGTGATAGTTTTTTGATTCAGCCAACGCGTCATGCAACGCGTGATTTTGCCGTTAACGCTCTCGCACCAAAAGATCTTGCTTTGGGTAGTCCCATTGAGACACAGACATCATTAGGTAATTTAGGTAATGCGACGATATCACCTGGTGACGTATTGGCGGTAGTGGATGCTAGTGGCACAAATTTACCGTTATTGGCGACAGCGGGCCAAATGTCTCCACCGCTGGTTGTTCGTTTTACCAGCGCAACAACCTATGATGTGCTGGATAATTCCAACCCGGCTAACCCGATTGACCTTGTTCCCCCCTTGCGTAATCAGGTATACGTATCTGGTCTTGAAAATAACTTGTTCACTACCGATAGCGGCCAAACTATTGTTAGTAGTCAGGGTTCGGCGTTGGGTCTGCCTAATACAGTCAAAGCAAATCTACAGCCAGGTGGTACTCCTGCTTTTGCCGTGACAGATTTTAGCGGCTCTGCCGATCGCTTCGCGTTTGATGTTGTGGTGAGTAATACTGTAGGTGCCGCTAATGATGGTACTTTTACTGTGAATATCAATTCAAACAGTATTACAGACACTGCTAGCTTATTAACGGATATTAATGATGATTTGGCGGCTAGCCGTGTCAGGGCCTATATGACGGATACCGGTAGTATCGGGTTTTTATCGTTAGATGACGGTGCTGCTGATATTACCTTGCAAAACTATGATGCGGATCCCGACGGTGGAACAGACAATGCGCCAGCGGGGCAAGCCAATGCATTATTAGGTTTTGCGATAGAAAGTACGACATTTACTACGGTAGCAGATGCGAATGGTATCAGCGGTGTTGGCACTACGGCCAATGATTATCCTACGGAAACTTTTACCTTTACGACGACTAATGCCACTACCGGTGTTACAACAACACAAGCAGTAACTTCTGTTGCTACTGCCAGTGCCAAAACAACAGCGAGTGCACTTAGTAATGCGGATGGTGTTAATGCTAATGCATTTAATTACATGGAGTTAAGAGATTTTTCTTTAACATTAAACAGTCCGCTACAGTTAACCGTGAATGGTCAAGATTTAGTAGAATATAACGGGGCTGCTATTGCGAGTGGAGTTCCTGATCCAGCACTAAACAGTAGTGAAGATTTTAATGATTATATCGCTAATCAAATTAATAATAATACACAATTATCGTCAGCAGGTATCTATGCTGTCAGTGCGTATGATGCGACAAATTCTGAATATTATATTCAAATACACTCTACACAAGGTGATGATTTTAGTGTGCAGCTAGAAGCAACTGCAGGCGAATCGGTGGATATCAATGATGGAGTAAATAATGATAGTAAGTTAATTGCAGTGGGTGCAGGAACAACAACCGATACGGTAGTGGGTGGTCGCATTGATATTACCTTAGATAATAATGTTGCACTTTCAATGACGCCGACAACGAGCACAATAATGGGTGATAGCACCTCGGCAACATTTGCACGTTCATCTTATATGGGGATTCAAGCGAGTATTTCAGGTAATCCACAAGCTGGCGATACCTTTACACTAAATTTTAATACTGATGCTGCTTTAGATAATCGTAATGCATTAAAAATGGTAAATGCACAACAACAAAAAAGTATCAATGGTGGCTTGCAAACGTATAACGACGCTTATAGCCAGCTTGTAGCAAGTGTTGGTGTACAAGCCAATACATCACAGCGATCCACTGCATCTGCCGAAGCAGTATTGCAACAAAGCGTTAGTCTTCGAAACTCAATATCTGGGGTTAACCTTGATGAAGAAGCAGCAAATTTAATCCGTTTTGAACAGTTATACTCAGCTAACGCTCAAGTACTTAACGTGGCGCGAGAAATTTTTGATCGTCTGCTAAATAGTTTCTAATCTGGAGTGTAGAGAAAATGCGTATTTCAACATTGCATATTTTTAATATTGCTAATAATAGTATGGCCAATGCGAAAGAGGCTCTTGCAAAAACAAACGAACAGATTTTAAACAGAAAAAAGATTATTTCTGCTGCCGATGATCCTGTTGCAGCAACAAGAATTCAGTTGCTATCAGATAATTTGGCCTCTATAGATCAATACAATAAAAATATTGCTATGGCAGAAAATAATCTCACTGTTGAAGAGACAACCCTTAAAAGTGTGACGAATCTATTGCAACGCATCGAAGAGCTTGCTGTGCAAGCAGGTAACACCGCAAGCTTATCGCCCACAGAATATCGTGCACTGGCAGATGAAGTGGATGTCCGTTTGGATGAACTGTTAAATTTATCTAATACCCGTAATGCGAATGGTGACTATATTTTTTCTGGGTATAAAAGTGGTCAGCCTGCTTTTGTCGGGGATACCACTAATGGCTTTCGTTATCAGGGAGATGAAGGTCAATTGCGCATGAAGATTGATCATAATACTTATGTTGATACAACGGATTCGGGTAAATCTATTTTTGTGGATATTCCTAGTGTTAATAATACGATAACAACCGATACTAATCCTAATAATCGCGCTAATCCGGCGGCTAGTATTTCCATTGGTGAAGTCGTTAATCAATCACTTTATGATGAGTTTTATCCTGAAGATATTGTGATCACATTTAACGAAGATAGCAATGTTGTTCCATCGGGAAAAAACTTTACCGTTACGGAACGTTCTACAGGAAAAATTATTGAAGCAAATCACCGCTATGTTTCGGGAGAAACTTTAACCTATCACGGTGTTAATTTTCATTTGACCGGCAGTCCTGCCTCTGCAGATACTGGTGCAAATTTATCTGGTGATCAATTTTTTATTAATTCTACCAATACGCAGGATATGTTAACAACGATGATGCGTTTTCGTGATGTGATGGAAAATTATGATGGCACACAAACGACAAAAGACCAATTAACACAGGTTGTTGCGAGTACCTTATCTAATCTTGAAAATGCACAAGAAGCAGTTTCCACAACAGTGACTAAAATTGGTGCGCGTGTTAATACCCTTGACAGTACAAAAGAACAACATGCCGATACAAAATTAGTATCTAATGAAATTCTTTCAGATTTGAGAGATTTAGATTATGCCGAGGCGGCGATTCGCCTGTCCGCACAAACATTGGTACTTCAGGCTGCTCAAGCGAGTTTTTTACGAATTAGCGAATTGACGTTATTTAGTCGCTTATAAACTGAAAATTTTTGCAGTAAAAGCGGCAAAGGCTTGCAGTCTGGGGGTCAGAATCACGACTCTGACCCTATAAATACAGGTTTTTTAAGTTGGCACAAGCGTTGCGTTGTTTTGATTCAAGTAACACTCATGTAAACATTTTAGTCAATGTTGGGGTCAGGATCGTGACTCTGACCCCAACATTAGTCAGGTAAACATCAGGAGAATTGGCTATGCCATTAGTAATTAATACCAATATATCATCGTTGCATGCACAGCGACAAATGATGTCATCGGGAAATGAACTGGATCAGGCAATGGAAAGGCTGTCTTCGGGTAAACGCATTAATAATGCCGCAGATGATGCTGCCGGCTTGTCCATTTCCAATCGCATGACATCACAGATTCGTGGTCTTGATCAAGCCATTCGTAATGCTAATGATGGGATCTCTCTAATCCAGACAGCGGCAGGGGCATTGGATGAATCTACCAATATTCTACAGCGAATGAGAGAGTTGGCAATTCAGTCTGCGAACGGTATTTATTCTGATTCAGATAGAGCCACACTCGATGCCGAGGTGCAACAGCTTGTTGCCGAACTGGATCGTATTGCAGAGACAACAAGTTTCAACGGACAAAAAGTGCTTGATGGCACTCTGGGTCAGGTAGCTATTCAAGCCGGATCAGAAGCTAATCAGACCATTAGCTTTAGTATTCCGGCGATGGATACCAATACGCTGGGCTTTGGTTTAACCAGTACGGATTTAAGTGGTGCAACATTTAACGGTGCCAGCAGCTTTGATAATGGTGATGTCCTGATTAATGGCACCGCACTGGGTGCGCATAACTTTGCATCCGATAATCTTGAAGATCTTATTAACGATATTAATAACAATGTCGCGGGTGTGACGGCGACAGGATTCAATATAATCGAAGCGACGACCGTGGGTGATGGTGTACTCACTGGTGGTGATAGTTTTGATATTTTGTTGGCACCCATTGATGGCAGCCCCAGTATTACTTATTCCGTGACAGACACTTCGTCATTACAGGGAATGGTTGATGCCATTAACGATAAAACGGGTGGTGTGGTTGTTGCAGCCATTAACGATGAAGGGAAATTAACTTTATCTAATACGACAGGTGCCACTATGACCATTACGGATGATACGACCAGTGACGCTGCTTCTGGTGGCTTGAACGGTGTTTACCAAGGTGCCTTATCATTGAGCTCTGATGATGGCAGTGCCATTACCGTCACCAAAGGCGTCAGTGGTACCGATGTCGATTTGGAAAACCTGGGGTTCCGCCAAATTGACGGGGCCGGTCAAGTGCTTGGTGAAGGCCTGGATAGTTCCGAGCAGACCGCCGCTCTTGCTGTCAACGACTTAAAAATTAACGGTGTGGCTATCGAAGCGACCAATGCGACCGATGGCCATACTCTGGCAAATAAGGTTACGCATATTAATAATGCCACAGACCAAACGGGTGTGACGGCCAGTATTGCCGCCGAACAATCGTTTAGCGTGGATTTAACGCAAAGTTTCTCCACGTCAACAGCAACCGCGGCGTTGAGTGCTGCGAATATTACTGCGCTAACGGCATACGACAGCACTAACTTTTTAACCATTAATGGTACCGATATTACCTCCGCCGTGGCCCGTGTGACGGATGCGGCTTCATTGGCCGTCGCCTTGAATACCTTAACGGCTACCACAGGCGTGACAGCCAGTGTCAATTCAGCGGGCTATATCGAACTGGTGGGTGAAGGGCCAATTACACTAACGGGTAATGGTAGTGCAGCGGCAACGGATTTAGGTGGTGGTATGGCCTCAGCGAGACCTGCTGCGAATGCGGGTATGGCCGCAAACGATGGCTCACTGGTGATCAATGGTTATGAAATTGATGACCTGGATTTGGACAGCGTCGCCAATGCCATTACTGAAATTAACAGTAATACGGCAACAACAGGTGTTACCGCGGCACTGGATAGCAATGGTCAATTGCAATTCACGGGTACGTCAGGCATTACACTCGCCGCTGGCGCCAAGAATGGCCATGCTACGGCCAAAGCACTGGGTATTACCTTTACATCGAATACGCAAAATACCGCCGATGCGGTCAACGATACTCTGGTGTTGGAAGCACGTATCAAACTGGTCAGTGAAGATGATGTACCGATTAGTCTTGAACTGACCAGTAACGGCGTTACGGCGACGGGTTTGAGTGACTTAAACACTGACATTAGTAGCACGGTGACGGGTGCAGCACTCTCCAGTATCAGTGTGGGCACACAAGCAGGCGCACAAGCCGCGATTGATCCTATTGATCAGGCATTAGAAACCATTAATGCAGCCCGATCAGAAATGGGTGCGATTAATAACCGTCTGGACTTTACTATATCCAATCTTGCTAATGTGTCCGAGAACAGTTCGGCGGCGCGTTCGCGGATTGTTGATGCGGACTTTGCCGCAGAGACAGCTGCATTGAGTCGTGCACAGGTACTGCAACAAGCCTCACAGGCGATGTTGGCGCAGGCGAACTCAACATCACAGCAGGTATTGCAGTTACTACAATAAATTTAAAAGGTATTTATTTAAAGGTGTACAGTGTTTGCACACCAAGACCGTATGCCGCATGGATGCGGCATCCGAGCGTACATGGACGTATTTACCGCGTGTCTTGGGTGTAAACACTGTAGACCTAAGTAATAGAAATTTATTATATTTTTTAATCCTTTAGAATTATTTAATCCATTCTTTCTCTCTTCCATACACTTTTACCATAAAAACCGTCAGGTTTTTGTCACATCTACTTAAAAAGCTAATAAAAACAACGTGTTAATTTTTTCAGGCATTATCTTCCTTATTTTATAAAAACCTTTTCCCATTAAAGGCTTTACCTTGATGGCCGTTAACAGGTGCAAGACATTAGAAATTTATTTCTGGCGTCGCCAGGTTAGTCAGCCCAGCGGTTGGCAATTATTAACTTAATGAAGTAGGAGGCCACAATGCCTTTAATGATTAACAGTAACATTGCATCACTGAAAGCTCAGCGTCAGTTGATGAGCTCTGGAGTAGAGTTGGATCAAGCCAGTGAGCGTCTTTCCTCAGGTAAGCGTATTAACACTGCCGCTGACGATGCTGCCGGTCTATCCATTTCCAACCGCATGACATCGCAGATCCGTGGTTTGGATCAGGCCATTCGTAATGCCAATGACGGTATTTCATTGATTCAAACAGCAGAAGGTGCCTTGGACGAATCTACCAACATCTTACAGCGTATGCGTGAGTTGGCGGTGCAATCTTCAAATGGTATTTATTCTGACTCTGACCGTGCGACTTTGGACGCTGAGGTACAACAACTGGTGGCAGAATTGGATCGTATTGCTGAAACGACC
Organism: Cellvibrionaceae bacterium; assembly: GCA_965214375.1. Taxonomy (GTDB): domain Bacteria; phylum Pseudomonadota; class Gammaproteobacteria; order Pseudomonadales; family Cellvibrionaceae; genus Endobugula. The sequence goes on along the minus strand of OZ243947.1, from coordinate 510,492 downwards.
AGTTTCAATGGTGAAAAAATTCTTGATGGATCACAAGGCAAAATAGACTTGCAAGTAGGCTCAGAAACGGCAGAAACTATTTCTTTTGAAATTGGTGCAGTTAACTCGAAAACATTAGGTTTAGGCTCTACATCTAGCGATTTATCCGGTGCAGATATCGCAGCAAGCTTGTCCTTTGATGAAGGAGATATTTTAATTAATGACCAAGCATTGAGTGCTTTCTCATCAACCACTGGCGCGACTAACGAATCGTTGCAGAATCTGATTGACGATATTAACAATAATATCTCGGGTGTTTCTGCATCTGGTTTCAATACCATTACGTCAAGCACAGTGGGTGATGGTGTATTAACTGCCGGTAATAGTTTTGACATCACAGTACATGCCATTGATGCGGGTGCGGATGTGACGTATTCCGTAACCGATACCAGCACTTTGGCAGAGATGGTCACTGCGATTAACGAAAAAACAGGCGGAGCCGTAGTTGCTACGATCAATGATGATGGCAAACTAACCTTGTCTAATACCACAGGCGCGGCAATGACTATTACGGATGATAGCACCAGTGACGCTGCTTCTGGTGGCTTGAACGGTGTTTACCAAGGTGCCTTATCATTGAGCTCTGATGATGGCAGTGCCATTACCGTCACCAAAGGCGTCAGTGGTACCGATGTCGATTTGGAAAACCTGGGGTTCCGCCAAATTGACGGGGCCGGTCAAGTGCTTGGTGAAGGCCTGGATAGTTCCGAGCAGACCGCCGCTCTTGCTGTCAACGACTTAAAAATTAACGGTGTGGCTATCGAAGCGACCAATGCGACCGATGGCCATACTCTGGCAAATAAGGTTACGCATATTAATAATGCCACAGACCAAACGGGTGTGACGGCCAGTATTGCCGCCGAACAATCGTTTAGCGTGGATTTAACGCAAAGTTTCTCCACGTCAACAGCAACCGCGGCGTTGAGTGCTGCGAATATTACTGCGCTAACGGCATACGACAGCACTAACTTTTTAACCATTAATGGTACCGATATTACCTCCGCCGTGGCCCGTGTGACGGATGCGGCTTCATTGGCCGTCGCCTTGAATACCTTAACGGCTACCACAGGCGTGACAGCCAGTGTCAATTCAGCGGGCTATATCGAACTGGTGGGTGAAGGGCCAATTACACTAACGGGTAATGGTAGTGCAGCGGCAACGGATTTAGGTGGTGGTATGGCCTCAGCGAGACCTGCTGCGAATGCGGGTATGGCCGCAAACGATGGCTCACTGGTGATCAATGGTTATGAAATTGATGACCTGGATTTGGACAGCGTCGCCAATGCCATTACTGAAATTAACAGTAATACGGCAACAACAGGTGTTACCGCGGCACTGGATAGCAATGGTCAATTGCAATTCACGGGTACGTCAGGCATTACACTCGCCGCTGGCGCCAAGAATGGCCATGCTACGGCCAAAGCACTGGGTATTACCTTTACATCGAATACGCAAAATACCGCCGATGCGGTCAACGATACTTTAGTCTTGGATGCGCGTATTAAGTTAACCAGTGAAGACGATGCGCCTGTCAGTGTTGAATTAACCAGTAATGGTGTAAGAGCAACCGGCCTCAGTGACCTGAACACAGAGTTAAGTAGTACGGTCACTGGATCTGCATTGGCGAATATCAGTGTATCAACACAAACGGGTGCGCAAGCAGCGATTAAGTCAATTGATACGGCTCTGGATACGATTAACGAAACGCGTTCGGATTTGGGTGCAATCAATAACCGTTTGGACTTTACCGTATCCAACTTGTCTAATGTATCAGAGAATGCTTCGGCAGCCCGCTCGCGGATTGTGGATGCAGACTTTGCTGCAGAGACAGCCTCGTTAAGTCGTGCACAGGTACTGCAACAAGCCTCACAAGCGATGTTAGCACAAGCCAACGCACGTCCTCAGCAGGTGTTGTCACTCCTTAACTAAGTTAGGCAATAGGAGTTTGTAGTCTTGGAGAGACCCAAATCAAGGGGTCAGAGTCACCACCCTGATCCCTTGATTAAATCTCACCAAAGAAATGAGGTACTGATCAATGAATTACGTCAAAGCAACACAAGTAACCACAAGAAGTAACCCCTCGGTTGCCGGTGCTGCCTCATCAGCCAAAGTTGAAACTAGTAAAGCTGATGCGGCAAAGGATTTGCCATCGAGCGGAAATGATTTGCCGGTTCAGGACATTCAAAAAGATCTTAAGGAGTTAAAGGAGTTACAAAAACCCGCGATTGAGCAAGCTGTGACAGAAATTAATGACTACGTGCAATCGGTACAACGTGATTTTCACTTTAGTATTGATGAAGATTCCGGGATGACGGTTGTACGTGTGCGTGATAAAGCAACGGGCGACCTGATTCGTCAAATCCCTGAGGATATTTTCCTGATTCTGGCACAAAACTTGAAAGAAAATCAAACAATCAATTTATTAGATGCGCAGGTCTAACATTCACGGTTAACCCTGCGTCTTTCTTCCCGTTGTATAGGGTTATGTATTCAGGGTGTCTTATGTCTCAAAATATTGTTAACACGCTTGGCGCCGGTTCCGGCATTGATACTCAAGCACTGATTACCAATCTGGTCGCTATCGAACGCTCTGCGCCACAAGGCCGTATTGACGAAAAGCGTACCAACACTGAAACCCAAATTTCTGCTTTTGGTTTATTAAACAGCGCACTTTCCACCTTACAAAGTGCCGCAACGAAGTTGGGAAATTCCGACAGTTTTAATAGTAAGTCGGCGTCCTTTACCGATAGCACAGCGTTTCTTCCGGTGTCGTTAGAGCCTGAAGCACAAGCGGGCGATTATTCCTTTCAAATTACACAGCTGGCTCAAGCCCAATCATTATCGAGTGCCGTGTTTACTAATACCACCGATACCGTCGGGCAGGGGACATTAACGTTTGCTTTTGGTCGCTGGGACACGGCCAATCCACCCACGACGTTTACCGAGGATACTACCAGTACACAACAAGTGATTACGATTGATGGCACTAACAATACACTCAATGGTTTGGCACAAGCAATAAATGATGCTGATTTTGGTGTACAGGCCAGTATTGTGAATGATGGCAGTGGTTTTCGTTTAGTCATGCGTGCCGATTCCGGTCTGGATAATCAATTACAAATCACCGTTGCAGAAAGTGGCGGTTCGCCAACCAACAATGATAGCTCTGATTTATCGCGTTTTGCATTTAATGCCTCCGGTCTTCAAATGACACAGAACCAAGCAGGATTGGATGCACAGCTCACCGTTAACGGATTGGCGGTTACCCGTGCAACCAATACCATTAATGACGTCATTGATGGTTTTGAATTTACCTTGGCAGATACCACTACCATCCCAGTCAGTGTCTCTATTGATGAAGATAAGTCAACGGGCGAAAAGGCCGTGCGTGATTTTTTTACCGCCTACAATACATTTTTGGAAGCGCTCGAACCTATTACCGGTTTTAACGAAGAGACCGATGAGTTTGGCATCTTGGCACATGATGCCTTGGCGAAAAGTGTTCCCGGGCAAATTCGCCAACTACTGGTCGGGTCAGTCACCGGCTTAAGCAGCACGATTCATTCGCTAACCAATGTGGGTATTCGTACAGAATTGGACGGCACCTTATCGATTGATGAAGAGGATTTTACCGATGCGCTCAATAATAATTATGATTTATTTAAAAAATTATTTATTGAAAACCGTGAATCCAGTACCGATCAAATTACCGTAAATAGTGTCGGCAAAAATACCACCGAAGGGCAATACGCCGTTGTTATCACGACACCGCCCTCAAAAGGTAATTTAGTCGGTGCAGATAGTGCCGATAACCTATTATCAGAAATTGCCGCAGAGACGACCACCAATGCGGTATTAACGGGTGCGGCACCTACGATGTCGTTAAGTGATTTTGTGGCAACCTCGGGTAGTTTTACCGCAACAGCGGCAACGGCGACAGAGCCGTTGGATTTAACCGGCGGTTCATCCAACTATGATTTTACTATTACCGTTGATGGTGTCACCTCGGCCGCGCCCATTAGTTTGGCCGCCGCCAATTATGCTAATCACACGGCACTGGCTGCCGGTTTGCAAACCGCCATTAATAATGATGCCAATATTTCTGGTGTGACGGTTACTTATGATACTGACCACTTTGTGTTTACTTCGCCGACAACCGGTGCTAGTTCATCCATTGCTTTTTCTGGCCTTGCAGCGAACGCTACAGAGTTAGGCATCTCAGCAACATCAGGTGTTGCGGGTACCGGTGGCGCAAATGATTATGATTTTACACTTGCTGTGGATGGCACCACTTCTGGCACCATCAGTGTGACACCCGGAACCTATGCCAGTTTTGACGATGTAGCGTCACATTTACAAACACAAATTAATGCCGATGCCACCTTAACTGGTGCAGGTGCCAGCGTCACAGTCACCCATAATGGGTCTGCCTTTGTGATTACCTCAGCAGCCAGTGGCGTCAGTTCAACCTTGGCCAATGCCACGGCGGTGGGTAGTCAGGCATCAGCACTCGGTATTACCAGTGGATCAGTGGTGCAGGGCACCACCAACGGTGGCAATGCCGCCCACTATAATTTTACCGTTGCCGTTAACGGTACCACTTCCGGTACCATTAGTATTACCGAAGGCACTTACGCCGATAAAAACGCGCTGGCGACAGAAATTCAAACACAAATTAACAGTGATGCCACATTACAAGCGGCTGGTGCTGCCGTTACAGTGACTTATGCATCGGGAACCGATACTTTCACGATTGAATCCACAAGCTATGGTTCCAGTTCCACTGTAAGTGTCACCAATGTAGGTGGTAGTGCTGCCGATCTGGGGTTTTCAACAGGGACGGCAACGGCAGGTGTTGATGTAGCGGGCACGATTGATGGTGTGACTGGTTTTGGCACGGGCAATATATTGCTGCCAGCACTGGGACAACCCTCTGAAAGTATGGGCTTGATTATTGGTGAAAATGCCACCTCTGGCACCATTAATTTTTCACGTGGTTTCGGTGGGCAACTACAACGTTTAATCGATCAGTTTCTTGCAGACACTGGCGTCATTCAATTACGCGAAGATGCCTTGAACGAAGACTTAACGGAACTGGACGATGATCAATCGTCGTTGGATCGTCGTATAGAAGCCTATCAGGAACGTTTAACATCCCAGTTTATTGCCATGGAAGCGATGGTGCGCAGCTTGCAAAGTAGCAGCTCGTTTTTGGAAAGCACGCTGGAAATTCTTTTAAACGCCACCACTGGTAACAATAACTAAAACATACAATAACTCACAAGACACAAGCCGTGAGGTGCGTCGTGTCAGAGCTTGAATCTGCCCCCTAAAAGATTTTGGTGAGGCACGACGCATCTCACTGTTTGTGTTTTTATCCCTTCACTGTTGTCTTTATAAAAATCATTTATTGACTTTTAGTATCTGCAAGTTAATATGCTGTAGGTTAATTTAATGCGCTCAGACGCTTGTCAGACATCCATGAACAAACGGTGTTTTAGAATAATCATGGTGAACCGTTCAGAGATACCAAACTTGGGGATAAGGTAAATCGGTTAATAAAACACGCAGGAGTAGAGGCGCTAGAGTATAGTGATCTATCGCCCACAGAAGTTTATACCCATGTCTCGATACAGAAATTGCAGGAAGTCCATACGCGGACGCATCCTTCGACAATGGAGTCTAATGATGAAAATTGATATGCTTACCCAAAATGATGACGAGGTAACGATTATGCGGCATCCTGCAACGATCAACATTAAAGAATCTCTGCACCAAATTGCAGATCAACTCCCTGAAGGGGCGACATGGAAAGATGTAGTCTATGAAGCCTATACCCGTCAGGAAATTGAAAATGGCTTACAAGAAGCTCTTCGTGGCGAGTTTGCCAGTGGTGAAAAAGTCACATCAACTTTTGCCAAATGGGGTGTGAGCATTGCAACTCAAGTGGACTGATAAGGCCTTACAGCAGTTCGAAGAGGCGATAGATTATATCACCGCAGCAAATCCCACAGCAGCACAAGCTATTGCTAAACGTGTTGCCGACTTACTGAAATTATTGCTTGACTCTCCAGATATTGGACACATAGGCCGTATTGCACATACTCAAGAATGGGTGGTGAGCAAAACCCCGTATATTATTTCGTATGCCGTGAATGGCAATGAATTATGGGTGTTACGCCTGATCCCATCCAAACAAGATCCGGCGAGATTATTGGAGCATTAATCTCGCAGGCACACTGTCCACCCGACCGTTGTCACATGGCTTGCACGTACCGCAATTAGCGGCATTAAATTGCTAAAGAATTTTCGACGAGTGCCGCTAGCTAATTTGAGGGTGAAAACCCACCATGACATAGCAGTGGAGAAGATGTAGTGAATGCTCAAGTTGCGCTAAACGGTTATAACGATGTTAAAGTAAAAGCGGGTGTGGCTGGTGCTTCTCCTCATGGCTTGATTCAGATGCTATATGATGGTTTGTTAGAGCGCATGGCGCAGTTAAGAGGCGCGATTGAGCAAAACAATATCGACATGAAGCATAAAAAACTGAATCAGGCGGTTAAAATCCTTTCTGGTCTACGTGAGGCCTTGGATACCAATGATGGTAATACGCTGGCGGGCGATTTAGATGCTTTATACGATTACGTGCAGCGTCAGTTGCTTAGCGCCCAAATCAACAATGCTCCGGCACTGATCGATGAATGTACGGCATTAGTTTCTGAAGTTAGTGAAGCCTGGCGAGAGATTTCTCCTCCGTTGGCATAATCTATGCTTTTCTCATAAATCAGAAAATCTACTGTCATTGGTGACAGTTTTTCGTCACTTTTATGAGGAATTTATTATGTCTCTCTCAACAACAGCCGCTCCTGTTGAATCCGACAATATTTCGTCAGTCACGCCCTATCAGGTGATTACTCTGTTATTGGACGGTGCATTAGAACGTATCGATCAGGCCATTATCAGTGTATCTGACGGTGATATGGACGAAGCGGCGATTTTAGTACAAAAAATTATGGGTATTGTGAATGCTCTCAGGGAAAGTCTGGATATGAATAAGGGCGGCGATATTGCCGATAATCTGGATGCCCTGTATGAGTATATTCTCGCGCGCCTGCAACTGATTGATACCGAAACCCCCATGACCACCTTAAACGAAGTGAAAAAACTGTTGCAGGAAGTGCATACGGGCTGGCAAGGTATTGGCGATACGGTGGAGTAATTCCCGCTAAAGATTGCTTGTGTATTGCCGCTATCTCTACTGATGACAATCATCATTGGAGAGCAGTATGGCGGTTATTCCGGAATCACATGTCAATTTAATGCGTAAGCGCAAAGAGTTTCAGCGCTTGGTAAATCATTGCTGCTGGCAAGATATTCCGGCAATGGAACGACAGTTGTTCGATTATATTAACAACGCCGTTGAAGCTCCAAGTCGCTCTCCCAGAGAGTTATTGTCTGAGTTGAGTACGGTTATTTCGGTGTATAAAGAGCTGTCTATTCTGTGCCGTTTGTATCATAAAAATCTGGCACCGTAACCTCGGGTATCCCGTCGGGGACTTTTCCCTGTAAGCGATAGGCGAAGCTGATAATATGCGCGATGGCAATATACAGGCTTTCCGGTATTTCTTCGCCGAGTTCCAGTGTCATTAATAATTCCAGTAAGGGTTTGTTCTCACACAAGGTCACACCGTTCTCGCGCGCAATATGAATGATTTCCTGTGCGGTTAATCCTTCACCTTTGGCTGTGACAGTAGGTGTGTTATCGCCATCATAAAATAGCGCAACGGCTTGGCACAGATCATCATCACTTAGCATTATGTCACCACATCAATCAAGTTGTAGTCCAGTGAAAATTTTTTATTGGGTGCTTTTCCTTGTAAGCACTGCAACTCATCCACCTCCAAACCGCTGTCAATAAAGTGTTGACGTAACTCGCTTAAGCCTTTGGTAATTCGTTGATACATATCAGATGACTCCGACCAAAATGTGGCGGAGACCGTGTTTTTAATAATGGTAATTTGTGAATCCAGTGTTTTTTGATCCGGAAGGTCAAACGATAAAATCACCTGCCAGCGTTTTTCTTTTTGTGAGGGGGGTTCCTCGGCGTGCTCCTCTGTGTCTGTTTTCGAATACTTTTTTTCACGTTCTTCATAAATGGCCAGTTGTAATGGCAATACTTGATCCCCCCAACGTAGCGGCAGATCGACCTGTACTGAGGTTTGTCGTGTGTTTTGTCCATCTTGTGTCGCTGACTCGCCGATCAGTGAGCGCAATTGGTTAAATTGAATCCGTTCCTGTGTTTGTTGTACCTGTGCTTTTAATTGTTGCTGAATACTTTCTGTTAACGGCTTGAGGTTGGTGGATATTTTATTGGGTGATAAGCCAAGAAACTGTAATAAGGGTAATAATAGTTTGTCACCAGCGTTTGGTTCTGTACCCATTTTTATTGTATGTGGCGATGTATGGTGTATCGGCTTTGCCAGTATGGTTTCCAGTTGTTGCAATAGCTGACGTATATCCTGTGATAAGGGTTTGTCGTGTACAACATTGGATTCGGTGAATATGCCACTGTTCTGAATCAGCGGTTTAAGTTGAGCAGAGAGTGTTGCGGGTGACGATTGTGGTTCAATTACCGCGCTGGTGATTTGTTGCAGGGGCTTGAGGTTTGCCGTGGGCAATAGTTGTTGTTGCAACGCTTGCGGTAGCGTATGTATTAACCGGGCTAATTGAAATAAACCGGAGTCCGGTTTTTGTTGGTTAACGGCGGTTTTCAGGGTGTTGGCAATCGGCGTTTGCATCTGTTCCAAGCTTGGCTGAATAACAATGTGTTGCCCTTGCAGCTGTAATTGCAATGGTGTGCCCTTTTTGATCGGGTTATTGGTAATGGTGGTTAATAAGGGTTGTTGTGATGTCGCTTGTACCAGTTTCATCAGGTACAGGTTGTTTTGGTGAGTGGTTGTTTGGTGTATGACGGTTTGGTGTACGTTGATGTGGTGACCAGTGTTGGTGTGTGGTGAATGACCTTGTAGTGATCGATTCGCCTGATGCGTGTTTAATAGCACGGTTTTTAATAGCTCGGGATTGAGTTTTTGCAGTTGTTGTTGTGCCTGTTGGTCCAGTGGTTCCAACTGAGCCACCGTAGCAGTGATCGTTTTTTGCTGATTCAGTAATGTCAGTAATTGTGTGAGTGCTGGCCGCGAACTAGCCTCCGGTAACGCCAACGTTTGCGTATTCGGTGTGTTTGCGGCGACGTTTTGCACTTGGGTCTGCGGTTGCGCCGGTGTTTGTGCAATTGAGGGGATTTTATCCACTATATTACTTCATGACACTTTTTTTGCTTACCCTTATAATAGTCCAATGACGGCCACTTTATTGGAATTTCAGCAACTTCAATGTATACGTGATGAGCGTATACTGTTTACTGGCCTCGACCTCACGGTGGCTGCGGGTGACATTGTGCATATTCTGGGCCCTAATGGCACAGGCAAAACGACATTGCTACGTGCATTAACCGGACTATTTGCGGATTATCAGGGAGATATTCGCTGGCAGGGGCAGTCCATTCGTCATGATCATTGGCATGTCCATACCCATATGGTGTTTATCGGACATCTTCCTAGTATCAAAAACACCTTAACCCCGCGCGAAAACCTGCACTTTTTGGCCAACCTTCAGGGGACTTATGACGGGAAGGCGGTAGATGATGCGCTGGAGCAGGTGGGTCTGTACGGCTATGAAGAGACGCCCGGTTATCAATTATCTGGCGGGCAGAAGCGTCGCATCACATTAGCACGGCTGTATTTGACGGATGCCAGTGTGTGGGTGCTGGATGAACCGTATACCGCCCTGGATGCTCAGGGTGTTGAACATCTCGAACAACAATTGACGCGCCATCGACAACAGGGCGGTTGTATTGTGATGAGCAGCCATCAAGCCCCGTCGATTGATGCGGTCACAACGCTGTCTCTGCTCGATTATTTGCCTGCCGACGGTGTCACCGATGTCTGAGGCTGTCGCGGGTAAAATGGGTTTGCTGCGTACACTGTTGCTGGTGTTACGCCGTGATTTGCGGGTGGCGTTCCGGCAGTCCGGTGATATGGTCAACCCTATCATGTTTTTTCTGATGGTTGTGACAATGATGCCTTTGGGTATTTCCCCTGAAGCCAAGACTCTCAGTGGATTGGCACCGGGCTTGTTGTGGTTGATTGCCTTATTGGCCTGTCTCTTGTCACTGGATGGTTTATTTCGCAGTGATTATGATGATGGCACATTGGAGCAGTTGTATATCAGCTCCCCGCCGTTTTACTTTATTGTGATTGCCAAGTTATTGGCTCACTGGTTTACAACTGGATTGCCACTAACACTGGTAGCGCCCTTATTGGGTGTATTATTATCTTTGCCTGTCGAAGGCTATATGGCACTATGGTTATCTCTGCTACTGGGCACTGCCACGTTAAGCCTAGTAGGAGGGATTGGCGCAGCATTAACAGTTTCTCTGCGCAAGGGTGGTTTTTTACTATCACTGATTATTATGCCGCTATACGTTCCTGTGCTGATATTTGGGTCCAGTACAGTACGTTCTGCCATCGACGGTTTGTCTTATTCGGGTAGTTTAGCGGTATTGGGGGCGTTTTGTGCACTGGCACTGGTATTGGCACCGTTTGCCACTGCGGGAGCATTAAAAATAAGTATTCAGGAATAGCTTGGAGTAGGGTATGGATTGGCAATGGTTTCATCGCTTGGGGTCACCACGCTGGTTTTATAAGAAGACGAGTCTCTGGATGCCATGGCTATTGTTGCTGGCCGCTGTGTTGCTGGTGGTTGGTTGCCTATGGGGTTTGGCCTATGCACCGATGGACAGCAAGCAGGGTAACAGCTATCGCATTATTTATATTCATGTGCCTGCGGCCTTTTTAGCCTTGGCGGGCTACTACGTGATGGCCATTGCCGGTGCTATCGGTATTATTTGGCAGATGAAATTATCCTATATGGTCATGCGCAGTGCCGCACCCATTGGTGCAGTACTCACATTTATCGCGTTAGTGACCGGGGCAATATGGGGCAAGCCAACCTGGGGGACTTGGTGGATATGGGATGCGCGTATTACCTCCATGTTGATTTTGTTCTTTTTGTATTTGGGTGTGATAGCGCTTTACAGTGCTTATCAACATCAAGGCATGGCCAATAAAGCCAGTGCCATTTTGGTGCTGGTCGGTACCATTAATATTCCTATCATTTATAAATCAGTAGACTGGTGGTTTACCCTGCATCAACCGGCAACGTTAAAGTTAACCGGTGACTTCAGTATTGATCCCTCCATGGCGTATCCCCTGTTGATTATGATTGTCGGTTTTTACGTGTTATATACCTGGCTGTTACTTTTGTGGACGCGAATTGAGGTGCTGGATTCAGAAAAGCGAACGCAATGGGTAAGTGAGTTGGCAGAGTAGTATGATCTTTCAATTTGAGTCCTTGATCGATTTTTTACTGATGGATGGTCACGGTATTTATGTTTGGGGCAGTTATTTGATTACCGGCCTTGCACTGAGTTTGTTGATTCTATTGCCGCTATTGAAACGTAAAAGAGTATTGATTCAGGTACGGCAGCAAAAGCGCCTTGAGAAACGTGACTGATGCACCCGATTCGTAAACAACGTTTGTTGCTGATTGTGTTCATTGTTGTCTTTTCCAGTATTGCGGTTTTACTAATGACTTACGCGCTGCGTGAAAATATTAATTTATTTTATCCCCCGTCTAAAATTGTGTCGGGTGAAGTGCCTGTGAATACACGTATTCGCGGTGGTGGTTGTGTTGTTGCGGGCTCTGTGGTTCGTTCCCAAACCGATCTACGTGTTGATTTTCGTATTACCGATGGTACAGCAGAAGTGCCCGTGACGTACACGGGTATTTTGCCGGATTTATTTGCCGAGGGGGAAGCGGCCGTTGTCACTGGCAAGCTTAATACTGCAGGTGTTTTTGAAGCGACGCAAGTGTTAGCCAAACACGATGAAAACTATATGCCGCCAGAAGTGGCAGAAGCCATGGCTGAGGCGAGTGAACAGAGTGGGACTGAACATCAGATGACGTGTAATAAGATTTAGTAGAAGCTAGCTGCGTTATCATTACGCCGTTAAAAACACGCTCTCGATCATTTTGAGAAGATAAATTATGTTTCCAGAACTCGGTCATTTTTCATTATTGTTATCGCTATTGTTAGCGGTCGCTTTAGCGATTGTGCCGTTATTAGGGGTATATAAAAACAGCACTCTGTTAATGGCGTCGGCGCGTTCGTTATCAACCGGTATGTTTATTTTTTTATTGTTAAGCTTTTTGTTCTTAATGCAGAGTTTTCTTCTGGATGACTTTTCTGTCAAGTATGTGGCTAACCATTCCAATACCTTACTGCCAGGGATATACAAAATCAGTGCGGTGTGGGGGGGGCATGAAGGTTCGCTACTATTGTGGGGTTTGATTCTCGCCTTGTGGACATTTGCTGTAGCTGTTTTTAGCAAACATATGCCGCTGGATATGGTAGCGCGGGTGTTGGCGGTGATGGGTATGGTCGCGGTTGGTTTTTTAGTGTTTATGATTTTTACCTCCAACCCGTTTGACCGCATTTTACCGTTTCCGCCTGAAGAGGGAAGTGATCTGAATCCTTTGTTGCAAGACCCCGGTTTAATTATTCATCCGCCAATGCTGTATATGGGCTATGTGGGTTTTTCAGTCGCATTTGCTTTTGCCATTGCCGCATTGCTGTCGGGTCGTTTAGACAGTACTTGGGCACGCTGGGCACGTCCGTGGACAACGGTGGCTTGGGCATTTTTAACCTTAGGTATCGCTCTGGGCAGTTGGTGGGCTTATTATGAATTGGGCTGGGGTGGCTGGTGGTTTTGGGACCCGGTTGAAAATGCATCCTTTATGCCTTGGTTGGTAGGCACCGCATTGATTCATTCGTTGGCGGTAACAGAAAAACTCGGTGTGTTTAAAAGTTGGACTCTTTTATTAGCGATCTTTTCTTTTTCATTGAGTTTGCTAGGTACGTTTCTTGTGCGTTCCGGAGTATTAACCTCCGTGCATGCTTTTGCCAATGACCCTGAACGGGGTGCGTTTATTCTTGGTTTTTTACTGGTGGTGACTGGCGGTGCTTTGCTGTTATACGCACTGCGGGCTCCTGTGGTTAAAGGCACGTCTTTTTTTCATTGGTTATCCCGTGAAATATTTCTGTTGGCCAATAATATTGTGTTAGTGATAATCATGCTCACGGTTTTGCTGGGCACGTTGTATCCGCTATTTGCCGATGCATTGAATCTTGGAAAAATTTCAGTAGGCCCGCCTTATTTTAATACCTTCTTCGTTCCTCTTATGGGCTTGTTGGCGATATTAATGGGTATTGGTCCGCTGGTATTTTGGAAAAAAACCACCACAAAAAAACTCTGGGGTTTACTAAAGAAACCCATTGTTGCCGCAATAGTATTAGGTGCATTATTTCCATTATTCTATAATGATAATTATTCGTTGATGGCTGCTGTAGCGGTGAGTATCGGTCTATGGATTATATTGGCCTTATGTGTAGATGTGATGGATAAAACACGCAATGCGCCGTCACGCTGGCAGGGGCTTGGAAAATTAACCAAGAGCTATTACGGTATGGTGTTTGCGCATAGTGGCGTGGCCGTCATGATATGGGGGGCTAGTTTAAATACGATTTATAGTGACCAACGTGATTTGCGGATGGAAGAGAATGATCGTGTTGCGCTAGGTCGTTATGAATATCATCTAGTTGAGATCAAAGGCGTTCGTGGCCCCAATTATATCGCTCAGCAAGCACACATCGATGTGTATGATGATGGTGTGTTGCTAAACAGCTTATTTCCACAGAAACGCCGCTATTTTTCTACGGCCGATATTATGACCGAGGCAGGTATTACCTCTGGGCTGTTTGGTGATCTTTACGTTGCTTTGGGTGAATCGTTGGGCACCACCACCGACGGTAGACAAGCATGGGCCGTACGTTTGCATAACGAACCTTTTGTCGGCTGGATATGGTTGGGCGCATTATTGATGGCCTTTGGTGGCTTTTTAGCTATCGCAGATAAGCGTTATCGTGTTAAAAAGTTTAATAATACAAAAGCTGAATTATGCGGTGGTAGCTATTCCCAAGACACGCCGTAAATACTTCCATGTAGTCTCGGGAACCGCATCCATGCGGTTCACGGTCTTTAGAATAGCTATCACTGAATAATTATCACATCATATTGATAAAAATTGTATTTGGAAATTTTATGAATCGTTTAAAATTATTTATACCGCTGGGTATCTTTATGGTATTGGTCGGTTTTTTTTGGCGTGGTTTATCTTTAGATCCTGAAGAGATGCCATCGGCATTAATTGGCAAACCGTTTCCTGAATTTGCTTTAGCCAGTCTTGAGGATAAACCATTAACCAACGCTAGTTTGATGGGGCAGGTTAATCTGGTAAATATCTGGGCAACCTGGTGTGTTGCCTGTAAATATGAACACCCAGTGCTGAATCAATTGGCAGAGCAGGGGGTTAATATTATTGGTATTAATTACAAAGATAAAAATGCACCAGCAAAACAATGGCTGACCGATCTCGGTCACCCTTATCGCTTTAATATTGTCGACCAGCAAGGCGTATTGGGTATCGATCTTGGGGTTTTTGGTGCGCCGGAAACCTATTTGGTTGATAAAGAAGGTATTATTCGTTATAAGCATGTAGGCATAGTCACACTGGGTGTGTGGGAAGAAACCTTAGCGCCTTTATATCAAACTTACTCTCAAAAATAATATGGATAAAGACATACAAGATAAGCTCAATAACGTTTTAAAAGAACACCGTTACGGTGATGCACTGGCATACTGTGAAGAGTTGTGGGAAAAGGCGCATACTAATGCTCATTTAAAGGCGGTTAAAGGCTGGTGCTTTTACAAAACCGAAAATATGGAGGCGGCTGAAAAGTGGTTGTTAAAAGCCTTTAATCAGGATTGTACTCATCCCGAAGTGGCTACGTTAACGGTTTCTTATTTAATGGAGCGTGCTAAATATAGAGATGTGGTGACCTTTATACAAGGGTGTGTTGCATTTCATGATAAAAATCGTTTGATGTGACATCGTTTGGCGACAGCGCATTTTTTACTGGGTGATCTTGAAAGCGCCATTATTGCTTTTCGTCGTAGTTTACAAATGCAGCATACTAATGTGACGGCCTTTGGGTTGAGTCAACTGTTATTGTGTCAGGGTAAATATGAAGAAGGTTTTGAATTGTATGAAAACCGTTTTTCTTCGCATGCGCAACTTAATTGGATTCAACATGAAAAAATGCCGATGCCGCGTTGGCAAGGAGAATCGCTAAAAGAAAAAACTTTATTGGTATGGACTGAGCAAGGGTTCGGCGACTGTATTCAATTTACACGCATTATTACACAATTGGTCGATGAGGGTGCCAGTGTTGATATTATGTTGCAAAAACAGCATAAATCATTAAACACGTTATTGGGAACACTGCGTGGTGTGAGCGATGTTAGTGTTGTGGGTGATAATAAGGTAGAACTGAAACGCCGTTATGATTATCACACACCACTGATGAGCTTGATGCAGTGTACCCATATGACACCGGAGACTATTCCAGCTCGTAAGTTTCCTTATCTTTTTCTTTCTGATGATGCAAAAAGCCGTACGCGTAATGAAGAACTATTACAACAACTTGAACATAAAAAGGGTGATTTTAATGTCGGTATTGTGTGGTCAACAGCATTAACGGAAAGCTTCAAAAAGAAAGATTATATGCACTTTTCGTTAAAGGATAAAAAAAGTCTGCGCCCGGATGATATTTCACCTTTAAGGAGTGCCAAAGGGGTAACATTCTTTTCCCTGCATGTTGCAAAGTCAGAGGCAACACAATACGTCATTGACAAATATGATGTGGTTGATATGGCACCATTTATCCATGACTTTATTGACACCGCCGTTATTGTGGATGAGATGGACTTGATTATTAGCGTTGATACTGCTGTTGCACATTTAGCAGGGGCTTTTAACAAGCCTGTTATTAATTTGTTACCGTATGCCGCCGACTGGCGCTGGCAGATGCATCGTGAAGATACTACGTGGTATCCGTCCATGCGCCTATTGCGTCAACCGTGCTTAGATGATTGGCAAATTATCGCTAAACGGTTACAAACATTGTTGTCGCAGATTATTGTTGAACACAAAGCGTCTGGAAATGTAAATATTTGGTCCAGATAAAATTATGCTTCCCGATACAGTTCGGGAACGGCGCTCATGAGTTTCTTTGTATATTCGTGTTGTGGTTTAACAATCATATCTTCTACCGCACCCTGTTCGACAATTTCTCCTTGGTACATCACGGCAACTTCATCCGCAATATAGCTGACCACTGAAATGTCGTGTGTGATAAACAAGTAGGAAATTCCTAAACGATGTTGTAAATCTTTTAAGAGATTAAGAATTTGTGCCTGTACGGAGACGTCCAATGCACTGGTGGGCTCATCACAGATAATCAATTTGGGGTTAACGGCTAAAGCGCGTGCGATGGCAATACGCTGACGCTGTCCGCCGGAAAATTGATGCGGATAACGGTATAAAGAAGACTCCGGCAAGCCAACGAGTTGCAATAATTCTTTAATCCGTTGTTCGCGTTTTTGCGGGTTAACTTCAATATCCAGTGCTACCATGCCTTCGGCAAGAATATCACACACTCGCATACGGGGGTTCATGGAAGAGTAGGGGTCTTGAAACACAATTTGTAAATCGGCGCGCATATTTTTTACGGTGTGCCGCTTAAGCCCGGATTGTGCAATATTAATATCATTAAAGGTAATATCGCCAGAGGTGGCTTCCAATAAACGAATCACCGTTTTTGCTAATGTGGTTTTGCCGGAGCCGGACTCGCCAACCAGTGCCAGTGTCTGCCCTTGTTTAATGCTCAATGACACATTTTGCACGGCTTTCACGTGTCCCACTGTGCGCCGAAAAACTCCTTTTTTAATTGCAAAAAAGGTCGTCAGTTGTTGAATGTCCAGTAACGTTTTTTCGTTATCAATGGTTGCCTGTGGTGCGTTTTCAGGCTGATCGTCTGTGCTATCAATCACGCTGAGTGTTTGTCCGCGTTTGGACAAGCAGGGGATAGATTCAAATAGCTGTTGACTATACTCGTGTTGTGGTTGTTTAAAAAAGGTATCGCAGTCAGCGGTTTCAAGAATTTCTCCATGGCGCATGACGGCAACACGGTCAGCAACTTGGTGTACAACACCCAGATCATGGGTGATTAACATCACAGCCATATTCCGTTTTTGCTGAATATCTTTAATCAGTTCAAGTACCTGTGCCTGAATGGTAACATCCAGTGCGGTTGTCGGTTCATCGGCAATTAACAGCTCAGGTTTGCCCGCTAGTGCAATAGCAATCATCACACGTTGACGCATGCCGCCAGAAAACTGATGAGGATATTCGTGTACTCTGTCCTTATGATTTTTAATTCCCACCAATGCCAATAAGTCTTCGACTTCGTTATAAATAGCGCTTTGATGATTTTCAGGATTGGCTTTGGATACGGCTTCGGCAATTTGTTCGCCAATGGTCATGACCGGGTTGAGTGATGTCATCGGTTCTTGAAAAATAATTCCGATTTTTTGACCACGGATTTTCCGCATATCACTTTCGGTCAAGGTTAGTATATTGGTTCCCTGAAACGTGATTTCACCGGCAGAAATGACAGCATTTTCTGGCAGAAGTCGCATCATTGACAGTGACGTGATGGATTTGCCACTTCCACTTTCACCAACCAGTGCAAATGTTTCTCCCGGGTTGATATGAAAGCTAACGTTGTTAACGGCGGGTGTGGTTGTACCATCACAGTTGTTAAAACCTGTTGTTAGATTGGAAATTTGCAATAAAGGGGTGTGTGAAGCTCTCATCGTTGCTCAACTCCCATTCTGGGGTCCAGTGCATCACGTACGACATCAGAAAATAAATTGGCAGCCAGTACCAGTACCAGCATAAAAATAAAGGCAGCCACAAGTGACCACCAGACTGCCGGGTCACGTGCCATTTCTAAACGTGCACTGTTAATCATATTGCCCCAGCTTTCGGTGGTGGGGTCAACACCAATTTGCACATAGGCCAGTACGGCCTCGGCCAGAACCAATCCGCTAAAATCCAGCACCACCGTAATAAGTACTAAGTGCATCACATTGGGAAGAATATGCCTGCCCAATATGCGTGTGTGGCTAACCCCCATGGTGCGTGCGGCAGCAATATAATCCATTTCACGTAACCTTAAGGATTCTGCGCGCAGGTAACGGCATAAGCCAGTCCAACTGGTAACACCTAAAATCATACACAGAAAGACTAAACGTAAATCCGCACGTTCTAACAGACTGCTATAACTTTCAGCATGATTATCCATATGTACCTGTAACATCAAAATAGCAGAGGCAATCAATAATAAACCGGGGATAGAATTTAAGGTTGTGTATAAATATTGAATGAAATCATCAATCCAACCACGAAAATAGCCAGCAGCAATTCCCATGACAATCGCAAACGGTAACATCACCAAGGTGGTTAATGTGCCAATGAGAAGACCCGTACGAATACTTTTCAATGATTGGTATAAAACGCTTTCGCCAATTTTGTCGGTTCCCAAAACATGATACACACTGCTAAGTTCTGCGACGACAGCGCCTAGAATAAATACTGCACCAGAGCAAACAATAAAGGCTTGCCATTGTGTGTCGGTTTTGCCTGTTAGTGTTGCCATTATGCTGTGCATAACACTTCCGTTGTATTGACGGTGCACTCGCCAGCTAATACACAGTAACAATAATAGGGTAATGAGTAAGCCTTTAATGATGCCGGGAACACTGCGACCAATACTATCGGTCAGTACCGATTCATCGGTCTCAAGGTGCTGCGCAACGTGTTTCAGTCGTGGGTAGTCTCGCGTGGTACTACCATCAGGTTTTTCAACCGTGACTTTCACATACAGGTGTGTCGCAAAAGGGGCGGAGTAGGTTTTTTCACTGTTGTCGCGTAAGGGTTGCAACCAGACATCCAGTAAACTGATCGTGTCAGAATAGATCGCTTTGTGGTTAGCGGTTTCGTTAAGCGCCGTTTCTGTATTGATTTGACGTTGAAAATGTATCGAGTCAACTACGGCAACCGATAAATATGCCAGTAGTATTGCACCAGCGCCCATAGCAACCCGGCTTTTCGCAATATAGCGCCACGGAGCATACAGGTGTTCATGTTGACGTGCATAGAGAAAGTAAGCAACGGCAATGGCAAGGATACAAAATAGCAGGCTATCCGTAATGAGAAAAACGAGTTTAATATTGCCTATTGCCATTAGTTTAACCTCACTCGTGGGTCAGCAATGGTGTAGGAAATATCAGTGAGTATAAGGCCTATGATATACAATACCGACCCTAGATAAACCATGGAGCGAACAATCGCAAAATCCTGACGCTGGATACCGTCGATGGTATAACTGCCAAGACCGGGAATACTAAAAAACGATTCAGTCAGTAAACTGCCCATAAATAATAATGGCAAAATCACCACAACCCCGGTCAGAATGGGAATCATGGCATTACTGAGCACATGGCGGAATAAAGTGCGTGCTTCACTCACGCCTTTTGCACGTGCGGTACGCACATAGTCTTTACCAATTTCTTCCAGAAAAAACGTACGATACAAACGCACGCCACTGCCTATCCCACTTAATAAGCCAATAATCACGGGCAGCATTAAAAATTTAATCGCTTCAAAGCCTGTGTCATAACCTGAGATAGGTGCCAGATGAAGCAGCTTACTAATAAGATATTGTCCACCAATAATATAGAACAGCGACGAAATAGAGAGTAAAAATACACAGATCGCAACAGCCCCAGTATCGATACGTGTACTTCTAAATAACACCACCATGAGTGCAATACTAATATTTAAAGCTAAACCGACAATCAGGGAGGGGATAGCAATCGCAAGGCTGGGCCACATGCGTTGGCTGATATCATAATTAATATCACGCCCGCTATCGGAAGAGCCAAAATCAAAAAACAACATCTTGATAGATTTTTCAAAAAATATGGTGTCACTGAATTGCTGCAAACCGGAACGTTCATGATTCCAAATAACCGGCTTGTCATAGCCCTTGTCTTTTTTCCATTGAGTAACGGCCGCGTCAGTAATGCGCCGTTCGCCTAATTGCGATTTGGCAATATCGTCAGGTGAGTTGACATAAAAGAACAGTAAAAAAGTAATAATATTAACGCCAATTAAAATAGGAATAGCGTAAAGGAGTCGACGGATTATATAGGCCATCATAGAGCACGACTCCTTTCGCGCTGACGATAGGCACGAATAGCAGGAACCATTAAACCTGCCAGCGCTAGAATAATAAAGACTAGTGGCCACAATACTGGTTGGTTCCATTCTTCACGCAAACGATGACGCTCTTCACTATCAATACGTTTATATTTAATCGTACCTGTATTGGTCATGATAAAAGGCTTCACATTTTTATACCAACCGTGATGCAGTGAAAATTGCTTGGGATGAAAACCAAAGGCCCATGGGGCATCATGGCGGATAATCGCAAGCATTTGTTGAATAATGTCCATGCGCTCTGGTGAGTTGGGCATGTTTTTCATCTGATCAAATAAACGATCATATTCGGGGTTGCTGTAATTAGCAGAGTTGGCACCTTGATGATCGACCAGCCCTTGTGAGCTATGCAGTAAAAATAAAAAGTTTTCCGGATCCGGGTAATCAGCGTTCCAGCCCCACATAAATAATTGTGCTTTGCCATTACTCATTTTTTCACGAAACCGATTATAGTCAGTTGAACGAATAATCAGTTGAATATTAATTTTTTCTAGTTGTTTTCGTAACCAATTCAGACGCGCCTTACCACTGGGCCCGCTATCCACCGATTCATAATAAATGGCTAACGGTTTACCGGTTTCCTGATCAATACCATCGGTATAACCTGCCTCAGCCATTAATGCGCTGGCATGCTCAATATTTTTACGTTTTGCTTTTCCTTGTTGCCACTCGTAGACATAAGGGTTAATTCCTGATTCTCCTTCGAGGTAGCCAAAAATACCCGGCGGAATAGGACTTTGTCCGGGTATGCCACGGCCATTGGCAAAGATGGAAATATACTCATCGTAATCAATTGCAATAGAAATGGCTTGCCGCAATAACCGTGCGCGTTCGCTATTACCGCCGACCACCGGGTCGAGCATATTAAACCCTAAATAAAAGCTGGAGGTTTGGATACTGGTATTTAAGCGTATGCCTTTTTCTTTCAGCGCATCAGTTAGCGAGATATCACCCGTGCTACCCAAATTGACCGCGTTATCAAAGCTGTCAGCACTAATGCCGGAGCTATCAAAATACCCTTGTAAAAATTTGTTCCAATAAGGAATCGATTCTTTTTCCAAGGTATAAATCACTTTGTCGATAAAGGGAATAGGCTTGCCAGCATCGTCCAGTAAACCATTTTCTTTGTCGCCCGGTGCGCCGTCAGTCGGATAATACTGCCCACGAAAGTGAGGGTTTTTTTCCAATACCATTCTCAGGTTAGGATTGTTTTCTGTCAGCATATAAGCACCCGTACCAATAGGGTACCAGTGAATATTAATATTGTTCTCTTTAAATCCCGGCTGTGTATAGAAAACATCCGCTTCCCAGGGGACGGGCGCAAAGAATGGCATGGCTAACCAATAAATAAATTGCTGATATTGGCCTTTAATACGAATGCTGTATTGATAGTCATTGTGTGCTTGGACGCCACTGATCGACAAGGTGCGCAAATCTGTATCAGGGTTGTCTTTGAGGTAATCCGAGGTGTCTTTTAATCCCTCAATATATTGCTGCATTAAGCTGTTAATGGGCGAGTAATTTTTGGGGTCTGCAATACGTTTAATTTGATACACATAATCTTCGGCGCGTAATTCACGTGTGCCATGATGATCAAGATGTGACAAGGTTTTAACAGAAGAGGTCTGTTCTCGCGTCATTATATGGTAGTGATAACGCCCTTTGTCATCCGTGGCTAATGCCGGGTGTGGCTGGTATAGAATACCTTTTTGTAGGGTCATGCGATATTCAGTGTAGGCAATATCTGCGTCCTCATCGCCGACAACCTCATTAGCACTATTGAAATAAACGATCTCCGGCATGCGTTCCAGCGTTTGCGGTTGTAAGCGATAGGGACGATGTAAATAATGGTATTCGAGGGGGGGCTCGTAAATCTGTCCTAAAAAAACATACGCTTCTTCACCATAAGAACGTGCCGGGTCTAAATGTTTTGGGCGTGCAGAAAAAGCGGTATAGAGTATATTTTGATCACTTTGTGCCGATGGATAGGGGTTATTCCAACTGGCGTGGGCTGGTGATAAAAAAATAACAGCGATTAGGAATAACAGTGTTTTAATCGTTTTTTTCTTTTGGTAATGGCACATACGTTATTATCTTATCGTATCCGGTGACTATCTTATAGTCTCATTAGAAAATGTTTTCAAATATTAGTTCCTGCAGTCAGCTTTTATATGCTTTCCATGCAGGAAAACAGGCGAGTATTTGTGCAGTGATAATGATTCCGATCGAAAAATAAAGCGTATTGAGAGTGTAGGGGAGGGAGTGAATACTCAGGCCGTAAAGTTCGACAATAAAGGGATGCGCAATAACAACACCCAACCATAATAACAACAAGCCACTAATAATACTGTCACTGCAGCCGCGGTCCTACCTTATCAATAATTATTTCAATGGTATGTTTTTTGCCTCGGTTTTTGTGGTTTTGATAGAACCTTGAGCCTTACTGTTTAACCAGTTGACGTTGATTTTTTCAAAACCTGAAAAGTGTTCAAACGCGGTAATATTGACGACAGTGTTGTTGATATTATGGCATTCCAATGTTGTAGCTCATATGAAAGTCACTATGCGTACCGTCTTTATGTTGATGGCTTCTAGCTTGTGCAGTGCTTTATCCAATTGTTGGTATTGAGCATTGGTCTTTGGTTGATGGTAACGGTATAAGTTATTCGATTTCAAAAGAATATTGCTGAATCCCATGTTCATCAATAGTGGCGTACCAGGCTTTATGATCCCAATCACCAAGAACCAGTCTTGTCGCAGGTTTGTTATTGGCGTTAAGGTTATGTGAATCGGGGCGGTGAGTATGCCCGTGAACCAATTTTTGTATCTGGTACTTTTCCATAATGGTTACCACCTCATCGGGGGTAACATCCATGATATCCTCAGATTTATTGCTATTCATGGTTTTGCTGTTAGCGCGTAGTTCTTTGGCATAGGCGCGTCGTGCTTCCAATGATTGTTGTAAAAACGCTTCTTGCCACTCTTGTGAGCGGGCAGCTGCTCGAAATAACATATATGATTGGTCTTTGGTGCATAGGCTGTCCCCGTGTATTAACAAATACCGTGAACCGTACGCGTCAATAATAGTTTCCTCATCCAATAATTGCACACCAGTCCGTTGGCAGAATAACTCTCCTAGCAGGAAATCACGGTTGCCATGCATAATATAGATAGGCAGTGCTTTGCTGTAGCGTGCCAAAAACGCCTGAATCTCTTGAAACAGGGGGGTATCGTCGTCGTCACCCAGCCAGACCTCAAAAAAGTCGCCGAGTATATATAACGCATCCGCATCTGGCGTGTACTTTTCCATAAAGTAATAAAAAGCCTGCGTAATGGCAGGCCTTTCTGGAGTCAAATGAAGATCAGAGATCAATAAAATCATCGTAAGATGTTATTCGGCAGTAGACACTGCTTCTACGGTGACCTTTTCAATAATAATCGGCTCTAGAGGAACATCTTGGTGAAAGATGCTGGAACCCGTTTGTACGGCTTTGATTTTGTCGACAATGTCGACACCTTCGGTAACCTTGCCAAATACGCAATAGCCCCAGCCTTGAGCGCTTTTTGAGGTATGGTTCAGGAAATCATTATCTTTTACATTAATAAAGAATTGTGAACTGGCACTATCTGGATCCATGGTTCTTGCCATAGCAATGGTGTAACAGTCATTTTTCAGGCCGTTATCTGCTTCGTTAGCAATAGGCTCACGGGTTTCTTTTTGGTTCATATCAACATCAAATCCTCCACCCTGAACCATAAATCCGTCAATAACGCGATGGAAGATAGTGCCTTCATAAAATCCATCATCTGCATATTGCTTAAAGTTTTCCGCAGATTTGGGTGCTTTCTCAAAATCCAGCTCAATCGTAATGTCACCAAAATTCGTGTGTAAAGTTACCATGAATATATCCTGTTGCTTTTAAAAATTAATACTGTGAGAACCACAAGAGGCAGCTATAATACGCGATTTGATGAATTTCTTCTACTGACTGGATGATTTATGACCGCAGAGAAACCCCTGAACTTTCTGGAACAGATACTGAAACAGGATCTGGAGTCCGGTAAATACCAGTCCATTACCACGCGTTTCCCACCAGAACCCAATGGTTATCTTCATATCGGCCACGCCAAATCCATTTGTTTGAATTTTGGCTTAGCTGAAACCTTTGACGGCGTATGCCACTTACGTTTTGATGACACCAATCCAGCCAAAGAGGATCAAGAGTATATTGATGCCATTATTCGTGATGTGGAGTGGTTGGGATACCAATGGAGTGGCGATATACGTTATGCGTCCAGCTATTTTCAGCAATTTTATGAGTGGGCCGTGTATTTGATAGGACAGGGTAAGGCGTATATGTGTCACTTAAGCCCTGATGAAGCACGAGAATACCGAGGAACCTTGACTGAGCCGGGCAAGAATAGCCCCTATCGCGAACGTTCAGTGGCAGAGAACCTCGCTGAATTCGAAAAGATGAAAGCCGGTGAATATGAAGAGGGCGCTTGTGTCTTACGAGCTAAAATTGACATGGCTAGTGGCAATATTAACTTGCGTGACCCGATTTTATACCGTATCCGTAAAGCCTCCCATCATCAGACCGGTGACCAGTGGTGTATTTATCCCACCTATGACTTCACGCATGGTCAGGAAGACGCCATCGAGGGTGTGACCCATTCTATCTGTACCTTGGAATTTGCGGATCACCGCCCATTGTATGAGTGGTTTATTGACAATTTGCCCGTGCCCAGCCAACCGACGCAGTATGAGTTCGGACGTTTAAACCTCAATTACACGGTGACATCAAAACGTAAGTTAAAACAATTGGTAGATGAGGGTCGCGTTGATGGCTGGGACGACCCACGTATGCCGACCATTGCCGGTTTGCGTCGTCGTGGAGTGACTCCAGCCGCTTTGCGAAAGTTTTGCGATGTGATCGGCGTGACTAAGTCTGACGGTGTTGTTGATGTTGCTATGTTAGAGCATGCGATTCGTGATGATTTGGATAAAACAGCACCCCGTGCCATGTGTGTGATTAATCCTTTGAAAGTGACACTGACGAATTATCCAGAAGAGAAAGCCGAAGTGATGACTGCACCGAGTCATCCTAGTCATGATGACTGGCCAACGCGGAAATTACCCTTCAGCCGTGAGGTTTATATTGATGCAGACGATTTTCGTGAAGAAGCCAACAAAAAATATAAGCGTTTAGTGATTGGTAAACGTGTCCGTTTGCGTAATGCCTACGTCATTGAAGCCGATGAATGTGTTAAAGACGACGCAGGTAATATTATTGAAGTTAAAGCGCGTGTGATTGAAGGCACCGTGGGTAATAATCCTGAAGACGGTATTAAACCCAAAGGCGTCATTCAATGGGTGGATGCACGCGATCATGCAACATTTGATGTGGCATTATATGATCGATTGTTTAACGATGAGGCACCGGATTCAGGCGATAAAAACTTTTTGGATCATTTCAATCCTGATAGTTTAAAAATTCACAAAAACTGCATCGGTGAAAAAGGCTTATTAACGGCTGCAGCTGGAGTCACTTATCAGTTTGAACGTGAGGGTTACTTCTGTCGTGATAGCCGCTCTGAGGAGTTAGTGTTTAACCGCACCATTGGATTGCGTGATACGTTTAATGGCTAATAGGCAATTTAATTGCGATACATATTTAAATATATGGTAATAAAGTAACAGTTTATGACATTAAAAATTTATAACACACTAGAGCGTGAAAAAGTTGAATTTACACCTATTGAAGAAGGAAAAATCGGCCTCTATGTCTGTGGCATGACAGTTTATGATTATTGTCATATTGGTCACGCCCGTGTGTTAGTGTCGTTTGATGTGATTACCCGTTTTTTGCGTTCGCAAGGGTGGGATGTTAATTACGTACGCAATATCACTGATGTTGACGACAAAATAATTAACCGCGCTGCCGAAAATGGCGAAGATAGTCTGGCGTTGTCGCAGCGATTTATTGATGCGATGCATGAAGACGAGTGTAAATTGGGTGTGTTGCCACCTACCCAAGAGCCGCAAGTGACATGCAATATGCAGCATATTATTGATTTGGTGCAAACCTTAATTAATAAAGATTATGCCTATGTTGCGGATAATGGTGACGTGTATTATCGGGTAAGCAAGTTCGATAACTATGGCCAGCTTTCGGGCAAAAATCCTGAAGAAGTGTTATCTGGTGCACGTGTTGAAGTGGGGGATAGTAAAGAAGATTCGCGCGATTTTGCGCTTTGGAAATCAGCAGACGAAGCGCCTTGGTGGGAGTCTCCCTGGGGTATGGGGCGTCCGGGTTGGCATATTGAATGTTCAGCGATGAGTAAAAGTTGCTTGGGCGCCAATTTTGATCTTCATGGCGGCGGCCCTGATTTGCCATTCCCTCATCATGAAAATGAAATTGCTCAAAGTGAAGCGGCCAATGGTTGTAAGTACGTAAACTATTGGATGCACGCAGGGGCTGTTCGTGTAGATGGTGAAAAGATGTCAAAATCGTTAGGCAACTTTTTTACCATTCGTGATGTGTTAGAAAAATACCACCCGGAGGTGATACGGTACTTAATTGTGAGTAGTCATTATCGCAGCCATATTAATTATTCAGAGGATAATTTAGTAGAAGCACAAGCAGGCTTAGACCGCTTTTACCATGCGCTAAAAAATTATCCTAATGTGCCCGCAGCAGAAAAGTCAGACATTGCCGATAGTCGATATTATCAAACATTTTTTGAAGCCATGAATGATGATTTTAATACTCGTGTCGCTCTTGCGGCTATGTATGATTTGGTAAAAGACATAAACACCATAACAAAAGCCGGTGACGATCAGCAAGCGATTAAGCTTGTTGCTGAGCTTAAATGTATGGCTGATATTCTTGGTATTTTACAGTTTGATCCTGCTGAGTTTTTACAGGCGGGTGGTGACGGAATCAGTGCTGAAGACATTGAGGCACTCATTGCTGAGCGTGTTCAAGCAAAGAAAGATAAAAATTATGCGCGTGCGGATGAAATTCGTCAGCAGTTGGATACGGAGGGTGTTCTTCTTGAAGATTCTCGTGATGGTACAACGTGGAGGCGTAAGTAAGCGGTTAAACAATGGAGCAGAAAATAACAATGCAGGATCGGTTTGAAAAAATTCGCTCAAACAAAGCGTTTGAGATATTTGTTGTAGGCGTTATTATTTTTTCGGCAATTATGATTGGCGCTCACACCTATGATATTCCAGAATCGGTTGCGCGTATTGTGATCTTTTTGGATTGGTTTATCACCATTTTCTTTTTAGTGGAAATTGTTATTCGTTTTTTAGGTGAAAAATATAAACCCAACTTTTTCAAAAATGGCTGGAATATTTTTGATACGGTTATTGTTACCGTTAGCCTGATCCCTATTGATAATAGCGAGTTGGCCATTATTGGGCGCTTGATTCGTATTTTTCGTGTGTTGCGGATGGTCTCCATTATTCCTGAATTGCGCATGCTATTAAACTCGTTATTAAAAGCATTGCCGCGTTTAGGGTATGTGGCTTTATTAATGTTTATTATTTTTTATATCTATGCTGCTATTGGCTCCACCTTCTTTAGTGAAATTAATCCGACTTTATGGGGAGATATTGCACTGAGTTTGTTAACACTCTTTCGTGTAATGACCTTTGAGGATTGGACTGATGTCATGTATGAAACCATGACAGTCTATGGTTTTAGCTGGGTATACTATTTAACGTTTATCTTTTTTACGGCATTTGCTTTTTTAAATATGATTATCGGTATCGTTGTTAACGTACTTGAAGAGGAGCATCAAGAGCAAAATCGTCTTGACGGTGAACCAACGCTTAGAGAAGTGCAGGCAGAATTGCGTGAGATCAAAGCAATGCTGTTAGCCTTGAATACCCACAATGACCGATAAAAAATTACCCTTTTTTTCGCGTTCAACACTAGCAGAAAAGCTGGGTGTGACCTTGAAAGAACTGACGCAGGTACTCATAGAAGCAGGCTGGTTGCTGCAAAAGGACGATGGTCAGTGGGTATTAACAGCGAAAGGTGAATTCGAGGGTGGTGTATACCGTGATAGTAAAAAATTTGGGCGCTATATCGTTTGGCCTGAAGCGGTGCTGGTGCACCCAGTGATCAAGGAGTTACAGCAGTCGCGTATAACGGCCAGTGTGTTGGGCAAACATTTTGATATCTCAGCAAAAATAATAAATCGTTTGTTGGCAGAAATGGGGTGGATAAGCGCTTATGCTAAGGGTTGGCAGTTAACGGATATCGGCAAGCACAATGGCGGCATGCAGGAAACTCACCAAGACACAGGGGTGCCTTATGTGAGTTGGGCTCGACAATTACTGGAGTCTACTGAGTTGGCACAGCGATTGGCATTGTTTGTAGGCAATGATACGGATGCGGTTGAGTTTCAAGGCCGTAAAGTGTGGCAAACACTTGATGGTCACTATGTTTCTTCTCTGGCGGAGTTAACGATTGCTCATTATCTTTATTTGTCAGGTTTAGTCTATGCCTATCAGTCACAACGTGTTTTGTCGAAGGAGTGCATCTTGCTTAGCGATTTTTATCTGCTAGATAAAAATATACATATCCATTACCAGCCAGCCACTGTGCCCCCTGAACAGTTAAGCCAACAATTAGAGCGTCAAGCTCTGGCGGATAAGTATGGTTTGCAGGTAATCACGCTAACAGATAATGATATCCCATCCATAGAATCCTCTTTGAGCAAAGCCTTATTGCAATTCGGCATTACGATGTAGATTCATCTGCCCGTCTTTGGTATATTTTTGAACTTTCTAAAGAAAATACTATCTGAAAGTTGGAGAAGAGGGGGATCGCATGAAAACATTTAACTTTTCAACATTGATCATCGTGTTTACGATAGTCTTTAGTCTGTCGGCCCATCAGGCACGGGCGCAGTCCTCAGTGGTCGGTAGTTATCAATTTTTAGAGCCGCTGATTTATTTATATGATCCTATTGCGGTTTCCCAAATAGTGTCCGAGAGTGATGATAATTGGGAAAAGGGTTATATCCCTCAATTGCTATAAATAATGGTCTTTGTGCGTCACTCCTCAACACGGCAAGAGATTAGTGCCTTGCTGAAAAGAAAGACAGGACAAGATTTTGGCAATAATGCTAATGAATGGTTTTTTTGGTTATGGAATCAGCCAGAAGCGTTATCTAATGGTTATACCGATTTTAAGTCTGACCTTTATCGAAAATCGATCCAAAATTTGATGCCTATTTTCGAAACCGCCAGGAATTGGCACATATTCGTCTTGATGAAGTTCGTTGGGGCGGTGTTGCACAAGATGGTATCCCCCCGTTAAGAAATCCCAAAATGATTACTGTTAAAGACGCCAGCTACCTTGATGATAATAATGTTGTTTTCGGTCTCAAGGTGAATGGTGATGCTCGTGCTTATCCAAAACGCATTCTCGCTTGGCATGAAATTTTTGTTGATACCGTAGGTGGTGTTGATCTTGCCGGGGTTTATTGTACCTTGTGCGGTACGGTTATTCCTTTTAAGACCAATGTCGATGGCGTTAACCACCAACTGGGTACCAGTGTTTTGCTTTATCGCTCTAATAAACTGATGTACGACCAAGCGACTCAATCCCTATGGAGTACAACGAAAGGTGAACCTGTAGTGGGCCCTTTAGCGGGTAAAGGCATTGTGCTAGAACATTTTAATGTGGTGACAACGACGTGGGGGGAATGGAAACTCCGTCATCCGGATACGACGGTTTTATCGTTAGATACAGGTCATCAACGCAATTATGGAGAAGGCGTCGCTTATCAGGAAGACTTTGCCTCCGATCAGTTAATGTTTAATACACCGTTTAAAGATGATCGTCTCAACAATAAACAAGAAGTATTAGCGTTGCGATTTCCGGCATCACCACAAGAACAATTAGCGATTGATACAGACTTTTTAATCAAAAACCCGTTGTATAAGGATACTATTGGTCAACAAAAAATAGTGGTATTAACGGATTCTTCGGGTGCTAATCGTGTGTATGATCCTAAAGATATTGATTTCGTTTCTTATGACCAAGATAGCACGCTGATTGATAGTAAAGGTAATCGGTGGCGCTTGAGTGAGGATAAACTGGTTTATGCCTCTGTCTTTTCTTTGGGTGCAAAAAAACAGCTAAATCGATTGCCGAATCGAAGAGCATTTTGTTTTGGTTGGCATGCTGCATTTCCTGATACTCGCCTCGTTAAATTAAAATAAATACGCATTAACTGGTAATACTTATGCTAATATTTCCCGCGCTGTTTATTCATATAACAGGTGGGCAATATGAACATTAGTTTTCTGGGTTTAGGTGTTATGGGTTATCCCATGGCGGGGCATTTACAGCAGGCTGGATATAATGTATATGTTTATAACCGCCCAACCGCGAAGGCAGAGGACTGGGTAAAACATTATGGCGTTACTTGTGCGTTAACCCCCGATAAAGCGGTTGCCGACGCCGATATTGTTTTTATGTGCTTGGGTAATGATCAAGATGTTGAGCAGGTAGTGACTGGTGAACAGGGTGTTTTTGTCAGTTTGAAGGAAGGAGCGGTTATCGTTGATCATACCACTACGTCTCAAACACTTGCATAAACACTGTCTGTTGCTGCGCAGGAATATAACGTCCATTTTATTGATGCTCCAGTGTCAGGTGGGCAAGTTGGTGCGGAAAACGCTCAGTTAGCCATTATGGTGGGTGGTGATGTCAAGACGGTTGCCACGGTTATGCCCGTTATGGATGTTTATGCAAAATCGATAACCTATATGGGAGCCTCTGGTAGCGGGCAGGCGACTAAAATGGTCAACCAGATTTTAATTGCTGGTGTTCTACAGGGGATTGCCGAGGGTTGTACGCTGGCCGAAAAAGCCGGGCTTGATATTCCTACCGTGATCGATACCATCCGTGCCGGTGCTGCTGGTAGTTGGCAGCTTGATAACCGTGGTTTGAATATTGTTAAAGATATTTTCGATTATGGTTTTGCGGTTGACTGGATGCGTAAGGATTTAGGTTTTTGTCTGGATGCAGCTAAACACTATCAAGTAACGATACCAAATACACAATGGGTTGATCAGTGCTATAAAAAACTACAACAACAGGGTTATCATCGTTGCGATACTTCAGTATTGATCAAGCAATTTGCGGATTAAGTATTTTTTACTAGTGGATGATGACTACTATCCGTTACTTTTTCGAACCCATTGAGTGAAGTATGAATATGTTTAGGGATACATAGCATATTGACTGACAAGGTTCCGGGGAAAAGATTTTCGGAATCATTGGCATAATTATTGGGGTTATACAAATACGGCATATGCCAATACAGTGTATAGTTGAGTGTCCACAAAAGCTCGATTAAATCTTGAGATTTATCGTGTCGATCATTTTCAACATACAGTATGGGTTGATATTGGCTAATTAATGTTTTCGCACCTGTAATCACTTCCTGTTCCATACCCTCAACATCAATTTTAATAAAGTTGAGTTTGTTGACTTTACTCGCGAGGAAGTCGTCCAATGGTTGTTTCGGTATTTTGTGCCCTTCATTAAATTCCTCAACGGCAACGCCACCGTAATTACCTTTTGTATCGTATTTAATGTTGGGAATGAGTACGTCACCCTCAGAGTCACTCAAGGCAAGCCAATGGCAGTAAGTATTGGTAACGCTATTGAGTGCCATATGGGCACAGAGTGTTTGAAAAACAACGGGTTGCGGTTCAAACGCGAAAACCAATCCAGTATCGCCCACAAATTGCGACATGCTGAGAGTATGCACACCAATATTGGCGCCAATATCCAGAACAATATCACCCGGTTTACAAATTTGGCGAAAAAGATCAGTTTCCAATTCTGAAAATTCACCATATTTTTCCACGGAGCGTCCGATATATGTATCGTGTTTATTGTAAAGAAGATAACCGTGACGACCTTTGACTAACCCATTGCATCCAGTATTATCCAGTATGTTTTTGGGCATATCGATTCTCCTTGTATTAGCGGTTAGTCACGTCTCAAACGGTCTTTTACCGCAATAGGATTAGGTAAATTGAAAACAACAACATAGCTTGAAATCAGGAATGTGATAATAGTTGTTGCCTGAATTAACGTTGACGCTTTTTCACTAATGAGTGCACCATTAAAAGCTACTAAAGCAATTAATAATGAAAACTCACTAATTTGACCAAGCCGAAAACCGATGTCCCAAGCAAGAGACGGTTTTTCACTTTGCCGCTCCAAAAGTAAGCGGAATATGATTGGTTTGAGTAACAACATGATGCCACCAAGAATAACAGCGGCAATGATAACGTCTGGTAGCAATAACACATTAAAGCTTGCTCCCAGCGAGAAGAAAAAGATAATCAAAAAGAAATCACGTAAAGGTTTCAAGTTAAGCGCAATATATTGTGCAATAGGGCTGGTCGCGAGACTGATGCCGGCAATAAATGCACCGATCTCTGCTGATAAACCCAGCGCTTTGGATAATTGTGCTAATCCCAAACACCAGCCCAGAGCAATTAAAAAAATATACTCATGAAAACGATCAAATTTTTGAATAAGATATTGCAAAATGTAGCGTACGAATAACCATGCTAATAATGCAATCAGTGGCAGTGCCGCAACAGTCATTGAGAATTGTGAGAGGTCAATACGCCCAAGATCACCACTTAGTAATATCATTAAACACAGGATGGCTAGAAAGTCTTGTAGTAGCAATAACCCCACCACTAATTCACCGCTGTGCTTGTGATGTAATACTGTTGTGGGGAGTAATTTAATGCCGATAATCGTACTCGAAAACATCATGGCCATACCAATGACGATACACTCTATCGGTGAGTAATTAAATACTATGCCGATACTATAACCACAAACGGCAAAGAGGGCAGAGCTGATCAGTGCGACCGGGGTCACTTGCTTAATAACAGACAGCAGCGCCTTGGGTTGCATATCCAGACCCAAAAGAAATAACAAAAATATAATGCCGATATGAGAAATTTCACTGATAAGCTCAACATTGGTCATGAGCTTGAAGCCGTAAGGACCGAATAGTGCACCTAGTATAATGTAGGCAACCAGTAGCGGCTGACGACTATAGAGAGCCATGGTGGCAATAATGGCGGCACCACTAAAAATCAAAAAGAATGATTGAAAAAGATGACTCTCCATAAAACCCTAATGCTAGGCGCGACGACGAAATAGCGGTGTTCTTTGATCTGCTCCAGTTTGATAGCTTTCGGTGAAGTCGTCAAGTGATACAAGGGCTGCTTCAAGGTCAATATCTTCGCTCATATCAAAGGCGTTAAAGCCGCAACGCCTCAAATAGCAAAGTTGGTCACGAATAATAGCACCTTTTGCGCGTACTTCACCATGATAATTGTAACGATCGCGTAAAAGGCGGGCAATCGAAAACCCCCGTCCATCAGCAAATGCCGGAAAGTCGATAGCAATAATAGGAAACTGTGCTAATTCATCTGCAATGTCACTGACATTTTGGTCATTCTTTAGATAAAGGCCGATATCACGTTCTGCTACGCTGTCTTTATGTGCTTCCCATAATGCCAGTGACAGTAATAATTTCCCTTCAGGTAGTTGATCATCTTCTACTGTATCAACAATCAACCATTCATTATCAATAATGTGGCCGTCTTTGATCATTTTACTTGGCATAGACGCGCTCCTTGAATGGGGCGATACCAACGCGATCAACGGTATCGATAAATAATTCATCTCCTTGTCGTTTCTCCACAAAGACATTTAATACATTATCGATGACATCGGGTATATCATTTAGACTAAACGCAGGGCCCAATACGCGCCCCAGTGAAGCGTTTTCACTGGAATTGCCGCCGAGTTGTACTTGATAAAATTCCTTGCCTTTTTTATCAACGCCTAAAATGCCAATATGGCCTACATGGTGATGACCACAGGCATTCATACAACCGGAAATGTTTAAATCGATATTACCAAGATCATACACATAATCCATGTCTTCAAAACGACGCTGGATGGCATCGGCAATAGGAATAGATTTAGCATTTGCCAGTGAACAAAAGTCACCACCAGGGCAACAAATCATATCGGTTAACGTACCAATATTGGGTGTTGCAAATCCTGCCTTTTTAGCTGCTTGCCACACGCCAAACAAATCGGATTTTTTAACATCTGCGAGTACAATATTTTGATCGTGTGTTGTGCGTGCTTCACCGAAACTGTATTGATCGGCAAAATCAGCAATTGTTTCCAGTTGTTTGTCAGTGATATCGCCAGGTGCGATACCCATCGGTTTCAAAGATAAAATAACCGCCGAGTAGCCCGGTACTTTGTGTGGAAATAAATTACGTGATAGCCACTTTGAAAAAGCCACATTTTCGCTTGCTAATTTATCAATCTCACTTTGTACTGCTGCATCATCGATAGTTTCATAAGCGGGTGCAGTAAAAAAGCTTTTACAACGCGTAATTTCTTCTGTGGTTAATGTCGCTGCATTATCTTTTAATGTCGCCCACTCTTCTTCCACTTTCTCCGTGAATGATTCAACGCCCATCGCTTTTACTAAAATTTTAATCCGTGCTTTATATTTGTTATCTCGACGTCCGAGAAGGTTGTAAACACGTAGTATCGCTTCCAAATACGTCAGTAGATGCTCCTCAGGTAAAAACTCCTTCACTAAAGAGCCTATCACAGGCGTTCGCCCTAAGCCGCCACCAACACACACACGGAAGCCAATATTGCCCGCGTCATCTTTTAATACACGCAAACCAATATCATGTACAAGTATGGCTGCACGATCGTGGTCAGAGCCAGTAACCGCAATCTTGAATTTACGCGGTAAAAAAGCAAATTCGGGATGGAATGTTGACCACTGACGAATGATTTCACAGTAGGGTCGAGGATCTATCTCTTCGTCCGCCGCAATACCAGCAAATTGGTCAGAGGTCGTGTTGCGAATACAATTACCACTGGATTGTGTGGCATGCATTTCGACTTCAGCCAGTTCAGACAAAATATCAGGCACATCAGCAAGGTCGGGCCAATTAAGCTGAAAGTTTTGCCGGGTACTGACGTGTGCATAGCCTTTGTCGTAATCACGTGTAATACGTGCTAAACGTCGCAATTGGGCACTATTAATCATGCCATAAGGCACATTAATACGTAGCATGGGCGCCAAGCGTTGCACATACAAGCCATTTTGCAGGCGTAGTGGTAAGAACTCTTCGGGTTTTAACTTCCCGGCAAGATAACGTTCAGTTTGCCCGCGAAACTGGGCAATACGTTGTTGAATAATAGTATGGTCGTGGTGGTCGTACTGGTACATAATTTATCGATTATGGATAACAAATTAAGGTCGCAAGAATACACGAAAATACCCTGATCTGCGAGGACTACACCATAACCTTTCGGCAAAAGCTTATAACAGGAATGGATAAGTGGCGGACCGGACGGGACTCGAACCCGCGACCTCCGGCGTGACAGGCCGGCATTCTAACCAGCTGAACTACCGGTCCGTAGAATGATGTAACAACATTGGTGGGTGGTACAGGGATCGAACCTGTGACCTACGCCTTGTAAGGGCGCCGCTCTCCCAGCTGAGCTAACCACCCGAATGATGTTGAGGGCGCGTATGATAATGCGAAAATTTCGCAGGTCAACACTTTTTCATCGCTATTTTTTTTCCCAAGCCGTTATAATCCCATTTTTCTGGTTTATCACGTCGAGGTGTTTATGCATTTTGCGGTGTTTCGGATGTTATGTGTACTATTATTACTCCAAGTGTGGAGTGCGTATGCCGTCGTCGACCTTTTTGAATTTGATACAGAATCACAGAGAGCTCGCTATCTGCAATTGAGTGAAGAATTGCGTTGCCCGAAATGTCAAAATCAAAATCTGGCGGGCTCCGATTCACAAATTGCAGGTGATTTGCGACGTGAATTACACCTTTTGTTGCTCGAAGGTAAAACGGATAACGAAATCAAAGACTATCTTGTGGAGCGTTATGGCGATTTTGTACTTTATAAACCGCGTTTTCAAAAGAACACATGGGTTCTTTGGGGATTACCGTTTATTTTATTGTTGTGTGGTATGGTGATTTTAAGAACGTTGGTACGACGCCGTGCATCAGTAGAAGGCGATGAATAATGACACTGTTTTATATCGGTATATTTATTTTATCGCTATTAGCGTTGGCTGTTGTTGGTTGGCCGTTATTGAAAGTACGTGGACCAGAGAAATGGTTGCTGGTTGTTTTGGCGGTGGCTGTTATAGCCGGTGCAGGCATTATTTATTGGCAACTGGGTGCTTATCATTCATGGACGATACAACAAGCTCTGGCGAAAAGAACAGAGCTGCAGCAACAGTATTTGGATTCGAGTGATAAGAGCTTGATTCCACAAGTTCAGGCGGCGAATCAGCGTTTATTAACGGTATTGGTGGACGCGTTAAGTGAGCATCCTGAACGTTCCAATTTGCAACTAAGTATCTTATATGCGCGTACCTTAGTCGGGGTTGCTCGTTATGATGAGGCGGTTGATGAGTTTCAGTATATCTTGTCTGTAGAGCCTGATTCGACCCAAATACGATCCGAGATGGCTCAAGCGTTGGGGCTAGCGGGTATTGCTGCTTTTCAATCAAGAGACTATCGCGAAGCGATAGGATATTGGCAAAAAGCGGTTAATATTCAGGGGTTAGAGTCCCCCAATGCGCAGGCGCTTTACTCAGGAATTGCCAAAGCGCGAGAATACCTTAGTCAGCAAGACAAGATCCGGGTATCAAATAGTCAGGTAACGGTTAATGTCACGATTGCCGATATTGAAGATGTACGACCTGACGATACGGTATTTGTTTATGTCAGAGCCTGGCAGGGTGCGCGTATGCCATTAGCCATTCAACGTTTACAAGTCAAAAACCTACCTAAAACAATCACCCTCACCGACGATATGGCAATGGTATCGGGAATGAATTTGAGCAGTGTAGAACAAGTGGAGTTGGTTGCCAGAGTCTCTAGAAGCGGTTCTCCAGTACCACAGGCGGGTGATTGGCAGGCAAGCTATGGCCCGG
This sequence comes from Cellvibrionaceae bacterium, assembly GCA_965214375.1. Classification (GTDB taxonomy): domain Bacteria; phylum Pseudomonadota; class Gammaproteobacteria; order Pseudomonadales; family Cellvibrionaceae; genus Endobugula. The sequence goes on along the minus strand of OZ243947.1, from coordinate 472,939 downwards.
TTGATATCAAACAGCGAAAGGAATATGAGCTGTTGATTAAAGAACCCGTTCTCTAAATAGTGAGTTGGTTTTCTTGTAGGGTGTAACAAAGCGCCGTTAGGTGTAGAATTGCCCCCTATTAAACAGTCTGTCCCCCAGACTGGTGTAACAAATGGGAATCGCTGTAATTTTCATAAAATTAATATAAATCAGTGATTTATGCAGGGTAATTAAAGTAAAATGCGTTTAAAAAATATCAAGCTCGCGGGTTTCAAGTCCTTTGTTGACCCTACAATAGTCGCTTTTCCGAGTAATATTTGTGCCGTTGTTGGCCCTAATGGTTGTGGTAAATCCAATATTATTGATGCGGTACGTTGGGTAATGGGTGAATCTTCGGCCAAAAACCTGCGTGGTGAGTCCATGTCAGATGTTATTTTTAATGGTTCTAATGCGCGCAAACCTGTCGGTCAAGCATCGATAGAGCTCATTTTTGATAACAGTGAGTGCACCCTTGTGGGTGAATACGCCGGTTTTGGTGAGATATCCATTAAACGTAAAGTCACGCGTGATGGTCAGAATATTTATTATTTGAACGGCGCTAAATGTCGGCGTCGTGATATTACGGATATTTTTCTGGGAACTGGCCTTGGTCCACGTAACTATGCCATCATTGAACAGGGAATGATTTCTCGTCTTATTGAGGCGAAACCGGAAGAATTGCGTGTTTACATTGAAGAAGCGGCAGGCATTTCAAAATATAAAGAGCGCCGTCGTGATACCGAAAACCGTATGCGTCGCACCTCTGAAAATCTGGAGCGCCTAACGGACATTCGTGAAGAGCTTGAACGACAGTTAGCACGTCTGGAGCGCCAATCGAAAGCGGCTGAAAAATATGCGGAATTAAAAAAAGAAGAGCGGGCCCTGAAGTCACAGTTGCAAGCACTACAGTATCGGTTGCTCGATGAACAATCACGCTCACAACAAACCGCCATTCGCGAATTTGAAGTTAAGATCGAATCATTTGTTACCGAGCGAGTGAGTCATGAAACCGCTATCGAAAAACATCGCACCGAATATACTGAATTGGGTGACCGCTTTAACGAAGTACAAGGGCGCTTCTATGGTGTTGGTACAGAAATAGCGCGTATCGAACAAAATATTCAGCACATTCAGGAACGCAATCGCCAATTGCAAGAATATTTATTACGCACGGAAAATGAACTCGGAGAATCAACCTCACGTTTAACGTCTGATGAGGAAAAAGCCCGTTTGTGGGAAGTGGAGTTGCAGGAATTGTCTCCCGAGTTAGAAGAATTACAAGCGACTGAAGAGCTGTCTGGTGATGAATTGTTATCGGCAGAAGAAGCGATGCAGTCTTGGCAGCTGGAGTGGGATGAGTTTAACCAACGCGCATCACAACCACAAAAACAAGCAGAAGTTGAGCAGTCGCGAATTCAACATTTGGAGCAAGTGCAGGCTCGCCTATTGGAACGTATTCGTCGTCTTGAAGACGAAGAGCAGCAATTGCCCTTAGAAGATGGTAGTGAAGAACTTGCCATCTTGCGTGAAAAAGTCGCCGAATCTGAAACTTTATCACAGCAAAAACAACAACAGTTAATGAGCGCCCAAGAAACGATTGAAAATCTGCAGGATACGGTGCTCCATTCTGAAGAAGACTTAAACGAATCACGCAATACATTACAAATTTTGCGAGGTCGCCATGCGTCACTAGAAGCTCTGCAGCAAGCCAGTAAAGGTGGTGACGAAGAAACCGTTCGTTGGTTAAGTGAGCATGCATTGCAAGATAATACACGGTTGTTGGAATCGTTATCGGTTGAGCCTCAATGGCAAGCAGCAACAGAAGCGGTGCTTGGCAATGCATTGCAGGCAGTGTGTGTAGATAGTATTGATGCTGTGACGGGAGTGTTAGAGGGGCTGCAACAGGGTAATGTTGTTTTTGTTCAAGATGATGTTGCGTCACAAGACACGCATATGACAAATGCGGCACGCTTATTAGATAAGGTGAGCGGAGATAGTCATGTGCATAGTTTATTGGCTGGTGTTTATATTGCTGATTCATTGTCAGAGGCGTTGGCACTACGTTCGCAATTGCAATCTTATGAGTCAGTGGTTACGCCAGAAGGTTTATGGCTGGGTGCAAATTGGTTACGCGTTAAACGTGAGTCTGATGCTCAATCCGGTGTCTTGGCGCGTCAAACCGAGTTGGAAACATTGACCGTTGAGTTGCATCAGGTGGAAGTTGAGACTGAATCGCTAACGAATACGCTACAAGAACAACGTGAACAGCTTAAAGCTCAGCAACAAGAGCGCGAAGATACTCGTCAGCAAAACGATGATATTAAGCGTGCTTTAGGAGAGCATCGTTCTGAATTAAGTGCTTGTGAAGTGCGTCTGGAACAAAGTGCTGTCCGCCGTGAAAAGTTGTGGGCAGATATTACTGAAGCGAAAGAACAAATGGCGGCTGAAGGCGATAACCTTTCTGAATCACGAGCCACATTAGAAGAAGCCATTACCATTATGGAGGAAGATGCACAGCAACGTGAAAAGTTATTAAATCGCCGTGATGAATTGCGCAGCACCTTGGATCAAATGCGACAACGGGTACGCCATGGAAAAGATAAATTACATGCATTAGCGATGAAGCATCAGTCGGTAAAAACACAATTACATTCTATCCGTGACAGTATTGAACGTTTACGAGAACAAAAGCTGCGTTTAACCGAAAGAGTAGAACAGTTACGGAGTTCTATCGGTGTTGAAGATGACCCTACGGAATCGCAACAACTTGAATTAGAAGCATTGCTGGAAAAACGCTTGGGTATTGAAGAAGAATTAGCGTCATCGCGTCGTGCACTTGAAGAGAGCGAACAAGAATTACGTGACGCAGAGCAGTCTCGTAATCGCATAGAGAACGAATTACAAGGGTTGCAGTCACAGTTAACAGATAATCGTTTGGCGGCACAAACGGTGCAAGTACAACGAGAAACCATTGCCAAAAACTTAATGGAAGAGGGTATGGAGTTATCTCAGCTCTTAGAGGAACTACCAGAAGATGCACGTCCCGAGCCGTTTGAAGAAGAATTAACGACGATTGCTAATCGTATTACACGCTTAGGCCCTATCAATTTGGCGGCTATTGATGAGTATAAAATTGAGTCAGAGCGTAAAAATTATCTGGATACACAGGATGCTGACTTACGCGAAGCGTTGGAAACCTTAGAAAACGCCATTATGAAAATTGATCTTGAAACGCGCACACGTTTTAGAGAAACATTTGATTCGGTCAATAGCAGCATTAAAGAATTGTTTCCGAAAGTCTTTGGTGGGGGACACGCCTACCTCGAATTAACGGGTGATGACTTGTTAGACACGGGGATTGCGATTATGGCGCGCCCGCCAGGTAAGCGAAACAGTACTATCCATCTTTTATCGGGTGGTGAGAAAGCATTGACAGCGATTGCACTGGTATTTTCAATTTTCCGATTGAACCCGGCACCTTTTTGTATGTTGGATGAGGTAGATGCTCCTCTTGATGATGCCAATGTGGGGCGTTATGCTAGGTTGGTTGAGGAAATGTCGAAACAGGTGCAATTTATTTATATTACCCATAATAAAATTGCGATGGAAATGGCTCATCAGTTAATGGGTGTTACCATGCACGAACCCGGTGTATCGCGTATGGTGACTGTTGATGTTAATGAAGCAGCTGAACTGGCAGCGGTGTAATAAATAGAGAACGAGGTTAGTTACCGATGGATTTGACTACCACACAATGGATTATCACATTAATTGTTGTTTTGATTGTGATTATTTTTATTGATGGTTTTCGCCGTATGCGCGATGCTAAACGCAATTCATTTAAAATGTCACTTAAAAAAATGGATGCTCAAGAAACCGTTGCTGGCGAAAGGCCTGCCTATGGCAGTGAATTCCCTAATGGTGGTTCTCGCCCCAGTGAGCGAGAGATTGATAAAGAACGGATTGATAAAGTTCGTGAACAATATGATTTTGGTCGCGATATGAATGAATACTCATCGGAGCAATGGGTTGATGCCGATGAAGAAGACCAAGAATATTTGGCGAGCCAATGGGACGATGACGACAATCCGGTGTTAGAAGAAGAGTTTGTTGAAACATCTAATGCTGAGCCAGATCCAGATCCAGATCCTGAGCCAGAACCAGAACCAGAACCAGAACCAGAACCAGAATTAAAGCAAGCCCCTGAGCAAGGGTCATTAAACCTTGATGACCCTGTGCCAGTATTAACTGATAGTCTGGATGATGCGGAGTCTATTCGTTCGGTTGGTAAACGTATTAAGCCAACCGTGGAGCCAGTGATTAATGAAGAAATGTCGGTTGATGATTTGGAAACGCACTCAGCGAATAAACCACGTTACGAATCTAAATATTTTTCCAATAAACTGGGTGGCTCTGCCGACAACACAGGCAATAACAGCAAACAAGAAGCCGTTGTTAGTGGTGAACAGGAAGTCTTGGTGATCAATATTAGAGCAAAAAATTGTGCAGAATTTAGTGGCAGTGATTTGCTTCAGCAAGTCTTGGAAAATGGAATGCGTTATGGCGCTATGAATATTTTCCATTGTCATGCAGACGAGGATGGCGAGGGCCCGGTACTCTTCAGTATGGCAAATATGTTGATGCCGGGCGTGTTTGATTTAAAAACGATTGATAGTTTTACCACCGTTGGCGTGTCTTTTTTCTTAACTCTACCCGTTTTTGCCGATAATAATATGGACACTTTTGAAAAAATGTTACAGGTAACTAAAAATATTGCTACTGCTTTGGATGGGGAATTAAAGGATGATCAACGTAGTGTGCTCACTGCACAAACGATTGAGCATTACCGTGAACGTATTCGAGATTTTTCCCGTCGCCAAAAATTAGCAAGAAAAAATAGCTAGCTCATTTGGCAATTCCATGATGTCTACAGAACTCGCTCAGCGAATCCAGGTATTGCGAAACACTATCAATGATCATAATTATCAATATTATGCACTTGATAACCCAACCATCCCGGATGCAGAATATGACCGCCTGTTAAAAGAGCTGCAACAACTTGAAGAACAACATCCTGAGTTTTTAAGCATTGATTCTCCGACCCAACGTGTAGGTGCGACACCATTAGAGGTGTTTTCACAGGTCACGCATAAAATTCCCATGTTATCTTTAGATAATGCATTCTCTGAAGAAGAGTTGGGTGATTTCCATCGCCGTGTGCTTGATCGTCTAAAACAGTCAAATATAAATCCTGACGAGATTGAATATGCTTGCGAGCCAAAACTTGATGGTATTGCGGTTAGCCTAATGTATGAAAAAGGCTTGTTAGTACAAGCGGCGACTCGAGGAGATGGACATACCGGTGAAGATATTACACAAAATATCAGAACCATTCCTTCTGTACCTTTAACGTTGCGAGGCGACGGCTACCCCCAAGTATTAGAAGTTCGTGGTGAAGTCTATATGCCTCATGATGGGTTTAATGCGTTAAATACACAAGCACAAGCAGAGGGCGAAAAACAATTTGCTAATCCGCGCAATGCCGCCGCAGGTAGTTTGCGACAACTCGATTCACGTATTACCGCAACACGCCCGTTAGACATGTGTGCCTACAGTATTGGTTATACCGACAATGGTCTATTACCTGATGGTCACGTAGAAACATTGCAGCAATTATTGTCTTGGGGTTTTCGCATCAATCATGAAATGCGTAAAGTCATCGGTATTGACGCCTGTTATCAGTATTACACTGCGTTACAAGAAAAACGTGAGCAACTTTCTTACGATATCGACGGTATTGTTTTTAAAGTGAATGATTTTTCTTTGCAGCACGCCCTGGGTTTTGTCTCACGCGCACCACGCTGGGCAATAGCTATGAAATTTCCGGCGCAGGAAGAGTTAACCGAATTGTTAGATGTTGAATTTCAGGTGGGGCGTACGGGAGCAGTGACTCCTGTTGCACGTTTAAAACCTGTTTTTGTGGGTGGAGTCACCGTATCTAACGCCAGTTTGCATAATCAGGATGAGATTCAACGGTTAGGTGTTTGTATTGGTGATACCGTGATTATTAGGCGTGCAGGCGATGTGATACCGCAAGTTGCTTCTGTGGTTAAGGAGCGCCGCCCTAAGAGCGCGTCGGCGATTATTTTTCCTAAGGTTTGTCCAGCCTGTGACTTACCTCTAGAAAAGGTTGAAGGTGAAGCCGTTATTCGTTGCACGGGGGGCTTAGTGTGTCAGGCACAGGTTAAAGAAGCTATTAAGCATTATGTATCCAGAAAAGCGATGGATGTTGAAGGTATTGGTGATAAGCTGGTTGAGCAGCTGGTGGAACAGGGTATGATCAAAACGATTGTCAGTCTTTATCATCTTGAACATGGACAGTTAGCTGGCATGGAAAGAATGGGGGATAAATCCGCAAATAATGTCTTAGCGGCGTTAGCAGCGTCAAAGAAAACGACATTGGCACGTTTTATTTATTCTCTGGGTATTCGCGAGGTCGGTGAAGCGACGGCAAGAAATTTGGCTAATTATTTCGGCAACCTGACCGCGTTAATCGCATCACATCAAGAAGACTTGGAAAGGGTAAAGGATGTTGGCCCTGTAGTTGCTCATTATATCGTTGACTTTTTTCGTCAGGAGCAAAACATTTCGATCGTGAATGACTTGCAAACAGCAGGGGTTTGTTGGCCGGATATTGAGGTTGATAAAAACGCTTTACCTTTGCAAAATATGACGTATGTATTAACAGGCAGCTTGGAGAAACTGACTCGTGATCAGGCTAAAAGCCACTTACAGGACCTCGGTGCCACAGTAGCAGGTAGCGTCTCTAAGAAAACCCATTGTGTGGTTGCTGGAGAAAAAGCCGGATCAAAATTAAAAAAAGCGCAAGAATTGGGAATTGATGTAATCGATGAAAAAGGTTTGATTGAATTGCTAATCCATCATGGAGTTGAGTTATGAATAAACTCATCATGATTTTATTGTCAGTGCTAATCGTAGGCTGTGCAAGTACACCACCATCGAGCCCAGATAATATTTGCCGTATATTTGGTGAAAAATCAGGTTGGTATGCGGCGGCTAAAAAGTCTAATAAGCGCTGGGGTTCATCAATCCCTTTGATGATGGCATTTATGCATCAAGAATCACGTTTTGTGTCCACGGCAAAGCCACCACGACCAAAAATATTAGGTTTTATTCCGGGACCACGTAAGAGTAGTGCTTATGGCTATTCACAAGCGCAAACTGGTACTTGGAAATGGTATAAAAAAAGTACGGGGCATTGGGGGGCAGATCGTGATGATTTTCAGGATGCGATTGACTTTGTTGGTTGGTACAACGTACAAACACGTAAACAAAACGGTCTCAGTTTAAGCAGCGCCTATGGTTTGTATTTGGCTTATCATGAAGGCCATGGTGGTTATAAACGTAAAACTTACGAGAAAAAAGCTTGGTTGAAAAAAGTGGCTAAAAAAGTCTCTAAAAGAAGAGATATTTATGCCCGTCAGTTAAAAAACTGTGAAGATAAGTTGTCTTCTTCCTCGGGTTTTTCTTTGTGGCCCTTTAAATAAGCGGAAATGGATATGGTTGCTGAGTCCATTGTATACGGTTATATAAAAAATGAGAGTTCCTCAGATTATCCGATAGACTTGAATCCGCGGTTGATTAATCGCAAAGTGCTCATTGAGCTTCCTGTTGCCAATCAGGCTGATTTTTTATCTCGAGATATTTTTTCTATGCCGACATTAATGAATCGTGATGATAGCTATCAATCTCATGTGATTCATTTTGGTTGTGTCTATTCCGGTATTGAATACGAATGGTCTTTATGGCTGAAAAACTTTGAACGGTTGTTACAAAAAATGGTTTGGCGTTCAGTCGTTGTTCACCTAGAGACAGAAATATCTGGCTTACATACTTTTATTTGGGATAGTGGAAGTCATCCACACACTCCTAGTCTACAACCACTGAAAGTGATATGTGAATGGCAGCATGAGTATTCATTATAGGGTTGAGCTGTGACTATTCGTCTGGTTTTCTTTGATATCGATGGCACTTTGCTATCCAGCGATGGGGTCTATTCCAAAGACCTGCAAACACAAATACAACGCTTACAAAAAAAAGGCATTAAAACGGCGATTGCGTCCGGCCGGCCTTCCTATGGTGCTCGCTTTTTGATCGATGAGCTGAGCTTGGCTGATGCGGGTGTATTTTGTACAGGCGCTGAAGTGTATTCTCCGCGAGAAAATGTGCACCTTTGTACTCACGAACTGGATCATCAACACGCTTATCAATTATATAAAACAGTGGAGTATTTAGGTCTTTATTGTGAACATTATTTGCACAACGCCTATGTTATTGAACAATGGAACGATATTACGGATATTCATAGTCAACACTTGCGTGTAGCCCCAACCATCATGCCGATCGACGCTATTTATCAGGACAGTCACCCCATTATTAAATTACTACTGGGGCGTGATACCCGCACAGAGACAACACCATTAGATGTGATTGCACAGGAATATCCACAATTTGATTTTGCCTTTGCCCGTTTCCTTGCGTTGCCAGATTGGGAGTTTGCCAGTGTGGTGAGCCCACAGGCATGTAAACAAAAAGCGTTCGATTTTTTATTGGATTATCATCAGCTTACAGCCGACCAGGTAATGGCGATAGGGGATTCACACTCTGATATGACATTTATACAAAATGCAGGCATCGGAGTTGCTATGGGTAACGCAACCAATGATGTAAAAACCGTTGCTGATTTTATCACCAAAACGGCAAATGAAGACGGTGTTAGCTACGCTTTGGAGCAGTTTGTCGTGTAATCATCTATAATACAATAACGCGAATTATGACGAGGACGCTATGCAAACCAACCATTCTATTGTTGAAATGTTTGACGAGGCATGTGAAAAATATGCTTCTTTAAGTGCTTTTTCGTGTCTTGGCAAAACCATCAGTTATGCTGAATTAGATCGTCTAAGTCGCCAGTTCGCGACCTATTTGCAACACCATACCACACTGTCTCCGGGCGATCGTCTTGCTGTCCAACTTCCCAATCTTTTGCAATATCCTGTTGTACTTTTTGGTGCATTACGTGCGGGAGTCGTTATTGTTAATACCAATCCTCTTTATACAGGTAAAGAATTACAACACCAGTTAAAAAACTCTGGTGCAAAAGCCATAGTGGTTTTTGCGAATGTTGCCAAAGCATTAGAGGTCGTTATCGATCAAACCGATGTTCAGCAAATTATGATGACAGAAGTGGCCGATTTGCATGATTTCCCAAAGAGACAACTTATTAACGGTGCCCTTAAATACGTTAAAAAGCAGGTGCCGTCATGTCACTTTCCTTCTGTTGTTAGCTTTCGTAAAGCGCTTGAGTTGGGTAAGCGAGATGATTTCACCCCAGTCGCATTGCAATTAGATGATTGGGCATTTTTACAATACACCGGGGGAACAACGGGTGTGGCAAAAGGGGCCATGTTGACCCATGCCAATTTAGTGGCTAATCGTAATCAAATTCTCACACATTGGGACGGCCTATTAACACCCGCTGAAGAAGTGTTTGCGGCACCACTGCCGTTGTATCATATTTATGCATTTACCTTACATTGTATGGTGCTGGCATCTATTGGTGCGCATAATGTATTAGTGCCGAATCCACGTGATTTGCCGAGTTTGGTGGCTGTGTTTAAAGATTATCCGTTAACTGGTTTTGTCGGGTTAAATACCTTATTTGTCGCATTACTAAATAATGAAGAGTTTTGTCAGTTGGACTTTTCACGTCTGGAGCTGGTTCCCTCTGGAGGCATGGCTTTAACAGAAGATGCCGCTAAACGTTGGCAAAAGGTCACAGGGGTGCTTCCTTGCGAGGGTTATGGTTTGACAGAAACCTCTCCTGTCGTTGCGGTTAATCGTCCCGAAACGAACCAGCTGGGTACTATTGGGCACGTGGTACCTGAAACCGAAATCAAAATTATTGATTCTCAAGGTAATAGCTTATCTGCAGGTGAAGAAGGTGAGCTGTGCATTCGTGGTCCTCAGGTGATGCAAGGTTATTGGCAGGACACTGAAGCGACCGATGAAGTCTTGGATGATGAGGGGTGGTTTAAAACAGGCGATATGGCTTTGGTACAGGACGATGGATTTATCCGTATCGTTGACCGGAAAAAAGATATGATTATTGTCTCCGGTTTTAATGTCTATCCTAATGAAGTAGAAAATGTGTTAGTACAACACCCTGAAGTGGTTGAGGCGGCAGTGGTTGCTGTTCCTGATAGTTCCAGCGGTGAAGCAGTAAAAGCATTCTTGGTGCTAAAAGAAGGAAGTGATCTTGACGACGATCGTTTGAAAGAATTTTGTCGGGAGTCCTTAACGGCCTATAAAGTACCACGGTTTTATGAATATCGCAGTGAGCTGCCAAAAACAAATGTAGGTAAGGTGTTAAGGAGAGAACTGCGTTCCTGAAACGGTGATTTATGACCTTTGTCCGTAATAACAATGCATTGGTTCTGTCGGGTGGTGGCGCTCGTGCAGCTTACCAGATTGGTGTGCTGTTAGCCGTTAAAGAATTACTCCCTCCCCAAAATAATCCTTTTCCAATCGTATGTGGTACCTCTGCAGGTGCCATTAATGCGGTATCATTGGCTTCCAATAGCGATGATTTTCAACACGCTGTCGATGAGCTTCATCGTCTATGGCAGGAATTGACATTAGATCATGTGTTTAGAACCCACGGGCGTGATCTTGCGGGTGGCGTATGGCGGTTTGTGCGCTCATTTTTTCATGAAGGAACGGATTTTTATCGACCACTCAGTTTGTTGGATAATTCACCACTCAATGCATTTTTAAAAACCAATATTTGTTTTAAAAACATTCAAACAAATATTGATCGCGGCATTTTAAAGGCGGTTTCCGTCTCTGCCTTAGGCTATTCATCCAGTGAGTCCGTTAATTTTTTTCAGGGAGAAGAAGGTTTACAAGAATGGATACGTTTTCGTCGTATTGGTAGGTCAACCACGTTGGGAATGGAACATTTGTTGGCTTCTTCAGCTATTCCTTGGCTTTTCCCAACGATTAGAATTGGTACAGAATATTTTGGTGATGGTGCTATGCGCCAATTAGCACCCATTAGCCCGGCTCTTCATTTGGGAGCAGATCGTGTCTTTATTATTGGTGTGAGTGGTAACCGCCAAGTACAAACCAAACGCCACCAACTTCCTTCACGACATCCACCCTCAATGGCTCAAATGGCAGGGCATTTATTAAATAGCGCATTTATTGATAGCCTTGAATCAGATATTGAACATTTGGAACGTATTAACGAACTTATCGCTGCATTTGATAATAATGCTAATGTCGAATTGCCATTGCGCCCTGTACGCAGTTTAATTATTTCACCCTCTAAAGCAATTGATAAAATTGCCGGGCGTAATGTGCGTTATTTACCAAAAAGCTTACGATTTTTTATGCGCTCATCGGGGGCAACAGCGAGGCGAGGCGGATCGGCAATATCCAGTTATATGCTATTTGTGAAGCCTTTTGTGAGTGAGCTCATCGATTTGGGTTATCAGGATGCCATGTGGGAGAAGGAATCTATTCAAGCATTCTTTTTAGAATAATAAATGACATTCAGGATATAAAATAATGAACATCTCAGAAGCGTTATTAGCACGAAAATCTGTGCGTGCTTTTACGGATCAGGCTGTTACAAAAGATCAAATAGACACTATTCTTAAACTTGCGGGTACCGCTCCTTCTGGTGTGAATACCCAGCCATGGAATGTTGCTGTTGTTACTGGAGAGGCTAAGAAGCGTCTACAAGCACGTATGATGACGGCGGCGGAGTCTGGTGAGAGCTCTTCTATTGAATATCAATATTACCCAGGAGAATGGCGAGAACCGTATAAATCACGTCGTAAAGCGTGTGGTTTATTAATGTATTCTACATTGGGTATTACACGAGAAGATGTTGAACGACAAAAAGCACAATGGCATGCGAATTACCGTGCATTTGATGCGCCAGTGATGTTGTTATTTTTTATTGACAAGTTTCTCACTGAGGGTTCTTTTATGGACTACGGTATGTTTTTACAATCCGTTATGCTGGCGGCCTTAGATCAAGGTTTGACTACCTGCCCGCAAGCAGCACTGGCAGAGTACCCTCATATTGTTCGTGATGAGTTAGGTTATGATGATTCAGTGACCTTATTGTGCGGTATGGCGTTGGGTTATGAAGATAGAGATGCACTGGTCAATAGTTACCGTACCTCGCGTGAACCACTAGATCAGTTTGTTCGCTTTTTTAGAGACTAGTATTTCATTATTGTAATGATTGGCTAATTTCAACTAATAGGCTCGCAGATAACTTATAACTTAGAACGATTAACAACCCCCTTAAATTTTTTCTTAGCATCAATAACGGGAATATTGTTAATGGATAATGAGTTCATTTTTGCCAGTGCATCCGCCTTGGATGTTTTGGTATTAATGGCATCTTTAACACTGATAAAGCTAGGTAGGTTAGGGAGCTTGTTTTTGTTGCCACGATTTAAAGCGGTAGCTAATTCTCTTGTAGAAACGACATTGTTTTCGATTAATTTATTTAGGGTAGGTACGCTGAGAGTACCAAACAGACTACCATCCTTTTCAAGTAAAATAATATACTTAAAAAAATCATAACGGCTTAAATGGCGAAAATATTCAGAAATAGCTCCGCCATCATATCCTCTCCAGCCGACACGAAACGTAATCGCTTCTGCCTTTTCGTTAATTAATATTGGTATGGGATCAACTCCTCCTTTGGGGCTGCTGCTGATGTCCTTGGTCGGCAGGCCGTCAACGCTATCAATTTTGGTTACAATGTTGGCAGCACTAGTTTTTGCCGCTTCTTTAAAGGCGGTTTCTACTGTTAAATCACCCACCTGCAAGCTTTTAATATTACCGTTGAGTAATAAATATAAGACGGCAGGCACAATAGCGAGTGCCAGATCAGTTATTTTGAGTTCAAAATTACTAAATTTTAAACGTAATAAAACTGGCACAAATAACAACGCAAAAAAGATCAGTAAAAAAATGACGAAGTCCATGATGTGTTTCCCTGACGGTTTTTATTGTATAAAGCTGATTTTTCTCTTTTTTAGTGTAAAAATCAAGCCCATCCATCCATGGACATAAAACACCCCGCAAAGGCGGGGTTTTAGAATGACACATTAATCAGTTTACATAATCCGAACGGGCACGGCTTCTGTTCCACCGCCCATTGGAGGCATTGGCGGTGTACTCATTTCTTCAAGCGGCGGTGCAAATGCGGTCAAATTAATGCCTTCTACCGCCGTTTTATACTCTTCCATACTTGGCGTTCTACCAAGAATTGCCGCAAGCACGACGACAGGCGTTGAGGCTAATAATGATTCACCTTTCTTACGTTCGGAATCTTCTACCACCCGACCTTGGAAAAGACGGGTAGAGGTCGCAAACACCGTATCGCCTTTTTCAGCTTTTTCCTGATTACCCATACACAGGTTACAACCAGGGCGTTCGAGGTACATCATATTTTCATATTCAGTACGTGCAGATTCCTTGGGTGCATCATCATCAAATTCAAAGCCGGAATATTTTTGCAGTAACTCCCAGTCACCTTCTTCCTTGAGTTCATCAATAATGTTATAGGTGGGCGCAGCGACAACCAATGGTGCATTAAATGTGATGACACCGTCTTTGGCTTCGATATTTTTGAACATCTGAGAGATAATTTTCAAATCGCCTTTATGCACCATGCACGACCCCACAAAACCAAGATCGACTTTTCGAGAACCTTCATAGTAGGAGATGGGTCGAATCACATCATGGGTATAGCGTTTGGAGATATCGTCGTTATTGACGTCCGGGTCAGCAACCATCGGTTCGTCAATAATATCCAGATCAACCACCAATTCTGCAAAATACTTGGCATTATTGTCAGGACGTAATGCCGCTCTTTCGCCAGATCTGATCTCTGCGATACGCTGATCCGCTTTATCTATCAAACCTTGCAGTACGTTGTTATGATTTTCCATGCCTTTATCAATCATAATTTGAATACGGCTCTTCGCCAATTCAATAGATTCAATCAAAGTGTCGTCCTGTGAAATACAGATCGATGCTTTGGCTTTCATTTCTGCTGTCCAGTCTGTAAAGGTAAAGGCCTGATCAGCTAACAGGGTGCCAATGTGCACTTCAATAATACGTCCCTGGAAGACATTTTCCCCGCTAAATTTTTTCAGCATTTGTGCCTGAGTCGCGTGTACCACATCACGGAAGTCAATATGCTCTTTCATGCTACCTTTAAAGGTAACCTTCACTGACTCCGGAATAGGCATGGTGGCTTCACCCGTTGCCAGTGCCAGCGCCACGGTGCCGGAATCCGCACCGAAGGCCACACCTTTGGACATGCGCGTATGGGAATCACCACCAATGATAATCGCCCATTCATCAATGGTAATATCATTTAAGACCTTATGAATCACATCGGTCATGGAGTGATAGACGCCTTTCGGGTCACGCGCCGTAATCAAACCAAAGTTATTCATAAACTTCATGAGTTTGGGAATATTGGCTTGCGCTTTTTTATCCCACACTGAGGCGGTATGACAACCGGATTGATAAGAGCCATCAACCACGGGTGAAATTACGGTAGCGGCCATGGATTCAAGTTCTTGCGATGTCATCAGGCCTGTGGTGTCTTGCGAACCGACAATGTTCACTTTGACACGCACGTCGGAGCCAGCATGCAATGCATCTTTTGATGATACCCCAACCGCATTATTGTTAAAGATTTTTTCAACCGCCGTTAAGCCCTGACCTTCATGCGAAATTTCTTTTGAAGGAGCAAATACGGGAGGAATATCGATGCCTAGAGTTTCTGCGGCAAAGGTTTGTAATTTTTTACCAAAGACCACCGCGTATGAACCGCCAGCCTTCATAAATTCAACTTGTTGCGGCGTGAAAGCAGACGCGACATCGGCAACCACTTCACCATCTTTATAAAGCTTCTTCTCTTTAGTGTTAATGGTCAGTACAGTGCCAGTGGCAATAGAATAGGCTTCTTCCAGTACCGGATCACCGTTCTTGTCGGTCACCGTGTTACCGTCGGCATCGATCTTTTTCACCCAGTTTTTCAGGTCAATACCAATCCCACCAGTTACACCCACGGTGGTCAGGAAAATAGGGGATATGCCGTTAGTGCCAGCAACCACAGGGGCAATATTCACGAAAGGTACATACGGACTGGCCTGCTTACCCGCCCATAATGCGACGTTATTGACGCCTGACATCCGCGATGAACCGACACCCATGGTGCCTTTTTCAGCAATCAGCATCACCTTCTTATCGGGATGTTCTTTTTTCATGTCGGTAATTTCTTGCTGAGCTTCTGGTGTAATCATGCACTTCCCGTGAAGCTCACGGTCGGAGCGTGAGTGCGCTTGATTACCGGGTGATAATAAGTCTGTAGAAATATCGCCAACACCAGCAATATAGGTAACCACTTTGATTTCTTCGTCAATCTCGGGAAGCTTGGTGAAAAATTCAGCTTGTGCGTAGCTTTCAAGAATATCTTTTGCGATAGCGTTATCGGCTTTATAGGCCGTTTCAAGGCGTTCGGTATCGGCCTCGTACAGGAATACCTGAGTTTTCAATACCTCAGCGGCTTGTTTTGCAATATCCTGATCATTACCCAGTGCCAAATCCAGTAACATTTCAACCGAAGGGCCGCCCTTCATGTGTGACAGTAATTCAAAGGCAAACTCAGGCGTAATTTCCGCAACAGTCTCTTTGCCCAGAATAATCTCTTTTAAAAACGTGGCTTTGACACCTGCCGCACTGGTGGTACCTGGTAAGGTGTTGTAAATAAAGAAGTGCAGTGAATTTTCACGCTGCTGGTGACCAGAGTCTTTGATTTGATCAATAATCTCTGACAACAACTCGGCATTATCAACAGGTTTAGGATGTAAGCCTTCATCCTTCCGGATTTCAATTTCTTCCATATAGTCTTGATAGAGACTCATACATACCTCCCGCTGGCAGTAATAGTCAATGGTGTAGATAACATACCGAATGTGGCGTGTTTTTCAGTATGTGCGTAATAACTGTATGGCACGTTACGGGCCCTCTGAAAGTGGTGATGACTTCTTTTCAGGCTATCTGATTAAGCATAGCTGACCAGTATGCAATGCGCCAAAAAGCACTGAAAATGGTTAACACTGCCTATTGTACTCATGTCAATGCAAAGCGCTAATCATTCATGTCGATATTGATTATTTGTTTTGGTGATAGGTAGTTATAATTCTAGTTATATTGTTTATAATACTATTTATGAATATTGAAAACTTCGCCCTCAATTTGTTAGTGTGTTTTGATACCCTGATGCGTGAACGTAATGTCTCTCGTGCGGCAGAACAGCTCAATATCAGCCAGCCGGCAATGAGCAACAGCCTTAAGCGTCTACGAGGGTTATTGGGTGACCCGTTATTGGTACGCACCAGTTGCGGCATGGAACCGACAGAACGGGCATTAGAATTGGAACCCCTAATACGTCAATGCTTAAGTTTTGCCGAGGCGGCGTTATCCCCCACAGACACGTTTGAACCGCATAAGAGTCAACGGATGTTTCGTATACAAGTGAGTGATTATGTGGAAGGCACGTTAATTGCCTCTTTGGTTGAATATTTACAGACTCATGCGCCTAATGTCGTATTGGATATTTTGACCCTAAGTGATGCCAGCTTTACCGATTTGGAAAAAGGCAAGGTCGATTTGGCCATTAACCGTTTTGACGATGTTCCTCAATCCTTCTATCAGCGTCCTGTTTGGCAAGATACCTTTTGTTGCTTGTTAACGGCAGATCACCCTTTGGTGCAAAATAATACCTTGGAAGAATATCTGGCGGCAGGGCATGTATGGGTCAGTAAGACCGGTATTGGGGTCGCAACGGGTATGTCATTGGATAATACCGCTAAACGTGGGTGGATTGATAATATTCTGAGTCAAATGGAATGTGAGCGCAAAATACGGGTTTATACCCGGCATTATCAAATTATTCCCATGTTACTTGAACAGAGCCAGCTGGTCGCGACACTGCCCACACGATTTGCTCAGTCGTATGAACATTACAATAACCTAGTTGTATTACCCGCACCGTTTGATATCCCGCCTATTGAAATTAAGATGGTCTGGAGTCCTTTGTTGCATCATAATAGCGCTCACCAATGGTTGCGCCGAGTATTAATAGAATTAGCCAGAAATGACACATGACAGACATTAGCCATATACACCGCTTTTTACATTGCGAAACACCACAGGCCTGGATTGATGGTGCGCTCGAAAATATCGAGTTGTTACTTGTTGATCATGCTAATTGTGAAAAAAAAGCCGCCAGTACGGCGTTAAATCTTATATACCGTTATGTTGATAACTATGAGTTACTGAATAAGATGTCGCGCCTTGCGCGTGAAGAATTACGACATTTTGAACAGGTTATCGCCATCATGAAAAAGCGCGGTATGGAATATCCGCAAATTGATGCGGCCAACTATGCTGGGCAATTGCGTAAACCTGTACGTACCAGTGAGCCAGGACGCCTGATTGATACATTAATCGTGGGGGCAATTATCGAGGCTCGCTCTTGTGAACGGTTTGCCAAACTGGCTCCATATCTTGATGATGAACTTAACAGTTTTTATTTATCGCTCTTAAAGTCTGAAGCGAGACATTACGAAGATTATCTGGCGTTGGCTCAAAAAGCCACAAAAGACGATATACAATCACGAGTCGATAAATTTTTGGAACTAGAATGTGAAATCATACTCCAAGAGGACGATGCATTTCGTTTTCATAGTGGTCCAGTGAGTTAATTAAATAGTACAAGAGCGGAATACGTTTCTATCAGTTCGTTCAACAGCGATATAGTGGCTAAATTCAATGAGTGAAAAAAAATTCTCCCTGTTTATCCCCGTGGCAATATTGATATTGGCAGTCATTGCCGCGTTGGGTTTTCGGTTGTACCAGGATATGCAAGCTAAGAGTGCAGCAAATCAACGGCGTGAATTGGCCGCCCTAAAATTTTATCCCTTCAAAGAGCCGCGTCCACTTAACAATACCTCACTGGACAATCTCCAAGGGCTCAGTAAACCCGTCACTCAGCATATGGAGGGTTGGCGTCTGGTAAATTTTGGTTATATGTACTGCCCAGATATATGCCCATTAAATCTGGCATCCCTCAATACACTAAAAACGGCATGGGACGAACTGGATAATGGGACTTCTCTTGATGTATTACATATCACTTTTGATCCTGCGCGTGATACCCCTGAATTACTTTCACAATACCTGAATCATTTTAACCCGAGCTTTTATGGTCTCACTGGCAATCTGGATAATATTCGTAAGGTTGCACAACAGTTACATATGGTTTTTATTCACGAAAAACCTGATGAAAATGGCCATTATTTTATTAGCCATAGTGATAGCATTGCACTGCTTAACCCCCAAGGTCAATACGTTGGTTCATTTAAAGGGCCGTACAATACCGATAATATGATTAAGGCATTACAACGGGTGACAAGTAAAGGATAAAGTAACAGTCGTTACTTATATTATATTGTCCCAGTTGACTGAATACACTCAGCCGTCTGTTTTTTAACGTTGTAAAAAATGCTTATTCATTAATAAAAAATCGTTTTCATATGCCCCGGTGCTTTTGTTTGCATAAATTGTTTAAAGGCATCCGCAGCGGGACTGAGGACTTTGTTGGATAAATGCAATAAAAACCAGGCTCGCATAACAGGCATGGTTTTTACGTGTAATACCGCTAAAAGATTGGCTTGGGTTTCAAGGTGAATGGTATGTGCAGAAATGATAGCCAGACCCATTTCCGCGATAACACTTTGTTTAATGGATTCATTACTACTAAATTCTTGTGTGTTTGGCGGTTTCAATTCATTGGTTAAAAAAATATGATCGAATAACATTCTTGTCCCTGATCCCGGTTCGCGTACCAAGAAGGTTTCTGAAGCAAGGTCTGCTGGTGCAATATTTTTTTCTCCTACAAGTGGGTGCGAAGGCGACGCAATGATCACGTAAGGATGCTCAAAAAATTCAGCGGTTGAAACGTCCAGACGTTTGGGTGTTCGACCCATAATGGCTACATCAATATCATTACTTTCTAGTTTATCAATAATACGACGGCGATTGGCAATAGTAATATCCAGTTGAATTTCTGGATGTTGCTTTTGAAACTCTGCCGTTAATCGGGGTGAAAAGTACTGTGCAGTAGTGACCATCCCAATCTTAACCTGGCCATGGCGCAGACCATTGATGGCATCCAGTTCTTCTCCGGCTTCACGTAGCGTTTGTGTCATACGTCGCACATAGGGCAGTAATGACCGGCCTGCCAGTGTGAGACGTAAATCGCTGCCACTTTTCGCAAATAAGGCCATACCAATCATTTCTGCGAGTCGCTTCATTTGCATGGAGACTGCTGGTTGGGTCAAGTGGAGTATGTCTGCAGCTTTAGCAAAACTTTCATGCTCTGCGGCGACCATAAAAATCTGTAACTGCCTTAAGGTGACATTACGTAGTGCTTCTTTCATCCAGTAACTCCTTCATGGTCGTTTTAGTGTTTTTTGACGATTATCAAACGCACACAACGCATAAGCAATTGTTATGTATTGTGTTTTGAATCCACCACTAAAGGCTTTACCGACCACGAGCATTTAGATGCAGTTAATCTTATTCATATGAATGGGCGGGTGTACGACCCATTAATTGGTAGGTTCTTAAGCCCCGATGATTATGTACAATTTCCCGAAAGCAGCCAGAGTTATAATCGTTACACCTATGTACTCAATAATCCTCTGAGCTATACCGATCCCACAGGTGAGCTAGCCTTTTTGACAGCGGCAGGTATATTTTTAGCAGTTAATGCGGTTTCGCTTTCGATTGATGTGGCAACCCGTCCTGATGCCGATGAATGTAACGGCTGTGCAGCGCCAGCATCGGGTATTGATGTTGGCAGTTTAGCAGCTTCTGCGGTCAAGCTTTCGACGAAAGCGACGTCGAAGGCGAGCACAGCGCTTAAAAATGCTTTTGAAGGAGCGAAAATCGAATACAAGGCGCTGTACAGAAAGCAAAAACGAAAATACAGGCAAAAAAAGATGCAGTAAATACCCAGAAAAGTGAAAGTGGAGCTGTCAATAATGCTACAAAAGTTAAGCTTGAAAAACAGTTAGCTTCTCAGGAGCAGTTAGGGCAGCTTTCCAGTGGAGGAGGAACAATTATTAGTCAGCCAGCACAACAAGCTGATCAGATAGCATCTCAGACAGGGCGCGCACCTGCTAATATCCAGAAAGTTAGTTCTGATGCACGAATAGCAAAAGATGGCCAGCAGGTTAAAACTCATGCGTTTAGAGATGCTTCGACAAATGAACTGATTAAACCTAAAACTATAATTGATGATTTATGGGCTGGCTTAGGTATGAAAAAAATTGAAAGAATCTCTTCTCCTTGTGGGAAAAAAGCTATTGAGATTGTCAAAAATGATAATGGCTCTTACTCTCTTCTTAAGTTTGTTTGTAAATATGATTTGGAGGAAGAGGTATCATATGAAATTAGGGAATATCCAGACCCTTCTGGTATGTTTGGAGATTTGGAAAGTGCTATTCAAGAAGCTAAATATTTGCTTGGCGTGAACGAGTAGATGGTAGAGGGATTAAAAAATAAACGCTTTAGCCTTTAAAAAGAGTAAACCCTGCTGGCCAGTCTGTGACAAGAAAAATCCCCGAAAATCATACTCCAATTATAAATGACTTATAAAATGAATAATTATTTTGAAATTGACGACCTAAAAAATATCTATCTTGAAGATTCTTTCGTGTTAGATATTACGGAAAAAAATAATGAGATTAAATATGAAGTTGCATTTGTTTTAACTGAAAACCATCCGCTTTATTCTCAGCCACCAGCAAAAGAGCAGTATTGTTATAGGAGAGGAACTCTGCTCTTTAAAGGAGTGTGTTCCGTAATTTTTGATGATAGAAATGATAAGTGTTTTTTTGATAAAAATGATGAAGTTGATTATGGAAATATAGATTATTTTGGTTTTTCAGGAGCAAATTTTAAATTGAACGGTGATTGGGGGAAGGTCAACTTTAAAGCTAATTCTGTTGTCGTGGTTTTGAGTTAGAAAAAACAACCTCATTCTTGATTAAATCGCGAATTAATACTCTTGCAGTATTAAGGTGTATGCTTTCAAAGATGAAAGTGGAAAAATAGTTGGTCTTGGTGTTGTGGTATCCTTGGTTAGCGTCTTTGTTTCGCTTTAGTGTGTTTTTTACTTAAAGGGATGTTGGTTTTGAAGATTTAATATTTAAATAAAATATAACGATAATATTAGTAAAAATAAATAAAGCTTGTTATCTATTTATAATTATAATAATGGGGATGTTTTCTATGAATGATAAAATTGTCGAAGAAAGTACAATTAACTCAACTGTGTTTGATAAAGTATATGGCTATAAGAATAAAGTATTTATTGCTTTTATACTACAAAGTGGATTTCTTTTTATTGATTTTTTAGCGCGAAAAGTCGAGGCGGTTAATTTATGGCTTGATGATTCTTATATGTTAATTGTATTTCTTGTTGGTTTAATTGTGGTAACTATTTTTTATACGATATTTACCTTTAAATTATCTCGCCTGTTTAACTTTTCACTTAAAAGAACAATGTTATTGGGGGTGTTGGCGCTAATTTCGCTTACAAGTTTAATTCCCATTATTGTGTTGTTTGTTGAGTATTATAAGATTAATTAAAAATTAAACCCCTCTTATAACTGGCTTTCATTGATAATGTTGCCTTTAGAGAATAACCAAAAATTCACTTCTGAAGAAAGTTCAGTTAAATTCTTGTTTGTGAGTTTTTCATATTCTTCATTTATTAAACTACAAGTGTTTCTAATTATTAGTTCATTAATCGTTGCTGGTTTGTTCTATTATTACGGTCGTTTAAGCGATTATTGGTGGTTACGAAATGCTTGGTGGTTGTGTATTTTGGTTGCTATAGTTGAGGTTTTTGAATCTATTCTTGTTATAAGAAATGTGAAAAAAAACAGCGATTAGAGTCTTTGTAATAAATAGTTTTGATTATGACCTTTTATCAATTTATATAAACTAATAAGGCCTATTGGGACGCCTATGACCTATTTGCGTTTTTTTATATTTTTAGCTATTGTTTTGCCTATTAATGTTTCCGCAGATACGCTTTTTGGTAAAGCTATCGAATTCTTGGATTCAACGATATGTTTGTATAAAAAAACAGAGACTATGTGTTTTGTTGAAGATATAGCGGATAATGCTTCTGAAACAGTTTTGATATCTTCTAAAATTTATGGGAAATCTGAAAAGTATTACCTTGTTTCAGAACATGAGAACTGGCTTAAAGTGACTCTTGATAAAAAGAGTAAAGATGACTTGTTGCTGGTGGATTCTAACAATCTTGGGTTTATTTCTGTTGTGTTTAAAGAGGAAGTGGTGAATTCTTTTGAGAATATGGCAAAAGAGCCGCTAATGGAGATGGCTGGAACTCTGGAAAGCGAGCCTGAGAAAGTAGAGGCTGATTTTTGGCCTTGGAAAAGCAATGGCTCGATGTACCTATTGTGTTATGAAACTAATAAAGAAACTGTTGAATGTATGTTGTCAGCAGTGGCAAACATACCTGAAGGTCATGTTGTTTTTTTCTCGCTATTTTCTGATTCTGATAATGATGTGCTTATAGATAGTACTATGCAATTTATCTTATCGATTGATATACCTGAGAATTTTAAAATCATTAGGGTCAGAAAAAATTTTTTGAACCGATGCATTTTTCAAAGAGTGAAACCGGTGAAATTTACAATTAATCACCTATTTAAGTAAGCTAATACTCTAGCAGTGTTCGTTTTAAAAGATAGCGGCAACGTAAAAATACAATTACAGGTGTATAGCATACAGCTACATATAAAGAGCGTTTACATTATGGATAATCTAAAAAAATTATTATCAACAATGGTACTGTTTTTAATGGTCAGTGCCCCTTTGCACGCTGCACCGGGTTCGACGCTGTGGTCGGTCGATATTGGTGGCAATATCGGTTCTTCGGCGGCGTATGATCATACCAATGGTCAGTTGTATGTCGGCTCAGCGGATAAGCGCCTTTATGCACTGGATAATGTGGGTAATGTTCTGTGGACGTTTGCAACGCAGGTCTATATTGCCGCAGCACCGTTGGTCAGTGCTGATGGGGCGGTGGTTTATATTACTTCTTATGATCATCATGTGTATGCGATAGATACCCAATCCGGTATTGAGTTATGGCGCTTTAATACCGGTGATATTGTGTACGCTTCAGTCGCGATTGATCAAAACAATCATCTTTATATTGGTAGCCGCAATGGCATTTTTTATGCCTTGGATAGCGCAACAGGTGCCGAGCAATGGCAGCTTTCTCTTGGTAGTGTCATTGGTTCTTCAGCGGCGATTGAGCATAATGGTTATGTGTATGTGGGCGCAGCAGATGGTTATTTATATGCCATTGATCCTTTAGTCTTACAGGTAAACCCCTCGGCAGGGTGGGTGTGGCGCGCGTTTACTGGTGGTGGCTTATCGTCTCCAGTGATTGATTTCGATGGGCATGTTTATGTAGGTTCGCACGATTATTCTATTTACTCCTTTGATAGGGATACCGGTGCTCAGCGTTGGAGTACCACTCTGGGTGGGCGTATTACCTCTTCGCCAGTGATTGATAGCCAAGGTAATCTCTATGTCAGTACGTTTGATAATGGGGCGCTAAATGCACTCGCTCCTTCAGGTTCGTTAATCTGGTCATTGCCATTAAGCAATAATGCTGAACCCCTGTATTCTTCACCGGCCTTAGCTAATGATGGTACTGTGTTTGTAGGTGCTTTCGATGGGGTTATCCGTGCAATTAATCCTTCTGCTTATAGTTCCAGTAATACTCCCAATGATCCCCAAAGTCTTGTGGTGTGGTCAACACAATTAGGTAGCCCAGCGGTATCGTCTCCGTTGATTGATAACATGGGGACTGTTTATATTATTGCCCAGAATAATTCTTTTTACGCGATTGAAAGCGATATTACTGGTGCTGCCAATAGTGCATGGCCGTTGTTGGGCAAAAGCGCCAATCGTAATGCGCTGCAAGTCAATACCGATGCTGATGGCGATGGCCTGTCTGATAATCGTGATCCGTTTCCCTCAGACCCAGACAATGGCCTAAATCATTCAGCGTGGGCGGCTTGTTCTGGTGAATGGCATTTTTGTTCGCCACCGGCGCCTGCTTTTGTTCGCTATGGGGCAGCAGGGCAGTATGCCTATGCCTATGTAACCGATACCATTCATTGCATGAACCCTGTCTTTGGTGATCCAGCGCCTGGTGTTCTAAAAAGCTGTGAGTATTTGCTAAGTGACCAAGATGATTTTGATGGTGATGGCGTGGTGGATAGAATCGACGCTTTCCCAATGGATGCCAATGAAACACTGGATTCCGACCAAGATGGTACCGGTAACAATGCTGATCCATTCCCTTATGAACCTGATAATAATGTTGCCGGTGGTTGGGTATCGTGTGGCAACGAGTGGACAACCTGTACTGTACCGGTACCCGCCGAGGTGCGTTATGGGGCTAATGGTCAATATGCCACCCAACAAGTACAAGATTCGATTGCCTGTGCTAATAGTACCTTCGGTGGTGATCCCATTTCTGGTGTCTTCAAAGCCTGTAGTTATTCATTAAGTTCAACAGCGGATTTTGATGGCGACGGTGTGGTCGATAGTATCGATGCCTTCCCAGCAGATATATCAGAAAGCACGGATTCTGATTACGATGGT
Source organism: Cellvibrionaceae bacterium (assembly GCA_965214375.1). Classification (GTDB taxonomy): domain Bacteria; phylum Pseudomonadota; class Gammaproteobacteria; order Pseudomonadales; family Cellvibrionaceae; genus Endobugula. The sequence goes on along the minus strand of OZ243947.1, from coordinate 448,000 downwards.
ATTGGTGATAATGATGATCTGTTCCCACAAGATGCCACCAATAACCCTACTGCTAACTGGGTACACTGTGCTAACGATAACGCAGTTTGCCAATTACCCAGCAGTTCAATCGTTCGCTATGGTGCGGGTTCGCAGTATCTCTTTAAGGTGGTGACAGACTCTATTACTTGTAGTGCCAGTGTCTTTGGTGACCCTGCGCCTAATCTTGCCAAGACTTGTTCGTATATGCTTCAGGATACCGATGGTGATGGACTGCTTGATAATAATGATCCGTTCCCCGCAGACCCTGAAAACGGTATTGATGATGCAGGTTGGACGGCCTGTGCCCGCGAATGGCATTTTTGTTCTCCACCCGTACCCGCTTATGTACGTTATGGGGCTAACGGTCAGTATGTGTATCAGCATACCGATGACACTATCCATTGTATGAACCCCGTCTTTGGTGATCCGGCACCGGGCGTTGTTAAATACTGTGACTACCTACTGAGTGATACGGATGATTTTGACGGGGATGGTGTTGTGGATAGGTGGGATGCCTTCCCAGCCGATAATACAGAGACGCTAGATTCAGATAAGGACGGTATTGGTGATCATAGTGATGTTTTCCCTAATGACCCCAACCAATAACCCCAATGCCAACTGGATTCATTGTGCAAACGATAATGCGCTTTGCGAAGTACCTAGCCGCGCCCTTGTGCGTTATGGTGCGGGTTCACAGTATCAATTTGCAGTGGTGATCGGTGCTGTTCATTGTAGTGCCAGTGTTTTTGGTAAACCTGCGCCCAATCAGACAAGAGCCTGTTCCTATATTGTGATAGACCTTGTTGCAAATAGTGTTACTGTCGCGGTGCAGCTATAAGCAGTAACCTATCGGCAAATCCAGTGGTAACCACCCTGGCGAACACGGCCAGCGATAGCCAGTTTAATAGCGGCTATCCAGAGCGTATTCGCTCTGAGTTAATCGGTTCGCCTTCGTATATGCTGTTATCGACCGTCAGAAAAACCCTCAATGGCGCTGATGTGTCTATTGACTATATGGTGCATGAGCCAGTGGTGTCACCGAAAGGCATTGTGTTATTAATTGCCGGTGGGCAGTTAGATGCCGAACTCAGTGTTGATAAGGATAATCATATTCTATCAGCGGGTGATGATTTTCTCGTACGTAGTGCCCACCTGTTTGCTGCTCAAGGCTATAAGGTCGTGACTATGAGTCATCCTTCCGATAGAGCCGATGATGTGGGTAGTGATACGGAAGACGATGCGTATGATGATTATCGTAATTCCATGCGCCATGCGGTGGATGTTTCCACGATTATCAATACGGAAAACCAAAACGGTTTGCCAGTATTTATTTCAGGTACCGACCGTGGGGCGATTTCAGCGATGTCGTTAAATACGATGGCTAATGCGATGGATCTTACATCGCCCATTACCAGCGGTGTGTATGTACCGATTAATTCGGCTCACTTTGACTTCAACAATGCAAATCTTAATATATACCTTGCTTGGCATGTGAATGATGCGTGTTCGGTATCGACACCGACTGATACAGAAAACCTACGTGATGAGTTAATGGCAGCAGGTGTGAATGTTCAATCCAATATTTTTGCAGGAGGGTTCGATCACCCAGCGCAAACAAACCCTTGTCACAACGATACGGTACACAGTTTCTTTGGTATTGCAAGTGGCCTGGTTGATAGAATAACCGCATGGTATGACAGCCTGTTAGCAACATTGCCGCAAACGCGTCCAACGGCCGATGCTGTGACATTAGCAGCAGGAACCACTGCGATTGATCTACGTGTGTTATCGGCAGGGGAAGGGCCGTTGACTTATAGTTTACCTTTTACAGGCACTAGCTTGGGAGGCAGTCTAACACTCAGTCATGGTGTTGTGAGTTATTTGCCACCAGTGAATAGTGTTACGACAGAAGATAGATTTGTGTATATCGTTAAAGACCGCAACGGAGGCATCAGCCACAATGTGCTGACAACACTGCTTCAATAGGCTTTATCTGTATTATTGTTCTTTAATTATCCATGTTATAAAGCCATTGTCACTCGCTTGCAAGCGATAGTATATTACCCGTCTTGTTTTATTGTATTTATTCATGATCAGAGGTTTAATATGATCAACGCTTGTAGAACCTTGAATAAGGAAGTGAGCTATCAACATATAGCGATTCGCCTACCTAATTGGCTAGGTGATGTATGTATGGTGATGCCTATTCTTCGTGCATTGCAAAAAACTGCACGTGAACACAATCCCGAGGTGAAGTTTTCTTTTTTAGTGCGGCCACAGTTTGTACAACTATTGGAAAAGTTAGGTGTAGATGGGCAGTATTTGCCGCTACCTGAAAAAAACTGGCGTTACTTCTTTAGATGTCGACAGTGGCGTGTGCGCTTCGATGCGCACATATTATTTACTAATTCATTGCGCAGTGATATTGAAGCTTGGTTAATTGGCAGTCGTCAGCGATTTGCAATTTTACGTCACGGTCAATATCGTCCATTGATCAATGAGGCTTACGTTTTACATCGTTATTTTGATGAAGAGGCGATACATCAGACGCACTTGTGGCAACAATATATGGCACACTTTGGTCTGTTAGAAGATATTGACTACAAGACGTACAGCGTTCCCGTTAGAGATGGTTCCAGTGTCGGTTTGATTTGTGGTTCTGCCAATGCGCCGGAAAAACGTTGGCCTATTGAACATTGGCAGCAGTTGTTAAAGCAACTCGTCTTAATAACGGATCGTATTGTATTGTTAGGGACATTAGATGACGAATTGCTATGTGCAAAAATTGCTCATGCAGTCAATCACCATGCAAAAGTAGTGAATTTGGCGGGGAAAACATCACTAGCGGAGCTGGTCGATGTTATGCGGCAACAGCGAGTCATTATTGGTAATGATACTGGTGGCCTGCACTTGGCGAATATGATGGGAGTTAACACTATCGGTCTTTATGGTCCTACTAATCCAGTGCGGACTAAACCCATTCACAATGCACCGTTAACTATTGTCCAGCCTGAAAAAAATTCAGGCCAAGCTGCAATGGATAATATTTCAGTGGACAGTGTACTTGCAGCAGTGAATAATTTTTTGGTTTAAGCTTGTATGCTGAATTCTTTCCATTGACTCTTTAATGGAAAATATAGCGCCGTTTTTACGGTTATATTTTTTTCTTGTTGTTCACATAAAAATAGTTGTGCATAACGTTGCAGTTGTGCACGATATTTTTCTAACGCTGCTGTATCAGGTGACCCCGTTTTATAGTCAATAATCCAACGTATTTTTGTATTGTCATCTTGTATTTCGATAAAGGTACGATCAATAACATGCTGCCCGTGGTGATTAAAAATAACGAGTTCAGTGGCGCTTTCTTGATGGTTATTATCTAATATCCAGCAGCCTTTGTTGTCGGCTAGCGTATTATTAATGGCGGTCAGTAATGTGTCCAACACCTGTTCAAGTTGTGAATGAACAATGCCTTGTTCTATTAATTTTGAGCGCCAAAAAGGCAACTGTTGCTTAATGCGATGTTGATCCCACTGCCGGTAGCCGGTGTCTGCAATCTGTTGTAGGGCAAGATGGATAACGGTGCCAAGATACCGTTGCTCACGTTGAAGTAAGTCATCAGGTGAAGCAATATTATCTCCCGACACTTCAGCCAAGTGATTATTGCCGCGCCAAGGTTTCAATAAGCGGTTTTCTGTTAATGGTGGTTTTTGCCATTGAGTGTCTAAAGCAATAATTTTATTGGGGTGTTGCTGCTTTTGTGCCTTAGTTGATGCGAGTAGCTGTATATTTTTTTTGTCATTATCTTCTAAAGCGTTCCATAAGCGGTACAGTAGTGTGCCTGAGGGTGGTGTTTTAATAGCATCATCTTCTTGAATGACGTTGGCGATTAAATGTAATTTTTTAATGGCGCGTGTACAGGCAACATAGAGCAGACGATCAGTTTCCAAGGTGTCTTTTTCTTTATGTTGTGTATGGATATATTCATACAGAAGGTCTTCTTCGCTGCCTTTGGCATGTAGTGGTGAGAGTAATAGTAAACTCTTTCCATGTTGATTAGGTTTTTCCATCCATGTGATTAGCTCTTTGTCTGCACTGCGTGATTTTTTTTCTAAACCCGGGATCAATACCACATCAAATTCTAGCCCTTTCGATTTGTGGATAGTCATTATTTCAATTGGGTTATCACTATGTGGTGCCTGACGTGCAAAAAGATTTTCCACTGCATTTTCAAGTTGGGACCATTGTTTTATAAGTCCGGCATGTTGCTGTTCTGCTAATAAATCAAAAAAACGTTCGATATTGTCGTGGTCATTCGAATCGATAAGCAATGCTGGGCCACCTAAGTCTAACCAGATGCGTTTTACCCAATGGTGTAATAAAAAACGTTGTTGTTGTAATATTGCTTGTTTGATGACAATATAAAAACGTTGTAAGCGTTGGTGCCCTTGTGGCGATAAAAGGTGGTTGTTAAGACAATCTTGTAATTGTTGAAAAACGGTATGATGAATATTTTTTTCATCGGTTGAATCAGATGATGTTGCTAGCAATAAATCATTCATATCTAATCCACACCATGGCGCACGTAACACGGCAATCCATGCCATGCGATCGTCCGGGTGCAGTAATGCGCGTGTCAACGACAATAGGTCAACAATCGGCATACAGGTATTGAGTTTATCAATATCGGTCGCACGATAGTCAATGCCGGTAGCAATTAATGCAGGAATAATCGCTTTTGCATGCGTTTTATTGCGCACTAAAATTGCAATAGAATCATCGGCTTTTGATTGTCTATGTTCATGGATTAATTGAGTAATATATTCGCCTTGGTCAGTAGAAAGGTCATTATCTTCATTGGCTAATAAATGTATTTTAGTTGCCATTGTCGCACTATTTTCTTTGATAGCAATTGACGGGTGATATTTTACAGCAGCATGACTACTACTATTTTCTAATGGAAAAATATGTGCGAAGTGACTGTTAACCCAGTCAACAATTCCTGCTTGGGAGCGAAAGTTGACTTCAAGATTCAGTGCTTCGAGAGCAATATCGCCAATACCATCTTTACGCGCATCCAAAAAAATGCCCACATTGTCATCACGAAAACGATAGCATGACTGCATGGGGTCGCCGACAATAAATAATGTGCGGCCATCATCTCGTTGCCAGCCGCGAGTCAATGCATGTAATAGTTGCAGTTGCGTAGTCGAGTTATCTTGGAATTCATCAATTAAAATATGTTGAATGTTGTAGTCGAGGGCCAGTGCTAAATCACTCGGTGTTTCGTACTCTTCAGTGTAATAACCTAAAGCGTCAATAGCTGCTAGTGTAATGCTTAAATAATCTGCTTTGCCCAGCTGTTGAAAGCTGATTTGCAATTCTAACGCTAAGTGCCGCAATATACGGGTCAGGCTGTTGAGTAATTGCCATTGCTTATTATCATATTGTGCATGAGGCAAATGTTTTATGATAGCAAGTTGTTTTTCAAGCGAAGGAATATCACCGCAATCGGCTAGTAGATTTTCCATGCGTAATTTATACGTTTTTGCTGTTGCTTGTTCTTCCTTGGATAGTGTTTTGTTTGACAGCGCAAAAAAACCAATATCTTTAGTGGGTTTGGCGCGTAATTTTCCCTCCTTGGTTAATAGTAGTGCAGATAAACCTTGCCATCGCAACAGTGTCTTTGTGTCTGGTGTTGGTAGTTGAGTGATGCCCAAGCATTGCTTGATGAGCGATTCATTATTTTTTGGGTTGAGATTATGGCTGTTAAAATTTTTTGCCGCATGATCAGCAAGTATACAGAGTTCACTGGCTACGGGCGCTAATAGTGTTCGTGTTATTGATAGTTCATCTTCAATGACCTCTTTTAGCATGCTTTCCAGTACGTCACGCTTATCGCCGGATTGTAGAATAATGCCTAGCCACTGATCACGTTTAGCTAATAATTGGGTAAATAACTGCTCAATTTTATCAAGATTGTTGTCGAAATGTTTCACCAGTTGAACAAGGTCTTCTTGCAATTCATTTTTTGAGTGCAATAGTGCTAAGGTCTCGCGGCTGGCTGCTTGATAAGCGATGTTGGGATCGTCTAATATTTCTGGTGCGCCACCGAGTAAACTATCAAAAGGTGTGCGTTCGCTAATAGAGCGGCATAAACTGTCGATTGTAGTAATGCGTAAACGGTTAGGGCATTGTAAAAGTTGCCATTGTTTTTCTTGGTCACGCTTCAGTACTGTTTGAGCAAGTTGCCAGGTTTTTTTCTGGTAATCATCCTTCGGTTCTGGTGTGATTGCCGCTTGGCTGATAGCCTTGATAATGCGTGACTGCATCTCGGCGGCGGCCTTACGCGTAAACGTGATCGCAAGAATATTTTCCGGTTCGTTACACTGGGCTAGCAAGGCTAATACGCGCTGTGTTAATAGTCCGGTTTTTCCTGATCCGGCTGGTGCGCTTACGGCGAACGATGTTGCCGTGTCAAGCGCGCGTTTTCGTGCAGCGGCATCATTAATCATCTCGATGTTCTCTTTATATATGTTTCAATAAAATGATTTAATGTGCGTGTTTCATAATAGCGGTTAATTGCCCAATAGTCTTTGGTGTGTGCCGCGACCTCATTGTCAATATAATCAATCACACAATGGCCTTGTTGGAATTCTTCCATCAGTTGTATTAATAATCGTTGCCAGTGTTGTTGTATGGTGTCCCAGTCAGTCGCTTTAATACCTTGTTTTTGTTGTTCGTCGTTGCGACTGTTGCCGTAAAATTTTTGTTCTTCAACATTAATCGTGGCGAAACTAATGCCGCTAACGTCACCGTTATATGTTAATGCATAGAGCGGTAGTTGCGGGTCCCGTAGACGTTCGCCTTGCCAATGGTTCGTTGATGATGTTGCGGTTTTATAATCAATGATAAGAAAGCTGCCATCTGCGAGTTGATCAACACGATCAATACGTATATCTAATGTGTTATTGTTAAAGATAATTTTTTGGGCTTCTTCGATAGCAACAACGCTAAATGTCGGGCGACATTTTTCAAATTCTAACCATTGTTGAATAATATATTGTTGTCGTTCAGATTCAATGGTACATAGTGTGAGGCTTAACTCTTGTGGTCGTTTCTTTTGAATATGTGTAATGCTGAGATGAGTTGCTTCATTGATTAAGGCATACAGTTGTTGTTGGTCGCTGTTGAGCAATGCTTCTTGGGTGCGTAATTTGCGCCAAATATATGCCAGACTACGATGCATGATATTGCCTTTTTCAATGGTGGAAAAACCATTGCTCGCTGTTTCATAAGGCTTGGCGTTTACTCGATAACGAATAAATGCATCAAAAGGGTTATGTGATTGTGCTTTTAATAAACCTGTACCGCCTGAAAGGTGCGGATCGTTATATTTAGGTGCTTTTTGGCAATCGATAAGATCAAGTTGCTGACTGTTTTTAAGTTGTATCTGCCAGTCGTTTAAGGTATTTGATACTTGTGTTTCTGAATCTACATCGACGACGGGAATGTCTTTAATTAATAAGCTGGCTTCTAGCACTTGTTCGTTGTCTTCATTAAAAACAGCAGAGCTAAAAATAATATGACTTGCACAGTGGCGGTAGTTTTCTGTCAGTGACTGTGCATAAGCAAGTTCACGTAAACTACTGGAATGCGGCATATTGTACTTGCGCTGTAAATCAATGGGCAGTACCGGGTTGGGTTTCGCCGTGGGAGGCCATGATTGTTGATCCATACCCATAATCCAACAGTGGGTAAAAGTTAATCCTGTGCCCTCAAGAATGCCGAGTACTTGTATTGGCGAATCATCCACTTTAGCTTGAAAGGGTAATTGCTGTGCCATGACCCGTAAGTTGTTTATAGCCGTGTTTTGTGAAATTTTTCCAAGCACAGTGTCAAGCTGAGAAAATTTTTCCAGTAATTGATACCATAATTGCGTTTGTTGATATTCATGGCTATTGGGTGTTCGCTCTCCCGGCCATTGTAATTGTTCGAGCTGATCTAAAAAGTGGGTGACCCATGCCGATGGTAATTGGTTGGTTGGTGATATCGAAGAGTTTTTATGCCTCGGTAATGCAAAGTAAGGGTATAGAATCTCATCGGCAAGTTCTCGTACGGTGGTGGCGCTGATCGTTAATCGACACAGAGACCGCAGCTTTTTTACAAGCGATGAGCGCGCATGTATTTCTTCAGAATACTTCCCCCAAAAAGGCGATAATAAACACTGACAAATACATTCGCTATCCCACTGAGAGTGTTGTAGCAATAATAATTGTAATGTGGCAGCAATAAATGGCGTTTCTGCAAGTGGTGTGCCTGCCGATATATTGAATGGCAGTGTGTACGCTTCGGTATCATTGTGATAATACTGGGGTTCCAGCTCGGCAGCGAATATGCTTAACACCTGATCCCGTTGAGAGATCAGTGTTGGAATAATAATGCCAATGCGTAATTGCGTTGCATCTTCTTCCTGTAGTAGTTGATGTGCCCAGCGTGCTGCGGCACGAATTTCTTCAATTGTATTATCACATTCTACACGTTGCACTAATGTTTCAGATTGTTGTTTTTGTGAAAAATCAATAGTCTCAATATTATCCGTGGCCTGGTTCAGTAACGCATTGATCGCCGGTAATATATCGTCAAATGCTAATAAATAAACCGATTGCCACCTTGCCACAACGTTATCACTCAAAGCTTGAGTGATAATACGGTAACGTGTTTCAGGTGTGATCATCTGGAGCTGAGCTAATTGCTGCTGATACTGTTGGCTCCACTGGATGAATGTAGGGTTTAGTTGGCGCTTAAGCTCGGCATTAATTGACAGATTCCATTGCTCTAATAAACGATAAGCGGCAAGAGCGTCGTTAGCGATACGTTCAGTTTGCATCAAACCGCAATCACGTGTGATATTTTCCCAAATAATACGTTGTTGCTCGTTGTTGATCACAACTTTTTCTGTATCTGGATAAGCTTGAGTCTGTAAGGTTTCCCATTGTTGATTAATCCACTGTTCAAGACTGTATACATTAGGCGCTAGCCAGCTTTTATAGCCTTGCTGTTGTTGATACTGCCCCCAAGCTTCAAGGATTTTATGACGTAAACGATTATTGGGCGTCAAAACCAAGGAGACATCATTCATATAATGAAGAATGCGATCAATATCAAATAGTGGCGGTAATGGCTTCAATGATGCTTTCTCTTCATTCATGCTGAATGTATATATTTTATTGCTTCAATACCAAATCCAGCCAGTGCCGGTTCCAGTTGCCTGCTTTCAGGTGTTTCAGCGGTAAAGTAAGCTGTTGCAGAATGAGGCGTGCTTTTATCCAGTTGTAATTCATTTATCCAATAACCAAGTCGCCGTGCGATCGCTTCGCCGGAATCAATCCAATAGTGAATATCGGGTAAAATGGTCTGCAGTTCCTCTTTGATCAGGGGGAAGTGTGTACAGGCTAATACCAAGGTATCGATTTGTGGATTGTTAAACGGTTTTAGTATGTCTGCTAGTTGTTCATGAGCGACAGCTTTCCCTTGTAGTTTATCTTCTGCGAGCAGGACTAATTCACTACTGTCTACCGAGATGATGTCACAGTCACTGGCATAATCAGCAATTAATTCGCGTGTATATGGGCGTTGTACTGTTCCCGGTGTACCCAAAAGCCCGATAACCTTACTTTGGCTTATGTTAGCGGCGGGTTTGATGGCAGGGACGACACCAATGATGGGCTGTTGGAAGCGTTCTCTTAAACGGGGTAGAGCCACAGTGCTGGCGGTATTACAGGCAACAATGATAATGTCTGCTTGGGTTTTCTCTTGAAGCCTGTGTAATACATCATCAACACGCTCCACCAATTCTGATTCAGCCTTGATGCCATAGGGGAATGCTTCATTATCTGAGGCATAAAACAACTGGCGACCACGATGTTGCCGTTGGATTTCCTGCAAAATGCTTAGACCACCGACACCTGAGTCAAAGATCAAAATTCGCGCAATGGGCATTTCAGAGCCTTAAAGTAGTCTATTCTAATAACTGCTATCCACGAGAACACATACTGCTTAAGAGACGCGGTAAGTACATCCTTGTAAGCTCTTGAGTCAGTAGTGCTCTTGTGTGTACTAAATATTTGAATAATATCACATTACAGACTTATAAAGTAATACACATTGCCATAGAATAGCGCCATGAATATGATCAATAGCCTATCTGTGCAATATGGTGCAATAGCAGCCCTGCTGTTGCTGGGAATCGTTGTGGGTGCCTTATTGGCAGGTTTGTGGTTGCAATGGCGTTATCGACGCCAGTTTGAGGCAGTAAGAGAAGAGGTGTATCAAGCGCGGCAAGAGGCGGCCATTGCACAATCTCAGCTGTTGCAAATGCAATCAAGCGCCCGCGAAAAAGAGGCATTTTTACAACAGGTATTGCAACAGTCACGTTCTCAGCTAGGTAGTGAATTTGAGAATTTGGCTAATCGCATATTTGACTCCAAACAACAGCAGTTTGATCAGCAAAATGCCAAAACACTTTCCAGTTCTTTAACCCCACTAAAAGAAAAAATCGGTGAATTTAAAAAACAGGTAGCTGATGCTTATCAAAAAGAAAGCGCAGAGCGTAATCAATTGGTCGGTAAAATTGAAGAATTACAAAAGCAAACACATAAGATTGGTGAAGATGCCGTTAATTTAGCCTTGGCCTTAAAAGGTGATAATAAGTCTCAAGGCAACTGGGGTGAAGTTGTGCTTGAACGCCTGCTTGAGGAATCAGGTCTGGTGAAAGGACGTGAATATGATACGCAGGTTGCCTTTAAAGATGAAGAGGGTAAGCGCCGCAACCCCGATGTTATTATTCATCTTCCGGATAATAAACAGTTAATTATTGATTCAAAAGTGTCGTTAGTGCATTACGAGTGCTATATTAATACAACTAGTGATGAAGAGAGATCAGTGGCATTAAAACGTCATATTGACTCTGTACGACAACATATTAAAGATCTTAGCCGTAAAAATTATGAGAGCTTAGAAGGCATTCAAACATTGGATTTTGTGTTTATTTTTATGCCAATTGAAGCCGCTTTTATGTTGGCCTTACAGGAAGAACCGGCATTATTTAAAGAAGCGTATGATAAACAGATTGTATTAGTTAGCCCAACAACCCTGATGGCTACCTTGCGCACGGTTGCCAATATTTGGCGTTATCATAAACAGCACAAAAATGCTGAAAAAATTGCTACGCAAGCGGGTGGTTTATATGATCAATTTGCTTTAGTGGTTGAATCACTGGATGAATTGGGTGGGCAATTACAAAAAACACAAAAATCCTACGAACAAACACGCAATCGCCTATCTGAGGGTCGAAGTAATTTAATTCGCCGAGTAGAATTATTAAAAGAGCTGGGCGCGAAAACCAAAAAACAGCTACCTGCGAACAAGTTAGAGCAGCTTGAAGAGAAGAGTACATAATATGTTAACCATACTGCTTTTTATTGCTATCTTAATTGTGGGTGTTTTGGCCGCTATAGCTATGCATATGCAGAATAAAGTAAAGCGTATGGAACAAGCTAAAGATGAACAGCAACAGTTTCTCGATGAGCAAAAACAAGAACAACGCGCAAACTGGAATAAAAGTATTCAGGTATTGGCGCAGGGTTTGTTAGAAGAGCAGGTGACTGCGACAGAAGTCGCCATTCGTATCGGTGTGTTGCTGGAATATTTGGATGTTGATGCAACTACCAAAGATGAATATAGCGCCTTTTATCAGTTGGCCGAAGCTACGGCCTATATTCCCATTCTTGAAAAATGGAACGAATTATCCACCAAAGAAAAACTTCGCTACGATAGTGAACGTGTCGCCATTGAAAGCAATTTTAATGACTTTGTTAAGGATGCGGCAACAAGGATTAAAGGTCAGTTTTTTTAATATCGCGGATTATACTAATGGCCGAATACATCAATGAAAAATGTGTTGCGGCAGAACGCCGATGGAAATGCTATTTGATGATAAAACTGTTTGGGTAGAAAAGAATTTAGCTCAAATTTAAGCTGATATGCACTCATAAAAAACGGGTAACTACCAGATCAGGTCTGAGCTATTCCATATACATAATAATAATTACAATACTTCTTGCAGGAAACCACTGAAACGCTGCCATGATTTTTTGTCTGCTTCTTTGTGGTAGCGTTTTGAGCCGATAACCGTGAAAGCATGTGGTGCACCGCTATAAGTAATCATTTCATTATCAACACCAGTGGCTTCTAGTTCTTTGGTGAGATTAATAAAGTCATCTAGGCTAATGGCTTTATCGGCACTGCCGTGCATGATCAGCAGAGGTGCTTTGGTGTTTTTATAATCTTGTCCTGCCGGTGTTTTTAAACCGCCGTGAAAACTGACAAAACCCTTCATGTCTGCGCCAGAGCTGGCCATTTCCAACACTGCAGCACCGCCAAAACAGTAACCCATGGCAACCGCATTATTGGCATTGCCCCCGTTGGCACTTGCTGTATCCAGTGCGCCATTCAATAAAGCGCGCATTTTTTCTCGATCTTTATAAAGCTCACCAGTATGTTGTTTTTTGTCTTTCACCTCTGTTGGGCGTACACCTTTGCCAAACAAGTCGGCAGCAAATACTGCGTATCCTTGCTCCGCAAGCATGTGTGCACGTTTGATTTCATAGTCTGTTAAACCGTCCCAATCGTGTACTAACAATACCAACGGTGCATTTTTTTTAGGGCTAATGTAATACCCCTCATATGTTTCGCCATTAATGGTATAGTCGATGGATTTACCTTTTTCTGAGGCATGTTTGTGTGCTATAACAGTGTTGGAAAAGGTCATGCTAAAAGATAAAAGTAGTACGGTAATGATCTTGTTAAACATAGCAGCCTCGTAATATTTTGTTTTGATAAAATGAGATACACTATTGATCCAATCAACAATTATAATGTTAATCTTTATCATTGGATGACAGTTTTTTTTGCTTGCCGCTTTTTGTGAAGTCAGTCAGGAAAAATATAATGAATTCGATAATTGTTTGTGAAGACGGAAAATCACGGTGTGCCTGGTGTGTGGCAACACCGGAATATATTGCTTATCACGATAATGAATGGGGTTATCCCGTTGATAATGATATCCGCTTATTTGAAAAAATTTGTCTTGAGAGCTTTCAGTCAGGTTTAAGTTGGCGCACAATACTGGATAAGCGTGAAAATTTTCGTAAAGCCTTTAAGGGATTTGATTTCAATAAAATGGCAATATTTACAGAAAAAGATGTACAGCGTTTGCTGCAGGATGAAGGCATCGTCCGTCATCGTGGAAAAATTGAGGCAGTGATCAATAATGCCAAATGTGCCAACGTGCTTGTCAAAGAAGCGGGATCATTAGCCACGTTTTTTTGGAGTTTTGAGCCACAGGAAGAAAAGGCGTACGATCCGTTAACACGTTCGATATCGCCAGAATCAATTGCGTTGTCTAAGGAATTAAAAAAGCGAGGTTGGAAGTTTGTAGGACCAACTACGGCGTATGCGTTTATGCAGGCGATGGGCCTAGTTAACGATCACCATATTGAATGTGATTTCTATGAGGAAGTAGAAAGGGCGCGTAAAAAATTTAAGCGCCCTTGAGTATATTCATTAACTGATCAGCTTAAATAAACTTTCCAGACTTTCTTTGGCGTCACCAAACAACATGCGTGTGTTTTCTTTGTAGAATAATGGATTTTCTACGCCAGCATAACCTGTCGCCATGCCGCGCTTTAAGACGATAGTGGTCTTACCCAGCCAAGGTTCCAGTACAGGCATTCCTGCAATGGGACTGTCGGGAACTTCTTTAGCCGCAGGGTTTACAATATCATTGGCACCGATAACAACGGAGACATCGATATCGGGAAAATCGTCATTGATTTCTTCCATCTCAAAAACAATATCGTAAGGCACTTTGGCTTCAGCCAATAAGACGTTCATATGACCTGGCATACGTCCAGCCACTGGGTGAATACCAAAACGGACGTTAACACCTTTTTTGCGCAATGTTTTAGTGATATCACTGACCATATGTTGTGCTTGTGCAACGGCCATACCATAACCGGGGATAATCATTACTTCTTTGGCCGATGTCAGCATGGCTGCGACATCATCAACATTGGTCGCAACGACTTCACCTGCAATTTCAATATCCGGGCCCTTGCTGCTAGTGCCCGTACCAAAGCCGCCGGCAATCACAGAAATAAAATTTCGGTTCATCGCACGACACATAATGTACGAGAGGATTGCACCAGAACTACCGACGAGCGCACCAATGACGATGAGCAGATCATTAGACAACATAAAGCCCAGCGCTGCTGCTGCCCAACCTGAATAACTGTTTAGCATAGAGACCACAACCGGCATGTCTGCACCGCCGATCGCCGCCACCATGTGAATACCAAAAAGTAGGGCAATGATGGTCATGGCAATCAATGGCGTTAAGCCGCCACCATGAGCAGCCTCATTGACAAATTCTACACCAAAGTAAATGGCCAGGATTAATAGGCCAAGATTTAACCAGTGGCGTGCTGGAAGTAATAATGGCTTACCGCCCCATTTGCCGCTGAGTTTCAGATAGGCAACAACAGAACCAGAGAATGTCAGTGCTCCAATCAGAATACCAATATAGGTCTCGATATCGTGAATGGTTTTTTCAACACCGATATACTCCGTGCTGTGGCTAAGAAAGTTGGCACATCCGACGAGTACCGCCGCCAGTCCGACTAGACTGTGCAATATCGCAACTAACTCGGGCATTTGAGTCATTTCAACTTTTCGGGCAAGGATTAAGCCGATAAAGCCGCCAATAACTAGCGCTCCAATCAATAATTCATAGTTATGAGTGACGAGAGCCGCAACGGTAAAAACCAGCGCGATACCCATACCCGACATACCTAGATTATTTCCGCGGCGAGCCGTTTCTTGTTTGCTTAAGCCCCCAAGGGCAAGAATAAATAATATCGTTGCTCCAATATAAGCAACATTAATTAGGCCTTGTAACATAATGTTTTATCTTTATATTTTTACTTCTTGAACATATCAAGCATACGTTGGGTTACTGCAAAACCACCGCAGATGTTAATCGCTGTGACCAGTACAGCGAAACCGGATAACCACATAACCCAAGGGTCAGGTGACGATATTTGTAACAGGGCACCGATAATAATGATACTGCTGATGGCATTAGTCACACTCATCAATGGAGTGTGTAGCGAAGGGGTCACGTTCCAAATCACCATATAACCCACAAAACACGCCAGCACAAACACGGTAAAGTGAGCCATAAAGCTGGCGGGTGCCACACTTCCTAGTCCCAGTAGTGCCAAAGTACCAATAATAAACGGTAGCCATTGTTTAACGAGTGAGGCGGGTTTTTCCTCAACTTCAGCGACGGTTTCAGGTTCTGCTTTTTTCTGTGCCGGGGCTGCAGAAACACTGACTGGTGGAGGTGGAAAGGTGATATCGCCACCTTTTGTGACCGTCGCGCCGCGTACGGCTTCATCCTCGAAGTCGACGATATATTGCCCGTCTTTTTCTGGGGTCATATCCGTTAATAAATGACGCAGATTGGTGCCATAGAGCTGGCTGGCTTGCGTAGCTAGACGGCTGGCAAGGTCGGTGTAGCCAATAATGTTCACCCCGTGTTTGGTAACGACTTTGTCTGCTTCAGACAACTTACAGTTACCCCCCATAGCCGCGGCCAGATCAACAATGACGCTGCCTTCGCGCATGGATTTCACCATCTCTTCAGTAATCAGTTCTGGTGCGGGTTTTCCCGGAATTAGGGCGGTAGTCACAATAATATCAACCTCTTTTGCCTGCTCTGCAAAGAGTTGCATTTCTGCTTCTATAAATTCTTGACTCATCACTTTGGCATAGCCGCCGGCGCCACTACCGTCCTCTTCAAAGTCCAGCATTAAAAATTCAGCGTCCATACTTTCGACCTGTTCTTTAACCTCTGGGCGTGTATCAAAGGCACGTACAATGGCGCCCATACTTTTTGCCGCGCCAATAGCCGCAAGGCCAGCAACACCTGCACCGATAATGAGTACTTTAGCAGGAGGCACCTTGCCCGCAGCGGTAATTTGCCCCGTAAAGAAACGGCCAAAATGTTGCGCAGCTTCTATAATCGCTCGGTAACCTGCAATATTAGCCATGGAGCTTAAGGCATCCATTTTCTGGGAGCGTGAGATGCGAGGAATACTTTCAACCGCCAGAGCAGTGACTTTTTTGTCTGCCAGAGCCTGTAAAAGCTCGGGGCTTTGTGCAGGAGCCAGAAAACCGATTAGCAATTGACCTTCGCGGAGATAGTGGATTTCTTCGTCTTCAGGAGCGCGTACTTTCAGAATAATATCGGCTTGCTCATAAACGGCTTGGGTGCTATCGACGATGTTGACGTCAGCTGCCTCATAATCACTGTCACGAAATTTGGCAGCATCACCAGCACCGGTCTCAATAATCAGTTGATAACCCAGTTTTTGTAATTGTTTTGCTGTTTCAGGCGTAGCAGCAACCCGCTTCTCATTGGAGAAGCTTTCTTTAGGTATACCTATTAGCATTCATCTGTCCCCTGCGGTTGGATACTTTTATAGTAATTATTTATGGTTAAAGGTTTTCTAATTAGTATTGTGGTGTATTATGTGATTGGATTGTGATAATTGCAATTCACCTATTCTATAGTATTAATGTGAAATTTAAATGGATAATTTCTCTTTGGTCTTGTTTTATTGTCCCTCTCCCAATTTTATCCAAGCAGCCAGAATGTTTTGTTGAAAACCCGGTCGTTGGTCAAATTCACATGCACCTATATGAATATTATTGGTCGGTATTTTGCCAGGGATAGGTCGTGATCCTTTATTTTTAAAGCAACGAGCGTGCACTAGACAGCTAGTTTTAACATAGCGCCAGATACGATCACGTAAAAACCACTGATCAATATTAGGTGTGACGACGGCAGTGGAGGAGTAATTTTGTAGTAGTTCATTAATATTGGGTAAAACATTGGCCACACCTCCCCACAGACCAGCCAACATAAGGTCTGTGTGAGTCCACCAATCACGAATAACATGGAACCATTTTCCGGAATTTAGCCACTCTTCAACGGCATTCACTTCTCGTATACTAAACACTGAATCGACGTCGCGAACGAGAAAGTAGCCGATGTCCTTATGATTCGCTACCTGAAAACGCCAGCATAGTTTCTCTCTATAACTTTGCCCATCTGCTTGTAAAAGCACTTTACCTCCTAGTCGTTGTATTACCGATAAAAAACCTGGGCTGACACTACGATCGGTATAAAACCTTCCCATTGAGGATAAAGATCGGGTGCCAACAATAAATTACGCAAGGCACCAAAGATATATTTTTTTTGATTGCCCCATAAGCTGAAGGCAATCACTTTTTTCTTGCCTTGAGTAAGGTTTTCAATACTGCCTTCGGGTAGTCTCCAGTTTTCGTCAGCTTTTCCAAATAATTTATCTTTAATAGTGAGAGAGTTAGTTCCAGCCTTAGACGATTTTTCGTCATCGTTGGTAAGGTGATAACTCGAAGCAATAGAGTCCCATGCCGTGAAATTTAGAGAGTCTTTTTCATAAAGTCGATGGATTGTTTATAATCTCCGGAACGTGACAGCGCAATGGCAAGGTTCGTAATTATTTCCCCATCGTCTGGATAATGCTTATGTGCTTCAAAAAATAATTGGCTGGCAGAAGGAAAGTCATTGACAAAAAATAAGTAATAGGCGAGCTGCATGAATAACGCTTTAGGTTTTTTTTCGCACTCGATTGTATTCAGGTGGTCTACTGCTCTTTTAATTGCTTCCTTAGGCTTGCCTTTACTCCATAAATTAAAGGCTTCTTTATCCAATGATTCTGGTATTTCCTGTTGAGAGACTGCTTCAGAAGAGTCTTCAGCAGTTTTCTTTTTTAATAAATCGTCGTCGTTGCCTAAGGTATAGTCAGTCAAGGGTTCACCTGTTTTTTCTATTCGCTTTTTTGAGTTTCTTAGCGTCCTCTATCGCCGTAACTTCCTCAAGTTCTTGTTCGATTTTTTCAGGGCTTTCTAATGTAATATTTCCCAGAGAACCATGACGAAAATCATGTAATAAAATTTCGCACGTTTTATGCAGGTTTATCTTTCCTCCGGCTTGCTTTGCCCCGCGTTTGGTAGCAATAGCTTCTAATAGCTGTACACTATCATTGTTTATATTATTTAGTTGATAACGTTGTTGTAAAGCACGAGGGTAGTGCTGTGCAAAAAATTCGAC
The DNA here is from genome assembly GCA_965214375.1 of Cellvibrionaceae bacterium. GTDB lineage: Bacteria > Pseudomonadota > Gammaproteobacteria > Pseudomonadales > Cellvibrionaceae > Endobugula. The sequence goes on along the minus strand of OZ243947.1, from coordinate 429,696 downwards.
AGCATAGAAACCAACATCTTCATATTCCATAGCGGTATTTTTAATAGCCCCAGATATTGCTAGCCGATAACCGCTGTGTGGATTGGCGATTTTCGGCCATAAAATACCTGGTGTATCGTGTAAAATAATATTGTCTGCAATATGGATTTTTTGTTGCCGTTTAGTAACGGCTGGTTCATTGCCCGTACTGGCAATATTTTTACCTGCCAGTACATTAATAATAGTTGATTTTCCGACGTTGGGTATACCAAGAATCATGGCGTTGAGAGCCTTGATAGCATTTTCTTTCTCAGGTACTAACTTACGACAAAGGTTGGAAATTTGCTGAATTTTTTGTGGTTCATTGTGTTGGCATGCAAGCGTTTTAATGTTTTTCTGTGCAGTATAATATGTTTGCCACTGCTGGGTTTTTTCAGGGTCTGCAAGGTCACATTTATTCAATACGATGACGGTAGGTTTGTTATGGCGCAATTTGGCGATCACCGGATTTTGGCTACTGTATGGCAAACGTGCGTCGACCACTTCGATTAAGACATCAATCGCGGAGAGTTTTTCTATAATTTCCTTGCGGGCTTTATGCATATGCCCGGGGTACCAGTTGATGCTCATATCTGTCTACTTGTTTAGCGGTCTTTCAAGTGAAGTATTTTAGAGAGAGTCAACGGTAAATGAAAGTGAGAGATTAAAAACAGCCTGTGAGTGGGAAAGGGCGACTAAATGCCGCCCTGTAAAGATGAGCAGGTTAATATTTAACCGACTTCATCAAGCTGGACACCGTTATCCGGCCCGGCATAATCGGATCTCTTACGATTCCTTTTAGCCTTCAGTTGCTCGGAATGAGATTTGAGTTTGCGCTCAGCGATATCAAAAGCATCTCTGACTGCGACATGAATAGATGGATCATTGCGAGTGATAGTAATAGGGTTACCCTTCAAATCAATTTCTATAGTGGCTCTAAATTCCTTGCCTTTATGTTTATGATTATGAGGTGAATCCAAGACGACACGGCTGTGTTGAATATTTGTGCAGTAACGTTCTAGCTTATGTAATCGTTTGTTGATAATTGCGTTAAGCGCTTCAGATGTATCAAGGTCACGATAAGTTATAGTACCTGCCATTGTCATAAGTTATACCTCCTGATTTTATGAGTAATTGGAAAGGTTTGCCAGAAACAGACTTTGTTGTTGGTCGACAACAACGAAAGGGTTTGAACTGCACAGTCTGTTTTGAAATATCATGATTCAAATATCCGCCCATTGAAGGTAAATTTCAACCTTTTTTTTTGGCATGAAATAAGCATAAATAGCTCGCTGATCGAATAAAAAACAAATATTATATTTAAAGTTATTTCTTAGGTATTAACGTGTAAGCCACATGAATACTGGCTTCGTGAAGTATTGAGGCTATTTTTTTGAGCCATTTTTTTAATAATTGTCTGTAGCCAAAAAGTCGTTTTTTATCACAGAAAAGTCTATAAAATATGTTGTGTCATTTCTTAGATGTCGCGAAATAACTTGGCACGTACGGTTGTTCTGTAAGCTCTGGGCGTTATTCCCATCATCTTACGGAAGATTTGCGTAAAGTAACTCAGATCTTTGTAGCCTGTTTTGTCGGCAATATCGCCAATACTAAGATTGCTGGATTGAAGTAAATCTTTTGCTGTATTAATGCGAATATCTTGTAAATGATTCAGAGGGGTTTTACCCGTGGCCTCTTTAAAGCGTCGGTTGAAGTTTCGCGAACTCATACCGAATTGAGTAGCCACTTCTCCAATACACACATTTTTTTCCAAATTGGACTTCATCCACAGCTGTGCTTGCAATATGTCTTCGTCGGAATGATTAATATTACCGTCTTCCAAATAACTAACGGTTTCATAAGCACGACGAATTTCGTGTGAAAAATTACGCTCGATATGTTGTGCAACGTCGCTGTTATAAAATTGTTGAATAAAGTAAATTGTTAAATCAGCGAGAGAGTTGATGCTGGCAGCACAGTACAAATTTCCTGCCTGCGTAATAAAGTGTTGACGTTTTAAACGAATTAACGGGTAGTCTTGTTGAAACTGGTCAAAATAATACCAATGTGTCGTTGCCGGCTTGTGGTCAAGTAGACCCGCCTCAGCCATAAAACAACATCCAGTGCCTACACCGCTAATAATGGCACCATTTTCATAGTGTTGTTGCAGCCAGGGAATAACGGCGAGATTTTTACGGATAACACGACGTGGATTTCGCCATAACGCTGGCAAATAAATGATGTCTGCATCTGAAATCTCGTGAATATCCGTTTCGGCGTACAAGGAAAAAGGCGAGTGTGTCGCTATTTTACCCTGTTTAGTGGCTGAGGTTATTAGCTTAAATGACGGCTTTCCCGGACATAATGTTTGGGCTGCATGATTGGCTGCACTAAGCATATCCATTGGCCAGCTCATACTGGTTGCCAACATTTGATCACAGAGTAGAAAAATAGCTTTTATCATCATGGCCGTAATTTACTATTTTATGGCTGTTTTGACCTATAATACAGTGCGTTAAGGCTCTACACTAGTGTTGTTTTGATTAAGCACAATGTAGGTAGAAAAATGACACGTTTACCTGTGATAGTCAGTTTTGGCGGTTACAATGCGGCGGGCAGAAGCTCCTTTCACCAATCCTACCGCCGTATGGTTATTGAGAGCCTTAGTACGGAAAAGCGCCAACAAACCATAGCAGGTTTGGCTGCCATGATGAATCTGCCTAAGGATGATGATGATTCATTATCGGTTGCAGATATTGAAAAACGGTATGGTCAGGCAGTACTTGACGGCACCCTGATTCGCCGTATTGGCAAGCATTACTTCGATATTGAAGCGGTGCCTTCTACTCAAGCGGTTTCATTAGAAAAAGTGGTGGGTCAAACCCTGAGTTTTGAGCTATCTAGAAAGCAATTGCCGAAGTCTGTGCCGCACAATTGGCAGTTGCAGAATGTAGATGATAAGCACGTGCGTGTCACGATAGCCGGTGATGATAGTATACGCCTGAATACTCATTATCATTCACCCGTTGAAGCCGCTGGTCAATTACCGGATGGTTTTGATCCTGCCGCTTTATACGCATCGCGTTTTCACCCTCGTGGCTTGCAACTTTCCATTGTTGGTGCCTCCGATGCGGTCAATGCTATGGGTATTGAATGGGAGCACCTGATACAGCATGTCACGCCTGATGAAATTGGTGTGTATTCAACGAGCGTCATGAGTCAATTGGATCAACATGGTTTAGGCGGCTTATTACAAGCACGTTTGCAAGGTGGGCGTGTGACGACTAAACAATTAGCGTTGGGCTTCGCCTCCATGCCGACAGATTTTATCAATGCTTATGTCCTTGGTAGTCTTGGTGCAACAGGCAGTGTTGCCGGTGCATGTGCCAGTTTTTTATATAATTTGAAAGCGGGTATTGAGGATATTCGTTCGGGGCGCCGCCGGGTTATCATGGTTAGCAGCAGTGAAGCACCCATCACACCAGAAATTATTGACGGCTATGCCACTATGGGTGCATTAGCAACGACAGAGAAGTTGTGTAAATTAGAGGGCATTGATAACACGGATTTACGTCGATCCAGTCGTCCTTTTGGTGAAAATTGCGGTTTTACCATTGCCGAATCGACACAACATGTCATGTTGCTGGATGATGAGCTAGCACTTGAATTGGGTGCCAATATTTGTGGCAGTGTTCCCGATGTTTTTATTAATGCCGATGGTTACAAAAAGTCTATTTCGGCACCAGGTCCAGGTAATTATCTAACCTTTGCTAAAGCTGTCGCAGCTATGCGTAGTCTATTAGGTGATGAAGCAATACAGCAACATAGCTTTATTCAGGCACATGGTTCCAGTACACCTAAGAATCGTGTCACTGAGTCCGAAATTTTTGATCGTGTCGCTCGTGCGTTTGATATTCATCAGTGGCCGATTGCGGCAGTAAAAGCCTATGTTGGCCATTCTTTGGCACCAGCCAGTGGTGATCAACTAATTAATGCGCTGGGTATTTTTGACGAGGGTATCGTTCCGGGAGTCAAGACCATCGATGCTATTGCTGAGGATGTACTCGATGAACGCTTGAATATTCCTATTAACGACATGCCTGTTGCATCTGCACTGGATATTGCATTCCTAAATTCAAAAGGCTTTGGTGGGAATAATGCAACCGCGTGCGTGTTGTCGCCTAGGCAGACATATCGTATGTTAAAAGCACGTTATGGCGAACAAAAAATAACCGAACATATGAGGCGCAATGAAGCCGTGAAAGAATCATCAGCTGCTTATAATCAGGCGGTGTTAACAGGTGATTTTAATATCCGTTACCGTTTTGGACAGCATATGATCGACGATTCACAGCTATTTATCGATAAACATCGTGTTTCTGTCCCTTCTTATCAGAAGGACGTTGACTTGCACTATGAAAACGATTACAAAGATATGACCCAATCAACGTAATCAGTAGTGTAGTAACGTATTATGACCGATGAAATTGCAGTTCGCTTAAAAAAAGTAAGAAAAATTTATGGCTTATCTCAACGCGAACTCGCCAAGCGGGCAGGTGTTACTAATAGCAGTGTTTCAATGATTGAGCAGGGACGCGTCAGTCCCTCTTTAAGCTCTTTGGAAAAATTGCTTATTAAAGGTATCCCCATGAATTTGAAAGATTTCTTCAGTATTGATTTTAATGATGAAGCGGAATGTTTTTTTCGCAGTTATCAGATGTTTTCGTCTAGCGACAAGCATGTTGATTATTATTACTTATTCGGTGAATCTGAGGCAGCCGCCGGCCAACTGAGTTATGAAGTGTATGATGCTGGGAGTGATACGGGCGAATCCATGCGCGTTGATTCTGGTCGCTCCTGTGGTTTTGTTGTACAAGGCAAGTTGAATATTATTATCAATAGCCAATTGGAAGATCTTGATGCCGGTGATGGTTTTATTATTGAGGCTGGGCATCCGTACCGTTTTCGCAATACGACTGAACATAAAGTTATTGTCGTGATTCACCGCGCACCTCTTTAAATAATTAACAGCGATTCATAACAAGGGCAGGTTTCATCGCTTGTACTATACTTAGGCGTTAGTCCTTCACATTCGGGAGAGCACGATGTATTCCGGTCAAAATATTTCTGTCGATCTCAATCACTCGGGCATTGCTGAGCTAACGTTTGATGTTTCTCATAGCCCGGTCAATATTTTTAACCACCAGACAGTGATGGAACTGTCTGAAGCCTTAACAGCGTTGGAAAATTCTACCCAAGCCATCAGTGGTTTGTTAATACAAAGCGGTAAAGATGCGTTTATTGCGGGTGCTGATATTATGGAGTTCGGGCCGGTGTTTGCGCAAGGCCGAGAAAAAGTTAAAGAACTACTGGATAAAAGTAATCGTAATTTTAATCGTATAGAGAATTTGCCCTTTCCCGTGGTTGTTGCGTTAAAAGGGTTTGCCTTAGGAGGCGGTTGTGAAATTGCACTGGCGTGTGATTACCGTCTATCAGCAGAAAAGCTAAACATCGGTTTACCTGAAACTCGCTTGGGTATTATCCCGGGTTGGGGGGGTACCGTACGTTTGCCAAGAATTGCGGGAATAGAAACAGCACTGGAATGGATTGCTGCCGCTAAAGAATACAATGCAGCACAAGCGCTAAAAGCAGGTGTTATTGATGGCATTGTGAGCGATGATGTGTTGCAGCCATCCGCGTTACGACTATTGCAACAGTGCATCGACGGTAAATTAGATTATCAGGCGCGGCGTCTACAAAAGCAGCAAGCGCTTCAACATAATGCCGTTGAGAGAACGATGGCGTTTACGACCAGCAAGGCCATGGTGATGGCAAAAGCAGGTAAGCATTATCCGGCGCCAATAGCAGCCGTTAATACAATTGAAAAAGGTGCGACTCTGTCCGCACCAGAGGCGTTAGCTTTAGAAACAGAAGCTTTTATTGCCATGACGCAAACAACAGTAGCACAAGCGTTATCCGGTTTGTTTGTCAGTGATCAGTTTATTGCCAAAAAAGCCAAACAGTTGGCTAAGAGTGTTGAGCAACCGGTGACAAAAGCCGCCGTGCTGGGCGCCGGTATTATGGGTGGTGGCATTGCTTACCAGTCTGCTTATAAAGGCATTCCCATCAAAATGAAAGATATTGCCCAGCAGGGTATTGATCTGGGGCTTTCCGAAGTGTCCACTTTATTAGGCAAACGCGTTGAACGTGGACGTTTATCGATCACAGAAATGGCTAATGTACTGAATCGTATTGAAACTACATTAACGTATGATAGTTTTGACAGTGTTGATCTTGTCGTCGAAGCGGTAGTTGAAAACCATGCTATTAAAACCAGTGTGTTGTCTGAAGTTGAGCAGCAGGTTAACGACGATACGATTATTACCTCTAACACTTCAACCATTTCAATTAACCAATTGGCTCAAGCCTTACAACGTCCGGAAAATTTTTGCGGCATGCATTTTTTTAATCCCGTGCATGCCATGCCATTAGTGGAAGTGATTCGCGGTTCGAAAACTTCGGATGCAGCAGTGGCTAAAACAGTGGCCTATGCAACCGCGATGGGTAAGAAGGCGATTGTCGTTAACGATTGCCCCGGTTTTTTAGTCAATCGGGTATTGTTCCCTTACTTCTCCGGCTTTGCCATGTTACTGCGCGATGGAGCAGATTATGCACATATCGATAAATTGATGGAATCTTGGGGTTGGCCGATGGGGCCAGCCTATTTGCTGGATGTGATAGGGATTGATACCGGTGTGCATGCAGAAGGTGTGATGACCAAAGGTTTTCCATCGCGTATGGGGCGAGATTATGTGTCGGCGGCTGAAGCGCTGTTTAACGCAGGACACCTTGGGCAAAAAACCGGGCAGGGATTTTATCGCTATGAAAAAGATAAACGCGGCAAGTCGATTAAACATGTTCCCGACGACTCACTGGATATTATTGCGCCTCATGTGGCGGAAAAAGCAGTCTTTTCTGATGACGAGATTATCTATCGCTTAATGATTCCTATGGCAACGGAGTTGGCGCGTTGTCTGGAGGAGGGGGTTGTTGCCAGTGTCGCAGAGGCGGATATGGCATTGATTTACGGGCTGGGTTTTCCCCCTTTCAGAGGGGGAATATTTCGTTGGCTGGACAGTGTGGGGATTAATCATTTTTGCAAGATGGCCGATGGTTATCAACATTTGGGTGAGTTGTATGAACCGACTCCGGGTATGCGTGAGCACACCGAGGCGCAAACACATTATTATCAGGAGGTGGCAAAATGAGCATACATCCACGAGATGCGGTGATTGTTGATTACGCTCGTACCCCTATGGGACGCTCCAAGGGTGGTTGTTACCGTTATCGGCGTGCAGATGATATTAGTGCCGATGTCATTAATGGCTTGTTAGCACGTAACCCTGAGGTTGACGCAGAAAACATTGATGATTTGATTTGGGGTTGCGTGATGCAGCGCGACGAGCAGGGTTTTAATATTGCCCGCAATGTGTTGTTGCGTGCAGGTTTGCCTCATCGTATTCCGGCACAAACTGTGAACCGTTTATGCGGTTCATCTATGGCAGCCTTACATACCGCAACGTCGAATATTCGTGCAGGCCTTGGTGATATGTATTGTATTGGTGGTGTTGAGCATATGGGGCATGTCGATATGAATGTAGCCATGGACCCCAATCCACTGTGGAGTTTATCGGTTGCCAAGGCCGCAGGGTCAATGGGCTTGACGGCAGAATATCTGGCGCGTATTCATGCGATTAAACGCGAAGATATGGATGCTTTTGCGGTACGTTCACACCAGCTTGCGTCAGCAGCAACGCGTAACGGCAAATTTGCGAAAGAAATTATGCCTATTCAGGGGCATGATGCGGATGGTGCGCCTTGTTTGGTTGAGCACGATGAAACTATTCGAGCCGATACGACGCTGGAAGGTTTGGCAGCATTAAAACCCGTGTTTGATCCGGTTAATGGCACTATTACAGCGGGTACTTCATCGCAAATTACCGATGGCGCCAGTGTCATGTTGGTGATGTCCGCCGAAAAAGCGGATGCGTTAGGTTTATCCCCGATTGCCCGTGTGGCTGCTTTGGGGCTTGCGGGTGTCGATCCCTCGGTAATGGGCATTGGTCCCGTACCCGCTTCTGCCAATGCGCTAAAGAGTATGGGGATGGCGCTGGATGATATCGATGTTATCGAGCTTAACGAAGCTTTTGCCGCACAGGGGCTGGCTGTACTTAAGGATATGGGAGCGTTAGATGTGATGCACGAAAAAGTGAATATGTACGGCGGCGCCATTGCCTTGGGGCACCCCTTTGGCTGTTCGGGCGCACGTATTACCGGTACTTTATTGAGTGTGATGCAGGAGCGCGACCAACAATGGGGATTGGCCACTATGTGTATTGGTCTGGGGCAGGGGATTGCGACTATTCTTGAACTTATTTAACGATTATCGACCATAAATTTCCGTTTGCATGGTTGAACACCCATGATCACTGTGGCACAATGCCCAGCCCTCATAGTTGGGTGTCAGCTAAGTTGATGCAATAATTATTTAAATCAACTATTTAGCTCGTTTATTTAATGTCAATATTCATTAATAAACAATACGCGGACGTGGTGAAATTGGTAGACACGCCAGATTTAGGTTCTGGTGCCGAGAGGTGTGAGAGTTCGAGTCTCTCCGTCCGCACCATTTTAATATTCTTACCGACCCACCCTTTAACTAATAAAGTAATCAACGAGATAAGGCTAGAAAGAGGCTAAAAGAAACGTCATGCAAGTGTCTATTGAAACAACATCCGGTTTAGAGCGTCGTTTAAGTGTCGGTGTGCCGGCAGAGCAAATCGATAATCGCGCAGATGCTCGTCTGCAAGAGGTATCAAAAACGGTTCGCATCAATGGTTTTCGTAAAGGTAAAGCACCTTTAAAAGTGATTAAACAGCAATATGGTGAATCAGTGCGACAAGAAATTCTTGGCGATTTGATTAACAGCTCCTTGCAAGAAGCATTTTCCAAAGAAGACGTTCAACCCGCGGGTCAGCCACAGATTGACATCAAGCAGTTTGAGGCAGGTAAAGATCTTGAATATACCGCAACCTTTGAAGTCTATCCTGAGTTTTCTTTAGCCTCGTTTGACGGTTTTACCGTTGAGAAACTCACGGCAGAAATTAATGAAGACAGTATCGATAAGATGATTGAATCCTTAAGGGAGCAACAAGCAACGTTTATTGCGGTTGAGCGTGCGGCGGCTGACGGTGACAAGGTGAATATTAATTACACCGGCACTAAAGATGGCGAAGAATTTGAAGGTGGCCAGGCAGAGACCCAAGATTTAGTTTTGGGTTCACAGTCTATGATACCGGGTTTCGAAGCCGGTATTGTGGGCCTATCAGCAGGTGAAGAAAAAGTCATACCGCTGACATTTCCGGAAGATTATCAAGCAGAGGAATTAAAAGGGGCGGCGGTTGAGTTTGCGATTAACGTCAATAGTGTTTCCGAGAAGTCGTTACCTGAAATCGACGCGACGTTATTAGAAAAGTTTGGCGCTAAACACGGTGATTTGAGCAAGTTTCGTGAAGATGTGGCCAAAAGTATGGAGCGTGAGCTTGCCAGTGCGGTAAAAGTTAAAGTAAAAACGTCTGTTATGGATCAACTGGTGTCTGCCAATACGGTTGAGTTACCAAAAGCACTGATAGCATCTGAAACCGGTGCCTTGCGTGAACAAATGATGCAACAGTTTGGTGGTATGCAACAAAACCAAAACCTTGATCTTAAATCATTGCTGTCGGATGAGATGTTTAAAGAACAGGCAGAGCGACGTGTATCGCTAGGTCTAATCCTTGGCGAGTTGATTAAAGAGCATGAGATTAAAGCGGATGCTGATAAAGTTCGCGCCACAATAGAAGAAATGGCCGCCAGCTATGAAGATCCACAAGAAGTGGTCAACTATTACTATCAAAACCAACAAATGCTATCGGGTATCGAAGCATCCGTTTTGGAGGATTCCGTGGTTGAGCTCATTTTGGAAAAAGCGACAGTGACGGAAAAAGCTGTTAGTTATGAAGAGGCGGTAAAACCACAAAATCAATACATCTTATGACCGGACACACCTGTGTTCGGTCATTTTTCACTCTTCCTGCTTCTTTATTAGCCTTGTTTATGCACGAAAACAAGTTTCTTGCCTCCATAACTGGAATCTAGCGTAATCACGGGTTAAGCTAAGTAAAAGACAGCGGCATATTTCTCTTTTTTGTCATTACATGTCGCTTTTTCGTTACTACTTATAGATCAATAGGAACACAGTCCAGATGACAAAGTTTGACCTGCATAATAACCCTCAGTTAACTACTCACGGCCTCGACGTCAGTGCCAGTGGATTAGTACCCATGGTCGTAGAGCAAACGGCTCGTGGTGAGCGCTCTTACGATATTTATTCAAGACTATTAAAAGAGAGAGTTATTTTTTTAGTCGGGCAGGTGGAAGATCATATGGCCAACCTAGTGGTTGCGCAGCTATTGTTTTTAGAAGCAGAAAACCCGGATAAAGATATTCACTTGTATATTAACTCTCCCGGGGGATCTGTCACGGCAGGTTTGTCAATCTACGACACCATGCAGTTTATTAAGCCAGACGTCAGCACTATGTGCATCGGTCAGGCTTGTAGTATGGGGGCTTTTTTGTTGAATGCGGGTGCTGCCGGGAAGCGTTTTTGTCTTCCTAATGCCAGAACTATGATCCACCAACCCAGTGGCGGTGCTCAGGGACAAGCAACCGATATTTCCATTCACGCAGAAGAAATTCTTAAAATACGGCAGCGTTTAAATGAACTCATGGCTCAACACTCTGGTCGTAATGTTGAAGATGTTGCACGTGATACCGAACGTGATCGCTTTATGAGTGCTGAAGAAACCAAAGAATACGGCCTTGTTGACGATGTTCTGACGTCTCGAATTGATGCATAACGAATAAGAGTGATTCTTGAAAGTATTGCTAACTCATTGTGCAGCTTAAAAAATATACTATTGGTGTGCTATTTTGTGCGCAGAGAACCAAAACAATTCTTTTAGGCTATAAGAACATAAAGGCATTGTAAAATGTGCCGCTAACCCATATAGATATGTAGATGTGAAAAATAGGTAAGGTAAACTAATGGCCGATAACGGTAAAGACGGAAACGACGATAACGGAAAGCTGTTGTATTGCTCTTTTTGTGGCAAAAGTCAGCATGAGGTGCGCAAATTGATTGCAGGACCTTCGGTATTTATCTGTGATGAATGCGTTGATTTATGTAATGATATTATTCGTGAAGAAATTCAGGAAGCTACAACAACAGAGGGTAGCTCTGACAAATTACCCACACCCAAAGACATTACCGAGATTCTTGATCAGTACGTGATCGGTCAATTCCGCGCCAAGCGAGTTTTGTCGGTTGCCGTTTATAATCATTATAAGCGTCTGCGTTTTAGTGAAACGAGCAAAGATAAGCAAGAAGTTGAGTTAAGCAAGAGTAATATTTTACTCGTGGGTCCTACGGGTAGCGGTAAAACATTACTGGCAGAAACCTTGGCTCGCTTGCTCAATGTTCCTTTTACCATTGCTGATGCAACCACGTTAACTGAAGCGGGTTACGTGGGTGAAGACGTTGAGAATATTATTCAAAAGCTCTTGCAAAAATGCGATTATGATGTCGATAAGGCGCAGCAAGGCATTGTTTATATTGATGAAATTGACAAAATTTCACGTAAAAGTGATAACCCATCGATTACTCGTGATGTTTCTGGGGAGGGCGTTCAGCAGGCTCTGCTGAAATTGATTGAAGGAACCGTTGCCTCTGTACCGCCACAGGGGGGACGTAAACATCCTCAACAGGAGTTCTTACAGGTAGACACGTCAAATATTTTGTTTATTTGTGGTGGCGCTTTTGCCGGGCTTGACAAGGTGATTCGTGATCGCTCTGAAAAAGGCGGTATTGGCTTTAATGCGGTGGTTAAAAACAAAGACGATGATAAAGGCGTGGGTGAGGCTTTAAAAGAGCTTGAATCTGAAGATTTAGTGACTTACGGTCTGATTCCGGAATTTGTGGGTCGTCTGCCAATGATTGCCACTTTGGAAGAGCTCGATGAAGAAGCGCTGATTCAGATATTAACAGAACCTAAAAACTCATTAACCAAACAATACGGTAAATTGTTTGATATGGAAGGGGTTGAAATCGACTTCCGACCTGATGCATTGAGTGCCGTTGCTAAAAAAGCGATGGAACTTAAGACGGGCGCTCGTGGTCTACGTTCCATTATGGAATCTGTATTGCTTGATACTATGTACCGTATTCCTTCAGAAGAAGCCGTTGATAAAGTGGTGGTTGATGAAGGGGTTATCAGTGGCGAGTCAGAACCTTTGCTGGTGTATGATCATAGTGATACACCCAAAGCGGTTCCTGATGAATAAACAACCCTGACTTCAGTGCCTTAAATGGCACTGCTACATCCAATAATTATATAATTTCTTGACTTTACGCTTGTAATTCGTGGCTTTTGACACCACTATTAATAAGTTATTTCATTACGAGGCTTTATTGTGTCATCTTCTGATCAGTAATTAATCAGTGAATACCCTCTGTTGCCATTGCGTGATGTTGATGTTTATCCGCATATGGTTTTACCTTGATTTGTAGGCCGGGCTAAGTCTATCAAGGCGCTTGAACAAGCCATGCTGGATAATAAACAGGTGCTATTGGTCGCGCAACGCAATGCCAATGATGATAATCCCGGTCAGGACATTTTTTATACTATAGGTACGGTTGCCGCTATTTTGCAATTACTAAAGCTTCCGGATGGTACGGTTAAAGTACTGGTTTAGGGGGGGTATCGCGCAAAGATAGATGTCTTGAAAGATGAGAACGATTACCTGTCTGCAGTGACGCAAGAAGTGTCTATAGATCCGCTTGATGATAATGATGCCAAAGTACTCATGAATACGGTACTTCATCAATTTGAACAGTATATTGAATTGAGTAAAAAAGTGCCCGCTGAGGTGATGACATCAGTAGCAGGTATAGATCAGCCTGGCCGTCTGGCTGATACTATTGCTGCGCACATGTCGTTGCCCTTAGAACAAAAACAAGAAGCATTGGAAGTTGCCGGTGAGCAAGAGCGTTTGGAGCATTTACTGTCGTTAATGGACGCAGAGATCGATGTTCATGAAGTCGAAAAACGTATTCGTGGTCGAGTTAAAAAACAAATGTAGAAAAGCCAGCGCGAATACTATTTGAATGAACAAATGAAAGCGATTCAAAAAGAGCTGGGTGACCTTGGTGAAGAGGTTAAAGAAGCAAAAGAACTTGAACGCAAAATGAATGAATCCGGTCTGCACAAAGAGGCTTCTACTAAAGCCTTGTCTGAATTAAATAAGTCGAAAATGATGTCTCCTATGTCTGCTGAGGCATCCGTGTTGCGATCTCATATTGATTGGCTTATCAATATTCCCTGGAAAAAGCGCAGTAAAGTGCGTAACGATCTTACCCGTGCGGAGAAAATTTTAGAAGAGGATCACTACGGCCTTGAAGATGTTAAGGAGCGTATTTTAGAACATCTTGCGGTGCAGGCTAGGGTGAAAAGAGTGAAAGGGCCCGTGTTGTGTTTGGTGGTACCTCCCGGCGTCGGTAAAACCTCATTGGGTGAATCCATTGCCCGAGCAACAAACCGTAAATTTATTCGTATGGCGTTGGGTGGTGTTCGTGATGAGGCAGAAATTCGCGGTCATCGTAGAACTTATATTGGATCCATGCCCGGTAAGTTGATACAAAAAATGTCTAAGGTTGGGGTAAAAAACCCTTTGTTTTTGTTGGATGAAATTGACAAAATGGGAATGGATCATCGCGGAGACCCAGCATCGGCATTGCTGGACGTGCTCGACCCGGAACAGAACCATACCTTTAATGATCATTATCTGGAAGTCGATTACGATCTTTCTGATGTGATGTTTGTGTGCACCTCAAACTCCATGAATATTCCTGGCTCATTATTGGATCGTATGGAAATTATTCGTATCCCCGGATACACCGAAGATGAAAAACTGAATATCGCGCAAAAATATCTTATCCCAAAACAAATCAAGCAAAATGGCATAAAGTCGGGTGAGATAACAATCAGTGATGATGCCATTACAGATATCGTACGCTACTACACCCGTGAAGCCGGTGTCCGTGGTCTCGATCGAGAAATTGCCAAGGTATCGCGTAAGATGGTGACGGCATACACGAAAGATAAATCCCTACAGCACGGCGGAGTCGATGCTGGTAATTTGGATTACTTTCTTGGGTGTGCGCAAGTTTGATTATGGTGTGGTTGAACAGGAAAATCATATTGGCCAGGTAACGGGCTTGGCCTGGACACAGGTTGGTGGTGAATTATTAAGTATCGAGGCGTCGGCAGTCTATGGTAAAGGTAGGGTGGTTAAGACGGGTTCTCTGGGTGATGTCATGCAAGAGTCTATTCAGGCAGCGTTTACCGTCGTTCGTTCTCGTGCTCAATTGTTGGGTATTGCGCCTGATTACACCGATAAGTTTGATATTAATATTCATGTGCCCGAGGGAGCAACACCTAAAGATGGCCCCAGTGCCGGTATTGCAATGAGTACCGCATTGGTGTCTGTGTTGACCAGTATCCCGGTAAAAGCCAATGTTGCCATGACAGGTGAAATCACTTTGCGTGGCGAAGTACTACGTATTGGTGGTTTGAAAGAGAAATTATTGGCAGCACATCGTGGTGGTATTAAAACGGTCTTGATTCCTAACGGTAATGAAAGAGACCTCAAAGATATTCCTGAAAATATTTTAGCTGACTTGGAGATTATTCCTGTTAAATGGTTTGATCAAGTGTTGGAAGTTGCATTGCAGCATCTCCAGTCCCTTTGTCGGATGATGAATATATAGCCCTGGAGGCTAAGGCTCAGCAAGCGGCTGAAGTTATTGACAGCGTGAAGCATTAGGCGAAAATCCCGCAAAAAGTGTTAATAAGTGCCATATTTCTGTAATGTTTTCTTGACCCTCATGATGACAATTGGTATAAAACGCATTGATCAGGGACGCTACGCGAGAGAGAGAGATAACAAACCACCTTTTTCTAAACGCTTACCAGTGAATGTATAACACCTAAATACAGTGCCAGGTTTTTTGGCAGTGACAATAACAACTCATTTGATGTTCAAAGGGTACTAATGTGAATAAATCAGAACTTATTGATGCCATTTCTGAATCAGCAGATATTTCAAAAGCTGATGCCGGTCGTGCTTTAGATGCGACACTAGAAGCGATTGAAGGCGCCTTGAAGTCAGGCGATACCGTTTCTTTAATCGGTTTTGGTACCTTTTCGGTTAAAGAGCGTGCTGCACGCACAGGCCGTAACCCGCAAACTGGTGCGCCGATTCAAATTGCTGCTTCTAAAGCACCTGGATTTAAGCCTGGTAAAGCATTAAAAGATGCACTAAACGGTTAAGATCATTTCGGGGGTATACTTCTTGTATACCTCTTTACTCAAAAATTTCTCCAATATTCCCTTCTTGTACAGTATATAAGACGGTGTTCTTTTGTCTTGAGGGCCTGTTTATTTCCTTATTTTGACACTCTATAAGTTGTATTGATGTGGTAGAATCCTTGCTCTTGCGGGAGAGTTCTGCCGGGTAGTTAACTTAGAGCAAATAGAGGTCAACATGCTGCAAAGTATGAGAACAAAAATCAAAGGAGTGGTCGCTTTTTTCCTGATAGCACTGCTGTCAATTCCATTGGCATTGGTTGGGGTTGAAAGCTTGTTTTTGGAAAACCATCAAATAGGAAAAGCTGCCGAAGTGGCTGGTGAAATTATCAGCGAACGTGAAGTACAGCTAGCGATTGGTCGCGAGAGGCAACGATTGCAAGCACAGATTGGCGCTGCATTATCGGATGATTTGCTCTCCGATGAGCGTTTGAGGACACCCGTTATCGAAAGTCTGGTTGAACGTAGTCTCATTGCCAATCTCGCAAAAAACGGCAACATGACCTTTTCAGATGGCGCCATTGATCAGCGTATTGTAGAGATGCCGGATTTTCAAATTGAGGGTAATTTTGATTCCCAGCGTTTTATTCAGATTGTCCGCAGTATTGCCCACACACCCACTAGCTTCCGTGATTTACTGAGAGAAGATTTGTTGGTTAGTCAGATGCAGCGTGCAGTACTTGCCACTGATTTTATTACATCGGACGAAATTGATAGATCTGTTGCATTATCACGACAAACAAGAGATTTTTCCTGGATTACATTGCCTTTGGGTGATTTACAGGAAAAAATGGTGGTATCAGATGAGGAAATCAGCAAGCACTACGAGTCGAATAAGGATTCATATTTGTCTGAGGAACAGGTTGCCATTGAATTTATAGAGCTCAATATCGACCAGATTTTAGTGGATGTGAGTGTTACTGAAGATGAGCTGCGTGATGCTTATCAGCAAATTGTTGACGGTTTTATTGAATCTACTGAGCGTGAAGCTGCTCATATCATGGTTGAAGAGGGTGAGGATAGCGCACAAAAAATTGCCGAGATTCAATCTAAGCTAGCCGCTAACGAAGATTTTGCCTCTCTGGCTAAAGAGTATTCAGATGATTTTGGTAGCCGCGATAATGGCGGTAATCTTGGTGTATCAACGGGAGATAGCTTTCCTGAAGCGTTTGAAGAGGCATTGGCTTTACTGGAACCGGGTCAGGTTTCTGCGCCAGTAGACGTTGATGGTGCAACACACTTTATTAAGTTGTTGAGTATTAATGAAAGTAAAGCCCCGTCGTTTGAAGAACAACGTGTGGACATTGAAAATGACTTAAATCAAACGAAAGCTGAAGCCCAATTTATTCAGGATGTTGAAGCGTTGAGAGAGCTGTCTTATAACGCCGAGAGTTTGCAAGGTGTGGCTGAACAGCTTGGCGTGTCACTAGGTAAGACAGATCTGTTTTCAAGGTCAACGGCGACGGATGCAGTTTTACGTGATGCTCGAGTGCTAACGGCGGCATTCAGTGAGCAAGTTGTTCAACAAGGCTATAGTAGTGATGTTCTGGAATTATCAGATAATAAAGCCATGGTCGTTAAAATGCTTGAGCATAAACCTGTGCGTGAGCTGACACTGGATGAAAAGCGTGCGGATATTCTTGCTGAACTTACGTTGGAAAAGGCCAAACAACAACTGACTGAACAAGCAGAAAACTTCCGTCAATCACTGCAAACCGGTACCGATATTGCTGCATTAGCAGAAGAGAATGGCTTGCAGTTAGACTCTCAAGTTGATGCACAACGTAATGCTGTGGGAGTTCCATCTGAGCTATTAGAAGCCGTATTTACCATGCCACACCCTGACGCTTCGGTTGTTATTGATGGTTACCACCTCAATAATGGTGATTATGTGCTGGTCAGCCTGTCAAAAGTGCTCTCTGGCTCACTGGAATCGCTGGTCGAAAACGAGCGAGCAAGCTTGCGTACCAATCTGTCTGCCAGTCTTGCGGGTGATGAATATCGTGCGTGGCAACAACATTTACGTGCTGGTGCGGCTATCGAAATCTTTTCAGCACCTAGTAATTCGTACTAACTATAAATTGTCACTTTAGTCTGTAGAAACTCTTAAGTTTCTACAGGCATGTCGCTTTTTTGACATTATTCCCTATTCCTTTTTTCTAAACCACTGAATCTAAAGAATTTTTTTTGTTGGCATTCGTCTTGCTTTTGTCTTTGTGTAGTACACATCAATCAGAGGTGAATAATGCAAGCCGGGTTATCCCAGTCGCCGACAGAATTACGTTCTGCTTTTGAAACATTCAACCATCTATCTGTACAGCTAGCACATTCTTATGAAGTGCTGGAACGGCAGGTGAGCGCATTAACACGCGAGTTAGATGTTGTTAGCCAACAGAGGTTACAGGAGCTTCAAGAGAAGGAGCTTGTTGCCAATCGTCTGGAGACATTAATTAGCTTGCTCCCTGGCGGTGTTGTTGTACTTGATCATAAAGGTGATATTGTCGATATCAATCCTACGGCTGAGAACTTGCTTGAAAAAGACTTAAAAGGCCAATGTTGGCGTCATGTCATTAATCGTTGCTTTGCTCCCAAAGATGATGATGGACACGAGGTGTCTAATCACCAAGGTAAACGCATTAATATTACCACTCGTTCGTTGGGTCAAGATGGACAAATTATTTTACTAACCGATCAAACAGAAACCCGTCGCTTACAGGCAGAGTTAAGCCGTCATGAACGTTTAACGGCATTAGGCAAGATGGTATCAACACTGGCACATCAAGTACGTACACCGCTATCGTCGGCCATGCTATATGGCGGCCATTTATTAGACCGTCAATTGCCAGACCACCAAAGACAGCAGTTTACACAAAAACTGGTTAATCGTTTACACGATATGGAACGGCAAGTTAATGATATGTTGTTATTTGTCCGTTCTGATATTGCGCTACAAGATCACTTAAGTCTCAACGATTTTCAGAATTTACTCCAAGAATCGATGGAAATGATATTGCAACAATATCAAGCAAGCGTTAACTGGTCTGTCAGTGCTCATCATTGCGTGTTGAATTGCAATAAATTGGCGTTAATCAATGCGGTGTTAAATTTAGTGACAAATAGTATGCAGGCAGCATCGACATCACCTGTTATTGATATCAGTCTGCAACAAAAAACACCAAATATTTTATTGATTTCAATAAAAGACAATGGTGCAGGTGTGGCATCTACCAATAAGGAAAGAATAGAAGAATTATTTTTCACCACCAAGCCACAGGGAACGGGTATCGGTTTGACGGTTGTTAAGACTGTGGTTAAAGCACACGGTGGAACGTTTTCTTTAAATAGTCAAACACAAGGTGGAATGGTTGCGGCCATGGAATTACCTATCATTTCCCCTGCTAATCAACCGATGGTAAGAGAATAGTATTATGTCGATATTCGCTCCTGAAAAAAATATTTCCACTCAACACGTATTAGTACAACAGAAAATTCTTGTGGTTGAGGATGATTATGCATTACGAGAAGCATTAGAAGATACCCTGTCGTTAGCAAATTATCATGTAATCAGTACAAAAAATGCAGAGCAAGCAATAGAACAGTTGGCATTAGAAAAGGATATCGTCATGGTAGTGTCTGATATCAATATGGGCGAAATGAGTGGCCATGATCTGTTACAACATATACGTAATACTTATCCACATATTCCTGTTTTATTAATGACGGCATATGGGAGTGTGCGTGATTCAGTGGAAGCTATTCGTAATGGCGCGGTTGATTATGTAGTCAAGCCTTTTGAGCCTAAAGAATTGGTTGATATTGTACATTGTCAATTAGGCAGTGCGTTGGCTGAAAATGAAGATTTGCCAATTGCGACAGATCCTCACAGTCAATCGTTATTGAATTTGGCTCATCGTATCGCAAAATCAAATACAACATCGTTAATCATTGGCGAGTCTGGTACAGGGAAGGAGGTGCTTGCACGGTATATCCACCATCATTCAGATCGTGCACATAAACCGTTTATTGCGGTTAATTGTGCAGCGATTCCAGAAAACATGTTGGAAGCCATGCTGTTTGGTTATGAAAAAGGGGCGTATACTGGAGCGCATTCCAGCACGCCAGGAAAATTTGAACAGGCTAATGGCGGTACCTTATTGCTTGATGAGATTTCTGAAATGGATATCGGCTTACAAGCAAAATTACTTCGTGTGCTACAAGAACGAGAAGTTGAACGTCTGGGTGGCCGCAAAACTATTCCGCTGGATGTTCGTATCATTGCCACTTCCAATCGTGATATGGCGGCCTATGTGACTGAAGGTAAGTTTCGCGAAGACCTTTACTATCGACTGAGTGTGTTTCCACTACAATGGAAGCCATTACGACAACGAAAAGATGACATATTGCCATTGGCAGAAAAGCTCTTAGCCAAACATGTTGCTAAACAAAAACGTCCGGTAGTCAAATTACATCAATCCGCTTGCCAAGCATTATTAAGTTATCCATGGCCTGGTAATGTGAGAGAGTTGGATAATATTATGCAAAGAGCGCTCATATTACAGGCGGGCAGTATTGTTCATGCGGATGATTTAGGCTTATCGTTATTAGATAGCCCGGAAACACTACCAGATAGTCAGACTTTTGTCGCTCTCCCACAAGTTGAGATAGAGAATCAGGATCAAGATACTGTAGAAATCCCCCAGGCTTTAGGCGATAACCTACAGGAAAAGGAGTTTGAAATTATTGCACAAACACTTCAAGAAGAGCATGGAATCCGTAAAAATACGGCAAAACGACTAGGGATAAGTCCTAGAACGTTACGTTATAAGCTGGCAAAAATGCGTGAAAATGGTAAAGAATATCAGCTATAACTGTTACTTATAAAACCATAATTTTATGTCACATAAATTTCATCAAGAAATACTTGACCTCTATTTACTCTAGCGTTAAATTCACTTTGAAAGTGTTAGTTAATTTTATTTTTGATGGTAGCAGCTTTATGAGCTGTTTGTGATGCATTAGTAATAGAATTTTCTGGAGGTGAAAATGAGTGAATCCACTTCTTCTATTGACCCTTTTATCGATGATTTAGGTGACGATGTTACAGATGATACCAATACTTCGTTTGGTGTTAGTGGCACAATTAAAACATTAGGCTCCAGAAGTCGTCTGGAAGAAAAGCTCGCACAACGTTCTTTGGAAAAGGATGTGCGCGAGTTTGATTTTGATCTTTAGTTTTAATCAGTAATATCATCGCTCTTTTCTTTATGTGTACAGTCCAGTAAACCCATGTCCCTTTGTTGTCCCAAAATACAGCGGTAAATATATTCCTCTTTTTTTCTTTATGGCAATTATTGGCCTATTTTGTGCTTTTAACCTAACTAGCGTAAAAAACTTTGTAGAAAGCCAAAATACTGGCGGTTATGGTTATAAGGTGTAAGGAGAATAACATGATTTCAAATCGTATGGATATTAATCGAGTACTGGCAGCAATGCGTGAAATAAAATCGCAAGTTCAAATACCTCAACAAGGTATTGATCAGCCAGATAACCAGTCAAAGGAATTAAAAAATCTCTCTTCTGAGAAAATTGATGGATTTGGGCAACTAATGAACCAAGCCATCAATAATGTTAATGAGCTACAAAACACATCAACGGCCATGGCTAAGTCCTATGAACAGGGACAAGCGGGTGTTGATATTACCGATGTCATGATCGCTTCACAAAAAGCCAGTGTGTCGTTTCAAGCAATGGTTCAAGTACGAAATAAATTGGTAGAGGCATATCGGGATGTTATGAATATGCCGGTTTAATGATAGGAATACTCAATGGCCGTTGATGCAACCTCACTTGGTGATGAACACGAAGTAAAAAAAGATCGAGCAACTAGTAGCTTGGTAGAGGGTTTTAATAGTCTAAATCTTTTACGACAGATAGGGCTGATGGTTGCACTTGCCGCTAGTGTGGCCATTGGTTTTGCGGCCGTTTTGTGGACACAAAGTGAAGATTATCGACCACTATACAGTAGTTTAAATCTTCTGGATTCTTCTGAAATTGTAGAGATTCTAGAGCAACATTCTATCAAATTTAAAGTTGATACAAAAACAGGGGCGCTATTAGTCGCCGCAAAAGATATTCATGATGCGCGTCTTAAATTGGCAGAAGTGGGGCTTCCCAACACAGGGTCTATGGGCTTTGAATTACTGGATCAGGAACAACCGTTGGGAACCAGTCAGTTTATGGAAACAACACGCTATCGTCGTGGTCTTGAAGGCGAGTTGGCGAGGACCATTGCCAGCATGAATTCAGTACGAGCCGCTCGTGTGCACTTGGCAATCCCCAAACCTTCTGTTTTTGTACGTGATGCACGTGAACCACGAGCGTCCGTTTTTGTTGAGCTTTACCCTGGACGAGGTGTTGATTCAAGGCAAGTAAAGTCAATCAGTCATTTAGTCGCCTCCAGTATCTCGGAATTACAGCTTAAGAATATTACAGTTGTTGATCAGAAAGGTAACTTGTTATCAACGGGTGAAGAAGATCCTACTTTAGTTAAAGCTGCTCAAGAACTGGAATATACAAGAGAGCTGGAAAAAAACATAGTTGATCGTATACAAGCGTTGCTGACACCTATTGTGGGTACTAGTCGTTTTCGCGCAGAAGTGGCTGCAGAAGTTGACTTTAATGAAGTAGAACAAGCTGAAGAAATGTTTAACCCAGACCTGCCCGCGATACGTAGTGAACAAACTGTAGATGAGCAGCGTATTGGTAATGGTGCTGCAGGTATTCCTGGTGCTTTGGTCAATCAGCCGCTGGGAAATGGCGATGCACCTGAAGTGGCTAATGGAGGTAACGGCGGTGATGCACAACGGCCATCGAACTCACGTTCACAAGCCACTCGCAATTTTGAATTGGATCGTAGTGTCAGTTATACCAAACACCAAATCGGTAAAGTGAGACGCTTATCTGTTGCCGTTGTTATTGATGATAAATTAACAACCAACCAAGAGACTGGTGTAAGTGAATATGAGACGTGGCCGGAAAATGAATTAGAACGTTTGGCCGTATTAGTTCGTGATGCTGTGGGTTATTCAGCGATCAGAGGGGATAGTGTTAACATTGTGAATACCCCATTTCTCAACAATGAACTGGAGGCGGGGAATATTCCCGAACCTGGATTCTGGGAGCAGGAATGGTTTAGATCGTTGATAAAACCGATAGTTGGTCTTTTGATTATTCTTGTAATGGTTGTGGGTTTATTACGCCCAATCTTAAAAACACTGGCACGTACAGGCGAAAATGCTAAAGATGATGAAGAAGCACAGCAGCTTGCGGCATTAGAAGCCGCGGGGTTGGGATCTTTTGATGAATTATCTGATGAGGCGGTCACTCTTACAGGTGGTGCTGCACTTGCACTTCCTGGCCCAGAAGAAAGTTATGAACAAATGTTAAATACGGTTAAGGGGCTGATTGCAGAAGACCCCGGTCGTGTTTCCCAAGTAATTAAACGCTGGATTAATGACGAATGAGTGAAGGTCAAGAAGTTGCAGCATCGCTGAATATTCCTAAAGTTGATCAGGCTGCGATTTTGTTAATGTCGCTAGGTGAAACTGATGCTGCTGAAGTATTGAAGCATATGGGACCAAAGGAAGTACAACGAGTCGGTGCGGCAATGAGCCAACTTGCGAATGTTGAGCAGGATCAAGTGCATTCTGTACTTGCTAATTTTATGGAAGAGGTACGGCATTTAACAGGCTTGGGTGTTGGCGCTGATAATTATATTCGCAGTATGCTAGTTTCTGCTTTGGGTGAAGATAAAGCCAATGGTTTAATTGATCGTATTTTACTGGGTGGTAATACCAACGGT
The DNA here is from genome assembly GCA_965214375.1 of Cellvibrionaceae bacterium. GTDB lineage: Bacteria > Pseudomonadota > Gammaproteobacteria > Pseudomonadales > Cellvibrionaceae > Endobugula. Next base: position 406,293 of record OZ243947.1, on the reverse strand, counting down.
TTAGACACACTGAAATGGATGGAGTCACGTTCAGTTGCTGATATTATTCGCAATGAGCACCCACAGATTCAAGCCATTGTGCTGGCTTATCTGGACGCGGATCAATCTGCTGAAGTACTAGGTCTTTTTCCTGATGCGGTACGTTTAGATGTAATGATGCGTATATCCGCGCTAGATACTGTGCAGCCTAGTGCGTTACAAGAGCTCAACGATATACTTGAAAAACAGTTCTCTGGCAATGCGGGTTCACAAACAACGACCATGGGTGGTTACAAATGTGCTGCTGAAATTATGAATAATCTGGATAGTTCTATTGAGGGCGAATTGATGGAGGCAATTAAAGAGGTCGATGAAGAGCTTGGTAACCAGATTCAAGACCTTATGTTTGTCTTTGATAATCTACGTGATGTTGACGATCGTGGCATTCAAGCTCTACTTAGAGAAGTTTCCTCCGAATTACTTATTCTTTCGCTTAAGGGTGCAGATAACGATCTTCAAGAAAAAATATTTTCCAATATGTCTAAACGTGCTGCTGAGTTATTGCGAGATGATCTGGAAGCGAAAGGTCCCGTTAAAGTATCAGAAGTTGAAGGGGCACAAAAAGAAATTCTTACCATTGCTAGAAGAATGGCTGACGCCGGTGAAATCATGCTAGGCGGTGGTGGTGAACAAATGTTATAAAAAATATTGATAAATATATGACAGATATCGTAAAGCCTATATCATCTGAAAATCTTGATAATGTTAATGAATGGTTAATACCAGATGTTAATGCTAAAAATACTGTCACAGCGACGGTTGCCAGAAAAAAATCAACGAACACAGTTAAAGAGAGTGGCAATAACTACGAAGTTGTTGAAGACATACCCCCAGAAGATAATTCTGATTCGCACGTTACCGCTCAGGAATTAGAAAAAATAACACAAGACGCACAAAAAGATGGCTATGAAAAAGGTCATGAAGAGGGGTATCAGGAGGGTTATCAGAAAGGTGAAAACAAAGGTGAGGAAGATGCCTTCAATAAAAACAACGAATTGATCAATAATCAAGTAGAACGTTTGCAAATGGTTATTGATACATTACTGATTCCTATTGCAAAAGAACAGAAAGAGCTGGAATCCTCTTTAAAAGCGATGATTAGCTTACTGGTACAAAAAATTACTGAACAAGAGTTAAAAACGGATTCTTCCTGTATTGTTCAATGTGTTGATAAGGCACTTGATTGTATCGAAAAAAGCAGGGATAAAATTACTCTCTTTATTAATCCTCAAGACGATGAGGTTATAAAAAAACACTTATCAAATTCTTCATGGAATGTTGATTATCAAATTGATGAAACACTCATTCCCGGAGGTTGTCGTGTTGAAACTGAAACAAGTAACGTGGATTTTTCGATAGAAGAACAATTGGATCAGATATTATCACAAATTACTCATGACGGAGAGTCAGATAATGACGCTACTTGAGTGCCTTGATAAATATTCAGAAATTCACATTGAATCTCCAGAGCCCGTTGTGTGCGGCAGCCTTAAGCGAGTCATTGGCTTAACGATGGAAGCCGTTGGTTTTCGTGCACCAATTGGTCATACTTGTGAATTATTGTTAGAAGATGGTGCTAAAGCTCAAGTTGAAGTTGTTGGCTTTAACGATAAAAGTATTTTTCTAATGCCTGTCAAGCCCGTTAACGGTGTTCAGGTAGGCGCTCGCGTTATTCCTCATGTTAAAGTTAATCAACTGTTTTTAAGTGATAATATATTAGGACGCATTCTTAATGGTTTGGGGCAACCGCTAGATAGCTTGGGAAAGTTAGAAAAAAATAAAAATAATGGTGAATATCTTACACCAGAGATGCCGATTAATCCTTTAAAAAGAGAACCTATTTCACAACCATTGGACGTTGGTATTCGGGCCATTAATGCGCTTATTCCCGTAGGTAAAGGGCAGCGTCTGGGTTTATTTGCGGGTAGTGGTGTCGGTAAAAGTGTCTTGTTGGGAATGATGACACGTTTTACACAAGCAGATATTGTGATTGTTGCGTTAATCGGTGAACGTGGACGTGAGGTGAAAGAATTTATTGAAAATAGTTTGGGCGAGGAAGGACTGAAACGCGCTATTGTGATTGCGTCCCCCGCAGATGATAGCCCGTTGATGCGTTTACGTGCGTCACATTTAGCTAGCCAGTTGGCAGAACATTATCGCAACAAAGGTAAAGATGTACTACTACTAATGGATTCTTTAACCCGTTATGCGCAAGCACAGCGAGAAATTGCTTTAGCCGTTGGAGAACCACCTGCGACTAAGGGATATCCACCCTCAGTATTTGCACGGTTGCCACAATTGGTTGAGCGTGCGGGTAACGGAGAAGCGGGTAGTGGCTCGATAACGGCATTTTATACGGTACTAACGGAAGGCGATGACCTACAAGATCCTATTGCCGACGCTGCTCGTGCTATTCTAGATGGCCATATTGTACTTTCTCGGCAACTAGCAGAAAGTGGTATTTATCCTGCTATTGATGTGCCCATGTCTATCAGTCGTGTCGTTGCTGCTATAGTTAAAGAAGAACATTTAAAACGTTTACAGCGTTTTAAAAAGTTATTAGCTATTTACGAAAAAAATCGTGATCTGATCAATATTGGCGCCTATGTTGCAGGTACTGATAGAGAGGTTGACTTAGCGCTGGAGTATTTTCCTCAGTTGCAACATTTTATTCAACAAGGAATGTTTGAAGCAGCGACGTGTGAGGAGAGTCTACAAGAACTACAACGCTTAATGCAAAAAGCAATGGACATAGAAGGTACTGTATAGAGGTGAGAGAATGAACAGTTATCAATTAGTATTGGCAACTATAGAAAAAGAACAAGACGAAACAAAGTTAAAATTACAGCAGTTACAAAGCCTTAAAGACTCAGAAGAGCAGAAAAAAGCAACATTACAAAATTACCAGCAAGATTATATTGAAAAACTGGATCAAAACACACAATGCTATGTTGGCCATATTAGTCGTTATCGTTCTTTTATTCATCAATTAGATGAGCTTATTCTGGAGCAAGACAGAAAAATTCTTTCTATTGATGAGGCTTGCGGTGAGTTAATACGTGAACTTGCCAAAAAACAACGTAAGGCTGGCGTTTTACAAGATTTAATTGCTAAAAAGAACCACCAACATTCACAGCTTATAGAAAAGCAACAGCAATTAATGATTGACGATATGACAGGGCGTCAGTATATGGATTCCAGAATACTGTAAACTGGCATCAGATTTGCCCCATATTTTAGTGGTTTTCACAGAAGGCAACTCATTGCCGCCCTAACTATGGAGTCTTCATGAATAGTCATTCACCGTTAGTAACCCCCTCTATGATACCAGCGTCCAGAAATTCATCATCGAGTGCATCATCGCCGCCTGTTGCTGAAAATCCACTCTCTGAGACCCCGGAAAATGCGCCATTAAGTTTTAAAAATAGCTTGAAAGAGTTAGAAGAACCTGATTTATCACAAGAAGTGCTGACGGAGTCATTAGAGCTAATTATTGAAGATACCGTGGAGGTATCATTAGAAAACCAACCGCTAATAGATTCTCCAGATGTTTCATTAGAGAGCTTGGAGAATGATCCAGATACCTTATTGGCAGGATATTCACTAATAAATACACCGATTGCGGCGAACGAAAAATTAGTTCCATTAGAAAATACTTTTGCCAAAAGCCATCAGCATTCGCTACAAGAGGCAGTCATTACCGATAAAAGGGTCATAAGTGCAGATATTACAGATAATGTAAACTATCGCTCGGTGGAAACGACGGTTAATAAAGGATTGCCTATAGATACACAAGTAACGTCACCTTCTAAACAACCTTTTGCCGGAATCTTATTATCCTCTAACAGTAAGGCAGAAGTACAGCTTGACGCCACTAAAAGCATTATTGAACATAGTAGCCAGAGCCTGAATTACTCTGCTCCTGATAAATCGTCCGTTAATACGGTATTACCTCCAACGCTACAGTCAGCCAGTCCTATTATTGATAGGCCGACTATGTCTCAGGCACCATTAACCATTACAACACCGTTTGCTAAAAATGATTGGGGAGATATCGTGGCAGACAAGGTGATGTGGATGTCTGCAAAGGGTATAAAAGAAGCGCTTATTCAAATGGACCCGCCTGAACTTGGGCCACTCAATGTAAAAATTTCAATAACAGCAGATCAGGCACAAGTCAGTTTTAGTGTGAATAATGCCAGTGTTAAAGAAGCCTTGGATCAAAGTGCCTTGAAGCTCCGGGAAATGTTTGCCGAAGAAGGTTTAAATTTGACCGATGTTGATGTGTCCGATCAGTCACAACAGCAGGGCCATTCGGAAAGTGGGGACGAGGATCAATTCTCCCAAGCTGATTGGAACGATACCACCGAGGACTCTGTGGAATCACACATAAAACACCCATCACAACCACTATATCTGATTGATTCTTATGTTTAGCTAGTCTCTGTTGCCACTGTTCTGGCATAGCTCTTGCTAATTAGTTAATGAGTTAATAACCTGACGGAATATTGGCATGGCAGAAGAAGATACTGGAGCAGAATCAGAGGGCGGTGGCGGCAAGAAAAAGCTGATTTTGTTTATTGTCCTTGGTGTTGTTCTTATCGCACTATCAGTAGGCGGTACCTTATTTGCAGTTAAGATGTTGGCGCCTGAACCTGAACCAGAAGTTCTTCTTGATGAAGACGGAAACGTCATCGGTGAGGGTGAAGAAGATGAGAGTTCCAGTAAAAAACCGGCTATTTATTATCCTCTAAAACCCCCCATTATTGTCAATTTTCAGGCGCGGGGACGTCAGCGGTTTATGCAGGCTGAGATTACTCTTATGACGCGTGAAGATGAGGTAATTGAAGCAATTGAAATGCATATGCCAGTAATTCGTAACAGCTTGGTATTAAAGCTGGGATCGCAAATCTATGAGGAAATGCAAACAGAAGAAGGCAGGGAATTGTTACGTCATGAAGCGCTAAAAGATTTACAGGCGATTATGGAAGCGGAAATTGGTAAGCCTGGTATAGAAAAACTGTTATTTACTAATTTAGTTATGCAATAAGCAATAGGTGCATTTGTGCAGGATTTACTCTCTCAAGAAGAAATTGATGCGTTATTACACGGTGTTGATGACGGGGACATCGATACTGATGGTGAATCGGGTGGCAATGGCGTCAATGCCTATGACTTGACGACTCAGGATCGAATTGTTCGCGGGCGTATGCCGACGCTTGAAATGATCAATGAGAGATTTGCGAGATATACACGCATCAGTATGTTTAATTTATTACGACGCACAGCAGATGTTTCTGTCGGTGGTATTAATATTCAAAAGTTTGGTGAATATGTTCATACCCTGTATGTTCCCACCAGCTTGAATATGGTGAAATTCAGACCTTTACGTGGCACAGCGTTGGTTGTATTTGATGCCAAATTGGTCTTTAAACTGGTCGATAATTTTTTTGGTGGTGATGGCCGTCATGCAAAAATCGAGGGTAGAGAATTTACTCCGACAGAATTACGTGTAGTACGAATGGTGCTGGAACAATTATTTGTTGATTTAAAAGAAGCTTGGAAGGCGGTTTTGCCCATAGATTTTGACCATGTTAATTCTGAAGTTAACCCCTCCATGGCTAATATTGTCAGTCCCAGTGAGGTTGTTGTTGTCAGTACATTTCATTTTGAGCTGGACGGAGGCGGAGGGGAGTTACATATTACTATTCCTTATTCGATGATTGAACCTATCAGAGAAATGTTGGACGCTGGCTTGCAAAGTGATAGCGATGAACGTGATGATCGTTGGATAAATTCATTGCGCGAAGAAATTATGTGTGCGGATGTGCGATTAGACACTAACCTGCTTAGATCAAAAATTTTATTGAGAGATGTGGTTAACCTGCGTGAAGGTGATGTTATTCCTGTTGAGTTGCCGAAGGAACATATTACGACAGCAAATGGAGTGCCTATTTTTAGAGTGACTATCGGGCAGTCGAGTGGTAATTTGGCCTTAAAAATTAATGAAGTTATTGAAAGACCAAAAGTGAATTCAATGTCACCATTATTGCGTCAAATAGAAAATACGGAGGCTACTAATGAGTGAAGAAGAAGACATTGCCACAGAAGAAAATACTGAAGAACAGTCTACCGAAGATGATTGGGATGCTGCTATGGAAGAACAGGAGACCTCTGAGACAGAAGGCAGTGCAGATCAAGCGTATCAAGCAGAGTCTCTGGGGTTTGAAGAATTTGATAACAACCCTGAGGCAGGAGTAACCAACAACCCAGAGTTGGATATTATCCTTGATATTCCGGTGACAATATCCATGGAAGTCGGTAGCACATCAATTACCATTAGAAACTTATTGCAATTAAATCAGGGGTCGGTCATTGAGTTAGATCGTCTGGCGGGAGAACCCTTGAATGTACTTGTCAATGGTACATTGATTGCACATGGTGAAGTGGTTGTCGTGAATGAAAAGTTTGGTATTCGCATGACGGATGTTATCAGTCCTGCAGAACGAATCAAGAAGCTGGGTTAACGATGAGCAGTGCTAATGCGCCAGTGATGATTTCCGACTATAGCACAAACTTTAGTGACGTTTTATTATCACTTATGGTTGTTGTTGCGTTAATTTTTTTAGTGGTATGGTTACTAAAAAAAATGTCTTATACCAGCTTTTCAAAAAGTAAACATATATCCATTATTACAGAAATACCACTGTCTTCAAAAGACCGCTTGATGATTATTCAGGCCGGAGATGAACAGTTTTTAATTGGAGCTTCTCCAGGTTACATCGGAAAGATTGCTCGACTGAAGAAACCTGTTGTTTGTGAAAAAGAAAAAAGTGTACCTTCTGAAGCCTTTGAACAGTTTTTATCAAAAGCCATTAAACGTGCTAAATCAACCGATGAATACTCATAAATTATTCCTGTTAGCTATTGTTCTCGTTATTTCTACCTTGTTGTCAATGCATTCTTTTGCTCAGGAAAAATCTGAAGGTTTTACTATCTCATCATTACCCGGTCTTCCTGCGGTAACAATGAAATCTAATCCCGACGGTTCTCAAAATTATTCAATAAGTATTCAGATACTGGCTATTATGACAGCGCTGACGTTCCTTCCATCGCTATTGTTAATGATGACCTCTTTTACACGTATTATTATCGTTTTTGCGATATTGCGGCAGGCCTTGGGTTTGCAACAATCGCCTTCCAATCAAATATTAATCGGCATGTCACTTTTTTTAACGCTATTTATTATGGCTCCGGTTTTTGAAGAAATAAATAAAACAGCTTTTCAGCCGTATGTTAAAGAAGAGATAAGCTCGCAAGAATCGATTGATAATGTCAAGAAACCTTTTCATCGCTTTATGTTATCGCAAACCCGTGAGAGTGATCTAAAGTTATTTATGGATATTGCGAATAAAAATGAAGTGGCCGATGCTTCTGAAGTCCCGATGTCTGTTTTGATACCTTCTTTTATGACCAGCGAACTCAAGACAGCATTTCAAATTGGCTTTATATTATTTATTCCTTTTCTGGTAATAGACCTTGTTGTTGCCAGTGTCTTGATGGCAATGGGTATGATGATGTTGTCGCCTCTGATTATTTCATTACCCTTTAAAATTATGCTCTTTGTTCTTGTCGATGGTTGGGCTATGTTAATGGGAACCCTTGCAGCCAGTTTTGGAGGTTGATATGACACCAGAAGTTGTTATGCAGTTATTTGGTAATGCTCTTTATCTAACGGTATTAGGTGTCTCTCTTATTGTTGGTCCGGGCTTGATGGTTGGCTTAGTTGTCAGTATGTTTCAGGCTGCGACACAAATTAATGAACAAACATTGAGTTTTTTGCCGAGATTGCTCATGACTCTGGGAGCCATTATGTTTTTGGGTAATTGGATTGTGACTCAGTTTATGGATATGTTTAGAGAGCTATTTATTAATATACCGTTACTTATCGGTTAGTGATATGCTTTTTTATGACACTCAAATCATGGAATTGGTTGGTGAGTATTTTCTACCTTTTGTTAGGCTTTCCGCATTTTTTATGGCAGCACCTATTTTCGGTACACGATTGGTTTCACTTCGTGTCAGAGTGGTATTAGGTGCTGTTGTTACCGCAGCCATTGTTCCAATAATACCATCGTCTTTTATCGTAACGGATGTTAATTTTGCGCTTTTAATGGCGGTTACACAACAAGTACTTATTGGTTTATCACTAGGATTTACCTTACAAATTGTGTTTCAGATTTTTATTCTTTCCGGACAATTTATTGCGATGAAAATGGGACTTGGGTTTGCATCTATGAACGATCCTGCTAATGGTGTTAGCGTTACAATTGTTTCACAACTTTACTTATTGACAACAACCTTATTGTTTTTAAGTATCAATGGACATTTAATCTTGATTCAATTGCTAATAGACAGCTTTTCTCATATTCCGGTCGGTGAAGAAGGCTTGTTGGCAGTTAACTATTATTCAATTGCAGTGTTGGGAAGCTGGATGTTTTCTAGTGCGTTAAGCATTGCATTGCCAGTATTAACTGCATTATTACTCGTCAATATTGCATTTGGTGTTATGAGCAGATCAGCGCCGCAGATGAATATTTTTGCCGTTGGTTTTCCTATTACATTAATTTTTGGCATATTTATTATATGGGTTGGTTTTTCTGAATTTTTAAATAATTTTCAACAATTTATTCAGCAAGGATTGCGTTTTTCTTCAGACTTATTGACTCGCTAGAGGTGTAAAACGATGGCTGAAGATGATCAAAGTCAAGAAAAAACGGAAGAGGCTACACCTCGAAGACTTGAAAAGGCAAGGGAAGATGGTCAGGCTCCCCGATCGAAAGAACTTACAACAACGGCAGTGTTACTAGGCGGGTCGTTGGGGCTGCTGTGGTTCGGTGGATATCTTTTTCAACAAATGGCTAACCTTACTATTTTTAATTTTACGTTTAGTCGAGAGGTGGCTTTTGACACGGCGTTAATGTTTAAATATCTCGGGCATTCTATATCCACGGCATTTTTTGGCTTGATTCCTCTTTTCAGTATTTTATTATTGGCGGCATTATTGGGGCCCGTTGCATTAGGAGGTTTGCTTTTTAGTGCAAAATCAATGGCACCAAAATTAAGCCGTATGAATCCTATAGAAGGAATAAAGCGGATGTTTTCTTTGAAAGCGCTAATGGAGCTGGGGAAAGCGCTTGCTAAGGTTATTTTAATACTAAACATTGCTATTTTTTTGCTGGAGGGTTTGCGTGACGATATATTGGGTTTGGCCTATGAGGATATCCATTCTGCTATGGCGCACTCGGTGAGGTTAGGTGCCTGGGCAGCAGTCGCGTTATCATTGGTGACCATTCTAATTGCAGCTATTGACGTGCCTTTCCAAATTTGGGATAACGCCAAAAAGTTAAAAATGTCAGTACAGGATGTTAAGGATGAAATGAAAGATACCGAAGGAAAACCGGAGGTAAAGGGGCGTATTCGCCAACTACAACAAGAAATTGCCAATAGAAAAATGATGGCGGCGGTGCCGGAAGCTGATGTCGTTATTACCAATCCAACACATTACTCTGTTGCTGTGCAATACCAACCAGACGCTATGGAAACACCTATTGTCGTTGCTAAAGGTGTTGATCGTGCTGCATTAAAAATTCGTGAAATTGCCGGCGCTCATCAAGTCGAAATTGTACAGTCGCCGATATTGGCTCGCTCTATATATCATAGGACCAATATCGGTGATGATATCCCTGAGGGCCTATATCTGGCCGTTGCCAAAATATTGGCTTACGTTTTTCAATTGCGCCATTTTAGGCAAGGGCTGGCTAAACGTCCAACGTTTCCTTATAACGTGGATGTGCCTAACGATATGCGTTACGACTAGCTTTTCTATTTGCGTTGTTACTACCGCATTAAAAATCGGGCACACTTCTTGCGATATACCCTGTTAAGAATTAAATCGTCAATAAAGCGACAGGTATATGCAGTTATTTTCTTTTCTGGAACAGGCGTCCTTCCCTGATCGAAAAACAGCCATTAATAATGTACGTAGTATAGGTAGCGACAACCTAGGCATCCCCATCATGCTATTAATGTTATTGGGTATGATGATATTGCCTTTACCTGCTTTTTTACTCGATGTTTTCTTTTCATTCAATATTGCCTTATCTATCGTGGTATTACTCGTTGGCGTTTATGCGCTAAGACCGTTGGATTTTGCCGTTTTCCCGACCATTCTCTTAGTCGCTACTTTATTACGTTTAGCGCTAAATGTAGCCTCGACTCGGGTTGTGTTATTGGAAGGCCATAATGGCGGTGATGCAGCAGGAAAAGTGATTCAATCTTTCGGTGAAGTGGTTATTGGTGGTAATTACGCTGTTGGTTTGGTGGTTTTCCTAATTTTAATTATTATCAACTTTGTTGTGGTTACCAAAGGTGCAGGGCGCATTTCAGAAGTGAGTGCAAGATTTACTTTGGATGCTATGCCAGGTAAACAAATGGCTATCGACGCCGACTTAAATGCCGGTATTATCGAGCAGGAAGAAGCTAAACAAAGACGCCAAGAAATTGCCAGTGAAGCAGATTTTTATGGCGCGATGGATGGTGCCAGTAAATTTGTACGCGGAGATGCTGTGGCGGGTATTCTCATTTTGGTCATTAATATTATTGGTGGCCTTGGGGTAGGAATGTTGCAGCATAATTTGGAGTTTAGCGATGCGTTGGAAAAGTATATTTTATTGACCATCGGCGACGGCTTAGTCGCACAAATACCTTCATTATTGCTTTCAGTCTCTGCTGCCATCATGGTGACTCGAGTTAACAGTTCGGAAGATGTGCGTGCGCAGGTAATGCGACAAATGTTTGATACTCCTAAAGCACTGGGTATTTCAGCAGCAATATTATTTTTAATGGGCGTGATTCCCGGTATGCCTCATACCGCCTTTCTTGTGTTGGCATTATCCTGTGCAGGTCTGGCAACCCTTATTTATTTTAAAAAAAAACAGGGTGATATTGAGGAAGTTACGCCAACGTCGCCGACATCAAGCAACAATAATAGGCAATCTACAGTGATGGCTTCTGAGGCAGCAAGCCTTCCGGCCATTGAAGGAAAAATGGAATCTTCAGATATTAGTTGGGATGACGTTGTGCCCGTTGATATTATTGGGTTAGAAGTAGGATATCGTTTAATTCCATTTGTGGACAAGGCTCAAAGTGGTGAATTGCTGGGACGTATTAAAGGCGTCCGCAAAAAATTGTCCCAAGAATTAGGGTTTTTAATCCCTTCTGTACATATTCGTGACAATCTTGAACTTGTGCCCAATCAATATCGCATTAGTCTAATGGGGGTTGTATTGGGTGAATCTGATGTATATCTGGATAAAGAGTTGGCCATAAATCCGGGACAGGTGTTTGGTGACATAAAAGGTGAAAAAACAAAAGATCCGGCATTTGGCCTCGATGCTATATGGATTGATAGTCAGCAAAAAGATAAAGCGCAAACACTCGGTTACACGGTGGTTGATATTAGTACTGTCATTGCGACACATCTTAACCAGATTATGCAAAAACATAGTGATGAAATCATTGGTCATGAGGATGTCCAGCAATTACTTGAAAATTTGGCCAAATACTCCCCAAAACTTGCTGAAGAATTAGTGCCAAATACAGTGTCTATTAATATGTTAAGAAAAATACTACAAAATCTATTGCGTGAGAAAGTGTCTATTCGTGATTTTCGTAGTATTGCAGAAGCTATTACCGCCTTTGGGCAGCATCAGGATGTCGATCTTTTAACTGCTGCCTGCCGTATAGGCCTATCACGTCAAATTGTACAAACCATTGTCGGTAACGAAATGGTATTGCCTGTGATAACGATGGAACCTCAACTGGAACAATTATTGCTGAACTCTATTCAACAGGCTCAAAATTCTGGCGCCGATGAAAGCGCATTTATAGAGCCTACCATGGCAGAAAAATTACAACAGTCGCTGGTGGAAGCCGCCAGTAAATTGGAAGGAGAAGGTAAGCCATTAGTGCTTTTAGTGGCTGCACCACTGCGATTAATGTTGGCGAAATTTATCAGGATGTTTATTCCGGATTTATCCGTACTTGCTTTTAACGAGGTTCCGGATAACAAACAGTTAGTAATTGAAGCCTCTATCGGGGTTGATAAATGAGGGTAGCTTCTATGCAAAAAAAACGTTTTATTGCCAGAGATATGAGACGTGCACTCGAATTAGTCAAAGAAGAGTTTGGTGAAGATGCAATGATTATATCCACCGAACGAACCGGACAGGGGGTTGAATTAATTGCAGGTATTGATCAATTACCTGAGGTAGAAATTTTTCAGGAAGCTTTTGAAATAAGTGATCACCAACAAAAAATAGCACATGCTGCATCGCGATTCACTTCAAAAAATCAGCTTGCACAAGAGATTGAGCTTGCGAATCAAAAAATGTTGGCGTCAAGAAAAGCACAGAATATGACGTTAGATACCATATCCAAACAAGATGATACGATGCATGCCAATGAGTATGATCAAGAAATTCGCCGCTTACATGACGAAATCAGCGATATGCGACTTTCTATAGAGCGTTTTATAGATTTTCAAAAAGACTCATTTCATAACGAAGATAGTGATCAGGAAAAAAATCATTTTAATCATACTCGGCAACAAATGAACCGTATCGGCTTAACACATGAATGCCAAGAAAAATTACTGGCAGCGATTGAATATAAAAATATCCCCAGAAATAATACGCAATCACTATGGACCCATATTATGGCAGAACTGTCCAATAATATTTCGGTGAATTTAAGTGATCCTGTTGCTAAAGGCGGGCAGTATATCTTTCTTGGTGCAACGGGTGTTGGGAAAACGACAACCATTGCCAAACTGGCTGCACGTTATGTGATGCAACATAATGCTAGGGATGTTGTTATTCTTTCAACAGATAATTTCCGTTTGGCTTCGCATGATCAGCTAAAATCTCTCTGCAAAATATTAGGTGTGGAAATACAAATTGTCCCCGAAATAGGTGCTTTAGCCGAATATTTACATACCTATTCGGAACGTCCGTTAATATTGGTCGATACACCAGGAAGCTCACCCGGCGATACACTGTGGAAAGATTATATGCAGGTATTGAGGCAATGTCGTGCTTTACATGCTATATCCGTTTTATCGGCCAATAGCCAATATCCGATTATGCAATCTTCACTGAGTCGTTATCACCATTCACAACCGTCTTATAGTGTCGTCACAAAAATTGATGAATGTCACGATTTGGGCGGGATTCTCAGCGCCTTATTTTTACATGATACACCATTAGTTTACATCGCTAATGGTCAGGCTGTGCCAGATGATTTGCTGATTATGAAAGCGACACAGCTGGTATCAACATCAGTTGATATTGCCAAACAACATCAAAAACTAATTAAGGGCCATTCTTATAATGATTCGGGTTATAAAGAGAGAGGTTATATGCATTAATGGTCTTTATTGTGATTAATAAAGGCGATATTTCATAAAGTATCTATACTGAAATAAGTAGATATTTTTATCTATTAGAGGAATAGTTAATGAGTCATCCAGTTCAAGTTATAGCAGTCACTGGCGGTAAGGGAGGTGTCGGTAAAAGTAATGTCTCAGTAAATTTAAGTTTGGCATTAGCAGAAAAGCGTCGACGGGTTGTATTGTTGGATGCCGATCTGGGTTTAGCTAATATTGATGTGTTACTGGGTATAAAGGCAGACAGAACCATTGCTGATGTACTGTCGGGTGAATGTGATTTGCGAGATATTCTGATTCAAGGGCCTGGTGGTATTCGTATTGTGCCTGCTGCATCAGGTTTACAGCATATGGCAAGCTTGAACACACAACAACACGGCGCAATGATTCAAGCATTTAGTGATCTCAGTGATCAATTGGATATATTGGTTATTGATACAGCAGCCGGTATTTCTGACAATGTTGTTAGCTTTGTACGTGCCGCTCAGGAAGTACTGGTTGTTGTTTGTAATGAGCCTTCATCTATTACGGATGCCTACGCACTCATGAAATTATTGAATAAAGATTACGGCATAGAACGATTTCGTGTTATTGCCAATATGGTCAGTAGTCCAAAAGAAGGTCAGCAGTTGCTTATGAAGTTAAGTACCGTCTGTGAACGTTTTTTGGATGTCAGTATGCAATATATAGGTGCTATTCCCATGGATGAGAACGTTCGCAAAGCAGTACAAAAACAAAAAGCTGTAGTTGAATTTTCTCCCCACTGTAAAGCTTCACAAGCTTTTCGACAATTGGCACAACAGGTTGATGAATGGCCGATACCCAGTTCCCCACGTGGACATCTGGAGTTTTTTGTTGAAAACCTACTGGTTGCCAATAATGAAATACATCAGCCTTCTCCGCATTTGTAAGTCCTAAGGAAGTAATCAATGACCGCAACCGATGGCATTGAAACCTATGAAAAAGCACACAGTCATCAGCGTGAAAATGTTAATGACGTGTGTGTAGAAGACTATGTCGATCTTGTAAAGCGTATTGCTCAACACATGATCGTCAGAATGCCTGCGTCTGTTCAATTAGAAGACCTTATTCAGTCTGGCATGATTGGCTTGATAGAAGCATCACGTAAATATGATCCATCACGTGGCGCGAGCTTTGATACCTATGCGGGTATCCGTATTCGTGGTGCGATTGTTGATGAAATCCGTAAGGGTGACTGGGTACCTCGTTCAGTACACCGGAATGCACGACGTATTACTGATGCCATTATGCAGGTGGAATCGCAATTAGGCAGAGATGCTAGAGATAGTGAAATAGCGGAAGCAATGAACGTTGACCTCGATACCTATTATGCAATGTCGCGTGATGCACTTTCCGGCCATCTTTTCAGTATTGAAGATTCATTTGCTGAAGAAGAAATGCACATTGTAGAGAATCCTGAAAATTCTTTATTTACAGCACCTTATGAACATACTCAAAGTGATTATTTACGCTATGCTATGGAACAGGCAATTACAAAGCTCCCTGACAAAGAGCAGCTAGTGTTATCACTTTATTATGATGACGAACTCAATTTAAAAGAAATTGGTCATATTTTAGGCGTCAGTGAATCCCGTATTAGCCAGATTCATTCGCAAGCAGCGTTGCGTTTACGATCAAAGCTAAAGGATTGGCAGTAATCGGTATTTTTTCAGGAATTGACTGGCTACCTGAAAAACACGGTCTAGACTATATATAGATAAACCTATCAGTGAGTATTTGGAGGCTACCTTGGACAAAAACATGAAAATCCTCATTGTCGATGATTTCTCAACAATGCGGAGAATTATCAAGAACTTGCTAAGAGACCTGGGTTTTACCAATACTCAGGAAGCCGATGATGGACTAACTGCATTACCTATGCTGAAAGGCGGTGATTTTGATTTTTTAGTAACTGACTGGAATATGCCTGGAATGACAGGAATTGACTTATTAAAAGAAGTCAGAGCAGATGAAAAATTATGTAATTTACCAACACTAATGGTAACTGCCGAAGCGAAAAAAGATCAAATTGTTGAAGCTGCTCAGGCGGGCGTTAATGGCTATGTGGTAAAACCATTTACGGCTCAGGCATTAAAAGAAAAAATTGACAAGATATTTGATCGTGTAGAGTAGGTCATTGTGCAAACATCTATTAATCAAGAGAGTAATACAAATTCAGGTCATCACTGTCAACTAATGTTTGATTCGCCTCCCGATTTACTTGAGGAATTGAAAAAGTGTGCATCGACCCTGACAGAAAAATTACAAAACGATACTTTCGAAGAAGCATCGGATTTAATTTCAAAAATGATGGAGTGTCGAGATCAACACATCTATCAGTCAATCGGTAAATTAACTCGAGGTTTACATGATTCTATCGTCAACTTTAATGTTGACAGCGGTAAAAAAGAAGAAAGCGATATTAATGATAATGAGTGTGAATTTAACGATGCATCCAATCGCTTAAATTACGTCATTGAACTCACTCAAAATGCAGCAGATAAGACTATGGATATGGTCGAAGAGGCAGCACCTTTAGCATTGGACTTAGCCCAAGAGGCGGCATCCTTAAAAACTGAATGGGCCCGTTTAAAACAACGTGAAATGACGCCGGATGAATTTAGAGAATTATATAAACGTATGGATACATTTTTTGAACAAATGGATGTAAGCACAGAGAAACTGAATCAAAATTTACAAAATATTATATTAGAGCAGGGTTTTCAGGACTTAACAGGGCAGGTATTGAAAATGGTCATAGGACTGGTTACTGACGTTGAAGAAAATTTGGTAGAGCTTGTCCGTATTGCTTCTCAGGTAGAAAGTGTCGTGGGTATTGTACCGGGTGAAGAGGCACAAGCTAATAACGAATCACTTGATATTGCTGGAGAAGGTCCGCAAGTCAAGGCAGAAAAACGAGATGATGTTGTCACTAGTCAGGATGATGTTGACGATCTCTTGTCGAGTTTAGG
This sequence comes from Cellvibrionaceae bacterium, assembly GCA_965214375.1. Lineage (GTDB taxonomy): Bacteria > Pseudomonadota > Gammaproteobacteria > Pseudomonadales > Cellvibrionaceae > Endobugula. The sequence goes on along the minus strand of OZ243947.1, from coordinate 389,754 downwards.
TTTTTGAGGAGAGCTGAATGAGTTTCGCTGAAGATGAAGAAATATTACAGGACTTCCTTGTTGAAGCCGGAGAAATTCTGGAGCAACTTTCCGAGCAATTAGTTGACCTTGAGCAACGTCCGGATGATAAAGACTTATTAAACGCAATCTTTCGTGGTTTTCATACCGTCAAAGGTGGTGCTGGTTTCCTACAAATCAATACCATGGTTGAATGTTGCCATGTAACCGAAAACCTGTTTGATATACTACGTAATGGTCAACGCACAGTCACACCGGAACTAATGGATGTGGTATTGCAGGCGCTAGATGCCGTCAACATGCAATTTGAATCAATACAACAACGCACGGAACCAGAACCTGCTGACCCGGAACTCATCGCGACTTTAGGCAGGCTAGTTGCCTGTGAAGATCATGCAGATAATGCCAATGAACCCGAACTCGAGAGTCCCGAAGTTACGGAAACAGCAGAGCCGGAATCAGCAGCAGAAGAACCCCAGCAAAAGACTGTGGTCGGAAAAGCGGGTGACGAAATTACCGATGGTGAATTTGAGCAACTGGTAGATGCGGTTAGCGATGAACCTAAGAAAGCCGAGGCAACATCGCAATCAGCATCGCCTGCCGCTGGTGGAAATGAAATTACCGAAGATGAATTTGAAGATTTATTAGACCAGCTACATGGTAAAGGCAAAGGCCCAGGAAAAGGCCAGACTGCAGATCAGCCTGCTGCCGAACAAGCAGCACCGGAAGCCAGTGGCGGACAAAAAACAGCCAGTCCTGCACCTGCAGCAGGTGCCGGTGGTGATTTAATTACCGATGATGAATTTGAAAATTTGCTCGACCAGCTACATGGTAAAGGCAAAGGGCCTGGCGTTGTCGCTGCCTCAGCAACATCTAGTGAACCGGAAAAACCAAAAGCACCTGAAAAGAGTGCAGCGACTTCCTCGCCTGCACCTAAACCTAAGTCGACACCTGAACCTAAGCCCGAGAAAAAACCAGAACCAAAGGCAGCAGCGCCTAAAAAGCCTGCCGCACCAGCTAAACCCGCTGCATCGCCTGCAGCCGCAAAAGAAGCTGCGCCTGCGGCTGAAACCACGGTGCGTGTGGATACTCAACGGCTTGACGATATTATGAATATGGTCGGCGAGTTGGTTCTTGTACGCAATCGCTTAGTACGATTGGGTGATAAAAGTAATGACGAGTCGTTAGGTAAGGCCGTTGCTAACCTTGACGTTGTCACGGCTGATGTACAAACATCGGTGATGAAAACAAGAATGCAACCGATTAAAAAGGTTTTTGGTCGTTTTCCTCGAGTTGTTCGTGATCTTGCCAGAAACCTTAAAAAAGAAATTAATCTTGAGCTTGTGGGTGAAGAAACCGATTTGGATAAAAACTTGGTAGAGGCTCTTGCCGACCCATTGGTTCACTTGGTCAGAAATTCTGTTGATCATGGCATTGAATCACCTGATGTGCGCGAGAAAAATGGCAAAGATCGTACAGGAAGAGTAATTCTGGCTGCACAGCAGGAAGGTGATCACATACTACTATCTATTACTGATGACGGCGGTGGTATGGATGCGGAAAAACTGAGAAATATTGCTGTTGAAAAAGGTTTAATGGATGCTGATGCCGCACAACGTCTACCAGACAAAGAAGCGTTTAACTTAATTTTTGCCCCTGGATTTTCGACTAAAAAAGAAATTTCAGATGTGTCCGGGCGTGGCGTAGGTATGGATGTTGTTAAGACAAAGATTACCCAGCTAAACGGTTCCATTGAAATTGAATCAGAGCTTGGGCGAGGAACTGAAATTTTAATTAAAGTGCCATTAACATTGGCCATTATGCCAACGCTGATGATTATGTTGGGTGCTCAGGCATTTGCATTGCCACTGGTTAGCGTTAATGAAATATTCCATATGGATCTCAAGAAGACCAACATCGTTGATGGTCAAGAATGCGTTTCTATTCGTGAGCAAGAGATACCAGTATTTCATCTTAAAAACTGGTTGGTCAATGGTGCTGTTAATGAAGAGAAGCCGGAAGAAGCTCATGTGGTTATAGTAACAGTTGGTACCCAACGAGTGGGTTTTGTTGTTGATCAGCTCATTGGACAAGAAGAGGTTGTGATTAAGCCTCTTGGAAAAATGCTGAACGGTACACCGGGAATGGCCGGAGCAACAATCACAGGTGATGGTACTATTGCATTAATTCTTGATGTGCCTAGTATGTTGCAGAGGTACGCAATCTCAGCACAATAAATATTGTTGTATTATTATGCCTCTTAATATACTTATTGTTGACGATTCACAATTTTTTCAACGGATATTGACAGAAATTATTAGCGAGCACCATCAGCTTAGTGTTGTTGGTGTGGCTAGTAATGGTCAGGAAGCCGTCGATAAGGTCAAACAATTGAATCCCGACGTAGTGACTATGGACTACGAGATGCCGATGTTGGATGGAGTCAGTGCCGTTCGTGTCATTATGGCTGAAAATCCTTTGCCTATACTTATGCTTTCATCGATGACCTATCAGGGTGCCAAAATTACTATTGATGCGCTGGCAGCGGGTGCTGCTGATTTTATGACGAAAAATTTTGCAGAAATATTAGGTAAAGGAACTAATATTAAAAAGCAATTATGGGACACTATTTTGGTATTAGGCAAGAGCGCCTTATTAAAAGCCAAACAATCATCGATACAAGACGTGGATAAAAAAGTACCGGATATCAAAAAAGAATATGCCCCCAAAAAAACGACCATAGAAAAAAATATTGCACCAAAAATTGTGGCTATTGGTGCGTCTACCGGTGGTCCTGCGGCACTGGCTAAATTGCTGAAAAATATACCCGGAAATTTTCCTTTCCCTATTATTATTAATTCAACATATGCCTGAAAACTTTACAAGGGCTTTTTCTGATAGGTTAGACAAACAATGTCAGTTATCAGTTAAAGAAGCCGAAGATGGTGATACTCTACAAGCTGGTCAGGTATTGTTAGCGCCAGGTGGTCGGCAATTGATTATTGACAAAAATAATAATAAAAAAATACGAATTATTGATTCTGCGGCTGTTGTTAATTATCGGCCTAGTGTCGATGTCAGTCTTGCTTCTCTTTCCAATACTTACGGTAAAAGTACGCTGGCAATTGTATTGACTGGTATGGGTACAGACGGTTGTGACGGTGCTCGCTTACTAAAAGATCAAGAAGCAACAATGTGGACTCAAACTCAAGAAAGTTGCGTTGTTTACGGGATGCCAATGGCGATTGATAAAGCTAATTTATCTAATGCCTCGTTATCTCTTGATAGTATGGCAAAACATCTCTCTGGCTGGTAATGGTCTGATGAAAATTGACGTCTTCAGTTTTTTGGGTATTTCCATTGCTTTTGCAGCGTTACTGGGCGGTAATTTTCTCGAGGGCGGTAGCTGGCAACAATTATTAAATGGTCCTGCTGCATTAATTGTATTTGGTGGTACTATCGGTGCAGCTATTTTACAAACCCCTTTATATTCATTGCGTAGAGCTTTGCAATTGTTATCTTGGATTTTTTTTCCTCCAGAAACAGACCCGAAAAGCACGATTAAGAAAGTATCCAGTTGGGCAAAAATATCTCGTCGTCAAGGTTTATTAGGCCTAGACAACCAAGTCTCTTCAGAAAAAGACCCCTATATTCGTAAAGCGTTACAGTTATTGGTTGATGAAGGTTCTCCACAGACATTGCGGCGAGTTCTTGAAACGGACTTAGTGGTAACAGAGCAGAGAGATTTGGATGCTGCCAATTTTTATTCATCAATGGGAGGTTATGCACCAACGATTGGTATCATTGGTGCCGTTATGGGGTTAATTTATGTGATGCGCAACCTCAATGAACCTTCTGAGTTAGGTCTTGGTATTGCTGTTGCATTTGTTGCGACGATTTACGGTATTGCTGTTGCTAATCTGTTATTGCTCCCTATAGCAAATAAGCTGACATCCTATATCTATGCGCAATCTAAATTACATGAGCTTATTATCGAAGGTAGTGTTTATGTTGCGGAAGGTGAAAATCCTCGTTCGATAGAACTTAAATTGTCAGCATATCTCGATTAACTATGATTAAACGAAAGCGTCGTTATAATGAAATGAATACAGGTCACGAACGTTGGCTGATTTCTTATGCAGACTTTGTTACATTGTTATTCGCGTTTTTTGTTGTTATGTATTCAGTATCTCATATTAATCAAGAGAAATATCAACAATTATCAACAACGTTGGAAGCATTGTTTTCATCTCAAGAGACTATAGAAACAACGACAAAAAATACTAGAGATGAATTATCTTTGCTGCAAAAAAAACTTTCTGAAGTGCTCCAGCAAGAAATTAATACCGGTGATATTACGGTTCAAAAAAACGAATTATGGTTGGAAATATCATTAAATAATCGCATCGTATTTGACTCTGGCAGTGTTGAATTAAGTGAACAAGCAAGTGCCATTCTTAAAGATATCTCGGTCGCATTTATCGATAATGAATACGCTATACAGGTTGAAGGCTTTGCCGACAATATTGCGATCAATACCGTACGACATCCCAGTAATTGGGAATTGTCGAGTGCACGTGCGGCGGCCGTTGTTAAGTTACTGGTTGTTTATGGTATTCAGCCCTCGCGTCTGGCGGCTGTAGGATATGGTGAATATCAGCCCATCACAAATAATACCACCAAACAAGGAAGAGCTCAGAATCGTCGTATTTCATTGATGATCGGTAAACATCCGCGATACCGCCCGATACAACAACTACAGGGATTAAAAGAACCTGTCGAGGCCACTAAACAACCTTTACCTTAGGTGCCACCCGTTATTTTAGAAAATGTCGAGTATCTGTTCTCTAGTGATCCCGACCTGCCAAGAAATAACCCTAAAAAATAAATACAGTCAAGAAAGGCATGTTATTTGCCTCATATTAACCATACATCAACAGTGACTGAAAAATGACGAATTAACAGGAAGGCTATCGTGCAAGTGTGGACTATTGCTAATCAGAAAGGTGGCGTTGGTAAAACCACCACAACCGTGACTTTGGCAGGTTTAGCTGCTGAAGAGGGTAAGCGTGTGCTGATGGTTGATCTGGATCCGCAGGGTTCATTAACCTGTTATTTTGGCGGCAATCCAGATAATACGCCATTAAGTTCTTTTACCTTGTTTGAGGAGGGTGTGGCGACTTCTGTCGAGTCTATTGCACAGCTGTTAACACCAACATCATTTAAAAATATGGTGTTATTACAGGCATCAACTGCACTGGCAACACTGGAGCGTAAAGCGATTACCAGAGAAGGTTTGGGACTTGTTCTTGCCAAGGCAGTAGGGCAGTTGCGTGATGATTTTGATCTGGTGATAATCGATTCGCCGCCAGTATTAGGTGTGTTACTAATTAATGCGTTAGCCGCATGCAACCGGCTGGTAATTCCGGTTCAAACAGAACATCTTGCCATTAAGGGTCTGGAGCGTATTGTGCATACATTGCGTATGCTAGGCCATTCAAGACAGCGCGAACTGGATTACCTTATTGTGCCCACCATGTATGATCAACGTACACAAGCATGTGTTGAATCCTTGCAAAAAATTCGTTTTAAATACGGACTAAATACTTGGCCAGAAAAAATACCCGTCGATACGCGTTTACGTGATGCCAGTAAAGAAGGGTTGCCACCGCATTTACTGGATTCTCGTAGTCATGTTCTACAAGCGTACCGTAAATTGTATAAATGGCTATTGCAGTCTGCCGAGCAGTACCACTTATACAAACAGCAACACGAGCGCTTAAAGCAAGGAAAAACACACCATCGCCCCTCTCGTAAAGTGTTACTGTGATATGAATATGTCCATAAAACGCCCTCAACAACAACTACAAGGTTATTTTGATGACTTGCTGGATGATCACGAATTGGCTGTACTGAATGAGCCAACGCCTGAGGTCTCTGTCGCAGAACAAGAACCACTAGAGGTTAACCCATCATTACAAAAGTGGCAAAAAGAGCAACTACAAAGCCTGCTAAAGAATCTTGCTCCTGTACCTGAGGATATTCTGGATTCATCACTCATTACCCATACTGTGCCTGCCGTTATCGAGGAACCCGTTAACCATCAAGCACAATCTCACCCGTTACCATATTTATGGAATGATAACGGACGCCCTGAATGGGCTCAAAAACCGTTTGATGTTCTCTTGGTAACCGTAAGAGGGGTTCATCTTGCACTTCCACTGAGAGCTCTGGATGGTATTTATCCTCTGGACGATAAACTCACCCCACTTTTTGAGCAGCCAAAGTGGTGTATGGGACTTAAAAAAACACTAATAGGAAATATAAAAATAGTGGATACAGAGCTATTTATTATGCCTGAGAGCTATAAAGAAACCGAGGTTAAGCAGTATCACTATTGTTTACCTATCAATGATTCAGGCTGGGGCTTGGCGATTGATAGCATGTATCAGCCAGTAACGATTGACCCAAATACGATCAAATGGCGCAAGAACCGTCAGCAGCGTCAATGGGTTGCTGGCACACTGAAAGATCACCTTTGTGTTCTTTTGGATATTCCTACATTCGCTGGTGTATTACAACGTCAGCAATAGGTCATAAGCGAAAATTTTCATGATTTTTTGTGGAAATCGCTGGCAGAGGTGCCAGCTTTAACTATAGTGAATAGAGATAACTAAGTTATTAGAGGATTGATAGATGGCGAGCAATGCGGCACAAACCAAAACCAGTGATGACACTGTACTTCAGTGGGTAACATTCCGTTTGTCGGGTGAAACCTACGGTGTTAATGTTATGCAGGTTCAAGAGGTGCTAAGACACTCTGAAATTGCTCCCGTTCCCGGAGCGCCGGCCTATGTTCTGGGTATCATTAACCTGCGCGGTAACGTTGTTACTGTTATTGACACTCGTCATCGCTTTGGTTTAGAGCCAGGAGAGCTTACAGAAAATACACGTATTGTCATTATTGAAGCAGATAGCCATGTCATTGGTATCTTGGTTGATAGTGTGGCAGAAGTCGTTTATTTACGACCATCGGAAATTGAGACAGCACCTAATGTTGGCAATGATGAAAGTGCAAAATTTATTCAAGGTGTTTGCCATAAAAACGAAGAGTTACTCATTTTGATTGAGTTGGATAAGCTATTAACCGATTCCGAATGGGCTGAACTTCAAGACGTTTAAAAAGATGTAATTATGGTTACCAATGTTAATCTTGCAAGTATACTCACGTTTAAAAATGGGATGTATGCCAATGAGCTTGTGTTGTTTAGTGTTGTTTTAGTCTTTACTTTATCTGTTGTATGGGTAAATTCTCGGCAGTCGCATCATTTGCAAAAAAAAATTGATCGATTACAGCATGAATTATCTGTAGCAAACAACAGTGCTATTGGTATGGGACAACAACTTATTCAACTTGAGAAAAAGATTCATACTTCTCAACAAAAGACAACAGGGTCGCCATCATTACGAGTGATTGAAAATCCATTGGCGGCTGGAAAAGCGGATGCCCACGAAGTTAGCCGTCAATTACTTCATCAAGGCTATAGTGTCGAAGAAACTGCTCGCCGTAGTGGTTTATCCTATAGTGAAGTATCGCTGATTAATGCAATATCGAAGTAGACCTTATTTCTTATCTGTTCTTCCATAGATATCTTCAAACCGCACTATGTCATCTTCCCCAAGATAGGAGCCGGATTGTACTTCAATCATTTCCAAAGGGAACTTACCAGGATTTGCTAGTTGGTGTACCTCACCTAATGGTATATAGGTTGACTGATTTTCACTGAGCAACATCGTTTTCTCACCACAGCGAACTTCGGCGGTTCCCTGAACAACAATCCAATGTTCGGCGCGATGATGATGCATTTGTAATGACAACTGCGCGCCTGGGTTGACGACGATGCGTTTGACCTGAAAACGTTCACCGGCATCAATAGAATCGTAATATCCCCACGGACGGTAGACTTTACGGTGTAGGTTCACCTCACTGCGATTCTCTTCCATTAATTGTTTAACAATAGTTTTAACATCTTGCACACAATTTTTATCAGCTACCATTATGGCATCATCTGTCTCCACAATAACGGCGCTTTTTAGCCCTATAGTGGCAATTAATTTATGCTCTGCCTGAATATAGCAGTCTGTAGAGTCCAGCGTTATAACATCACCATTGCCTTTTTTAAGTACATTGCCATCTTGATCCTGAGGTGAAACCTCCCAAAGGGCAGACCAAGAGCCAACATCATTCCATTTTGCATCAATTGGAACAACGACAGCAGAGGATGTTTTCTCCATGACGGCATAATCAATAGAGTCGTCAGGGCATTTTTCGAATTCTTGTGCATCAATACGAATGAAATCAAGATCTTTTTTCGCTTTAGCGAGAGCTGCCTGACAGACGGCAATAATGTCGGGGTTGTGGACTTCCAATTCTTTGAGATAACGGGATGATTTAAATAAAAACATGCCGCTATTCCATAAATAGTTTTCTGACGATAAATATTTTTCTGCTGTTTCCAAATCTGGCTTCTCTACAAATTCTTGCACCTCAGCCGCACCACTGGAGCGAAGCGCACCGGTTTTTACATAGCCGTAACCTGTTTCAGGATTTGTTGGAACAATACCAAAAGTAACCAGTTGGTCGTCTTGAGCCTCTATTTCCGCGGTTCTTACGGCTTTTTCAAACGCGTCAATATCTTGAATAACATGATCAGCCGGCAATACCATCAGTAGCGCATCTGGGTGTGCCAGTGCTGCGAGCGCAATAGCGGGGGCAGTATTTCTACCGAAGGGTTCGAGAATAATATCTTGAGGTTTAATATCGAGAGCACGTAGTTGTTCGGCCACCATAAACCGATGTTCTTCGTTGCATATCACCAATGGGGAGCCAATGAGTGTTTCCTTGTTCTCAAATGCAAGCAAACGCGTGATAGTGCTTTGTAGCATGGTTTCTTCTGAAACCAAGGGTAAAAATTGTTTGGGATAAAGTGAGCGTGAATAGGGCCACAGGCGTGTACCCGAACCACCAGACAAAATAACAGGTAAAATCATAAGTTATTCCAAAGAGAAGACTATTTTTGAACTGAGTCTAGCATATTTTTCATTAATAAGCCCTTTTTGCCTATTGTTATTTTACTGTCGATTTCTTACTAAAATACACGCGCTTGATCTGTGAGGCTTATGTAGAGTTTTAGCTTTTGTCCAGGTTGTATATATTTCTGCCTTTTTAAATTATTCCAACGCTTGATATTGTTAATGGTGACGCGAAAACGTTTGGCAATGCTATAGAGGCTATCACCGTTACGTACGCTATAAACGATCTTGCGTTCTTTGTGTTTTGCATAACGAGTGGCAAGAATTTCGTCGGGGCGTTTGGCATAAAAATTTTGTCCCTTTTGGGCCTGAGGTATCAATAAAGTTTTTCCTGTGCGTATTACATCTGTTTCTAAATGATTGATACTTTTAATAACCGCTTTACTAACACCAAATTTTTTTGATATTTCGCTTAGAGAGTCACCAGACTTGATACGGTAACGTTGCCAGCGGATACGTTTGTCGACAGGGTATTGATCCAGAGCCTGAATCACCTTATCGGCAATATCAACCGGGAATAACAAACGATGAGGAGGACTGGGATCTGTCGCCCAGCGGTGGTAAGCCGGATTTAATTGATAGATTTCTTTGATACTTAATTGGCTAATTTCCGCAAGGTGTGAAAAATCTATTTGTGAACCGACATCAACAACAGAAAAATAGGGTTTGCTGGTAATCGTTGGAAGACGGATATTGTAGGCTTTGTGATTGACAATAATATCCGCCCATGCCAATAGCTTGGGAATATAGAAGCGTGTTTCTTTGGGAATAGGTAATGACCAGTAATCCGTCGGCTTGGAGGCATGTTTATTCTGTTTTATCGCTCTTAGTATTGTCCCTTCACCGGCATTATATGCCGCAATCGTATGTAACCAATTACCCTCAAAATGATTGTTGAGTATTTTAAAGTATTTAATTGCGGCCTGTGTTGATTCGACAATATCTCGACGCTCATCTAACCACCAGTTTTCATGAAGCCCAAAACGTTTACCGGTACCGGGTATAAATTGCCATAGTCCTGATGCACGCCCGCTGGAAAAAGCAAAGGGGTCGTAGCGGCTTTCTACCAATGGTAGGAGTGCTAATTCCAGCGGCAGATGATTTTTTTCTAATTGCTCAACAATATAAAATAGATAAGGTGTTGACGCCTGTAGTTGATTGGCAATATCTTCAGGGTGTCTACGGTAGCGCGTCAATATACTTTCAATACGCTGTTTTCCTATAGTCGGGATTACATAGCTGTTTAAACCATACCCCTGATGAATACGTTGCCATATATTATCAACGGTACTTTTTGTCGACTGCTGAGCATGCTGTTCGTCGGTTTTAACGATTTCTTGGGCTGGCTGAGGTTTTGGGGGTATACCAGTATTACAAGCAGTAATAAAAAAAGGCATTAAAAGGATCAATAATAAGGCACGGTGTTGGTATAACATAAAACAGATAATATCCTTCCAGCGTCTAGGCAGGTAAAAAGCTCGTGTTATTGACGATAAAATACGGCACCCTAGGAGTCTGGGGGTCTATAACACCAGATGGATATACGTTACACTCCCATCTGACAGTTAACCATACGTCGTTATTGGTCAATGCAGGTGTTGTGATGATGGTTAGCATACAAACGGTATTCTTGTGTTGATATAGCCGTTAATTAAAGCCGTAATCTTAGCGTAAAATCGTCTTTCAGGGAAGAAAGTATGCGTTATTTTATTTTATCCTCCATAGCAATTTTAAGTGTTGGTCTATTGCCTACACTCCCTTCAATTTTAATTGTTATCGTCATTATCATTGGGTGTGCCTGTGCATACAAACGCAATATCGCAGGCTTGAGTATCAGTACGGGCTTGATGTTTGGATTGATTTGTGGACAGTTAACCTTGGCTCAACAGCTACCGCATCATATAGAAGATAAATCATTTGAGGTGGTTGGTGTTGTTAAGGGCATCCCCGTTATTGAAGAGCATAAAGTTAAATTTTTATTTGATATTGAATCTTCAAAAAAATTTAACTTTACAAAAAAGGTGAGTCTTAGTATCTATTTTAACGCATCAATTGATAATTCTATTATCAAAAATATATCACCCGGAAAACGTTGGTATTTCTATGTGAAGCTGCGTCGTCCTCGGGGTTTTTTTAATCCATTTGGTTTCGATTATCAGCTATATTTAATAAAAAAAAGATACGCGCAACAGGTTATGTCGTATCTGGAAAACCTATGATGTTGCTCAATGATAGCGCCAATTCAGGGCTTGATCAATGGCGCTGGAAGGTATTGTCTTTATTGCGTCAATATTCAAAAAATCAAGATGTTGTCCCCTATATTGCTGGCTTGCTTGTTGGAGAAACGCAGTGGCTGAACGCTCAACAGTGGCAAAGATTAGTGTCAACGGGCACTATCCATTTAATGGCTATTTCAGGATTGCATATTGGCTTGGCCGCAATGATCGGTTTTTGGTTTGGTCAATTATTACAAAAAATATTGGCTCTACTTAAAATAATTAGCGGTTACCATCAATATCTTGCTATTGTTTTTTCACAAGTATTCGCTGTTTTTTTATAGTCTTCTCGCAGGGTTTACTCTGCCCACTCAGAGAGCATTAGCAATGATTATATGCTGCCATATGTTTTTAATGGTTAAGCGCCATATCTCTCCATGGTATTGCTTTTCATTTGCATTATTTACTGTCTCACTATTAGATCCGTTGGCAGTATATTAGCAAGGATTTTGGTTCTCATTTGGAGCAGTTGCAATACTTCTTTACGGCTTTTACGGATATACCAATAACGGTAAAAGCGGTTTTTTTTCTTATGTGTCTTCATTAGTTCAATCCCAGATGTTGGTGTTTTTAGGCCTTGCAGGGATGGGAGCTTATTGGCTTTATGCCCTAAATATTATGGCGCCAATCGTTAATTTTTTGGTGATTCCGTGGATTTCTTTACTTGTTGTTCCCTTACTCTTTATTAGTTTGTTTTTTTACTGTCGGCTAATATTATCGACAATGTTTTACTCCATAATGTCGCATCATGGTTTTTTTTCTACGTAGAACAATCACTGATTTTTTTCGAAGTAATTATTGAATATGTTGATAATTTTTCACGTTCTCATAGCCTGTCGGTGCCAGTGAACATAACATTGTTATTTGCCATTATAGTGTTTTTCGGTGTGTTATTTTATTTTTCTCCCAGAGGAATTGTTCGGTGGGTGGTTGCAATTCCCTTTGTCGGTATATTGTTTTTCAAGAGGCACGATGACTTTTCTTTAAGGCTGACTTTTTTTGATGCTGGACAGGGAACGGCTATAGCGATCGAAACCAAGAATCACCAAGTGATATACGATACTGGTAGAACATTTAGTCGTAAATTCAATGTGGGAGAACACATTATTGGGCCTTCTTTGCACGGCCTTAATAAAGCTAATATTGATACACTAAACGTCTCTCATGGCGATAATGATCATGCGGGTGGAGTGAGTGGGTTGTTAAAAAATATAACGACGAAGAGGATTGTTGCGGGTCAGCCACAATCGATGACTTACCATACCGAATTGCCTGCCAGTCAATGTGTTGCGGGACAATATTGGTCCTTGGATGATGTTGAATTTCGTGTGCTATGGCCTACGGAAGGATTTTTGGCATCATCAAGTCGCACAGAAAAAAGTAATAATTTTTCTTGTGTATTATCCATTCGTTATAAAAACAACACTATTTTTTTAGCGGGTGATATCGAGTCATCAGTGGAGTCCCGAATGTTGCAAGAGCTGTCTTTCTTTAAGCCTGTTGATATTCTCTTGGTGCCTCATCACGGGAGTAAGACATCATCAAGTAAACAGTGGATTGCAAAGCTTTCACCCACATGGGCAATTGTTACGGCAGGTTATCGCAATCATTATAATCATCCTCACCCGAATATTGTTAGACGTTATACAGAGCAGGGTAGCCATCTGCTCAATACTGCAAAAGAAGGAGCGATCCGCTTCACATTGATTGATAATCAGTGGCACCTTGAGCGATGGCGTAGCTATTATCGTCGCTATTGGTATGACTAAGCAGATAAATCTTCTGGTGGTTGCTCTGAATTTTGTTGCGCGAGTAGTTCTAATTGCTCTTCGTTTAACTCAATATCTGGATTAAACTCTGCCTCTGGCATAAGCTCTTCATCAATTGATTTACGTCGGCCAAAAAGTACATCGGATAACTGAGAGATCATTTTATGGCGACGTTCATCGGGGTGAGACGATCGCAATAATTCGTTTTGTGCTTTTTTATAGAAAGCATTAGCCGTCAAAATATCTTGTTTGGTATACGCTTTATGCCCTTGAACAATGTTTGAAACTACTTTAATTTGCAGTTGTAACCACTCTATTTCTAAAACGAAATCTTGTATTTCATGACCCGTTATTTTTCCTCCAGCATGTTGTTTACGCAGGATTGCCAGCGCCTCTGTTAAATAGGCCGTATAACGAGCAATCTGTGCATCGCTTTTACATATCCGTGATACATGACGGTATCCACTTTCATCACTGAGCTCATTAGACCGCATTTGAGCATTGGACAATCCGGCATTCAAATAAACGGCTTTGGGGTTAATGTGAATCATGCCTTCGTAAATCTCAATGATTTCATCATTGACTAGCCGTGCAAGTAGGCGCCTTTCACACATACTATCCAATGCAAGTACAACATCCTCCAGCTCTTCTACCCGAATCTTCATTTTTTCCAGTCGTAAGCTGGTTTGTTTACGCTTTTCGGTCAAAAAATTGCTATAGGCAACAGCGCTCATTGCTAATATAGCAATAATAATAAGAACGATCAGGCTACTAAATGCACTCATACCATCGGCCAGTTATAAAAACAAAGATTTCCCAAGAGGGTTTCGGCAATTATTTTTAAAACTTGAGATAAGTTAAAAATATCATTTAAAAACAATGTCTTATTGTTTTTTTGGGCACCCTTTTAGAGGGGCTAAAGAAAAAAATAATCGCAAGAATGACTTGACCAATACAGTTTCTGCACTTATATATGCCTCCCTTTGCAGTTAAATTAGAGCCGAGTGTTATGGGTAAATCCCTTGTCATTGTCGAGTCACCCGCCAAAGCGAAAACGATTAACAAGTATTTGGGTAAAGACTTTGTTGTTAAATCCAGTGTCGGCCATATTCGTGATTTGCCGACCATCGGATCGGCAAAAAAACCCGTAGATGCAAAAGCCAGAGCGAAACAGGCCGCATTGACCCGCAAGATGTCTCCGGAAGAAAAAGCGGTCTATAAGGCCAAAAAGAGCCGTGAACAGCTTGTCAATCGTATGGGGATAAACCCTGACAACAACTGGGAAGCCCGCTACGAGATACTTCCGAACAAAGAAAAAGTCGTCAATGAGCTTAAAAAGCTGGCTGAGGATGCGGATACGGTTTATCTTGCCACGGATTTGGATAGAGAAGGGGAGGCCATTGCCTGGCATCTGCAACAGGCAATAGGCGGCAGTGATGAGCGCTACCGTCGAGTTGTTTTTAATGAGATTACCAAAAGCGCGATTCAAAAAGCATTTGAAAATCCGGGTATGCTGGATCAACATCGAGTAGATGCACAGCAGGCTCGTCGCTTTCTTGATCGTGTCGTGGGGTACATGGTGTCCCCCTTGCTGTGGGAAAAAATTGCACGTGGGCTATCTGCCGGACGCGTACAGTCCGTTGCTGTACGCCTTGTGGTAGAGCGTGAGCGCGAAATACGGGCCTTCATTCCCGAGGAGTATTGGACAGTTGCAGCGCAGTTGTTAACTGCCGAGCAAACTCCTCTTATCTGTGAGGTTAAAAAACAGGACGGTGTTAATTTTCGTCCCTCAAACAAAGAACAAACAGACGCTGCACTGGCACGGCTTAATCCTGCTGAATACACAGTCAGCAAGCGTGACGATAAACCAACCAGTTCCAAACCCGGAGCGCCATTTATTACATCGACATTGCAGCAAACGGCGAGTACTCGTTTAGGTTTTGTTGTTAAAAAGACCATGATGTTGGCGCAACGTTTGTATGAGGCAGGTTATATTACCTATATGCGTACAGACTCAACGAATCTCAGTGCCGAAGCGGTTGCCTCCTGTCGAGATTATATTCAGGAAAAATACGGTAAAAAATATTTGCCGGAAACCCCACGTAGTTATTCCAGCAAAGAAGGGGCGCAAGAGGCACACGAAGCGATCCGCCCATCCAGTATGAATGTGTCACCGACACAACTGAGTGGCATGGAGCGCGATGCTGAACGCCTGTATAGTTTAATCTGGCAGCAGTTTGTTGCCTGCCAAATGTCTGATGCAAAATTCACTAGCACCTCTATTGTGGTGACTGCCGATAATTTTGAGCTGCGCACTCGCGGGCGAGTTGTTCGTTTCGATGGCTATATGAAAGTTATGCCCCCGGCATCCAAAAAAGAGGAAGATATCGAATTGCCGGATATTAAAGTGGGGTATGTACTTAACCTTAAGCAGCTCGACCCCAAACAACATTTCACTAAACCAACCGCGCGCTATACAGAAGCTAGCCTAGTGAAAGAATTAGAGAAACAAGGGATTGGTCGGCCATCGACTTATGCTTCTATTATTTCGACCATTCAAGATCGTGGTTATGTCCACACTGAAAGTCGTCGTTTTTATGCCGATAAAATGGGAGATATCGTCACTGACCGCTTAGTAGAAAACTTTGCAGACTTACTAGATTATGGCTTTACAGCCAAAATGGAAGAATCATTGGATGATGTTGCAGAAGGTAAGCGCAACTGGCGTGATTTATTGGATGAGTTTTATAACGGCTTTTCTGAAAAATTAACGCAGGCACAATCCAATGAACAGGGAATGCGTAAAAACAATCCAACAGAAACGACTATCCCTTGTACCACTTGTGGTCTTAGTATGCAGATTCGTACCGCGAGTACCGGAGTTTTTATAGGTTGTTCAGGATATTCTTTACCTCCTAAAGAACGCTGTAAAACAACAATGAATCTCACTTCTGGTGACGAAGCAGTAAATGTGACGGACGACCATGAAGAAGCCGAAGAACAAGAAATGCTACAGTTGCGTAACAAGCGTCGTTGTTCTTTATGTCAAGCTGCGATGGATAGTTATTTGCTCGATGAAAAACGCAAACTTCACATTTGTGGCAACAATCCAGACTGTGCGGGTTATGAAATTGAAGAGGGTACCTTTAAAATTAAAGGCTATGAAGGGCCGACCTTAGAGTGCGACAAGTGTGATAGTGTAATGCAACTGAAGAATGGCCGCTTTGGTAAATATTTTGGTTGCGTTAATGAAGACTGTAAAAATACTCGTAAATTATTGCGTAATGGTGAAGCTGCCCCACCGAAAATGGATCCGGTTCCCATGCCAGAATTACCGTGCCAAAAAGTAGATGATACCTATATCCTACGTGATGGTGCTAGTGGTCTATTTCTTGCGGCGAGCCAATTCCCCAAAAACCGCGAAACACGCGCACCACTCGTTGCAGAAATTATTCCCCACAAAAAAGAAATTGATAAAAAATACAGTTTCCTATTTTCGGCTCCGATAGAAGACAGCGACGGGAATCCAACGGTTATTCGTTACAGCCGTAAAACCAAAGAGCAATATGTGCAATCGGAAATAGAGGGTAAGGCGACGGGTTGGAAAGCGTTTTATCAGGGAGGCAAGTGGATTGAGACCGCTCCCGTCAAACAACAAAAAGCGCCTGCTAAGAAAAAAGCATCACCCAAGAAAAAATAGTGACTTGGTAAGTGTTGCAGACGCATCATTATTTTTTAAACCGTATCTACGACCGTCGCATAACGCCAACACTCAGACCTTCAATTGAGAGGTCTTGAGTGTTGAGATCAACAACAATAGGATCATAATCCGGGTTTTCAGCAATCAATTTAACAATAGGACTGCCACTATCTCGCTGAAAGCGTTTAACGGTGACTTCTTCACCGATGCGCGCGACAACAATCTGTCCATTGGTGGCCTGTTGCGTTTGATGAACAGCTAATAAGTCCCCGTCAAAAATACCGACATCAATCATACTGTCCCCATTCACTTCCAAAAAGTAATCCACACTGGGGTGAAAAAATTCTGAAGGAATATTACAGTAATCGTTAATGTGTTCTTCAGCCAATATTGGGCTACCTGCAGCAACACGTCCAACAATGGGGATGCCTGAGTCATTATGGGCGTCTGGCAGGCGAATACCGCGAGAAGCACCCGGTACAATTTCTATTGCGCCTTTACGAGCCAGCGCACGTAGATGCTCTTCTGCCGCATTAGCGGAGCGAAAGCCTAAGGTTTCTGCTATTTCTGCCCGCGTTGGTGGGTAGCCGGTTTCGTCAATGTTTTGCTTGATCAGCGTTAAGACCTCTTGTTGGCGGGCGGTTAGCTTGATCATAGGAATATCCTCTTTTAAGCCATGTTTTTTTATACAGTCTTGTGTCTTTATACAGTCTTTTTCTGGTGAGCGCAACACATTCTTGACAGTGGGCAAGGTGCCCCGTATGTTAACCGGCCATGTATTAAGGAATACACTATCATGCCAATTGGCCCTGTTATGCTTGATGTTGAGGGTGAATACCTGAGCTCTGAAGATCGGGAATTACTCTTACATCCACTGGTTGGGGGGGTAATATACTTCTCAAGGAACTTTAAAAGTTATTCTCAGATATCTGAATTAACTAAAGAAATAAAATCTATTAATAATGATATGTTGATTGCTGTTGATCAAGAAGGAGGGCGTGTACAGCGCTTTAAAAACGGCTTTACCCGCCTGCCCGCTATGCAACAGTTCTTACCCCTCTACCGCAAACAACCTACAGCAGCGCTGAATCTTGTCAAGGATTGTGGCTGGTTAATGGCTGTTGACTTACTAACAACTGGCATTGATTTCAGTTTTGCACCTGTATTGGACGTTGACGATCACCATTGTGACGTCATTGCTGATCGTTCTTTCTCTCCGGTACCTGAAGAAGTGAGTGATCTTGCCGGTGCCTTTATTGAAGGCATGCACGATGCGGGTATGGCCGCCACGGGGAAACATTTTCCAGGGCATGGCAGCGTTACAGGCGATAGCCATTTGGTACTTCCGCAAGACTTGCGACCTTATACCGAAATAGAGCAGCACGATCTGGTGCCCTTTAAGGCCTTGATGTCAGATGTTGATGCCTTAATGCCCGCACATATTGTCTTTCCTGACGTCGATAATCAGCCCGTGGGTTTTTCATCCTATTGGTTGCAAACAATCTTGCGGCAGCAGCTTCAGTTTCAGGGCGTAATCTTTAGTGATGATTTAAGTATGGAAGGAGCCGTGGCCGCGGGTAGCTATGGGCAGAGGGCTCAGATGGCATTGCAAGCGGGATGTGATATGGTGCTTGTGTGTAATAACCGTGAGGGTGCCAAAGAAGTCATTCAAACACTGGAAATCGATCATTATTCTGCCAGTAATGATAGCGTAACTCGGCTCAAAAAAATGTCTGCTCGGCAACACTGGCAATTGAGCGAGCTTAAAAATTTCGAACGTTATCAAAAAATAACACGGTTAATTAGCACGATGACAAGTGCGGGGAGTTAGTATGGATGCTTTTATGGATGGTGTTGATCAACTCTATAGCCTTGCACAAATTGATCGAGCGCTTTCTGATATGGCATTGGTCATTGAGTCTGATTACAAAGAGGCAACACCATTAATGATTACCGTTATGAATGGCGGGCTCGTAACAGCGGGGCATTTATTGCCCAAATTAAATATCATTCTGGATATCGATTATTGTCATGCCACACGTTACCGTAACACCACCTCTGGACATGATGTGGAGTGGTTAAGTTATCCTCAGCATTCATTGGAAGGGCGAGCGGTTGTATTAGTAGACGATATTTTTGATGAAGGAAAAACAGTAAAATCTATCACAGAATACTGTTATAAACAGGGAGCAAAAAGCGTTGCTTCAGCAGTGCTGTTAAATAAAAAACATCAACGCAAGGTGAATAATGATTATCCCGATTATATTGCCTTGGATGTTGACGATCGCTATGTGTTTGGATTTGGTTTGGATTATCAAGGCAAATATCGTAATGCACCTGGCATCTTTGCCCTACCAAAGGAGTCAGCATGACTATTGCAATTCTCGGTGGTTCAGGAATGGATCAGTTAAATGATATCGAACACACACAAACGATCATTAAAGATACACCGTATGGCCATCACTCGGACGGTGTGATTACATTTGTTTATCATGAGATTCCGGTCATTTTTTTAGCGCGTCACGGCGCCAATCATCAATACCCGCCCCATATGATTAATTACCATGCCACTCTGTGGTTGTTGCAATCTTTAGGTGTCACAAAAATTATTGCCTGTAATGTTGTCGGTGGTATCAGTGTTGTTATGGCACCACGCTCAATGGTGATTCCTCATCAGATCATTGATTATACTTACGCGCGTGAGCATACGTTTTTTGATGGTAAAAACGATGCCATATCGGGTGTGAATCATATCGATTTTACGCACCCTTATAGTGAGGCATTACGACAACGAATCATTGCATTTCTGGATCATCAAGAAATTCCCCATGTGAATTACGCGACTTACTGTTGTACCCAAGGGCCCCGATTGGAAACCGCTGCAGAGGTATTACGTTTAAAAAATGAGGGGTGTGATGTCGTGGGGATGACAGCAATGCCAGAAGCCGCATTGGCTCGGGAATTAGATATTGATTATGCCGCGATCAATACCGTGGTGAACTGGGCGCCTGGAATTGCCAGCGAAGAATTATCGATATCAGCAATGATGAAATTAATTGCAGAAGAAACGGCAGCAATTCGTCACTTTTTACCACATTTAATTGAATTTCTTGCATTAGATCACTAATTCCAGCTTGAAAAAGTAGACAATTACTTTTTGTTGTCGCAGAATGGCATTTGTTGCAAAATGACTTTTTTGGCATTAAAAACAACAACTTAGCTGCACTGCAGCAAAAATATATAACGCATTATAAAAATAAGTTAGAGGTTTTCAGGAGTTCAGTTATGTCCGATCGTAGTTCCGGTGTGGTTAAGTGGTTCAATAATTCTCGTGGGTATGGGTTTATTACTTGTGATGAAAAAGCAGAAGATATTTTTGTGCACTATCGCAATATTCAAGGTGATGGTTACCGTTCACTGAATGAAGGGCAGAATGTGGAATTCAGCCTTGCAAAAGGTGATAAAGGGTTGCAGGCTGAAGAGGTTACTTGTCTTTAGTCCTTATTGGCACTGGGTGCCTCAATAGGAATCATATGCACCAACACTCCCATTAAGGGGTGATCAATATAGTGTGTTTCCTTGCTTCTCATACGTCTTGTTTCACGCAAGGCAACGATACGGGAAGGGTAGAACCCTCCCGTTGAAGCACTGACTGCATTCGGTAGTCTCGGCAAGCTAAGCCCACTTCCACTTGATGTTATCGCCGATGTTTTTGATATAAAATCACTCAGCCACAGGTCTGTGGTCACATGTAAATAACGTCCAATGTGAATACGAATGGTGCCTTCAAGTTCTCTGTGTGTTCCGTAGGATGCACCACCACGAATGACGAAGGCGGGCGACTCGTCTTTCTTCCACATTTGTTGATTCCAAGCGTTGTGAAAGAGTACTTCGTATTGTCCACTTTTCTTCAGTGTATAATTATGCCCGCCTAGATAATGCGCAGCATTCGGTAGTGTTTTTTGAATATAACGAGTATTTTCTGGATAACTAAGACGTAAATCCTTATCCCACAATTCATTATTCGCAGTTTCAAATGAGCGCTTAAACACCAATATCTCCACTTGATACCAACGCCCTGCATTCTGAGCAATAGCAGACGTACTCCACATCAAGCTTGATAGTGAAAACAAAATGGCAGCAATAAAAGAGAATGTATTCATAGTGTGCAATTGTAGCTTTATATAGGATTATTAACCAATTTATATAACAGTGTTTCAACTGTCATTAAACGTTCTTCAGCTGTTTTCATCTCCTGTTGAAAGATTAACTGACTCGCGCCACGTAATTGGTAAATGTGTGGTTGATTTTGCACCATTTTTACAATGCTTAATGGATCAATAGCCGGATTATTGCCAAATTCAATCGATCCTCGTCGAGCATTAGCATCAATCTTATCGATGCCTGTTTTTTGTGCTAACTGCTTAATCTGTGTCACCCTAATCAAATATTTTAAGGCCTCCGGTAACAACCCAAAACGATCTATCATTTCAACTTGTAATTCTTCAAACTCCTTTTCGGTTTCTAATGATGATAAACGCTTGTAAAAAATCAGGCGCGTATGCACATCCGGTATATAATCGTCGGGGATGAGTGCAGGGATATGTAAATTAATATCCGTGTTGTCGGGTATTAATGTCTCAGCATTAATGTCTTTGCCTTCTTTAATCGCTTTAATGGTTTGTTCCAACATATCCATGTACAGAGTAAAGCCGATAGATTGCATTTGCCCGCTTTGTTCATCACCCAATAGTGCACCGGCGCCACGAATTTCAAGATCGTGTGTTGCTAGTGTAAAGCCTGTTCCTAAATCATCTGCCTGAGCAATGGCTTCCAGACGTTTTTCCGCATCCGCTGTCATTACCTTGGGTGGTGGTGTTAATAGGTAGGCATAAGCCTGATGATGGGAACGACCCACACGGCCGCGTAATTGATGTAATTGTGCCAGCCCAAATTTATCGGCACGTTCAATAATGATGGTGTTCGAATTGGGAATATCGATACCGGTTTCAATAATGGTAGAGCACATCAATATATTATATTTTTGATGGTAAAAGTCAGACATGACTTGTTCTAGTTCTTTTTCACGCAATTGTCCGTGAGCAACACCCACACGAGCCTCAGGAACCAGTGTTTCCAAGTCTCTTGAGGCTTTTTCAATACTTTTTACTTCGTTGTGTAAAAAGTAGACCTGACCGCCGCGCAGTAATTCTCGCAATATTGCCTCTTTAATCAAATTACCATCATACGGTCTAACAAAGGTTTTTACAGACAGCCTGCGAGCAGGAGGGGTAGCAATAATCGATAAATCTCGAATACTATGCATTGCCATATTTAAGGTACGTGGAATCGGGGTGGCGGTTAAGGTAAGAATATCAACCTCACTACGTAGTGCTTTAATCGCTTCTTTTTGTTGCACACCAAAACGGTGTTCTTCATCAATAATCAATAAGCCCAAGGATGTAAAATCAAAATCACTACTCAGAATTTTATGCGTACCGATAATAATATCGGTGTTTCCTTGATTTAAATTTGTTGATATTTTCTTAATATCGGATGCGCTACGAAAACGCGAAACAACATCAATATTAACAGGCCAGTCAACAAATCGATCAACAAAATTTTCATAATGCTGTTGTGCCAATAATGTGGTGGGCACTAAAACAGCTACCTGCTTACCTGCATGAGTAGCAATAAAGGCTGCGCGCATAGCGACTTCTGTTTTACCGAAACCGACATCACCACACACCAATCGATCCATGGGTTTTTTACTGAGCATATCATTACGTACAGCCTCAATGGCAGTTTCTTGGTCAGGTGTTTCCTCAAAGGGGAAACTGGCAGAAAAGCGTTCGTAATCCCCTTGACTGCTATCGTCATCCGGGTAGGCAAAACCCTCACGGGCATCACGTTTTGCGTAAATAGCGAGTAACTCTGCGGCAACATCGCGTACCTCTGTGGCGGCTTTTTCCTTGGCTTTGCGCCATTGATCACTGCCTAGCTTGTGTAACGGGGCTAACGTTTCCTCACTGCCACTGTAACGACTAATAAGGTGTAGTTGTGTGACCGGCACATAGAGTGTGGCATCGTCGGCATAAACTAACGTCAAAAATTCTTGTTGTAGTTGTTCATCATTACCGCCATGCGACAGCGTTTGTAAACCTTGATAACGACCAACACCGTGATCGATATGGACGACTGGCGCACCCACTTTAAGCTCAGTAAGATTTTTAATAATATGTTCATTAATATCCTGTGAACTTTTACGTCGCCGCCGTTGTTTCACCTGATTGCCAAATAATTGTGTTTCTGTAATAACAACCACGCCGGGTTGTTCAAGCATAAAACCCTGTTCAATTTGCGTTTCGGTAATGGCTAATGGCATCTCACCGCAGGCGAATGAATGCCAGTTATCGACAAGTTCAGGTTTGATGCCAAGCGGTTTAAATAAATCCAATAATGTTTCACGTCTACCTGCTGTTTCTGCGCAAAATAGTATGCGTTGAGCGTATGTCGCAATAAAATTTTCCAGAGCAGAAAAAGGGTGTTCTGCCTGTGAATCAACAGACAGGTCCGGCAAGGGTTGGCAGGTAAAGTCGATGTGTGCCTTATCGGATTGATTGATGGCGCAATGTGGAAACTGCCTCATTGCCGCGAAAACGTCAGCAACAGGGGTGAAAATTTCCTTGGGTGTCAGTATGGGGCGTTGTAAGTCGCCACAGCGGCTGTCATAACGATTATGTATTTCTCGCCAGTATCGATCACCGGCCGCTTCAATCCCCGGTAGAGAAAAAACGGTGGTGTTTTCTGGTAAATAGTCAAACAAAGTAGCGCATTTCTCAAAAAATAAAGGCAAGTAATACTCTACTCCTGCGGGTGCAATAGCATGACTGACATCTTGATAAATGGGGCATTCACGGTGATCAACATCAAAACGTTCATGCCAGCGGTTACGAAATGTTCGTACTCCCGACTCATCTAATGGGAATTCTTTGGCCGGTAATAAGGCAATACTGTCAACATGTTCAATACTGCGTTGAGTTTCCGGATCAAATGTTCTGATACTGTCTATTTCATTATCAAATAAGTCTATACGGTAGGGAGTATCACTGCCCATCGGATAAATATCCAATAATGAACCTCGTACTGCAAATTCGCCATGATGGTATACCGTATCGACACATTGGTAAGCACAGAATTCCAGCTGGCGGCGTGTATTATCAATATCAAAAACATCGCCATTGTTGATAATAAAACTGTATTTTTGAAGGTAATTGACAGGCGGCAGGTAGCCCATCAGCGTATTAATGGATAAAACCAGAACGCCGTTCTTTTTTTGCTGAATGTTATACAGTGTTTCTAATCGAGTAGAGGTAATCGTATCGTGGGGGGAGAAAACATCGTAAGGTAGTGTTTCCCAATCGGTCAGGTGGCTAATAGTGAATGTATGACCGGTGTTGAAAAACTTTAATTCTTCTATTACATGATTCGCATGAGTAGCATCTGGGGTAATCACCAACAACAAGCCTTGTTGTTGTTGTTTTTGTTGGGCTGCATGAATAATTGCCAACGCTCTTGCGCTGCCATGTAAACCACCCCATTGTTGCTTGTCGCCATTATCCACGGAATGCAATAATGGTGGGGCGGTGACTGAATATTGGGGCATACAAAATATCCGCTGAAATTAAAAAATCGGCTATTGTACCGAAGAGCATCGTGATAGTCTTTGCCCTGCAGTTATTTTTGATGGTCAACAGTGTATGAAAAACAGACAGCTTGCCTTTGTCCTTGGCGTGTTAATCGCATTTCTGGGAGGATGTGGAAATTCTTTTAATGTCAAGCAACTGGGTAAAGGGGATATTGACTTTGTTGCCGATTCACATCGCAAGGAAGCAGAAAGTATTATTTATGAGTTAATGACCAAGCTGTACAAACGTAACCCAATACAATTGCAGAAACAGGCGGACCCTGTTATTGAGTCACAGATAAACCGATTAAAACAGGCGGTGAAAAAAGGTAGCCCGTTATTAGTGGACGGGCAAGAAGGTGTTGATTTACTGAAACAAGCCTTTGCGAAAGATTTTACGGGTGATCGTGTTTTTACATTAGCCAGTGGTTTATTAAGTATGATCCACAAGAGTTATGGCTATCACACCGAATTTTTCCTGTTTGATAAGTTGGATCAACAAAAACTATTTAATTCTGCTCGCAATGTAGAAGTATTCTCTTGGCGTTTACGGACAGATACCAATGACTCTGGACAATTGTTAATTCTGTCTACAGAGCTAATCGGGCCAACTACTAACCTTAGCTTCGAACGCCTCATTGCCAAATTAATATCCATTCAGGACATGATGGCCGTGATTGCTGCTGACGGAGATCGTCGAACCATTAATGATGTGGCACAAGGCGTCGCCAAGGCAGTATTTTTGCCGATTTGATCTATTAAGCGATTACGCTATATAAAATTGTTCTTACTATAGCCTCTTTGCTGCTCCATCACACTCTATACTCAATAGATAGTGGACTTTTCAGGGCAACAGCTATGGCGATTATCAGTAAATTATTACCGTTATTTTTTACCTTACTGGGATTGACGATTTCAGCGTCATCCAGTGCGCAATCAAAGGTCTACTCCTTTGGGGTTGTACCGCAGCAGTCGGCCAAAAAATTGGCTCGGTTATGGACTCCGGTACTTAATTACATCACCGAAAACAGTGGTGTCACCTTACGCTTTAAAACGGCCAAAAATATCCCAGAATTTGAAAAACGCCTGTCGGCAGGCGAGTACGATTTTGCGTACATGAACCCTTACCACTTTACTGTATTTAACAAAGCGCCAGGTTATCAAGCCGTTGCGGTACGAAAAAATCAACCGATAAAAGGTATTATGGTGGTTCCTAAAGATAGTCCGCTAACAAGTATTGATGAACTAGCCAATCAAACATTGGCTTTTCCTTCACCCGCCGCTTTTGCAGCCAGTGTGCTACCCAGAGCACAATTATCCAGAGACAAGATTCCCTTTTCGAGTAAATATGTGTCCTCGCACGATTCTGTTTACTTAAACGTCGCTAAAGGTATTCTTCCGGCGGGAGGGGGCGTCAAACGCACCTTCAACAATACTTCGCCAAAAGTGAGGGAACAATTGAAAGTATTATGGACATCGGAAGCCTATACACCACATGCGATTGCCGCACATCCCAACATTGATAAAGAGACTCTCGCAAAAGTGCAACAAGTACTAGTGGCGATGGTTGAGCATGAACAAGGTAAAAAACTATTATCCTCTCTCAAAATTAAACAGGGGTTACTAGCCGCTGACGACAGTGATTGGGATGATGTTCGTGGCTTGGGTTTGGAATTGTTGAATCAGTCCATAAAACAGTAGTATGACGTATGTCGTTACGACTAAAAACAATAGTAGGTGTTGGTTTAATTGAAGCAATATTGCTCATTATACTGATTACCACCGTGCTGAATTATATGCGCCATACCAATGAAGAGGCATTAGAAAGTTATGTGGCAACAACGAGCATCTTATTTGCGACCACAACCAAGGATGCCGTACTTTCGTTTGACTTAGCCTCATTAGAAACCTTTGTTGAAGAAATTTTAAAAAATCAAGGTGTCTTATATGCCAGGGTTATGGATATCGATCATAATATTCTTGCCAGCGGTCAGCGAGACAATTACCAAGAAATAGCGTTTAAAGAAGACTCTAGCTATAACAGTGTTGATGATAATATTTATTATATTCAACAACCGGTATCAGTTGATGGTGTTGAATATGGCTATTTGCAAATGGGGTTTTCAACCATACAAGTGGCAGAATCATTTGAAGAAGCGCGTAGGCTAGCTGCTATTATCGCGATTATAGAAATGTCATTAGTGGCGCTATTATCATTTTGTTTGGGGATATATCTGACAAAACAGCTAAAAGTATTACGTAATTCTGCGAGAAGCATCGCGGCTGGCGACTTGGATCATGCTATTGATATAAAAACACATGACGAAATTGGTGAGGTTGCTCGTTCATTTAATAACATGATCGTGAGCTTGAATTCAGCCAATCAAAAAAACACAGAGTATCAAGAAGAGCTGTTGGACTTAAACAAAAATTTGGCAGCACGTGTTAAAAATCGCACGCAAAAAGTTATTGAGCAAAAAGATAAATTACAAAATGCTTATCAAGAATTACAGGAAACTCAGGAAAAGCTGGTTCAATCTGAAAAAATGGCTTCAATAGGTCAGTTGGCCGCCGGTGTTGCACATGAAATTCATAACCCGATCGCTTTTGTTAAAGGTAATATGTCTTCTTTATCGGGTTATATTAAAAGTTATCAAGAATTAATAAAAAAACAAAGTGAAGTCTTACAAGAAAACAATATTATTTCAGACGAAATTAACACCTTTGGCCTAGACAAAGACCTTGAGTTTATTCACTAAGATATTGGTTCTTTGGTTGAAGAATCGATCAACGGCGTTGATCGCGTGTCGGATATTGTGCAAGGATTAAAAACTTATTCGCGAGCTTCTACAGAAGGCTTAGAGGAATGTGATATTCATGAATGTATCTAAAGTGCGCTAAAGATACTGAACAATGAAATCAAATACACCTGTGAAGTGGAAAAAAACATAGACAGTAATCTTCCTCACTGTGTATGTGATAAAGGCAAAATAACCCAAGTGTTTACTAACCTTATTATTAATGCAATTCATGCGATGGAAGATAGCCAAGGAAAATTAACGATCATGGCAACATTCGAGTCTGCGCTGCCATGCCCTGCAATTGCGGTTAGCTTTATAGATACGGGAAAAGGAATTCCTACAGAAAATATAAAAAAATTATTCGACCCTTTTTTTACTACCAAGCCAGTGGGTAAAGGCACCGGCTTGGGGTTATCTATATGCCAGGGAATTGTCAATGATCACGGCGGTGAAATAACCGTCGACAGTGAGTTAAATAAAGGCACTTGCTTCAAGGTTACCTTACCTATTAAGGAGTGCGCATAGCGTTATTCCTTAATCTGAAAAATGCCGCATCATCTATTGCCAATTATTATTGGATATAAAAACAATATTCGGATATAAAGTTATAATCTATTAAAAAAGGGTGGCAGTATGAATCCGGCAATTCTTTTAGTTGATGATGAAAAATCTATTTGCTCAGCGCTCAATAGAACGTTTCGACAACACAAATTTACTGTTTATCAAGCAAATACCGGTGCGCAGGCGCTAACACTACTTGAAAAACATAAAGTCGATGTGGTGCTTTCCGATCAAAAAATGCCAGGGATGAAGGGTACAGAATTGCTATCCATAGTGAAATATCGCTACCCAAAAACAAGTCGTACTATTCTTTCCGGACAAAGTGATATCAATGATCTTGAAGCGGCTATTAATGATGCAGGTATTTGCCATTTTTTACATAAGCCGTGGGATGAAAAACAGCTGCTTAATGTGAGTGGCGCGAATATTCCGTCTGGTTTTAATATTTTGCCTGTCATGCCACAACGTCATAAGGCATACCATCGTGGTACGAGTTCGGCGATGACCCATACCATAGAAGATTGTCTTAATAAAAGAAACTCTGATCTGGAACAGGCAATAGATAATAATCAATTGGCTTTACGTGAAGAGCAGTACGTGTCCTATCACCAGCAACAAACATTACGTTATCTTACGATAAAATGGCCTACTTTTTCACGCTTTCAACATAATGGTCTTGTCAATATTGGACGACAAGCAGACTTGGAGCATCACTTATTCACGTGGTACTTATTAAATATAATGCAGTATCTAGATGCAAATGATACTCCCGGTAAACAATGGGTTGTGGATATTTTTTATAAACACATCATGCAAGACAGCTCATTGGTCTTGTTATTGCAAAATGTGTTAAAAGAGCGATCGAACATTATTCTCAAAGTACCTTTTGAATTGATTCGTGATCAGGGTGTCGATGATTTTTTACAAACCGCATATGTCAGTAATAATGCCCTGGTGTTGAATTTTGGCAAACGCATTGTTGAACTTGATGATTTGGCTAAAACCCCGGTGCGCTATATCGAAATGGACAGTAGTTACAGCTCGTTAAATAATTATCGGTTAACCGATAAACGCTTATCTATGATGGGAAATGCGAAAAATCTGGAAATTCGCCCTATACTTTCAAAAGATCAGGATCAATCTCAACACAACTATGTGCGAGATATGGAATTTGATTTTTTTTGAATAGCTGAGGTAATACCATGAATGCAGAGGTTCGCCCTACAATCTTATTGGTTGATGATGAGAAACCCATTCTGGATTCGCTATATCGTTTTTGTCGTCAGCGTAAATGGGAGGCTATTCGTGCCGAAAGTGGCGCCGCAGGTCTGGATATATTAAATGACCAAACCGTCGACATTATTGTTTCTGATATGCGTATGCCAAATATGGATGGTGCCGAATTCCTCTCTAAAGCACGCGAGAAAATGCCGGATGCCGTTCGAGTACTGTTAACGGGTTATGCGGATATGGAAGCCGTGATCAATGCCGTTAATGGCGCCAAAATATACAATTACCTGAATAAGCCGTGGGATGACAATATGCTTGAGAGTGTGCTTAATAGCGCACTTGATTTTAAACAGAAAGAGGATGAACGTCTGCGTTTGTCAAAAGAAGTCACCGAAAAAAATCAGGAATTGGCAACACTCAATGGCTCATTGGAAGAAAAGGTCAAAGAGCGCACAGAAAAATTGCAACAAACCACACGTAAAGTAGGTAAAAATTTTCGTGAAGCGCTTACACTAATTACGTCTTTAATAGAAATGCAGGACGGCAGTAAAGCGAATTATACCGATATGGTGGCCAATGCCAGTGTATCGATTGCAACGGCATTAGAGCTTGATGTAAAAGAAATCGAACAAATACGTATTGCAGCCTTATTACATAATGTCGGTAAATTTTCATTACAAGAAGCCATTCGCAAAAAACCTCGGGATAAACTTACTGGAACCAAGTTAGAGACATTTCGTAATCACCCGTTACAAGGCGAACTAGTGTTATCGGGTATGACGGGATTAAAAAGCGTATCGCTGTTGGTACGTTCGCATCAAGAATACCTTAACGGTAGTGGTTATCCCGATAAACTCAAAGGGGATGCCATTCCTATGGGTTCCCGAATTATTTGCGTCACTAGTGATTTTCATAAACTGGAAAGTAATCTATTAGCGCAGGAGGTGTTCGGGCCGGAAGCAGCCATGAAATATCTTAATGAGATGTCCGGTAAACTGTATGATGCCCGCGTTGTTGAGCTATTTGAAAAATATTTTAATGAACATTTGCAAAACTATCGTAGTTATCTTTCTCAACTGACACTGGATGACTTACAAGAAGGTATGATCTTAGCTGACAACTTGGTATCACCTACCGGATTATCCTTATTGACGAAAGACTCGGTTATTTCGTCAGAGCATTTACAGCGGTTTTCCAATTATGAAAACGAGACTGGGGGTAAATTGATTTTTCCTATTCTAAATAGCTCAATCGATGAATTAAGATCAACAGAAGACAATGAAGATTCCGACGCCTAATTAGCTTTCACTGTTAATTTTGATGAGTAATTCTCCATAAAATACTTATAATAGCCCCTGACAATCATTGCTCAGTGACGGGGAATACTCATGTTTATCGATTATTTATCTACACCATTGGGTTTGCTCAAAATTGGCGCCACTGAGCAGGGTATTACCGAAGTGATTTTTATTGAAGATACACAGCATTTGGTAAATATTCAGCCAAACACCTTCACTCAAAAATGCCAACAACAGTTAAATGAATACTTTAACAAAAAACGGCAACTACTTGATTTGCCATTAATACCTCGAGGCACAGTCTTTCAAAAAAAAGTCTGGACATGCTTGTCGGCACTCCCATACGCTCACACCTGCAGTTATAGTGATATTGCCTCCCAACTCAATAATGCTGCTGCCGTACGCGCGGTTGGCGCGGCTAACGGTCGCAACCCTATTGCGATTATTATTCCTTGTCACCGAGTCATCGGTCGTGATGGTAGCCTAACGGGCTATGCCGGAGGCTTACAGAGTAAAGAGTGGCTGTTAGCGCATGAAGGCGCCCTCATAAAGGAGCAGGCGGAGCTTTTTGCATAGATGGCTATATTCTTGATCATATTCAAAACGGTGAATTTGACCGTGTTATTGGCTTCTGTGACGATACCCTCGAAAAAACACCCGATGCTTACAACCTCGTTATTATCAAAGGATGGTGTCTATTTGAGAAAGGGCAACTTAATGATGCCCTGTGTTGCATGCAGCAATGGCCCGATGCTAAGAGTTTACATAATCGCAGTGTGACACTGGCACAGGATTTCTTTTTTACTCTGGGAAATGATGCCGAAATTATTCGCCTGTCCGAAGTATATTTAACACACTATCCCGATAACACAGTTTTGTGGTATCGCATGGGCTTATCCAAAGGACTTACCGGTGATGAGCAGGGCGCTATTGAGGCCTTTCGCAAGACGATTGGTCTCGTCCCCGAACATCATAAAGCGCGCTTAAATTTGGGCTATTTGCTGCTGAATCAACATCAATATTCAGAGGCATTGGAACATTATGAAGCGCGTTTTTATGCGTTTCCTCATTACCAGTGGTTTTTTGATCGTGTGAAACTCCCGTTTTGGCAAGGTGAACCATTGAATGGAAAAACTATTCTGCTATGGACCGAGCAGGGACTTGGCGATACGATTCAATTTTGTCGCTATGTGAATGTATTGGCACAGCAAGGCGCTAAAGTGATATTATTAGTGCATAAGGGACATTGCACCTTAAAAACGGTGCTAAATAGTTTGGAAGGCTTAACGGCACTTTATCAATTGCGCGACGGAGAACGTTTACAACTTCCAGCCACATTTGATTTTCACTGCCCGTTAATGAGTGTACTTAAACGGGTGAATTTCAATGAAGATAAGATTCCAGGACAGACACCTTATTTATCCGCACCGACGGCACACTATTCTCAATGGCATGACTTGAGGACTTGCAGTAAAGCTCTCAAGGTTGGTCTCGTATGGACAACACAAACTCCCGTTGATGGGATGGAGCTCAAACAACGCCATGGTACGCTGGCGCAGTCTAAAAAAATATTCCACTGACATTATTTGAACGGCTATTTTCTTTAGAAGGTTGCCAGTTTTTCAGCCTACAATTTCCAGTGTCTGCAGAAGACAAACGGCAACTGCAACACGATGGCGTTAACGATATGTCGCCGAGAATTAACAATTTTGCAGATACGGCTGCCATTATCCACCATATGGATTTAATCGTAACCATAGATACCTCTGTTGCCCATATGTCTGGAGCGATGGCTAAGCCAGTGATTAATTTATTGCCATTTATTAACGACTGGCGCTGGCAAGAGGAGAGGGAAGATAGTCCGTGGTATCCTGACATGCGTCTATACCGTCAAGTTTGTCATAGTAACTGGGAAGAGGTTATTGAACGAGTGCAAACAACATTGCAAGCATTATCTTCTGATTATGAAAATAAGGGAAAAATACATACCTTTCGTCATTAATTATTAGCACTGTAGATACTTGTCATAAATACTCTAAAACCTTATCAGGATGATATATGGAAATCTTTGATCAACTCGCTTGAAGAATGACTACAATTTACCCATTTCGCTTGCGCTTTTTTCCACGAATGCCGATAATACGCGCCCCTGTGAGCAGGGTCAGAAGGGGTATTATGCTCCAGTATTTCAACAAATTTACTTAAAAGGTGATAACGGTGAATCGACCTCAGCCAGATGATTATTTTAAAGACTGGAAAGAACGAGAAGCGCTTGCTGAAGCCATGATTCCAATGATCGGTAAGTTATACCGTGAATATAATGTGAAGACGTATATGTATGGCAAACCCATGATCAATCGTTCTGTGATTGATATTATGAAGCATCATCGCGCTATACGTCAGGTTGAAGAGAACGAATTATCGGAATATGAAACCTTTCCGGTGTTGGAAGCAATCTGCAAACTGGGCCCTAGTAACTGCCATCTTGATTTGGGCAAATTGGCGGTGCAATTAATGGAGCAGCCAGCAGGTACAAATGCGAATGATTTTATTGCTTCTGAACTGGCAGACTTTGTGAGCACAGAAAGCAAAATGCTGGATAAACCGCAAGATGTGGTTATTTACGGTTTTGGTCGTATTGGTCGCTTATTGGCTCGTTTACTGGTTGAAAAAGCGGGTAGTGGTGATCAATTGCGTTTACGCGCCATTGTGGTTCGTAAGGGTAAAAGCGCTAATGACTTAGTGAAGCGCGCCAGTTTATTACGTCGAGATTCTGTTCATGGTAGCTTTAAAGGCACTATTCGTGTTGTTGAAGATACCAACACGCTGGTGTGTAATGGCCTTGAAGTCAAAGTTATTTATGCTAATTCACCTGCAGAGGTCGACTACACCGAATACGGTATTAATGATGCCATTGTTGTTGATAGCACGGGCGTCTGGCGTGATCCTGAAGGCTTATCACAACATCTTGATTGCAATGGCGCCCAAAAAGTACTGCTTAC
Source organism: Cellvibrionaceae bacterium (assembly GCA_965214375.1). Taxonomy (GTDB): domain Bacteria; phylum Pseudomonadota; class Gammaproteobacteria; order Pseudomonadales; family Cellvibrionaceae; genus Endobugula. The sequence continues at coordinate 356,319 of OZ243947.1, read as the reverse complement.
TGCGCCAGGCAAAGGTGATATGAAGAACGTGGTGTACGGTATCAATAACGATACGATTCAGTCAGACGACAATATTGTTTCAGCGGCATCTTGTACAACCAACGCCATCACACCTGTGCTGAAAGTTTTGATGGATAAATACGGCATCGAACAAGGGCATGTGGAAACCGTACACTCTTATACGAATGACCAAAACTTGATTGATAATTATCATAAGGGCGAGCGTCGTGGTCGTAGTGCGGCATTGAATATGGTATTGACCGAAACGGGGGCAGCCAAAGCCGTGCAAAAAGCGATTCCCGAGTTAGCCGGTAAATTAACGGGTAATTCGATTCGTGTGCCGACACCGAATGTATCAATGGCTATCTTGAATATTCAGTTAAAATCGAGCCCGACAAAAGACGAGCTTAACGATTATATGCGTGATGTCGCTTTACACTCGCCATTACAGCAACAAATTGATTACACCAATTCCCCCGAAGTAGTATCAACAGACTTTGTGGGTTCACGTCATGCCTGTAGTTTTGATAGTAAAGCAACGCTAGTTAATGGCAATAGTTGTGTATTGTATTGCTGGTATGACAATGAGTTTGGTTATAGCTGTCAGGTGATTCGCTGCTTAGAACAAATGGCGGGCGTCAATTATCAGGTTTATCCTAAAAACTGATAATTTTAGAGTATCTAAGATAAGCTATTGCTAGGAAAGACCGTTGCCCTCCATGGGCAGGTTTTTGCTCCTGCAAAATCTGCATTTACTAAGTCCATGTAGGTCATGGAAGGCACGCAGAAAGAGCAGGGGCAGTTTTCGTGAGCATGGACGCCACTTCCGAGCCTACATGGATATATTGACGGCGTGTCTTGGCGACAACAATTTATAATTTAAATTTCTTTTGTTTTGACCACCTCTTTCCGGTTAATTAATAACCAAAAACAATAGAAAAAACATTGTTTTATACCCAAAATGCTTTTTTCTACTGGAAAGGCATCATTTACCACCTTATAATTGCCGCGTTTGATATATCTCATTGCTATATCATGCTTTTTCTGTGTAATTGTCTACACTACATAGTGATTATTTTCGTATATTTGGTCATGCGAAATAATCCGATAAGTCACAAAATCCATTCAATTAAAATTAGGCTAGAGACGTATGGTTACAATCCGTCGAGGTTTGGACTTACCCATAAATGGTCATCCAGAACAAGTCATCGCAGAGGTGCCTTCGGTCAAATCCGTTGCGGTTATCGGACCCGACTATCATGGTATGAAACCGACCATGGCAGTGAAAGAGGGCGATAAAGTTACATTGGGACAATTATTATTTACCGATAAAAAAACAGAGGGTGTACGTTATACCTCGCCAGCTTCAGGGACTGTCAGTGCCGTTAATCGTGGTGCTCGCCGCGTATTGGAATCGGTAGTCATTGATATTGAAGGTGACGATAAAGAACCTTTTGCGCAATACAAGGCAGAAGAAATTTCGTCACTGACGCGTGAGCAGGTTGTTGAGAATTTGGTAAATTCAGGTCAGTGGGTCGGTTTCCGAACGCGTCCGTTCAGTAAAGCACCTGCAATAGATAGTACACCAAATGCTATTTTCGTCACGGCCATGGATACTAATCCGTTGGCCGCTGATCCGGCACCGATTATAGAAGCAGAGCAGAGCGCGTTTAATAGTGGCCTGCAACTGCTGGCTAAATTAACAGAAGGTCATATCTACATCTGTAAAGCTGAAAACGCCACGGTAAATGCACCGAATACCCCAAAAATTAAGGTAGAAAGTTTCACTGGTGTTCATCCTGCCGGTAATGCCGGTACACATATCCATTTCCTTGAGCCTGTCAGTGTTAATAAAATGGTGTGGACGATTGGTTATCAAGAAGTGATTGCTTTTGGTCACCTATTTTTAAACGGCGAGATTTACACAAAACGTATTATTGCGCTAGGCGGCCCTCGTGTTGCAAAGCCTACACTGGTGGAAACCCGTTTGGGTGCCAACTTACAAGATGTGTGTGCAGGGCGTTTGACGGGTGAGAACAATCGTATTATCTCGGGTTCCGTTTTTGGTGGTCGTACCGCTACCGATGCTTTCTCTTATCTTGGGCGTCACCATGTACAGGTATCTGTGCTTGAAGAAGGTGATGAGCGTGAATTAATGCATTATCTGCGTGTAGGTGTCAACAAACACTCTACTAAAGGTATTTATGTTTCATCAATGACACCAGGAAAGCGATTTGATTTCACAACAACAGCACATGGCAGTGAGCGCGCAATGGTGCCTATTGGCACTTATGAAGACGTTATGCCACTGGATATTTTACCAACGCAGTTGTTGCGTGCGCTGATTGTCGGGGATACAGATATGGCGCAAAAATTGGGCGCTTTAGAACTAGATGAAGAAGATTTGGCGTTATGTACGTATGTATGTCCGGGCAAATATGAATATGGGCCTATTTTGCGTGACAACCTGACACGCATTGAGTTTGAGGGTTAATTATGGGTTTACGTGCTTACTTGGACAGCATTGAACCGCACTTTCATAAAGGTGGGAAGTGGGAAAGCTGGTACGCTTTATTTGAAGCTGTCGACACAGTGTTTTATCGCCCCAGCGATGTCACTAAAACAACCTCTCATGTGCGTGATGGTATTGATCTAAAACGTATTATGATTACGGTATGGATGTGTACATTCCCAGCGATGTTTTACGGGATGTATAACGTCGGTTTTCAGGCTAATACCATTATGGCTGACCTCGGCCTCGCGGCTGTTGAAGGTTGGCGCGGAGACCTGATTGAATTGCTTGCTGGGTATAGCGCCGCTAGTATTTGGGACAATATGATCCACGGTGCTGCGTACTTTCTACCCATTTATGCCACCGTCTTTGTCGTCGGTGGTTTCTGGGAAGTGCTATTTGCCATGAAACGCGGTCATGAAGTTAACGAAGGCTTCTTTGTGACTTCTATTTTATTTGCCTTAATTTGCCCACCCGACTTGCCACTGTGGCAAGCCGCGTTAGGCATTAGCTTTGGCGTTGTTATTGGTAAAGAAGTCTTTGGTGGTACTGGTAAAAACTTCCTTAATCCAGCACTCACCGGTCGTGCATTCCTATATTTTGCTTACCCTGCATACATGTCGGGTGCTTCTGTGTGGACTACGGTCGACGGTTATACCGGCGCTACTGCGCTATCGTATGCCGCATCTGGTGGCGTAGATGCGCTAAATGCACAAATCGGATTAATGAATGCTTTTTTCGGTAACGTTCAAGGATCTATTGGTGAGACATCGACCTTAATGATCTTGATTGGAGGAGTTATATTACTCATTACCCGTATTGCTTCTTGGCGCATTATGGCGGGCGTGATGTTGGGTATGATTGCAACATCTTCCCTGTTTAATCTCGTCGGTTCAGAAACGAACGCAATGTTTAATGTGCCTTGGTATTGGCATATGGTCATGGGCGGTTTCGCCTTCGGTATGGTCTTTATGGCGACTGATCCGGTATCAGCCTCTATGACCCATGCAGGTCGCTGGTGGTTTGGTGTATTGGTCGGAGTGATGACGGTCTTGATTCGTGTGGTCAACCCGGCATTTCCTGAAGGCATTATGTTGGCGATTCTATTTGCAAATCTGTTTGCACCCTTAATTGATCACTTTGTAGTGCAAGCAAATATCAAGCGGAGGTTGGCACGTGGCTAAGAATGAATCTATCCAAAAAACCTTTACGGTTGCATTTTTGCTCTGTATTGCGTGTTCGGTGATTGTGTCAAGCGCAGCAGTCATGCTGAAGCCATTACAAATTGCTAACAAAGAAAAAGATTTTAAAATAAATATTCTTAAAGCAGGAGGTTTGTATGATCAAGGGGTCGCCGACGGTAAAAGTATTGATGAAATGTTTGACAGTATTGAAACCAAGATTGTTGACTTTTCAACAGGAAAATATACCGATGCTGTTGATGCCGCCACTTATGACCAGCGTAAAGCAGCAAAAGATCCTTCATTATCAAAACCACTCGCAGCTGAAGAAGACGTTGCTAAGATCATATCTCAGGAAAAATATTCCAAGGTATATTTAGTCAAAGACGGTAATGCACTGAAAAAGTTAATCTTACCAGTGAAAGGCTATGGTCTATGGTCAACGCTCTATGGCTTTATTTCACTAGAGGCAGATTTGAATACAGTCGCAGGCATTACGTTTTATGAACATGCTGAAACGCCAGGCTTAGGGGGTGAAATTGATAACCCGAATTGGAAAAAGATATGGGCAGGTAAGCGAGTTTACAGCGAAGGCAACAGCAACGTTGCGCTTACTGTTATCAAAGGAAAGGTAAATGATAGTACGCCAACACCTGAGCATAAAGTTGATGGTTTATCTGGCGCAACATTAACCGCTAAAGGTGTCGATAATATTGTTAAGTTTTGGATGGGTTCTATGGGATACGCTCAATACTTAAGTAATCTAAAAGCAGGGGAGGCCTAAGCATGAAGACTAAAGAGTTACTCGGTAAACCCTTATTTGAAAACAACCCGATTGCACTACAAATTTTAGGTATCTGTTCTGCGCTTGCGGTTACCAGCAGTTTAAAAGTGACTGCCGTTATGTGTATTGCAGTAACCGTTGTATGTGCCTTTTCAAACTTATTTGTATCCTTAGTACGTAATCATGCACCGGGCAGCATTCGTATTATTGTACAAATGACCATTATCGCTTCACTGGTGATTTTGGTTGATCAGGTATTAAAAGCAGTCGCTTACGATACCAGTAAACAGTTATCGGTTTTTGTTGGCCTGATTATTACTAACTGTATCGTGATGGGGCGCGCAGAAGCGTTCGCCATGAAAAATCCGCCAATCCCTAGCTTACTTGATGGTATAGGCAATGGCCTAGGCTACAGTGTCATTTTGATTGGTCTGGCCTTTATTCGTGAATTATTTGGTTCCGGCAAATTATTTGGTGCAGAAATTTTCTCACTATCCACTGAAGGTGGCTGGTATGTGTCCAACGGCATGATGCTGTTACCACCCAGTGCATTCTTTCTGATTGGTTTATTTATCTGGGCGATTCGTGCCTGGAAACCCGATCAGGTTGAACAAGACGAATTTAAAATTTGCCCCAATACACAAGGTAAGGAGGCTCACTAATGGAAGCGTTACTGAGTTTATTTATTCGATCTATTTTTATCGAAAACATGGCACTTGCCTTCTTTCTGGGCATGTGTACATTCATCGCTGTTTCCAAAAAAGTGGAAGCCGCAATTGGTCTGGGTGTTGCGGTAGTTGTTGTACTGACAATTACCACCCCGGTGAATAATTTACTCTATACCTATTTATTAACCGATGGTGCATTGGCCTGGGCAGGGTTGCCCAATGTTGATTTGAGCTTTTTGGGATTAATTACGTATATAGGTGTAATTGCGGCCATGGTTCAGATTCTGGAAATGGTACTGGATAAATACGTTCCCGCACTTTATAACGCGCTGGGTGTATTTTTGCCATTGATTACAGTGAACTGCGCTATTCTGGGTTCATCGTTATTTATGGTCGAGCGTTCTTATAACTTCACTGAAAGTGTCGTCTTTGGTGCAGGCTCGGGAACCGGTTGGGCGCTAGCGATTGCAGCATTGGCGGGTATTCGTGAAAAAATGAAATACAGCGATGTTCCCGATGGCTTGAAAGGGCTGGGAATTACGTTTATTACCGTTGGCTTGATGTCATTGGGCTTTATGTCCTTTGGCGGTATTGATTTATAACAGCGAGGTAAAGCAGAGCAATGGATATTGAAATTATTCTAGGTGTTGCCATGTTTACCGCTCTCGTACTTGCGTTAGTGGCAATTATCTTATCGGCACGAGCCAAACTTGTTAATTCGGGTGATGTGACAATTACCGTAAACCACGAGAAAAAAATCACGGTACCCGCTGGCGGAAAATTATTACAAACATTGGCAGAATCAGGTTTGTTCCTGCCGTCAGCCTGTGGTGGTGGCGGTAGTTGCGCACAGTGTAAATGTATTGTTGAAGCGGGTGGTGGTGAAATTCTACCAACTGAAGAGTCACACTTCACCAAACGTGAAGCAGGTGAGGGCTGGCGTTTGTCTTGTCAGGTGGCGGTCAAACAGGATATGGAAGTTGAAGTTGAAGACGATGTCTTTGGTGTAAAACAATGGAAATGTACGGTTGAATCCAATCCGAATATGGCGACGTTTATTAAAGAACTGACCTTGAAACTACCTGAAGGCGAAAACGTTGACTTCCGCGCAGGTGGTTACGTTCAGTTAGAAGTACCGCCTCATACGGTTCACTACAAAGACTTTGAAATTGAAGAAGAGTATCGTGGTGACTGGGAGCGTTTTGGCTTCTTTGATTTGGTTTCCAAAGTGGATGAGCCAGTCATTCGCGCCTATTCAATGGCTAATTACCCGGAAGAAAAAGGGGTGGTTAAATTCAATATTCGGATTGCCACACCGCCTCCTGGCGCTAAAGGTATTCCACCTGGTCAGATGTCCTCCTATGTTTTCAGTATGAAACCGGGCGATAAAATTACCGTGTATGGGCCGTTTGGTGAATTCTTCGCCAAGGATACTGATGCAGAAATGGTCTTTATCGGTGGTGGTGCAGGTATGGCGCCCATGCGTTCCCACATTTTTGACCAACTTAAGCGTTTGAAAAGTAAACGCAAGATGAGTTTCTGGTATGGTGCACGCTCACTGCGTGAAATGTTCTATCAGGACGAATACGATATGCTAGCCAACGAAAATGATAACTTTAAGTGGCATGTTGCATTGTCTGATCCTCAACCTGAAGACAACTGGGAAGGATTAACGGGATTTATTCATAATGTACTGTATGAAGAATACCTCAAAGATCATCCAGCACCGGAAGATTGTGAATACTATATGTGTGGTCCACCCATGATGAATCAGGCTGTCATTAAAATGCTCAAGGACCTCGGCGTTGAAGATGAAAATATTTTACTGGATGATTTTGGCGGTTAACGTTCTACCACATCGCTCTTCTTTGTTAACAGGCAATGGCGTATCGTCATTGCCTGTCGTTTTATGGTTGATTGTGTTTTGTGTGTTGTTTTCTGGTTGTGGAAAGTCGCCTGATATATGGCATCTAGAAGGCAAGACAATGGGGACAAGGTACCATATAACCATCATTAACCCCCCGCATGAGATTTCCCAAAATAAGCTTAACGCATCTATCGATAAAACACTGGTTCATATTAATCAATTAATGTCGACTTATATTGATGATTCGGAATTATCACGTTTTAACAACCATCCCGTCGGTGAATGGTTTACATTATCACCGGAAACATTTGATGTTATTCAATACAGCCTTGAACTCTCCGAAAAAACAGATGGTAAGTTTGATATTACTATCTCACCATTAATTCGATTGTGGGGTTTTGATAAGGATAAATTATTAACATTTCCTGATGAAAAAACGATTGAAAATACTAAACAAAATATTGGCTGGCAATCTCTCACCATAAACAAAACGTCACGTTCAATTAAAAAAAATAAGCCGCTATCAATTAATCTTTCTGCTGTTGCCAAGGGTTACGGTGTCGATCATATTGCCAAGCTATTAGAAGCGCAGGGTATTAATCATTACTTAGTCGAGATTGGGGGCGAGATTCGTGTAAAAGGAAAAAATGCTAATGCTGAAAAATGGCGCTTAGGTATTGAAACTCCATCATTATTACAAACCGGCGTACAACAGGTTGTGAGCCTTAGCGATCAAGCCATTGCCACATCGGGTGATTATCGAAACTTTTTTGAACATGATGGTGTCAAATATTCACACACTATTGACCCAAAAACGGGCAAGCCTGCGCACCACAATATTGCGTCCTTAACCGTGATTGCTCATACCGCAATGGAAGCTGACGGAATAGCCACTGCATTAATGGTATTAGGTGAAAAACAGGCAATAGCATTTGCAAACAGGTATAATATTCCTGTTTATATGCTACTTTATAAAGAGGATGTTTTTACAACATGCTACTCGAAAGAATTTCGACAATATATACAGTAATGAAGGTCATCATATGTTAATCACATTATTATTGGGGTTTATTTTATTAGCGATAGTTATTGCTGGCATGGCTATTGGTGTGATTATGGGCCGCAAACCCATTTCTGGCTCTTGTGGTGGCGTGGGCGCTGCGCTTGGCGAAAAAAATTATACCTGTGATATATGTGGTGATGATCCTAATAGATGTGAAATTACGATAGAACAAAACAAAGAAACGTCACAGAATAAAGAACAATCATTATCGTACGATGTTTCTACGAAAAACGCCTCATCATCAAATAAAGACACCACATGAAATTTGATTATGATGTCATCGTGATTGGTGCCGGCCCTGCGGGCGAAGGGGCTGCAATGGCAACAATTAAAAATGGTCGTCGTGTAGCTTCTGTGGAAATGCGCAAAGAAGTAGGCGGGAGCTGTTTACACAAGGGTACCATCCCATCAAAATCTTTACGGCATGTTATTCAGCAAATTCTTCGTTATCGGAAAAGTGCAGTCTTCAATAAACTGGGAGACACTCGTTCAATTTCTTACCCACAGGCACTAGAAGAAGCCAAACGCGTTATTCCCCGACAAGAGAACATACATAATGCATTTTATATAAATAATCGCGTCAAACTTTACACGGGTGCTGCCGCATTTGTTGATAATCATACGCTTGAAATTACCGATACTGAAGGTGTCAAAGAAACTATTACAGCCAAAGATATTGTTATTGCGACCGGTTCACGTCCTTACAATCCCGACAATATTGATTTTGGACACCATCGTATTTACGACAGTGATTCCATTTTAGAAATGACGCATACACCGCGTGATATTATTATTTATGGTGCAGGAGTGATTGGCTGTGAGTACGCCTCCATTTTTGCAGGGCTTGGTATTAAAGTTGATCTTATTAATACACGCGACCGTTTATTGTCTTTTTTGGATGACGAAATTTCCGGCGCATTAAATTACCACTTGCGTGACGTCAGTGTCATGATACGCCATCAAGAAGAGTTTGATTCCATTGATGTCAGTGAAAAATCCGTTACCTTACATTTAAAATCTGGCAAGCGACTACATGCAGATGCATTGCTATGGTGTAATGGTCGAACCGGAAATACCTCAACTTTACGTTTAGATGCGATTGGTTTGTACGCTGATAGCCGTGGCCAATTACAAGTCGATCACCATTATCGTACTGCAGTCGATAATATCTATGCCGCCGGGGATGTGATTGGTTGGCCCAGTCTTGCCAGTGCTTCATACGATCAGGGCAGGGCTGTTGGAGGTGCTCTTCTAGGTAAAGATATTACTTTTGTTGACGATGTGCCAACGGGTATTTATACGCTACCGGAGATCAGTTCTATTGGAAAAACCGAACGAGAACTCACTGATGAACGTATACCATACGAAGTAGGACGTGCTTTTTTCAAGAGTATTGCACGCGCGCAAATCAGTGGTGAAGAAGTCGGGATGCTCAAGATACTTTTCCACATTGATACTTTTGAGATATTAGGTATCCATTGCTTTGGCGCTGAAGCCTCAGAAATCATCCATATTGGTCAAGCCATTATGAAGCAACCAGGTAAACAAAATAATATTAAGTACTTTTTGAACACGACGTTTAATTACCCCACCATGGCCGAAGCCTATCGGATTGCTGCCCTGGCAGGATTAAATAGAGTACAGCGGTTTTCTTATTAATCAGTGTTAATGTCCTGTATTAGCCGATAAACGCCACCAGACTGGCTAAACCGACGGTACCCAATACGATAGTGTAAGGGAACGCCATCATCACCATACGCCCATATGACAGGCGAATGAGTGGTGCTACTGCAGAGGTTAATAAGAACAAGAATGCAGCCTGTCCATTCGGCGTGGCAACACTGGGCAAGTTGGTTCCTGTATTGATGGCAATCGCCAGATTTTCGAAGTGCTCGCGGCTGATCGTGCCTGCTTCAAACGCGTTTTTAACTTCTCCGACATACACTGTTGCGACAAATACATTATCACTGATCATAGACAAAATACCGTTAGCGACAAATAACATGGGCGCTTGTTGGCTCACATCCAAACTTAATACGGCCTCAGTAATCGGTTGAAATAAATGTTGGTCGTGGATAACAGCAACAACCCCGAAAAATACCACCAATAGAGCCGTAAAAGGTAATGCCTCTTCAAAAGCATGACCAATTTGATGCTCCTCAATCACACCGTTAAACGCTGTTAGAAGGACAATAATACATAAACCAATAATACCTACTTCAGCCACATGAAAAGCCAATGCAAAGACTAAAATAACAGCAACAACCGCTTGTACAATTAATTCAGCGGTATCACGATGGGTGCGTTTTTCATCCTGCTCATTGGCAAAATCGACCAAAATATTGCGTACATTGTCAGGAATTCTCATACCATAACCAAATAACCCTCTGGTCTGCGACTCCAGTAATCCGCAGGTAATCAGACCGCAGATAAATACGGGAAAGGTAACGGGCGACATAACATAGATAAACTCCATAAATTCCCAACCCACGGTCTCGGCAATGAGTAGGTTTTGGGGTTCACCCACGGTAGTACAAACACCACCCAATGCAGTGCCTACCACGCCATGCATCACCAGACTGCGCAGAAAAGCTCGAAATTTGGACAAATCCTCTCGGTGAGATTCCGCTAACGCTTTGGGGACATCTGCTCGGGAAAAAACCTTGTGATAGACATCATAAAAACCAATCGCGACTCCGATAAGTACGGCAGTAACCGTTAACGCATCCAAAAAAGCCGATAATATTGCCGATACAAAGCAAAAGAGCAGCGATAACAATACCTTTGAGCGAACTTTGATTAAGAGCTTGGTAAAGACATAGAGTAATAGGCTTTTCATAAAATGAATGCCTGCCACCATAAATACCAATAATAAGATAACAGGGAAATTATGCTCTATTTCATGTAAAACTGATTCAGGCGAGGTCATGCCCAGTACAACGGCCTCAATGGCTAATAATCCACCAGGCTGTAAGGGGTAACATTTTAGCGCCATGGCTAATGTGAAAATAAATTGGGAAATCAGTGCCCACCCAGTGATAAATTGCCCTGCAACCGTTAATAACACCGGGTTTAAAACCAAAAAGGCGCAGAGAGCTTGCTTATACCACAGAGGGGCTGAACCCAAGAAATTACGAGTAAAACCTTGGCTGAGATTATGAGTCATAGCGTATTCCCGAGAGTCAATGAATGCACGAATTGCGCGATATCAATATCAGTGTAGACAACATCTTTTTTAGGCGCTATTTTTTCCCGTGAAAATTCCTTAGAATAGCGGGTCTGTTCTTTACCTCTGGAAAATACCTTGAATAAACAAGCCGTTAATTTGACATCCTTAAGCCTTATTCAGCAGGAATTGATGGTCACAATCGATGAAGCCTCTACTTATCTGGAAAACTTTATAGGGGAAAAGGATAATCTGAATGTCCTGGAGGACTGCATTGGCTCGCTACAACAAATACGAGGTAGTCTGGATCTTGTACAACTCTATGGCGCCTGTGAATTAGCCGGAGAGATTTTAACGGCCGCTAATGATATCAAGACCGGTAATACTGTGAATATCGACGACAAACTCGCTGCTCTCACTAAGGGTTTCTTTGTCTTAAGCTGCTATTTTGAATATATTCAGCAACATGAAGTCGGAATGCCTGTCCTGTTAATCCCCTATATTAACGATATCCGTCTAGCCAATCGTCAAACAGCGCTTCCCGAATCTTTTTTTGAAAATGCGCAACTATCCTATCGTTGCCCACCATCGGAAAAAGCTACATTGACCCAGGAACAGATAGACTCTTTACGTCGTTACAGGCATATGTATCAGGCTGGTTTGCTTGGAGTCATCAAAGAGATCAATATCGAACAATCACTGAAAATGATGCTGCGAGCAGTGGGCAAAATTTATCACTTTTCAAAAGGTTCACCCAGTGAAACACTGTGGTGGTTAGCCTATTATGCCTTACAAGCATTTATCGATGCACAAATGTTAGTCAATGTTTCACGTAAATGTCTCTTTAGCATGCTGGATAAAGCGTTACGCCATTTGGAAAAAGAAGGGCAAGCGGCCTTTGAAACAGCCATTGATGATAATCTGCTAAAACAGCTGGCTTACTTTATCAGTATTGCAGATATCGATCAGCCCGAATATAAGAAAATTACACAACTTTACGGATTTGACGCCATCTGTTACACCGACAAGGTGTTACAACAAGAAACAGTTAATCTTACCGGCCCTACTGCCAGTACTGTACAATCAGTTGCTGAAGTACTACGTGTTGAACTGAACTTTTGTAAAGAACAGATAGAACAGGCACAAACCATGGATGACTCCAATCTGGATGAAAGCTATGCAGACACGCTATCCAGAGTACAAAAAATCAAAGAAATTCTTAATATTGTCGGTCTTATTTATGCCTCGGACATATTACATGAACCTATTGAAAAACTAGATCAAGCAAGAGGAAAGGGGCTGACATTAGAAGATAGTGAAATCACGCTGATTGCCGCTGCCTTTTTATATATCGAGAACGTCTTGAGCAGCCACGAAAAACGTAACTTTTCAGGCGATAAACTTGCCGAAATTAACAAGTTGACGCAACAAGAAATTATCTCCAGCAGTCACCTGCAAGATGCTCAGCTCGTCGTCATTAGCCAAATAGAAGAGGGGTTGCAAACGATCAAATCATCCCTCACTGATTTCACCAGTGGTGGTTACGATAGTAGTAATATTGATGCACTGCCGGCATTATTTAATGAGATACGTGGTGGTATGGTCGTGCTCAATTTACCTCGAGCCGGTATTATTTTAGATAAATGTGTGCAGTTTATTGAAAAAACCTTACTGTCTGATAATGAAGTAGCCGCCTTGGAACAATTAATGGAAACCTTCGCAGACGCTTTAATTTGCCTAGAATATTATATTGACTGTATTAAGGTTGATAAAAACGTTTCTAGCGATACGTTAAAAGTCGCTGAAGATAGCTTCGCAGCCCTAGGCTTTAACGTCAATAGCTAGCTCAGCATATGACTTATATTCTATTATCGTTAATGGCTATTGTTCTAGCACTACTACTGGCCTATATCGTTTATCGCTTACTCTTTCGAGCATCGTGGTTTCTTGCCTGGCTAAGGGGCATGTCTGGGCTATTCTTTTTGGGCCTTATCATTCTATGTATTGTTGTGGCTTTCGATATTTACAGCTATCGACAACTAATCGCGGAAGAGGCAGTGGCCGACATCCGGTTTAAAGCGATTAATAACCAGCATTATCAAGCAACATTTACGACTACCGATGGCACAGGTAAAGACTATGCATTATTTGGTGATCAATGGCGCTTGGATAGCCGTATTATTAAATGGTCTTCATTCGCTACCCGGTTAGGTGTAAAAACTGGCTACCGCCTGGATAGGTTGAGTGGCCGTTATTTATCGCTGAATGATGAACACAATAAACCGCGCTCTATCTTTGCTCTCAACGAAAGCCCCGCAGGTATTGATACTTGGTTGTGGTTGAAAAATGTCGATGATTTTTTTGATTTTGTTGATGCGCGTTACGGTAGTAGTGTGTTTTTGCCGATGGTTGATGATGGTCACTATCAGATATTACTCACCAATAGCGGATTGATTGCAAGACCATTGAATAAAATCTCACAAGAAGCCATTGAGCATTGGCAATAAGCATCTATTTACACTAAAGGAGTCTGATTTTGGAATTTTTATATGAATATGGGTTGTTTTTGGCAAAGGCAACGACGGTGATCATTACCATTGCGATTATTCTGGTGCTTATTGCTGCCGCAAGTCAGAAAAAGAAAGGCTCCGAACAGGGGAGTATCGAAGTCACCAAGCTAAATGATCAGTATGAAGAAACCCAGAAAGCATTAAAAGAGGCTATTTGTGACCAGGAAACCTTGAAAAAGGAAAAGAAAACGCTCAAGAAAGCAGAAAAACAACAGAAAAAGAATCACAAAAAACTTAATTCTGATTATAGAAAAAGGGTTTATGTTATTGATTTTGAAGGAGACATAAAAGCTTCTGCGGTTGAAAATTTACGTGAAGAAATCACCGCAATACTGTCCTTAGCCACAGCAGAAGATGAAGTGGTCCTTCGTCTCGAGAGTGCTGGAGGCATGGTACATAGCTATGGTTTGGCCGCCAGCCAATTAAAGCGTATTACAGACAAAGGCATTCCTTTAACTGTTTGTGTGGATAAAGTGGCCGCTAGCGGTGGCTATATGATGGCTTGTGTGGCTCCACACATCTGCGCAGCACCTTTTGCGATTATTGGCTCCATTGGTGTCGTGGCACAATTACCCAATTTCCATCGCCTATTGAAAAAGAATGATATTGACTTTGAATTACTCACTGCGGGTGAATATAAACGTACGTTAACCATGTTTGGAGAAAATACTGACAAAGGGCGTCAAAAATTTGTGGAAGATCTTGAAACAACCCATCAGTTATTTAAGGACTTTGTGAATAATCAGCGTGATGTTGTTGATATCAACGATGTCGCCACAGGAGAAATATGGTTTGGTCAACAAGCAAAAGAACAAAAACTGATAGACCAACTGATTACAAGTGATGATTATATTATCCAGAATATCGACACGATGGATATCTACAGCGTGGCTTTTACACGCAAGAAAAGCCTGCCTGAACGCTTGGTAATATCTGTACAAGCCGCCATAGGGGATGCAATTGAACAATTGCTTCACAAGCTGAATTTTCAACGTTTTATTTCCTAGGATTGTTACCTTTTTACACGCAAAAAACTCAGGATGAGTGCCTTATCTAAGTACCATAGGGACTTATGCAAACTTGGGAGTTAATGAACGCTAACGGATGTTATGCACATGCGTAAGAAAGTTGTCACAAAATAGTTAAAAAAAGATTATATTTACGGTTTTTACTGTTGACTTTACTAAGTTTTTGAAAAATAAAGAATTTTTTTAATGATTAAAAAATAAGCTAAATAATAAAAGCCCTATTTTTATAGCCTCATAACTAATTTCCCAAACATTTTACACAAACTTATCCACAGTTCTTGTGGAAAAAATAGTGATTGATTAACCAATGACTCCCGAGCGTTTCAAAAAAATTACAAGAATATTGAGCCAGCGGCAACATAATCTAACGTTAGTGCTAGATGAGGTACATAAAGGACGCAATTTATCAGCTATTATGCGTTCGGCTGATGCACATGGTATCGACAAGATGCACTGTATTAAGCCAGATGCTGGTTTTAAACATTATCGAGGCACAGCCCTAGGCAGTCATAAATGGGTCCAAGTCAGCTTACATGACCGTGCTATCACGCTACTGAATCAATTAAAAGCAAACGGATACCAAATTGTTGCAACCAGCTTAAGCGCTAGGAGTCGCGATTACCGGGATATTGATTATACAGTGGCAACAGCCATCGTATTGGGAACCGAAAACAACGGCGTTAGTGATAGCGTTCTTCATCAAGTAGACCATGTTATCGCTATCCCCATGGTCGGTATGGCAGAGTCTCTCAATGTATCAGTTGCTTGCGGCATCATTCTAGCGGAAGCTCAACGACAGCGATCTGTGGCCGGGATGTACGCATCACGACAATTACCAGAAGATGATTATAAACAACGACTATTCCAGTGGTGTTATCCTGAATTGGCACAGTATTGTGATCAAAGAGGTTTTAGTTACCCGGAACTGGATGAAGAGGGCGCCATTATTAATGGCGTGCAATGGTATGAAGATAAAAAAAACCAGGTGTCTGGGGGAGAGCACCTGGACAAGACCATTAGGAATAAACTTTGAAAAAGGGCTAGCTTTGGGGGTAAGCTAACTGTACTTTAAGTATGGTATATATTTGAAAGGTTTCCAGTTACAGGCAAATATTCTTTAAACGGATTAGTTATAATGAGGCGGGTACTAGGAACTATAAGCAATTTAGCTGAATACTGCCGCTCATATGTACACATATTGAACAGCAGTGTGGGTGAAATGGCACCGATGCTTAATATTTACTTTTCAGTGCGTCTAATTTGTTTTGCGCGGTTTTCTTAACCTCTTCGACTTTTTCTTCTGCTTGAGTTTTCACTTCTTCCACTTTCTCCTTTGCAACTACTTTTGCAGCTTCAACCTTTTCTGTTGCCTGCTGTTTTACATTATCAAGGGTTGAGGTTGATGACTCCTCTTGTTGGGTGGTGGTAGCAGGTGTTGTATTGGCGGTTGATTTGGGCTCTTCGGACTTAGAACATCCCGCCAGTACTCATATTGCCATTGAATGATGAGACGAAAATTAATTTATTCATAATGTTCTATTTATGGATTATTGTTAGACTATATTGTTTGCCATAAATAAGGCAGAGTGAAAGTACCATACTATGATTAAATGACATAGTAGCAATATGAAATAGTTGTTAATAAATATGAATATTGAACAGTTTAAAAAGATAGTTGGGGTTCTTTAATGATTTCTATCTTCACACCGACAACAAAAGTCCACATGCAACGCGATGTAATGCGCGAAACAGACATTCGGCTGGTTAAATATAGCCAGCGAGGAATATTTCTTAGCCTGTTTGTTTTTTTCGCGGTGATGTTCGTTGGCGATTATTATGAAAAAAGCCCAAAATTGACGATCATCATGGGGATTGTATTAACTCTGCTCAGTCTTATCCGAGGGTTTTTTCTCTACAAATTTGAATATCTGTATGCTCAAGGACCGGCGCGTTGGCGCAATTTATTTTTTTGTTTCTCACTCATAGGCTCGAGTTGGTGGGGATTTATTGTTGCAGAAATTACGTATGTTAATGGTTTTTATAATGAAACTCCGGTTCTTTGGTTATATACGGCTGCCTTCTTCGCGGGCAGTATTTATATTTTTTCCCCCTATGAACGTTTTTTGCGCATCTATATGTTCGTTGCATTTATACCGTGCTCTGTTACCGCCATAGCATTATTACAACCGGTTAGCATTTTATATGGCGCTATAATGATTGCGCTTTATTTATTATTGTGTCGCCAAGGAAAAATTATCGGGCAGAATTATTGGGATAAATTGCAAGCGACTTACGATTTATTACAACGAGCAAATGCACTAGAAGCTGAAAAAATTACTACACAAAGTTCTTTAGACAACCAAAATTTACTCTTTCGAAATGTGGTTAGAGAACTTAAATCTTCGGAATACGAAGTATTAAGTAGCTTACAATTAATAAAAAATATAAATTTAGCGGAAGAAGATGAAAAACTGACATTACTTACCGAAGAAAAAGTACAGCAGCAAATTAGTTTATTAAAAAACGTGTCCGAGCTATTTAAACTATCTGAAAAAAATATTGCGCTCGAACAAGAAACAGTAGATTTATGCTCTGTTATCGAGCAATCCTTATCCAAGGTGAGCCTAATTGCTCATAAAAAAAATATTGAAGTTTATTCTTCCTTTTCGTCAGATTTTCCGTCACGCTTCATTGCAGACAACGATCGTATTGAGCAATTAATTGGCAACATGGTGGTGAGTGCCTGCCAATTTTGTGACAACGGTGAATTAATAATGTTTTGTGATTTTAACGAAACAAGTACAGAAAGCTTTGTTAATATTTCTATTATTAATCCAAGCCCGATAAAGACCCCTGAAACCATTGAAAAAATTAACTCTGCATTTTCAACGCGAGCGGTTACAGACCGTTCTTTAGGATTGAACTTAGCAATAATTAAAGGGATTGTCGAAGCAATGCAAGGTAATGCAGGTATAGAATACAATGCAAAAGGTGAACTTGTTATTAATGCCACGCTGAATCTTAGCGTAGTCAACACAAACCCAGGAAAAAACAAAACGGTTAAAAGTCTACAAGGAAAGAAAATAATGCTTTACCAAACACCAAAGAACACCAAGGAAAACCTTCAGTTAAACTTGGAATCTTGGGGGCTAGAGGTTGCAAGCGCTAGCGACGAAGATAAAGTTTTTAATCACTTAGAAGAAGAAAAATGCGATGGTATAATTCTATATTCAAAACTTGACAATATGGATTCCTTGTTATTATCAAAAAGAATTGCAAATCATAAAAGCCTCTGGAAATTACCACAGATATTTGCGCTTAGTCAGCTACAAAGAAAACTACCGGAAGTGAGCAATCATTTTTTAAAATATGTCAATATAGAAGTGGTATACAAACCGATAGAACACCGTCATTTAAAAAACATTTTAAAAAACTCGCTTAACAAACAATCACCCAAAAAGAAAGAATTAAACCTCGAGGCAGAAGACTTGCTGGTTGGAAAAAACATTCTTCTATTCCAACGCGAAGAAATTGACCGGATGATTGTTGATGCCATGTTAAAGAAATTTGGGTGTAATATCATACACGCCGAAAGCTCTGAAAAAGTGTTAAGTCTATTTGAAAACAATACTATTGATGCTTTTATCTGTGAAAGCCATTTGGAAAGCGTTGATATGGAGAAGTTTATAAAATCTTGCCGTGAAGCTATCAAAAAAAATCAACAAAATAAATTTAAGCCGCCTATATTAGGTTTAACCAGTCATGAGATGGATAATGAAGAAACGCAATGCCTCGCTTGTGGTATGGAATATTATATTGACTCACCGACCAATATCGAAGATTTACGTGCAATCTTACGTCGTTTCATCGGACGGTCTATTTATATTGCAGATCAAACATCCTCGGTATAATTATTTAAATGTTGCCCATATTGGACAGTGGTCTGATGGCTTTTCCATAGATCTAATAGAATAATTAATACCAGCTTCCTGGCATTTTTCTATCAGTGTTTCTGTTGCTAGAATTAAATCAATGCGCAACCCTCGCTTGGGCTCACGCTCAAAACCCCGACTACGATAATCGAACCAACTATACTCTTCTTTATCTTGATGCAAATGTCGATAAGTATCCTGTAAACCCCACCCATATAATCGCGCAAGCCATTCGCGCTCTATGGGCAAGAAACTGCATTTGCCTTCTTTTAACCAACGCTTACGATTGTTTTCACCAATACCAATATCAATATCCTCTGGTGAAATATTCATATCGCCCATGACGATAAGCTGCTCATCAGGAGAGAAGCCATTTTGTAAAAAATTTTGCAAATCATTGTAAAATTTTTGTTTGTTAGGAAACTTTACCAAATGATCCTGGCTCTCACCTTGCGGAAAATACCCACTCAAAACAGTAACCTCTCCCCCAAACGGTGAAGAAAATTTACCGCCAATAAAACGTTTTTGAGCTTCACTGGCATCATCAGGATAACCTTTAATAACTGAATTAAACGGATGCCGGGAGAGTAGGGCAACACCGTAATGGGTCTTTTGTCCAAAAAATTCAACGTGGTAACCCAAAGCATTAATCGCTTCCCGAGGAAAGTCTTCATCTGTAACCTTGGTTTCCTGAATGCCAATGAAATCAGGAGACAGTTGTTCTATGACGGCTTTTAGTTGGTGTAATCGTTGACGAATACTATTGGTATTGAATGAAACAACAGTAATCATTTTTTTCCAGCAAGTTGATTTCTTATTTTTTGTAATACACTAATATAATCTCTTAATATATAACCACTTTCGGTGAGCACAGAATCGTCTTCGGTATCTATTAACGTCGAGCCAGCAGTCGCTTCACGTGCTTTATTTTTTTCATCATTATCATTTTTATACTCATCATAATCTTTAAAGATAGGTAAGTCTTTTGACTCCCTAAGTCGATTCTCTATTGCCAGTGTTTTATCCTCTAGCTCTTTTTTCTCTCTAAGACGAGATTTTTCATTGAGTGAAATGGTTTTCTTATCTGCTAAGCGGTCAAACAGGTTTTTTCTCTCTTGTAAATAGATAAAGCCAGGATCATTTTTTATACGTTGTTCGTGATTTTTTGACAGTATCGGTAACAATTGTTCTAAAGAAAAATAAGTGCCATGGCGGACAGGATTGGTCTTGCTCCAGGCCAAGGCGGTGTCATAACTACTTTCTCCAATTTCTTCTGGATTGACGAGCTCAGGCATTAGAATATCAGGAATGACCCCTCGGTGCTGGGTGCTTTCCCCAGAAACACGATAGAATTTAGACTCAGTGATTTTTAGTTCACCCTGAGCCTTAAGTGGCAATAGAGTTTGTACGGTTCCCTTACCAAAGGATTGTGAGCCTACAATAATGCCACGATTGTAATCCTGAATAGCACCTGCAAAAATTTCAGATGCCGATGCACTTAAACGATTAATCAAAACGAGTAGGGGGCCTTGATAGTAAGCTCGCTCTTGTGAAAAGTCGCTCACTTTTTTACCTTTATCTTTACCTCGTTGTACAACGGGGCCTTGATCAATAAACAAATCCGTAACCGCCGTTGCTTCGTATAACGAACCACCGCCATTGTTTCGTAAATCAACGATAATACCTTGAATATTTTCTTCTTTTAATTCATCAAGTAAACGTCGAACATCTTTTGACGTACTTAAATAATTAGGGTCTCGTTTAATATATGCTGGAAAATCTAAGTAAAAGTCAGGTATTTTAATAACGCCAATTCTAAAGGGTCTCTCTGAATCAGAGCTTAAGTCGATCACTGCTTTTTTTGCAGCCTGATCTTTTAACTCAACCTTGTCACGTTTGATGCGAACTACTTTTGATGTTTTATTGGCCGAAACTCCCGATTCAACTTGTAAGCGTACAATAGAGTTTTTGGGGCCACGAATTAAGGCAACTACTTCATCAAGGCGCCAGCCAACAACATCAGTAAATTCTTTTTTATCTCCCTGTGCAACCGCAATAATACGATCTCCTGCGGTTAACTCCCCCTGTTTGTGCGCAGGACCACCAACAACAACTCGTAAAACCTTTGTATAGCTGTCTTCACTTTGCAGTACTGCGCCAATTCCTTCCAAAGAACGAGACATACGAATAGAAAAGTTTTCTGACGTTTTAGGAGAAAAATAATTGGTATGAGGATCATAAAGGCCTGTGAACGCATTTATATACACTTCGTAAATATCTTCTGCGGTATTTTTAGTGCCCCGTTGTAATTGATTTTTATAACGTTTCATCAGTTTTTTTCGACTCTCTGAAAAAGACTCATCGGCCAATTTTTCATTGAGAAAGTATGACTTTATACGCTTACGCCATAACTCATTAGCGGCCTGAGTATTCTCTGGCCACTTAGCAGACTCCCTATCAATAGTGATCTTCTCATCGGCAGTAAAATTAAGAGGGGAGGTAATATCGCTTTCAAGCTGGTCTATTAATCGCTCCAGACGGTCTGTCAGCCTTTGTTGAAAACGTTGATAAATATCAAAGCCACTTTTATTAATCCCTTGTCTTAGTTCATCATCTAACGCGAATTCTTTCTTTTTAAACTCTTTGATATCACTAGCAAGAAAGAAAACCTTTTCTGGATCCAATCGATCAATATAGTTATCCAAAAAGCGTGAAGACAATTGATCGTCTACGATCAAATCAACAAAATGTCGTTTTTCAAGGGTGTCTAAAATCTCCAGTGTTGTCTGTTTATGCACATTATTAGGTGCTATTGCGCTTGCATTAATCGCAATTGAATAAAAAACCAGCGCAAGAATACTCATTAGTCGACGAATAGCCATAAAACAACTTCTGTTTTCTGTTGGATAGGGTAAATATATCATAGTCATTAAATTATAGGTGATAAGACCCCAGCAACATTCGATGGTTTCTCTATACGTTTATTTATATTTAATATATTCAATTTAACATAATATATATTATGCGAAATATACTTGTATTGCGAAAGAAGCGCTCCTCGTATCCTCGTCGCTACCTATTCGCAATAAGGCCTTTATTTAATAAGATAAATGCTCCGGGCTGAGTAGTGTACCGTTCTCGTAAGCAAAGCTCATCTTGAGGGTCTAATGAAAGCTTATCGAATTTGGTCACCTGAAGTTCACGCCAGTATCTCATATACGAAATAACTAACTGATATAAAGCAAAAACTACCAAGCTTTCTACGATTTTGTTTTGCGATAGTATCCAAGTAATATAAATAACGACAGATTTCAGGGTGTAAAAACATTAAGTACGATCACCATTAATAGATAAAACTGTAATACCCTCTTCTATACCATTACTATTGGTTTCTTCAAAGTCAGGCACAACATGAAACAGACCATCTTGCGCAAACGTGGAGGTATTAAGATCAACATTACTGGCAGTGAACTGATTGCCAATTTTCAGGTGGTCACTACCAATCAGGTGTTGTAACGATAAATCCAGATCAAGAAATGAAGAGCCCGAATAAGTGTCTTTAAGATCAAAACTTAAGATATCACCGGTTTTACCATTAAAGCCTTTACCTAATGCGATATTATCAATACGGACCCCTGAATCAACAAGCCCCAATAAATCATTATCAGTTAAGGCAAAAGAAAATAAATTCATGTACAGAATAAGCGTTGTTGTAAATGGATGGTGTAAGGGGATTACTGACGAAGTTAAGTATTTGCTCAAGATGCGAAAAGGCAACGTCTGTTATTGGGTTTCCTGTATGTTCGCTTCCCTCTCTTTCTACTTAACCTAACAAATGCGCGGTTTCGTGCGCAATAATATGGGTTAGTGTATTAATATACTGTTGTTCTGAAGTGGTAATAGATTCAATGCTTTCACTAAATACAAAAGCTCGATCGTTCTTAACAGTATTACCAACATCAACTTGTTCAACAACTCCCAGTATGTCTCCATAATCAGAAAACGGAGAGTGATTTCCCCCAATATATACGGTTGAAAACTGATTGGTGTCTGTCGGTTTATCTAATGTAAAAGTAACATTTAAAGGCTTGAATTGTTCATTAAGGCTATCGACAATCGCATCAAGCGTAGCTGTTTTATCAGAAAAACTTTCGGGTAATTCAAACTCTGGGATATCAAACTCATCAATCTTTACCGGGCCATTATAATTAACATTGTTTAAACCATTAATGTAATGTCCAGGTAAACACGTTGGTTGTTAATATTTTCAAGGTTTTTATCGACTAATTCCAAATGGGGAATGGTGATTATATTTTCACTGGTAAATAACTGGTATTGATCTCTGGTTAATGCGGTTAAGTGGCTATTTTCAAGCTCATCTGCCAATTTGGCAGCAGGTATACTGTAGTCCAGAACCCAGTTTATGACTTTGCTTCGTCAACCTCAAAGTTGCTTGCTTGATAATTGTTAATTTGGGATGCATGGGTTAATACCTTTGCCGGCGCTGCATCAACGTTATAGACATTATTAAAACGATCAGGATTATCAAATATACTGATATCCTCGGATAGTAATAGCCTGGGTTCCAGGGTTTCTATAAGTGCTTTGCGCTTAAAAAGTGTGTTTTGTTGATTTTTCTTATTTTTTTTATTTTTTTTCAGACTTAGCTCCAAACCTGGCTTTTAGTTTGTTTTTTTAAACTGCTCATATTGTCCCCAAAACAATACTACACAACTGCTATTACATGTTTATTATATTTATACATCATACTTTTCACTCAGTAAGTATACTAAAAAAATAAACAGGTAATATGAATGATTTTTCGCGCCACTTTTAAATCAATTTGTGTCCTGTGTCACAACAATATATTGGCAATAGCGAATTTCAGATGCAAACAAGTCATGTTTCAAAATGAAATTAACGCCTATTTTGAATAATGTTGAATTGCGCGACATTTGTTAAAATTATTTATTATTTATGTTAAACGCCAACTAGCTTTACTAGAGCGTGACTTATTAGGATCAATCATTATAAACATTTATCGTGAGTGGTGTTAAAACGACACTAAGGACATTTATCAATTATCATTTTGGCCTTATGTCCTGCATTGCGCATCAATTCGGCTATTTTATGTTTGTCTCTACCAACACACTTTCTATTTTAATACACTTGAAATTTGCGGGTCAATTTTATTATTCAACAACGTTAGCCCAAAGCATTTGGGCTTTGGGTTGACAAATTTAAATGCTATTGTGCACATTGTTGGTATAACTTCTTACCAACAGCCCCATTAGCCATGTTAAAGCAGCTTCTATGACACGCGCCGGTTTAAAACAACTACTCACTATTACAGCCGTTACGGTTTTAGCGGCATGTCAAGACAGGCAATCGTCTCCTGTGGTGTTTGATAACTATCTCTACCGTTTATCCAATAGTCTCGATGCTAAGAATACCATCGATGATAATCGCGTGAATGCCTTATTAACTTACCCTAAAAAACAGGACATTCAGTACATATTGCCGCCGTTAAAAATTAATATGCTAGAATTTTTAAAGCTCTCTAAGTGCGATTTACAGCGTCTTATTGGTGAGCGTAATAGCAGCCTGGGGAAATTGATGAGCGGCTATCACTCCTTAATCTATGAATATCGATTCTTGCAGTTAGCGCAGGACTGTCTCGGCATTATCGGCGAAGAAAGCCCACTTTTCGATGAAGTTAGCCTCGCAATAGAATATAAAACACGTTACCAACAACACCTGCGCTGGAATGCTATATTTGTGAGTGACGAGATGCGGCATTTGTTTTCTTTGGGCAGTAAACCCTTGAGTTATCCCCAACTGCAACAAAATCCTATTGAGCTAACCAATGCCTTAACGGCACTACAGCAGTGGCTCTCGGCGCCACATGATGAACGCCAATCATTGGAAATCGCTTATCAGTCTATGGCCAGTCAAAAATATGCAGGGGAATTACGTCTTACCATGGCGATGGTCGTAGAAAAGCTATCTCAAGCCGATCATTTACTGTTGCAACGTTTATCCGATAGGCCCTTATGTCGAAATCAGCGTCCAAACCAACAGTTTGACATTGTTGATCGGGTATTTACCCTATTCTATATTGGTGAGGTGCAGCCTATATTGGCGAAACTACATCAACAGGGTTCGGTATTATTTGGCAACATTGATGAGCTGCAAAAAACGTTTGAGCCACAATACGCTTTTACATACTTTTGGCACAGTGTATACCGTGGTGCGGGTAGCGAATGGCAACGATTTAACCAAGCCATCACTATCCATACCCAACATTGGCAACAACTCTTGCGGCAATGTGGTCGATTACCTGGCCTCTGATTTGGTGCCAATCGCCTCTATAGATTGTCGAAGAGACTCGGCCTGCTCTGATAACTCGGCATATAGGCGCATATCGCCATTACGTTGAGATTCCATCGCTTCTTTAAGTTTACTCTCATATTGTTTTTGTAGTTTTGCCGCAGGATCACTGCGTAGCCATCTAAACATGGTTGTTATCCTATTAAATGAGTGTGATTGTTTGTTACTGATGTTTTACGCATCAAGCGGATATTTGTATCAATAGCAAGAAACCATTATTTCCCACTATTCGTAAAAGTTACATGTTTTAAACAGTATGGGAGAGGTCCAAATGATCAAGCTTTACGACTCTTCACTCAAATACATCAGACGGTTATTTCAGAATACTAACGACAACACGCATCCCTGCCCTCATGATCTGAGTCATGGATCAAAATGTGTATGGGAAATGGACAAAGAAGCCTAGCGCAACCATCAATGACAACACTGCTATATTTTACGCATGACTTGCGCGTACACGATAATGAGGCACTAATAACAGCGGCGAATTCATCAAATTCGTTGTTGTGTGTCTATTGCTTGGATAGAGACAAACCGTATGCCCACCGTTATGGTTTATCATCCATAGGTGACCACAGAGAAAAATTTTTACTAGAAACACTCCATCACTTACGGCAACAATTGGAAACACTAGGGCAACAGCTAATGATTGTCTCGGGGAAAACGGAAAAAATATTGCCCGCCCTTTGTCAGCAATTTGCTATCAAACACTGTGTGATGAGTCGGCAATTTGCCTATGATGAAGTCATGACAACACATGCTTTACAAGAAACATTAGCACATATTAAATTTTCTGTTGTTGATACATTTACCCTGTTTAAGCAGGAGCAACTGAATAATCTGCCCCCTCTTCCCTACAGTTTTTCTAAATTTAAACAGTATGTTAACGATCTGACAATTAGCCCAGCTAAATGTTACACTAGCGCTCTACCGCCGCCACCAGTCAATGACACCCCTATTAACACAATAGACATTAACAGCATTAAACATATGGAAAAAGCCTCTACGTTTACCGGTGGTGAACACTATGCACTAAAACATCTACAACATTACTTTCATTCAAGCGCGGCAAGCACGTATAAAGAAACACGTAATCATCTAGATGGCTGGAGTGATTCGTGTAAATTTTCTCCTTGGTTAGCTAATGGTGCCTTATCGGTACGTGAAATCGTCCAACAACTCTCGACTTATGAATCCAAAGCGGGGCGCAATGACTCAACTGCATGGATTTTTTTTGAATTACTGTGGCGTGAATACTTTCAATGGTATGCTCTGCATTACGGCAAAAAATTGTTTATATTTTCTGGTATTCGAAAAGATCAACAAACGCCGTTAACCAGCTTTTATCCACAACGCTTTAAATCATGGTGCTTGGGGAAAACCCCGTGGCCTTTAGTCAATGCCTGTATGAAAGAGCTGAACCACACGGGATATATTTCTAACCGGGCCAGACAAATTGTTGCGAGTTGTTTAATCAATGAATTACAACTGGACTGGCGTTGCGGTGCTGCCTATTTTGAACAACAACTGATCGATTATGATGTCGCCATTAATTGGGGAAACTGGCAGTATATCGCAGGTGTTGGTGTCGATCCTCGAGGAGGACGGCAATTTAATCTGGAAAAACAAACGGCTTTATTTGATCCCCAACATCAATATATACAACAATGGATGGGCGATAAATCTCAATCCGTTTATGCCATTGATCATACCGGTATTGATGATTGGCCATTATGAGCGACTCAACTCAGCATTCACCGATCAGCGTTGTCTGGTTGAAACGTGATCTTCGCTTACACGACCACACCGCATTACAGGCCGCTTGCCAAAGTGGGTACCCGCTACTATTGGTATACATTATTGAACCATTATTACTCGGCGACCCGCACTATTCCGAACGGCACTGGCGCTTTATTTGGCAATCACTCGACGATATGGGACAGCAACTGGCTTCATTTGGTACAACACTCTATATTACTCAAGCAAGTGCCACCGATGCATTGCAGACTATTCATCAGCACTTCCCTATTCAATATTTATACTCGCATCAAGAAGTCGGTGTGGGCGTTACTTTTCAACGTGATCGTGAAGTCAGCACATGGTGTAAACAACATGGTATTACTTGGCATGATATTCCAAGCGACACGGTCATTCGAGGGTTAAAAAATCGTGACCACTGGGATACGCATTGGCGAAAAGTCATGCGTGCACCTCTCGATACGCCTGCGTTCGAAAAAGCAGAATGGGTATCTATTGAGCAGATCAACCAGATTAATTCCTCCCTATTTCAACCACCGCAATCATGGACAATACCGGATACAAATATGCAATGCGGTGGTGAAACTGCGGCACTTGAAACACTGAATAGTTTTTTTGACGAACGCGGCCAATACTATCATCGGTTTATTTCAAAACCAGAGGCCAGCCGGGAACATTGCTCACGAATGTCACCTTACTTGGCTTGGGGCAATATCAGCTTGCGCTATTTTTATCAAACACTACTGTCACACTGGAACCGACCCGGATGGCGCCGAGCACTCAGCGCGTTATCATCGAGATTACACTGGCACTGTCATTTTATCCAAAAGTTTGAAAGTGAATCTCGCATGGAATTTGAACCTATTAATCGCGGCTATTTTGACTTTCCTTATCGTGAAGACGAAAAAGTAACCGCTGATTTAACAGCTTGGAAAACAGGCAACACTGGGTTTCCTATTGTTGATGCTTGTATGCGCGCATTAATTCATGCGGGGTATCTAAATTTCCGTATGCGTTCCATGTTAGTGAGTTTTTTGTGTCATCATTTATTGATCGATTGGCGTCTAGGTATCCACCATATGGCACAAATGTTTTTGGACTTTGAGCCTGGTATTCATTATCCACAATTTCAAATGCAAGCAGGTGTGACGGGTATCAACACGATTCGAATGTATAATCCGATAAAACAATCACAAGAACATGATCCCGAAGGGGTTTTTATTCGGCGCTGGTGTCCAGAGCTATCCGAATTGCCTAATGAGCTTATTCATACACCTTGGCTGCTATCGCCCATGGAAAAACAAATGTTCGCGGTAGACTATAGTGATCCGATTATTGATCTTAATCAACATGTAAAAGATGCACGAGAATTAATATGGGGATGGCGAGAGCGTAAAAATGTTAAACAAGAAGCTCGCCGTATTATTCAACGTCATGTCAGAGCATCTCGTTAGTGGCACATAAAAAAGTGACTCTCCCCAAAACGCAATGTGCGCATTGTGGGCTGCCGTTTACTTGGCGAAAACGCTGGAAACATTGCTGGTACTCGGTGAAATATTGTTCAGAACGCTGTCGCAGAAACAAACAAAAAAACACGAAGACGATATGAAAAACAAATCACTAAAAGCAATGTACACAACATTGCGGGTTATTCTCGGCGACCAACTCAACGCCGAGCACTCTTGGTACACAAAAAAAGAGGATACCGTACTGTATTTGATTGCTGAGATGCCACAGGAAACCCAGTATGTGAAGCACCACATTCAAAAGCTCTGTGCATTTTTTGCCGCAATGGAAAACTTTGCACAAGCGTTACAGCAAGCGGGACATCATGTGTTGCATTTAACACTGGATGATCATCATTTTAATACTCTTAATGAGCTATTGGTCTCCATTTGTACACGTTTTACCATTGCTAATGTTGAGTACCAACAACCGGATGAATATCGATTGTATCAACAGTTTGTAGATATAAAGCTACCTAAAAATATAACGATTAATGGTATAGACAGCGAGCATTTTTTATTACCTTACGCCGATATCGCCAACTACTTTACTAAAGGTAAACATCATAAAATGGAATTTTTTTACCGTAAAATGCGTCAACGTTTTGCGATTTTAATGGATAACAATGGACCTGAAGGCGGTCAATGGAATTATGATGCAGATAATCGTAAAAAACTCAAACCCACCAATATTGACAATATTCCTGAACCATTACTGTTTACTCGTTCAGTTGATACTATTCTGCAACGCCTTAAAAAACATAAGGTCGACTACTTTGGCACAGTGAAGGACCCCCTAACTTGGCCAACAACACGCCAAGAATCACAACAGCTATTGGACTACTTTTGTCAGTATTGCTTGCCTTTGTTTGGTACTTTTCAGGATGCAATGACCGCCAACTCTCCGCACAAATGGAGCTTGTATCATTCACGATTGTCTTTTTCATTAAACACTAAAATGCTACACCCTCTACATGTCATCAATACGGCCGTTGCCGCCTATAGACACAGCAAAGGGGCAATTACCCTACCCCAAATTGAAGGATTCGTTCGTCAAATCCTCGGTTGGCGTGAATATATTCGTGGTGTTTACTGGTGCAATATGCCGGAATATGCGCATAAGAATGCACTAGCCACCACGACACCATTGCCACAGTATTTTTGGACGGGTGACACCCGTATGAATTGTATGCATCAGACCATTACCCAATCATTAGAGTATGCCTATGCACATCACATACAGCGATTGATGGTAACCGGTAATTTTTGCCTGATTAGCGGGATTAATATTGATCAGGTCGATGAATGGTATCTTGGTATCTATCTAGACGCCATTGAGTGGGTTGAAATGCCTAACACTCGCGGCATGAGCCAATTTGCCGATGGCGGCATTGTGGCGACAAAGCCGTATGCCGCAAGCGGTAACTATATCAATAAGATGAGTGATTATTGCAAAGATTGTTATTACAACGTCAGTAAAAAAGACACGCCAGATGCTTGCCCAGCCAATAGTCTGTACTGGGATTTTATGACACGCCACCGTGAACGTTTTGAAAAAAATCCACGTATTGGAATGATCTATCGTACTTGGGATAAGCAAAGTGAAGACAAGCAACAATCTACGCTACAGCGTGCAAAATGGTGTTTAGAGAATATAGAAAGTTTATAGCTAACTTCACCTTTATCAGGCTTAATTAATCTCCAAAAAACCCAGATTAATCAAATTTTCTAACATTGCTTGTGTTCCTGCATCAGTTGTGGAAAAAGGACTCATATCGCCCACTTGTGAAAAATCCTGATTAGTACCTGCACCATTGCGAACACGAACAACCAGATCAGACAGACCATCAATTGCCCCCCAACCAGCAGCACCCGGTAATGCTGCTCGAGTAGTATCATTAAAACCACCTTGTAAATCAATCATCATATAGCTGTTACCTTGAGCAGCAAATGGATGATCAACAAAATGGAAAAAGGACGTCACTTCTGCGGCTGTCAGTTCGCCATCACTCAACACGTTACCCGGGTCACCTGCCGCATTAATAGCTCCACGCAGTAAATCGGATATATCCAATATATCCGCATCTGGATTAGCAGAAGTATCACCCACGACAAAATCATTTAATCGAACGCTGTATGAACCATCCACCGAAGAATTATTTGCTTCCAATCCATTAGCGGTAAAATTTTCATATTTAATAACTACTTTGTCAGCTCATCCGGAAACCTAAGAGGACTGATATCCTGTATCCAAATCTACATTTCCTTCATTTCCGCCATTACTCCAAAACTCAAGGTTTTTATTGTTATTATCAGTATCCAAATTATTAATAAAAACAGCCTCATCATCGGACGTAGTTGTATTGATAATTCGGGTTCCTGTCGACCGCTCAATGGCGCGATCAGAATCACCATGGATGGTAAGTGTTAATGTGCTGGTACTATTGTCGCCATCGGCATCTTGTAATGTATAAGTAAACGTTTCTACCAGCGTATCTCCGGCAGATGCCAATAAGTCTTGAACTGAAATGTTGGTATTATCCAATGTGTAACTATAAGTGCCATCTGCGTTTATTAGCAATGTTCCGTATGTGCTATTAAAAGCAGTTCCTACCGTTTGACCACCTCCAAAACTAATGGCAGAAACCACAAAAGGTGCATCATCACCGCCGCTATCATTAGCTATAACATTTCCAGAAACTTTATTAGAGGCTGCATCCTCGGTAATACTGGCCGAATCAGCATTCGCTATGGGTTTCGTATCTGTTTCTTTATCTATGTTTTTGTCTTTTACAGTCTCAAGTTCAGAAATATCAAGACTAATATTATTAGTGGCGTTATTAGCATTGTATTCTATATCAACATTTCGTGTGTTTATCTGTTCACTTTCTTCTGGGCTAGCGGTGCTGAGCTCGGGGATTACTTCTAAACCGTTGCGCTCAATTAAAAGTGATGTAGAATTTTGCGCCTCTTGTCGGTATATAAAATCGTCGCTATCACCGAATGCCGCAGGTTTTTGTTCATTAATGACTTGCACAATGTCGGATTCATCATCTTCCGAGGAAATATCAACCACAAAAGCTTGATGAACAGGCACAGAGGTCGATGAATTTTCATCTAAAATATCGGGTTCTTTAGGCAGCTCTAAGCTCGGAGCAATAGTGATCTGTGCATTTTCTAAAGGAGTGGTAGTCTCGTTTTTTCCTTGAGTAATAGTAACTTTATCAATTGTAGTATCATTCATAAAAGCACCTTTTTCCATATTCAGTGTAAATTTGTTATCAATTTACATTGCAAATAGCCAATAAACTAGGACGACTATCGAAAATTTATACCGTTAATCCGGAAATGACTTTATTGTTTTTTACGGATATACACCACACGTTCAATACTAGCAACCTGCTCATTGTCACTATCAAGAACGTCAATAAGGAATGTTTTGAAGTATGTTTCACCAGATGCGGTATGATTCATAATATCATCTACATCGTCGTCAGTAAGTCGGCAAGAAGCATAGACTTTACTACGACCTGGCTTAATAAACTGAATAGTGACCGATTGGTCAATCACATGGTAACCGCTGCCCATATTTCTCATCAGCATCAACATATAACAAGGATCAGTCATACTAAATAAGTTGCCGCCATACTGAATACCAATAATATTTTTATTGTAAGAACGCAGGGGCATAGAAACATCCACTTGTCTAAAGTTGTCTGCGATAAAGTCAAAGTGGATGCCTGTAAACCATAGTGGCGGCCAAAAGTGGATGAGGCGGCGCATCCATTTGGCTGAGATTTGTTCAAAGTCCATAATCATCTGTATTTTGTTAACACCAAGCAGTCAATATCTTCATAGTAACAAAGGCATAATAAAAAACCTTCTTTTTTAAGGGGTTTATTACCAAGCTGTGAAACAAGCGACGAATTGAGCTTAATTCATCATTGTATTTTATAACCCCTGCCCTCATATTATTGAAGTTAGTATCCATTAACTGAAATAAAGAATACTGTGATAAAGAATATGGCTGACACGTTAAATTTTGATGATATTAATCAACAACTGCGCAACCAATCCCCTGATGAAATTATCAGTTGGGCGCTTTCCCTTAATAAAACAACGATTGTAACCACCAATTTTGGCCCTCATGAAGCGGCTATTTTGCACATGAGTACAAAACAACAACAAGATATTCCGGTGATTTCTGTCGATCATGGCTATAACACAGAAGCCACCTACCGTTTTGCTGAAAATTTAATCAATCGCTTGCACCTGAACATGCATTACTACACGCCAAAGGTAACGGCAAAACGCCGCGAGACGGTTTATGGGGGCATTCCCAGTATTGATGATGAAGAGGCTCACGATAAATTTACACGTGAAGTCAAACTCGAGCCTTTTTCACGCGCCATGCAGGAATTTCAACCAGAAGTATGGCTAACGGCCATTCGTAAAGAGCAAACACCGTTTAGGGATTCTCTGGATATTGTCTCGAAAGATATGACAACGGGTGTTATAAAAGTCGCTCCGCTATTTTATTGGTCAGAGCTGGATTTGGAGGAATATTTAGTTGAACATGATTTACCCATTGAAGAAGACTACCATGACCCAACTAAAGTCCTTAAAAACCGAGAGTGTGGTCTGCATGTTGGCAAATCCTAATTAATGATTAAAAACCTTCTCTGATTGATTATTGCTTTATTGGGGATAGGTACAGGGTTGACTCTGTACCTACCTGACAACACCGACGTCACCGTACAAGCTACCACAACACACCCCATTATCTATCGCGAAGACACCTTGGATAAACCTATCAATATAAATTTTCTTAAATATTCACAACACGTCTTGGTAGACGAAAACGCAGAAGAACCATTAATAGGCATTCAGTTAGGGTTATATAGCACACTAAAGAGTGCCAAATTGGGTGCAAAAAACTCAGCCATTCATGGCTTATCTATTTCACTGACACCCACTATTTTCAAGGCACAAGATACAGAGCGCCAATGGTATATTTTAGGCTTAGGTCCCTTTTTAAGCAGGGAGGAACTGAACCGTTATCAAAAATTGTTAAAAGAACAGAGAATATATGGTCAATCTATAAACTGGTCATTGCCGCCCTTGGAAAAATAGCGTATAAACATAGCCATGTCAGCTAAAACTCCACCACCTTTACGTAATTATGCCCAAATGGCTCGCGTCGTTCGTGATGATCAAAAGCAGCTATTTAGTCCCTCCGTACCTTATCAATTGGCAAAATCTTATGGTGACTATACACCCTCAATGGCTGAAGTGCGCATCCGCTCCCTTGATGAAATCGGTATCAACACTCGTCCGGCAGGACAACTGCAACAATCAGCCAGTGATAATTACTATAACCGCCGCGAGTCAACGGTAATCTATCATCAACTCAATGATGATCAACAACAATATTTTGATGGTGTTAGCCCTAACCAATCACCCACACGACGTGATGCACTGCCCGGCACAAAAACGCGCGCCTATTTAAATAGTGATGCAGCGTCCGAAACAATTAACGTCGCGGCCAATTACGACTCCAATCATTACGAATATACCGGGCATAAACGCGCTGAAAAAACTAAAAACCATTCTGCTCCTTTGGCTAAAAGTGCTTCCGACATTGATGTTAGCTTTACTCATGAAAAACCCATCAAAAAGCAAACTCGCTTACCTGCTGTTTACGGTCACTCGCTTGAAGGCACCGCTGAAACCAGTTTGGAATTTGATTTAAGTTTTTAAGTCAAATATAGCACTTTTACCTGTGACGGGCTTAATGTTGTTCCAGGAATATTCAATGCCATACCATTTTGCCCGGACATTGATAACATTTTGGTTGCTGGCATAATGGTTCTAAACACTTTAAAACTTCCCAGTAGGTGTAACGTCGGACCCATAATCAAACTGGACACCACACCGAGTAATACTCCCGCTTCATTACCATTAGACGTCGGCACCGTCGTCATCAAGTTATGACTTGGCATGCAGGTAATAAACTGATTAAAAATATTAGGAATCGCCGTACTGGTATACGACATGTTCGGGTAAGGTATGGGGGTAACGACTAGCCCAACAGGCGTTTTACAAACGTCAGGAAAACCCAAATTTAATGCATAGCTTTGTGTATTCGCAAACATATCTCACCCCATATTAATGCGCTTAGCATCCATACGTAAATCTTCTTCTGCCGTAATCACTTGTTGGCGCCTATTCATTTTCAACAAACCCTTGGCATCCAATGAAAAATTCTGTACTTTTTTCAATGCTGTGTGTGCTTTCTGCACTAACGTTTTTGTTGCGTGATTGATAATATCACCGGCGGCAATCGTTAGACGGTTAACCGATAATAATTCCATTTCCTGTAATGCTTTAAAACGAATACTGGGGGCTACCCAATCTATAGGCCTAGGAGAAACAATACGTAAACTATCTGTTGGTTGATGTCGTTGTAATACCTGAGTAATAAATAACTATTCTTCGGACATCCCGCACAGTATAAGATCACCTGCTTCAGGCATCATGAGTAAACTTTCTGCCGCGTATGCCAATAAATGATCGCTGTGGTGTCCTTTTACATGGTATACCGTGCGACCATTCAGGCACTCAATGTCCTGTAGACATGCACTAAAACCGGACACCAATGGTAATGCGCTATGTTTTTCAAACGCGACAGGTTGAACTTTCGCATTCATAATGCTATCCCTCTTTCTTGTAATTTTTTATCAATTTTTGTTTGATCAGGACACTCAGTAATAATGCCTTTTTTATTTGCACCATCCCAATTGCAAGATGACTCCTGCATACCGTGAATCATGGCGCCCTTTAGGGAAGAATTTTTAAAGGCACACTTTTCTAAAACCGCATAAAATAAACTGGCACCATCCATAATAGTGTCAGAAAAATTAACCTTTGTTGCCGTTAATGATTTTAACCAAGCATTTTCCATAGTAGACTTTTTAAAGGAGACGAAGGCTAATATTGCTTCTTGGAAGTTACAACTTTCCATTATCGCCGCATCAAAAAAGCTTTCTTCAATATTAGCTTCAATAAACAAGCTGCGCTGTAATTGTGTATCATTCAAAACACATTGTTTTATCTGGCACTTAGAAAAATTACTTTCAATAAGGTTCGCCCATTTAAATGAGCACTGATCAAATACACTGCCAGTACAGGTGCAACGGGTAAATATAGTGTCATCAAAATTATATTTACTAAACTGGCTGTCGAGTAATAACACCTGATCGAAAGAGCAACTTTTAATCTCAGCCGAAGAAAAATCCGCATTAACCCAAGAAACATTATGAAACTGGCAAGATAACAACTTCACATTACCTAGAGAACATTCCATTAACGTATAGGTATCAAACGTGTTTTCTTTAAAGTCTGCCCCTACAAAGTTACAACCAGTCATAGTAACTTTATCACAAGTAACCTGCTGCCATAGACTGTCTTGCATAGCATTATTACAGAATGTCATCGCTTCGCAGGTTCCCGCAAAAACCACTTTATTCATTTGACATTCAACAAAGTTGGCCTGTAATAAATTAGCCTCTTGCCAATGTGAACCATCTAGAATACATTGCGTAAACACGGCACGCTCAAGATTTGTGTTCTGAAAATGGCAATTATCCATCGTACAATCTAGAAAAATGGCACCAGCCAAATCCTCACCTGAAAAATCCATACCGGAGAGCTTCAATTTCCTCAATGGCATTCCCTGAGCAATTAAGTCTTTAATATCATCAACTGTCATTATTCTTTCCTCAAAATATTTTTATTAGCCTAAACTAAGGCTGGCTGTGGTTTAACCGACACCATCTTGTTGATCTTTTTATCGATGATATTTTTCTCCAAAGTACAATTAAAAAATTCTGAATCATCAAATTATACTGCAGTAAAATTCACTTTTCTTAACTGGGCCTCATTGAAAAGTACTCGGTGGAAACTCCCACCCTCACACTGCGCCAAGGTCATTAAGCTACGTTTAAAAATAGCATCATTAGCATGAGCATAATTCATCTGCGTTTCACCAAAATCACACTCTTTAAAAATAGCATGAGGCGCATATAATTTTTCCATATTGACACCTCGAAACCCACAGGTTAGGCAGGTGGCATAAGCAAAATTAGCGGATGGTAGATCAACCACATTACTAAACTGAACTCTATCCAGCACGGCTCTTTTAAAGTTAATACGCTCGGCCTTAATATCAATTAACATACAGCGCGTTAATGCGGACTCTTGCCAATACGATTGCGGCATGGTGGCCTGCAAAAAAAGACAGGCTTATATTTGTGCTAACGACCAATCCGTAAAACTTAAATCAGCCTGTAGAAATTGCGATTGAGTGACCGTAGCTGATGTAAATCTGGATTTTATAAAATGGGCATCTGTCGCAACAAGGTGTTCAATGTGACAGTGAGAGAAATCAGAATTTTCGACTTCCGCTTCAATTAAAAAACTATTTTTAAAAATTGCAGAATCAAATGAAGCTTTGGTACCTTTAACACGACTCAGGTTAGCTTTAACAAATGAACAGCTCAAAAAACAGGCACCGTCGATATTGGCCGCGACTAATGTAGCACCATCCAAGCGACAAGCATTAAAGGTGCAATGACTCAAATCACAAGCTTCCAGCATAATATCGCGCATGTCTTGACCAGAAAAATCAATGCCTGATAAATCAATTCCGGAAAAATCTCGACCCGCAAGCAGCTCTTCGGATGCGATCAAGTCTTCCACCCATTGACGTGCGTATTGCTGTTGCTCATCGCTTAATTGATATTGACGCGTTAATACCGAAGAAGCCAAACGTGCCTGCTTCTGAGATGCCATTAAAACATCATAAGCCTCTGACATGTTTTCAGAAAGCTTATCCACATCTGTATCATGCTCTTCGGCCAGCTCTTTAACGGCTTGTGATGGTAGCTGCCTTATACTGGTGTTCATAGCGATGGCCGCGGAATTTTTTTTCGAGTTACGCGCTTTTAGTTCTTTAGCTTCACAAAATACCGGATTAGCAATACGCTGTTGAATCTGTTCCAAGGTTTCCTCAAGTACTGGAACATCATCTTTATATTGTTCAGCATAGGAATCCGCCAAGGCTTCCATCTCTGCCTGCTTTGCTTGCATTTCAGCATTTAGCTGCTCTTGTAATTTATCTGCTTTTTGTAAAAATTCAGTTAAATCAAAATCACCAGATTCCAATACGGCTGCGGGTATCTCCGGTAATTCGTAAGCTGGCTGCTCATCGGCAGGATGGTTAATATTTGCTGCAATATCATCATAGCCGGGTGAATTTTCTGGCAGGTTTTTATTCACAATATCCATGGCTTTTTGCTGATAGTGTTGGCGTAAACTGGCTATTTTTTTCTCTTTTTCAGATCGCTCTTGCTCAATAGCGGCTTGTAGTTGTTGCTTTTCTTCCTGAGTTTTTTCCGGTATTAATTGCGACTCATTAAATAAATTTGCCAGTGCGGTATCAGGGTTGGTACGTAGCGATAAAACATTGTGGTAATAATCAATAGAACGTGGTGAATCTTCAGCACGTTCATAAGCCATGAGCAGCTGTTTAACATCAAGACCATCACTATCTTGAAACTGTGCCACACCCCGGTACAAAGCCACACCCAAGCCCTCTTCCGGGAAAAACCATACGGTTTCAAGATGGGTTGGCATCTCGGTAAAAGATAGGTTTGTATGCTCACTTTCCACACGCAAACCAGCGGTGCCAATATTGGCAAACAATCGCACTGAGATATTCGGCAAAGATCCCGATATCACTTTATATTTTGGATGCAGATCATACAATGTGTATTTTTCTCCCGTCTGAAAATACTGGTACTTTTGCATCGGGGAGAATAATTGTAATTCTTCTATCGCACTGTTCAACAATAATGGATTGGTATCTTCTGGCAAACCGGGGTGTACTGTTTTCACCCATTTGTCGTTATAGGTACCGTTATAACGAATACGACGTTTATCCATAATATCGACGGGTAATAATTCACGAATAAATTCTGGCGTGTTTTTTTGCTTTCTGGGGATACGTATTTTTTGCCTTAGCGGCTCCAAGCTCTAAAGCCGCCTGCGATTTATACAACAAACCGTGTTGATGAAAGTAACCCTTGGCACAAGCCAACACCTCTGAACGTGGCTTAGCAAAGCCCATATCCAAAGCCATTCCCAACGGTAACTGTCTCATCACCTTTTTCCACTGATCAAACTCTTCCAACGGTTTAGGGTTTTCTTCTCCCAGAGGAAAAAACGCCAAGGCGCCCACCGCAAAGTGATGCGTTGTTATTTGGTAGGTTTTGTGAATAATACCTAAACGTTTAGGTTTTATAACTTGCATAGCTACTCACAATTTACTTGCAATCGCTGAAATAATTTCACCGGTTAAGGCACTCATTTTACCAATAGTGCGCAAATCGGATTCTACCTGAACGACACCATTTACCACTTTTACCTCTGCGCTCGCTTGGTTAATAATTTGCACGGTTGCTGATAAATAATTAATTAATTCCATACTGGCACTTAAACTGTTTTTCATCGCCAGTGAGGCTGACATGAAATTTTCTATCACGGTGCTGGCACTAAGGTTGACGACATTGGCCATAGAAGCGCCAATATTAATACTGGTATCATTTTTTGCGGATACCGCATTACTGTTGGAATTACTGGCCGCTACACTGATAGACGTATCATTAGACACTCCCACTGAAATATTGGTCGAGTTTCTGGCCGAGACGTTAATGGCAGTTTCATCGTAAGCACCCACATTAATACTGGTGGACTTTTTGGCAGCAAGATTGACGGAGGTTTCATTACTCACGCCAACAGAAATACTATTAGAATTCCTAGCAGAAACATTTAAAGACGTATCGTTAGTGGCGCCAACATATGTGCTGTTAGATATCTTATTACCGACATAGGTTGATAAATCAATACCATTGCCGTTAGTGGTCGATACGTTGGTATTATTGGTAAGATTGGTAGAAATATTCGTATTGTTACCAATAACCGTTGATGTTGATGTCGAATTTGCAATTTGCAAAGAAGTACTCGTACTGGGACCAATCGTTGTGGATAAACTCACTACTCCAGCAATACGGGTATCAACATTAGCAATAGCACCGATCGTTAATGAGTTATTTAATTGCGCTGCCAGATTCACGCTATTGCTCATCGACATACCCACCATTAACGAGTCGCTAAACGTCACACCAATGGTCTTGCTCCAATTTTCATTCATCCCTACGGTTAAGGTATTGTTGTAATGCGTCATGGGCAAAATCGATGAGATAGACACATCCGGCGCCGTCACCCCAATACCCGTACAACTGATAGAGCGGCCAAGAATAGAACTGCGACTAAAGGTATCGCCGTTATTTAACTTGCCACTGTATTCACTAATATCTTTAGGGAGTTTACCGTTGACAAAACTGGGCGAATTTAAATTTGGATCTGGAGTATATTTGCCAATCACAGACACACTGGCAGACTTACCGGTTTCAGAATACCCTTCACTCAAATTGGTAGAGCCGTAACTATAACTGTGCGCCGCATGCGATTCATTAAAGCTACTGCCCTGTGAAATGGAAGCGCCAATCACCCCTTCATCGGGTGCGCTTTGATTACCACTTAATGACACACTCCATGAGCCACCCTTATTGTAACTACAGCCACCGTACCAAGTACTCATCATGCCGATTTTATCGTAGGCGCCTTCGACCAAACGTACAGCTTGTGGTAAATCAGTTTGCGCATTGTGCCCAAAATGAATACTGATACTATCGCCATAACTGGTAGAATAATTACTACCCCAGTTGGTATTGGCTGTCCATGAGGCTTTACGGCGGTCCGGTGGTTGAATCACCTTGGAACCATGTGAGGCTAGTACTTGCTGTAATTCCGGTTGTTCGCTTTCGTTACTGCCGCGCCCAATCATTACCATAGAATTCACTTCCGGTACGATTTGTGACGAGCGCGGCAATACCACCCAATGCCGTTGACCATTGACTAACTCAACTAAACAACCGGCTTCACCATAACACTCGCCCCGGAATTCCATATTGCCTTCAAAAAAAACCTGGCCTTTTTCGGGTTGAAAATTACCTTTTTCACGGTAGCGCCAGCCCACCGGTTTTTTATGATCTAACACCTTTGCCAATACACTACCCTGTTGTGTGGTATGCATACCAAATGGCGTTAAATACGTTTTATTTTCTTCCTCTTCAGTGATCACCACTTCAGTGGCTTCAATACTTCCGGTATAGCCTTTTTCAATATCTATTTTATGTTGTACTTTAGTGACCACATAAATTTTTTCATGAAACTCAGGGTTACCTCTCCCCTCATCTCTTTCATCAAATTTTTGTGTTTTTAACAAAGGGTTCAATATCTGAAAACAATAACCGGCACTTAATTACGGCGTATAAACATTACCGGTTAAGGTACCTTCTTCCGTGGCAATTTGTTGGCGTAATTTGGTTGACTGATCTTTGGCCTCTTCGTTGTTAACGCCATAATCATAATTCCAGTAATGATGAAAACCTACTGAAGAGGAGTCACTACTTTGCGCCTGATAACTGTGGTAAGTAGCAACCGTATTATCTTTCCACTGCGGATCGACCTGTGATAATAACGTGGAGACTTTTGCAGGCATCATTTTTACCGAATAACGCAATTCAGCAAATACATCGTATTGTTGTGAACCTAAAGGCTCCACCGAGGTGTAAGTATAACGCAGCGGTAACGGGCCACTTTCATGCCCGGGAATTTTTACCGTATTCGGCGTCACCGTTTTATCAGAAAAAACCAGTGTTAAACGATTTTCTTCATGGATAAAATAAAAATAAATAAACGCCTTACCCAAAATACGCTGCAACATATCAAAGTACGATTCCCCGGCCTGCATCCAATCCTGAATACGTGTCAGTGTTGGGATATCACTAAAATCAAACCGCAATACAAAGCGCGGATCCATTAATTCTTTTGCCAGTAAACGCGTAATTAATTGACGCAGATCACAATCATTATAAATTTGGTAAGCATTACGCAAGGTCAACAAATGCAGAGGAGACTGTAAGGTCAGCGTATAAATACCCGGCGCACCCACCGCCAGCTCGGTAATAATACCGCGAAAATAACGTGGCGCTGTTTTTTCCAGCTTATCTTTAGGCTGCGGCATCTGAATACGTACGCGTGCCCAGTTACCAATATACGTAGAACCCAATGTTGGCCCTGACTCTTCAGTATCGTCTGCCCGCAACTCTACCGTTAACTGGTAGGGCTGTGATCCTGACTCCTGCCCTTGCATAGAATGCACACGAATATAATCACTATTGAGAGGCGTACTATTCGCATCTTCTTCAATAGCAATACTTACCAACTGGTCATACACCTGAAGGCGCTTAATATTGTAAGGCGGGTTCGACGTCATAAAGCCCTGCGTTGATTCGCTACATGTAAGTTAAAGGTACCAACAGCAGAAATTGCAGGTTTAATGCCAACTAATTATTGAATTTTAGCGGCATTTTTGACGATTTTAGTACTTTTTAGTCTACAAATAAGTTTTATAGTGGGTGTAATCCGTGTGGCGGGTTGGAAATAACCCGGCAAAAAAACCAGTTCACGTGTGAACTGGTTTTTCTAGACATTAGCTATATGAAATCGAGATCGCCTGAGCTTAATATTTCTAGCTCCACACTATGATCAATAAGAGGATTATACGATGGCGACAGTATAGGATTACTAACAATGTCAGAGCATACTATTGGCTGTACAACTGCCGTGTTCTCCAACCCTATAATAGGCTCCAAATCAGATAGGATATCACCAATAGCCAAAGGTAAATCGGCAATAGGATCAGGACCTACAACCGGGGGCTCAATAATAATTGGCTCTATATCGATCGGCGGTAAACCAATGATCGGATCAGGATCAACTACCGGAGGATCAATAATAATTGGCCCTATGTCAATCGGCGGTAAACCAATGATCGGATCAGGGTCAACTACCGGGGGATCAATAATAATCGGCCCTATATCAATCGGAGGTAAACCAATGATTGGACTAGGCTCAATAATTGGACCCGGTTCGACAATTAAACCAGGGTCAATCACAAGAGGGGGATCAATAATTGGACCAGGCCCGACAATTAAACCAGAGTCAACTATCGGAGGAAAGTCAATAATTGGACTAGGCCCAGTAATTAAGCTGGGGGCAACTACCGGAGGAAAGTCTATAATTGGACTAGGTTTAGCAATTAAGCCCGGATCAGCTACCGGTGGAAAGTCAACAATTGGACTAGGCTCAGGAATGAAGCCTTGATCAATGGGTTGAGGGAGCCGCGTATGAGGCAAATCAATAATGGTAATTGAATCAGTTTCAACACTACCTGTAGATAGCCTAAATTGACCATTGCCAACAGCGGCATTGACATTATCTAAATCACGTGAAGAGATGTCCTGTTTGTTGTCTTGTGTTTCCATACCCACCCCAATATTATAGGTAATTTTTAACCTATTTTATTTATTTTGGTCGATAAGGTCAAGGGGTAATTAATATGGAATAACCTCAATTTAACATCGGAAGCTGCTTTTAAACTTAAACAAGCTTATAAGCATGCTTATAAAACCGTTTTACTCGTGTTTGCTTCTGAGTGCCCACAAGTTATATCAATCTATTTTGGTTGGCTATAACGTATTAAAACTATCGTAAAGCAGCTTTAAATATTAGGAGAATAATTTTGGCTTTTACCGTAGGATTGATTGTTATATCTGCAATTGTCATATTACCGCCAATTGCCGCTTACTTTGTACGCTCATCAAAAGAAAAGAGCAAAGCAACCGAAGCCAGCAAAAGCGAGACATCGGAATAACACCCCACTAAAAAAACGACTCCATAACATAGATAAAACATAGTAATTTTTTGCACAAAAGGGTTAAAAGCAACCCACAATTAACCCGCTAAAATAGTACATTTTCTATCAACATCCATAAAAAATACCCATAAAACGCATGGTATAAATACTGCTTGTAAATTTTATGCTTATTAAAAAAACAATAAGCATTTTTACCATTCACTGTTATAGGAGTATTTTTATGTCGAATATGGCGTCACAAATTTTTCCTTGGGCGAACCGAGCATCACATGTCAGTACCGCCTCAACCGCCCATGATCACTTCACTAGTCCTTCGGGTGCTACAGCCGCAAGCCAAGGCGTTGCCGCGTACGGAGCATTTACCGATATGGCTATAAAAGGAGGCGGATCTCCAAGAGTAAGATTAGCCAGACTTGCCGCCTTCACCGTATTAGGGGCAGCACCCACGTTTTTTTCAGGGAGAAAAGGCAACAACGGCTAGTTATTCTATTTTCAAAAAAACCTCCATATGTTTTTGGAGGTTTTTATGCTTCTTTTTATAATTAAGTTAATCGAAAACTTAATTATAAAAGCATTTAAAAATTTATTTGTAATTTATGCGGCACAACCTCAATCAACGATTCCATTCTCATCAGTAAATACTGTAAATCCGCTAATAGCACTGTCTTTTTGTGGGGGTTTCCCCAGTAGTAAAATATTTCATCGTCATAGGGTGCTAAGGCATCAAAGGGTAGTTGTTGAAAACCTAGTTTTTTGATGGCTTTATGTGACGCCTTATTACGCTGAAAAACTTTGGCGTAACAGCAATTCATCCCCATATGGCGGTAACCGTAATCTAACAATAGGTTAACCGCCCGCGGACCAAGCCCCTGCCCTTGAAAATCATCACCAAGCCAGTAATAAAAAAATCCTATACCATCATAAACTTGTAAATGCACACAGCCGATAAAGCCCCATTGCTCATGAATAAC
Source organism: Cellvibrionaceae bacterium (assembly GCA_965214375.1). GTDB lineage: Bacteria > Pseudomonadota > Gammaproteobacteria > Pseudomonadales > Cellvibrionaceae > Endobugula. Next base: position 312,019 of record OZ243947.1, on the reverse strand, counting down.
AGCCAAAATCACTCGGTTGGTATCATGCAGCATCCATTGATACAATTCATGCCACTCGGTAACTGAGGAAAAATCAGGCAAGTTACATAAATCTTTAACGGACTCGGAGTATTGCCAGGAGAACGCTTGTAGGTGGTGTTCAGTCAGCGGCGTTAATCGTAATTCTTCATCCTGCAAGTGAGGAAATGCATGTGCAGCACACATCCATTTCCAATAATCATGGCACTGTTGATGATAGGGCTGTGCTAATAGTAATGTTGCTAGCGTATGACGTGCAGCATTGATATTGCCCATTAAATAATAGGCTTCTGCCAAGGACAACGCATTATCAGAAGTAAGTCCGTTATAACGGATTTTAAGGAGTAGCTGAATCAGCAAAGGCCAATCAGATAATTTTTGAGCGACATCCAAGATTGTCTCTGAAAAATCATCAAGCATAAAGCCATGCTGCCAATATTCACGCAAGGTGATCAGACAAGATAAACGTCCAGCTGGCGCTAGGCCTTGCTGAAGTGACGCTTGTAAGTCGGTTAAATAAGCCGACAGTTGCTGGTAGAAAGAGTCACTATGGCATGATGGCGATGACATTGCTGCCATTATCTATCGCCTTGGGAACTGTACACGTGTTGATGAACGCGGTACCGCGACGACACTTACCATTTGATCGCTGGTTTTTACTTTTGTATACGCGCGCATAGAGCATTGTAACGCATCGGATACTGGTGGCTGGTTTGGAGCACTCACCACTTGTTCCATTTGTTGAATTAAATTGTCATCAGTTGAGCTGACCTGTTTTGGACGTTGACTATCGACCGCATTACCTGCACCGACGCGATTAAGAAAATTCTGACGGCGTTGTTGAAAGGTGGCATTATCCCCTTTCTGTTTTACTTGAGAGACAAATCCATCACTGACTGGTGTCCGCGGATGAGAAGAGTTGGACTCACCAATATAACAGCTGACTGTAATTTCACGATTAGCATGCATGTCGTCCAGCGCATGTGAAACACTGCCCGCGAAAGAATTATAATAGCGATAGTTATCCGAAATAGGATCAACCGTGGATGAAACACCTCCTGCACTACCGCAGGACGTGATACGTACATCCAGCCCAGGGCTTTCTAACATGCCATTAATATTTTTTACTTTTTGCGCAATACTCTGTGCATTATGGCTGGCTTTGTGACCGCGTGATACCGAAACATCTGTGTCGGCATTAAACCCCAGATTCCCTCCTTGCACCGTATAATCACCGGAATTTCCTGTTGTACGTGAAGTAATGCTATAGTCTCTGTTAGGATTACCATGCCCTTTTACAAACAAAATATCACTCGCCTGGGTATCTGCATGCGGAACACCAGGATTGACTGCCGTATTATCAATAACGTGAGAGTTACGAACTGCGTGGGTCATACCAGAAAGTTCGCGCTGCATCTTGGCCATTGCATTAGCCGAATGACCACCGCGAGCCATTCTTTTGCGAATATCATAGGCACGGCGTGAAAAATCTAATTTTGCCGCTCTTTTAGCTTCTACTGTATCAAAAAAAACGCTGCCAGCATCATGACTATTGGCTGTAGGCCCATTAGGGCCCTGAAATAATTCATAAGCTGCTGCTTTTTGATGTGAGCTATCGAATGCCGATAAACCCGGTAGATAAACGTGTCGCTTGGGTGTGCGATTATTCATAATCTTTTCCTAGTTTTTGTCTTCACTCAATGCTAATCCCATTACCTCAAAAATATTTAACTGCCCGCCTTTTTGTAAAAATAGTTCTTGATATAAATCAGGCGCATCTTTTTCACCCCAACTACACGCGGTATAAACCATATAAGGTACCGGGCTATGTGGGTCATCGCGCATTAAAAACTCTGCCGCTTCCAGTAATTGTGCAAAGGCGTCTTCACGCGTGGCAATCGGCCCCTTGCGGCTTAGTGGATTATCTCCACCTTCGCCATGCCCGCCGTTACCATTATTATCGCTACCAGTACCATCAGATGAATCAGCTTCGTTATGACTGGGCGCCGCGATATAAACACCCCTACGGGTTAATTCACGTTCCGCCATTTCATTGACTTCACGCGCGAGATTATGCACTTCAATTAAACTGGGACTATCGCTACCGCACTTTTCATCCAACCATTGAACCAAGGAGTCGATAGACTTTAGTGCATATTCGGTTTGTTCATAGAGTTCAAACAAACACTCTTTTGAGGTGGCTGCCAATCGTTGTTTAAACGAATCAACGGTCACACCTTCCCATTGAATCTCTCCACGGTGTTGCATTTTCATTTGCTCATAACGCTGAGCATTTTCCCAATCATTCCAGCTATATTCATCACCATCTAATTGTGTCGAGGTAACAGAGGACAGACGTAATTTTAATGACAATTTTTCATTGACCCAATTAATGGGATTGGTACGAAACTCAATATCACCATCAACCATCTCAGGATACATAGACTCCCAGTAAGATTCACAGAGAGCTTGAATAATCACAATCGATGGAGCAATACCGGCAAAACCATATCGGCTCACATTGGATTCCATTAACCAAACCGCCAACTGCAAATCTTTACTTTTAAAACACAACGCATCCAGTGCGGTATTTTCAACCTTATCCCAATCCGCTGTTTTTAATTCATGAACCCACACACTGAGGTAAGGTCGCATCATCTTCGTGACGTGCTTCTTTGATATTAAAATAAACCCCGTTATGGCGAATGGATTCTCCCACCTGGTTATCACCAATGGGCGCCAATATTTGGTCAATAGTACGACCAAAATAATGTTCTACATAGGTATTAAGTTTGGCTGTATGGATAATAGAGTCAGACGAGGTCAAGTCAGGTAATCGCATTATGACTCCTACCTACCCGGCAATCCCGGCGCAAATTGTGGCAGAACATACGGTATAGAAAGCTGCTGTGTTTTACCGTTATCATTTGTTATTTCTGCACTAAGAGCAATGTATAACTGGCTGGTGTAACTTGTTGTATGATTATTTTTTAAACTGACAGGAATAGAAAACTCTAATAAGTTTCTTTTTATGGTTGTATATCGTGGTTGATTAAGCCGCTGCAGCCATTCAAACAACGCCCAATCACTGCTTGAATTGAAAATCACGTTTAATGATTTTGTCGTTTGTGGCTGACCATACTGAGCCAATGGAACAAATTCCGATCCTGTTGCCCAACGCAGTGTTAAGGACAATGGCTCTCCCGGACGCCAATTCACTGACCGATTGCCATTGGGAAAAATAGCGCTATTAAGACCACTGTTAAATTGCCATTCAACTATCTGATCTTGTCCTCGAGCCGCTTTAATATCGGTTTCAAAGTCGAGTGACAAGGTGACTTCTACGCTATCACTGGTTAAGGTTGTCTGCTGATAAAAATGATAAAAGTTATCTATATTTTCAACGAAATCTACCCAATCGGCCAAACCAGAGTATGGGTTCTTGGCCATGTAATCACGCAAAGCAAGCAATAAGGGTTGGCCATTTTCCGGTTCTTTCCATTGTTTTTTATAGTCAGCAAAATATGTATCTAACACGTCTGTATTAAGGTCAATGGTATTCTGGGGGTCATACTCCGCAAAAGGAAACTTACCTTTTAAATCACGATTAAAACGATCCGCTAATGCTAAATAACGTTTAAATACGGTATCTTTTACGTAACGTTGACAAAACGATCTGACCGAGTGGTTCACTTGATAGAGATGACTTGAAAACAAACCACCATTACTCAAAAACTGTGGTTTTGACAAAATAGCGGGACAATCAGACCAAACCTTTGCGGTTAAACTTTCAGTAATATAGCGGTCAAGCTCACTCACATCATTATCTGGCTGTTGATTATTATAACGCTGTAGCTCCAATAAAGTGTTATACCAAAGACGTGCATTATTACGACTTTCTGCAATATTTCCTGTATCCAGCAAATAGGAAATTAATGGATTTGCATAGTTATTTGAATAAGAAAATAAATCATTTCGCTGTGAATCCAAATAGTTGGCAATTTCTTTTTTATCGCTTAAAGAAAATAATGATTCTGCAATATGCATACTGGCCCAATTACTGGATTGATTCACGTGGTAAAAATTGCGCTCTTCAGCTAATTGACTTAACTGCTTTAACTGGTAATTAATATAACCGTGAATGTTCTCAGATAGCAGGTTGGCATTGTCTATATATCCTTGTTGTTCTAACAAGCGACTGTGATTAAACTCAAGCCTAAAGCGCAATTTATTTAAGCCATATCCACTCCTGATTATCTCTGATCCTGGCATTTAAAATCGTCATCATCTTGCGCATACACGCTGTTAGCGCTACTTTTTTATGCTTTCCTTGTGCAACCAACTTATTTTAAAACTGTTTCATTGTTGGATTGTGTTGAATAGCGGACATCATTGCCATATAAAGCACCGTTCTAATCGGTGAACGCCCGCCTCGTATACGTCGTTTTTTTGTTATTGACCCGCTTTCATGATGAACGGCGCAAAGCCACAAAGTGATGCAATTTTACGGTGGCTGAGTTTGCCTAACTCAGGGAGTTCACCGAGCAGGGTATACGCAACACCCGTACCGATGCCAGTAGCCGATAATAAAATTTCTTTCGCTTGTTGCCATTGCTCTATTTTAGCCACTTCTTTTTCAAGTTGTTGGTCAATCCATGCTAGCTCCTTGTCCAGCATTTTTATCATACGACGATGCGAGGCAGCTAAGTACGATTGAGCTTTGTGTTGTCGATTCATCTCCTGAGTGCGGCTTTCCATGAATTGTCGCTTACGCGCATTTAAATCTCTGACTTTCCTAATATTTTTAGTGGGTAAGACCCTGACTTCTGGCTGCATGACAACACCACATTGTGCAATGAGACGCGCATCTATTTTATCGGTTTTTGCTAATATGCCTTGTGCACGGGCAAACTGTCGCACTTTTACTGGGGTAACAATAATAATAGGCAACTCATGTTCTGCGCAGGCTTCTGCAACAGTACGCTCATAACCACCTGTTGCTTCTACTAAAACACGCGTGAGTTTATAGCGTTTGATTTTTCGTAGGAGCTGCTTAATACCGACGGCATTATTTTCCACTTGGAAATATTCATCGGTTTCATAAATGCAAATGTCCAGCATAGATTTACCGACATAGATAACAATATGACGTTGTAACTGCTTCTTCTGTGACTTAGGAGTTGTATTCATGACTCACCCTGGCTACATTCGAGCTCGAGGCTCTTTCGACTGTTCGAGTTAATATTTGAAATTGGTATAACGCCCACGCTTGTTAACGGGCTTGAGAGATCAGCGCCTGGCGTCTATCGGGCTGTTATACCAAAACCTGCGGCTACAGGTTGAGTCTCACTTTATCGAATAATAATGTGATGTAAAACTGGTAAAATACATCATACAAGGTCATCAAGTCGGACAGTTTTTCCGTTGCTTCTTTTGTGCTTAACCGCTACGCTAGCACAAAAACACAACTACAAAACTGCCGATTATAACGGCGTTCAAGCTGAAGAAAAACTCCCTCAATTGCTAATTTTTTAGTATGATTTTGTTCTCACTGAGGACACGATTATGCCTAACTTTAAAAAGTATAATTATCAGCAAGACGCAATGGTTGTCATTAACTTTGAGAAGCAACTACAGCCCAAGACCTTTGAATATACACTCCATCATCTGATTGATCATCACATTAATTTGTCAGCCTTTTATGATCAATATGCCAATGATGAAGGTGGTCGTTCAGCGTACGATCCAGCCATTCTTTTAAAGATCATTTTATTTGCTTACTCAAAAGGCATGACCTCTAGCCGAGATATTCAGTGGCAATGTGAGAACAATATTATTTTCAAAGCGCTGTCATGTGATTCGGTTCCTCATTTTACGAGTATCTCAAATTTTGTGAGCAACTACCCTGATGCTATTGAATCTGTGTTTGAGCAGGTATTACTGGTTTGTGAGCAACAATGTCTATTAGGTAACGAACTTTTGCGATTGATGGCTGCAAAATGCCATCCGATGCATCGAAGGGGCATTCTGGTACCTGTAAAGAGTTGGCACAAAAACAGAAAAAACTGCGTAAACGTATCCAACAATGTTTGCGAGAACATAAAAAACTGGATGGTCGACGCCCTGCTGAAAGCGAAGATAAAAAGCGATTGGCCAAGGAGGCGAAAACACTGGAGAAACATTTTAACAAAATAGATCAATTCCTAAAGACCCACGAGCCAAGGATGGGTGTTGGGAAGAGAAATCAGGAGATAAAGAGTAATATCACCGATAACTAATCCGCAAAGATGCATACCAGTAAAGGAACGATTCAGGGTTACAACGGTGTAGCCACTGTGTATAAAAAACATCAGATTATTATTGATGCTCAAACCTTTGGGGCCAGCCAAGAACAACATGTTTTACAGCCTGTATTAGAAACAATCAATGATCGCTATCATCGATTAGGACTAAGTGATGACATTCTACAGGAGCAAGTAATTGTGACAGCGGATACCGGGTTTTCGAGTGCTGCTAATGATGATTACTTACAAAAAAATAACATCAACGCCTACATAGCCGACAATCAATTCCGTTCACGAGATCCTAAATTTAACACACAAAAAGCGAAACATGGCAAACGCCATCAAGACAAGGCGGTGGGTGTAAAAGAAGTGATACCGGCTCGTGAATTTACGTTTAACTTTAAAAAGAAAACCTGTCGCTGTCCTGCAGGTAATGCGATGTTGTTAAAGCATGAATACGCACAAGGTCCGGGTCGAGTGCAGTTATACTTTGAGGGCAAGCTAACGGATTGCCGCCATTGTCCACGTAAACATGAGTGCATGCGAAACCCATCATCTGCTGACACGCGGGAAGGTCATGGGCGACAAGGCTCTAAAACTTTCTCTGTTCATACTAATGCAACAGATTGGATGAAGAAGCGAGTGGATAGTCGAGAAGGTAAAGTGATTTATGCGCATCGCATGTCGGTTGTTGAACCAGTGTTTGGTAATATTGAAAGTAATAAACGGTTAAATCGTTTCTCATTAAGGGGTAAAAAGAAGGTGCAAGGACAATGGCAATTATACTGTTTAGTGCATAATATTGAGAAGATAGCTAATTATGGAAAGATAGCTGCTTAATCACAGAGATATCCACATTCTAGTTTTTACACTTCTGATAATGGGTGATTATGTCAAACGGTTGTGGTTAAATGGACATCAACAATAAATGAATAAAAAGAGCTGTGGACAAGTCCGGAAACAATGTGTTTTTCTACAGATTCGTTATAAGGCGTAAGTGACTGTTTGAATTTCTTATTCGGCAATGCGGTAGCCATTCAGCATGACAATAATTAGCATCGTGTAAAACGTGGTTTTGTTCCGGTGCTAACAACAAATAAAGTGGTTCACCCAGCCCAGTATTTTTGCTAAGGTGTGCCAATAGAAAAGAACGAGGTTACAGGCAGTTAAGTGTTCTTAATTTGGTGGCAGTAAACTCATCCTTTCTTGCTCCAAATCCCAATTTTTCCTGTCTTCCTTTTTAACTACGGCTCGCGTGTGCGCTCGCAACGTTAATCTGCAAGCAACTCGTGTCACCGTATAACAAAACAATTAACTACGCCCCTTCGGGGCCGGACGGCGAAAAGCGCCGCCGGTTATTGGTGCGTTATGTGAATAGGAAAATTGAATGTTTGTAGTATCAATTGAATACAAAGTAGATTTAGCTGAAGTCGATAAGCTTATTACAGAACATGTTGAGTTTTTAGATAAGTTTTATGACAAGGGTAACTTCCTTGCCTCTGGGCGGAAAGTTCCTAGAACAGGTGGTGTAATTTTAGCTGTAGCTGATAGTAAGGAAGAATTGAGTTCTATTTTAGCTGAAGACCCTTGTTACAAAGCAGACTTGGCCGACTATGAAATTACTGAATTCGTACCAAGTAAATATGCTGCTAGTTTTTCGGAGATAGAAAAATTCACATAACAAGTGACTGTGATCAACCTTCGGTGCCAGACAACGCTATCAAATAGCGGACTAACCGTTCGCTTTTAATAAAAAATATTTAGGAAACCATCGTGGACTCACACTATTTACTCTTACCCCTGTTTGCTCATGTTATATGGAGCGCGTTACTTTATGTGCTACTAACCATAACCCGTGCTCCTGATATGTGGGGCGTCGGTTTACAAGCGGACGGTACAAACCCATGGAGTGATATTGAACCCAGAATCGCGGCAAATCTGATCAATCAATTTGAGTGGCCGTTGTTTTTTTATGCTATATGCCTGTTGCATATAGCCCTGGATGACTGGATAGATCCGCTACAGGTAGGCTTATCTTGGCTATTTATTGTCGGTCGAATTTTACACAGCTTAGTACAAATACTGACAACAAATATCAAATTACGCGGGATGGTATTTACCATTAACTTTTTAGCAGTTTTCGCTATGTGGTTAATGAGTTTGATTAATATACAGTAGCCTCGTTATAATCCCCCTCCCCTCGACTTTGACCACCCACATTGATTTATGGCGTGTCAACGACGTGTGCTGGCGATTGGCAAGCAACTATCGCAAGAGCGACTAGACTTAAAAGAACATTCTTCTGTGAGTGATGTCAGATGCTTGGGTGTTATTGGCGTCGTTGAATGAACATAAGCCGTCATTTTGCGTGATAGACCGCCAAGTGTTGTGGAATAACGTATTTGTCTGAGACCTTTCGGCAAACTTGCATATACTATGCCTCCTTTTTGTCGCCACCGAAGAGAATATCTCCTCTCTCACCACGGGGGTGAAAACGGTAATAGGACGGCTTGGTTAACTTTTACGCTTTTTAACAAAAGATTTTATGGGTGTTTTATTGCAATGCAGCAAAACATGCCTAAACTACAATGAATATATTTCGAGGAGTTTGCCATGAGTAACCACTTTTCATCTCTTGTTGCCGGTGTTAAAGATTCAGGTAATATCAAAGAAGTTACTTCACCTTATGACGATTCTGTTATTGGTACCGTCTCTACTGTCGATGGCGTGACCGTTGATTTGGCGCTGAAAACAGCTTACGGGATTTATCGTGATCGCAGCCAGTGGTTATCCAAAGTCAAGCGGATTGAAATTCTTGAGAAAGCAGCGGATATTATGCGAGAACGCTTTGATGAATTGGCGATCGAGGCAGCCCGTGAAGGCGGCAAACCCCTACCAGACTCTATTGTCGAAGTGAATCGTGCCATTGATGGGGTATTAAATTGTATTGAATGTATCCGTAACGACGCCGGAACGGAAATTCCCATGGGTATTAACCCGGCATCCGAAGGACATCTGGCCTTTACCCGTCATGAGCCGATTGGTGTGGTGGTTGCTGTGAGTGCCTTTAATCATCCCTTGAACCTGATTGTGCATCAGGTTTGCCCAGCCATTGCGGCGGGATGCCCTTTTATTGTTAAGCCTGCCAGCAGCACACCGATTAGCTGCCTACGTTTCGTCGCCATCTTACATGCAGCCGGCTTACCCGCTGACTATGGTCAGGCCGTTGTCACGGACTCCGGTAGTACGGCAACAAAACTAGTGACCGATGAACGTGTGGGTTTCTTCAGCTTTATCGGTAGTGCGCAAGTGGGCTGGATGCTTAAATCCAAGCTGGCACCGGGCGTACGCTGTGCGTTGGAACATGGCGGTGTGGCACCGGTTATCGTTGAGGAGGATGCAGATCTTGACGATGCTGCTCCACTACTGGCTAAAGGTGGTTTTTATCATGCAGGGCAAGTCTGCGTTTCTGTACAACGTGTATTTGCTCATAACAGTATTGCCAAAGATTTAGCGAATCGTTTGGCGACATTAGGAACGGCGATGAAAATTGGCGAACCTACCGCTGCCGACACCGAAATCGGCCCGTTAATTGCCCCACAAGAAGTTGATCGTATAGAAACTTGGGTTAATGAAGCGATTGAAGGTGGTGCGCAATTAATTTGTGGTGGCAAACGTTTAGACAACAATTGCTACGAAGCAACCGTGTTATTAAATCCACCCAAAGACTGCACAATCAGCAAAAATGAGGTGTTCGGGCCCGTTATTTGCGTCTTCAGCTACGATGATGTCAATGATGCACTCGCTGAGGCTAACTCATTAATGTTTTCATTCCAGGCCGCATTGTTTACCAAGGATATTGATAAGGCGCTACACATCTATAACAATATTGATGCTGCCGCAGTGATGGTGAATACCCATACGGCTTTCCGTGTAGATTGGATGCCTTTTGCCGGCCTCAAGCATTCTGGCCATGGTATTGGCGGTATTCCTTACACGTATGAAGAAATGCAGGTGACCAAGTTGGCGGTGTTGCGTTCGCCTGCGCTAAAATAATATAACCATTCAAAACAAAAAGGGCAGTCAATACTGCCCTTTTTTATATTTATTGCTTGGGTGTAGGCGTCATTGCAATTTGATGCAATGATTTTTGTTTGTCCTTACTACCCTGACTGGATCCGAAGAAAGAAGCAACAACCTGTGTTGAAATGGTTGTTAAGGCTCCTAGAATATAAATCGTCATATCTTTCATCGGACTATTTGGTTTTAGATCAACCAAGCCAACTAAAATAGCAAAAAATGTCGCGAACGTTAAAATAACAATACCCAGAGACAGAATGGAATGAACATTTTTAGATAACCAACTGGCGTACTCGCTTTCTTGTACACGACTTTGATTATCACGTGCGCTATCCAAATCTGCCAGGTAGGCTTTTGTTTCTTCAACACATAAGGTAGTCATTTCCAGTTCATACTGCATGGCGGCTTTAGCCATTTCATTTTCCAGCTCTTTACGCTCTTCATCGGTGGTAAAATTTTTATCAATCGCGTCACCAACCGCTTCAACAAGGCTGCCTGCTGTTTTACTAAATAATCGCGTTAAAAAATTCGCCATAATTACACTCCCTCCAATGTGCGCCTTACCCAGCCAAAAAAGTATTTACGACTGGTACTACGCTTTTCACAAATACTGACATAACGACCAATTTTAGCCAATGCAAATACGGCTAAAAAGGTACGGGTCTCTTCTGCATTAATCTTTTCCAGTGTTTTGGCACCAATCACACCATCAGCTTTTGCTCCCACCGCCATTTGTGCCAGCTTTGAGCGCGTCCTAAGACCAGCATTAACCGCAAAATCAAAAATAGACTCGGCGATATCCTGATCATGAATATCATCGCCTTTGACTTTGTCCCAATAATTGGCTTCATACAAAGCTTTAACCTGCTGCTGCACTTCCGCATGATCGTCTAGAGTTTTAGGAAACTTGCTTTTGGTTTTTAAAAGATCGATGGTTGTCCAACCCGTCCACTTAGGGTTTCTGGAACGAGCAATGCCCATATACGTTTCACCACCAGTATCATCAGGGTCGTTAACATAACCTCCCTATGCCTTCATCGTATGATCAAATGCTTTGTTGCAATCTGCCATAAATACACTCCGTTGATTACTTATTTATTGTTATTACCAGTGAATTCTTGCTATTCAAAACACGCCGTCAATACATCCATGTAGGCTCGGTCGTCGCATCCCTGCGGCTCACGGTTTTGAATAGCAAAATTCTCTGGCACGTATACTAATACACCGCTAATGATGCATCAATGAGTACGACTTTCATACCCCAATTGAATACAATCTTTGCCAAATTCATTACGTAATTTTTGCAGTAGTTCGTCAACAACCTGCACACGCCATTGATCGCCTAATACAATATTGGCACGCGCATCCACGCGCTGGTAATTGATAAACACCTTACAGCCTTGTTTGGGGTTGATTTGCTCTACTGACTCAGGTCGGTAACTTTCCAGTATTCTGGCGAGTCGCTGGGCGCTATCAGTAGGTAATAAGCGGCTGTTCCACTCTAGGGTGATATAGCGTAATTGCTCCTGACGTGTTTGCTCCAACGGTGTGATGGTATCCGCACGCATTTTTAACCCGCCACTATAATCATCATGGCTGATTTGGCCTTCAACAATCAGTAAGGTATCTTTGACCAATTTATCACGGTATTCATTAAATGCATCTGAAAAAATCGCAATTTCCATTCTACCCGTACGATCATCCAGTGTGATAAAGCCCATATTGTCGCCTTTTTTGGTTTTCATGACCCGCATGGCAATCACAAGGCCGACAATTTTTTGAGATTTTTTATCCGCAGTGACATTCGCAATACGGGAGGAGACCAAATGCTTTATTTCCTGTTCATATTCATCAATAGGGTGACCGGTTAAATACAAACCCAGAGTGTCATTTTCACCATTTAAACGCTCTTTTAGTGTCCAGCGATGCACTTTGTAAAAATTGCTGTAAACATCTTGCGTGTTTTCATTATTACCCGGCAGGGTTTCACAAAATAAATCTACCATGCCAGCACTGGCATTGGCTTGTTGTTGTTCCGCTGCTTTAACGGCTTCACTTAATGAGGCCATTAAAATGGCACGGGTATGATCAAGATCACGCTCAGTATTATCAGCCTCGGGGCCAATAGTATCAAAGGAACCACTACGAACCAGCGATTCCAGTGCGCGTTTATTGACTTTTCGGGAATCAATGCGCGCACAAAAATCAAACACATCAATAAACGGCCCTGCTGCACGCGCTTCAATAATATTTTCAACCGGGCCTTCACCCAAACCTTTAATAGCTCCCAAGCCATAAATAATATTATTGTCTTTATCAACCGTGAATTGAAATTCGCCTTGGTTAACATCGGGGGGCAACAGATTCAACTTCATAGAGCGACATTCTTCAACAAACGTCACGACCTTATCCGTTTTGTCCATATCCGATGACATGGTCGCTGCCATAAACTGGGAAGGATAATGCGTTTTTAACCACGCGGTTTGGTAAGAGACAACGGCATAGGCTGCCGAGTGTGACTTGTTAAATCCATAACCGGCAAATTTTTCCACCAAGTCAAAAATTTTCATCGCCAGTTCGGGGTCAATGCCCTGCTCTTTAGCACCATCTTCAAACACAGCACGCTGTTTGGCCATTTCTTCAGGCTTTTTCTTACCCATGGCTCGACGCAACATGTCGGCTCCGCCCAACGTGTAACCCGCTAACTCTTGCGCAATTTGCATGACCTGTTCCTGATAAACAATAACACCGTAGGTCGGTTCCAAAATAGGCTTCAATGTTTCATGCTGGTATTTAGCGTCAGGATAAGCAACCTGTGCACGTCCGTGCTTACGGTTAATAAAGTCATCCACCATGCCAGACTGTAATGGGCCGGGGCGAAACAGTGCCACCAAAGCAATCAGGTCTTCGATATTATCTGGTTGCAGACGTTTGATAAGATCCTTCATTCCACGTGACTCTAACTGAAATACAGCGGTGGTTTCCGCCGTTTTCAACATGGTATACGTGTCTTTATCATCAAGAGGAATAAAATCAATATTAAGGGCTTCTGCATCTGTTTGTTCGCGAGTACGATTGATCATTGCCACCGCCCAATCAATAATCGTCAAGGTACGCAAACCCAGAAAATCGAACTTAACCAAGCCAGCTGCTTCCACATCATTTTTATCGTACTGCGTCACCAGGCCTTTACCCTGTTCGTCACAGTACAACGGTGAGAAATCCGTGAGTTTAGTGGGAGCAATCACAACACCTCCGGCGTGCTTACCCACATTACGCGTGATGCCTTCCAACTTTAATGACATTTCCCAGATTTCTTGAGCATCTTCGTCATACTCTAGAAATTCACGCAGAACTTCTTCTTGGTCAAAGGCTTTTTGCAGCGTCATGCCAACATCCATAGGGATCATTTTGGAAAGCTTATCTGCGAGGCCGTAAGATTTTCCCTGTACACGTGCAACATCACGCACAACCGCTTTAGCCGCCATGGTACCAAAGGTAATAATCTGGGCAACCGCATCCTTACCATAGGTATCAGAAACATATTTGATGACCTGATCACGATTATCCATGCAAAAGTCAATATCAAAATCGGGCATGGATACCCGTTCCGGATTCAAAAAACGCTCGAACAGCAAAGCATATTCCAATGGGTCGAGGTCAGTAATTTTTTGTGCGTAAGCCACTAATGAGCCCGCACCGGAACCCCGGCCCGGCCCCACCGGAATATCATGTTCTTTAGCCCATTGGATAAAGTCCATCACAATCAAAAAATAACCGGGAAAGCCCATCTGCATAATAATGTTCAGTTCAAATTGCAGACGCTCGATATACGGTTGACGACGCTCTTCATCAACAACCTCATCACCCAAAATAACCGCTAAACGTTGATACAAACCTTCATAGGAAATTTTCTGGAAGAAGATATTAGTTTGTAGCATCGCGGTATATTCAGGCGAGCCTTGGCTGTCAGACCATTTAATATCCATTGCTTCCCGCGCGGCCTGTTCTAATGTGGCGTAAGGAATATGTTCGGTAAAGAAAGGATCAGCCGCAAAGTTATCCGGGATGGGGTAATCGGGAAGATAGTATTTACCCAATTCAATATCCACATTGCAACGCTTAGCGATTTCAACAGTGTTCTCCAGCGCTTGGGGAATATCACTAAACAGTTCTTTCATTTCCTCTGGTGAGCGCAAGTACTGTTGCTCACTGTAACGGCGCTCGCGACGCGGATCATCCAGTGTACGCCCTTCACCGATACACACACGTGTTTCATGTGCTTCAAAATCATCCGCGCTAAGAAAACGGACATCGTTAGTAGCAACAACGGGTATTTGTCTGGAAGACGCGAGTTGTAAGGCTGCATGTAAATAAGCCTCCTCATTTTCACGGCCAGTACGTTGTAATTCAAGATAAAAACGGTCAGGGAAATCCCGTTGCCAGCGATCAAGCTTTTGCTCAGCGACTTGAGGGTTGCCAGATAATAACGACACGCCTATATCGCCAAAGCGCCCACCTGATAGCGCAATGATTCCTGACGAATATTCACGGATCCAATCACGCTGAACGTAGCCAAAACCCTGATACTGACCATACTGCCAAGCTTTTGATATCAGCATAATAATATTACGGTAGCCCGTATGATTCATGGCAAACAAAGTGACTAATGCTGGGGCATCGTCGCTTTGGCTGCGGGGATGTTCCAACACCCAAAAATCAGCGCCAATAATCGGTTTAACCCCGGCTGACTGCGCAGCTGAATAAAATTTAATCAACCCATAAAAATTGCAGAGATCCGACACACCTAGTGCGGGCATTTTCATCTCTGTCACACGAGAAATCAGCGATTTAATGCGGATTGTGCTATCAACAAGCGAAAATTCAGTATGTGAACGAAGGTGTATAAAAGGCGCTGTCATCATTGGAAGTGTTATTTTTAAACGTAATACCGAAGTGCTATTGTAACGAAGATTATGGCAAGACTCTCCTACTTTTAGCCAACTTCATCTGTCTCATGACAGTGCAATGTTGAAGACATGCCCTAAAAGAGTGATCATATCCACTGCTAAAAGTGTTTCAAATCAGCAAAATACAATAATAACGTGGTAAACATAGCGGTAACTCTCCCACTGATTATTGGCATTTATTTTGCCTGACCCGTTTTTAGAATAATTACACTCATAATAAATCCCAACGGAGAAGTGCTATGAAATCAACATCCCTTATATTAACTGGCATATTATTGCCTGTCGTATTAATGATCGGTTGTAGTCAGTCAGAAGAACCAAAAGAAGCGGCCGCTGCGACCGCTACACCCGCGTCCAAATCTGATCCCGCTACTGCCAGCACAAGCACACTGGATACGGTCAGAAGCCGTGATCTATTGTCATGTGGAGTCAGCACTGGTCTTGCAGGCTTTTCTCAAAAAGATGAAAAAGGTGTCTGGAGCGGTCTTGATGTTGACGTATGTAAAGCCGTTGCGGCGGCCGTTCTTGGGGATGCGAGCAAAGTTCAATATAAACCGCTAACCGCGAAAGAGCGTTTCACGGCATTGCAATCGGGTGAAATTGATATGCTGTCTCGTAATACTACCTGGACACATCCACGTGATACATCACTGGGCCTGAACTTTGCCGGCACTATTTATTACGACGGCGCAGGTTTTATGGTACGTAAAGCATTAGGGGTCAGTAGTGCAACTGAGCTGGATGGTGCTAATGACTGTATTCAAGCGGGTACCTCTACTGAACTCGCGATTGCAGATTATTTCCGCGAAAATAATATGAGTTATAAAGCGGTCACTTTTGATACTTCAGATCAAACACGTATCGGTTTTGAATCCGGTCGCTGTTACTTTTTAGTGTCCGACCAATCGCAACTCTATGCACTACGTATTGGTCTACAAGATCCATCAGCGGCTGTTGTCTTACCTGAGGTTATCTCCAAAGAACCACTGGGTCCCGTTGTACGTCAAGGCGATGATATGTGTTTTAATATCGTCAAGTGGGCAGTGAATGCAATGATTGAAGGCGAATTTCAGGGCGTCACATCAGACAATGCTGACGACTTAAAAGCCAACGGCAAACCCGCACAATTACGCTTATTAGGTGCAGAAGGAAAATTGGGCGAGAATCTGGGCTTATCACCAGATTGGGCCTACCAGATCATTACTCAAGTGGGTAATTATTCAGAATCCTTCGAACGCAATGTAGGCTTAGGCTCTCCACTGAAAATTTCCCGAGGCTTAAACGCGCAATGGAACAAAGGTGGCATACTTTACTCACCCGCTATGCGTTAATATCTGCAAAACATAGGGGCACATTAGCCCCTATGTTTTTATCTGTTGTTGATAATTAAAATAAAAAAGTATTAATGTTTAAAGAAAAAAAACTAGAAGAAACACAAGCCGCTTCTCGCCTTGCGGGGACAAGAAAAGGGGCTTTTTATAGTAACCCTCGCTACCGAGCATGGTTCTATCAGCTAGTGATGATGCTGGGGCTTATTTACTTTTTCACAAGTATCATTTCAAATACACTTGCCAATATGGAAGCGACTGGCATTAAAACAGGTTTTAGCTTTTTATCTGCTGCTGCTGCTGGTTATGATGTCTTAATGTCACTGATTGCTTTTGATTCTACAGATAATTACGGACGTATTTTTATTGTTGGTTTACTGAATACCACGCTAGTTTCAGAGATCGGTATCACTTTTGCGACAATACTTGGTTTTATTTTTGGGGTTGCGCACTTTTCTCAAAACTGGATAATTAAAAAAATGACTGTTGTATACGTGGAAACATTTCGTAATATTCCATTATTATTACAAGTATTCTTTTGGTACTTCGCCGTTTTATCTGCGCTACCGAGCGCTAGAGAAAGTTTAAGCTTAGGTGAAGCTATTTTTCTTAATGTAAGCGGTTTATATTTTCCACGATTTATCGGTGACGATGGTGCCGCTATTTTTTATGTCAGCATTGCCGTTGCCCTAGTAGGGGTTGTTTGGCTAAAACACTGGGCCAAAATCAAACAGGAAAAAAGCGGCGAACAATTTCCTGTATTTTATACCAGCGTGGGAATAATACTGGGTTTGCCATTCGTCGCCTTACTACTTACTGGCTTTCCTTTCACAATTGAGTATCCACAATTAAAAGGTTTTAATTACTTTGGCGGAGTCAGTGTTATTCCTGAACTGATGGCATTGTCCATTGCATTATCGGTATATACGGGTGCATTTATTGCCGAAGCAGTGCGCGCAGGCATTCAATCAGTGCCTCATGGTCAAACCGAGGCCGCTCGCAGCCTTGGTCTTAAAGAAAGTCGAATTATGTCACTCATTATTGTGCCGCAAACCATGCGCGTTATTGTGCCTCTGTTAAATAGCGAATATCAAAGCCTTGTTAAAAACTCCACACTGGCTGCAGCTATCGGCTATCCTGATCTTTTTAATGTATTTGTAGGAACCGCTTTAAATCAAACAGGGCAAGCCATCGAAACCATTTTCATGACTGTTATTGTTTACTGTATTTTAAATATGATTATTTCAATGGTTATGAATAGATTTAACCGCTCTGTTGCTTTGATCTCAAGATAACCATAGCAGTAATTAGTAAAGGCTAATAATAGACCACAATTAAAGAGTTTAAACCTTTACCATCACAACCAGCACCGACAAAAAACCAAGGTCCAACGGCGTGGCTGCGAGATAATTTGTTCTATTCTATTCCAAATACGATTGTGACCGTCATTATTGCCTACTATTTTATTAACTTTTCAATTCCAGTTATCGACTGGGCAATTATTTCTTCCAACTGGTCAGGAACAACCGAGAAAGATTGCACCAAAGAAGGCGCCTGCTGGTTGTTTGTTAAGGCATGGGCACAACAGTTTTTTTATGGTAGTGATATCGACAGTGAATTATGGCGAGTTAACTTATCGTGATTGCTATTATTATTAATTATTATCCTCGCTTTTACTTTGCCTAAGCATATCCGTTTAAAGGCAGTCATTCCCGGATTTTTATTATTACCTCTTTTATGCATCATCATACTTGACGGCCGCCTATTAGGTTTGACTCATGTAAAAACCGACTTATGGGGAGGATTCTCTCTCAATGTACTAATGGCCGCGGCCAGCATTATTGTGGCCTTCCATTTTATTTTTTTATGGGCATTAGGGCGACGATCGGACATGGCATTCATCCGCTCTGTGTCAATTATTTTTATCGAATTTTTTCGGGGTGTGCCCGTACTCTCGTTATTATTTATGGGGTCTGTGATGCTGCCTCTGTTTTTTGCAGAAGGTACCAATATTGATAAACTTATTCGCGTATGGATTGTTTTAATATTTTTTATGTCGGGTTATATGGCGGAAGTTTTTCGTGGCGGCTTTCAGTCGATTACGCGCGGCCAGTATGAGGCTGCTGATTCTATTGGTTTGGGCTACTGGCAAAAAACTCTGTTAATTTTATTGCCGCAGGTCATTAAAGTATCAATGCCAAACATTCTGGCAACCTTTGTTATGCTCTTTAAAAACACAACATTTTTATTGATTATTGGTATACCGCAATTAGTACAAACACTACAAACTGCACTAAGCAATTCCTATTGGTTAGGTGGACACACTCTTGAGGGTTATCTCTTTGTTTTTGCAATATTTTGGAGCAGTTGCTTTGGCATGTCACTGCTAGCAAGCCACATTGAACGCAAACTAGACACAGAACATCGGAATTAAAAAGGTTTATATCATGAGCGCTATCAACCAAAAAGAAAACCACGAAAATATTATTGTCATTGAAAATCTCAATAAGTGGTATGGCAATTTTCATGTATTGAAAGATGTTAATTTAAACGTTAAGAAAGGTGAACGCATTGTGATCTGTGGACCCTCCGGCTCAGGAAAATCAACCATGATTCGCTGCATTAATCGTTTAGAAGATTTTCAACGTGGCTCTTTGGTGGTTAACGGTGTTGAAATGATTGATGATGTCAAAAATATCGAAAGCATTCGTCGTGAAGTAGGCAGGGTATTTCAACACTTTAATTTATTTCCGCACTTGACTATTTTAGAAAATTTTCCGCTCGGGCCTATTTGGGTACAAAAAAAACCTAAAGAAGATGCAGAGTCGGTTGCCATGAAATATTTGTAGCGGGTTAAAATTCCAGATCAAGCACATAAATACCCTGGCCAATTATCCGGCGGCCAACAACAGCGGGTAGCCATTGCACGTTCTTTATGTATGGCGCCTGAGATTATGTTATTCGATGAGCCAACATCAGCACTTGACCCGGAAATGATCAAGAAAGTGCATGATGTGATGATTGAACTTGCCGACGAAGAAGGCATGACTATGTTATGCGTCACTCACGAAATGGGATTTGCAAAAACGGTGGCAGATCGTGTTATTTTTATGGATGGAGGGGAAATTGTTGAAGAAAACACTCCTGATATATTCTTTGAAAAACCGGAAACAGATCGTTTACAACTGTTTTTAAGCCAAATTCTCAACCACTAAAGTTGAATATTTTTTACAAACGTAAGTATCTATACTATTTTATATAGTATCTAACGGTTTATTACTGGAGGCCAACAATGAAGATTGGCATTCCTAAAGAAATAAAAGTCCATGAATACCGTGTTGGCATCACACCTGCTGCGGTACAAGAGCTTTCGTTGCATCATTCCCTATTGATAGAAACGCATGCAGGCAGTGGCTTTAGTGATGATGATTACCGTCACGCAGGGGCAACAATTGTTAATCACGCTGATGATATTTTTGATCAAGCTGAGTTAATTATTAAAATACAAGAACCACAAAAAATCGAATGGGAAAAGCTTAAGCCTTACCACATTCTATTTACTTACCTGCACTTAGCCTCTGATCCTGATCAAGCCCAAGGACTTATTAACAGTGGCGCCAGTTGTATCGCTTATGAAACGGTCACTTCAGCAAGAGGCCATCTCCCTTTACTAACCCCGATGTCAGAAGTAGCGGGACGATTTTCCGTGCAAGCTGGCGCTCATCATCTTGAAAAAAATAATGGCGGTCGCGTCATATTATTAGGGGGTATTCCCGGCGCCAAAGCGCCCAAATTAGTCACTGAAGATATGATTAAAACCATGAGAGAGGGTGCTGTCGCCGTTGATATTGGGATTGATCAGGGTGGTTGTTTTGCCACATCAAAAGCCACTTCACATGCTAAGACAACTTATATAAAATATGGCGTAATACATTATTGTGTAACTAATATACCCGGTGCTGTTGCACGAACTTCATCATTAGCGCTTAATCATGCCACGTTCCCTTATATTAAAACACTAGAGACTCATGGCTTAAAAGTATTACAAAAAGACATTCATTTACGTAATGGGCTTAATATCTGCAGAGGTAATGTCACCCAACCAGCAGTCGCCAACAGTCTTAATGTAGAATATCAATCCTCTTAGTCGGTTTTACAACAATTATAACATTCGCGTTTTGAATGCTGGAACAACATGGGCTTCAAACCAAGGGTTGTTTTTGAGCCAACGGTTATTACGTAGGCTTGGGTAGGCAACGAAATAAAGTTATTGCCAAAACATTTCATACTGTTCAGGAAACGGGCCATTCTTATAGTCCATTTCAGATACAGATTTTACATCATTATGCAATAATACTTGGCGTACCATTTCCGGAATCATTACCATACCAATGTATTTACCCATACATTCATGGCTACCAAAACCAAATGCGAAGTGATGGTACCAATTACGATGATGATTAAATTCATCTGGGTTTTCATAAGCATATTCATCAAACATGGCTGACTGTGTCAACGTTAACACATTCGTTCCTTTGAGGATCTTGGTCTCATGATCGGGACCTTTAGCGATGGTATAATCTTCTGAGGCTTGCCGGAATAAATAAGGACTTAGGGGAACAAATCTCAACGCCTCCCACACCATACTATCAAATTCTTCGATATTTTCTTGCCGTGCCAAAAGTACCGCTTTTCTAACAAATCAGGTTGATCAAGAAAAAATTTAATAGCTTGCGCTACACATTTTGCTGTCGTTTCAATAGTACCAACCAATAAACCACCCGCATTCACACCAACACGCAATAAAGAAAATCGCATTTCTTTCGCCATCGTAGAACGAATCATGCGCAGCACAATATCATCTTGAGGTTTCTTTTTTGGTTTACCAAAAAACAGCTTTAAAGGTTTTTTTAATGGGTCATAAAGTTTTAATTGTTTTACTTTACGCTTCATCATTTCAACTAAATATTGTCCGATCTCAGCAGACACCTTTTCATGCCCATCAGATATTTCTTTCGTTTTCTTTTCCGAATTCAAGTCAAAAGGTTGGTTATAAAAATAGTCATATTGTTTCCAATATGACTATTTCAATAACTCACGCTTATCAATGCCGTCAAGGCCAAAATAATCCTGCACCAATATAGCAGGTACCCAACGGCAATAATCGTTAATTAATTCAATACGATTATCGGCTGCATCCAAAGCACTAATCGCTGCCGTTTTAATTAATTGACGTACACGAGGCAGGTCATCACGATTCAAAAAAGCTTGCATAAGGGATTTTTCACGATAATGCAGCGCATCGTCATCATGTGCCAACAAATAACTTCTACCCGGGATATCTGGCGTCTTATTTTTATAAAGCGCGACCGAAAATATTTTCGGCATTTGCAAAACATCACAGACATCAACAAATTTTGATATAAGTGTACATTTTGCAGTGACTAAAATTGGGCGTTCTTTACGTAATTGTTTAAAAAAAGGTAATGGTTCTGTTTTCAACCATTGTTGCACAAGTGGTTACTTGTCAGCACCTGAAGCCGCATCATATTCAGCCAGGTAATTTTTTCCGCTAGTAGTGACAATATTCGGAGCAGAATATGGCGTTTGCGTCATAGTATCTCTTAAAATTATTATTTTTATAGGGTTAAAGTGATTATTTTAACAGCAAGATTTTTCGAATAAAAGCAATGTGTTAAAATACGTATTTTACGAAGTGAAAGATAACATCCTGTTAAGGGGTCTCATTGCTTGTTCTCCCAACTCAAGGTCAACAAAAATTTCATCTCCGCCCTTCTGTAAAGCATTGACGATTTTTTCAAGGCTATTCATTGCCATCCATGGACAATTGGCACAACTGCGACAGGTGGCACCACTGCCGGCTGTTGGTGCAATAAAGAACATCTTTTGCGGGCTTAATTGCTGCATTTTATAAAAAATGCCTTCGTCGGTCGCCACAATAAATTTGTCTTGTGCCATGGTTTGTGAGGCATTAATCAACTGTGACGTTGAACCAACAACATCGGCAATTTCCACTACAGCATGTGGCGATTCCGGATGCACTAAAACCACGGCATCAGGATGCACCGCTTTTAAATCCTCAATACCTTTGGCTTTAAATTCTTCATGAACAATACAGGCGCTGTCCCATAGCAACATGTCTGCACCCGTTTCACGTCTCACATAATCACCGAGATGTTTATCCGGAGCCCAGATAATTTTTTTACCCTCGGCATCTAGATGATCAACCACCTTTAAGGCAATACTGGAGGTAACGACCCAATCAGCCCGCGCTTTAACAGCTGCAGAGGTATTCGCGTAGACCACCACTTCACGCTCAGGATGTTGATCACAAAAAGCAGAAAATTCTTCAACCGGGCAGCCCAGATCCAATGAACATGTCGCTTCTAACGTCGGCATCAACACGCGCTTGGTTGGCGTTAAAATTTTTGCGGTTTCACCCATAAACTTCACGCCAGAAACAATGAGCGTATCCGCATCATGCTGAGCGCCAAAACGTGCCATTTCCAGAGAATCGGCAACACAGCCTCCCGTCTCTTCTGCCAGCGCTTGAATCATTGGATCGGTGTAATAATGTGCAACGATAACCGCATTATTTTCAACCAGCAGCTGTTTTATGGTCTTTTTATAGTGAACAATCTCTTCTTCACTGTAGCGAGGCGCAATAGCCTCTGCCAAATGGTGTTTAACCAGATCGCGATTTTTATCTATTGATGCCGTTGTAGCAATAGAACACTCTTTGCTCATACACTATTCCCACTCAGTAGTAACGTTGATAATTTATAGTTTAATATCAATAATTTACCATCTACCAACAGTTAGCGTGTAAATAATGTGTAACTCCATCACTACTTTGCACGTTTTATTTACGCTTGTGCAACTATTGCAATTCAATAGTTTACGAAATCCCTTGTTGCACATTGTAAGACCAAAAATATACTTTACCAAAGTAGCTCCAAACTTAATTTTTCGCTTTTGGTTATATACTACATTTTCGATAAACCACCTGTGCTATCTGGTTTAAAACACTCTGTCACAAGTTAGTTTTCGATTTAGTAGTGACAGAGCCTAAACTCCCAGATACACGCTAATATCACGACCAAATTGCAACTTAGAAGCGGCTTCCGATAGAGTGATATATGCATCGATGTCTTGGTCTACAAGATAATTTGTACAAAGCACTCTAGACTTATGAGCGCCCTTTCCTAGGCTTTGATCGTTATAGTAATGCGAGTGCTCATTAGGTAGAAATAGCTCTATCGGAAAGTCACATTGTGATGAATAAACCTTAAAACCAAGAGCTTCGCAGAATTCATTCAAATTGGAACTATTGAAGTAAGAAAGATGGTCTGGAGGGGACACCCAAGTGTGTGTGCAAATATCTTTGCTTAATAAAAGCTTCTGGAAAGATGAAAAGTCATTTGGGACTGTAACACGAAGCACAGATTTAGAGTGCATTAAGTTCTTAATTCTAAGTAATAGATTTTCGGGATCTACTACATGTTCCAACACATTATCCATCGATATGATATCGAATTTCTTATTTTCAGTTATTGCATCTTCTATATGCTGATAAAAGTCTGTCTTTTTCAGAAACTCTAATAGATGTGGATGGAATTTTTTGAGACCAAAGTCCGAAAAATCGTTTAATTCAATATCAGTTATATTGTTATTGTAAAAGTAATCTGCGAAAAAACCTTCACCGCATCCAATGTCGAAAAGACTTTTAGCCGATGCATTAGTCTTCCTAATGGTTCTCAGAGCAATCTTTGCTTTATTTCCAAAGAACTTTTTTTCATCGTCACTGTATGTGTTCTGATACTGACCTTTTGGATCCTGGTAGTATTTTTTTGAGTAGTAGTCTGTTAATTCCTGCGTGGTAGGCTTGGGATTAATCTCAAAAAATCCGTATGAGTTCTTAACAATATTAGTCATAAATTTATTCCTTAAACATGTAGCGCGTTCACTAGTATATGGATGTCATGTCGACAAACATCTGGCTGCCTGTCAAAGTCGAGATGTGCACCGATTTCGATATTATTCCAATTAGCGAGGTGAGGGCCAGTCAACGCTCTTTTCAACAATCTTGGATCTAGCTTAAAGCGTTGGTAGTTTTTAATTTCTTCTATTTTTTCGACCTTACAAAACTCTAATTGCTTCAGATCAATTACTCCAAAACTACCACTAGGAAGATCGAAAATAAGATGCATATCTTCAAACACACCTACCTCCAATTGTTTTCTTTTTAGGCGCGGAATAGCTTTGCGAAACAGGTCGCAGATCACCTCATCAGAAGGGAAATTGTCGTCTTCGTAGTTATACTTAAAATGCCGTGCAGTGCTGCTGATGTAATTCGCACGATCTAGCTTTGAGATTGGGGAATATTGACTTGATGCCAGTTCAGTTTGTAAATCAAAAAATTCATTATAGTTTAGCAAAACTGGGGACAAGCTGATCTTAGATTTGGACAACTCATCTTGAAGAAATTGAACAGCATCTTGAATTTCTGGTATTGGCAAATTTTTATTTTTTTTATAGTTCGCTCCACCTAAAATATAGGTTCCAGCGAAAGGCATATAGAACTTAGGCTGCAATGTTTCGAGAGTTCTTTGTGCGGTAGTAAGACCCCTCAATCGTGCCCGCTGGATTCCAATTTCCATTTCTGTATCATCATAACGCATCATACAATGCGGATATAGCGACGCACTAGTGTATCCAACTAATGCGAAATCAATTTTTTTGTGCTTGTTTTTAACTTCAATTAGCGCTTGTTCAGCAATTTTAAATGGGCAGTCATTTGTGTTTACTAAAGTGAATTCGTCATCCTCAATAACACATAAGCTATCAAGTTGCATTGACCCATTTATATCTTTATTAACGCATCCAAACATATGACCGCAGATAGTGGGATCACAATTATCTGCTGCATAGATCGTGAGTTTTGTTGTATCACTGACGTCAAACGACACTCCATTATTCAGTTCGATCACATTGAATCCAATTCGCTCAATATTTTTCTTCAAAAAGGGTTGGTGATAGTTATGAATTAAGACTGGCGTGGAACTATTAACTCCTTCCAACGTCTTAGGATCAAAATGGTCAGGGTGGATATGACTGATATAGATGTAGTCAAGATTCGATAGATCGTATTCATCTAAGTTAATAGGTGGGTAGTTACACCAAGATCCGTAGTATGCTCCATCGGTTAACCATGGATCACATAGAATTCTTGTATCTTGAGTTTCTATCAGAACCGTAGCAGATCCTAACTTTCTAATCTTCATGACTGCTTACTTCCGCCCTTCAGATAACGAACCTTTTAACATGCTAGCAGTAAAGCCAAACTCTTTGCAAAGACGCTTTACTTCTTTCAGTGCGTTAGCACGTTCGTTCTTCTTAGCTTCAACCATCTGCTGCTGAATTGCTTCCATTTCAGCTTTCAACTCGTCATAAGATGTCATCTCAACTCTCTCTTGGTTATGTGTCAGTCTTATATTATAGATTTGTTAAAGGGATGAAAAGCACTTTTTTTCTACGCTTGCTGAAGTGTAGTGAGTTTAAGGGGATAGTATTTGCACAGCGTCTCACTATGCCCGTCAGTGGTTCTGTCAACCACACAGTCAAACAGCTACAAACCATGCACTTTTGACTGGTTTTCTAACTCTTTTGTCTGTCGTCTTGTTGAGTTGGTAACGGTGGTTGCGGACGAATAGGTGTAAAGTCTGTTCGTTCTGTGTCTTTTGGCGTCGTCTGCTGCTGTGGTTCTTGCTTGACTATCTTAGTCTTTGGAACAGCTACAGTGCGTGTAACAGCCTTTGTTTCTGGTTTTGCCATCTTCTTTGCAAGTGCAACCACACTGCCGCTTGTGCCAAGCATTAACTCAAGTGCTGCCCACTTTGTCTCGTCGTCTACACGTTCGATTTCGCTGCGTATGGCGTTCAATGCTTGCTGTATGTCTTGTAATGTACTCTTGTTCATACTGTTATTTAGCAACTAGCAGAATGGGGTGATGCAAAATCACCACCTCACTTCTGTAAGTACTCCAACGCTGAAAACCGCAGCACTAAAATTTACTGCTTAAAACCCAATTTCGGATGACGAGGTTGTTGGCTTGAAGCTATAGTGCTATTTGTCAAATCCTCACCTCGTCTTTCCACCACCCCACAGCATCACTGTTTATCTGCTTATGACACTGTTCGCTCAGCTCAATAAAACGCTTTCCTAGCTGTGTATGGCGTTCTGTCGCCATCATACAGCGTCCGTAGTGCTGTAATTTGCTTGCACATATAGCAAACGTACCCACGCTTGGTTTAACACGTTTAAAACGCAGCGTACGCATGTAGCACTCGCTTCTACACAGCCAGTCTTTGCTGAATTCGCTTTCGCTGCTTACAGCACCAATCTGCTGCAATAACTCAAATACTTCGTTTAGAACCGTTTTCTGCATCAATCATTCCTCAGTTGATAAATAACTACATGCACAGCTTGTATGTGTTGCTGTGTATTTAGCGCGTATTGCTAGTAACAAATGAGATTAAGGTTGGTACGCCGATTGAAATAGTACTGCTGATGCCTTCTGATGTGAGAGGACAAGCAAACGGACTGCTCATTGTCTGCTTCAATGCACTACCCCAGTGATGCTGGGATGCCTTAAACGACACACCTAAGTGTGATTAACGATTTTGCATTGTCGGAATGGTTGAATAGGAACGCCTATTGTAAAGTGAGTTGGAATTGTCATTAAACCAACAAAGTCGCTGCGCTGCTTCTGGCTGGCTCGTGGCAATGACTTGCGTAAAACAGCACGTAATAGGTGATAGCAAAACCTACCTTCCTCGTTAAGAGTTGTGTAAGCCCAGTTGTGTAATCCTCATTAAATGAGTGAAGAACTTTAATCATTGCCTAAAACTAGGCTTTGACTTGTTCTTCCTAGTAAATGAGTAAGAGACAATTATTCAGTCAAAGAAAATCACTCTGTGCTGTATGTGATTGAGCGAATGCGAAAGAACAAACGGCACAAGTAGTGTTAGCGAAGCTGACACTCAAACAGCACTTTAAATAAGTAAGAAAATTGTGATTATCTTACATTTCCACATAAGTCTTTGATGTATGGAAGGAATTATATGAGCACTTATTGGTTGCTCAAATAGAACCTCAGAAAATACGCTGTATGTACGAAAACATTATATTTAGGTGGTGACATATGGCACAAGCCAAGACACTTAACAAAACAGAACTCAAGCAGCTGCTAGACGTAACAAATTCGTGCAGTCGTTATCCACTGCGTGACAGCACCATGCTGCTGTTTACGCATTTGTGTGGTTTACATGTTGGAGAAGTTGCAGCACTGCGCTTTGATGACGTATTAGATTCAAACGACACAGTACGAGACGAAATGACACTTGATGCAGCACGTACCAAGTCAAAACGAGCACGTAAGATATTTTTACCAAAGCAAATGCAGCGTCAGCTACAAGCATACGTTAGAAGCGTAGCTAAGCGTCCACAGCATGGTTATTTGTTCTCTACACAAAAGAGTGCGCGATTTAGTTCAAACACTGCTACACAGCATCTACAACGCTTGTATGCACGTGCTGGAATTGCTGGCGCTACGTCACACAGTGTCAGACGTACTTGGTTAACATCACTTAGTCAGAAAGGAGTGAGTGTATTTGTTCTAGCTGATATGGCTGGACACAGAAGCATTCAGACAACACAGCGTTACGTGACAGTTAACGATGAGATGAAACGAAACGCTGCTGGACTTATCACTTAACCAAACTGAAGATGTGTCCATAGTCCATTTTTTCAATTGATTCAAATGAACCATCCTTGTGTAACGCGAGAAATTCTCCATTCTGATTTAGCTTTAAGGGCACTGGAAGCTGAACATCTTTTGTAACATAATTAGCGATATTTAAGTCACTAACGTACTCGTAAGATTTTGTATCGCTATCATTTTTAGGCGTTATATCGAAGTGTTGGTTCTGTGGATTAACTACCCAGAAGTGAGGAACTATCGCAGTACCTAGTTCACCTAAATAATCTCCAACCAACCATCCACTATGCATGTTCCAATCATCGTTGATATCTAAAAATAACATCATGTTCTGAAAACACTGATTTGGTTTTGCGTCATCGAAATGCAGAGGTTTAACATCAACTGATTTTACTTTTTTGTCATTTATCCAGTTAACGAGAACACGTGTGGCTTTTTTCATTTTGATACTCCTCTACAGCACTTCAATAGTGCCATCTTCTCTACGTCTGTAGTCAGCTACAGCGTTCGTTAAACGTATTTCGTCATTCAAGTGATAATACGTCTTTTCAATCTGCGCCACGCTATTGCCACACATATCTGCTATTTGTCTAAACGTTAAGCCACTCATAATACGTTGCGTAATCATAAAGTGACGCAAGCTGTAGGGAACTAAGTCACGTACTTCCCTATCAGCAATATCAGCTAATTTAATCATCTTGTGGAAGTGGTATAGCAGCGTACGCTTACTTAGTTCGTTTTCGTTATCAACTGTAAAGATTAACTCGTCAGCTGTTTTAGGCTTAGATATTTCACGCAAGCGTTCAAAGTACTGTCCATTGCGACACAAGAAGGTGCGACTTGTACGCACTTTACTTGTCTCTGCGCGAACATGGATACGTGCTAGCTTTTTTTCTTCGCCATTCACTTTGTGACATTCAATCTGCACATCAATCCAACGTAGCTGTCGCTGTTCACCAACACGCAAACCACTGTTAGCTGCGATAAGCACGTAGTGCTGCACGATTTTTAGCTCTCTAAGTTCTGCATCATCTAGCTTGTTGTGTTTCGCAGTGTAGGTGCGCATAGCACGATACAGTGCTTCGTACTCATCGTTAGTAAGTGTTGCACGACGAATAGCTTAATTGCCTTTGTCTAAGCGTGGCAGCTTCTTAAAGTCAAAGCCATCGATGTGTGTTTCGCTATTCTTATGTAGCCACTTCATAAGCGCATTAATTGTGCTTTGTTCGTTTTGAACTGTGACTTGTTTGACGTTGCCGTTGGTGGCTTTGTGACGATGGTAGAAGTAGTTTTCGCAGTCAGTGCGTTCTAGTTATTTCAGCTTAGTGTCTTTGCCTATGAAGCTAAGAAAATGCTGTAAGTGCGTTGCGATTGTTGTGTGTCGTCCTTTGACTATGTGTCCAAGTTCAACGTCACGCTGTCGAAAGCTAAGATACTTCTCCACACCTTCTTTTGTGGTTATGGAGAAGTAGGTTTTGCCTTGCTGTAGATTAGCGTAAATCTCTAAGTACGCAGCTTTACCCTTTTCAATTGCAGTAGCTTCACTGCGTGTACGAAGGCTTTTACGTGCGTACTTGTTTTCTTTTGACAACCACATACGAAACTGCCAATACTCACCTCGATTATAGATACAAGCTTCGTCAAATATTGGTATTTCGCCTTCAGCACAGTGCTGTTTCTTTAGTGCCAAATCTTAGTCTCTGAGTTACTACAAGTTTCAGTAGTCACACGTTTGTGCAACATTTTGTTTAACTGTATGAAAAAAGACTAAGGAAATCAACGATTGATTTCTTATTGTGAAAGTAATGTGTAAGTAACTAATTCAATAAAATCAATTACTTACACTAAAATAACTACTCCCACTCAATGGTTGCAGGCGGCTTACTCGAAACATCATAGGCTACACGAGAAATATTCGGTATTTCATTAATAATACGATTAGAGACTTTTTCCAGTAAAGCATAAGGCAAGTGGGCCCAGCGAGCGGTCATAAAATCGATCGTTTCTACCGCGCGTAAACTCACTACCCATTCATAGCAACGACCATCGCCGACCACACCAACCGATTTAACCGGAAGAAACACGACAAAGGCCTGACTGGTTTTATGGTACCAATCTGCATGTCGTAACTCTTCAATAAAAATAGCATCGGCTTCACGTAATACATCTGCATATTCTTTTTTGACTTCACCCAGAATACGCACACCCAGGCCAGGCCCTGGAAATGGGTGACGATACACCATATCGTATGGCAAACCTAATTCAAGGCCAATTTTACGGACTTCGTCTTTAAACAGTTCACGTAGCGGTTCAACCAACTCCATTTTCATATCATCCGGTAAACCACCCACATTATGGTGTGATTTAATCACATGCGCTTTTCCTGTTTTAGACGCCGCTGATTCAATCACGTCCGGATAAATCGTGCCCTGTGCCAACCAGTTAATACCATCAAGTTTTGTCGACTCTGCATCGAAAACTTCAATAAAGATATTACCAATAACTTTACGTTTTTGTTCAGGATCACTGACACCTGCCAGCTGACTTAAGAATAGCTCTTCAGCATCAGCACGAATAACTTTGACGCCCATATTCTTAGCAAACATTTCCATAACTTGATCGCCTTCGTTTTTACGAAGCAGACCGTTATCGACAAAAACACACGTTAACTGGTCACCAATCGCTTTATGTAGCAACGCAGCAACTACCGATGAATCCACACCACCAGATAAACCTAACAATACCTGATCAGAACCTACTTGTTCGCGAACACGTTCAATGGCATCTTCAACAATGTTTGCCGGTGTCCACAAACCATCACATTGACAAATAGTTAAGACAAACTTTTCAAAGAGTGGTTTGCCCTGCAAAGTGTGCGTTACCTCAGGGTGAAATTGAATGCCATACAAATGCTTCTCTGTATTGGCAATGCCTGCAATAGGACAAGAAGCCGTTGAAGCAGTTAATTCAAAACCATCAGGTATTGAAGTCACCTTATCTCCATGACTCATCCACACATCCAACAATGCCTGGTCTTGAGAATTTGCTGCATTCTGTAAACCTGACAGTAAGCCACCCTCACCTTCTACCGCCATTTGTGCATAACCAAATTCACGAAGGTCTGAGGTAGACACTTCACCACCTAACTGTTGTGCCATAGTTTGCATGCCATAACAAATTCCCAGCACAGGCAAACCTAATTCAAAAATCCCTTCTGGTGCACGCGGGGATTCACCTTCCGTGACCGACTCCGGGCCACCGGAAAGAATAATGCCGTTCGGCTTGAAGTCTTTTATCTCGTCAAGTGAGATATCAAACGCACGAATTTCCGAAAACACACCAATCTCACGTACACGACGTGCAATCAACTGCGTGTACTGAGACCCGAAATCCAATATTAAAATGCGTTGTGAATGAATATCTTGCAACATATAGTCTTCTCTAAAAGTAACTGCGATATATCAAAGAGAGGCAATATTGAGTATTTCAAACCGTTGGAGGCATGGATGCCGGAAACGAGCTACAGGGATGTATTTATGCGTGTTTGAAATACTAAATAGGCCTATCAGATAAATTGGATTAATTAGCGAATAGGATAATTAGGCGCTTCTTTAGTAATCTGCACATCATGCACATGACTCTCTCCCATACCCGCAGAGGTGACACGGACAAATTGCGGTTGCGTACGCATAGTATCAATATCACCAGAGCCGGTGTAGCCCATTGCAGAACGTAGACCACCCATGAGTTGATGGACAATAGCCGACAGCGGGCCTTTATAAGGAACACGACCTTCAATCCCCTCAGGCACCAGTTTTTCAACGGCACTACCATCTTGGAAATAACGATCTGACGAGCCTTGCGTTTTCGACATTGCGCCCAAGGAACCCATACCGCGGTAGGATTTATACGTGCGTCCCTGATACAGCTCCACTTCGCCAGGAGCTTCTTCAGTGCCCGCAAACATGGAGCCCATCATCACACAACTGGCACCCGCGACAATCGCTTTGGCAACATCCCCTGAAAAACGAATACCACCATCAGCAATCACGGTAATACCCGTGTCTTTTAAGGCTTCAGCAACATTGGCAACCGCTGCAATCTGCGGTACGCCAACACCACTCACAATACGTGTCGTACATATGGATCCAGGACCTATGCCCACTTTAACCGCATCAGCCCCGGCTTCCTGGAGTGCTCTAGCGGCATCAGCTGTGGCAATATTACCGCCTATCACCTGAACATCCGGGTATTCCTGTTTAATCTTGCGCACACGCTCAATCACATTCTTTGAATGCCCATGCGCAGTATCAACGACTAGCACGTCAACACCCGCAGCGATTAACGCAGCAACACGGTCATCGGTATCCGGACTGGTGCCCAAAGAGGCTCCAACCCGCAAACGTCCTTCAGAGTCTTTACAAGCAGAAGGGTATTTCTCTGCCTTATTGATATCTTTAACTGTCATTAAGCCTTTCAGAGTAAAGTTATCATCAACCACCAGTACTTTTTCAATACGGTGCTTGTGTAGCAAACCACGGACATCTTCTTGGGAAGTCCCTTCTAATACCGTAACCAGTTGGTTTTTGCCCGTCATAATACTGGCAACCGATTCGCTCATATCGGTCTGAAAGCGTACATCACGCCCGGTAACAATACCCACTAACTGACCATTTTCTAATACAGGAACACCGGATATATGATTTGCCTGAGTTAATGCAACCAACTCTTTAATAGTGGCATTGGACTCAATTGTGATGGGATCTTTAACAACACCCGATTCATATTTTTTAACCGCACGCACTTCCTGAGCTTGTTGCTCAATCGACATACTTTTGTGAATAATACCAATCCCACCTTCTTGCGCCAGAGAGATCGCCAGACGGGATTCTGTGACCGTATCCATTGCTGCCGAAACGAGGGGGATATTTAATTGAATCGCACGGGTTAACTGTGTCGATAGCGAAACATCTTTTGCCGTTATTTGAGAATAACCGGGAATCAAAAGAACATCATCAAATGTGAGCGCTTCTTCAGCAATGCGTAACATAGGAGTGTTTAACCTCGAAGGTTGTGTTACCACTTGATTATAGGGTAAGAAGTTAAACACCTCATTATAAACTGTTGAGATTGTCGGGTAAATCCCTGATTTCACTCTATCTTTAAGCCTACTTTTCATTACAATGAAGCGATGAATAACACTCCAGATCGTACTATTCTTAGTGTCAGTCAGTTAAATCGTCGTGTAAAGCAACTGCTTGAGACGCATTTACCACTGATCTGGGTTTCCGGTGAATTATCCAATATCACCCGCCACGGTTCGGGACACTGTTATTTTTCATTAAAAGATGGGCAAGCACAGATTCGTTGTGCCATGTTTCGCGGAGCGAATCAACGCTTACGCTGGCAACCCAATGCAGGTGACCAAGTGCTGGTGCGTGCACGTGTCAGCCTGTATGAAGGTCGCGGCGACTATCAATTGATTGTTGAGCATATGGAAGCCGCAGGAACGGGTTTGTTGCAACAGCAATTCGAAGCCACAAAAGCCAAATTGAGCGCTGAAGGGCTATTCGACGAAGATCATAAAAAAAGCTTACCCACCTTCCCCAAACATATTGGCATTATTACATCGCCAACAGGGGCTGCAATACACGACATTTTGACAGTATTACAACGCCGTTACCCGGTTGTCCCTGTGACACTGGTACCTGTCAGCGTACAGGGTGAAAATGCACATATGGAGATGGTTGCTGCTCTACAAAAATTGGAAAATTTTGGCCTTTGTGATGTTGTTATTATTGGGCGTGGCGGCGGCTCGCTTGAAGATTTGTGGGCCTTCAACAATGAACAATTAGCACGCGCTATTGCCGACTTCTCACATCCTATTGTGAGTGCGGTAGGACATGAAATTGATACAACCATTTGTGACTTTGTCGCCGATTTACGTGCACCAACACCTTCCGTCGGCGCGGAGCTTATCGCTCCAGATATTCACGAATGGAACCAGTATCTGGACTACCAGCAAGACAACCTTCACACAATGATTAACAATATAATACGCACACAACAAAAACAATTAGCGTCTTTAATAAAACAGCAGAGACACCCAAAAGAAAAGCTTCTGGCACTCCATAAGGAACATGATCAATTACAATATCGCTTACAACAGGCAATACATCACTTACAAACAAAAAAACAGCAACAATTACAACATGCAGCACAGTTGTTAAACACCATTAATCCTCTTACCGTTTTATCACGAGGTTATAGTATTACCCGTCAAAAAAATGGCGCTATTGTTAAAAACACAGACACAGTGAAAACAGGCGACGAAATATCGACACTTTTATCCACAGGACAAATCATAAGTGTTATAAAAGCCGTAGAAGAATAAGGCCAAAGATTCCTTCGCAACTTCATTTTCACTGCTATATTTTTATATAGACCTTAAAAAAATATACAAGCAGAAGATAATGAATAACTCCTTTTACACGATCATATTAGCCGCCATTATATTTGTCGGCCCCAACTCACAGGCTTTACTATCTAATGCTGGGTCATATGATATGAAACATTCAGGCTATCATTGTTCCTATGTACCACAATTTAAACAAATCAATATTCTCTATGATGACGACAATATGTATGTAAACACCTGCCATGTTGTTTACACTAAAAATGGTGAACAGGGAAAAACCTTGTGGAAGGGACAAAGAACCAACCATGCTTGCGTTACCAAAGCAGGAAATCTTGCTTTGCGTTTAAGTGATAGAGGCTGGCATTGCAAAACCGCCGGACTAACATTAGAAGAAATACCTCAACGCCTGTAGTATTAACAAGAGCATTAGCAAAGGCATTATCCATCGGGTAATTTTATGTAACTCTTGTTTGCTATGTTTTTTACCAAAACGCTCAACCAAAGGAACGATTAAAAATAACGCTAAAAAAAGTGTCCCCAATATTAATAATAATGTCGGCATTATTTTTTACCTTTTTTATTATTTTTTCTTTTGGATTTTGAAATTTCACGGGAGTTTTCCAGACGCCTCTGCCTGATTTTTTGTCGTTCACTTCCCGCTTTTTTGTCAAACGGGTTATCACTGGTTTTAAATTGTAAACGTAATGGTGTACCGTGCAACTTAAGCACCCGACGAAATGTTTTTTCTAGATAGCGCACATAGTGGCCTGGAATACTATCCGTTTGATTACCATGAATAACAATAATGGGCGGATTATGTCCACCTGAGTGAGCATAACGCAATTTAATACGATGCCCTCTTATCATCGGTGGCTGATGTTCGCTGACAGCCATTTGTAAAACTTGCGTTAGATAATTGCTCGAGAATTTATCTGTCGCTGAGGCGTAAGACTTTTCAATCGATTCGTATAAATGACCCACACCCGTTCCATGTAGTGCTGAAATAAAATGAATATCTGCAAAATCAATAAAACGTAAGCGTCGTTCAAGCTCATCTTTAATATATTGCTTAAACTCTTGCTCCAAACCATCCCACTTATTTAACGCTACCACTAGCGCACGCCCGGCATCAATCACATGCCCCATCAAATGCAAATCCTGATCGACAATACCCTCACTCGCATCCAGTAATAACACAATAACATTAGCATCATCAACAGCCTGTAGCGTTTTTACAATGGAGAACTTTTCAACCGCAAGCTTAATATTTTTCCGACGACGCATACCCGCAGTATCGATAATTGTGTAAGGTTTTTCGTTGCGCTCGTAATTGATATAAATACTATCACGAGTGGTACCCGGCATATCAAAAACAACCACACGGTCTTCGCCCAACAAACGATTAACCAGTGTTGACTTACCGACATTGGGACGACCAACGACCGCAATTTTAATAACTTCGGGTTGACCATCTTCACCTTGTAGATCGTTGATCGTAGCTTCAGGAAAAGAAGCAACAACAGTTTGCATCAAGCGCTTAACACCACGACCCTGTGTTGCCGTCGTCGGGTACAAATCTCCAAGGCCTAATTCATAAAAAGGGGCTGTCGCCACATTCTGATCTTGTCCATCAACCTTATTAGCCACCAAGTACACAGGCTTATTACTCATACGCAAATGGTTAGCGATATTTTCATCCGCTGCGGTAATGCCCGCACGGCAGTCAACCACAAACAGAATAATATCGGCTTCTTCAATCGCC
Organism: Cellvibrionaceae bacterium; assembly: GCA_965214375.1. Lineage (GTDB taxonomy): Bacteria > Pseudomonadota > Gammaproteobacteria > Pseudomonadales > Cellvibrionaceae > Endobugula. Next base: position 275,359 of record OZ243947.1, on the reverse strand, counting down.
AGAAGCGAGTGCTCGGCCATGACAGTATCAATACCCTCCTCTTCGCCACTTAGCCCTCCAGTATCAATACAAATAAACTTCCGATCCAAATACTCAGCTTCACCATATTTACGGTCGCGAGTGAGGCCAGAGAAATCTGCCACCAAAGCATCTCGACGTCGAGTTAACTGATTAAATAAGGTCGATTTACCGACGTTAGGCCTGCCTACAAGGGCAATGACTGGAAGCATGGAAATTAATTTCCTGAAGCTGGACGAATGGCCCTATCTGCGCGTTCTTTCTCAAACTTTTCTTGACGCCGACGAATCTCTTCACGTGAGCCGCGCAGATGCACCGAAACGGAAGATAGCTCTCCATCATTACCCAGAACATAAAGGTAAGCACCATCAGACACCATGGGAGAACGAATACCATCTCTATCCAGACGACTGCGCCCAATAATGACCCCTAACTCAGGATCAAACACATGGAGATAACCTCTGTAGTCTGACACTACGACAAAGCCCGCCAAATCCTGTGGTGCTGATAATTTGCGATATAGCAATAAAGCGTTATCCCACAATGGAAAACCCGTTTGTTGATCAAACGCATGCACAGTGCCATCTGCAGCGGTAACAAAAACCCGCCCCCCTGTCACCAAAGGTGCCTGATGACTAGACACCGTTTGCGTCCAACGTACACGCCCATCAGGCGCAATCGCTGTCAACTGCCCATTGTAGCTGGTTGAATATACGGTATTGTTATCAACAACAGGAGTACCATCGACATCAACAACGCGCTCGATCTCTGTTGCTCCTTTGGGATAAGCGATACGACGCTCCCAATACAATACCCCATCACTTGCTGATAGTGCCGCAATCTTTCCATTCGAAAAACCGGTAATCAGGTTATTACCAAATAACTGTGGTGTCGCAGTCCCTCGTAAGGTTAACAGCGGTAATTTTGCAGTGTACTGCCAAACAAATTTACCCGTCGTAGCATTTAATCCATATAGCTTGCCTTCATTGGTCTGCACAACAACTATTTCACCATTGGTTTGCGGTGGCGCCAAAATTTCACTTCTTATATTGGTACGCCACAATTCTTCCCCGTCCACTTGAGAAAGCGCTACCACATCACCATCTAGTGAACCGATCAACAATATAGTTTCGCCTAAACCAACACCAGAAGCCAAATCAAGCTTTAAGTTCACCATCCATTTTTTTGCGCCGGTTTGGCGATCATAAGCATAGACACGCCCATAAATATCATTGGCAAACACTGTCGTTGCAGTAATCGCTGGCTTAACTACCCGATACAGTTCACCCAACCCCTTGCCAACATTTTTTTGCCAACGTTCTTTAATGGCTATATTTTCAGAAATATCAAATAAAGATTCAGGTTGCTCTACTTTTTCTTTAAAAAAAGAACACCCAGATATCAACGAGCTAATCAATAAGATTATCGTTATACGCATTACTTCACTTCCTCAGCAGGCAGGTTGGCTAATTTGATAGGCAGCAAACGCGCACGGTAACTGGATGTATCTCCCAAGGTATTGATTGCTTCTTTGTAGGCTGAACGCGCACTATCCCACTCTTCTTTAGCTGCAAAAATATCGCCTTTTATTTCTGAATTGAGCGAAATATAGCTACCTGTTTCATCCTTCTTCAACAAAGATAATGCGTCATCATACTTTTCTTGTGCCAACAAAACACGTGCTAAACGTAATTCAGCCAGAGGCTTCATGGATGCCTCTGCATGATCAATAACCCATTGCAACGATTGCTCGGCTGAATCTAAATCGTCATTTTCGACGGCTATTTTTGCAGCATAAAAACTGGCATTAACCGCATATAACGAATTCTGATAATCATTTTGCAATTGCTCTACCAAAAAATTCACGGTTGATTTTTGCTCTTCAGATAAGCTGGAATGACCATTTTGTGGTGCCTCCGTTAGCTCTAAAATATCCGCATAAATAACAGAAGCCTGTTCAGCCTGTTGTTGTTGATAATTTTGCCACCACTGAAAACCAAAATATACTGTCAAACCCAACAATAAAGCCATTACCAGCGAGGCTCCATTTTCTTTCCACCAGTTTTTTAAAACCTGCAATTGTTCTTCATCAGTTAAATGATCTGCCACATCTATCTCCTAACTTGCTTTTTTCACAGCATCACTGCTGTGATGTATATAAATTAATAAATTCCTGAACAGAAAGCATTTGCTGAGGCTTATCTTCACGCAAAAACTTTACGGTCAATTTTTTTTCGGCTAACTCTTCTTTACCAACAATAAGCGCAATCACGGCACCACTTTTATCCGCTTTTTTCATTTTGCTTTTAAAACTGCCATCACCATGGTTATTAATGATTACGCCATTGGCAAATGCTGTTCTTAATGCTTCCGCAACCTGCAACGAATAGCTTTTTAGTTGCTGGTTATTTTGCGGATTAACGTCCATCACATAGATATCGACATTGTTTTGCACATCTTTCGGTACAAGCTGCAAAGTCTCCAACATAAGCACTAGACGTTCCACCCCCATGGCAAAACCAATCGCCGGAGTAGGCCGCCCCCCCAGTTGTTCTACAAGACCATTGTAACGCCCACCTGCACACACCGTTCCTTGAGCACCCAGTTTATCTGTCGTCCATTCAAATACCGTATAGTCGTAGTAATCCAATCCTCGTACTAGACGCTGATTCACTGTATAAGCAATATTTGCTTGATCCAGAAATAGTGTTAGTGCTTCAAAATGCGCTATCGCTTCAGGTTCAAGAAATTCATGTAGCTGTGGTGCATCATTCAATATTTGCTGCGTATTGGCATCCTTACTATCTAGAATACGTAAAGGATTACTCTGCAAACGACGCTGGCTGTCTTCATCTAAGCTGGAACATAACGGCGTTAAATAACCAACCAACGCCTCACGATAAGCCGCCCGCGATTGCGAGGTACCGAGTGAGTTAATTTCCAGCGTTAGCGAATCTGCAATCCCCAATTGATGACAAAGACGTGATGTTAACATCAGTAACTCAGCATCAATATCTGGCCCCGAAAAACCAAACGTCTCTACACCAATTTGATGAAATTGACGCAAACGCCCTTTTTGTGGCTTTTCATAGCGAAACATCGGCCCGCTATACCATAATTTCTGTGTTTGATTGTACAACAGGCCATGTTGCTCGCAGGCCCTAACACAGGAAGCCGTACCTTCCGGACGCAAGGTAATGCTTTCATGATTACGATCGTTAAACGTATACATTTCCTTTTCAACGATATCAGTCACCTCACCAATTGAACGCTGAAATAATTCTGTCGACTCAACGATAGGGAAGCGTATCTCACGGTAGCCATATTGCTTCAAGACCGCAGCAACGACAGATTCAAGATACTGCCAAACAGTGCTGTCTTCTGGCAGCAAGTCATTCATTCCACGGATGGCTTGTATTTTCTTCAACGCAGGATTCCTGTAAAAAGCCGGGTATTATAGGGCATAATTTAACCCAGCACCTAATTATCTAAATCCAATCGCAAAGTGCGTCCATCCTGACTCCCGGTTAAAGGAATTTCCTTACCCCGATAGTTCACCGTGGTGCCATTGATATTACCAAGAATCACTGAAAAAGGCGCTTTACCGATAACGGTCAAGTCTGTGTTTGCTTGCCGCAGACTCGATACAATCACATTATTATCCGCATCAGTGATTTCTACCCAACATTCTTCATTAAACGTGAAGTAGATGCGATCATCGCCCTGTTCAGCGTTTGTATCAACCGCAAGTGAAGCATGTGCAGATTCAACCGCATTAGGGATAGCGGCTATTTCATTAATACTATTATTCTCATCAATAGTATTCACCGTTACTGTTAATTCAGCAGACATCAAATCACTAGGCGATGATTCAGCAAGTTGCTCTTTAACAACATCCGTCGTTTCTGCTTGTAAAAGCGGCTTTTGTATAACAGGAGGTTTTTCTTCAACGTCGGCATCTTCTATAAATACTGACTCCTGCTTATTATCTTCGGAAACTTTAGCCGTAGAAGACACCAAAGGTATTTTTTCTAATTCAACGGCAACCGACTCGTTTATCGGCGCCTGTGCCTGACTTAAATAATCTGAAAGCAAAAACCATAATAAAACAACCATCAAACCTATAATATAAGGTAGCCACCACCTGCCAACAGAAGAAGACGTTGAGGTCAAAGGTTTTTGTATAACTACATCCTGATCTGCCCCCTGTTTTTCATCGTATTGACGCAACACTGCTTGCTCTGAGAGGTGCAGCAATTTCGCATAGCTTCTTAAATAACCACGCAAAAACAATGCAGAATCAAAAGCGTCCAAATTACCTTTTTCTAATGCCTCCAACTTAGGACGAGGTATTTTCAAAACATCCGAGCAATCCTGTAGGCTCATACCCAGCTTTTCACGCTGACTAGATAATAATTCACCGACATGGAATTGAGCAGAAGGGGCGTCTTGGCCTGTATTATCAGCTGATGGATTATCTGGCATTATTTTTTAAATCTCTATTTATTGACATTATTCAGTGATTTTGTATACATCAGATATTCACGCGAATAAGGATGCAGGTTTTTCAACGCCAACACATAACTGGCTTCTTTATCTTTATTTCCAAAAATGCGCTCAATACGAATACCTAACCAGAGACTTTTTGATGTTCTACCCAGAATAGCGGTATATCGATCAAGAAACTCCTTAGACTTGGCGTAATCTTTTTCATCAAAGTAAATCTCTGCCAATTCTATGAGCGGTAATGTCAGCTTGTTGTTGATATTCGTTGCGTGCTCAAACTTTGATTTGGCTTTTGATACATTGCCCACTTTTAGCAGTGTTTGTGCAAGATATGCTAGTACTGTAGCTCGTTTTTGATAGGATAAATCTTGTGATGCTCGCTCCAATACCGATAACGCTTCCTGATAACGCTGCTGCTGATATAAAAAGCGACCATAATTCACACGGGCTTCTGTAAATCTGGAGTCTTCTCTCAATGCACGTAAAAGCGATTTTTCTGCTAGCTGCTCTTCACCAGTTAGTTGATATAACAGCCCCATTCCTGCATGTGCTGGTGCAGAACCACTATCAATATTCAACGCTTTTTCGAAATGGCGACGAGAGGCTTCTCGATTATCTTGACTCAAATAAGTGAGGCCCAAATTGACATGGGCATCATGGGCCTTTTTATTGTCAACAGGAGACGTTCGGCCGCTGCTTGTTACACACGCGGATAACAGAAACAAAGGTAATAACAATTTAAGCAAGCGAGATAATGACAACAACTATTTAACCTCATATCTTTACCCAGTGGCACTATACACGCGTACTATCTGGAAATAAACTTTACAGGCTCATCCTGATTATTATTCTTATTTTGACGATAACGCTGGCTACGGGAAGTTCTATCCATGATATCACCCGCTAACTGACCACAGGCTGCATCAATATCATCACCACGGGTTGTTCTCACCGTCGTGGTATAACCAGCATCGATCAAAATGTCTCGAAAAGAGCGCAATGCATTATTGCTCACCCGCTTATAATCCACCAACGAAAACGGATTAAATGGAATTAAGTTCACTTTGACAGGAATATCGCGCAAAAGTTCCGCCAGCTCGCGAGCATGGTGAGGACGATCATTGACTTGATCTATCAAGGTATATTCTATGGTAATTTTACGGCGATTATCAGGAAGCCCTTCTATGTAGCGCTTTGCTGATGCCAATAACACGGATATCGGATATTTCTTGTTTAGGGGCACCAACTCATTACGTAGTGCATCATTGGGCGCATGCAGAGAAACGGCCAAACTGGCATCCGTGACCGCCCCCAGACGATCCAAGGCAGGCACAACACCTGAGGTACTTAATGTCACACGGCGCTTCGACAAACCGTAAGCATTGTCATCCATCATTAAATTCATGGAATCAACGACATTATCAAAATTATGTAATGGCTCCCCCATACCCATCATCACAACATTGGTGACGGTGCGCTCAGCCTTATGCTGTAGCTGCCCAAACGACTTGGCAGCTATCCAAACCTGACCAATAATCTCTGCAGCGGTAAGATTGCGATTAAACCCCTGCTTCCCGGTGGCGCAGAAACTGCAATCAAGCACACAACCGACTTGCGAGGACACGCACAGGGTACCTCGATCACCATCAGGGATAAATACGGTTTCTACAATATTGTCGCCACTCACCCGGATAAGAAATTTGCGAGTACCATCGGCAGAATCCAATTGTTTAACCACTTCGGGCGGACAAATCTCAGCAATATTCGACAGCTTATCCCGTAGTGATTTGCTCAGATTAGTCATGGCGCCAAAATCATCGGCGCCATTTTGGTGAATCCACTTTTGCACCTGAGTAGCCCGAAACGGCTTCTCACCGATAGACTCAAAAAAACCGGCAAGCTTCGAAGACGTTAACCCAAGCAGATTAACTTTCTGTACCGATGCACTCATGGCATACCTTTAACGCGAGCAAATCTCACTTTCGGTGAAAAAATAAGCAACTTCACGCTCTGCTGAAGCCGGAGAATCAGAGCCGTGTACCGCATTGGCATCAATAGATTGAGCAAAGTCAGAGCGGATAGTACCAGGCTCGGCCTCTTGGGGGTTGGTTGCGCCCATCAGCTCGCGATTCTTGGTAATGGCATTTGGCCCTTCTAAAACCTGTACAACAACAGGACCTGATGTCATAAATTCTACTAACGCAGGAAAGAACGGACGCTCTTTATGTTCGGCATAAAAACCTTCTGCCTGCTCTTTTGAGAGGTGCTGCATTTTAGCAGCCACAATTTTTAAATCTGCTTGTTCAAAACGGGCAATAATCTCACCAATTACGTTTTTTTCAACGGCATCGGGCTTAATAATAGATAGCGTACGTTCGACAGTCACGGGAGTCTCTCTTTGATATTCAATGTAAAGGATAAACAAAAGGGGCATACCCCCTTCTAATAGGGGCGCCATTCTAAGGATTTATAACCCTAACAGCAATAGTAAACCCGCGATTAATGCACGCAAATACTATTTATGAGGCAAGACACATTTAAGCAAGGCATAGTGGTCAATAAATCAAACAGTCGCACTACTCAACACAAAGGTATCAGCAACAGCTAAACATATAATTCTAGGTTATAAAATTTTTTAGTTGTTGATGTGCGCGCCAACATTACGCCTTTTGTTAAATATATTTAACATTTAAAGAGAAAAGTACGAAAACTTGTCATATCATTAAGATTGTACTTTTGATGACGATCTGCAATAGGGTTCAGGGCGATGTCCATTAAGAAGGTAGCCGAAATGGCGGGTGTTTCCATAGCTACCGTATCCAGATACTTAAATAATCCCGACATGGTAAAACCACAAACCCTAAACAGGGTTGAAGATGCTATTAACGCGCTTAACTACCAGCCAAATACTCTGGCACAAAATTTTCGCCGTGGGAAGTCCGGTTTAATCGTTGTCGTCGTTTATAACATCGGGGATCCACTCTATGAACACTTTACGCGCACGGTAACACAAAGCGCAAAGCTCAAAAATTATGATGTGCTAATCAAAGAGGCAGGTCCTCGAAATACACCGTTGAAAATTTATCAGGATATGCTGAACAGTAAGCAGGTGGACGGCATGATTGTCATGGTTGACCTGCCTAATAGTGCAGATGAGCTCACCACGACCTTGCAGAACCTGCCTATTGTTTATATTAAAGGGGAAACTCTGGATAACAGACATGATCAGTGTATTGGCATTGATAATTATCAGGCTGCACGAACCGCCATGGAGCACCTGTTAGATTTGGGACATCAGAATATTGCCTGCCTCAGTCCCTCAGGAAAAAATATTGCTCACCATCATCGTCGCATGGGCTGTACCCGCTTTTTAGAAGAACAGAATCTTGATGCTTCACGTATTTTTAGTATCACAAAAGATGAACACTCGCTTGAAAAAGCACTGGATGACATTCTGCATCAACCCAGTCAAGCTATTACCGCTATATTCTGTACTGATGATGATATTGCTATCGATGTGTTGCCATTGTTACGAGAACGCAAGGTACAAGTTCCTCAAGACATGTCCATTATTGGGTTCAATAATATTCGTTATGCGTCTAAAACATTCCCTCCCCTTACCACGATAGAGCTTCCACTTCATGCGGTCGCACAACATGCTTTTGAGATTCTTTATAATATTTTGGAAAGCGATAAACCGTCGCATCCAGCGAAACGTATACTGTTTTCACATCAACTCATTATTCGATCTTCCACAATGACAGCGAAAAAGTGACCAAAAAGCTTGACAGACAAAGCTATTTACAAGAATGTAAACGTTTCCATATAATGCATGTCGCGAAAATCAACATTCCATAATAACATTTGTCTTATTAAGTAGTATGAACAATATAAAAACCGTGGTTTACATAGAAAATAGCTGCAATGGTCAGCCCGTCTGGATCGACACACAAACATCACTATTCTGGATAGAACATAATAGTCAGAAGCTCTATCAATACAATGAAGCATCTAACCAAATTAACTCCTCCCCTCTTGATCAACCCATTCTCAGCCTCTCACCCAGCCTGAAAAACGGATTTATAGCCACCTTGAAAGATGGCATAGGCTTTTTTGACTTGGCAAAGCGCACAGTGACTTATATTTCAAAACCGGAACCCTTTTTGAGTAACTATCAATCAATGGGTGAATGTGTTGATCGACACGGTAACTACTGGTCAACCACAAGCACGTCTAATGATGACACACAAAGCAGTCACATCTACCAGTTATCACCCAACTTGAAACTGAACCGCTTTAGCCATGAAGGCATTGATTTGGCAACAGAGCCAGTCTTTTCAAAAGACGGCTCCATCGTCTATCAAAGTACCCGTAGTCAACGCTATATCTTTGCCACTCAACTCGACGAACAACATCAACCTGTGGCGACGGAGGTCTTTTGCAGGATTCCAAAGTCAGAGGGGCAGCCTCATGGCCTGTGTATTGATGACGAAGATAATCTTTGGGTGTGTCACCGTGGAGGCGGCTGTATTAGCTGCTATGACACAACGGGTAAACTACTAGAAAAAATCAGTATTGCTGCACCCAATGTGATGCACTGTACATTCGGAGGAGAAAATCTGGACACCTTATTTATTGCAACCAACGGCACGGGCTACGATGAGTTTTTATCAAAAAAACAAACCATGTCAGGTTGTATTTTGTCGCTAAAACCCGGAGTAAAAGGAATTAATTCTAATGTGTTTTCGGGGTAGAGGCCTTATAACTGGCCCACAATGGCGACAATTCACGTAATTTATTGACCGTCTCACGGATGTTGGTAAGCGCATAATCAACATCCGCTATGGTCGTTGAACGACCAAACCCAAAGCGCAGTGAACTATGTGCTAACGCATCACTAACGCCTAATGCACGCAATACATAAGAAGGTTCCAAGCTCGCTGAAGTACAAGCAGATCCGGAAGACACGGCGATATCCTGCAATGATGTCATCAAAGACTCACCGTTGACGAAATCAAAACCCACATTAATATTGTGGGGCACTCGCTGCTCCATAGACCCGTTGATATAAACGGCTTCCATATCTTTTAGGCCATCAAGAAAACGATGACGCAATAACACCGCACGATCATAATCGTGCTGTAATTCAAGCTTTGCCAAACGAAATGCCTCACCCATACCGACAATCTGATGGGTTGCAAGTGTACCTGAACGCATACCTCGCTCGTGCCCGCCACCATGTATTTGTGCCTGTAGACGAACACGGGGCCTGCGCCTGACATACAAGGCACCCACCCCTTTGGGGCCATAGGATTTATGAGCAGAAAAAGACATCATATCGACCTTCATCGCATCCACATCAATGGGCAATTTATTGCTACTTTGTGCCGCATCAACATGAAAACAAACGCTGTGTTGCCGACAAATATCACCAATAGCCGCAATATCATTAATCACACCAATTTCATTATTCACGTGCATCAATGACACCATCACCGTATTCTCTGCAATGGCATCGGCCACCTGTTGAGGCTTAATCAACCCGTCACCATCAGGGTCAAGATAGGTGATATCGAAACTCTCCAGTTGCAATTGCTCTACCGTATCCAACACCGCCTTATGTTCAATTTTTGAGGTGATGATATGTTGACCACGATCACGATTGGCATGAGCAAACCCCTTCAACGCAAGATTATTAGACTCCGTGGCACCACTAGTCCAAACAATTTCACGCGAGTCAGCATTGATTAAATCGGCTACATGCTGGCGTGCTGTTTCAACAGCCTCTTCCGCTTTCCAACCAAAAAAATGTGAACGTGCTGCCGGATTACCAAAATTACCCTCGGCCGTCAGACACTGTACCATCACGTCGGCAACACGAGGATCAACCGGTGTCGTCGATGCATAATCAAAGTAGAGAGGCAGTTTCATACCGTCATATATCCGATTCTTTGTCATTATCCGACAAGGCCTTGTCGGTATGATAAATATAGTTTTGCATAGCGGTTAGTACACCCCGAAGAATATTCAGCTCCATCTCATCCATACGAATGCGACTATATAAACGTCGCAACCTTGTCATTGTTTGTCGAGGATTATCGGGTTCGAGAAACTGTATACGCTCGAGAGTATTCTGAAGATGCTCGTAGTAATGTTCCAGTGCTTCACTTTTTGCCGGAGGCATATCCCAATCATCAAAATGAATGGGGTTTCCAGCCTGAATATCAAGGCAGGTCATTCTTAATTCGTAGGCAATCACCTGTACAGCCGTCGCCAAATTTAATGAGCTGTATTCCGGATTTGCTGGAATATGGACATGATAGTGACATTTATGCAGCTCTTCATTTGTGAGTCCCCGGTCTTCGCGCCCAAACACAATAGCGACATCGTGTGTTGCAGATTCATGGTAACTGCGGTCCGCACACTCTCGTGGCGTTAACAATGGCCAAGGGATACGTCGTTCACGCGCACTGGTACCCACGATCAAACCACAATCGCCAATCGCTTCATCAAGCGTCTCAACAACGATGGCAGACTGTAATACATCCAGCGCATTTGAGGCTCGCCATTCTGCTCGTTCTGAAGGATACTCTTTGGGAGCCACCAAATATAACTGCGTCATTCCCATATTCTTCATGGCCCGTGCCACGCCACCAATATTACCGGGATGTGTTGTCTCAACCAGTACAATACGCACAGAGCGCAACACCTGTAATGATTCAGATGATAATACGGATTGATCTGGATTGATTGAACTCATGGGTACCCTATTCTGGTAAAGAAGGCGCGCATTTTAACAGCAAGGCTATAAACTATGCCAATGGTAAACAATTTCCGCTATAATTCGCGCCCTCTTGGCATTGGCCTCTTTCTTCTCTACAGGTAATACTATTATGGAACCAATGATTAACATTGCTCTGAATGCTGCACGCAAAGCCGCAGAAGCTTTGGAAAAAGCAACCATGCATAAAGGCATTACCACCATTGAAAGTAAAGGCGTCAATGATTATGTCACCGAACTGGATGTATTAGTCGAAAAAGAAATCATCTATCACCTACGCAAGGCGTATCCGAAACATTGTATTCGTGGTGAGGAAGGCGGCAATATTAATGGTGAAGAACCTGAAAACGAATGGATCATTGACCCGATTGACGGCACAACTAACTTCATTCATGGTCTACCGCACTTTGCCATTTCCATCGCCTTTGCGCATAAAGGACAATTGCAACACGCTGTGATTGTTGACCCGGTCAAACAAGAAGAATTTACGGCGAGTCGCGGCAAAGGTGCTGCAATGAAGGGACGCCGAATTCGCGTCACTGATCGTCGCAGTCTTGATGGCGCTTTAATTGCGACAGGCATACCCTTCAACGGTTATGGGCTTGAAAATATCGACAGTTATCTGGCTGCGATGAAAGACATTGTGGGGCAAACTTCAGGCATTCGTCGCATGGGAGCCGCCTCACTAGATTTAGCTTATGTCGCTGCCGGTCGCTATGACGGTTTCTGGGAAATGAATTTAAAACCTTGGGACATTGCCGCTGGGATTTTATTGATTACAGAAGCTGGCGGACTGGTGAGTGACTTTAAAGGCGGCAATAGCATGCTAGAAAGCGGCAATGTTGTGTGTGGCTCGCCCAAAGTATTTAAACCACTATTACAAATAGTTGCTCAGCATATGCAACATATTTAAGCGACAGACTTGTGTGATAACAACTGATTTAACAGGCCTATCAATTGTTGCATATTGACTGGTCTGGTAATGTCTTCGTCAAACCCCTGCTCAAGCCCTCTTTCAATATCATGCGGCATAGCACCTGCCGATAAAGCAACCACAGGAATATGTTGAGTTGACGCATCCGCCCTTAAAATTTGTAAGAGATCAAAGCCATTCAGCCCCGGCAAGTTGATATCTACAATAATAAGATTCGGAAGACTGGAACGAATATGATACAAACCATGAAAGGGATCTTGGTAACAATTAAGTGTTAATTCAGGATACGGTTTCAACAGCGCCTTCATCACTTCCAGACTGGAAAGCTTGTCTTCTATGTATATAATATTACTTGGCACAACCTGTAGGGTTTGTTTATCAACAGCAAATGCCGGTTGATACGCCGCGCCTTTTCTAAATACCGTCATATCTGCTAAAGGCAAGACCATTTTAAAACATGCTCCCGGTGCTGTTTTATCACAATAAACCAATGAGCCTCGCATTTTTTCAAGCAACTCTTTAGTAATCACTAATCCGATACCCGTTCCTTATACCGATGAATTTTCAAACCCTAAACGATTGAAAGGTTGAAATAGTTGCGTCTGTTTTTCTTTCGGGATACCCATGCCAGTATCTTCGATCGAAATTTGGAAACCCGCAGACACCTCCATCAGTCTAACCCTCACTTGACCATTATCTTTATTATATTTAATCGCATTGTTTACCAAATTTAACAAACATTGCTTAAAACGTTTGGTATCCGCCAACACATAGCTATTAGCAAAGGTCTTTTCTTCAAAATGCAAATTAATATTACGTTGTGCTGCAATCGAAGTAACCAACGCAAAACATTCCTTAATTAACACCACTGGTGAGACAGGCTCAATAGATAGTGGTACCTTGCCGGCTTCAATTTGTGCCAAATCAAGGACATCATTGACTAATTGCAATAAATGTTCACCCGCATTAAAAATTTGTCGCGCCTGCTCTCGATGATGAACTTCCAAAGTATCATCATTACATGATAACTGTGAGAATCCCATAATGGCATTTAACGGTGTTCTTAATTCGTGGCTCATACTAGAAAGAAAAGGTGATTTAGCATTATTCGCTTTTTCTGCATCATCCTTCGCTTTACGTGCACGCTCCTGCGCTTCTTTTAACTCGGTCACATCAATATTAATGCCGGACATCAAAATGGCGCGACCTTGGCCATTAAAAATAGCCTGTCCCCGCGAGCGCATCCAAAACAATTTTCCTTCATGACCAAACATGCGATATTCCATATCAAAGGTTTTTTCAAGACAAAATGACATTTCAATGCCCGTTGCATTTTTACCAAATCATCGGGGTGTATATGAGAACGCCAAATAGCCAGTCGTTCATTTTTAGGCAAGGAATCGACTTCCTCCTCGGTATAACCTAAATGACGCCAACAACTATGCGACTTATGAAAACGTCCATACTCTGTGGCCACATCCTGTGGACATTCCCAGATAACATCATTGGATGCCGCGAGAATGCGCTCATGGCGAGCCTCCGATAAACGTAATGCTTTTTCAGTATCTTTGAGATGAGATAAATCAAAATTAACACCGGAAAGATAAGTGACCCGACCGTTTTCGTCACGTGTAGAACTGGCACAAGCCTGCGTCCACCAATAGCTGCCGTCTTTTGCTTTAATACGATAGACAACATCAATGGGGGTATCAAAACGGAGATGACTAAGCACTACATCATAGAGAAGTTTAAAATCATCAGAGTGGACATATTCCTGAACATTTTCAACACAGGTTACAGCCTCATCAACGGTTTCATAACCTAACGTGGCCCAGAAACGACCACCACACCGATAGGAAACATCGTGTAGACCCCACTCCCAGAAAGCATAACCATTACCTCCCAACACTCGGCGATAACGCGCCAGCGATTGCTTCAGAACTTCAGGGTTATTAATTAAGACGTCATCTTTCGGCAACCAAAGACTCATAGCCGAGCATACCTGCTGTTGTTTTTATTCATACAGGTATGATGCCGAATTTTTAGTCTAGTGACAAATCAAACTGTGCTAATCAGGGAAGCTCATCGAGATCTTCACCCTCTTGGGGGGGAACAATAAGATCTTCTTTGGTGATATTCATAAAGAGCAAAATATTGGCGGCGACATAAATTGATGAGTAGGTTCCCACCAAAATACCAATCATCAACGCAATTGAGAAGGCATGAATCAGTTCACCTCCCACAAAGAATAACGCTAATAGTACCAACATGGTGGTTAAGGAGGTCACCAAAGTACGGCCCAGTGTTTGCGTTAACGAAGTATTCACCACTTCAACTGCGGTCGCTTTACGAATTTTACGGAAATTTTCACGAATACGGTCTGACACAACAATCGTATCATTCAGCGAGTAACCAATCACGGCCAGAACAGCGGCCAGCACCGTGAGATCAAAATCTAATTTAAAAATGGAAAAGAAACCTAACACAATCAATACATCGTGTGCTAAGGCAGCCACTGCGGCAACAGAAAATTTAAACTGGAAACGCAAGGCAACATACACCATCACAACAGCCAGTGCGAACAACATACCAATACCACCTTGGTCACGCAACTCATAACCTACCTGCGGACCGACGAATTCAACCCGTTTAATGGTTACCTCACCCGAGGTGGTTGTTTCGAGCGCAGACTGAATTTTTTGCTCAACACCTTGTACTAATTCTTGCTGCATACGAATCATAATTTCTGTATCTGCACCAAAATAAACAATGGTTGCATCCACAAAACCACTCTCACTTAATTGTGAGCGAATTTTTTCAAGATCAGCCTTTTCACTAAAACCCGCTGCAATTTGCAGACCACCCGTAAAATCAAGACCAAACTGCAAACCCTGAGTACTGAGTGAAAAAATAGCCGCCACTAACAATACCGCTGACACGGCAATTGCCACAAAGCGTTGCTTCATAAAATCAATACTGTTGACAACAACACTACTATCTTGCGACTCTTTCTGAGAGATTTTTTTCTTTGTTTTAGACATTTTTTAAATCCACAACTTCTTCACTGGACGACCACCGTAAATCCAATTGATCATCGCTCGGGTTCCCACAATTGCGGTAAACATCGAGGTTAAAATACCAATTGCCAATGTCACCGCAAAACCTTTAACCGGACCAGTACCAATACCATAAAGAATCATGGCAACAATTAACGTGGTAATATTGGCATCAAGAATGGTCGTAAAGGCGCGATCAAATCCAGCACTAATGGCTGTTTGAATGCTGGCTTTATTTTTCAGCTCTTCCTTAATCCGAGAAAAAATCAGTACATTCGCATCAACGGCCATACCCACTGTCAAAACGATACCCGCAATACCAGGCAAGGTCAGCGTGGCACCA
Source organism: Cellvibrionaceae bacterium (assembly GCA_965214375.1). Lineage (GTDB taxonomy): Bacteria > Pseudomonadota > Gammaproteobacteria > Pseudomonadales > Cellvibrionaceae > Endobugula. The sequence goes on along the minus strand of OZ243947.1, from coordinate 259,721 downwards.
AACAATGACATAACTGCGGTAATCAATACCAAATTAAGGGCCAGTGCAACGTTAGCGGCAACACCAAAGACCTTGTAATACAGCACCATAAAGATCAACACTAGCGTCAAACCCAGCTGTACTGATGTGACCCCCAAATTAATATTTTCTTCACCCAGTGAAGGCCCTATCGTACTTTCTTGCACAAACGTCATCGGTGAGGCCAGTGCCCCCGCACGTAACAACAGTGCCAACTCAGACGCTTCTGAAGGGGAATTAAGTCCGGTAATCTGGAACTGCGCATTCAGTGCCTCACGAATAACAGCCAGACTAATAATTTTCTTCTCAACAACCTGTACTGGTTTTTCTAGCAAATTGCCATTACTGTCTTGTGTACGTGTTTTATACTCGATAAACAACACCCCTAAACGACGACCGACATTTTTACCCCGTGTATTACGGTGCATTTTTGCACCACCTTCACTATCGAGAGAAATACTTACCTGAGGTTGGCCGCTTTGGTGATCAAACCCGGGCTGTGCAGAAGATACATTGGTACCATTAATTACGATTTTGCGCTCAAGGTAGGCACCGCCCGTTATCAACTGCTCGTCTTCATCACGGTAATCAAACTTTTCTTTTGAAGCAGAGGTCGCACCCGGAGCTGCTTCCAAACGAAATTCTAAATTCGCCGTTTTACCAATAATACGTTTTGCTTCAGCCGTATCTTGTACGCCCGGCAATTCGACCACAATACGTGTACGTCCCTGCCGCTGTACGATGGGTTCAGACACACCCAATTCATTAACCCGGTTACGTAACGTTGTAAGGTTTTGCTCAACGGCATAATTTTCAATTTCACGAATAGCGTCTTCTGTCATTTGTGCGCGCACAGAAAACACACCTTCTTCATCGACCCGCTCCACCAGAAAACGACTGCCGCCCGTGCCGCCCAATAGTTGCCCTGCCGTCGATTGCGTACCAACTTGGTTTAATTCCCGACGAATAAGCGCAATAGCCTGGTCACGTAATTCTGCGGTTCTAAATACCGCTCTGATGTCATTATCTTTGGTAACAGTAATGGATTGATAACGAATACGATCCTGACGTAACTGCCGTTTTAATTGTGTTGGTATATTTTCAAGACGTGCAGAAATGACCTCGCGCGTATCGACTTCCAGCAAGAAGTGCACACCACCAGACAAGTCCAAACCCAGCTTCATCGGTGAAGCCCCCAAGCTTACTAACCACGAGGGGGTGGTTGGTGCCATATTTATAGCAACCACAAAATCATCTCTCAACGCCAGCTGAATCACACGTTTGGCATCCAGTTGTTGATCTTTATCTTTTAAGCGAATCAGGGCACTTTTACCGTTGACCTGTTCACCAAAGTATTCAATGCCTGCGGCCGACAAGGCTTGGGTTGCCTTGTTTAAAATGGGCTGATTCATTTCCAGAGAGCTGGACGCTCCTGAAATTTGTACCGCCGGATCAGGTGCATAAAGATTCGCTGATGAGTAAATTGCCGCCAGCAATACAATGGCAATCAACATCACATTTTTCCATAAGGGATAACGATTTAACATGGCACTTACAACAGTCTCTTTTTAATTCGGTATTATTCTAATTAACGGGTTTTGGATTATACCCATTTATGGGGGTATAGCCATGGCAAATCAAGCCTGCTCAGGTATAGGTTGACCAATACCCTCATAAAATTCAGCCACACACTCCTCCAAACGATGTTCTGCTATCGCTTGGCGCAATTTTTCCATCAAGCGCTGATAGTGCCGCAGATTACAGATGGTATTTAGCTGTGCGCCTAATATTTCACCACACTTATCCAAATGATGCAGATAGCCGCGACTAAAATTCTTGCAAGTATAACAATCACAACTGGCATCAACCGGTTCTGTGGAATAGCGGTGCTTGGAATTGCGAATCTTGATCACACCATCAAAGGTAAACAGATGCCCATTGCGTGCATTACGCGTGGGCATCACACAATCAAACATATCAACCCCACGTCGCACTGCTTCTACAATATCTTCAGGCTTACCTACTCCCATCAAATAGCGTGGTTTATCCTCAGGCATCTCATGTGCCAGAGAGTTCAGTATACGCACCATATCCTCTTTGGGCTCGCCGACCGAAAGACCACCAATGGCATACCCATCAAAATCCATATCCACTAACGCCGCCAATGACGCTTGGCGTAAATTTTCATACATGCCACCCTGAATAATGCCAAACAGCGCAGAAGGACTATCACCGTGGGCTTGTTGGCTGCGTTTGGCCCAACGCAGCGATAGTTCCATCGATGTTTTGGCTTGTTCTTCTGTCGCCGGATATGGCGTGCATTCGTCAAAAATCATCACAATATCCGAACCCAGATCACGTTGAACCTGAATCGATTTTTCCGGGTCGATAAATATCTTGCTGCCATCAACAGGCGACTGAAAGGTCACTCCCTGTTCGGTAATTTTGCGCATTTTGCCAAGACTAAAGACCTGAAAACCACCAGAATCCGTCAGAATGGGTTTTGACCATTGCATAAAGTCATGCAAGGTACCCACGGCTTTGCCTTCCGGCTTATGCGCTTGTATGACTTCTGTCCCCGGGCGCAACATTAAGTGAAAGGTATTACCCAATACAATCTGAGCACCTATGGCTTCAATATCCCGAGGCAACATACCCTTAACCGTGCCATAAGTGCCGACAGGCATAAATGCTGGTGTTTCTACCGTCCCCCGTGGAAACTGTAAACGACCACGACGCGCCTTGCCATCGGTCGTATCCAGTTCAAAATTCATAAAACACTGTCTATCTGTCATTTCTTTCTATTCTCTGGCTGAAGGCTCTTTATCTCTTGCTGAAAAGTATTGGAGGCTTCAGGATTACGTGTAATCAACATCGCATCACCATAACTAAAAAAGCGATACTGTTCGGCAACCGCTTGCTGATAAGCATGCATCGTATGCTGATAACCGGCAAACGCGGAAACCAACATTAATAACGTAGATTCTGACAGGTGAAAGTTGGTCAGCAATACATCCACGATCTGAAAGTCATACCCGGGTGTGATAAAAATATCCGTTTCATCATGCAAAGGGGCCAACTTGCCTGCAACTGCGGCCGACTCCAACGAACGCACACTCGTCGTACCGACTGCAATCACTCGCCGCCCTTGCTGTTTAGCCGTATTAATCACCTCACAGACCTCTGGCGATACATGAGCAACCTCACTGTGCATCACATGGTCCGCCACAGTATCAACACGAATCGGCTGAAAGGTGCCTGCACCCACATGAAGAGTCACATAAACAATCTCAACACCCTTGTCTTTAATTGCTTGTAATAACGCCTCATCAAAATGTAGGCCTGCGGTAGGGGCGGCAACCGCACCCAACTCACGGCTATACACGGTTTGATAACGTTGGTAATCTTCCGGTTCGTCGTCTCTGGTAATATAGGGGGGCAATGGCACATGACCGACCTGCTCCAATACCTCAAGTACTGGCGATTCCTGAAAACAAAGCTGAAATAACGACTCATCACTGCCTGCGCGCCCTTCAACAGTAGCGGTAAACCCATGATCAAGGGTAATGGTTGCCCCTGCTTTAGGCGACTTACTGGAGCGCAGATGCGCCAACACATGGTATTCATCCAGCAAGCGCTCTACCAATATTTCTACTTGTCCACCCGTGGCTTTTTTGCCATATAAGCGAGCAGGAATCACCTTGGTATCGTTAAATACCATCACATCTCCGGCTTGCAGATGATCAAGAATATCGGGAAAGTGCTGGTGCTTAATATCGCCAGAAATACCATTGAGTGACAATAAACGGCTGCCCGCACGCTCTGGAATCGGCTTGTAAGCAATAAGCGCTTCTGGAAGTGTGTAAGAAAAGTCCTGACGACGCATGATCAGTAATGATGTTTAAATAATATTCAGAGGCTAATAAGGGGCGCAAGAGTATATGAAAATAGCGTAAAACACCATCTTTAAGTTGACGAGGACAAACTCGCTGTTATAATCCTCGGCCTCTTACCAAGACCTCTAACGACTGTAGTTAGTCTCTATGCCAGAGTGGTGAAATTGGTAGACACGCCGGATTCAAAATCCGGTGGGGTAAAACCCGTGCCGGTTCGAGTCCGGCCTCTGGTACCAAATTATTTTTTCCTCACACTTTATCTTTTATCAGGCCCCTTTCGCTTTTAAGGTAAAGAAAAACTTGGCACCTTTATCAGGTTCAGACTCTACCCATACCCTGCCACCATGCCGAGCAACCACACGCTTTACGATAGCCAAACCGATACCAATGCCCTGAAAATCGCTTAATTTATGTAGGCGTACAAACGGGGCAAACAAGTGTGAGGCAAATTCCATATCAAAGCCTACCCCATTATCTTCGATAATATATACCGTTTCTCTGCCATGCTTTTCGCGGTAGAACATAATTTTTGCTTCTTCCGACTTCACGGTATATTTCCAAGCATTATCAATCAGGTTATTAATCAGCAATTCAACCAATCGTGCATCACAATGGGTAATAATTCGCTCTTGTCTCTCCAGTGTCACACGACGATGCGGATCTCTTTCCTCCAATTGTTGTAGTGAATGTTGAACAACTTTGGATAAATCAACCGAGGCTAATTCCAACTCGGTACTGGTAGACTTCGATAAGGTTAAAAAGCTGTCGATCATGGCATTCATTTCCTGAATACAGGCTTCCATGCGCGCCAAATAATGCAAACCTTGCTGATCCAGCTTATGTGAACACTCCGAGACAATATTGCGCTGAAAACCATACACACGGCGCAACGGTGCGCGCAAATCATGAGACACTGAATAGCAAAACGCGTTTAGCTCCTTATTGGCCACCTCTAATTCAGAGGTTCTAACTTGCACACGATACTCTAGCTCTTCGTTGAGCATATGCACTTCTGCCTCTGCCCGCTTACGCGCCACGATATCCTCCTTAAGGCGATCATTTACGGTTCGGATATCGTTATAAGCCAACTCCAAATCCTTTGCCATCACATTATACGCATTGACCAAATTATCTAACTCATCGTTAATATTCTTTTTGCGACGATCCAGCTCCAGAGTGGGCAACTTACCGCTTAAATCGATTTTCTTAACAAAATCCTCAATAGCAATAATATGGCGTGTGACCAAACGATAAAACACAAACAGAATAAAGAAGGAAACAAAGAAGGTTTTAATACCCTGAATCAACACAATGGTTAACGCTTTATTAAATAAGCGACTGTAGACACCAGCGAGGGAAGCTTGCACATATAAAAAACCGATATGAATAGGATCTTGTTGACCCGTTGAATGATAAAGATCGTATTGACGCTCTAGCATCAAATCACCACTTTCGCCTTTCTCGATATAAATGGCTGTCTCGACCTCCTCATTCTCTTTAACAATCACTTGCTGAATATCTGGAAGACGCATAATACCTTCGAGCTGAATTTCCAGCTGATCTCTATCAACATCCCAAAGACTGGCTTCAATACTGTTTTTATACGACTTTTCAATTTCGTTAAGACGGGTATTTAAGGTATCCACTTCTAGTCGATAATCAATAATTAACTGAATAAGCGTTAACACAATAGTCATCAGCGCACTAAAAAATAAAATCGACAACAGTAGGGTTTTACCTATACTTCTGTCGTCTGTTACCTTACTAAATATACGCTTAAAAAAGTTAGAAAAATTATTTATTACCATCAATCAATCCAAAAAAAATCTAATTATTATTTCCAATAAACGGTTAAAAATATTTCTTTCTTATTTCATCGAAAGCCCCTTTTTCTCGAAGATTTATTATGGCTTTATTAATATCGTCGATAATTCCCGAATTTTTTAATTTCTCAGAACATTGAAGATAAACTGGCTCAAAAGAAAGGTTTAATGGCTTACCCAAAGAATTATCTAAACCACTTTTTTTAGCCAAATAATTTATCGTAGGAATAACCCCAGCTATTGCATCGACACGACCATATTCCAACTTTCGTAAACTCATCATATAGTCAGTATCAAATTCTTTTTTAAGCTCCTCATCATTATTAAACTTGTGTGATATTGCAGCACCCCGCAACAGCGAAATATTAATATCTTTAAGATCACTATACGAATTTAATGAAATGGACTCTTTAGGTATAACACCAATAGAAAGATCAAAAAGATACTCACCTTGAATAGTCGTTTTTTTCCTATTTTCATCCAGAATAAGAACTGTGCAATCCTGTCGGCCCGTCTCAAGTTCACGTGTAATTCTTGCGTAGGGTGATAGTGTAATATCAATATTATGCCCAGACACTTTCTCTAAGTGTGCAACGATATCTGGAAAAATTCCGGTGTATTTTTGTTCTTTATTTGTCTTAAATGCCCAAGGGGGAACTTCAATACCTACGAATTTCAAATCTGCTGATTTAGCAACAGGGCTCAGCAAACAAATACTGAACACATATAGCAACATCTCCTTATTAATATTCACTCTTTCACCCCCTATATTTATCTAAAACAGAAGCCGACAATAATGTCGCAAACATCATCATAATAAAAATTTTCATAAAAATCACTGAGCAATGTCAATATATCACCTAGTGACTTCGGTAGTTCAGTCTAACCAAAAAGCACTATTAAATCATTTTTATCATTATCAGTGAGGTATTCTCATGTTAAATCAAGCGCTTATCGTTGTATCAGACAAATTTCATCATTTTGCCACTCGAAAAAATGTCATCACAATATCTGAATTGCATCATTTGCTAACATCGAAAACCGTTGTATTTCAAAAATTGTCAATGACACACCTGATTCCCGGACAGGGATTTAGCGAGCAAGATATTGAAAATATTATTCACCTTGCTCAATCATCAATCAACTCAAAATACTTTGATGCCTCGATGTGGAAAAGCGTGCCAAAAAGAGCTTCTTCAGAATTAACACATAAACATAAAGCAGAGAATATTCTTATTTCTGATCCTAAAAGGCATTCTCAAACAGAGTTCTATATGGATGTATTAATTGATGAGAATTGTGAAATGATGCACGATCACCAAACAGGACTACATGTTCAAGGAATGATTCTTGTAGAGGCCGCGAGACAAGCGTGCATGTCAACGATTGAAAAGTTTTTATTAGATGACATTGAAAAAAAGTTGTATTTTGTCTTCAATAAACTGACGGTTAACTACAACCGTTTTTCATTTCCTCTACCCGCAACTCTTAAACTAACACTGAAGAAGAGTGAGGCTTCTAAAAAAGATCGAAGACACTACGCTTTAGACGTTGATGTTATTCAATGTGGAAACATATCTGCATCTCTATACCTAGATGGAATTATGATGCCAGATAATCGTGTCCTAAATATGGAAAGTCGTCTTGCCAACCAATCCCTAGACAATTACTTAAACCAAGCAATTATGCAAAACACACATAACGTATCTCATATGGAGGTTGAGCATGCTTAATACTGTCAAAAAGTCATTGTTTACTCATGCCTTCTTTGATGTTGATGAGACACGTATTTCTACTAAAAGCATGTTGAGTTTTATGGAGGTGTATTTTTCAATGTTTATGAACGAAGGGATTAAACGTCAATTTGACCAGGAAATGTTACTGCTTATTAAAAACAATGCCAGTAGAAGCATGATGAACCGCCGATATTATTCCTACTTCAGTAACTTCCCAATCATTAATGTCCAAAAAGCTTGTAAAGCGTGGTTTGATTCACACAGTTACAATAAAGAAAATTTTTACCACCGCAATATCACAAGACGACTTAAAACCCATCAAAGAAATGGTGTTGAGTGTGTTTTTGTTTCAGGTTCATTTAGAGAGTTACTTCAGCCTATTGCAGACGACCTTGGAATTAATCATATACTCTGTATCAACCTAGAGCGTAATGGGCTCATGCACACAGGTAATATCTTACCACCACAGACCATAGACTCAGGAAAAGCCGATGCCGTACGTGCATTTTTAAAACGGCAAAATGCTTTACTTAATCACTGTTATGCCTATGGTGATGATATTTCAGATGTGCCCATGCTTGAGATTGTTGGTAACCCTATTGCAGTAAGAGGGGGACGGTGTCTTGAGGAGTACGCTATTCATCAAGGATGGAAAATTATTGACCCTTCATAGCGAGAAAGAAAATATTCAGGGGGTTGATTTTAAAGCGCCCCCTTTTATTCTTTAATCACGGCTAATAATTGGGCAAACGGCAATGGTTGACTAAAATAATATCCTTGTATAAAGTCGCAATCACTATTTTCCAAAAACCTTAGCTGTGCTTCCGTTTCAACCCCTTCTGCAATCACTTGCATATTTACACTGTGCGCCATTTGAATAATGGCTTCTGTAAGTTTACGATTTCCTATATCGGCTTCTATTTTTTGCACAAAACTCTGATCTATCTTTAACGTTGAAAAGGGATATTTTTGTAAATACGATAACGATGAATATCCTGTCCCGAAATCATCTACCGCCAGATCAAATCCCATATTGGATAAATTCACCAGATTGTCATAAGCACTGCCATGTTGCTTAATCAGTACATTTTCTGTAATTGCTAAGGCTATACGCTCGGGGGAGAGTTGATACTCCGCGAGGGTATCTTTTAAATATTGTGCAAAAACCACAGATTGTAACTGGCGCGGTGAAATATTAATGGCTAATTTGAGCCACTGTCCTGTTGCGGTATGTATACGGTTACTATCTGTACACGCTTGTCGCACAACCCATTTACCCAATTCATCAATCAAACCAGATTCTTCGGCAATAGGAATAAAGGCACTGGGCTGGATATATTCACCGTCATTCGTTTTCCAGCGCAGCAATGCTTCACAGGCAATCATTTTGCGTGAGCCGCAGTTCACAACAGGTTGGTAATGTAATGCCAGTTCATTTCTGTTACCGATCCCTCGCAGGGCACTTTCTATGGCTATTTTTTGCTGCGAGCGATTACGCATCGCTTCATCAAAAAAATGGCACTGGTTTCTTCCTCTAGTTTTTGCCTGATACATGGCCAAATCTGCATTTTTGAGGAGTATTTAAGATTCTTTGCCGGCTTCAGGAAAGTAGGAAACACCGATACTGATGGTGATTAAATATTGTTCTTTATCAATAATAAACGGATTTGAAAATTCCTGTAGTAATTCACGACTGAGTTGCTCGACTTATTGATAATTTTTTATCCGGGGAATAAGAATAACAAACTCATCACCACCCACACGCGCTAGGATATGCTCTTTGCCAACACAACTCGCCAGCCTTGAAGCGACTCGCATTAATAACTCATCACCGGTGATATGCCCAAGTATTTCGTTAACATGTTTAAAGTGGTCGAGGTCAATACAGATTAACGCCAGTTCTGTATGGTTATTAAGGCAGTCAATAACCGCATTATCGAGTTTTTCGAGCATGAGGTTTCTATTAGATAAGCCTGTCAGCTCGTCGTAGTTTGCTTGCTGTCGTAAATTCTCCTCATAAAAACGTCTGGCGGTAATGTCTTCTTGAATGGAGACATAACGCACTGCACCACTGTTTTCATCTTGCAATGGCGAAACATTAATACTTTCCCAAAAGGCCATACCATTTTTGTACAAGCTGCATATTTCTCCCTTCCAATCGGGCTGGCTATTGCTAATGCTATGCCACAAACTGCTCGGTTTTTCATCGTTTTCATCCAATACATTGAAGCCAAAAGGTTTTCCTTTGATTTCATCACTGGAATAGCCTGTGGTATGTTCAAAGTGTGAGTTGGCGTATTCAATCGACCCGTTTTCATCCATCATCAAAATGGATACCGGGCTTTTATCGACAACTTGGGAAAGGACTTTATTCGCTTTTAACGTTTTTTGCTAGTTTTTGTAGGTGTTATGCGCCACCAGCTCACGCTCGAGCGTCAGGGGGAGTGCAGAGAGGTGATTTTTATCAACAAAATCGTGGGCGCCCTGCTTTAGCAGGGAAATAGCGCCTTTGGCTTCAATCACTCCCGACATGACAATAAACGGAATATCACATTCATTGCCATGATAGATTTCAAGGGATTTTTCAGGGCTCAGTTGTGGCATTTTGCAGTCACAAACAATCGCATCCCACTGATCATTGCCTAATGCAGTAGACATTTCATCAACGGTCTCCATGCGACTGGAAGCCACGGCATAAGCTTCTCTTTTTAATTCAGAGAGTGACAGCTCTACATCGTCAACGGAATCGTCTATAAATAAAACACGTAACGGAGATTTGTCCATACTATGCTTAAAACTCTTTTCACTCGCTTCAGGCAAGCCCGTAAATATACCACAGACTTTCATTAAAGTCGCACACTCTGTGCTAACTGCTTCTCATATTTAAGGTTTGCAGCCCTTCTATTTATTGACATGCTATGCGAAACTAGTCGCAATATTCAATAAGTATCAGGCTCTTGGGCGGCATATGTTCTTAACAATAGTAACTTTTATCCTTTACCTTTGTGCTGCAGTTTATACGGTAATACGGCTAAAAAAAGGGGAAACATTAAATGCATTGCCACTGGTTATCGTCATTGCATTGGCGATATTGTGTCACAGCGTCAATATTTACCAATTAATATTTACCTCCCAAGGGGTGAATTTAAGTATAGGCCATGCTTTTTCGTTGGTGATATTTGTGATTAATCTTATTGTACTGATCAGTAGCCTGCGAAAACCGCTGAATAATATCTTTTTACTGTTATTACCTTTGTCGCTCATTGCCCTGATTGTCGCCGAATTGTCCAATAGTGGAGCCACCTTTCGTCATCTCGACATGGGTATTGTCATGCATATATTGTTATCCATTATTGCGTATAGCCTAATTTCAATAACCGCGTTACAGGCATTATTGTTGCACTGGCAAAATAAGTCTCTTAAACAGCGGCAACTGTCCAGTTTTGTTAAGCATTTACCCCCCTTGCAAACCATGGAAACACTGATGTTTGAGTTGTTATGGGTTGGGCTTATTATGCTAACAACGGCTCTATTTGTTGGTGCCTTGTATATTGAGGACATGTTTGCCCAAAATTTGGCTCATAAAACCATACTTTCTATTGTTGCCTGGGCTATCTTTACCACCTTGCTTTTCGGCAGAGTACGCTGGGGTTGGCGGGGTAATCAGGCCATCCGCTGGGTACTTTGCGGTTTTTGTTGCCTGATGCTGGCTTATTTTGGCAGCAAACTGGCGCTTGAGGTATTTTTAGTATAAATTCTCTTCTATTAATAATAACTACTGATGGATTTATAGCCATACTTCGCTATGGGGAATACCAAACAACTCATTACACAGTGCCAGCATCTTCTTAGTGACAGCCTTGAAAAGTTTTCTCAGGACTTTTTATCGGATATTGGAAAAACTGCTTGAAAATGATATTGATAGTGCGGCAACGAATCAGGCGCATTTGCATGCATTTGAACAAATGGGCGTGTTTCGCAGGCATAAAAATACTATTCGCAGCGAATTTTATAAACATGTGATAGATGGCTTTGATTTATTTAAAGCCGACAAGCTCTCCACACATATTCGTGAGAATGAACTACACAACGAGTCGTGGTCTTTGGTGGATGAAAATGTACTGGAAGAGACGATTTGTATCACGACACATTCGACAGAACTGCAGATAGAATACCGAGAAAAACTGTGGCAACTTGAGCAACGCTTTGAACATATCAAAAACATCGAAGTCGGTGAAGCTAATAACCCACTGTCTCCCATACAATTTTTTGTAGCCTTGCGTAGTACATTAAAAACCATACCGTTAAACATCAACACCAAAACACTGTACTACAAAGCATTAAGAAATATCACTAACCAGCAATATGCCACACTGCTTAATAAGGCAAATGCATTTTTAATCAGTGAAGGAATCCTTCCTGAAATACGTTACGAAAAAACGCTGGATAGAAATCAGGCCGACGGTAGCGATACGGTTACCAGCCCAGACCATGTAAAACATAGTGAAAACGGTGTAGAGGGAAATCCTCAGGAAGAGACACAAGACGCCGAATCAGAACCTTCACTGGTCAACTCTATACGTAGCTTATTGCAGCGTGCACGGCATGTAAGCAATGAAGAGGCGCCTATTCCGGTTAAGGAACATTGTCACGAAACGGTTAACATTGATAACCCCGGGATCCCTGCTAATACACCGGGTGTTGAAAGTGCTATCCCGGTACCTAAAGATCCAGTGGTTTTTAATGATATACAGATTGTTGAAGCCGTAGAAGCGGTGCAAGATTCTGCAGCAACAGCACACTTTTTTGCCGCTTCTCAAACTGAGGAAATTGTTACTGTCGCTACCAATATCAGCGAAAATAGCGCACGGGTTTATAGGGAGCTCTATAACGCATCACCTGATGGCTCAATTAGTGCCAAAAATATGTACACCATTGATATGGTTGGTATGTTATTCGAGTATATTTTAAGCGACGAAAATCTACCCGATTCTGTAAAGACTTTACTGAGTCATTTGCATACCCCTTTTCTTAAATTGGCATTTCTGGATTCGACATTTTTTGAAAATGAGGAACATGAGTCACGCATGCTATTAAACAGCCTTGCTGAAGCTGGAGCCAATTGGGTGCACCATGATGGCACTTCACAATACGATATGTATAACGAGATAAAACGTACAGTACAGCGAGCCGTTAAAGAATTTAAAAATGATGTCAATTTATTCGGTCAGTTGCTGATTGAATTCAATATGCTAACAAAGCGTGTAACACATATGCATAACCTGCGTGAGCGCAATAGCATAGAGAAAAAAGAGGGGCAGGAAAAACACGAACAAGCCAAAACGCTGGCCAGAGAAGAAATAAAAAAGCGTATTGAAGGTAAACGTGTACCGTCTTCGATTATCAGTCTGCTGTCTCCGTGGTTTACGTATTTGACACATATACAACTAAGAGAGGGCATTGACAGTGACAAATGGAAACAGGCGCTGGCCGTTATTGACAATCTGACTATCTACAGCTCCATTAAAACGGTTAAACAAGATGTTTCAAAGCTGGAAGAAGGGTTTGAGACAATCATTACGGTGGTTAAAGTGGGCTTAAGTGATGTTGCGTACAATCAGGCAAAATCCATCGCCATTATTGATGAACTTAACGAACTCAAAGATGATGTACTGAAAAAGAGAACCATTAAGACCACCGTAGCTACCGAGAAAAAGAATCCCACACAAGGCGTGCCTCCTGTGAATAATACACCTTCCCCAGAGGAGGAACGTGTCATGAACTATATCAAATTAATTGAGCCCGGCACGTGGATTGAATACTACAAACAACACCGTTTAAAAGTGAACGGCTATAAATCGGAAACAGGAAAATATATTTTAATTGACCAAAGCAGCCAAGAAGTGACTATGCTTTCAAGGTTGGAATTTGCCCGTGATATTTTGGCGGAAAAAGCCACGATTATTGACGGCACTGCAAAACCGCTATTTGAACGTGCCTTGGAAAATATCCGTCAAAATCTTGGCAAACAGGTGCAGCTATCATCCATGATGTCGTAGCAGACACTTGCGAAAAGTGATAAAACCATTAACATAGACTCCCCGTAGACTTTCAAGAGGTTATTCTCTTTTTGAACGATATTCCCCTGAGCTTTTTATTGGGTGCTCTTGGCGTATTAATATTGCTCTCTGCCTTTTTCTCAAGCTCCGAAACGGCAATGATGTCATTAAACCGTTATCGCCTCAGACACCTTGAGAAAAAGCAACACCGAGGCGCCATTCGTGCAGCCAAACTGTTACGTCGCCCAGATCGCCTTATTGGCATGATCCTGATTGGCAACAACCTCGTGAATAATTTCGCCGCCGCACTGACAACCCTGATTGCCTTGCGTCTCTATGGGGAAGATGCCGTATGGAAGGCCAGTATTTTACTGACCTTGGCCGTACTCATTTTTGCTGAAGTCACTCCCAAGACAATTGCTGCCCTACATCCGGAAAAGGTGGCGTTTCCATTTAGCTGGGTGCTCAGACCACTGCTAAAGTTACTCTACCCCGCCGTGTGGCTAATTAATCATATGTCCAACGCGCTCTCTAGAATGTTTGGTGTTGATGCCGGGGGTTCTGCAATGACTGACCACCTGCACCCGGATGAGTTGCGCACCGTACTCAACGAAGCGGGCGACCTAATTCCCGACCAACACCAAGAAATGCTACTCAATATTCTGGATCTGGAAAAAGCAACCGTAGAAGATATTATTATTCCTCGCAGTGAGGTCACTGGATTAGATATCAACGACAACGCTGACAGTATATTGGAACAGCTTAAAAGTATTGATTTTAATCGCATTCCGGTTTACGAAGATAATATTAATAATGTTATCGGCTTATTTCATTTGCGGTATACACCACGTTTTTTAGGCTCGGAAAATGCCGATATTCATAGCGAAATACGTCGTCATATGACACAACCCTATTTTGTACCTGAGAGTACGCCACTACATACTCAGTTATTAAACTTTCAAAAAGAAAAAAACAGTATGGCGCTGGTGGTCGATGAGTATGGTGAGGTGCAGGGTATAATCACCATTGAAGACCTATTGGAAGAAATTGTGGGCGATTTCACCACTAATCTGGCCAGCACACAGCAAGATGAAATCCGGACGTTTGGCGATGGCTGGAATATTATCGAGGGTAGTGCTTCTATTCGGGATATTAACCGCTCATTGGAATGGGAGTTACCCACTGATGGCCCTAAAACGTTGAATGGCTTAATGATGGAATATCTGGAAACTATCCCCAAAGGGCATATCAGTTTTGTGATCGGTCATTATCGCTTTGAAACCCAGTCCATATCCAACACGATGATTGAAACCGCACGGGTAAAGCGGTTTACAGAAAAGGGATAAACGGTCTGTAAGCGGGTTTTACCACACCTTTTCCGGGGCATTGTGTTGGCGAGAAAAATGAACCCCAAAGCAACGCGTCATCATACGGATAATCACCGCCGAGGTAAAGCCCCAAATTTCATAACCTTGGTAATCATACGCTGGTACCCAGTGATGCCTAAAAATATCTGTACGTAGACGTTGGTCTTCACTAACAAAGGCAAGAGGAACCTTAAAAATAGATGCAATTTCAGCTTCATTCGCTAACAAAGGGGCAGTACTTGGAATACAGGCCACAACAGGGCGGACCTTAGTCTCACGCCTTGTCTGTTGGGCTTCCAACAGACCCAGAACATTGACGGCATCTTGAGACAAACCGACTTCCTCATAAGCCTCACGTAAGGCAGTGACTACTGGGAAGTGATCGCTCTCCTCCCACATACCGCCAGGAAAAGCGACCTCACCACTATGAGACCGCAAACTATCTGCTCGGCGCGTCAGCAAGAGATGCCACTGATCATTCTCAAACATCAGTGGTACTAATAATGCCGCCTGACCGGATAATGTTCCATTATCACCATGATTGATGGCCGGAATCAGACACTCTTCAATATGGTCGATGGATGGGGTAGTCAAAAAGTGGCTCAATAGTGAATAGTTAACAATATTTGGTTCTAAGGCATTTTAACCAATAAATGGGGTTAAGCGGCTTCTTTATGGCAAATTTTTATCGCAAATGGATCATGAATCTCTCTATATCCCATAAGATTACTTTGTGACCAGCGCTCTAATAACTATTTATTCTAAATTTGCCTATCAACATACCCATATTTTTTTGTAGTATAAGAAATATACAGACAAGACCAGTAAAACTGCTTTATCGATGTTCAATTCCGGGATGGGGGTTTCGGAGTAAGGCCAAGCAGTAAGATAAAGAGAGGAGCCACGTAGTATGTTGGAATTACCCGACTTTGATGAGTTATTAACACTTGCTCAAGAAGACCCAGATGCACTTGAAGCCTTGCGCCAAGAGCATGTTAACGCCATTATTAATGGCGCCGATACAAGCCATCAGCAACGCTTAAAGGGCCTGCAATTTCAAATTGACGCCCAAAGAGCCATTCATAAAGACTCCCCCATGGGTTCTTGTATGAAGATCAGTCAATTGATGCATGAATCATTTGCAGAGCTACGAGGTCAACTGAATCAGTTATCCGGCACCAATGATACCTTGCGAGACTTTGCCAGAAACATTGACCCAGAAAGCGACGCAACAACAGCTGAAGTTCTCGCGTTCCCCTTAAGATAACACTCCTTTATAATGGGTGCCTTAACCAAGGCACTCATTATGAAATTTTGCACTACCTGCGGAGACCCCGTTACCCTCACGATTCCAGATGGCGACAATCGTGAACGTTTTGTCTGTGTCAATATTGAATGTGCGGCTATCCACTACCAAAACCCGCGTAATATCACTGGTTGCTTACCCATTTACGAGGATAAAGTATTGCTATGCAAACGCGGGATACAACCCCGCTATGGACTTTGGACACTCCCTGCAGGGTTTATGGAAAATGGTGAAACCACCGAACAAGGTGCTATTCGTGAATCCTGGGAAGAAGCTGAAGCCAATCTGGACGTCGATAAGCTATACGCCCTCTTTAACCTACCCTACATCAACCAGGTCTATTTCTTTTACAAAGCGCAGTTGAAAGATCTACACTTTAGACCAACACCAGAATCACTGGACGTTACATTATTCAGTGAAGACGAGATACCCTGGGATGAGATTGCCTTTACCGTGGTTGAAAAAACGCTGCGGTATTATTTCGCGGACCGAAAGACCGGGGAATATCCCCTGCGATGCGAAGACATAGAACGTCGATAAAAAGTCACTGCAACGCAATTTCCTGCTGTGTCGCGCAATGAATGCTACCTCCGCCAGAGGCAATGCCGTCAATCGCAATCTGCTCTATGGTGCGATCAGGAAATGCTTTTTGTAAGATTTTTTTGGCTTTTGCATCGGCCCGTTTATCACCGAATTTTTGGCAAATAACCGCACCATTACATAATAACCGATGTATCCAGCCGCAAAGTCGTCAATACCAAAACGCTCGTTAATGGTATTCGGAGCATCCATAATCTGTAGCTTGAGTGCATTGCCATCCGCATCGGTTGCCTGACTCAGAGTGGCAATATTATCTCGCGTGACCTGATAATCAAACGATGCCTCATCATTCTCACGACTCACCACCACTTCACCCGGTCGAATAAACCGTGCATAAAAGTCGGTATGACCATCGGTAATATCTTTACCTTTAACCCCTTCCAACCAAATAATTTTACGCAAGCCCAGCAAAGCTTTTAATTCTGTATCAATCTGCTTAAAGCTCAAATGCGGATTGCGATTATGGTTCACAATACAGCTTTTCGTCATAATGGCGGTACCGTGACCATCCACTTCAAAACAACCACCTTCCAGAACACGATGTGTCTTCTGCAGCGTAGTGCCGGATTGCTGTGCAATAAAACGCGCTACCTGTTTATCGTTATAGTGCTGTTGTTTATTGCCCCACCCATTAAAATTAAAATCTATCGCACGTTTTTTTCCTTGTGAATTGAACACAAAGGTTGGCCCGGTATCACGCAACCAAAAATCATCAATAGTAAACTCAACTAACTCAACAGGATAATGATGAGGCAAAAGAGATTGTTCTAACAGATCATCAGCTTCGTCATAATCTTGAGCATTGACCAACATCGAGACTGGCTCATACTTCGCAATCGTTGCCGAAATCGCGATAAGGTTTTTTTTGACTTCGAGAATTTGCTGACGCGACCAAATCGACTCATTGGCGACAAATGCCATCCATGTTTTAAGATGAGGCGCACTTTCATCTGGCATAAATAGATGTGGCGTGGTGTAAAACTCTGCGAACAATGATTTACTGAGGCAAAGACTCCCAGAAAGTAAAGAACCAACTTGTAAAAAGCGTCTTCGGTTAATCCTTTGTTAATCGTTATTAATCAATTTTTGTTTCTAGTAAAATAATATCAAATGCCGGCTCTTCATAAGGGTGGGCTTGTTTCAGAGCAGAAACAACCTCTTGCAAAAACCGTGCTTCACATAGCATTTCTACCCGGTATTCAGAAACAGTTGCCACTGCCCCGGTCTTCCCAATAAAAGGCTGGCTATTATCCAGAGGGCGAAATTGGCCTTCACCTTTTACCTGCCAGCTGCACTGGTCATAATTTCCCTGTCGGCCCGCACCCGCCGCAAACACGGCCTGTTTAACGGCTTCGGTGTGAGCTTCAGGAATGTAGACCACCAATTTATACATGGGTCTAAAACATTATGAACCAATTAAACGCAAAGAAACTACATGTTCCATGTTTTTAATCACATCCAATGCGGCATCACTTGGCGTTTCTTCTAAATCGATAATGTTGTAAGCCACATCGCCACGGCTTTTATTCACCATATCGACAACATTTACTTGATGTTCCGTAAATACCGACAGAACTTCACCTAACACCCCAGCCACATTATGATTAGCAAACGTTAAACGACAAGCTCCTGCTCGAGCCATAAATACAGGCGGAAAATTCACAGAGTTTTTAATGTTGCCGTTCTCCAAATAATCCATCAATTGATCAACCGCCATCACTGCACAATTTTCTTCGGCTTCTGCCGTACTGGCACCAATGTGTGGCATCGTCATCACATCATCGCGGCCCAGCAAACACGGCTCCGGAAAATCACACACGTACTTACCTAAATGACCAGCATTCAAACTTTCAACAACCGCTTCAGGATTAACAATGGTCTCACGAGCAAAGTTCAGCAGCACTGCGCCCTGCTTCATATTGGCTAATGCTTCCTCATTAATCAAATGGTAGGTCGGCTCGATAGCCGGGACATGCAAACTGATAAAATCTGCACCTGCTGACAAACTGGGTAAATTTTCCATACGCTGAACCTGACTCGGTAAACGCCACGCCGCATCCACAGATAACGCAGGGTCATAACCCAATACATTCATACCTAATGACAAGGCCATGTCAGCGACCATGGAACCAATCGCACCCAAACCAACAACACCGAGTGTTTTACCGGCCAACTCAGAACCAGCAAAACGTTTTTTCTCGCCTTCCAGTTGCTTATGCATAACGGCAGAGTCTTTAATAGTATGTAATGTCTGTGCGTACTCCATACCGTTAACGATGCCACGAGAAGACAGTAACATACCTGTTGCTACCAGTTCTTTTACCGCGTTGGCATTAGCGCCAGGGGTATTAAATACCACCACACCGTTAGCGGTATAATCGTCTACAGGAATATTGTTAACTCCTGCACCTGCACGCGCAACCGCCAATAAGCTCTCAGAAATGGCCTCACCGTGAAGTTTATGACTCCGCAGAATCATACCATCGGGGTTCTCAGTGGCATCGGATACGTTATAGGTGTCGGTAAAACGGCTCAGGCCTTTGTTGGAAATTTTGTTGTAGGTTTTGATATTGAACATGTATTTATTCACTTCTTCTGTATAGAGGGTTAATCGCTATTGGGTCACTTCTTCATACGCCCATGACAACCATGGCATTAGGGCTTCAAGGTCTGCGGCTTCTACGGTAGCACCACACCAAATACGCAAGCCCGCTGGGGCATCACGATAGGCACCAATATCATAGGCAACACCTTCATTATCTAGTAATTTGGTCATGGCCTTTACATGATCGGCATCGGCTTTCAAAGACAGGCACACACTGGTATTGGAACGTTGATCCGCTTCAACGGCCAAAAAATCAATCCAATCATTGGCTTCGACAAAAGAGGCGATCACTGCGAAGTTATCTTTCGATTTGGCAATCGCCGCATTGACGCCACCGAGACTTTTTACCCAGTTCAACGCATCCAGATAATCGGCAACACACAACATAGAAGGAGTGTTGATGGTTGCTCCCTGAAAAATACCTTCAATTAATTTGCCGCCTTTGGTCATACGGAAAATTTTTGGCAAAGGCCATGGCGGGGTATAGGTTTCCAATCGTTCTACCGCACGTGGACTTAGTATTAACATACCGTGTGCGCCCTCGCCTCCCAGTACTTTCTGCCACGAAAAGGTAATGACATCAAGCTTGTCCCATGGCATATCCATGGCAAAGACTGCAGACGTTGCATCACAAATAGTTAGGCCTTCACGATCTGCCGGAATCCAATCACCATTAGGGACACGCACACCTGAGGTGGTCCCATTCCAGGTAAACACCACATCATTAGAGAAATCGACTTGTGCCAAATCGGGTAGCTGACCGTAATCCGCAGTGATGCTACGCACATTATCCAGCTTCAGTTGTTTATTGATATCCGTAATCCAGCCGGAACCGAAAGATTCCCACGCCAACGCATCAACGCCACGCGCACCTAGCATGGACCACATTGCCATTTCTACCGCACCAGTATCCGACGCAGGTACAACACCCACACGATAACCTTCTGGCAGGCCCAGTATATCTGCAGTGTCCGTACAGGCACGTTTCAGGGCCTCTTTACCAACAGCGGCGCGATGGGAGCGACCCAGAGTCGATAATTCCAGTTGCGCAACATCATAACCGGGGCGTTTGCTACATGGCCCGGATGAGAAATTAGGGTTTGCAGGTGTTAACTGTGGTTTTACTGCCATGACGTCCTCTAGATCCTGTAAGAATAAAAACAGCCGTGCATTATGACAGCATTTACACTTGGTTTCAGCTTCTAACAGCAAAAATATCAGGCTTTGCTAGACTTACAAGAGGTACATTTCAGGTGTCGTGATATGAATAGATTGCCCCCCGCTTTAGCTATGAATCAATGCGGTTCAGCATCCGTCATTATGTTGATTATCATGACATTGGGACTCGGAACCACAGGTTATTTTCTCTATGATAGCCACAATGCCCAAGACGTGCTGAATGCACAATTAGATAGAACCCAAAAACGGTTACGTTTCGCACAGAGAGACTTGCGTGAAAAAGAGGAATCACTGAGCGAACAGGAATCTGAGCGGTATCGCCTAGAAAGCCAGCGGCGTTCATTGAAACAGGAGATCACTGATATCCAAAAAGAAATGGAAAAATTCCGTGCCGAATCCAAAGCAAAAGACGCTCTGGAACAAAAACTCAGCAGCAAGGAAAACGAGTACCAACAACATCTACAACAACTGAAATCCACAGAAAGTCACTATCAGCAACAGCTGTCAGACTTAAACTCAGGCTATGAAAAACAACTCTCTGATTTAAATTCAGGCTATGAGAAACAGCTGGCTGATTTAAATCGTTCATCTGAAGCACTCAACCAAAAATATCAGCAATCACGTCAACAATATCACTCGACTCAGGAACAGTTGGATATTGAGCGTTCACGCATCGAGGATTTCAGCAATAAAATTGAAACACTGGAACAACGCTTGGCAAGAGAGCAAGAAGCTTTAACGCAGTTGAATCAAAAATTATCCCTACTCGATAAAAAAAACAACGAACTCAAAGCAGAAAAAAAACGTCTAGTGAAACAATTTGAAGATGGCACCACCATTATTCGCTTGGAAGATACCATTCTTTTTCCTTCAGGCTCTGCCACACTCAATCAACACGGTCAGAACACCCTGATGCTAGTTGCTGACACATTACGTTCTTTTCCACGGCACTTAATCAGTGTGGAAGGCCACACCGATCAGAAACCCATTATTTCAGCGTTGTCCAAAAAATATCCCAGCAACTGGGAACTGTCTGCCGCAAGAGCTTCATACGCCATACGGTATTTAACAGAAAAAGGCCTGCCTGAAGCCCAGTTTCAAGCCGTGGGTTATGGCAGCACTCGGCCAATAGCCACGGGTAAAAGTGTTAAAGCACAAGAAAAAAATCGGCGTATTGAAATATTATTGTATCCGCCTGATGAGAAAGTGAGTGTTGATTCTTTACCACTTGGTACCAATAAACTCGATTCAAACTAACGCTTCAAATGTTGCTTGAGGGCATTGGCAATCATCGTGATAGCGTCTTTGCCCTCATCAATCACACCCGCCAAAGAAATAAACGGGTGAAACATGTCGTTATACTCAACCAACTCAACCTAGACCCCACTTTGATGTAAGCGCCTCGCATACGCCACGCCTTCATCACGCAACACATCATATTCCGCCACAACCACCAACGCAGGTGGTAAGTTTTCTAAGCTTTCTGCAATTAACGGTGCATAACGGAAGTCCTGACGGTCTTCTTCACTCGCAATATAACTGTCATGAAACCACAGCACGGTTTCGCGCTCCAGAAAATAACCCTTGGCGTACCTAAAATGAGAATCGGAGGTCGCATGTGGAGACGTAGCGGGATAAATAAGCACTTGGTAAGCAATAGCCGCCGCCTGATGATTGCGCGCCATAATAGCAACCACGGCGGCCAGATTACCTCCGGCACTGTCACCGCTGACGGCTATCCGGCTGGCATCGCCACCCAGATTTTTGGCATTCTCGGCAACCCATAAAAATGTATGATAAGCATCATTGACCGCGGCCGGAAATGTGTGCTCCGGAGCCAACCGATAATCCACTGAAACCACCATACAACCCGACTGTACAGCCAATTGGCGACATAAGTCATCATAACCATCCAATGAACCAATCACCATCCCACCGCCGTGATAAAACATCACAACAGGTAATAACTCTTGCGTGCCATAGGGGCAATATATACGCACTGCAACATCCGCATTCGGTGTTTTGATCTCAAGATTGTTAACAGAAAACACCTCGACAAAGGCTGGCCCCCACTCTGGTGGCCGTGCTTCGTATTGCTCTCTGGCCTTCACAGCACCTAACTCCATTCATGATTGTCGCTCTATGGAATAAAGCGCCTCAAGAAAGGTTTTTGCCTGCTTTGAAAGTGTCATATCGCATTGTTACATCCATTAAGGAATACTGACAAGCTTAAAACCATCGCCCCTAATGATAATGATAGCCATTCTCATTTAAATATTGTATGATGCGCGCCTCAAAAAAACAGTTGAACAGAGGTAAGGTATTTTTTATGTCCAGTAAGGTCAGTTGGCAAGGGCAAGACGAAGTTATTGAACAAGCAGCCCAATCTTTGGCAGAAGGCAAAATGATTGTGAGCCCCACAAAAGTAGGCTATATCATTATGGCGGCGAATGCCGAAGGCCTAAAACGAAAATTTGAAGCAAAAAATCGTTCATTGAACAAACCTGCTGTCGTTTTATGCGGTTCAATGGAACAATTAAAAGCACTCGCTGAAATGAACAACGAAGTAGAAGCGTTTTATCAATCGCACTGGGATCAGGATATCCTGATGGGATGCATTTTACCGTGGAAATCCTCTGCATTAGAAAAAATCCCCGCCGATGTGCGTCCGCTAATGACCGATGGTATAGATACTAGCTGCTTTGTGATTAAGTTTGGCACCCCCTATGAAAAGATTGTCGCCAACAACTGGGATAAAGGTATTCTGAGCTTTGCCAGTTCGGCCAACCCTTCTGGTCGAGGTAATCGCGGAAAAATTGAATATATTGGCGAGCGCATCGAAAACGCGGCTGATTTGATTATTGAAGCAAATGATTATGTTGCTTCTATCCAACCGGATAAAACTCTTGATACCCGTTATGAACAAGGCGTAATGGTGTCTATGGTAGACGACAAAGGTAATTGGATTCCCGAACAAAACAAAGAACGCTCTATCGTGCCAGCCCCTGGGTTGATCCGTAAAGGATTGGATCTTGACCGCATCCTGACAAACCTCGCGGACAGTTTTAGTTCATGGGACTATCGCCACGGCGAGTATTATTAAGTAATCACTGGTGGATTAGGCGCTAGTAACAAAGAATATATTGATGAATTCTTTTCCCCTTTTTCCACTGTCCAAAGACGACCCTCATAACACTCAAGCACCTCAACTGTATTGCGTCTAGAAAAATCAGACATATTACAAACAAACTTAGATATGTCTGTTTTCTTGGTGTGTCCATTTACAATGGCCGTTTTTATCACCTCAATTACACCTTCATCTATACGCTGTTTTTGTTGATCCCTGTAACTTTTAGAAGCTTTTTCCATGTCATCTTCATCAAGCCTCTTTACTGAATCAAATAATTTCCTATAACCGCCGCCTTTTTCTTTGGTGTATTGAAACATCATTTTTTGAGCAACATCTCCACGACTTTTATTACATTCAAATTCAACTGTATTTGTAGTTTCACAAAAGCCATCCACACTCTCTAATAACTCAATGGTATATACACAATCCGCATTATCACGTATATCTGTAGTGCCAGAATATACACTTTTACCGTTTTCATCCTTATACTTATTAGTATGTGCTAGGCAAATTATAGAACCACCGGCACTCACAAAAGTCCTAGCCACTTCTCCAAACTGTGAAGCAACACTCTTGCTCATTAAATCAGTAAATTTTTTAAGTGTGTCCAAAATAAGAATTACACCTAATGCCTCTACTTCCGCAATCATGCCTTTCATAGAGTCAATAAGGCTATCTTTATTAAATCCTTTACCATTAGGCAACAGCATATTAAAGCCAGCCTCTTCAGCTATTTGTAACTTCTCAACACCGCCTTTATAGGTATCATCATAGTTGACATAAATAACTAATTCCCCGTTAATTTCATTCGCTTGTACTACCTCTCGTAGCATCCATAAAGTGAGTAAAGTCTTACCTGTATTTGGCCCAGCATAGAACACTGTCCACTGCCCCTGAATAGCCAAACCTTTAAGTATGAATTTATCTTCTTTCATTTGCTTTTTCATAGCGGCACTTTCTCCATTAGCGCATCTATCTAATAACTGTGCTAAGGCTGTTTTATGTTGATTAAATGGCGAATTTTTAAATTCAGATTGATTGATATTAGAAAAACTTTGCAATGCCTGCCAGCTTCTCATCTTGCTAGAAAAACCGCTCTCCTTTTCCTCAAGCCACTCAAGTAAGTGTTTACCTGTACGATGCTCACAACTTCCATGGTGGCATTTAAACCCGATACTATTATCAGCATTTGTGAATACAGCAGAACCATCATCGATACCATCTGTATGTTCAGAAACCCACGGGCAAGTAACATCATAACGCCCAGTAGATATTCGTTTTTTCACTTTAATAAAATCATTATTCAATATTGGATGCTCGGGAATATCGGTAAGGTCACCAGATATAATCTTACGAGGGGTATCTAAATTAATATCAAATGGTTTTGCCAGATCATCAAGTTTGTAACGCAAATCTGGTCTCCACTCAATAATCTCACAGCATGGAGGAATTCCATTATTTTCATCAATACGCTTTTGTTTGGTATTACAGCCTTCAGGTAATCTCAAATAACGAGTAACCCCCTTTTGACCTGGGTCACAACCATCTGGCGCTAAACCTGACTCAGCTATTAATCCATCATGCAAATTATCTATCCTATCTGGATTAGTCTCTGGTGTGGCTAATAAATATAGCCATTGCTGACTATACAAGGATGATTTCAATTTAATACTTGGTGGTGGTAATTGCTCCACTCTTTCGATGGGGAGTTTTTCTTCTACATCATCAAGAGCAACAACATAACAGGCAATAAAATTTTATCTTCTACGATTAGCCTTACCATATTGATCAGGATTAAACTGAGATACTGTAAAAAATTGATTGGCATTATCAATTAATCGAGTATCTCTATATAAACCACCTGCCCAACATTCACCATTTTTTCCTTTAGGGATCTTATTTGGATCATAAATAAAGCTTGTAACATGAGCCAGATCATAACGTTCAGAAAAAATAGCTTTTAAAAATTTTTCATTCGAAATATCCATATTATTTATCTCATATAGCACTTTGAGATAAGCCTTAAAGAAATGCTATCCAAAATTTTTCCCAAGGCGTTATTAGAAGCATCAAGATCACCCAATTCTCTGGCCTCTAAATGATCATCAATCAATTCAAAATAATCACTAATAAGCTCATGCACAACTCCTTTAGATTCCTCACTTACATTTAAGCCATCAAAATAATCTGGCGATATCCCCTTGACAAAAGCCCTAGATAAAATATAAATAATTTCGATCTGAATATGATCTGAACTCATAACCTACCCCCTGTCACCATGATCTTATTAACCGCTTCGTCTATTTCATCAGAACGCCAAACAGTTGTTCTAGGGGATAATTTAATAGGTTTGGGGAGAACTCCCTGTTGGGATAAACGCCAAACGGTAGATTTGCTTACATCTAATCGCTCAGCGACAGACTTAACACGTAAATATTTCATTTTAATAACTCCTCATGGCTTCAGTTGACGCATCTATACACGTCTTGAGGAATTCTAATTTTTTGGATTATATTTGTGGGGAAGAGAAAAAAATGTAAACTTAGTAACGTTTAAATTCTTGGTGGTAGTCTCTCCATTGATTCGGAGAAATGAACCCGGTGTCGAAAGGCTCTAGTTTAAAGCATCGAGGTAATTTATATCTATCCTTTAATTCAACTATATCAACCGGAACTGTTGTCAAATCTGATAGTAAGCAATATACATTATTATCTAATTTATCAATTAATGATCTATTGCCTACATGAAAATTGCACTCTTCGGGTAAATTCCTAATAAAAATTTCAGCTAACTCCCCCAATTTATCATAGTGCTGCCAGCTCTTTCCATTTCTGTTTCGCCTATCTCTTTCACCAAGTAATTTAGATGCTGAAATTTCACCTCTTAAGTACTTACGAATCGACTCAGCAAAGATCACCCCTGCTGGAGACTGCTTTTGTTGCACAAAATGATTAATAAGAGAGTGTATATCTTCTCTTTTAACTGATCTTGTGTTTTTTCCACCATTAGAAACTCTGGTATTTAAGCCAAGCGATTCTGGCCTTTCTTCTTTTTCCCAATATCTCAAAGCTAAAGGTTCGAGGCTGACTGAATCCTCAACAGTAGGTAACTTATTAGACTCTAGAGCTATGGCAATACGTTCAAAAAGCGCATTAGTACTGACTTTAACTAGCTTTAAATTAACTGACATTCGCAAAACTTTTTATATTCACAACAACTTTGCTTTCAAAACGTAAGCCATCCAAATAATCCGCCCAACGCTGCATCATTTCCTTACGCTGTTTGAGATAAGTAGTGCGGTTATAAGCCCTACCATTAGCATCTTTCACAGCATGAGCAAGCTGGCATTCTATCCATTCAATACGATAACCTAGCTCTTCATCCAGCAAGGTTCTCGCCATTGCTCTAAAGCCATGACCTGTCATTTGTTCTTTAGGAATCCCTAGCCGCCTTAGTGCTGATAAAACGGCGTTATCACTCATTGGACGCTTAGGACTTCTGGCACTGGGAAATACATATTGCCGATAGCCCGTTAATTGATAGAGATTATCTAGGGCTTCCATTGCTTGTTTACATAGAGGGACTATGTGATCAGCCTTGGTTTTCATTTTATGGGCTGGGATATGCCATTCTTGTTTCTCTCTGTCGATTTCATCCCATTCCATATGTCGCAGCTCTTTGGGTCGACAAAAGAACAAAGGGGCTAATTTCAGTGCTGTGACGACTTCTGGTGTGCCTTAATAGCTGTCCAGCATTAACAGCAATTTGCCAACTTCTTTGGGGTCTGTAATGGCGGTGAAATGGTTTTTCGTCGGACTGGCTAATGCACCTCTAAGGTCACTACTGGCATCTCGTTCTGCTCGTCCTTTAGCAATGGCATAACGAAATACCTGCCCTGCTACCTGTTTAACTCTGTGGGCTATTTCTATCGCACCTCGGCTTTCCACACGTCTTAGTGCAGCCAACAAGTCTGGTGGTGTTATATCACCGATTGGACGATTACCTAGATGGGGGAATAGGTCTCTTTCAACCATTCGTGTAACTTTATGAGTATAACTTTCTGACCACTGGCGAGCTTCTTTTTGAATCCATTCTAAGGTAATCGCTTTAAAGCTATTTTCCTGTGATTGGGCTTTGGCTATTTTGTTAGCACGCTTGGTATCAGAAGGGTCAATATCATTGTGAAGCTGATCTCTCGCTGCTTCACATTTGCGGCGAGCATCTGCAAGGGTGACTTCTGGATAAACACCTAAAGCTAGGGTCTTACGTTTACCGCCAAAGCGATAGTCCATACGCCAGTATTTTTGGCCTTTTACCGTGATATACAGATACAGGCCTTTACCATCAGAGAGCTTATAAGCCTTCTCTTTAGCACCTGCTTGTTTCACTTTTATATTGGTTAGTGGCATCGTCTACTCCCATATAATGCTATATCAGAGCCTTTTGACGGTATCTAAAAGAGTGAAATCAAAGATACCGTCAGATATACCGTTAAATATGGCGGTATGTAGTAAGACGAACTGATATGCTGTGAGACAAACAATACGCTTGAAACCCTTTAATTACAAGGGTTGTGAGACGTTATGGGGTTGAATGATATGAGAAATTGGTGGAGCCTAGCGGGATCGAACCGCTGACCTCAACACTGCCAGTGTTGCGCTCTCCCAGCTGAGCTAAGGCCCCAAATGAGGTAATTCTAGAAAAGAGGCGGCATTCTACCGATAAGTTAGAAAGGTGACAAGTAATAACCGTTTCTATATGCCAAATAGAATGATGGGAAGGTAAGAAAAACTTGCCTTCCCATATATTTTCTATCATGTATACAATAATTGATTAAATACGTCAGTCACGGTATCAGTGTAGCAACAGATTACTGATACAGTGATGTATATTTTAAGGATTACCGCCCATATTTGACTCAGTACAGATAAGCGCTCCGTTTGGACCAAACCCACGAATAAGTGTGAAATCCGGACATATGACATTTTCTAAAGTGAAACCATCCTGACCATCTGCACCATCTTGACCATCCGCGCCGGCAGGGCCTTGTGGACCTTCAGGGCCTTGCGGACCAGTCTCTCCTTGCAAGCCTACTGCGCATGGAATACCGGTTGATGGTCTGGTAGATAAATCCAAGAATCCCCAATCAATCAATTCTTGTAATTGCGCGATAGAGTTGTCGGGATGACCCGTTAATGTGGCGATATTGTTCGCCAACGGGTTATTTGGGTCGTTATAATTATCTTAAAACTCCAGAAACAAATCAGTTCCATAACCACCGGAAGCCGGATCAGCATTTAAGGCTAATCTGTCCTCGTCTGTAAACTGGCCATCAACATCAATCAGAATACTGGAACGGTTGGCGCCAAAGGTACCACTGATAATATGTATATAAGGGCCGATATTACTGGCATTGAGGTGTGGCCTTCCAATCAAGTCTCCTATCGCAATAGAATCAGCATCAGGGAACTGTTGTTTATCCTCAATCATCCAATCACGAATACGATAGTGTGAACCGGCACCCATCGCATTCGCCACATCTTTATTCAACGGATCACGATTTGAGAAAATCAGGGTATCAGAGCCTCCATTACCACGGACATCATCGCCACCATTAAAGCCTCCTCGACTGATGAAATTTTCGTTAGCACTGGTGCCTACGAGAAAATCATTACCCGTACTACCGAAGA
Organism: Cellvibrionaceae bacterium; assembly: GCA_965214375.1. Classification (GTDB taxonomy): domain Bacteria; phylum Pseudomonadota; class Gammaproteobacteria; order Pseudomonadales; family Cellvibrionaceae; genus Endobugula. The sequence goes on along the minus strand of OZ243947.1, from coordinate 230,312 downwards.
TATCCGTTGGAGATAGCGTTAAAAAGCCCATATCAATCAGTGCTTGTAGCTGCTCGAACGAATTGTCGGCATGCCCGGTGATATTTTCAAAGTGATTATCGCCCTGCTGAGCCTGGTATTCTAGGAATAAATCAGCACCATACCCGACAGCAAAACCCTCACCATCGTCAAGCGCCTGTTTATCCGCTGCAGAAAAATCACCTTCCCGGTTAAGATAAATCACCGAAAGATTAGGCGCAGCCAGTGCATCACTGACGATATGCAAATACCCACCAATATTGGCCGCGTTGAGCTGCTGACCAAAAAAATCACCCAGTACGATTGAATCAGCTTCGAAGTTAATGGCAGTGTTATCGATCACAAAATCACGAATACGGACATCACCGATACCATTACCTGCACCATCAGCGACAAGAGCATCTGAACTTGTAAACACAAGATAATCAGCACCACCATTACTACGGACGCTTTCATTACCTTGGGATACACCACCTGAGAAAAAGCGGTCACTACCAGCACCACCGTGTAATACATCCCCTATAGCAGTCCCTGTCAGAGTACCGCCAGCAATAATAGTTGGCTTCACAACTGCTTGTCATGGCAAATACTGACTGAGATAGCAGCACACCTGACACTAAAGAAGCTGATAGTAAGGGTTTAAACTTATATTTCTTCATAATTATCTCTCCTTAAATATATTATTCCCAAAATGGAATTGACATATTAGGTAAAAAAATAACAAATATAAAGAAATATTTTAAAATTTACATGATTTTGACCCTAATTAAGCGCTTGATATCCCTTCTCCAGCTTCTTCAACTGCTTGTTACCCATCTCACCATAGAGGCCCGTTAAAGCGGAGCGAATACGCGCACGCGACATATCCGGCCCGAGCAACACCATAGCATCCATCACGGAAAATGAGGCGGTGGTGCCTGAAATAGCCACAAATAAAGGCGCTAAGAAGTCTTTTAGCTTGATATCCATCGCATCTGCCAGTGATTTTACACTGTTAAAAATCTCATCGCGTTGCCACTCTCTCAGTGCTTCCAGTTTCCATAATACAAACTGTAGTACCTGCTTTAATTGCTCTTCATCCAGCTTGAGCTCATCATAGTTGGCTGGATCCAAGGGTAACTGGCCTGAAAACAGAAAGCCCGCCAATGGCATAAAGTCACTTAAGGTTTCCATTCGCGCTTGCGCTTGGGGAAGGATCGCCTTAATACGCTCCTCGTTTAGCGCCCAATCTTGTAAACGTTGCGCTAATTGCTCAGTATCCAGCTCTTCACGAATCCACAAGCCATTAAGCCAAGAGAGTTTTTCAACATCAAACACCGGCCCCCCCAATGACACGCGGTTGATATCAAACGCAGCGATCATTTCGTCTAAGGTAAACTTCTCACGCTCATCTGGCATGGACCAACCCATACGCCCTAAATAATTAATCAGGCCTTCAGGCAAATAGCCCATTTTTTCATAGTACAGAATACTGGTTGGTTTTTTACGCTTACTCAGTTTAGATTTATCGGGGTTACGCAATAAAGGTAAATGACAAAGTACGGGCATCTCCCAGCCAAAGTATTGATATAACAACTGATGTTTAGGTGCCGAGTTAATCCATTCTTCACCACGAATCACGTGGGTAATTTTCATCAGGTGGTCATCAACCACATTCGCTAAATGGTAAGTCGGCAAACCATCGGACTTCAGCAAAATTTGTGCATCCACCTGCCCCCAGTCCAATTCAATGGTACCGCGTAACATATCATCCACCGGGCAAGGCCCTTCTCCTTCTGGCACCACCATACGCACAACTGAAGGCATACCCGCCGCTTCTCGACGGGCAACCTCCTCTTCAGGCATGCGTAATTCACTAGGTTTTAGTGCCGTAAAACCGCCTTGTTCACGGCGCGCATTGCGCAATTCATCCAGCTCCTCCGGAGTACGATAACAGCGGAATGCATGGCCGTTGTCCAACAATTGTTGCGCATACTGCTGGTAAATGTCGGCACGCTCACTCTGACGATAAGGGCCATACTCACCCCCAACATCTGGGCCTTCTGACCACTCCAGACCCAACCAGCGCAGACTATCAAAAATCGCCTGTTCCGATTCACGCGTAGAACGTGCCTGATCAGTATCTTCAATACGGAGAATAAACTCACCCGCATGCTGGCGTGCAAAACATACATTAAATAAAGCAATATAAGCGGTGCCTACATGAGGGTCACCAGTAGGCGAAGGTGCGATTCGAGTGCGGACTGTCATAATATCTACGTTGAATGGGTTAATAGTGTATATCGTGTGGAGGGTACCATCTGCATGCTTTATTATAAAGCAGCAACACAACAGGTCGAAGTAAATTTTGTATCGCAATAGTCATTTACACGATCTATTAAAACAACCGATACGTAAGTAACAATCAGAATACAAGACGTAGGTAACAGCGATAACCATTATCACTTAAAATCAAACTTTCGTTTAACAGGAAGAGCATAGGTTATGAAATATAAATTACTGGCAGCTTTATTACTTGTTTTAACGGCAATGAAAACATTAGCAGCTGAACATATTGTAGAAATGAAAAATATCGGCGCCGAAGGCATTATGGTATTTGAACCTGCGGTACTACACGTTGCTGTGGGTGACACCGTACATTTTGTGCCTACAGACCTTGCTCATAATGCCGAGTCTGTTGCAGGCTTAACCCCCGAAGGGTCAGTCACATGGACAGGTTTGATGAGCCAGAAAGTCTCTGTCACTCTCGATAAAGAAGGCGTTTATGTCTACAAATGCTTGCCACACGAAATTATGGCAATGGTTGGTGTTATTGTAGCGGGCAAACCCACCAACCTTGAAGAAATCAAAGAAAAATCCAAGAAAGTCCTAAAATTCGCTGCCCATAAAGATCGCTTGGAGAATTATCTGGCACAAATCAAGTAGTAAAATTCAAAGAAAAAGACGTATCAGGTTTTAGGCAGCGTTACACCTGTCTGTCCCTGATACTTGCCTCCACGGTCTCTATAAGACGTATCACACACTTCATCGGATTCAAAAAACAGCATTTGTGCAACACCTTCATTGGCATAAACTTTTGCCGGCAACGGGGTTGTATTGGAAAATTCCAATGTGACATGCCCTTCCCACTCGGGTTCAAGCGGAGTCACATTCACAATAATCCCACAACGCGCATAGGTGGATTTACCCAAACACACAGTGAGTATGCTGCGTGGAATGCGAAAGTACTCCACTGTACGTGCTAACGCAAATGAATTGGGCGGAATAATGCACACATCACTTTTAATATCGACAAAGCTGTTTTCATCAAAGTTCTTGGGGTCGACGACAGAAGAATGGACATTGGTAAAAATTTTAAATTCGTCTGCACAGCGCACATCATAACCATAGCTGGAGGTTCCATAAGATATCAGCCGCTCACCGTTCTCGGCATAACGCACCTGCTCTGCTTCCAATGGTTCAATCATACCGTCTGACTCAGCCATACGGCGCATCCACTTATCCGATTTAATACTCATTATTGCTCCAGAATTACCCTGTTTATAACCAACCTGGAATGGTAAAGGTGTATGAAATGACAATCAAGCCATATTACATATTGGGATAATTAGGTCCGCCCGTGCCTTCCGGTACCACCCACTGAATATTCTGCGTCGGGTCTTTAATATCACAGGTTTTACAGTGTACGCAGTTTTGAGCATTGATTTGTAACCGGGGTAATTGATCATCGTCTTCGACAATTTCATAAACACCCGCCGGGCAGTAACGCTGCTCCGGTGCATTGTACAATGCCAGGTTATGTTGAATCGGTACGTCTTGCGCCAGCAATGTCAAATGGCAAGGTTGGTCTTCTTCGTGGTTGGTATTGGATAAAAACACCGATGACAACTTCTCAAAACTCAGCACACCATCCGGCTTGGGATAATCGATGGGTGCAAAATCTGTTGCTGGCTTCAACTGCTCATGATCAGCACCACCATCGCTCAAGGTCACCGGCAAACGACCCGCAAACAGGTTTTGCTCAATAAAATTAAAGGCACCCCCCACCCATGGGCCCCACTTATGCAGAGCCGCACCAAAATTACGGCTTTGATAAAGCTCTTTATATAACCATGAGGCGTTAACATTTTGCTGATACTGGCCTAACTCTTTCCCGGTACTGGCAAAATCATCCACAAATTCAGCCATGACTGTTTCCGCCGCGATCATACCGGACTTCATCGCGGTATGAGTGCCTTTGATTTTAGAAAAATTCAAGGTCCCCGCATCACAACCGAGTAACAAGGCACCGGGCATGGTCATCGTGGGCAATGATTGCAAACCACCTTTGGCAATGGCGCGGGCACCATAAGAGACACGTGTACCCCCGCGGAGGTATTGGGCAATCGCCGGATGATGCTTGAGACGCTGAAATTCGTCATATGGGCTCAAATGCGGGTTGCGGTAATTAAGGTCGGTAATCAGGCCTACCGACACCTGATGATTGTCCCCATGATAGAGAAAAAAACCACCCGACCCTCCGTGTTCAGCGAGAGGCCAGCCGGCACCATGTACCACCAAACCAGGTTGATGCATCTCAGGATCAATATCCCACAGTTCTTTAATGCCCAAACCATAGTGTTGCGGCAATACATTCGCATCCAACTGAAATTGTTGAATCAGTTGTTTGCCCAAATGTCCCCGGCAGCCTTCCGTAAACAGCGTATACTTGGCATGTAACTCCATACCCGGTTCATAACCCGGCTTTTCGGTACCGTCACGGGCAATACCCATATCACCCGTCGCGACACCTTTCACACTGCCATCATCATTAAACAATACTTCTGCTGCGGCAAACCCCGGAAAGATTTCTACTGCCAAGGCTTCAGCCTGTTCAGCCAACCAACGGCAGAAATTACCCAGACTAATAATGTAATTACCCGTATTGTGCATCGGCTTGGGCACCAACAGGTTGGGCATTGTTAATGACTTTTCCGCTGAGGTTAAAAATAATACCTCATCCTTATTCACGGCTGTGTGCAGGGGTGCATCAAGGTTTTGCCAATCGGGAATCAGTTCATTCAGGGCGCGAGGTTCGAGAACCGCACCAGAGAGGATATGGGCACCGACTTCAGACCCTTTTTCAAGGATACAAACCGATAGCTCAAGATTGCTTTCAAGCGCTAATTGTTTAAGACGGATAGACGCAGCTAAACCCGCAGGCCCAGCACCCACGATAACCACATCATATTCCATGGATTCTCGTTGCACAGTGTTGAACCTGAAGGTTTAGTCAATAAAGTAAACGTATTAAGTCAATGTTATTAAATAGCAGCTTCGAGTGCTGGAATCGCTTCAAATAAGTCAGCAACCAGACCGTAATCTGCAATATCAAAAATCGGCGCATCTTCATCTTTGTTAATCGCAACGATAACTCGAGAGTCTTTCATGCCGGCAAGATGCTGTATCGCGCCAGACACTCCCACTGCAATATAAAGCTCTGGTGCGACGATTTTTCCGGTCTGCCCGACTTGCAGGTCATTCGGCACATAGCCCGCATCCACTGCCGCACGCGAGGCACCGACCGCTGCACCAAGCTTTTCAGCTAGACTGTACAGTAGACTAAAGTTTTCACCATTTTGCAAACCACGACCACCAGAAACAACGATTTTTGCATCAGTTAATTCGGGGAGATCCGACTGTTCTTTATCTTCACTGACAAAACTGGACAGTCCCGCATCAGTATCCTGACTGAGTGTAACCACCTCAGCACTACCCCCTTGAGCCTCAACAACCCCAAAGGAGGACACACGCACAGTGGCTATTTTAACCGTATCATTACTTTTGACCGTTGCCACAGCATTGCCTGCATAGATGGGGCGCTTAAAGGTATCGGCCGTATCAATGGCGATAATGTCAGAGACCATACCCACATCCAGTAGCGCAGCGACACGCGGCAACAGGTCTTTACCACTGGTGGACGCTGCCGCAAAGATATGGGTATAGTCAGAACCCAGCTCCACCACTAGCGGGGCGATATTTTCAGCCAACTGGTGGGCATACGCCTGCGCATCGGCACTTAACACCTTGCTGACACCCGTCACTTGTGTTGCTGCTGTAGTCACATTATCAATATTGTGGCCTGCAACTAACAAATGGATATCATCACCAATCTTTTCTGCTGCCGATAACACACTCAGCGTTGCCGATGAAATCTGCTCATTATTGTGTTCTGCAATCACTAAAATACTCATCAATTATATCCTCAAGATAAGACTCTGGCTTCATTTTTTAGCTTTTCGACAAGCTCGGTAATAGAAGCGACTTTAATACCACCCTGACGTTCCTGTGGCGGTTCGACTTTCAGAGTTTCTTGTGTTTGTGTAATCTCAACACCAATATCAGCAGGTGTCATTTTTTCCAATGGCTTTTTCTTGGCCTTCATAATATTGGGCATTGACGCATAACGCGGTTCATTAAGACGCAAGTCCGCCGTGATGACCGCAGGCAAATGCAATGCGATGGTTTTCAAACCACCGTCAACTTCGCTAGTGACAATGGCTTGGCCACCTTCCAGCTTAACTTCAGAGGCAAACGTTGCCTGAGAGAAGTTAGCCAGCGCCGCCAGCATTTGCCCGGTCTGATTGTTTTCACCATCAATGGATTGCTTACCAAACAGAACCAGTTCTGGTGATTCACGATCAACAATCCCCTTCAAGGTTTTGGCAATCGCCAGTGGTTGTAACTCTTCATCTGTTTCAACCAGAATCGCGCGGTCTGCGCCTAATGCCATCGCTGCTCGCAGCTGCTGCTCGGCCAGTTTGGGGCCAACAGATACCACGATTATTTCAGTCGCAACACCCGCTTCTTTTAAGCGCACCGCTTCTTCTACAGCAATTTCACAAAAAGGGTTAATGGACATTTTGACACTGCTCAGATCCACATCGGAGTGATCAGGCTTAACGCGCACTTTGATGTTGTAATCCACTACACGTTTTATGGGTACTAGTATTTGCATCGTCAACTCCTGCCACTAACCTTTTTCAGTAAATGCACGTTCAATAGCGTAGTGGCCGACTACACCGTCAACCCCTTCAGTAAAGCCCATGTCTTCCAAAATTTTCACGCTATCTTGGAGCATGGCAGGACTACCGCAAATCATAAAACGGTCATTTTCAGGGCTTAAATCCGGGAATCCCAAATCTTTGGTTAACTTGCCACTAGTGATCAAGTCTGTCAGACGCCCCTGATGTTTGTACTCTTCACGCGTTACTGTGGGGTAGTAAATCAGCTGTTCGGAGATCATCTCGCCAATCAGTTCATTATTGGGTAAATCGTGTTCTATGAGTTGCTCGTAAGCCAATTCACGCTTCCAGCGCACACCGTGAGTAAGAATCACATGGTCAAATTGCTCATAGATATCAGGGTCTTTAATCAGACTTAAAAATGGCGCCAAGCCCGTACCGGTGGATAGCATCCACAAGCGCTTGCCCGGATACAGATAGTCAGGCACCAGCGTACCCGAGGTTTTGCTGCGTACTAGAATGTCATCACCCGGCTTCACATGCTGTAATTGCGATGTCAGTGGGCCGTTGGGCACTTTAATACTGAAAAATTCGAGATGGTCATCATAGTGAGCGCTGGTAACACTGTAGGCACGCAGCAGTGGCTTGCCATCGTCTTGCTCAAGACCAATCATGGTGAATTCACCACTGCGGAAGCGAAAACTTGAATCGCGGGTAGTCGTGAAAGTAAATAAGGTATCTGTCCAATGATGAACATCAAGGACTTTTTCTTTTAAAAGTTTACTCATGCTTCTAAGCTCTTACATTCGAGATAACGTTTCCATACCGCCTTCACACTATTTGCATAAAAGCGTATGGGGTTAACAAATATATGCAGTATCCAACAACTATATTCTCGACCAAGAGCAGCGTTTAGCTGAGATAACTACCACGGACAGGAGCGGTGATGAATAAGACTATTTCCTGTACCCGTGTGTTTTTTAGCGCGCTCAGCATACCACATCGTGTGCTACAACACACTTTACGGATTTAGAAAATAATATAAAGGATTTTATTTTTATAAGATTAGTGAATTTGTTTATATACAAGCCATCATGGCTTGCGGAACTAATCATCAATGATTTCGATATCCGGCAAGGCGTTATTGTGCTGATAAAGATGGGCAGCCACTCTAATGGCAATATCTTTATAACTGCGAGCAATACGGCTATCCGGATCACTCACCACGCTGGGATTACCGCTATCAGCACCTTCACGAATATCCAACGCTAGCGGTAGCGCCCCCAACAACTCAACACCATAGTCCTGGGCGATATGCTCACCTCCACCCTCACCAAAAATATGCTCAGTATGTCCGCATTGGCGACATTGATAAACCGCCATGTTCTCAACGATACCCAACACCGGGATATCGACTTTGGCAAACATCTCAATAGCTTTTTTGGCATCCAACAGTGCGATATCCTGGGGGGTTGTCACAATAACCGCACCCGTCACAGGGACTTTTTGTGATAGGGTGAGCTGGATATCTCCCGTGCCGGGCGGCATATCCACAAATAAGTAATCCAGATCGCCCCAATCCGTCTGAAAAAGTAGCTGTAATAGCATCCCGGTTGCCATGGGGCCGCGCCACGCCATGGGTGTTTGTTCCGTAACCAGATACCCCATAGACATCGACTTAAGCCCATGAGATTCATTGGGCTGCATATTTTTTTGATCGACAGTCGCCGGCCGCTGAGCCCCGAGACCCAGCATGGTTTGTTGACTGGGGCCATAAATATCGGCATCCAAAATACCGACATTGGCACCTTGTTGTGCCAGAGCCAACGCCAGATTAACGGTGGTAGTGGATTTACCTACCCCGCCTTTACCCGAAGCCACGGCAATAATATTGTGCACGCCTGCCAATAATGGCTGCTCTGTAACGACCACATTACCGGGTGCTTGCCAACCGATATCCAGTGTCAACTCATTGACATCATACAGTGCGAGCAATGCCTCAGAGAGTTGTTCGGCAATATGCCCTGCCAAGCTGTCTTGCCCTTGCCCGGAGGGAAAACCCAGTGTTAACTCCAGGTATAAAACGCCATTTTCCAGCCGAATAGCGTCTGGCAATGACACACTAGCCAACGGAATTTGCGTGGATGGCAATACAATAGAATCAATCGCGGCAGCAACCCGCTGTTCTATCCGCTGTTGTATGGCTTGTGACATAAATCAATACCACTGGCTAGTCTACTAAATATACAGAAAGGCATAAGCAAATTCCCATAAAATCTAAATTAAATCAAGCACTAATCGCTGTTTAATAAAGGATAAACTGCTATAATCCGCGCCTTTTACACCTTTGTATTTATTCAGGCTGATTATGACTCACCGCAAAATCCTCGTCACCAGCGCCTTACCTTATGCCAATGGTTCCATCCATTTGGGGCATCTGGTGGAGTACATTCAAACCGATATATGGGTACGCTTTCAGAAAATGCGTGGTCATGAGTGTACTTATGTGTGCGCGGACGATGCGCACGGTACGGCGATTATGCTAAAAGCCGAGGAAAATGGCATTAGCCCCGAGCAACAAATTGCCAATGTTAAAGCTGAACACGAAAAAGACTTTGCCGATTTTTTGATTGAGTTTGATAACTATCATTCTACTCACTCAGAAGAAAATCGTGAATTATCCGAACTGATCTATCAGCGTCTGGCGGCTAATGATCACATTGCAACACGCACAATTACCCAAGCCTACGACCCGGAAAAAACCCTGTTTTTGGCCGACCGCTATATCAAGGGTACTTGCCCTAAATGTCCGGCAGACGATCAATATGGTGACAACTGCGAAGTCTGTGGCGCCACCTATTCACCCACAGATTTAATCAACCCGAAATCCGTACTGTCTGGCGCAACACCCATTGAAAAAGAATCCGAGCATTTCTTTTTCAAATTGCCGGAGTTTACTGACTTTTTAAAAGAGTGGACACGCGCGGGTCATCTTCAGGATGAAATGGCGAATAAACTGGCTGAATGGCTGGATGCAGGTTTACAAGAATGGGATATCTCTCGTGATGCGCCCTACTTTGGTTTTGAAATTCCCGGTCAACCCGGCAAGTATTTTTATGTATGGCTGGATGCCCCCATTGGTTACATCGCCAGCTTTAAGAATTTATGTGCCAAAACGGGTAAAAACTGGGAAGACTATTGGTTAGCCGATGGCAACAATGACCCGCGCCTGAATAATGGTACCGAGTTGTACCACTTTATTGGTAAGGATATTGTTAATTTTCACGCCTTGTTCTGGCCGTCCATGTTGCACTCGGCACAATTCCGTACTCCTACTGCAGTGAATGTGCATGGCTTTTTAACCGTTAACGGTAAAAAGATGTCCAAATCACGCGGCACCTTTATTAATGCGCGCAGTTATCTGGACGTTTTAAAACCGGAATATCTACGCTACTACTTTGCTGCCAAACTCACCAATGGCGTAGATGATCTGGATTTAAATCTGGATGACTTTATTCAACGCGTCAATTCGGATCTGGTGGGCAAAGTGGTTAATATCGCCAGCCGTACGGCTCGTTTTGTACAAAAAAGTGGCGGTACATTATCAAACACCATTGACTCACCAGAGTTATGGCAGCGTTTTGTCGATGCCAGTGACACCATTGCCACTTTCTACGAAAACCGTGAATTTGGCAAAGCGATGCGCGAAATTATGAACCTTGCCGACGCGGCCAACGAATATATTGCTACCAAGGAACCTTGGGCGTTAGCAAAACAGGAAGGCACTGAAAAGCAGGTATTAGATATCTGCAGCTTGGGCATTAATATGTTCCGTAGCATCTTGTGTTATTTAAAACCCGTGCTTCCGGAATTGGAAAAGAATTCAGAAGCGTTTCTTAACGATACGCTCACCTGGCAAAGTGCTGGCGAGTTTAAAGGCAACCACGAAATTAACAAATTCAAACCGCTATTACATCGCGTTGAAAAAGCACAGGTTGAGAAAATGGTGGAGTCTAGTAAACAGGACATAGCCCCCGCCAAAGAAAAACCTGTCGCGAAATCAGAGGGTATTGAACATATTGCTGACGAGATTGATTTCAACACCTTTGCCAAGGTGGATTTGCGTGTTGCCAAAATTGTTAAAGCGCAACATGTGGAAGGTGCCGATAAGTTATTACAATTAACCTTGGATATCGGCAGCGAAACACGCACGGTATTTTCAAGTATTAAAAGTGCTTACCAGCCGGAAGACCTTGAGGGCAAGCTGACTATTATGGTCGCCAACCTCGCACCACGAAAAATGAAATTTGGTCTTTCTGAAGGTATGGTATTGGCAGCAGGCCCTGGCGACAATGATATTTACCTGCTGGAACCGCATGAGGGCGCCACACCTGGCATGCGCGCGCTGTAAAAGTTAAGAGTACTTTTATCAGTCATATAACATAGTGTTGGTCACACTGGGAGAAAAACTCAATCGTATGAGTGAGTTTATATTAATATTATTAAGCACCATCTTGGTGAATAATTTTGTGCTGGTACAGTTCTTGGGGCTGTGCCCGTTTATGGGTGTCTCCAATAAACTGAAAACCGCTATCGGCATGGCCAGCGCCACGACATTTGTGTTAACACTGGCGTCGATTTGCAGTTATCTGGTTCACACGTATATTCTTGAACCCTTATCCCTACAGTACTTAAAAACGATTTCTTTTATTTTAGTGATCGCGGTAGTCGTACAGTTCGCAAAAATGTTTATCGAAAAAACCAGTCCGTTATTGTACCGCGTACTCGGTGTTTTTCTGCCATTGATTACAACCAATTGTGCCGTATTAGGTGTTGCCCTGCTTAACACCACTAAAACTCACAATTTCTTTCAATCGGCAACCTATGGATTTGGTGCCGCACTCGGGTTTTCTCTGGTATTAATTTTATTCTCGGCCATGCGCGAACGACTTGCGGTTGCTGATGTACCCGCTCCCTTTAAAGGCGCCGCCATTGCCATGATTACTGCTGGCTTGATGTCATTGGCCTTTATGGGCTTTGCTGGCCTGATACAGTTATAAGGCTGTGGTGAAAAATGTTTGAATTTATTTTTGCACACCCTATTTTTTCAGCACTGATTGCACTGGGCGGTTTGGCGCTGATCTTTGGTGGCATACTCGGGTTTGCTGCCGTTAAGTTTAAGGTGGAAGGCGATCCTATTGTAGAGCAACTGGACGCATTACTACCACAAACACAATGTGGTCAATGTGGTCATCCCGGCTGTCGCCCCTATGCTGAGGGCATCGCTAATGGTGAAGCCATTAATAAGTGTCCTCCGGGTGGCCAGGCTACCATTAATGCCATTGCTGATTTACTGAGTGTTGATGCACCGTCTCTGGATGAAGAACACGGTGAAGAAGCCGATATCAAAAAAGTCGCGTATATTCGTGAAGACGAATGCATTGGTTGCACCAAGTGTATTCAGGCCTGCCCGGTTGATGCCATCCTTGGTGCCGCAAAACATATGCATACCATTATTACTGACGAATGTACGGGTTGCGACCTCTGTGTTGAACCCTGTCCGGTTGATTGTATTGATATGATTCCTGTTGCAGAAACAGTGCAAGATTGGAAGTGGGACGCTCCCCTAAAAACGCATCAGATTATTGCCAGTGATCGCCAACCTGCTCCGACACATAGCAATGAGGAGGACGCCGCATGAGCGCCTCTCCTCAACTGATCGCTAAAGAAGCGGCTTACACCTTTCACGGCGGAGTATATCCTCCAGAAAATAAAGACCAATCGATGCAACTGCCGATTGGTGAACTGCCATTACCGGATGAACTCATTTATCCGTTGAATCAACATATGGGCGCACCTGCTGAAGCCATCGTCGCTATCGGTGATCAGGTACTTGGCGGACAAATGATTGCGCAAGCAACCGGTGCTTTTAGTGCGGCCATTCACAGCGCCAGTTCCGGTGAAGTGGTGGCGATTGAAGACCGATTATTAGCTCATGCATCCGGTATGACAGGCCTTTGCATAGTGATTAAAACCGATGGTAAACATCAACAGGCTACTGCAGAAAAAATCGCCGACTATACGCAAGAAAACACTGAAACATTGGTTGAAAAAATTTGTCATGCCGGGGTTACGGGTCTGGGTGGTGCTGGCTTCCCTACGGCAGTCAAACTCAAACCGCAAGCACATTATGCGATTGATACCTTGATCTTAAATGGTACCGAGTGTGAGCCTTATATCACCGCAGATCATAGCCTGATGCTATACCATGCAGAAGCGGTTATTCAGGGTGCGCTATTATTGTCCTATATCTTGGGCAAACCCGAGAGAATTATTCTTGGCGTTGAAGATAATAAACCCGATGCTATTGCGGCATTAACAACCGCGATAGAAACACTCAATAGCACTGACACTATTGAGCTGATCACCTTCCCCACTAAGTACCCTTCGGGCGGCGAGAAACAGCTCATCCAAATATTAACAGGCAAAGAAGTGCCATCCGGTCAAATCCCCGCTAGCTTGGGTATTGTGATGCAAAATGTCGGCACTGCAGTGGCTGCCTATCAAGCGGTGGTTGAAGGTAAGGCTCTCACTTCACGCATTACTACCTTTGTGGGAGAGGCCTTACAAACGCAACGTAACCTTTACACATTACTGGGCACATCGATTCATTTTATTCTTGAGCACCTAGGTTTCGATGCCGCGATGAATGAGAAACTCATTATGGGAGGCCCAATGATGGGGTTTGCGTTAAGTGACCCCTATATTCCTGTCATTAAATCAACAAACTGTATTATTGCGCCATCCAAAAAAGAAATGCCTGCACCACCGATAACACAAGAGTGTATGCGTTGCGGGATGTGTGCCGAAGCTTGCCCGGCCAGCTTATTGCCACAGCAATTATATTGGTATGCCAAAGCAGAAGACTATGACAGTGCACAAAACTACAATCTGTTTGATTGTATAGAATGTGGAGCTTGCTCATTTGTTTGCCCGTCTAATATACCCTTGGTTCAGCATTACCGTGCAGCCAAAGGGACCATCAAACAGCAGGAAAAAGAAAAGGTCAAAGCAGATCATGCACGCCAGCGTTTTGAATTTCGCAAACGTCGTATTGAACGTGCCGAGGCGGAAAAAGTAGCGAAACGTGAAGCACGCAAAAAAGCGGCAGAAGAAGCGAAACGTTTAACGGCCGAACAAGCCAAAAAAGCGGCAGCAGAAGGCACCACAGAAACTACCGAAACCTCAAAAAATGACCCCGTGGCTGCCGCCATGGCACGAGTACAGGCGCAAAAAAATGATCCTGCAGCACAAAAAGCCAAATTAGAACGCACCGTTAATAGTAGCCGTAACCGCTTACAAAAACTGCAAGAAAAACATGCGACAACGGAAGGTGAACAACAAGATAAAATTGCCGCACAAATTAAACAAACCGAATTACGTTTACAACAGGCTGAAAGTGAACTCGCAGAGTTTATAAAGAAAAACACTAATGCCGAACAAGAAAGTACGTCGTCATGAGTCTTATAAAAGCATCATCACCTCACGCTTTTCACATACGCAGTACTCGCGATGTGATGCAATTAGTGCTGTTATCGACTCTGCCGGGCTTTATTGCCTTAAGCTATTTTTTTGGCTGGGGCACACTCATTAATCTTATTATTGCCTTCACTACTGCATTAATTAGTGAAGCCTTGGTGTTATATTTACGCCGACGCCCTATCACACCACAGCTTAACGATTACAGTGCAATTGTTACCGCGGTATTATTGGGTTTAGCGCTGCCACCTTACGCACCTTGGTGGCTCGTGGTTACCGGCACCGCAACAGCGATTATTTTGGCAAAACAATTATACGGCGGCCTCGGATTAAACCCGTTTAACCCGGCCATGGTGGGCTACGTCGTATTATTGATTTCTTTTCCCGTTGAAATGACACGCTGGATCATGCCGGTTAATCTGCCAGAAGCACAACTGCCCACATTACTGGAATCCATCGAAGTGGTATTTATTGCATCGAGTGCTATCGACGGTATTACCGGTGCGACACCACTCGATGTCTTTAAAAACCAACAAGGACTAATGGCAGAACAAATTTATGCCCAACAACCGCTGTTTATATATAGCGTATTTGCTGGTGCTGGATGGGAATGGGTCAACATGGGTTTTTTACTGGGCGGTGCCATGTTGTTGTATAAAAAGCTTTTTACTTGGCACGCGCCCATAGGCATGCTGGCTGGATTGGCTCTTATGTCTGTACTGTTTTACGATGGTGGAAGTTCGGACAGTCACGGGTCACCACTATTACATTTATTCTCTGGCGCTACCATGTTGGGTGCTTTTTTTATTGTGACCGACCCTGTGAGCTCGGCCACCAGTAATAAAGGCAGGCTTATTTTTGGTGTCGGCGTCGGTATTTTAGTGTATGTCATTCGTGCATGGGGCAACTATCCCGATGCGGTAGCCTTTGGTGTTTTATTAATGAATTTTGCTGCGCCCTTTATTGATTACTACACAATGCCACGCACCTATGGTCACAAAAAAGCGGAACGCACCAACCGCAAGCGTGATGAGGAATAAGCATGTTACCAGCATCTATTAGTAAAAATGGTTTATTACTCTTTCTGTTTGCATTAATTGCTGCCGGTCTTCTTGCCGCAACTAATAACGCCACCAAGGATAAAATCAAAGCCTCCGAACGTCTTGCCGCAGAAAAAGCTCTGCTGGAAATCATTCCCAAACACCGTTTTGATAACGATTTATTAATGGATACGATAAATGTGCCTGAAGCTGCTCAATCACACTTGGGTAACGTTGCCGGAGAGAATATCTTTATCGCCCGTAAAAACAACCGTATTATTGCAGTAATTATTCCTGCGATTGCCCCTGATGGTTATAGTGGTGACATTAAAATGATTGCAGGGGTTAATGCCGATTTAACGCTTGCGGGGGTACGTGTATTAGCTCACCGGGAAACACCTGGGCTGGGAGACAAAGTCGATATCAAAAAGAGCCCATGGATTAGTCGCTTTAACGGACTTTCACTGAAAAAACCGGCCAGCGATGGTTGGGCAGTTAAGAAAGATGGGGGGGCATTTGATCAATTTACTGGCGCCACCATTACACCAAGAGCAGTAGTGACTGCCGTACATAAGGTATTGCAGTATGCCGAGCAGCACCAAAAAACCTTATTTAAGGTCAAGCGATGACAGAGACAACAACAGACAACACAACAACCAAAAACAATAGTACGCCAGCCGTTAACTACAGTGACATTACACAAAACGGCCTATGGAGCAACAATGTGGCATTAGTACAACTGCTGGGTCTGTGCCCGCTATTGGCGGTCAGTGGTACTGTGGTTAACGCGATGGGGTTGGGGCTGGCCACATTATTGGTGTTAGTGGGTTCGAATGTCGTGGTTTCACTCATTCGCAACGTGGTCAGTGACGCCGTCAAACTGCCTGTATTTGTGATGATTATCGCTTCCTTCACCACCGCAACTGAGTTGCTGATGCAGGCCTACACCTATGAGCTGTATCAAATTTTAGGTATCTTTATTCCACTGATCGTGACCAACTGCGCTATTTTAGGCCGCGCCGATGCGTTCGCCTGTAAAAATGCCATCATACCGTCGGCAGTCGATGGCTTTATGATGGGCATAGGTTTTGTGCTGGTATTGATTGTCTTGGGCGCAGTACGTGAATTACTTGGCGCGGGAACGCTGTTTGCTGATATGCAATTGCTCTTTGGTGAAGCAGCCCGCAGCTGGAAAATGACACCGTTTAGTGACAGCTACCCCGGGCTGCTAGTCGCTATACTCCCCCCCGGTGCGTTTATTGTGACGGGCTTTCTAATTGCAATTAAAAATGCCATTGATATCCGTATTGAAAAACGCAAAGCCGCATCGAAAACCACGACAGCAAAAGTTAGCAAGCGTGTGCGAACAACAGGAGTGATAAATTAATACATAGTAGACAATTCACAAGCACCTTGCCAAAGAACTACAGCATCACAATTCTTCGTTTTTGCTTTTCTTTTACAGGCGTTTTCTATATTTGTTGTTGTCGTTGACACGGCTTTAAATAACTCTATGTTATTTTTTACTAATAAAGTAAAATAAATCCCTGCTTCAAAATCTAATGCCAACTTACTATTATTATGATTTAATGAGTATATATAGACATTTTCAAGACTGTCCTCTTCTATTCCGTCATAAAGTTTTCTTTCATTAACATAATTCATTGGCCACCGACTTGTATAAGGATCATATTCATTTAACAAAAAATTAAATTTAACCGGATTTTCTCGCTCAACAATTTTCTCTCCGAGCAAACATCTCTGAAACCCATCCTTTTCAAACCTTTTTGCCTGACTCACCCATTCCAATACATCTCTTTCACACCATCTATATTCATCATTTTTTTACACCTATATCTTTCCACTTCAGTTATTAACGTTTTCCTATATTCTGTATTGTAATAATTTTTACTGACATTAATGGAACAAGACAACACATAACGATAATTACCAACAGGAAATGCATCTAATTTTATTGCCATAAGTGACAATATAAAAAACAAAATCACTTGCTTATACATGATGATATTTTTAAAATTCATAGATATCTAGCACCAACAATATTAGCCGCTGTATCAATCCTCGTTGCAAATGAATGCTGAAACTTAACCGCAATCCATCTATCATCTCCAGGCTCAAGACTAAATGATTCGGTGCGAGTATTGTTTTGTGTTTTTGTACGATCAGTAAACTTTATGGTAACTTTTATCGCTTGCGATGTTGATTTGTTTTTCAGGAACCAGCCATATTGGTTAAGACCACCCGTACCAGTAAATTTATTATAAAGTCTAACTTCATTTTTTGCTGCACTTTGTGCCATCACCAAACTGGTTGCAAAAATAAATATCGACAAAAAAAATATTGAAATCAGGTGCTTGATAATGCCTTTTTTTACATTCATAGCTGATCACCCGGTATAGTTAATTTTTTATTTTTATGCGCTAATTATTAAAAAATATATTTATTAGTTATTTTTCCTTTTTTTCCCATAACCACCCTGCAATTGGAACTAGAACTGTTGCCCACAACCATTGCCAGTTATTTTTAATAAAACTTACGACAGTTTGTGACGTTGTTACATTAACCTCAATCATTTTACTAAATGTTCTGATTGTTCGAGGTGTACTTTGCCCATCAATGTCAAGCAGCGCCGTTAATGTCAGATTCAACCTATGCCTGCCTTCCTCCTTTGGGTGTATCTCCCACTGCCATTCTGTTCTATGATTTTTTGACACTGCCTGAGTTTCTGGTGTTACTGGTGTAATATGAAACCTATAGCCAGAAAGACGGGCTTCCATCCTATCGCTTACCTTGATATTGACTCCTATCTTTTTTCCTTCCCCAGCAACAACTTGTTTAAGACTTTCCACTGTTTCTACAAGACTCAGGATGAGTTGAATTTGATGAGAGTCTTAGATGTTGATATTTTCCGGAACATTGAATACTATCGCTCCAAATTCCATTTCTTCCAATAGCTTATCCACACCATACAGAGAGCTAGGGCTTGGCGATGGTTTGGCAATAGGACTTTGCGAGACCCCTTGAGCCAGATTCATATTTATAGAATAGGAGGAAACAAATATTAAAATGGCTAAGACTACGATAGCGCCAATTGTTATTTCCCATTTAATTTTCATATTAACCCCCAGGAGTTAACCGCGGAAACAGTTTCACTACATCACTATTCTTGGGTTTTAGGAGTCAGGACCCCACGCTTTTTTGGCGCGTTTTTTAACGCTATTATCGAGTTAAGCTCAATACAGCCTCTTGAAACTGTGTATCTATATCGTCAGAGTTGATGCGATTCTTGTCTACATCAAAATTCTCGTAAAACTTAGACAGTGAAAAACTCGCCACTACGTCTCCACCATGATGTGGCATAGATTGAATAGCGGTATTCAGTGTATTTTGAGCACCCGCTGCACCGGGTGAAGTGGCCAACAATACCATTTTTTTATCTTGATAGACTTTTTGCTTGGTACGAGAACACCAATCAAAAATATTTTTATACGCAGCAATATAGGATCCATTGTGCTCGGCGAACGAAATAATAACGGCATCTGCACTTTCAATATGGTCAACCAATCGTTGTGCAGGTTCTGGCTTACCGATTTCAGCTTCTTTATCCTCACTAAAGATCGGCATCTCAAAATCATTCAAATCCAAAAATCGGAAAGAATGCTCTTGTAATAAACTGGCGGCATATTCAACCAGTTTTTTATTAATTGACGTTGTGCTACTACTTGCTGCGAATGCAATAATATTCATTATCGATACCTTTTATAATGAGTGAATGTTTTTTGCTGTATGCTTCCAATCTCTGACTTCTGTTGCCAAAGAATCTTAAAACCATAACCATGAAATCCACACCAGCAACGGAAATATTGCTTGCATGATTGCCACTGGCAACAATCGCCAACCGCCCGAAAATAATAACGCTATGCCCGCGCAAACCATAGACGCGCAACAGAACAGCACTAATGTGTGTGCAACGACAAGGTTTCCTTTCGTGTAAAAAATAGCCAAGCCGATACTTATACCAATGGCTAAAAAAAGATTGTAACACCCCTGATTAAACGCGAGTAAACGATTAATAGCGGCGACTTCTCTGGTTCTAATACCAAAAAGCTTATAGATACGTGGTTGCATAAACCACACACTCTCGATAAAGAAGAACACGATGTACAGCACAGCGGCACATAGTGCAAACAATTGAACGAAAAAATTCAAGTCACAACCCCTTTTAATGTTAATAACTCGACTGTTACGGCTTTACAACCTGTTGGTGTAAATATTGTGGAGCGAAGTCTGCTACTGTGAGCCATGAATAGTGCCATGGCTTGACCTAAATGTGAATCTAATACTATTTTTCCCATACTTTTATGCTTATTTAAAAAACAGGGATATCGTTGTTTTAAAGGTCAATCAGCCAGCGTAGAGTCTGGTAAAATAGCGCCACACTTTCATTATTGATCAGGCAATAGATTATGCGCCTTTTTAACACCTACTTATTGATATTTCCGGCGGTGATGTTGTACGTTGTGGCGGGGTCGGCGTATGCGGGCAATGTCAGTATCACTACCACCAATAACCAGCGTTGTATCAGTTCTGATGGTCTGCCAGATCACAGCACTGGCTCTTTTCCCAATAGTGGCAATCCCCACCGCATATCTACACAGTCTATTCGCTACTGTTTTCCGTTAAACCCGGTGAAAAACAATCCAGCAATCCCTCAGCGAGGTTCTATTGGTGTTGCACTCAATGGGATTACCATTCGTCCCGGTACAGCGTATTACTGGGATGCTTCCAGCTCGCGAGGTCACAGTCGAGACCGCAGTTCTGGCTGGAACCTTGAAGGCTTGGGAAGTTGTGAGGCGCTAGGTATAGACCATAATAATGCCCACGTCGATAATCGCGGTTTATATCATTACCACGGTGTCGCTTCTGCCCTTGTGAGTTCACAGGCTGATACGCTCATCGCTTACGCGGCCGACGGTTTTGAAATTCATTATGTGGGTCGTTCAGAACGCGCCAGCTACCAATTAAAACAGGGGACACGCCCTTCTGGTCCCGGTGGTCGTTACGACGGTACTTATGTTGAAGATTGGCAGTATATTGCTGGTAGCGGTACATTGGATCACTGCAATGGTGGCACACTGAATGGCAAGTTTGTATACTTTGCTACCGACATTTATCCTTTTTTCCCGCGTTGTTTATGGGGTAATGTCAGTAACGACTTTGGTCATCAAGGGCAGGCACAACGAGACAGCAATCGCTCACAAGACCGCTCCGGACGCCGCCCACCACCGCATCGCCACGGCCATCCACCATCAAGACGCTGGTAGTATTTATGAACCCCGAGCATTACCAACAACAGTTGGATAAGAAAATTGATGCCTTTAAACAACAGCTAAACACATTAGCTCTCTGTTTGCCTGAAGTTGCCTTTTTTGCGTCACCCAAACGTCATTATCGCTTGCGCGCCGAGTTTACAATTTGGCATGAAGGAGATAGTGCTCGTTACGCCATGCACGACAAGGAAACGAAAAAGCCCATCTTTATTGAAGAATTCCCAGTTGCCTGTCAACGCATTAATGAATTAATGCCTACACTCCTTGCCGCCATAAATGATGGCGAATTATTACGTAAAAAATTGTTTCAGGTAGAGTTTTTAAGCACCTTGACGGAAGACACGGTGATTAGTTTGATTTACCACAAACCCTTAAACGAGGAATGGCAGGACACTATGCGTCCACTTAAACAGGCCCTAGGCGTGCAGATTATTGGGCGCAGTCGCAAACAAAAAGTGGTATTAGATAGAGATTATGTGAATGAAACACTTAAGGTTCACGGCAAAACCTATCACTACCAACAAAACGAGGGCAGCTTTACACAACCCAATGGAATCATCTGTGAAAAAATGCTGGAATGGGCAGTAGAGCATACACGTGGCAGCCACGGTGATTTATTGGAGCTGTATTGTGGTAATGGCAATTTTAGCTTACCACTGGCACAGAATTTTACGCGTGTAATGGCAACTGAGATTTCTAAGTCTTCTGTAAAAGCGGCTCAGAATAATATTTTCAACAATGGCGTTGATAATGTGACTATTATTCGGATGTCGAGCGAAGACTTTGCTGATGCGATGGATAAAGTCAGACCTTTTCATCGCCTCAGAAATATCGATCTGGACAACTATCACTTTTCAACGGTACTGGTTGATCCTCCCAGAGCCGGGCTAGACGACCATACCATTGAGATCATTCAACGTTTTGAACGCATCTTGTATATTTCTTGCAATCCCGAAACGCTGGTGAATAATTTGCAGCAATTATTAACTACGCATACGATTATATCTTTGGCTGCCTTTGATCAGTTTCCTTATACCCATCACCTTGAAGCGGGTGTTATTTTGGAACGAAAAAAAACGTCGTGAATCACTAACGAAGATCAGCAAACATTTTTGCGATATGTTGCTGTTGCCCGGCGGGCAGCACGAGCTCTAATAAATGATGATAATTAAGAGTCAGTACCATTCTGATTTCATCTCCAGGTTTAACCGATTGGTATAAGTCAATCAAAACCATATGACTTCCTCCGGGATAAAGCCGTAAATCACTGTTAGCTGGCACGAATATTGACGTGGATTTTTTAAATTTTTGGCGTTCACCGACAACAACTACAGACCTAAACTCGATACGGTCAGCAATTTAACTATAGGCTTCATTAATGACAACATCCTGATCAGATGTATTGCGCAGCGTAAAATAGACGTTTGCGCGCCCTGAACCGACCGACGCGGTTTCAATGATCACATTTTCCATGATGATCTTTTCAGTCACATGTTAATCATGTTCTTGGGCACTGGCAAATATGTATGCCGATGCTCCCCACAGCAGGCCTAAAACAAGCAAGATCTTTTTCATATTATTATTGTTTCTTAGTGCACGTTCGCATTTATAAAAAATTAAATAGTAAAACCATCGCCAACAACACCAGTAATGCTAACAACATACTGGCTGTTGTCCAACTACGCGCCAATACCGATTGTGGTGACGACATTCTGTCCAGCCATTGTACCGCTATACGCCCAGCCAATACCACCGATGTCACGGCACGATGGTAATACGTATCCACCACACCATAAACAAGCGCCATATACCGAGGCCACAAACGGCGGTAAAACCAGTCAACGTCTAAATTAACAGAAGGCAACTCTGGTGGATATAGGCCTCTCAGATTTAACCACACAAAGGCTAAAGCAGAGAAAAATAGCAATTGTGTCTGCGTTAACACATGAGTAATATCATAAGGAGAGTAATCCATCACAAACGGTAGTAATTGATAGAGTAATATCGGATAACAACCCACGATCACACAAATTGCGGACGCTATACCCATGGATACTAGCATATTACCCGGTGCTTCTTGAGTTTTTAGCTGGGCATCATGGGCAAAGAAAGCAAAAAACGGGACTTTAATGCCCGCGTGATGGAATACACCTGCTGCCGCAAACAGCAACAGTAACCAACCCATCACATAATCTGCTTTTAACATTTCCAACATAATAATGGATTTACTGACAAAACCGCTAAATAGCGGAAATGCCGAAATAGACGCTGCGCCAATCACACAAAACAGTGTTGTTTTTGGCATACTGCGATACAAGCCGCCAAGATCTGAAGCACGCACATGCCCAACGCGGTACAGTACAGCCCCCATGGACATCATCAACAACCCTTTATAAATCACATGATTAAAGGCGGTAGCAACAGCGCCATTTATCGCCATCTCGGTACCAACGCCCATACCACACACCATAAAACCAATTTGGTTAATCATGCTATAGGCCAACACACGACGTAAATCATTTTCAATGACAGCATAGAAGATCGGGAAGCAGGCCATCACCAGACCAATAGTCACTAATATATCTTCACCTGCAAATGCACGTGCCAGCACATAGACACCCACTTTAGTACTAAACGCACACAAAAACACCGTACCTGTCGGTGTTGCTTCTGGGTAAGCATCAACAATCCATGTGTGAAATAGAGGGAAACCACATTTTATACCGACTGCAATAAAAATTAGCCATGTTGCGACACTATCTAATGCCAGCTGATTTAATGATAAATCCGCACCAGATACCGCCAGCATTAATGCACCTGAAAATAACAGCACGCCGGATAAAACTTGCACGATTAAATAACGCATACCACTGTGATAACTGGTTTCAGTACGACGCGCAAAAATCAAAAATACGGATGTGAGTGCCAATAATTCCCAAAAAACAAACAAGCTTATCCAATCACCCGCCATAACGGCACCTATGGCACTACCAGCATAAGCGAGAGCCGCAATTTGTTGCATTTTATCTTTTACATGAAAAGCAAAAATACCACCAATAAATGCGGCAAGGTGAAATAGGTAGGCAAACAGTAAACCCAGCCGATCAAGATCGACTAATACTAAATCAAGCCCCAATAATCGGTAGTGAAAATATTCCCCCTGCTGCCACAATAACAACATGGCGAAGCTGGCAATAGGTACAATGATTGTGACTGCTGCCGCCGCAGTACCACGCAAGAAAAATAACGCCAAAGCACCCATAAAAAACAAGGCATAAGGTGGCAAAGAAAAAATCCAATCAATCATTTTTTTCTTTATCCTTGTTATTTTCAATAGCCGTTACTGCATCGTAATACTGTTTATCACGCATAACGAATTGACGAATTTTTACAGAGACCATAACTAAGGTCACACAAGCAGCAAAACCATAAATACCATAAAACCCGGGTAGCGCTTCAACAGACGTAACAATATGGCGATGAACCATAAAATCGGCAAGAATAATCAATGTACAAAGACTATAAAATATTCGCAACATCCAACGAATGTTGGTCGGTTGGAAAAAGAACCCTTCTGCCTGTTGATTTTTCTTCATAATATCCGTCTCTGATTATTGCCCATAATCTATCGCATCCAACAGGCTTATCGCACTATCAGGAAACACAAAAAATACGATACAAGCAGATACAGTTATTGCAATTGCGAACAAACAGGGCAATGGGGCCTCATGAATATCGGTTGTCGGTGATACCTGTGCCTTGTCTTCTTTGGAAAAAAACGCTTGCAAGGGTATGGGTAGTAAGTATGCAATAGTGAGCAAAGAACTTAACATTAACACTGCCACCAACCATAGCTGTGCATTACTAATAGCACCTTGTGAAATCAATAGCTTACTCCATAGCCCAGCTAATGGCGGCAAACCGACAATACTAATCGCTGCAATAAAAAATGCAGCCATGGTAAAAGGCATTTGCTTACCCATACCCCGCATATCACTCACCCGCTTTTTATGTGCGGTTACCATAATAGCTCCGGCACAAAAGAAGAGGGTAATTTTTCCAAAGGCATGAGAAATAATATGCAATCCGGCACCATTGATAGCCACCTGATTCGCCAACAATGCCGCTAAAACAATATAGGCTAATTGGCTCACCGTAGAATATGCTAAGCGAGCTTTGAGGTTCTCCTTACGCAGAGCAATTAATGAGGCAAGCAAAATAGTGATGGCAGCAATAATAATTAACGGCATCGCAATACCGGTATCCTGCATAAACGACAAACCAAAAATATATACCACTACCTTCACAATAAGAAACACACCCGTTTTTACGACCGCAACAGCATGCAGTAATGCACTCACGGGTGTCGGGGCAACCATGGCATTAGGTAACCAAAAGTGACATGGCATTAATGCCGCTTTGGCGGTACCCAATACAATAAGTAGTAATAATAACATTGCCCATAGGGAATCAAGACCGGCTAAACCAGAAATACCGCCCGCCTTAAAATCTGTGGTGCCCGTCAACCACCACACTGCAATAATGGCGGGTAGTAACAGACCTATTGATGCACCCATTAAAACACCTAAATATATGCGACCGGCTCTTTTTGCCTCATCAGTTCCAGAATGAGTCACTAGGGGAAATGTTGATAATGTGATGACTTCATAAGCAATGAATAATGTCAGCAAATTATCTGCATAGGCAGCCCCCATGACGGCAGCGATGGCAATAGCAAAACAGCTATAAAAGCGAGTTTGATGTTTTTCATTATGGGCAGGCATATAACCAATGCTGTAAACGGTTGTTACGATCCATAAAAAACTGGCAAGCAATGCAAAAAGAACGCCCAAAGGTTCTGCGGATAACTTCAGTGATAAACCCGAAAACAACAGAAATGAGTCAGTGGCTACTATTTTGCCATCCGTAAACTGCTGGTAAATCACAATATTAATGACCAACAATAAAACACCGGTCATCAAAATAGCGGCTTCTCTAAGATTTTTATATCTTTCACCGAATACAATAATAAACGGCAATAGCAACAATGGCGGCAACACACTGAATAACGGGGTCATTGCAGACTCCCAATTAATTGCGCTGCGGCTTGTCTGGCAACCTCAACGAGTATATCACCATATGTTCCAAGGTATACACACACCGCAATCAACAACCATAGCGGAATCAACATCCACACCGATACATCTTTTAATGTTGATATTTCAATAGCAGGGCGTCGAAAACAAAGAACGTCAATGACGCGGCCAATATAAATAACAGCCATCAGTGAACTCATCAGTATCATGATAACAATTAACCACCAGCCACTGTCGATAGCAGCGCCGATTAAATGCCATTTGCTAACAAAACCCGGTGTTAACGGAATACCAATTAATGCAAAACCGGCAATAATAAACGCGGCCACACTCCAAGGAGAATGTTGTAAGAGTCCGACCATATCAGAGATGTTTACAGAACCCACTCGATAGATAATACAGAATACAGACATAAACAATGCCGCTTTAATAAATGCGTGATTAACCATATGAATAATACCCGCCATCAAACCTGCGTGTGTTTCCATACTAATAGCCGCAACAATATATCCAATTTGGGCAATACTGGAATAGGCCAACATACGGCGAATATCCTGTGGAAAAATGGCAACCACTGACATGACAAAGAAGCCGATGACAGACAAAGGGAGTAAGACATAATTCAATAACATGTCACCAAAGCTGTAATCCTGTCCAAACACATGAAAAAAGAAACGCAGTAATAAATAGAGAGACACTTTGGTCGCTGTTCCGGCTAGGAACACCGTGGCCGCAGAGGGTGCATATTGATAGGCGCTCGGTAGCCAGGAATAGACAGGAAAAATAGCGGCTTTAATCAGTAAACCCAAAGCCATTAAGCTAAAGGCAACCAGCACGGTTCGCGACTCGCCGACTTCAGGAATACGTTGCGCCAGATCTACCATATTTAACGTACCGGTTGCCGCGTACAAAAAACCAATACCCAACAGAATAAACGACGCCCCTATACTACCCATAATCAAATAGCGAAAGGCAGCAAGTAATGCCTGTTTACGTTCTTTGCCAAGTGCAATCAGCATATACATCGCTAACGATGAAATTTCCAAAAACACAAAAACATTAAATACATCGCCAGTAATCACGATACCCAACAAGCCTGTCAGACATGATAGCCAGCCACAATAAAACAAGTAATGACGAGGCTCTGCAACTTCATGTAGCAATGTAGGAAAAGAATAAACAAGCGCGAGAAAGCTGACCACGGATATAATCACTAATAAAATAGCATTGGTCGTATCAATATAATATTCAATACCCGTTGGCGCTGCCCAGCCACCAAGAGCATAACGAATAACGTTCCCGTCTAGCACATCCAATAATAGTGCTATTGCAAAAAACACAGCAGCCGCATTGGCAACAAATGCCGCTATTGCTGCAAATGTTGGATGCCTTAACAACACACAAACAGGCGCCATGATCAAGGGCACAGCAATTAATAACGCAGGATAATGTTCAAACATACTTACATTTCCTGATGTTCAATCTGTTTAATTTCATCTTCTTCGATAGTGCCGTACTTTTCATAAATACGGACAATCAATGCCAGACCAACCGCCATCGTTGCCACACCCACAACAATAGCTGTTAAAATCAACACATGTGGCAATGGATTAGAGTAAATCACTTCATGGCTTTCAAGTAAAATGGGAGCGGTTCCCTGAGATATTTTTCCAAGGCTAATATAAAAATAAAAGATGCCGGTTTGAAAAACACTCAAGCCAATCATCTTTTTAATTAAATTTAAACGAGCAATCATCATATAAAGGCCCGCCATCATCAGAACAATAACAATCCAGTAATGATATAAAGCAAAAAACTCTGGCACGTTATTTTCCTCTTGCCTATTTTCGTTTGCTGGAAAAACAATAAAACAATGACACCATCACTGCTGCCACCGTTAAACCAACACCTAGCTCAACAGTAAAAATTCCCCAATGCTGCCCTTCTTTACTGGTTGATGCCAAGACAGAATAATCTAAATAATGACCACCCAATAACAGACTGACGATACCCGTTCCTGCATATAATAAAACCCCGGCAGACATTAAAAAACGTAACATATGAGGCGGCAACACAAGACGGGTGCGCCCCTCCCCAAAAATCAAACCATGCAAAATAAACGCGGCAGCAAAAATAACACCTGCCTGAAAGCCTCCACCAGGACCAAAGTCACCATGAAATTGCACATAAAATGCAAAGACAAGAATAAGAGGAATAAACAGCTTGCTAACAACCTGTATTACTCGGTGACGTTGCTGCAAAGGTTTCATTTTGGTATGAGTGCTCATTATTTATACTTCATCGTTCTGCTGTGAATCATTTTCACGCTGACGACGACGTAATCCCAGCAAGCTTAATACCGCTATCGCAGCCGTAAACACAACGACAGTTTCCCCCAGTGTGTCATAACCACGATAACTGGCAAGTACCGAAGTCACTACATTGGGAACACCCGTTTCACCCTGTGATTTTTGAATATAGTGTTGTGCCAATTGGGGATGTTGATTCGCGAGGGAATTCGCATCACCATAATGGGGCATATCCAGAGTGCCGTAAATTAACAGCCCGCCCACAAACACACAAATCAACAATGCTGACACATTACTATGGCGTAAAGGCTTTTGTTCGCGACGGGTAAAACTGAGTGTACCCAACAATAAAATAGTGGAAATACCTGCACCAACCGCAGCTTCAGTAAACGCCACATCGACAGCATCCATAATGATAAAAATAGCAGCAGCAACTAGGGTATAGATACCTAATAAAATAACTGCGATCAACAAATCTTTCAGATAAATGATTCCCACAATCAGAACAACTAATAGCGTTAAGAGCAAGAGTAATATCCATTGTTCCATATTATTTATCCTGATCTTTGTTAAACGATTTTGATATCACCAACGATTCCTCAATAACAGAGTGACCGTTTTGACAAGTTGGAATCACTTTTGCCATTAAGGCCATCTTTGCAATCGCATGTGATGCCGTTGGCGCAGTAAAATTAACAAACACCATGATAAGTATTAACTTAATCGCTGCCATAGGATTCTCAAAAATAAAAACGCCCTGTAGCAACAAGCCTAAAATAATAAAACTTAGGCCACCGGTATCAATCACACTAGCCGCATGAATGCGCGTATAGATATCCGGCATACGAATCATACCGATAGCACCACTCACAATAAAAAAACAACCCTTGAGCAACAACAACCAGGAAAAAATATGAACTATCAATTCCATTAAATATCATCCTCCTGATAAGCTCCAGTTCCCAAGTCGTCATATTCAAAAAATTTCAATACTGCAACCGTGGTAATATAATTAATTAATGCATAGAGAATAGCAATATCAAGAAAGTCAGGGCGACCCGTAAAAAAACCATACACCGCAATAAACAAAATAATTTTTGTTCCAAAGGCATTCACTGCTAACAACCTATCGTAAATACTGGGGCCAAGTAAGGCCCGAACCAGTACCAATAACATGGAAGTTAGTAAGACAATGATGACAGTGGCAAACATTATAGCGACTCACTTGGCAATGGTGGTTCTACCATACACACTTTACTAGCCATTACTCCCTTCTCAAGCTCTCGAATGATATCAACGTGTAAAGCGTGCACCACAATGTCACTATTTTTTGCGATATTAATAGCAACCGTACCTGGCGTGAGAGTAATAGAATTGGCATAAATGATACGCCCCAGTTCTGTTTTTTGTGGCGCCGGAATCGCCGTTAAAATTGGCTGTATCGGCATTGAAAAACTGAGTATACGCTTGGATACATCCCAGTTAGACTTCATAATTTCTACAATAAGCCAGCACCAATAACGCACAATATGTAATGGTCTGAAATAGATTGGCTGACCTCGATGTTGCAACACATTCATTCTCATGGCAATCCATACCACAATAGCAACCGACAATGCACCAAGAATGAGCAACATCGGTTTAAACATGCCCGAAAACAGGAACCATAAAACGATCAATGTAACGATAAGGCGATATATATTATTTGGACGCATAGTAAAATTTTTAAAGCACAGAGGTTTATCTTTGTATCATTTTTTTATGAAAAATTAAACTTTTCAGAAAAATGAGTTAAAATATCTTGTTGAACCTCTTCGAGTGGTTGTGATGCATCAACAACTGCATAACGGTCATGAAAATCATTCGCCATTGTCAAATATCTTTGGCGAACTTTTTCAAAAAATTCAATTTTTTCATTTTCAAATCGATCAAGCTCCCCTCTTTCTCCTGCTCTTGCAAGCCCCTGTTTAACATCGATATCCAGTAACAAAGTCATGTCAGGGCGCATATTACCCTGAACACAGCGTTCAAGGTCAGCAATGACATGAATATCAAGACCCCGCCCCCCCCCTTGATAGGCATAAGTGGCATCGGTAAAGCGGTCACAGAGCACCCACTCACCTCTTTCAAGGGCTGGCTTGATCACTGTTTTCAAGTGTTGAGAACGGGCGGCAAAAACTAACAATAGCTCTGTCGTTTCATCCATTTTTTCTTCACGATTGGCTAACAATACATCACGTATTTCTTCCGCCAATGGTGTACCTCCAGGCTCACGCGTAGTCAGCAATGGAATATTATTTCTAGCAAATAATAC
Source organism: Cellvibrionaceae bacterium (assembly GCA_965214375.1). Taxonomy (GTDB): domain Bacteria; phylum Pseudomonadota; class Gammaproteobacteria; order Pseudomonadales; family Cellvibrionaceae; genus Endobugula. The sequence goes on along the minus strand of OZ243947.1, from coordinate 199,641 downwards.
TTTTATAAAAGCAATATTTGTACTTTTGCCCACACCTTCTGTACCTTCGATAGTGATCAGTTTACCTGTATTGTTCATTATTAATTTCTCACTATAATCATCATTTATTGTGGAGAAGAGCGATAATCTTTTTTACGCTTTTTAATCTGATATTGATAGACGGCTTTATTATGTTCTGCCAATGTGTCAGAAAATTGATGGCTACCATCACCTTTTGCAACAAAATATAAACTACTTCCCGATTTAGGGTGTAAAGCAGCATGTATTGCTTCACGACCAGGCATAGCAATCGGAGTGGGAGGCAAACCATCAATCACATAGGTATTATAAGGCGTTGCTTGTGTTAGATGTTTGCGACGAATATTGCCTTTATAAGCGTCTCCCAAACCATAAATAATCGTTGGGTCTGTTTGTAAACGCATACCTTTTTGTAAGCGTCGCACAAATACTCCAGCAATTTCCGGCCGCTCATGTGCAACACCTGTTTCTTTTTCAACAATAGACGCCATGATCAACGCCTCATAAGCATTTTTATACGGTAAATTATCAGACCTGTTTTCCCATTCATCGTTCAAGATCTTCTCCATACGCTGATATGCCCGCTGTAAAATATCACGATCACTGGCACCACTGGAAAACTGGTAAGTGTCTGGAAAAAACAGCCCTTCGAGGTGGTCTATATTGAGTTGTAACTGTTCAATAATATCTTTATCAATATCGAGTTCACGAACAAGCTTTTCGTGGTTGTGCAATAGCGTTAACCACTGTTTAAATGTTCTACCTTCAACCAATGTAATGTTATATACCAGCACATTACCCGATTGCAAAAGAGCTAATAACTGTTGATGATTAGTGCCTTTAGGTAAACGATATTCACCTACTTGAAGCTGTGTTTGTTTTGTTGCACGCGCATATACACTTAATAATTTTTGCGAGCGCAAAATACCTTGTCGATATAAACGATACGACAACGCACTTAAAGTATCACCTTGTTTAACATTAACGACTATATCGCTCTCCAAATTTAATGGCTCGTTCATCCAGCGATAAGTAAACATCGCCAGTATTATGATCGTTAATACACCAAAAATCACACACAGACCAACAACACGAAATCGTCGAGATATTGAATAGACTTTATTTAATATCATACAAAATGACTCAGAGAACAACGTAAACCCGAAGACAATATGCGATCCGTTTCTGCTTGCAGGCGCTGCGTTATTTTGCCAATGTCCCAAGCTGAATTATCACATTTAACGACAGGCAATATACGTGCAACACTGCCACATAAAAACACCTCATCAGCCGTCATCAGCGTTTCTTTATTGATTGGTAACTCGTGTACCGAGAGATGTAACGATGGAGCCACACGCTCGATAATCAAACGCCGCATAGTTCCTGCAACCCCGGTTTGACACAATGTCGGGGTTAATAATTGTTTATCTTTAACAATAAACACATTGCGTGATATTGACTCTACCAAATAGCCATCAGAGGTAAACAGCAAACCATCTTGTACATTATTATCTAACTCACAAGCGGCCACCACATAAGATAACTGGTTTAACGATTTGATACCAGCCAGCAGTGGATTCACAGGTAGTGTCGTATCACAACACATAACAGTAATGCCCCGCCGCTGCTGAATATGCATATCCTCCTGTTGTTGGCTATCAATAGGATAAAAATAAGAAAGTAATGTCGCTTGGTGTACTTCGGGTGGTCGATAACCTCGACCGCCCTCTCCTCGCGTGACGATTAATTTAATAATACCTGACGCTTTTCGCAAATTTTTTTTATCGATTGCAGATAACAACAATGCGATATGTTGTTTTAATAATCGTTCATCGAAGGCAATACGTAAACGCTGTAAACCTTGAAGCAAACGTTCATAATGATAAGGCCACAAGCAAACATCACCCTGTTCAAAACGCAGGGTTTCAAATACACCATCCCCATAAAAAACTCCTCGATCCTGTGCGGACAAACAGTCAGAAAGCTGATCGTTGATAACAATAATGGCAGGTTTAGTCATAAGAAGAGTGTAAAGCAAATGAGTTGAAAAAGGGACACATTTGGAGGCTGAATAACTGGCTTGTTAAATATGTGCCATTCAAGACCGTTGGAGGCATGGATGCCGGAAACGAGCTACAGTGATGTACTCGTGCGTGTCTTGAAGGGCACTATTTAACCATCTACCTTCCTAAACACCAAAGACCCATTAGTACCACCAAACCCAAACGAATTTGATAACACACCATTAATCGACATTTCTTGGGCTGTGTGCGGTACCAGATTAATATCACAGGATTCCTCTGGATCATCGAGATTAATCGTAGGCGGTGCAACCTGATCGCGAATAGCCAATACACTGAAAATAGCTTCAACAGCACCAGCAGCACCCAGAAGATGGCCTATCATAGATTTGGTTGAACTCACCGCTAGTTGCTCCGTTGCATGACCAAAGACTGACTTAACCGCCTGACATTCAGCCACATCACCTGCAGGCGTCGAGGTGCCATGCGCATTAATATATTGAATATCTGAGGCAGACATTTGTGCATCTCGTAGTGCACTTTCCATGGACATAGCCGCACCTGCACCATTTTCAGGTGGAGACGTCATATGATAAGCATCGCCGCTCATACCAAAACCAGAGAGTTCTGCATAGATTTTTGCACCGCGCGCTTTGGCATGCTCATACTCTTCAAGCACAATAACACCAGCACCGTCACCCAATACAAAGCCATCACGGTTTTTATCCCACGGACGACTCGCGGCTTGAGGATCATCGTTACGGGTTGATAGCGCACGTGCAGCGGCAAAACCACCTAAACCTAACGGTGTGGTTGCCATTTCCGAGCCTCCCGCCAACATGACATCCGCTTCACCATAACGTATCGAACGGGCGGCAAGACCGATTGCATGGGTACCTGTGGTACACGCCGTAGTCACGGCCAAATTGGGGCCTTTTAGGCCATATTTAATCGATAGGTTGCCCGCAATCATATTGATAATGGAGCCAGGGACAAAGAACGGGGAAAGTCGTCTTGGACCTCGGTTTTCAACCGTCATGGTGCCATCTTCAATAGAGCCAATACCACCGATACCAGAACCGATAATCGTACCAAAACGTGGCGCTATCGCTTCGGTGACGTCAATACCGGAGTCTGTCATTGCCTGAATACCCGCAACCATACCGTACTGAATAAAGGTATCCATCTTGCGTGCGTCTTTTTCAGGAAAGTAGTCTCCTACCACTAGATCACTCACTGATGCACTAAATTGAGTGGTAAAGGCACTGGCATCAAACATTGAAATTGTTGCTACTCCACTGACACCATTCGTGATTGCTCTCCATGTTTCATCAACAGTATTACCTACTGGCGAAACCATACCCAAACCTGTAACAACAACTCGTCTCACAAGAACCTCGAAAGAATAAAGGAATTAAAGAATAGGGAACCACAGAATTAACAGCTGTCTGCTAGCAGTTAAGTCTAACGCCCGTTTAAACAACAAAAGCCGCACTATGATATAGCTACGGCTTTTGTACGCATATAAAAACTGTCAGCGCTTTTTGCTATGTAACAAAAAACCTGTTGAATTAAGCAAGGTTTTCGTTAATGTAATCAATTGCCAATTTTACAGTGGTAATTTTTTCAGCTTCTTCATCAGGAATTTCAGTTTCAAACTCCTCTTCCAAGGCCATAACCAACTCTACAGTGTCCAAGGAATCTGCACCCAGATCCTCAACGAAAGAAGCTTCAATTTTTACGTCTTCTTCTTTAACACCCAGTTGCTCGGCAACGATTTTTTTAACGCGTTCTTCTGTGTTGCTCATAATGATTTTGAACTCCTGATCAATAGAAATCTTATCGTGATTAAAACCAGCTTACTATACTTTTTACATAATAATTCAAGCCAGCTAACCACCTTTCATTATCACGAGGGCGCATTTTACATGGAAATTCCGCTGTTGTAATGACCCTTGTTGATTTTTTTGTTAACCCTTTGTTTTTTTGTTTAAAATCAAAGACTTAACTCATATACATTCCACCGTTAACGTGGATATTTTCACCTGTAATATAAGCAGCGCCATCACTCGTAAGAAATTTTACTGTACTGGCAATCTCTTCCGGATGCCCCAAACGACCTGCCGGCACCGCTGACAACATAAGATTTTTCTGCTCTTCAGGAAGAATATCCGTCATATCGGTCTCAATAAACCCTGGCGATACCGTATTGACGGTAATACCTCTGGAACCGACCTCTTTCGCCAATGCTCTGGCAAATCCAGCAACCCCCGCTTTCGTAGCGGCATAATTCGCCTGACCAGCATTACCCATAGCGCCAACAACAGAACTGATATTCACAATACGTCCCCAGCGCGCTTTCATCATACCGCGCAAACACGCCTTACTCAGACGATATATCGCACTTAAATTGGTATTGATCACATCGAACCATTCATCATCACTCATACGCATGAGCAAATTATCCTTGGTAATACCCGCATTATTGACCAAGATATCAGGGGTACTGTACGTTTCTTTGAGCGCATTAAGTAAATGATCGATGGAATCTTTATCAGTGACATTTAACACCATACCTTTGCCCCGAATGCCTTTTTCAGCAAAACGCTCTGAAATCTTAGCTGCACCTGATTCACTGGTTGCGGTACCAATAATAATATTTCCATCCAGACCAAGGCTATCTGAAATTGCAGCACCAATACCTCGACTGGCTCCAGTGACTAATGCAACCTTTTGATCTTCAAACATTTTTTGCTTCCTGTTATTTTTAATTGTTAATCATTAGGCCAGTAGCGCTTGCACACTTTCGGATGTGTCCATCTGTGCTGTCGTGACCGAACGATCGATACGCTTAATAAGCCCACAGAGCACTTTACCAGGACCACATTCAACCATCTGTGATACCCCTTGCCCTGACAGCGCTTTAACACAATCCACCCACAATACAGCATGATAGATTTGTTCAATCATCAATTGCTTGATAGCCTCAGGATCATTCTCTGTTTGTGCATTCACATTATGTACAACTGGAATCTGCGGTTCAGAAAAGGTGATATCGGCCAAATCTTCAGCCAAACGGTCCGCCGCCGGACGCAGCAGCGCCGAATGAAACGGGGCGCTCACCGCCAAAGGTACCGCTTTTTTAGCCCCCTTTTCCTTACATAGTGCAATAGCGCGGTCAACCGCACCCACATTACCTGCAATGACCACTTGCCCTGGAGAATTGAAATTAACCGCGCTGACTTCTTCACCTTCCTGCGCCTCTTCACAAGCGGCAATAATAGCGTCATCATCAAGACCAATGATTGCAGCCATCGTCCCAACGCCCGCCGGAACTGATTCTTGCATATATTTACCACGCAATTGCACCAACTTAACGGCATCCTTAAATTCAACCACACCAGAACAGACCAAGGCTGACCATTCGCCCAGACTATGTCCAGCCATCAACACAGGTTGAGCACCTCCCGACTGCTGCCATACACGCCAGATAGCAACGCTGGAAGTCAATAATAAGGGTTGCGTTTTCTCCGTCATATTCATGGCTTCTTGTGGGCCGTGCTGACAGAGCTCCCATAAATCATAACCCAGCACCTCAGAAGCGTCGGCAAAGGTGCTTTGTACTACCGGGTAACTCGTCGCAAGCTCCGCCAACATGCCCTGCTGTTGTGAACCTTGTCCGGGAAAAACAAATGCTAATTCTGAGTGAGCTGTCATATATAATCTCTATGGTGGACTTTGTAATTATAGGTAAGAACTATGCCGGGGGAGTAGGAATATCAGGCTGGAAGCATAAAGCCCTGTATAGTGCTTATTGATGCAGTATAAGGGGCTTATCCGCAAAAATTACTCAGCATCACCTGCTGTTTCAATCACTTTTTCACCACGATAGAAGCCGTCAGGGCTCACATGGTGACGCAGATGTTTTTCACCTGTCGTTGGGTCTACCGTTAATGCCGGTTTTGCATTTAATGCATCATGAGAGCGACGCATACCACGTCTTGAACGGGTCTTTTTGCTCTTTTGTACAGCCATAATGGACTCCTACTAAATAATACCTTTAATCTTTATCTCTATTAGCGTCATTTGTATCAGATAACTGGTTTTTTAATGACTCTAATACCTTAAATGGGTTTGCTGGTTGTTTTGTTAATGCTTCTACTTCCGCCTCACCACTGGAAAAGTACGCAGCTGGAACACAGTCATAATCGCAGTACGACACTATTGGCAAACTGAGTAATAATTCATCCTCAATCACCTGATAAATATCTGTCGAACCTTCCCCAACAACCCAAGGATCTACACTTTTTGGAAGCTGCACAGCCTCTTCTTCAGACCAAATAATAGCCAAATCAAGCTGACAGTCCAGTTTCACTGGTGTATTAGCTAAACAACGCTGGCAAATATTTTGTACGCTTGCCTCAACAACACCAGAGACTTTTAACAAACCCTGTTCGGTTCTGCCAAACGCTAAATCAGCATTGATATGGCCTTCTGATGAAGGCAAGACATCACACAGACGCTGCAATTCACCTAAAGGAACCCAACCTTTAACTTTAATGGCCTGCTGGGCAAACTTACGAGGATCAATTTGCCGCGGTAAGCACTCGCTCAAAGTGGCCTCCAAACGGGGTCTCCAAATACAGGCGCGCAATGATAGGGAGTTGTACCGCTTCTGTCAAAAATAATCGCAGATTATCTGCAAAAAAATCACTTTTTATACAGGTTGATGCTAAGATGGCGGCCGTTTGCTATCAACTTGCCATATATCGCACTAAATACGCTATTTTACTCACTATGTCTGACACAAACCTGCCACAGATCATACTGGCTTCCAGCTCACCCTATCGACGCCAAATACTCGAAAAACTGGGGCTACCCTGTGAGCATCAAAGCCCCGACATCGACGAGTCACACCAACCAGAGGAAACCCCCGACGCATTGGTTACGCGTTTAGCCTTTGAAAAAGCGGCTGTATTGCAGACGGCTTACCCACGGGGACTGATTATTGGTTCTGATCAGGTGGCTGTACTTGATGGTAATATCATTACCAAGCCCCACTCACATGAAAATGCTGTGCAACAACTGCAACAGTGTAGTGGCCGCTTGGTGACTTTTTTAACCAGCTTGTGCTTGTTAAATGCACACACTCAGCAAAAGCAACTGGCTATTTGCCCCTATGAAGTGGAGTTTCTTGATTTAACGACAGCACAAATTGAAAGCTATCTGAAGAAAGAACAACCGTATAACTGCGCTGGCAGTTTTAAGTCGGAAGGCCTAGGGATTACGTTAGTTAAGCAATTTCAGGGAAAAGACCCAAACAGTTTAATTGGCTTACCGCTGATTGAACTTTGTAAGATGCTGCGCCATGAAGGCATAGAGCCCTTGGCATTTTAAGCATCACTAGCGGCTAAGCACCACTAGCGTCGCTTTTCCAGAGCATTTAATGCCGTACGAATTTCTTCTTTAGGAGTGACTCCCTGCAAGGTATTCACTCGCTCACCTCTTTTATCAAAAAACAATAAGGTAACATGAGGCACTCGGTATTTAGCAGCAAAGTTTCTTCCTTTTGAAGCGGCAATATTCACCGTTTTAAACTGAATGTTATCTTTAAACTCACCCTTTACACTATCCAAATTACTCTTCAAACGAAGGCATAACTGGCAATTGGGATCATGTATTTGTACAACAGTGGGCGTTCCATTACCAATCACAGAAACATCCCTTTCACCCTCACGCACTTTACTGTGAAGAGCAACTGCAGTGCCTATTAGTGCTAAAAAAACTGAGCCAATAATGGTGTTTTTTATCCACTGACGCCAGTTCACTGTTTTTTTTCGGTTATGTTGTTTTGCCTGTTTACGCTTTTTCGCCATAGCTTTATACCTTTTGTTCCTTCAAGTACTGAATAAAATTATCGATATTAATATGAAAACCATCAAACACCACAACACCTTCAGGATCAATAACGGTGACCCAAGGTGTACCGCCTGTACGATACGACAGCATGATTGATGGATAGTGTGCTGAATTTGCTGATGGCAAATTCACATTCCCCGCATCATGTCCAAAAGGAAGATCCAACTGATAACGCAACTGGTTCTTACGCAAGGATTCTACGGTATTATAGGAGTGCCCTTCAAACGTCGTTTGTATTACTGCGTCAACAATATTGTCACTATCAGCAAATTCCTTAGTTAATTTTTGCAAATTGGGAAAACCAATGGAATGGCACGCAGGGCACCACTCCTGAAAAAATTTTAAATACACCCAGTTACCACGATTAGCGGCAACGGAAAAAGCAGAGGTTTCTTTACCTTGACCATTTATCCAATAAGGTATGAAAGCTCAGGGGCCGTTTGTCCGAGAATACCACGGTTTCCATGAGTATTAACTGTATTTGCCCAAGGAAAACATAAACCAGCAGAACCCACAGCAGCGGTTTTTAGGAAGTTACGACGAGACATAGAGCGAGACATAAACATAACCTACATGTACAGTGTAGTGCGTAGACAAACGATCATATCAATAGTTCATTATTCAATGTTGATGTTGAGCGACAGCTTATGCACAAATGCGGCTATACCATGACCAACAGACATGCCAAACCTTTCCGAAAATTCTTCAAAAGGTGTAGGTTTAACCGTGTAGTCATAAATTTCTTCCTGACCAATTAACTCTCTGGCGACATAAGCAGCACTGCCCAAGCCATCAATCAAGCCTGTATCCAACGCTTGTTCCCCATTCCAAATAAGGCCACTAAACAGCTTATTATCGTTAACCAAACGCTCACCGCGGCCTTCTTCCACCGCACGAATAAACTGTTGGTGTGTTGATGATAGCACCTGCTGCCAAAATTGTGCTTCATCTTCTTTTTGAGGGAGAAACGGATCCAGAAAACCTTTATGTTCACCGCTGCTATAGGTGCGACGCTCAACTCCTAGCTTTTCTAACAAATCAACAAAACCAAAACCGGATGCAGTGACACCAATAGAGCCCACCAGACTGGCTTTATCCGCATAAATTTCGTCAGTTGCGGCAGCAATATAATAAGCCGCAGAAGCCCCTAAATCACTAATGACTGCATATAACACTTTTTCAGGATAAGTAGATTGGAGGCGCTTGATTTCATCATAAATATAACCCGATTGTACGGGACTACCGCCCGGGCTATTAATGGCAAGAATAACACCGGTTGAATACTCACTGGAAAAAGCTGACCGTAAAGCCACAATAATATCGTTGGCATTCGCTGGCTGATCAGCCGCAATAACACCTTCTACAGTTACTAGGGCAGCATGGGGGCGAGAAAGGTCATAGCTGCTAACCTGCCCATGTGAAAAAATACCGACCAGCAAAATCACAAAATAAGTCGCGGCAAATAATTTAAAGAAAATTCCCCAACGGCGAGAGCGTTTTTGCTCTTTCAGTGACTCCTGAGCAATAGCCGATACCAATTGCCAATCACGATGTTCGCTATTTGGATCAATATCATCTTTGCGCGTAAACCATCCCATTACTGATATCCTCTTTTACCTATTCATCAATTTTATCTATCCAGTTTAAAAATTCGGAAAAAGCATTGACCACCAAACGAGGCTGGTATTTTAGTAGACGATCAACCTCATGGGCACCATAGCTCACCGCCACACGATGTACCTCCGCTTTTTGCGCCATTTCCATATCAGATTCTGTATCTCCCACCATAATGGCTCGCGCAGGTGGAGTATCCCACTCCTCTAATAGTTCGGTGAGCATTAATGGATGTGGCTTGGATGCTGTTTCGTCTGCACAACGAGAACCATGAAAAAAGTTTTCCAACCCGAGATTTTGTAAAACCCTGTTTAAGCCACGACGGCTTTTACCCGTAGCAACTGTCATAATATATCCGTTCGCTGCCTCCTGAACACAGCGAATAATTTTGGGGGATGAATCACTTAACGTACCATCCCAATCAAATATCAACAACATTATATTGATTCTGCATACAAACCTTTCAACCCCCGCTGTAAATCGTCGCTTAATGGGGCGTTCACGGTAACAAGCTGACCATCTGGCAAGGTAAATGACAATTGACAAGCATGAAGAAACAAACGCTTTATCCCTTTCTTACCGTACTGTTTATTAATCTGCTGTTGGCCGTATTTGTCATCACCAATAATCGGGCAACCCACTGACTGGCAATGCACCCGTATTTGATGGGTTCTACCAGTAATAGGTTTTGCCTCAACCAAGGTACAGTCTTTATAGCGATTGACCACACGGTACTCTGTGAGTGCTGTTTTTGCGCCTTCCGTCTTTTCTGTAGCAACACGGACTATACGCTCACCACTCGACAACTGGTTTTTCACCAGAGGAACTTTAATAATCTGTTTACGGTTCGGCCAGCGCCCCTCTACCAGCGCATGATAAACCTTATTAATGCGCCCTTCGCGAAGCTCTTGTTGAATAAAACGTAAACTACTGCGTTTTTTAGCGGCCATAATACAACCCGATGTTTCACAATCAAGGCGGTGTACTAACTCCAAAAACTGCTGTTGTTCCTTTATCTGGCGCAGACTTTCAATCAACCCCAAACTAATGCCACTGCCTCCATGTACAGCTAAACCAGAAGGTTTATTGATCACCAGTACATCATCATTCTCAAACAATACCGAAGCTTCCAACAGATCCCGTAATGGTTTACCTGGCTGTGGAGGAGCTTCTCTTTCGCTCACTCTGATAGGAGGGATACGCACCTTATCACCATCACGAAGCTTATATTCCGGCTTAATACGCCCCTTATTAACACGCACTTCCCCTTTGCGTAGTATGCGGTAAATACGTGATTTAGGGACACCTTTTAAATGGGTGAGCAAAAAATTATCAATTCTTTGACCGACATTTGCAGCATCGATCTCAACAAATTGGACCGCAGAAAGTGATTGATTGGTATTCATAGTGGCAATGATAACAGCTTAATACACACAGTGGTCAGCAAGACACCTACATTATACACATTGAGATTGTGGTTATTAGCTGCTAAACTGAGGAAATAGTTCGATTTTGGTTTCCGACTGTCATACTGTCTAAAGTCTGAAGCGCTACATACGTAAAAGAGGTTCTCGGCCAGACAAAGATGTCGGTTTGAGGAAATACCACGACACTATATAACATATGAAATATTGAATTGATGACAAACAATTGCACTGCAGTTCATTGAACCAAACGTAAACAACTGCTGTGAAAAATAGAAAACCCATAATGTGTACGGGTTGGGTAATATACCCTGATAGAGAAGATTTTTAACAGTCGTAAGACTGGTCGCTGATAACAAAACAACCGAGATATCAACGACAACAACAAGTTATTGGGCAACATACATTACTCCGGATAAATATTCTGGACATCAGCCCTTATATATTCCGAACTAAAGGGAAGCTCCCTTTGTTGTTCGCTTCTTCTTTATTTTTATTCTTTTTCATAGCAATCAGTACATTGTTGTCTGTAAATAGACAGGACCCATGCTATGAAAAGAATGCTTATTAATGCCACACAACCTGAAGAACTTCGCGTTGCCTTGGTTGATGGACAGTGGCTCTACGATCTGGATATTGAAAACCGCACTCGCGAACAAAAGAAAGCCAATATCTACAAAGGTAAAATTACCCGCATCGAGCCCAGCCTCGAAGCCGCCTTTGTCGATTATGGAGCCGAACGACATGGTTTCCTTCCCCTCAAAGAAATCTCCCGAGAATACTTCACCAAACAGCCCAAAGATATTGAAGGCCGCATCAAAATTAAAGATGTTATCAAGGAAGGCACTGAAGTCATTATTCAGGTTGATAAAGAAGAGCGTGGTAATAAAGGGGCTGCACTCACCACCTTTATCAGCCTTGCCGGGCGCTACATGGTATTAATGCCCAACAATCCTCGCGGCGGCGGCATCTCTCGTCGTATTGAAGGTGATGAGCGCAATGATTTGAGGAAAACACTGTCACAAATCGATGTGCCCAAGGGGATGAGCGTGATCGTACGTACCGCAGGTATCGGCCGTACGGCTGAAGAATTGCAGTGGGATCTCAACTATCTGCTACAGCTATGGACCTCCATTAAAGAGGAGTCAGACAAGGCTTCACCACCCCACTTTTTGTTCCAAGACAGCAATGTCATTATTCGAGCGATACGCGATTATCTACGCCCGGACGTTGGCGAAGTTATTGTTGACCACGCCGACACCTACAATCTTGCCAGTGCTTTTGTACAACAGGTTATGCCGAACTATAGAAGCAAGGTCAAAAGCTATAGTGATGAAACGCCTTTATTTAACCGCTACCAAATTGAAGGCCAAATCGAAACCGCCTATGAGCGCGAAGTAAAACTACCGTCAGGTGGCTCAATTGTCATCGATGTCACCGAAGCATTAGTCGCCGTCGACATTAACTCGGCGCGCGCAACGAAAGGTGGTGATATCGAAGAGACCGCACTACAAACCAATCTTGAGGCCGCTGATGAAATTGCGCGCCAGCTACGCTTACGTGATATTGGCGGGCTGATTGTTATTGACTTTATCGATATGCAACCCGTACGTAACCAGCGTGCAGTGGAAGAGCGTATGCAAAAAGCCCTAGGAATGGATCGTGCCCGTGTTCAGGTCGGTAAAATTTCACGCTTTGGACTATTGGAAATGTCGCGTCAGCGCTTACGTCCTTCACTGGGTGAAACCACCTCTAAAATCTGTCCGCGCTGTAATGGTCAAGGTACGATTCGTTCTACAAAATCGATTGCATTATCTATTCTACGTTTAGTACAAGAAGAAGCTCAGAAAGAACGCAGTGCTGAGATTCGCGCGATTACGCCTGTAAAAGTCGCGACTTATCTTCTGAACGAGAAACGTCGTGCCATTGGCGCCATCGAAATAGCCAATGATACGCGTATTGTCATCGTACCCAATGCTGAGATGGTCACACCGCATTATGAAGTACAACGCTTACGCGACGATGCCACAGAAGGCTTTGAAACCAGTTATAAAATTACTGGTAATGCAGAAGATAATTCTCTTGAAGCACCCGATAAAAAGCCACTACCGTTAGCAAAACCTGCCGTGCAGCAGTTACCTCCGGCAGAACCTGCCCCAGTGTCTAAAGAACCCAAAAAACCTGGTTTGCTATCTCGACTACTTAAAGCTCTGGGAGAATTACTAACACCCGCTCCCAAAAAGAAAAATACCAAAGGCCGAAAAAATAATAATCGTAAGCCTCAAAACAGACGTGGTCGCAACAACAATCGCCGTGGTAATAATCAAAACAATCAGAACAAGCGCACTAACGACAGGAATAAAACGGCAGATAAGCAAACGGCTGCAAGCGGTGAGCAAAACACTGAAAATCGCAATACTGAAAAAGGGCGTAACCGGCGTCGTAATCGTAAAGGACGCAATGAACAACAAAACAATAATGTTGACGTTGCCGGCAATGAAAATAATGCAACAGAAAACACCGAACAAAAAGATAATCGTCCCGAGAAACGCCCGGCCAATCGTAAACCACGTAATCGACAACGCCAGCGTGGTGAACGCGTAGAAGCCACTGTTGAAAATACTCAAGAGCAACACACCCCTGATCAACCCGCGGAAAATACTGCACATATTGCGGCGAATGAAGCCAATAATGCTATAGAAAAAACAGTAGCAAGCACGGCAAATGACACAACAAAAGCGACTAAACCAAAGGCAAAGAAAACCGAAGCCAAACAGCCCAAAAAGGAGCAAGCTGCTGCAGAAAAACCAGAGGTAAAAGCTGAACCGGTGACCTATTCACGTGCAGAAAATGATCCTCGGGTACAAGCCAAACCAGTGACTGACTTGGTGATCACAACGACAAACCCGGAAAGTTTCACTGGTCAGCCACTGAATACTGCACAAGCGGCGAATATCGCTCACGAACCACGCGAATTGCCTCGACCAGCTAATGATCCCCGTAACCGTCAGGAAAACCTTAATGCTACGTTAACAGCGGAAGCAGAAGCTCCAGCAAAAAGTGTCAGTGAGGTATAATCGTCTGTACACCGGTTTTTCTCTGAAAAATTAAATGCTTAGGCTTGATGTCAGAGAAAACCCCTGTATAATTCGCGTCTCTTTCCGGTGGGGTGGCTGAGTGGTCGAAAGCGGCGGTCTTGAAAACCGTTGAGTGTAACAGCTCCCAGGGTTCGAATCCCTGCCCCACCGCCATTATTCCTCCTTGAATTCATCCCAACTGCCCTTATTTTCGTATATATCGTCGTTTGTACAGCAATCAAAATATGACTATATTCGATCAACATACTATCGAAGCCATGCCACAACGCTTTCGAGTGAATTTTATTAATTCATTATCAGGCTTCAAAAGTGCCAACTTAATTGGCACTGTGTCCGAGACGGGGCAAACCAATCTTGCCATTATCAGCTCCGCTTTTCATTTGGGTGCTGATCCAGCATTGATGGGGTTTATCAATAGACCTCATTCAGCGGAACGTCATACACTCGAAAATTTACTGCAAACAGGTTATTACACCTTGAATCACGTTAACAGTGACATCCTGAATGCTGCTCATCAGACCTCGGCTCGCTACCCACGTGAACAATCTGAATTTGAGGCCACAAACCTCACAGAAGAGTGGTATGAGGGTATTAACGCGCCTTTTGTCGCACAAAGTCGAGTACACGTTGGCCTCAAATATCAGGAACACCTAACACTGAGCAATAAAACAGTATTGGTTATTGGTGAAATTATCCATGTCAAAATTCAGGAAAACTGCGTACGAGAAGACGGCTTAATTGATATAGACACCACTGATAGCGTGGCGGTTTCAGGACTTGACTCTTACCATAAACCCAATAAAATCAGGCGGTTATCATATGAAAAACCCAACACAGCGCCACAAGTACTAGAGGAATAACAAGAAACTTTTTTAGACAAGCATGGTCATTATTTTTACGGAATTGGCACTTGATTTTGTCACTTAGCCTTGTATGATTAAGGCAACAGCTAAATATCTAACCTTATGCAATAAAAGGTTATTTCTACTCACTTTATTAGGTTTACACAGTAAATAACGAGGGTATTAATATGCAGGACATCACTAACCAACAAACGGGCGCTCTTTCGAGCTTTGAAACCAGTAAGGTTCTACGTAATACCTATGCACTGCTGGCAATGACTTTGCTGTTTAGTGCTATAACTGCCGGCATTTCCATGGCTATTGGTCTTGGTCACGGCGCTGGTCTAATGATGAGTATTGGAGCTCTGTTACTGGTGTGGTTTGTACTACCACGCACGGCTAACTCATCAGCAGGTATATTTGTGGTATTTGGTTTTACTGGCTTACTGGGCGCAGCACTGGGACCCATACTTAATCACTACCTAGCCATGGCCAACGGTGGCTCTATTGTTATGCAAGCACTGGGCGGCACGGCATTGGTTTTCTTCTCTTTGTCGGCTTATGTGTTAACCACACGTAAAGACTTCAGCTTTATGGGTGGCTTTTTGTTCACTGGCTTAATGGTCGCAATTATTGCCATGGTAGGCGTTATGATTGCAGGTTTCTTCGGTGTTCAAATTGCTGGCTTCCAACTGGCGATGAGTGCATTGATCGTACTGTTAATGTCTGGTTTTATTCTTTACGACACTAGCCGCATCATTAACGGCGGTGAAACCAATTATATTATGGCAACGACGGCATTGTATTTAGATATTTATAACCTGTTCACGAGCCTTCTGCATTTGCTGGGCGCATTGAGCGACGACTAAGTAATTATTAAAGCAATGGTATTAATAAAAAGCCCCGTTTACGGGGCTTTTTTTGTACAATCGTCGTTATGATATTTTCATTGACCATTTACAGCTCACCCTCATCTTGCTCTGCGCTAAATGCTTATCGCTTTACAAAAGCTGCGTTGGTCGCTGGGCACAGTATCTATCGCGTTTTTTTCTATCATGAGGGCGTACAACACGGCTCAGGTCTCAACACGATACCTCAAGATGAATTAGCGCTGACAGAACAATGGCAGATATTAGCCAAACAATATGATATTGATATGGTTGTTTGTATTGCTGCAGGATTAAGACGCGGCATTATTAACGAACAAGAAGCAATACGCTACGACAAAACTGCGCATAATTTATTGCCCGCTTTTGAACTCTCTGGTCTGGGGCAACTGGTAGATGCAGCGGTAAACTCCGATCGCATACTAACTTTCGGAGGCTAAATGAAGTTATTATTTATATTGCGCCAATCACCTTACGGCAACATTATCGCCAAAGAGGCGCTGGATGCAATTCTGGCAAGCTCGGCTTACGGACAAACACTCAGTATCCTCTTTATCGATGATGGCGTTTTCCAACTAAACCACGCACAATTACCCGAGAAAAATCAACAAAAAAATGTACACAAAATACTGTCTGCATTTACCCTGTATGATATTGATCAACTCTTTGTCTGTGAACAATCACTACACCAACGCGGACTCAGTGATAAAAACATCACAATTCCTGTATCTGTATTAACAGCGCCTCAAGTGCAAGAGTTAATGTCTACCCAAGACCATTTGTTGAGTTTTTAATCATGAAAAAGATTCTTCATATTGTCAATCAATCGCCATTTCATCATCAGGCATTGCATCAGTGCCTTACACGTTATAAAACCGGAGACAGCATTTTATTGATGGGCGATGGTGTTTATGGGGCAATCAATAGCCATAATCAGGCAGAGCACTTAGGTCGCATTCAGTATTGTTATGCCTTGCAAGACGATATTGACGCGCGTGGCATCGAAGAGAGTCATTTATTACAAAACATCCATCTCATTAATGACAACAGGTTTGTCGAGCTCAGCGTTGAACACCCTTTATCACACAGCTGGTTTTAACTATGATTGCCACCGATAAAGAGGGTTATCTCAAGGATCATACTCAATGGACAGAAGCGATTGCTACCGAGCTTGCACAACAAGATCATATTGAGTTATCTGCTGCACATTGGGAACTTATCCATCTACTACGCGCGTTTTATAAGGAGTTCGAGGTATCACCCGCAATGCGGGCACTGGTAAAATATACCGCATTACATCTGGGCAAGGAAAAAGGTAATAGTCTCTATTTAATGCGTCTGTTTCCACCCAGCCCAGCCAAGGTCGCCAGTAAACTGGCTGGTCTCCCGCGACCCACTCATTGTTTATAAAATTGAATAACACTCACTAACGTCTATATTAATAGTATGCGCACACGCGTCTTAGCCTTCAGCCACGGCTTCTACATTGTTTAGAAACCGTGGCTCATCTGGTAAGCATTTGCTTGATGGCGCGCGCGCAGTCTTTACATTCGTAGTCTTACAACGTTCGGATGATCTTATCTGCCTTATCCCATTGGCTTCTATCCGCTTCAGGTTTATAAAATAACGTCTCCAGTATTAACTGTAACTGTTGTAGAGTGTGTAAACGTTCAGGCAGGTACTCGCTGGCACGCTGAAGATATTGATTGAGCGTTTCTCCGGGTTGCTTATCTACCACTAGCGCTGTTAATTTTTTGTGTACTTTATTTATTATTTTATGTTCTCTATCCAGTGGTGTGAGATAACGCAATAACAAACCAATATTCAAAACCAAAGCAACAATGATCAACGGAATCAATAATAATAATGCCAACTTAAAAGAAGTAACCTTTCCCAAAAGCGACTGCAATAGATTTTTTTGTTTGACGGCATCATAGTCAAGTACCCAATGTTGCCAACGATAGTTCAACGTTTGCCATTGACCATACCAATATTTAACCCAACGATAATCGGTTGCGTAATGTGATAACTGCTGCCTTTCACTTTCTGGCAATGCCGCTTCCAAACCCTGCTCAATTCTAAGCGCTGACACTGCAGCAGTGGGATCAACACGCAACCAACCACTACCCTGCAACCATACTTCAGCCCACGCATGAGCATCGCGTTGATAGACACTCAAAAACGCTTCTTTAGCATTCCATCGTCCACCCTGATACCCCACAACTACTCTGGCAGGAATACCGACACTACGCATCAATACCACCAAACTACTGGCATAGTGCTCACAAAACCCCTGCTGCGATTGAAACAAAAATTCATCCACACTGTGAATACCTAATTTAGGGGGAGGGAGCGTATAGGTAAAGTGGGAACGATAAAAATCCAAGACCGTATTAATGTAATCCAAAGCGTTATCGGATTCTGCATACCACTGCTGAGCCTGTTTTCTGGTTTCAGGGTTAATGTTGTCCGGCAACGCTATTAAGCGTTGATATTCATCAGCCGCCATAGCATGTTGAGGCGCCGATTTATACGAATTCGCAACATATTTAATACGCTGATCAATTCTATCTTTAACAAATACCTCTCCGACATTGGTATAAATAGTTGATAAATTATTATTTTCTATAGAAAAATCGGCAATACCATACAACCAATGTTGCCCGGTAGGCTCCAAAATGATCTCATAACTGACTTTTTCAGCTTGTGATCGTACCGTTGATTGATTATTTTTTTGGTTAACCACTTGGTTAATGGGTATGGAGCGCTGCCAACGCCGTCCATCAAACTTATCAAACACCAAACCACGCCAGTTGTGATGGCGCCAACGGTTCTGATGCTATATACGACAGACGGAATGCCAATTCATTACTGCGAATCAACTGATCAAAATCTCCAGGTGCCATACTATCACTAATACCGCTAGTGGCTGTTCCAGAGGTCAACGGTACTGACCATAGTGGAGCTATTCTCGGTATAACCAACATTAACACAACCATTAACAGCATACTTTGCAATAACATTCTAATCGCCAGAGAAAAAGATTGCTGTAATGAATAATGTATCTGCCATTGATAATGCACTTGTAATAGCGCAACAATAATAAAGACAACCGTTAATAAACCAGACAAGCTGTGCAAAATAGATTGTTTAAATAAGAAACTGCAGGCAACAATAAAGCAGGATAAAAAAAGTACTAAAACATAATCACGTCGATATCGCAGTTCCATTATTTTAAGGCCTAAAGCGAACAATAACATCATCAACATGGGTTCAAAGGCAAATAGCTGGCGGTATTCCACCAATACCAATGAGAAACTCAGCACGACCAATAATATCTTTAACAGCGTGCGCGGTTGTCGCCATTGCTGACGCTGTATATTGACTCTCCACAGAGAGATACCGATAAAGGACAACAGCATCCACCAATAAACATTTTCTCGATGTAAAAAAATCACTAAACAATAAACAATCAGCAGCAAACGTAAGAGTTGTCGGCTCAGGGGCAACTCAGGGCTCAGTACCTTCACCTGTGTCTTTGTTATATAGGGCCAAAGCCTGTAATAAATTGGTTTGATGTGCGGCTCCACTACCCAAAGGTAATATCAAGCCCGGTAATTTTAAGCCGTAAAAATAATTATTTTTCTCCTCTTGTAACACACAATAACACAGGCGAGACAACCTTTCTTCTATAGAAAAACCAGAGAACCTATCCCAATCGAACCACTGTTGTTTTTCTACTGCTGTCATAGACTCATACACTTTCTTAGCGGGCCCCTGACCTTTGGCGAAGGTTTTCCAGGCAATATCTCTAGCAACATCCCCTTTCTGATACTCACGCAAATGTGCAATATCATCAACCATATCCGATATTGAACGATTCACCACCTGTTCACTGTTATCACTTTCTATAACCGTCCATTGTTTATCTGGCAATATGGTTTTTATAGGTTTTGGATAGGACAAAATACGAATACCGAAATCGATATGTGTCCAAGATATTAATAGTCCCAAAGGATACTGAGTAGCCAACGTCAATCTTCCGGGGACTAACCAGCCACGATCATTTAACGGTAAACACAGGGTAATCATCTGTGAACAATTTTTTTCAAGGCTCACAGACACCGGCTCACTATCATTCCACTGCATTAAAATATTATGATGCGGGTGCTTACCTTTCAGTAATAACGTGACTTGAGAAAAATCACCACAAAACCCATTCTCTATTGACCTCAATTCAATACAAAGACCTGAAAAATTCTGGTAGGTGTAAAAAATACAGGTGTGCATTAAAGAGATCAGTAAAAACGCCAACATAATCACTAGATTATTTTGATAGTTGGTTCCTAGTAACCATAAAAGGCAGACAGTCAACAAGAAAGCAAAGCCTGTTTTGTTAGGAAAGATAAAAATATTTTTACGATCTAGGGTATGATATCTTGAAGGAGGAATGCGCCGTTTTAACCAGCGTTGATGCCAACGGGAAAAAACGGCAAACGGTCGCATCAATTCAACACAGAAACTGGCTGCAGCATACGATTCACTGCGGCTGTTGCCAACGCCAGACTCTCTTTTGGCAATAAGCGATGACCGATAATAACCAGCGCCAATTCCTGCAGATCATCCGGTATAAGATAATCACGTTGTTGTAACACTGCCCAGGCTTTTGCGGCGTGCAACCAAGACAATGCCGCTCTCGGAGATAATCCACACACAAAATCGTCAGATTCACGGGTGTATGCCAACAACCGTTGCAAATAATGGAGTACATTGTCACTGACTTGCACATGGTGAACTTTATTTCCCAACTCAGCTAGCTGTTCAGCCGTAATGACAGGATCCAACGTTGCCAGTTGGTCTTGTGTTCCTCCGTTGCGCAGTAATTGTTGTTCTGCTTCTATAGAGGGATAACCCAAAGATACGCGCATCATAAAACGATCCAACTGTGACTCAGGCAAGGGAAATGTACCTGATTGCTGCAGTGGGTTTTGTGTGGCAATGACAAAGAAAGGTTTTTTTAAAGAATAGGTATGACCATCAGCGGTTACCTGATACTCACCCATCGCTTCTAACAACGCACTTTGAGTTTTGGGCGACGCCCGATTAATTTCATCTGCTAGTAATACCTGAGTAAATAACGGGCCGGGATGAAAAGTGAATTTACCATCCGTCTGATGATAAATAGACGTGCCAATAACATCTGCAGGTAATAGGTCACTGGTAAACTGTATACGTTGAAAATCAAGCCCAAAGACTTTTGCAAGACCCTGAGCCATAGTAGTTTTACCCATACCGGGTAAATCTTCAATTAGTAGGTGCCCGCCAGCGATTAAACAAGCAATTGCTTGGCGCAACTCCTTGCTTTTGCCATAAACAATACGATCAAGTGAATGATTTACGTCTTTAATAATATTTTCTCATACATCTGACATCGTTTTCATATCCGTAGTTACTGGCTTGGACAGAGCGTCAAAGGAGCCGATTGTCCCAAGGATTATCGGTAACTGCAAGCGGCAAAAACGTTCCTCTTTCTCAAATTGATGACACTTTTAGGCTTTATATAGACGATAAAATTGTGTCAAGCGATTGACATAAACCGTTGGCGCCCATTTCTTCATACTTTTATCCCTTGTTTTTTATAGATAAAAATGATTTTGCATACATTTGGTACAGTTTTCGCATTAGCAATACCAAAGACAAAAAAGTCTTTTCACACAATTTTTGCTAAACCATCCCCGACAAACGTCGATAAGAGGTTTAGCAGTGACAATCTTGATGGATAGAATTATGGCGACAACTGTTTATCAATCACCGGACAAGCATGTTCATAGTAGTGCAGAGAATATACTGGATCAGGAACATATTTTACAAGCTGCTAATGCAACAGAAACCAATGTTCAGTTACAGCTAACGGCATTGTTACAAACAACACTTAAACTGGAACCGTTGTTTGATCTTTTCTTTGGACAATTACAGCAACTCCTTAAAATTAATAGTTGTTCTTATCTATTGCCAGAAAAAAGCCTTGATCTCAAACTTGGAAAAATAACGACACATACGACAGACTATTCCTTGAATTTACATGGCGAAGAATTAGGTAATATTATTTTCAGCCGTAAACAACGCTTTACCGAATCTGAACTATTACATATCGAAAGTTTATTAAGCATATTAATTTACCCTTTGCGCAACGCGATTCATTACCGAGATGCCATTCAACAAGCACTACGTGATCCACTCACAGGCTTGGGAAATCGCGGAGCATTAGAGACGGCAATCAAACACGAGTGGCAAATGTCACAACGTTACGATCAAGATTTTTGTGTGTTAATGCTTGATATTGATCATTTCAAAAGTATTAATGACACGTATGGGCATGCAATGGGAGATAAAGTACTTAAGGAAGTAGCTCATTGTATCCTATCAACAACTCGTCAAACCGATGTGGCCTATCGTTATGGTGGCGAAGAATTTGTCATTATTTTAAATAAGAGTAATTTGTTAGGCGCGATGATTATTGCAGAAAGAATTCGTGAAAATGTCTCTGCGGTAAAAGTACCCGTAAAGAAAGGGGATAAAAAAACATTAAGTGTAACCATCAGTATTGGAGGCAGTTGTTCAGCTGTTTGCAAAACACCCGAAGAAATGATGGAACAGGCAGATAAAGTACTGTATGTTGCCAAGAATAATGGTCGTAATCGCGTAGAGTTTACCAACAACGATCAGCAAAGCCACACCAAACGCAACCTGTCTATTAAACAACACTAACCGTTAGCGCTTAGACTTTTTACGATTATTGACTGTCTGCCGGCTGCTACGCAGCTTGCGCTGGTGCCGCTCACGAATCTCTTTCTGCGCACGTGTTAATGGTTGAGACTCTGGTGCTTCCGTACCTGCAGTTAAACAAAGATCTTTTATTTCCTTATTATCGAGCTCTATCCACTGCCCTACTCGCACATGAGAAGGAATAAAAATATTACCGTAACGCACACGCTTCAAACGACTCACGGTCACACCCTGAGATTCCCACAAACGACGTACTTCTCGATTGCGCCCTTCCATCACCACACAGTAAAACCACTGATTACGACTCCCTTCGCCTGCACCATCTACAATATCGGTAAATTTAGCGACACCGTCTTCCAGCATAACACCATCACGCAAGCGCTGTTTCATATCATTGTCGACGGCACCCTGAACTCGCACCAAATATTCACGATCAATATTAGAAGAAGGGTGCATGAGTTGGGTCGCTAGCTCACCTTCATTGGTGAACAACAATAAACCACTGGTATTGAAATCTAAACGACCGACGGATATCCAACGGTCGCCTTTAATCGGTGGCAAACGGTCATAGACGGTCGGACGGCCTTCCGGATCTGAACGAGTGCATATCTCACCATCGGGCTTGTTATATAATAATACGCGAATACGTCGTTGTTCAGGCTTGACCTGTTGTACGCGGCGGCCATTAACCTCAACCCGATCGGTTACTTCAACACGATCACCAAGCTGTGCAACGTTACCATTAACAACCACTTTTCCTTGTTCAATGACACGTTCCATTTCGCGTCGAGAACCCAGTCCCGCACGCGCCAATACTTTTTGTAACTTTTCTCCTCGCGGAGAATCGGAAGACAAGTCGACAGATTTATTCATCAATGGATAACCTGTTCATCATCAAGATCGGCATTATCAGATGATGCATGCTCTGGTGTTTCTTGTACTTGCTCTACGGCGTCGTCTGACGATGTTTGTTCATCAGATGTTTGTTCTGGGGACGTTTCGTCAGAACTTTCAGACAGATCCAATTGTGGTGTTACGGCTTCAATATCTGTCAGCTCTTGCAAACTGGGGAGTTCTTCCAAGCTTTCCAAATTAAAATAATCCAAAAATTGTTTAGTAGTTGCATACAATGCCGGCCGACCGGGCACATCTCGATGACCAATGACCTTGACCCATTCGCGCTCGCTAAGTGTTTTAATGATATGACCACTCACCGCAACACCACGAATTTCTTCAATATCACCACGAGTAATCGGTTGGCGATAAGCGATAATCGCCAAGGTTTCCATCAATGCTCGTGAATAGCGCTGTGGTTTTTCTGCCCACAGCTTATTTACCCAAGGCGCGGTTTCTTCACGCACCTGAAAACGCCAACCACTGCCAACTTTATTCAATTCAAACCCGCGACCTTCACACTCTTGTTGAAGTGTTTCCAAGGCTGCATTGATATCTTCTTTAGCCACGTCAGCAGCAATAATAGTTTTCTCACCTTCATCGGTATCAGCACTTTCTGTGGCAAACAGGGAATGCAGTTTATCCGTCGATAGCGGCTGCGCATAAGCTAATAATGCGCCTTCAATAATTTTTTTCAGTTGATCTTTTTCCATCACACATAGTACCTAGTATGGCTATTCTGATTTGGCCTTAACGTGAATCGGGCCAAAAGATTCATTTTGTACAATATCAATCAGAGACTCTTTAAGCAGCTCCATCACCGCCATAAAGGTGACAATCACACCTAAACGGCCTTCAGAAACAGTAAACAAGCTTACAAAAGGCACAAATACTTTTTCCGCACTTAAACGTTCAAGCACTTGGGTCATTCTCTCACGAGTCGACATACGCTCCATCTCGACCTGATGACTCTCAAACATATCCGCACGTCGCAATACTTCGGATAAGGCTAACAGTATTTCTCTCATCTCCACGTCCGGGTCAGGGCGTGTCAAATTACGATCCGGTGCTTGCGCGGCTGCCTGATGGATATCACGATGCATACGTGGCATCTCTTCTATATCCTCGGCTGCTGTTTTAAAGCGCTCATACTCCTGTAAACGGCGAATCAACGCCGCACGCGGGTCTTCACCTTCCTCTTCCTCTTCTTTAACACGGGGGAGTAGCATACGTGACTTAATTTCTGCCAGCATGGCCGCCATCACCAAATATTCTGCAGCCAACTCAAACTGCATGGCATTCATCATTTCCACATAAGACACATATTGGTGGGTAATCTGTGCGACATTAATATCCAAAATATCAATATTCTGGCGACGAATCAGGTATAAAAGAAGATCAAGGGGCCCTTCAAACGCTTCAAGGATGACTTCCAATGCATCAGGGGGAATATATAGGTCTTTCGGGAGTTCCGTATAAGCCTCCCCATTTACCAGCGCGAAAGGAATTTCGTCCTGCGCAGGTTTAACCGTTGCCTCTATATCGGCAGGCGAATAAGCGATATCGTTTGTTGTTGTCATTATATCCCACAATCAATTGGACTCTCACGAGTCGAAAATATTGCGAGATTATAACAGACACTAAACCTCCAACAAACTTCTTAACATCCAAGCCGTTTTTTCGTGACTCACCATACGGTCTGAAATCAAGCTGGCTGTTGACTCATCATTGGCTTCTTGAGCCACTCCTAAGACCCGACGTGCGGTACGCACTACCGTCTCATTGTCTTCGGTAAGCATTCGCACCATCTCATCCGCAACAGGCACCCCCGCTGTTTCCTCAATAGCACTTAACTCGGCAAACTCACTATAAGTACCCGGAGCAGGAAACCCTAGTGTACGAATACGCTCAGCAATATCATCTACTGCAGTTGCTAGTTCTGTATACTGCTCCTCGAATAATAAGTGCAAATCATGAAACTTAGGGCCCACAACATTCCAATGAAAGTTATGGGTCTTTAAATATAAGGTGTAAGTATCTGCCAATAACTCACTGACACCCTGCGCAATATCACGACGATCTTCTTCAACAATACCAATATTAATAATATGTGTCTGTTGCATATTCACCTCCCCTCCATCATCAAGCATTGATTAAATCAAATCATATACTAAAACTATTAAAAAAAAATAATTATAATTTAAAAAAACAATGAATTTAATAGACAGATCTAAACGTGTTGCGCTGGTTGAAAAGAGCCATTCAAGACACGCATAAATACATCCATGTAGCTCATTTCCGGCATCCCTGCCTCCAATGGTCTTGAATGGCTATTTTCAAGCGGTGTGTTACACATTTTGATCTTGGGTACTTGTTATTTTATTAAAAAATTCCACAGCCCTGACGAGCAATAACAGGCTCCTCCCCCGTCATATCCACTACCGTCGTTGCCTCCATGCCGCAAAAACCGCCATCAATGACCAGTTCCAACTGATGATGCAATGTTTCACGGATATCATAAGGGTCAGTTAATGGCTGAGAGTCACTGGGCATAATCAAGGTACTGCTCATCATCGGTTCATCCAACGCTTCCAACAATGCCAGAGCAATAGCGTTGTCCGGAATACGCAAACCAATTGTCTTGCGTTTGGGGTGTTTTAAACGGCGTGGAGTCTCTGAGGTTGATTCCAGAATAAACGTGAATGGGCCCGGCGTATAGGCTTTAATCATACGGAAGACCTGATTGTTCACCTTGGCATAGGTCGCTATTTCAGACAAATCACGACAAACCAGCGTAAAGTTATGGTTTTTATCCAATTGGCGTATACCCCGAATACGATCTAGGGCCATTTTGTCTCCAATATGGCAACCCAATGCATACGCCGAATCTGTCGGGTAAGCCACTAAACCACCACGGCGGATAATATCGACAGCTTGACTGATATAACGAGCTTGAGGGTTTTCAGGATGGATAGTTAATAGTTTTGCCATAACACTCTCTGTAAAAATTTAAAACAACTGCCATACGGGCTGGCAGTTCTCAGGCACAGGGCTATATTCACCCAGAGATTGCCAAGGTTTATCGGGAGCATGAAAATCACTACCAAACGATGCATATAACGAAAAATCCTGTGCTGCACGCTGTAATGTATCTGTGACCGTTTTATTCTGTTTTCCGCTGACCACTTCCATTGCTTGCCCCCCTGCGGTTGTAAAACATTCAAGCAAATGATAAAGCTTTCTACGGGTCAGCTCATATTTTGCTGGATGTGCCAAAACAGCAATACCATCTGATTGTACAATCCACTGGACCACGGTCTCAACGTTGGGCCAACACTGCTTAACATCACCCACTTTACCTGCCCCTAGGTATTTTTTAAACGCTTCAGCGATAGTATTAACATGGCCATTGTCCACCAAATATTGGGCAAAGTGAGGTCGCCCAATAATAGCCCCCCGGGCATAACGAGAAGCCCCGTCAAACACATGATTAATGCCCAGCTTTTTTTCCAGACGCCCGGCAATGGCTTGTGCCCGGATTTGTCTTACACTTACTTGATGCTTAACCGCGTCCTGCAATATAGATGACGCTAGATCGACATTTAAGCCGACAATGTGAATACCTTTGGTCTGCCCAAAGTTGCCATATTCACACACTGATGAGAACTCGATGCCAGGAACAATTTGCACCTCATCTCCAGCTGCCAAACGAGCTTCTTCAATACCGTCGATATTGTCATGGTCTGTCAATGCCAGAGTTTTTACCCCTCTTTCCTTTGCTGACATGACAAGCGCCTCTGGTGATAACTGCCCATCAGAGTAATAACTGTGTGAATGCAGGTCGTACATAGGATTCTCTTATAGGCGCCAGTGCGATAAACTATTATCGCCAAGTTAACCCATGAATTAAACAATTAAATCTATGTCTGAAGCAAAAACACCCAATATCGACAAACCGGCAAAACAGGAAAATATGCTGGTTAATATACTCGTCAATATTATTATTCCCACGGTTATTCTTTCAAAGTTCAGTGATGACGATAGCCTAGGCGTCGAGTTGGCAATTATCGTTGCACTATCGTTTCCCATTGCCTATGGCCTAAAAGACTTTTTTACCAGCGGCAAGTTTAATCTTTTTTCTGCCATTGGCATTGTTAGCATTATGCTGACAGGTGGTATGGCTTTATTAAAACTACCTCCTGAATATATTGCCATTAAAGAGGCTGGCATCCCGGGGTTATTTGCGTTGGTCACCTTAGTCTCGTTAAAAACACGTTACCCACTGGTAAAAACGTTTTTATACAATGACAAAATCATGCAGGTTGAAAAGGTCAATGCCGCACTCGTCCGATACGGTACTGAGGAAGATTTTGAAAAAGCACTGACAAATGCCTCTTATCTGCTAGCGTTGTCGTTTATTGTGTCGTCCGCCCTAAACTATATACTGGCGGTTGTACTCTTAGTCAGCAAACCAGGGACTGCCGCATTTAACGCAGAACTCGCCAAGATGCAGGCATTAAGTTTCCCCGTCATTGCTGTTCCGGCAACGATCGTGATGATGTTTGCTCTATTTTATTTGTTTAAACAAATTAAAAAACTGACGCAACTAGAGCTAGAAGATATTCTTAACCAACCCTAGTAATAATATTAAATGTGAGATTATCCCATGTGGTACACCTTTATTTGTGAAGACAACCCTGATAACCTAAAACAACGTCAACAAACACGTCCAAAGAATATTGAACGCTTGCAACAGTTAAAACAGGAGGGGCGGTTATTGGTTGCTGGCCCCTTCCCGGCTATTGACGCGGAAGAACCCGGCGAGGCAGGTTTTACTGGCAGCTTGATTATTGCTGAATTTCACTCTCTAAGCGAAGCACAACAATGGGCAGATGATGAACCGTATCTGGCAGCCGGCGTCTATAGCCAAGTCATTGTAAAGCCCTTTAAAAAGGCACTGCCCTGATGCCTACTGCCTTAAGTGTTAATCTCAACAAAATTGCGCTGCTACGCAACTCACGCGAAGGCAACTCACCCGATGTTTGTGAATTTGCGCGTATGGCTATCGATGCTGGCGCACAGGGCCTTACCGTACACCCTCGTCCAGATCAACGACATATTCGCCCCAATGATGTTTACCAATTAGCTGAATTAGTTACGCACTATAAAAATATCGAATTCAACATCGAAGGCAACCCTTTTGAACCCGCTAGTAATGATTATCCTGGATTTATGGCGCTTGTTGATGCAGTGAAACCGGATCAGGCAACTCTAGTGCCGGATGCTTCTGAGCAGTTAACCTCAGATCATGGGTTTAACCTTTCCAATGATGGCGAGCAGTTAACTCCTGTTATTGAGCAGCTACAATCACAGGGTGTCCGTATCAGCCTGTTTATGGATCCTGACCCAGAACAAATACACCATGCAAAGCATCTGGGAGCGGATCGGATCGAGCTCTATACAGGCCCGTACGCTGAGGCCCATGCCAATGACGATTACCACATCAGTCTCACAAGTTACCGTACAGCAGCCATTACCGCACATGAATTGGGTCTAAAGGTGAATGCCGGCCATGATCTCAATCTGAAAAATCTACCCGATTTTCTTAGTATTGCTGGTATTGCTGAAGTGTCTATTGGTCATGCATTAACCATTGATGCCCTGTTAATGGGTTATACACAAACCATAAGTGCCTATAGCAAAATCTGTAATATGAGCTAAACTACTGGAAAAAATAACCAGTAAAGGGGGAGACACCACCATGCACTCAATCCTTGTTAGCGACTTTATGGATCACGACCCTCATGCTATTAAAGCATCAACCTCAATCAAAGATGCAGTCAGTCTGATGTTAAAAGAAAAAATTATCGGGCTTCCTGTTGTAGATGACAATAACAAACTAGTTGGCTATGTTTCAGAGCAAGATTGTGTCAAAGATATGCTCAATGATGCCTTCTATTCAGAAGAACCCGGCGCTGTCGCTACCGTTATGAAGACTGAGGTTATCAGCGTTGCACCAGATACCAGTATCGTAGAACTGGCGCAAACCATCATGACCAACCGCCCTAAAAACTACCCTGTAGTTCAGACAGGCAAACTGGTCGGCCTGATTAGTCGTAGTGACGTACTGCGAGCATTATTAGAACACGAAGAAGACGGCTATTTTCAAAAACCAGACGCATAACGGTCATATTTCGGTATTGAAGGGCTGAGTGAAAAACAACGCCTATTCATACGACATAATTTTACCTAATAAAGTCACATAGCGATTGAGATAATAAGATGGTTTTTTTAAAAAATTCATACCAAAACCATTCAATGATATATTATTCCTTATTCATATTTATCCATCAGCAATCATTAAAAACTATTATATGCCACATAAAAACAATAGCGAAGAATACAATGAAAAGAAGCAATTCTTAAAAAAAATTATTACCGTTTATGGACGTAAGCCAGTGCTAGAAGTACTTAAAGACGCACGTTTAACGTTATATCGCCTACACTTATCAACATCCAATAAACATCAGGGAATTATTGAAGATATCTGTGAACTGGCCAATAAACGTAATATAGATATTGTTTACCATGACCAGCCAGCGCTTTCACGAATTTCAAAAAATGCCAAACAGGACCAAGGGGTATGTATTGATGTACTCTGTACTGACCATCAAGATTATCAGGATTTCTTAGGGTCTGTTGATGCCACAAGAACCCTTCGGTTGATTGCCCTTGACGGAATTACCAACCCACAAAATCTAGGTATGATTATTCGTTCGGTGTGTGCCAGTGGTATTGATGGACTGATTGTTCCCCGGAAAGGCTGTGCTCGTCTGGACTCTCTTGTGATAAAAGCCAGTACTGGTACCTTGTTTAAAACACCATTATTGCATTGCGATCAACTTGATGACGCTTTACATGCCAGCAAACGCTGCGGTGCAAAAATTTTAGGCCTCTCTTCTCATGCAGAAACATTACTATCTGATCACATTGACAGCCAATTTATTATTTACATTCTGGGCAATGAAACCGATGGAGTCAGTGAAAAGGTTTTCCAGCAATGTGATGAGTTGATCCGTATACCGATGGCAAATGAGGTGGAATCACTTAATGTTGCGGTTACCGCCAGCTTACTTGCCTTTAGAGACAAGCTTTAACGCTCGCCCCACTTTACAATGCCTGGTATAAGTTCATCGTAAGACTGAAAGCGTTTATATGCTGCTTGAGCATACTGCTAGCTGGTTTTACCTGAGCTATCTTCCAATGATTCCAAGTATTGTGCTCCAGACGCCGTTAAAACCCCCATCACCACCATAGACGCAATAATATTAAACACGATGTTACCTAGACCCCTAATTGGTTATTTTTAGTTATTGGACGGAAGTTTGACTTGAGATAACACTTGGCCTTGCCCTAATCAGTGGTCAGTCAAAATACTGTCTGGGGGCAATGATACTTTATTTAGAACAAAATTCAAACAACAAGATCAAAAAAACAACCTTTTTGTTATTGTTATTCCTTGGGCTCAATATTCCATAATGAGTTGGCAGGTAAAATCAGCATAAACATTAAAAAACTACATAAACCACTGCCCACTAATACTGGTAAAACCCCCCACCATGAGATGATATAACCGCCTAATGCGGCCCCTAACGGTGCACAACCAAATAATGACAACTGGTAAATAGCAATCACTTGGCCTCGTGAGTCTGGCGGCGCCAATAGCTGGAGTATCGTCCTGCCCATATTAGCCGAAATACCGACAATGAAGCCCCATACAAAGATCAATATAAACAAGCCTGTTATGGTGGGGCCTGCCCCCAAGGCCAACAAAATCACACCGCCATATAACAAATTGAATGCAATACGCTTACCGGGGGCGTTCAACCCATTACGATAAACCACAACCACGCTGGCAATGAGTGTTCCCGCTAAAAATACTGCTTGTAAGGCACCATAAAAATCAGCATCCTTCAGATAAACATCTTGTACCAATACTGGTATGGAGACGATAAAAATGCCCATATGGAAAAACCCACTAAACCCAACAATAGTCACTAAACTGAGCAAGGCAGGAGATGAACGAATATCCTTGAATCCTTTCACTAAAGACAGCCTGACGGGAGAATCTCCTTCACGGTTCGGTGTAAGATGTTGATTTTTGGTCATCTGTCTTAACAAAATCACAGCCACCACAACCAAAAGTGCCTGTAATAGAAACAAGGAATGGATCGGCACAACCCCCATCATTGATGCCATTAAAGCCCCTATGACTTGGCCGCCATAAACACACAAGCTACTCTTGGCTATCAGCTTTTGTAGCTTTTGTCGGCAAAATTGTTTTAATAAATATTCACGACCCGGCTGAATAAACGCATTACTTAAACCCAGAAAGGAGGCATAGACCAATAACAACGAAATACTCAATATATCCTGTCGTATAAAAACAACCATCGACACATGTAAGATGCCATTAATCGCAATAATACGAGGCAAATAATTCATATTACGCAGGTAATCAGCCACTGCCCCGCCAATCATTAAAAATAATAAATTAGGTAGTAATAATGCGGTTTGTAACCATCCTACCCACACAGAACCCAGCATAAAATGATCAACAATCAGCCATGGTAGCAACACGATTTGAATGCCTGTTGCGATTGACAGGATTAACAAGCTTAGCAAATAGTAACGAACAGACT
The DNA here is from genome assembly GCA_965214375.1 of Cellvibrionaceae bacterium. Lineage (GTDB taxonomy): Bacteria > Pseudomonadota > Gammaproteobacteria > Pseudomonadales > Cellvibrionaceae > Endobugula. The sequence goes on along the minus strand of OZ243947.1, from coordinate 167,436 downwards.
GATTTATTCTGTAAAAGGACAAGGGGGACGCCTTATAGAGATATTAAACAATAATGATAGCAAATTACGATGTTTGCTTGTTAATATCCTTTGCAAGTAGCATGTAGATGAAAGGAATAATAAACAGGGTAAAGAGTGTTCCTATTGCCATACCACTGACAAGCACAATACCAATAGAATTACGCGCTGCAGCACCCGCACCCGTAACCAGTATTTAGGGGTAAATGTCCTGCAACGGTGGCAACACTAGTCATTAAAATCGGTCGTAAGCGTGTCGATGCCGCTTCACGAATCGCCTCTAGTTTTTGCAAACCTTTTTCTTGCTGCTTATTGGCAAACTCAACAATCAGAATACCTTTTTTGGCAATCAAACCAATCAATGTCACCAAACCGACTTGTGAGTAAATATTTAATGTCGTGGTCCAACTATCCGTCCAAAAAGGCATTTCGGGGTTTGGCATTCTCAAAAACACAAACACCAGTGCACCAAACATGGCCAATGGCACGGAACCTGCGATAATCACCAGAGGATCACGAAAACTATTAAACTGTGCGGCTAATACCATAACGATTAATAATAAAGCCATGAGAAATGCAGGTAAAAATTTATTACCTTCACGTGTGAATTGACGGGCTTCGCCAGTATAGTCGAGAGCATAACCATCGGGCATGAGCTGTTGTGCTGCAGCCTCGAGAAAGGCCAATGCGTCTCCCAGTGGTTTAGTCGAAACACCACTGATTTTTACAGCATTTTGTTGTTGAAAGCGGTTTAAGCTTCGCGGCACAACGTTTTCCCGGATACTGGCCACCGTACTCAGTTTAATGAGCTGATTACTAGGACCAGAAATATACAAATTTTCTAATTGGTCAGGGGTAAGTCGTGCAGAACGTTTAACTTGAGGAATAACCTGATCACTACGGCCATTGATATTGAATCTATTGACATGACCCCCACCTAACAAGATGCCGACATCACGACCCACCTGCTGCAACGTCAAACCCAGATCAGCGACTTTATTACGGTCAATCACCAATGCCGCCTGCGGTTGATCAATCTTAGTATCAATAATAGGTGGAAAAGCAAACAAGCCCGCTTGCATACCCTGCTCGCGCAGCTGTTTAGCAACATCCAGTATATTGGCGACATTATCCCTAGAAGTAACCAGTAACTCTACCGGAAAATCGCCACCCCCTGGCAGTGCGGGAGGCAATATGGGTATAACCCTAATACCCGATATAGTATTCACCTTAGGCTGTACTTCAGCCAATACCTCGAACACCGTTCGTTCACGTTGATCCCAAGGCTATAACACCAGACCACCAAAGGAAGCACCTGGGAAAATTATCTGAAAAACAAAATCGGTTTCGTCTATATCGGAAAAAATACGTTCGGTTGCATCCGCATAAAGAATGGATTGGTCTAGGTTAATATTTGCCGGGTCATCGACCAATGAAAAAAAAAAGCCCTGATCTTATTTAGGAGCCAACTCCGTCGCTGACTGGTCAAATAAGGGTATACACAAAAGACTCATCACAATCCAAACTAATAACGCCTGTGGGCGCGCAGCCAATGTAGCATCTAACCAACCGAGATAACGCTTTTTAAATGCCTCAAAAATATTATGTACATTTAAGGCAAACCCATTTTTATCCCCATCTTTTTTGAGCACCTTACCCGACATCATGGGCGATAAAGTCAATGCCACGATACTAGAAATAATTACTGCACCAGCCAAGGTAAAAGCAAATTCTTTCAATAGAGAGCCAGTCAATCCACCTTGTAAACCCACTGGTAAATACACGGCAACTAATACCGCCGTTGTCGAAATAACAGGACCAACTAATTCCCGCGCACCTTGTAATGCAGCCTCAATACGGTCTTTTCCTTCGCTGATATGCCGCTGAACATTCTCAACCATAACAATCGCATCATCAACTACTAACCCTACTGATAAAACAATTGCCAAAAAGGTCAATAAGTTGATACTAAACCCCATAAGCTGTATTAAAAAAACAGCACCCACCAAAGAAATAGGGATAGCAATAATCGGCACGATAACCGACCGCAAATACCCCAAGAACAGAAAAATCACCAGAATCACAATCAGTAAAGTTTCAATTAAGGTACTCAATACTTCTTTAATCGAGGCATCAATATACTTTGTAGAATCGTAAGCAATACGTGCTTCCATACCTGATGGTAGCGTTTTTTGCATATCTTCCATAGCCTCGCGCACTAGGCGCAACACCTCAAGCGAATTGGCATTAGGTAGAAGCCATATCCCCATAAACGTTGCTGTCTGTCCTGAGAAACGTACATCTGCTTGATAGTTCTGTGAACCTAACTCAACATCAGCAATGTCTTTTAAACGAACGATTGCACCATTATCGAAGGTACGAATAACCAACTCTTTAAATTCATCAACTGTTTCCAAATTGGTATTCGCCGACAAGTTAACTTGCACAGTAGCGCCTTTTGTACTCCCGGGTGCAGAAAGAAAGTTATTGGCTGCTAACGCCTCTCTAACCTGAAGGGGTGTAATATTGTGGGCGGCTAAACGCTGAGGTTTAAGCCAGATACGCATTGCAAAACTTCGACCCCCTAATACATCCGCACGTTGTACACCCGCAACGGCAGACAAAAGTGGTTGCACAACACGCACAAGAAAATCGGTAATTTGATTATTATCCAAAATATCAGACGTAAAGCTAAGATAAGCCGCAGCAATACGACTATCTGCTGATTCAACATTAATCGTCGGCACTTCTGCTTCAGCAGGCAGTTCATTGCGCACTTGATTAATCTTAGTATTAATTTGTGATAAGGCCTTTATCGAATCATAATTAAGCTTAAGATGAACATTAATGGTGGATAGACCCAAGGTACTACTTGAGGATACATACTCTACGCCTTCAACACTGGAACCCACCCGCTCCAATGGCGTCGTCACAAAGACACGCACCAATTCAGCACTCGCGCCAATGTAAGCGGTTTCAATTTTAACAACAGCATTATCATTACGTGGATATTGACGTACAGCAACCGAAGCATTTAGATTGACACCGAAAATGGGAGCTATTGACTGTAAGCCACCAATAACAATAAGCAAACTGACAACAATTGCCAATACAGGACGACGTACAAAGATATCCGTAATAGCCATAAAATTTTATCGATCAGGTAATGATGGAGACAGACTAAATTTTGGAACAACCGTATTATTGCTCACAATAGGTGCCCCGTTACGCAATTTAAAAGCGCCTGTGGTGACAATTGTGTCACCTGCAGATAAACCTTTTTCAACGACAATATAATCTCCACGAGCAGCCCCTAAACGTACAAATTGTTGTCGCACATTTAATGCATCACTGTTCTCATTTTGCTTTTCAATAACAAACACTGAATCACCATAGCTAGCATACTGTACAGCAGTAATTGGAATAATTAATACCTCATTGATATCGGGCAAAATCACTTCAATATTGGCAAACATCCCTGGCAACAATTGATTATTGGTATTTTCCAGAATTGCCTGCACTTCAACACTGCGACTTTGGGTATTAATTTCAGGGTTTATGGCATTAATTTTTCCTTCAAATACATGACCGGGAACCGCATCTGAGCGCAAACGCACCACCAGATTTTTCGCTAAACGAGCAAGGTTTTGTTGGGGAAGAAAGAAATTGACAAACATTTGATTAGTCGCCTGCAAGGAAACCACAGGTTGACCCGCATCAATTGATTGCCCTAGATTGACCAAACGAATACCTAGACGACCCTCAAACGGCGCACGAATACTTTTCTTCTCAATCGAGGCACGAATATTGTCAGCAGAAGCTAAAGCCGCTTGATATGCATTTTGTGCACTATCATATTCTGATTTGGATGCTACATTACTTTTAAATAATATGGCAACACGATCAACATTATTTTTTTGCAACGCTGCTTCAGACTGCGCTGCACGCAATTGTGCACGTTCAGTAGAGGTATCTTGTTCAATTAATAAATCGCCTGCAGCAATCAAGGCTTTGATCTGAGCGGCTTTAACCCCAACAATGATAGCAATAACCAACACAAGACCTAGCACCACAAGAAAAGTACGCTTTGAGGTCAGGATAATACTACCCCCAATTAAATATTCGTTAATGCCTGTTCGCAATCTTTAATAATATCGTTACTATTTTCAAGACCGACAGCGATACGAATCAGATGTTCTGTGATCCCTGCTTGTATTTTCTTTTCATCCGACAAACGACCATGTGTAGTGGTTGCTGGATGTACAACGGTTGTTTTAGCGTCGCCAAGATTCGCCGTTAGTGACAACACCTTTACCGAATCAATAAATGCCCACGCCTGTTCACGTCCGCCTTTTACACGGAACGACAGCACGCCACCGAATGCCTTTTGCTGCTGACGAGCAAGCACATGCCCTTCATGAGTTGGCAAACCAGCGTAAAATACTTTTTCAATTGCAGACTGTTCATTTAACCACCAAGCCAATTCCAAGGCATTGGATGAATGCTTATCCATACGCAAACTGAGAGTTTCCAGACTCTTTAAAAATATCCATGCATTAAATGGACTCATCGTTGCACCGCAAGTACGGATAAACGATAACACTTCGTTCATCTCTTGTTCGCGTCCAACAACCGCACCACCAACACAGCGCCCTTGCCCATCCAGATATTTGGTGGCCGAATGAATCACGAGGTCGGCACCCAATTCTAATGGACGCTGCAATGCTGGTGTGCAAAAACAATTATCAACGGCAAACAGGATATCCCGTTTATGCGCAATGTCTGCGATACGTTCAATATCGGCTATCTCACACAATGGATTGGATGGTGTTTCACAAAACAATAGACGTGTTTTATCGGTAATAGCCGCTTGCCATTGATCATAATCCGTTAATGTGACAAAACTGGTACTAACACCAAATTTTTGTAGGTACTTGATAAACAAAACACTGGTTGTTCCAAAAACACTACGGGAACACACCACATGATCGCCCGTTTTTAATAATGCCAGACAAGTACTTAAAATCGCTGCCATGCCCGATGACGTCGCAACCGCAGCTTCAGCACCTTCTAATGCTGCAAGGCGATCTTGAAAACTACGTACCGTGGGATTGGTATAACGTGAATAAACATTACCTTCTTCGTCACCAGAAAAACGAGCGGCGGCCTGCTCTGCCGAATCAAACACATAACTGGAAGTGGTAAAAATTGGTTCGCAATGCTCCCCTTCCGCTGTGCGTGAAATACCCGCACGCACCGCTAAAGTGTCAAGTCCCAATGCCAATTCATGGTCTTTAATAAAATCGTTTTTGTCTGTCATAATTTGCTTACTATTTTATTTAGGTACCATCGGCAGATTCATTATGAATACCCACTACATTACTATTCCCTAAATCTAATTCTCGCTGTTTACTTTTTGCTTTTTCATTACGCATAAATGCCAGACGATCCAAATAACTTTGGTCAACATCATTCGTCACATAATCACCGGTAAAAACTGCACAATCAAATTCGGTAATATCTGAATTACCTTCAGACGATGCGGATACTAAATCTTCTATATCTTGATAAATTAACCAATCCGCACCAATCGCTTTACATACCTCATCGACACTTAAGCCGTGTGCAATGAGCTCTGTAGCTGTCGGCATATCAATACCGTAAACATTGGGATATTTTACTGGTGGCGCAGCGGAAGCAAAGTAAACCTTGGCGGCACCGGCTTCACGTGCCATTTGGATAATTTGTTCACAGGTTGTCCCTCGCACAATAGAATCATCAATTAATAAGACGTTTTTGCCTTTAAACTCCAACTGAATAGGGTTCAATTTTTGACGTACGGATTTTTTACGTTGCTGTTGCCCCGGCATAATAAAGGTACGCCCGATGTAACGATTCTTCACTAGGCCTTCACGGAACTTAACACCCAAATTATGTGCCAACGCCTGACCAGCAACACGACTGCTATCGGGAATGGGGATGACGACATCAATGTCGTGATTCGGTTTTTCACGCAGAATTTTTTCAGCCAGTTTTTCACCTTGACGCAAGCGCGCTTTATAAACAGAAATGCCGTCAATAATGGAATCCGGACGAGCGAAATACACATGCTCAAAAATACACGGTGTAATCGTCGTCTTTTCTGCACACTGCCGTGAATGTACTTCACCATCAGTGGTAATATAAAGTGCTTCTCCTGGCGCGATATCTCTAATTAATGTAAAACCCAGCACATCCAGCGCAACACTTTCGGAAGCAATCATATATTCCTTGCCAGCGACAGTTTGTCGTTCTCCATAAACCAGAGGACGAATACCGTTAGGATCTCGAAACGCCACTAAACCATAGTTAGCAATCAGGGCAACCACAGCATAACCACCAATAACACGCTGATGCACACCCGACACCGCCTGCATAAAATCATCTGCTTGCGGTTGTAATTTGTGTTTTTTTTGCAACTCTTGTGCAAAAACGTTTAACAGAACCTCCGAATCAGAATCCGTATTCATATGACGCAAGTCGGTACGATACAGATCATCACACACCGATTCCGCATTCGTTAGATTCCCATTGTGTGCCAACGCAATACCATAGGGTGAATTAACATAAAACGGTTGTGCCGATGCTGGCCCGGAACTGCCTGCGGTTGGATACCGCACATGACCGATACCATAATTACCCACAAGACGCTGCATGTGGCGAGTGCGGAATACATCCTTAACTAAACCATTGGCTTTTTGTTGCGCAATACGGCCTTCATCACACGTCACAATACCCGCCGCATCTTGCCCACGGTGTTGTAACATAGTTAACGCATCATATAACTGAAGATTAACATCGCTTTTGCCAACAATACCAACCACACCACACATAAAACTGCCTCTAAAAACTAACTCGTATAACGGGAAAAAAGACCGGATAACGCTGTTGTTACATCATAAAACTGTTCTTCCATACCGAGAAAATATGGAATTAATAACGATTGTTGCCACCAAGCATCCTGATCAAAAGGAAATAACAACGGCGCGTATAACACAAACGCCAATATAATCAGTACGCCTCGAGCGCCACCAAACAACACACCAAACATCTTATCTGCATTGGATAACCCTGCCATTTTAACCAATGAAGAAATTAAATAACTGACAACACTTCCCAGCAGTAAGGTAACAATAAACAATGACGCAAATGCTGTCATCGCCTGAGCCGATGGCGTTTCAGCATACCCGGCCAAATGCGGTGCAAGTGAAGGTTCAAAGGTTCGAGCCACCACAAAAGCCACAACCCATACACTTAATGATAGTGCCTCTTTAACAAAACCACGCCGCAAGCTGATAACACTGGAAACCAGTAATACCAGAATAATCACCCAATCAGCCCAGTTCATGATGGTTACCCGTCGCCCCTTCTTAGAAGGCACCCATTTTAACAGAGCTCACGTTAAAAAGCGCTACTCTGCGGTAAAGCGCACTATCTGACTCGTCAATTGATACTGTTTATCAATACTGGCCTTTGTTTTTTGAGCTTTACGCTTATCGAGGTAAGGCCCTATAAATACTCGAAAAAATTTACCCTTGGCGGTTGTTATCGGGCGCGCATAAGCTTTGTGGCCTGATGCCAGAAGCTTGTCTTTCAGTTCTTGTGCGCGCTTTTCAGATTTAAAACTACCTACTTGTAGAACCCAGGCATTGGGAATCCCTTCTGCGTTCAAGCGTGGCTTTTCTGCCGGTGTATCATCCGCTTCCAGTGCAGGCTGAAAAACGTCAGCCGCTTTAGGGGCTGCTTTAACCGGTTTAGGCTTGCTTGGTGGCGTAACAACGATGGGAGTGACCTCAGGTTGGGGAGGAATGAGTGTCGTGGTATCAACCACCACGCGCTGATCACGATGAAATAACGACGGTAAAAAAATAATCGCCAGAGCAATAATGACCATAATGCCAATCAGGCGTGGTTTGTTATGCTGTTCCAATCTTTTCTCCACAAATAAACTCTTGAATCGCCGCAACGGTAAAAAACGAACCGAATACGACGATTCTATCATGTTCGGTTGTCTGTTCCACGGCGGCACGACAAGCCATTTTCAGAGAATCTTTACATTGATACCGGAGACCCTGGCGCTTGAGTATTGCTGAAATAGAGGCCGCTTTTGCGGCTCGAGGGTTATCGGTAAGATCACCAATGAACCACTGATCGACATGGTTTTTTAATATATTGACCATTTGTTGCACGTCTTTATCATCCATGGCGGCAAATACCGCCACATTAACCCCCCCGTCAACACTAGTAGCTTCCAACCTCTCTGCCAATAAAGTAACCGCAGCGATATTATGAGCAACATCAAACACCCATTGCTTATCGATAGCCTGCACTTGCTGAAATCGTCCCTCAAGCTGCGATAATGGTAGCAGTTCATCAATATGCGCCTGATTCATTGGATAACCCTGAATCCTCAGTGTTTGTAATGCAGCCGCGACACTGGATACAGGCAAGGCACAATCAAAAAAAGACATTTTGGTGGCCTCTTCATGTGATTGCCAACTGCTTGTTGAATACCAGAAATCACGATTGACGAGGGTGGTCTCGGAATGCGATTGCGCAAAATCAATCAATGCCTTTAAAGGTTCTGGCTCTGCAATCACAACCGGACTATTGGGACGAGCCACCCCCAATTTTTCGACCGCAATTTGTTCAACATCATTTCCCAACCACTCTTCATGATCAAGAGCGATACTGGTGATCACGGCAATGTCGGCATCAACAATATTCACGGCATCCAGACGTCCACCAAGACCCACTTCGAGGATCACTTTGGGGATTTGCTGTTGCACAAATATCCATAAAGCCGCCAAAGTACCAAACTCAAAATAGGTTAAAGAGATATCACCTCGTGTAGCATCAATCGCAGCAAAAGCATCGCAGACAAGACTCTCGGCAACAGGCTGCCCATTTATGTTAATACGTTCACAGTAATGATGAATATGCGGGGAGGTGTAGGTTCCCGTCTGATAGCCCTGTAATAACAACGACTGTTCCATCGTTTTTACACACGAGCCCTTGCCATTGGTGCCTGCAACAATAAATACTTCACTATCAGCAATGGCTAACTTTCCTGATTGCGAATAATTACCCGCATATAACAGTTGCAAACGTGAAGCAACGTTATAAATGCGTGACAAACCAAGATCAATACTTTGAAAATGGAGGGTTTCAAGCCACGTTAACCAGTCGTGTAATTGTGAAAAACGTGGCGTCATTTACAAATAATAATAAAGTATCAAGCGGCGTAATGCGTAAACTTGGATAACAAGCTTGCCACTTTATCACGAGCTTCCTTACGGTGAATAATCATATCAATGGCACCGTGATCTAATAAAAACTCACTGCGCTGGAATCCTTTTGGCAGTTTTTGCCGAATCGTTTGCTCGATAATATTAGGCCCTGCAAAACCCGCACGAGCACCAGGTTCTGCAGCATTAATATCACCCAGCAATGCCAAACTGGCAGATACACCGCCGTACACAGGGTCTGTCATAAATGAAATATAAGGCGTACCCTGCTGCTTTAACTTTTCAATTACAGCACTGGTTTTAGCCATTTGCATCAGTGAAATTAATGCTTCCTGCATTCGCGCACCACCAGTAGCCGAAAAACAAACTAGGGGAATATTTTCTTCCAATGCCAGCTGGGCAGCGCGGGTAAACTTCTCACCAACCACATACCCCATAGAACCACCGTGAAAGGCAAATTCAAAAGCAACCACAACAACAGGTTGACCTTGTAATTGCCCTTTCATAGCAACAATGGCATCTTTTTCACCGGTTGATTTTTGAGCCGCTGACAGTCGATCTTGGTATTTTTTAATATCTTTAAAATTCAGACGATCAACAGGTTCCACATCAGTCGCTAACTCTTCACGATGATCTTCATCCAGAAAAATATCAATACGTCGCCGCGCACCAATGCGGAAGTGGTGGTCACACTTTGGACAAACATCCTGATTGCGTTCAAGCTCGGGGCGATATAGCACAGCACTACATTTTACACATTTTTTCCAAAGGCCTTCCGGCACACGGCTATTGCTACCGCCTTCGATATCACTTTTACGGCTCGGAACTATTTTGTCTAACCAACTCATTTATTTACCAACTTATTTGTTATTTATTCTGTATCTAATCCGGCACGAATATCTGCCGCCAATTCACCGAGAGCGGCAACAATAGCCTGATTATCACTCTCATGCAACGCGCCCATTTTATCAACAAACACACTCCCCACAACAGCACCATCGGCATGTTCTGCTACCGCTTTTGCTGATGCACCATCTTTAATGCCAAAACCAACACACACCGGCAAATCAGTAAAACGACGAATAAACTCAAGTTTTTCTTTAACCGCATTGGGGTCAAGATGACCAGCACCCGTGACGCCTTTTAAAGAGACGTAGTATACAAACCCACTGGCTAATGCCACCACATCACGGATGCGCTTTACGGTTGTTGTAGGTGCCAGTAAAAAGATATTCTCCATACCCACACGTTGTAATTCAGCATTCAGCAACACCGCTTCTTCTGGCGGCAAATCAACCGTAAGAACACCATCAACTCCCGCGTCCGAAGCACTATCGGCAAAATGCGCGTAACCCATACGCTCAATCGGGTTGGCATATCCCATAAGAACCACTGGCGTTTGCTGATTGGTTTGGCGAAATTCTTTCACCACCGCAATTGTGCTACGCAAACTAGCGTGATGCTCCAACGCTCTTTCGTGTCCGCGTTGAATAACCGGACCTTCGGCCATAGGATCAGAAAAAGGGACGCCCAATTCAATAATATCGACACCTTTTGCAACCAGTTCATGCATGGCAGGTAAGGTCACTTCGGGATTGGGGTCACTATTCACAATATAACTAACAAAAGCTTTCTTTCCAGACGATTTAAGCGCCTGCAGACACTGAGCGATACGATTCATACTTCAATCCCATCCAATGCTGCAATAGTTAAAATATCTTTATCACCACGACCGGAAAGGTTAACAACGATGATTTTATCTTTATCCATATCTCGAGCCAGTTTTTCTGCATAAGCCAACGCATGGCTGGTTTCGAGTGCAGGCATAATACCTTCAACAAGCGTTAACTCACTAAAAGCAGCCAGTGCTTCTTGATCGTTAACCGCAACATAATCTACACGACCCAGATCTTTCAACCATGAATGTTCAGGACCTACACCTGGGTAGTCGAGACCGGCAGAGACAGAATGCGTCTCTATAATCTGGCCATCTTCATCTTCCATCAGATAGGTACGGTTACCGTGTAGAACACCGGGAATACCGTCATTTAACGGGGCTGCATGACGCCCGGTTTCAACGCCATCACCACCCGCTTCAACACCGTACATAGTGACGCCTTCATCGTTGAGAAATGGGTGAAACAGACCAATCGCATTGGAGCCTCCACCCACGCAAGCGACGAGTGCATCTGGCAAACAGCCTGCTTGTTCCAAACACTGACGACGTGCTTCACGACCAATAATGGCCTGAAAATCACGCACTAATTGTGGATAAGGGTGTGGCCCCGCAACAGTACCAATAATGTAAAAAGTATCATCCACATTGGTGACCCAATCACGCATGGCTTCATTCATCGCATCTTTTAAAGTACGTGTGCCAGAGGTGACAGCATTCACTTTGGCCCCCAGCAACTTCATACGATACACATTTAACGACTGGCGTTTGACATCTTCAGCACCCATAAACACTTCACATTCGAGCCCTAAACGTGCCGCAACTGTGGCACTGGCCACACCGTGTTGACCCGCTCCGGTTTCAGCAATGACACGTTTTTTACCCGAATGTTTCGCCAGCAATGCTTGACCAATAGTATTGTTAACCTTGTGCGCACCGGTATGGTTCAAATCTTCGCGCTTAAGGTAAATCTGTGCACCGCCGATTTTGTTACTCCAGCGTTCAGCATGATATAGGGGCGAAGGACGCCCGACATAGTGGGCTAAGTCTTTATCAAACTCGCCAATAAATTCAGGATCATCCTTGAGGCGCTGGTACATTTCTGCCAAATCGTCCAACGCAGAAATCAATGTCTCCGACACAAAACGGCCACCATAAATACCAAAATGGCCGGCATCATCCGGAAAACTTAAAAAATCAATGTCTGCGACATTCGTTAAATCATTCACGCATTATTCTCCATGGAAGATCTCGCATTACGAATAAAATCTATTACTTTTTGTGGCTCTTTTTTACCTGGTGAAAACTCCACTCCACCGCTAACATCAACCGCATAAGGCTGGGTTTGTTTAACCGCTTGCTGTACATTACCCGGCGTTAAGCCACCCGCCAGTATAATGGGAGGAAGCTGATGGTTAGTTTGTGGCACTCTACTCCAATCAAAAACCTCCCCGGTACCACCCGGCAAACCGGGACGATAAGCATCCAGCAATACGCCCTGAGCAGACGCATATGTTGCCGCCGATTGTAAAATATCAATATCCGGTTTCATACGGAGCGCTTTAATATAGGGGCGCTGAAACTGCTTACAAAATACAGGCTCCTCATCACCATGAAACTGTAGTAATTGTAAAGGTAACGCATTAACTATACGGTCAATCGTGGCAGTCTCTTCATCAACAAATAAAGCAACCGTTGTGACCAAAGGACCTACTGCGCTAATAATGTCACGAGCAGTATCAACATCCACATAACGCGGGCTGGGCTTGTAAAACACCATACCCACTGCATCAGCACCCGCTTGTGCAGCAGTCAAAGCGTCGTCAACACAGGTAATACCGCAGATTTTTACGCGGGGAGCATAATAATGGCTCATTATCGAAAATACAGCCTCTCGTAGGCAGAAAAGGCGGGTATTTTACCAGAAGGCGCTATTGATCAGAAGAGGCCTATTAATCATGAATAAAATAAGGCCCTTGTGCCATTTTGGGAATAGTAAAACTGGCGCCATATTCAATATTGACCAGATATAAACCATCTGCTGGCGCGGTGACTCCGGCACAACGCCGGTCACGACTGGCAAGCACTGTTTGCACCCAATCTGCAGATTTCTCGCCTGCGGCAATCGCCATCAAAACCCCCATAATATTGCGCACCATATGATATAAAAACGCGGTTGCTTGAATTTCAACGACAATGAGGTCTTGCTGCTTGGTAATATCGATGCGCTGTATACAGCGGACAGTGTTATTTGCTTGACACTGCGCTGCACGAAAGGCACTAAAGTCATGTTCGCCAATTAATGTTTGTGCTGCCTGAGTCATTAATAGAACATCCAGAGTACGACGATCCCAGGTCACATAATGCTGCAATAGCGCAGAGGGTGTTGAATGATTGTAAATAACATAGCGATAAGTACGAGATCGAGCACTAAAACGCGCATGAAATTGTGGTGCAACTGACTGCATCCACCGAATACTAATACCTTCTGGCAAATAGGTGTTGGCACCTCGCAGCCACGCTTTTTCTGGTCTGACCGCTAAGGTATCAAAATGAATAACCTGATTGGTGGCGTGCACGCCAGCATCCGTACGACCTGCACAAACCAGTTTGATCGGTTCATCGGCAACACGCGCAAGTGCAATCTCCAGATAGGACTGGATCGTTTGTGTATCATGGGCTTGAGATTGAAAACCATGAAAGCGGTGGCCGGAATACTCGATTCCCAAAGCAACGCGCTGCATGCCTTCGGGAAAAGAGCAATCCTCAGTAATTTCACAACTGCGAGTGTAAGGCTTGGGACTATAGGGTTTCGAGTAGCTCATTAGCATGTTGTTTTTGTTCTTCGCTACCTTCTTCCAACACTTCCTGAAGAATGTCTTGAGCCCCTTCTTTATCGCCCATATCCATGTAAGCTTTTGCCAAATCCAGTTTGGTTTCAACCTCACCGGAAACATCAAGCATATCAAACTCATCATCCGTATCAACATCCACGAATGATAAATCTAACTCATCCATTAAGTCTTCCAGCTCCTCTGGTTCTGGCTCTGGCTCTGGCTCTGGCTCTGGCTCTGGCTCTGGCTCTGGCTCTGGCAAGTCATCATCAATATCTAACAAATCAAGATCAAAATCTTCTTCCAAATCCGTTGATATTTCACTGTCTGTATCATCAACATCCGTATCAGCAACAAGATCCTCCAAAAGGGCTTCATCAATATCAATATCCAGCAGCTCATCTTCCACATCATCTGTCGCAAGATCTGCTTCTTCATCAAGATCACTATCTGAAGATAATTCAGCCAATAAATCTTCATCAACATCAATATCATCAGGTAAATCATTATCTTCTGACGCTGTATCACCACTCAATTCATCAAGTAACCCTTCATCAATGGATAAATCAAGATCACTTTCTATAGAGTCATAATTTTCAATGTCGGCAGTATCATCAACGTCCGCAGCAAATTCTGTTAGCAGTTCATCATCGACATCTAATTCCAGAGAATCTTCATCAAAATCGGTTTCATCAAAGTCACCTAAAAGATGATCTGTCTCGGCAAGATCATTGTCTTGATCCAAAGAATAGCTGTCTTCATCAAAATCGCCTGCACCTTCAAGGTCTTCACGCAGACTTCTGGCTTGAGCATTTGCCTGTTCATTACCTAGTGGCAGTAGCTGTGCATATTGATCATCAAATGCTTGTGCATTTTGCATGTTTGAATATAGACGCAGTAATGCAACTCTTGCATTGGCGTTTTCAGGGTTTTGCTGGATCTCTTGTTGTAGCAGCTCTTCAGCATTTTCCATCTGCCCAAGCCCCATATAGATATCGGCTTCGGCTACCGCATCACCCGTCTGAGATTCGACAGCCTTAACATCATCAGTGGGTTCTGTATCTAACGCATCCAAGTCAAATAGGTCTTCTTCCTCTTCTACGGAAGAAAAATCATATTCAAAATCAGGGCTGACTGGCAACAGCTCATCATCCAAGTCACTATCTATATCATCGTTCCTGGAACGACGTACCAAGAGCAGAATCAATAAAAACAACACCAAACCTGCTAGCGCAAGCCACTGAAGGTTATCTATTACAAATTGCTTGGCCGTATCGAGCATTGATTGATCTTCTACGGCAGCTTGTTTTGCATCTGTCAGTTGAGGCTCTGTATTTTTAGTCGCCGCTGTTTTTTCAACTTGTTCGTTGTTGGCAGTGGTTAATTCCAACGCTTTTAATTGGTCATTCGTTAGCGAAACCAAACCTTCAAGGATTTTAATTTGTTCTTCTAACTCGTTGATACGCAGTTGCAAATTGCTATTTTCACGATTCGCTTTATCAAGTTCTTCCTCAGCAATTGCCAGTTCATTTTGTAAGGCTTCACCTTTGGCACTAACACCAGAGCCTTTGACAGATTTACTCTTATCCGTACTATCTGCTGACCCAATGGTTAAACGTCCCTCTTGAACAGCGGGCGATTTTTGCGTGGGTGCTTGAGGAGACACCGCAGAAAGAACCGGTTTTTGTGTTTGACGACGCCACTCACGAGTTTGTTGTCTTACCGCAGCAACCGCCTGTTGAAAACTGGTTCGGCGAATTTCTGATAACGTGGGTGCACGCAATAGTTGCCCTTTACGTAACAGGTTAATATTGTCATTAATAAACGCTTCAGGGTGCGCCTTTTGAATAGCTAACATCGTTTGCTGCACACTGACGGAATCATCAGGGCGCAACTGTGAAGCAATAGACCATAAGGTATCGCCTGATTTAACATTAATGCTATCTGGACGCTGCTGTTTTGGCTTAGCGACTTGTCTTTCAACCGGTTTTCTTTCTACTGGCTGTCGTTGTATTGGCTTAGGTACCGTCTCGACCGGTGTCGGTGTGGCAATTTTTTGCTGTACTGGTGCTGGTGCTGAAGCTTTTGACTCAGTACGAATGACACGCCGAGTAACTGTCGGCGATGTGCTAGCTGCCTTTTTAGCCGGTTCAACCTGAGAGATTACGGTTTGATCCGGTTTAACCCCTGATTGAATCAAGACATTACGTGTATCTTCCTGAGAAATATTACTTTTACGTGTTTTTGTTGGACCCGGCGGTGGCAATATTTTAAAGGATGACTTTATGTCTGCAGCATCCTTGGATAATTGCTTAATAAACGAATCTGCAGCTTCGTCGACATTTAAGAATGTTTGTGAACGTGAAACCAACTCGCGCTCGGGAATGGGCTCTGCTGGCACTTTAGTTGTCGGTTTAGGCGCTGGCTTTACGGTTGGCTTTGGTGGCGTCACTGGTGCAGGCATAGTTGGAGGCGCTTGCACAACCTGAGTGGCGGGCACCTGAGCGGGTGTTGGTGTCGGCTCTGATTCAAAAACAGGGAGATCCAACAGCAAGGTGTATTCGCGCAGTAAACGTCCACTGGGCCATTGTGTATCGACCAAAAAGTTTAGATACGGCTCCTGAACCGCTTGACCTGATGTAACCTGAATATGCGGGTTTTTAGGGTTATCAAGAATAACCTTAAATTTTAAGTCGGACAGAAAAAACTCTCTATCAATACCAACACGTTCAAAGTCACTGGCTGAAGCAATCTTGGCGGCAATGTCTGACGCAGCTAACCCCTGCACTTGAAGTAAACGAATTTCAGCACGCAAGGGCTCATTGTAGGCGGACTTCAGGGTAATATCACCCAACCCTAAAGACAGCACAAGACCAGAAGCCAGAAGCCCTGTAAAAAACACGATTATTATGCCTAACCTGCGAAGCAGCATAAATCTACCTTTTTTTGCCCCGAACCGCCCAAACTTATTAACGTAAGCGGCCATTTTTTATCAATTTTTATCTTTCTTATGTAACTCACCGCAAAATACGGCGCCCATATTGGTAACGTTTACAGTACATTTTTTTGAAAATGCACTAAAAAATCTCGAATAAACTTTCAGTATCAACGCTAAGTATTCATTATAAATATGTTTTTTTCAACTCTTCAGCAATGAGAATTGTATTATAGGCTGCACCTTTCTTAACGTTATCAGCCACAATCCATAAAGAAACCCCATTTTCACCCGACATATTGGCGCGTATACGGCTCACATAAATCGTATTTTTACCCGCCGCCGTTGTAACTGGCGTCACTATATCCGCTTGCTCTTCTGAATTTAATACATTGATTTCATTATGATTTTTTAAAATATCTTCAACTTGATCAACGGTGATAGCAGCGTCGGTTTCCAGTTGAACAGCAAAGCTGTCCGCATAAAAAACGGGCACCTGACTACACGATACATTACACAAGATATTCGGCTTACTCATAACGGCCATTAATTGATCATAAATACGATTTTCAGATTCTGAATGGCCATTTGCCTCAATATCTCCAACCGAGGGCAGCACATTGAAAGCAATCTGCTGTGGGAAGAAACTAGGCTCGGCACCTTGCCCATTTAATAGGCTGGCTGTTTGTGTTGCCAGTTCGTGAATGGCTTTTTTACCATGCCGAGAAACAGAATCATAAGTGGTAAGATTAATACGTTTAATACCGGCGGCATCTTCAATCGGTTTTAATACCGTACACAAAGCAACAACCGTGCTGTCAGGGTTCACGACTAAGGAAGGTTTGTTATCCGCAGCCAATTTGCCCGCATTCACATTTGGAATAATCAATGGTTGTTTATTGGCAAATACCGGGCTGTTATCAATGACCACACACCCCGCAGCCTGAGCATTGGGAACATACTGTTCAGATACCGCGTCTGTCGCCACAAAAATCGCCATATCAACTTGGCTAAAATCAAAACTCTCTATAATATTGACCATTAATGGTTTGCTGCGAAATAACAGGCTGGTACCTGCCGTACGCTCACTGGCTAACAAATACAGTTGATCAACAGGAAATGTGCTTTCCTGCAATAATTCCACAACGGCTTCACCCACCGCACCTGTTGCACCTACAATGGCTAAATTTACTGTATCCATAAAAACTCGCTTGCTCTCTGGTCGTCATTCCTCTATGTAAAATAGAAAGAGGGATAAACATCCCTCTTTCTATTTACACCTTGTCTAAGTGTAGTCAAAATTAGCGCTGACAGAGGATCTGTAACATTCGGCGTAACGGCTCTGCCGCTCCCCACAATAGCTGATCACCGACAGTAAAGGCACTCAAGTATTCAGGGCCCATATGCATTTTGCGCAAACGTCCTATCGGAATTGCCAAAGTCCCTGTCACCGCGGTAGGCGTAAGATCAGAAAGCGTCTGTTCTTTATGGTTGGGAATAACCTTTACCCAATCATTGGCATTGGCGATCAGAGACTCAACCTCATCCAAAGGCACATCCCGCTTAAGTTTAATGGTCAATCCTTGAGCATGGCAACGCATCGCCCCCACACGTACACACACACCATCAACCGGAATACGTTCTGATGCACCAACAATTTTGTTAGTCTCGGCATCACCCTTCCACTCTTCACGGCTTTGTCCGCTATCAAGTTCACTGTCGATATAGGGCAACACACTGCCTGCCAACGGCACACCACAGTTATCGCGGGGCAAACTACCATTACGCAATTTTTCGGCAATTTTTTGATCAATTGATAAAATTGCCGACGCTGGGTCAGCCAGCTCATCGGCAACCTCATCACGCAACAACCCCATTTGCGTAATCAACTCACGCATATGACGAGCACCACCACCACTGGCAGCCTGATAAGTCATCGCCGACACCCACTCAACATGACCAGCGTTAATCAACCCACCGATTGCCATTAGCATCAGGCTGACCGTACAATTACCGCCAATATAATTTTTAATGTCTTTCTGCAACGCCTCATCAATCACAGAACGATTGACCGGATCCAACACAATAATGGCATCATCATTCATACGTAAAGCAGAAGCTGAATCAATCCAATAACCATTCCACCCTGATTCACGCAAAGGTGTAAATACGGCTTTGGTATAGTCGCCCCCTTGACAGGTGACAATGACATCCATCTTGGTCAGCTCGGTAATATCTTTGGCATCTTTTAAGGGGCCAGACGTTTTACCAATATCTGGAGCCTGACCACCCACATTGGAAGTGGTAAAAAATACAGGCTCGATATTGGCAAAATCGTTTTCTTCTTTCATGCGGCCCATCAATACTGAACCGACCATGCCGCGCCAACCAACAAAACCAACTTTCATGAATCTCTCTCTTAATTTTCAAAGGCCGCGTAGTTTACCGCAGATTAACACTAATAGGTAACCGGATTATGGTAAACTTTGCCTTTTATAAGCGAATAAAAACATTTCATCGGATTTATGCACAAACTGTTAATTTTTCTCACCACTGTAATTGTCACCCCTCTGAGTTTTTTACCTTTGCGCTGGTCACAAGCCATTGGCGGTACTCTGGGCACATTACTTATTCGCTACAATAAAAAACGTTCACACGTTGCACAAACCAATATCCAATTATGCTTCCCCGAACTTTCACTTGAAGAACAAGAAAAACTATTACAAGAGAACGCCCAAGAAACTGGCAAATGGTTTATGGAAACTTCGTATGTGTGGTTTAGAAAACCGGAATATTTAAGCCGTAAAACTAACGTGCGCAATCCTGAAGTACTACAACAGGCGTATGAAAAAGGCCGTGGCGTCGTCGTGGTATTACCTCATTTAGGTAATTGGGAGATTCTAAACTTTTATGTACCTTGGCATTATCGTTTTGGCGGCATGTACCGCCCCATAAAATCCCCCGTATTTGAAGACATCGTTTTTAATAGTCGCAGTCGCCTTGGTAGCGCCATGTTTTCTGTTGACACTCGAGGCGTTAGGCACGCATTTAAAGCACTGAAGAAAAATACTGTGATTGCTATTCTTTCCGACCATTTACCATCGGAAGAAACGGGAGTGCATGCCCCCTTTTTCAACCGGCCTGCTTTTACCGGGAAATTGACGCAATCGTTAGTAAAGCACAATGATTCTCCTGTATTAACGGCTGCGATTATTCGCAAACCCAAAGGCGAAGGATTTGATATTGTATTTGATGAAGTTGAAGGTCTGAATGTTGAAAATCCGGTAGACGCCGCAAGTGCACTGAATGCGGCGATCGAAAAGTGTATTCGACTGGCTCCCGCACAATACCAATGGGTGTATCGACGCTTTGCCAAACCGCCGATAGGAACACCGGAAGTCTATACGGATTTGTACAAAGCAGGGACAATTCGTAAAGGGTAATCCAACTGAGCTTAAATGTTGGCCTGCGGCCAAAGTTCCAGAATTTCTTCTCGTTGCTAGGCAAAGGAAAAGTGCTCCCAAACAATACCGTGACTATCGGTCTCTTCAGAAAATTGTGTTGCCGCATCATCTTCCCAACCAAGATGGCGAATCTGACCATGCGAACAAGACTGATCACAACGCAAAGAAATATTCAGCGAGTCTGTTCGCCATAAAGCATATTCATCCTCAACCACCAACTGGGGTGGCTGAGATAAACGACGAGAATAATCTTGAATCGACGCCGCTAAATTATGTGTACAGATGGCTAAATGAAATTTTTTCATAGCGCAGCAACAACCGCATCCCCCATTTGGGAAGTACTGACCTGGGTCATACCCTCAGCGTGAATATCAGCCGTACGCAGCCCCTGGTCCAATACCTGTGACACTGCGGCTGAAATAGCATCTGCTGCTTGCGCCATATTGAGTGAATAACGTAACAACATTTCCAACGATAATATCGTTGCCAATGGGTTAGCCAAGCCCTGCCCAGCAATATCTGGCGCCGAACCATGTACAGGTTCATACATACCCAAACCATCGGCATTTAATGAAGCCGATGGCAACATCCCAATAGAGCCAGTCAACATCGCTGCGCAATCTGACAATATATCGCCAAACAAATTGCCCGTAACAATGACATCAAACTGTTTAGGTGCACGTACAAGCTGCATCGCCGCGTTATCGACATACATATGCGATAACTCAACATCCGGATAATCACTGGCAATGCGTTCCATGACTTCACGCCATAAATCCGATACTTCCAGCACATTGGCTTTTTCAACTGAACACAAACGATTGGCACGCTTTTGAGCAATATCAAACGCATTACGGCCAATACGCTCAATCTCGCTTTCACTGTAGACCATGGTGTTATAACCTTGGCGCTCACCATTATCCAAGGTACGTACACCGCGGGGCTCACCAAAATAAATACCACCCGTTAATTCACGCACAATCATAATATCCAGATCAGCGACCAATTCTTTTTTCAGTGACGAGGCATCCGCTAACTGCTGCGATAAAATGGCAGGACGCAAATTAGAAAACAAATCGAGTTCAGAACGAATTTTTAACAACCCTTTTTCTGGACGAATAGCTCGATCCAACGTATCCCATTTGGGACCACCAACAGCACCCAACAAAATACCATCACTGACACGCGCGGTGGCAATCGTTTCATCTGTTAAAGGAACACCATGAGCATCAACCGAACAACCGCCCATTAGCCCATATTCATAGTTGATACCAAGAGTAAATTTTTCGTTGACGACATCCAGAACCTTAACCGCTTCTGAGACAATTTCCGGGCCGATGCCATCACCAGGGAGGAGGAGTAATTTTTTTGACATTTTAATTCTCTAACAATAAATAATAGTTATTTTTATCCACTCTGAGCTTTATTAGTTTCCAAGACACGCTACAAGTCCATCCGTGTATGCTCAGCTTCGGCATCCATGCCTCCGATGGTCTTGGAAACTAATAAAGCTCAGAGCTAACAACATACAAAACATTAACTTTACTGCAACTAATATATTACTTTAATGCTACACTTTGTGTAAAAGTGAGCGTTTAATATATCCATTCAAGACCATTGGAGGCAGGGACGCCTTACACGAAAATTGCTCCTGCATTTTCGATGTACCCTCCGTCCATGGAGGGCAAAATGAGCTACATGGATGTATTTATGCGTGTCTTGAAGGGATATATTAAACACTCACAAGACAAGACATTTCATGAAACACAGAATGCATTAACTTTTAATCGCATTAAAAAGCCAAGGTGATGACTCTTTCAATTGCGCCTCATAAGCATGAATCGCCTCGGCATCTTGTAAAGTCAAACCAATATCATCCAAACCATTCAGCAAACAATGGCGACGAAATTCATCCAGCTCAAAGGGAAAACATTCACCTGAGGGCGTCACTACTTGCAGTTTTTCAAGATCAACCGTTAATTCATAACCTTCCTGCGCATACATTTCCTCGAATAATTGATCCACAATATGTTCGTCGAGAATAACTGGCAACAAACCATTTTTAAACGAATTATTGTAGAAAATATCGGCATAACTGGGCGCAATAATGGCACGAAAACCATAATCATCCAACGCCCAAGGCGCGTGCTCACGACTGGAACCGCAGCCAAAATTTTCACGGGTTAATAACACCGAGGCGCCTTTATAACGTGAAAAATTTAGTGGAAATTCTTCATTAACAGGGCGATGATCACAAGGTTGATCTGGCTGACCTTCATCCAGATAACGCAATTCATCGAAACAGTTTTTACCAAAACCACTGCGTTTAATGGATTTCAAAAATTGTTTGGGGATAATCATATCAGTATCCACATTGGCACGATCCATCGGCCCAGCCAACCCTTTATGGACAGTAAATGCTTTCATATCAGGCCTCCATTTCCGCAAATTCGCGCACATCAACAAATTTACCCGCAATCGCGGCAGCAGCGGCCATTTCCGGACTGACCAAATGGGTACGACCACCAAAGCCCTGACGCCCTTCAAAATTACGGTTAGAGGTTGAAGCACAATGTTCACCCGCACCTAATTTATCCGCGTTCATAGCCAAACACATAGAACAACCTGGCTCGCGCCATTCAATACCTGCGGCGGTAAAAATTTTATCCAAACCTTCAGCCTCGGCTTGTTCCTTAACCAAGCCAGAACCGGGCACAACAATCGCTTCTTTAATAGAATTAGCTTTCTTACGTCCTTTAACAATGGCCGCTGCTGCGCGCATATCTTCAATCCGGGAATTGGTACAGGAACCGATAAATACACGATCCAGTGTAATATCCACAATTCTCTGACCTGCCGTCAATCCCATATATTCCAAAGCGCGTTCGATGCCGGCTTTTTTTACCGCATCGTTTTCTTGTGCGGGGTCAGGAACATTACCATCAATATCGGTTACCATTTCCGGCGATGTTCCCCAACTTACTTTGGGTTTAATGTGGTTGCCGTCAATCTCAACTACCTTATCGAAGAAAGCGTCTTCGTCACTCACCAAAGTTTGCCAATATTCAACAGCTTTGTACCAATCATCACCCTTCGGCGCAAAAGTACGGCCTTTGACATACTTCAAGGTAATATCATCTACCGCTACCATGCCCGCACGTGCACCCGCTTCAATCGCCATATTACAGACCGTCATACGGCCTTCCATCGACATATCTCGAAACACCTGCCCACCGAACTCCATCGCGTACCCGGTACCACCTGCGGTGCCAATTTCTTCAATAATCGCTAAAACAACATCTTTCGGTGTCACTCCAACTCCTAGCACGCCATCGACTTTAATCAGCAAGTTTTTCATTTTTTTGGCAACCAAACACTGAGTTGCCAATACATGCTCCACTTCACTGGTGCCAATACCATGCGCCAATGCGCCTAAAGCACCGTTGGTAGCGGTATGCGAATCTCCACAAACCACGGTCATACCCGGCAAACAGGCACCGGATTCAGGGCCAACCACATGCACAATACCCTGGCGTTTATCGTTGATTTTAAACTCAGTGATACCAAAGCTGTCGCAGTTATCATCCAGTGTTTTTACTTGAATCTTTGAGACCGGATCTTCAATACCGTCCACACCGGACTCACGTTCTTTACTGGTAGTGGGGACATTATGATCAGGAGTCGCCAAAATACTATCGATGCGCCAAGGTTGGCGACCTGCAATACGTAAACCTTCAAAGGCCTGAGGACTCGTCACTTCATGGACAATATGACGCTCAATATAAATTAATGCCGAGCCATCATCTCGTTGTTTAACAAGATGGGCATCCCATAATTTATCGTAGAGTGTTCTTTTATTCATGGTGTTCTCGCTACTAGGATCTTCTCTTTTATATATGGTGTTCGGAGAATTACCACTTATCATACTCTTTGTGCTACTATAAAACAAATTCATATTTTTTATAATTAACATTCCAAAAAGGAATGTAAATACTAAAAAACCACGCTTAAATACCGCAATTTATGGATACTCAATTACTCACCGCTTTTATCGCGGTTACTGAGCAACAGTCATTTTCCATTGCCGCCGAGCAACTGGGCCTGACCCAACCTGCGGTTAGTAAGCGTATTGCCTTGTTGGAGCAACAGTTAGGGTTTTCCTTATTTGATCGTATTGGCCGTACCGTATATCTCACAGAAACTGGTCAACGGTTATTACCTCGAGCACGGCACATATTGGAGATGGTAGAAGATACGCAACGTATCGTGACACAACAACATGATAAAGTAGACGGTAATTTACGTATTGCCACCAGCCACCATATTGGCTTACACCGTCTCCCCCCTATTTTAAAAACCTATACTGAGCATTTTCCTAATGTGCGCTTACAATTACAGTTTATGGACTCCGAAAAAGCGATTCATGCTATCGAACATGGCGACTTTGACCTGGCCGCCATTACACTACCGGAAGACACCGACTCACAAGGTAAAACCGCTATTCAATACCACCCTATCTGGCAAGACTCTATGCAAGTTGTGGTCAATCAAGACCACCCTTTAGCCGTTAGCAACACGATTTCCTTAAAAAGCCTCTCCGAATATCCTGCGATTTTGCCCGATATTACGACACGCACCAGCCGACTGATCAAACAATACTTTGATAATGAAAAATTGAAGCTTGATATTACTATGACGACTAATCACCTCGATGCGATTAAAATGATGGTGAATGTTGGCTTGGGTTGGAGTGCGTTACCAGAAAGACTGGCTGATGATAGCTTGCATACACTATCCATTCAAAAAGTACAGTTCATACGGGATCTGGGATGCGTTCATCATCGTCATAAAACATTAAGTAATGCCAGCAGAGCCATGTTAAAACTATTGCAATCACAACGATAAATATATGCTAGGCTTCAATCTAACGAATTGCGGAGCAATAACCGATGTCTAATGAATTTAACTATGGTGATATCACCTACCAAGATATAGTACCGATTAGCCGCCAAGAGATGAAACATCGTCTGACAGACTATATTCACCCGCTTGCCACGCTGTCGTTGCAACCGTTAGGCGCGAGCCCATATCAATGCCATTATTATCTATCTCTGCATGGTAATTCAGTATTGCTACTGGATAACCTAACCCCGCATCATAATTATTAACCGTATTGCCATCAGTATCGACTGCACTCAGATTATAAATGACCGATAACCCCGGCTCAGATAAATAAGTAAATATACTGCAACTATTGCCAACAAGCTCACCACTCATAAAATATCTATCGGGATAGAAACGTCCTATTGGTGAACTAGCCGTACCAACGATATCACCCGTATCACGATAATTCGTATCTGCGACTGAAGCCGTCAAACGTATAGTTCCTACCTCATTCCAACTAATCGTACTCTTACGAAACGTATTGGTATTTATTTTTGAAAAATTCTCAGGGTCCGTTAATGTGCCAACAATACCTCCACTGGGGAATACTAACGAGTCTATTGCTAGAGTAATCGACTCCGGGGTTTGCTCATTGCCATCATTAGGCACTGGATTACCAAGAGCATTCAAAGCCTGAACATCAACCGTAAAAGCCTCTCCTGCCGCCACCGACCCGGTACCCGAGTCTGTTGTTTAAGGGTTATCACTCACACTGATTGAAAAATCCGCAGGTGTAACAACAACACTATTGGACGAACCTGATATACCTGCGCCAGTGTCGTTAACCGTTAATAAAATTTGCCCAACATCACTATATTGTGAAATAAAGGATGCCTGCCCCGCAGAAAAGTTAATAGTTCCAGAACCACTTGCCCGCAAAGTACCAGACGTTGGATTGTTATAGGAGGTACTAACCGAGAGTGATGTATTACCTGTATACGTTTCGATAATGCCACAAGTACCATCATCCGGGTCAGTGCCAAACGCGGCAACATGTACTGTAAACGCCTGCCCTGAAACCTGAATACTCAAAGGGTCAATAATAGGAACAATAGGTGGGTTACCTAATGCAGATGCGGTGATACTAAACCCGGTAGTGGCAAATTGCAGACTTCCTTCGGTGTCGTTATCTCTTATATCACCATCGTAAACATCAACATCAACACTGTTACTGCCATTGGTATAGTACAAAGAAAAACTAGCAGTACCCGCATCGCCTTCCGCATAGGTATAAGTCGCCAAGCCATCATCGGCCACAGCATAGCTAAACGTGCCAGCCCCCGACACCAGTGACCAGGTGCCAGAGCCACTTTGCGTATCCAGCGTGATGGTGCCGGTATAACTATCAAATATTGCCGATTGGTCATTATACGCCGTCACGCTGACAGGCTCGGCCAGACAATACGCTGCGCTATTATCATGACTAATCACAAAGTGATCGGGGCCCGTCTCAGCATCACTCCCACAATCATCATCCTCACCCGTGTAGGGTGATAAATAACTGCCCGGAATGACCTCCAAAGCAGAATTAGGGGTCTGCCAGGCAACCGCAAGATTATCACCGCCCCAGCTTTCTTTTTGTAAGGCTTCTATGTAATATTTTTGCCCCGCCTGCAAGGTGATGGCTGCCGACCTTTGCTGTGAATAACGTGTCCATTGGCG
Organism: Cellvibrionaceae bacterium; assembly: GCA_965214375.1. GTDB lineage: Bacteria > Pseudomonadota > Gammaproteobacteria > Pseudomonadales > Cellvibrionaceae > Endobugula. Next base: position 140,617 of record OZ243947.1, on the reverse strand, counting down.
AGAACGACTCCAGTGAGGCATAGAGGCAATTTTGACTTTTTGATTCTCGGATTCTGTCGTGCTTAGCCATAGTTCAGCATTATCATCCGCGGCAATCCAAAAAGTATACTCACCCGTAACGGTTGTGATTACTTTGATATTGGCGTTAATGATATTGGTACTAACCATCTATAAAAAAGGAGCTAAACGTCCCTTAAAATAGTACAGAAAACACTAAAAAAATCATTAATACACATCGTATTGATAACGATGACATGCGTTAAGCAGTATTACTAACAAGAAAGGCGAAGCCGCGGCCTTACTCATTTCATGCAAACAAATGTATACTTGTCAACAAGTTGGGGAACTGACTATCATTAATGCGATCAAAGAAGGATGCGACAGGGTTGTTGTGGCAGTTATAATTATCTAGGAAAAGTGAACAAGGAAAGAGTAAAATAAGGAGTGCTATCCCGAATTAACGCAGGAATAGACAATGTGACCTTATCCCCAACACTGGTTGACCCCTTTGGGCGACATATTACTTATTTGCGTATCTCGGTGACAGATCGCTGCGATTTCCGTTGTGTCTATTGTATGTCTGAAGATATGCAATTTGTGCCGCGAAAGCAGCTGCTCACCATTGAGGAAATGACCCACATTGCCACTGCATTTAGCGAGCTGGGTGTGCCCAAAATTCGTATCACGGGTGGCGAACCATTAGTACGACGTAATATCTCGCAACTGTTCCAAAACTTGGGCAAGCTGGCACCCGTCAAAGAACTCACGCTGACAACCAATGGATCACAACTTCGTAAATATACGCAAACGTTGATAGATGCGGGTGTAAAGCGTGTGAATGTGAGCCTTGATAGTCTCGACGAAGATCGTTTCTATGAGCTGACACGCACGGGTAATCTGCATAAAGTACTGGACGGTATCGATTATGCCGTCGATGCGGGGTTACACGTCAAATTAAATAGCGTTATTTTAAAAAACCGCAATAGCGATGAAGTGTTGCCACTGGTGGAATACGCCGTGGCAAAAAAAATGGATATCAGTTTTATTGAAGAAATGCCTCTTGGTGTGATTAGCGAACACCAACGCGATGAAGAATTTATTAGCAGTGCACAGTTACGAACCATCATCGCCACCGCACACACTCTGACACCGGAAATCAGCCCGACACATTACTCATCTGGACCATAGCGTTATTGGCAAGTAAAAAATTCAACAACGCGTGTTGGTTTTATTTCTCCTCATAGCGATAATTTTTGTAGCAGTTGTAACCGTGTGCGTCTGACGGCCGAAGGACGATTATTGTTATGCCTAGGCCAGGAAAACAGTGTGGATTTACGACATGTCGTGCGGGCTTATCCAGGTGACCGCCAAAAACTAAAACAAGCTATCATTAATGCCATCAATCATAAACCGGAAAAACATGACTGCACACTTAATGACGAGCCACAAATTCTGCGTTTTATGAATATGACGGGAGGGTAACTATGTTGAGGTAATTATCCGAAGATGCTCTACATCAATAACTCCTGTTTGATACGACGGTGTAACTTGCCCCAACTTGGCAAACTCTTGTGCATTTTTGAACGACTGGCATATTTTTTTGATGACTTCGCCAACCAAATACCATCACCATTAAAACCATATACAGGTTGTAAATCGGTTCGTTTAGACGCAGGCTGAATAGATTTATCAATATTATCTAAAATTAATGGTTCCGCGCCGGGGTGCGGGTAATATGCCAATACCATATGTGCCAGATTTTGTTCCAGTGCTTTCACATAAGTAATACGCAACTTTTCTGTGGGAATTCCCATATTCGTCAAAGAAAAATATTTTCCAATAGAGAAATCTTCACAATCACCCGCATGCGTACCCAAGGTTTCTATGGGGGTCGCCCAGTAGTCTTCCACCCCCCAGTGGTCAATATCCCATTTCCATTCAATTTGATTAAAATAATCATTTGCCAAACGCATTACCGCTTTGTCACTTACTGCCTCTTTGGCAGAAATAATTTGCAGCATACGGCTCCATTGTTTAATACGGCGTTCCCCTTGAGAACCATACCGTTTTTGCAATTGGCTTAAGGCTTTATCACTGATATGACGGAAGTCTGGCGCAGCATAACCCTGTATTGAATATAGGGTGGATAAAAGTACCCAAGGAAGGAAAGGCCATTTAATACGCACAACAGGAAATTACTCATAACATTCAAGAGATAATTTCAGTATAGAATAGATCGTCACACATCATGCGCATTAGATAATTTGCTTATAGATATAAGCCGTATTATACGGTTGCTCCAAAAAACGGGAATATACTCCGCAACTATACAAATGGAATATCAATACAGGCTGTTAGAAATAGTGATAAAGCAATTATGAATACAATTTTCATCGTGTCCTCCAGGTATTAATCAACAAATACACGGGCATTTCTAAAGATGCGCATCCAGCCGCCATCTTCACCCCACTCGTCCGGTTTCCACGAGTTGGTAATCTTGCGATATACCCTTTCCGGGTGTGGCATCATAATAGTGACGCGACCATCTTCCGAGGTGATACCGCTAATACCCGCCGGCGAACCATTGGGATTGGCCGGATAGGTATCCGCAACCGTTAGATCGTTATTGATATAACGCAGCGACACCAAGCCGCTATTATTACATTCATGAAACGCTTCTGAGGATGAGAATTCTGCACGCCCTTCGCCATGAGCAATAGCGACTGGCATATGCGAACCGGCCATACCCGATAATAATACGGATGGGGTTTGTGCAATTTGAACCAAACTAAAACGCGCTTCAAATTGTTCGGAAATATTACGCACGAAATGCGGCCAATGACTCGCACCGGGAATCAACGATTTTAGATTAGACATCATCTGACACCCGTTACACACCCCCAGGCTAAAGGTATCCTGACGGTGGAAAAACGCTTCAAATTGCTCACGTGCCTGAGCATTAAATAAAATCGTTTTTGCCCAGCCCTCACCGGCACCCAATACATCACCGTACGAGAAACCACCACAGGCGGCCAATCCTTTCACATCCTGTAAACTGGCTCGACTCGCGAGAATATCGCTCATATGTACATCAACGGCATCAAAACCAGCACGATCAAATGCTGCCGCCATTTCAACATGACCATTGACCCCCTGCTCACGCAGGATCGCCACTTTGGGACGTTTTTGGTTGATATAAGGGGCCGTAATATCGCGTGCCGGATCATAAGTTAGTGCAACACTTAAGCCATTATCGGCATGTTGGAGGCGATCAAATTCTTGTTGTGCGCACTGTGGGTTATCACGCAAGGATTGAATGCGGAAGCTGGTTTCACTCCAGTCAGCTTGCAAATCTGCACGAGGAGCCGAGAAAATCTCCTGGCCGCGATCAGAAATAGTCACCGTATCTTTGATATTCGGTGAACCCAGCTTGTGTACACAATCAGCCAAACCACTTTCAACAAAGCGACCCATCACCGCGTCTAATTGATCATTGGCAATTTGAACCACCGCACCTAACTCTTCGGCAAATAAGGCAGCGATGGCATCGTCACCCAGCGCACTGATGTCACACGTAATGCCACAATGCCCGGCAAACGCCATCTCACAGACAGTGGTTAGCAAACCGCCATCACTGCGGTCGTGGTAAGCCAATAGCTGATCGTTCTCAAGCAATGACTGCACAACATTAAAGAACTTTTTCAGCACCTCGGCACTATTAACGTCGGCCACTTCGCTGCCGATATCGTTGTACACCTGTGCCAGTATGGACGCACCCAAGCGTTGTTTACCTTGCCCCAAATCAATCAACAATAATGTCGTATCGCTATCGTGCTTTAATTGTGGGGTTACCGTTTTACGCACATCACTGACCGGGGCAAACGCCGAGATCACCACAGACATGGGCGCAGTCACGGCTTTATCTTCGCCTTGCTCTTGCCACGCGGTACGCATGGACATGGAGTCTTTACCCACGGGAATGGTAATACCCAGTTCGGGGCACAACTCCATACCAATGGCTTCTACGGTGCGGTAGAGTTTTTCGTCTTCACCCTGATGACCTGCGGCACACATCCAGTTGGCAGACAGTTTAATATCACTCAGCTGAGCAATGCGAGTAGACGCAATATTGGTAATCGCCTCACCAATCGCCATACGTCCCGAGGCTGGAGCATCAATTAAGGCCATGGGCGTACGCTCACCCATGGACATTGCCTCACCCGCGTAGTTGCCCGTAAAGGTATCATACGCCGCTGTGGTGACGGCACAATCAGCAACCGGCACTTGCCATGGCCCGACCATCTGGTCACTTACTACCTGCCCAGTTACGGAACGGTCGCCGATGGTAATCAGAAACTGTTTGCTGGCAACGGCGGGATGTTTTAGTACTCTGCGCACAGCTTCATTAATTTCAATGGCACTGGTATCGAAGTGATTAGTTACAGGCTGGTATTTTTCCGCTTTGCGATGCATTTTCGGTGGCTTGCCAAACAGCACATTCATGGGTAAATCAACGGGTTGGGCATCCAGCAGGGTATCATTCACGCGCAAGTGCTGCTCCGCGGTTGATTCGCCGACTACCGCAAAAGGACAACGCTCACGCGTACAAATCGCTTCAAATTCCGCCAGTGCGTCAGGCATAACCGCCAGCACATAACGCTCTTGCGATTCATTACACCAAATGGCCAAGGGACTCATACCCGGTTCATCATTGGGCACATTACGCAGCTCAAAAGTACCGCCACAGCCGCCATCTTTCACTAACTCGGGAAAAGCATTGGATAAACCACCCGCACCCACATCGTGGATAAAGGCAATGGGGTTATCATTGCCACGTTGCCAACATTGATCAATCACTTCCTGACAACGGCGCTCAATTTCAGGATTTTGACGTTGTACCGAGGCGAAATCCAAATCTTCTGACGAACTACCAGAGGCCATGGAAGACGCTGCACCCCCGCCCAAACCAATCAACATGGCAGGACCACCCAAGACAATCAGCTTGGCGCCCGCATCAAAGGGCGGCTTGTCAACATGCTCGGACTTGATATTACCGTAACCACCCGCCAACATAATGGGTTTATGGTAACCACGGCGCTCACCATCGACAGTGTCTTCAAAGGTACGAAAATAACCGCAAATATTTGGACGACCGAATTCATTATTAAAGGCCGCCCCCCCAATGGGCCCTTCAATCATAATATCCAGCGCACTGACAATACGACCAGGCCTACCATAATCTACTTCCCATGCCTGCTGAAAACCGGGAATTTGCAGATTCGATACCGTAAAACCGGTTAACCCCACTTTAGGTTTGGAACCTCGCCCCACCGCGCCTTCATCACGAATCTCACCACCCGCACCCGTACCCGCCCCAGGAAAGGGCGCAATCGCCGTGGGGTGGTTATGGGTCTCCACTTTCATCAGCAAATTAATCGGTTCTTGCTGAAACCGGTAGGTTTTATTCTGAGAGTCAGGGTAAAAACGTCCAGCAACGGCACCTTCCACCACCGCTGCATTATCGGCATAGGCGGAGAGTACCTTATCCCCCCCCTGCTCATAGGTGTTTTTAATCATTTTGAACAGGGAACGCGGCTGCGCTTCACCATCAATGGTCCATGAGGCGTTAAAAATTTTATGTCGGCAATGCTCGGAGTTGGCCTGAGCGAACATCATTAACTCAACATCGACCGGATTACGTCCCAGATTTTGGAAACTCTCAACCAGATAATCAATCTCGTCTTCTGCCAGTGCCAAACCCAGAGCAGTATTGGCGGCAACCAAGGCCTCACGGCCACCCGCGAGAATATCTACCTCGGTTTGCTGTTCTGGCGCCTGTTGTTCAAATAACGCAGCAGCACCGTTCAGATCGGAAAATACGGTGTCGACCATACGGTCATGTAAACAGGCGGCAACGGCATTATATACGCCGCCGTCCACATCACCCTGCACATAGTAAGCAATACCGCGCTCCAGCCGTTTAACCTTTTCAAGCCCTGCATTATGGGCAATATCGGTGGCTTTGGATGACCAGGGGGAAATAGTGCCCGCGCGAGGCACAACCAAAAACAACTGTCCTTGCTCGGGCTCTATCGCCTCATCGGCCGGGCCATACCGCAATAATTGTTCAAGCGTATGATGCTCTTCTTCAGTTAATGCCTCATCAATATCGGCAAAATGAATAAAACGACTCTGTATACCCAAAATAGTGGGTGAAATGGCTTGTAAATCATTAAGAGTCTTGTCTACACGGAAAGAAGAAAGCGCTACGGCGCCGGGAAGAATCAACATATTGGCTGATAGTCCTGCATAGGGTGAAACGGCCGCTATTGTAATGGATTTAACGGATAGTCTCCATTAATTCGAATACGGTATACTACCACTTGGCAGAATAACGTAATGCATTGTAATGACAGAAAACCACCCCGCTCCAGCGAATCAAACACTATGCACCCTTGGTGGCATTTTGTTGTGTTTACTGCCTTTTATGATGACGGGCAGCACCCCTCCCACGCAGCTAGAAAGCATCAAGCAACAAGGCTTTATACAAATGATTTCGATCAATGGGCCTTCGACCTTTTACGAAGGGCCTTTTGGGCATGCTGGTTTTGAATATGATCTGGCGAAAGCATTCGCGGATGATTTGGGTGTAGAACTAACCGTTCAGAGCAAAAACAGCCTGAAAGATATACTACAAGAACTTAATCAGCATAACGGTGATTTTGCAGCAGCCAGTTTATCTATTTTAGAATCTCGCAAACGGTTTATTCAGTTTTCAGAGCCTTATGCAACCGTAACCCAACGGGTCATCTATCAACGAGACGCCACCAAGCCCAAAAAGATTACCGACTTGATCGGCCAAGATATCGTTGTGGTTGCAGAAAGCTCCCATGCACAGCTATTACAAGAACTTAACACCAAATACCCTGAATTGAGCTGGAGAGAAATCGACGATAGTGAGATGTCGGATATGTTGGAAATGGTACATAATGGTGAAGCCGATATTGCGATTGTTGATTCAACCGCTTTTATTACCAACAGCGTGGTGTACCCTAAAGCACGGCGCGGATTTTCGATTGCCGACCCAGAAGACATTGCGTGGGCATTCCCCAAACAAGGAGACGATAGTTTATTAAAAGCCGCAAATAGTTTTTTAAAAAAATATAAAGCGAGTGGAGGTATCGCCGCGTTAGAAAAAAAATATTTCAGTAAGCCTCCTGTTAATGTCAGTAATGCATTAGCATTTTCAGAAAGTATTGAGGAGCGTCTACCCGAGTGGGAGAATTTTTTCAAAACGAGCGCAGAGAAAAACGACCTTGACTGGTTATTTCTATCCGCAATCAGTTATCAGGAATCCCTATGGAACAAAGATGCCAAATCATTTACTGGGGTTCGTGGGCTGATGATGTTAACGAATAAAACCGCAAAAGATCTAGGTATCAAAGATCGTACCGACCCGGAACAGAGTATCGATGGTGGTGCGCGTTATTTTGTGCAAATGCACAAACGTTTACCCAAAGGTATTGCTGAACCTGATCGCACCTGGATGGCTCTGGCAGCTTATAATGTAGGACTGGGCCACCTTGAGGATGCCCGTGTGATTACACAGTCACAAGGTGGCAATCCCAACCTATGGGAAGATGTCAAAAAACGCCTTCCTTTATTGGCAAAACGCAAATATTACAGCAAAACCAAACACGGTTATGCTCGGGGCTGGGAACCGGTCACCTATGTGGAACGCATTCGCAATTATCATAATATTCTTGTATGGCACTATGAAAATAAACGCCGCCAAATCGCCAATGATATTGAAAATAGCTTTCCTACCATTTCCAATAAAAGTGGAAAGATACCCGCACCACAATTATGATTTTTTTGTTCGGCGACGCACAAAAAAATGACGCATTAACTCTGCAGCCTCTTCAGCACAAACACCGCCCGTAGATCGTACTTTATGATTCAGGTGCATGCCATCTAATTGTTGCGTCTGACTGACAATTGCGCCGGCTTTTGGCTCGAGAGCGCCATACACAAGATGTTGAATGCGACTGTGAACAATGGCTCCAGCGCACATGGCACAGGGTTCAATAGTCACGTAAAGCGTTGCGCCCGGAAGACGGTAATTACCCACATTTTTTGCCGCATCACGTAACGCTTGAATCTCGGCATGAGCCGTTGGATCATGCAAATTTATCGGTTGATTAAAACCCCGACCAATCACTTTCTCATCACGAACAATCACTGCACCAACGGGCACTTCCTGATGCTCAGCTGCCTGTTTTGCCAGTTCTAAAGCCTGCTGCATCCAATACTCATGCGACTTCATAGCAGCGCTTTTACCAAAGAAAAGCGTGGCACATGTCGGCCTTCAACAACAATAGATTCTACAAACATGTCATAGGGTCGCAACCATAATGAATAATCATCATACAAACAACGGTATACCACTAACCATTCTTTGGTTTCACTGTGGCGGGCAATATCAATGACTTCATAATCATTACCCTTGTAATGGCGATAAGTGCCTTTTGCTAACGTTATATTATCGTCTTGCATAAATATTGACTCATTGATCGGTGAGCATTGTTTAAAGATTACGCGCACGTTTTACTGACGGCGGTGGAGCACCAATATGTTCTTCATTACGCATTTTAGCCAACTGTATTTGTTTTTGACGCTCTGTATAACGTTGGTGTTGCTGAGGGGTTTGTTTGTCGTAACAACGAGGACAAGTGACGCCTGGCATATAAAATTCTGATTGTTTATCTTCTTCCGTGATGGGATGACGACAACCATAGCATTGATCGTAAGAGCCTTTGTCCAAATTATGATCAACGGCGACACGATTATCAAAGACGAAACATTCCCCTTCCCATAGACTGTTTTCCTGAGGAACATCTTCAAGATATTTAAGAATACCGCCTTTAAGATGATAAACCTCATCGAACCCCTGCTCTTTCATATACGCGGTTGATTTTTCACAACGAATGCCCCCGGTACAAAACATCGCCACTTTTTTATGTTTTTTGGGATCGAGATTTTTCTTTACATAATCGGGAAATTCGCGAAATGTTGTTGTTTCAGGATCGAGAGAATTCTTAAAAGAACCAATAGCACATTCATAATAATTGCGTGTATCAACCACTGTCACATCGGGGTCACTAATTAAGTGATTCCAATCTTTTGGCGCAACATAAGTACCGACCACATGATTAGGGTCAATACCCTCTACACCCATAGTGACAATTTCTCGTTTGAGTTTTACCTTCATACGATAAAATGGCAACTCTTCATAAAAAGATTCTTTATGCTCTAACGCAGCAAGGCGTGCATCCTGACGCAGATAAGTTAACAAGTTATCAATTCCTGCACGAGTACCTGCAACGGTCCCATTAATGCCTTCTGATGCCAGTAATAAAGTTCCTTTTATATTCTCACTCAAACATTTATCCAATAATGGTACGCGCAAGTCTTTGTAATCAGGCAAGTTGACAAAACGATAGAGAGCGGCAACGACAATCGTGCTCATGAACGTCCCCCACCCATACAATTGGGAGAACTTTTAACTATAGAATCTGCGCTCCATTCATCTGGTGTCAGTGTTTGCATGGTTAACGCATGCACGCTACCGGCTATTTCTTCAGACAATATCTGATACACTTTTTGTTGACGCTGTATCAGGCGCAAGCCATCAAAAACTGGACTGACAATAATCAATTTAAAATGTGACTCCGACCCTTCCGGCACATTGTGGCCATGGCTTTCATTAATCACCTGAAGCTCTTGCGGTTGTAGCGACTCACGAAGCTTACGTTCTATTTGTTGTTGAATGGTATTTCCCATATAAACCTTCTCTTAATACCTCAAATAATCAATAATTATATAAATTGTTTTAACAAAAAACTGCATTTTTATACTAAACTGTACGTATTAGCTGATAAAGTCGTGGTACTGGTATTTATGAATAGAAAAATCTTTATCAATCGCCGTCGTAAGGGTAGTGAACGCCGTGAAAGTGATGACCCTTGCAAGCATATGGATATTGATATCTATCACCGCAAGCGCCGTAAATCGGGTGATCGTCGTCAAGAACGCACTCTGGATGAGGACTATTACGCATACCTAGCAACACAAAACGCCGACAAAAGTGATGATGTAGGCGATACTTCCCACCATTAAACCCGACAACACGTTATTATGCGCCTGTTTCTTGCCCCGATGGAAGGGGTTGTTGACCATACTTTACGTCACCTACTCACTCGTATTGGAGGTATTGACGTCTGTGTGACAGAATTTATTCGTGTTACGGAACAACTATTGCCCACACGCGTCTTTTACCGATACTGTCCCGAATTAAAAACGACTGGGCGCACCTCTTCTGGCACACCCGTACGCGTACAACTGCTCGGCGGCAAACCTGACCCCGTTGCAGCGAACGCTGCTAAGGCCGCCAACTTGGGAGCTTGTGCTATTGACTTAAATTTTGGCTGCCCGGCAAAAACTGTTAACAAAAGTGACGGTGGTGCCTGTCTGTTACAAACCCCGGAAAGGCTCTACAATATTATCAAAGCCACCCGCGAGCAGGTGCCTGCACCTATTCCTGTTACCGCCAAAATGCGTCTGGGCTTTAACGATAAGCGTTTATATTTAGAAAATGCCTTGGCCGCTTATGAGGCAGGAGCCAACGAAATTACTGTACATGCGCGCTCCAAAGCTGATGGCTATCGCCCACCATCCTATTGGGAAATGATTACCGATATTCGTCAACAAATTGATGTGCCCGTTATTGCCAATGGCGAAATATGGAATGTTTCCGACTTTGAGCGCTGCCGAGAAATTACACAATGCCAGGATTTTATGTTGGGTAGAGGGCTGTTATCCTGCCCGGATTTGGCTCTGCAAATCAAAGCAAAAGCACAAGGTCACGAATATACACCGATGAACTGGTCAAGCATCTGTCTTCTGTTAAAAGAATTTTTCGATTCCACGACACCGCTTTATCCACCACATCACACGGGCAACCGTTTAAAACAATGGCTGCATTATCTGCAACGTCAATATCCGCAAGCAAGACAGTTCTTTGAGGGCGTTAAACGTTTGCGAGATAAAGAAGCGATTGATCAACTATTTTTAAATCATCTAAAGACAAGTGATATTACTGCTACGAAAGTTAACTACGCTTACAGCTAATCAAATATCGTTTTATGCACGGATATAAAAAACCCGAAGTTGCGTCGGGTTTATTCACTATCGTTCAAAAATACATTAACAATTGGTAATAGGGCCTGTCACTATGCCCGCAATAGAACCATGAGAGCTATTAAGACCGCAAGTCACACTACCATTAACTGTTGTGCCTGAACCAATCGTAACAAAAGCCAAAGTACTAGAATTGATATTACCTGTTACTGTGACCCCAGAGGTTGTTGATCCGGACAAGTTTTGCAAGCGTAATGCACCTCGGGTAAATACTGCAATATTCCCGGTATGATTAACATCTCTAAGATTAATCTGTGAATCGTAACCCACCGACGAATTTCCATTAGCCGTTAACAAATCACGGTGCACACGGACTTGTGAATTATAATAGATACCAAGTACTTCATTATCTACACCAATAGCCTCAAGACTATTTACACCGGATATAGTTATCGAAGAGTTACGGAAGCCGCCTATGGCATAATTTTTAAAATTTCCTGCTTTAGGCCCTGTTTGAACAATAGTATTGCCACCCGTTAAACTAAGAGTACCGGAGTTATTAGCAACCGCACCATACAAAGAGTTGTTATTCACTTGGCTATTCGCTAATACCGCAGTACTGTTTGAGTCTGCAGACAAACCAATAACATTACCTGTCAGCGTTGAGTTCTGGACAATTGCTGAACTGTTATAACGAACAGCAACACCTGCTGTTGCTCCTGTTATCGTTAAATTATCAATAATAATATTACTAGCACCGATAAGATTGATCGCACCATTCAATTCTGGCAATAGAACATCACCCAAAGAAACATGAAGTGGGCTTAACGGAGTTTCAACAAAATTAATGCTAGCCGGAGTAGCGGCATCACTCAACAGAGAAACACCAGAACGAGTAATCACTACCCGCTCATTACATGTTCCGGAAATATTAACAAACAAGTGCTTAGCCGAAGCAGCTTCTGCAATAGCATTATTGGCTGATCCTCCAGCATTACACTCTACGTTGATAGTAATAGTATCACTACCAGAGATACCTTCTAGTGCCGTCACTCTGGTATCTAAATCATTAAAATTTTCATTCACTTCCGCCGCTATCGCAGGCTCACCATCCGTAAACACATTGGGTACATCCGCCTGCAAACTATTAGATACTAACAGTGTCGCTAACGTGGTCATTCCTAACATTACGCGTTTCATTTCTACTCTCCTGTGAAAAAATTTGTTCGGTTGTCTCTTAAAAGTTATTGCCATGTTGCGTCACCCCATGAGAAGTCACCCCAAGTTGGAGCGCTATTCGTTAAATCACAAGCATCACCAATACCATCACCATCAATATCAGACTGATCAGGGTTAGGAACATTGACACAATTGTCGATACTATCTGCGATAGCATCACCATCAACGTCTTGCAAAGCCAATCCTATGTATGAGCAACTTTTGAAAACTCCCGGAACAGGATCACCAAAGACGCTATTGGAATATTCAATTGATTCTGCCACTTGTCTGAATACATATTGATTATTTGCGCCGTAACGGACAATGGAATTGGCGGGCACATTGCAGGTAAACCCTTCTATCGCACAATGAACCCAGTTAGCACCGGGAGAATTTTCAGCATCATTAGGGAATGGATCTGAATTATCTCCAATACCGTCACCATCACTATCATGAGTTTCAGTCGGGTCAGCGGGGAACGCATCATCGCGATCCACCACACCGTCACCATCAAAATCTGTCTGATCACTCAGGGCATAATCGCAGTGTTTAACAACACCCGGCACCGGATCACCAAAACTATCATTAGTACAACTTACGACATCAGCGACAGATTGCGATACGTAAATATCATTAGCACCATAGCGAACAATGGCAGGAATAGGTGCCTCACAGTTGTCACCTTCACCGCCACAGAAAATCCACACCGGATTATTGTTAGGATTGTCAGGATCAGGGTCTGCATTATCACCAATACCGTCACCATCACTGTCACGAGTTTCAGTTGGGTTATCAGGAAAGGCATCATCACGGTCAACAACACCATCACCATCAAAATCAATCTGATCACTCAATATATAATCACATTGTTTAAAGACGCCAGAAATAGGATCACCAAAGTGAACATTACTACAGGAAACATCCGTCATCACTGGTTGGTAAATATAGCTAATATTAGCCCCGTAACGAACAATAGCGGGTACAGGAAGCACACACTGACCACCTTCATAGCTACAGAAAGTCCAAGCTATGTCATTGACTGCATTACTGGGATCATTAGGGAATGGGTCTGCATTATCGCCTACACCATCACCATCACTATCTTGAGCTTCAGAAGGAGTATTGGGGAAGACATCATGACGATCAGCCACACCCTCCATCAGCATCAGCATCAGCCTGATTAGCGAGTATGTAATCACATTGCTTCAAAACACCAAAGATAGGATCGCCAAAGGTGTCGTTACTACAAGCAACGCTATCGTTAACATAGGCGTAATAATACTCTGCCGAGTTACCATAACGAACATACGACGACACAGGCACTTCACACGTACCGCCTTCTAATGCACAATTATTCCAATAATCAGTTCCCATTGGCAAGACACCAACCCTCTGGGTAGCTGTTGAAGTATTACCCACATTATCGGTTGCCGTCCAAGTAATTACATAATCACCCTCTGTAAAAGGACCCGTTTGATCGGGGGTGACTGACACTGAGCCGAAGATATCATCCACTGCTGTTACCACACCTAAATCAACACTGGTACATTCACCCGTCGCTTCAATAATAATATCGGGGTAGGCAATCGTAATCACCGGAGGTGTCACATCAGATGCAAGTACTTCACTGTAACGGCTAGTAATCTCATTCTTCTGAAAATTATCAGTCGCTGTAAAAGATTGCACAACATAGAAGTGACCGGGGTTTTCTGCGATATCGTCAATAATATATTCACTACTGTTTTTACTGATCGTTGTACCATGCTCGATAAATGGCCCATTAGGATTATCTGCATAACTCATTATGTAATAGCCGTTATATCTAAAGGGAATAGGATCCCACGTTAATAACCATTGACCATTTTGTTCAGAAAGCTCAAGATTTGTTGGTGGTACCGTTTGTGTCGTTTTCCAGCCCGGCGTGAGGGACTCGAGGAAAGTATCGACTGCCAGATCACTCGTTTCCAAAGCATTATTCAACAACGAAATATCGATGGCATTTTCCAGGTTCACAATGCTAGATGGAATTTCACCACTGAATTTGTTGTTGGATAATGTAAGCCAATTTAAATTTGATAGATTGCCAATTGCATCAGGAATTGCCCCAGATAAACGATTGTTCATAAGTGACAAGGAATATAAATTAGTCAGATTACCAATACTATTGGGTATGCTGCCTGTAAATTCGTTGTTATCCGCAGCAAAAGAATTTAAGCTCGTCAAGTTACCAAGCCACGATGGAATATCACCTGTCAGTTGATTGTAACTCACATGAATTGTGGACAAATTATTTAACTCTACGAACTCAGCCGGAATAGTGCCAGTTAACTGATTTCCGTCCAAATACAGAATAGATAGGTTTATTAGATTACCCAACTCGACAGGAATATTACCTTCCAGTTGGTTGGACCATAGTCCCAAGAACTGTAGTTCTACCAAACCACCCAAACTTGCAGGAATATTTCCTGTTAGCTGATTACCCCACAAACACAAAAATCTCAAATTATTTAAACTGCTTAGCTCAACAGGAATGGTGCCTGTTAATTGATTGTTATACAAATCTAAATTGTCGAGATTAGCTAAATTGACTAACGTTGCAGGAATCACACCTGTTAATTCATTAGTACCAACATTGAGATATGTTAAATCTGTAAGATCACCCAGCTCAGGCGGAATATCACCACTGATTTGGTTATCATGAAGGTACAAAGAACGTAGACTTTTCAAATCACCTAGAGAAGAGGGTATACCACCACTCAACTGGTTGCTGGATAAGTCCACATTTACTCACTTAGGCAAGTTACCTAACTCTGCTGGCAACACGCCCGAAATATTGTTTGAATAGAGAGAAATTGAATCTACTGATCCGGACACACAATTGATCCCAAACCAGCTACATGGGTTTTGATTCTCTAACCACCCGGTATTATTTGTCCAATTATCACCGCCTGTTGAGTCGTACAACCCCTTTAATGCCTCACATTCGGCTATAGGAATGCTGGTAACAGAGTCGCAATACTGTGCATACTCATCATCTTCCTCAACAACAGATATACTCAAAGGCGAAAAGCTTTCACCACTGATAAACAATGTTGCAGTACCTCGCGCCCCATAACTATCCTGCGCCGCTGCAACGGTGATTGTTTGCCATTGATCCCAATTGGTCGCATCAAAAGATATTAAAGCCGGGCTGACCGTAATATCTTCATCACCCACTGAACGAGAGATTGTAGCCTCTACACTCGAGCCCGCTTCAAGATTTTCAGTAAGACGCACATTAAACGTTGCTGTACCACCTTCAGGTACGATTAACGGATCAGTTTTTGAAACATCAATTTCAAGTCAGCCAGGAAACCAAATACCATTAACGCTTAGTCTTCTACCACCCGCTATCTGCGTGGTCAAACCATTCACCACGTCGGCATTATTCAAGACGCGTTCTTTCAATGCAGCGGCATTTAATGTCGGATCAATAGACGCTAACAATGCAAGTGCTCCACTGACATGTGGAGCGGCCATAGATGTTCCACTGTAAAAGGCGTACGCATTATCCGGCACCGTACTTAAAATTAAATCACCAGGAGCGGCAATATCAACATTGGAAAGTCCATAGTTGGAAAACGACGCCAAATTATCTCCGCTATCTGTTGCTCCAACTGAAATCACATTAGGCACATCGTAACCTTGTGGGTAATACATAAAATTATCAGTATTAGTCGAGCTATTGCCTGCAGCCGCTACAACTAAAATATTCTGTGTATTGGATTGCATAATCGCCTCCTCTAGCGAGACACTATAAAAGGTATTGCCCCAGCTATTATTGGTTAAACGAATATCAAACCCATACTGGGACTGCATCACATTTACATAATTAATCAGTTCAATTGCCGCTGATTCACTACCAGAAATGGCTCCCCCAAACTTCAAAGCCATAATTTTCACATTCGGTGTTACGCCAACAACAACCTGATTATTATCCCTTACAGCAGCAATGGTTCCTGCCACATGTGAACCATGGCCATTAACATCCATCGGGTCATTATCACCATCAAACGCATCCCAACCATGCACATCATCCACATATCCATTGCCATCGTTATCAATGCCATCATCAGGAATTTCTCCTGGATTCACCCACATCGCCGCAGCCAAATCGGGGTGGGTATAGTCCACACCTGAATCAAGAACACCTACAACAATCTCTGTAGGGTTCGCCACATTTTGGTCAATATAATCCCACGCAGCTTCGGCCTGAATCGTTTGCAAGCCATAAAGTTCGTTATAGCGAGGATCATTGGGTACCGCCGCAATTTGTAAAACATGGTCTGGTTCGGCGTAATCAACCAAACCAGAAAGTATTAAGTGCTTGATAACCATGTCAACACGTTGATGCACCAACTCTTTGGTTTCACCTGCCGGTAACTTACCGGCCTCAGCTGTAGGCGCACCATTGATTTCCAGTAACACACTACCCCCTGCATAGGGGTAATCTTTCACAATCGTAACCCCATAAGCAATCAGTAAGGCCTGACGTTCTTGTTTGGAAAGGTCTCGATAATCTTCCGTAAAACGAGTCATAACATGATTAGTCACAATATCTAACTCCAGTGGCTCACGCCCTAAAGCTTGTACAGACTCTTCTGCCGCACCTGACACTGGTAGAAGACTCGTATCTTTTGATGCAGAAACACTTGATGCCTGTTGTACCGGTGCACTAGTGGGCACCAAAGGCAAACTCTGATCTATGCCACCGTTATTCAACGCATTAGCAACATTTAACCGCCCCTGTGTGACCGCCTTACCTTCAAAACGGGCAAACTTGTCAACACTTGTCAGTACTAACGACTTTTGTTGCTGTGGAGATAAACCAGAAAAATGGGAATTGACCAGTGCCAACGTACCACTGACATATGCGGCAGCCAGTGATGATCAACTGACATATTGATAATCATTATTAGGGGCCGCCGCTAATACCTTTTCGCCCGGCGCCAACAAATCAACACTATGAAGACCGTAGTTGCTGTCGCTAGAGAGATAGTCCTGATGATTGCTTGAAGCCACAACTAACATTCCATCAATATCGTAACTCGCAGGATAATGAGTGTGTTGATCAATATTATTGCCGCTGTTGCCTGCTGATGCGACTAACAATACATCAGCATCGGCAACTGTTCTTAGAGCTGACTCCAGTATACGACTGCGGTGTTGCCCACCCCAACTCATATTAATAGCTGTAATATCTACACCTTGTTGTTTTAAACCCAAGACATAATCCAGACCCGCAATAATTTCTGCATGTGTACCGGACGCGTTATTACACAAGACTTTTACCGGGAGTATTTCAAGGGGGGTATGCGGATTAACTGCGGTTATCAC
The DNA here is from genome assembly GCA_965214375.1 of Cellvibrionaceae bacterium. Lineage (GTDB taxonomy): Bacteria > Pseudomonadota > Gammaproteobacteria > Pseudomonadales > Cellvibrionaceae > Endobugula. Next base: position 122,824 of record OZ243947.1, on the reverse strand, counting down.
GCTGGCAACCTGTGTGCCGTGACCATAAGTGTCGTTCATCGTTTGTTGAGAAGAACAAACGTTATAGCCTATCTGACCATGGGCACTTTTCCACAATTTATGAGCAAAGGCTTCATGTGTGATATCAATACCACTATCCACTATCCAATACGGCAACAATGGTATTAGATTTTTTATCCGTTTGTGCCAGATACTTATCCCAAGCTTCAGGCGCATCAATATCAGCATCAGTTTGCCCGACAGACTGACCGTCATTATGTAAGCCCCATGTCAATACTTCTTGGGCGTCAGCGGTGACAATATAGTTAGGTTCTGCAAGGGTTACCCACCCAGAACTACGTAACTGACTCACTGCCTGGTTGAAATGAGCACTTTCAGAAATTACACTTACCAACGACAGATTAGCAAGATGGGGGTAAGTTTTTGTACGCTTGCCTCCCAGACTCGCGACAATCGCTTGTTGTTCCTCTGCTGGTAATAAACGAAATGCCTTATTAAACTGAACCAGTAATACACTGGAATCTATTGATGAGCGATCAGGATCAGGGATAGCGGAATGTTCAATATCTGGGTTAGTTGAACTGGCAGTGTAGCTGGAAATCTTATCAGAAGGTTGAAAATTTACTATCAAGGCTATGATAAATAGCAGAAAGGCGGTGCTTCCAATAATCATCACTACCTTTCTTGTTGGCAATACAAGCATCTAACACTCCTTATTTTTAATGTATTGTTATTTAACCCAAGAAGAAAATCAGGCTGATTCTACAAATAGTGTCGCACAATAACGCAAGCAATTTTAAACACTCAAAATAGGAATAGCAACGCTTATTTTACCCTCGCAACTACAATTGACTATACACTCTGTACCCACTGGCAAACGATCCCCCCTTAAGCAGGTAAAAAACCAGCCTTACCAATAACCGGCCCCTTTTCCTCTCATCATTTTATAAGATGCAACAGTGTAAACATATAAATCGACAACAATACCCAGAAGCATATTTAATGCAGAACCAGGTTTTTTTAGTTTATTCGTCTTAAAACGTTTTAAAGCAAAGTGAAAAGGCACAAAGCCATACGGTGCTTTGGTTTGATAATTCATCAACTCTGGTAATTTTCTAATAGATTCATAAGAATGGATAATTCCTTCGACACAAACCACCCTGTCAAATTTTTCAGCTTCAGAAAAACTATTTGTCAGAATCATGGCCCTCAAAAAACCATCTTCAACAGGAACACCCACAGGCGAGTATATATTATTTAAATCTTTTACTTGAGAAGCTACTAATCACGGTTGCAATGTTTTTTTGATCAAGAAAACTTATCATTAGAGACATGGTAGGTATTTTAGAATTGTGGGCAATCTTACTAATTATGGCCATTCCAGAGTCAATTACCCATTCTAAACACAATGAAAGCCCAATCACAATGATTGGACTCTTAAGATGGCGCGCTCGGGAGGATTCGAACCTCCGACCGCCTGGTTCGTAGCCAGGTACTCTATCCAGCTGAGCTACGAGCGCGTATCGAAAAGAGGCGCGTATCTTAGAGATTTGTCGATGCAGCGTCAAGCGCTTATTCAGGAAAATTCTCTGTTGACATCATATAAAATTGATATATTATCTACCTATCAGTAGATAACGAGATCGCTTTGTGATCGAATTTAATAACACTGCCCATAAAATACTGGATAGCGCAGAGTATTATACACAGACTCGTGGGTTTAATGCCTTTAGCTATAAAGATATTCAGCATGAAGTGGGCGTGAAGACCTCGAGCATTCATTATTATTTTCCCACAAAGCAGGATCTAGCGTTGCATATGGTCAATCGGTATATTGGACGGTTTGAAGCGTTATTAAAAACAATCGCCCAAGAACAGGATTCAGGTATAGAACAGTTAACGGCTTTAAGCGAGATATTCACCGAAAACTTGGCAGCAGGGAAATATTGCCTCTGTGGTATGTTATCCAGCGACCTTGATACACTACCTGAAAGTGCCAAGGAGAAACTGTGCCATTTTTTTAATCTTAACGAAATCTGGATCGCCAATGCTATCCAACTTGCTCAGGAACAAGGAGATGTGAATGCTTCTCTTGAACCGAGAACAACAGCAGCGCATTTTTTGGCAACTCTGGAAGGCGGCATGTTAATCGCACGTGCACGAGGCCGAGTGAAGTATCTGGAAGTGGTTATCACGCAGTCTTTAATACTATTGAGAACATAATTCTTTTTATTTGACAAAATAATCTATCTAGTAATAGATAATTAATAGGGCTTTAGCCCTTTCTTTAAGCCAAAAATATCTACCTTTTAGTAGATATATAAATTGAGGATATAACTATGACAACACAAACAGCACTATTAATTGGCGGCTCAAAGGGAGTGGGACTGGATACCGCAAAACGCCTGGCAAAACGTGGGGTTAATCTGATACTGGTTGCCCGCTCAGAAAACAGTCTTGAAGCAGCCAAAAACGAGATTTTGCAAGAAAGCGCTCTCTCCATCGACACCCATTCCGTTGACCTTTACAGCCAAGAAGCGGTCGATGATTTCATCAATACCGTTGCCAGCGACGACCGTCATATTCATTACCTAGTAAATGCCGCGGGTTACTTTAATCCAGTACCGTTTTTGGAACATCAACGTAAAGATTACCATGCATACCACGACTTGAATGAAGCATTATTCTTTATTAATCAGGCCGTTGCGAAAAATATGAAGCAATATGGTGGTGGCGCCATTGTGAATATTGGCTCCATGTGGGCCAAACAGGCCATTAAAGCTACCCCCTCTTCTGCCTATTCCATGGCAAAAGCCGGCTTACATTCCTTAACTCAACACTTAGCCATGGAACTTGCTGATGACAATATTAGGGTGAATGCCGTCTCCCCTGCTATTGTGCAAAGTACGATTTACAAGACATTTATCGAAGAAGACCAGATTGAAGAAACACTTAAGGGGTTTAATAGCTTTCACCCAATCGGTCGAATTGGTGAACCAGATGATGTCGCCAGTGTCGCCGACTTCTTATTATCCGATGATGCCAGCTGGGTTACTGGCGCGATATGGGATGTTGATGGTGGCGTTATGAGCGGACTTAATTAACATACCCACAGGAGGGTAATATGCAACAACGCAGTGACAGCACAACTATTAATGCTGACTTTAGCCAACGCGTGGTGATTCAAGCGGATGATTACCGTTGGGTTCCCTCGCCCATGGCTGGCGTTGATCGCATGATGCTGGATCGCATTGGCGGCGAGGTGGCGCGAGCCACCTCGATTTTACGCTACGCCCCCAACAGTGAGTTTACTCCCCACACGCATAATGGTGGTGAAGAATATCTGGTACTGGAAGGCATTTTTGCCGATGAAAATGGTAACCACCCTGTAGGTAGTTATGTACGCAACCCCATTGGCACCTCACATACGCCACGCATTGGTTCAGAGGGGGCAACTATTTTTGTAAAGCTACATCAGTTTAATCCGCAAGACAAGCGGAGTGTCAGTATCAATACGAACTCAGAGCTATGGCTGCCAGGCCTCGTTGACGGGTTGTCTGTTATACCTTTACATCAATTTGAAGCGGAACATGTGGCATTAGTGAAATGGGCACCGAATACCCGTTTTCAAGCACACCAGCATTGGGGGGGGGTGAAGAAATTCTGGTCTTAGAGGGCACATTCTACGATGAACACGGCCGCTACCCAAAAGGTAGCTGGTTACGCAGCCCACACTTGAGCCAACACTTGCCTTATACCAAGGACGATGGCGCAGTGATTTATGTGAAGACGGGGCATTTGCCCCTATAAAAAACAGGCCCGCCCCTTAAAAGGGCAGGCCTGTATCATTAACGCTTAAAGGTTAAAAAATTACTGGCAACCCGTTAAGGTGCCGGTATGTGTACCTGCCGCCAAAGAGACTTTCGCTAACTGCGTATCATTACACGTAATATCACCAGTGACAGAAGTATTCTCACCAATAGTGACCAAACCCAAGGTATCAACGGTGATATTGCAAGTAACACTACTACCGTTATTTTCTATATTTAGAGAGCCTTTGGGTAAAACAGTAATATCGCCTTCATAACTTACTTATTGGAAATCGATACGAGAGTCGGCGCCAATACGAATGGCGCCTATAGCTCTCCATAAACCTTCTTTAACCTGTAATTGAGAACCGTTATTTAGATCAATATCTACAGCTACCGAACCATCAAGTGAATTGCCCCAGGTGATAATAAAGGTTGAGTTGTTATAAATTCTGAGGCCTAAAAACTCATCAAGGTGTAGGGATCTATCATTATATAACCACGAATTATCCCAAATAACCGACGCACCATTATCCGCGTATACACTTTGTTGACCTACATTAAAACCAGAAAATGCATTACTGGCCGCCAAACGTGATGAATTAACAATAATACTCCCACCAACCACATAAGAATCTTTTAATACCACCGATGAATCAGACAAAATATTTAAAGATATCTGACTACCAGAAGAATATGAGTTTGGCTCAATTCCTTTTAAAACCACATTTTTAGCGCCCACAATATTTAGTGAACCCGTAAGCTGGTCAAGCTCATCTGCATTCGGTAAAGATTGATGATAACTGCTTAAAGGCGTATCTGCATAAGCAATATCCCATAAACCAGTAGTTGTATCATCAGTCCCATTAGCATAACCGGTATATCCCCCCACTATCGCCGTATTAGAACGGGTAATAATCACTCGTTCATTACACACTCCGGTAATATTGACGGTTAAATGCCCTGAAGCAGGTGCATTAACAAGCGCATCTGTCAGTGACTCACCCGCACCACAATTAACATCTACAGTCGTATCATTATTGTTTAATTGATCGGCCAAATCAGTGACACGGTTATCCAAGTAAGAAAAATTTTCGTTGACGTGTGCCGCATCAGCTGGATCATCATTGGTAAAAATATATGGCACAGCGGCATAGGTGTTATGTGCGGTTAAGGTTGATAATACTACCGTTAGTCCGGTCAGTGTTTTTTTAATATTTTTTGTCGTGTGTTTTTTCATGATTACATTCCTGTATAACTTGGTTAATACGTCTGTTGTATAGATGTTCTTAATCACTGTTTGTGCTATTGCCATATTGCCTGCCCCCATGAGAAGTTACCCCAGGTCGGTGCATTGTTAATGCCATCACAAGCATCACCTTGCTTATCACCATCAATATCTGCCTGGTCGGTATTGGCAATTACAGGACAGTTATCCATATGATCGGCAATGGTGTCACCATCGGTGTCGGTGACTAGTTGGTATTCACACTGTTTATGAACATTGGGAATGGGGTCACCAAAGACACTATTGCTACAGCTTATGGTGCTAGTGACTTCGGCATACGCAGACCTAGTATTGGCGCCATAACGAACCAGTGATAATTGCGGTACATGGCAATCGACACTTTCAGCAGAGCAATAAACCCAACCACTACTGGAACCATTGGTCGCGTCGTAAGGGAACAGATCGGTATTATCGGCAATACCATCTCCATCAGTATCTGCACTTTCGTTAGGGTCAAGAGGATAGAGATCTTCATTATCCGGAACGCCATCACCATCAAAGTCTGTGGTATCACTTAATAAATACGCACAACTTTTGAAAACGAAGGGAGCAGGGTCACCAAAGACACTATTGGTGCATTCAAAGCTATCCATAACGTCGGTATAAACATACTGACCATTGGCGCCATAACGCATGGTAAATGGCCCCTGTATTGAACAGGTACCAAACTCATAGGCACAATGAATCCATTCACCGTTGACGCCGTTGCTGGCATCGTTGGGAAACTGGTCGCTATTATCGGCAATGCCGTCACCATCACTATCCGCACTTTCGTTGGGGTCAGTAGGATATAAGTCATGACTGTCAACCACACCATCACCATCAAAGTCTGCGGTATTCACTGAGCAGATAAGCGCATTGTTTGGCAACAACAGGGGCAGGATCACCAAAGACAGGCGGCGCACAATCAATGCTGTTAGTCACTTGCTGATAAACATAGTTATCTGTCACACCGTAACGTACCAAGGCAGGTACCGGTAACACACAAGGCCCCCAGTCATTGGAACAATGTACCCAATTAGAATCGGCACGGTTGGTGTAGTCCTGAGGAAATGGATCAGAATTATCGCCCAAACCATCGTAATCAATGTCGGATGATTCACTGGCATCTGCCGGATAGCGGTCTTCACTGTCAACCACGCCATCACCATCAAAGTCTGCGGTTAGGCTTAAGCGATAATCACATTGCCGATGACCACTGATACCGGGATCACCTACAAGACCACTGGAACATCCTATGCCAGCCACCGATTGAACCGTTGCATATTGGTCATTATGACCAAAGCGTACCTCAGCAGGAACTGGCGGTGAGCATTACTCCCACTCAGCAGAACAATAGATCCAAGTTCCTGGCGGCGGATCAAATACATCGTTTTCATTTTCGATACCATCACCGTCAATATCATCAACGGTTTGCGCACTGGCAACTGTGTGAAAAAACAAACACAGCAACAGAGGTATCAAGCGCATTAGGTGTTTACGTCGTATTTTATACATTGTAAATATCCTTTTTTTAAGACATTAAAGAACGACACCTGCCATGACCAGCAAGGTTTGCAAAACCAACAGCGCACCCGCAAAAAACTGACCAATGACAAAGCATCAGTGAGTTAACTGCAGAATATAAGGAGGTTATTTAAGAAGATTTCAAGAAGAGCATAACAGTTCTTTTTTATAATTCCGAAGTAATACTGCCTTCCAGGCTAGGCGCCTAAAGCGACAAAGGAGTTATGAGACAATAAATACAAAGGCTTGTCAATAATCCAAAGGAGAGGGGAAAGGGATATTATTAAATCTTTTCTCCTGATAAATAACAAAGGCTGCCCTTTTGGGCAGCCTTTGTTATTTATGATGGCGGAGAGAGAGGGATTCGAACCCTCGATACCGATCAAGGTATACTCCCTTAGCAGGGGAGCGCCTTCGGCCACTCGGCCATCTCTCCGAATTGATATTGCAGGGAATTCATACCAAAGAAATCTGTCCCCTTACAAAGCCGCGGCATAATACCAGCAATATAAGGGGATTCAAATAGTTTCTCGGGAAATTTACACGCCGAGATTGTTATTCATCATCGGCCTGTGTCGCCAGACCTTTTTCACGCTGAATGCGCTGATAAATTTCCTCTCGGTGTACGGCAATTTCTTTCGGTGCATTAACACCAATGCGTACTTGATTACCTTTGATGCCCAAAACAGTCACGGTGACATCATCACCGACCATTAAGGTCTCTCCGATACGACGAGTTAATATAAGCATGTTACACTCCTGATTTCCTGTAAATCCACACTACTTACCACCCAAGCCAGCTATGGTAGGTATATTATATTGTTTCCTCAACCAGTACATCCAGACCAAAGGCTGTATGCAGGCTGCGGTTCGCTAATTCTGCGTAACGTTCCTCAATAATGACAGAAACCTTAATTTCAGACGTTGTAATCATCTGAATATTAATATTTTCCTGTGCCAATGTTGTAAACATCTGAGAGGCAACACCCGCATGTGAGCGCATTCCAACCCCTACGATAGATACTTTAACAACACTATCATCGGTTAACACGGATTTCGCACCGAGTTCTTCGGCAACCGACTCCATGACCGCTTGTGCCTTAGCCATATCAGTACGGCTAACCGTGAACGTTAAATCTGTGGTGTTATCTGCAGCAATATTCTGCACAATCACATCCACTTCAATATTGGCATCACCAATCGGTGCCAATACACGTGCCGCAACACCCGGAATATCGGGTATACCTGCAATCGTCACTTTCGCTTCATTACGATTTAATACTATACCGGAAACAACAGGTTGTTCCATGGTTGAACACTCCTCATCAATGGTAATTAAGGTGCCTGGTCCATCTTGAAAACTATGTAATACGCGTAACGGCACATTGTACTTCCCGGCAAACTCCACTGCTCGTATTTGCAGAACCTTGGAACCCAAACTGGCCATTTCCAGCATTTCTTCAAACGTAATTTTGTCCAGGCGGTGAGCCGCCGGAACAATACGAGGGTCTGTAGTATACACCCCATCAACATCGGTATATATTTGACATTCGTCGGCATTGAGTGCCGCGGCCAAGGCCACGCCCGTGGTATCTGAGCCACCACGACCCAATGTTGTAATGTTGCCTTTTTCGTCAGTTCCCTGAAAACCAGCAACCACGACCACGCGCCCGGCATTTAGGTCTGCACGGATATGTTCTTCATCAATTGCCTGAATGCGCGCTTTGGTATGTGCATCATCCGTCAAAATACGCACCTGACCACCTGTATATGAACGGGCTTCACAGCCTCTTGCGGTTAATGCCATACACAGCAGAGCAATGGTCACCTGCTCACCGGTCGATAACAAGACGTCCATTTCTCGCGGTTCAGGGGATTCCTGCATCGCAAACGCCAAATCTGTCAGGCGATTCGTTTCACCACTCATGGCAGATACCACCACCACCATATCATGCCCCTGCTGACGAAAGCCTGACACTTTTTCAGCAACTGCTTGAATACGTTCTACCGTTCCTACCGACGTACCACCATATTTTTGAACCAATAGGCTCATCGCTTATTATCCAGTCTCGCAAAAAAGGGCGCAATTAAACACTAAATACAGCCAAAAGTTAAGGCTTATTCTATAGAAGTGGCGCAAAAACCCTAGTTTTTTATACTATTGGTGGTTTTCAAGCCATTCTTTCGCTTTTTGGAGTGCGCTGTCAATGCCTTGTGGGTTGGTACCCCCCCCTTGTGCCAAATCCGGACGACCTCCGCCCTTGCCACCGACTAGCGGAGCGACTTCACGAATTAAATCTCCAGCTTTAAAGCGGCTGGTTAAATCTTTGGTAACACCTGCTAGTAGGGAGACTTTATCGCCTTCTCCCGCTGCCAGACAAAACACTCCCGTTTGCATTTGACTCTTTAAGGCATCTGCCAGTTCACGCAGGCCTTTGGCATCAGCGCCCTCAATGCATTGCAATAACACATCGACACCGGCTATCGACTCTACCTTGGACAGTAAATCACCACTGCTGGCACTGGCTAGTTTTGCCTGTAATGCAGCCAGTGTTTTTTCCTGCTCTTTACTGTGAGCCGATAATTGTTGTACCTTTTCTACCGTATTGGCGGCATTTACCTTCAACAAACTACCAATTTCCAATAATTGGTTTTCCATTTGAGTAAGGTGAGCCAAGGCTCTGGCTCCCGTCAAGGCTTCTATACGGCGCACACCTGAAGCAATACCCGATTCAGATACAATGTGGAACAAGCCAATATTACCGGTCGCATTAACATGGGTACCGCCACACAATTCAACCGAGAAGCCATTGCCCATGGAAACCAAACGAACCTCTTCACCGTATTTTTCCCCAAACAGCATCATTGCTCCTCTAGCTTTGGCTGTGTCCATATCACATAGCTCGGTGGTCACTTCAGAATTAACGCGTATATGCTCATTCACCAAAGTGTTGACTTGTTGTAATTGTTGTGGCTTCATGGCTTCAAAGTGTGAAAAATCAAAACGCAGTTTTTCTGAGTCCACCAATGAACCTTTTTGTGCGACATGTTCACCCAACACCTCACGCAAGGCAGCATGCATTAAATGAGTGGTTGAGTGGTTTAACTGGATGGATTCGCGCAAACCGTGATCAATCTCGGCATAGACCTCATCACCCACCTTAATAGCGCCGCTAACCATACGCCCAATATGTAAGTGATGTTGGCTGTGTTTTTGGCAATCACGCACTTCAAAGCGGTTATCGCCCACGGTTAAATATCCCGTATCACCGACTTGCCCACCAGCTTCGGCATAGAAGGGGGTTTGTGATAAGACAATCACACCGTCTTCGCCTTCTTTCAACAACTCAATGGCATCCGTGCCTTTATACAATGCCGTTACACTGCCGTTATCCGCAACCACTTCATAGCCTGAAAAAGTTGTCTCACCCGCAACAGACATTGACGCCGTATAGTCGACAGAGAATTTACCCGCTGCACGTGCGCGCACACGCTGTTCGGCCATACACTGTTCATAACCTTCCATATCCAAGGTCAAGTCGCGCTCACGGGCAATATCGTTGGTTAAATCAACTGGGAAACCATAGGTATCGTAAAGGGTAAATACCAATTTACCGGGAATTTCCGTTCCGGACATATGTTCTAGTGCTGCTTCAAGAATGGTCATACCTTTATCAAGGGTTTTTTCAAACTGTTGTTCTTCCGTCAATAATACTTGCTCAATTTGCGCTTGTTGCTGTACCAATTCAGGATACGCACTGCCCATTTCTTGCGCCAATGCAGCCACTAATTGATGAAAAAATGCCTCCGCCTGTTCCAGCTTATGACCATGACGAATAGCACGGCGTATAATCCGACGCAACACATAACCTCGCCCTTCATTGGAGGGAATCACACAATCAGCAATTAAAAATGCACAGGAACGAATATGATCAGCAATCACACGCAGTGATTTATTATCCAAATCTTCTGTATTCGTTACGTGAGCGGCTGCCTGTAGTAAGTTCTGAAATAAATCGATGTCATAATTACTATGTACACCTTGCATCACTGCAGCAATACGCTCCAACCCCATACCCGTATCCACAGAAGGCTTGGGCAACGGTTCCATGGTGCCATCTGCACTGCGGTTAAACTGCATAAACACATTGTTCCAGATTTCAATATAACGATCACCGTCTTCTTCCGGTGTACCCGGCAAACCACCCCAAATGTGTTCGCCGTGGTCGTAAAAAATTTCGGTACAAGGACCACAAGGACCGGTATCACCCATCGCCCAAAAGTTGTCCGATTGATACTTGCCACCCTTGTTATCGCCGATACGAATCAGGCGTTCCGCAGGAATACCCACTTCGTTATGCCAAATATCGTACGCTTCGTCATCATCCGCATAGACCGTTACGGTCAATTTTTCTGCAGGAATACCCATCCAATCGTTAGCAGTTAAAAATTCCCATGCATAGGTAATGGCATCCTGTTTAAAATAATCGCCAAAACTGAAATTACCCAACATCTCAAAGAAGGTATGATGGCGAGCGGTATACCCCACATTCTCGAGATCATTATGCTTACCACCTGCACGCACACAGCGCTGTGAGCTGACTGCGCGTGAGTAATCACGCTTATCCGTTCCCAGAAAAACATCTTTGAACTGCACCATACCGGCATTCGTAAACAGTAATGTGGGGTCATTAGTAGGCACCAGTGAACTACTATTCACAATGGCATGCCCCTTAGATTCAAAGAAACGCAAAAAGGCTTCGCGAATATCAGCGCTTTTCATAAAACGGGCTCTCTAGGGTTTTCGTGTAAAAGGCGGGGATTATAAACTATCAAAGCCGCAGCAAACAGCCTGCTATACCATACCTTCAGAGAAGGTCTTGCCTGCCAATAAGTGAATATGCAAGTGAAAGACGGTTTGACCGGCATTAGCACCATTATTCACAATCAGACGAAACGCACCATCAACACCAGCTTCACGGGCAATATCACCCACTCTAAGCATTAGATGACCCAATAAGGCTTGATCTTCTTCGGTCGCATCAGCCAGACGCGGGATAGGTTTACGGGGGATAATCAATAAATGGGTGGGTGCTTGCGGTGCAATATCACGAATACAAATACACTCGTCATCTTCATAGACTTTATCCGCAGGAATATCGCCATTGATAATTTTGGTAAAAATGGTCTCTTCGGTCATTTTTTCTTTTTCCACTGTTCTTTTTCTTGAGCGCTTAATGTACGAGCTTCATTTTTTAGCATCACAGGAATATCATCACGAATAGGGTAAGCTAAACCGCTGGCAACGGCGACCAGCTCCTGTTTTTCTCGGTCATATTGCAAAGGCGCTTTGGTCACAGGGCAAACCAGTAAATCAATGAGTTTTTTATCCACACTAGCCTCTTTTATTTTGGCATGTCGCCTAATAGTAACTGGGGGTCGAGGCGTTGGTCAAACCAATTCATACGCCAATCCAAATGCGGCCCGGTAGAACGCCCTGTGGAACCGACTTCTGCAATCACCTGCCCTTGTTTTACGGCATCCCCCTTTTTTACATGGCTTTTATGAAGATGAATAAAAGTGGACGATATGCCATGCCCATGATCCATAATAATCGTCCCACCCGAGAAGTACATATTTTCATGCACGAGTGTAACCACTCCTGAAGCCGGCGCTTTTACATGAGTCCCTTGAGGGGACGCAATATCAATGCCATAGTGTGGACGCTTGGGAACACCGTTGTACACACGGCGGCTACCGTAAACTCCGGTAATAATCCCGGTAACAGGCCACACGAAGGTTTGTAGAAAATACTTGTGTGAAGTGTCCACTTTTCTGGCCGCTTTCGTTAAACGTACCTCTTTGCGAATACGCGGTAATGCTTTTTCAGGGATATTCACAGTACGCTTGGGCACTCCTTCAATACGATGTTCTTGGTATTGACGTTGCTTGACAGCAAAAACGTGTTTGTGTGTATTACCTTGGGGTGTGGTTTCTATCATCGTGACTGTGGACTTGGCATCGCGCCCCAGACCGACAACAAACTCACCCGCTTCAGTTAAGCGCACTTTGCGGCCCAAAAACTCCAGTGTATTATCTGGCGAGGTTCTACCTAAAATCATGCCACCTTGAACCCAATCAGAGTGAATCTCCAAGGCTGCCACCATACAAGGCACCATGGTAAAACAACCAATACACAGACCATAAAATATTTTTTTAAACATAAAGACACACCTTTAAGAAAAACCCCAGTATAGATAAAAAAATAGCGGCTAAAAAGCCGCTATGGGGTTAAGGGTTTAAAATTAACGCAGGTTGTTTGTCTAATTGATATCTAGGAAACCAAGATCAACTAATCCCTTAAGTATATTAGCTACACTAGTATCATCTGTACCATAAGTTTGGCCTGTTGCATTATCAAACTCATTGGCTGCACCACGACCGGCAGCATTGGTAACACGGAAGGTCACATCAGCGGCTTCATCAGAACCCGTAAAGAGGTTAGCATAACCACGCTCGGTAGAAGTGTAAGCTCCCTGAAGATCAATGCCTAGGATACTCTGACCCGGAGAACTGAAGGGGTGGCTGTTAAAATTAAAGAACTTGGCAAGCTCCGCTAGTTCACCAGCATCATTAACATCCAAAAAATCATCCGTTAACAAATTGTTTGGATCACCCGCAGCATTAATGGCACCACGAAGTAAATCAGAAATATCCAGCACATCGGCATCATTATTAGTTGATGTATCGGCAACCACAAAATCCCAAAGAAAGACTCTGTGACTAGCCACATTATCTACTGCGCTGTTATTGTCAGGATCATCAATATCATTATAGTTTATTATGTATTTATCAGAACCACCTGCTGTGTAAGGATCGCTACCGTTTTCGCTATTACCCGCATTATTACCATGGCTATATGCAATTTCGAATGAACTGGCAGTGATGCCATTAGAAAAGATATTTTCATCTGCAGCTGTGGTACCATTGAAATTATCATCTGATGCTGTTCCAGCAATTGACAAGCGATCATCTGCCACAATATGGTTATTCAGTAGGTTTTGCAGTGTTCCGGTATAGCCCTCCAGGACAATCGTTTGAGTGGTTGTTCCAACACCAGCGCCATCAAAATCCAATACCAATTCATTGGTATTTTGCAGTGAAATATAGCCGCCAATATTATCGCTATTTTCACCGGTTAAGATTGCCGAGACATCAATTAAATCGCCACTATCGTCATTAAAGTCAAGAATTCTATCAACCGCACCGCTATCACTCTCCAACCAAATAAAGAGATCATCGCCAGCACCACCGGTAAGAATATCAGACCCCGTACCACCAATAATCAGGTCATCGCCACCTTTACCGTCAATGGTATCGTTACCACTGCCACCATACAGTGTGTTGTTGCCCTCTGCCGTAGTACCTGTTTGTGAAATAACCAAATCTGTGGTTGAAGTTGCTGCTGTAAATGACGGGTCGGACCCAGTAATAATATCATCTCCACCGCGGCCATGAATAATCACACCAAAGCCGCTGGAAGCCGTTAGAGTATCGGCCACACCAGAGCCATAGACCACCTCGTCATTGCTGTCGTCAATATTGTTAATATCCGGGTCGATACCGTCTTCAAAGTTAGACGCCAGAATACCAATATCAATGGTTTGAGCACCAACAGAAGCGGTTGCTGGCGCACCCACACCAGTTAGGGTGGTGGCTGTTGGTGCCACCGTAATAGCCAAACTACCTGAAGGTATATTAGTCAAGTTAGCATCTACCAGAGCAAGCCCCTGCATATCAACACCTGCAGGATTGTTTATGGTGTAAGTACCACTGCCCGGTGTATCTTCAGCTATGGTGCCGCTGGCATTTCGTAATGTAACACCACTGGCAGTAGGCACACCAGTAATAACAATTTGCGTAACGACATCACCATTGGTGGTATCAAAGCCAATAGAGGCCAAGCTAATATTTTGCCCGTCAACACCTACAAGGTCATTGGTGGTATCTGCCGGGAAATGGCCGCCACCGCCAGAGCCATTAGGCACAAAAGTACCTAGTGCACCACCAGCATCAATCACATCATCGGCACTGGCATAGAGGTGGTAGTTTTGCACACTGAGTTGTGCCGGGACATCATCGGCGCGCAAATTGACCATTAAATAACCATTAGAATCGATATTACCGCCATAGATTTCCAAGGTGTAATACCCGCTGGTTATGGGTGTTAAGGTGGTATCAACATCTTCTTGTGTACCATCAATATTATCAAGAGCGGCGTTAAAGAAACCGACCGGGTCATTGAGAGAACCACTGACCGATTGGGTGCTGTACATCACCTGACCACCCAGTTCGATATGCATGGCATAATCGGTAAAACCGGCAAAATCGTATTTAACACCCGCTTCCAAGTAAACCAAACCGGTATATACCAATGATGAGTTTTCACCGCCCATCACTTCGTTATCATTATCCAACTGTAATACATTCGGTGAGTTATTGACCACACCGCGACCAATACCATCGGTATCACGCGAAACGCGATCCGGTGTTGCACTTGGTGAATCACCAGCTACGCCTGTTTGTGTTATACCGCCATCTCTACCTTGTTTAATATGGGTCTCTAAATCACTACTATCATAAGTGGTTGACGGGCCGTTATCTCCGGTTCCATTAATATCATTTTGTTGAAGGGTGATAGAGCCTTCATCATAATATCTGCGCAACAAACCCGTAGAGGGTGGAGGGTCGTTTTTAAACGTACTGATCTCTGGTGCAGTAGCGCCATTGACAACATAAATATTACTGATATCCACATCCGTAAGACCCTGAGCGTCTCTGGAGGTTACGGTGAGCGTTACCTGATCGCCTCCTGAGGCAGCTGTTGCACCACCACCAGTACCTTGGTGATCATACACCAAATCATCTACCGCATTTTGCAATGCGGTTTGGATATTTTGATCCCCGGAGACTGTCGCGGTAATCACGACAGTACCCGTATTATCACCGGACACACTGACATCGGTTTGGTCAGTGACACTAAAAGTACCTTCACTCACAGAAACCGTGATACTGACTAAATCAATATCAACATCAGCTACGGTAATCGCATTATTAGCACCACTTGGACCACCCGTAGAATCCAAATTCAGCAAATTACCAACATTGACCGCCTGTGTACCCGGCATACTGTTAACCGTTGCGTCATTAGCGCCATTAACCGTAAAGGTCAGAGTTTCAGTGTCAGTATCTGACGTTTCGTTATTGCCATCAGTAATGGTGTAGGTAAAGACCTCTGTTACCGCTTCACCCGCATTCAGTGCCTGAGTATCGGTATCTGAATTATCCAATGAATAGGTATATGCACCCGTTGAATCAATAATCAGATCGCCATAGAAACCTTCAATGGTTGTTGTGCCACTGGTGGCAACGGTAGAACTAGTACCTTCAGCATTATTGGAAATATTAGTGACCGGGTTACTATTGGTATCGACTTGTACGTCAGCCACATCACCGGGTGAAGCGCCGGTTGCACCAAAGACATTACCGGCTGCGGTGGTAATGGTTTGCGTAGCCGTTTGTGTACTGCCCAATAAAGTCACCGTTTCCGTACGACCCAAGTCTTCAGTGAGTGTGTAGCCCACATCGGCATTGGCGGTTGGGTCGACGTCGGTAATTTCAACATTTAAGAGAGCGCTTTCTGTATCGCCTTCATCATCAACGGCAATAATAGAGAATGGATCCAGTATATCATTACAACCACTATGCGCTTCAGCAGCACCATCTGCTGTATAGGTATATGTCACTACACCCGTGGCTGAATTGTAGTCAGTCACAGTCAGTGAACCTTCAGATGTAACAAAACTAACAGCTGTAGTACCTGCATTCAAAATACTCAGTCGTGAAACTGCATCGACACCTTACTGAATATCCAGACTAGTAATACCCGAGGCATTTGTCACCGTAAAGGTTTGACTGGCCGTTGTACTACCAGAAGCTTCAACCAAACTTGGGCCTGTTAGAGTGAAACCATCGCCACCACTACCACCGCCATTCGTAAACGTCGTTACATCCTCAACACCTTGAACCGTAACCGTAATACTCGCGGTAGCCGTATCATTATCACTGTGTGTAATCGTGTAAGTAAACGTTTCTGTGGGCGTATCACTACTCCCCAGTGTTTGAACAGCCGCCGAACTATCGTCCAGTGTATAGGTATAGCTGCCATCACTTTGAATCGTTAACGTACCGTAAGTCCCCACAATGCTATTCGGTGAACCATTACTCACCGCGGCAGAGCTCACACCCTGAGCTATTGAGGTCACCGGGTCAATCGTCGTGTCTACGATAGTATCAACACCACTACCTTCATTCTCTGTAACCGCATTGCCTGTTACTGTTAACGTAGCAGCATCCTCGGTTACGGTACCAGCATCATTGTTAGTGGCTGTGGGGTCTGTATCGGTAATAAGGATATCCAATACATCTGGAGAATTACTATTATTGTTTGTATCAGTCGCAACAATTGAGAACTGTTCAATGACTCTAGTATCACCACCAGAGTGGTCACGACTACTACATGTGGGGTCAAACGTGTACTTAACAATATACTGATTAGGTGAGCCTGCAGTAAACGTATAATCATTCAGAGTTATGGTGCCATCAGCACCAACAGCTTGCTGATTGGATGTACTTAAGTTTTGCAATTGGGATAAAGTCAGGTTTAGTGTATTTCCACCTGTATCACCTGCATTTTCATCGACAATAGTTAATGCTGTTGAACTCGCATGTAAACCTGCGGCTGCAGTTACCGTAAATTCTCCGTTAAGTGTCGAATTTTCAGGAACAGCCTCATCAGCATCCACGCTAGGGGTGCTGTCATTATCGACAATAATTACACTCGGGGCTTCATCGGCACCATTAATGGTTACTGTTAATGTGGTAGAGCTAGTGTCACCATCCTTGTCAACAATGGTGTAAGTGAAGGTTTCAACGAGAGGATCACCACTATCCAAAGCCTGAACCGTGGCATTACCATTGTCCAAAGTATAACTATAAGTGCCGTCAGAGTTTAAATCTAATGTACCGTATGTAGTATTAAACGGGCTTCCAACGGTTTGTGAACCACCAAAATCAATCGCACTGACAGAAGTATCTGTATCAGCACCCGAGGTATCGTTGGTTCTCACATCCCCTGTCACAACACTAGGGCTGGCGTCTTCGGTAACACTTGCTGTATCCAATGCAGCCGTTGGCGATGTGTCCGTAATCAGAATATCAAGAACACCCGGGCTATTGCTATTGCCATCCGCATCGGTTGCGACAAGAGAAAATTGTTCGACAACGTCTAAATCACTCTGGGCATTATCGTGATCACGACCACCCGCGGTTGGAATGTAATTATAGGAGATAATATAGTCATCACCCGAAGTGCTATAGTTATTAAGCACAATGGTGCCATCAACACCAACGACTGATTGATTAGCTGTACTCAAATTTTGCAACTGTGTGAGTGTTAGCTGCAAGTCAGAACCTACACCACCTGCATCTGTTGTGTCTTCATCGGTAATAGCCAACGCTGTGGATGATGCATGTAAACCTGCTTCAGCAGTAATGGTAAATGTACGACCCGTTAATGTTGCGTTTGCTGCAACAGTTTCATCGTCACTGTTATCTGCAAGATTGCAGTTGCTAACTATTGCCGCATCACACTGAATGAAAAATACAGCAATGATGGTAAAAAATTTTATAGCCATGAGCTAGTGTGCAATGGCCTAGGAATCGCTATCAAACCGGAAAATATTGCCCACAAAAAGAAAAAATTTGAAAAGCTGCTGTTGCAGTGTGTGACAGATAAGGTTGATCAGCAATTCGGTGCCATCACGACAGAGTGGTTACAGGAAGGCACTGAAGGAGGTCTCGCATGAAAAAAATTGACATCACAGAGCGGGTTATACAAGCACGTCAAAAGCTGTTAAATGAAGAACATGCAAAATTACAAAACATGCAACTACCGGCATGTATGCAACAACCTTTTGACGAGCATTTTCACAACACTCCAAATAATGTGGTAACGGTGGATTTCTCCCAACATACACTGGAAATACCAAAAGCGCTTGCTGCTGCTTCCGCAGCACAGGTAAAAACACCATGGTACGATCAGGGAGTCATTGCATTCAAAGATACTAACGGCGCCATACTCAATATTATTTTTAACAAGGTTAGTCACTCAAACGAGATCAATGTAACGGTCACTGTTAGCGATGGTGAATCAGGTTTTTTACGCGCATTGGCCAGACGTTCTGATTTACACTGCTCGCTGTATGACAAGGGTATTGCACTGGCATCGTTACATGCCTCTGTGAATTTTGACGGCACATTTATGTACGCTGAAGGCACTATTATCGAAGAATATGAACCCGCAGACTGCGATCACTTTATCTCTCTTAAATTTCATTAATAAAAGAGACTCTGGAGTTAACTCATGCCAGTATTGATGATGACCTCAATCGATACGATTTATGAGGTTAGCTGCCAAGACACCGTACCGGTCATTCGGCCGGGAGCACCTCATATCGAGGCTCAATTTAACGGCTTAACACAGATACAACTTTTGGCTTCTGTGGCAAATACTGCTGCACAGAATGCAGCTGAAGTCTCTTTCAAGCAACAACAAAAATATTTACAAGATGCTGCACAAGCGGCTGTTGCTGCTTTTAATCCGGTCACCACAAGTCATTTACTTTTTCGTGCCACCGTAAAATTGCAGTCACAAACAGGCCAAATACAGGCGTTTGATTACAATAGCGAGTCGTCTGGATTAGCTTATTGTCTGTCACTGGCATTGACATGGGGATACTATAAAGACTTATTAGCTGAACGTTATACTGACCATATCTTTGCCACAGGTGCGGTTCCTGTGGATGGTTATGTCACACCCATTGGACACCGGACACAGAAACTTTTGCACACCTGTAATCAGTTCGAAAATAAAACAGATATTAAACATTTTTTAATTATTATCCCTCAAGACAATGTTGATGACTTAAACAATTCACCCGAATTATTGCAACGAATTGCACGCTTGGGTGGAGAAATTATTGGCATTACACACATTTCAGAGGCGTTACAGCTGATCGCTAATAATGATTTTGACGGTGGCATCTACCCTGGAAATCATAGCCAGTTTCCCGGACTTGCCGCTATCAGTTACAACAAACGTCATTTATTCCTCGGGCGAGATGTACTGGTTAAACAACTTTTTGACAACAGCCTTCAATCGCTGAAAAAAAACACGTTCACAATGTTATTGGCGTGAGTGGATCAGGTAAATCCTCTGCCGTATGTGCTGGCTTATTGCCAGTATTACTACAAGCTGACATTACAAACCAATATGATATTGCCATCATCAATGACAATTGGAAAATCATTAAGCCGTATCAATTCGACACCATCGACCAATTACTTTATGAATTATTGAGCAGTTTTAGCAGCGACAAGCATATTGTTTCAGATTGGGTGAGTTTGCAACATCAGCCTGAAAAGATGTTGATTGAGATATCCAATTATCTCAGCGAACATTTTATCCATCCAGCATCGACATATTCTTTATGGATTATTGATCAGTATGAATCCATTTTTACGCATCACAATATCTCAACCGAAAGATCGCAACAAATTTTTTCATTATTCAGTGATTGTTGTCAAAAACTACCTCTACATATTATTACTGTAGTACGCACTGAATACCTTTCATTACTGGGACAACATCAATCCATCGACACACAGCTCCCTAGACATATTTCCGCTCAGGAATTACAACAGATTATCGCCCTGCAATTACAATATCACCGCTTGCAAGCAGACTCTGCTGATCTGCAGCATCAAACTCAAGATAGGCAATTACATCTTGAAGCCAGAATACAGAATGACGCGATTGGCAAACCTCTCACTAGCATCAGTTTTCTTTTACAAAAAATGCATGATGCCATGATTGCCGAAGATCCGGCAGCCACAATATTACGCCATACCCACTATGAATCTGACGGTGCTATGGACGGTGTAATTTACCTGCAGGCAGAAGAGGCTATCGAAAACCATTTATCGTCTACTATGGACGATTGTTCAGAACATCAAAAACATCAGCTTATCAATGCATTTTTTGATGCCTTTATTGATATAGATCACGAAGATATTATCGTTGCAAAACTACTTGCCAACGAGGATATTACTGAATACAAATCAAGTATTGCACAATTAATTAACGCCTTTATGCAACAAGGATTAATTATTGATTGCGGCAAACGAAAACATCCTAAGCTTATCTTTGCCCATGACACACTGATACGCAGTGAAGACTATAACATTCTTTGGCAACGCCTAAACCATTGGGTAAAAGAACATCAAGAATATTTACATTGGCGTATTAAACTAGATACTCAACAGCAACAATGGGCGTCATCCGACAAAAATAAGCGCTATCTTTTATCAGACACACAAGCACTGAAAAAAGGAAGAAGGTTTATTTATGAGGTAAAGGCGTATAAAAATTCTCGAATCGATTTTATTTTACAATCAAAAAAATCGATACTTAAACAGCGCATTTTTACTGCCACAACTAGCCTAATAACACTAGCTCTAATAGCAATAACAATTTGGGATCACTTTTTTAGGGTTAAAATCGATTATTACGCTTTTATAGGAGAACGGTATAGCATCCCGTTTGGCATCACCCCCTTAACAAAACAACAAGTAAAGAAAAGGCAATCTCACTTCCAATTACGCTATACAGCAGGCAAGATTATCTCAGCAGGACACTATAATAGCGATTTACAATTGCGTAATCATGCCGATTACAATAACGCTTCACGCTGGAACTATTCTTATACAGCCAGCGGAAACATCCACCAAAAGCACAGTTTTTCACAGAATGGAAAACCTATAGCAACGGCAACCTATGAGTTTACGCCTGCAAAAAACACTGCAAACATTAGCTTTAAAACACACGGTTCTGACACCAACATTGGCAATATTATTTATCATAATAGAATCTTTGAAAAACAATCTCGAAAAAAAACGCAAATAACTCAGCATAGAGTCAATTATAATAAACAAGGCTTTATTCAAACGCGTTATTTTTATAATAATAATGCTCAACCAGCCAGAGATGCTTCTGGAGCTTATGGTTTACGTTATTTTTACAACACTAAAGGACTTATTACCCGTTTGGAGTATATTGACAGAAACAACAAGACAATATCTATCAACAATATTTCTGCACGAACCTATCAGCGCAATTCAGACGGCAACATTATTAAAAAGTCATGGCTTGGAAAGGATGAAAACCCCACCCCAAACCAGCAAGGATATTCGGAGGTTCTGACAACATACGACAAACATGGCAATCTGACTGAACGTCGATTACAAAATAACGGTAAAAAATTAGCACAGAATAAACGAGGTTTTGCAGCATCCAGAGCTTAGTATGACAACTTTGGCAACCAAATTACACAAGAATTTTTTGATGAAAAAAATAATCTCGTAAAGCACCACTGGGGATTTGCTCGAATTGCAATTGCTTATGACAAGTTCGGTAATCAGACCGAGTGGTCATATTATGATGACAGTAATAAGCCTACTTTACGTAATCAACAATTTTTTAAAATTTCCTTTAAATACGACACCCGAGGCAATCGCATAGAAGAACGTTATTACGGCATCGACGGAAAACCCACTTTACATGCTAATGGTTATGCACGTCTCGAGACACATTATGACATACAGGGAAACTTACTAGAAGAAGCATACTTTGACAAAGATGACAAACCCATATTACAGAAGAACGGCTATGCACGACTACTTATGCAATATGATCGCAACAACAATCAAATACAGCGTCGATATTTAGGAATAAATGACGAACCAGTAATAAACCATTTAGGATATGCCCGTTATGATGCAGAATTCGACATTAGAAACAATCGTACCGCGGTTTACTTCTATGATACCAACGATAACCTTGCTATAAACGACTACGGGTTTTCTCACATCACAATGCAATACGATGATAAAGGTAACAATACTTAAACGACCTATTACGGCACGGATAAAAAACTGATTAAACAAAAAGAAGGCATTGCAAAAGCTTTATTGGATTATGATACCAAGGGAAATATCATTACAGTAAGATATTTCGACCAATACTTAGAACCGACTCTTTATAAAAAGTCTTATGCTACCGTACATTTAACTTATGACGAAAGAAACAATATTAAAGAGTGTTTTTATTACAACACGAAAGGCAATCTAATGAACAATGCCTCAGGATATGCTTACATAAAAGCAGACTATAATGCGCTTGATGAGATAAAAAGCATTGCTTATTACAACAGTAATAAGCAACTAATTCATAGTAGTGGCCATCTAGAAGAAAGCCCCCCCATAAACACCACTAAAGATTAATTAAGCAATCGATATGCTCCTGATAAAATCCTTTATTCTTTAGGTAACGATCCTGTCTGGCAACGTGTTTTATGTATTCCTCTTTTTCTAAATCGTCTGACATATGAACGAACCGTTTTTGCATGGATTGCTTTGCTAAATCAAACCAATCGATCATCTGACGATCCAGCACAGAAAGTACTGTACTTTCGCAAACGCCTTTTTCTCTTAACTCAATTTTTATACGAAAAGGGCCATATCCAGACCTGATTTTTGTCCGAATATACATTTCGGTAAAACGATCATCACGTTGATAGCCTTGCTCAGACAATTCATCTAAAACCTCATTAACCAACTCACGAGCAGAGAATTGTTGTGACAATTTACGCAATAACTCTAAGCGTGAATGTTCACGACGAGCCAAAAAGCTTAACGCTTTGACTTTAATTTTCTTTCTAAGGCTCTGGCGCTCATTAATCAACGACAGTGGGCGGGCAACACTTTCAAATTGGGCATCAAAATAAGCTAGATTATTCATCTCTATGACCTCTTTTTTTACATTACAGCGAAGGTTTTTCTGCTGTCATTTCAACGATGTTACTTTCATCTGACATACTATCTGGCAGTAATTCTTTACGGATAGAGATTTCAATTTCTTGAGCAATTTCAGAGCGCTCCTGTAAAAATTTCACAACATTGTTTTTACCCTGACCTATTTTTTCACCTTTATAGCTATACCAGGCACCCGCTTTATCAACTAGATTTAATTTAACACCATAGTCAATGACCTCACCTAAACGGTTAATACCTTCACCATACATAATCTGGAATTCTGTTTGTTTAAACGGTGGCGCCACTTTATTTTTGACAACTTTGACACGGGTTTCCGAACCTGTCACTTCTTCTCCGTCTTTTACCGCACCAATACGACGAATATCTAGGCGAACGGAAGAGTAGAACTTCAACGCGTTACCACCCGTTGTCGTTTCAGGGTTGCCGAACATTACGCCAATTTTCATGCGAATCTGATTAATGAAAATAGCCAGACAGTTGGCATTTTTAATGTTACCGGTAATTTTACGTAAGGCTTGGGACATCAGTCTTGCTTGCAAACCGACATGGTGATCACCCATATCACCTTCAATCTCTGCCTTAGGTGTTAATGCGGCAACCGAATCGACCACTAAAACATCGATAGCGCCAGAGCGCACTAACATGTCAGCGACTTCCAGCGCTTGCTCACCGGTATCCGGTTGAGAAATAATCAAGTCATCGACATTAACCCCAAGCTTTTCAGCATAGATAGGATCGAGTGCATGCTCGGCATCAATGAAGGCACAAGTACCACCTTGCTTCTGCGCTTCAGCAATGACTTGCAGGGTGAGTGTTGTTTTACCGGAAGATTCAGGACCGTAGATTTCGGCAATACGTCCTTTTGGTAAACCGCCAATACCTAAAGCAACATCAAGCCCCAAAGACCCTGTTGAAATCGCCGGAATTTTGATGTGTTCGCGATCTCCCATGCGCATGACCGTACCTTTACCAAATTGGCGCTCGATCTGACTTAATGCTGCTTGAAGTGCTTTATCTTTATTGGAATCCATAACCCTGCCCTCGTTGTAATCTACCGTTATTATCGAATTGGTCGTTACTATAAACAATAAATGCTGTACGTGCAACCAGTACTATTAATTTATACAGTATTATTTTGTATTTTGTTAATTAACGTGTGAAGAGATTTTATAACTGCTTGATTTCTAACAGATTCTCTATCACCCGGAAATAGAAATTTTTCACTAGAAAGGGCCTCATCGGGCAGTTTCCAGGCAATCCATACTGTACCCACTGGTTTGTCGAGGCTACCTCCATCAGGACCTGCCACGCCGCTAATAGCTATTGCATACTCTGCACAGGCCGCTTGGGCAGCACCAGAAACCATTGCTTCAACCACTGGCTGGCTGACAGCGCCATGTGTATCAATCACTTCAGGTGCGACGCCCAATAGCTGAGTCTTGGCCCGATTACTATAAGTGATGAAACCGTGGGAAAACCACTGGGCACTGCCCGCAATGCCCGTAATGGCTTGCGAAACACCGCCACCCGTACAGGATTCAGCCGTGGTAACCATTGCACGAGCATTCTGTAATAGCTGACCCAGCTGGTCAGCCAATTGACTGGCATCATTCATCATCGATCACACACATTGTTTGAGTGTGATTATACGTTTAGAACACAAACAGGGAAATCAACACCGCACAATACATCAAACACCCCGATTACCATTGGGATGATTGTCATTGGCAAACTGCTTAGATTTGTCCGTGGCATTCAGTATACGTATTTGCTGTTTTACTGTTTCTGCAAACGCATGTCGATACTGTTTAGGCACAGATCGGGAGATAGGAATCTTTGCCTTCATCGGATCCACTAGTCGACCATTAATATGCAATTCAAAGTGGAGGTGAGGACCTGTAGAACGACCAGTATTACCTGACAACGCAATCGTTTGCCCACGACTGATAGATTCACCGCGGCGCACTAATATACGCTGCAGATGCAGGTAGCGGGTTTTGTATTGACCACCGTGCTGAATATCAACGTAACGGCCAGCAAACGGGTGATTACCAATGCGACTGACAATACCATCTCCCGTAGATAGCACCTTGGTACCCGTGGGTGTTGCGAAATCAGTGCCATTATGAGGCCCTACTCGACCCGTTACCGGATGCACTCGCCGCGGATTAAAATGGGAACTGATACGGTAGCGTTTTAATAACGGTGTACGTGTAAACGCACGCGCCAGACTTCTTCCCTGCTTGTCATAATAACGACCATCGGTAAATAAAAATGCGGTATGTTCATGTGCACGCCGTTGTATACGCGCACTTGCGATACGTGTTTGCCCTGTGGGTTGGTTCTCTATATATTGCACGCTGCGGATAATTTGAAATTGATCACCTTTTCGAATAGCGCGCTCAAAGTCCAACTGCTCCTGAAAAATCTGTGTCACTGTTGCCGCTTCTTTTTCTGTTAGACCCGCGCGTTGTGCCGACAGGTAAAATATACCTTCAATCACACCACTGATACGCTCATTACGCCATTCGCCGTCTTGAATTTTTGTTTCATAATTAAAGGCATCCTCTGCAATACGGCGATAAACGATACGGTGACCCGGATGTTTGTATAACTCCATTTCTTGCAATACGTGTGTATCATCCGCATAACGGAAATACAGTGTTTGCCCGGGGCGAAGTGTCTCCAGAGCTAATAATGACTCATCCGCACTTAAAATATGGCGTAGAGTTTTCTGTCCAAGATAATAACGATCGAACAACATGCTCAGCGTGTCACCCTGGCGGATAATCACGGTATCTTCTGGTTTTTTTGATGGGGTTTCAGTCATTGGTACGAGCTTATTTTGCTCTATTGTGACTCTATTTTTATACGGCTTTACATTCTCTTCTATTATCGGTGGAAGAGGTAATGGGGTTGTGCTGATTGTGTGCCGAGACTGCGTTTCAGGTTGTGGCATACCAAACCATATGAGTACGGCAAGTAAACATAACACCCCGATAAACGTAAAATGCTTATAGGTCTTAAAACAGGTGGGTTGTGATTGCGGCATAAAACTTCAAAAAATATTATTCGATATGTAGGGGATAAAAACAGCAGAGTTTATCAATGACTGGCAGAACATTCAGCACAACGACCAAATAATGTAATTTCGTGATCATTCAGCTGAAACCCTGCCGGTAATAATTGCTCAAGATGACCGGGACAACCATTAATATCAAAAACACGGTCACAGTTATCACATTTAAAATGGTGGTGATGAGCCAAATCAGAACATTCATAGCGCGGGCTCTCTCCCGGCAAATATACCATTTTGGCAGATCCCTCATCGACCATTTTTTTTAAGGTACGAAAAACCGTCGCAATGCCCATTCTGGGAATGGATTGCTGTGCTTGCACCAGTATCTCTTTAGGTAACAAAGGGCAAGATGACTGTTGGAGTGTCGCTTCTATCACCCGCCGCTGTCTAGTTTGACGTTGTTGACTCATAACCATTCCACGAAAAGTTGAGCCGTTAATGATAGTCTATTATCATTAACGGCTCAATCATTCAGCAATAGAACTACTCATGTCTTCAACATCTACACTGATTAAACATGCCCACATCGTCAACGACGGACGTATTCTGGAAACTGATATACGTATTAAAGGGCAGCGCATTGACAAGATTGACGGAGATATAGCAGCCTCGCCAAACGACCATATTGTTGATGCCAAGGGGCAATACATACTTCCTGGAATGATTGATGATCAGGTACATTTTCGTGAACCCGGACTTACTCATCAAGGTACCATTGCCAGTGAATCTCGCGCTGCCGTCGCGGGCGGCATCACCAGTTATATGGAGATGCCCAATGTCAATCCCGCCACCACAACGATAGACGCTCTGGAAAAAAAATATGCTATTGCGGAGCAGTCATCAGTCGCTAACTATGCTTTTTATCTGGGTGCAACTGAAGACAACCTAGACCAAGTTAAATTACTGAATCCTGCACAGCACTGTGGCATCAAGATTGTTATGGGCGCATCAACAGGCGATTTACTAGTGGAACATCCGCAAGCACTGGACGATATTTTCCGAGACAGCCCAACACTGATAGCGACTCACTGCGAAAGTAGCCCGCTTATTGCCAAGAATCTTGACGCTATCCGCCAACGTAGACAACCCACCATCGAGGATCACCCCATTATCCGTAATACTGATGCCTGTTATGCTTCGTCATCCTATGCGGTAGATTTGGCTAAAAAATATCGCACCCAACTACATGTGTTGCATATCACTACAGAAAAAGAGCTTAGCATGTTTGAAGCTGGCCCGATTGAAAAAAAACACATCACGGCAGAAGCTTGTGTACATCATCTGTGGTTTTGCGATGAGGATTACTCCCGTTTGGGCAATATGATCAAGTGCAATCCAGCCATCAAATCAGCGACTGATCGAGATGCTGTGATGCAAGCCTTACATACGGGACAAATTGATATTATCGCGACCGATCATGCACCACACACACTGGAAGAAAAACAGGTAGATTATCCGCAAGCACCTGCAGGGCTGCCTTTAGTAGAACACGCCTTGCTTAGCCTATTAGATCACGTTAAATACCAACGCCTAAGCCTGGAGCAGGTCGTCGAGAAAACAGCTCACAACCCTGCCATTCGTTATGCCGTGAACGAACGTGGTTATATTCGTGAGGGGTATTATGCTGATTTAGCTCTGGTTGATTTCAATCAAAGCACTCCAGTCAGCCATGACAACACGCATTATCATTGTGGCTGGACACCATTCCACGGCCACTCGTTTTATTCTCGTATTCAAAACACCTGGGTTAATGGACAATTGGTATATAATGGCCAGCACGTTGCTGATGCCCCGCTGGCCTCACAACGTTTACGATTTAATCGCTAGCCACTCGCAAGAGTGGCTAAGCTAAAACAGCCACTTTTGTAACTATTATTAATGATGAATAAACACGAAATCAGCTTATTATTTAATGAATGGAATCTTGCCCTACAAACAAGAGACCCGAAAACAGTGGCTGCTCTTTATGACAGCCACGCTATCCTATTACCCACGGTATCAAACAAGGTACGCCATAATCACGCAGAAATTGAGGATTACTTCGTCCATTTTCTTGCCAAAGGGCCCGCAGGAGAAATTGACGAGCAGAATGTACGTCTCTTTGATCAACTGGCCATTAATTCCGGAGTGTATACCTTTACCTTTGACGACAATTCTACTGTGCAGGCACGTTTCACGTTTGTCTATCGCTGGCAGAATAATCGCTGGCTCATTGTAGAGCACCACTCATCACAAATGCCGGAAGGATAAACCGATAAAGTGA
Organism: Cellvibrionaceae bacterium; assembly: GCA_965214375.1. Lineage (GTDB taxonomy): Bacteria > Pseudomonadota > Gammaproteobacteria > Pseudomonadales > Cellvibrionaceae > Endobugula. Next base: position 93,866 of record OZ243947.1, on the reverse strand, counting down.
GGGCAGAAAAACCTATATCGGTTTATGTTCTGTCTCACTTTTTCATCAAACCACGAGACGGCAATAAGCGGAATACAACATTGGTCATCACAAACAATAATGCCGCAATGCATACAATAGTTGGCCCGGTTGGTGTATCAAAAAAGTACGACGCTTGAAGACCGGATAAGCCACAAAAAACTGCCAGAACAGCAGCAATGATTGCCATCATTTCAGGCGTATTACTAAACGAACGCGCTGTAGCTGCAGGGATAATCAACATGGCAGTAATGAGTAAAACCCCCACGACCTTAATCGCCACTGCCACGACAATAGCAAGGGCAAGCGTTAATAGTAACTGCTCACGCTTGGGTTTGAAGCCACTGGCAAGTGCAAGATCCGGGTTTAATGTAGACAACAACAAACCTGACCCACGCCAAGCCATTAAACCCAACACCAATAGCGCTCCCCCCCATATCACCAGCAAATCTATTTTGCCAACGGCTAGAATATCCCCAAACAAATAGGACATTAAGTCAATACGGATACCCGAAAGAAAAGACACGGACACCAGACCAATCGCCAATGACGAGTGCGCGACCACACCCAGCAAGGTATCCATGGCAAAACCTCGCGCACTTAACCCAGAAACAGCCATTGCCATCAATAAGCAAACAAGTAACACAACAACAAACATAGACATTGATAAGGCCAGCGATAAAGCCACCCCCAATATCGCGGCATGTGCTGTTGCATCGCCAAAATATGCCATGCGTCGCCACACCACGAAACAACCCAGTGGCGCTGCTGCCAGTGCTACACCTACACTGGCGAACATGGCACGCACTAAAAAATCATCAAACATGTTATACCTTTTTGGAATGTGAATAGTGGTGATGGCCTCGATGCAGATACAGAGCTGCTTCACTTTGTTTATCAAGACCAAATAACGCATGGTATTCAGGTGAATCGCAGACGGTTTCGGGCTTACCCTGACAACAGATATGACCGTTAAGACAAATCACACGATCAGTCTGACGCATAACCACATGTAATTCGTGACTGATCATAACAATAGCGCAACCAAGACTTTCCCTGACATCGGCAATCTTGCGATAAAACGCCGCTGATCCACGGTGGTCAAGACCTTGTGTCGCTTCATCCAACAACAGCAAATCCGGTTTTCCCAGTAACGCTCGCGCTAGTAATACACGCTGAAACTGTCCACCGGACAAATCCATAATCTGCTGTTTATCTAACTCGGGAACTCCAGCTTGCACTAACGCCTCGGCGACATCCTCTCGTGAATAACCACCAGGCAAATTCATAAAACGCTTAACTGTCATGGGCAGGGTTTCATCAATGTGTAATTTTTGCGGTACATAACCGATACGCAAGCCGGGTTTTTTAGTTAACACACCAGAACTGGGCTGCAATGCGCCAATCAAGGTTTTAAATAGCGTGGTTTTACCAGAACCATTAGGCCCCAAAACTGTTACGATTTCTTTTGGATTGATCGACAAATCGATATTATTGAGAACTTGACGTTTACCAAAATGCACTGACAACTTGTCACACTCAATTAACATAATGATACCTGATTACTCTTATTTCTATCTGGACACAAAAGCGGGCTATTTTACTATTAAATCATTACTTTTTGCTGGAAATTAAACGATATGTTATAATGTAACATTGATATTGTCTATCTAAAAACATTGACTCTCATACTATCAACTCATATTTAAGGAGAACTTAATGCGTTATCCGTCAATTGCCAGCGCACTACTATGCCTTTGCTTATCTTCTCACGTACAAGCAGCGCCTGCTGTTGCCGTTGATATTGCACCGGTACATTCTTTGGTAAGCCAAGTGATGGAAGGTGTTGGTGAACCAACATTGCTTATCCCAGCCGAAGCCTCACCCCATCAATACACTCTGCGTCCTTCCGAAGCTAAAGCACTAGCAAATGCGGACGTTGTTTTCTGGATGGGTGAGAGCCTAACCCCATGGTTGGAAAAAGCACTGGACAATGTCGCCGATTCAGCGCAAAAAATCGAAGTGCTAGAAATCGAAGGGACGGTAACACATGAATTCAGCGAAGGCGCCACCTTCGAATCGCATGACCATGGCGACGAAGAACACCACGAAGATGAACATCATAAAGAAGAAAAGCATGCTCACCATGATGACCATCATAAAGAGAAAAAACACGCGCATCATGATGATCACCATGACCATGAAGGAAATGACCCCCATGCTTGGTTAGATCCTGAAAATGCTAAAGTATGGATCAGCAGTATCAAAAACACGCTCTCCAAAAAAGATCCTGAAAATGCCGCAGCGTACAGCCGTAATGCCGCCAAGGCCGTCGCGTCATTGGACAAACTGATACAATCAACTCGCACTCAGATTAATGCGCTGGGTAAACCACAATTTATTGTCTTTCATGATGCTTACCAGTATTTTGAAAAACGTTTTGGCATTTCTGCCGCAGGTTCCATTGCATTAGGAGATGCAGAAGACCCCAGCCCGGCACGTATCAAAGACATTCAAGCAACCGTTAAAAATCTGGGTGTGACTTGCGTCTTTACCGAACCTCAGTATAATCCCGGCCTTGTTAAAAACGTTTTCGATGGTAGTAACGTTACGACTATAGGTGTCATGGATCCATTAGGTGCAAGTCTAACAACAGGTAACAGACATTATGCACAACTGATTCAAGGGATGGTCAACAGCCTTAGTCAGTGCCAATAAGCCAGTAGCCGTTTATTGCTAATAATTTGGCGCGCCCATACAATAATGGGTGTGCCCTTTATACCCTTCAGTTAATCTCTAAAAGTCATATGCTTATCAGTCAATCAAGTCACAAGAAAATCCCAACCAATGTTATTACCGGATTTTTGGGCGTGGGAAAAACATCTGCCATTTTAAACCTACTAGCCAATAAACCCAATAATGAAAAGTGGGCTGTACTGGTGAACGAGTTCGGTGAAGGGGGTATTGATGGCAGCTCTTTTAGTGGAAGCGCTCCTTCTGAAGAAGCCAAAGAAAAGATTTATATTCAAGAAGTTCCCGGTGGATGCATGTGCTGTGCTTCTGGCTTATCCATGCAACTGGCGTTAGATTTACTGCTTGAAAACACTAAATCTGATCGATTAATCATCGAACCCTCAGGCATTGGTCATCCGGAAGGCGTTATAGAAATACTTAACTCCCCACGTTATGCCGATATTGTCGAACTCCACAAAACAGTCGTTTTAGTAGATGCTAGAAAAATTGTGGATGAACGCTACAACCAACATCCCATCTACCTCCAACAACTGGATGTGGCCGATATTATTGTCGCCAATAAGGCCGATCTCTATGAACAAGGGGATGCCGACAAACTGATTCATTTTTTGGATAAACGTTTTGGTAAAAATACCAAATCCTTTTTACAAATTAACCATGCAGAATTGCCTGCCAAGCTATGATTGGGTGAAGGACATGTAGCTCAAGGTAATGTCCGGCTTCATCCGGCTCAAAAAACGCCAGGGTTCACATTGTTTCCGAAAAAGGCCCGAGTCAAAAATGATCAACCATTATCTTTTAACACCGATGGATTTGTTTCCATGAGAAATGAGGGCAACGGATTCTTTAGCTGCGGATGGGTATTTAAACCTGACCTGTTATTTGATGTATCCCGCTTAACTTCACTGCTTACCCGTATTGATGTGAAACGTATAAAAGGGGGTTTTTTAACCCGCAATGAGCCCGTCTTATACAATATGGTGGATGGAGAATTAACACAATCTTGCCTGGATAATGCACTGGACAGTCGTATCGAGATTATCACTCAAGATGCAGCCATATTTAAACCCTTTGAAATTGATTTATTGAACTGCACAGAACTTCGATCAGGTTAGATCATTGCAGAGACTGACATTATCAATCACGATGATTGATAATGCGCTATTTTGATAACACTCTACTTATTGTTAGCTAATCGAACAAAAGACATCACCAACGAATTGTCCTCCTCATAGCTTCTTGTACCGAGGTGAATTTTCTTTTGTATGCCTGACTCTCCTAAACCAACAGCGGTTAAAGGCATGTTTTTCTGGTACTGTTCAACAAGCCAACGAGGTAACGTTGTCACCCCTTTATTTGCCGACACAAGTTGCAACATAATTTCAGTCGCTTCAATTGATTTTCGTTTTTTGGGTAAACAATTTGCTGGAAACAAAAACTCTCTGTAAATATCTAAACGATCCAACTCAACCGGATAGGTATACAGTACTTGCGTTGTCATATCTTCAGGATGCACAAAATCGCGATTGGCAAAAGGGTGTTGACGGCCAACCACCAACACTTGTTCATAATCAAAAACGGGAATAAACGTAATACCATCCCGGACAATAGGATCTGGCGTGACCAACAAATCAATATCATGATTAAACAAGGCCGCCATACCACCAAATTGAAACTTTTGTTTCACATCAATATCAACATCGGGATAACGCGGTAAAAACTCACTGACCACATTAAGTAGCCATTGATAACAGGGGTGGCACTCCATCCCGATTCTCAACAAACCCTGCTCGCCTTGTGCATATTGCTGTAATGTGTCGTCTAAACGTTGTAACTGGGGTAATAAGCGTTTTGCTTCTTTTAGTAAATATTGGCCTGATTGCGTAAGCTGTATTTTTCTGCCTTGCTTTTGCCACAAGGCAGTACCGAGTTGATGTTCCAACTTTTTTATCGTGTGGCTGAGTGCGGATTGTGTTAAGTGTAATGCTTGAGCAGCCGCCGTTAACGAGCCTTGGCGTTCTATCTCACACAGTATATTAAGGTGAATTCTTTCAATCATAACGACCCATGAAAAAAAATCATAAATGTATAAAATAATAGCATTTTTAATGATCAATTGATGCCTCCTTTTATATGCATATGTGTTATTCAACATTTAGTGGTATCATCAGAAAAATTACACTTGGGAGGCAGCTGAAAAAGCTGACATCTGATTTTTGAATGCACAATGATTATTTCGCCGCTCTTGAAAAAGAACATCAGGTACACGCCGTTGCTCTGGGGTCAGTACTCGATAAACTTCAATTTAACGAGCAGGGCATGATTCCTGCCATTGCTCAACAGCATGCAACCGGAGAAGTCTTGATGATGGCATGGATGAATCGGGAAGCACTAGAAGAGACACTAAAACTCGGACATATGTGCTATTGGTCTCGCTCTCGTCAGGCGTTATGGTACAAAGGAGAAAGCTCGGGCAATGTTCAACAACTGGTTGAAATGCGCATCGATTGTGATGGAGACACCATACTGTGCCTAGTCAACCAAACAGGGCCCGCTTGCCATACCAATCGCCCGAACTGCTTCTACCTGCAGGTTGACGGAAAACAAGTTGTCATTAATAGCGAACCCGTTGTTTAGACCAAGATACTCATGGAATTATGTCTGTGTAGTAGCGCTGGTTGAATCCCTCTCAACAGAAAAGTATTGTCGACTTTTTAGCAGGAAACGTCGCAATGCCGTTAAATAAGGAATCTCAATTAACATACCGATAATCAATGCACTGTAAATAAGCGGTTGATCATGCAAGGCAGCAATAGTGATCGCTAGCATCATAGGGGCATTACGCGAGGCAATTGTCATCGTCAACAATGCATGCTCAGGATAACCCAATCGGAACACTCGACTTAATCCCTTTCCGAGCAACCACGTCACTAAAAAGAATGTGAACACCGCTGATAGTACCCACACAAATACTGCAAGATGTTCAGTGATGACTAGAATATTGGCTGCAAAAATTTGTAATACTAATAGTGAGGTTAACCATAGAGTGGTTTGATCAGCTTTTTCCAACACAGACTCAAACCATTCAGGCTTCAACAACAAGCGCAATACCTGACGAGCAATAATAGCGACCACTAACGGTACTAAGAACCACTGTAATAACGTACTACCAATGGTAGCCACTTCAATGGCGACACTTTGCTCGGCAAATATCTGCAAATAAATCTGATAAAGCAATAGCTGTAAAGTCATATTAACTGGAATCAACGCCGTACCTAAAGCCACATTACCACGAGACAATCGGGTAAAACTTAAGAACCAATCTGTACAGGGTGACATAAAATAAATCACTAAACCGACGATAAGCAGCGGGTGTGATGATAGAAACAGCGAAGCGATGCCATAACCAATAAACGGTAGCAATACAAAGTTGGCGAAAACGGCAATGACGATAAAACGCAGACCACTTTTACCCAGTTGCAACAGAGCATCCAAGAGCACACCAAAAAACAACAAACCCACCAGCAACAGCAACGCATAGTCAACGCCATTACCCAGCCACTCTCCGGTAGACGGAGAAAAATAACCTAAGAAAATACCAATCATAATGCCAGAAATCAGCACAAAGGATGTTAAGGTCACCTCTGATAAACGACCCGGCAATACACTATTTAACACTCACAACATTCATTATTACCAAAATGCACCCAGATGCCATCTTGCGACCCTTCAGGAGGAGCCATATCCAATTGCAAACGCAGCGCAATTTGCTCGGCAATACGCGCAAAACGCTGACGAAATTTATAAGTAAAACAATAGATGCGTTCTTCTTGACGTACTTGTGGGCCAACTAAAAACAGGCCCGGCGTTAGAATAGATTCATCAACGTCACTGAGCACGATGTTGCCATTCTCATTCCACATCCAAAGATCACTAATCTGACTGGCACCGCCCCCTTTAACAAAACCAGTACCAAGGATAGGCGGTTGTGCCACATCCCAATGACGGCCATCAGCAGCGTGAATACGATAACCAACCTCATTGTTAGATACTTCCACCACATCGGCATCAAAGATGATATCTAAGCGCTCGTTGTACTCTACTTCGCGCAAACGTTGGCGCGTGTAAGGTGACAGTGTTTGGCTTGGATCATAAACATCGGGCAAATCCCAAGTTTTGCTACGTACTAATAACTGTACATGGCAACCCTGATTAAGCAGGTTAATCGCAGAGTCCGGACCACTTTCATAACCCCCCTATCACCGTATACGATGGGGCGTCCATGGTTTGCCAATCTTCTATATGCCCATAATGCAAACATAGCTCGCCACCGGGAAAAGGATTCAAATTCGGGAATTGGAACTCACCACACCCCCAGATAAGAAACTCTGTAAACACCGAACCTTGTTCGGTTGCTACATAAAAACCTTGATCCTGATGGGGCGTAAATTTTTGCACTTTGCAATCACATGCAATCGGCAACTGGTTAGCGTTGGCAACAAGAGTGAGATAATCTGCATATTGTGGCCCACTAAGATGCTCTGCCCCAGCAAAAATCGCCGGCGAACTGATACTATCAATCGTATTCAGATCGGCCATACCAAATGGATTGCTGTAAAAAGAAGGCGTGATAAAACGGGTCTGTGCTGGTCAACGGCGAAACGACTCACCGACACGATTACTTTCCAAAATACCGTAATCTAGGCCAGATATTTTATTGAGTTCCAAGGCCATACCAATACCGGCGGCACCGGAACCTACAATAATAACGTCAACACTTCGCATAATTAGTTGTTTTCTTAAAATATTACTGACAGACACAATCTCGGTTGCATCTAACTTGTTGAATGAGCACCCATTATTTCAATGTGCTCTTTGCTTGTTCAAACCACTTCAGAGTGTTAATACGTTGCTGCTCACCATAAAGCTCAACAAACTTCTGTGTCATATAATCGTTGGCCGCATTCAATGCATTAATCCGCTCATCGATAAAAGACAAGGTTAGCTTCTGTTTACAGGTCACCGTAATGAAATGATGCCACTCTTCATATGTTTGAGGGATGATTACCGTTGTCATAGACTCTCTTAGTCTTTGTAGTGGTCTTCTTTAAGTTCTTGAACTGCCTTTACCTCTGCGCAGTACTCGGCGGTGGGTCTTGCCAAAAGGCGAGGAATACCGATTGGCTCTCCCGATTCCAGACAATATCCATATTCATCCATACGAATACGCTCCAGTGCCTGTTGAATCTTGGGTAATAGTTTTTGCTCACGCTCAACTATTCGTAAGGCAATATTAGACTGTTCTTCCCACGAAGCCCTGTCATTTTCATCACTATGATCAAATGGGCTGGCCATTTGCTCTTTAGATTCTCGGATACGCACACTGGTTGATTCATGAAGCTCTATCAGCCTTTGTCTAAAAAACGCGAGCTGTTCAGCGTTCATGTAATCTGATTCTGGGGCTTTTCTAATCTGTTCTTCGGAAAGTAGTTGTGACATGGCAAAACTTAGTGAGTAGAGGTTGTAGTATACGAACAAAAAAAAGTTATGTTATAACATAACCATTGATTAATAAAGGGACTAATGATGACTAGAGGGGCAATCTTATAATAAAGGGTGTCCACCACTCATTTGTGTCGCCGCCTGAAACAGGCTAAAACCCAATAAAAAAATAACGCCTCCCCCGGCCATCCTTAACCAAGACCCAACATTATACTGAAATAGTGGTTGCTGAACATCAGATTTTGCGATTTTTTCAAACCAGTTACGTGCTAATTGTGTACCTAACGCCATACTCGCGATAGCAAGCCCAGTACTCAACCCCATCACCAGCGTTGCAATCAGACCATAGTAAAAAGCACCAACCAGATGGGCAGAAATCAATACCAGAATAGCCCCTGTACAAGGGCGTATCCCCATCGAAAAAATAACTCCCAGACTTTGCCACCACGATTCCTCCGGATCACTCGGATGCACATGATGACCACCACAACAAGTGTGATCATCGTGATGTTCATGGCTGTGTTGATGCTCATGCTTATGATGGGAATGGTGACTCACGCTGTTTTTCTCATGGCTCGCCATTGTTTGTATAACGCGGTAAAAAATAAAAACGCCCCTAACACCATAACCAACAGATAACTCACCGTGGTAATATCATCAGCGTAACGATTGACTTGCGAAAACTGGATACTTAACAATGTGGATAAGACCGTGACCAAGACGATAGCGACTATGGCCTGAAATAATGCCGCCAACAGGGAAATAATTGCACCTCTTTGGAGACTCTCTTTGTGCGAACCAAGATAAGTAATAATGACTGCCTTACCATGACCCGGGCCAACAGCATGAAACATACCATAGGCAAAACTCAGCACAATTAGCACAGTGCCATGATGCAGTGGATCTTGGGATATCGCATTAATATGAGTTGCCAGCAAACCATGAAACACTTTTTGCCATTCAACAACCTGGCCGATAATGGTATGCCAACTGAGATAAATACTGACGACAAACCCCACTGCAATGAAAAGTACAACCAATGGAAAAATGCAGTAATTGTATTTGCGGGAAAAAATCATGCATTCCTATTTAACGGCAATCAATGAATACTGTTTCAGCAAAATAAGCGCCTAATCCCTGTGTATCTTTTCGGGTACGATCTAGACTAGCGGCATAGGTCACCATCTCGTCGGAAGGTTGAGGACGCTCCATATTGGTTTAACAGTCAGTACCTTTTTGCTGATGTATAAGCACTTGCGACAGTTTATGATGTTTCATATCAATATAATAAGTTGGATCAAATACCCGCCATGAAAGCATGCTTTGTTTCAACGAATAGGGGTGCTCTAATGTAAAATTCATCGTCAATATCAATTGCTCCTGACCCTTGTTGAAGATACTGGTCATTAAAGAGTCCTCAGGAGAAGGTAACGCTATCGGTTGGTTATCAATATTTAGCTCAGAAAAGTACTGGTAGCCGGCAAGATTTTTAGCCATTTCTTTCACCAAATCATCCAAACCATTCTGTCGATGCTTATACTCGTTCATTACATCGGCCAATTTTATCGTCGAATAATACACATCAAAGGTCCATTGCTGCTTTAGGGCTATCAATTGACCTTCGCTGTTAAGAACAAATTCTGTTTGCACATCAATCCAATTATGAGGATGTGCGTGCACACGCAGAGATAAAAATAACACGATTAACAAGAATAACGATACGATGTGCTTCATCAAACCCGCCACTTAAGCATGCAGAGAACTATCATTATTTTCTGTTGTGGCAAGGCATTGTTGGCAAATACCATTGATTTCTAGCTGAGGACTATTTAACTGAAATCCGGCTTTATTAATCGCGGCCTGCAAATTATTGACAGTTGCGGCATCAATATTCACCTCTTCAACGCGCTGGCATTGATCACAAATCAAAAATTGCAGCAATTCATATTTGTGTTCACAAACAACATGTGAACACGCCACATATTTATTCGCCAAACTTAATTTATGTGCTAACCCCAGTTCCTTAAAGAAATCCAATATCCGGTACACAGACATCGCGGGAACATTTTCATCAAAGGCGGTTTTACAGTAGTCAACCAATTCATAGGCCGATATCGCTTTTTGTGACTGTAATAAAGCCATCAATACTATTTTGCGTTTTTTAGTCAGACGTTCGCCTTTTTCCTGACAATATTTTTCCGCCACGGCTATATTTTTATGTAATTGATCCATATTATTGACAACCTAAGCAGTTAAAATATGTATGAGTAAGATAAGAGCAAACAGCCCTATTATAGTTCAAATCAACTGGCATGAGCGACTTCCCATACCGGGAATGGATCTGCCAGATGAGACCAGAGTTCTTTACCTCTTAGCATCTCTTCTTCTGAGAGCAAACAACTATCCAGTGCAGCTATCATCTCTTGTTTATCGAGGCTCTGACCAATAAAGACCAGCTCTTGCCGCATATCACCGAAAGGCTCTACCCAGTTTTTTTCAATAGATGCCAAATTACCGGATCTGTCGGCCAGTGTTCTTTGGGTATTGCTTTCCAGAACCGCCCAGCAAAGCCATGACGTGCAACACCGCCAACCTGACTCCACTGACCCGCAAATTGTGGTCGGGTGGCCAACCAGAAGTACCCTTTTGAGCGAATCAGCTTTCCATAACGGTTTATGGTATGCAAAAATTGATAAAACTTTTCCGGATGAAAAGGGATTCGCGCAACATAACTAAAAATGCCAATACCATATTCTTCTGTCTCAGGGACGTGTTCACCCCGCATTTCCTGTAACCAACCCGGTGCTGGCTGTGCCTTTTCAAAGTTAAACAAGCACGTATTCAACACCTTATCAACATCAACCTGACCATATTGAATAGGGATAATAACCGCCGATGTATTCAGTGTTTTTAAGGTAGCCTGCAATCGTTCTACTGTTCGCCGATCAACTAAATCGGTCTTACTGATTAAAATAACATCAGCAAATTCGACTTGATCCACCAACAAATCAGCCAATTTACGCTCGTCCTCATCGCCCAGATGCTCTCCGGTGTCTTTTAACGTTCGGGCTTCACCATAATCATTCAAGAAATTCGCTGCATCTACCACCGTTACCATGGTATCAAGCGTGGATATATCGGATAAAGATACACCATTCTCATCGGCAAAGGTAAAGGTTTCTGCAACAGGTAATGGCTCGGAAATACCCGTAGATTTAATCACTAAATAATCAAAACGTCCATCTTTTGCTAGGCGATTAACTTCCAGTAACAAGTCTTCACGTAGGGTACAAAAAATGCACCCATTACTCATTTCCACCAGCTTTTCTTCACTATGGTTAAGTGATACCTCTTGTTGAACAATCGCCGAATCAATATTGATATCAATCATATCATTGACGATCACCGCTACCATACGTCCTTGACGGTTGTTTACGATATGGCTTAATACCGTGGTAGTTTTACCCGCTCCGAGAAAGCCGGAGAGTACTGTGACAGGGAGTGTGTCGGTGTGCGTTATATTCATATATGAAGACTTTGCCTAATGGGAAATAAATCACCTTGGGTAGTGTCATTCATAATGTTACGTTATAACATAACTAAATGTAAACAACGATTCTCAGATTTGAGAGAAAACCTGCACGCATAAAAAAACCTCGCCGAAAGACGAGGTTTTTTTATGCGTATTGTCGTACTGGATTCGAACCAGTGACCAATTGGTTAAAAGCCACTCTGCAAATCAATAATTAATCTATATAAATCAATTACTTAATAAAACAACTGCCCCAATCAAATAAATACGCCGCACCTCTGAAACCCGCATAAACACTGAAGCAAATACCATCAATGGGGCAGAAAAAGCGCCTCTTATATTAATCACACAAGTATCTGCTCACGACTTGACGACTTTTTTATCACACATTAAACTGTATAAATATACAGTTATATTCCGGTATAAACCCCATGAAAATAAACACACCAATACGCTTTGAACGGCGGGTATCCCTGTCCCTGCCGCTCTTTGGCGCCACTGTCAGGGCCGGCTTTCCCAGCCCCGCTGATGACCATTTAGATAAAGCGCTTGATCTGAACGAACACTTGATTGACCACCCCGCCGCAACCTTCTTTTGTAGAGCTAAAGGCGACTCAATGATTGGTGACGGCATTATGGATGGCACAATTTTAGTGGTCGACCGATCAGTGCAAGATCGAAAAAACCGTATTGTAGTTGCCGCAATTAACGGTGAATTAACCTGTAAAAGGCTGGATGTAGAAAACAAGCAATTAATCTCGTCAAACCCCAAATACCCGCCGATTAAAATCACAGAAGACATTGATTTGATTGTTGAGGGGGTCGTCACTTCGTGGGTAACAGAAAGCCATGTATGCCCTAGTTGACTGCAATAGCTTTTATGCAAGCTGTGAGCAAATCTTTAGACCCGACCTGCGCAATAAACCCGTGGTCATTTTATCGAACAATGATGGCTGTATTGTCGCACGTTCCAAAGAAGCCAAAGCACTCAATATCCCAGACCTGCAAGCCTACTTCAAAATTAAACACATGCTAGACCAGCACCAGGTACACGTGTTTTCGAGCAACTACGCACTCTATGGCGACATCTCTAACCGAGTGATGGAAACGTTAAAACACTTTAGCCCTCATATTGAGGTCTACAGCATCGATGAAATGTTTTTATATTTAGGCGGGTTCAGTGTTGACCTGAAAGATTATGGGCGGGAAATTAAGGAGAGAGTGTGGCAGCATGTACGAATGCCTGTAGGGGTTGGTATTGCTCCGACAAAGACACTGGCAAAACTTGCCAACCATGCCGCAAAAAAGATAACTAAATGTGATGGGGTTTGCGTCCTAGATACACCCCAAAAATGGGAATGGTTGCTTAAGCGAGTACCGACGCACGCTATATGGGGTATTGGTAAACGCTTATCGAAACGCTTAGAAGTTGCAGATATTCATACGGCCTATCAATTAGCCACCGCCGACAAAAAACAATTACGAAAAATCGCTAGTGTAAACTTAGAGCGTACCGCCAATGAATTAAACGGTATCCCTTGCCTAGAATTAGAAGAGATGCAAGATAAAAAACAGATTTATGTGACGCGCAGCTTTGGCGAAAAAGTATTAGAGAAACAACAACTCTTTGAGGCCATCAGTTTATATGCCACTCGCGCCTGCGAAAAATTACGCAAGCAACAACACAAAGTCAAAACGATTCACGTCTTTATTAACACCTCACGTTTTAGCAAGGATTATTATTACAACAGCACCGTGATTCAATTACCCTACGCCACCAATGACCCGCGCCTTGTCATTCATTATGCGAAGCACGGAATTAGCAAGCTGTATAGGTCGGGGAAACACTATGCGAAATGCGGCATTGGTTTAATCGAGTTAGTTGACACCACATTTACACAAAGCGATTTTTTTGAGCAAGGCCAAACATTAAAATCTGAAAAACTGGCAGCAACAATAGATCATATTAATAGCAAGCACGGCAAGCAATCTGTTTTTATCGCCGCCCAAGGGATTCGCAAACCGTGGGCGATGAAACAAGAAAATTTATCGCCCCATTACACAACCTCATGGCAGGATATACCTATAGTTTTATAAGTGCATAAAACCCAATAAAGACTATAGCGGTTCAGTGGCCTCAACAGAACAACGATACCCCTGCCCTCGATCACCGCGAGAGATTACGCGATCAATTGACCAGCGGCCTGCCATCCCATCTGGAAAACTGCTATCAAGACTCAGCAACCCCTCAGAAGCCAGCGCAGGATTACCAGGCACATCAAGGCGCACTTTTATCCCTGTACGCGCCAGCTTTCTTAATTCTGCTGTAGCAGCTTCACGGGCTTGCGTTTCGCTGTCATAGGGCTGCCTCAGCTTCTTATAGGGTGCCTCACCAATAGACACTTCTAACTCGTTAACCTTGCCAGAGTCCCAGTAAACAGCCTTAAAACCGCTATTTTTTGAGCGGTTGCCATCATCCATTTCAACATTGATAAAGCCATCTTTTTGCGGATCGTTGCCAGCAGGCAAGCTCAACTCAACCGGCTCTAAGTTTTGGCCGGACAGCGTTTTAACCTGGCCCTTGCGAGCAAATACATAGAGATCACCAACAGGCTTGGTTACAGCATCATAGCGCTTAGCCAAGCGAGTTAAAAAACCCATGTCCGTTTCATCAGATTGGTCGAGATGCGAGATAGGGATAGCCGCCAGATCAGGCGCTATACGGGGCGTAAATCCATGAGAAGAAGCAAGGCTACTCACCACCTCACCCACAGTTGTTGCTTCATAGGTGCGAGTCTTACGCCTTCGGTATTCCGTTTTATCCGTATATTCAAAAGGTGCCGCCGTTGCCACTATAGTGATAGTGCGAGGGTATAGCCTTGGCTTTATGCGGGTAATTTTATACTCACCTTTATCAACCAAACCAGTCTCAGCAAAGCCCACCTTAAAGCCTATAATCTGATCCTTTGTTGGCAGCCCTTCGATACCAGTTACATCAACCTTGAGAGTTAACTGATCGGACTGGCGACCCGATGCATCAATCAACTCCCAATTCAATAAACCAGAGTTAACCAAATCCGCATTTGGGCCAGTTACTTCAACAATAGGGGTATAACCTAATCCCATGAGCGCACCACCTTCTGTGCTGCCGGAGAATCAACATCAGGAATAACCACATCAACACCCGCAGGCAATACCGCCCCATAAGAGGCTAACCCAGGATTAGCATCGAATATCGCTTGCTCTGCCACATCATCATCACGGCCTAAATGATAATGTAACAACAAACCCACAGTATCACCCGCTCTGGTTTTAACTTGTTTCACCAATAAATTCCTCAAGCAACAAATCACAGACTGACGACAAAGCCGAACCATCATCAATAATATTTTCCTGAGTCTCTGTGATCTCCATAATTTTCCAAAAACCCAAATTTTCACCAGCACTATTGGTTATTAGTTTTGGCTCTCTTGTATTTTGCATTGCACGCAAACGAGCAACAGCAGCCGTACCATCATTACCAAATACTTTAACCGTTAAATTGATTGTTTCTGGCTGCTGCCCTGTATTCTGGCTCCGAGGTTTTGAGTTAAGCGTATCAATATTAACCCAGCCGCCAGTTGATTTACGCACCAGGCGATCATAGGCCGTGCCATTGCCCACACTAAAAATAAAATCATCTAACACTAACTGCTGATACATTAAGCACCACCCACATCAGACAAAGAACCATCAAGACGAACACCAAGTTCATTACTACCCATCACACCCGCAAAATCATTTTTAAGGCGCTGCAAGACCATATCAACCATGCGCTTATCTGCCTCTAAATTACCGGATGATGGAGGAATAGAAATAGTAGGTTTAAAAACAACACTGCGATTATCTTGAGAGGCTATCTGCTTTTGCACAGACTCAGGCGAAGGCAAACGATCCTTGATTTTATCCTCATCAGTAAACCAACTACCAATCTCACTACCTAGCCATTCGCCACCAATACTGCCTCCCATACCGCCAACAATGGAACCAACAATACCACCCGCTACCGTTCCAACAATAGGAACCACAGAACCCAACGCAGCACCCGCAGCAGCGCCTGCCATAGCACCACCCATGCCACCAGCAATATTACCTGTAACCGCTCCAGTTTCTTTGGCATCACCAGCCGCAACAGCACTCATCGCCAGCGGAGCCATCATGGCAATATTTAACGGCTTAAATAATTTACCACCCAGACTTTTTAAAGCCGCCATTTTACCGCCTCTGGCAACCTTACCTCCTTTAACATCGGAACCCGCCGCACCCATTGCAACACCACCAATACCACCGGCTGCTGTTGCTCTCATCATGGCATTCATCCGAGCGAGAGCCGCAGTCGCAAGGTTAGCGCTTGTGGCCGTACTTGCTGTAGTTGCCGCCAGCTTGGCACGACCAAGCCCCAGCATATTGATACCCTGCCCAATCGTTAGACCCGCCATTTTTACAGCCAGAGCACCCACCTTAAAGGCAACTAAGCCACCTACCGCCAGAGAAATACCCCTTGCCACTCTGGGAGATTCTTCGGCCATAGTAGCCAAAATGTCTGCACCGGCAGCCACAGGCCCCAACAAGTCATTTAATGCAGGCAATAACAACGTACCCACACTAACAGCTAAACGGCTAAACTTATTTGATAACAACTGGAGATTATTCGCGGTAGTTGCGGATCGAGCCTGATATTCCGCCTCCATTGAACCGCGAAACTTTGCAGCATCAGACGTAAGATTGAACGCCTTTTTCAAGTTATCCATATTCTTGAGCAACGGCATCACAGATCCCTTAACCTCTTCACCAAAGAGATTGGATACCAGCGCAGACACTTCATCCTCTGGCACTTCCTGCATCGCCTCAAACACTCTGATCAGAGTATCAGGCGCATTACCAATCATATCACTGGATAATTGAGCAGGATCAAAACCAAGCTTTTCAAATGCTGCTGCTTGCCTTGAGGTAACGCTATCGCCTTTAGTTAAAGCACCGGTGATATTTTTAAGCGCGGTTGCAGATACTTCCTCACTAGCACCACCTGACAACAATGCAGCAGATAAAGAAGCCGCCTGAATTTCACTAAACCCAGCAGCCATTGCCACAGCACCCTGCCGCTTTAATACGCCAGAAATATCACCCGCCGTTGCACTAATATTATTAGACAAGTGGTTGGTAGCATCTGCCAGGGAAACCGCCTCCTCTTGCGTTAAACCCATTGATGCACGCCAAGAGGCCATCGTACTACCTGCATCAGCCGCAGAAATATCAAATGCTGTTGCCATCTTAGCCGCAGAACCAGCAAAGCCTAGCAACTCATCCTTAGCAACCCCAGACTGACCTGCCGCCGAAACAATATCAGCAATACCATCTGCCGCAATGGGAATTTGCGTAGACATTTTAAGAATGTCTCTACCCATTTTCTGGGCTTCTGCATCACTATCAAAATCAACAACTTTTTTAACATCAGCCATTGATGATTCATAGTTGATAGCTGCACGAATAGGCTGCGCTGCGATATAACCAATAGCAGCAGTTTCTAACACCTGCCCACGCAATTCTGATCGCGCGGCACGATTAGCCTGCACCTTGGCTTGAGCATCACCTAATGATTTTAACCTGGCACGCTGCGCTGTTAATGCGGCATTAGCTTTTTCAGTTGAACGCTCAAGCTTTGCCTGACTCGCAGCAAATTTATTAGCATCAAGACCGGCAGATTCAAGGCGTTTTTCTACAGACTGCAAACGATTAGTTTGCCGTTGATACTCAGCACTAAGCTGAGCCGTTTTGAGTTTGGCTTTCTCGTAAGCATTAGAAAGCCGTTTGGAGGGATTCTCAGCCGCTTTCATTTGTGCGGCTAATTCTTGCTGCTCCAGCTTAGCGCCACTTAACGCCAACTCTGCCTCAGCAGCCTTACGCTTTAAGCGGTCAAAACCAGATAGATCACGCTGCGCATTTTTTAAGTTACGCAATTCTGCCTGCTGCCCTTTAAGCTGAGCAGTCAGTTTATTATTCGCCTTTTCATAAGATCGAAAAGGCGCAGTAAATTTATTAACCGCCTCAATAGCAATACTGTACTTTGCATCAGTCATAATATTATTCTTGCTTTAATCGCTTAACAGCTAACTCATAGCGCCTGATCGCTTTATCAGCAGACCAAGACAGTATTTCAGATTCGGAGGCGTTATAAACTAAGGGGATGATGTCTGTGAGGGTATCGACGTCCCGCTTTGAAAGAAGTCCGCCGTTTCGTTTAAAAAATCGTTGAGCCTACTCTGCGTGTAGTTCCAGTCAGTAATTGACATGCGACCAAGCTCACCCTGAGAAAGCCCCGTGCACTTCTTATTAATAAAAAGAGTCCGTTCTTCCGCTGTGCCAAATTTCGACATCAAGATAATTGTATCTACCGAAGGCAAATCAATATCAACCCTATCTATTACCTTCCCATCATCACCAGTGATCGACTGCAACAAAAACGGACAATCAGGATCAAAATCAATACCCATTTTTTTAAAGTGAAGATCACTACCCTTTGCAACAATATCAGACAGCCTTAATTTTAAAGTATTAAAATCAGGCCCTTTAATCTGACCAGCCTCAGCATCTGATAAACCACAAGACAACATTACAAGCGCCTTGAAAGATTCAGGTTCAGACAAATTTTTTCCCATAATTTCTGAATGCTGATCATGGCTAATTAAATCAATCGTTAGTGACAAAATATCTTTTCCATCATCGCCTTTAACTGGACGATACAAACTTACCGTTTCAGGCTGAAAAACAATTTCACCAGTCATTATATTCTCCAAAATAAAAAAGGCCGCCAGCCATTAGCCAGCAGCCTTTACATTCAACAAAAAGTTAAAATCTATTAATTAAGGACGACCCACGTTGCGTCGATGCGCTTCCATAATATCGCCATCACCCAAATCAACTTTTTGAGTTTTGGTGTTAATGTCATAACAAATTTCACCATTCTCTGTTCTCTTATAAGCCACCAATGTCATCTTAATTGTAGCCATTGGCTTAGAACCCATCTTAGCAGGATCATCCTTGATACTAACAATCTTACCTGTCAACTCTTCCGCAATGGCAAAATCATTACCCTCAGCATCCATTTCGGATGACTTCACATCAAGCTCAATATTACTGCGCACTGAAGCACCATAGCTTTTCCGTAGAGAACGACTTAAACCAGGAATTTTAATCTCGCATTCAAGCTTGCTTAAACCAACAATAATATCTTCTGGCACAAACTTACCGCCACGAGCCTCTTCCGTGACCAACTCAACATGAGGCGGTGTGAACTCATCAACACCATACAACAATGGATTACTATTTAAGTTTCCATCAAGAAGCATTCTTGATCTTTGCTCAGACATTACAGCACCTCCTCAATAAATTCTTCGACGATACTATCAACTGCATTAAGATGAAATATCATGTGTTCGTTAGGGCTATAACGTCCATATTCAACAACAATATATGAACTACCATTTTTGTAGCGCTCAACTGTGTTTAGCGTTGGATGCAAATACACTCTCCCTCCAGGTATAACCTCAGCCGCTACCAAATCCTGCATAAAGAGATCAACCTTTCTAACCTCCTGACCAAAAAATGAGGCCGTGAGATTTTTAGCCATAGCACGCTGGCTGGCCGCCTCCAACTTGCGAGCAATTGTGTCTGCCAAACCCACAAAAGAGACAAACTTACCCGTTACCGTGCGGTTACCCAGCAAACTAAACCCACCCATACTGGTACGCGCAAAGTAGCTGATACCATGCTTATTCAGTAAGTCACCCTCAGTAGCCTTATCCAGAATGTTATAATCAACAATTCGATCAACATCCTGAATTAACACACCTTGGTTGCCCGGAGACTCCCACTGCTTCACCGCCGCAAAGCAGCCCATAGCAATAATAGAAGGCGCTACATATATATTATCCTTGGCTTTGCGACTATAAATTGCAGGTCGGTTATCGACAATATAAACACGCTCATGCCCTGTATCAGCACCACCCAAAGAAAGCGATAAATCCAGCGCTGCCTGTGTATTTGTACCGGAGCCATCAGCAACAACACGACACATCAACCGCTTAGCCATAACTGCCAAAGCATCAATTACTGCCTTTTGATGAGAGAACCCAGGCGCGCCAATTAAGGTAGGGCGCTCTGCACACTCATTAAGAGCAGCAATACCAGTACGCCGGCCGGTTGTTGGATCAATACCACCAATGATATTGGCCGTAGTTTCAGCATCATCTACACCCTCTGGCACCACAATAAAATACTGTGCTACAGATGCCTTTTTTTGCACTTCGCTAGCAGCGTGCCAGCCAGTACCACGCTCATCACCAGTAGCATCCAGCAATTGCGCATCCACTTGATTCGCTACACGAAACGGCACATTAAATTCAATCGAAGCATCTTTATCAGGCGCAACGACAACCCAGCCTACAACATTCTCACCAGGCGGCCCCATTGGTGGTGGCGGCTCACTGGTGATAATTGAGATACCATTATGCTCATACGCATCATTTAACGGCATTACTTATCCCCCTTTTTTGGTTTATTCTCAACAGGAACCAATTCAATCTTTCCTGCACGCAACAGCGTTCCAGCCTCACAATCCAGCAGTTCAATGGTATTGCCTTCCGAGTCATCCTTATCATCAGAAGGCTCTAACCATTTACCCCGCCACTTGAAGCCGACTAGCACCTTGTATTTTTTTTCACGGATTACCCCCGTTAATAAACGCCAGACATAAAAAAGCCCCGACGAATCGAGGCACTTAATAAAAATTTATTTACAATCAGCCAGAACCAGAAAAACATTTTTTGATTAATGCACGCTGTATCGCAGCACAAAGCTGCCAAAAGCTCATTAACAAAAACGCACCTTCTGCAACAACAACCCACATCCCATCTTCTTTGAGCTGCTTATAAAATAAAATTCCAGCGCGCCACCAATCATCAACATCCCTCTCCAACTCATAGTCATGAAGAATAGACGCCCAAAAAGCAATACCCCAGCGAGCAAAAAAAACTAACGACAGCAGAAAGATAACAGCGGGGAAATAAAACCAACCACTCACCATATCAGCCAATAACAAAAAGATTAAACCCAGCAACGGCAACCAACGCGGAATGCTTGCGCCATCACTCACAAAACCTTTGGGAACAAGCCGACCTTGAATTACAAAATCTTTATTAAGACGAACTCTGGCAGACTTAAAATAACCTTCTGCCGGCAAAAAACTAAGACCACTAGACATTATTCAACCCCTTATACACTTAGTTACTGAGATAGCAATACCTGCAATTCAGCTTCGGCATCAATCAACAATGTTTTCATTAACTCGTTTAATGTTGATTTTTTTTGCTTTGACTCAATAGCAGCTATGGCGGCTGACTCCATACCCTCGATAATGCCATTTGCTTGTTGCAATTGATTTGCTTTATCAACAATTTTTTGAGCAAGAGATTCAACGGACTCACTCTCACCCCGCTTATCAGATTCAATCTGGATCGCAGCGACTTCACCAGCAGTAGCAGAACCAGACAATACACGGCGAGCCGCCTCAGCTTTTGTTGCCCAACCAGCAAGCTTATACTGATCAGCGTATCCTGCAATTTTTTGACGAGACTTAGAAGCAAACTTTTTTACAGAATCAATAGCCTCAGATTTTAGCTTTTTAAAATTTGCAGCATAATAATCATGCGCATCGTAAATGGATAGAACTGCATTCTTATCTTCTTCTGAAATAGAATCATCAAAAGTAAAAATACCATCTTCGCTATATGAAAAAGGTAAACCTAGTAGTCCTGCCGCCTTTAACTCTTGATTAAATATTTCTAAGCAAATTTTTATCATTAGCCTACACTCCCAGACATACCGAAGCCTAAATAATCATTTGTATTATTGTTGCCGTAAAAATTACCTGTTCCACCATTGGTTACAGCTCCCAACGCTGTGGCGTAATGATAGCCTTCTGATAAGTTTTTACTCATTGTACATGCCGCAGACGAATATACGAATCCGCTTTGATTTCTATGCCCACTACCAGCCGAATAAGGTGTTACTCCATCAATACCAATATTAACCACTATCGCTTCCGTACCTGAATGGCTATTTATCATAGTTCCAGAAGTGCTAAACTCTACCAGCTCACCTTCCCAGCAAACAAACTCTAATCTTTCACTCGACCTTAGTTCGACTAAAACTGTGGAGTGAATATTTACTGTAGAGTTAAAAACCATATTTAATGACACCGATTGCCTATTAAACCAGCTTCTAACAAATCGTTTGTCTGCCGAATCTTGCCACGCAATTCCAGAATCAGTTCTAGCAATACCAACAAGCGTTCTTGTAGGGTCGCCCGTTTTTATTTCTATTCCTGTTCCCGCTTGAGATGAATGCGTTGTTGTGCTGGCATCAGCAAAATCTAAAGCCATAACGCCAGCATTCATTCTGGCATAAATGTAATACGTGTTATTAGCGACAAGCCCCAAAGGCGAAGCACTTACTCCGACATCCAGTATGACTTCTATCTTGCCATCAATAATAATTTTATTACCATTAAAAGGCTTTAAAACCAAATTAGAACCATCTTTAACTAGAACACATTGGCCGCCAACAAAATCAGATTGCAAAACATATCTGCCATCAGCCTGCAATTGAGTTAATCGCTCATTAATAGCAGCCAATAAAATATCAAGCTCATTATCATTTTCACCTAGCTTGGCAGCAATTTCGTTTAATGTGTCTAATGCACCAGGAGCACCAGCAATAATCGCATCAATAGCAGCCTTTAAATGTTTTGGGGACACCGCAACATCATCCAACAAACCCGCAGCAACTTCTGCGGCATTACCCAGCCGAACAATTCCGCGTTTCGCTTCTGTTGCTGCTGGAAGACTAAAACCACCCGTACCATCAACGGTGACACTATTCGCAGGTAATGCAGACAACACCAAATCAATAGACAAAAGTAAATCAACACCCGCCGACTTGTAAGCCAGCGATTGATTTTCTACACTCCAAATTGCCAAGAGCGTACCATCTGCGAGATAAAAACCGATCTCACGCACCCAATACTCTTGCACACCCTCATCAACACCAGTAACGTGTATTTGATGATCACCCAATCTCTCACCCGTTACATTAATACGGGCCACCTCATTTTGTAATTGAGTCGCTGTGTTATCAGGATTCCATGCCACATCACCCAATGCCATTTCGGTAATTTCAGCCTCAAGACCATTACCTTGCGCATTAAACACTGCGTTTAATCCTGCACTGGTAATGATTGGGGTTAATGTACTCATACTGACTCCATCGTTAATCTGACTAAGGTGGCTGCCTTCGCCATAGACGCTACAACAAAGCCACCATTAAAATGTGTAACAGGACTAGCCGACATTGCGCTTCTGGCAACGCCTGCCGCTTTTAAATTAACAACATTAACTCCCAAGCTGGTATCCGCACTGATACCTAAACGCAATTGAAACTCATCACGCTCACTCTTGGCATCGCTAACATGATCCAGCATACGGTTTGCCGTTTCTTGCAAAGGCACCGTATCTGGTCTTTTCCACGCTGTAACAGTAAAGGTATAAGGCTCGCCACCCGTTTTATAGCCAGGCTCAACCTCCGCATCATACTCCAGCGATTCAACTGCCAGACGCACACCTTTTTTTGTACCCGCTGTTCGACGGATAGGCCAAATATTTTTTACCGTTTGACGCTTTTCGCTTTCTGGGGCCTGAGCATCCCACTCTGGCACACCACGCTCTTGCGCAAGGTGCGGCAATATATGCTGATCTGTTTTTTCAGGATTAAGCAACGAGGGAAAAGGGTTTTTAATATCGTAAAGTAATTCAGAAAAAGCCAACTCCAGCCCTCGCTCCAACAGACTTTTATTATCCGGCAGCAGGCTATAATCTTTTATTGTCATGGTGATTATCTTAAAAGGCTTTAAAGAGTACGCACTTCAATTTCAATATCTGTGCAATAAGGCGCTTGCTCATCGGTTGTCACTATTGGGTTTAGCGGTTCCAGCTTTTCAATTTTCACCGCCCCCGCCTCATGTAAATATTGATCCAATCGGCTTGGCTCTACTGTTGCTCCGATTTTATGTTGGCGATCCGCATACTCAGTTAGCAGCACTTGTGCCGACTGCTCAACCACAGAAGTATCTGGCCCTTTATGGATATACGCAATCGCCCGAAATTTATAATTAACAATAGTGGCCGCTACAACTTCCTGCTGATCTGTTAACGGTGCCGTATCTTCTCGATCAACATAATAACTATTAACCGCCGCCAAAACCTCAGCACTAGGAGTACCATCACCATCACGACCCAGAACAGCAATTTTTACTTTGCCACGATCTTGAGCGTCACCAGTGACAGCATAGACATTAAACGCTTTTGCATCCTTCACCTGAGCCGCAAGAGACGAAGGATCAAACTGATAAGTCACAACGACTTTGCCAGCCTTCAACGACTCAACCGAAACCGTAGGGCGAGCATCAAGCGTTAATGTATGGTACTTATAACCCAGACCAGGGCCTGCATTACTGAACGAATAAGGTGCAAGGTAGTAGCGGGTTTTTAAGTGGTCATCATCCTCATACACTGCTGGCACCGGAGGAAATGCCGAATCATCAGCCGCTTGCAATTCTTGACGCTCTAAACCAAGATCAGACACCTTAACATCAAGGTTATCTTTCTGCGCCCAATAGGCGAACATCTGCAACGCTTTTTCGTTAATATCACGCGCATGGGTTTGTAAAACAACCAAGCACGCCTCAATAATTTTTGTCGAAAGTTCCGCTTCATTATTTAGCGTTTCTTCAACTTGAGCAGCCATAGTAGCATCTATTGCCGCAATATGATTAACAACAATTTGCTTAAATTCTGCCAGCTTGGACTCATAAGTAATATCAGCAACCGCAGAAGGCTTTTGCAATGCGTTTTGACCATCAATAAACATTACACAATCACCTCAAACTCTCTCCGCTGCCCTAGCCACAAACCATCAAAATAAAGTTTCATTCCTGAACCGTGACGCTGCGCCACACACCGCGAAGGCTTATAGTCATCAATACCATTAATAGGTTTATAAAACGCCTGAATAGCAAACGATTGCGCCAACATAAGCAACTCATTACTCATACTTTTGCCTAACGTCTCCGGCACACGACTGCCAACAGTACGGCGTTTCTCACGACCTGCAACACGAGTAGTCATTATCTGAGTGACACGCGAAACAAACTGATCAAAACCAGTTAATGTTTTGCCTGTATTTCTATCAATACCAATCATGACTTAATAAGACCTAATCATTGATTTTGATTAACCACACCCGCATCAGGATGATCATGGCCGTTATAAATATCTCGATCACCTTGCATAGTCCTCGTGTTATCCGACACTTGACCATCTGCATGAATATCGCCGGTACACGTTAGCAATGCTGTATCAAACATCACTCGTTCAGGCACACCAAAATAAGCCGTACCTGAATTCATCGTAATAGCTAAATGGTGCGATTCATGGTCATAGGTAATATCGGTTCCATCAGGGTAAATTCGCTTATGCTCACTGGCCTTATTGGTAGGCGCAGGAAACGAATCACTAAACAAACCAAATAGTGCAAAGGTTTGGCTACTGTTATCACCCAGCGCATAATTTAATAACAAGCACTGTTCACCCACCGAGGGACGACGATATTCACGAACACCACCAGCACAAACAGAAAACCACTTAATAGGCGGCGTTTTATTACCCCCATGCTGAACCCTTACTGTAGACTCAGCGGCCTCCACACAAATACCAGGGCGTATTATGTTACGGAGCCGCCGGTGAAGATCGTCAACCTCTTCTTTTAACTCTGTTACCACATCCGAATACTGAGCTAATTCAGAGCGAACAAGCTGCTCTACCAGTTCCCGCATTACTCTAACTCGCTTACTTTTTCATAACCGCTTTCATCAGCAGCAGGATCGTTACTTAACCAAATTTCTTTTACTACCGGATCATCTGGCAATAACGATTTACCCAAAAATATTTTTTGAGTAAAAGAGGTTCCCCAGGCTTCATAACCTGATTCACCTTTTTTAAACATACTAGGGGCCGAACGAATGTTATCTGGCGCATAAACATCGCGACCAGCAAACCCCCAACGATTACAATCAACAACCCTTTCTAACGCTGCCGATAAATTTACTGCCTCTACTTCTGCACGATCACGCGCAGCACTGACCAAGCCGTGCAAAGTCAATAGATATTCATGGCAATAACGACCATCATGCCCTCTTACCGCTGGCGATGATGATTCAAATTCGATAAGTATTAGCGAATCACCGTTAAGCGAACCACTAAATTTTTCATAGGTGGCAACCTCAACACCTTCTGCCAACCGATCCTCTAGCACTTCCACTATCGCATCAAATAAATCACTGGGATGTTTAAGTTCACGTGAAGCCATTCATACCCACCTCTAACTCTTGATGTAGAAATTCTTTATATTTTGAATTAAGACGCCGCTCATAGCGATACAAAACATCCTCGCCCACATCTTGAATTGATACACCAACAACCTGTAAAGGAAACCGCCCACCATTTTTAGACATAAATTTTTCATCGTAATGAGGCTTACGATACCTTCTCCTATCACTCACCGTTTCATATCCAAGGTCTTGATTCTTTTTTGCTCGGATATATACTTTTCTTTCACTGCCATAAACAGCTCTATAAAAAGCCGAATCGTACTGCTGCCCACCTGCTTTAACACCTGCAACATTTTGGGATACATTACCCAAATAATGAGCGCCAACCTCCAGCAATCCGACCCATATTTTTACAAGTTCACCATCCCTGTGGACTTGAAAGCGTTTTCTTATTGGGGCCTGTTTTATTTTTAACTCCCTAGCAATCTCCCTAACAGAGTGTGTCACCAACCACCGAACAGCGCGCCTATCTGCACGCTTTACCGCTCTTAGAACAGCACCATTCAGGTCACTAACCACAGATTTAGTTGTCACACTAAAGTCAACGTTAAAATAGCCATTAGCTTTTTCACGCCTATGCCAACGCCAATTTTCATTAGATGTTATACCTGACATCACTCATCACCCTTAAGCCATGAGCCATTCGCCGGAGCACCTTCTTTAACAGGGGTAAATATCAGCTCTGACACACTACTATCAACACGACTGATGGAAGCAACATCATAAAGCTGGGAATCACTCAGCGTTACCTCATAATCATCAATATGATTTGGCAACTGACTGGTAACGATGTGATATTTAATTGGCTTGCCAACATGAATACCACGGGACTTTTCGTTACTGGAATGTAAACGCGCAGCGGGATCATCATCCATTAAAACCCCATCTACATTAATTACTTCATTCGTCTGCGTGTGACAAAACTGAATCACCTCACCAAATCCATCTTGAGACGAATGAAGCCCTGCATCCATTTCAGCAACAAGATCACCAAAGCCTGACACGGTTAAACAATTTCACCCGTTAGCAGAACATTGATTTCTGTTTGATCCGCTACACCGGCAGATTCAAACACACCAACCAGTTTATTGCCGCTGGCGGTAGTGGTTAACTCACTGTTTGCTGAACTCCAGTAAGCTTTCGTACACTGCGCTGGGGTATCCTCTGCTTTCTTGGCAAGCGAAAAAATACCTTGACGCTCAGCAGCAAAGGTGCTGCCTTCTGGCGCGGTGACTTTAGGAATAACAAACTGACTACCGATGATAACCGGCACACCAGAAGTAACACCACCGGCTGGCGCAACCAGCGTCAAAGTGTTACCTGGCCCAATATAATTTTTCATGGACGACTCCAGAATTAAATGTTTTTTAGGGATAGCTCAGAGAGCTAAAAAGAGACAGCGCTAACTATTATTAACTTGGGTTAGCACCCGGGTTTTTCAGAAGTGTGCGATAGCTTAATGCACTTACACCAGCATCAATGCGAACTTTGTGAGCCACACCATCAACAGTCCAGCCGTTTTTCTGCTCCAGATACGGCTTTTCATTACCATCAAGATAAGCCACCTCGACAGTATCAAACTGAGAACCCGCTGCCAGAAACCACGGCAAAGGATTATTACCGGTGATTGCCTTATCAATACGCGCATCAGAAATAACCTCAGCCATACCCTGCATAATATTTGGCACACTAGCATGTTTACCATCAGGATCATTCTGAGATTTCATGTACATATTAGCTGTACCTTTAGAACCACGTCCAACAATCAAAAATGCTGGTTCAATATTCAGCGGAGTACCTTCATCGTCTTCCTGTTTTGCCATCATCTGCTCTGCTTTATCCAGCGCAGCGACAGACAACATAGCGGCAGCCATCAAGTTCTTATGATCCGCATGAAACAAAGGCTTATTGTCCAGCATTTTTGGGTTACTGGTTAAAATTGCATACACTAAATTACCAACAGTACGTAACGCTGCACGCCCCATTTTGGCCGGAACATCAGTAAATGCACCCAGATCATCATTGATGATTGTTTGGCGAGTAATAGTAAATTCCTTACCATAGGTTGCCAGTTGAATTTGCTCACCAGTATCATTCAATGTAGCCGCCTGATACTCACCACCATCAGGGATTTCATCCAGCGTAGGGAATGATTCCAAACCGACTCGCTTACTGACTTTAAAATCAGACAATGTGCCTTTTTTAGTCCATTTCTGGAAAGTCTCTTCTGACTCATCATAACCTTTAAGCAACGCCACACGAGCCACATCCGAAAGCACATGAGTAAAATCACTTGATGTATGAGTAAAAGCCGCACCAATCATTTCCATACGATCCATACCGTAGGTACTTACACCACGCTCATGCAGCGCCGCACGCGCCATTTCTGCCATAGACATACCTTTGAAGTCACGGCCATTTTGATCCAGGGTAACAACACCTGCACGAACGGCAAGAGCATTCGTCATCGCTTCTTTGAGGTCAGCACTACCAGGCACAGAAACATGCTGAGCGGTTAAAACGCCAGTTGCTGGCTTCGCAGTAGAACCCAGTGCAGCCAGTAACTTATCTTTAGCTTGAGCCGCATCAACGTAATCATCATCAAGACAAGCATTCAGCAAATCATTATGCCCATCAAAACCTTTAAATACTGCGCGAATATCATCCTTACGCTGGCGCTCTTCGCGTTTAAATTGTGCCTTTAATTCAGCCTCTGAAACTTGCGGCGCTGCCGCTGGTGAGGCTGTAGTTTGCACTGTAGTAGTTTGAGCCGCAGGGGATTGCACAGCAGCTTGTGAACCCTGCGCGCCTCCACCTTTGCCCGTTTCTTCTGCTGTTTTTCCAGACATAGTAGTTACCTTTAGTTTTTCTAAAATAGTGGGTGGCACATTTGCGATAGCCGCAAGCTGCACCGATTGCAACGCTTTCATATCGTGCGATTCTGTTACTTCATCAATCAACCCGTACTCAAGCGCTTCATTACCATCAAGCCATAAGTCAGCTTTGGTATCCTCTTCAATCTCAGACACATCCTTACCCGTAGCCGCCGCCATATTTGAGTAGTAATCTTCAGTTGCCTGAGTTAATAATTTTGCATAGGAATCTACATCATCAATAGTTCCATAAGCACCACCACGAGGCTTATGAATCATAATGTAGGCATTCTCTGGAGCCACACGGCGATCACACGCCTGCAAAAGATAGGCTCCCATACTTGCACACAGCGCCAATACTTCACCGGTGAATTTTGCTGGATGCAATTTAACGGCGTTATACATTGCCGTACCATCAAACACAGAGCCACCACCAGTATGAAAAAGTATTTTTACCTCTGGAGCATCAATAGCAGCCAAGTCCTCCAAAAACTTTTCAACTGGCACATCGTACCAACCAATATCACCAATAATTTCTATCACTGGCATATCGTGACTGGCTGTAATGGTGTACCAACTATTCTTCTTTTTCGCTATCGCTTTCATTTTTGCTACTCGCAGTATCAGTAGAACCCGGTCTGGTTCCGTAATATTGATGATGAGGATCAGAAGAAAACACCAAACCGTTATCACGGTTTTCATGAATTTCCCTGATACGCTGACGTTTAACTTCCTGCGGATTTTTACCGCGAGAACGAATTACCTCTGCCTCTGTTCCAAATCTACCGGCAACTGTCGTTTCATGGCCTTTTGCCTCTTTATGAGGATCAATCCACGGCATCACTGGCGGCTGATAGTAAGCGAGGTATATCGTCCTAGTATCAACATCACTAGGAATCGCAACTGCGCCAGACATAGTTGAAATTTGAACGTAACGGCGGAAGTTAGGCCGACTCCATTGATTAATAAATGAATTAGACAAAACGCCATAACTCAAATAACTTTCAACAAGCTCCTGACGCTGCGCCGAATAAGTACCATCATATTGCTTAAAAACACTTGAGAAGTTTGCTTGCGTTGCAGAGCAAACCATACGGCCCATAGCATCCCTAAATGGCTGTAACAGCGAACTAGGCCGCTTAGACTCAATAGTGCCAACATCTTCACCTGGCTTTAATTCATCAAAAACTGTACCTGGAGAAATAGGTATCTGCCGCCGCTTATCACCATCATCGCTACCAACCCAATCCTCATGTGTTCCTTTTTTGATATAGAACGCCATTGCCGCTGCGATACGCGCAGCTACAAGTTCTGATTCTTCGTAATTTTGCAATCCACCGATACGCTGTAACGATGATGCAAGAATACTGATACCCCGAGCTTGATGCAGACGCTTAACCAGTTTGATATGCAACATGCGCTCAGCATCAACAGAACGCGTCTGAATGTTGTACATACCCATATCACCAGGGTGATGATGGTAAACATGGTAGGCTTTTGCTTGTCCCCACTGGTTGCGCTCAATACCCTGTATGATATTTTTACCCATGTGATCCATAGGTAAAAAATCAGGCTCCATCACTTGCAAACTAAATGGAAGCACGCCATTAGGGTGCTTAAAGTCGTGAATACGCCCAAGTAAATGTTCACCCAAGCATTCACCATCCCGCAGCCAAGTACGACACACTAAACGCTCAACCTCTGGACGCGACCACTCGCCAGTTGACTCACATTTCAACGACCACTCAGAGAAACCAGCCAATAATGTTTTGGAAAATTCTTCATGTACATTGCCATCTTTATCCAAAGGCATAGGTTCAACACCAATACCATCTTTACCAACAATATTATTGACTAGCGTAGTCAACAGACCATCAACCATATCGCTGTTTTGCTCAAGGTATCGGGCCTGACCTCGTAGAGAACGTCCTGCCCACTGAACAGCAGCATCACCACTGGCGTGCGTCCCTTTCGCCTTATGATTACGACTTGGCCTCGCTGCATCATACGCTTGTAACACAGCCCTATTTTTAGCACGAGAAGCACCCCAACCAGGAGAAACGGCTGCTATTGCTTTATCTAAAAATTTCATAATTAAAATTGCGCTACGGCTGGGCCTGGTTTACGACCACCCGATAAACGGCGAACGGTATCCGCCCATTCTTGGCGACCTTTGCGAATCTCAGGCAAGTTTTCACGAGTCCATGAACGATCACCTTTAGTAATAGTTTTTCCCTGCAATACTTGCTTTTCAGCATTAACATAATAAGCAAGCATATCTTTTGCCTGCTGTAGAGAATAAGCACTCATAACCATTCATCCGATACGCCACCCAACCAATCATCATTTTGCTGTGGCTTGGCAGCTTCTTTTTGTTTTTTCTCAATTACTACTTGGCTAAAGAGATCAGCCTGCATAAGCTTATTAAGCAACTTATCCCACTCAGCAGGGGTTTTAATGTGGACTTTTTGAGATCGCGCCGCATGAAGACAATAAACCTCACAATCAAGCGCCTCGTTTCTTACACCGGCTTTTGGTTGCCAGACTAATTTGCCACGAGCTTTAGGGTGCGGAGCTTTAACCTCACCAAGAATTTGCTCATAGTAATCATCACGAACATCCTCATACCAGTGCAAGCGTGAAGCACCACATCCAATTAATTTTAAGCGCTTAGAGAATGTGTCCTTTGCTTTACCTGTGCCTACGATATAGACCTTTAATCCATACCTAGAGGCCTTGCTATTACTCTTATTAGTTTCAACGGATCGCGGCAGAGAAAAAATTTCTCGATCAGAACCAAAATCAGACGCACCTTTGATCGCCATAACACCGCGTTTTTGGTGCTTCCTGACCCAAGAGTAAACAGCCTCAGAAGTTCCACCATCAGAACTATCAATAGATACAGCCGACATCCCAAGACTAAAACCTTTCTCGTGCTTAAATTCACGGAAAAGTATTTTTTCAAGGTCACGCCATACGGCATCATTTTTATCAACCGTATTGCCGTAAATTTCGCCCCAGTAAACAAGCCACGACTCCTCATCATGTCCCCAAGCACGAATAACAATTGCTAACCGATCATCTTGAACATCAACACCGGCAGTCAATAATAGGCCACCATCGGGAACGATGAATTCGTCGTAATTTTCTGCACGCTCTTTTAGCGTTTCAATTTCTGGAGCGTCACTAGCATAGGCATAAGTTTTTGCTAACTTGGAATTCTGAAAAACAATACGAGCACTTTCATCACCCAGCGCCGCCTCTTTTTCAGCCTCCAGAAAATCCTCTACAACATCAGCAAGGCTAGTGCCTTTTAAACAAACATATAGTTCACTTAAATCTTTGAAACTCTGGTTTTTAATAGAAGCATCTTTAACTGTTGCTACCCAACCACACCACTCATCACCACTATCACGAGCTTTTTTGCAGGTATCGTAAATATTTTTTTTACGCTGCCAATCATCCCAAGCTGATCCACAACCTGGGCAAACATAAACAGCCGTTTCTGGTAGTTTATTACCAAAAACCGGATGAGGTTCGATAGTGTCAGAAGTTAACCAACTGACATGCTCCCAATCTAATACATGAGCCTCACCACAATCATGACACTCAATCGGCAACACTCGCTGAGTACCCAGTTTTACATGATGCTCAACAATAGAAACATCAGCTACCGAGGGCGTTCCTCCAATGATAAATTTTTTATTTGACCAGCGTTTTAGGCGTTCACGCGACAAGCGAATAGCATCGCCTTGATCACCTACATTTTTATTTGTATCGTCTGACTCTTCAACGACAACTCTTGGTGCCGGTGTAGATTTAACATTAGATACAGAGTTAGAACCAAACCCTCGAATATACCCACCAGGGTATTTTTTTTCGTTAGCCCTATTACCACTTTTTCGGCTTGTACTAAAATCCAGAACATTGCTTAATGCTGCACAAACTTTACCAATAGGGTTAAATTTATCCTCAAAAAATTTAACGACCTGCCCATCTTTTGAGAATAAGGCCAAAATTCTAGTTGGCGCTGTTTTGATAACCTTAAACAACCAGCCACATAATAAGAGCGTCCATCCAATTTGCGCCGCTTTCTGCACAGCGCACATTTCAACCTCTGGATGATCAAATGCGTGAGCAATACCCCAAAAATACGGAGTCATATCGGAATCATAAAGGCCGTCCTTGTCTGACTCTTCTTTTGGGATATAAAGGTTTTCCTCCATCCACTCAATGGTGCCACATTCTTCTTGAGGCAAAAATTCTTCGCTAACTTCCTCAACCAGATTCTGTAGATTTAAACCGGTAATCTGCAACAGCTCTGAGGGTATCGGCGGTGAGCTTATCTGCATATTCATGATCAACAACAATGGAATGCTGACTCTCGATAGACTCAACTAAGTTTTCTATAGCATTGGTAAATGCTGCCTTAGTTCTACCGATCCACTCTCTCATACATAGAGCAACTTGCTCAGATTCCAGTAGTAACCCCTCTTCTTTCGCCAATTCTCGTTCCAACTTATCAGCCATAGCCGAATGCTTACGAGTCTCAGCAATAATTTTTGCCTCGTTAACACTGGTAGCTTCTCGACCAGAAGCAACTGACCTTAGATGCTCAATGTAAGCCAACAGGATTTCATCAAAGGAATTTTCTTTGTGATCAAGATCAAGACGTTTTAAAACATCGCGCAAATTGCGTGAACTCATACCCAACTTTGTTGCTATTTCATCTTGAGTCATACCAGACATAACACTAAACCCAAAAACGGAACCCCCTCTAAAAAATGATATAGCTGTTAAAAGATCGCGGGTTTCGCCCCCGTATACACATGATTTCTATGGAGTACCTTTTTAATCACCCAGCTTTTTTGACAGGCGTTCAAGTCGCTTCATCATCACCTGCTCAATAAAGAAAATCATACGACCACCTGCATGACCGGCAATACCAACACAAGCCGCAGTTATTAGTTGATCAAAGCCAGCAGCCTCACATAACCAAAACGTGATAACTCCAGAGAAGCCAGATATAACTAACTCACCTATCCATTCAACAATAGAAAAGTGAGAAACAACACCGCGTTTAATTCGGCTAATGTAGTTAACAGTTCCACCCCACAGCGCTATAACCAGCACCAACAAATACATAAACAAACCATGATTACTGGGGTCTTGTAACGGCATTCTCTGTACTCTCGATAACATGGATATAATCAATCAGAACTTGCTTACCCGTTGCACATTCAAGCAACGAATCAATTAAACTTTTAACCCATAACTCCGGCGAATCGCCATCACTATAAAATTCTGTTTCACATGGAACCAAACGAGCACGATCAATCTTTGGAGCCGAAACTGGCTCTGTGATGCTTGGCGACGAACTGCAAGCCATCAACAGTAATAGCACACTGACTATCATCAGTAGATTTATCATTCGTAACATAACGTATTAACTCTTTTTCGCTAAACTTGCGCTTAGTTTCAGATTGTTTAATTCTCAACAACAATTCATCTTGACGACTACGCCAAGCCTGTTCCTTTTCGGCAAGAATGTCTGCACTCTTTTTTTTTGCGTCAATAGATGCTTTCTGCCACTTCACGCGCTCAGAGTTAACGCCCACACCATGAAAAAAATAATTACTGCCTATCAACAATAAAATACAAATCAACGCTTTATACTTAAACATGATTAGGCAGTAACTCCATCAGAATCAACATACTCAATATATAAATCATCATTTGCAGCAGCATTGATAACAGCTAAATATAATTTTCTGTATGCAGTCGTTGAATTAGTTAAACGAATCTCACCGGTAGTCGTAGCACCTTCACCAACCAACAAGCAACCATCCGTGTTTTCATCAGTGTTGCCAATATGAATCAAAATATATTCAAAGCCAGGAACATCACGAACCCAAAGCATACCGCGATGAAAATCTGGGAATTTCGAGCTATAGCGAGCATGAAAACCGCCAACATCTCGCAATGTCACTTTATACATGCCAGCAGGAATACGAGTCTCACCAGCCACTTTAGTCTCACGATATTCATCTTCAAGACCAAAGCAAAGAAAACGACTATCAACACTGACCGTACTCAACGTTGCATCAGCGTCTGATTTAATTCTGTTAACAGTGATAATCATAAAACTCACACATAAAAAAACCGCCACAGCAAAAACTATGGCGGCTAATCTTCATAATTTAACCAATTACGGTTTTTTAGTTATCTGTAACGAAAAAATCAGGACATAAAAAAAGCCCCGCAAAATTCATTGCAGGGCTTTCTCAGTGACTTGTCGTTACAGTAGCTGAATTTGAACATATCTCTGTTAACAATTGCAACAACTTTTTTGAAAAAATTTTAAATTAAAATTAGGCCGCCATAATTTGGCATAAAAAACCGCCCACAAAGCCCTCGCCATGAGACACCATAGCCCTAACTTTTGGCCGATTAAATCTAAGCCTTTCAGCAATCAAATACTCCGGCAAACCTGAAACATAATGCAAACAAAGAACATTAGCGATTTCAGCATCATCACGCATCAAAGCCACCAACGCATTATTTATCTGCATCGCCATATCATCAGAAATAGCAACTGATCGCGAACTACTACCAGACACCATATCAACAAAAATCTGAATGGATGAACGAACACGGCCCTGATTAACACCCTGGCGAGACCAAGCACCAAACTCTCTTAACAAGCTTTTTGTATCACAGGTAAAACTAAACTGAGAGACAGAACGCACCCGATTGCTCAAATCAGTCTCAAGAATACGAATTAACCGCTTACGCTCAACCTCACTCAAGCCCTGATCAGCACTCATGCAAACTACCCCCGCTAAAAAAATTATTCATGTCTACTCTGCCCAACTACGATCTAACAATTGCTTTTCAATCGGAATATCCCTGCTTTTCCTGACCAACATTCCCCTGCTTTGCCTAATTCGGTACAGAGCACGCACAAAGGAATTTTTAAAATGATTTCCCCAACTTCTGGGCTTCTCCCTGCGAACACCATCATCAGACAACCAAAAAACACGATAATCAGCTACCACATAGCTAAATTCCTCATCAGTGAACCGCGTTAACTGCTGGCATAACTTGTAAATATCATCTGGAGGCCACCAGTCCATTGTCATTTCCTCGCCAGACTTCGAGCAGCTAGTAGTAATATTTATGTTAGTTATATAATCTTGGTTATTTAATACGTCGGATTTTTTTCCGAGATATGACGGATTATTTTCCGAGTTATCACGGATATTTTTCCGATCATCAGACAAAAAAATATCTCCATTCGGATTATTTTCCGAGGCTCGGATATTTTTCCGAGACTCTACAACTCCACTAGAATCATCAACACCAGAAGTCTCCGCCTCTTGATTAACCGCTGATTCATCCAATGCCCACACCATCCCCTTACGAGTTATCCGAAAAAAATCCTTGCTCTCGACGACTTTTTTTTCAATTAACTCTTTTTTCAACAACTCACGTTGCAACCGGTAAATAGTGTCCGGTTTATCAGTCAGCAATGGCAGCTCCTTAATGATTTTTCCCTTACTGATATTCCAATAATCCCCATCCTTGTCTGCCCATGCTGCTGCCGCATAAATCACCGAAAACACCGCTGCCTGATTGAGATTCAAACCCCACTCAATAGCCGCTTTCTGATTGATATAAATACTGAACAACATACAACTACGCAGCGTCCTTAATTTTTTTCCATAACGCTGGCAACGCATTTCTTACCCGATAATACTGCTCACAATTCTCCACAGAGCGAGAAACAAACCGCCTCACTGCTTTGGCATAACCAAACTTACCAGCCGCTACACGGCGCTCTTGTACAGCCTTAGCCTTTTTTATTGTTGTTATCACTTACCTGCATACCCCCAAGTTACACACATTGTTATTGATAGCGCAGAAGCCCAATACCAGACATGCGCTTTATCGTTATGTACAAAACCCGCAAAAATATTTAACGTGTACAACACCATAATGATGTAAGTTACCGCTTGCTTGTTTTGATAAAACCAATCAAAAAAAATCATCCTGCTTACTCAACAAATCAAAAGCTATTGCCGCACTTAGCGGAAACTGACCATTGCCAATCGCTTTTAATCGATCAGCACGAAACTCCATCCCTTGTGTTACCCGCGGCACACCTTCTGGCTCCACTTGCAACCAATCACCGCGGTTAACCCATTCATCAAATGAGCTCTTATCCAGTGGCTGCAATGAAGTCCAACCCACTGGCCAATACATTAACCACTCAACCCAATCAGGATTTAACTGGCCTTGAGCTTCCGCATAAATACGATGATCTAAACGATCATTAACACGACTCTTACCATCGCTGCGCACCAACGCATTCTCAGACGAACCTTTAGAGGCAGAAGCCGTAGGCGTAGGAAACATATTCACCACCTGCGGCAACGACTGCCCAGACATTCCCTCTGTAATCACCCCTCCACGACTACCATCACTGGCACAGGGAGTAGGAAAACTTTTTACCGCGGTTGGCAAATCACACTCTTGCCCCTTCAAACTTCTACCGCTTGAACCTTTCCAATCACGCGCCTGTGGTGTAGGAAATAATTTCACTTGCGCCGCTAAACCTGGGCTTTTTTCAGGGTCAAAATTTCCACGCTTTAACGCATCATTCGCTATCGGGGTCGGCCAGTTATTTTTATTACTTACCTGATCCCGCAAGTTCGCCGGCCTACTTCTGCCAGGTCGTGCAACGGTTGCCTCACGCTCTAACGCTGCGGCAGACTTTGGCGGCAACTTATCCATTGTTGTCGGTGTTGCCCAACTCAAATAACGAGACTTAACCGTTTCACCCCGCCGCCTCATAGTAGTATTGCTGCCCATCTGCGAAGCTACGGGCGTGGGCAATAATCCAGATTCGTTCGCGCTTATGTTGAGCGCCGCAATCGGCTGCTGATATACAGCCCCACGATGCAGAAAACCCCATTTTGGCAAGGTCACACAAAACTCTGTCGAGTCCTCTAGTAGTGAGCATTGGGCTGTTCTCAATGAATGCGTAGCGGGGTTGTACTTCGCTAATGATCCGCGCCATTTCACTCCACAGTCCGCTTCTTGCCCCCCCCCCTCAACGCCTGCGCCTTTTCCTGCGCAGCTAATGTCTTGACAGGGAAAGCCGCCAGAAACGACATCAATACGGTCTCGCCATCGGCTTCCGTCAAAAGTTGTAATGTCACTCCAAATTGGGAAAGGCGGGAGCAATCCATCATTTTGTCGTTGCGCCAAAATCCCTGCGGCGTAGGCATCACGCTCCACTGCGCACAGGGTTCGCCATCCGAGCAAATGCCCTGCGAGTATTCCTCCACCACCGCCTGCGAAAAGAGCCAACTCATTCACAACACCTACACCGCTTTTCTCATTCTGCCCGTGCTTGCGCAGCGAACCATAAACGGCGAACAATCTTTATTGTCAACACAGTATTGCGACATAGATTGAAAATCTGGCACCGCTTCTTTTGGCACCCATAGCGTGACTTTTTTCAAGCCTGCCGCCTCTTGCTTCAATTCATATTTTTTATTTCGAGAAAGTTTTTTATCGCTCATAAGTGTCACCAGTGACAGCGGCTTTAAACATATAAATTTATAAATACCTAAACTCAATCCGGTTAACCATTGCATCTGATTTAATTTTGTAGTGATCAACCAGCATCTGAATAAACTGTGCTGGCGTCCAATCAGGAAATCCCTCACGGCGAACATCATCCTGTGTGATTGCGTTTAACGGTTCCCAGCGAGTAGATACAATTTCAATATCACCAAGCCGCTTAATCTTTTCGCCAGACTTCAAACCCATAGCTTTCTCAACACCACAAACCACATCCCCAGGCTTTAAAAACCGCCAACCAAAACGGCGAGTAACATCCTTAGTTTTGGCCTTAAACTGCGGCGTAGTCATAGCAAAGCTCATATTTCTAGGCATAAAGAACCAAAACCTCTCAAACAGCCGCTAAATCCAAAACCTGCACATACTTGGCTTTTTTAGGGTGTCGAACCAAACGACCAACTGCCTCTAAATAACCAACCGCCCTCTCAACATCAGCACATTCCGGTTGCGCAATCTGACTTAAATCGAAATAAGCACCTGAATACTTACCTCCCAACGTCACAGAAGGCACAACGTTCTCAATATCTGAAACCGCCGCCTCAAGTGCTAACTGTCGCTGAGTGGCAACCACATCTTTACAAACCGCAGTAAACATAAAACCTCCTAAAAAAATAATTGAGTGAGTACCAATTCCGCTGCCACACTCAGGCGCAACGCAGAGGATAGGCCACGCTTTACTTTCGCACCGCCTCGTGACCAGGCATTGATACCAACCCTATGACCGACGATGCACTTGCTACCAAACCCTGTATAAAAAAACACTCCACTACCGCCAGTAACGCCAATTAGCTCAAACGCCCTACACTGTAAAAAAACAATTAAGGGCAACCATGAACATCACACTGCTACTACGTTTACAATCTATCGGCACTGGTAATTTTTTGTTTCAACTACTAAACGCAGGCACAAAAAAAGCGGCGATAACCGTGCCCGTGGTTATGCCGCTTTATCATCATCAATTTCAAAACCGTTTGACTGCTGAGCAAACTGGTACTCGTAAATCTTACACTTGCCGCTATCGGGAATATCATCCTCCGGCCACTTAGAAACAGCCTGACGAGTAATATTTAACTTGCGTGACAAATCAGATTTATTAGACGCACCCGTTATGAGATAAGCATCTTTGAGAGTCATTTTCTGTTTCATGCGGGAAATTGTAAACCAAGGTTTACTGTATGTAAACCTTGGTTACCAAAATAACAATTAAAATCTCCGATATGAAAGCAACCAGCAAAGACAGAGAAGATATAGCCGCTCGGATTTATAAGATTCGCAACGAGCTAGAATTAACGCAAGAAGCGTTCGGCCTTGCCGCTGGTGGAATAAGTAGGCAAGCCGTTAATCGCTGGGAAAAGCAAAAAACAATACCAGATTGGTTCTCACTGGAACAGCTCAAGGAAAATTTATATATCAATCCAAGATGGATCATGCTGGGCACTGGCGAATCAATGATGCCCCAGGAAATTGTTCAACTTATGACAGTTCTTGAGAATCCAGATGTAGACCTGAACGACCTTTTGAAATATGCTCAGTTTCGCTCTCAATCGAACTAGCGATAGCTCTGTCCAGAATATCCTTTCTGCAATCATAATCAACCATACAAAAAATACCCAAAATAGCCATTTTTTTCTCTGTATCTGTTAACTCTTCTACATTCTTCATTTTTTAATAAATCCCTTACCCAATTAAAAGCTATTACAGACATACGCCTTTAACAGTTAACAACCTCAAATATATGAAAGCCTGTAAATAGAGGAAAATGCTACATATAAAAATCTCTTCACTGCCCCCCTAAAAAAAATATTTAACTTGTATAGTTATGCCTCTTTAAATTTTTCAATAAAAAAGGGTGAAACTTATGCAATTACATACTCATATTCATAAAATCACTATAAATGATAATCTGTATCGCTATGCAGTGTATCCAAACTCAGAGACCGATGAGTCTGGTATTTTTCTTATCGGAAACCTACAAGAAATTGAATCGGTAGAGTTTTTTTCAACCGAATTTAGCAAAGCACTCAATATCATTGTTATTGAGTTACCAGGAACAGGCTTAACAGACCCATTACCCGCATGGTATTCAATACAAGACCAAGCAATTTTATTACATGATTTCATTAAAAAACTAAAAATAGAATCAGCACACATTCTTGCATTTTCATACGCTGTACCTGTTGCACTGGAATTCTGCCTGTTATATGAAGGAGCTTTATCTTTATCAATGTGTGGCGGCATGGCAGGAATACCAACCAAATCACGAGCAGATACAATGGCCATAATGGCTGCTGCACTTCGTGACAGAAAAGCTTTTGCCGAAGAGTTAATAGCAGGGCTAACGGTTGTGGATAAAAACATTCCACGAGGACATGTTATTGCTCGAAGCGCCAAGCAAAAAGTATACAAATACACAGACAAACAAATAGATTGTTTTTGCGAAAACACAATACGAATATTGGCATACAAGCCAAGTAATTTATCCACAATTTCTATACCCTGCTTATTGTTCATTGGTCAACTAGACCCCTATGTGACACCAGAAAATGCAACTGCGTTATCAAACCAGTTAACTCAATGTCAATTAATTTATGTTCCTAATGCTGATCACTTGGTACATCTTGAACAGTCACAAACTACTGCCGACCTTATGATTCAATTAGCAAAAGAAGATTTATGCGACAAGTCATTGAATTATATTGAAAAAATACGCGCATAAATTATGTGGGATATGATC
Organism: Cellvibrionaceae bacterium; assembly: GCA_965214375.1. Classification (GTDB taxonomy): domain Bacteria; phylum Pseudomonadota; class Gammaproteobacteria; order Pseudomonadales; family Cellvibrionaceae; genus Endobugula. The sequence continues at coordinate 52,263 of OZ243947.1, read as the reverse complement.
TGCGTTATTGTGAAAAATAGCAACCCAATAGAGGTGTGCAATTTTTTTAAAAAAAATTACACTAATTTTGGCGCAAAAGTTCTCTAGAGTAGATTTGCGCCATATTTTTTATTATCTCTATAAATTGTTTTTTATGGGCTGGCAACACATAACGCATCATCTCAACTAACGTGGTTTCACGGATATGTTGAACTCGGCGAACTGTATGAAACTGCGGGTAAATTTTCATGTGAGAAGTAAACGGCATTGCATCAGTCAATTGAAAACCTAATTTCAAACGAGCAGCAATATCAACAGGCAATGGAACAGGGTTATCAGGATTTTCACACTGCTGATACCTATGCTGACTCATACTTAAAATTCTGGCAACATCTTCTTGAGAAAAATTATTTACCCTGCGAAACTCACGAAAAGCCAGTGCAACCGAATGATAATAGTCCTCTTGAAAAAGGTTCATATCTAAGGTTTCAGGGAACATAAACTGCTCATCGGTATAATCATCCAAATGCCCATACATACTATGCAAATCGTCTCGAAAATGAATAACTGCGGTTCTCCCTTCTTCCGACAAATACTCAAAGATATGTTCAAGCAACAAGTTGTATTGTTTTTTCGGTAAAATACCGCAATGAATCATAGCGGCCACCGCTTCTTCATCCATCCCTCGGTATGATTCTTTAATTGCCAACCCACGATAAAAAGAAGGCATGGGAACCATAGTTAACCAACTATAGGCAGCAACAACATGAAGGGGGCGCATTTTAGGATAACTGGGCTGCATGTAGCGCTTCCACATTATGCCAGGAACACCACGACACCGAGAACTCAACTGATTAAAGGGAATATCCTGCACCCTACGTATGTAAGACATGCAAGAAGATACTGCAACATCTACACCTTTCAGTTTTTCATTAATTATCGTTAGGGTTTGTTCATCTACAGGTACTACTTTTTCCATAGCGCGTTTTTCTTCATAAATACGGTAATGATCTCATTATTCATACAAAGTACAAAATGATAGTTAAACTATTTAGTTATTGAAAAGCAAGAAACTATAATCAAAAAAACTATTTTAACAAATTAGCCGTATAAAAATGTGTATCAGCCCAATACTCCAAAGCACCCTTAGCATTCAGAATAAAATAATTTTTAAAATCACCACTGTGAACGTAGTCAAAGCGTAAACCAGCATCAATCTCGCTTGCTTTTACCTCGCTGGTGTTTGAGTACCCAGATTTCTTTACCAAGGTAATATAAACACCCGCTGCATCCTTATGAAGAACAACCACCTCGCCAATATAAGCCCTTGCATCAAGCCACCGCCCCAGCACCTCACCAGGCACATCAACAGCCATTGATCTCAAAACACGCTCATCATCATAGGAAAGGCCACTAATCGAAACATTAACATCATCTCCATAACTAACCACCGCCCAAGGATGGAGACGACCAGAGGCATCAGGAATTTTATAATTAATAAAAACATTAGAGAAATCAGACTCACCCGACGACTTAATGACATCAGATAATGCTTTCAAATCAGATTCAGAAATGCGCGACACCAATGACACGGTAACCGTTCTTTTAGACCTACCCTTACCAACATCATTTAGCACTGAATACTCAACACCGCTATAAGCCGAGACTGGCGAATCGTCCTCAGAATCACCAAATAAATAAGCGAAGGCAGCCAGCACCAAAACACCTACAAAAAACCATTTAAGCCCCAAGTTAACGAGACGATCAAAAGATTCAATATTCATAACATCCCCCATAAAAAGCACACAGACATTACCACTCACACAATAAAAAATCGGTCGATTTTAATGCCATCTGGAAAAAAATATAAAAATATAAACTTTTTAGTTAACCGAGGTTGACAAATAAAATTACATAAGTAAACTTTGGTTTACAAATTAACAAGGGCAACGCTATGAAAACATCAACAGATACAACAAAAAACCCAAAAACCAAGGTCATTGACCTTAAAACTCACAAAAAGGCCGTTAGAACGGTAGTCCCGCTCCCCAAAAGAACGACTAAACCCAGCTCTGGCGACTTTACAGCACCACCAACTGCCGCCTAGCCATGCAAGCGCTACAAGTACAACGCACAGCAGAAGGCTACCAAACCAAACAAGCAGCCATTACACGCCAGGAGCTATCTGATAGGCAAACACTGTTTGCATTGCTCGCTATAGCCCTTGCACTGCCCTACAAGCAAGTCGCCGAACTCATGGGTATCACCCATGCCAGCGTACAAAAACTGGCACAACAGCTCTTTTGGAAACTACGGGTAAACAACCTGCAAGAAGCCAGCCGCGAAATCTACAAGCGCGGACTGATAAAACACCTGTGCATTCTGCTATTAGCTGGCATTACGACAGCACCACCCGCAGATGCCATGACAAACCGACTGCCACGCAATCAGCGCAGCGGCAACCAGATACGCCGTAGCGCAAGCTCACGGCGATCACAACAACACAAACTCGCCTACTACATACAAGGCTTACCCATGACTACTTTAATCATGAGGAACTTGAGCCATGCATAACTACATTAACCAAATGATAGGCATAGCAGGCCGTGCCCAAACCGGCAAAGATACCGCCGCCATCATCATCCGTGATGCACTGGAGCTACGCACCTACACCTTTGCCGAGCCGGTCATTATCAAATGTGCCGACATGCTCGACATCACACCAGAGGAATTTTTAAGACTTCCCAAAAATAAACCCTGCGGAAAACTTAACGTAACTAAGCGCCGCATGATGCAGATTGTGGGCGCAGAGCTTCGCCGAGAAAACAAACACTTTGCTACTGAATTTGTGCAACACCAAATTGATTGCAACGAAGACAGCAATTATTTATTTAACGGCTAACTCATCACCGACACCAGACTACCCCTAGAGGCCGACTGGATACGCAGCAAAGGCGGCATTCTCATTCACATCAAAAACCCGAACGCAGAACCTACTCACGCCGATGTTACCGAGCAAGACTTAGAAATTTTAGAAGGCGAACCCGTACTGGTTAACGACCAAGACAAGCAAACCTTTGAAAATAAAGTGCGTGCATTAACACTACAACTACACGCGCAGTTAATTACCAAGGCAGCATAATGAACGAAATTAAACACGCAGAAGAACTACGCGAGACAGGCGAATACAACGCCCACTCTGCACTGCTGCGTGTTAACAAAGGGCGACAAAAAGAAGACAAGCTAACCAAAAAACAATTTCTTGAAAAACTAAGACGCGCCTACTTTTTAAATACCGGAGCCACCGGCAAGCCACACGACCCTAAACAAAATAAGCCATTTTCTATATGGGTTAAAGAAGGCTTTGCACGAGTTGCACGCTTTACTTTCAACCATAAAGACAGCGAAAAAACAGGCGAGTACACCGTAGCAGTATTCACCGAAAAAGGCATGGAACACATAGAAAAAATTATCAGCGACAGCAACTACTCCATGTTGCCACTAAAGCTACAACTGGAAAAGCAACAAGAACAACCAGCACCCAGCGAATGGGAAAAAGAGCAACAACGACAAGCAAGCGAAGCGGCTTACAACCAATATAGTTAATATTTAAAAGAGTTACTTGGATAATATGAATATTAACGAACTTATCAGCGCAGGCGCTCTATTTTATTGCTCACACTCTGGCGGCAAAGACTCGCAAGCCATGTATGCCTTGCTATCTAAAATAGTACCGCATGATCAAATCGTTGTTGTTCATGCAGACCTTGGCGAAGTGGAATGGACAGGGGTTAAAACACACATAAAGCACAACATAAACCACCCTTTACATATTGTTAAAGCGGTGTGGAAAGATGGCACAGAAAAGAATCTTTTAGATTACGTTAAACACCGCTTTAATATTCGCCCTGACGTCCCTAGCTGGCCGTCAAGCGCCTCCCGCTGGTGTACTTCTGAACTAAAAACTGGCCCTATTCGCAAGTTTATCCGCAACGATATGAAGCAACGCGGCAAATTATTAGCTGTTAATTGCATGGGCATTCGCGCCGAAGAATCATACAAAAGAGCCAAGAAAAACCCCTGGCAACTCAACAAATATTTAAGCAAGGCCGGACGCACTATCTATGACTGGATGCCTATTTTTAATCTATCCACTCAACAAGTTTTTGCTCAAATCGCCAACGCCGGACAAGAACCCTTTTGGACGTACAGCAAAGGCAACCAAAGATTAATCTGTGTCTTTTGCATTTTAGGCAGCGATAACGACCTAAAGAACGGCTACTTTATAGCAACATTCCTAACAATATTAGCTGGAAGCCTGACCGAATATTTTATAAATACGCAAGGAAGAAAAGAAATCACACCGATTAAACAAACTAAGTTACACAGCGAAACCCAACGCGGCAACTGCTTTGCAGCCTGCATCGCATCACTTTTAGATATGCCATTACACGCAGTTCCCGAACTAGAGGAAAAAGGCGATAAATGGAGAGCTACTCTAATTAACTGGTCAAACCTGATCGGATACGATTTTATCTGCACCATCGAAAAACCTCATGGGTTCGCTATTGCCGGAGGCAAAAGTAATCGCGGAATTAAGCACGCAGTAATAGTTAAAGATGGAGAATTTTATTTCGACCCACACCCGTCAAACGACTTTATAGAAACCATAGATGAATACTGGGTATTCACAAAGAAAAACAGAACCAAGCAAGCAATATGAAACTCTGGCTATCAGAACAAGAAGTTATCGAGCTGACCAAAAAGAAAACAAGGCCAGCACAACTGCGCGTTTTAAAAGCAATGGGATAATCTGTACGGATGCGGCCAGATAACACATTTATTGTTCCGACAGACCAGTTCCAAGCTGGCCCAGAAAATCAACCCTCAACCCCTGCATTTAACTTTTCGGCACTGAACAATGGTCAAGCAGCGTAACAAAGAAAACAGCCCTTACCCTAAAAACTGGAGAATGCGCAAGCGTGGCGAACGCGGCGATTATGTTATTTCTTACCGTGTACCAAAAGCTGTGCGCCACCTTTGGGATGACCAAGCAGAGTTTGAACTAGGCAGAGCCAAAACATTACCGCAAGCCGAGAAAGCTGCCTACAGAGAGTGGGAGCGCCGCATTATCACCAGCGATAGCCCCCTAACCATGCAAGAATTGTTTGATCGTTACGAGGCCGAGGTAATACCCAAAAAATCACCAGCCACACAGAAAAGCAATCACTACAGCTTGCAACGCCTGCGATCCGTAATACCTGCCAAACTACCCATTAACCAATTCAGAACACACCACGCTTACAAATATCGGGACGCCTGCGCTCAACATCAAAGCCCTAAAAAAGCCAACCTTGACCTGGAAGTTTTATCACACTGTTTTACCAAAGCCTTTGAGTGGGGCTGTGACATTATCGAGCACCCAATAAAAGGCAAAGTGAACAAAGTGAGCATTCTACCGAGAGACCGCTATGTGGAAGACTGGGAAGTGAACGTATTTACCAAAGCTTGTAACGCCATGCTCAAAGTGTACCTACCCCTCAAACTGGCTACCGGTAAAGATAAGTCTATGATCCTGCGCATCAGACTACAGGACATCAAAGAGGACGGACTACTATTTGAAAAACGGCAAAAAATCAAAGGCAACGCCAAAGCCAAAAAGTCGCTAATGCCCTTCAAAGACCATGAAGGTAACAGCACAGGCTTAGAGGAAATTCTCAACGAGATCAAAGCATGGAGAAAGAAACACCTTAAAATCGGTAGCGTGTGGCTCTTCTGCACTACTCAAGGCCAACCCTACATCAAAGAAGACGGCAACACCTCCGGCTTTGATTCACAGTGGCAACGCGCCATGCAAAAAGCACTCAAAGACACCAAGCTACAGGTAAAATTTACCGAGCATGATCTGTGTGCAAAAACTGCCAGCGACGTTGAAACCCTGGAACAAGCCGCCAATATGCGCGGACACCTCAACAAAACCACAACCGACAAAGTTTATCGACGTAAACCTAATATTGTCTTACCACTAACCAAAAAGGAAAGAAAACAATGACTCCAAATATTACAGAAAAAGACACCCAAAGCCTATCAAAACAATATGGAATAAGCCTACCTGCTGATGCTGAAACTTTTAAAAAAGCAGCCGAAAAAACTGGGTACCCAACACAAACATTAGAAATAGAAGACACAATTCACCAGTTTCTATCTCAAGAAGATCAAGAAAGAACCCCTAAGCTTTTAAAAAATTTACTAGATAGCACATCTAACCTGCAACCAACCGCAGTACATTTTGCAATACGTTATTTTTCAGACCACTATAAAACTATGGCAATCTGGTTAACCAAGACAAATAAAAGTCGCGAAAAAGAAAACCAAAGGTTATATGCAATAATCGACAAAATCGGTATTAGGTAGCAGTTACACCTAACTCTCATCGGAATCTTGAATAAATCTCCAACAACCTGCTAAGAACGGGTCTAATTCATCCCAGTAGGTATTTGCTTTTGATTGGTTGGGGTGAAACCTTGTCGAATGGATATGAGATTGAATATTGTTGATTGAAAACAGGCCTGCATTTGTATTCGCATACTGTTTAATCAGTTCTTTTACGGGGTCTGTGATATACCCAGCACTATGGAGATTTTCTGAAACACTTAAAGAAGACTTTGAGAGAGTTTGCCAGCTTAAACTCATTGATTTACTAGCTTCTTTGACCGTTGTCTCAAGAAAAACTCGCAACATTACGACACAAACGATCGGAATTTGCTCAGAAGATAATCGACACATCTCAACAAAAATATGATGTTCCTTTTGCCTTGACTCTGGAACAATTGTTTCGCATTTATTCCAATCGATAAATATATCTCTATCTCTGGATAGATTTACATGAGGTCTTTTTTTCGGCTTTTTGGGCTTGGGCTCAGAAGTCGGTTTTCCCTTCGGTTTTGATGGTTTGGGTTTTGGATCTGGGTTAGATATTGGGTCGTTACCCTTATTAGAATATCGTTTTTTAATTTCACTTCTATAGTGATCTGCTATAGGTTGAAGCTCGTCTTTGACTTTCAAAAATAAACTGCTATCTGTTCTCAAGGCTGTTTTTGATGTGTTCCAAGGCAACTTGCTTGGGTCTTTAGAAACAAATTTTACCCAACAAACAAAACCGTTATATTCTGAATGCCATTTGGCTGCCCAGCCGTATATTTTTTCAGTAGTAGCTGAAACGATCACCCTATCATTACAAGAGAAATATATTCCAAAAAAGTCCGTTAATGATCGGTTTTTTGACAAGTCATGTCCTGTCTCGCTTGGAAAAATATAGTCAGAATGAATGCCTGACTCAATAATTACCTCAACTCCATCAATGCTAACTCGCTTTCTTTGAGGTTCAAATTTGCTATGGGTTCTCAGTTCCGGTGCAATTCCTTCTACCCTAAGAAATTGACAGTTGGCTACGTTGTGAAGAATTATTTCAAGTCCTTTGATTAGATAAATACCGTAGCGCAAAGAAAACTGGCGAGCAGCATTATCAAACCATCGGGTATCATGTATATCAATACTTATTTCAGGCTTTAAATTTGAGGCTGAAAATAATGATTTGACGCGATTTTTTGAATTGTATTCTGAGGCATATACTTTATTGTCTAAGTTTCCACCAATATTTTTATTGCTAAAATTGGCTTTACATAACGTTTTTCCATTGTCGACCGAAAGAGCAAAGTCAGTTCCCATTTTTAGCAGTGATCTTTTGAGTCCTATACCATACTGACCAATTCCGTATTCATGGCTTGATGGTTTAGCCGTATATAGTGCTCGATTTGCGAGTGTGACTTCATCAATACCGGAGCAATTGTCCACTATTCTTACGCTATTCTTATCAATACGGATATGAATTTTAAAGCCCTTGTAGCTTTCGGGAAGACCATCTCTGCATTTTGAGGTGTTATTTTGAAGAAGTACGTCTCTAGCCGCATCAATCGAGTTATCGACTAAATCAAACAATGCCTCTAGGGTTGTGACATCTTGAGTGAGCGCGGCTTCTAAAAAATCAGGGCTTACGCCAGTGTCAATTTCAAAAGTTTTTATTGGTTTTTGGCCTACACTCATATTATCTCCATTAAGCAGTTAATCTCATTTCACTATAAGTAAGATTGGAATATATTTTTTCTAAAATAGCCTGAGAAACTATCGGTGATACACTGTTACCAATCATTCTAAAGCTATGCCATTTTGTTGGATGAAAGCAAAACCAATCAGGAAAGCCTTGTAATCTTGCCGCTTCTCTAACGGTAATTACTCTTGCAGACTCAGGGTGTATGGGTCGCACAGCCTGGTGACTTCCTTTATCGGCACCTGTACCTGCACGAAGGGTTGGACAAAGGCCGTTCCATTCTAGTTTTTTAGCACGACTTACGGGGTCGGTTTTTCCTTGCTCTAATTTCTCATAACGTTCTTTTACCGAGTCAGTATGAATCGTATCAAAGTGTCCCGATAGCTTACCTTCCTTAAGGTAATTTATAGCTTCTTCGGAGCCAATCCCTTTCGGCGGTAATGCTCGCATTGTCACTGCATACTTTGATAAATTGGTAGACTTTCTATAGGATGCCCAACCAAAGTCTGTATCATCTTTTTTCTGTTTTATCGGCTCTCGTATATCTGCTATTGCATCTTCTACTGTAGTGATTTGTCGTGGAGGTAGTAAGTCAGATAAGGTTATAGCCGAAAATCTTTTAGGGTCATAGCCAATAACAATAACACGCTTTCTTTTTGTCGCTGCTCCCCACTCAGAGGCATCTACTATGATAGGCTTCAAGACCGTGTATTTTTTGTTAAGTGTAGCAAGCGCGTTTTCTAGCTCTTTGATGTTACGTTTATCCATCAGCCCCTCTACATTTTCCATAATAAAAAAACTAGGGTTTAACAGATTTACATGCCGATAAAAATCAACAAGTAATTGTCGTCTAGGGTCATTAGGATCACCTGCTCCCATTCGGCTGTAACCTTGACAGGGTGGGCCGCCAATAACACCATCAATTTTTTGGTTTCCTAAAATTTTATTCCATTCTTTTTTTGTTATTTTTGAGAGATCAGCTTCAATAACATTAGTATTTGGAAAGTTTTTTTTGTAGGCAGACTGTAATGTTTCATCAACATCGATCGCTGCAACTGTATGGAAGCCAGCTAACTCAGCGCCAAGCCCAAAGCCACCACAACCACAAAACAAATCAACTATTTTTGGTTTACTTTTCATTGTCTAACTACCCTTGAAATTTTTATCATTATTTTCTCAGATTCGTTAGCAGAAAGCGACCGTTATTTTAGGCTTTTCCGAGTTCTTCAATATGTAGATCATGGCACCCTATCACTTGAAGTATTTGAAACATAAATATAGCGCCAAAGGCTCCTCGACCTATTTTATTGCTAAGGTTTTGTGGAGTTTCGTCTACACCTATCTTCTTAAGCCTTTCAGAAATATCGACATAATTCATATTGCGCTTGGCTATCTCAGCTTTTACTAAACCCTTGACGTAATTTTTCCACTCAGTTTCACTCATGACTAGCACCTCAATCATATTTCAATAAAAATCATTATAAATGATGAAGAATCACTTTACAAATCACCTTATATGGTTAATAATCACTATATATGATGATTTTAGGTTGAATTACGTGCAACACTTTCTTTTATCCAAACAAGCCTGAAGCATGTCGATCACTAAAGTGGCTCGACTCAGCGACAATGAAGCGTTTGACGTTTTCAAAAGTATTAGCTGGGCAGAGAACAATAGTAAAGCGGTATGCCCAAGCTGTGGCCATAAAGAATGCTGGTCGTATAAAACCCGTAAAATTTTCAAGTGTAAACACTGTAATAAACAATTCTCTGTCACTTCGGGTACTGTCTTTGCGAATCGTAAGTTACCTATTCGTGACTACTTATTAGCGATTGCTATTTTTGTAAACTCTCATAAAGGTGTTCCCGCCTTGCAGTTAAGTCGTGATCTTGATGTGCAGTACAAAACGGCTTTTGTGATGGCGCATAAGATTAGAGAGTCTTTGGGTAGTGATATTGATGATCGAGTCTTACAGGGTGAAGTAGAAGTCGATGGTGCTTACTTTGGTGGTTATATTAAGCCTGCGAATAAAAAGGAAGATCGTATCGACCGTCGCTTGGCCAAAAATCAAAATGGTAAACGCCGTTGTGTATTTATCATAAGAGAGCGGAATGGTCGTAGCGTTCCTGTTGTTATCCGTTCCGAAAACACCAAAGATGTTAAAGCGGCTATGCTGAAAAATATTTGCCGCACTTCAACAGTCTATGCAGATGAAAACCCTGCGTATGATGCACTACATGGAATTTACAATATAAAGCGTATTAACCACTCAGTCGCTTACAGTGATGGTGATATTTGCACGAATGGTGCTGAAGGCTGGTTCACTAGAATGCGTCGAGCTGAGATTGGTCAACACCATCATCTAGCCAGTCGTTATCTTCATGCTTATGCTAAAGAAATGTCATATCGAGAAGATGATCGCCGTGTCGATAATGGTTCAGTGATGCAAGACGTTTTGAAGCGGTGTCTAAATCGTCGGCCTTCGGCTAACTGGTCTGGCTATTGGCAGGGCAATCGCCAAGTGGGGGAAATGATGGTTTGTGGTGCCTAATGCACCAGCCCCCACAGTAAAGCGCCGCCTTTGCCTGATACCCCTTGTTTTTGCACAATACTTTCTTTTTCTAACCGCTCTAAGGCTTTATTAATATTGACCTTAATGCGTTGGCGCTCCGCTGTTGAGTAAAGAGTCCCTTTTTCTTCCATAATAAAATCAAGAATCTCACTAACCTTAAAGGGTTCTTTGCTATCCCTCACAAAATCACCTGTGAATTGCGGAATTTCACCACGGCCAAGAGTCGTGCTTTTCTTATTCGTCCGTTTGGCGTTAATTTTTCGAGTATTGTAATTGGGGTCGAAAAGATGAATACTGGTTTCAATGGCATATAATGAGTTTTTAAGCTGTTGTAAGGTTGTTTCTACCTTCTGAATATTACCTTGAATTTCAGCGTGTTTTTTAGCGAGAGACTTAACGGTGTTTGATGTGGTCATTGATATTTCTCCGTATATTTTGGAGAAATTTTACGGGGTAATTACCGTCCCGTTTAGGTGTAACTGCTACCTAATACCGGACAAAATCATTCTTATATTATCTGACGGCAAAGCAACTTACACTGAAAAACAAAGAAAAAGCGATATGGAGTTCTTAGAAACGCTTGAATATAGGTGGACTGCACACGCATTCTGGATGATCCAAGGATTAAAGATAGAACGCAAATACCATCCCGAATTTAATGAGACCCTAACGGAACTCACGATATCACCCGGAACACTTTACAGAATATGCCTAGATGCATGCCTAAAAAAATATTTTGACAACATGGATAAAATTGATTGCAGCGATACAACCAAATACCGCAGCTCAATAGTTTTTAAAATGAATCAATGGCTTATTCAAGCCGCCTTCCACTGCAGCTCTCATTATTATCGATTTAACTTAAACAATCTTTAACATTTGTATATAATGAAAAATCAGTGATGATATTGGGGGCGATTAGGATTCGACGCCGGTAACAAAACCCAAAGTGCATGTCGTGATGGTAGCAATCACGTAAATCCAAAGCTGCAAACTTATAGTTGCAAATGATGACAACTACGGTGCTGCTCTAGCTGCGTAAGCAGTTATTAAAGCACCTTCTAGTGACTACGGTCCTAGCGGTCTTTAGCAAGATGTCTGTATCGCGTTACTGACTGTCATATAGAACAGAATCGCAGCAAAGCATACTCAGGGTGGCGCTGTTAAACTTTTACTGAGATCGCCAAATACGTCCTGACCGTTGGGCTGTATGCGGTTAAACCAATTAACGGAATCTAAACATGTAGAGCTGCGGATGGAGTGCTGACCGACGGGGGTTCAAATCCCCCCGCCTCCACCAGAAAAACTGCATTTCCAAACCATCAGGAAAGAAAATTCTGTGCGCAATAAGGGCTAAAGATAACACCAAAGAATTCACCTGGCACTGTGAAAAAGAGCACGGCCCCTTTACCTGCCCAAACTGCAAACGAGAAGTAATAATTCGAAAGGGAAAAATCAAAGTACACCACTTTGCACACAAAACCCCTCACAACTGCCCTATGGGCGCAGGAGAATCAGACGCTCATCGCAAGTGCAAAGAATCAATATATAACGCACTCTCAAAACACCCACACGTTAAAAATTTAGACCTTGAATGTGACTTAGTAAAGTTAGAGCGGACATATACTGCTTAATAAACAACACACCAGTTGCAATTGAAATACAAAAAAGCAATTTAAGCGTAAACGAGATTACCTTGCGCACAGTCGAATACAAAAAAATCGGTATCCATGTAATATGGCTAGCACTGTACAACAAAAAGCTCGATCAAAAAAAGTACGCTCCAAAAGCCTGGGAAAAATGGTGTCACGCAGCATATTATGGAAGAGTATATTACTGGATTAGCGAACTATCTATTGCTCCGGTTCACTTCTACGAATACAAGAAGTACATAGAGTCATCATCATGATATAACGAGTACGGGGAAGAACAATGGGGAGGAGGTTACTACAAAACATTAAAAAGCTACAAAAAACCATCAGCAGGCGCAACGCTAAATTTAGCCCACGACTTTGAACCTACCAACAGACCATCATGGAACAGCAACTCAATCTACATACCAGACAGCTTAATTTATATGGATAAACTTAATAGATGGTGGTGAATGGGGCAATGTCGGATTTATGGGGCAGTGGTTAATACCTGCTAACCCCTAAAACCTTTAAAAATGGTGGGTCGTACTGGATTCGAACCAGTGACCAATTGGTTAAAAGCCAACTGCTCTACCGACTGAGCTAACGACCCTAAGCTATTGACTATCAACGATTGGCGCTTAAGAGGCGCACATATTAATGATTACAGAAGAAAACTCAAGCCTTTTTTTGACTTTTTATTCGTAAAACAATTACTTGGCTATCGCAGCTAATTAGTCGATATTACCCGTAGGGTCAGGGATTCCTAACTCAGCAAAACCCTGCTTACGCAGGCGACAACTGTCACAATCAGCACAGACTTGTTTGTTAGCCAGATAACAAGACACGGTACCGCTGTAATCAACCCCCAACTCCATCCCCTTTTTAATGATTTCAGCCTTGGTGAAATCAATGAGCGGGGTTTGAATCCGCAATTTTTGCCCTTCTACGCCGGCTTTAGTCGCTAAATTGGCGACTTTTTCATAGGCAGAAATATACTCGGGACGACAATCGGGATAACCAGAATAATCAACAGCATTGACGCCGATAAAGATATCCTGTGCGTTCAACACTTCAGCCCAACCTAAAGCAACCGAGAGAAATATGGTATTACGTGCTGGCACATAGGTGACAGGAATCCCCAGCCCCCCGTTTTTAGGGACTGCAATAGCTTCATCGGTCAATGCCGAGCCCCCTATGGTGCGCAAGTCCAACATGATGGTCTTGTGCTCTAATGCACCCATCGCTTTTGAAATACGGGCTGCTGCGGCCAATTCCATTCGATTACGCTGCCCATAATCGAAGCTGATGGTATAGCATTCGTAACCTTGCTGTCGTGCAACAGCTAACACCGTGGTGGAATCTAGCCCTCCAGATACCAACACTACCGCTTTAGGTTTTTCTATACTCATTATTTTTTACTCTATTTTCGTGTTTTTGTAATAATGTGCTTATACACCGGTTTTATCGCCCCAGAGTATTTTGTGCAATTGCAACTGGAATCTAACAGGTAACTTATCTTCAATAATCCAATCCACCAACGTAGCATGTTCTATGGAATCAGCACCTGGAGAGAACAATACTTCTGCCACCTTGTGATGTAATTGATATTCACGAAGTTTAAATACTGCCCAATCGTAATCTTGTCTGTCAAGTATCACAAACTTAATTTGATCTGTCGGCTTGAGCAATTCTATATTGTCATAATGATTACGTTCTACTTCATTCGACGAGGGGGCTTTGAGATCCATGACAACACTTACACGCGGATCAACGCCCGCAATCGAAAGAGCACCACTGGTTTCCAATGAAACCTGATAATTTCTATTACATAGCGCGCTCAATAAGTGTTTAACGTTGGATTGCGCAAGCGGTTCACCCCCTGTGACACACACATGTTCAACCCCAAAATCATCGACCGTTTGTAGTAACTCATGCAGTGTTTTACGCTCACCACCATAGAAGGCATATTCAGAGTCACAATAACTACAGCGCAAAGGACAACCCGTCAGGCGCACAAATACCGTAGGGAGACCTACCGTTAGCGATTCTCCCTGAATAGACAGAAAGACCTCAGTAATTTTTAATGAAGTGGTTTTATCAGACATGTATCAATGAAATAAGTACTATTGGCTGTAGTTTTTGGCAAGGAAAGATTTGGCCAATAACGCCGCGTCCGAGTCACCAGCAGCCACGTGTTCCAACAGCTTCTGAGCTTCCTGTTTTTTGCCATCTTCGAAATAGATTCGAGCAAGCTTGAACTTAGCATCAGGCGTCTTGGAATGTTGAGGATAATCCTCTATGAGTTGCTCAAATAATGTTGTCGCCTCGGGTTTCTTTGCATTGGCTAGTGATATTTGCCCTTTCCAATAATAAATATTGGGTGTAAAGCGCCCGTCAGGATAGCGTGTCAGATACTGATCAAACTTATCACCTGCGGCAGTATAGTCTTGCTTATTTAATAATAGATCAATCGCCTCATCGTACAGTGCTTTCGCCTCTGCTTGATTACCCGCCAACTGTATTCCTGTGGTCAATGGTGGAACACCGTCACTAGTAGACTCCTCAGAGGCAGGCGGATTTGAGGGTTTGCTGGCTAATTCGCTAACACGTTTATCAAGGTCGAGATAATCATCCAAACGTTGTTGCTTTAACCGCTTAATCTCAAACGATTGTTGTTCTAATTGACCACGCAAAGCTTGTATTTCAGCCTGCATAATCTGAATTTCATAGGAAAAATTTGACGCTGCTGGCTGCACAGCATCGGGCTGTGTCGCACCAGATTCACGCACATTAGCTTGAGCCACAACATGTGTAGCGCTATTTAACAAAATAAAAAACAATAAGGCAATGCGAGAAAGCATCATAAAAAGACATGCAATAATGGTAAAAAAACCATCCAGACGCATTTGTCGTCTGGATGGACTGAAGGCTTTACTTACTTAATAACAACCCGACGATTCTGCTGCCACGCATATTCGTTAGATTGGTCAACTGCAGGACGCTCTTCACCATAACTGATCACTTCAATAGCAGAGTTAACGCCTTGCGCCAACAAGTATGCACGTACTGCCTGAGCACGGCGTTCACCAAGAGCAATGTTGTACTCACGAGTACCGCGCTCATCCGCATGGCCTTCCAGACGAATTGAACGAGGGCTAGCCTTTAAAGCCGCTGCGTGCGCATTTAATAACTGGCGTGATTCTGCACGTAAGTTGGAAGAGTCGAAGTCAAAGTAAAAAACAGTACCTAATGCTACGGCCTTTTTCTCGGAAGGTGACACATTGCCTTTGTTGGAAGCATTGCTGCTTGCATTTGAGCTGCTATCAGCAGTTGAAGCAGTGTCTGAGGTACTGTTACTGGTACAAGCGCTCAGAACAAACGCGGCAGTACACAGCATAACTAATGTTTTAATGGTCTTGCTCACAATGATTATCTCCAAATATACGGATAAAAATAAATACTAAATAAAACGCGACAGATAATAACACACTCTGCCTGAAAACCAAGTATGCCAAAAGCGCAAAAGCCCCTGAAACCAACGAATTAGACCCTATTTAAAATAAGGGGACCAAGCAGGCTCTCTAACGTCACCAGAAGTAGATGGCAACGCAAACTTGGTACCTGCATCCAAAGACACACTGGCCAAAATTCCTTTATTGCCCGATTTTGTAGCATAAATCAGTGACGCTCCATTAGGCGCAATACTCGGGGACTCATCCAAGCTGCTTTCCGTTGTCAGCACCTTGACAATACCTGTCTCTAATTCTTGGGTGGCAATATGGAAAACACCATTATCCTGATGAACCATGACAATACTCTTACCGTCCGGGGTTAATTGTGCTCTTGCATTATAATCACCTTCGAAAGTCAGGCGTTGCGGGTAGTCTTTTTTGTCGATAGCTACGCGGTATATCTGTGGTTTACCACCGCGATTAGAGGTAAAAATGATGCTCTTACCATCGGCAGCCCATTGGGGTTCGGTATCAATACCAAAGTGATTGGTAATACGTTTGAACGCACGTGTCGTCAAATCTAGCGTATAAATTTCCGGATTGCCGTCTTTAGATAGCACCAACGCCAGATGTCGGCCATCCGGTGAAAAATTAGGCGCACCGTTCAAGCCTTTAAAAAGAGTCAGCTGTTCGCGCTCACCAGTTTCCAGATTTTGTAGAAAAATGGCCGGACGGCTGGTTTCAAAAGATACATAAGCAACAAATTTACCATCGGGAGACCAGGAAGGAGACAATAATGGTTCCCTAGAGGTTAACAAGGTCTGTGGACGCGCCCCATCCATATCTGCACGAATCAACCGATAAGTGCCTGTCGCCTTCTGTTGTTCAACGTAAATGATATCGGTAGAAAAGGCGCCCCGAATACCGGTGATAGCCTCATACACCTCATCACTGACATGATGCGCCATATCACGCAAGCCGTCCGCACCTACAGTAACAATCTGGTTGGTTAGTATACTTTGCTGGCTCAAGACATCATAAAGTGAAAAGGTTAATTGATAACCGGCACCTTGAGAATTAATGCTACCAATGACCAAATACTCACTGCCTAATAGCCGCCAATCACGAAAGGCTATTTCTTCAGGTACCGAAGGGAAAGACAGCATATTTTCTGGCGCTAAAGGACCAAATTGACCACTGCGACGCAAGTCATTCGAAATGATGCTGGCAACATTCTCTGGCAGGTTGCCAGAGCCTGTATAATTAAAGGGTACAACACTGATATCAGTCGGGTCATCAACCCCTTTAACAACACGAATTGTTAGCTCTGCATGTGCCAACGGCATGGAGAACATAACAATAACGAACCATTGAATCATTTTTTTCACTGTCGTAAATCCTCGGGGCTGAAATTAATACTAAAAGTTCGATAATACTGTTCAAAAATTCTACTTTCCATCTCTTTAATTTCCGGGAACTTTTCCGCTTTTTTAACCGCTCTGACCGTCGAGCGGTCATACGCCGCATCGCCACTTGAAGTAACGATGTCAACACTAATCACTTCTCCTGTAGGAACCAACTGAATTCTCAATGTTACTTCCATACCATTGCGTGCAGAGGGTGGTCGACTCCAGTTGGCACTCACTCTGTCGCGAATAATACTTATATAGCTCGACACCACCCGTTCATCTTCTGACGCCTGCTGTTCTGCCGCTTTACGTGCTTTTTCAGCAGCAATCGCTTGTTCTAACTCTTTTTGACGCTGCTGCTGCTGTTGTTCTTTTTCAAGTTCTTTGCGCAATTCTTCTTGACGCTCTTGTTGCTTTCGCAGCTCTTCTTTACGTTCCTTTTCACGTTGTTCTTGTAACGCTTTTTCTTTACGTGCTTTTTCTTCTTTGGCTTTTTTCAGCGCTAGTTGCTTTGCCTTCTCTTGCTGTTCACGTTTCTTTTTTTCTGCCAATCTACGTTGTTGTTCTTTCTTTTTTATTTCATTCTGGCGTTTTTTATTAACATCAGGACTTGGCTTGGCTTTTTGCTCCAGCTCAATGAATACTGCTTTCACATGTTGAGGGGTTTCAATTTGTTTTTGTGGTGTCGCAGCCTGCCAACCCCATACAACTAATATCACCAATACAGTATGGGACAGCAGACTCACTATAATACCCAAGCCATAAGACTTCATAATGATCAGCTCATTGAGGAGGCTCAGTAACCAGACCAACAGACGTTGCACCTGCTGCCTGCAATCGACTCATCAGTTGCACAACAGTGCCATAAGGAACCGCTGTATCGCCCCATACCAAAATGGGAGTTTCGGGTTTCACTTTTAACATTTTACTCACTTGAGCAGTAACTTGTTTTAACGGCTTGGGTTCTTTTTCTTTACTGCCAACATTAATGTAAAAATTGTTTTTTGCATCAACAGAAACAATAACAGGCTCTTCTTTTTGGGTTGTTGGCGCTGAATTGACTTGAGGCAAATCAACTTCTACACCTTGCATCAGCAAAGGGGCTGTGACCATAAAGAGAATGAGTAACACCAACATAACATCAATGTAAGGAACCACATTGATTTCTGCCATGGGTTTGCGCTTATGTTTGACCACAGGCATAGCCATTACCTATGTAATTGACGATGCAGAATTGAAGCAAACTCTTCTGCAAAGGTTTCATAACGGCTCATTAACTGCTCTGCTCTTGCAGAAAATCGGTTATAAGCCAGTACTGCAGGAATAGCTGCGAATAGACCCATCGCTGTCGCAATCAGTGCTTCCGAGATACCCGGGGCAACCGTCGCTAAGGTCGCCTGAGTAGCATTTGCAAGACCACGGAAAGAATTCATAATTCCCCACACCGTACCAAACAAACCAATGTAAGGGCTAACGGAAGCAACGCTGGCGAGAAATGGGAGATTGGTTTCGAGCTTTTCCTGCTCTCGTGCCAAGGCTACTCGCATGGCACACTGAGTGCCTTCCATCACTGCATCCACATCAACCTTATCTTGCTGACGCATACGCGAAAACTCTTTATAGCCAGCGCGGAAAATCATTTCTACACCTTCGGTCTTACCCAAACCTGCCGACTCATTACCCTGACGATATAGCTGTGTTAAATCGATACCTGACCAGAATTGATCTTCAAATTCATCCAATGCTTTCTTGGCACGCCCCTGATAACTCGCACGCTGTACAATCATCGCCCATGAAACAACGGATGCCAAAAAGAGAATCAACATAACTAATTGCACAAGCAGACTAGCGCCGGCTATCAAACTGACTATGGATAGGGTTTCGTCATGAGGAACCATAATTCTGTGACCTTATTATCGTGAGCCACCCATTGTATAGATATGAATAGCCTTGTAAACATGCTTAGGAAGTGCCGTTGGCTTCATTGCAGGATTGACACAGGCAACCTTGACCATTGCCCGGCATAAAACACTTTCACCACGACGAATTTCTTGTGTGAAGACAATATAAGAACGTGCGAGTTTTTGAACATGAGTCGTTGCTATAAGTTCCTCATCAAGATGAGCCGGGGAGAGATACTTTATCTCAGTACTATGTACAACCAACAACAAGCCATCTTCCAATATGGCTGTTTTACCATAGCCCAGAGACCGCAAAAACTCGGTACGACTACGTTCAAGAAATTTCAAATAGTTTACATAATAGACAATACCACCTGCATCCGTGTCTTCAATGTAAACACGGACAGGGAGTGTAAATTCGGGGCTATTCTCTGACATCGTTACAACCGAAGCACAGTGAAACTATTGAACAGGAAGATCAGACGTATGGGTACCGTCTTTGGGTATTTTGGAAAAGTGTTCATAAGCCTGTTGAGTCACAATACGTCCGCGCGGGGTTCGCGCCATATAGCCTTGCTGTATTAAGTAAGGCTCCAATACATCTTCAATAGTATCACGCTCTTCACTAATAGCGGCAGCGAGACTTTCCACTCCAACGGGGCCACCATCAAATTTATCAATCATTGCCAATAGTAGACGACGATCCATATGGTCAAAACCACGCTGATCCACATTTAACATATACAGTGCTGCATCAGCGATATCTCTTGTGATCTTGCCATCGCTTTTCACTTCTGCATAATCACGTACCCGTCGTAACAGGCGGTTAGCAATACGTGGAGTCCCCCGTGAACGTTTGGCAATTTCCTGTGCTCCAGCATGGTCGATATGGACTTGTAATAATGTGGCAGAGCGACTCACAATATGTGTTAGGTCAGCAATATTATAGAATTCCAAGCGCTGTACAATGCCAAAACGGTCTCGCAATGGCGATGTTAACAAACCGGCTCTAGTGGTAGCTCCAACGAGGGTAAAAGGCGGTAAATCCAGTTTAATCGAGCGCGCTGCCGGCCCCTCACCAATCATAATATCCAACTGATAATCTTCCATGGCGGGATATAGTACTTCTTCAACCATGGGACTCAAACGATGAATTTCATCAATAAATAGCACATCCCCCTGTTGTAGATTAGTCATCAATGCCGCCAAATCACCCGCCTTTTCCAACACCGGACCTGATGTTGTGGTAATTTCTACCCCCATTTCCACTGCGATAATATTGGCTAATGTCGTTTTTCCTAGACCAGGCGGACCAAAAATCAGTGTATGATCTAATGGCTCATGCCTTTTTTGCGCGGCTTGTATAAAAATATCCATTTGCTCACGCACATGTGGTTGACCGATATAATCACCCAGCTTTTTCGGCCGAATAGCGCGGTCCTGTATATCCTCCTGTGGCTTGGCCACTGGAGCAATCATACGCTGAGCTTGTAGATCATCTTTTTTAATCATGATTGTTTACCACTATGCTGTCGCCATATTTTGTAATGCGACACGAATCAGGTTTTCACTGTCCACCGCCTCTGTTTCTGGCAATGACTGTTCGGCAATTGCCACCATTTGTGTTGCCTGCGCAGGTTTATAACCCAGTGTAATCAACGCACTTTCTGCATCAGCTATGCTGCTGGATACGCTACCAATAACCTTGGGTGTGGTCACATTCGTATCCACTGGCGGTAATAGTTCATCACCCCAGTCAGCCACACGATCTTTGACGTCAATAATTAATCGTTCAGCCGTTTTTTTACCCACACCGGGAACCTTAACCAAAGCACTGACGTTATCAGTTTTAACGCAGTGGACAAACTCATTGGCAGGCATACCGGATAAAATGGCCAACGCCATTTTAGGGCCAACCCCGTTCACTTTAATCAAGGTACGAAACAACACACGCTCTTCCAGCGTGTAAAACCCAAATAATTGATGAGCATTTTCATTAATCGACAGGTGTGTATACAAGGTAACGGATTCACCCAGTTCAGGTAAAGGGTAGAAACTGGTCATAGGCGCCTGCACTTCATAACCCACGCCATGAACATCAATTAATAAATAAGGCGCCTGCTTTTCCAGCAAAATACCTGATAAGCGAGCGATCATACCAATCTCCCCCGACGAAAATGTTTAGCTTGTGCCATCGCAACCAGATTTTGATGTGTATTAGCATGACACAAGGCAACTGCCAGCGCATCTGCGGCATCTTCCTGTGGCGTACCAGACAATTTTAATAGGTGCTTCACCATATGTTGGACTTGAGTTTTATCAGCCCCACCGTTACCCACAACAGATTGCTTCACTTTTTTAGCCTCATATTCGGCAACCGGTAAGTCGTGATTTACTGCCGCCACAATCACTGCCCCGCGCGCCTGACCTAATTTCAACGCCGAAGCCGCACTTTTGGCCATAAACACTTGTTCTACCGCCATTTCTTGTGGGCAGTATTCATCAATCACATCGCAGAGATACTGGTGAATTTGTTTCAAACGATCGGGAAGACTGTCATATTCCGGGCAAATAACCCCGCTGACAACGTATTCAGGCTGCCCATGTAGCGTATTAATAATACCAAAACCGGTTTTGCGGGAGCCGGGGTCAACCCCCAGAATCAGTGACAAGATAAACCTCTTTTAAATAAATACTGTTTTTTTATACAGCATTCTATACCTGAGCTACCGGTAGCGCAAGAGGTAAAGATATCAGTGATAACTCACCCATAAGATAGCGGTTGCAACAAACGCCAAACACAACACAACCGCTGCAATCGCATCTGCTTTAGCATCGCCAGTTTCTTTTTTATATTCAGCCATGATGGTATCTTTTACATCGCCCCATGAGGCATTATCATCAAGATCATTGACCAAAGTGGATGCGGTTTCCTTGGCAGACAAGCTGGTAGACATAAATACACCCTTGGATTTCGTTATTGTTGTTTAATTAGTGAGTACTACACCACTCATAATAAACGCGCATCGACTATCACGCAATATATCAACAGGATCTAATAACAATCACAAAGCCCGCCAGCACAAAAAAACCCACTCAGAGAGTGGGTTCTTATTACAACATATTAAGTAAAGGCAGTCAGTCAATTAGCTGTCTGCCGTTGATAGCAACGTTTTAATCGCTACCACCAGAACCGCAGGTGTCATTAATGCACCAATATTGGCAAGAATAGCAACCAGAATTGCACCAACAAATGGTACGCCGGCAATAGATGCGGCTGCATTAGTTGCCAACAATGCAATAGCGGCTATCAGGAAGCTGCTTGCTTCTGAAGCAGAAACATTAAGAAACCCGATCAATAGACCCAAGATCAGCAGTATTAATGATGCATAAGGAATGCTAATAAAGGCCAAAATAACGGAGATAACAAGACCTGCGATAAACGCAATTTTTCCCAGACTCATAGATGTGTCCTCTTATGTAATTATTATATTGTTATGATAATTTGCACGACTATAGTCGCACAAATACACGTTAACATAATTGCAATATTTGCACAACGATCGCAAATTAGGACGACTGTAAAGCGGCTGCCCACAGTTGAGAAGAACGATGACCTGTACGGCAGTAAGCGTGAATACGCTTGCCGGTTTTCAGGATATCCGCAAAGGCTTCTACGTGCGCCACTGCCATCTGCCCCCCTGAAAATGGGATATTAACGACATCAAGCCCCTGAGCTTTTGCAGCTTCCTCAATAGCCGCATACGTTGGCTGGTCTGCCACCTCAAAATCCGGACGATTACAAACCAACACCTCAACGCCAGATGCCGCAATATCGGCCACTTGCTCTGGCGTAATCTGGCCTGAAACGGATACATTATCATTCATCATATGGATATCCATAGTCACCACCTTTTACACAAAAAACTATCTTAATGCCAAAAATTTTCTAATTGCCGAACGTGCAACACAATGAACCACAAACCATCTTACATACCATTTCACACCTGAACGTTTAAGAATAGCGGCAATGCTGGTTTTAATCTGAAGATAGGTTTTTTCCCTTGTCGACCTATCCACAGTATCAATGGAGGCATGTGCAACTGATTGTAGTTCATCTAATTGGTACTGAATATCTGACGTTTGTAGAGGCTCAATACGTAAAGGCAGGTGTTCACAGCTACCTGACTCTACCGCCTCAATAATATCGTTAATTGTCTGGCGGGCCTTTAAAAGGCCAACCAAGTAATCAAGTTGACGAAAGCGTTTGTCAAAAAACCCTAAAAATCCAGCCATTGACGAACCAGACAACTCTGAATCTTTAGCTGTAATGTTATAAATACGCATTTTCTCTTTATCTGTCAGGTTAGCGCTTGACTCCATGGTCAATACCATCATTATCCATAATTGCTTTTGTTGCGCTGTCAATTCTTGCTGTAGATGAGACCAGTATTGCAAAAAATTTTTTTCAATTGTCTCTTGATCAGCTTCAAAGTTACGGCCATTTTTTTCATACATCCGATAACAAATTTTTTGCACAGAAACCAACATGACTTCTATCGCAGAAGCCTCCATCTGCATCACGACATCAAGTAGTAACTCTGCCTGTTCATGTAGCCGATTAATTGAACCATTGATATCATCGGTTTGTACCCAGTCCTGAAAACCACTGTTATTGTAGATACTTTTTAAAATCTGGAAACCACAGGAAAAAATATTGGCTTTGCTTCCTCGAAAATTATAATCTGCTGAGCTGGTTTTAGTGGAGGGCGAGATATAAAAATAATAACGTCGATAGTTTTCATCAGAGATTTCATCAACACGCCTTGCAAGACTACGTGCCATACCCAAAGGATAATTATTAAACATTCCGCCATCGACATAGGTAAATTGCCCATCAAAATCTGGCGCCCAATTTTTTGCACCACGCCCCTGATAATCATCCGTTGCCCATTCACGTTGTAATTCAACAGGGCTGAAGGCAACCGGAAATGCGCCTGACGCCAACCCGGCTCTTACAACTTTTTCCCAGAAGGCCTGATTATCACAAGCAGCATCAATAGAAACTGTATAGCGATCCTGATTACGTGTTTGTACAAACTCTCCTCGTTCAATGCCTGCCTGGCTATTGGTATATGTCGGCAGTTGGTAATCCACACCATTCAAATTGGATAATGCCATACCCAATTGGATAGTGTTTGCAGAGGCTAGATGAGATTTTACGACAGGGTTACTACCCTTCTGGTAGCGTTGAAAAAATGCGTGTCGTGCGTTATCCCAAATATGGTTGGAGGATAGCAGTGACTGTGAAAGATCTTCATTAGGATGAAAATTCAGAAAATCAAGAATATCAGATCGATTTACCCAAACGTCAAAGAGACTATTCTTATCCGGGTCTTCGAGTGCATCAGCGTCAAACAATAGTTTCTGGGCAACCATAGCCGCGGTTATGCCACCCGCACTGGCACCACTGAGCACATCAATTTCAATTTTTTGGTTAGGGTTTTGTTCATTATGCAACTTGATGGCATGAATCAATTCATAGAGAGTCCCGGACTCGTACGAGCCGAGACTCTCGGCACCAGAAATAGCAATCGCAATTTTATATGTCGCTGCCATAGTCTGTATGTACCTATCGCAAAAAATTATGTATTTGTTTGTTTTTCTTGCAGCTTGATATTGAGTTCTCTGAGTTGCTTACGATCGACATTCCCTGGCGCATCTGTCATCACACACGCTGCGGTTTGTGTTTTAGGGAACGCTATTACATCACGAATAGAGTCACTATCAGTCATAAGCATAATCAAGCGATCCAAGCCAAAAGCCAAACCACCGTGTGGTGGCGCACCGTACTGCAAGGCATCCAACAAGAAACCAAACTTCTCTTGTCGTTCTTCTTCGTCAATACCCAATACCTGAAATACCGCCTGTTGCATTGCAGGCCGATGGATACGTACAGAACCACCACCTAGCTCAGTCCCATTAAGCACCAAATCATAAGCAACGGATAATGCTGCGCCGGGGTTATCAACTAATTCTTCTGGCGTGCAAGAAGGAGAAGTAAAGGGGTGATGCAATGCTTTCCAGCCTTGCTTACCACCCTCCAACTCAATTTCTTCAAACATTGGAAAGTCCACTACCCACAACGGCGCCCATTCACACGTGTAAAGTTCCAAGTCTTCACCCAGCTTACAACGTAAAGCTCCCAAAGACTCAGACACAATATTAGCTTTGTCGGCACCGAAGAAAATTAAATCACCGTTTTCCGATTCAAGGCGCTCCAGAATGGCACCACGCACATCAATCGGTAAAAATTTAACGATAGGAGATTGCAGGCCATTTTCAAGATCTGACTTATCATTCACTTTGATATAGGCCAGACCCTTAGCACCATAGATACCCACAAATTTAGTGTAATCATCAATCTGTTTGCGTGTTAACTTGTCATTACCACCGATAATTTTTAGTGCTGCCACGCGACCTTTAGGGTCATTGGCCGGGCCGGAAAAGACTTTAAACTCCACGTCGGCCATCAAGTCTTTGATATCGACCAATTCAAGCGGAATACGCAAATCCGGTTTATCTGAACCGTATTTCGCTATCGCCTCTGCATAAGGCATACGCGGGAACTCACCCAAATCAATGTCCATTTGTGAGTTAAACAACGCACGCGTCATACCTTCAGCCACCGCCATAATCTCTTCATCAGACATAAATGACGTTTCAATATCAATCTGCGTAAATTCGGGCTGGCGATCTGCACGTAAATCTTCATCACGGAAACATTTGGCAATTTGATAATAACGATCAAAGCCGGACACCATCAGCAGTTGTTTAAATAATTGTGGGGATTGCGGTAAGGCAAAGAATTTACCTTCATGAGTCCGTGAAGGCACTAAATAATCACGGGCACCTTCTGGAGTGGCACGCGTCAAAATGGGCGTTTCAATATCTAAAAATCCTTGCTCGTCCAGATAGTTACGCATGATGTTGGTGACTTTGGAACGAACACGCAGGTTATTTTGCATATCCTGACGGCGCAAATCCAAGTAACGGTACTTTAAGCGTACGTCCTCGCCCACCGTGCTATGCTCATTCAACGGAAATGGCGGTGTTTCGGATTGATTGAGAATGGTCAATTCAGTACCATACACTTCAATCTCACCGGTTGCCATATTGGGATTCACTGTCGCCGCATCGCGCGCACGGACTTTACCCGTGACTTGTAGTACATATTCACTACGAACCGTATCTGCTAAAGCAAAATTCTGTTCACCATCAGGGTCAAATACAACCTGAACAATACCTTCACGATCGCGCAAATCGATAAAGAGAACGCCACCATGATCACGTCGACGATCAACCCAGCCACATAAGGTTACTGTTTGATCAATAAAACGGGTGTTGAGCGCACCACCATACTCATTGCGCATATAATAATTTCCTGTGTTGTAAATGTTTGACACTGATTTCAGGGGCGCAGATTATAACCCAGTGGAACCCAGCCTGAAACACTCACGCGACCAATATAAGGCTGAAAAACCGCTTGTAAACGGTTACTTTTCAAAAAAACCGAGGCAAATAACAATTTTTGTTGCTGCCACCAGCATTATGATTTATAAATTGCACCCATGCTGAATATTCCTCTTGCGAGAACATGAAATAATAGCTAAAATAATATAATAACCGATAAAGGAAACCGCTATGGCCGCCGCGAAAAAGATCAAAGCAATCTCAGACCGCTATACCAAAACGCAAATTGTCAAGCAAATTGCCGAAAACACCGACCTGAGCAAAAAGCAGGTACAATCCGTTTTAGATGAATTAAGTGACGTCATTGAAGGCCATATCAAGAAGCGTGCTTGTGGTGAATTTGTGCTTCCCGGCTTAATGAAAATTGTAACGGTTAAAAAACCTGCACGTAAAGCGCGCAAAGGCATCAACCCGTTTACGGGTGAAGAAACTACCTTTGCCGCAAAACCGGCCAGTACGGCTATCAAAGTACGCCCGCTGAAAAAATTAAAGGAAATGGCTGAATAAATCATTCCTCATGTTTAGGGGTTTAGCGCATGCTAGCCCCATTTCAACACTAACGAACCTTGATCAAACGCCTGTCTGATTGCAGTAATTCTTTTAAGTAATTCATCCTCTGAATACGGTACAGGTTCAACCTCTCCCCAAATAGGTCCAGGCCAAGCAGCGTCACCCTCATAACGAGCGATATGGTGTAAATGTAGTTGCGGCACCATATTGCCTAGAGCAGCAACATTCATTTTATCTGCCGAAAATAATGATTGCATGACCTCACTCAGCTCACAAGACTCCAATAGCAACTGCTGTCTATCTGCCTCATCCAACTCATAAATCTCTCGCAACCCTGCTCTTTTGGGCACCAATACACACCAAGGGTAATTGGCATCACGACTTAATAGCAATAACGACAGCGGGAAATCCCCAACAAGGACCGAGTCTTTTTGTAACTGTGGATGCAGTGTGAACATAATGAATCCTTCGATATCTGTACCTTAACCATAAACTCTCTTAGAATACCGACTTTTCATCAGTGTATAAATAGCTAGGAAAAACAGCATGCTCGCAAGCCAGTTTTTAATCTCTACCCTTAAAGAAACCCCTGCGGATGCAGAGGTGATTAGTCATCAGTTAATGTTACGTGCGGGGCTGATCCGCAAACTGGCTTCAGGGCTATATACCTGGCTACCACTGGGTTTACGAGTACTGCGTAACGTTGAAAACATTATTCGCGAAGAAATGAACCGTTCCGGTGCACAGGAAGTATTGATGCCTGTGGTACAACCTGCCGAGCTATGGGAAGAATCTGGTCGCTGGCAGCAATATGGGCCTGAATTATTGCGTATCAAAGACCGCCATCAGCGTGACTTCTGTCTGGGTCCGACTCACGAGGAAGTCATTACCGATTTAATTCGTCATGAAATCAGTAGCTACAAACAGCTACCCGCTAACTTTTATCAGATTCAAACTAAATTCCGGGATGAAATTCGACCACGATTCGGCATTATGCGTTCACACGAATTTATTATGAAAGACGCCTATTCTTTTCATAGCTCTCAAGAATCCTTACAAGACACCTATGAGATTATGCACCAATGCTACTGTAATATTTTTGATCGCATCGGCTTGGACTATCGCCCGGTCCTAGCAGACACAGGTTCTATCGGCGGTTCTGGCTCACATGAATTTCATGTACTTGCTGATAGCGGTGAGGATGACATTGCCTTTAGCTCCAGTAGCGACTTTGCCGCCAATGTAGAATTGGCAGAAGCCATTGAAATGGGGGAGCGTGCAGCACCGCAAGCAGAGCTGGCTGAAATCGCCACACCCGGTCAACACAGTATCGAAGAAGTCGCAGCATTTATGCAGGTAGCCCCTAAAAAAATACTCAAAACACTCATTGTTATGGGTGAAGCAGAGGATGATAAAGACGCACCATTAGTCGCATTGGTGCTGCGCGGTGATCATGAACTGAATGCGATTAAAGCGGAAAAACTGGATGGAATCGCCAACCCATTACGTTTTGCCTCTGAAGAGCAAGTCGCAAAAACACTGGGGTGTAAAGTTGGTTCCATCGGCCCTAAAGACTTAACGATCAAAAGCTATGTTGACCGCAGTGCTGCCGTCGTTAGCGACTTTGTCTGTGGCGCCAATAAAGATGGCTGGCACTTATCGGGCGTTAACTGGGAAAGAGATATTACCGCAGCAGAGGTCGTTGATATTCGCAATGTCGTTACTGGTGACCCCAGCCCATGCGGAAATGGCATATTGGACATCAAACGCGGTATTGAAGTCGGCCATATTTTTCAGCTCGGCACCAAATATAGTGAAGCCATGAATGCCTCCGTATTGGATGAAAATGGCAAAGCACAAACCATGATTATGGGTTGTTATGGCATCGGTGTTACACGCATCGTCGCTGCCGCCATCGAACAAAACCACGATAATAATGGCATACTCTGGCCTGAAGCCATTGCACCATTCCACATTGCTTTAATTCCTATTAATGCTCATAAATCAGAAAACGTTAAAGCAACGTGTGAGAAGCTCTACCAAGACTTACAAAGCGCGGGCTACGATGTACTTTATATGGACGAAGCCAAAGCACGTTTAGGCGTGATGCTGGCAGATACTGAACTCATGGGTATCCCTCATCGCATCGTGGTTGGCGATCGCGGTTTGGAAAACAATGAGATCGAATTTAAAAGTCGCCATGCCGAAAGTAACGAAAATATTGCACTGGATGCTTTACCTGATTTCCTTAAACACACCATAAAAATATGTGGATAAGACTGACGGTTATTTTTCTACACTTCCTGCTGTGCCATGCAAGCCATGGCACAAGCGCTCATACCGATACAAGTCGCCAAGCGTTTGATCAACACTTACAACAATACTTAAAAAATACGATTAACACGACAAAGAGTTTTACTGATCGCTATGATGCTGAAGTCTGGCTAATCAGCACTTCCGAAAAATTGCGTCGCTATATCAAAGATGGCAAACAGCGACTGCAGTATCTTGACAGAATTCATCGAGCAGCCACTCACATGGGACTAGAACCAGAACTAGTACTCGCCGTCATTCAAATTGACAGCGCCTTTGATCCTTATGCAGTCTCTGTTGCTGGCGCACAAGGCTTAATGCAAGTCATGCCTTTTTGGAAAAAAGAAATCGGACGCCCCGACGACAGCCTGATTGATATGGAAACCAATTTACGCTACGGATGTAGAATTATAAAATACTATATCGACAGAGAAAAAGGCCATATCGCTAACGCCCTCGCCCGTTACAACGGCAGTTACGGTAGCTATAAATACTCACGCAAAGTCATGAATGCCTGGCTGGATTATTGGAGGTAAGGCACGCATTTAGCGGAAAAGGCGTTCAGTTGACAGCTTAATTAGCTTTGCGCATACTTATATGTAAGTTGTTGTGTAAAAAGAGGTGTACCATGGCGACAAACCTTTCCATTGATACAAGATTGCTTGATGAAGCTCTGCTTATAGGTGGTTTAAACACAAAAAAAGATACTGTAAATCAAGCGCTTACTGAGTTTGTACAAAGGCGTAAGCAGCGAGAAATCACGAGCTTATTTGGCACCTTACCTGAAGATACTGATTATGACTATAAAAAGGGACGTAAATGATTGGAGTACTGGTTGATACCTGTATCTGGTCTCTTGCTTTACGCGGCAATAAGCCTAAAGAACTAAAAGTCGCTAAACAGTTAACCCGACTCATCGATGACAATCAGGTTAGGATTATAGGGGCAATAAGACAGGAGCTACTTTCAGGTTATTCCGATAAAAATAGCTACGACAAACTGCGACAAAAATTAAAATATTTCCCGAATGACCGCATACTTGACACAGATTATGAAACTGCGGCTGAATACTCTAATCTTTGCCACTCAAAAGGCATCCAAGGTTCTCACAAAGACTTTCTAATTTGTGTCGTGGCTATAAGAAATAAATTTAAAATTTTCACCAACGATAAAGATTTTAAACATTACGCTAAACACTTGCCGATAATTCTATTTAAAGAATAGCTAATGCCCTAACCCGTTACAACGACAGTTACGACAGCTATAAATATTCACGCACAGTGATGAATGCTTGGCTGGATTATTGGAGGTAATACCTCAACTAGCAGTAAATTATTTTGTATTAGCGTAAAGTTAAAACGTACATCTGGTAATAAAAATTTACTCGCCCATGCAACGAGATACTAGACATTTGTGTTAAAAAATTTTAATTTTTATATAGTGTCTCTACTTTATTTTTCAACTCATTGAGAATATTTTTATTAAATTTCTGCAAACGATTAAAACGCTTTTATGACCATTCCAAAAGAGCTTCTGACCTACTTTTTGCAAGATATATATCAGATATTATCTTTTTGTCTACTTTGAGACTTTTTTTTTGTAGTAACTCAATAATAGCAGCTGTTATTTTCTCATTGAGACGAACATATGTTTGCATTATTTCAAAAAGCTCAAGCTCATGATCTTCTAAGCTTTGTCCAGTTTTTTGCCTCTCCCTTTCCATTAAATAGAAAGCATCGTTGGTTTTTTTGAACAATAAGATACTTTCTGACAATTCACGCCGAAAACTAAGTTCCGAATCGAACAAATATTGTTTTCGACTCCAATAAACAGCAAGAGCCGCAAACAACAAAGCTATAACTGAAATAAAAAATGAGTATTGTTCCATATTTTATACCCTAGTATTACTGCTATCGGCACATTTAAAATTGATTATTTTGTACTAGCGTAGTATTAAAACTCAAAACGAAAACAATTTTTTTTGAGGAGTGCAGCGACTATACTAGAAAGACTTGCCATGATAACTTAGTTGCATACTTATTTTAAAACGAAACGACCTACAAAAAAACTGATAAAAATTGCTATGATCAAAACACCCATGAATATATTAAATGAGAAGTTGAATACATAAGCCATTAATACATTAGGGTATGTCGCCAAAAACGACATAAATAATGCAAAGCCAGCCAATATTTGAGGAGCCACCTCTACATTTTTAACATCTACAGCTGAAATAAAGAGAAAGTTAACTATAAAAATAGGCAAGCTTAAAGATAAGGAAAATATGATCAGTTTAACTGTTTCAAGCTCATATACTAATTCAGGTTTAAAAACATAAAGCAATAAAAAAACCAGGACTTATAGCACCCATAAATCCAAGAATGGAGCCTATAGTTTGTTCCCAACTTAAATTAGTTATGTCTTTCAACATTTATTAGCCTAACGCCGCTGTTATCGGCAAATTTGTAGTTACGATTTGTGCTAGCGTAAGCGTTAAACCACAAAGAAGCAACGGAAAATTTGTCTGGCACCGGAGATGCTTACTACACCACTTTTCTAGGCCACATAGTGCCACGACTTGACTTAAATGTGAATAAGAGTAACCTTGCGCCTACGGGGTGTAGTAACCCTAACAGGCGGGCAAAACCGCAAACCGGAATATGCGGTTTTTTTGTGCCCGAAAATCCGGGCTATGGTCGGGAGGCCTAGGCAATACAAGACCTGCTTGCAGGGAATACCTTAGACAGTACCTGTTGCTGTTACTACCCTCCCGATCGCCACTTAATTGTGGAAGAACTCAATGTAGTAATTGAAATAACAGGAGCTAACTATGCTTGCAGAGCAAGACAAACCCAAAAAATATGGTAAGAAGTATTTTAGGAACACCATACCCCCACCTCACAACCCAATGATTGGCGATATGCAAGATGATACCTTGTGTAATGTACGTGATGGATTGTGTTTAATGAAAGAACTTTCAGAAATACCTGATTTTGAACCAACTAAACGTACCATGATGGGCTTTCATTTCTTAATGACAACAATGATTAACGCATTGAGTTTTGAGATTGAAAATAGGAAATAGAAATTTCCCTATTCTTAACTGAATGGTGCCTAACGCTTGTTAGGAACCCGTTTCTGATGGCTGGCCAAAATATGCGCATGTTTTAGCAAAAGGCCACCTGAAACTATTAAAAAACATTATAAATAAGTTGTCTTGTTTATAAAGAAAAGGTTTTGAGCACCAAGGGCAAACATTAATAGCCTGAAGGTAAAAGCCATTAAACAAGAAATATAACGCCTATATTGATCCAGCACCTAAAACATAATTTTCATTTTCTGATATTAAGTGAACAATAATTACAATAACTGGAAATGTAAAAAAACTGAAGAATAAGTGCTTTCTGGAATTCATTATTTTTTTGTATTGATCAATTTTACTCATATATAACAACTTATTAAACATACTTAATTGTGGATCAACAATGCATAATTAATGTTTATAAATTGATCCTACGCTTATTTTTGAATATTGCATTATATGAGATATGTTTGAGCAAAAAGGATAAACAACAATCAGTTAATGATATGGCGATTCAAGACCGTTGGAGGCAGGGATGCCGGAAACGAGCTACAAGGATGTATTTATGCGTGTCTTGAATCGCCATATCTTAACTGATTTATTTTAAATACTTTACAAAAACATTGCTGCGGCACTCGCCACCAACGTCATTAAAAACAAAAACCATTTCATCGCACGCTGACTGATATTCAGTGATGCTTTTACTGCAATTGCTGCTCCTATCATGGTACCCACTGCCAACACCAAACCGGGAACCCAAAGTATCAAGTCATCAATAATAAACACCAACAATGCCAAGCCAGTAAATGCCAGTGTACACAGTAATTTTAACGCATTACTTCTAATAAGATCATAACGTAACGTACCAGCCAACGCGGTAATCAATAAAAACCCGACACCTGCCTGCACAAAACCACCATAAACACCGGCAATAAACAAGGCAATCCACGCCTGAGGTCGTTCTTTAACGTTATAGGTTGATGTCCCTTCTGGGGGGGCAATAACCGAAGGGAAAACAAGAATAAGTAACGCTACTGTTATCATGGTACCAAGCAATAGTGGTTTCAAATAGGTTGTTGGTAAAACAGCGGCTAACACTGCCCCTAACAAACCACCTACTAATGTAGGCAACAGTACCGGAAACACATCCGCGGAATCCAGTTTGTCATTTTTCTTATACGCTCTAACACCAACCAAGCATTGTAAAAATACCCCAACACGATTGGTGGCATTAGCAATATCAGCAGGCATTCCCGTTAACATTAATGCCGGCAACGTTAGGTTGGAACCACCACCTGCCAATGTATTGATAACACCCGCAATAATTCCCGTCACAATAAGAATAGCGAAGTAAGAAATAGAATAATCCACAACAGACCTTTACGGCTACATAAAAACCCATGGTGCGTGGAGAAAGTGAAAAGGTCAAGTGCCAGATAGTAACGGCGTTCTACATTAAGCGATCAAGTGTTTGCGTTAACTTGGGAAAGGTTTCTTCGGGGAACATTAACAGCAAATCGCAGTTAAAAGGATGGTTTTCAATATGATCATTAATGTCAACCGTGACAAGGGATTCTGAGTTACTAAGATCGTCAACATGTATAGAATTTAGAGGCACATGAAGATCATGAATAGAGGGAATTTCTGCCTCCAAACTTTCCTCAATCATTTCACCAAAACGTTCAAAACAGGTTTTATTGATGGTACTACATAATTGTTGTAGTAAATCTCTGACTTCCTGATCAGTATCCAAGGAGCAACCCGTGCAACTAGCAAGGTCTTTTAAACTCTCATCATTGATGACAATTAATGCATAACCATTCATATTACTGAATTTGAAAATATGACTCACTGACGACATCCGTTGATAACCCTGAACGCCTTCCAGAGACTCAATAAAACTTTGTGTATCCACACAACGAATATTGGGAATAGGTAAATTAACAAAGGTATCTGTCATTTTTGACAAAGACTCTGCCGCTGCGCCCATCGCAACATTGGTAATCTCTTGCAAACAGTCACGCTGATCTTCGTTTAAAGGGAGGGATAAACTCATAAGTTATATTTCTAAAAGCCCATAGGCCGAAAGTACCGCACCTAGTTTATCTTTATTAACAGGCTTCTTAATAAAATCTATGGCGCCCATTTTCATTACGCGGTCATGTGCTTCAGGTTGTATATCTCCAGAAATGACAATTATCATGGCATTTAAGCCCTCATTGAAAACATGTTCCAACACGCCGTAGCCGTCCATTTCTGGCATGGTAAGGTCAAGAAAAACCATTTCGCCCTTACCCTCACGAATAGCTGCAAGTCCTTCAATACCATTGGTTGCAAAGGTAATATCCACATCCCAATTTTCCGGGAGTGAACGAGCCACTTGTTTACGGGCCATATTTGAATCATCACAAATTAGTAGTGGTGTCGTCATAATTCTCACACTATCTTTTCGGTTGACATTATTACTGACGTGATTCCAGTAGTAACGCTTCGTTATCCATAAGTATAGACAGAAATTTCAAATCGCCACAAAAAATTTCATAAAGTTGTTTTAACTATAAAAATATCAGCAAGTACTTGATAAAACGTATAAAATGCCAGAACTTGTTAACTAATAATTACCAAAGTGGCGGAAATTTGACACCATGACAACGATTTATCAAAACCCGCGCTGCTCCAAATCGAGGCAAACATTAGCCTTAATTGAAGAAAAAGGCATGTCTCCCAACATTGTGTTATATCTGGACACACCACCAGATGCCAAGACCCTGAAAACCTTGCTGAGAAAACTGGGATTGTCCGCTAGGAAATTGATGCGCACAGGCGAGGATGAATATAAAGACCATAATTTTAGCGACAAAACTTTATCCGAAAAGGAATTGATTGAGGCTATGGTTACATTTCCACGCCTAATCGAACGCCCCATTGTAGTGAATGGAGACAAAGCCATTTTAGGTCGCCCACCTGAAAACGTACTGGATATCCTTTGATCATGATCGAGAAACCCTACATTCTTATCCTGTATTACAGCACCCATGGCAGCACCGAAGCGATGGGAAAACAAATTGCCCGCGGTGTTGAAAAAGCAGGCATTGATGCCCGTTTACGCACTGTACCAAATGTCTCTACCGAATGTGAGGCGACTGCTGCAAAAATTCCAGAAACGGGTGCTATCTACTGTACACATGATGATTTACGCCACTGTAGAGGCTTGGTGCTTGGCAGCCCAACACGATTTGGCAATATGGCAGCACCGCTTAAGTATTTTCTGGATACCACCAGTAGCCACTGGGTCAATGGCGACTTGATCGATAAGCCTGCGGCCGTATTTACATCTACGGGCAGTTTGCATGGTGGTCAGGAGAGCACCTTGCTAACAATGATGATTCCCTTATTACATCACGGCATGTTAATTACTGGCTTACCTTACAGTGAACAGGATTTAATGAAAACAACAACAGGAGGGACGCCTTATGGCGCTTCGCATTTAGCGCTAGAGAGCAGCTCTACACTCAGTGATGAAGAAAACCGCCTGTGTCAGGCGCTTGGACACCGGGTAGCCACTATTGGTGCGAAATTATAGCCATGTCATTATTGACCGACAATAAAACATTAAATAGGTATTTATTAGCCACTTACGTCGGCCTGCTTTCCCTGTTACTTTTATTATTGGTTAAATATATCAATGACTCCGAAAACTCTTGGCAGCTACTGATTTTGCAGACCTTACCATTATTGATTGTCATTCCGGGAATTCTGAACAAATATTACCGCTCACATAGCTGGCTATGTTTTATTATTCTGGCGTACTTTACCGCTTACGTTGTTGAAACAGGATCACCATTAGCCGATGCTAGCGACTGGATAGGCCTGACATTATCCATTGTTATTTTTATTGGTGCCATGATGTCGAGTAGAGGGTTACAGCGCTTATAATGCTTGTGAATTCATACATTCAGCGTCTGCTTTACAAAGGGAATTGTCAACAAACGCTGAGAGCTTAGTGACGCATTATCCAGTTGTTGTAGCGCAGCCATAAGATCGTTCATCTTTCTGCTATAACGTTGAATAATGTATTGTGCAACCTCCTCACTTAACGACATACCCTGCGCTTGTGCGCGGTTTACCAGCACCTGTTTTTTTTCATCATCTTGTAATGAGTGCACATGGTACACACTTCCCCACTGCATACGTGAACGTAAATCCGGTAACGATATATTCAACGATTGTGGTGATTGATGCGCGCCCATTAATAGTTTTTTTCCTGATTCTCGGAGACGATTGAACAAAAAAAAGAAATGCTCTTCCCAATTTTGATGGCCTGCGATCACTTCAATATTGTCGACAATTAGCCCATCCAATGTTTCTAATCCCTGACAAATAGATTCTGCCGGATAGTGCAATAAATCCCGTAATGGGAGATATTGCATATTACTGGCTGCTTTTTTCTGTTGAGCCGCTTGCAACAAGTGGCTGATACCACAGCCATGTTCACCCCATATCATCATAGACGTGTCATAATCATTCACAAAAAAATCATGCAAGGCTTCGACAACTAGCTGATTTTTTTCACAAACCAGAAAATTATCGAACTGAGCATCGACACGCAAAGCAATTGAGAGGGGTAATTGTATCGCCATTAGCGCCAAATAAAGTGGGCATCAACGCCAATGCCATCACTAGCGTCAACTTGCTGTATCAACGACACATTCGCTAACGCAGACAATACTTTGTCAGTTGTACCACTGTAGCTGAGTTCCAGCGTTACGGTTTCAGCATCAACATGGCTCACCATAACGGCAGCAATAATGGGCAATTCTTCCAACAATGTCAGCAACGCCGCATAGTGTTCAAATCCTTGGATATTATCAACCGTGACGGTCATTGAAGGCGCGGTGTGCTCCTCATTAACCACAACCGCATCCTGTGTTGCGTAGTAAGCCGCTGCCTGTGCGATGATCCTATTAGCCAAGTTCTGTGATGTTGCCGCTGTGGCAGTAAAATATTGACGCTGGCCTTTATGGATCAATAAAAAACGACCAGACCATTGACTACCGGATTGTTGTACACGCCCTGCCAGTATACCGTCCAGACTATAACGCGCAGACGCCTGCCGAATGGTTGCTTCATCCATTGCCCAGAGGCGTGCGACGGGTAATTGTTGACGGTCATTCAAATCCAACAAAGGCACCACTAAAGGCAAACCCCGTTTGTAGGCAACAGACTTAAAATCTTTAATTACCGATGATTCAGAGTCGAGTAACCGTTTACCTTGTCTATCCCCAGCCAACCAAAAAAGCACCTCGGGACGATTTTCAAACCACAGGGGAATTTGTGCTGATGTCATGATTCGTTTGACTGCTGTGGGAGAGTAAAACAGACGCAAACGTCTTGCTTGGCGCTGTTCACCAGCCAGCACAATGGTTTCTTCTGTCGATTCATAGCTATAGCGCAGCAGATAGCTTTCTGCACGCGTCAACGCATCTTTGATGAGTGGGTTGAGTAAAACCTGCTGCTGACCCGACATTTTTACCAACACGGCAGACAAGCCTTTAGCAACGGCCTGCTTGCGCAAAGACTCTGACTGATCAAGAACCAATTGGTCATCCTGATACAAATCAATACGCTTTTCTGCAATAGCACTAACAGAAAATAACGCCACAGATAAGAAAATACAAAGAAAACCACGGTGTGGTATGGTCAACAACATAGTGATGCGTCCTTATTCAAGGCCGCTAGTTTGACAGAATCCTGTAAAAAATCCACTGCAATGATAGGCTGCAAACTGATAGAATACGCACTTTTTACCGACCCAAGATATGATTTATGAGTGAGCAACCTTCTTCCCCAACGACCACTTCCTTAAGCTATAAAGATTCTGGTGTCGACATTGACGCCGGAAATGCACTGGTTGAACGTATCAAAGGCGTCGCCAAGAAAACACGCCGCCCTGAGGTAATGGCAGGCTTGGGGGGCTTTGGTGCATTGTTTGAACTACCCCAAGGTTACCGCCAACCCGTATTGGTTTCAGGCACTGACGGTGTAGGCACCAAATTACGACTGGCCATGGATTTACAACAACATGACACCATTGGTATTGATTTAGTCGCGATGTGTGTTAACGACCTTATCGTCGCAGGTGCCGAACCACTGTTTTTTCTGGATTACTACGCGACCGGGCATCTCAATGTCGATGTTGCTACCGATGTGGTAACAGGCATAGGTGAAGGCTGCCTACAAGCTGGATGTGCATTGGTCGGAGGTGAAACTGCTGAAATGCCAGGTATGTATGAAGGCGAAGATTATGATCTGGCGGGTTTCTGTGTTGGTATCGTTGAAAAAGAAAACATTATTGATGTCAGCAAAGTCGGCGCGGGTGATGTGCTGATCGCCATAAGCTCAAGTGGCCCACACTCCAACGGTTATTCGCTGATTCGTAAGGTGTTGGAGGTCGACAATACTGACCTTAATATGACTGTTGGCGACACTCCCTTAAAAGACGCATTAATGGCTCCTACCAAAATTTATGTAAAACCCTTGCTGGAACTCATGAAAGATATCCCATTACATGCACTTTCACACATTACGGGTGGTGGTCTGTTAGAGAACTTACCACGCGTCTTACCCGAGAGTACCAGCGCGATTATTGATACCCAAAGCTGGGAAATCCCTGCTGTATTCCAATGGCTGCAACAAGCGGGCAATATCGAGCACAATGAAATGTATCGCACCTTGAACTGTGGGGTTGGTATGGTTGTCTGCGTACCCGCAGATCAGCAACAAAAAACACTGGACATATTAGCCTCACAAGGTGAAAACGCTTGGGTTATTGGGCATATTGCAGCAAGTAATGACCATGCAGAGGGCGTTATTCTACGATGAGCGCATCCTCCTGTTGCCGTGTGGTTGTGTTGATTTCGGGTGGCGGCTCCAATCTACAAGCACTGATTGACCAACAACTTGCCAGTCAACTACCTATCGATATCGTCGCGGTAATCAGCAATAAAGACAATGTCATGGGGCTGGAGCGTGCGCGTAACGCCGGCATCCCAAGTCATGTTATTGACCACAAGCACTTTTCCGATCGCGAAAGCTTCGATGCCGAGCTGGCCAACAGCATTAACAACTACCAGCCAGATCTTGTCGTTTTAGCAGGTTTTATGCGTATTTTAACTTCAGGCTTTGTTCAGCAATTTCATGGCAAAATGCTAAACATACATCCGTCGTTATTACCAAAATATCAAGGACTTAATACACACCAACGCGCACTAGATGCAGGGGATAATTGTCATGGCGTCAGTGTGCATTTTGTCACAGAGGAGCTGGATGGCGGGCCAGCGGTTATTCAGGCGATTGTGCCTATATTACAAAATGATAATGCAGATGTATTAGCCAAACGCGTATTGCAACAAGAGCATATCATTTACCCCATGGCGGTCTTATGGTTTGCTGAAAAACGCTTGAATCTGCACACAGAGGGTTACGTTATGCTAGATAATAAACCGTTGCCAAAAAATGGTTACCAATTGGACACTCGATAAGATGGGGATAGGCGTTTACCGTACTTTAATATTATTGCTGTTGGTTTTTTTCTCAACAAAAACCTACAGTAGTACTACACTCGTTGAATTTATGGCAACCTATGATGCCAATATTAAAGGCTTTGCGGTTACCGCAGAACGCGCATTAACAAAAAAAGACCAACACTATAAATTACAGTTTAAAGCGGACTCATGGGCTGCCAGCTTGAATGAGCAGTCCATTTTTCAATATCACAATGGCTTCATCCAGTCGCGGCACTACCACTATCAACAAACTGCATTGGGTAAAACCCGAGAACGCTCATTACGCTTCCTGTCCGAGAAAAAAAACATTCAAAGCCTGTATAAAGATAAGGAAACATCTCTATCGTATACCGTAAAAACCTTGGACACACTAAACTATCAGTTACAGTTATCGTTGGACATTGCACAGGGCAAACCATCAGGTACATATACGGTAGCCAACAAAGATTCTCTACGACAATATCATTTCTCTGTGACCGATGAAGAAATTCTGGCAACAGAGGCAGGTTCCTTAAACACGTTTAAAGTTGCTGTGAAGCGTGACGATAATGCTCAACAAGTGACTTACCTTTGGCTAGCGAAAGACTGGCACTATTTACTTGTTAGCCTTGAACACTACGAGGATAACAAGAAAAAACTGGCGATTCATTTGAAGCAGGCAACCGTGAATGGTCAACTACTCATCTCCAAATAAGGCTTAACACTATGCAAATCAGCAATAATCTAGTCGCCAGTATTCATTACACGCTAAAAAACGATGCCGGAGATATTCTGGAATCATCGGAAGGACAGAAGCCGCTAAAGTATATTCAGGGAGCTCAAAATATTGTACTTGGTTTAGAAAAATAACTGGAAGGCAAAACCATAGGCGACACACTCACTGTAGTCGTAGCACCTGAAGAAGGCTATGGTGCTTACGATGACTCCCTGATTCCGGAATTACCTAAAAATATGTTTGCAGGGATAGATACCATTGAGGTTGGCATGGAGTTTCATGCCCAAACTCAACACGGGATGCAAGTCGTCGCCGTCACCAAGGTTGAGGGCGACATGATTACCGTTGATGGCAATCATCCATTGGCAGGCAAGAACCTGCATTTTGACGTCTAAATCGTCGCCATACGCGAGGCCACAGAAGATGAATTGAACGATGGACATGTACAAATTGGCTGCGGAGACTCAAGCTGTAGAGACCCCGAGTGTGGCGACTAATTATATAAATACAAATGATAGAGATAAAAAAGCACATCCATGGATGTGCTTTTTTTATGCTCGGCAATGATCTTCTTGTCCGAGCACCCTCCAGTCGCCAGCA
This sequence comes from Cellvibrionaceae bacterium, assembly GCA_965214375.1. GTDB lineage: Bacteria > Pseudomonadota > Gammaproteobacteria > Pseudomonadales > Cellvibrionaceae > Endobugula. The sequence continues at coordinate 10,890 of OZ243947.1, read as the reverse complement.
CGAACCCCATAACCATTTGACCTTAATGCAAATGAAAACTATAATCATTTACATTAATATTCAGAATCTCATTAAACACTTGGACACAAAATAGGTTAATTGTTATGAACTTTATAGTTGGAATTAGAAACTTTATTCTCTGGGTACTGTATCGCACTGTGCGCCCTCTCATATTTCTAATGGAACCTGAGAACGCTCACTATGCGTTAAAGCGCGTGGGTGTTGTTTTAGGCAGTAATTTTCTAACACGTGCATTGACATCATTGTTCTTCGACTACGGGCACAAAAGCCTCAAATCTACTGTCGATGGCGTTGAATATCGCAACCCTGTTGGCTTGTCTGCAGGCTTTGACAAAGATGGCGAGCTCACAAAGATTTACCCTTCTCTTGGGTTTGGATTAGCTGAGCTAGGTTCATTCACCGGTGAGGTTTGCCCAGGTAACCCCGGCAAACGCCTATTCCGTATGATCAAATCAAAAGCGATCGTCGTATGGTACGGACTGAATAACCAAGGCGCAGAAAAGATCGCAACGCGTCTGGCTAAGGCTAAGTTTGGTCGACTAAGAGTCGGTATCAACGCTGCCAAGTCCAATATCACACCAGAATTCGTTCTAGAGGACTCTATCGAAGATTACCTGAAAACAATGACGCTATTCAAAGATATTGGTGATTACTTCACCATCAACATTAGCTGCCCCAATACACAAGACGGCGAGCCTTTCGTTGAGCGTGGTAATCTGGATGCACTGCTTGAAGCCGTTAACAAAGAAATTCGCCCTCTGACTGATCATCCTATTTATGTAAAACTAGCGGCAGATATGACGATTGAAGAAATCGATATTATCGTAGATGCTTGTGTTGAACATGGTATGGAAGGCTTCGTGTTGACTAACTTAGCCAAACCAGCAGTGAATAATGAACATATCCCTGAAGAATACCCAACCAATAAAGGTCTATTACCAAAAGGGAAAGGCGCGATGAGTGGTTTGCCACTTCAACGTATTGCGACTGATGTGATTCGTCATGTTTATCGCCGTACTGGTGGTAAGAAAACCATCATTGGTGTTGGCGGTATCTTCAGTGCAAAAGATGCGTATGAGAAGATCACCTCTGGTGCTAACCTGTTACACATGATCACTACCATGATCTTTGACGGTCCACAGAACATTAACGAAATCAACCGTGGACTGGTTAAACTCCTCAAGGCAGACGGATTTAATTCTCTCGAAGAAGCGGTTGGTTCACGTAATCCATTGGTTGGTGCAGGTATCTCTTCTGCAGAACCAAAACCAGCCGAATCTCAGCTGAAAGTCGCTGAAACAAAAGACGTAGCCTAATCGTGAGCTTTTAACATGTAGTACGCGGCCTTTCCGCTGATGTCATCAGCGAATTTGAACGCGCGCTTAAGCATGGAAAATGGGGTAATGGACTACCCCTAACTAACAAACAAAAAGCGATTTGTGAAGAGGCCTTGGTTTATTGGAATTTGAAATCTAGAACCAACGTTCACAGAGAAGCATCATCTTACCGCATGTCAGGCAGTAATCCTGCCGATTATTCTCGCGTAGAACTTCATTAAGTTTTAACAACCTGCCATTGATTTATTCCACGATAGAATGACTGAAATAGTTAACTTTTTACTATTTTCTGATCAATATTTCTTACGGCCCTCTATCTTTTTTATTAATTAGAATTTTTTCTATTTACGCGTGGCGTAAGCTTATACCGTTATTATCAGAACACTACCAAGTCATTGCTGTTGACTTACCTGGCATTAGCGACTCACCTATTCCTGCTCCCGCTTATGATACAAGCAATGTTACGTCTCTAACTCAGAAATTTTTAAACCAGCTTAATGTCAACAATCTTTATCTGGTGGGGCAAGATGTTAAAAGAGGTAATTTGGTGCGTACTTTTTTACACAAAATAAGCCTGCTTCTTTCTAAAAGAAGTATTAGCTTTTATAAAAACCATAGTACAAGGACATCTATAAACCATTGATTTATAGATATTATTTGGAGCGGGAAACGAGATTCGAACTCGCGACCCCAACCTTGGCAAGGTTGTGCTCTACCACTGAGCTATTCCCGCATAAATGGCGTCCCCTAGGGGGTTCGAACCCCTGTTCCCGCCGTGAAAGGGCGGTGTCCTAGGCCACTAGACGAAGGGGACCTAGTACTTTCTGTAACTGCCATTTGCAGCAGTTCTCAGAAGAGGTGCGCATTCTATGTATCGCGGCCCAAACTGTCAACCATTTCTTAAAAATATTTATGGGGAAACAACCACTTAAGTAAAACTTGAGCAACTCTCAAGTAGTATCCAAATACCGTCTATACTGAATATATGACGAAAATTGGCGTAATTGTGCACATCATCTTATGACACAGATTTATATTACTATTGCCATCATCGGTATTGTCGCCCTTTTGGTTTGTTATGTCTTTATCCGACAAACCATCGGTGAACGCAACCAAGAAAAGCAACGCTTACATCGCGCCTTGAAAAATCGTGCAAATGAGCTGGTGCAGATTCTGAGTGCATTCCCGGACTACTATCTTCCCAAAGAAATCACTGTTTTTGTATACCGCGCGGTTGTAGACGCCTACGAACAATTAACCAATCTAGAACCTGCTGAACCCTCTTATAGTGAAGCCTTTAAAATGCATTCAGCCCAAATGGAAGCCGCGTTACGCCAGCCAGAAAACCGTAAGCAACAACATTTTCAAAGTGCGGCACAAATCAATGAACTCAGGCAATATATCAATATACTCAATGGCTTTTGCCTAAAATCCATGCAGCGCGGACAAATTACCAATAAACAATGTGCACATTACAAAGCATTATTAAAAGAGCTTTCCATAAATTTGACAGTGGATAACTACAGCTTTTGTGCCAAACAAGCCAAAGACAACAACAAACCTAAACTAGGCATACATTTCTATGAACTGGCAAAAAATCTGTTGTTAAAAGAAACACCAAATGATTATAAAAGCATTATCAAATTCATTAATGAAGAAGTCCCTCGCCTGAAAGAGATGGAAGATGCCCGCCTGAGCGAAGAAGAGAGACTCATAAATGCCAAAGCAGCTGAGGAAACACCGTCGTCCGAAGAATCACAATGGTATGAATACGATGAAGACTCCGATTGGAAAAAGAAAAATATCTACGATTAGTCTTTTTTCTGTAAATGTAACGATGCCGAGTTAATACAGTAACGCAGACCTGTCGGCTGTGGCCCATCAGTAAACACATGCCCCAAATGGCTGCCACAATGCCGGCACGTCACCTCGTTTCGAACCATACCATAAGCGGTATCCATAATTTCCTGAATACTCTCGTTCTCCAAAGGCTGATAAAAACTTGGCCAGCCAGAACCGGAATCGTATTTGGTCTCAGAATCAAACAACGGCTTTTGGCAACATTTGCACAAATAAACACCCGGTGACTTTTCATCCCAATAACAGCCTGTAAACGCGCGCTCAGTGCCTTTCTCCCAGCAGACATGGTATTCCTCGGGAGTCAGGTTTTCTTTCCATTTAGGGTCTTGATCTGACATAATCTCCCCCTTATATATCGCTTTATGAATAATGGTAGAAACACATCATAATAAACACGCTGTTAATACATCCTTGTACGCTCTTTTCCGGCATCCATGCCTACAAAGGTTTGTTATGATGTGCTTCTACCCTTAAATATTGAACATTAGACCATGAATATCACCAAAAAATCCCGCAAGCTGGACGATGTCTGTTATGACATTCGCGGGCCAGTACTGAAAAAAGCCCATCAACTGGAGGAAGAAGGTCATAAGATTCTAAAATTGAATCTTGGTAACCCGGCACCCTTCGGTTTTGACGCGCCTGACGAAATTATTCAGGATGTCATCAGTAATATTCGTGATGCTCAAGGTTACACTGATTCTAGAGGTATGTTTGCTGCACGCAAAGCGATTATGCATGAAAGTCAGCAACTGCAAATCCCCGATGTACAGATTGACGATATTTATCTAGGCAACGGTGTGAGTGAACTGATCGTGATGTCTATGCAGGCATTACTGGATCAGGGGGATGAAATTCTGATTCCTGCCCCGGATTATCCTCTATGGACGGCGGCGGTGAATTTAAGTGGCGGCAAACCTGTCCACTATCTGTGTGCTGAACAGGCAGACTGGTTTCCGGATATTAACGATATCAAGCGTAAAATCACGCCCAATACTCGCGGTATTGTTGTGATTAATCCAAACAATCCAACGGGTTCTGTATATAGCCAGGATCTACTGGAAGACATTGTTGAGCTGGCACGGCAACACAAGCTTATTATTTTTGCTGACGAGATTTACAGTAAAATTCTCTATGATGATGCCACATTTATTCCTATGGCGCGTTTGGCTCAGGATGTACTGTGTTTAAGTTTTAATGGTTTGTCTAAGTCTTATCGTTTGGCAGGCTTTCGTGCTGGCTGGATGATCATCAGCGGCCAAAAGCGCGGTGCTGAGAGTTATATCGAAGGTCTGGATATGCTGGCCTCTATGCGCCTGTGCGCCAATGCGCCCGCCATGTTGGGCATACAAACTGCTCTCGGTGGTTATCAAAGTATTAATGAACTGATACTACCCGGCGGCCGTTTAAAAGAGCAACGCGATTTAGCTTGGGAAATGGTCAACAATATCCCGGGGCTCTCCTGTGTTAAACCCAAAGGGGCACTTTATCTATTTCCCAAAGTGGATATTAAGCAATTCAATATTCACAATGACGAACAATGGGTATTGGATTTTTTAAGTGAACATAAAGTGTTGTTAGTACAAGGGAGTGCTTTTAACTGGCCTGCTGCCGATCACTTTCGTATTGTGTTTTTACCACGCAAAGATGAATTAGAAATGGCTATTAGCAATCTAAAGAATTTTTTCAGTGGGTACCAGAAATAAAGTAGACTGCTATTGCTGCTGCTTCGCTAACCACTTATCCAAATAACCTGCGAAAGCTTTACGATCACCCTGGCTTAACGCAGGTGGACCTCCCGTTTGCACACCACTACTACGCATAGTTTCCATAAAGTCGCGAATATTTAATCGCGATTTTATATTGTCTTTGGTAAACATTTCGCCACGAGGACTTAAGGCAAGAGCTCCCTTGGTAATCACTTCATCAGCCAAAGGAATATCACTGGTTACCACTAAATCTCTAGGACAAACACGACGTACAATTTCGTTATCAGCCACATCGAAACCAGATTCAACAACAACACATTTAATAAACGTTAAAGGAGGTGTTTTAATAAACTGGTTGGCAACCAGCATGACCTCGGTTTTTGTACTCTGAGCCGCACGGAAAACGATTTCCTTAATCACATTAGGGCAGGCATCTGCGTCGATCCATATTTTCATTGCATTACAATATTTAAGGCAAATCTACTATGACTGTTTTACCACCATAGTGATGTACATAATCATGTGCACGCAATATGACTTTTTTCATATCCTGGGGAATTTTTACTCCAGAAAGGCTACGTATAAACGTCTGCTCATTTACATGTGGATGGTGTAATACTCGCGTTGCCAATACCTCACCTTGCTCATCTAACACATCCCATTTATCGGCATAATGATCCCAACCCGTGTCATCGTGTTTTACCGTGACATCAAAACGATATACACCCGAGCTGGTTTGATGCACTTCCACGGCAAGTACATCCGCCTCACCGGCCATAACAAATGAGGATAGAAGTCCCAATAAACAAGCGTAAAATACTGTATGGCAATTCATCAATGGAGTCCTCTCTGGTTTTCTACCCGGAAAATTTTTAGGGCAACATGGGAAATTTGGACTACACCTTCGTCATTATTTACTATCAATGTGACCCAATTTTTTCTCTGGCGCAATCACATTGCGCACACGCCGCTTTAACTCGGTAATTTCAGGAAATCCGCCATCATCCTTACGTGACCAAACCACTTTATCATTAGCGATAATTTCAAACACCCCACCACTACCGGGTTTTAATACAAGCTCGTGAATCTCTTCAGAAAATGTGTAAAGTAACTCTTGTGCCATCCATGACGAACGCAACAACCACTGACATTGAACACAATAATGAATAACAATTTTATTCATTATTCACACCTGCTGAAAAGAACGAATACCCACTGCCTCACGCAAATTTTCCAACAAGGGCTGCGAATACCCTCGAGCTTTAGTTGCCCCCTGCTGTAATACATCCTCAATATAATCGGGTTTCTCCAGCAATGCATTATAACGCTCACGGGCGTCACCGATTTCGTCGTTAATCAGTTCAAACAATTGTTTTTTGGCCTCACCCCACGCAATACCGTCTAGAAATGCTTGGCGCATATGTGCGGCTTGCTCTTCTGAAGCAAAGGCCTGCCATATCTGAAATACAGTTGAGGTATCCGGGTCTTTAGGCTCACCTGGTTCCAGCAGGTTGGTTTTGATTTTATTAATGTGTTTTTTAAGCTTTTGTTCCGGCAAAAATAATGGAATAGTATTATGGTAACTTTTACTCATTTTACGGCCATCAAGGCCTTGTAGTACTGCAACATTGTCATCAACAACTGCCTGCGGCAGCACGAAGTGGTCACCAAAATGATGGTTAAACCGTGCAGCAATATCCCGTGCCATTTCTACATGTTGAATTTGATCCTTGCCCACAGGCACATGATCCGCGTTAAACATTAAAATATCCGCTGCCATTAGTACGGGATAACTATATAAACCCATAGTAACACCAAAATCGGGGTCTTCATTGGCTTCCTGATTGGCTTGCACCGCCGCTTTGTAGGCATGGGCACGGTTCATTAGCCCTTTGACAGCCATACAGGTAAGAAACCAACACAATTCTGGAATTTCTGGAATATCCGACTGACGATAAAAAACTGCATTATCAACATCTAGCCCTAAAGCCAGCCAGGTCGCCGCAATTTCTTTACCTGATTGGTGAATCTTGTCCGGCTCCTGACTTTTAATCAACGCATGAAAATCTGCTAGAAAATAAAATGATCGGTTATCCGCTTGTTGACTCGCCGCAATGGCGGGTCGAATCGCTCCGACATAATTTCCCAAGTGCGGGGTACCCGTAGTAGTAATCCCCGTTAGGGTGCGCTGTTTATCGTGTGCAGGCAAGTTATTAACAGTGTGTTTACTCATAATCGTTATTGTTGAAAAAAAGTGGTTAATACTTTTGTTAATTGTATCGCATCTTCAGTACCAGCTAGCTCACGAATAGAATGCATGGCAAATGTCGCTAAGCCAATATCAATTGTGCGCACCCCAACTTCTGTTGCCGTAATGGGGCCAATCGTACTACCACAAGGCATGTCACTGCGTGTAACAAATACTTGTGGGTCAAATCCATGCTGTTGACACAACATTCGGAAAAAGCTGCTGGTATGGCTATTGGTGGCATAACGTTGGTTAGCATTGATTTTAATCACTGGACCATGATTTAACAACGGCCCATGATTTTGCTCATTTTTATCTGCATAATTAGGATGAACACCATGGGTATTATCTGTAGAGATCATTAATGAACGGTCAATAGTACGCAAACGGTTTTCAATATCGGGGATAAGTCGCTGCAGACACTGATCCAACATCGGTCCTTGAGCGCCAGAAGCAGATGCACTACCCACCTCCTCGTGATCATTACACACCAATATTGCGGGCTGACGCCTATCTGCTGCAAGCAGTGCTTGCAGACCCACATAACAACTTATCAAGTTATCCAACCGTGCTGACGCAATAAACTCTTTCTTCAAGCCAACAATCGCAGCGGTTTGGGTATCGTAAAAACTCAATTCATAATCAAGTACCTGTGCAACATTGTCCTCACCCTGCGCCTGTAATTGAGCACTGAGCCAATCACGAAACTCAATATTTTCATCGCTGCCTGTCTGCATCAATATTGGCGGCATATGTTGTTGTTTATTAATCTTGTTGCCATCGTTGGCTTCACGGTGCAAATGAATAGCAAGACTGGGAATAACGGCAATCGGATCTTTAAAATCAATCAATGCACTACGAAGATTCTTCTGGTTATCAATAAAATTAACTCTGCCTGCCAACGACAAGTCACGATCAAACCAAGGGGATAACAACACCCCACCATAAGTTTCTACGCCCAGTTGAAAGTAACCTTTTTTATGAATCTCGGGCTGGGGCTTTACCCGTAAACAAGGGCTATCGGTATGAGCACCCACCATACGAATGCCTTTTTCCGCAAAGGCTTTCGGATGATAGGTAAATGCAATAATGGAAGAGAAGTTACGTGCAATAAAGTAACTTTTACCGTCTTCAAGCTGCCAACGTTCACTTTCCAACAACTCCGTAAAACCTGCTTGCAATAATTCACCTGCCATCGTTTGAACCGCGTGAAATGGCGTAGGTGAAGCATCAATAAAGGCAAGCAATCCTTCGTTAAATACTTGTGTATCAGAAAGAGACATAGGAAAAGCTCCGCATCAGTAAAAAGCTACCTAACAACAAACGGTAAATAACAAAGGGCATCATACCAATGTTATTAATAAATTTTAAAAAATAATGGATACATAGAAAGGCACTGACGGCAGCAACCAGTGCACCTAACGCCATATCCCCCCAATTAACGCCCGTGTCGCCTAACAGTTCAAGCCCTTTGGAACCACCACTGAGTACAATAATTGGAATAGATAACAAGAATGAGAAACGTGCAGCCGCATCACGCTGCAAGCCAAACAACAATGCTGCGGTAATAGTAATACCTGAACGCGATGTACCTGGAATTAGCGCCAGTGCCTGTGCGATACCGATAATCAGTACAATCTTAATCGTGAGTTGTGTTAGCTGCTTACTCTTGCCTTGCGCATCACGATCTGCCCATCCCAGCAAAAGTCCAAAAATAATCGTTGTTAAAGCAATCACCAACGTAGAACGCAAATATGTTTCAATAAGATCATTAAACAACAAACCTGCTAATCCCGCAGGAATCGTTGCCAACACCACAAACCAGGCAAGGCGGCTATCATCACTATGATTTCCCTTAAAAGTGCTTAAACACCATGCAGAAATCATATGGCTAACATCATGACGAAAATAAAACATGACAGCGGTTAAGGTTCCTACATGAACGGCAACATCAAACGCCAAACCCTGCTCAGGCCAGCCCAACAACCCACTGGGTAAGATCAAATGACCAGAGCTGGAAATCGGCAAAAACTCAGTAATACCTTGGATTAGAGCAAGAACGATAATATGTAATGTATCCATAAGAATACCAGAGGCTTGATGAGAGACATGTATATAATAGCAAACACACACTATGTGCATTCGCTATTATTCTGTCATTGAAAGTGCAGGACAGCAATTAAAGAGGCACACTAAAAAACGTTTTGTTTTCAAGTAACTCTTTTTCAGCATCAGCGACATCAACAGGCACAAAGGATATCTTTGTACCAGGAACACTTTGTGCCAATAATGGCAAGTCAAGGTATGCAACACAACCTAACAATGGATAACCACCCATCGTTTGGCGATCTCGCATTAACACAATGGGTTGACCATCTTTAGGCACCTGAATAGAACCCATAGAAATACCCTGCGAGATGATTCCAGTCGATTCAGTTTCAATAGGCTGACCCGATAGACGGTATCCCATCCGGTCTATATTGTGACTCACTTCGTAAGGTTCTTTAACAAATAAGTCGTAACCGGTTTTGCCAACGGACACCGCTGAAAAATTAGGGATAAACCGTAAGGTAATCTCTTGTTTATATTCAGGAATATACCTTGCTGGAACACGTTTACACTGTTCAGAAGGACTTTGACTATAACGTAACTCATCACCTTCTGAGAGTTTTTCGCCTTTTTTATGCAGCCCACCCAATTTTTCACGAACAACGGTGGAGCAACTGGATAATTGAGCAGCAACCGTAAATCCGCCCTTTACCGCAAGATAGCTGCGCAAACCAGATACTGGCGATGCAAATTGAATCTTATCACCCTTACATACCGCGTATGAATACCAAGGTTTTATGGGCTGCCCATTCACTGTTGCACCCAGATCAGCACCGCATAGAGCTATCATAGTGTCTTCGGTAAATTCAGCACCGAAACCACCAAAACTGATTTCCAGTTGTGCGGCATTATAGTGATTGTCTAACAATCTATTCGCCCACGAGAAAGCGTGCTCATCCAGAGGACCGCCGTTAGTCACACCGATACTTTGATAGCCATAACGGCCATAATCATGAACCAAGGTTAATAGTCCAGAAGCTAATACTTTAAGCGACATTAAAAGGCTCCCCCCATTTGCACATATTCTTCTTTTGTCATCGGTATGAATTTAACCTTGTCTCCCGCAGCAAAATGCGTCAGGTTTTCACTCTCATAATCGATTAATTGCACAGTGGTTCTACCAATAATTTGCCAACCTCCAGGTGAATCAGCTGGGTATATCGCCGTTTGTTGATCAGCGATACCCAAGCTTCCTTTAACCACTTTTTGGCGAGGGGTTTCTTTACGAGGCGTCGCAATACGTTCATCAACATTGCCTAAATAAGCAAAACCTGGAGAAAAACCTATCGCATAAACATCATAAATTTCACTTGAGTGGGCTTCGATAACTTCACTTTCTGTTAATCCGGCCCTTTCTGCTATAAACGGAAGGTCAAGAGCAACTTCCTCTCCATAGTAGACAGGGATTTCGATGACTTTTTCTTCGCCTTCGTTTGTTTTTTCAAACTGATGACTCTTTTCCAAAGATTCCAGTTTAGATTTAAACTCCGAACCGGATATCTTCAACAGATTGAAAGTAATATGAATAGATGCATAAGAAGGAATCATATCGACAACCACGTCAGACATTTCATGCTTTACGGCATGAACGATGTTTTTAATCACA